>NZ_CP115554.1:4800000-7443147 GCF_027856995.1 Pseudoduganella sp. SL102
GTGTTCACCGTCGACATGCCGGTGCCGGGCGCGCGCTACCGCGATGCGCACAGCGGCATGAGCGGACCGAACGGGCCGCTGCGGCGCATGCTGCAAGCCATCGCGCACCCGCGCTGGGCCTGGGATGTCGGCCTGTTCGGGCGCCCGCACGACCTGGGCAACATCTCGGCCTACCGCGGCCATGCGACCGGCCTGGCCGACTACATCGGCTGGCTCGGCGCGAACTTCGATCCGGCGATCGGCTGGCAGGACCTGCAGTGGATCCGCGATGAATGGCAGGGTCCGATGATCATCAAGGGCATCCTGGAAGCGGACGATGCGCGCGATGCGGTGGCGTTCGGTGCCGACGGCATCGTCGTGTCGAACCATGGCGGGCGCCAGCTCGACGGCGCCCTGTCGACCGCCAGCGCGCTGCCGGCGATCGCCGAGGCGGTCAAGGGCAAGACCACCATCTTCGCGGACGGCGGCGCGCGCACCGGCACCGACGTGTTCCGGCTGCTCGCCCTGGGCGCCGACGGCGTGCTGCTGGGCCGCGCCTTCGTGTACGCGCTCGCCGCACAGGGCGAGGCCGGCGTCGCCAGGCTGCTGGCCATCCTCGAAAAGGATATCCGGACCAACATGGTGCTCACCGGCGTGAAATCCGTGCGCGAGATCGGCCCGCACCTGCTGGCGCGCTAACCCAGCTCCCCCGTCCTCGCATCTTGCCAAAAATCGGGGACAGTCCCCATTTTTGGGCAATGCTCCCTGAAACCGGGGTCTGCCCCCGGTTCTCGGCAACAGCGTTGTTTTACGACCAGCCCAGCAATGCGGCTCGCTGCGTAAGTCCCTGATTTCACTCATGTTGCCAAAATTCGGGGACTGTCCCCGAATTTTGGAAATATTTCGCTCCCTCAACTTTTCTACGTGTGTCGTGCTGCTCCGCGTCGGCACCGCCGCGCCTGTCGAGTGCCTGTAGTGAAAATAAAACAACAGGACTCACCGGGCGCATCGCGGCATGCAATCTCAGTAGTATTATTACAGGGACCTGGCTAGACGGGTGGCGGCTGCCGCCTGCGCCTCGTGCCTTCGATAACAACGACAGGGAGACACATGAACATCGGAAGTAGTTTGATTTCACACTGGCGCATTGCCATCGTCGCGGCCAGCGTGCTGGCGGGTTGCGGCGGCGATGCGACGGACGGCCAGCAGAGCGCCGCCACGCCGCAGCGCCAGGCCAGCGCGGTAAAGGCCGCCAGTGCCGCCACGCCCGTGGCAGCGGGCACCATCCGCATGCATTTCCACCGCATCCAGGGCGACGAAGCCCAGTGGGGCGTGTATTCGTGGGATGGCCCGCTTCACCCGAGCCCGGCCTGGATCACAGGCCGCTTCATGTTCGCCAGCCGCGACGCGTTCGGCGGCTATGTCGACATCCCGCTGGCGGCGGGCAAGACCGCCATCCAGTTCCTCGTCACGGACGGCAACGGCACCAAGAACTGTTCCGCCGACCAGCAGGCTCCCCTGCGCCCCGACGTGATGACCGCCGGCCAGGAAGTGTGGATGCTGGAAGGCGACTGCACCGTGCATGACAGCCAGCCGGCCCTCAGCTTCGGCAACCTGGGCAGCGCCAAGGCGCATTGGCTGTCCGCCACCACGCTGGCCTGGCCCGGCGCGCCGGCCAACGCCACCTATAAACTGTTCTACGCGACCCATGGCGGCCTGGCGCCCACGCCCGACGCGACGACCGGCCTGGCCGGCGCCGAAGGCAGCCTGCCACTGCAGCCGGCCGCCCTGCCGGACGCCATCCGGCAGAAGTTCCCGCACCTGGCCGGCGCCACCGGCCTGCGCCTGGCCGCGGCCGATGCCACCGCCACCAACCTGGCACGCCTCGCCAGCGCCCAGTTCGCCATCGCGCAGTTCGGCGCGGATGGCGCGCTGGTGCAGGTCACCTCGCTGCAGCAGGCCGGCATGCTCGACGACGTGTTCGCCGCACGCGCCAGCGATGCGCAGCTGGGCGTGACGTTCGACCGCCAGGGCGTGCCCACCTTCCGCGTGTGGGCGCCGACCGCGAAGGCCGTGCAACTGGACGTCTATGCCAGCGCCACCGCCTCCAGCGCGAGCTCGGTGCCGATGACGCGCGATGCCGCCAGCGGCGTCTGGTCGTACACCGCACCGAATGCCTCGTGGACGAACACCGCCTATTACACCTACACGGTGCAGGTGCTGTCCCGCTGGGCCAACAACACGCTGGTGACGAACACGGTGACCGATCCGTATTCGCTGAGCGTGTCCGCCAACAGCAAGCGAAGCTTCGTCGCCAACCTCGACAGCCCGCGCCTGAAGCCGGCCGGCTGGGACCACCAGCCCATCCCGAAGCTGGCCGCCGCCACCGACATCGCGCTGTACGAGTTGCACATCCGCGACTTTTCCGCGTCGGACGATACGGTGCCGGCCGCGCACCGCGGCAAGTACCTGGCCTTCACGGACACGGAAGCGGCGCCGATGCGCCACCTGAAGTCGCTGCAGAAGGCCGGCATGACCCACGTGCACCTGCTGCCCAGCTACGACTTCTCGAGTGTCGACGAAACCGCGTGCGTGACGCCGGCCATCCCCGGCGCGGCCGCCGACTCGACCGCGCAGCAGGCCGCCGTGGCCGCCACGCGCGACACCGACTGCTTCAACTGGGGCTACGACCCGGTGCACTACAACACGCCGGAAGGCAGCTACGCCACCAATGCCGCCGACGGCGCGGTGCGCGTGCGCGAGTTCCGCGCGATGGTGCAGGCCCTGCACGAAGCCGGCCTGCGCGTGACGCTGGACGTGGTGTACAACCATACCAGCCAGTCGCAGCAGGGTCCCCTGTCGGTGCTGGACCGCATCGTGCCCGCCTACTACTACCGCCTGGGCGCCGAGGGCAATATCCTGAACGACAGCTGCTGTGCCGACACGGCGCAGGAAAACGCCATGATGGCCAAGCTGATGATCGACTCGGTGGCGCTGTGGACGAAGCAGTACAAGATCGACAGCTTCCGCTTCGACATCATGGGCTTCACGCCGCTGGAGCTGATGAAGCGCCTGCAGGTGGCCGCCGACAGCGCCGCGGGCCGTCCGATCTACCTGTATGGCGAAGCCTGGAACTTCGGCGCGGTCGGCAACGACGCCCGCTTCGTGCAGGCGCGCCAGGCCAATATGTTCGGCACCGGCATCGGCTCGTTCAATGACCGCATCCGCGACACGGTGCGCGGCGGCGGCTGCTGCGACACCGGCGCGGCGCTGGTCGACCAGCAGGGCTTCATCAACGGCGCCGGCCTCGACCCCAATGCCCAGTCGACGCAGACGCGCGACGATACGCTGCGCCTGGCGGACCTGGTGCGCGTGGCACTTTCCGGCACGCTGCGCGACTACCGCTTCGTCGACCGCTTCGGCAACCTGCGCAGCAACGCCGAGATCGACTACTTCGGCCAGCGGGCGGGCTTCGCCGGCAGTCCGGCCGAGACCATCAACTATGTCGAGGCGCACGACAACCAGACCCTGTTCGACGTCAACGCGCTGAAACTGCCGCAGGCCACCCGGCCGGCCGACCGCGTGCGCGTGCAGACGCTGGGGGCGGCCATCAACATCCTGGCGCAGGGCGTGCCGTTCATCCATGCCGGACAGGAAATCCTGCGTTCGAAGTCGCTCGACCGCGACAGCTACAACGCGGGCGACTGGTTCAACCGCCTCGACTACAGCTATGCGTCGAACAATTTCGGCGTGGGCTTGCCGCTGGCGGAAAAGAACGAGGAAAGCTGGCCGCTGATGGCGCCGGTGCTGGCCAATCCGCTCATCAAGCCGGATACACAGGCGATCCTGGCGGCGAAAGGCGGCTTCGAGGAATTGCTGGCGATCCGCCAGAGCAGCACGCTGTTCCGGCTGCGCACGGCCCAGGATGTGATCGACCGCCTGAAGTTCCACAACACGGGTCCCGCACAGGTGCCGGGCGTGGTGGCGATGAGCATCTCGGGTGCCGAGCCGAGGCCGTATCCGGGCGCGAAATACAAGCGGGTCGTCGTGCTGTTCAACGTGGACAAGGTGGCCAATACCGTCACCATTCCGGAACTGCAGGGCCGCAAGCTGAAACTGCACGATGTGCAGCGCTTCGGCAGCGACGCGGTCGTCAGGGCTTCGGCCTACGACGCGGGCGCGGGCAGCTTCACGATCCCGGCGCGTACCACGGCGGTGTTCGTGCAGCACGCCAGCGACTGACCGTGACCGGGCGCGCCGCACAGCGCGCCCATTGCCGGCGCCGGGGCCCGCAGGGCCAACCGCGCGCCGGCGCCGCCCGGCCCATTCCAGGCGCCTCAGTCCAGCCGCCTCAGTCCAGCCGCCTCAGTCCAGCCGCCTCAGTCCAGCCGTTTCAACCGCTGGCCGTGGATGCCCCACCGGCAATCGGTGCCATCCACGTTGCCGCACAAGGCCCAGCCGGTGCCGATCTTCGCCACGGTGACCTCCGTGCCGAGTTCGGCCGCCAGCTTCGCGGCCCAGCCCGCGGCGGCCCCCTGCCCCTTGAACAGTTCCTTCCCGTCGTAGAGGACGGTGGCATCGAATACAGGCATGGCGAATACAGTCATTGCAATCTCGGTCAACAGGGAAAAGGACATCCTACCATTCACGCCCGCGAGCTGCGAAGCAATGCCGCGGGCCGCCGGAGCCTGGTCGAACGTACAAGTTTTCGGCGCGGCACGTCAAGTATTTTTGAAAGTAGTCTGACTACATGTAGTAATTTTACGAAAATAAGCCTATTTCGCTGAAACTTGCTACAATCATCAGCGCCCCCACCGGGCCATGACATTCCCATAACTCTTCACATCGAACGATATGCAAAATCGCGCCCTCAACGCCACCGCCGACCATGCCTCGCCCTTTTCTCCCACAGCGCCCGACCAGGCCAAGGATGCGCCGCTGAAGGAAGACATCCGCCTGCTCGGCCGCCTGCTCGGCAACGTGATCCGCGAACAGGAAGGCGACGCGGTGTTCGATGTCGTGGAGGCGATCCGGCAGAGCGCCGTGCGTTTCCGCCGCGAAGACGACCGTGCCGCCGGCGCCGAACTGTCGGCCCTGCTGGCCAACCTGGCGCCGGAGCAGACCAATGCCGTGGTGCGCGCGTTTTCCTACTTCTCGCACCTGGCCAATATCGCCGAGGACCGCCACCACATCCGCCGCCGCCGCGCCCACCTGCTGGGCGGCTCGGCACCGCAGCCGTCGTCGGTGGCGTTTTCGGTGGCCCGGCTGAAGGATGCCGGCGTCGGCCGCGACGCGATCGCCGCGTTCCTGCGCGAAGCCCTGATCTCCCCGGTGCTGACGGCGCACCCCACGGAAGCGCAGCGCAAGAGCATCCTCGATGCCGGGCTGGCGATCGCCCGGCTGCTGGCCGAGCGCGACCTGCCGCTGACCCCGCGCGAGCGCGAACGCAACGTGCAGCTGCTGCAGGCGCGCATCGCCACGCTGTGGCAGACCCGCATGCTGCGCTATGAAAAGCTGACGGTGGCCGATGAAATCGACAATGCGCTGTCCTACTACCGCACCACCTTCCTGCGCGAACTGCCCGCCGTGTATGACGACGTGGAACGGGAAATCGCCCACGGCTTCGGCGGCGGCGCGCTGGACCTGGACGACGCCGACTACCTGCAGATGGGCAGCTGGATCGGCGGCGACCGCGACGGCAATCCGAACGTCAACGCGGCCACCATGCGCCACGCGCTGCTGCGCCAGTCGGCCACCATCCTCGAGTTCTACCTCGATGAAGTGCATGCGCTGGGCGCCGAGCTGTCCACCTCGACCCTGCTGGTGCCCGCCAGCGAGGCGCTGCTCGCGCTGACCCGGCAATCCCCGGACGACTCGCCGCACCGCAACGACGAACCGTATCGCCGCGCGCTGATCGGCATCCATGCGCGGCTGGCCGCCACGGCGCGCGAACTGGGCGCGGCGGCGATCCTGCGCAAGGAGCCCGGCGCCAGCGCGCCCTACCGCGACGCGGAGGAACTGCACGGCGACCTGTCGGTCCTGGCCGCGTCGCTGGCCGCCAACAACGGGGCCATCCTGGCCGAGCCGCGCCTGAACGGCCTGCTGCGCGCGGTGCGGATCTTCGGCTTCCACCTCGCCTCGCTGGACATGCGCCAGGGTTCGGACGTCCATGAAGCGGTACTGGCCGAGCTGTTCGCCCGTGGCGGCGTGGAGCCGGATTACGCGGCGCTCGGCGAGGACGCCAAGGTGGCGCTGCTGCTGGGCGAACTGGCCAGGCCGCGGCTGCTGTTCTCGCCGTTCCTGGACTATTCCGACACCACCGCTTCCGAGCTGGAAGTGTTCCGCACGGCGCGCGAACTGCAGCGGCGCCACGGCCAGCGGGCCATCCGCCACTACATCATTTCGCACACCGAGACGGTGTCCGACCTGCTTGAAGTGCTGGTGCTGCAAAAGGAAACCGGCCTGCTGCATCCGGACGGCATGCGCGGTTCCGTCATGGTGGTGCCGCTGTTCGAGACCATCCCCGACCTGCAGCGCGCCGCCGCCATCATGGCGCAGTGGATGGCGTTGCCGCCGGTGGCGCAGCTGGTCGCGCACCAGGGCCGCCTGCAGGAAGTCATGCTGGGCTATTCGGACTCCAACAAGGATGGCGGCTTCCTCACCTCGAACTGGGAGCTGTACCAGGCCGAGCTGGAACTGGTGGACGTGTTCGCCGCCGCCGGCGTGCGGCTGCGCCTGTTCCATGGCCGCGGCGGCACCGTCGGCCGCGGCGGCGGCCCCAGCTACGAAGCGATCCTGGCCCAGCCGCCGGGCACCGTGAATGGCCAGATCCGCCTCACCGAGCAGGGCGAAATCATTTCGTCGAAATTCTCGAACGCCGAGATCGGCCGCCGCAACCTGGAACTGCTGGTCGCGGCCACGCTGGAAGCGGGCCTGCTGCCGGGTGGCGCTTGCGCCGGCCCGCAACAGGCGCCGCGTCTCGCCCTGTTCGAGGAGGTGATGGCCGAACTGTCGCAACGGGCGTATCACGCCTACCGGGGCCTGGTGTATGAAACGCCCGGCTTCACCGACTACTTCTTCGCTTCGACGCCGATCGCCGAGATCGCCGAACTGAACCTGGGATCGCGCCCGGCGTCGCGCAAGTCGACGCGGCGCATCGAAGACCTGCGCGCCATTCCGTGGGGCTTCTCGTGGGGCCAGTGCCGCGTGCTGCTGCCCGGCTGGTACGGCTTCGGCAGCGCGGTGTCCGGATGGCTCGGCGAAGACCAGGACGGCGAACGCCTGGCCACCCTGCAGGAAATGGCCCGGCACTGGCCGTTCTTCGCCACGCTGCTGTCGAACATGGACATGGTGCTGGCCAAGACCGACCTGGCGATCGCTTCGCGCTATGCGGCCCTGGTGCCGGACGAAGCGCTGCGCCAGCGGATCTTCGACCGCATCGCCGCCGAGCACGCGGCCACGGTGCACTGCCTGGAGCGCATTACCGGCAACGCTGAACGGCTGGTGCACAACCCGGCCCTGGCGCGCTCGATCACGAACCGCTTCCCGTACCTCGATCCGCTGAACCACCTGCAGGTGGAACTGATCGGGCGCCACCGTGCCCACCCGGCCGCGCCGGAAGACCGGCACAACCGGGTGCACCGCGGCATCCACCTGTCCATCAACGGCGTGGCGGCGGGCCTGCGCAACACGGGCTGATGTTTTAGCCGACGTCTGGGCTCAGGACCTGCCCGGGGTCCGGGCTCAGAACGTCATGCGCACGCCGGCGCGGTAGGTGCGCCCGACCGCGTCGTAGATCGCCGGGTTGAGCGCCAGGCTCAGGTTCGTCTGCGGCACCAGCACGGGGTCGCGGTCGGCCAGGTTGTCGACCTTGAAGTAGGCGGCTACCCCCTTCGAGAAGTTCCAGGTGCCGCCCAGGTCGATATAGACCGCGCCCGGCATGTGGTTGTCGTAGATGGTCGGGTGCGCCGCGGTGGGCAGCGGGCAGTTGGTCTGGCACTCGATGTACTCGTTGTTGAACACGCCGGAACTGATCCACCGCTCGGTCAGCGTCAGCCCGGCCTTCCCGCCCAGCAGGCCGTCCCACGACTGCGACAGCATGGCTTTCCATTTCGGCGTGGCCCCGGTCATGTTGCCGGCGCCTTCGCTCGGCGTCGTGCCCGGCACGCCGGGATCGGAGATCGCGTGGATGGTGCGCGTCGCCAGGCCGCGCAGCGTCACGCTGCCGGGCAGGCCGTAGTCGGCCATGTTGACGCGCCAGGCACCCTCGATATCGACGCCGCGCGTATGCAGCGAGGCGAAGTTGAAGCTCTGCGCCAGCACATAGTTGGTGCCGGCCGGGCCGTCGATCGATACGGCGGCGCACACCTCCTGGTTGCCGCCGTAGCACAGGTCCACTTCCTGCTGCGGATTGAGCGAGCTGATGACGTTCTTCACCTTGATGTCGAAATAGTCGACCGACGTTGCGCTGCTGGATCTGGATCGACGAGCCCTGCGCATTGTTGACCGCCTGGTTGGTGACCGTCATCGCGGCATACAGCTCGGAGAGGTTGGGCGCGCGCACATCCGCCGAACTCACCGCGCGCAGCCGCAGGCCGTCGACCGGCGTCTTCCAGGTGGCGCCGATCTTCCACGCGCGGGCGTGGCCGGCCGTGCTGTACTTTTCCTCGCGGTCGGCGATATTCAGGTTGGCCTCGCCCCAGGTGGCCGATTTCAGGAACGGGATGTTCAATTCCACATAGGCTTCCTTGACGTTGAAGCTGCCCTGGCCATTGTGGTAATTGCCGGCGAACCAGTTGTCGCCCGTGGCCGACAGCGTGGGATCGAAGGGATGGCTCGGGCCGTAGGGCGACTCGTATGCCACGCCGGCGCCGTACGGGTCGCCATGCACCGCGTACTTCTCGCGGCGGTACTCGGCACCGAAGGCCATCGACACCGGGCCGGCCCAGCCTTCGGCCAGCTCGCCGTTGATGTTGATGCTGGCGACATCCTGGCTCGAATCGGTGTGCTGCATCGGGCCGTTGCGGGGCGCGATGTAGTGCCAGCCCGCCAGGTCGATCGGCACATCGCCGAAGATGTTGACCGGCTGGCAGCCGGCCGCGCGCGCCTCGGCGCTGCGGCACACCACCTGGCCGGTTGCCGGGTCCCTGACGGCATCGATGGCGAAGTTGTAGCGGCGGTTCAGCGTGATGTCGCGCACGTGGATCACGGTGGTGTTCTCGCCGTGTTCGGCATAGGCGTCGTACGACCAGTCCCGGCCGAACAGGGCGAACCTGCCGTCGGCCCCCACCACGAAGCGGCGCTGGGTGCGCGTCGGGTGCACGTTGATGTTGGCCGGGAACTGGGCGTTCGCGGTACCGACCGGCATCACGCCGTCCGGGTAGCCGGCGGCGCAGCCCGCCGCCACCGATGCGGGCAGGAAGGCGTTATCGCAGCGGATCGACAGGTTGCCCTGCTTGGCCGCGCCAGGGTTCGGCGAGAACGCCGACTTGACCTGCGCCCAGTTGACGGTGGCGTAGATTTCATTGTTTCCGTCGAGATCCCAGGACACGCGCCCATACGCCACCTGCCGCTTGAAGTTCATCGCCAGGTTGGTGCCCGCGCCGACGCTGCCGGACCGGTCGCCGCCGATGCAGAAGTTGCCGACGCAATCGGTGCCGTATTCAAAGGGGTACGGCGTGCCGCCAGGGCCGAACGCGGTGCCGCGCAATGGCCCGGCGGTGATCAGGCCGTACTTCGCGTACTGCACATGCTGGGCGTGCACGATGCTGCGGTAGCGCGGCGCGCCGGCCGCCTGCATCGCCCGGGTCGATTCCTGCAGGGCCGGATTGTTGTACCAGGTGCGTCCATTCGCGCCCACTTCGCCGAAGCCCGGCGAATCGATGCCGTTCTGCTTGGTGAACTCGCCGCTGGCCGTCACGTGCAGCCGGCCATTCACGAAGCCCTTGCCCCATGCGGCCTGCAGCGTGCCGCTCTTGTCGTCGTCGTACTTCGTCATGCCGCCGGCGATATTGGCCTTGAAGCCGGCGAACTTCTTGTCGGTGATGAAGTTGACCACGCCGCCGATCGCATCCGAGCCATACGATGCCGAGGCGCCGCCGGTCACCACGTCGACGCGCTTGACCAGCAGTTGCGGGAACTGGCTGACATCGGTGATGCCGGTGACGTTGGCACCGACCACGCGCTGGCCGTCCAGCAGGGTCAGCGTGCGGATCGTGCCCAGGCCGCGCAGCGACAGCGACGACAGGCCCTGGATGCCGCTGGACGTGCTGAAGGTATTCGTGGTGCGCCCCGTGCTGCCCTGCAGGGCCGGCAGTTCGACCAGCGATTCGAACATGTTCGGCTTGGCCGCCTTGTCGAAGTCGGCGGCCGTCAGGCTGGTGGTCGGGGTCGGCTGCGTGAAGCCACGCGCGGCGATGCGCGAGCCCGAGACGACGACGGTGCTGGACGGGGTCACAGGCGCGACGGCGGAATCCACCGGGGCTGCCTCCTGCCCGGCCTGCCGGGCGTCGCCGGGCTCGGCGCCGGCGGTCGCTGGCGCACCGGCCTGGGCATGCGCGTGCGTCGCCAGGATGCCGCAGGCACCGGCCACGGCGAGGTGAATCAATCTGCGTTGAAATGGGGTGTTCATCGGGTCTCCGTATTTTTTTTGATGGGCCGCACCGCCGAAGCGGTGGGCCGATACCCGATGACATCTTGTCTGCTGGAGTGCCAGGTCCGGGAGCGGGCGGGTTGCGCCACGGTTCCGGGTCGCAGCGCTGGCCGTCGATGACGACGCCAATGCGACGACTGTATTTCCCCACTCCGGCGCTCTGCGGCGCATTGGACGATTCGTCGCGTCTCCGCGGATGGTTTCTCGCGGCGGCCTGACGATCAGTACACTCAATGTACGACGGTGCGTGGGCAGACCGCTAATCACTTTTTATGTGCTACCGATACCGTAACGGATATCGCTTTACGATCGGCACACAGGCACGGCGCGTTGCGAGCTTCGATCATCATGAAGGCGGCGGAAACATATATAAAAGTCAAGCATTGTTTGCTGCTGGCGTAAATTTACAACGAAAAATGTGACAGCGCCGTCACTACGGCTGAGTCCAGAACCCGCATGGACGCTACATTTCATGACATTTGGTTACATGCATGTGACCAGCCTCGGCAAACAAACTGAATTAAGTTATTCCTAAGTAGTTGTTGCGAAGACAAGCGCCAGGAGTACAGTAGAGCTGCACCCGCCATAAGCGATGTGCCTTTCCTAACATACCTGTCAAGGAGTTCACTGTGCGTATTTCCCGCTTTGTATCGACCGCAATCGCTTCCGCAGTCCTGCTGTGCGCCGTCGGCGCCGCTCACGCAGAAATCACGACATATACCAGCCAGGCCGCCTACCTGGCTGCGGTGGGTAACACCGGCGTCGATACGTTCGATGACCTCGACGTGGATGCGTATGACGGTCCGCTGGACCGCTTCGCGGGTGACTACGCCTACACCGTTTCCGCAGGGCCCGAGTCGAGCACGCTGTACGGTGCAAGCGATGACTTTTCCGACATCTGGCTGTCGTCGGACAATCGCCTTGACCTGATCTCGTTCGACGCATCGAGCCCGATCGCCGGCGCCGGTGGCTTCTTCTTCGGCTCGGACCTGTTCGGCTCGTCCACGCCGGCCGGGTACCTCGTGCTGAGCGCCACCGACAGCACCGGCGCGACGGTATCGTACACGCTGGATAACCCCGGCTTCGATTCATTCGTGGGCTTCGTGTCGACCGGCGACCTGCTGACGCTGACGATGACGGCCGAGGACCAGCCGGGCGTGTGGGCTACCGTGAACGACCTGCACCTGTCCGTGGCGGCCGTGCCGGAACCAAGCACCTACGGCATGCTGCTGGGTGGCCTGGGCCTGGTCGGCTACATGGCTCGCCGCAAGGCAAAGAAGGCCTGAGTCCGCAAGGCGGCCAGTGAACACCCGCGGTTGAGACCGCGGTGATAGGAAACCGCGGTCTCAACCGCGGTTTTCCTGGAGGATTCTTCGCATCGCCGCGGATGCTTTCTGGCGACGGCTGACGATCAGCGCATCCGATGCGCGACGCCTTGCAAGTAGACCGCTCATCGCTTTCAGGTCCCACCGATAGCGGAACCGTTATCGCAGTGGTCCGGCCACCTTTCATGGTCACACTCCATACTATCTTGCAAGCATCACCCATCGTGCAAACGAGGCGCAACCACGTTTGGAAGTCAAGCTTTGTTTGCTGATGGCGTAAATTTACAACATCAGAATGTGGCAGCCTGGCGAAAACGGCTGAGCCCAGAACCCGCATGAACGCTACATTTCATGACATTTGGTTACATGCGTATGACCAGCCTCGACAAATAAACTGCATTAAGTTATTCCTAAGTTGTTGTTGCCAAGACAAGCAGCAGGAGTACAGTAGAGCTGCACCCGCCATAAGCGACGTGCCTTTCCTAACATACCTGTCAAGGAGTTCACTGTGCGTATTTCCCGCTTTGTATCGACCGCAATCGCTTCCGCAGTCCTGCTGTGCGCCGTCGGCGCCGCGCAAGCAGAAATCACCACATACACCAGCCAGTCCGCCTACCTGGCCGCGGTGGGCAACACCGGCGTCGATACGTTCGATGACCTCGACGTGGACGCGTATGACGGTCCGCTGGACCGCTTTGCCGGCGACTATGCCTACACCGTTTCCGCAGGGCCGGAATCGAGCTCGCTGTGGGGTGCAAGCGATGACTTTTCCGATATCTGGCTGACCGGGGACAATCGCCTTGACCTGGTATCGTTCGACGCAGCGACCCCGATCGCCGGCGCGGGCGGATTCTTCTTCGGCTCGGACCTGTTCGGTTCGTCCACGCCGGCCGACTACATCGTGCTGACCGCCACCGACAGCACCGGCGCGACGGTATCGTACACGCTGGAGACGCCCGACTTCGATTCGTTCGTCGGCTTTGTGTCGACCGGCGACCTGCTGACCCTGACGATGACGGCCGAGGACCAGCCGGGCGTGTGGGCCACCGTGAACGACCTGCACCTGTCCGTGGCGGCCGTGCCGGAACCAAGCACCTACGGCATGCTGCTGGGCGGCCTGGGCCTGGTTGGCTACCTGGCGCGCCGCAAGGCCCAGAAGGCCTGATTCCGCGGACCGGAGCGACACCGCGGCTGGTGCCGCGGTCACAGGAAACCCGCGGCTGGCGCCGCGGGTTTTTTATTGGACGATTTCCGTCCGACCATCGCGGCCCCCCCGCATCAGCTCCAGCAGCGCGTATAAATGCCGGGAATCTGGAACATGCGCACATGCCGGCCATCCTCGACGACGATTTCCGCCTCCAGGAATCCCAGCCGCTGCAGCTGTTCGATCTGCCTGGCACGCGGGCCGTCGTCGTCGTCGAACAGTTGCGCCACGTCGTCGAGCTTGAAGCGGGTGAACTTGCCGGCACGGCAGTTCATGACGAAGCCCACCGCCACGCGGAAATCGGCCACCACTTCCTTGTAGCTGTGCTCGGATAGTTCCGTCAACGCGCCCACCACGCTGGCTTCGGAAAACAGCGGAATCGTGGCCACCGCGCCGCCATTGCGCACCTTGTCCCGCAGGATGTTCAGGAACAGGATGATCTGCCTGGGCGACACGCGCTTGTTGGCGTTTTCCAGCCCGTCGAACAGCCACTGGCGGAAGCTCTTGCCCTCGATCTCTTCCGGGAACAGCACGCGCAGCATCATGTCGGTGCGGGCGCCCGCATCGTCGGCGAGCCTGGCGATGACGTCGCGGATCGCACCGATGCTGGCATTGCTGGCGGCGCGGTCGACCAGCTGCGCGACCAGCCGGTCGGCCGACCAGCGCAGGCTGGCGGTGCGCGAGACGAACTTGTTCTTTTCCTGGATGTCATAGATCTCGAACAGGTCGTTGCGCAGCAGCACGGTCAGCCGGATCGCCTCTTTCTGCGACAGGTACGATTCCGCCAGCATCAATCCCTGTACCAGCGATTCCTGCACGGCGCGCTCGTATTTGTGCGACTCGTCGATCTGGTCGAAGATCACCACCATCGACTTGCCCAGCGCGACCAGCAGAGCGTCCGTGCTGGCCAGGAAGCCGACGATGTTCAGCGGGCTGCGCGAGCGGATGCCGCCGCCCAGCGCCTGGTCCACCTTGACCGGCCCCACGGTGAAACTCACCTTCTCGGGCAGGAAGGCCCTGAGGCCGGCCAGCAACGCGGCGCCGCGCGGCTCGCCGCGGATATTCCCGCCCTGGTGGACTTCGCGCAGCAGGCGCCGCGCATCCCTGCCGTAGCCGGCCGCGCCCGGTCCCAGTGCGCCGGCCTGGTCCTGCAAGGCCTGCGCCGCCAGCGTGGCCACGTACAGCAGCCAGAAGGCCTTGAACTTTTCCGCGGAAGCGATGGGTTGGCTGACCGCCAGCGCCTGCAGGAAATCGTTGGGGTTCTGCGAACCCACCACCAGCACATTGTCCGGCACCTGGCCGCCGATGTTCTCGCTCATCATGCGGAAGATCGCGCTCTTGCCGGCGCCACGGTCGCCCAGCACGATGGTTTTCTCGCGGCGCATGATGGGACCGACATCCTCGGGGATGGTGAAGCTGGTGCTGAACAGCTTGTCGCGTTCGGCCGCTTCGTCGCCGAAACCCAGTTGCGACAGCAGCACCGGCGTGCCCAGCACACGGTCGCGGATCAGGTTGGCCCGCAGTTCAGGCGTCTTGATCGAGAAGGTGTCCTGGTCGACGGTGACCAGGCCCCAGTCCACCGCGTGGGCGGTCCAGGCATTGAACACTTCCTCGGGCAGCGCCGACCATGCCAGCAGGCGGGAGCGGGCAACCGGCTGCAGGATGGCGCAGGCCAGCAGGTAGCGTTCGCTGCGGGCCGCCGGCAGTTCATCGTCGATATTCGACAGGATGCTGTCGACATGTTCCGCCACCAGCCGAAAATCGGCCGCGAACGCTTCGCCACGGGCCATCCGCTGCGCGATGGCCGGGTCCAGGTCGGACCACAGCAGCACGTTCTTGATGGCCTTGGGGTGGCCGCGGGTTTCCCGGAACATCGCCGCCAGGCCTTCGGCATCCATCGGCGGCCTGTTCCGCCGGGCGAGATAGCGCTGCACGAGGGCGTCGGTCTCTTCCCGGGTCAGCTCGTCCAGCGAGACGAACCCGAAGCGCCGCGCCAGCCGCGTGTCGTCCCGGTGGACAGGACTGCCGGCCACCACGACCTGCAGCACGTCGCGCGGCACGCCGCCAGCCCAGTCGAGCAGGCGTTCGGCGGACAGCCGGTCGGCGATGCCGTCGACGCCGTCGAGCAGCATGAAGATGCGCTGGCCAGGCTCGACGATGCTTCCGGCAAGCTGGAACACCCGCTCGGACAGGCCCCGCATGTATGCCGCCGACAGCAGCGCGGAGCGGATCGACGACAGCTCGGCAATCCGCTCCTGGTCCACCGAGCGCGCCTGCAGCAGCAATTGCACGAAGGCCGACAGGACCTGCCCGACGACGTTTTCCGAGTCGGGCGAAAAAAGGTCTTCAAAGGCGACCACGTGGCCCGCGCCGCGCAGCTGCTTGGCCAGCATGCGCAGCGTGAGTGTCTTGCCCGAGCCGGGTTCGCCGGCCAGGAAGACGTGCGGCCGCTCCGGCGCGAACAGCAGGCCCTGGATCCGTGCCAGCACGGGCCGCTGGATCACGGTGGAGCCGAGGTTGTCCAGTGCGTCCTGATAGTCTCTGAGTGCGCTCATGGGGGCCACCTGGAAGGGGAACGGCACGGCTGGGCCGCTGCGGCAAGCACCGGTCATCGACGGCGCTTGCGGCGAGCCGCGGCGCCCTGTCCATGGTATCGCCAAAGTGGCCCGCCTGCGCGGGCATCGTTGCGCGCGAGGGGAAGGGGCGCCATGGGCGTCCCGACCTGCCCGCCCGGCCCGCCGCATGACTAGCCGTCTGCAATGAACAAAAAGCCTCACTTGTCGCGCAACGTTATGCATAAGCCAACAAAAGGCAACATGGCATGCCAAAATCTTGTCCAGCACCCTCACCGCCGCCAGCGCCGCGACAGCGCGGGCGCCGGGCATTGCCCATGTCGCCGCTACTTTCCAAGGGGATTTCCAATGAAAAAAGCACTTGCCGCCGCCGTACTGGGCATGCTCGCGATCGGGAGCGCCTCCGCCGAGGTCGTCTATTTCGGCTACCAGGGTTTTTACGACAACATCGCCGAAGCCTTCGATCCGGAGCGCTGGGTGACTGGCCGCTTCGTGGCCACCGACGTGGACCAGGACGGCGCCTATTCCCAGAATGAGCTGAGCATCCTCGAGTTCGGCAAACTGTCGATCGGCAATTGGTGCACCAGTACTACCGACGGCTTCGAATGCCTGACCGGCTTTTCCTACGGGCCCGACACCGGCCTGAATTTCCACGCCATCACGCTGGAAGAACACCCCGACACGTCCACGGCGACCGGCGTCTTTATCGGCCAGTACTACCAGCACATTGTCGAGGCAGGGGGCAACTTTGTCTTCGTCGACCTGGCATGGACGCCGGAGACGCGGCTGTATGTCAGTACCAGCCCCGTGCCCGAGCCCGCGACCTGGGCCATGCTCGGCACCGGCCTGGCCGGCCTGCTGCTGGCACGGCGCCGCCGGGCTGGCTGAGCCGAAGCGCGTGGCCCGTTACCCATTGCAGCACCGGCATGGCGACGCGCATGTCGTCAGGCCGGCGTATTTTTCCTCGACCTCATGGAGACCGATGCATGCAAAAACTGCTCGTTGCAACCCTGTTGACCGCCGCTGCCACCGCTCCCGCCCTGGCGGCGCCCGGCTACAAGTTCACCGTGCTGGGCGACTGGAGCCGGATACACGACATCAACAACCTCGGCGTGGGCGCCGGCCAGGGCGGCGAATGCTGCGATTATGTCGCCCAGACCTACTCGGCAGCGGGGATCGCCGCCGTGCCGCTGCCCTCCTCGATCGTCAGCAGCGGCGCGTGGGGGATCAATGACCACGGCACGATCGTCGGCACGGCCGGGACGTCGACGTGGGAGGAACGCGCATTCGTGTATGCCAACGGCACCTACCGGGACCTTGGCGGGCTGGCTGGCGACTCGAGTACGGCACGCGCCGTCAACAACGCCGGCTCCGTACTGGTGACCTACGGGAAGCCGAACGACCTGGCGTTCGGCAGCTACGTGTGGAGCGAAGCGGGCGGCATGGTCGACCTGGGTTCGCTGGGTGGCAACTACACGTGGGGCAGCGCGCTGAACGAGCGCGGCCAGGTCGCCGGCATTTCCAGCACCGAGGAAGGCTATGGCCGCGTGTTCCGCTGGACCGACGGGGAAATGGAAGACCTGGGTACCTTCCAGTCCGAGTTCGGCTACAGTGTCGACGGCATCTCGGAACAGGGCGAGGTGTTCGGCAGCCGCGACGAGATGCACTCCAGCCATGCCTACATCATCCGCGCCGACGGCATGGTGGAGGACCACAGCGACCTGTCGCGGATTTCGTATATCGACGCGGGCGGACGCATCTACGGAACCGACCAGGCTGGCTGGGGCGTCATCGTCGAGGATGGCGTCAAGACCAGCATCGCCGCGCTGACCGAAGGCGCAGCGGGGTGGTCGTTCGGCACCACCGCGGTCAATGAAGCGGGACAGATCCTGGCGACCGCGCACGACGGCACGGATTACCGTGTCGTGCTGCTGTCGCCGGTGCCGGAACCGGCCACGTACGGGATGCTGCTGGCCGGGGCGGCCGTGCTGGGCTGGGCCGGGCGGCGCCGCCGCTGAGGCAGACAAGCCGGCGCGGGACGCGCCGGCTCTCCGGGTGCGGGGCGCCTCCGGCAACGCATGGCGCCGCACGCGATCTACCAGCAGTTCTCGAACGCGATCCCCACCGGCCTACCCGCTCAGGGTCTTGCCGAACACGCCGTTCGCGGCCAATGGATCGCCATCGGCCGCCGCGGCGCGGGCCGCGTCGTTCCAGCGCGCATGCGTGAAGAACAGGCGCAGTTCGGGGCGCTCGAAGTAGCCGCGCCCTGAAGACAGCGCCACCGCGCCGGTGAACTTGGTCAACCGCCGCGCCTCCCCATGGCGTGGCGCCACCCGGTCATGCCCGAGGTCGGCCAGCAGCTTCACATGGTCGGTGATGCCATACGAGACGCGCCCGCCCGCGCTGGCCCAGGTCTTCGCCTTGGCCGGATCGTGCGCCGTATCGCGCTGCCACACGGCGACCAGCTCGGCGCCCAGCCGCGCCGTGACCTGGGCATGCCAGCCCTCGACGATGCGCAGCCGGTGCACGTCGCTGCCGTTGCTGGTATTGCCCGTCGCGCCATTGTCGGCGCCCGCGCCGGTGCCCCACTGGAGCGCAAGCCGGTTCTCGCCGCCGCCGGGCAAGCCGCCCTGCCGGTGCTGCACGGTCAGCATCGAGCCGCCGTGGCGGTCGCCCTCGCCATTGCCGTGGATGAGCGTCACGCCGAATTCCAGCGCCCCGCCGGGATTCACTTCCAGGCCGCGCAGCTGGAAGTCGTGCCGGCTGGCCGTGTCGCCGACCGGCATGGTGGGCATGGTCTCCCGGTCGTCGTGCAGGAACGCGTAGCTGAAACGCAGGCCGCCGACCGGCAGGTTCTCGATGCCGCCGCCCAGGCCGGACGGATTCCAGTACATGAAGTCGGTGATGTGTGTCGATTCGCGCTTGTAGTAGCGCCGCCCGGCCCACAGCGTGGCGCCGCCCAGGGCGGGCAGGTTCTCAAGCGCCAGGTAGGCTTGCGGCAGGCCGATGGACCAGCCGCCCTGCGGCCGCCGCGCATTGCTGGACGCGGCATCGTTGGCCAGGTTGAGCATCGCGTAGCCCTTCAGGGCCGAGCCGTCGGTGCCGCGCTGCAGTTCCTGGCCGAGCAGCAGCTCGCCATAGACACCGCATTCGTTGCCCAGCCGGTACTTCGATTCCGCGCCGGCCAGGCCGAAGCAGGTTTGCCCGCCATGCTCGGAATTGACGCCGGCGTGGGCGCGCAGATACGGCTGGACCTCCACGGCGGCCGCGGGAAAAACCGGCGCGAGCGCGAGCAGCGCCAGCGCGATGCGATTCATGCGCATGATGTCTCCTGATGGTTTCTATTGGTTCGGAGTCCGCGTGCCGGAACGGCGCGCGAACGCGAGGCAAAGCGGGTCCCTCCCGCCGCGGCACGGCGCCGCGGCAGCTTCAATGGGTCGGGACGGGATGGGTGAGCCGTTCCGGCGGCGCACCGGACGGCTCGGGTGGCAGGCGGGGAAAGTCCGCTGCCCGGGTGGCGCTGCGCCGTTAGTCGAGCAGCGCGTCGGCTTCCTGCGCGGACGGGGCATAGGGCCCAGCATGCATCGCGGCCACCGCGGCCACCGCCGCGATGCGGGCCAGCTGGCGTGGCGCCGGCAGGTCCGGATGCAGCAGCATGCCGCTGATCCAGCCCGCCATCGATGCATCGCCGCAGCCGACGGTGTCGACGACCGCCACGCGGCGCGCCGGGGCTTCCAGCACAGCTTCTCCGCTGATCAGGGTCAGGCCATCGGCGCCGCGCGTGAGCAGGATCTCGGCGTCCGGCGCCAGCGCGCGCAATTCGGCCAGCGCGTCGCCCGGCGAGCGGCCCGGGAACAGGCCTTCCAGGTCTTCATCGGACACCTTGATGTAGCTGGCGATCGCGGCGACCTGCTGGAATACCGGCCGGTAGGCGGGATCGCGCATCTCGTTGCGGAAGTTCGGATCGAAGGCGATGCGGCGGCCGGCACGCCGTGCCAGCACGGCCTGCTCCACCAGCCGCTGCGCCAGGGGCTGGCGCGCCAGGGACAGGCTGCCCAGGTGGATCACGTCGGCCGCCTCGATCCATCCCTCCGGCAGCCGCGCGGGCTGGAAATGCAGGTCCGCGCTGTTCTCCCCGAGGAAGACATAACGCGGCGGATGGCGCGACGTCACCATGGCGATGAAGGGCGGCGCGTCGGCGCGCTGCAGGAAGCGTTCATCCAGGCCGGCCTGCCCGCTGGCCGCGGCGATCTCGTCGCCGAAGGCATCGTTGCTGACGGCGCCGGCATAGCCGGTGTGCAGTCCCAGCCGGGCACCTACCCGCGCCACGTTCCAGCACGAGCCGCCGGGGTGCGAGTGCCAGGTGCCGTCGTCCTGGCGGATCATGTCGGTCAGGGCTTCGCCAAAGACCACGTAGCGGGGAAATCGGTTGTCTGTCATGTTTGTTTTGCCTGTCTCGGTTAATTTGTTGTAGTTGGCTTGTTGCGGTTGGCTTGTTGCGGTTTGCCTGTTTCAGTTGGCTTGCTGCTGGTGGCGCCATTTGTCCAGCATCACGGCCAGCACGATGACCGTGCCCTTGGCCACGTACTGCCAGAACGACGACAGGCCGAGGATCGTCAGGCCATTGTTGAGGAGCGCGATGATCAGGGCACCGATGACCGTGCCCCAGATGGTGCCCACGCCGCCCATCAGGCTGGTGCCGCCCAGCACCACGGCGGCGATCGCGTCGAGCTCGTAGCCGGAACCCCAGTTGCCGTTGGCGCCATACAGGCGGCTGGCGGACATGGCGCCCGCGGTACCGGCGCACAGCCCGGAGAACGCATACACGAACACCGTGACCAGGCCGACCTTGATGCCGGTCAGGCGCGCCGCCTGCGCGTTGCCGCCGACCGCGTACACGTGCATGCCCAGCACCGTGCGGCGCAGGATGAACCAGGCCACCACCACCAGCGCGGCGGCCACCCACACCAGCCACGGCAGGCCGGCGAAGCTGTCGTTGCCGATCCACTCGAAGCTCGGGATGTCCCGGTTCAGGATGGTGGTACCGTCCGCCAGCAGGTAGGCGCTACCGCGCAGCGCGGTCATCGTGCCCAGCGTGACGACGAAGGGGTTGATGCGGAAGCCGGCCACCAGCACGCCGTTCAGCAGGCCCAGGCCGAGACCGGCCGAGAGGAATACCGGCAGCGACAGCGCCGGCGCATTGCCCGGCAGCGAGGCGATCATGCCGAGCACCGCCGACACGGCCAGCACCGAGCCCACCGACAGGTCGATGCCGCCGGTGAGGATCACGAAGGTCATGCCGGTGGCCAGCACCAGGTTGATGGAGGTCTGGCGCAGCACGTTCATCGTGTTGGCCGAGGTGGCGAAGTTCGAGATGCCGTCCTCGGCGAAATACCCGGTCAGGAAGTAGAACACGATGTACAGCAGGACCAGTACCGGCAGCATGCCGAGCGTGGCGAACATGCGCGAGATGGCGTGGCCGATGCCGCGCTGCCCGGCCGCGCGCGGCGCCGGGGTGGCAGGTGAAGGTCCGTGGTCCTGGGTGCCGCGGTCCGGCGCCGCGGCCAGCGATGAAACGTCGAGGGTCTTGCCTGGATTGATGAGCATGATGTCTCCTTATGCGGCCTGGGCCAGGGTGGCCAGCGCCATGATGTTTTCCTGGGTGATGCGTTCGCCTTCCAGTTCGCCGGCCAGCCAGCCTTCGCGCATGACCAGCACCCGGTCGCACACGCCGATGATCTCGGCCAGCTCGCTGGAGATGCACAGCACGGCGACGCCCTCGCCGGCCAGTTCGTGGATGATCCGGTAGATCTCGTGCTTGGCGCCGATGTCGACACCGCGCGTGGGCTCGTCGAGGATCAGCACGCGCGGCCCGATGGCCAGCCAGCGCGCCAGCAGCAGCTTTTGCTGGTTGCCGCCCGACAGGCCGCCGATGATGCCTTCGGGCCCGGCCCCGCGGGCAGAGAGGCGGGAGATCGCCGCGCGGGTCACGCTCAGCAGTTCGCCATGCCGCAATACCCCGCAGCGGGCATGCACGCCGAGCACGTTCATCGTCACGTTCGCCAGCAGGGACTGCTGCAGGAACAGCCCTTGCCCCTTGCGGTCTTCCGGCACGTAGGCGATGCCCAGCCGGATCGCATCGGCCGGCTCGCGGATCGTCACCGGCTGGCCGTCGACCTCGATCGTGCCGCCGGCGCGCGGGTCGGCGCCGAACACCAGGCGTGCCAGCTCGGTGCGGCCGGCGCCGACCAGGCCGGCAAGCCCGACGATTTCACCGGCCCGCACTTCCAGCGAGGCCGGCTGCACCCTGGCGCCATGCACGCCATCCAGCTTGAGCCGCACGGCGCCGGGTGCGCGCTGCCGGGCATGTTCGTAGAAGCCACCGAGTTCGCGGCCGACCATCATGCGCACCACCGTCTCCGGGGTGGCTTCCTCGCGATCGAGCTCGCCGATCCAGGTGCCGTCGCGCAGCACGGTCACGCGGTCGGCCAGCATGCGCACCTCGGCCATGCGGTGGCTGATGTAGATGATCGCGATGCCGCGCGCGCGCAGGTCCCGCATCACGTCGAACAGGCGCCCGGCCTCGCGCTCGGACAGCGCCGCCGTCGGCTCGTCCATGATCAGCACGCGGCTCTCGTGCACCAGCGCGCGGGCGATCTCCACCTGCTGCTGGTCGGCGATGGACAGCCCGCTGGCGATGCGGGTGGGAGCGAAGGTGGCGCCGAGGCTGCGCAGCACTTCGGCGGCGCGGCGGTTCATCTGCGCGGTATCGATGGTGCCGAAGCGCCCGCGCGGCTCCGCGCCCATGAAGATGTTCTGCGCCACGGTGAGGTTGGGCGCCACCGACAGCTCCTGGTAGATCAGGTTGATGCCGCAGGCGCGGGCGTCCGCCGGGCAGGCCAGCCGCACCGGCTTGCCGGCGACACGGATCTCGCCGGCATCCGGCTGGTACACGCCGGCCAGGATCTTCATCAGCGTGCTCTTGCCGGCGCCGTTCTCGCCCATCAGCGCGTGGATCTCGCCGGGGCGGATGCAGAGCTGCACGCCGTCGAGCACCGTGACGGCGCCGAAACGCTTGCGGATGCCGGATACGTCGAGCACGGGTTGCGGGATTGCTGTTGCCATGTCTCCTCCAGTGAGGTTGTCTTTGTGTGTCGCGGGAGCGTGCCGGGACCTAGTGGCTGGCCCAGCCCTTGTAGCCCGCCACGTTGGCCTTGGTGATCGCCGGGGTAGGAATCAGCACGACGGGATTGGCCGGCCGCTTGCCATGCATGATTCCGTAGCCGATCTCGATCGCCATCGTCGCCATGCGGTACGGGTCCTGCGCGGCGGTGACGGCGAAAATGCTGTTCTTCGATCTCAGCGCCGCTTCCGCATCCGGTGCGCCATCGACGGAAGCGACCATCCGCACGTCGCCGCGGCCGGCCTGCTTGACGGCCAGTTCGGCGCCGATCGCGGACGGGTCGTTGATGGCGAACACCGCGTCGATGCGGCGGTGCGCGATCAGGATGTTGGTCATCACTTCCATGCCGCCATCGAGGCTGCCCTTGGCATCCTGGTTGTCGGACACGACCCGGATGGCGGTGCTGGCGAAGGCCTTGCGGCAGCCCGCCACGCGCGCGATCACGGCGGTGACGGGCGGGCCGTTGACGATCACCACGTTGCCCCTGCCGCCCAGCCGCTCGACGATGCGCCGGCACGATTCCACGCCGGCCATCGTGTTGTCGGACATGATCGTGGCGTCGGCATTGTCGGCGCCGACGTCGACCGCCATGACCACGATGCCTGCGTTGCGGGCCTTCTGCAGCACGGGCGCGATGCCTTTCGGATCGGTGGCGTTGACGACGAGGATGTCGACCTTGTTGGCGATGAAGTTCTCGATCTGGCCGACCTGCGTATTCAGGTCGTACTTGCTGGAGACGGTGGTGACGCGCACCTTGTCGCCGCCGATCTTCCTGGCCGCATCGGCCGCGCCCTTGCCGATGGCCACGAAGTAGGGATTGGCGAGGTCGCTGACGGCGACGCCCACCGCCTTCAGCGGCCGCGCCGCGCAAGCCTGGCTGGCCATCGCCAGTGCGAGAGCCGCGATGCAGGCGGCCAATGGATGTCTTGTCATTGCTGTGTCTCCGCGTGGTTTGTAGAGGGGCGGCGCGCTGGGTGCCGCCCGCGCCGATGCCGCTGCCGGCACGCCGCTCTGGTGTGATTCTGTCGTCACGAGCGAACTTTACACGTGTCGACTTTTTCACGTCAACTGGTTTTTTTACAACAGCTCGGCGGTGGTTCGGCTGGATAATTCCATGGGGGAAAATGCTTGGCACCATGGCTTCGCACAGGGCGGCCCGCAGTCGATGCACCGCGTGATGCGCCGACCACAAAGCGCTTATTGCAGACGAGTATTTTTGCTATGATGGGGGCGCCATCAAGGCATCGCACGGTCCGGCGCAGCCCCCTGCGCAGCCCCGGATCATAGGCCGGGAGACTACATTACACGTGTCAACACAACGAATGAAAACAGCCAAGAATGCCGCTTCCGCCGGGCGCAGCCAGGAATCCCGCGGCCCCGTAACGATGCACGACGTGGCCGCGCTGGCCGGCGTGTCGCGTGCCACGGTCTCGAAATATTTCAACGATGGCGAAGGCCTGAAGCCGGATACCAGGGCCCGCATCGAGCAGGCCTGCCGCGAACTGGAGTATGTGCCGGACCCGCATGCGGTCAGCCTGGTCAGGGGACGCTCGCGGATCGTCGGCGTCGTGCTCCCGGTCGTCAACGAACCCTTCTTTGCCGAGGCGCTGCGCGCGATCGAGCAGAAGGCCAAGGCGCTGGGCATGGATGTGATCATCCAGTGCTCGTACAACGATCCGGCCGAGGAAGCGGCGGCGCTGATGACGATGCGCTCGATGAAGGTGGCGGGCGTGGTGCTGACCGCGGTCGCGTCGCGGCAGAACCTCGACCTGCTGCGGCGGCTGGAACAGGAAATGCGCATCGTCTACCTGGACAGCTTCGTGCACGAGGACTGCGACTACGTGATGAACGACAACCGGCAAAGCATGGCGATGCTGACGCGCTACCTGCTCGGCCGCGGCCACCGCCCCGCTTACCTGGGCGCCCCGCCGGTCGCGCATCCTTCGCCCACCGAGCGGCTGGCCGGCTACCTGGACGCGGTGGCGGAAGCGGGCATGGCGCCGCTGGTGCTGCCGGCCAGCACGCAGCCGACCTGGGATTTCGAGGCGTACGGGTTTCGCCACGTGCTGGACTGGCTCACCAGCGGTGCCTGGCAGCGCAGCGGCGCCACCGCCCTCGCCTGCGGCACCGACCGGCTGGCGATCGGCGCCATGTCGGCCTGCCGGCGCTTCGGCCTGGAACCCGGCAAGGACATCGCCATCGCGGGGCATGACGACCTGCCGATCTCCGCCTACCTGCACCCGCCGCTGACCACCTTCCGGCAGGACGTTGCCGCCATCGGCGTGGCCGCGATGGAATGCCTGCAAGCCCAGCTCGATGGCACCGGCGCGGGGCCGTACCGGAAACGTTTTACAGGCGGCCTGGTACCGCGCGAATCCGCATAAGCCGACGGAGATCGCGCAAATCGCTTACACTGCATCAGTGATTTGACTGACGAAAGGTAAGGCATGCAGCGATATGACGTAGGACTCGTGGGCTACGGCCTGGGCGGCGCGATTTTCCACGCCCCGATGATTGCCGCCATTCCCGGCTTGCGCCTGGCGGGATTGCCAGCCGCAGCGCCGATCCGGCCACCCTGCACCCGTATCCCGGCGTGCGCCTGGACGACACCCCGCAGGCGATGCTGGACGATCCGGCCATTGCGCTGGTGGTGGTGTGCACGCCGAACGCCAGCCATTACGCGCTGGCCAAGGCCGCGCTGCAGGCCGGCAAGCATGTGGTGGTCGACAAGCCGTTCG
The DNA here is from genome assembly GCF_027856995.1 of Pseudoduganella sp. SL102. Classification (NCBI taxonomy): domain Bacteria; kingdom Pseudomonadati; phylum Pseudomonadota; class Betaproteobacteria; order Burkholderiales; family Oxalobacteraceae; genus Pseudoduganella; species Pseudoduganella sp. SL102. Next base: position 4,825,654 of record NZ_CP115554.1, read on the forward strand.
TGCTGTCGTCCGCCGAGGGCGACGAACTGGCAGCCCTGGCACGCGACCGCGGCTTGCGTCTCGCGGTCTACCAGAACCGCCGCTGGGACGGCGACTTCCTCACGCTGCGCCGTACGCTTGAATCGGGCGAACTGGGCGCGGTGCACACCTACCGGGCCCACTTCGACCGCTACGCGCCGCAGGTAAAGGCGCGCTGGAAGGAACAGGCGCAGCCGGGCGCCGGCGTGTTGTGGGACCTGGGCTCGCACCTGATCGACCAGGCGCTGCAGCTGTTCGGCAAGCCCCACGCCGTCACCGCGCACCTGTCGACGCAGCGCGACGGTGCGCAGGTCGAGGATGCGTTCGAGCTGGTGCTGGACCATGGCGGCACGAAAGCCGTGCTGCATGCCGGCGCGCTGGTCCGCGCGCCCGGCCCGCGCTACCAGGTGCATGGCACGCTGGGCAGCTTCGTCAAGGTCGGCATCGATCCGCAGGAAGACGCGCTGAAAGCGGGCCAGCGGCCGGGCGATGCGGGCTGGGGCCACGATGCGCCCGCCAACTATGCCACCGTCACGCGGGCCGATGGCTCGCGGCATGCCGTCGAGACCCTTCCCGGCGCCTATCAGGCGTTCTACCAGGGCATGTACGACGCCATCGCTGAAGGCGGTGATGTCCCTGTAAAAGCCGAGGAGGCGGTGGATGTGATCCGGGTCATCGAACACGCCCTGCGCAGCCACCGCGAACGCCGCACCATCGATCTCACCTGAGGAGACTGGAATGCACGAAGACTTTGCCGGCCTGCTGCAGGCCCTGGCGCTGCAGGAGCAGCAGTTGCAGTTTGCCGCGTTCTCGAACGCCGACGCCCTGGCGGTCGGCTTGCGCATTGTCGAGCGTGCCCGCGCGCTGGGCAAGGCGGTGACGGTGGACATCACCCGCAGCGGCCACCAGCTGTTCCACCACGCCATGGACGGCACCACGCCGGACAACGCCGACTGGGTGCGCCGCAAGAACAACGTGGTGCAGCGCTATGGCCGCAGCTCGTGGCACGTGGGCACGCGCTACCGCAGCAGGGGCAAGACCTTCGAAGCCGACAGCGGCGCCGATGCCAGGGACTTCGCGGCCCACGGCGGCGCCTTTCCCATCATCCTGCGCGGCACGGGCGTGGTCGGCACGATCACCGTTTCCGGCCTGCCGCAGGAGGAAGACCATGAGATGGTGATCGCGGTATTGCGCGAGTATCTGGACACCGTGCAATGAGCGTGGAAGGCCTGGTCCCGCAATCGCGGCGGCTGGACGAGATCTGCGCCTATCTCGGCCAGCACTACCGGATCGGCATCGAGGATATCTGCCGGCTGTTCGGCGTCACCCGCGATACGGCCCGCCGCGACGTGGTGCGGCTGGACGCGGATGGCCGCGCCCTGCGCGTGCGCGGTGGCGCCGTGCTGCCGCCATCGGCCCGGCAGGTGCGGCATTACGCCGGCCGGGGCAGTGCCTCCTCCGCAAAGCAGGCGATCGGCGCCGCGGCGGCGGCGCTGATCCGCGACGGCGACCGGGTATTGTTCGACACCTCCACCACCGTGATGGAAGTCGCACGCGCGGTGGCTGCCGCGCGGCTGCATGCCGTGACCAATTCGATCGACATCGCCGAAGCCCTCGGCGGGCGCGAGGGCGTGGAACTGCACCTGACCGGCGGCCGTTTCAACCCGTGGCAGCGCAGCCTGGAAGGCCCGCAAGCCCGCCTGGGCCTCGCGCAATTCGACTTCGACAAGGTGATCCTGGGCGCCTGCGCGCTCGACCCGGACGGCCTCACCTGCCCGTCCGACGAGGAAAGCTCATTGAAGCAGGCGATGCTGCGTCAGGCCAGGCAGGTGATCGTGGTGGCGGAAGCGGCCAAGTTCGGCGCCGCGTTCCTGCACCGCCTGTGCACGTTCGAAGCGATCGACGTGCTGGTCACGGACCGGGCATTGCCGGCCGTGGTGGCCGAACGGCTCGCCACGCTGGGCGTGGAGGCGGTGGTGGCGGGGGACGGGGCAGCAAGGCCGGCTGGGGGCTGACGACGGGAATGGCCGTGTGAACGGGGCGCCCTTCCCTGCCAGGAAGAGCGCCACGTCCTGCGTTACGCGTTCGTGTGGGTAGCCGATTCCTGGGGCGGCCTGCGCAGCGCCTGGACAAGCGCGGCGGCGGTCGCCACCGTCGATGCCGAGGTGGGCTTTGCCGGCACGAATTCCCATACCTGGGCCGCCCCCGCGTCCGACACATGGAATCCCAGCACGTTTTCCGGATACCTGGCGAGACTGGCGATCTGGTCGATATCGCAGGTGGCGGCGCACGCCATCAGGATGGCGCCCGGCTTGGCAAGCTCGTTCAGCCGGCGCACCAGCCCGCCCGCCACATCGGTCCCCGCGCCCATGGCATCGACGATGACGTCGCAATCCTTCAGGTGGTGCAGGTTGATGGTGCCCGCCAGCAGCGCCACGCGCCGGTCGCGCTGGGCCGCCGTGAGTTGCCCGGCCACGCGGGAAGCCTCGCAAGCCGCGCGCACCGATGCCGTGGCGGCATCGAGCGTTTCGCGCGCCGGCTCATACACGGTGACCGGGATATCGGCATCCAGCAAATCCCTGGCGATCGCCATGCCCGTGGCCGTGGCGCCGATGATGCCAACGCGGGCGACCCGCTGGGAGAGGTCGTGCGATGCCGGTTCGTGCGCGGCAGTGTCCCCGCCCGGCTCCTGTGCGGAGACTGCTGCCCGGGCGTCATCGCGGCGCTGCGGATGGGGGCGAACCTTGACGGCCATCGGCGGCTTGCCGGCGCCCGGCCTGGCGTGGGACTGGATATCGTTCTGGTAGTGCGACATGTGAAGCTCCTCGAGATGAACTGAAACCTGTGCGTTGGCGCTCGCCCCATCCGGGGATCGCCAACCGATGATTCATCATAAGCTCCACGTGCCGGAAACTCTTATATCTTATAAAACAGCGGCGACTAAATTATTTGCGCAAAATCATGGACTTGCGCCGGATGTTTCGTATTGCGGAATGAACTTCTGCGCAACGGGAAACAAGCACGACAATAGTCACCACGATCGTTTCACGATGCGGAACGAGTTTCGATACCATGAAAACGCATCACAGCGGCCTGCCTGTATTCAGCGCTGCCGGCGCCGCTGCGGCAATGGGAAAGATCCGGTCATACGCCAGATTGAACAGGAACCCGTACACCAGGTAAAAGACCACGATCGCCAGGTCCATCAGCAGCGCCTGCCACAGGCCGATCCCCAGGTACCAGGCGATCAGCGGAATCAGCATGACGACCAGTCCCGCCTCGAACAGCAGCGTATGCGTGATCCGGATCGCCAGGGTCTTGTGGACACTGCCGCGCAGGCGGCGCATGGCCCGGTCGAAGCCTACGTTGAAGACGAAGTTCCACAGCGTGGCGAGGGTGGCGGACGCGATGCCGATGAAACCCATCTGCTCGACCGGATGGCCGAACACGGCGGCCGATCCCGGGATGAAGATGGCGAGGGCGACAGCCTCGAACAGGAGCGCGTGCCGTACGCGATCGCCGAATGTACGCATGGATTTTCTTTCGTGTTGACGGAACGAAAGCATGATCGCATACTCGACAAATGGATGCATACCGGCAAATTCGAGGCATGGTGCTTCAAATTTGAACCATGCAATCTCGTGAAACATTGCGTCTACTGAAACAGCGGTTCCCCTGAAACAGCGATCACCATGAAACAGCTCGACTGGAATGACTTGCGCATGCTGCTGCTCGTCGCGCAGGAAGGTACCTTGCGCGGCGCGGCCAGGAAGGTGGGCGTCAGTGCGGCAACGCTGGCCCGCCGGCTCGACGACCTGGAACAGGCGGTCGGGCAGAAACTCGTCGAGCGCTACCAGGGCGGCTGCATACCGACCGCCTTCGGTGCCGATATCGTCGCGCTGGCCGGGCAGATGGGCGAGATCGCGCTGGAAGTGGAACGCACGCGCGACCGGCAGGATGCGCATGCCGCGTCGGGCCTGGTGCGGATCAACACCGACGAATGGCTGTCGTACTTCCTGACGACCCGGTTCGCGCGCTTCCATGACGCGTACCCCAACGTCGAGGTGGAAATCGTGACGTCGCACCGGCCGTACAGCCTGGCGCGGCGCGAAGCCGACATTGCGATCCGGCCCTACCGTCCGGAACAGCTCGACCTCGTCACGCGCCGTCTCGGCACCCTGTCGTTCGGGCTGTATTGCAGCCGCGATGTGGCGGTGCGCCATGCCGCCGCCCTGGCCAGCGAAGACTGGGCCAGCCTGCCCTTCGTGGGTTTCGACGAGCCGCGCGCGGAGTTCCAGTCCGACCGGTGGCTGCGGGCGCTGCCCGGCGCGCCGGCGCCGTGGATGCGGTGCAGCTACGGCCTCGGCATCCTCGATGGCGTTTCCCACGGCGCCGGGCTGGGCGTGCTGGCGACCTTCCTCGCCACCGACCAGCTCGACCTGGTCGCCGCGCTTCCCCATATTCCCGAGCTTGACCAGGAAATCTAGCTATCGATGCACAACGGCTTGCGCACGAGTGCGCGTATCCGGGCGGTGGTCGATTTCGTCGGCCAGCTGTTCGGCGAGTACGACGCAACGGGACGCTGAGCCGGGACACGGGCAGTGCGGAGCGCTGTGTCGCGACGCCGTTGTCGCGACACGGCCTTCGGCACTGTAGGGTGCGCCGCCCGGTGCGGCGCTTCTCTACACTCTCGGGGCTGCCTGCCGGGAACGCCTGCCGACCAGGCGTCGGCCATGCCGCCGGCCGGCGAAACTTCCCTGGAGGGCATTTACCATGCACATCATCCTTGGCGGTACCGGCCGGGTTGGCTCGGCAACGGCGCTGGCCCTGTTGCGGCGCGGCGAACCGGTGACGATCGTGACGCGCAACGCCGCGCGTGCGACCAGCCTTGCGCAAGCCGGCGCACGCATCGCCGTCGCCGACATCCACGAGACCGGCAAGCTGCGCGAGATCCTGCGCGGCGGCACAACGGCATTCCTGCTCAATCCCCCGGCCGATCCGTCCACCGACACCGACGCCGTGGAGCACGCCACTGTCGATGCCATCGTTGCCGCGGCCAGCGGCGCGGGCCTGCAGAAAATCGTCGCCGCGTCGACCTACGGCGCCCGCCCCGGGCCGCCCTGCGGTGACCTGACGGTGCTGTTCGACTTCGAAGAGAAGCTGCGCACCCTGGGCATGCCGCTCGCGGTGAACCGCGCGGCCTACTACATGAGCAACTGGAGCGAGATGCTGGACATGGTGCGCGAACGGCGCACGCTGCCGAGCTTTTTCCCCGAAGACCTGGCCATCCCGATGGTCGCGCCGGCGGACCTGGGCGAACAGGCCGCGCGCCGGCTCATGGCGCCGGCGGATGACACCGGCGTGGAATACGTCGAAGGGCCGGCGCTGTACACGCCGCGCGACGTCGCCGACGCCTTCGCGTCCGCCCTCGGCGAGGCCATCGATGTCGACGTCATTCCCCGGGACGCATGGGAAGCCACATTCCGCCAGCTTGGCTTTTCGGAACCGGCCGCGCGAACCTATGCCCGCATGACCGGTACCGTCGTGGACGACGCCGGCAAGTGGCCCGCCACGCCGGTGCGGGGCACCACCACCTTGCAGGCGCATATCCGCGACGCCGTGGAGCGCGGCCGCGAAAGGCGGTGAAAAGGGGTGCCGCCGTGGCCGAAAGGCAGTCTCGCTGAGGCGATGAGCCAACCGGCACGCATGCCGAAGGTACATTGACGATGCAACAGCGCCTCGCCGAATGCGGTCAGCCCCGCGTCGCCGGCAGGCGGATGGCAAAGGTGGCGCCCTGCCCGCGCCCGGCACTGCTGACGCTCAGCGTGCCCTGGTGCAGCTCGACGATCCGGCGTGCGATGTACAGTCCCAGCCCGAGGCCCGTGGCGTTATTGTCCTGCTGCAGCGTGAAGGCATCGAACACGCGCGGCAGGTCGTCCGGTTCGATGCCCTGGCCCGAGTCGGCGATATCGATGGCGACCGTGTTGCCGCTACGGCCGACCGTGATGCGGATGACGCCGCCCTCCGGGGTGAACTTGACGGCGTTGAACAGCAGGTTCCAGATCACCTGCTGCAGGCGCCGGCCATCCGCTTCCAGGCGGATATCGTCGCCATGGTCGGCCGGCGTGACCTGGATGAGGATACGCTTGGACTGCGCGAGGGTTTCCACGGTCGAGATCGCATCGCGCAGCACCTGGCCCAGGCTGACCCGCGTGCGGGTGATCGACATGTGGCCGGTCAGCGTGCGCGCGGCATCGATCAGGTCGTCGACCATGCCGGCTTCCTGGCGCACGTGCACGCGCATCGTTTCCAGCCCGCTGACGGCGGCCGGCGGCAAGTCGGCAATGGTGCGCAGCATCACCTCGATGCGCAGCGCCAGCGCCGACAGCGGCGTGCGCATCTCATGCGATACCGTCGCCAGGAACAGTTCGCGCGTGCGGTTCACGCGCGTCAGGTCGTCGATGATCTCGCGCTGGCGGTCGAGCGTGCGCGACAGCGTGCCCAGCAGCGCCGTGTAGGTAGCCATGCGCTCCGCGGACACGGGTGCGTCCAGGCGCGCCTCGTTCCACAGCACATGGCCCGGCAAGCCGATCTGCCGGGCGATGCGCTCGCATTCCAGCGGCGAGCTGAAGTCGGCGAAGCGCCAGCCGAACACCACCACGCCGTACAGCTTGCCGCCCAGCATGAGGGGCTGCGTGCAGACGCGCAGGCCGCCGAACTGTGCCGACGCAGGTTCGCCATCGGCGCACACCGACTGCACCAGCGTGCGCTCGAGCGCCGTGCCCGGCCCATCGTCGGCCCACAGGGTGGAGCGGGCCAGCAAGGCGGCCAGGCGCGAGCCTGTCTTGGGGCCGATGCGGCGCACGCCGGAGATATCGAAGGCCGACGTGACGAGGCCGGTCGCCTCGGTGAACTGGAGCAGCGGCGTCTCCCAGTCCTCCCAGTCGACCGGCGTATTGCCTGGCAAGCTAACCGTGATCATTCGGCGCGATCATTCAGCGTCATCACTCCGGCGTTTCGGTAGGCAAGTCCGCGGATTCCGGCATGGGCTTGCCCTTGGCGACGGCGCCCTCGATCAGTGGACTCTGGCGTGACGGCGAGCGCGACAGCAAGCCGTAATACGAGGAGAACGGCAGCTGGGGCACGGCACCCGACTGGGTGGCATCGTCGCTTTCATCGAGCAGCAGCAGGCCGCCTTCGCCGATGGTGTATTCGCGCGTCACCTGCAGGTTGCGGCTGCCGCGCACTTTCGGCACGGCGATGGCCCGGCGCAGCACGGTCGATACCTCGACATAGTTCAGCAGGATGATGTTGTCGACCAGATGCGAGCCCTTGAGTTCTTCGCTGATCTGCGATACGCCCAGCAGCTCCGGGCTTTCGTAGTTGAACAGCGTGGTGGCCAGGCGGTTCTTGAAGAACGTGGCCAGCGCATACAGGTAATCGGCCACTTCGCTGCGGCTGGTCATCTCGTAGACGGCGATGGAATCGAACACCACGCAGTCGATCCGCTGTTCCTCGACCAGCCTGACGATGCGCTCGAAGTGCACATCGAGTTCCAGTTCCAGCGGCGATTCGTAGTGGATGAACAATTCGCCCCGGTCGACCTGCCCCTGCAGGTCGAAGCCGAGCGAGCGGGCGTTGCGCATCAGCTGGGCCGGGTGTTCGTCCAGGCTGACCAGCATCGCCTTGTGGCCGGTCCGGATCGCCTCGGTGAGGAACTGCACGCTCAGCACCGTCTTGCCGGTGCCGGAAATGCCGCTCACCAGCGTGACGGAACCCTTGTAGATGCCGCCGTCCATCATCTTGTCGATCGCCGGCGAGCCGGTCGACAGGCGCTCTTCCGACGTCGGCTGGTCGACCGAAGCGACCGGGCGCGACTGGGCACGCCGGTAGACATGCACGCCGACGGCCGGCTCGATGCGCATCGTGTGGCTGCCGCCGATGAAGTCCTGGCCGCGCGACTTCATGACTGCCAGGCGGCGGTGCACACGCCGGCGCATTTCTTCGCGCGTCAGCGAAATGATGGTGTCGAAGACGAAGCGCTCGTGGGCCGACACGCCGGTCAGCGACTCGTCCTTTTCCGCCGTGACCATGGTGGTCACGCCCAGCCGCGTGAGGCCTTCGATCAGCAGGTGCACGTCTTCGCGGAACGGCATGTCGTTCACCTCGGCATACAGCCGCATCGGCGTCAGCCCATCGATCAGCAGGCGCCTGGCGCCCATCGCCACCAGCGATGCCGCGAAGGCGCCGTCCTGGCTGCGGAATTCGCTGAGCAGCACGGCCGGGCTGGTCTGGATGATCTTGATCTTGCCCTGGTCGATCATGCCCTGCAGGTCCCAGTCGAAGCCGGCCGCGTCGCGCAGCAGCTTGGCGGAATCGAGCTCGAAGGAGACGATGGCGCCGGGTTCGTCATGGTCCCTGGCGCCGTGGTAGATGAAGCCCAGGCCGAGCGTGGTCTTGCCGGAGCCCGGCGGGCCCTCGACGATCAGGTTGTTGTTGCGCGGAATGCCGCCATGCAATATTTCGTCAAGGCCGACGATGCCGGTCTTCACTTTGTCGTTCATGAATTGCCCTTTTCATATGTTAGTTCCAGCTTAACATGCGTTTGCGCAACTCACACGCACGCTCGCGCCCGCCCGAGGGAGGCTTGTCGATCTGGTGGAACCGGGGATGTGCAAGGGCGAGTTCTCGTGCCGGCGGCAGAACGCGCCAGGCCGGCAGGGTGGAAGGAGCCGGCGCATGGCCGCCGGCGGCCATGCGCTAGAAGGCGTGCCGGACGCCGACCATGGTGCCGAACTGCGTGGCGCCGGCAGCGGGGGCCGAGCCGGGCGCACCGCCGCTGACCGAACCGGTGTCCATGCCGATGCCCGACTCCAGCGCGAACACGGCGTGCATGCCACCGCCGAGGTCTTCGCTGCCGCGGATGCCCCACCGCGAAGGAAAGGTGCCCGTGATGGTGGGTACCCGCGTCAGGCTCCTGCCCGACGGCCCCACATGGTTCACGTACTCGACACCGGTGTCGAGTACGCCGTACAGCGTGACCGGCTGGGCCGCGGCCGTTAGCGGCGCGCCGACCATCATTGCGCTTGTCATCGTCATGGCCATGGCCGCGGCCATGACCCGATTCCTTGTCTCCATCGGTCTTCCGTTCTTGTCGTGTATCCAGGGTTGTGCCGGATGTGCGGCCGCCTCAACCACCCTTTGCCGCCGTGGCATCGCCGCGCAGCAATCGGGAACCGGCGTGCAGCGATGCTGCGGCAACGGCGGCCAGCAGCGCGGGCATCGCCAACGCCTGCAGCAGCGTGACCGGATCGATGTCGCTCGCCACGCCGATCCCCGCCAGCTGGATGCCGAGGATGCCGCCGAGGCGGCCGACACTCTGCATCCAGCTCAGGCCCGTGGCGCGGGCCGCCACCGGATAGACCGACGTCGCCAGCACCTGGAAACCGGTTTGCCCGCCCATCACCAGCACACCCGCCAGGAAACCCGTCGACAGCAGCGCGGCACTGCCCCGACCGACAACCGCGACCCACAGCAGCGAAACCAGTGCCGCGCCGAGGTAGGTGGCCACCACGACCGCCCTGCTGCCGAAGCGGTCCATCAGCCAGCCGATCAGCAATGCGCCGATGGCGCCGCCCGCCTGCAGGCTCGCGCCGCTCAGCGATGCGGTCGGCGCGGGAACTCCCTTGAAGGTCAGGAAGCTGGGCAACCAGTTGATCAGCGTGAACGTCATCAGCAAGCCGGCACCGTTGGCGAGCCACAGCAAGGCGGTCTTGCGCCGGTAGGCAGCCGACAGGATGATCGACAGCGGATTGACCGCCGCGGCCTGCCGCTCCGGCAAGGCGGGCACCTCGACCTGCCTTCCCACGATGCGCGACAGCAGGGCCGCGACGGCGCCGCGGTCGCCCCTGCGTTCGGCGAGAAAGCCGATCGACTCCGGCAGGCGCCAGCACAGCCATGGCAGCAAGGCCAGCGGCAGCACCGCGCCGATGACGAACATCGCGCGCCAGCCGTGCTGCTGCGTGACGATGGGCGTGAGCCAGCCAACGGCGGCGCCGCCCAGCGTGTAGCCGCAGTACATCGAGGTGATCAGCAGCGCACGCCGCCGCGCCGGCGCGTATTCGGACACCAGCGTCACGGCGCAGGGCATGGCCGCCCCCAGTCCGAGCCCCGTGACGAAGCGCCATGCCACCAGCGCTTCGAGCGAAGCACAGTAGGCCGTTGCCAGGTTGGCCAGGCCGAACACGGCCACGGCGCCCAGCAGCAAGGGCCGCCTTCCTACCCGGTCGGCCAGGATCCCCGCGCCGCAGCCGGCGATCATCAGCCCGGCGACACCGGCGGTGAATGCCGGGGTCAGCGCGCCCTTGGCGAGCTGCCATTCCGCGCCGATATAAGGCGCGAGAAAGCCGATCAGCACCGTGTCCAGGCCATCCAGGAACATGATCAGGAAACACAGGATGAATACCGCCCACTGCAGTCCGGACAGTGGACTGCCATCGACCAGCGTGCGATAGCTGCCGCCCGCTTCATGGTGTGACGTCATCGTACTTTTCCGTTTGCTCGGCGATGCCCGCTGCGGCCGGTCGCATGTACCGCTTCGGGGCCGGGGGCAAGGATTTCAGGGAGTGCCGGCAGGGCAGGCGCGCAGGCGCCCGTCGCGGCACGGCGTGCCGCTGTCGCGGTGGATCTCATGGGTGTCTCCGTATCGTTGTCGTGGACGCGGCAGTTGCCTGCCTGTCCGCTGCAGTATCGCTACGGAGCGTGGAGTTTGTAAAATTGAAAGCCTGGATGGAAGGTATCCGTCCGGGCGATACGTGCGCCCGGACGGCCGGGTGCACCGTCTCAGTCGAGCTGGCGCACCGTCAGCGTGACGTAGCCCCGGTTGTTGGCATAGAAAGCGAAAGCATCGTTCGCGTAGGCATGGAAGTAGCCGGAACGCTGCGCCGTGTAGTCGCAGCCGGTACCGATCCGGAACGCTTCGTGGGGCTCGGGATTGCCTTGCCGTTCACCGCGTCCGTTGGCGATCGCTCCCGTCAGGCAGAACCACGGCCAGTCGTCATGGCGCCGCGATGCGCGGAATTCGGCATGCGGATTGCCGGTGAGTTCGCGGAAGGCGGCCTCGAAACGCCCCACCACATTGGCACCGATATGCGCCAGCTCGGCGATGCTGAACTTGCCGTCCTCCGTTCCCGCGGGCCCGCAGACGACGGAGCCGTCGACCCACTGGCCGCGGGCCTCGAACCGGTAGCGCCGTCCCGCTTCGAGCCACAGGCCGGTCGGGTTCCACGGTTCGCGCGCGTAGATCTCGATGGCGCGGCCGTCCGGCGTCAGGTGCGGCTGGCGATACGGGCACTGGGTGATGGGCGGCTTGCGCAGGCGGTCCAGCGCCGACCGGTGGAAGTGCTGCTCTTCCAGCAGCGAAGGAATGCTGCGCGGCTGCGTCTCGAGCAGCGCGAACACGCCGGTGCGCGGGTCGTGCAGCATGTCGTGATAATCCGGCCTGACCTGCTCGACCATGCCGTCGTTGAAGGCCAGCCCGGCTGCTCTCGCCTCGCCGATCATCCATGCCAGGGCGCCGTCGGACAAGCCACATTCCCGGTAGCCGCCGCCGACATCCGAGTGCACGCCGGGGAACCACAGCTGCTGGACATCGGCGTCCGGCGCGACATCGGTCCATAGCGTGGGCGCGAAGGTCTTGCGTTGCTCGTCCATCGCCAGCGCATGGCGCGCGGTCCGCACATTGCCGCTCAGGGAGGTACTGTGGAACATGTGGTCCTTGGGATCGTCCACCAGGTCGAGCCAGCCCATGTCGTCGGGGATGCCCAGCGCGCCCACCGTGTCCCACACGCCGAGAAAGCGCACCGGTATCGACTCGCCGGCGGCATTGTGGAAACGCGCTTGCCCGATCCGCTCGCGCACGGGCGCGATCGGCTTGCCCTCCCGGTAGCCATCCTCGAACAGGCGTTCGATGGCATCCCACGACCCGGATGGCGCATCCTCGCCGACGCGCAGCAGGCCGCAGCAGTTGATGAAGCCCACCAGGCTGCGCACCGTGTAGGCCCCCCTGCTGAAGCCGAACAGGTACAGCTGGTCGCCCGGCTCGTAGCTCCGGCACAGCCATTCGTACGCGCTCAGGATGTTGCGCGACAGCCCGGTTCCCGTGCCGCCGCCCAGCATCTTGTCCAGCTTCGACCCGCCGGCCCCCACGCCGGGGTGGTAGTAGACGCGCTGGGTATTGTCGCTGGCCAGCGCGTTCGCCATGCGCACGACGTTGGTCGGCGCGGCGACTCCCCCATCCATCTGGTCCCGTGAGTTCCAGGTTCCATCACAACAGACAACCAGTCGCCGCATCGCATCCCCCTGTGTCATCGCCAAGCGCCAGCCGCTTCGGAGCACGCTTGCAATTCTGAACCTGGCGCGGCGAGCCAGTTGTCACCAATTGTCGCCATTGCCCTGAAGAGGCCGGATCGTCGGCGGAAAGCCACGGAACCAGCGGCGGCGCCGGCTGCACTGCGGCGCCCTGTTGCGCGAGCATTGCGCCAGGCGATGGCGTGCTGGCCGGGCCAGCTGTTTCGCCACGGCGCCGCAGCGCGGGATCGATGGTTCAGCGAGGTGCCACGCTGATCGCCGAAACGATCGCCTTGCCCTTCTTCGACACGAAGCCGATGCGCGCCATGCCGCCCTGCACGGTGATGGGAACGATCCGTTCATGGGCGACCATCGTTCCCGCCTCGGCAGCGATATCGACATTTTCCAGGACCACCTGTCCGCCGGCGACGACGTCGAAGACCCGCTGCCCTTTCCCGGCTTTCCCGTCCGGCTCGACGAAGCGCAGCGTCAACGCATACTCGCCGTCCGGCAGCGGCAGGTCATAGTGGAAGTCGCCGGTACGCCAGGCCTGGTAGAGGCCCTGGTCCTGCGCGCCGCCCACGACCTTGTTCGGGCGCTTGCCGAACCCGGCGCGATTGAGCAGCTGCCCTTCGCCGCCCGTGAAGAAATCATCCGAACCATGCAGGCCCGCCGCGGTATCGGTCACCGCCACCTGCCCGGCGAGGATGCGATAGGTGCCGGGCCCCTCCTCGCGCTGCCACACAGCACGGTCCCGCATGTCGCGCCCCGCCAGCGATGCGCTCACTTCCACCACGTTGTCGCCCTTGGCCAGCGCGACCCTGCGCCAGCGGCAGACCCGTTCGATGCAGGCGGCCGTGCCGAGGTCCCTGCCGTTCACGGTCAGGCGCGCCTCGGCCGCATTGCTGTAGGCCTTCACGTCGGCGAACGGGCTGGCGCGCCGGGTATAGCGGTGCCCGGCCAGGTACAGCATGGGCTCGGGGTTCCAGTGCGCCTTGTAGAAGTAAAAGGCTTCCTTGCGCACGCTCCGGTCGAAGCTGACGATGCCCTTGTTGTTGGTGTCCGTCAGGTCGCCCTCCTGCCGCGAGGGCGAACTGAAATCGAACATGTTCCACAGCCAGGTGCCCCACAGGTAGTGCCGGTCGCGCAACTGCGGCCACGAGGTCTCGTGGACATGGGCCTGGAACTGCTCGGGATGCGGCCGGCCCATCGCATTGACGGGGCCACCCAACGGATTGTCCGAGTGCTGCGTGAGCCCGCCGCCGGCACCGTACTCGGTCACGCTGAGCGACTTGGCCGGATAGTGCGCATGCACGCGGTCGAGGTACTTGCCCAGGTCGCCCGTGGTGCCGTAGTACCAGCCGGCATAGACGTTGACGCCGAAGACATCGACGGCTTCCGGCGGCGCGTCGAGCCCGGCCTGCTTCTCGCCGGGCGTGGTCTCGCCCGGGATCGTGCCGCAGCACGACGCCAGCACGGCAGGCCGTGAAGGATCTTCATCGCGGGACAGCTCGGCCAGGCGGCGCAGCAACGGCAGCGTGGCCGGCTTCAGCGGCGACCACAGCCCCATGAGGTTCGGTTCATTGGCGATCGACCAGGCGGCGATGGATGGGTGATGGTGGTTCTGGCGGATCAGTTCGCGGAGGTGCGTTTCCGCGTTCTCGATGAAGGCCGGCGTCGCCGCAGCGATGCCGTGCGGCGCCGTGAGATTGACCAGCGGGATCTCGGCCCAGACCACCAGCCCCAGGCGGTCGGCCAGGTCGTACTCGGCCTGCGCATGCTGGTAGTGCGCCAGCCGTACCGTGTTCGCGCCGATTTCCGTGATCAGCGCATAGTCGCGCGCCAGCTCCTCGTCCGTGCCGGCCCACCCGTTCTCGCCGCTTTCCTGGTGGCGGTTCACGCCGTGCAGCGCCAGCCGCTTGCCGTTCAGGAAGAAGCCGCCGTCCGGATCGAAGCGCATGGTCCGGATGCCGATATTGCGCGTCACCGTGTCCCGCAGCCGCCCCGCGGCGAGCACATCGACTTTCAGGCGGTACAGGTAGGGATCGGCCCTGCCATTCCACAGGCGTGCGCCGGGAACCGCCAGCGTGACCTTCCGTTCCTCACTGGCGCCGGACCGCACCTGCAGCTTGTCGCTGGCCGATGCCACCACGGCGCCAGCCGCATCGAGCAGCGCATAGCGCACGGTGGCAGGCTCCGCCTTGCCCGTATCGTTACGGACCCTGGCCACCACCTCGACGGTGGCCGAACTGTCGCCGACCTGCAAAGTCCGCGCATACACCCCGGGGCCGCCGTGATCGTCCAGTTCGAGGTGCAGCGGATCCGACGTCACCAGCGACACTTTGCGGTAGAGCCCGCCGAACATGAACCAGTCTCCTCCCATCGGCAGCGTCTCGGCCGTCGCCGAACCCTTGGTTTCAGGCGCCGTGTTATCGGTCCGGACCATCAGCCGGTTGGTTCCCGTGCGCAGGTGGTCGCTCACGTCGAAGCGGAATCCGGACACGCCGCCACGGTGCGTGCCGACCTTGCTGCCGTTGAGCCATACGTCGGTCACGATGCTGGCACCGTCGAACTGCAGCCAGCTGCGGCGCGGCTTCGCCGCCGCCGCGGGAGCCTTGAAATCAAGCTGGTACCAGCCTTGTCCGCGGCGGTCGTCGTAACCCGGTGCCTTGTCGATGTGGCCGCCGATGCGGTTCCACGTATGGGGCAGCGTGACCGCCCGCCAGGCGGGGTCCGCTGCGCCAGGCTCGGCGCTGCCATCCTGCCGGAACAGGAAACGCCAGCCCTGGTCCAGCACGGCCTCGGTCCGCACCTTGGCGACGTACGCCGCCGCCATGGCCGGGCTCGGGACGCCAGCGCACAGCGTTATTGCCACCATGACCGCCGCTCCCCACGAGTGTTGCATCCTGTTCACATTGTCTCCTCACTAAAATATTAGTGCCGAGTGTACTGACCGCGACACGGCCCGGCAAAACGGTTCTGCCGATACCTTCTATCGATAAAAGCGCTTGGACAGCGTGAAAAAGGCACGGCTAGGATGTCGAACCGCCGCCATCGGGTGCTAGCTAATATATTAGGGTATTAGCTCCGGGCCATGCCTTGCGAGCGGCAGGCGGCGTGCATACCGCCCGATGGACCGCCACATGGCGCCCACCAGCGGCGCCCTGCCCGCCCGTCTCCACCGAACGGGTTCGGCCCCCCGGCAGCCGGGAACCACAGCAGTCCCCACACAACAATGACAGGAGGAAGACGAAATGAAGTCATACAGTGCGCCCACGGCCACCCCGGCGTATCTCCGCAGGACGGTGATCGCCACCGCAATCGCCCTGGCCGGACTCGGCGTGTCGCCATCCGTGCTGGCACAGGAAGCCGCGCGGCGGGACGACCCGGGCGAAGCCCTGCAATCGGTGATCGTCACGGCCCAGAAGCGCGCCGAACCCATGCAGAAAACGCCGGTCGCCATCAATACCGTGGACGCGAAGGCCATCGAAAACCAGCGCATCGTCGCCTTCGACGACCTGACGCGCGTGGCACCTTCGATGACGGTGACGCAGAACAGCACCAACAGTTCGGTCTCCCTGCGCGGCGTGGGCACCCAGTCCGTCAGCATCGGCGTCGAATCCGCCGTCTCCGTGATCGTCGACGATGTGCCCGTGGTCCAGCAGTTGCAGGCGTTCGCCAATCTCAGCGACGTCGAGCGGATCGAGGTCCTGCGGGGCCCGCAAGGCACGCTGTTCGGCAAGAACGCCGCCGCGGGGGTCATCAACATCGTCACGAAGGAATCGTCCGATTACCTGTCGGGCAGCGTGCAGGCCACGCTCACGAGCGACCATGAAAAGCGCGTTGAAGCCTCCGTGAGCGGACCGATGGGAAGCCATGCGGGATTCCGGCTCAATGCCTACCGGGCGCGCCGCGACGGCTATATCGGCAACGTCGCCGACGGTGCCCGCGTCAATGGCGAGAATGCCAAGGGCTTGCGGGCCCGCCTGGACTGGCAACCGCTGGCGGACCTGAAGCTCCGGCTCATCGCCGATTTCGCCGAACGCGATGGCCTGGGACCCAACCCGGTGTACCTGAGCGTGCCCGCAGGCGCGATGCTGTTCGGCCAGATCGACCTGTCCACCCGGCTGCAGGGACTGGCACCGGGCGCCGATAATTTCGCGATACGGCAGGACGAGAACGGCAGCTTCAAGAGCACGCAAGGCACGTTCAGCGTTGCCGCCAACTGGCAGCTGGGCCGGCATGTGCTGACCTCGATCACCAGCTACCAGGACTGGAAATTCGACTACACGATGGATCTCGATGCGGCCGACGTCGACCTGCTCGGCGCCCTCACGCGCGGTGCGGCCCACGGCGGGCTGGTCGCGGGCGGGCCCTTCCGGTCGACGATGCTGACCCAGGAACTGCGCCTGGCATCCAGCGGCGGCGGCAACCTGAACTACCTTGCAGGCCTGTACTACGCCAACGCCGGCAGCGATCGCGCCTACCACCGCGGCCCCGTCGCGTTCCTGGCGAACTGGAATGCACACGCGGACAACCGGACATCCGCCGTGTTCGGCCAGCTGGACTACAAGATGCGCAACGACACCAGGCTGGTCGCGGGCATGCGCGCCAACCACCAGAGCATCGGCGTCGCATTCAACGAGCTGCAGCTTGCCACGCCTGCGCGGTACACCGGCGAGACCAGCGAGAACGCGGTCACGGGCAAGCTGTCGCTGCAGCGCGACGTGGCGAAGGACGTGATGGTGTTCGGCTCGTTCTCCACCGGCTACAAGGGCTCGGGCTACGATATTTCCAGTGGCTTCAACCAGTCGCGCGCCGACCATCCGGCGGCGCCGGAGAAATCGGCATCGTTCGAACTGGGCATCAAGAGCCGCTTCCTGAACAACCGGCTGCAACTCAACGCGACGGCGTTCCTCACCGACTACGACGGCTTCCAGGCGCAATCGGTGATCATCGACAGCAGTACCGGCCTGCTGAACCTGCGCCTGAACAATGTCGGCAAGCTGCGCACCCAGGGGGTCGAGCTGGAAGCCGCCTACAAGCCCGCCCGCGCATGGCTGTTCGAAGCCGCCGCTGCCTATACCGATGCGACCATCCGCAGTTTCCCGAACGCGAATTGCTACCCGGGCCAGGGCGCGGAACAAGGGTGCGTGACGATCGGCGCCGTCCGCGTGCAGGACCTGGCCGGCAGGAAGCTCCCCAACGCGCCCCGGCTGAAAGGAACGCTGGGAACCACGTACGATTTCGCCGTCGGCGACGGCGACCTGCGCGGCACGGCGAACCTGAATTACCAGTACCAGAGCAAGGTCAATTTCGACCTGTTCCAGAATCCGCTGACCGTGCAGGGCGGCTATGGCGTCGTCAACGGCAGCCTCGCCCTCGGCGACAGCCAGCGCGGCTACAAGGTGACGTTCTTCGCCAACAATCTGTTCGACAAATCGTACGCGGCGAACATCGGCGACAACGCCGGCGTGTTCGGCGGCGTGCATGTGCTGACCGCCACGTTGCCGCGCAATGCCCGGCGGTATGTGGGCATGCGCGTGAAGTACGAGTTCTAAACGACCGAGAGGAAACGGCCGTCGCCTTGCGGCGGCCGGCGATTCCCGGGTGCGGGTCGCCCCCCTCCCCTTGCGTCATCCCGGCCAGGTATCGACGGAACCGTCGCCTGGGATCGGAAAAATCGTTTTTACTTGTCATCCCCGTGTTGATATCTTGAAAAAAGACGCACGGCATGCGCTCACCCGCATGACCCGCCGCACATGACGACACGGAGACCACCATGATATCGAACCATCCTCCCGCCGGCGCAGCCGCTGGCCACGCACCTGCCGGGACCGCCGCCGCTCCAGCCATTCGCGATGAGGTCTTCGGCATGGCGCTGGCCTGGTGACGCCCTGCGCCGCGTGGCGCTCGAGCAGGCAATAGCAGCATTTTAACCATTGCGATCCCTTCCGCGGTCATGCGCGGGAGTGGCTTTTCACATCCCCGATTTCCACACCGGTTCCGCGGAAACCCCGCAATGCCACTGAACGAATAATGCTTTTCGATCAGTCATGCCAGAGAAACCTGGCCCGGGACAAGCCGGGTCCGGTCAAAAAAACAGCACGCCGGCGCCAGTTCGGCCGAACCCCATCCACAGGAGGAGAACAACGTGCATTCCAGGAACGCCATGCAGTTCAAACGAACGACCTTTGCCATGCTGTTCGCCGCCGCTTTCGCCGGGCAGGCCGGCGCGCAGCAGTCCACCCGCACCGACCGGCAGGAAATCCAGGAAGTCATCGTCACCGCGCAAAAGCGCCCCGAGGCGGCTTCCCGCACGCCGGTATCGCTGACGGCGCTGAGTGGCGACGAACTGCAGAAGAAAGGCATCCAGAACGTCGAGGACCTGACCAACACCGTTCCCAACGTGCAGATCGGCACGGAGAGCGCGGGTAACACGACCATCTATATCCGCGGGATCGGCAGCAACAACACCACCGAGCAGGGCGATCCGGCCGCGGCGTTCCACATCGACGGGGTCTACCTGGCGCGGCCGGACCAGGCACGCAATGCCTTCCTGGACGTCGAACGCGTGGAGGTGCTGCGCGGCCCGCAAGGCACGCTGTACGGCCGCAACGCCACGGCAGGCGCGGTCAATGTCATCTCGAACAAGCCGGGCGCGGAATTCGATGCGAGCGCGAACGTCGAAGTGGGCAACTACAACCTGCGCCGCGCGGAAGCCATGCTGAACGTGCCGGTCAACGAGACCGTGTCGCTGCGGGCGGCCGTGCTGGCCAGGAGCGAGGACAACTACATCGAAACCCCGCGCGCGACCGGCAATCGGGCCAGCCAGAAAACCGGCCGCCTGCATGCGCTGGTCAAGTTCACGCCCTCCTCCACCTGGCTGGTCACGCTGGACGGGTCGGAATTCCAGGGACCGACCAGTGCCGGCGTGCCGTTACCGCTGACCGTGGAGCGCGGCAGCGGCGGGCAGCGCAACGATACCGTGTTGCGCGCCGATGGCCGCGCCTACTACACCGGCGTCACGTCCGAACTGACTACCGCGCTGGACAACGTTACCTTCACGTGGCTGGCATCGACGCGCAACCGCCGCCTCGACTGGGCAAGCCGCCTGGTCACGCCGATGGCACCCGATGGCAGCGAGAACGGTTCGAGCACCCGTTCCGAACAGCTCTCCAACGAGTTCCGGCTGTCGTCGTCCGGCAATGGCCCGCTGCGCTGGGTGGCCGGACTGTATTTCTTCAGCGAGACCCAGGACACGCAGGGCGCGTTCTCCGATGGCTTCCTGGATTTCGACATCGACGATGCCGACGCGAAATCGCGCGCCCTGTTCGGCCAGGCGACCTACGCCTTCACGCCGGTACTGCGCGCAACGCTCGGCCTGCGCAGTACCCGCGACGAGAAGTCGTGCGGCGAATGCGTGCGCTACGTGGCCGGCTTCGGCGCGACGACGACGGAGGAGCGCAACTGGTCGCACAACGACTGGAAGCTGGGCCTGGACTACGACCTGGACAAGGACACCATGGCCTACGCCGTGGTGGGCAGCGGCTACAAGGCGGGCGGCTACAACCTTGCCGCGCCGGCCGTGCCCTTCCTGGGACAGCCGGCGGCGCCGGTGCATTTCTACGAGCCGGAACAGCTGCTGTCGGCGGAAGCGGGCATCAAGGGCCGCATGCTGGGCAATCGCGGCCGCTACACGGCGGCCTTCTTCGTCTACGACTACAAGGACCTGCAGGTCAATACCCTGCTGCCGCTGGGCGGCGGCCTGACGACGGGCGGTGTCGGCAACGCGGCGAAGGCGAGGGTCTACGGTTTCGAGGCGGAGGGAAGGCTGCGCGCCGGGCAGAATGGCACGATTACCTCGTCGCTCGGCCTGACCAGCGCGAAATACGACACCTACACTTCCTGCACCGATGAACTGGACGGCACGCGCCTGGATTGTTCGGGGAATTACCTGCGCAATGCGCCGAAAGTGACCGTGACCCTCGGCTACGAGCATTTCATTCCGCTCGAGCAGGGCGAACTGGTGGCCCGTATCGACACCCGCTATGCGTCGAAGTACTACAACGACGACGCCAACAGCGACGTGTTCACGCAGGATTCCCATACCCGCACCAACCTGTCGCTCCGCTACGACGCGCCCGGCGGCCGCTGGTACGCCACGGCCTATGCGCGCAACCTGGAAAACAACAACGTGATGAATGCGCGGCTGTCCAACACCGTGTTCGGCGCATTCGGCTATACGGCCGCACCGCGCACGGCGGGCTTGTCGATTGGCGCGCGCTACTGATCCGCAGGCTTCCTGCACCGGACTTCCGGCCCGCCGGAACGGGCCGGTTATTTGAAACAGATTCTTGAACAGACAACCATCACACGAAGGAACCCCATGACCGATTTCGACAACCAACCGAAGACCGAACGCCGCCGCGCATTGCTGGCCGGTGCGGGCCTGATCGGCGCCGCCCTGCTGCCGGCAGGCGTGAAGGCAGCGCCGGCCAGCACCGGCAAGTTCTCGTTCCCCCGCGGCTTCCTGTGGGGCGCCGCGGTGGCCGGGCACCAGGTCGAAGGCCAGAACATCAACAGCGACGCCTGGCTGCTCGAAACCGTCGAACCCACCACGTTCGCCGAGCCTTCCGGCGACGCCTGCGACCATTACCGGCTGTACGCCGAAGACATCGCCATGGTGGCCGCTCTCGGGCTCAATACCTTCCGCTTCTCAGTCGAATGGTCGCGCGTGGAGCCGGAGAATGGCATGTTCTCGGAGGCCGCCCTGGCCCATTACCGCGATGTGCTGGAGGCTTGCCGGAAGCACAAGCTGACGCCGATGGTCAGCTACAACCACTTTTCCAATCCGCGATGGTTCGCCGCGCTGGGTGGCTGGGAAGGGGAAGACGCGCCACGGCTGTTCGCCCGCTACTGCGCGAAAGTCACCGAAGCGCTGGGCGACCTGATGGAACTGACCACCACGTTCAACGAACCCAATCTGGCCAAGCTGCTGTTCGGCTTTCCCGGCCCGCTGCAGCAGTATTCCGGCAATCCAAAGGAAAAAGCCATGCTGGCGCGCGCCGGCGAAGTCAGTGGCACCGGCCGTTTCTCGGCGTGGATATTCGGTGACCTGGACAAGATCCAGGCAGGACAGCTTGCCGCGCACCGCGCCGCTTTCGAAGCCATCCATCGCGTCAAGCCGTCGATGAAGGTCGGCCTCACGATCGCCATGGCGGACGACCAGGCGGCGGGCGCCTCGGATGACACCATGCGGCGCAGGCGCGAGATCGCCTATGGTCCATGGCTGGCACTGGCGGCGAGCCATGCCGACTTCGTCGGAGTCCAGTGTTATACCCGCGCCCGGATCGGCGCCGACGCCGAATTGCCGGCGCCCGACGGCGCCCGCCTGACCGACATGCGCTACGAGTTCTATCCGCAGGCGATCGAAGGCGCGTTGCGCCATGCGGCGTCGCGCGTGCGCAAGCCCTTGTATGTGACCGAGAACGGCATCGCCACGATGGATGACCGGCATCGCGAGGAATATATCCGCGTGGCCGTCGGCGGCGTGGCGCGCTGCATGCGCGATGGTATCGACGTGCGCGGCTACCTGCACTGGTCGTTGCTGGACAACTTCGAATGGATCTTCGGCTATGGTCCCCGCTTCGGCCTGGTGAGCGTCGACCGCAAGACGCAGCAGCGCACGCCGAAGCCCAGCGCGCGCCTGCTGGGCACCATCGCACGCCAGAACGCCATCGCCGTCGACAACAGGTAAGCGGAGACCCCATGCTGAAACTGACCCTTGCATTCCTGCTGGGAGGCGCGGCCTGCGCCGCCGGAGGTCTTGCGCTGGCTGCGCCGGCCGAACGCGCCGTGGCACCGGGGTCGCGCCAGCGCCTGTTCGTGCTGACCGACATGGAAGCCGATCCGGACGATGCCCAGTCGCTGATCCGTTTGCTGCTGTACGCGAACCAGCTCGACATCGAAGGGATCGTCGCGACCACGTCGGTGCACCTGAAGGACGCGGTGCATCCGGAATCGATCCGCACCCTGGTCAGGCGTTACGGCCAGGTCCAGCCCAATCTGCTCAAGCACGAGCCAGGCTTTCCCGCCGCGGACCGGCTCCTGGGCAAGGTCAGCCAGGCATTGCCGGTCTACGGCATGGCCGGCGTCGGGGACGGCAAGGATTCGCCGGGTTCCGACCTGCTGGTGCGCGCCATCAAGGCGGATGACCGGCGCCCGCTCTGGGTGACCGCCTGGGGCGGGACGAATACGCTGGCGCAGGCGCTGTACCGCCTGAAGCAGACGACACCGGCGCCACAGCTCGACAAGGCGCTCGGCCGCCTGCGCGTGCATGCCATTTCCGACCAGGACGACAGCGGCGCCTGGATACGCAAGACGTTTCCGTCGCTGTTCTATGTGGTGAGTCCTGGCGGATACGGCAACGCGACCTGGCTCGGCATCAGCGCCGTCGTCGACGGCATCGACAACGCCAATGTCGGCAATGCCTGGATCGCCGCCAATATCCAGCAGGGCCACGGCCCGCTGGGCGCCGCGTATCCCGACGTGGCGTGGGGCATGGAAGGCGATACCCCCAGCTTCCTGGGCCTGCTCCCGAATGGCTTGAACGTGCCTGACCGTCCGGACTGGGGCGGCTGGGGCGGTCGCTATACGCTGCGCACGCCCGGCCTGGACGAGATCGACCCGAAGGGCTTCAACGGCGGCGTGCCGGTCGAGGCGGAAACCCGCCCGATCTGGACCAACGCCAGCGATACCATGACGTCTCGCCCGCGCATGGAATACAACCGCTTCCACCGCGACGACAAGGCGGCCCCGAAGGAATTCACCGGCCCCAAGGTCACGCTCTGGCGCTGGCGCGACGACTTCCAGAACGATTTTGCCGCGCGCATGCGCTGGACGACCCGGCCGTATGCCGGGGCGAATCACCCGCCCAGGCCCGCACTCGGTCACGCCAGCCAGCTGACGGTGCGGGCGGGCGCGCCGATCCGGCTCGACGCGAGCGCCTCGACGGACCCGGACGGCGACAGCCTGAGCTATCATTGGTTCCAGTACGGCGAGGCGGGAACGCTCAAAAGCAGCATCCCGATCGGCGCGGACAACCTGGCGCGCCAGACCCTCACTGCCCCCGACGTCGACAAACCGGAAACCGTCCACTTCATCGTGCGGGTCACGGACAAGGGAACGCCTGCGCTGACGCGCTACCAGCGGGTGGTGGTGAACATCGTGCCGAAGAACTGACTCAGGCCACCGGAAGGTGGCCCACGCGCCCTCCTTCCCTGGTTACGCCTGGAATCTGTCGGTCGACCTGGCCATCGGGATTGGCGCGCGCACCGGCGAGATCGTGGCGTATGGGCCGGCACGTGCGGTGTCCATCAGCATCGAGCGGAACCACTGATGCGAGGGATCGCGGTCGAGCACCTGGTTCCACTGCATGCACATCTCCACCGCCGGAATGTCGAGCGGCAGCGGCAGCAACCTGATCGGGTAAAAGCGCGACAGCGATTTCGCCAGGCGCGTGTGCATCGTGGCGATCCGGTTGGTGCCGATCACGAAGTGGGGAATGCTCGTGAAATTCGTCGTCACCTCGACGCGCCGGTCATAGCCCGACACCTTCATGAACCATTCTTCGAAGCTCACGATCGCCGCGCCGAAGCGCGACGATACATGGCCCAGCGACATGTATTGCGCCATCGTGAGCTCGTCGTCGATCAGGGTATTGCCGGTCCACGCGATGCACGTATAGGTTTCCTCGAACAGGACCTGCACCGGGTGCACCTCGGACATGAACTTGCGCGGCAGGATGATCAGGTCGGCTTCGACGCGCTCCAGCAGGTCGGTCGGGCTGGCCGACATCGGCAGGATGTCGAGCGTGATGTTCGGCGCGGCCGTGGCGAGCAGCGTGGCCAGGTCGCCCAGCACCACGGTCGAGATGTAATCCGATGCGAGTACACGAAAACCCCGCACCGCGGTGAGGGGATCGAACTCCGGCCGGATGTCGACGGTGGCCTGGATCTGCAGCAGCACCTTGCGCACGGGGTCCGCCAGGCTGGCGGCGAGCGGCGTGAGGATCAGGTTGCGGCCGACCGGCATCAGCAGCTCGTCGCTGAAATACTCGCGCAGGCGGGCCAGCACGCCGCTGGTGGCGGACTGGCTCAAGCTGAGCCGCCGCGCCGCCCGGGTGATGCTTTTTTCGCTGAGCAGGATGTCCAGCCCGACCAGCAGGTTCAGGTCGAGACGATTGAAACGCATGGTGTCCCCTTTGATATGTTCTGAAACGATGATGCCACAGTCCGGCCGTGGCAGGCCGTGGCAGGCAACGCAAAGGAGATGAGGTGACACCGACCGCCGCGATGCCCACGGCGGCGAACCCGGTCTGGAATCCGGGCTGCTGCGCGGTGGCGCCCGCCATGGCGGGGCCGAGCACCCCGAACGAAATGCTCATGACCAGTCTCCATTGTTCGATATTGTCCCGGGACGATAGCAGCGCTTTCCCGCCAGGGAAAATCGCTTTTGCCGATGGCGGGTATTGGCGCGGCCGCTGGCCGGGGTATCGAAGGGGCTGGAGGCGTCAGGCCGCCCGGGTCGTTCAGTAATAGCTCAGCGCGTTGAAGATGGTACGGCGCGTGTCCTCGATGCGGCGGCGGCCGTGCATGACGCGGGCGTTGTCGATGACGACGATGTCGTTGTCCCGCCAGCCCACGTCCACCGTGTGCCGCTGGCAGACTGCGTCCAGCGCCGCGCGCATCGCTTCCGGCAGCGGCGTGCCGTCCGCGAACGTGATCCGGGGACGCTCGTAGTTGAACGACGGACCGAAGATGCTGTTGGCGAAGGCCGGCCGGCCGGGGCTGAACGGCGAACGGGCCAGGATCGACGGCGTGCGGAAGCTGTACGTGACCGAGTGATCCGCGTTCAGTTCGATCTGCGTGTTCACGTTCCCGTCGAGAAGGGCCAGCAGGCGCTCGAAGCAGGTCCGGGTGTCCGCCGCTTCCTGGCCGGCATCGGACGCATGGCGCACGTAGTTCTTCCACAGCGCTTCGCCGACGCTGCGCGTGTAGACGATGTCCTGCCCCAGCAGCGCGGTGCGCATCTGCGGCGACAGGTCGCGGTACACGGCGGCGCCGTCGCAGACGGTGGTCTGCGACCCCACGGCCGGCGCCTGGGTGCAGAAGAACCAGCACAGGTCGGGCCAGAACGGGCTGTTGCCGTTTTCGCAGTGCAGGCCGATGGCGTCACTGCCCGCGTCGACCTTCTGCGCCAGCACCTTGCCATCCTGGTCGTGGAACTGGCGGGCCGGATCGAGGCTGATGCGGCTGCTGTGGGCGCGTACCAGGTCCGAGAAGCCCGGCACGTCGCACGGGAAGCCGCGCAGCACGACGTAGCCATGAGCGCCCAGCCAGCCGGCCAGTTGCGCCTTGCCGATCGAAGCCAGCGTCTCGCCCGCCTCGCCTTGTACCACCAGTCCCGCCTGGCGGGTATGAGCTGCAGTTTGCACGTGATTCTCCAGATTTCAACGTTGATGAAGGGCGGAGGCGGCTGCCGGGAGGCTGCCTGCCTGGTACTCGTGGGCGTGGTCTTCACGGACATGACATTCGCGGACATGACATTCGCGGACATGACTTTCGCGTACATGACATTCGCGTACATGACATTCGCGTACATGGCGCTCCACCTCCTGCCGGCGCGGCCGGCCCGTGACGGTGAACAGGCGGGCCCGCAGCGCCGGCGCGTCGGCTTCGAACACGAAGGTGCTGGCACGCTCGACGCCGGAGAGCCAGCGTTCGCCATGCCGTACCAGTGCGTGCCGCAGCGCGCCCTGGTCGACGCCGGCCGCCGTGAGCACAAAGGCCGACAGTGTCTCCTGCCCTTCGCCCAGCAGCACGATATCGGCGACGCCCGCCACGCTGCGGTACGACGCCTCGGCAGGTTCCGGCGACACATTGCGGCCGTGGGCCGTGATGATCAGGTTTTTCTTGCGGCCGATGATCGTGATGAAGCCGTCGGCGTCGATCCCGGCCAGGTCGCCGGTCCACAGCCAGCCCTCGGCATCGGTATGGCAGGCGCTGGGATCGCTGCCGCTGTAGCCGGCGAACAGCGAGGCGCTGCGCACGCCCAGTTCACCGTCCGGCCCCAGCTTGCAGGAAACGTGCGCCAGCGGCTTGCCGACGCTGCCGATGCGGTTTTCGGCCCGCGTATTCCATGAAACCACGGAGCTGTTTTCGCTGAGGCCATACCCCTGCAGCACGGTGACGCCGCGTTGCGCCAGCCGTTCGATCGTGGCGGCGGCGACCGGTGCGCCACCCGCCGCGATCAGGGGCACGGTCGAGCGGCCGAACAGCGCCTCGCACAGCGCCGCGGTATCCAGCTCCGGCAGGCGGTCCGCCGCATTGGCCAGCGCTTCCACCAGCGACGGCGGCAGGGTCACCGCGCTCGGGCGGGCGCGCCGCAGCAGCGCGAGCTTGTCGGCGGCCACCGCGCCCGGATCGCCCAGCGGCGCCTCGCCCACCGGCGGCAGCACGACCGTGCCGCCCGCCGCGAACGGCATGTACAGCGCCGTCACCTGTTCGATCAGGAGGCTGAACGGCACCAGGTTCAGGTAGCGCCTGTAGTCGTCCCGCGTGGCATGCCGCCACAGCGATGCCAGCAGCGCATCCAGGCCGTTCGCGCGGATCCGTACTCCCTTGGGCGCGCTGGTGGTGCCCGATGTGTGGATCACCTTGCAGACGCGGTCCGCCTGCGTGCCGGCGGTCAGCGCCCGGGACGTCACGGCGGCGGCGCCGTCGACCAGCTGGCCGATGGACAGGCAAGGCATCGCCTGGAACGCGTGCGGCGCATCGGCGCGCCATGCCTCGAAGCGGCGCTGGCCCGCGTCGTCGGTCAGCACCACGCTGCAGGAAGCCAGCAGGTGGGCGGCCTGCTCCGCGCTGAACGCCAGCGGTACCGGCACCTCGACATGGCCGCCCATCAGCAAGGCCAGGTCGGCCTCGATCCAGGCGATGGAGTTGGCCGCCACCAGTCCGACGGTGCTGCCCGGCGCGCACCGCGCAGCCAGCGCCACCGCCAGTGCGTTGCACTCCTGTTCGAGCGTGCCGTAATCGACGACACGGCCCGGCGACACGGTACCGTCGAGCTGCACGATCGCCACGTCGCCGGCGCGTTCCCGCATCGCGGTGCGGATACTGTCGATGAAGTGCATCATGCCGCCTCCTCCACCATCGCCGCGTTCGCCGTTGCGTGTTCGCCACCGCCGGCGACTTCGCCAGCCAGCAGGTGCTGGTTGTAGCGGCAGCTGACGGTGTCGAAGAATTCGCCGAGTGCGTCGACGCGGATCAGGCCCGTGATCGGCCGGGTGTCGTAGTAGGTGCCCCAGGTGACGCCCACCACGGCCGGCAGCCGGGCGGGATCGGCCGCCGCGATCGGATGGAAGCGGAGTTTCATC
The DNA here is from genome assembly GCF_027856995.1 of Pseudoduganella sp. SL102. Lineage (NCBI taxonomy): Bacteria > Pseudomonadati > Pseudomonadota > Betaproteobacteria > Burkholderiales > Oxalobacteraceae > Pseudoduganella > Pseudoduganella sp. SL102. The sequence continues at coordinate 4,853,462 of NZ_CP115554.1, forward strand.
GCCTCGAAGCAGCGCCGCAGCTTCGCCGTGACGGTGCAGATCACGCCGCCCAGCCCCAGGTACCAGCAGACCAGCGGCAGTGCGCGCATCAGTTCCGTGCCGATGGTGGGCTCGAGCGTGGCCAGCGTCGTCACCTCGGCGATATCGCGCCGCGCCACGTCGCGCTGGAAGACGTCTGCCAGCATCTGTTCAAGCGGCGCGTCCAGGTAGTGCTCGGAGAACAGCGGCGCCCTGCCGGCGAACGACAGCCCGGCGCACGCGATGGCCGCGCCGCTCGCCAGGTCGATGCCGACGATGAAGCGGTGCGGCCGCGGCGCGATGGTGGCGCCATAGGCGCGCTGGTAGACGGTACGCGCCAGCTCGACGGCGGCGCCGTAGTACCGGTCTTCCGGACCGACCAGCCTGAAGACCAGGGACCGGTCGCCGAGTTCGAGCTGGAACGAAAGGCCGGAGGCTGTCGCGGGCCGCGCGGCGGCACCCGGGGTGCTTGCGGAATGGATGTTCACTACGTTGTCGTTGGCTGCTGGTGTATGCATGGCGTTCCCTGGAGGTTCGATGGTCGCTGGAGAGAGGATCGGACGAACACGCCTTCGTCCCGGCCTGGCCGTGGAAAAGCACGACCAACGACGTGCATCGTATAGAACGAATGTTTGGCAAATGAAGCGGATGTTTCGGAGATGTGTATCGCTTCGTCAGGGCGCGGCGACGATATTTTCAGCAACTGTCGGCACGGCCGAGTGGTATCCCGGCCGTGGCGCATCGGTCAGAACGCGTAGCGCATGCCGAGCGCGATGCTGCGGCCCCTCAGCGGCGACTGGTTCTTCACGAAGGAGGTGTGGGCAAAGGCCAGTTCGTCGCCAAGGTTGGTGCCCCGCGCATACAATTCCAGCGACTGTCGCAAGCCCATGTCCAGCCGATACGCCAGGGTCGCGTTGACCATGTTGTAGCCAGCCGTCTCGGTTTCATAGGAGGCAATCCGGCTCTGGCCGAATGTGCGCGACATTTCGACATCCGCCGAGAGCGGCCCCCAGTGCCTGTCGTAGCGGACGCCGAGACGTCCGCGGGGAATGCGCGGCAGATGATCGTCCATGCGCTTCATCCGGGCATGGACAAAATCGCCGAACACCGTAACGCGCGAAGCGGGTGTCACCTGGTAACTCACCTGGCCATCGATGCCGGTGAAGCGCACATCGGCCGCCGTGTAGGCCAGGAAGTTGTGCGCAATGCCAGTGGCCTTTTCAGTCTCGATCAGCCGCGCGAAAATGTAGTCGCCGACGTCCTGGTAGAACACGCCGATCTCCCCTTCGAGCAGACCACCGGACTTCCGGAAGGTCAGGTCGACCGAGTCGGTGGACTCGAGCACATCGCCCACGGGGCGCCTGCTCTCCTCGAAGACGGGGTTGTTCACCGCCAGCCCGAGCTCGTAGCTGTTGGTCGAGAGATTGTTGCCGCGGGCGTAGAGCTCGCGCACGTTCGGCGCGCGCTCGGTGTGGCCGAACGACAGCCCGACCGAGTACCCTTGTCCCAGGTTCCAGACGCCCCCCAGCGACGCCGAAAAAGGCTGGTGCTTCGTGCCGTGATTCCTATCGAGGAAATCATCGACATACTCGGACTCGAGGATCTGCCGCCAATCGCTGCCATACCACTCCGTGAACATCGCTTCATACTCGGGCGTCATGGTGGCAAGGAATGTGGGCGCCGGCACGCGCATCTCGCGCCAGTCCTTGCGCACCGCGAATTCGAGGTCGACCGCGCCGAAGGATCGGCGCTCGCTCAGGAACAGGCCGACATTCTTCGTCAGGTGGTAGTAAGGCGGGACCAGTCCGTAGGCATTCTCCGGAAACGGCACATGCAGGTCTTCGACATTGATGCCGCTGAAGGTGCCATCCGTGTACTGTGCTCCCAAGGTGCCGGTAAAACCCAGCAAAGGCCGATGGGTCAGCTCGAGGCGCCCATCCCACACCTTGTTGGTATAGCGCGTGAACAGCATGGCGCCATCGATCTCGTCATGCGCATAGTCCGTGTGCGACACGCGCAGGCGCGTATGGGCAATTCCCGGCAGCAGGTCCGCATAATCCGCACGGATATCGACGCGGTCGCTGCGCAATGCAATGGACGCGGTATGGCTGTCGGGGGAGCCGAAGGGATCGTCGAACCCGCCGTGCGCCGTGCAATGGAGGTCCATGTCGTGCGTATGGCATACGCCGTTCAGGTGGCTATGGCCCGGCAGTCCATACCTGCTTTTCATGCGCGTGAAGGCGGCGCCGATATAGCCTTTCGCGGTGATCCACGACGCGCCGATCGAATAGCTGGTGTTCTCGGCGAAGGAATCGGGCAACTCGTCCACCCCATAGTCCCCCGGCACCTCGTAGTTGCCGGCATGCCGGCGTACGCCCTCGGCGTGGATCGCGAACTGGCCCGTGCCGGCGGTGACGCGGCCGACGGCGGTCTTCTCGCCGTCGCCGAAGCCGTAGCGCGCTTCGGTCGCACCGGCCAGGCCGCCGGCCGGCAGCCTGCTCGGCACTTTACTGTCGATCAGGTTGATCGCCCCATTGACCGCGTTCCCGCCATAACGGATGGCGGCCGGCCCGCGGATGATCTCGATGGCGTCGAGCAGCAGCGGGTCGGCGGTCACCGCGTGATCCGGCGAAACCGAGGAAACGTCGAACAAGGCCGCGCCATCGCTGAGGATCTCGACGCGTGGCAGGGTCTGCCCGCGGATGACGGGGCGCGACGCGCCACCGCCGAAGCTGTCCAGGTGGACACCGGGCAAGCCGGCGATCGTCTCGCCAAGCCCGCCCTGCCGGCGATGAACCAGCTCGGCGCCGGACAAGGTTTGTGACAGCGTGATGGCCGGCCGCACTTCCACGCCCCTGTTTGCGGTGATGGTTACCGTGTTGTCGATGCCGCCCGACGCGACCAGCGGACCGGATTCCATCGCCTGGGCCCACAAGACGGTCGGCAGCAGTGCAAGCACACCGGCGGTCCCCCTGAGCGCGGGTCTGTTTTTCATAATCATGTTCTTCCTGTTTGAATGGTCGTGCCATGGCCAACGCCGCCTCATCCGGGCATCACAGCGCGTGGCTGCGTCGATCTTTCTGATAATGCGAGTGCATTATCGATAAAAGATGTGGCGATGGCAAGGCTTTGTATTGTCGTTATTGGTGGGCGGGCCATGCCGCCGGCCGCTGTTGACCCGACGCCGGCTTGGCGAAGCGGGCGGCCCCATGTACAGTTGATCAAGAATCAACCCATCGACCCATTACGCGACTGCGCCCTCCCATGCCCTCCATCTCGCACCTGCGCCTTGCCTTGCTCGCCTGCCTGTTCATGCTCGCATCCTTCGCCCTGTTGGCACAGGCACATGCGCAGGCGCCCGCCGCCCCAAGCGCGGAGCTGGACGTCGCCAACCGGGCCATCTTCGTGTTCCGCGCGCCGCTGGCAGGATATTCGCCGGCGGACCGCGCCGTGGCCGCGCAGCGCCGCCTCGACCGGGCGCTCGCCGGAAAGGGACCTGGCGTGACCAGCATCCGCTCGATCCCGGAAGGCGCCCAGGTCCTGCTCGATGGATCACCGCTCTTCCTGGTCACCCCCGGCGATGTCAACCTGCTCGCCGGCGACACACCCGACACCGTCGCGGCCGACAGCGCGGCGCGGCTGACAGTAGCGCTGAGAGAGAAGACCGAACAGGCCAGTCCGCGCTATCTCGCCATTGCCGCCGGACTGGCGTTCGTGACGATGCTCGCCTGGGTGCTCGCCCTGCGTGGCATCGGACTGGCGCAGGGGTGGGCGGACCGGCGCCTGCAAGTGTTGCTGGCCAGGCGGCTCGAACGGCTCAGTTTCCGCAATGTGCGCCTGCTGGACGCGGAGCATTATGTCGGCCTGGTACGCAGGCTGGCGATCGCCGCCGCCTGGGCGCTCAGGCTGCTGGCGACCTATCTCTGGCTCGCTTTCGTGCTGCGACAGTTTCCCTATTCGCGGGCCTGGGGCGAATGGCTGCAGGGGCACCTGGTCGATACCAGCGCCTATATGGCGCGCGGCGTGGCCGCCGCGGTGCCAGGATTGCTGATCGTACTGCTGATTGCCGCCGCGGCACGTATAGCGACGCTGACGGTCACTTCGATATCCCGGCGTATCGAAAGCGGGCAACTCGAGGTCGGCGGACTCGACCGGGAGACGGCCGCGCCCAGCCGCCGCCTCGCGAACCTCGTGATCTGGCTGTTCGCACTGGCCATGGCCTATCCCTACCTGCCTGGCTCGCATACGGCGGCTTTCCAGGGCGTTACGGTGCTCGCCGGCCTGATGGTATCGATCGGCGCCTCCAGTATCGTCGCCCAGGGCGCGGCCGGCCTGATCCTGATGTACACCCGGCCGCTGCGCAAGGGCGAATACGTGAAAATCGCCGAGACCGAAGGCACGGTCGCCGAACTCGGCATGTTCAGCACCCGCCTGCGCACCGGTCTCGGCGAGGAGGTGTCGATACCGAATGCCTATGTGCTCGCCAATACGACAAAGAACCTGTCGCGGGCGTTCCCGGGCAGCGGTTTCGTGGTCGACACCACGGTCACCATCGGCTACGACACCCCGTGGCGCCAGGTGCACGCGATGCTGGAAACCGCGGCGCGCAACACGGAAGGCATGCTGGAAACGCCCTCTCCTTTCGTCGCGCAGACGGCGCTCTCCGACTTCTACATCGAATACCGGCTGGTCGCCTACGCCGACGTAAGCGCGCCGCGCGCCCGCGCCGAACTCTTGAGCCACCTGCACCAGGGCATTGTCGACGAGTTCAACCGCCAGGGCGTGCAGATCATGTCGCCGCACTTCACGCAGGAACCGAAGGTGGCCCAGATGGTCCGGCCGGCTGACTGGCACGGCCCCGCGCCGCAAGCGTCGCCGGCGGGGGCCGCCGGATCGCTTTCCGAAAAAGCGACGACGTGAGCAAGGCCGTTCGCCCGGCCGGCCTGTGCGCTCCTGCGGTACCCATACGGGACTATGGCGGTTGAAGGCTTGCGCCGGCATGAGCGACGCACGCCGTCGTGCCGAGGAACGGCTTCCAGGCTGCCTTCAGCCTTGCACGCGCTGGCAAGGCGTGATCCCACTAAATATCCTTCGCCATGGATAAGGATTGACGGAGCCGTGGGTCAGCAGCTCAGCGCGGCGTCTTCAGCAAACCCGAGACGAGCACCACGAAGCTGTCCACCGCCATCCTGGAAGTGGATTCGGGATCCTCGGCATGGGCGATCCACAGCGCGGCACTCAGCAGCGCGCCATTGATCAGGCGTGACGTTGCCGGCGCATCGACTTCACGGATCACCCCTTCTTCCATCAGCAGCTCCAGGCTGCGCTGGGTACTGCGGATACAGGAATTCTGGCCCGGCCATTGCGACGGGTCGCCCAACACCGCCGGGCCGTCGAGCAGCATGATGCGCTGGATCTCGGGCTCGGTTGCCATCTCGATATAGGCAATGCTCTCATCGACAAAAGCATCCCAGGTCGTGGGCGCGGCATCCATGATCGCGGCGAGCCGTGCCGTCATTTCCCCATCCACCTGGGCGATCACGGCTTCCAGCAGGCCCTTCTTGTCGCCGAAGTGGTGATACAGCGCCCCACGGGTCAACCCGGCCTGTGCCGTCAAGTCGTCCATTGAACTTTCCGCGAACCCCTTGCTTGCGAAGGCGGCCCTTGCCGCATTGATCAGCTTGGCCCGGGTCTCGGCCATCATTTCCACTCGCTTCGGTGCCATCCAGTCATCTCTCCAATATTTTTCACATACATCGCGTATGTTAATTGACATACGCGATGTATGTGAATAGTATAGCTCACATACGCTTCGTATGTGAAAAACCTCACTACGTGCACACTCCCCTATTCGAGAAGGATCGGCCATGCTGGATGCACGCCCTGTAGTGATCGGCTTGATCGTCAACCCCGTTGCCGGCATGGGTGGCCGCGTCGGCCTCAAGGGCACTGATGGCGCCGGGACGGTCGCGGAAGCCCGGCGCCGCGGTGCCCGCCCGGGATCGCCGGACCGTGCTGTGAAAGCGCTGTGCCACCTGTCCGCATCGGCACCGACGGCGGCCGTCACCGTGATGACCGGTTCGGACGCGCTTGGCGAGGATGCGGCAAGGGCGGCGGGATTCGTGCCGGTGATCGTTCATCGGCCGGCAGGCGCAAGCACGGCGGACGATACGCGCGCAGCGGCCCTCGCCATGCTGGCGGCGGGCGTCGAACTGCTGCTGTTTGCCGGTGGCGATGGCACCGCGCGCGACATCCTCGATGCCGTTGGCGACCGGGTACCGATCATCGGCATTCCCGCCGGCGTCAAGATGTACTCCGCCGTCTTCGGCACCAGTCCCGCGTCCGCGGCCGCTCTCGCGGCGCGCTTCCTGGCACGCGATCCGGCCGTGCGCGTGCGCGAGGCGGAAGTCATGGACATCGACGAAGACGCGGTGCGCGCGGACCGCGTATCGACCCGGCTCTATGGCGTCGCGCAGAGTCCTTTCCTGCCTGCTTTGTCGCAAAACGCCAAGGCCGGTTCGATCCTGCGCGAAGATGTCGCGCTGGAAGCGGCCTGCCGCCAGGTCGCGCGTGACATGCTGCCGGGCCGCCTGTACATCGTCGGCCCCGGCACGACGACGCGCCGCGTGATGGCGGCCCTTTCACTGCCTTCGACCTTGCTCGGTGTCGATCTCGTGCTCGACGGCCGGCTGGTCGCGTCCGACCTGGACGAGGCGGGGCTGTTGCGGTGGATGGACGGCAGGGAAACCTGGCTCATCACCGGCGTGCTGGGCGGCCACGGCGCCCTGTTCGGACGCGGCAACCAGCAAATCAGCAGCAATGTACTGCGGCGCGTGCGGCGCGATCACATCATCGTCATCGCTTCGGTCGACAAGCTGCTCGGCCTGGCGCCGCGCCGCCTGACAGTCGATACCGGCGACGTCGAACTCGATGCCGGCCTGGCCGGCTACCTGCCGGTGCGCACCGGCCCCGACCGTTCCCTCTTCTTCCAGGTGCAGTCCTGACCTGGACCTACCCCAGCCACACGAAAGGATGTCCCCCCATGAGCAAGCCTCATCCCTATATGGCGAACTCGGTGCCCGAGATCCAGCGCGAGATGCTCGCCGCGATCGGCGCCGAGAGCCTCGACCAGCTGTTCAGCCAGATACCCGCCGCGCACCGGACCACGCGGCCGATCGACCTGCCGCCGGCCTTGACGGAAAGCGAGTTGCGCCGCCACCTGGTCGAGATCCTGTCGAAGAACCGGACGGCCGAGCAAAATCTCAACTTTCTCGGCGCCGGCGTCTGGCAACACCACGTGCCGGCCGCCTGCGACGAAGTCGTGCGCCGCAATGAATGGCTGACGTCCGTGTTCGGCGAGCCCAGCTCGGACCACGGCCGCAACCAGGCATGGTTCGAGTTCTGCAGCCAGCTCGGTGAACTGCTCGAGCTCGACCTGGTCGCGCTGCCCGTGCGCAGCTGGGGCGTCGCGGCCGGCCACGCGATCCGGATGGCAGCCCGGCTCACCGGACGCAACGAGGTCGTGATCGTCAGGGCGATCGATCCGGAACGCCTGGCCGTGATCGAGAACTTTTGCGAGCCGGCGCAGATGCCGGGCCACATCGCCATCCGCCACGTGGAGTTCGATCCCGCCACGGGCGTGATGGACCTGGATCACCTGCGCACCCAGGTCGGTTCCGACACCGCCGCCGTGTACTTCGAAACGCCGTCGTACCTGGGCATCATCGAGCATCAAGGCGAGCAGATCGCGGCGATCGCCCATGCGGCCGGGGCGGAAGTGATCGTCGGCGTCGATCCGATCTCCCTCGGGGTACTGGCGACGCCAGCGAGCTATGGCGCCGACATCGTGGTCGGCACCACGCAGCCGCTGGGCGTACACATGAACATCGGCGGCGGCGTCAGCGGCTTCATGGCCTCGCGCGACGAGGAACGCTATGCGCGCCAGTATCCGACCCTGTTCATCAGCATCGCCGAGACGACGGTGCCCGGCGAGTTCGGCTTCGGACTGAGCCTGTTCGAGCAGTCTTCCTACGGCTTGCGCGACAAGGGCAACGACTGGACCGGCCACTCGGTGTACATGTGGGCCATCGCCAATGCCGTGTACATGGCGATGATGGGGCCGCAGGGCTTCCAGGAAGTCGGTGAACTGATCCTGCAACGCGCCCATTACGCGGCCCGGGCCCTGGGAGCGGTTCCGGGCGTGCGCGTGACGTTTGCTTCCGGGTTCTTCAAGGAATTCGTCGTCAATTTCGACGGCACGGGGCTGAGCGTGGCCGACATCAACCGGCGCCTGCTGGCACGCGGCATCTTCGGCGGCAAGGACCTGAGCCGCGAGTTTCCGCACTTCGGCGCCAGCGCCCTGTACTGCGTCACCGAAGTGCATACCCAGGCCGATATCGACCGCCTGGCCGGCGCCTTGAACGAGGTAATCAATGATGAATAACGTGACGAGCAACGTGATGAATAACGTGATGAATAACGTGATGAACAACGCGATGAATGACGCAAGGAAGGATACGATGAACAGGCCGGTGAAGGAATACCATGCCCCCGTCTGGAACGAGCCGGTCATCCTGGAAATGGGGTATCCGGGCCGGCGCGGTGTCGTCTTCGCTCCGGTCGAGGAAGCGGTACGGCACGCCGTCGGCGCGGCCAGCGACCTGGTGCCGGCCGCGGTGCGGCGCCGGAACAAGCCGGCGCTGCCGGAAATGTCCGAGCCGGAAGTGCTGTACCACTACCTGCGCCTGTCGCAGCAGACCCTGGGCATGATGAACATCAGCCTGTTCGGCACCTGCACCATGAAGTACAACCCGCAAGTCAATGAGGCGCTGGCGTGGCGCCCCGAAGTGACCCATGTCCATCCATTGCAGGACGAAAGCACCTTGCAGGGAGCGCTGGAAATCGTGCATGGCATGGACCTGATCCTGCGCGAGCTGTCGGGCATGGACCAGTTCGTGTTCCAGGCGGGCGGCGGCGCGGATGCGGCCTACACCAGCTGCGCCGTGACGCGTTCCTGGTTCGCCGCGCGCGGCGAGCTGGAACAGCGCAACGAAATCATCACCACCATCCAGACGCACCCGAGCAGCGCGGCCACCGCCGCAGCGGCCGGCTTCAAGGTCGTTACGCTGATGATCGACGAGGAGACCGGCTATCCATCGCTGGCGGCACTGAAGGCGGCGGTATCGCACCGCACGGCGGCGCTGATGGTGAACAATCCGGACGACATGGGCGTGTACAACCCCGAGATCAGGGAGTGGACCCGGATCGTCCACGAGGCGGGCGGCCTGTGCTTCTACGATCATGCGAACTTCAACGGGGTCATGACCAGGCTGCGCGCGCGCGAGCTGGGGTTCGATGCCTGCATGTTCATGTTGCACAAGACCTTCGGTGCGCCGAAGAGCGGCGTCGGCGGCCCGGCGGTGGGCGCCTACGGCTGCTCGGCCGAACTCGCGCCGTTCATGCCGAAGCCGCTGGTGGTGCGCGATGGCGAGCGGTACCGGCTCGATCACGACCGCCCCCACAGTTGCGGCAAGATCCGCGAGTTCTGGGGCAACGTGCCGGTCATCATCAAGGCCTATGCATGGGCGCGCTCGATGGGCGCGGCCGGCATGGCGCAAGCCGCAGATATCTCGGTGCTGGCCAATAACTACATGGAGAAGGGCCTGCTGGCTATCCGCGGCGTGACCCGTTCCCACCCCGACGCGACCAGTCCACGCCTGGAAATGACGCGCTACAGCCTCCAGCAGCTGAAGGACGACACCGGCGTCGATGCGCACGACGTGCAGAACCGCATGACCGATTTCGGCATCGACGCGATGTGGAGCAGCCACCACCCATGGCTGGTTCCCGAGCCCTTCACGCCGGAGGCTGGCGAAATGTACGGCAAGGAGGCGCTCGATACCTGGATCGCCGTCCTGGCGCGCATCTCCGATGAAGCGTATGCCAACCCCGAACTGGTGAAGACGGCGCCGCACAACCAGGCCATCCACCGGCTCAAGGGGGCCCACCTCGATGACCCGTCGAAGTGGGCGATGACCTGGCGCGCCTACCGGCGTAAATCGTCAACGGCCTGACTCACTTCGGCGCGCCAGCCTGGCGGCGCCTGCATCCCACAAACATCGTCCACCACGACAAGGAGGAGACACCATGCTGGATCTTGGCAGAACGTTTTTGCAAAGCGTCGAACGCAGCCCGCATGCGCTGGCGGTCGTCGACGGCGAACAGCGCTTGAGCTATGGCGCCTGGTACGACCGCATACAGCGCGTGGCCGCCGGCTTGTCCGCATTGGGCCTGGTCCGCGGCGACCACCTGGTGGCCGTGCTGCAGAACCGCCTCGAGATGGCGACCCTCCATTGGGCCTGCCAGTTCGCGGGCATCGTGATCACGCCGCTGAACTGGCGCGCCACTGCGGAGGAAGTGGACCACTGTGCCACCGATTCGGGCGCGCGGGCGATCGTCTACGAGGCCATCAGCGCGGCGGCGGTCGCCGGCAGCGTGGCCGCGCGCAGGCTGACGCGGATCGCAGTGGGCTTGTCCGAAGGAGTCATGCCGTTCGAGGTTTTGCTCGCCACGGCGCCGCGATCGCCGATCCTGCAGGCGCGCAGCGACGATTTTTCGCTGATGCTGTACACCTCGGGCACGACGGGCCGGCCGAAAGGCGTGCCGCGCCGCCATCGCGCCGAGCGCGCGGCGGCGCTCGGCCATGTCGCCCAGAACCTGTACCGTCGGGGCGAGCGCACCCTCGGGGTGATGCCGCTGTATCACACGATGGGCGTGCGCTCGCTGCTGGCGATGGCCCTGGTCGACGGCACCTTCGTCTGCATGCCGCGTTTCGATCCCGGCCTGGCCTTCCAGCATATCAGGAAGGAGCGCATCAGCAGCCTGTACCTGGTACCGACGCTGTACCACGACATGCTGGCGTGGCGCGAACGGCACGGAGCCGATGTCTCGTCGGTGCGGAAGCTGGGCTATGCCGGCGCACCGATGCCCGAGGGCCTGCTCAAGCGGCTGGTCGAGGTATTCCAGCCCGAACTGTTCGTCAACCATTACGGATCATCCGAGGTCTTCACCTTCGCCTACACCCAGGAAGCACAACGCAAGACCGGCAGCGCGGGCCGCGCCGGTCTCAATACACGGATCCGTATCGTCCCACTGGGCGCCGACTCACCCGACTTGCAGGCCGGCCCGGACGAGGAAGGACAGATCATCTGCGAGCTGGAAGGGGAAGAAGCCTTCGAGGGCTATCGGAACCGGCCCGAAGCGAACGACCGGGCGATCCGGCACGGCTGGTACTTCACCGGCGACACCGGCTATTTCGACGGGGATGGCGACCTGTTCGTCACAGGCCGGGTGGACGACATGATCATCAGCGGCGGCGAGAACATCTCGCCGGCCGACATCGAATCGGTCCTGTCGCTGCACCCGGCGGTCGACGAGGTGGCGGTGGCCGGCCTGCACGATGAGCGATGGGGCCAGCGCGTGGTCGCCTTCGTCAAGGCCAGGGGCGACACGAGCGCCAGCGCGCTGGATGAGCATTGCCGCAATTCGAGCCTGCTCCAATTCAAACGGCCACGCGACTATGTGTTTGTTCGCGAGATCCCGAAGTCACCGGTGGGGAAGATCTTGCGGCGCAAGCTGGTGGCGGGCGAGTATGAAGCATTGGTGCCATCCGCGATCACTGGCTCACCTCACTGATCGGCTCGGGGATGGCGAGACGCCGGCTTCGCACTGGAGTTCGGCCGGCGTCCGTTTGCCGTCAAGGGAAGCTCAAGTCATTACCGAGCACCCTGAGAAGGGCGAACGCGACGAGCGCCAGGGCCGACAGCGACAGCAGGAAGACCGCGGCCACCGTGCCGGCCGCGCGCAGCACTGCGCGCTTCTCCGCCACCTTCTCCTTCCCCTTCTTCCCTTGGTCGTAATGCCACTTGATGGCGTAGAACATGCCCGTCGCCAGCGCGAGAACCTTGAACGTACCGGCGACTATTGGGAACCAATCCATGATGTTGAGTACTTTCGAGGCTGTTGCTTGACTGTCTATCGTGAGGAGCACTATGCCGAACGCGGCTCCAGGCATTCGTCTGTCCGGCCAGGCCATTCGAGACGCCAGCGGGCGGTATGGAAGGATGGCCAGCTGCAGGTGTGAAGGCATTCTACTGAAAAGCAATATCCATACATCGGGACAAAATGTCCCAGTTGAAAGCCGGGCAAGATGATGGTTTTTCCATTGCCTCCCGCCGGCTGCAGCGATGGACAAAGCGCTGAAGCCCGGGCCACCGCCTCGCCCCGCGGCACGAGTTGGCAGAAGAGCTGGCTGTCGAGCTGACGACATTCACGCGCATACGATGGCGCCAGAAGGTGCAGGGGCGGGTCAGACAACAGCGGCGTCGTATGCGTCGGGCCGCCGCTCCAGCAAGCATGACAGGCGCTGCAGGCCTGCTCGCAAGCGGGCACGGTCCTTGACGCTGCCCAGCGAGATCCGGATCGCGTTTTCCGGCTCGCCACCGGTTGTGAATGCCTCCGCCGGTACGACCGCCAGCCCTTCGGTTTCCGCGGCTTGCGCGAGCTGGTACGACCGCCAATAGCTCGGCAGCTCGACCCAGATGTGCAGCCCATCGCCCGGTGGGGCATAGCGTCCCGCCAGGACGTCGCGCGCGATGCCGTGACGCACGCGGGCTTCCTCTCGCACGCCCTGCATCAAGGTGCTTGCCGAGCCGTCGAGGATCCACTGGGTGGCCAGCGCAGCCGTCAGCGGGGCGGCCATCAACGCGAAGGACCTCAGGGCCGCCAGGAAGCGTGCACGCTCGACAGGGTCGCGCACAACCACGAAAGCAACGCGCAGCCCGGGCGTAAGGCACTTCGACAAGGTGGCAATGTAATACGCGTGTTCCGGCGCATAGGCAGCAATCGGCGGCGGTGGCGACTCGGCGAGCAGCCAGTAGGGGTCATCCTCGATGATCCGCGCGTTGCACCGTTTTGCCACGGCGGCCAATTCCCTGCGCCGCTTTTCCGGCATCGTGACCGTTGTCGGATTCTGTAGTGTCGGGTTCAGGTAGACGAGCCTGGCGTCATGCTGCCGGCAAGCTGCCTCAAGCGCCTGGGGCAGCATTCCATGCCTGTCCGTCCCGACCGGCGTGACACGGCGCCCGAACTGGCTCGCGGCCGCACGCAGCCCGGGATAACCCGTCGGTTCCACGAGAATGGCATCGCCGGGCTCGGTCAGCACCAGGATCAGTGCCGCAATTGCCGCCTGTGCGCCGGGACAGACGACTACCTGGTCCGGATGCACTCGTCCAAACATCGGCGCGATCCACCGGGCCCCGGCTTCGCGGTCGGAAGCGCTGCCGCCGCCCAGGTGGTAAGTCATCAGCAATTCGTTATCCGCCCGCATCAGCACTTGCGCGAGACCTTGTTTCAGCAGGTCGCCGAAGTCGACGCCGTCCGGCGGCGGCGGTGTATTCATGCTCAGGTCGAGGACCGGCGCCAGTTCCGCCTTCGGCGCCGCAACGTAGGTACCGCGGGCGCCACGCCCTTCCAGCAGATTCCTGCGCCGGGCTTCATCGTATGCCCGGGTGACCGTCGTCAAATCCACCTTCAGCCGCGCAGCCAGCTCGCGCTGCGGAGGCAGGCGGTCTCCCGGCTCGAGCAACCCATCGGCCACAGCCTGCTGCAATGCATCCGCGATCTGGAGAAACCGGGGGCCAGCACCTGCTTGCAGTTGCGGCAACCATGATGGCAAAGGTGGATCTTGCATGGTTTTTAACTGGGACATTTTGTCCCGATGTATGGAAATTGTTTGGACGTAGTATGCCTCGGAAGGCGTGGAAGGACCAGTGATGCACGACGCCGACAGGTGCCCTCCTCCTCATCCGCAATTACTTGGCGAAACCCGGCAGTTCGCCATTTTGATCTCAAAAGGCAGACCTGATGAAAGACATGAACACTGTGTACGGCATGGCGGCCACTCCGGCGCATGTGGAACACCCAAGAACACCCGATTACGTGAAACCGGTCACGCGTGTGTGCGCGTATGCCATGCTGGCCATGCTGATCGGCTACACCGTCCAGCTGATCAATGCGGTGGGCGATATCAGTGTCCAGGAAAAGAACGTGATTCTTTTCTGCTCCGCCGTGACGCTGCTGCTGATCATCCCGATCATCGGCCTGAACATCTATTTCGTCTCGCGCCACCGTGCATCCAGCACGGCCGCCGAAAACTCGTCACCGCGCCTCCACGCGATCGGGAAGGAGGCTGCGTCATGGGCTAAACCTGTCGCCATCATCGCCGTCCTTACCTTGTTGAGCTGGGGTGGGACGCACTCGCTCGACCTGATCAGGTAGCCCGCCCGCGACGCACCCTGGTTACGCAAACTACGTCTCCATTCTCCCACTCCCTGCAAACCATGCAGCTCGCTACTTCTGCATGAAAATACTGTTGGGATCTTCGCTGTAATCGCCGAACGGTCCGCGCTTCCGGTACCCGCACCGTTCGTAAAAGGCAATCGCTTCCGGCTGCAGATAACCGGTTTCCAGCATGAACCGGGCACACCCGCGCCGCCGGCCTTCTTCCTCGAGCAGTGTCAGCACGCCCCGGGCCAGGCCCAGTCCGCGTTGGTCGGGCAAGGTGAACATCCTTTTCACTTCGCCGTACTCGCTGCTCAGCACGAGTGCGCCGCACGCCAGCGCCTTCCCCGTCCCGTCACGTGCTACGGCGAACAGGACATTCGGCTGGCATAGTGCCTCCATGTCGATGCCGTGATGGCTTTCGGCCGGATACAGCGGCACTTGATATTCATCGAGCAAGGTGATGAGGGTTACAATTTCCGCCTGTCGGGGCGATTCGAAGGAAATGTTCATGGCAAAAGGGGCAGTGGTCCGCAGACCGTTGTCAAATTGAGCAACATGATTCTACTATAGTAGAATCCACTATGGTGGAAGAATGTCTAATGACCTGGACGGCGTCATCGCCAAACGCCTGCGCGAAGAGCGCCTGGCTCGGGGATGGACGCTTGAGCGCCTGGCCGCCGAATCGGCCGTGAGCCGCGCGATGATCTCGAAAATCGAACGTAACCAGACCAGTCCAACTGCGGTCCTGCTCGCCCGGCTCACCGGCGCCATGAACCTCACCTTGACATCGCTGATGAGTGAACGAGGGGTGGCGTCGCCATCGGTTCGGCGGATGCATGACCAGGACGTATGGCTGGATCCGCAGACGCGCTATATGCGGCGCCTGGTTTCCGGCGGCGACGCGGAGGTGGAGATCGTCGCGATCGAGCTACCCGTGGGGGCCGTTGTCGAGTTCGGAGGATTGCCAGGCGACCTGCACGAAGAGCAGGTGCTGATGCTCGAAGGCGTCCTGACCCTGCAGGCCGGACAAATTCAATCGAGCCTTCATCCGGGCGATGTTGCGCGGTTCAGCGCCGATCAGGTCCACGTCTTTTCAAATCACGGGCAATCGGTGGCACGCTATCTGGTCATCAAGCGGCAAGCGTGACTTCGGCTGCCTGGGCATCCAGCCTGCCCCATCATTCCACTCGACTATCCCGAGCTTCCGTCATGTCCCGGGCGTGCAGCGGAACACCTTGCAGCAGACCGCCGGACACGCCAGCACCTCGACCACGGCGACCCCGCCTGGGACTCATGCTGTCGCGTGGCGCCTTCGGCCGTTGAGGCGCACTGTGCTCGCACAAACGCGCTGCCAATCTTATCTTTCGGTCCTGGCTGGGATATTCTCCACGTACCGATTAATCACTGAAAACTATCCCTTGCCGGAACCGATCTCGAACCAGCGCCGCGCGCACGTGCGCAGGTTGCTAAAAGTAGAAGCCTCGCTCAGCGACAACGCGAGCCCGCACGTCTGGCGTGCCCAGCTGATCGATATTGCGCGCATGGGGGTTGGATTCGTCACATCTGAAATACTGCCGGAAGCACGCCACTATGTGCTGGACTTTCGCTTTCCCGACAGTGACATCCACGACAAGGTCGAGATTGTCATCGTCTACCGGCGCGCCATAGGCACCGAGGGTCGCTATCACTACGGCGCCCGGATCCACGCCATGACGCAGGATTGTGTTGACCGGATCGTCGAGTATGTGACCCGGGCGGAGCCGCATATTGGCCAGGTTCGATAGCATGGCGTTCCCCATTGCGTCCGGTCGACATACCGAATCGGAATTGCCATGACTGCTGAGTCGGTCCGATTATGCGCTCTGGATTCTCATTACGGCTCGTCAGCCGATCTGCCGCTCGAGAGGACGTTGACGATTGTGCCCCACAGCGTGGTGTATCCGCATGCTTTGCATCTCACGCCACGCGTACGGGAGATTGCGAATTTCGCGTTGGAGAGGTTAGCTGAGGACTGGGTAAAGTTACGGGCAGCGTGTTCTTGAGCGAGCGATCCGCTGTGGTACTGCGGACAGTGCGGCAAGATTGCATGAATTCGCATGCTGGCCCGCTCGCCCTCAAGACGCCGCTGCCGCCTTCAACCCCGCCGCAAGGCGCGCGTTCTGGCGCTCCGCGTAGCCCTTCAGGAACAGGATCAGCAGCGCGGAGAATATCGCCGCTCCGGTCAGCGCGTACCAGCCGGCGTGAAAGCCGCCCGACCAGTCGCGCAGCCAGCCCAGCGCCTGTGGCCCGAGAAAGCCGAAGATACCGCCACCGAGTGCGGTGATCCCCATCAGCGGGCCCACGTCTCGGCCGCGCATCAGTTCCGAAATGGTCGGGTAGAGCTGGTTGGTCGAGGCCAGGCCCAGCGAGATCAGCAAGGCGGAGGCGACCTCGAACACCAGCAGGTTATGCGAGGTCATCGCGAGACAGGCCGGGATCATCAGGATCATCATGCCGGCCAGGACGTTCCAGCGGTTGAAGCGGTCGGCCAGGTAGCCGCTCAGCGGGTTCAGGACGATGGCCAGGATGTAGGACATGCTGATCACGGCCGCGGCATCCGATGCGCCGAGCCCGAAGTCGGCTTTCAGCACCGACGGCAGGAAGAAGGTGGCGGCGAAACCGCCTGCATTGGTCAGGCCGAGGAGTGGAATCGTCCACACGATCGGGTATCTGAAAGCGGAGAAGGCGCCCTGCCCTTTCGGGCCGCCTTTCTGGATCACTTCCGGGCGCTGCTGGTAAAACATCGAAAACACGACCAGGCCAGCGATGGTCATGCCGCCGAAGCCCATCACGGCTTCACGCCAGCCCCAGGCTTCAGCCAGGCTGGCGCAGAACGGCGCACCGAGCACCGTGGCCAGGGCCGAGCAGGCACCCAGCACGCCCATCGCGCGTCCTTTCAGGTGCGGGGGCGCGGTCAGGGCAATGGCCGTCATCACGCACACGAAGGCCAGGCGATAGCCGAAGATCCACAGGGCGCGCGCGGTCAGGCCCTGGCCGAAGCTTTCGGCCACCGAGAGACCGAACAGGCCCGTGGCGAGGATCGCCATGCCGATGATCAGGATGCGCTTTTCGCCGTACTGCTTGGCCAGGATGCCGGCCGGGATGCTGACCACCAGCGCCACCAGTCCGTACACGCCGGTGAACAGGCCCATTTCCGAAAAGCTCATCGCGAAATCGTGCTGGATCGCCGGCAGCAGCGGCGCGAAGCCCAGGCTGGACATCTGCAGCGCCATCATCGCGATCACGGTCGCCAGGTAGTAGATGACCCAGCGCTTCTGGGGCGCCAGTGCCGGTCCTGCGTTGTCTGCCATCATGTTCGTGTCTCCTTGGATGTTTTTGATCGTGCCTTGTCAGATGGCGCCGTCAGCCTTCAACCGCTCGAACTGTTCCTCGCTGTAGCCGAGCAATTCCCGATACACTGCCTCGTTGCTGGCGCCCAGCGTCACCGCCGGCTTGTCGAAGCCCGTGAACGAATTCGACATCCGGATCGGCAGGCCGCCGACCACGATGTCTTCCACGGCGCCGTAGGTCGGGTGCTCGAGCTTGGTGGTCTCGCCGCGCATCAGGAGATTCGGGTCGCGCATGGCGTCGGCGGGGTTGCGCACCGGGCCGCTCGGCACCTCGAAATCGGCCAGCAGGTCGGCTGCCCGGGCGGTCGTCATGGTGCGGGTCCACTGGCTGATCATGTCGTGCAGCGCGACGTGGTTGCGCACGCGCGCGTCGCGCCCGCCGAAGCGATCGTCGGCCAGCAGCTCTTCGCGGCCCATGGCGCGGAACAGGCCGGCCACGAACTCGTCCTTCGGCGCGCAGATCGAGATGTAGCCGTCGCTGGTGGGGAACACGCCGAACGGGGCCAGGCGCGCCATGAAGTTGCCGGACCGGGTAGGTCGGCCCAGCTTGACCATCATGTCGAAGGGCTCGGCCGCCACCAGGGCGCTCAGGGCGCCCAGCAGCGAGACGTCGACGTGCTGGCCCTGCCCGCTGGCGCGCGCCTGCATCACCGCGGCCAGGGTGCCGATGGTGGCGAACAGGGGCGCGGTGAGGTCGCCGAACGGGACGCCGACCCGCACTGGTGGATCGCCTTCATTCCCGGAGGCCAGCATCATGCCGCTCATCGCCTGCACGATGTTGTCCATCGCCTTGTTCTGCTTCGGGTTGACGTTGGCCCCGAAGCCGCTGATCGAGGTGAACACGATCCGCGGATTGACTTCGCTGCAGGCACGGTAGCCGATTCCCAGGCGGTCGGCCACCCCGGCGCTGTAGTTCTCCACCACCACATCGGCCTTGCGCACCAGGTCGAAGAAGATCGCACGCGATTCCGGGTGCTTCATGTTGAGCGTGATGGCTTCCTTGTTGCGGCCGCGTTCCAGCATGGCGAGCGACAGGTCGTCCTCGTGCTGTTTCGCGACCTTGATGCCCTCGCGGCCCAGGTAGGGCGAGTTGGTGCGGGCCGAATCCGGATTTCTCGGGTTCTCGACCTTGATCACGCGCGCGCCCAGGCCGGCCAGCAGCAGGGTCGCATAAGGACCGGCGAGCGCCGTGGTGAGGTCCAGCACGGTGACGCCCTCGAGCGGGCGCGGAAGGTTGTCGGTATTCTGTTGCATGCTGTCCCCTAGTTCTGCTTGGTTGCTTGAATGCGGTTGGCGATGAATTCTTCGACGATGCGGGTCATGGCCGCGTCGTCCCACAGCCGGGCGTCGACCATGTTGGCTTTCAGCTCGACCACTGGAATGCCGGCCTCCTCCAGCGCGACTTTCGTCATGCGGTTGCCGAACGAGGCCATCCGGTCGTGCGTCGGGGTCAGCATTACCGCGCCATCGGCGCCGTAGATGCGGGCCTGCTCGATGATCCAGTCGGCCATCCATGGCGGCACGTGCAACTGCTCGTTCATGCTGACGTGGCGCGAAGCCAGCGCGCGCATTGCCTGGCCCGGCTCAGCGCTGAAGTAGCGGCGGTAACCATCGGACAGGAAGTTCGAGTACATCGACCAGACGAAGACGGCGCCGTATTTCTCCTCGAAGGCGCGGTAGAACTTCGTGTTGAACCACAGGCCGTTGCCGACCCATAGCAGGCGGATGCGCTCGTTGCTGCAGGCACCGACACCGGCAGCGATGCGCTCCCGGACCTCGTCGCGGTAGGCGCGCAAGTGCCTGACGGACCAGTCACTGCCGCGGTCCCAGGTCGGTGCCATGACGTTGGCCAGCTGTTCGGTCAGCGGCACCGGGCACGGACGGGCGGCGGCGATCAGGTCGCGCACCTCTTCCACGATCTCGCCAGCCTCGTTGATCCGGTCCATCTGGCGCACGAATTCGGCATGATCGAAGCCGCGGCCGCTGAGCGTCTCGACGGTGCGCACCAGGGCGTTGAGCTGATCGACCTGGAAGTCGAGGCGATGAGTCTCATACAAGGCTTCCCAGTCGCGGTGCGAACGGGTCCACCAGCGCTCGCCCAGGACGGTGCTTGAACTCGACTCGAGCGGGAAACAGGGCACGCCGCCGTAGGCCTGCGACCACTTCTCCATGATGCGCTGGCCATAGTCGTCGCGGAAGCGGTTCAGGAACAGCATCGGCTTGGGCAGGCCGCCATACGGCGCCAGGCCCGAATCGGTATCGAGCGTGGTCATCAGCGGCAGGCTGGTGTAGCGCGGCAGGCGTTCGTGGTAGCCCAGCCTGTCCATCACCGAGAAATAGTGCGGCGACAGCTGTTTTGCGGCCACGATCGCCGAGTACCACACCACGGGCACGACGGGGATGTCCATGGTGTGCAGGATCTCGGCCGGCGCAACGGCATCCGAGATCACGTAGGGCTCGCCCCCTTCCAGCACCCGTTTGCGAAAACCGATGAAGTCCTCTTTCTGGTGCTCGTTCGCGAGCAGCGTCGAGCGCAGGCGCCCGTCCTGCGGCTTGGGTTGGTTGCTCATGGCGCCCTCTCTTCGAGCAGCGCCCGGATCGCCGCCTGCTGGGCGGCGCGGTCGGGCGCGCGATAGGATTGACGCTGCAGGAGCACAGCCGGAATCCCGCGCGCCTCCAGCAGCCGTTTCTGTTCCGGATAATCCCAGCCGAGGGTGTCGTCGAACTCGTCGTGGAAGAACACGACGCCCTCCACCCGCGCCTGCTCGACGATCTCCAGGAAGCGCCGATCCTGGGCAGCCTGGGGGAAGGAGCGGATGCCCGGCGTGTGCAGGTGGTAGTGCTGCGCCAGCGCAGCGAGCGGCTCGATGCCTTCGTCCACCAGGTGCTCGAAACCGCGTTCCCCACTGACATGGTCGTCGGCCACGATATGCGCGTTCAGCGACTCGACCAGCTCGTAGAACGCGGCATTGTCGTGCGGCGCTCCCTTGACCATCAGGCGCATGCCGGTGCGCAGCGGCATGCGCGCGGCTTCATCGCAGGCATCGCGCAGCATGGCCGCGGCCGCGGCCGGCCCGGCATAGCCCGCGGCGCCGGTGGCGCGCAGCATGTCGGCGCCCGCAATCCGGCCCTCGCGGCGCAGTGAGTTGAGCGCCTGCAGGGCCGCCCGGCTGCCGTTGACGACGGCGATCGCCTGGCGCAGCCCGGCCGCGTCGATGGCGCGCCCGCCCAGCTTCTCCAGCCGGGTCTTCAGCGCGGCCAGCCGCCCCAGTACGTACTGCCCGGTCGACAGGTAGGGAGTGTGCAGCACGTCGAACAGCACCACTTCGGGAAACGTGGTCTCCGGCAGCATGCGGCGCGTCTCCAGCAGGAAGTAGTACAGGTAGAGATAACCGTTCGAGCTGCGCGGGATGACGATCAGGTCGGCCAGGTTGTAGTGGCCGGTGACGACGCGCTGGTACACCGAACGCAGGTCGCCGTCGAAGTCGTCGTCCAGGAAGCGCTCGGCCAGCGGGGTATCCTCGCGCGGGTCGCCGCTCATCAACAGTGGATGGGCGCCGGCTGCGACGATCAGTTCGACCGGCGTAGCATTGCCGAGATAGGCCACCACGGGAGTGCCGGCTGCGCGTGCGCGCGTGGCGCCGGCAAGGCGCTCGTCATAGGCCCGGCGCAGGGCGTCAAGCGGTCCGGAGGGGCTCATGCGTTCATTCCTTCCTGCGGCTGCGCGCGCGGATCGGTGACTACGACGCGCTCGCCGTCCCAGGCGAACTGCGCCTTCATCCCGGCGTCTCTGGTGATTTTCTCGACATAGGCAGCCACCGCACGGCCACGCTCGCAGTCGCCGAGCACCTCCGGCTGGCCGCTGCCGCGGATCCAGACCGGCCGGAAGCCGGCGCTCACGCGGCCGCCGGCACCGATCCGGAAGTCGGCGATCATGGTGTTGCGCGATTCCGGGTGGAATGGATAGCACGCGCATTCTGGGTCGGGGGTGAAGCCGAACAGCTTGCGGCGGCGCTCGGCCCAGGCCAGGCGCGCCGGGTGTGCATTCTTCTCGACATTCAGGGCGCGGGTTACGGTGACGAAATTGCCCAGGCCGTGGAAGATCGGCCTGCCCTTGTGGAACTCGATGCCGCGCGCAATGTGCGGATGGTGACCGACCACGATGTCGGCGCCGGCCTCGATGGCGGCGCGCGCCACCGGCCGCTCGTACATCGCCAGCTGGGCCGGGGTATGCACCAGGCCCTTGTGCAGGGCAACCACCAGCACGTCGACCTCGGCGCGAAGAAGCTCGATGTCGGCCTGCATCGCCTCCAGCGTGGCGGGCGTTGCAAAGGTATAGGTAAGCGGCGGCCCGCCCGGATTGGCGCCTTCCTGCTCGTAGTGCGAGAGCACGTGCACGTAGGCGCAGCCGGCCTTGCCCGCCCCGGCCCAGGAATCCCTGGGGCCGACGCAGTTGTAGCTCAGGAAGCCGAAGCGCAGGCCGTTGCGCGTCAATACCGCCGGCTGGCGCGCCTCGACCAGGTTCTGGCCGGCCCCGAAGGACCCGATGCCGTTCCCGCGCAGGGCAGCCATGGTGTCCTCGATGCCCTCGGCACCGCGGTCGCAAACGTGGTTGCCGGCCAGGCTGGCGGCATGGAAGCCGGCCCGCGCCAGCGCGGCGATCTTGCCCGGGTCGGCCGCTTCCGCCGGAATGTCCGACTGCAGCTCGGTCCCGCGCAGCGTGTACGGCGTCTCGACATGGCCGACCAGCAGGTCTGCACTGAGCAAGACCGCGCGCGAGGGCTCGAAGAAGAAGTCCGGGTCCGGTTCGTCGAGGACCAGGTCCCCGACCATCATCAGGCTGGTCATGGCTTTCCTTTCACGATGGGCAGCACCAGGTGCGAGGCGTGCACGGTGTCCCGGTAAATGGTCCAGCTGGGGGCAGGGTCGCGCACCGCGCGCAGTTTCTCGCGCGGGTCGGCGCCGGTCAGGGTCAGGCGGTAGCGATGGCCGGCCTGGAATACGTAGGACACCGGCATCAGGTCGAATTGCAGGCGCACCGGCCGGCCCGGCACCAGCGGCCTGGCATCGGCTTCCAGGTAGGTCGGCCACAGCATGCCATCCGGCAGCCTGTAGGGCGCCTTGCCGAGCTTGCGCAAGGAGGCCTTCAGGCGTCCCTCGCTCACCATGGTGATCCCGCCATCCGGGGCCACGTCTTCCAGGTAGGCGAACAGGGGACCATCCGTGGCGGTGGCCGATACCCACAGGTCGGCCACCGGGAAGCCAGTGACTTCGGTGTCGGCCTCGAGCACCGGACTGGTGAAGGTCAGGCCCTTGCTGTCCTGCGGACAGGTTGGTCCCAGGACGCGGTTGCCGTGCGGGCAAGGCAGCGGCTCGTAGTCGACCTTGAACGTGATCGGAGCAGCCGTCGCGCCGGGGGCACGCGCGCCGAAGGCATGGTCGTTTGGCGCGAGCCGCGAGGGCGCGCCCAGGTAGAGACGGGTCTTGCGCGCGGGGCGCAGCGGCCATTTCTCTGCGGTACGCCATTCGTGGCCATCGGGCGCGCCTCGCACGTTCGCGGTGGTGTAGTGGATACGCGGCTCGTCCATGATGCCGTTCCTGGCATCCTTGAGCCAGTAGTCGAAAAAGCGCAACGCCTCGGCGGTCATGGAAAAATCCCCGCTTTCGCAGTGGCCCCAGGGTCCGATGATCAGTTTCGTCGGCTGCGGCAGGTTTTCCAGCACGATCAGCCCCTGGCCGCGGAAGTCGTCGTTCCAGCCGCCCTGCACGTAGACCGGGACCCTCGACGCCCGCACCTGGTCGACATGGGTGCCGATGCTGCCCTCTTCCCAGAACCTGCTCCCGGTCAGCGGTGATACCGAATCGCGGAACGGCATCCCGCTCCACAGGTCGAGCAGATCGGTGTTGGCTGCGTGTTCGCGCGCGGCCTGGGCCAGCAGGACCTTGTCCCCGTCGCCGTCGACTGGCGTGGACCGCATGTCCTGCTCGAAGCTGCCTTGCGGTCCGGTACCCCAGTTGGCCAGGATCCCGCCGCGCAAGCCGCCGCTGTACTTGTCCCAGTTGAAGCAGCCCGCGAACACGGCCTTCAGGGCCGGACTCGGCATGGTCAGGAAATGCATGGCGGCGTCGCCGGTGTTCGAGCAGCCGAAGCCGCCCACCTTGCCGTTCGACCAGGGCTGGGTGGCGGCCCAGTTGATCAGGTACTGGGAGTCGGCAGCTTCCTTGCGGTCGTGGTAGCCGCGGCGTACGCCAAAGGAAGCTGCAATGCCGCGCCGCTCGACCTGCATGTAGACATAGCCGTGGTTGGCGAGCTGGATCATCTGCAGGCTGAAGCCGCCGGCACCGGAACGGTCATCCGCGTCCTTCATGCGCTGTCGTGCCGCGGTGGCGTGGTAGATCACCGGGAACGGGCCGGGCAAGGCCACGCCATCCTTTGCCGGGCGATAGATGTCGGCCGCCATCCGGGTCCCGTCGGGCATCGGAATGTACATCGAACTCATCACGACCTCGTTCTGCGCGGCAGGCAAGGGCTTGCCGAAGGCGCCTGACGGCGTGGGCGGGGCCGACACCGCAGCGGCCAGCGACGCCGTGCCGGCCGCGCACATTACCGCGAGCAGAACGACTGCCAGGCCGGATCTCCTCATGGCTGTCCCTTCCGATCCGCCGGGCCGCGCGTCATCGGACTGGCGCAGGAGCCGGGAGTATGGTTCGTGCTGCCGCGGGAAGTGCCTGTCATGCCATGCCTCCGGAATCTAGTTATCGATTATATTGGTTATATCGTATAATTGTTTTGACCGGAACGCAAAGCAAAAATCCATGGGCGCCGGTGTAGATGTCGAGGCCCGCCACGACGCGTGGTTCCATACCCAGCCATCGCAGTCAAGCAAGAAAATCCGCAGGCATCCCCGCACGGCATCCCATACCCGGTTCTTGCATATAATGCTGTCCCCACATAATCAGGACCAGCACGCCCAGCGGGCTGGGCTTCAATCACTTTCGCCCCCATGCCGACCAAAAAGCAAAAAGAGTTCGTCGACGCCGTCCAGGAAGCCGCCGACCAGCCCCTTAACCAGGACATGCTGTTGAGCCTGGTTGGCTACAACTGTCGCCGCGCGTACCTGGCCATCATGCCGCTGTTCCACGAGCGCATGAGCGAACTCGACCTGCGAGCGGTCGACTTCTCCGTCCTGAGCCTGCTGCTCGCGAATCCGAACATCACGCAGAAGCGCCTGTCCGGCGCAATCAATGTGTCGCCGCCCAACCTCGCGATCCTGCTCGATCGCCTGGAACTGCGCGGGCTGCTGGTGCGCCAGCGTAATCCGCTCGACAAGCGCTCCCAGACCCTGGTGCTGACCAGGGAAGGAGCGCGCATGGCCGCGCAGGCCGAGCAACGCGTTGCCGCGCTCGAAGCGGAAGCGACGGCGGCACTCTCCGACGCAGAGCGTGCCCAGTTGCTCAAGCTTCTCCAGAAGCTCTTCACGCCGGCGTGTGAATGATCCCGCATCGTCCCGCCGCGCATGAACAGTGTCGGGATCGGTATCCGCATGATGCCGACCCTGTTACCACTTCTTGGTGAGCGACAGCGACACGAAGCGGCCCACGGCGGAAGCAATCTGCGAATCCCAGGCACTCTGGCCGTTGATCACCACCGGCGGCTGGCGGTCGAACACGTTCAGGGCATTCGCCGACACGATCACGCCGCCCAGGCCATAGCGCGCGCCCTTGTCGAATGCGTAGCTCACCGTCAGGTCGGTGGTCGTCTGGCTCGGCACGCGCGTGTTCGGCACCAGCGCCGTGTTGGTGTAGTCGCCGGTGTAGTTCGCGAACACGCTGGCACTCCAGTTGCCCGTTTTCCAGCCGAGGTTGGCGCGCATGCGCAGGCTGATCGGGTTGCCGAGAGTGTCGACGGCATCCACGAACGGGCGGCCTGGCACGTTCGAGCGTTCCAGCTTCAGGATCTTGGCGACGTTGAAACCGACCAGCCAGTTGCCGTACGCGTTATTGAAGGTGTAGCGGCTATCCAGGTCCAGCCCCTGCTGCCTCAGGCTGCCCAAGTTGCTGCGGCGGCCGTCGACGATGACGCCGATGTTGCCCGGCGCTTCCGGCGGGCTTTGCAGGTTCGGGCTGGCATACAGGGCATTGACCGTGGCGGCCGACGGGTTGCGCTGGATGTAGGTGGCGAACAGCGCCTCTTCGGCCAGCACGGCGCCCGGCACCACGTCGATGCGGTCGGTGTAGTTGATCTTGTAGTAGCTGGCCGTCAGGTTCCAGCCGCGCACGGGTTTGATGTCGAGGCCGAAGGACCAGGTCTTCGCCTCTTCCGGTTTCAGGTCGGGATTGCCGCCGTTCACCAGGATGCCGCGCCGCACGCCACCCGGCGCGGTCGGGTCGGTAAAGTTCTGGACGAAGATGTTGGTAAGTGACAGGCTGGACAGCGAGCCGAGATTGTCTACCAGCGAAGGCGCACGGAACGAGGTGCCGTAGGTCGTATTCAGGCTGAACTTGTCGTTGACCGCCCAACGCACGCCCACCTTCGGATTGGTCGTGCTGCCGAAGTCCGAATAGCGCTCGTAGCGGGCTGCCAGCGACAGTTCGAGGCGCCTGGCCCAGGGGGTCGCGTTGGCGCTGCCGATCAGCGGCACGAACAGCTCGGAGTATACCGACTTGACCTGCCTGCTGTTCTGGAGTTCCGAGAAGGCCGGCGTCGGGGTAGGAGTGGTGACGTTCTGCAGCAGGCCCTGCTCGAACTCGACGTGGCGCGCCTCGGTGCCGACCGCGAGCCGGACGTCGCCGCCGGCAATCGTGAACAGTGGGCCGTCCAGCTTGACGGCAAACGCGGCCTCGGTATTGATCGCGTTCTGCTCCCGATAGGCCACCACGCCAGGGAACCCGGGATTGCTGCCGGCAACCGCGCTGAATGGATTGAGGCTGCCGTCGGCGATCGCCACCCCCAGTGCGCGCGTATTGATCAGGCCCACGCGGTGGACGAAACCCTTGGTGCGGCCGTAGGTAAGTGAGCTGTTGGCCTGCCAGCCGTTGTCGAACGAATAGGTCAGGCCAACCGTGTTCAGGGTGTTCTTCTCCGTGCCGCCCAGGTTGAGGTCGACGTCGTCGAACAGGAAACGGTAGGCCACGGTCTGCGAGGTGGCCGGTGGCGCGCCGGCCGGACGCACGAAGTACGGGCTGGTGCTCGGGACGGTCAGGTTGGAGCCGACCGGAGCCACCACCTGGTTGTAGTCGCGTTCGGAATACAGGCCCTCGTAGAACACTTCGAGGCGGTCGTTGAAGCGGTGGAACGCATTGCCGTAGACGGTATCGCGCTTCTGCGACGGAAGGTAGTCGCCGAAGGCGCCGGCGTCGAAGCGGTTGCCGGTGCCGGCCACCAGCTGGGCCGGGGTCAGGTTCACGCCATTCTGGCCAGCCGGGATCGGATAGATGGTCGTCCCGATGAGCACGTTGCCGGGCGCCGACTGGGTCGAGCGCTGGTCGGTGCCGCCGTAGCGGCGCAGGTCGTTCGAAAAGAACGGGCGCGCGCTGGCAGACAGGCTGCCGCGGTCGTTGTGCTCGTAGGCCACGAACACGCTGCCCTCGTCCCAGGTCTTGCCGAAGGTCTGGCTGAAGATCTTGTGGTTCATGCCGTCGGCGTGGCCGTAGCGCACCGATGTTTCGGCGGTATCGGTGTTGCTGCGGGTGATGATGTTGACCACGCCTGCCACCGCATCCGAACCATAGATCGCTGACGCGCCGTCCAGCACCACCTCCATGCGCTGGATCGCGGCCGCAGGGATCTGGTTCGGATCGGACAGCGACTTGACGACCCCGCTGGCGGCCACGCGGCGGCCGTTAACCAGCAGAAGCGTGGCTTCGTTGCCGATGCCGCGCAGGTTGATGCCGGAAGTGCGCGTGGTATTGGCCGAGGCGTCCTGGGCGCCACTCAGACGGCTCTCGTCCGCGCCCAGACTGATCACCTGCGGCAACGTACGGGCGATGTCGCTGCTGTTGGTTGCGCCGCTGGCTGCGATCGCATCCCGGCCCAGCGAGAGCGCGGGCGAACCGACCGCGCCCACGCCGCGGATGCTGGAGCCGGTCACCACGACCTCCTGTATTTTCTGGGGCGCGGCAGCGGCAGCGGGTTCGGACGGCGGAACGGGCGCAGCCGATGCGTCGGCCGCGCTCTGGGCCAATGCCGTTGCGGGAATGCCGCAAGCCAGGCACGTAGCCGCGAAGGCGATCGCCGTCATGCGTTGGCGCGTGGCGCCGCGGGCGCAGCGGTATTCGGCCACTCCAGCGCCGGAACGGGTGGATAGGTAGCTGGGCACGTTCGTCTCCGTATAATGGTTATAAATCGTATTGTTTATATCCTATAACGATTTCCCTCGATTGCAAATATCTTTTGCGATTTCACGGAGATTTTTTGGTTCACACAATAATGGTTATGTTCTATAAGCGGATGAGCGTGACGAGGATCGGCTGGCGGCGTCCTGCCGCGATGAATCGCCAAGCCTGGACGGGAGGACCCTGCCCGCGAAGATGGGCAGGGGAAGGAAGAATTCAGGAGCGCGCACCCCTACGTCGCGCGGCGCCGGTGTCGCCGGGACCTCGCGCGGCGCAAAGGCGCAGCGCTATTCTGTACGGATGGGTTGCGTCGCCATGCAGCGCGGCAGGACCTGTCCGGGAAGGGCGAACGGCGCAGTGCCGGCCGCCTCCAGGGTCCCCAGCAGCGTGCACGCGTCGTAGGGCCGCAGGAACGGCGCCGGCGCATGGTCGACGAAATGCGATGCGCCCAGCCCGGTAGCGCCGGCCAGCGCCGTCATGCCGCGCGCCGACGTGTCGGGCCAGTTGCCGCTGCGGATGCGCCCGACCAGCGCATGCACGCCCGCCACCACCTCGGCCGGGGTGAAGGCGCAATGACCGGCGCTGTGGGTATAGGTCTGGCGCAGCTGCGCGCCCTTGCCGGCCCGCTGCACGGCCTGCTGGTACTCCTGTTGCGAGGCCGGCACCGAGATCGCGTCGCCAAGTGCATTCATGGTCAGCACCGGCATCGCCAGGTCGCCGTCGAACACGCTGGTCGCGACATAGGCCAGGGCCTGCGGATCGGCGCGCACGCGCGGCGCCCGCTCCAGCGCGGCCAGGTCCTGGTCGAGCGACAGCCCCGCCTTGCGGTACATGCGGCGCACCAGACCGTCGCGGTCTGCCGCGGCCAGCAGCGCACCGTAGTCGACGCCGGTATTGGCGCTGACGTTGCCGCCGCTCAGCCTCTCGAGCTGGTGACGGCTCCCCATGCCCTGGCGCAGCAGGCCACGCACCAGGCTGTCGGCCAGGCCGCGCGCGCGCGCCTCGTCGTCACCCGCAGCCGGTTCCGGTTTGCGCGGATCCGACCATTCGGGCAGCTGCGCGATCCGCGCCGCAAGGGCAATGCGGGCGCGCCCGGCCGGCGTCTTCTCGGCCGCTTCCAGCATGGCGGTCCATGCGGGCCAGGCGCCGGTCTGCCAGTCGTCCGGGATGCCGGTCACCGGCAGGCCGGACTCCGGCGCCAGCAAGACCTTGGCGATGAACAGTCCATCCAGCTTGCCTTGCCACTGGCCGACCGCCCCCGACAGCCCGCCGCAGCGGATCATGGCGCCGGCCCAGCGCTTCGGGTAGGCCTGCATCGACACCGCCCCGACGTGGCCGCCCTGCGACTGGCCGAACTGGATCGGCATGGCGGCCTTGCCGTACCTGGCCTCGAACAGGTCGAGGGTCTCGATCGCGTTGGCGGCCGCCTGGTGCAGCTTCCAGCCTGTCACCGTGCGGGTGGTGCCAGCGGTCGCGTAGCCTTCGGCCTGCAGCGCCAGGGACTCGGGGCCCGGCGCGGCGCTGGCATAGTCGAGGCCGACCAGCACGGCGCCGTTCCAGCGCTCGGGCATATCGAAGCGGTATGGCGTGCCGTCCTTCAGCGTGCCTTCGGTGGTCGCAACAGGACCGGCGGCGCGCGCGGCGCCGGCCAGCGCGGCGCAGGCAGCGAGCACCAGGAGTTCTCTTCGCCCAACCACGGCTCGCGCCATGCGAATGCCCGACAGCGGCGTAAGCGGCTTCTCGAAAATCATCCCGGCCTCCAAAGTGCATATCACATTTAATATTTATATATTATAACGAATACACGATGTGGTACAAGCAGGTTAGTTATTGTTCATAACAATGGCTGCTTGGCGGTGGAGACGGGTGTGCCAGGCCCGAAGCTGGCCATGTCAGGCGGCCGAAGGCAAGGCGCGCTGGCTAATCCGGGGACGGCGGGGCTTCCAGGAAAACTTTCTGCAGCAATCCAACGAGCTGGGCGCGCTCGGCGTCACTGAGCATGGAGGTGGCCTTGCGCTCGAGTTCGGTGACGGTCTTCTCCGCCTTGGCGCATAGCTTGCTGCCCTCGGCAGTCAGGACCAGGGTTTGCGAACGCTTGTCGAGCGGATTGCGCTGGCGCACCAGCAGCCCGCGCGTTTCCAGCCGGTCAAGCAGGATCGCCAGGTTCGGTGGCGACACATTGACTGCCTTTGACAGGCGCTTCTGGGTGATGTTGGGATTCGCGTTCAGCAGGCTGAGCACGGCGAAATCGACGGCGCGCAGTTGCAGCTTGCCCATCCGTTCGTCGAAATGCGGGATGATCGTCAGGTAGGCGCGCCGCAGGTTGTAGCCCACCAGACTCAGCAGCAAGCGCTGATCGAGCGGCTGCCCCGCGGCTTCCTGCACGGCGTCGGCGAGTTTGGCGTCTGGGCGCTTTGCCATGGTCATAGTTTTGAAATAAAACTATTATAGGTAAAAAATGTTGGCGGACAAAGCGCGTATCGGCAGTGCAAGGCTTGCGCATCCATTGGGGTGATGGCCGACACTGCGGGAACAAAAAGGCCTTAATTAAGGCGCTGTGCGCGCTAATTGGGGGAACTGCCCGCCGGAATCACGGTCTGACTTCCCGTTGAGATACTTCATGTATATCAGGAGCGACATGGGCACGGCGGATGTTCGAGTACTGATCGAAGCGTTGATGCAGCAACAGCTTTCAGAAGATCAGGTCGCATTGCTGCAGGGCTTTCTGGCCAACGTCGAGCAACCAGGCCAGTGCCATCGCCAGATTGAGGAAGCCGCCGGCAAGCCGCCATGTCCACATTGTGGATGCCAGCGCTCCCACCGTTGCGGACAGGCCAGTGGCTTGCAGCGCTATCGCTGCGTGGTGTGCCGGCGCAGCTTCAATGCCTCGACCGGCACGCCGCTGGCCCGTCTGCGCCTGCGCGAGAAGTAGCTGCAATACCTGCAATGCCTGATCGCGTCGCCCCCTGTGCGCTCGGCAGCCAGGTGCGTTGCAGTGGCCCAGTCGACCAGCTTTCGATGGTGCCACCGTTTCCATCGCGGCCTTGTTCCGGGGACCCCGTCCGCAGCTTTCCGGCATCGTCGATTGACGAAGAAGGAGTGCTCGCTTGCAAGCGAGCACCGCTGCATAGGCAACGAGCGGTGCTCGCCGAACCCCTACTACGCCTTATCATCTGGAATCACAGAAGGGCTCGCGCCACTTGGATCGCCCGCTACCCAAGCGCGGCGGCAAGGCAAGTCGGCGCGGCAATAGCAGCGAGCTGGACTGCATCCACGTTGCCCGCGACCGCAACCGGCAAGCCTGCGACTTCGTCACGGGCCGCGGCCCAGTCACTGCTGGCCAGCTGATGAAACACCTGAAGCCCGTACTGGCGCCCGATGTGCTGCTCGTCAGCGATGCCACCAAGGCGTACGAGGCATTTGCGAAGCGGGCCGGCATCGCGCATGAAGCGATCAATGTGCGTGCTGCCATTCGGGAACGCGGCGCGCTCCATATCCAGGGTGTCAATGGATGGCATGGCCGCTTCAAGACCTAGCTGCTGCGATTCAACGGTGTTGCCAGCCGCTACCGGGAAAATTACACCGGCTGGCTATGTGTGCCCGATGCCGCAGTGCGGACGACACCGCGGCAATGATTGCGCAATGCCGTGGCGCCAGCCTAGGGGCATCGGCTTTTTGTCGCGCTCGGCATGCAAGAACATGGATCTCAAGTCGAAGCTTCTCGCATTCGTGCAGCGGTTTTCGCACACTCGAGATCTTCTCTAGTAGTCACGAGAGCGCTCCACGGTATGGATTAACGGTTCGAAAAAAGCGTCCTGGAACTGAGGCAAGCGTAGCTGCACCTGAGGGAGGGCAACGATACCTCAAAGGGAGGTGTCAGGCTATCAGCAGATCATCCAGGGTAGACGATGTCCACTGACTGCAACGCAAACAGGTAGTAGCGTGCATTTCGATCTGAATTAGACGAGTGAGGCCCACTCGTCCCATTAGCAGAAGAAATGATTGGCAAATCGTAGCTTGAGCAAGTACAAGTTAAACCATGCCGCGACGGGCCTGCTCCGCCGCCAACGAAGTCAGACTCACGAACACAAATCGGTTGCGACGACAGCAGATCTATATCGACCAAACTACGAACAATGACGGTCACCATCTCCACGCCCCCTCGAACTGTTCCGCGAGGCGGCAAGCATTCCTGCGCCCTACCATTCTTATTTCCGCGAGCAAGTAAACGGCGCATTGGGTCTCCGTCCGTTCAGCCGTCCGCTGTATCGCAGGTAGGCATGCATGGATGATTTGCACTTCGGAAGCGGCCTATCCTACCGGGGGCCCTGGTCGCCACGTCTAGACCTCACTTAAATGGCGAGTATTAGATCCAATTCGGATAAGCTCCACCAAATGCGCGAGGAGAGTAGCTCTCTATCAGATGCAGATCTGAATCAGAGACCTTACTTAAGCTTTTCAAAAGCGAATACTTCTCTATATATTTTTTAAACTTTGACCCTCGAGCAGCCAGTCCGTTATAGAATAACAACGCAACTTCAGCATTCGAAAGCTGAGCGCGTACAATCTTTGCATAAAAATCGGAATTTGGAATATCGGAATTATCAAGAAACTTAAAAATATTGTAAAGCAAAGTAAAATAGTGCCCTACTTCTTGCCCATTACCCCCGTAAAACTTCTCATACGCTTCGTCAAACGAGGTTTTATCAATCCCCGGCGATTGCCGTATAGCGGTCAAACGATTCAGGAAAAGTTGAATACTATCTCGCCCCTTAACAATGCC
The DNA here is from genome assembly GCF_027856995.1 of Pseudoduganella sp. SL102. Lineage (NCBI taxonomy): Bacteria > Pseudomonadati > Pseudomonadota > Betaproteobacteria > Burkholderiales > Oxalobacteraceae > Pseudoduganella > Pseudoduganella sp. SL102. The sequence goes on from NZ_CP115554.1 coordinate 4,886,330, forward strand.
AGTTGAAGTTCGCAGATCAATACTCTGCAATAGTTCATTATGAAGAGCTAACAAATTATAAAAAGACGACTCAAACGCTTGCTGAGCTGTTAGACTCGCTTGTGCCAAAGCTATTTTCTTTGAATCTTCATTTTGCTGAGCCGTGAGCCGATATTCCTTTAGTTGCAAACTAAACGTGGCTAACAGAGCTAAGAGGCCGAGGAAGCTTAGTGTTGGGTTTAGTAGCCCCCCGATAAAATCGCCAAATTGCCCCCACCGCTCATGAGAAGAAGACAAGCCGTGATGAAATATCCAGAGATATATCCCAACCAAAGAAACTGCTATACAGACCGCAATTGCTGCCAGACTGCGCAGTCTTTTGAGCAGATCTTCCGCCTCATCCATTTTTTTCATAGACAGCAACACTAATAAATGAAGTTCCTCTTACCCACCTTATTTATGGCAGGATCCTTATATAACATCATTCGTATACACATTATGTATCGCGGATCTTTAACATAATAGTCTTTTCCTTTTTCAGTTCTGCACAAAACCGGGTTATCACCTGTCGACAACTCCCCAAGAATCGTACCGATTCCCATGTTGGTTTGCGGAACCGTATCGGGGAACTCCCTCCTGATCAAGTCGTCAATCACTCCCGAGTCAAACTGCGCTCTAGTAAGCTTCCCAACTACATATAATACCTGATTCCTCCTGGCAACTGTCGTGTCTCGGCTGTTCAGATGAAATTGAATGACTGAATAGGACTTACGAAGCCCTTTCATAAGCCAATCTTGGTCGGCTCCGGGTAACAGATCCTCATGATACAACCAACTGTTATCTTCTATTTTGTATGCAAGTGCTTCGCAGTATTCGTGTACCCGTTGCGGAATTCCCAAGGTCACCCGATACGTATGGGCAGATATTCGATTCCTTTGACTTTCTTCTAGTGATACTCCGAGCTGCGCAAATCCCCGACTAATGAATTCTGCCACCTGTCCGGCTGTAAGTCCGCTAATCTTCGTCAACTCTTCAATACGATTTGCAACTGAATCTAAATGGTCTGTTTTTGTATAATAATCCAATACTCCATTCGGCACCCCAACAATTAGAAAATTGACATTGTTTTGCGCATACTTGACGTCATCTAAAAGTATCACAACATTTGCCAACTCCTCCATTAACGCGGGCTTCGAAAAAATAGACTCAAGGTTATCAAGAACTATAATTTTTTTCAGATCGCTATTCTTCCGAAACTCGCGAAACGCTGATAGCAGTACTTCTGATTCAACCAGATCTCGACTGCCAGCGGCGCCGCCCGTGCAATACTCGTAGATCGAGTCACAAATTTCCTCGGTCAACGAATCTTTTCTAGCCGCATTTGCGCAATTTGCAACAATGTAGGGTATTCCGAGTTGGCTTAATACCTTTTTGTAAAGCCACGATTTCCCGTTACCACTTTCTCCGAAAATCAGTGTATGCGTATTCTTCGTTAGCGAACGGCTTAATTCCCTTTCCAGTGCCGGCCGCTGGACATACATTGCCTCGTTAATTTCTGAATTTCGTGGAGTAAAAACATCACTGATTGCTTTTCTTAGCGCCATTCCAGCCCCCTGCGGAATATAAATATTATTTAATTAGAACATATAATTTTAACACAAGCAACTTAATTTATTCGAAGCAACCTGAATGAGCACTTGCGGTGCACTGCTTCCGCATTCTCGCACTCTGATCTGGAAGTTTTGCCTATGCCTCGCTATTTGTTGTAGAGATTGCAAAGCCTCCGACGGCCGTTTCTATGCGCGACTGCCCACCTAGGCCAACCGCAGCTTGCGTGATGTGCGAGACCACTCTTGGGGTCGCGGGCCCTCCCCGCAGATACCGAAGAGCAATTTTCCTTGGAAGATTGATGCCCACGAGCAAAATTTTCAGAGTTTCTTGCAAAGTCGACCACGGCAGTGGCGGATGACGACCACGAACCGTCCACAGACGACCACGAATGCGGCCACACTCCGACCACAAAAGGCCACAGCGTGACCACAGCACGGCCATAAGGCGTCAACAATCAGCCCACATCCTCGCCGGCTTAACGTGTAGCGATGATTGGAAATCACGCAGGGGGAATCTCGCTCGCATTAAAGGAAGAGCTTTCTTCAACTGAAATACCGCTAGCTTGGTTGTAATCGTCGGAGAATTCAGAGAACCTAATCAAGAAGATTCCCTCAAACTGGGTATCTCCGCTGACTGGCGACGAGCTTTGGCCCCACCTTTGTGCGAGAGAGCAGCAGCATGCGCAGCAGGACGACGACACGAATAAGCCGAATGCGGCGCCAGGAAAGCACCTGAATACGCAGAAGCCCCGCACACGCCTACCGGCTACCAGCGCGTCGAGCAATTCTGATCAGCTGATATCCAAGTCGTCGAACATGACACGGAATCGACCGACCAGTTGCATTGAGTAGTTCGCTTCGGATCTGGTGGGAGTATATAGATAAGCGGTCTGAGCAGGTTATGATGTTTGCACAATGACATCCAACCCAGCGTGAGTACCTCTAAAATGTCACATGGTTTCCAGAAAGCATGGCGGTGGATCAGTCAGGCTTCGTAAGCCGACTCATGGTCTCGCCAGAGTATTATCGTAGGTGCCGCCAATACACTACCCACACGTGAATCTACATCCGTTTCTGCGAAACACTCATTGTAGCCTATCAATACGTATTGCGAGCAACTGTCGCTATGGCGGAATAAGAGATCGCTAGTCTTTTGCTGGGGCGTATATAGCGCCTATCCCCAATGCTACGCATGCGGCACATCCGCATGTAACATTTTTTAGCGTTCGCTTCTTCAGCCCTAACCAATCTCGGGACACGAATAAAACGAGGTCTTCGTCATGGAAGCAAGCGTTACTCAGACGCTTCGTCCTCTGCGTCAAAAATTCGTTAAGCGCTTTTTGTCTACCTACGACTCAGGGGTTTGCTGGAAAAATGAGCCTTCACGGAGACGTAGCCTTGAATACCGCCACTGCCGACATATCAAATTTAGCCTTAACCTACTCAATACCTAAGCACTTACGGTCTGTGCTGCTACGTCTGGCATTCTAATAAAGGTGGATAAAGCGTCCGTCAGCATAACCGGACGAATTGACATAGAAATTTACTCCGCTTTCAACCAGCGCATTTCTCGAAACAAAATCCGTAAAAACCAACGCGGTAGTGCATTTTCCGCCATGGGACTAGCAATCTATGCCGAACGCCACAATTTATGCAACTGTATTCGTCGTGGGCTCGCCGACATATTACTGCACGCCAGCGGCCACGTCCATTGGGCTGCCCCACTTCAGGAAAAACGCAAAGAATGGATCGGTCACGTGGAGCTCCTGATCTTCCTTCACCCAATCGATAACAGGTGTAGCAGCCTCATCATCGGCTGCGATCTCCGTCATTTTATCAAGCACTCGCGAAACCTCGTGTGCTTGAGGAACGTTCGTCGCTAAAATCTCACGAATCGCTGCACGCAGTGCTTCATAGTCAACCTTTTCCATGCCAGGTGCAAGTCTCGCTAAGCCAAGAAGCACCACACGGTAAATATCTGCAGTACCACCTGCGGTCAGCGGACGCGGCATTCTGTCTGAGCGCTGGCGCGGGCCTTTCGCTAATTTTTCGAACACAACTTTTCCGGTACTTTCCGCAATTTCTCTAAACAGGCTATCATTCACCGTTGTAATCTTTAACCGCTGCGACATAGTCGCCTTGACACTATTCTGCGCACAAAGAGCCTTACAAAACTCTTGCATAAGGTGTGGACTACCATAAGCCTCCTTTGCGAGTCGTTCTGATAATTGATCACTTATCTCAACGTTTAATAGAGGGAACCCCTTCTCTGGAATTTCCTTCAACTCATCAATGCTCCACACAGGCACGGGGATCCCTTCAAGTCGCCCAGTCATTTCCCGTTCGACCTTCACCGCATCATAACGTCGATGCGGAATTGCGATAATAATGACAGCATGACCGTCGAAGACTAGCGGCTTCAAGGCACGAATAACACTTGCCTGAAGCTTCCGTTCCAAGTAATGAAAATCATCAATAATTAGAGGCTTTCCTGTTTGGCGCAGCTGCGTTATAGCGGCTATACGCGGCGAAACTGAAAGGCTTCTCCGACCAGTCGATGAGGTTCTTTGCGTAATCGCTGTTCCGACTTTTCCTTTTGCCTTAGCTATTAATGGAATGGAGCCCTCGGCCTCAGCTTCCCCTCCGAGCATTTGTTCGGATTCGCCGGATTCCTCCATCTCCTTATCTGAGTAACCTCCTATTTCATCAAGGACAGCGGTCCATAGATCATTTTCAGAACTTACCGTCCCACCATCAATCCAAATGTTATCGCCCGTGCCTCTAGAATAAATCCGGTTGACCAACACAGTTTTCCCCGACTTCGTCGCTCCGGTAAGCGTCACCAGTTTGCATAGATTATCATCAACTGTTCTTAAGCTCTCCTCTAACTCCCTTTCGGCGCGTTGAATGTAAGTGTGCTTGGGCATACCGCCAGGGACGAACACTTGCGTCGCTTTGTAATGATTCATCAGTTGGTCCTGAGCCTATTTGGGAACGGATCACCACATGTTATCACAGAGCGCACATGCCGACGGCCCCGCCCAGTGCAATACAACTTATGCAACATAAATGAACGCGATTGGTTGCATAAGTCATGCGAGTCAAGCAGTTCGAGTCGTCGTGATCTGCACAGGCTCCATCTCTAGAAATTCAGAGCCTTGAAGAATAATCGAAGCTGCGCCGATTGTCAGCGATGCACGCAGCGACGATCCGCCGCAGGGGCAGCGATTGCATCAATTGCCGACAAATTATTCTGCATGCCTGAGACCTCTGCCTGTAGATTCGCCAGCAAGAAAGTGATGCCGTCAGTCGTTGGGCTGGCCAAAGGAGGGTGAACCAGCACCACTTTCAAAACACTTGATCTCCGCAGCGCGCATCGACAGTTCTACAGCGTCACGCACCTCAAGCGTTCGCTCTAGCCCGCATGCGCCAAGCTGGAGGTGTCCGTCAGATCGTGGGAAGCTCACTTCTTCTGAGCTTGCTTATAGATGATCTCGCCTTTTCCTACCGCGTTGACCACCCCACTTTAAAAGCCAGCGTGTAATCACGCTGAGTACGCTTTCCTTCTGTTACCATCTCGCTCTCCTCAACTACGACAAACTAGTATAGGACGGGACACGGCGTAAAAAAAGCCCCTGAAATCAGGGGCTTAGTCTTGATGAGTTGCCGGTGAATGCCTGAGCATTCAGGCTATCCCATCATTCCCACTCAATAGTCGCCGGCGGCTTCCCACTGATGTCATACACGACACGATTGAGTCCCCGCACCTCATTGATGATGCGATTGGAAACCCGGCCCAGCAACTCATGCGGCAGGTGCGCCCAGTGCGCCGTCATGAAGTCCTGCGTCTGCACGGCGCGCAGCGCGACGACGTAGTCATACGTGCGGCCATCGCCCATCACGCCCACCGACTTCACTGGCAGGAACACGGCGAAGGCCTGCGAGGTAGCTTCGTACCAGTTGCGCGGTGCGCCGTCCTGATCGAAACCGGGCACCACCACCGCTTCGTACGGCGTGTTGCGCAGTTCTTCGATGAAGATCGCGTCGGCGCGGCGCAGCAGGTCGGCGTATTCCTTCTTCACTTCGCCGAGGATGCGCACGCCGAGGCCCGGGCCCGGGAACGGGTGACGATAAACCATCTCGTACGGCAGGCCGAGCGCGACGCCCAGCTTGCGCACTTCGTCCTTGAACAGTTCGCGCAGCGGTTCCAGCAGCTGCAGCTTCATGTGTTCCGGCAGGCCGCCCACGTTGTGGTGGCTCTTGATGGTCTGGCCTTTCTTGCCCTTGCCGGCCGACTCGATCACGTCCGGGTAGATGGTGCCCTGCGCCAGCCATTTCGCGTTGGTCAGCTTGGCCGATTCGGCGTTGAAGACTTCGACGAATTCGCGGCCGATGATCTTGCGCTTCTGTTCCGGGTCGGTCACGCCGGCCAGGTGGCCCATGAACTGGTCGACCGCGTCGATGCGGATGACTTTCACGCCCAGGTTCTTGGCGAACATGTCCATCACCATCTCGCCTTCGTTGAGGCGCAGCAGGCCGTGGTCGACGAACACGCAGGTCAGCTGGTCGCCGATGGCGCGGTGGATCAGCGCGGCGGCCACGGACGAATCGACGCCGCCGGACAGGCCGAGGATCACTTCATCGGTGCCCACCTGGGCGCGGATCTTCTCGACGGCTTCGGTGATGTAGTCCGGCATGTTCCAGTCGGACTTGCAGCCGCAGATCTCGTGCACGAAGCGGCCCAGCATGGCCTTGCCCTGCACGGTGTGCGTCACTTCCGGGTGCCATTGCACGGCGTAGAACTTGCGCTCCTCGTCGGCCATGCCGGCGATCGGGCAGCTTTCCGTGGAGGCCATCAGCTTGAAGCCCGGCGGCATGTCCAGCACCTTGTCGCCGTGGCTCATCCACACCTTCAGCATGCCGTGGCCTTCGTGCGTGACGAAGTCGTTGATGCCGTTCAGCAGGCTGGTATGGCCGCGGGCGCGCACTTCGGCGTAGCCGAATTCGCGCACCAGGCCATTTTCCACCTTGCCGCCCAGCTGCGCCGCCATGGTCTGCATGCCGTAGCAGATGCCCAGCACCGGCACGCCCAGTTCGAACACGGCTTGCGGCGCGCGCGGCGAATCGCCTTCCAGCGTGGAGTTGTGGCTGCCGGAGAGGATCACGCCGGAAGCGCCGTAGTTGCGGACGAATTCTTCCGACACGTCGTACGGATAGACCTCGGAGAACACGCCGGCGTCGCGCACGCGGCGTGCGATCAGCTGGGTTACCTGGGAGCCGAAATCGATGATGAGGATCTTGGAGTGCATGTAATTGGCTTTACTGGACTGGAGAAAGCGGACAAAGAAGAAAACAAGAAGAAAACAGGAAGCGGAATGCGGAGGAAAAACGCCGGCGTCGAGGAACGCCGGCGTTTCAGGGGCAGCTTATTCCGAACGGTAGTTCGGCGCTTCCTTGGTGATCTGCACGTCGTGCACGTGCGATTCGCGCATGCCGGCGGAAGTGATCTCGACGAATTCCGCTTTCTCGCGCAGTTCGTCGATCGTGGCGCAGCCACAGTAGCCCATCGACTGGCGCACACCGCCCACCAGCTGGAAGATGATCGCCAGGACCGAGCCTTTGTAGGCCACGCGGCCTTCGATGCCTTCCGGGACGAACTTGTCGGCCTTGGCCGAGGCTTCCTGGAAGTAGCGGTCGGCCGAGCCTTCGGCCATCGCGCCCAGCGAACCCATGCCGCGGTAGGACTTGTACGAACGGCCCTGGTACAGGATCACTTCGCCCGGCGCTTCCTCGGTGCCGGCGAACATGGAACCCATCATCACGGTCGACGCGCCGGCGGCCAGCGCCTTGCTGATGTCGCCGGAGAAGCGGATGCCGCCGTCGGCGATGCAGGGCACGCCCGTGCCTTCCAGCGCCTGCGCCACGTTCGAGATCGCGGTGATCTGCGGCACGCCCACGCCGGCCACGATGCGGGTGGTGCAGATCGAGCCGGGGCCGATGCCGACTTTCACCGCATCGGCGCCGTATTCGACCAGGGCTTTCGCCGCGGCCGCGGTGGCGATGTTGCCGCCGATGACGTCCACGTGCGGGTATTTCGTCTTGATGTACTTCACGCGGTCGAGGATGCCCTGGGAGTGGCCGTGCGCCGTATCCACCACCAGCACGTCGACGCCGGCTGCCACCAGCAGGTCGATGCGTTCCTCATCCTTCGCGCCCACGCCCACGGCCGCGCCGACCAGCAGCTTGCCGTGCTGGTCCTTCGAGGCGTTCGGGTGTTCCGTGGATTTCTGGATGTCCTTCACCGTGATCAGGCCGCGCAGCTCGAAGGCTTCGTTGACGACGATCACGCGCTCCAGGCGGTGCTTGTTCATCAGGCGCTTGGCCTCGGCCGTATCGGCCGTTTCGCTGACGGTTACCAGTTTTTCGCGCGGCGTCATCTTGGCGCGCACTTCCGCGTCCAGCTCTTCTTCGAACCGCAGGTCGCGGTTGGTGATGATGCCCACCACCTGGGCGCCTTCGACGACCGGGAAACCGCTGATGCCATGCTGTTCGGTCAGCTTGATCACGTCGCGGATCTTCATGTCCGGCGGAATCGTGATCGGGTCGCGCAGCACGCCGGCTTCGAAACGCTTGACCTTCGCCACCTCGCGGGCCTGGTCGGCCGGGCGCAGGTTTTTATGGATGATGCCGATGCCGCCTTCCTGCGCCATTGCGATCGCCAGGCGGCCTTCGGTGACGGTATCCATCGCGGCCGACAGCAGCGGGATGTTCAGCGAAATATTGCGGGTCAGCTTGGTGCGCAGGGACGTATTGGCAGGCAGGACGTTCGAGTACGCGGGAACGAGGAGCACGTCATCGAATGTGAGTGCTTTTTGAAGAAGACGCATGGTAGTTTTCCTATCGGCGCAAAAGTGAATTATACAGAAGTTGGCGCAATAAGTCCTTGCATTATGGAAAAGTTGGTGCTTTCGAGATTGACACCCGGGCGCGATCGCGGTCCAATCACATAAATTCTTCACGGAAACAAATCGAATGAAACCAAGGCAATGGATGCTGGGCGCCCTGCTGCTGGCCTGCGGTGCGGCGGCTCACGCGCAATGGGAATGGAAGGATGCCAACAACAAGCGGCACCTGTCGGACCGGCCGCCGCCACCGTCCGTGCCGGCATCGCGCATCCTGAAAGCGCCGCGCGGCCAGATGCCCGACCTGCGCCGCGAAATGGCGGAGCCGGCACCCGCAGCGGCAGCGGCAACGGGTACGCGCGAGAAAAGCGCACCCACCACGGCGGACCGCAATGCCGAGTTCAACAAGCGCCGTACCGAAGCGGCCGAGCAGGCACAGAAGGCTGACCAGCAGGCGCGGAACAAGGCGGCCGGCGCGGCCGCGTGCGACAACGCGCGGGCCAACCTGCGCGTGCTGGAATCGGGCATCCGCATCGCCTCCACGGACCGCAACGGCGAGCAGGCGTTTCTGGACGAAGCACAGAAAGCGGAACAGGTGCGGCGCAATCGCGACACGCTGGCCACCCATTGCCAGCAATAAAGTTTGACCACGCACAAGAGCGCCCATCATAGCCGCGGTCGTCTCAACGATATAAGCCAGACTACGCAAAGCCTTATCCGTTGAACCGACCAGCGAGCGAAAAATGAATGCTTTCACGAACGTGCAAATCATTAACGGGCCCAATGGGGAGCCCGTGTATGTCGTCATCCCATATACCACCTACATGCAGACGCAGTCGCGCCACAAGGACACCGACGTGCCGCACCAGGTAGTGGGCATGATCGCCGAAAACGCCTGGACGCCGGCGCGCGCATGGCGTGAATACCTGGGCCTGACGCAACTGGAAGTGGCGACCCGCATGGGCATCACCCAGCCGGCCTATGCGCAGCAGGAAGTGGGCTTGCGGCCGCGCCGCTCCACTCGCGAACGCATCGCCATGGCGCTGGGCATCGCGCCCCGCATGCTGGACTTTTAACGTTGGCGTATTGGTACAACAGGCCTTGAAAGAGCCCCGCTCGACCGCGGGCCGCGTGCTAGGCTGATTGGATTCACCAGCCAGCAGCGAGGCCGACATGAAGCGCCCGTCATTGTGCTTGCCATTGTGCTTGCCATTGCGCCCGTCCTTCATCAGCGCCGCGTTTTCCGCCGCGGCGTTTCTCTCCACCGTCCCTGCCGCGGCAACCGCCGCGGCAGCGGGCGCATCACTCGGCCCCCTCACCTTCATCCTCGTCGACCTGGACCTGGCCGACGGCATCGATCCATCGATCACATTCGCGGGCACCTCGGGCAGCGCTGTCGCGCCGATGGCGGTCGCTCGCCTGACGCTCGATGGCGCGTCCACAGAGACGGCATTCCCGACCTGGACGCACCCCGCGCCGATCGAGGATGCCGTCGAGCAGGGTACCGTGTCGCTGCGTGCCACGGCGCAGTTCAGCCTCGCCGGCCGCGAATCTTCTTCCGGCGCCCTGCTGGCGGCGGCGGTGGCGACGCAGGTGCTGGTGGCGGAGCCCGGCCTGGCGGCCATCAGCAGCCTGGCCGTCGACACCGGCTCGACGGCGTTTACGCTGGCGCCGAACACGGCTGTCGTGTTCAGCGTGCCATACGATGTCAGCCTGTCGACCGAACCGCCGCCGGGCGCCGGCGAACGGCTGGAGGCCGGGGCGGTAGAGGTGTGGCTCGACGTAGCCGGTCTCGGCAACGCCCATGACGAGGTGCGCTGGCTGAACCAGGCACCGGACGGCACGGGTTTCCTCGAGGTGTCGGTGCAGAACTATGGCGGCGTCGACGGGAGTGGCGTGTTCCGCTATGGCACCGAACTGCAGGCCGAATCCATCACGCCGGTACCCGAGCCGGGCATGCTGCCCATGCTCGGCGCCGGGCTGGCACTGCTGGCGGCCTTCGCTGGCGGGAAGGCGTTTGCTCAGGAAGCGCTGTCGCGCTTGGCGCGCCGCCGCCGGGCATCCTTCGGATCGGCGATCAGGGCCCGGTAGATCTCGATACGGTCGCGTGGCTGCAGCACGGTATCGAGGGTTTTCTTCTTGCCGTAGATTCCCACCGGCATGGTGACGAGATTGATTTCCGGCGCTTCCTGCAGGATGCCGGACAGCTCGATGGCCTGGCCGATCGTGGTGCCCGCCTCGACATCGAGCGCGCGCAGGATCGGCATCGCCACCGACGTTGCATCCGGACCCGGCGCCGGCGCGTAACTCAGCGAAACCTTGATGCGCTCGGCCATGCTGTCAGCCATACACCGTTTCAGCGCGCTTGCAGAACGAATCGACCATGCTGTTGGCGATCATGCCGAACACGGGGCCGATCACCTGCTCGAGCAGGCGGCTGGAGAATTCGTATTGCAGGTCCAGTTCCACCTTGCAGGCATCGTCGCGCAGCGGCTTGAAGGTCCAGGTGCCGTGCAGCGTCTTGAACGGGCCGTCGACCAGGTTCATCTTGATGGCCGTGGGTGGCGTGTTCGTGTTCGACGTGGTGAAGCTTTGCTTGACGCCATGGAAATTGATGCCCACCGACGCCACCACGGAATTCTCGCCCCGCTCCCGCACTTCCACGCCGCCACACCATGGCAGGAATTTGGGATAATCCTCCACCCGGTCCACCAGGTCGAACATCTGCTGCGCGCTGTATCCAAGGAATACCGATTTGTGCACTACCGCCATTTATTTAACCGTTTGATATCATGTTGGACAAATCGCGCCCTGGCGCGAATGAAGACTGTAGTTTAACCGACCCGCGCCTGCGGCACGTTCCATAAGAAATTCACATGACCATCGCTGATAACCGCAAAGCCTTCCACGACTATTTCATCGAAGACCGCTATGAAGCGGGCATCGCGCTCGAGGGCTGGGAAGTGAAGGCAATCCGCGATGCGCGCGTCCAGATCAAGGAAGCTTACGTTACGATCCGCGATAACGAACTGTACCTGTTTGGCGCGCATATCAGCGCACTGCCCACGGCTTCCACCCACATCCACCCGCAAGCGGTGCGCACCCGCAAGTTATTGCTTCACCGCCAGGAAATCGACAAGCTGATCGGTAAAGTCGAACGCTCCGGCTACACGCTGGTGCCGCTCAACCTGCACTTCAAGGGCGGCCGCATCAAGTGCGAGATCGGCCTGGCCAAGGGCAAGAAGCAGCACGACAAACGCGCCTCCGAGAAGGACCACGACGCCAAGCGCGAAGTGCAGGCGGCGATGAAGCAGAACCGGCGCTGACATGCCGGGCGATGCGAAGGCGGGGCAACGCGGCATCAGCCTCGCCGCGCTCGCGAGCCTGGTGGTCCTCGGCGTGACCGTTCCCATCGCCAACCGCGCACGGGGCGGAGGGTTCCGTGGCGGCCTCTCGGGCTGCGGGGACTGGAACTTCACGTGCCTGGGCGACTTCCTCCTGGTCTACGCGATCGGCTGCGGTATCGGGCTCATTCTTGCGCTGGTGGCCTTTGCGTCCACGGGGCCGCGCAAGTTGCTCAACTGGTCCGTGCTGCTGCTGAGTATCGGGCCACCGCTGTACCTCGTCATCCAGATCGCGATGGCCTAGGCTGCAAGGCCGGCGTTGGCACTTCGCAAAGCCGTCGCACGGTTGCCACGGCACGGTACGCGGGATTTCCGTGCGGCAATGGCGCGTGCTACACTTTCCCGGCTATTCACTCCGGGTTCTCCCATGCTTGCCAAAGTCGCTACTGCCACCGCCCTTGCCGCCGCCCTGGCTGGCTGCGCCGTTCCCTACACGCCCGCCCCGCTGGCCACCAATTTCCCGACCGCGCGCCAGGAAAAACTGCAGGCCGCCGCCCACTGGAACGCGATCGCCGACCACATCGAACAGCGCGTGGTGACGGAGATGAAGAAGCACCCGCAGCGCCCGTTCCACATCGCCGAGGACAAGGATGCGTCGCCGTTCAAGCGCGCCGTGACGAACCAGGTCATCACATCGCTCGTCAAGGATGGCTTCGTGGTGTCGCGCTCCCCGGCCGGCGCGTGGAAGGTCGAGCTGGATATCCAGGCCGTGACGTTCAGCCCGAACCGTCCGCAGTACCGCTACTCCGGCGCGCACACGGCGATCGCCAATGGCGCCTGGGTGCTGTCCGATATCGACCCGACCGTGGGCCTGGTCGCGCTGGCCGGCGCGGGCGATGCCTATCACTGGTTCCACAGCCAGTTCGCCAAGGGCGCGACGCCGGCGACGGAAATCATCGTCACGCTGTCCGTCGGCGACCAGTTCCGCTACCATGCCCGTTCCACATCGGCCTACTACGTGGCCGATATCGACCGCGCTCTGTACGGCATCAAGGAAGAGGACAAGCAAGTGAGCAAGGTATTCCAAGTGCAGGGGGGCCGCTGATGCGCGCCGTCGCCCTGCCCCTCCTGTGCGCGGCATTGCTGGGTGGTTGCGCCAGCGCGCCGCCGAAGGAAGAGGCGAACTACGCCACGCTGTCGTCGAACCAGTTCGTCAGCGCCAACTACAAGGCGGCCGATGCGCTGCTGGTCCAGCTGAACGGCAAGCTGTCGGCGGACAAGCCGCTGATCATGGCCACCATCGTCAACATCGACGCGCTGGAACAGACGTCCACGCTGGGCCGCCTGATTTCCGAGCAGGTATCCACGCGCATGGCCCAGGGCGGCCTGAAGATGCTGGAAATGAAACTGCGCACCTCCGTCTACCTGAAGCGCAACCAGGGCGAACTGATGCTCACCCGCGAGATCGGCGAAGTGGCGCAGACGCACAGCGCCCAGGCCGTGGTGGTCGGCTCGTATGCCGAAACCAGCGACATGGTGTTCATCAACGTGAAGGTGGTGCAGCCCACCACCAACTTCGTGCTGGCCGCGCACGACTACGTGCTGGCCAAGGAAGGCATCGTCCGCTCGATGCTGCTGCAGCGCTGACAGGGGCTGGCGGCCCGGCTATAGTGGCGCTTTCAACCATGAAAGCCCGCCATGTTCGACCGCTGCACCTGGCTGAACGAGCCGCCTTCCCACCACATCGATGATGGCGCGCTGCAGGTCGTGACCGGCGACGGCACGGACTTCTGGCGCATCACCAGCTATGGCTTCATCCGCGACTCGGGCCACTTCCTCGGCCAGCCGGTCGCGGCGCCCTTCACCGCGCAGGTGCGCGTGGAGGCCGACTTCACCGAACTGTATGACCAGGCCGGGCTGATGGTGCGCATCGATGCGCACCGCTGGCTGAAGGCGGGCGTGGAATTCTCCGACGGGCAGGCGATGCTGAGCACCGTGCTGACCAATGAATTATCGGACTGGGCGACCATGCCCGCGCCGCCGCTGCCGGAAGGCTTCTGGCTGCGCGTGACCGTCGAGAACGGCGCCATCCGCATCCAGTACTCGGCCGACGGACGCACCTGGCCGATGCTCCGGCTGGCGCCGTTCCCGGCTGCGGAACAGTACCTGGTCGGCCCGATGTGCTGCACGCCGCAACGCGCCGGGCTGGCGGTGCGCTTTTCTGACTTCACGGTGGGGCCCGCGCTGGGCAAGGACCTGCACGACCTCACGTAGCGGCCAGCAGCCCCGCCACCGCCGGCAGCACTTCCTGCGCGGGCAGCGCCAGCTTCAGCGTGATCAGTTCGTCGGCCCGGGTCTTGCCGGCGTTGACGGCCGCGATCGGCTTGCCCGCCGCCGCGGCCAGCTTGCAGAAACGGAAACCGGAAAACACCATCAGCGACGAGCCGACCACCAGCAGGGCGTCGGCCTCGTCCATCCATTGCAGCGCGTGGCGGGTGCGCTCGGCCGGGATGTTATCGCCGAAGAACACCACGTCCGGCTGCAGCACGCCGCCGCATGCCTCGCAGTGCGGCACGATGAATTCCTCCAGTGCTTCCGGCTCGACCTGCGCATCGCCGTCCGGCAGCGGCTGGGCCAGCACGCTGCCCAGCGCCGGATTGTCGCGCAGCAGGCGCTGCTGCAGTTCGGCGCGGTGCTGGCGGCGTTCGCAGGCCAGGCAGCGCACCGTGTGGATATTGCCGTGCAGCTCGATCAGGCGCGCGGTGCCGGCACGCTGGTGCAGGCCGTCCACGTTCTGCGTGATCACCTGGCCGACCCTGCCCGCGGACTCCAGCCGCGCCAGCGCGCGATGGCCGGCGTTCGGTTCGGCATGCGCCAGCGTCGGCCAGCCCACCATGCTGCGCGCCCAGTAGCGGCGGCGCAGCGCATCGCTGCTGCGAAATTCCGGCCCCTGCACGGGCGCCTTGCCGCGCCTTACACCTTCCTCGTCGCGATAGCCCGGGATCCCGGATGCGGTGGACAGCCCGGCGCCCGTCAGCACGAGCACGTTGCGGTGGCGGTCGAGAAACCCCGCCAGCTGGTCGATCTGTTCGTTCATGGTGTTCCTGCGGCCCGAAAGCTCCCATGTGAGGCCGTTCAGCGCCAGTCCAAGGCCGCGTAACTTACGGCCGAGCTGGTCGCAAAACAACAGCGGGACACACCAGGGACAGTCCCGACGTTGAAGCACGCGCCACCAAGCTCCCGCGCCGTACGGCTGAGCTGGTTGTTAAACAACATGGGGACAGTCCCGCCGGGAGGGACAGTCCCCAGTTTTTTTACAACACTGACTTTTACAACACGATGCGTGGCGCTCAGTTGCCGCGGAAGCGCAGCGTATTGATCAGCGTATTGGTCGTGTCGATGTCGGCCAGGGCTTCGCCGGAAATGCGCAGCAGGCTGCGCTCGCGCAGGCGCAGCAGTTCGTCGATCAGCTGGGCGGACGGCATGGCCGCCAGCGCCAGTTCGATCGGCTGGATGCCCTCGTAGCTGCCATGGCTGGCGAACAGCGCCGCCAGCAATTGCCGGGCGGCCGCTTCGTCCAGCCTGCGTGGCGGGGCGGCTTTTTCCGAGGGGGGCGAATCGGACAACTGCTGCACCAGCGCATCGAAATGCATGCCCGACAATTGCGGGCGCGTCTGCAGGTAGAACTGGCGCGCCTTGCCTTCCAGGCGGCGCGGGTCGAAGGCCAGCAGCGCGTCCCGCCCTTGCGGGCCGCCGGCGCGCAGCATGAACGTGGCGGCGCGCGCGAACGTGTCGGCGTCCGTGCTGTCCAGCAGCCTGGCCACGGCCGGCACGCTGTCCGGCGAGCCCACCCACATCAGCACTTCCAGCACGCGGTTGACGACAGCCGGGTCATTGAGCAGCCCGCGCAGGTGCTGCTCGGCACGGGTGCCGAATTGCCCGTACAGGTAGATGCAGACGGAGGTCGCGTCGACCGTGTAGCCATGCTGCGGCACCAGCACGGTCACGTCGCCGCGCAGGAATACCTTGTCGATCAGCGGGAACAGCCGGGGGTCGCGGTCGGCCGCGCTGGCGTGGAGGAAGCGGAACAGTTGCTCGGCCTGCGTCTTCGGCACGATGCCGGCCGGGTCGATCGCCAGCAGTGCCTGCATCGACAGCGCGCGGTCCGCGGGTTCGCCCAGCGCGCGCAGGAAGTAGCCGACGTCCAGCAGCACCAGCTGGCTGGGTTTCGGCTTCTTCAGCTCCGCCGCCAGTTCGCGCCGCAGCACCGGCAGCGCGGTTGTCTTGTGGTTGCCGAACCAGCGCCATGCCGCGTCGAGATCGCGGCGCTGCCGCTGCGCCTCCTGCCCGGCGGCCGCTGCCGGCATGGCCCGCATCCGCGCCAGGCGCTCCAGTGTTTCCTGTTCCGGCAGCGCCGCCGACGACGACGCGATTGCCGCCATGGCCAGCATCGCTGCCGCCATGGCCTTGTTCAATACCGCCATGAAGCTCCCTATTTGCCCTGCAGCCGCGTTTTCTGGTCTTCCACCGCGGCGCGCCATGCGTCGAAATGTTCGCTATCCTGCCACAACTCGCGCAACTCCGAGCGTTCGGAAAGGATCAGGTCGATGGCGCGGCCAGCCTTTTCCAGCAGGTCGGCGCGCGGCTTGTACTTGGCCTTGACGACGTCGACCCACGCGTCGATCGCGGCCGAGTCGTCGTCCTTCGGGCCGCCCCGGCCTTCCAGCCGCAGCAGCGTCTCGACGGCGGCCAGCCCTTCTTCGCCGAACGGCGCGTCCAGGTAATCACCGTTCTCCGGCGACAGCACGTTGTCCAGCGTGTCGCCGATGAAGTACAGGTCGTTCGACTCGTGCAGGTCTTCCGCCCAGTCCTGCGCGACATCGTTGCCGTATGGCCCCATTGCCCATGCTCCCATGCTGCCTCCCTGTTTCTGCGTTCGTTAAGTACGTTACTGCCTTACCGCGTTACATGGATTATTACGTCATGACGGCGTGCGCACCACGCGCGCCGTGTTCTGTGTCTTCACGACCTGCATCGCGGTGGCGATCAGGCTGCTCATGTCGCCCAGGTTGGCGGGCACGATCAGCGTGTTGTTGGTCTTGGCCAGTTCGCGGAACGCGTCCACGTACTGTTCGGCCACCTTCAGGTTCACCGCCTCTTCGCCGCCCGGCTGCTCGATCGCCGAACCCACCTGCCGCAGCGCCTCGGCGGTGGCTTCCGCGATCGCGATGATCGCGTTGGCCTCACCCTGCGCGCGGTTGATGGCCGCCTGGCGTTCGCCTTCGGAACGGGCGATGGACGCCTCGCGCTCGCCGGTGGCGATGTTGATCTGTTCCTGCTTGCGCCCTTCCGAGGCGGCGATCAGGGCCCGCTTGTTGCGTTCGGCCGTGATCTGCGCCTGCATCGCGTGCAGGATGTCGGCCGGCGGCGTCAGGTCCTTGATCTCGTAGCGCAGCACCTTCACGCCCCAGTTGGCGGCCGATTCGTCGATCGCGTTCACCACGGTGGTGTTGATGTGATCGCGCTCCTCGAACGTCTTGTCGAGCTCCATCCGGCCGATCACGGAACGCAGCGTGGTCTGGGCCAGCTGCGTGATCGCGGCGATATAGTTCGACGAGCCGTACGATGCGCGCATGGGATCGGTGACCTGGAAGTACAGGATGCCATCGACCTGCAGCTGCGTGTTGTCCTTCGTGATGCACACCTGCGACGGCACGTCGAGCGGGATCTCCTTCAGGATGTGCTTGTAGGCGATGCGGTCGACGAAGGGCACCACGATGTTCAGGCCCGGCGCCAGTGTCGCATGGTATTTGCCGAGCCGTTCGACCACCCACGCATGCTGCTGCGGCACCACGTTGATGGTCTTGAAGACGAAGACCAGCGCCACCGCGAGGAAGACCAGTGCCACGCCGCCGAAAGTAATATCCATGCATTCTCCTTGTTATTGTCGTTGTCGTTGTCGTTGTCGTTGTCGTGGTCAGGCGCCGACGATCAGCGTGCTGCCGCGCACTTCGCGGATCGTGTAGGTGCCTGCCGCAGCCGGTGCGCCCGGTGCCAGTTCCACATCCCACAGCGCGCCGCGGTACATCACGCGCGCCGTGTGGCCATCCCAGTGCGGCACCTGCACGGGCTGGCCGATGTCGAGGTTCACGTCCGGGTTGCGCGATGCGGCGACCTGCGCCGGCTGGTTGCGGCGCCGCCGGCGCAGCAGCACGGTGGCGATCACGGCGACCAGCGCGGCCGCCAGCATCTGGCCCGGCAAGTCGATGCGCAGCGCCGCCACCAGCGCGCCGGCCAGCGCACCCAGCGCGATCATCAGCAGGTAGAAGGTGCCGCTGAACAGTTCCAGCGCCACCAGCACGCCAGCGGCGATGAGCCACATGATCCAGTCAGCCATCTGTTTGTCTCCCATGAAAGTAAAACCCTCGCGGCCCTGGGTAGAGCGGCGAGGGTTGACGTAACGATAGAGCAATTTCAGGCTGTTGAACAGTTGGTGTTCGCGCAGGCACCGGGAATCTGCAGGAGAGAACCGGTCGGTCCGCCGCAGCGGTCCGACACCGAAAAGCCGGTGTCCGACACCAGGGCCGGCAAGGCCCCGGGCGCCCCGGCTGCCTTACTTGCGCATTACTTGCGCAGCTCAGCCAGCTTTTGCCACGTATCGATGACCGAGTCCGGGTTCAGCGACATCGACTCGATGCCCTGCTCCATCAGCCACTCGGCCAGGTCCGGGTGGTCCGAAGGACCCTGGCCGCAGATGCCGATGTACTTGCCCTGCTTGCGGCAAGCGGAAATCGCCATCGACAGCAGCGCCTTCACGGCCGGGTCGCGTTCGTCGAAGTCGGCGGCCAGCAGTTCCATGCCGGAGTCGCGGTCCAGGCCCAGGGTCAGCTGGGTCAGGTCGTTGGAGCCGATCGAGAAGCCGTCGAAGTATTCGAGGAACTGGTCGGCCAGCACGGCGTTCGACGGCACCTCGCACATCATGATCAGGCGCAGGCCGTTCTCGCCGCGCTTCAGGCCATTCTTGGCCAGCAGCTCGACGACCTTCTGCGCCTGGCCCAGCGTGCGCACGAACGGCACCATCAGTTCCACGTTGGTCAGGCCCATGTCTTCGCGCACGCGCTTCATGGCCAGGCATTCCATGGTGAACGACTCGGCAAAGTCAGCGGAGATGTAGCGCGCCGCGCCGCGGAAGCCCAGCATCGGGTTTTCCTCGTCCGGCTCGTAGCGCGAACCGCCGATCAGCTTCTTGTACTCGTTGGACTTGAAGTCCGACAGGCGCACGATGACCGGTTTCGGCCAGAACGCGGCGGCGATCGTGGCCACGCCTTCGGCCAGCTTGTCGACATAGAACGCCTTCGGCGAGGCATGGCCGCGCGCCACCGATTCCACGGCCTTCTTCAGGTCCGGATCGATGTTCGGGTATTCCAGGATCGCCTTCGGGTGCACGCCGATGTTGTTGTTGATGATGAACTCCAGGCGGGCCAGGCCCACGCCGGCGTTCGGCACCTGCTGGAAATCGAAGGCCAGCTGCGGGTTACCCACGTTCAGCATGATCTTGACCGGCAGCTGCGGCAGTTCGCCGCGCGAGACTTCGGAGATTTCCGTTTCCAGCAAGCCGTCGTAGATCTTGCCTTCGTCGCCTTCCGCGCACGATACGGTGACGAAGGTGCCATCCTTCAGCAGCCCGGTCGCATCGCCGCAGCCGACCACCGCCGGCACGCCCAGTTCGCGGGCGATGATCGCCGCGTGGCAGGTACGGCCGCCACGGTTCGTCACGATCGCCGAAGCACGCTTCATCACCGGTTCCCAGTTCGGGTCGGTCATGTCGGCCACCAGCACGTCGCCGGGCTGCACGCGTTCCATCTCGGACGGGTCGCTGATCACGCGCACCGGGCCGGCGCCGATCTTCTGGCCGATCGCGCGGCCCGATGTCAGCACGGTACCGGTCGACTTCAGCTTGAAGCGCTGCTGCGCGTCGGTGGCCTTCTGCTGCGACTTCACCGTTTCCGGGCGCGCCTGCAGGATGTACAGCTTGCCGTCGCGGCCGTCCTTGCCCCACTCGATGTCCATCGGGCGGCCATAGTGGTTCTCGATGATCACGGCGTATTTCGCCAGTTCGACCACTTCGACGTCCGTCAGCGAATAGCGGTTGCGCAGTTCGATCGGCACATCCACGGTCTTCACGGAGCGGCCGGCGCGGGCCTCGCTGGTGAATTCCATCTTGATCAGCTTCGAGCCGATATTGCGGCGGATGACGGGCGACTTGCCCTGCTCCAGCATCGGCTTGTGCACGTAGAATTCATCGGGATTCACGGCGCCTTGCACCACGGTCTCGCCCAGGCCGTAGCTGGAGGTGATGAACACCACGTCCTTGAAGCCCGATTCGGTATCGATGGTGAACATCACGCCGGCCGCGCCGGTATCGGAGCGCACCATGCGCTGCACGCCCGCTGACAGCGCTACCTCGGCATGCGTGAAACCCTTGTGCACGCGGTAGGAAATGGCCCGGTCGTTGTACAGCGATGCGAACACGTGCTTCATCGCGTCCAGCACGTTGTCGATGCCGACCACGTTCAGGAAGGATTCCTGCTGGCCCGCGAAGGAAGCATCCGGCAAGTCTTCCGCGGTGGCGGAGGAACGCACGGCGAACGACACTTCGGTTTCCGAACCGGCCACCAGGTTGTCGTAGAACGTGCGGATTTCCTGCTCCAGGCGCGGCTGGAACGGCGTATCGACGATCCACTGGCGGATCTCGGCGCCGGCCTGCGCCAGCGAACGCACGTCGTCCACGTTCAGGTCGGACAGGCGGTTGGCGATGCGTTCGGCCAGGGGCGCGCCGCCGTCGATGCTGTGCGACAGGAAGTCGCGGAAGGCCTGCGCCGTGGTGGCGAAGCCACCCGGCACGCGCACGCCGGCGCCGGCGAGCTGGCTGATCATTTCGCCGAGCGAGGCGTTCTTGCCGCCGACGGATTCCACGTCGGTCATGCGCAGGTTTTCGAACGACGCCACGTAGGTCGAAACCCCCGTGGCATTTTCGCCGGCCTGCGCCTGGTCGGGAATAACAAGTGCTGCGTTGGACAAGTTGGTCATGGTGACACCTTACTGATGATGGGAATCTGTTGGCCGTCCATGGGGTTGCCCCGGCTGCAGTGAGTCTCTCGACTTCTTGGTGTTATTCTTGGCGTCGCGCAGCGCATTCTGACCGTTGCCGGCCATTTTACAGCCTGTGGCGAAAATTGACAGTTCACAATCAAAAGCTATTTTCATGACATCCGAACAACGCCCGACCTCCGCCCGCACCGTATTTTTCGTTTCCGATGGTACCGGCATCACCGCAGAAACCTTCGGCCACTCCGTGCTGACCCAGTTCGAGATGCGCTTCCGCCAGATCCGCCTGCCCTTCATCGACACGGTGGACAAGGCCCACGCGGCGGCCCGCAAGATCAACGAGGCGGCCATCGCGGACGGGCAGCGCCCGATCATTTTCAGCACGCTCGTGCAGGCCGAACTGTCGTCGGTGATCCGGCAATGCAGCGGGCTGCACATGGACCTGTTCCAGAGCTTTGTCGCGCCGCTCGAGGAAGAACTGGGCATGAAGTCCACGCACACCATCGGCCGCTCGCACAACATCGTCGACAGCGAGGAGTACCGCAACCGCATCGAGGCGATCAACTTCTCGCTGGCGCACGACGATGGCCAGTCGCACAAGAACCTGGCCGAGGCGGATGTGATCCTGGTCGGCGTGTCGCGCTCCGGCAAGACGCCGACGTCGCTGTACCTGGCCATGCAATACGGAATCAAGGCGGCGAACTATCCGCTGATCCCGGACGATTTCGAGCGCGGCAAGCTGCCCTCGGCGCTGTATGCGTACAAGCCGAAGATCTTCGGGCTGACCATCACGCCGGAGCGGCTCACGGAAATCCGCAACGAGCGGCGCGCCGGCAGCAAGTACGCGTCGATCGAGAACTGCCGCTATGAAGTCAACGAAGCGGAAAACATGATGAAGCGGGAAGGCATCCGCTGGCTGTCCTCGACCACCAAGTCGATCGAGGAAATCTCCACCACCATCCTCCAGGAGATCAGGCCGCACCGCCGCGAATACTGATCTCCAGCCTTGCGGAGAAGCGGCAGGCCGCCGGCCGGCCCGCCACCCGCTTACGGCTGGCCGTTGCCGCCGGCGACTCCGTACACGTGGCCCGTGGTGTAGCTGGAGTCGTCGGAGGCCAGCGTGACATAGGCCAGCGCCAGCTCGGCCGGCTGGCCGGGGCGCTTCATCGGCGTGTCGCCGCCGAAGTTGACCAGCGCATCGGGCTCCTGGCCGCCGCACACCTGCAGTGGCGTCCAGATCGGCCCGGGCGCCACGGCGTTGACGCGGATATTCTTCTCGGCCAGCTGCTTGGCCAGCGATTTCACGAACGCCACCTGGGCCGCCTTGGTCTGCGCATAGTCGAGCAGGTTGGCCGACGGGTCATACGCCTGCACGGATGCCGTGACGATGATCGCGCCGCCGTTCTTCATGTGCGGCACGGCGGCCTTGCAGATCCAGAAGTTGGCATACAGGTTGGTTTTCATCGTCCAGTCGAACTGCTCGGTGCTCAGGTCGAGGATGGAATCGATGGATTGCTGCCGGGCCGCATTGCTGACGAGGATATCGAGGCCGCCCAGCTGTTCCGCGGCCTTGTCGACCAGGGTCCGGCAAAAACCTTCGTCGCGGATATCGCCCGGCAGCAGCACCGCCTTCCTCCCCGCCTTCTCGATCAGCGCCTTGACTTCCTGCGCGTCCGGTTCCTCGAACGGCAGGTAATTGATCGCCACGTCGGCGCCTTCGCGGGCATACGCGATCGCGGCGGCGCGGCCCATGCCGGAATCGCCGCCCGTGATCAGCGCCTTGCGGCCGGCCAGGCGGCCGCTGCCCCGGTAGGTCGTTTCGCCATGGTCGGGCCGCGGCGTCATCTTGCCGGCCAGCGCCGGCCACTCCTGCTGCTGGCGCGGGAATGGCGGGCGCGGATACTTCGGGTTGCGGCGCGCGCCGCTGCCCTGCCCGCCGCCTCGTGCATCGCCCTGCTGCGCCATCGCGCCGCCCGCCGCGGCGGTGCCCGCCGCGGCAATCGTGGTGGCCACCGCGCCGACGAAGCGGCGCCGCGATGCCTGGATATCCTGTTCGGTCATGTCTTGCTTGTCGCTGGGTTCCATCGGGTGACTCCTGGTCCTGGGGTTGGTCATGGGGGGTGTGCCGTTTGTGTAAACTGCCGGGATGACAATGTAGACAGAAAAAAAACCCGCTGCCACACCTTTGCCGCCGGAAAGCTGTCACAACTTGCGGCGCCCCGCCGTCTTGTGGAGACCATCCATCCGCCATGAAGCCAGAAACCATGAACGACCACACCGTTGCGCAATTCGACGCCCTCCGCCCCCGCCTGTTCGCACTCGCCTACCGCATGCTGGGCATCCGCGCCGACGCGGAGGACGTGGTGCAGGATGCCTGGCTGCGCTGGGCCGCCAGCAGCCATGACGCCGTGCAGTCGGCCGAGGCGTGGCTGGTGACGGTCGCCACCCGGCTGTCGATCGACCGGCTGCGCAGCCGCAAGGCCGAACGCGAAGCCTACGTGGGCTGGTGGCTGCCCGAGCCGCTGGTGGAACTGGACGAGCACACGCCGGAAACGGCGGCCGAGCTGGCCAGCGAGGTCTCCGTGGCGATGCTGTGGGTGCTGGAGCGGCTGGCGCCCGAGGAACGGGCGGCTTTCCTGATGCGGCAGGTGTTCGACCAGGATTACGCGGACATCGCCGCCACGCTGGGCAAGAGCGAAGCGGCATGCCGGCAGCTGGTCTCCCGTGCGCAGGCCCGGGTACAGCAGGAAACGCCGCGCTTCACGGTGCCGGAGGACGTGCACCGCGACCTGCTGGCGCGCTTCATGCAGGCCGCCGCCGGCGCCGACCGCGAAGCGATGAAGACCTTCCTGGCCGGCGACGTGCGGCTGGTCTCCGATGGCGGCGGCAAGGTGCCCTCGTTCGGCAAGATCCTGGTCGGCGCGGCGCGCATCGCCGGCGTGTACTGGTCCGTGGAACACGCCAACCCCGGCAAGGTCACGTACCGGATGGCGCGCGTGAACGGGGAGCCGGGCATCGTGCGCTATGTCGGCGGCATCGTCGAATCGGCGCAGGCGTTCATCATCGAGGGTGACCGTATCGTGGCGATTTATGCGATCCGCAATCCGGACAAGCTGGCGGGTATCGCGGCGCTGGGGTGAATACGACTGGTGTTTGTGACAAATGCCGTGGAATGAAGCGCTACTCGAAACATTGAAGGCGCATGCATTCACGCCAATAGCGAAAGGCTGGGGTCAGACCCGCCGGGTCTGACCCCTGATTTGCACTTGGGGTAGGCTTAATTCAATCAGACCGCCACTGCCCGGACGAGCCACCAAGACGTGACGCCCGACGTTCCCTGCCGCCAAATGTGCGCGGGCGAACCGACCGGTCCGGCAAGCAACGGTAGCATCCACTCATCAAAAGGGCGGGCGCCCGTTTGCCATCGCGCGCCCGTCTTCTCCTCGTACCGGCCGCCGCGCGGCGCGGTGCTTCCCGATGCAGGCCCCGCCCTGCCATTCATCCCGTCCGACAAGGAGAAGACATGGACTATGTAGTGCTAGGTAACGACCTCAATACCTGGATGATCGCCATCGGCATCGCCGCCGCCGTCAGCATGGCGCTGTACGCCGCCAAGCGCTTCCTGGTGCGCCGCATCGGCGCGTTCGCCGAGCATACCGCCACCCACGTGGACGACATGGCCGTGCGCGTGCTGAAAACCACCAGCACGGCGTTCATCGTGGCGATGGGCCTGTATGCCGGTACCCAGTGGCTGCTGCTGTCGCCGAAAGCGGAAACGCTGCTGCGCAACCTGGCCGTGGCCATCCTGCTGCTGCAGATCGCCCGCTGGCTCGACGTGGGCGTGCGCGGCTGGATCGATTTCTACCGCAAGAAGCGCGGCGCCACCGACGTGGCCGCGACCACCTCCACCGCGGCGCTGACCTTCGTGGCGCGCGCCGCGCTGTGGGCCGTCATCCTGCTGATGATCCTCGATAACTTCGGCGTCAACATCACCACGCTGGTGGCCAGCCTGGGCATCGGCGGTATCGCCGTGGCGCTGGCCGTGCAGAACATCCTGGGCGACCTGTTCTCGTCGCTGTCGATCCTGCTCGACAAGCCGTTCGTGGTGGGCGACTTCATCACTGTCGACGACCTGGCCGGCACGGTGCAGTACGTGGGCCTGAAGACCACCCGCATCCGCAGCCTGAATGGCGAGGAAATCGTGTTCTCGAACAGCGACCTGCTGAAGAGCCGCATCCACAACGTGCGGCGCATGGAAACGCGGCGCGTGGTGTTTTCCGTGGGCGTCACGTACGAGGTGACCGAGGAGCAGCTGGAGAGCATTCCCGGCATGCTGAAGGACATCGTGTCGGCCCAGCCGCAGCTGAAATTCGACCGCGCGCACTTCAAGTCGTATGGCCCGTCGTCGCTCGACTTCGAGGTGGTGTACGTGATGCAGACGCCCGACTACGGCCTGTTCATGGACACGCAGCAGGCCATCAACTTCGAGCTGTTCAAGCGCTTCAACCGGGCCGGAATCGAGTTCGCATATCCGACGCAGACCGTGAAGCTGTCGAACCCGGAAGTGCTGCGCGGCGAGGCGACCAACGAAACCTACGACGGTACCGAGGAACGGCGCCGGCCGGCTCCCGAGCCGCGGCCGAAGTCGCAGTAAATTCATTGTTGCAGTGATCCTTAATGTCCCATTGATGCACCAGGGCGCATCGATCCACAGCGTCGCATTGCTCCAGCACCGTAATACATTCTTACAAATGTATTGTTAGAAATATAGTATAATGGCGCCGCATTCTCCGGGATGCGGCGCTTTTGTCATCGAAGCACCATCCCTGCCGCTTCCCTCCTCTGGCAATGGCCGGCATGCCGCCGCCGTTGCGTCCGTACGCGTGAACGGTCCACCGCGACCGTGGCTTGCACACGTTAAATCCAGTTTGGCGCACCTGCTAAGCGCCCGACGCATCGCTACTTTAAGGATGAATCGCCATGGCAATTCTGCAGTCCCGCGTTTCCCCGACTCTTTCCACACCCGCTGTCTCCTCGATCACCCCCGGTCATTTCCTGCTTGCTACCGATCTCGACGGTACCCTGCTGGCCGGCACCGCCGAAGCGCGGCGCCGCGTGCGCGAGCAGTTCACCGCCGCGCCGCGCAATGCCCGGCTGGCGTTCGTGACCGGCCGCGGCCTCGAATCGATCCTGCCGCTGCTGTCCGACCCGACGATTCCCATGCCGGACTACATCATCGCCGACGTCGGCGCCACCATCGTGCATGGCGCCGACCTGCAACCGGTGGGCAACCTGCAGCAGGACATCGCCGCGCGCTGGCCCGGTTCGCAGGCCGTGCTGAAGGCACTGGCCGGCTTTCCACGCCTGCGCCGCCAGAGCGTGCCGCAAGAGCGCCGCTGCTCGTTCGTGGCCAGCGAGGCGGACGTGACGCCCGCCCTGCGCGCCGCCGTCGAGGAGCTCGACTGCGACCTGCTGATGTCCGCCGGCGCCTACCTGGACGTGCTGCCGCGCGGCGTGGGCAAGGGCCCAGCGCTGCTGGCCCTGGCCGAAGCGGCCGGCATCGCGCCGTCGTCGATCGTGGTGGCCGGCGATACGCTGAACGACCTGTCGATGTTCGAGACCGGCCTGGCCGGCATCGTCGTCGGCGCCGCCGAACCAGCACTGGTACAGAAGCTGCGCCGCCGTTCCAGTGTGTACATCGCCACCGGCGAAGGCTGCGACGGCATCCTGGAAGGCCTGGTGCACCATGG
The DNA here is from genome assembly GCF_027856995.1 of Pseudoduganella sp. SL102. Taxonomy (NCBI): domain Bacteria; kingdom Pseudomonadati; phylum Pseudomonadota; class Betaproteobacteria; order Burkholderiales; family Oxalobacteraceae; genus Pseudoduganella; species Pseudoduganella sp. SL102. Next base: position 4,913,023 of record NZ_CP115554.1, read on the forward strand.
CGCCCTGCCCCGCGCCGGCCAGCCGGCACCGGTGGCCGGCGCGCATGGCGACGCCGACCTGGTGATGGTCTACCACCGCCTGCCGTTCGACGAGGTGACGGAAAACGGCGTGCAGTCGCGGCGCCGCCCGAAAAGCCCGAACGGCATCATCCCCACGCTGCTGCGCTTCTTCGCCGGCAGCCGCAAGGGTTCCTGGGTGGCGTGGTCGCAGCAGGACAGCCGCGCGCCGGAAGATTTCGAGACACACGTCGCGGTCGACGAAGTGGCCTACCCGCGCCTGCGCGCCGCGCGCGTGGCGCTGACGGCGCAAGACGTGGACCTGTTCTACAAGAAGTTTTCCAAGGAGGCGTTCTGGCCGATCATCTTCTCGTTCCCCGACAAGGCCGAGTTCAACGCCGCCCATTGGGAACGCTTCCTGGAAGTGAACCGCCTGTTCGCCGAACAGACCGCGCGCGAAGCGGCCGACGGCGCCGTGGTCTGGGTGCACGACTACAACCTGTGGATGGTGCCGGCCTTCCTGCGCCCGCTGCGGCCGGACCTGCGCATCGCCTTCTTCCACCACACGGCGTTCCCGTCCAGCGACGTGTTCAACATCCTGCCATGGCGCCGCGACATCATCGGCAGCCTGCTGCAATGCGATTACGTGGGCTTCCACATTCCCCGCTATGTCGAGAACTTCGTCGACGCGGTGCGCTCGTTCGCGCCAGTGGAACGGGGCCCGGCGGTGCCGTGCGCGCCGCGCTTCCTCACCTACGGCTGCGCGCTGGGCGTGGACACGATGACGACGTCGATCGAGGCGGGTGGCCGCACCGTCGCGCTGGGCGCGCATCCTGTCGGTACCGACGTGGCGCTGATCGAGGGCCTGGTCAGCCAGCCGCAAGTAGCGGAGAAGACCGCCGCCATCGAGGATTACCTGGGCGGCACCACCGGCATCGTCTCCATCGAACGGCTCGACTACGTCAAAGGCTCGCTGGAAAAGCTGCAGGCCTTCGAACGGCTGCTGGAACGGCACCCTGAACACATCGGCAAGGTGACGCTGCTGAACATCATCACGCCGGCCGCGCCGGGCATGGAGATCTACGACAGCCTGCGCGTGGAAGTGGACCGCGCGGTGGGCCGCATCAACGGCCGCTTCTCCACGCTGGACTGGGTGCCGGTGCGCTACTTCTACCGCTCGCTGCCGTTCGATGAGGTGATCGCCCATTACGCCGCCTGCGGCGTGGCCTGGATCACGCCGCTGCGCGATGGCCTGAACCTGGTGGCCAAGGAATACGTGGCGTCGCGCAAGGCGGCCGGGAAATCCGGTGTCCTGATCCTCTCCGAGTTCGCCGGCGCCGCCGTGGAACTGCACGGCGCGCTGCTGACGAATCCCTACGATGCCAATGCCATGACGGCCACGCTGCACCAGGCGCTGACGATGGGTGAAGAGGAACGCGCCTATCGCACCGCGCGCATGGCCATGATCGCCACCGAGCACGATGTGGCGCGCTGGGGTCGCGATTTTCTCGAGGCGGTGATGGATACCGGCGCGGACGAGGAACGGGCGGCCGCGTGATGGGACGCTGGCGGGCGTCCGATGACGGCACCGCCTTGCGCATGCAAATCTTCCTGGGCGGCGTGGCAGCCGCTGGAGAAGCGCCGTTCGATGCGCCTGGTGTCGGACGGCTCGACGTGCGTGGCACGCCAGGCGAACCCCAAGTGCAAACCCTGGGTCTGACCCGGCGGGTCAGACCCCTGCCTCTGCCGTTGGGTTACATCAGAAAAACTGCCGCCACTCGACGAGCCACTTGGGGAACTCGTCCACCGGCATCGGGCTGGCGATGTAGTAGCCTTGCGCGTAGGTGCAGCCGAGGCCTTGCAGGAAGTCCCAGTCCTGCTTGGTCTCGACGCCGACGGCGCACGAGGTGCGGTCCAGGCTGCGCGCCAGGCCCAGGCACGATTTCAGCACGGTGCCGATGGCGCGCTTGCGGGAGGCGCCGTCGACGAAGCTGCGGTCGATCTTCAGTTCCGAGAACGGGATCGAGGCCAGCAACTGCAGGTTCGAGCGCCCCGTGCCGTAGTCGTCGATGGCCAGGCCGAAGCCCATCATGCGCAGGCGCAGCAGGCGTTCCAGGAAGTGCGGATCGGTCTGCAGCACCGACGATTCGGTGATCTCGAAGGTGATGTAGCCGGGCAGGATGCGGTGCCGTTCCAGGCAGGCGCCGATCTGGGCGATGAACTGCGGGTGCGACAGCGTGCCCGGATCGACATTGATCGAAAACGAGACCGGCATGCCCTGGTCGTGCAGGGTGCGGCAGGCCGCCACCGATTTCTCGATCATGCTCCAGTCGAGGAAATCGATGCGCCCGGCCGCTTCCAGCGCCGGCATGAAGGCCGCCGGGCCCAGCACGCCGAGCTTCGGGTGCCGCCAGCGGGCGAACATCTCAAGCCCCTTCACCTGGCCGGTTTCCAGCTCGATCCTGGGCTGGAAGAAGGGATCGAACTCGCGCGCCTGCAGGCCCTTGCCCACTTCGGCGAACGTGAACGGCGTGACCGGCGCCCCCGCGGCGGTTTCCGGCGGCCGCGTGTAGTTGGCGACCAGCGCTTCCAGGCGCGGCGCGGAGACCGGCTTGGCGACGGCGCCCAGCAGGTCGACCCCGTAGGCCAGCGCCATCGTCTCGACGGAAAACAGGATGTCGCCGCTTTGCGCACCGACCACGATCAGGCCGGCGCGGCAGCGGTCTTCCGCCAGGCGCCGGATCAGTTCCAGCCCATCCATGCCGGCCAGGCCCAGGTCCATCACGACGATATCGATCGCCGGCGCCGCGCCATGCAGGGCGCGCAGCGCGGCGTGGCCGTCCGGCGCAAAATGGATGTGCTGCGCGCCGGCACTGCGCAACAGCCCGGCCAGCAGCTCGCGCTGCACCGGTTCGCTTTCCGCCACCAGGAACTGCAATGCGGCGATCTCCATGCTCCCTCCGTTTCAGCCGGCGCGCGCCTGGCTTTGCCTGACCTGTTCGAAGAAACACACGGCCGCGCAGGCGGCCACGTTCAGCGATTCCACTTCCCCCAAGTGCGGGATCACGACCTTGTGGCTGGCCAGCGCCAGCAACTCGTCGGACACGCCCTGCCCTTCATGGCCGAATACCCATGCCACCGGCCGCTTCAGGTCGACGTCGTACAGCTTCTGCTTCGCATAGCCGCTGGTGGCCAGCGTGGCGATGTTCGCGCCGGCCAGCAACGGCGCCAGCGCCACGTTCTCGTAAATCTCCAGCACGAAGTGCGCGCCCATGGCGGCACGCAGCACCTTCGGCGACCAGCAGAATGCCGTGCCGGGGCTGCAGTATATCTCGCCGATGCCGGCGGCCGCCGCGCTGCGCAGGATCGAGCCCACGTTGCCGGGATCCTGGATATTGTCCAGCAGGACCGCATTGGCCGCCAGCGCCGCCGGCACGGCCGGGCGCGGCATCTCGACCAGGAACAGGATGCCCACGCCATGCTCGACCTGCGACAGCGGCTCGTACAGCGCGTCGGGCAAGTGCAGCACGCGGCCGTGATGCGCCTCCAGTTTCGCCACCAAAGCGACGATTTCAGGATGGCGCAGGCCGCTGTCGCTGACGATGCACTGTTCCGGCTGGCCGCGCATCCGCAGCCAGGTTTCGCACAGGTGCACGCCGTCGAGCAGCGTGCGGCCGGCCTTGCGCAGCGCGTGCGCATTGGTGGCCAGGTGCTTCAGTTCCTTGTACTGCGCGTTGTCGCGCGAAGAGATTGTCTTCACTGCGTGTTCTTCATTGAGTGGATGTCAAAACGCCAGCTCCAGCAGTTCGCGCACGGGGGCGAAGGAGCGCCGGTGCACCGGCGTCACGCCGTGCAGCTTCAGCGCTTCGAGGTGCTGCGCCGTGCCGTAGCCCTTGTGCTGGTCGAAACCGTATTGCGGATACTTCCTGTGCAGCTTGCGCAGCGCATCGTCGCGCGCCGTCTTCGCCAGGATCGACGCGGCGGAGATCGATTCGATCTTGTCGTCGCCATCGACGATGGCGATGGTCTGGATCTTCATCACCGGGCACTTGTTGCCATCGATGAGGGCCAGCGTGGGAATCGTCTCGAGCGCATGCACGGCCCGCTTCATGGCCAGCAGCGAGGCCTGCAGGATGTTCAGCTTGTCGATCTCCGCCTCGGAGGCCTTGGCGATCGCCCAGGCGATGCAGTCGCGCTTGATCAGCGGCGCCAGCTCTTCGCGCCGGGCTTCGGTGAGCTTCTTCGAGTCGCGCAGGCCGGCGATGGGCCGTTCGCGGTGCAGGATCACGGCGGCCGCGTACACGGGCCCGGCCAGCGGGCCGCGGCCCGCTTCATCCACGCCGCAGATGATCTCGTCGAGGGAATACGGCAGGTCGTCGAACAGGCCGCCCTGCGGCTCATTGCTCATTGCATTGCCCTTTGCGCTGCCTTTTGCGCTGACTTTTGCGCTGACTTTTGCGCTGACTTTTGCGTCATCCAGTATGGTCACGTGGTTCTTCCTATGACTTTCAATACGGCCTCGGCGCTCGCCTCGGCGGAGTTGCGCAGCAGGCTGTGGTGCATGTCCGTGAAGCGCCGGATCAGGTTCGCACGGTGCGCCTCGTCCGTCAATTGCTTCCACAGATGGTTGGCCAGCGACTCGGGGCTGGCATGGTGCTGCAGCAGCTCGGGCACCAGGAACTCGCGCGCCAGGATGTTCGGCAGGCCGATCCAGGGCTGGTACCCCATGTGCCGCATGATTTCCCACGAAGCGCGCATCATCCGGTAGGCGATGACCATCGGCTTCTTGTACAGCGCCACTTCCAGCGACGCGGTGCCGGAAGCCACCAGCACGGCATCGGCCGCGCAGATCGCCGCGTGGCTTTCGCCATCGAGCAGCTGGACCGGCACGTCCTGCAGGCCGGCCACCCGCACCAGTTTGGTGAAGTATTCCTTCTGCTTTTCGCCCGCCATCGGCGCCACGAAATGCAGCGACGGCTCGCGTTGCAGCAGCAGCTTCGCGGCGCCCATGAAGGCCGCCGTGTTGTACTTCAGCTCCCCCATCCGGCTGCCCGGCATGATGGCGACCACCCTGGCGTCGTCGGCCAGGCCGAGGTGGCGGCGCGCCGCCGTCACGTCCGGCACCAGGGGGATCAGTTCCGCCAGCGGGTGGCCCACGTAGGTCACCGGCACGCCGGCCTTGCGGTAGATCTCTTCCTCGAACGGGAAGATCACCAGCATGTGCGAGACATTGCTGACGATCTTCTTGATCCGCCCGCCGCGCCACGCCCAGATCTGCGGCCCGATGTAATGCATGGTCGGGATGCCGGCCGCCTTCAGTTCGCCCTCCAGCCCCAGGTTGAAGCCCGGGTAGTCGGCGCCGATGAACACGGCCGGCCGCTCGGCCAGCAGGCGGTCGCGCAAGGTGCGCTGGATGCGTTTCAGTTCGCGGTAGCGGGGGATGATCTCGAACAGGCCGCGCACCGTCATCGTCTCCAGCGGCACGTCCGACTGGAAACCCTGGGCGATCATGGCTGGTCCGCCGATGCCGTGGAAGCGCGCCTCGGGCAGGTGCGGCCGCAGGCCGGCCAGCAGGCGCGCGGCCAGCATGTCGCCGGACGGTTCCCCGGCGACGATGGCGATGGATGGCTGCCCGGGCGCCGCGGTGGCCGCCTTGGCGCTTCCTTCACGCATCTCAGCGGACGATGCCACGGGAGGCGGTATCGAGGAAGGTGCGGAATTCGCGGATCTGCGCGGCGGCATCGGGCGTGGCCCGCTCCTGCTCGAGCAGCGCCGCCTTGGCCTCTTCCAGCGTGTGGCCCGAGCGGTACAGGATCTTGTACGAGGTGCGCAGCGCGTTGATCTGCTCGCGCGTGAAGCCGCGGCGCTTCAGGCCTTCGATGTTGATGCCGTGCGCCTGGGCCGGATTCCCGTTCAGCAGCACGAACGGCGGCACGTCCTGCGTCAGGCTGGTGCTCATGCCGACGAAGGCATGGGCGCCGATCTTGCAGAACTGGTGCACGTTGGCATAGCCGCTCATGATGACCCAGTCGCCGATCTCCACGTGTCCCGCCATTTGCGCGTTGTTCGAGAAGATGGTGTTGTTGCCGACCACGCAGTCGTGCGCCAGGTGCACATAGGCCGAGATCCAGTTGTCGTTGCCCAGCTTCGTCACGCCCTTGTCCTGCACCGTGCCCAGGTTGAACGTGCAGAACTCGCGGATCGTGTTGCGGTCGCCTATTTCCAGCCGCGTCGGCTCGCCATGCCATTTCTTGTCCTGCGGCGGCGCGCCGATCGACGAGAACTGGAAGAACTTGTTGTCGGTGCCGATCGTGGTGTGGCCCTGGATGACCACGTGCGGGCCGACCCAGGTACGGTCGCCGATGACGACATCGGGCCCGATGATCGAATACGCGCCGATCGCCACGCCCTCGCCCAGCTGTGCCCCCGAATCGACGATCGCGGTTGGATGAATGGTCGTCATGCTGCCTCCTTCTGTTGCCCCACCGGCTTACGCTGCGTCGGCGGTGTTACGGATGGTGCACATCAGGTCCGCCTCGACCGCGGTCTGGCCGTCGACGCTGCCCACCGCCTTGTACTTCCAGATGCCGCGCGACACGCGCACGATCTCGACATCCATCTTCAGCTGGTCGCCGGGGCCCACCGGGCGCTTGAAGCGCGCGTTGTCGATGCCCACGAAGTAGACCACCGAATTCTCGTCGGGCTTGATGCCCATCGTCAGGAACGACAGGATGGCCGCGGTCTGCGCCATCGCCTCGATCATCAGCACGCCCGGCATGACCGGCTTGTGCGGGAAGTGGCCGTTGAAAAATTCTTCGTTGACGGTCACGTTCTTGATGGCGGTGATCGTCTTGTTGGCTTCCCAGTTCAGCACCCGGTCCACCAGCAGCAGCGGGTAGCGGTGCGGCAGCAGTTCCTTGATCTGGTTGATGCACAGGGTCTTGTTTTCAGCAGTGGTCATGATTCGTCTTCTTGCTCGTTGGTTTTGTTATTGATCGTCTTGATCGATTTCTCGAGTGCGCGGATCTTCTCGCGCATGGCACCCAGGTTCCGCACGATGGCCGCGGATTTCTCCCATTCGCTGTTTTTCGCCAGCGGGTAGAAGCCGGTGTACTGCCCCGGCTCCATGATCGAGCGCGACACCATGCTGGCCGACGACACGTGCACGTGATCGACGATCGTCAGGTGGCCCAGCACCATCGCCGCGCCGCCGAACGTGCAGTACTTGCCGATCTTCGCGCTGCCGGCCACGCCCACGCAGCCGGCCATGGCCGTGTGCGCGCCGATGTGGCAGTTGTGGCCGATCTGGATCTGGTTGTCGAGCTTGACGCCGTCCTCGATGACCGTGTCGGCCAGCGCACCGCGGTCCACCGTGGTGTTGGCGCCGATATCGACGTCGTCGCCGATCACCACGCGGCCGACCTGCGGGATCTTGATGTAGACCCCGCCTTCATTGGCGAAACCGAAGCCGTCGGTGCCGATCACGGCGCCAGAGTGCAGGATGCCACGCGCGCCGATCACGCAGCGCGCGTGAAAGGTGACGTTGGCGAAGAAGTGCGTGCCCTCGCCGACGACGGCTTCGCGGCCGATGAAGCAGCCGGAATCGATCACGGCATGGGCCTTGACGATGGCGCCGGCCTCGACCGTTACATGCGGCCCGATATGGGCCGTGGCATCGACCTGCGCGGACGGGTCCACGTACGCCGTCGGGTGGATACCCGGCGCCGGCACGTGCGCCGTCAGCGCCTCGAAATACTGCGCGGCGCGCGCGAAGTACGCATACGGGTTCTTCGTGACGATGCGCGCGCCGGCGTAGGCCTGGGCGACGAGCGGGTCATCGTTGGGCGACAGGATCAGCGCGGCGGCGCGGCTCTGCCCGGCCTGCGCGCGGAATTTGCTGTTGGAGAGGAAACTGATGTGTGAAACGCCGGCGTCCGTCAATGGCGCGATCCCCACCACCTGCAGGTCGGGGTCGCCGATCAACTCTCCGCCGAAGCGCTCGACCAGGTCTCCCAGTCGAATGCCCATGAACTATCCAATCAAAAGTGGAAAAGCCGGCCAGCCCACCGCAGAGCGACAGGCTGGCCGGCGTTTCGGTGATTACTTGTCGAGTGCCGCCAGCACCTTGTCGGTGATGTCGATGCGCGGGTTGGCCCAGACGGCATCCTGCAGCACGATGTCGAACCCTTCGGTCAGGGCCAGCTGCTTGATGATCCGCGTGGCCTTCTCGGCGATCGCGGCGCGCTCCTCGTTGGTCCGCTGGGACAGGTCTTCGCGGAATTCACGCTGGCGGCGCTGGAGATCCTTGTCCAGCTCCACCACTTCGCGCTGGCGCTTGGCACGGTCCAGTTCACCCAGCGTGGGCTCGTCCTTCGTGTATTTTTCGGTGGCGGTCTTCAGGCGCGCACCCAGTTCGTTGAGGGCCTTCTCGCGCGGCGAGAATTCTTCCTTCAGCTTGTCGCCGGCCAGCTTGGCCAGCTTGGATTCGTTATAGATGCGCTCCGGGCTCAGCCAGGCGATCCGCGACGACTGCGCATTCTGCGCATGCGCGGTCCCCAGCGCGGTCCCCAGCACCAGCGAGCCCAGCGCCATGATGGCGAACAGCTTGCCAAGCGTGGCAGATGCAGTCTTCAAGATGATTCTCCTCTACTCAATTGCCCCGACATCACCCGATGCGCGCCATTGCCGGCATCAGAAGCCGGTACCCATCTGGAACTGGAAGCGCTCCAGGCGGTCGCCAAATATCGGGTTAATAGGCTTAGCATAACTCAACTTCAGCGGGCCTACCGGGGAAATCCAGCTCACGCCAAGACCGGTCGAGAAGCGCAGCTCGGACAGGCGCATCTTGGCCCCTTCCTGGTAGACCTGGCCGCCATCGAAGAAGGCGAACCAGCGCAGGCTGCGGTCCTTGCCCTGGCCGGGGAACGGGAATTGCAGCTCGGCATTGCCGATCAGGCGCGAGGCGCCACCCAGCGCGTCGCCGTTGGTGTCGAGGTAACCCAGCGACGAGCTGTAGTAGCCGCGCACCGAGCCGATACCGCCGGCGTAGAAGTTCTTGAACACCGGATACGGCCGGTCGCCGATGCCGTGGCCATAGTCGAACTCGCCCTTCAGCGCCAGCGTGGCCCAGCTCGTGATCGGGCGGTACCACTGCTGCTCGTAGACGGCGCGCACGTATTTCGAGTCGCCGATCAGGTCGATCTCCAGGTTGGCGCGCTGGTAGCGGCCGATGGTCGGCGTGACGGCGCTGTCGCGGCTGTCGCGGCCCCACGCGATCGTCAGCGGCACCGAGTTGGACGATACTTCGCCCTCGCCGCTGGCCGGGCCGCCCAGGTCGCGCACGTACTGCTTGAAGTAGTTCGGGCTGGTCACGTCGGTCTTGATCGTGGCGCGTTCCAGGCCGATGCCGAAGAACACGGTATCGACTTCGGAGAACGGCACGCCCCAGCTGACGCGGCCGCCGGTCTGCTTGATCGAGTACATACCCGTGTTGACGGCCGGCGGATCGAAGGTACGCAGGTACAGCTCGTAGCTCTGCGACACGCCGTCGTCCGTGTAGTACGGATTGGTCTGCGAGAAGGCGATCGTGCGGCTGTACTTGCTGGTGTTCAGTTCCAGGCCCACGGTGTTGCCGGAGCCGGCGAAGTTGGCCTGCTGGATCGAGGCGGACAGGCTGAACTTCTCGGCCTGCGAGAACGCGCCGCCGATCTGGAAGTTGCCGGTCGGCTTTTCCACCACCGTCAGGTTCACGTCCACCTGGTCGGAAGTGCCCTGCGCTTCCGGCGTGTCGACCGTCACGTCCTTGAAGTAGCCCAGGCGGTCCACGCGGTCGCGCGAGAGCTTGACCTTGTTGGCGTCGTACCAGCTCGATTCGAACTGGCGGAATTCGCGGCGGATCACTTCGTCGCGCGTGGTGGTGTTGCCCTGGATGTTCATGTGGCGCACGTAGGCGCGCTTGCCCGGATCGATGAAGAACGTGAACGCGACTTCGCGCTTTTCACGGTTCACTTCCGGGTTGGCGTTCACGTTGGCGAAGGCGAAGCCGAAGTTGCCCAGGCGGTCGGTGATCAGCTTGTTGGTGGCGGTCAGGCGCGCACCGGAATACGTTTCGCCCTTCTTCAGCAGCACCAGCGAACGCAGTTCGTCTTCGCGGCCATACATCTCGCCTTCGAACTTGATGTCGGAGACGGTGTACTTCTCGCCTTCGGTGATGTTGATGGTGAGGTAGATGTCCTTCTTGTCCGGCGTGATCGAGACCTGGGTGGAATCGACGTTCATCTCCACGTAGCCGCGGTCCAGGTAGAACGACTTCAGCGATTCCAGGTCGCCGGTCAGCTTGGTCTTGGAATACTGGTCGGCCTTGGTGTACCAGCTGAACCAGCCGGACGTGTTCAGTTCCAGTTCCTTGCGCAGCTCCTTGTCGGAGAAGACCTTGTTGCCGACGATGTTGATCTGCTTGATGCGGGCGATCTCGCCTTCGTCGACATTGAACATGATCGACACGCGGTTGCGCTCCATCGGCGTGACCGTGGTGGTGACCTTCACGCCATACAGGCCGCGCGACAGGTATTGCCGCTTCAGTTCCTGCTCGGCGCGGTCGACGGTGGCCTTGTCGAAGGTCTTGGCTTCGCCCACGCCGATATCCTTCAGCGCGGTGACCAGCATGTCCTTCTCGAATTCCTGCGTGCCGGTGAAGTCGACCTTGGCGATCGCCGGGCGTTCCTCGACGATGACGACGAGCACGTCGCCGTCCTTTTCCAGCCGCACGTCCTTGAAGATGCCGGTCGCGTACAGCGCCTTGATCGTGGTGACGGATTTATCGTCGCTGAACGTTTCGCCCACGCGCACCGGCAGGTAGCTGAACACGGTGCCCGCTTCGGTACGCTGGATGCCTTCGACGCGGATATCCTTGACGACGAAGGGTTGGACGGCGAAAGCGCTGCCGGAGCAGAAAGCCAGTACAGCGGCGCCGATCAGTGTGCGGCGAAATGAAGGCGAGGCAAAGCGGTCAGAAATGAATTTCATTGGCATTAAAATTGGCTCGGAAGCTGCTTCGCGATAATCCGGACAGCACCTTTCGACACCTCGCCCGCAATCATTCCGAACCAGCTTCCCAAATACGAGACTGCACACGCGGCCAGGCGGATCACAGCAACCGCGCGACATCGTTGAACACAGCGAGCGCCATCAAGGTCACCAACAACCCGACACCCAGACGCTGTGCAATCTCCCCAAAACGCTCCGGCACCGGGCGCCCAGTCAAAACTTCCAGCGAATAATACAGCAAATGGCCGCCATCCAGAACCGGTATCGGGAGCAAATTCATCACCCCAAGGCTGATGCTGACGACTGCCACGAAGGACAGGTAGCTCGCCAGGCCGATGCGTGAACTCTGGCCCGCGTAATCGGCGATCGTGATCGGTCCGGTGACGTTCTTCCACGAGACCTCGCCGATGATCATCCGGCCGATCATGCGGACCGTCAGCACGCTGGTGTCCCACACCTTGCGCGCCGCCTTGGCCACGGCGGCGAACGGCCCGTCGGCCACGACGATCATATCCGGCCGGCCCAGCAGCTCGACCTTGATCTTACCGACTGTTACACCGTCTTTACCGGCCACCGCTTCGGGCACCACCAGCACCCGCACCGTTTCGCCATCGCGCCGCACGTCGAGCTGCACGGTGCGTGCCGCGGCCTCGCGGATGGCGGCGCTGAACGCGCCGATATCGAGCACCGGCTTGCCATCCATCGCCACCACCTGGTCGCCGCCGCGCAGGCCGGCACGGGCACCGGCGCCGGCCGGATCGACCTTGCCCAGCACGGGCGCCGGCAGCCAGATGTTGAAGCCCAGCTCGCCCGGCACGTCGCCGTCGAGGTCGACGGCGCGCAGCGTGGCGGCAGGCACCGTGAACGTGTAGCGGCCGCGGCCCGGCCGCTCGGCCTCGATGCGGGCGCCCTCGCCGTCCTTCGATGCGACGACCGCTTCGATGAGCTGCCAGCGCAGCTCGGACCAGCCGGCGACGGCGTTGCCGTTGACGGCGCGGATCACGTCGTCGCGATCGAGGCCCGCCAGCGCGGCCGGCGTTTGCGCGCCGGGCGCAGCGATGCGCGTGGCCGGCTCCTCGATGCCGACCATGTACAGGCCGGCGAACAGCACGATCGCCAGCAGGAAGTTGGCGATCGGCCCCGCGGCCACGATGGCGATGCGCTTCCACACGTTCTGCCGCGTGAATTCGCGCGGCAGGTCGGCGGCGGGGATGTCCTTCACATCCTGGTCGCGCGCGTCGAGCATCTTCACGTAACCGCCCAGCGGCAGCGCGGAGACCGCCCATTCCGTCTGGTCCGGACCGATCTTGCGCGACCACACCACGCGCCCCATGCCGACCGAGAAGCGCAGCACCTTCACGCCGCACCAGCGCGCCACCAGGTAGTGGCCCAGTTCGTGGATGACCACCAGCGTACCCAGTGCAACGAGGAAGGCGGCGACCGTCTGCAGCAGGTTCATGGCGATAGTCTCGGGTGGAATTCAGGTGAAGTTGAAAGGCGGGTCGGCTGGAACCCGGTTCAGGTCAATGCGCTCGGGTGAAATTCGGCCCGGTGAGTTCAGCCGGGTAAGATTCAGCCAGATGAGATTCAGCCAGCTGGAATTCAACCAGGTGAAAATCAGCCGGGGCGAATCCAGCAGGCGTGAATCTCAGCCGGCTGAAATCCGGCTGGATCAATCTCAGCCTACCGAGTGTAACCCGGTCAGGCGCTGGCCGCCTTCTGCGGATGGCCGAGGGCGGCGATGGCGCGTTCGGCCGCGGCACGCGCCGCCGCATCCTGCGCCATCACGGCATCGATCGACGACGCCGGGCCGTGCGGCAGCGCATCCATCACGCCGGCGATCACGCGGTCGATCTGGCGGAAGCCGATGCGCTCCTCGAGGAAGGCTTGCACGGCCACTTCGTTGGCCGCGTTGAGCAGCGCCGGCGCGGTGCCGCCGGCGTTCAGGGCGTCGTACGCCAGCGCCAGGCACGGGAAACGGTTGAAGTCGGGCTTCTCGAACTGCAGCGTGCCGACCTGCGTGAGGTCGAGCTGGGCGACACCCGAGTCGATGCGTTCCGGGTAAGCCAGCGCATTGGCGATCGGCGTACGCATGTCCGGGTTGCCCAGCTCGGCGATCACCGAACCGTCGGCATACGACACCATCGAGTGGATCACCGACTGCGGATGGATCACGACCTCGATCTGCGCGGCCGGCGCGCCGAACAGCCAGTGCGCCTCGATCACTTCCAGGCCCTTGTTCATCATCGTGGCGGAGTCGACCGAGATCTTGCGGCCCATCACCCACTTCGGGTGCTTGCACGCTTCGGCCGGCGTGACGGCATCGAGCGTTTCCACGGCGCGCTTCAGGAACGGCCCGCCGGAGGCGGTGAGCAGGATCTTGGTGACGCCGGCGGCCGCGGGCACGCGGCGGTAGTCGGCCGGCAGGCACTGGAAGATGGCGTTGTGCTCGGAGTCGATCGGCAGCAGCGTGGCGCCGCTTTCCTGCACGGCATCCATGAACAGCTGGCCGGACATCACCAGCGCCTCCTTGTTGGCCAGCATGACTTTCTTGCCGGCCCGCGCGGCGGCCAGCGTGGGCGCCAGGCCGGCGGCGCCGACGATCGCGGCCATCACGCCATCGACTTCGCCGGCGGCGGCGATGTCGCACAGCGCCTGTTCACCCCACGCCACCTGGGTTGCCAGGCCCATCGCCCGCAGCAGCGCGGCCAGCTGGTCCGCCGCGTCGGCGGTGCCCACGACGGCCACTTTCGGCTGGAACTGCCGGCACTGCGCGGCCAGTTCCTCGACCCGGCTGTGCGCGGACAGCGCGTACACGGTGTAACGGTCGGGATGGCGCGCGATGACGTCGAGCGTGGAGACGCCGATCGAGCCGGTGGCGCCGAGGATGGTGATGCTTTGCATTGTCATTTCCTTTGAGACTCGCCAGGACCGGCGATGGCCGGACATCGCGCCGCCACCGGTGCTCGTGGCACGGCGCGAGGCCACGTCGACGCCAGGGCCGATGCCGGCATGTACGCGTTACAGCCAGCCGCCGATCAGCGCCGCGATCGGCAGCACCGGCACCAGCGCATCAATACGGTCGAGCACGCCGCCGTGGCCGGGCAGCAGGTTGCTGCTGTCCTTGAAGCCGGCGCGGCGCTTCAGCTGGGATTCGAACAGGTCGCCGACGATCGACGCGCCGACGATCACGGAGAGCGTGACCAGGGCAATGCCCCAGCCCAGTTTCGCCTGCATGCGCACGGCGAAGGTATCCTGCAGCCACGGCTGGTATGGCGCGGCCAGGATGGTGGCGATGGACAGCACGAGCACGGCGATCCAGCCGCCGATCGCGCCTTCGACCGACTTGCCGGGTGAAATCGAGGGGGCCAGCTTGCGCCTGCCGAACTTCTTGCCGGCCGCATAGGCACCGATGTCGGCGATGAACACGAGCGCCATCGCGGAAACCAGGTACAGCGCGGAACGCTGGAACAGCACGAGGATCGCCACGAAACACGAGACCACCGTGGCCGCGTACACCATCGCCAGCAGCGTGTTGCCGAAGCCTTCCAGCGGCGGCAAGCCCACCTTCAGCGACGGGAAGAAGCGCAGCAGCCAGATCGCCACGCCCAGCGCGAGCCAGAAGCGGGCCTGCTCCAGGCCGGCGTTGAAGAAGAACGTGTAGGCGAACGCCACCGTCCAGCAGGCCGCGACGACGATGGGTGCGCGCAGCTTGAACAGCCGGAAGCTTTCCCAGGTGACGGCGAGGAACGCGACGGCGACCAGTGCCTGCACGGCCGGCAGCGAACCGGAGAACAGCACCGCCACCAGCACGACGAACAGGATGACGGCAGTAATGATCCGGGTTTTCAGCATGCTCGTTGGTGTTGTTATTTTTTCAGTTGTTCGCCGGTGCGGCCGAAGCGGCGCTCCCGGTGCTGGTAGGACGCAATGGCTTCGTCCAGCTTCTCGGCGGTGAAATCGGGCCAGTACGTGTCCGTGAAATACAGCTCGGTGTAAGCCAGCTGCCACAGCAGGAAGTTCGAGATGCGCTCTTCGCCACCGGTGCGGATGAACAGGTCCGGCTCGGGCGCATACGCCATGGCCAGGTGCGGCGCCAGCTGCGCTTCGGAGAAATCCGTGGCGCCGGGATGGGCCGCCACCATCTTGCCGATTGCCTGCATGATATCCCAGCGGCCGCCATAGTTGGCGCACACGGTCACCGTGAGGCGGGTGTTGTTGGCAGTCTTGCGCTCGGCGGCCGAGATCATGTCGCGCAGCTTGCCGTCGAAGCGGGACAGGTCGCCGACCACCTTCAGGCGGATGTCATTGGCGTGCATCTTGGCCACTTCGCGCTCGAGCGCCGTGACGAACAGGCGCATCAGCAGGGACACTTCCTCTTCCGGGCGGCGCCAGTTTTCCGAACTGAACGCGAACACCGTCAGGTACTCGATACCGCGGCTGACGCAGGCCTCGACGACGGTGCGCACCGCCTCCACGCCCTTGACGTGGCCCGCCACGCGGGGCAGGAAGCGCTTGGTGGCCCAACGGCCGTTGCCGTCCATGATGATCGCCACATGGCGCGGCACATTCGGTACATCGGGCACCGCGGTCGTCGAACTGGTATATCTCATTAGTAACGCTTTTACGCCAAAAGATGAACTGTACAAAAAAAACCGGGGACAGGCACCTATTTTTCAAGAAATATTTTCTTGATAATGGGGCTCCTCGATGTTGCGGAGAGCGCTTGCGAACCGGGGTCTGTCCCCGGTAAGTGCCGGCTCTCGCGCTCGCAAGCAACTAAACAGGGGACTGACCCCAGATTTTTGCCGGCATTGCGACGGCGCAGGCAAAAATCTGGGGTCAGTCCCCTGGAAAAACCGGTGGCAAGCGCTGGAGCCTTCACTTACCGGGGACAGACCCCGGAACTCAACCGTTCTTTGCTGCTTCGGGTGTTACACCGTCAGCACTTCCTTCTCTTTCTCGGCAACGATCTTGTCGATGTCGGCAATCGCCTTGTCGGTCAGCTTCTGCACGTCGTCGGAGGCGCGGCGCTCTTCGTCTTCCGAGATGGCCTTGTCCTTGGTGAGCTTCTTGAGCTGTTCGTTGGCGTCGCGGCGGATGTTGCGGACGGCGATCTTGGCATCCTCGGCTTCGCCCTTGCACAGCTTGACCATTTCCTTGCGGCGCTCTTCGGTCAGCGCCGGGGTCGGCACGCGGATCGTGTCACCCTGGGCGGACGGGTTCAGGCCCAGGTCCGAATCGCGGATCGCTTTTTCGATCGCGGCGCCCATCTTCTTTTCAAACGGGGTCACGCCGATGGTGCGGGCGTCGATCAGCGTCAGGTTGGCCACCTGGTTGATCGCCGTGGGATTGCCGTAGTAATCGACCGTCACGTGGTCGAGAATGCCCACGTGGGCACGGCCGGTACGCACTTTTGCCAGGTCGCTTTTCAGCGTTTCCAGCGATTTCGCCATCTTGTCCTGGGCGTTCTTCTTGATGTCAGCGGTAGACATGCTGCTCTCCTGTGTTTTTACGAATTCTGTTTGATCTATGATAGCGCCTCGGGTCAGCGCATGACCGTCGCGAGCGGCAGCAGTTGCGATTGAAGCACGGAGCCGTACTCAATGTACGGCGAGTACTGGAGATCGCCAATGCAACGCGCAGCAGGTCAGGCGCGACCCCCTCACACGTGGACGAGGGTGCCTTCTTGCTCACCCATGATCACGCGCATCATCGCGCCTGGCTTGGTGATCGAGAAGACCTTGATCGGCAGCTTCTGGTCGCGGCACAGCGCGAAGGCGGTGGCGTCCATCACCTGCAGCTGCTTGGCGATCGCTTCGTCGAAGCTGATGGTGTCGTACAGCGTGGCTTCCGGGTCCTTCTTCGGATCGGCCGTGTACACGCCGTCGACCTTGGTGGCCTTCAGCACGATCTCGGCCGACATTTCCGAACCGCGCAGCGCGGCGGCGGTATCGGTGGTGAAGAACGGGTTGCCGGTGCCGGCCGCGAAAATGACGACCTTGCCTTCTTCCAGGTATTGCAGCGCCTTCGGGCGCACGTAGGGCTCGACGACCTGCTCGATGCCGATCGCCGACATCACGCGCGCGACGACGCCCACGTGGCGCATCGCGTCGGCCAGGGCCAGCGCGTTCATCACGGTGGCCAGCATGCCCATGTAGTCGGCGGTGGCGCGGTCCATGCCTTGGGCGCCAGGCGCCACGCCACGGAAGATATTGCCGCCGCCGATCACGACTGCCAGTTCCACGCCCAGTTTCGCGACCTCGGCCACGTCGGCGACCATCCGCTCGATCGTGCCGCGGTTGATGCCGTACGGGTCATCGCCCATCAGGGCTTCACCGGACAATTTGAGGAGGACGCGCTTGTAGGCTGGTTTTGACATGAGCTGGGGCTCCTAAGTAAATGTATTCGGTGACATCCCGGCGGCAATGATAGCTGTAAAGCTCCTTGTGCCGGGGTGGTGCTCCAACCGTGCGACCTTCTCGAGGGACGGATGGATATTGCGTTCGGTACAGAGTCGCGGGAAGGCATTGTGGGGCACCCTTGCACCCCCAACGGCGAAGTACAGGGGTCAGACCCGGCGGGTCTGACCCCGGCTTCTGCCGGTGGGTATTGCTTGAGGCCATGGGCGCCGTGGCAATTCCCTGCTGCGAACTCTAAAAAAACGGGCCTTGCGGCCCGTTTATTTGATTACGCTCCCTTGGAAGCAGCCATCTGGGCTGCCACTTCAGCGGCGAAATCGTCCACTTTCTTTTCAATGCCTTCGCCCACCACGTACATGGTGAAGCCTTTCACGGTCGCGTTGGCGGCCTTCAGCATCTGCTCGACGGACTGCTTGTCGTTCTTCACGAATGCCTGGTTCAGCAGCGACACTTCCTTCAGGTACTTCTGCACGGAACCTTCGAGGCGCTTGGCGACGATTTCCGGCGACTGGGCAGGCTTGCCTTCGGCGGCGGCCTTGGCTGCGTCCTCATCGGCCTTGGCCTGGGCAACCGAGCGCTCTTTCTCGATCATTTCGGCAGGCACCTGGTCCGCGGACAGCGACACCGGCTTCATTGCGGCGATGTGCATGGCGACATCCTTGCCCACCTGGTCATCGGCGCCTTCGAAGTCGACGATCACGCCGATCTTCGTGCCGTGCAGGTACGACGCCAGCTTGCCGGTCGTCTCGAAGCGCTGGAAGCGGCGGATCGACATGTTTTCGCCGATCTTGCCAACCAGGGCGGAGCGCACTTCTTCCAGCGTCTGGCCGGATTCGGTCGGCAGCGCCAGCAGGGCAGCCACGTCGGCCGGGTTCTTCTCGGCAGCCAGGCGCGCGGCGGTGTTCGCCAGTGCCAGGAAGTCGTCGTTCTTGGCGACGAAGTCGGTTTCGGAGTTCACTTCGACCAGGGCGCCCACGTTGCCCGAGATGAATGCTGCGACAACGCCTTCAGCGGTCACGCGCGCGGAAGCCTTGGCTGCCTTGCCGCCCAGCTTGACGCGCAGGATCTCTTCCGCCTTGTCCATGTCGCCGGCCGCTTCGGTCAGGGCCTTCTTGCATTCCATCATCGGTGCGTCGGTCTTCGCGCGCAGTTCGCCGACCATTGCTGCGGTAATCGCTGCCATATGTTTTCTCCTGTATTCGGTGGGGTTGCCGGGGCGGCGCCTTGCGGCAGCCTGCTCATCCGGCGTCTCGTTAAAAAAAAGGGGAGCCGGAAGCCACCCCTTTTTTCTAGGCTAAATTAACAGCCTAATGTGTAGTGCCGATGTCCGCCCGGAGACGGACATCGGGACCGGCCTTGCTTACGCCTGCTCGTTGACTTCCACGAACTCGTCGCCTTCTGCCGTCTTGATCGACTCCAGCACTTCGGTCGACGCGTTGGCACGGCCTTCCAGGATCGCATCTGCCACGCCGCGGGCGTACAGGCTGATTGCCTTGGACGAGTCGTCGTTACCCGGGATGACGTGGGTCACGCCGGCTGGCGAGTGGTTGGTATCGACGATGCCGATGACCGGGATACCCAGCTTCTGGGCTTCGGTGATCGCGCCTTTGTGGTAGCCGACGTCGATCACGAAGATCGCGTCAGGCACGCCGCCCATATCCTTGATGCCGCCGATGGACTTCTGCAGCTTTTCCATTTCACGGCTGAACAGCAGTGCATCTTTCTTGGTCAGCTTTTCCACGGAACCGTCGGCCACTTGCGCTTCCATGTCCTTCAGGCGCTTGATCGAGGTCTTGATGGTCTTGAAGTTGGTCAGCATGCCGCCCAGCCAGCGCTGGTCGACGTAAGGAACACCTGCGCGCTGTGCTTCGGCGGCGACGATGTCGCGTGCCTGGCGCTTGGTGCCCACCATCAGGATCGTGCCACGGTTGGCGGACAGTTGGCGAACAGTCTTCATCGCCTCCTGGTACAGCTCCATGGTCTTTTCCAGGTTGATGATGTGAATCTTGTTGCGGTGGCCGAAGATGAACGGAGCCATCTTTGGGTTCCAGAATCGGGTTTGGTGACCGAAGTGGACGCCGGCTTCCAGCATTTCACGCATCGTTACAGACATGTTTTACTCCAGGGTTGGGTCTGGAACCAGCTCAGTCACCCTTGCGGGCACCCTTGCAGAGCAGGTTCGAGTTTATTAAAAAGTGGGGTTTTTACAACATTGCAAGGAACGAGTCCGAGCAACCCGGCATTTTAGCGGAAGACCGGTAAACAATCAAACGTTCTTCTTGTGCATCGCCAAGGCCGGTCGTCCGCTCCCCGCTCAGAACTGGTACCTGGCCGTCAGCCTTGCGCCACGCGGCGCGCCCGGCATGTTCAGGTTCGGCGCGCTGCCATGCCCGGACACGATATAGCCGCGGTCGAGCAGGTTGCTGACATTGAGCTGCAGGTCGATGGCGGCGATCCGGTAACCCACCATCGCGTCCACGGTCGCATAGCCCGGCAAGGTCACGGTGTTGCCCGGGTTGGCGAAGCGCTCCCCCACAGCGACGAAGCCCACGCCGGCACGCAGCGCCGCGCTGAACGATTTCGCGATCCACAGGTTGGCACTGTGCCGCGGCGCCAGCGTGGCACGCTTGCCCTCCACGGGCACGCGCTTGAGCACGTTGTCGCTGCTGTCCAGCGCCGGGGACGACGTGACTTTCGCATCGAGGAACGAGTAGCCGGACCAGACCTGCCAGCCTTGCGCGAACTGCCCGGCCAGCGTCAGCTCGAGGCCGTCGGAACGCTGGGTACCGACCGGCACCAGCGTATTAGTGACGGGATCGGTGAACTTGACATTGGTCCGCTCCAGCCGGAACAGCGCGGCGGTCGCGGAAACGGCGCCGCCCAGGAAATCGAACTTGCCGCCGATTTCCTTGTTGGTGGTTTCCTCGGGCGCGATCTGGGCATTGTTCGCAGCCAGCGGGAAGTTCTCGGCGGAGGGCTGGAACGAGCGGCTGAACGACGCATAGTACGACTGGCTCGCGCCCGGCTGCCAGACCAGGCCGGCGCGCGGGCTCCAGTCCGCATCCACGCGCTGCAGGTTCGACTGCCCTGCCCGGCGCTCGCGGGTTTCCTGCTCGAAGCGGTCGTAGCGCACGCCGGCCAGCGCCTTCCATTCCGGCGCCAGCTCGATCAGGTCCTGCACGTAGGCGCCGCGCGTGGTGAAGATACCCCGGTTATCCGTGGCCGGCGCCGCATCCACCGCCAGCGGCAGCACGGGCAGCACCGGATTGAACAGTGCAACGGTGGCCACGTTGCTGCGTGAGCGGTTGACCTGGTCCTTGTCCTGCTTGCCCACCTCGACGCCGTACAGGATCTTGTGGGTCATGCCGGCCAGCGACGCGGTATGCGTGACTTCCGTCTGGTTGAACCAGCCCTTTTCTTCGCGGCGCAGGTTGGTGCGGTTCAGCGAAGCCGTCAGCGCGGCCTCGTTGACGGCGCCGACCAGCGTATTGTTGCGCGACAGCGTGTAATCGTACTTTCGGAAGGCGTTGCGGATAGCAAGCCGGTCACTGAAGCGGTGCTCCAGCGTGAACCCGCCGGCCGTGACCTCGGCGTGCGAGTAATCGGCATCGCGCGCGTTGGCGGCACCATAATACGTGCCGGCCGGCACCTCCACGGGGCGCCCCTGGAACGACGGGATGCCGAAGTCGGTCACCCGGCGATCGGACAGGTGCTCGGCCTGCAGCAGCAGGCTCGTGTCCGCACCCAGCGGCACCATCAGGGATGGCGCGATCGCATCCCGGTCGAGGAATTGCTGGTCGCGGTAGCCATCGGCCCGCTCGACCGCGCCGGTCACCCGGAACGCCATGCCCTTCCCGCCCAGCGTGCGCGCGATGTCCACTTCGCCGCGCCGCCCGTTGTGACTGCCCACGCGCACGGTCACCTCGCTGCGGTCGATCCCCGGCCGCTTGGTGATGCGATTGATCAGGCCGCCGGACGAGCCGCGTCCGTACAGCACCGCCGCCGGCCCTTTCAGCACCTCGATCCGTTCCACGTTCGACATGTCGCGGAAGTACAGCGCATCGTCGCGGAAGCCATCCACGAACTGGTCGGCAATGGCGGAAAAGCCACGCAGCGTGACCTGGTCGCGCTGGCCATCGCCATGCGACAGGCCCACCCCGGGCACGGACTTCATGGCATCTTCCATCGACAGCACCGCCTGGTCGCGCAGCAGCTGTTCGGGGATCACATTGACGGTCTGCGGGATGTCGCGCAGCGGTGCTTCGATCTTCATGGCGCTGGTCGAGGCGGGCGGGTTGTAGGCCGCCGCGTCGGCGCGGGCACCCGTGATGGTGACAACGGCCGGCTGGCCCTCCACCGGCGCATCGGCCGGACCGGCCAGCGCGGCGCCATGGACAAGCAGCAGCACGGCCACTGCGACGGGTGTCTGTTTCAGGATCATTGTTGTTCTCTCTCTCGATGGAGCATCCGGCACGACCACGGCGGGCACACACAAATGCGAATAATTATCATTCATATTATTTCATGAATGCTAACTTGTGGCAATGTGTGGCAGCCGATGGGTAGCAGGCGATGAGCGCCCCGGGCTATCGGACGGCGCCGTACGGCTCAGCGGCGTATCCTGAATGCCCCTATCTTCTGGAGGTGGACATGGAATCGAGCCGACTCGAGCAACTGGAACAAGGGCTGCGGCATGCACTGCAACTCGTCGAACGCGACGAAAGCGGCGCACAGGGCGAACTGGAACGGAGCCACCCCGCGGCGAGGGCCGCCGAAGCGGCGGAAATGATGCTGCCCGAGCCATTGACCCTGGCCTCGCTGGCCGAAGCTATCCGCCACAAGATCGACACCGTCCAGGTGTTGCTGGAGCGCGCGCGCGGGCACGAGAAATTGCCGCCCGATGCGCAACTGGCGGCGGACGAAGGGTATATGACGGGTGCCGACGACCTGACGCAACACCGCGCCGGTTCCTGACCGCCGCGTTACCGGCACGGACGACCGGCGCGGCGTCCGGCGCCGCCCTGCCCTCCTCGCGCCACATAGAGGACATCGCGCCGCATCGCGGCGCAGCCTCGCCGCCAGCCTTGGCCTGCCGCAAGGCCGGCGCCGGAAATTTCGATATTTTGCTCCTGAGCACAATTCTCAGGAGTAATCATGGCAGTCGTTTTCCCGCACCACGCCCGCTGTCACCGGTGGCGTACAGCAACCAGCCTGCTGGCGCTGACAACCGCCCTCCTCCTCGCTATCGGCCGCCCGGCCTGCGCCGCCGCCGAATTCCGCGACCGCAGCGTGATCGGCCACTGGAAGCTCGTCGCCGTCCTCGACCTTGCCTCGATCGCTTCGCTCGATGCGGCGGAAGCGAAAACACTGCTGGGGAAGACCCTGGCGATCAGCGCGACGGACGTGAAGGTGGACCAGGAAGTCTGTCCCGCGCCGGAGTTCTGGGCGGAACGGGTCGCACCCGAATCGCAC
The DNA here is from genome assembly GCF_027856995.1 of Pseudoduganella sp. SL102. Lineage (NCBI taxonomy): Bacteria > Pseudomonadati > Pseudomonadota > Betaproteobacteria > Burkholderiales > Oxalobacteraceae > Pseudoduganella > Pseudoduganella sp. SL102. Next base: position 4,935,960 of record NZ_CP115554.1, read on the forward strand.
ATGCAGGCCAAACTCCACTCCAGCGCGCAACGGTTGCGGCTGCCGAACCCGGTCACCATGATCGAGCTCGGCTGTACGGATGTGTATGTCCGGAATCCGGGCCAGCTCGTGCTGCTGTGGGGCGGCGCCATGTTCGACGCCGTGCGGATAGACCCCGAGGGCCGGCGACGGCCGGCTGATTCGCTGGCCGGCAAACCGCAGGCTCGCAATATCAAGTCCGCCAACCGCCAGGAAGTAGGCGACCGTCAAAAGCCCGGCGAGCTTCACAAGACCGGCAAGGCCGGAAAAGCAGGCAAGGCAGGGAAAGCCGGCGAGGCCCGGGAAACCGGCAGCGTCCGGAAAATCAACAAGGTGCGGAAACAGTGGAAATACCCGCATCGGCAGGCAGGCAACGGCGCGCCGGGCACATTTGCCAACGAACTGTTCTAGCGATGGCGCTGGCCCGCTACGCAAAATAATTCGCGCAGTCGCGATCAGGACCCTTGAAAACCGGCTAGAATCATCCATATACCATCCACTTGGATGGCAAAAGGAAGATAAAACATGCCCGACCTGAAACTACGCCCCGCCGATTCGGAAAAAATCACGATCAATCTGTTCCCGGTCGACCTGGGGCAGATCGACCTGCTCGTGCAGCAGGGTTTTTATGCCAACCGGACAGACCTGATCCGCACAGCGATCCGCAACCAGTTGAACCAGCACGCGGACGTAGTGCGCCAGACGGTCGAGCGCAACCAGTTTGTGCTGGGCTTGCAGCAGTTTTCCAGCGCCGACCTCGAAGCGGCCCGCGCCGCCGGTGAAATGCTCAACATCCGCGTGCTCGGCCTGGCCACCATCGCCCCGGATGTGACGGGCGAACTGGCGGCGGCCACCATCCAGTCGATCACCGTGCTCGGCGCGCTGCACGCCAGCCCGGCAGTCAAGGCGGCCCTCGCCGGCCGCATCAGCTGAACCGCACCACCGGCTTCATGCCGACAGCTCCGCTGTCCTGAGCTTCACTCATCCACGCCTCAACCCCTATGGAAGGCACGATATGAAATTCGATTCCGCACTGATGGCCCGCCTGCAGGCAGCCACGCAAGACTTGATGAAAGACGGCCCGATGGCCGCCACCGCCGCGATCCAGCGCGCACTGGCCGGCGATGCCGAGCCAGCCGCCACGGGGACCGGTGACACCGTCCACGCGGCGCCGCCGCCGGGCGCCACGATGAAAGACCTGAACGCGCCGCCGGAAAAAGCGCCTTCACGCCCCATCCCTCGCGCCCGGAAGGCCGCACCGAACCAGCAGCCGCCGCACGCCGCGAAGGACGACAAGCCGAAGGCTCCCGCCGCGGCGTCCGGCCTCGCCGACATCCTTGCCAAGGCCGGCATCACGCTGCCGGAAGGCTTCGCCGACGGCTTGAAGGACAAGTTCAAAGGAGGCATGCAGGGCGGGTTCCAGGGCCTGCCGGAAAACCTGCTGGACGGCCTGCCCGAAGCGCTGCGCGACCAGCTGAAGAACGGCAAGCTGCCCGGCGCCCGCAAGCGCCCGCCTCCTCCGCCGCTGCCGGATGGCGCGCGCTTCGACAGCGCCAGCTTCACTTGCCAGGCCGGCACCCGCGGCTACAAGCTGTATGTGCCGAGCACGTACAAGGTAGGCCAGCCGGTGCCGCTGGTGGTGATGCTGCACGGCTGCACGCAGGACCCGGACGATTTCGCCGCCGGCACCCGCATGAACCAGGTGGCGGAGGAAACCGGTTGCCTGGTGGCCTATCCCTGCCAGTCGCAGCAGGCCAACAGCTCGAAATGCTGGAACTGGTTCAGCGCCGCCGACCAGCAGCGCGAACGGGGCGAGCCGGCGATCATCGCCGGCATCGCCCGGCAGGTGATGGCGGATTACGCGGTCGATCCGGCGCGGGTCAGCATTGCCGGCCTGTCGGCAGGCGGCGCCATGGCAGTCGTGGTGGGCGCCCTGTATCCGGAACTGTTCCAAGCCGTCGGCGTGCATTCCGGGCTGCCGTTCGGCAGCGCGACGGATTTGCCATCCGCGTTGCAGGCCATGCAGCAGGGGGCGAAGGGTAATGCGCAGCCGGTGGCCAGCCCGCCGCTGATCGTGTTCCACGGCGACAAGGACCACACCGTGAACCGGAAGAACGGCGACGACGTGCTCCAGCACGGCCTGGTAGCCCATGAAGCCGGAACGCCGGAAGTGGAGACGTCCAAGGCCAGTGGCGGGCGCAAATATACGCGCACGGTCCACAAGGGCAAGGATGGCCGGGTGCTGGCCGAGCACTGGGAACTCCATGGCGCCGGGCACGCGTGGGCCGGCGGCAGCGCCAGCGGCAGCTATACCGATCCGACCGGGCCGGATGCCAGCCGGGAGATGGTGCGGTTCTTTGCGAGCGTGGCACGGGGCTGATCGATCGAACCCGGTGAATAAACCGGTGATAGCAGGAAATGCCGCTTAGATAGTCAACCCCAAGTGCAAAATCCGGGGTCAGACCCGCCGGGTCTGACCCCAGCCCTCCGCCGTTGGGGTGAACGCATGCGCTCTCAATGTGTCGTATCACTTTCAACATCTTCTGGAAACCGCCCAGAAGAAAGTGTCGAACACCTTCGGCTCGTCCTCATAGTGGCCACCAAAAACCGCCAACAGCCGTTCCGCGGCAAGCGCAACTCTCCAGGTCCGCGTCGTCTATAATCGTGGTTTGTCGCCCGAATCAATCAAGAAACATGGCCATCACGATCAAGACCCCCGAAGACATCGAAGGCATGCGCATTGCCGGCCGCCTCGGCGCCGAAGTCCTCGACTACATCACCCCCTTCGTCAAGCCCGGTGTCACCACCGGCGAGCTGGACCGCCTGTGCCACGAGTACATGACGAATGTGCAAGGCACCGTGCCGGCGCCGCTGAATTACCAGCCGCCCGGCTATCCGCCATATCCGAAGGCCATCTGCACGTCCGTCAACGACGTGATCTGCCATGGCATCCCCGGCGACAAGGTCCTGAAGGCGGGCGACGTGGTGAACCTGGATATCACGATCATCACCAAGGATGGCTACCACGGCGACAACAGCCGCATGTTCTACATCGGCCCGCCGACGATCCTGGCCAAGCGCCTCACCGAGATCACCTATGAATGCATGTGGCTGGGCATCGCCCAGGTGCGCCCGGGCGGCCACTTCGGCGACATCGGCCACGCGATCCAGGTGCATGCCGAGAAGGCCGGCTACAGCGTGGTGCGCGAATTCTGCGGCCATGGCATCGGCAAGGTCTTCCACGAAGAACCCCAGGTACTCCACTACGGCAAGCCCGGCACCGGCGAGGAACTCAAGCCGGGCATGATCTTCACGATCGAGCCGATGATCAATGCCGGCCGCCGCGAGATCCGCGAAATGGGCGACGGCTGGACCATCAAGACCAAGGACCGCAGCCTGTCGGCCCAGTGGGAGCACATGGTGCTGGTCACGGAAACCGGCTACGAGGTGCTCACGCTGTCCGCCGGTTCGCCACCGCCGCCGGCGTTCATCACCCAGGCCAAGGCCGCGGCCTGACCCCATGTCTTCCCTCGCGATGAACAGCGATCCCCGCGAACAGCTGCGCAGCTCCCTCAAGCTGCGGCTGAAGTCCGACCGCCAGGTCGTGATTGCCACGTTCCGCGAGGATGGCAAGCCGGAAAAACTGCTGCGCAGCCTGCGCCAGAGCGTCGACGAAGTGCTCACGCAGGCCTGGCAGGCGGCCGGCCTGCCGCCGAACGCGGCGCTGGTGGCCGTGGGCGGCTATGGCCGCGGCGAACTGTTCCCGTACTCGGACGTGGACGTGCTGATCCTGCTGGGCCACAGCCCGGACGAAGAGACCCGCCACCGCCTGGAAGAACTGGTGCAGCTGCTGTGGGACCTGGGCCTGGAAATCGGCTCGGCGATCCGCACGGTGGAGGAATGCCTGGCCGAGTCCGAGGCCGACATCACCGTGCAGACGAGCCTGCTCGAAGCCCGCCTGGTGACCGGCGACGCCGACCTGTTCGCGCGGCTGCAAAAGGAATACGACGCGGCGATGGATCCGCAGGCCTTCTTCCACGCCAAGACCAGCGAGATGCGCCAGCGGCACGCCAAGTATGAAGACACGGCGTTCTCGCTGGAACCCAACTGCAAGGAAAGCCCCGGCGGCCTGCGCGACCTGCAGGTGATCCTGTGGATGGCCAAGGCCGCGGGCCTGGCCAGTTCGTGGCGCACGCTGGCCACGCGCGGCCTGATCACGCAGACCGAGGCGCGCCAGCTGATGGAAAAGGAGCGCGCCTTCAAGGATATCCGCGTGCGCCTGCACCTGCATGCCGGCCGCCGCGAGGATCGCCTGGTGTTCGACGTGCAGACGGCGATCGCCGAAAGCCTGGGCCTGCAGACCACCGGCAGCGGCGTGCACATGCGCCGCGCCAGCGAATACCTGATGCAGCGCTACTACTGGGCCGCCAAGGCGGTGGTGCAGCTGAACACGATCCTGCTGCAGAACATCGAAGCGATGCTGTTCCCGCAGGGTTGCGACAAGCACCCGATCAACGAGCGCTTCAACGAGGTCAACGGCTTCATCGACATCAGCAGCGACGACGTGTTCGAGCGCACGCCCTCGGCGATCCTGGAAATCTTCGTGCTGATGACCGAGCGCCCGGCCCTGAAAGGCATCACGGCACGCGCCACGCGCGCGCTGTGGCACGAGCGCTTCAAGATCGACGCGGCCTTCCGCGCCGATCCCGTCAACCGCGCCTACTTCCTGCGCATCCTGCAGGCGCCGTCCGGCATCATCCATGCGCTGCGCCGGATGAACGAGCTGTCGATCCTGGGCCGCTACCTGCCGAACTTCCGCAAGATCGTCGGCCAGATGCAGCACGACCTGTTCCACGTCTACACGGTGGACCAGCATATCCTGATGGTGGTGCGCAACATGCGCCGCTTCACGATGACGGAACACGCGCACGAATACCCGTACTGCAGCCAGCTGATGGCGAACTACCCGCAGCACTGGCTGCTGTACGTGGCCGCGCTGTTCCACGACATCGCCAAGGGCCGCGGCGGCGACCACTCGAAACTGGGCGTGGCCGATGCGGTGCAGTTCTGCCAGGAGCACGGCATGAGCACCGATGAAACGGAGCTGGTGGCGTTCCTGGTCGAGCACCACCTGCTGATGTCGACGGTGGCGCAGAAGCAGGACCTGTCCGATCCGGACGTCATCGCGGCCTTCGCCAAGGCCGTGCGCGACGAGCGCCACCTGACCGGTCTGTACCTGCTGACGGTGTGCGACATCCGCGGCACCAGCCCGAAGGTGTGGAACGCCTGGAAGGCCAAGCTGCTGGAAGACCTGTACAAGATGACCCTGCGCGTGCTGGGCGGCGAACCGCATTCGGCCGACCGCGAGCTGAAGAACCGCCAGCAGGAAGCGCTGGCCACGCTGCGGCTGTACGGCCTGCCGCCATCGGCGCACGAGGCCTTGTGGAAGCAGCTGGACATGGCGTATTTCCTGCGCCACGACGCCTCCGACATCGCCTGGCAGACGCGCGCGCTGTACGACCGCCTGGACAGCGAAAAGCCCGTCGTGAAATGCCGCCTGGCGCCGATCGGCGAAGGCCTGCAGATTGCCGTCTACATCAAGGACCAGCCGGACCTGTTCGCGCGCATCTGCGGTTACTTCGACCGCAAGAATTTCTCGATCCTGGATGCCAAGATCCACACCACCAGGCACGGCTACGCGCTCGACACGTTCCTGGTCACGGAGCAGAGCTTCGCCAAGAGCTACCGCGACATCATCAACCTGATCGAGCACGAACTGTGCGACCTGCTGCAAACGCAGGCGCCGATCCAGCCGCCGGTGCGCGGCCGCCTGTCGCGCCTGTCGCGCACCTTCCCGATCCAGCCGACGGTGGACCTGCGTTCCGACGAGCGCGGCCAGTACTACCTGCTGTCGGTGACGGCGAACGACCGCACCGGCCTGCTGTACTCGATCGCCAACGTGTTGACGAAATACCGTGTAAACCTGCACACCGCCAAGGTGATGACCCTGGGCGAACGGGTGGAGGACGTGTTCATCGTCGACGGCCAGTCGCTGGCGAACGCGCGCACGCAGTTGCAGCTGGAAACCGATTTACTGGAAGCATTGAAAGTCTGAATTTCTCATGTCTGAAGAGTTGTTGCGTTTATCGAAACGCATGTCCGAACTGGGGTTGTCCTCGCGCCGCGAAGCCGACGAATGGATCGCCAAGGGCTGGGTGCGCGTCGACGGCAAGGTGGTGTCCGAACTGGGCACCAAGGTTTACCCGAGCCAGAAGATCACCGTCGAGCGGCAGGCTGCCGCCGAGCAGAGCAAGCGCGTGACCATCCTGATCAACAAGCCGATGGGCTATGTGAGCGGCCAGGCCGAGGATGGCTACACGCCCGCGGTGGCACTGATCAAGCCGGAGAACCGCTGGCCGGACGATCCGGCGCCCGAGCAGTTCCACCCCACGCAGTTGCGCAGCCTGGTGCCGGCCGGCCGGCTCGACATCGATTCCGTGGGCCTGCTCGTGCTCACCCAGGACGGCCGCGTGGCCAAGCACCTGATCGGCCACGACACCGACATCGACAAGGAATACCTGGTGCGCGTGGAATACACGAAACCGGGCAAGCTGCCGGACGCGGACCTGAAAAAGCTGAACCATGGCCTGTGGATGGATGGCAAGCCGCTGTTGCCGGCCAAGGTACGCTGGCAGAACGAAGACCAGCTGTCGTTCACGCTGCGCGAAGGGAAGAAGCGGCAGATCCGCCGCATGTGCGAGATGGTGGGCCTGAAGGTGGTGGGCCTGAAGCGCGTGCGGATCGGCAAGGTGAAACTGGGCGAGTTGCCGGTCGGGCAATGGCGCTACCTTGCGCCGGATGAGCGGTTTTAACGACAGGGACTAGCCCTGAGGCAATAAAGTTGTCTGCGATCAAAAGATTTGCTGGTATGCTTGCAGGCTACCAGTGTCGCCCGTTGACCCAGCAAGCCCATGACTTCCATCCTCAAGAACCTTCGCGATCACCTGCCCTGGCTGCAGTCCCCGGCAGTACGCCGCTCCAATGCGCATCTGCGGCCCGCCTGGTCGGCGGTTCCCGCCGCGCCGAGCGGCGTGAAGGAATATGTCAGGACCGAAGCCGCGGGCGACCTGATCACGGCCGGCCTGCTGCCTCGCCGCCGCCGCATGGGGGCGGCGGACATCGCCGAGCGCATCCCTCTGGCCGCCACGCCGCACGAGATCGCCGACCCGGCAGCAATTCGCGAAACCCTGCAAACCCTGTACGACCGCGGCGAACCCATCACGATCTACGCGGACGGCACCGGCACGCCCAGGCTGGCGCGCATCCATGCCATGGACGCCACCGAAGCGGTGTTCACGCTGCGCCTCGACGGCGAATCCGCGCTGCCGGAAGGCCCCTGCACCTTCGTCACCCGCCTGGATTCGGCGCGCTTCCAGTTCGAACTGAGCGCCGGCTGGACGCCGCTGCCCGGCCACGCCACCCTGGTGCCGGCACCGTTCCCGCAAAGTTGCCTGGTCTTGAACCGGCGCGCTTCCCGGCGCCTGGAAACGCCGGTGGCCGGCAACTACACGGCGTCGTTCGTCATGTTCGGCACGCCTTATGAAATGCTGCTGTACGACGTGGCCGCCGGCGGCATCGGCATGCGCTGCGCCCCGCGCGACGCGCCCGGCCTGCACATCGGCCGCCGGCTGCAGCGCGTGCGGCTCGAACTGAACGACACTGTTGTCATCTGCGACCTGGAAGTACGGCTGTCGCGCCGCTTCCGCTCGTTCCTGCTGGGCGAGCAGGTGCAGATCGGCTGCCGCTTCGTCGGCCTGTCCGAACAGATGCAGACGCTGGTGGACCGGGCCATCACGAAGATGGCGCAAGGGCGGCGCTAGGAAGCACCGTACTTCCCGCCAGCGGCAGCCGCACCCTCACCCGCAGCCCGCTGCCGGCATCCCTTCCCTCCAGCACGATCCGCCCCTCGTGCCGCACCACCGCCGCCTGCGCGATCGCCAGGCCCAGGCCACTGCCGCTCTGCGTCTGCGCCGGATCGCGGTAGAAGCGGTCGAACACCCGTTCCCGCAAGGCCAGCGGGATGCCGGGCCCCTCGTCGCATACCGTCAGCATCGCGCAGTCGCCATCGCGCCGCAGCCGCACCTCGACGGTGCCGCCCTGCGGGCTGTACTTGATGGCATTGTCGACCAGGTTGTCGATCAGCGATGTCAGCGTCTCGCGGCAGCCGTCCACCGCCAGCCCCGGCTCGGCCTCGAGGTCCAGTTCGACGTAGCGCGCATCGGCAAGGCAGGAGAGCGCGGCCATCCGGTCTTGCAGCAAGGCGTCCAGCGCCACCTTTTCCGTGTGCCCGGTGCCGGCGGCATCGCTGCGCATCAGGTTCAGCATCTGCCCGACCAGGCGCCCGGCGCGCGTGACGCCGCTGACGATGCCGGCCAGCAGTTCGCGCTGGCGCGGCTCCACCGCCTGCCCCTGCAGGGCTTCCACGTTGACGCGCATGGCGGCCAGCGGCGTGCGCAATTCATGCGCGGCATCGGCGATGAAGGCGCGCTCGCGCGTGCTGGCGTCGTGCAGGCGGCGCATCAGGCCGTCGATGTTGTCGACCATCGCGCGCAACTCGCGGTGGCGCGGCCGGAACGACAGCGGCGCCAGGTCGCGCGGCCCGCGGGAGCCCACCTCCTGCGCCACCGCGTTCCACGGCCGCAGCGCGACGCGGATCGACAGCCAGGCCGGCAGTGCCAGGAACGGGATGCTGATCAGCAGGGGCAGCAGGTAGAACCCCTTTGAATTGAGCGTCACGAAAATGTTCATCCGGTCGGCCGGCACGATCATCGTCATGCGCATGCCGCCGGGCGAGATCCGCGCACGTGCGCGCCAGCGCTTGCCGTCGAAGGTGACGGTTTCGATATCGTCCGGCCGCTGCGTGCGCAAGCTGGCCGGTACGCCCGCGCTGCGGTACAGCGTGCGCTCGCCACGCTCGAGCACCAGGCGCGGCGCCAGCGATTTCTCGATATTTTCCGACAGCGCCAGTTCGATGTAGCGGAATGCCTCGCGCAACTGCGCCGGCCGGTCCGCCAGCTGGTCCGCCACGATCAGCACCGCGTCGTACAGGGCGTCCTGCCGCAGGTCGTGGTCATCCGTGGAGCTTTCGTACACCACGAATCCCAGGAGCAGGCCCCACAGCAAGGCCAGCAATCCCAGCTGGGCCAGCATCAGGCGGCGCATCAGGCTCGGCTCGACGATCCCGCGCAGGCGGCGCATCATCGGGCCGCCCCCTGGCCGTTGTCCTGGTCGATCACGTAGCCCACCCCGCGCACCGTGCGGATATACCCTTCGCCGATCTTGCGGCGCAGGTTCGCCATGTGCACGTCCAGCGAGTTGCTGGCATTGGCCTGCGCGCCCGGCAGCGCCTGCTCTTCGAGGCTGCGGCGCGTGACCACATGGTCGGCGCGCATCATCAGCGTTTTCAGCAGCACGTACTCGCTGGCCGTCAGGTCCACCGGCCGGCCCCGCACGGCGACGCGGCGCGTGGGAACATGCAGGCACAGCCCGCGCAATTCCAGCGTCGCGCCATCGAAGCCATAGCTGCGGCGGGCCAGCGCCCGCACGCGCGACAGCAGTTCGGCCAGCTCGAACGGCTTGACCAGGTAGTCGTCGGCGCCGGTATCGAGGCCTTGCAGGCGGTCCGGCAACGCGTCGCGCGCCGACAGGATCAGTACCGGCACGTCGCTGCGGTTGCGGCGCAGCTTGGCCAGCAGGTGCAGGCCATCGCCATCGGGCAGGCCCAGGTCGAGCAGGACCAGGTCGCAGCCGGCCGTGGCCAGGTGTTCGTCGGCGGCGGCCATGTGTCGCACCCAGACCACGTCCAGGCCCTGGTCGGCCAGCGCGATGCGCACGCCGTTGCCGAGATCCAGGTCGTCTTCTATCAGCAGGATTTTCATGGGCCGTATTAGACCATCCCGATGTGAAGAAAGTCTAAAGATTGGGCGCTGTCCGCGTTGAGTAGCTTTGCCGTTGAGCACGAAACTTCTTCGCATGCCGAGCGCGACAAAAGAACTGATCAGCTAGTCTGACGCACGGCAATGCGCAGCCATTGCCGCGGTGCCGTCAGCTCGGCGGCATCGAGCACACGTAGCCAGCCGGTGTAATTGGCCAGGTAGCGGCTGGCCACACCGTTGAATCGCCGCAGCCAGGTCTTGAAGCGGCCATGCCATCCGTTGACACCCTGGATATGGAGTGCGCCGCGTGCCCGCATGCCGGCACGCACATTGATCGCTTCGTGCGTGATGCCAGCCTGCTTTGCAAATGCCTGGTATGCCTTGGCGGCATCGGTAACCAGCAGCACATCGGGCGCCAGCACGGGCTTCAGGTGTTGCATCAGCTGGCCGGCGCTGACCGGACCGCGGCCCGTGACGAAGTCACACGTTTGCCGGTTGCGGTCACGAGCGACGAGGATGCAGTCCAGCTCGCTGCCGATGCCGCGCCGGCTGGCCTTGCCGCCGCGTTTGCGGGGCGGGCGGTTCAGGTGGCGCGAGCCCTTCTGTGATTCGAGATGATAAGGCGTAGTAGGGGTTTCGGCGAGCACCGCTCGTCGCCTACGCAGCGGTGCTCGCTTGCAAGCGAGCACTCCTCCTTCGTCAATCAACAATGCCGAACAACTGCGGACGGGGTGCCCGGAGGATGGCGGCCACAAAACGGTGGCGCCATCGAAAGCTGGTCGACTTGGCCACCGCCACGCGCCTAGCCGCTGAACGCACGGGGATCGACTCGATCAGGCACTGAAGATAATGCAGCCATTTGTCGCGCAGGCGCAGACGGGCAAGGGGTGTGCCGGTCAAGGCGTTGAAGCTGCGCCGGCACATCACGCAGCGATAGCGCTGCAAGCCACTGGCTTGTCCACAACGGTGGGACCGCTGGCAAGCGCAATGTGGACACGGTGGCCTTCCAGCGGCCTCCTCGATCAGGCGAAGACACTGCCCTGGTTGCTCGACGTTGGCCAGAAAACACTGCAACAACGCGACCTGATCTTCTGAAAGCTGTTGTCGGATCAACGCTTCGATCAATACCTGAACATCCGCTGCACCCATGTTGCCTCCCGATATACATGAAGTAGCTCAACAGGAGGTCAGATCATCATTCCGGCAGGAAGTTCCCACAATTACCGCTCACAGCGCCAAAGATTGGCCTTCATGCAATCTTCATCTTGGGCTCAGGTTGCCTTCATGCGGCGGACCGACACTGGGCGCTCCAAAAAACTGACGGAAATGCGATGAACAAGAACAGCCTGACCGCCCTCCTGCTGCTGGCCGCCGCCGGCTTCGTCCACGCCGAGGGCAACGTGTTGACACTCGGTGCGGGCATCGCCGGCGCGCCCCGCTATTCCGGTGCCGACGACTACGCGATCGGGCCGCTGCTGGCCATCGACTGGCAGTTCGCCAACGGCTTCTACGCCAGTTCGCTGCGCGGCATCGGCTACGGCCGCGCCGTCGGCCCCGTCTACCTTTCGGCGGCGCTGGGCTACCGGGGAGAACGGTCGGAAAAGAACCGGGACGGGATCGGCGGTGCCAGCGGCAGCACGGCGCTGCGCGGCATGGGCGACGTGAAGGGCGGCGCCACCGCCGTGTTCGGCGCCAGCTGGGAAATCGTCGACGGGCTCGTGCTGGAGTTCAGCGCCGAGCAGCCCCTCGGCAAACGCCGCAACGGCCGCACCGCCGGCATCGGGCTGACCGGCACGCTGTACCAGCAAGGCAAGGACCATGTCACCCTGAGCCTGGCCGCCAATGCCGGCGACCGCGACTACATGCAGACTTATTATGGCGTGACTGCCGCGCAGTCGGCGCGCTCCGGCTACCGGCAATACCGGCCGAAAGCGGGCCTGTACGAGGTCGAGCTGGGCATGACGTGGCGGCACATGATCGATATACGGTGGGCCGTGACGGGCACGCTGGGCGCCGTGAGCCTGACGCGCGACGCCGCCAACAGCCCGATCACCCAGCGCTCGCGCTCCGGCACCGGCGCGCTCTATGTGACGTACAGCTTCTGAGCCGGCCAGCGGCGGCACCAGGCAAAAACGGTGACAGTCACCATTTTTTCGGAAACATTTCGAATTAAATGGTGCCTGTCACCGTTTTTCATCAACCAGCGCTTACCGGCACCGGTGCGCTCTATGTAACCTACAGCTTCTGAGCCGGCCAGCGGCACCAGCAAAAACGGTGACAGTCACCATTTTCTCGGAAACATTTCCAGTTAAATGGTGACTGTCACCGTTTTTTTTTCGCGGCGGCCCGCCACCGGTTTCAGGTTTTCACAGCACATCCAGCGGCACGGCGCGCGAGGGTGGCGGGAAGGCGGCATCCAGCATGGCCAGGTCCTCCGCCGACAGCACGATATCCAGCGCGGCGCGGTTGGCGCGCACGTGGTCGGGCTGCACGGCTTTCGGGATGGCGGTCACGCCTTCCTGCGCGAACAGCCAGGCCAGGGCGATTTGCGCCGGCGTGGCGCCGTGGCGGTCGGCAACCTGCCGCAGGGCCGGGACGGAGAACAGCCGCTGCTGTTCGCGCCGGTCCGATTCCAGCGGCGAATACGCCATCACGGGAATGCCGTGGCGGCGGCACCATGGCAGCAGGTCGAACTCGATGCCGCGCCGGCGCAGGTTGTACATCACCTGGTTGGCGGCAAGCGCGCTGCCGCCCGGCACGCCAAGGGCCTCTTCCATGTCCGCTGTATCGAAATTGCTGACGCCGTAGGCCAGGATCTTGCCGGCCGCGCGCAGTTGCTCGAAACCTTCCAGGGTTTCGGCCAGCGGCACGCCACCGCGCCAGTGCAGCAGGTACAGGTCGATGCGGTCGGTGCCCAGCCGTGCCAGGCTGCGCTCGCAGGCGCGCTGCACCTCGGTGCGCCCGGCATTGTGCGGATAGACCTTGCTGACGAGGGTGACGCCCTCGCGCCGGCCGGCGATCGCCGCGCCCACCACGCGCTCGGCGCCGCCTTCCCCATACATCTCGGCGGTGTCGACCAGGGTGATGCCGAGGTCCACGCCCAGTTGCAGGGCGCGCACCTCGTCGTTCCGGCGGGCCGGGTCCTCACCCATGTACCAGGTGCCCTGGCCCAGCCGGTGGCCCGCGACGGGATTCATCGGCCGTTACCCGTCGATGCGGCGCGCCGAGTTGGCGGCCCAGCGGTACAGGCTTACCAGGATGGCGGCACCGATGGCCAGCGCGATCAGCATGCCGGTCGATTCGTCGACGCCCGCGCCGAGCGCCAGCGGGTCGCCTTTGCCGGACAGCACGATCAAGGCGGCCAGCGCCACGTTGAACAGGCTCTCGCCGACGATGAAGCCGGACATCACGAGCACGCCGACACGCGAGGCGGCTTCGCCATAGGTCTTGCCGCGCAGGGACTTCTCGAAGTAGTAGCCTGCTACCGCGCCAACGACGACCGGCGCCGTGACGGCCGACGGCAGGTAGACCGCCAGGCCCACGCCCAGTGGCGGCAGGCTGTATTTGCCATGGCTGGTCTTTTTCAGGATGAAGTCGATCGCCACCAGCGCCAGGCCGAGCAAGGCGCCCCAGCCGATCAGGTGCCACGGCAGGTCGCCGCCGATCACGCCACGCGCCAGCGTGGAGATCAGGGTGGCCTGCGGCGCCGCCAGCGGCTGGTCGGAAATGGCGTTCTGGTTCGGTGCGCCGGCAAAGCCGTACGCATGGTTCAGCAGGTCCAGTACCGGCGGCACCACGCAGGAGCCGGCGAACACGCCGATGATCAGGGCCACCTGCTGCTTCCACGGCGTGGCGCCGACCAGCTGGCCGGTCTTCAGGTCTTGCAGGTTGTCGTTGCCGATCACGGCCACGGCCAGCACGACGGTGGTGACGAACAGCGCGAACGCGATCAGCGCCTGGGCGGTATCGGGCCCCATCACTTCGCGGGCAACGAAGCCGATGGACGTGGCCGCGCCGAGGATGGTGAGGATCGCGATGCCGGACACCGGCGAGTTCGACGAACCGATCAGGCCCGCCATGTAGCCGCACACGGCGGCGGCCAGCAGGCCGGCGACCAGGATGTAGCCGATGCCGACGATGACCAGCGGCGTGGCGATCGATGCCAGCACGCCGCCCTTCAGGAAGGCCGCCAGCAGCCAGCCCGCCGGTACCATGGCGATCAGCGTGACCAGGCCGACGATGAAGATCGGCATGTCGCGTTCTACGCGCGGCACTTCGGCGCCGCCGTGCTTGGCCGCTTTCGATGCGTCCAGCGCCGACTTCAGGCCACCGAACACGGGCTTGGCCAGCGTGGCCAGCGTGACGATCGCCGCCGCGCCGATGGTGCCGGCGCCCAGCATGCGCACCTGGGTGCTCCACACGCCCAGCGCGTGGTCGGCCACCGAGGCACCGGCGGCCATCGGCGTGGCCGCCGTCAGGATCGGTACCAGGATGCCCCAGGCGATGACGAGACCGGTCAGCATGGCGATGCCGACCGTGATGCCCATCAGGTGGCCCGCGCCGATCAGTGCCAGCGAGGTCGACGCACCAATGCCGGTCGCGCCGGAGCCGGCGCCGAAGCGGAAGTAATGGGCCACTTCATGCGACACCAGCTTGGCGCCGGCCAGCGCGGCGAAGCCGGCGGAAGCCACCGTGCCGAGCACCACGGCCTTCAGGCCGGCCTTGCCTTCCTGGGCGCCGGCGCGCGACTGCGTGCCCACCTTCAGCACTTCGGCCGCGGCCACGCCTTCCGGGTACGGCAGCTTCGACTGGGACACCAGCGCGCGGCGCAGCGGGATCGTGTACATCACGCCCAGCACGCCGCCGATCGCACAGGCACCGAAGGTGGGCCAGAACGGGATCTCGGCCCACCAGCCGATCATCAGCAGGCCGGGCAGCACGAAGATCACCGAGGCCAGCGTGCCGGCGGCGGAGGCGATCGTCTGCACGATGTTGTTTTCCTGGATCGTCGCATCCTTGAAGGCGGACAGCAGCGCCATCGAAATGACGGCGGCGGGGATCGAGGTGGCGAAGGTCAGGCCGACTTTCAGGCCGAGGTAGACTTGCGCGGCCGTGAAGACCAGCGTGATGAGGATGCCGAGGAGGATGCCCCGGATGGAAAATTCGAGTGGATTGGACGAAGAGGGTTGGCTCATCCTGGTTTCTCCCGGTAGCCCGGATTTTTGATCCAGGATTTGTTATTGGGTGCTTGGCTTTGTACCTTGCATGCCTTGTGTACCGAATGCTGGGCGGGATATTACGACAGATTTACCGCTGCGCCAATGATCGTTGGCGCATATTGAAATGCAGTGCTTACCGGCACATGGGTCCGAGAGAACCAGTGTCGGACACCTTTTTCGGATGAAGCCCGAAAAAAGTGTCCGACACCAGGCATGCGGCCGGCACTGGAAGCATCTGGTGTCAGACACTATCTTCCGGTGCCTCATCCGGATGACGGTGTCCGGCACCGGTTTCGCTCGCTCAGTCGTCGTCGTTCGGATCGAGTTCCGGGAACATCACGCTGGTGAAACCGAATTTCGAGAAATCGACGATCCGCGCCGGATACAGGATGCCGTGCAGGTGATCGACCTCGTGCTGCACCACGCGGGCATGGAAGCCGTCGGCGTCGCGCGAGATCGGCTTGCCGTGCTGGTCGAAGCCTTCGTAGTGCAGCCGCGTGTAGCGCGGCACGCTGCCGCGCAGGCCGGGAACGGACAGGCAGCCTTCGAAGCCCTCTTCCATCGCGTCGGACAGCGGCGTGAGCACGGGGTTGATCAGCACCGTTTCCGGCACCTGCGGCGCGTCCGGGTAGCGCGCGTTCGACTTGAAGCCGAAGATCACCACCTGCAGGTTGACGCCGATCTGCGGCGCGGCCAGGCCGGCACCGTTGGCCGCATGCATGGTGTCGAACATGTCGGCGATCAGTGCGTGCAGCGCCGGTGTATCGAAGTCGCGCACCGGGTCGGCCTGGCGCAGCAGCCGCGGGTCGCCCATCTTGAGGATTTCGCGGACGGTCACATCGCCTCCCGCGCCTGCGCCACGAATTCGGCGAATTCGGCGCCCGTTTCCGGGTGCTTCAGGCCCATCGCCACGGTGGCCTTCAGGTAGCCGAGCTTCGAGCCGCAATCGTAGCGCTGGCCTTCGTAGCGATAGGCCAGCACGCGTTCGTGCCGCAGCAGCGCGGCGATGCCGTCGGTCAGCTGGATCTCGCCGCCGGCGCCCTTGCCCACCTGCTCGAGGAATTCGAAGATGCGGGCCGACAGCACGTAGCGGCCGACCACGGCCAGCGTGGACGGCGCCTTGTCCGGCATGGGTTTCTCGACGATGCCGGAGACCAGCTCCAGCCGGTCGCGATACGGCGACGCGCTGACAATGCCGTACTGCCGCGTGTTCTCGCGCGGGACTTCCTGCACCGCCAGCAGGCTGGCCCGCTCGAAGTCGTAGCGCTCGGTCATCTGCGCCAGCACCGGGCGGATGCCGTCCGGCGTATCCATGAAGTCGTCGGCCAGCAGCACCGCGAACGGATCGTTGCCGACCACGGGCCGGGCGCACAGCACCGCGTGCCCCAGGCCCAGCGGCGCCGACTGGCGGATATAGATGCAGTTGACGTTCTTCGGGATCACGTTCTGCACCAGCTCCAGCAGGTGCCGCTTCTGGGCCGCCTCCAGTTCCGCTTCCAGCTCGTACGCCGTGTCGAAATGATCCTCGATGGCCCGCTTGTTGCGGCCGGTGATGAACACCAGGTCCGTGATGCCGGCCGCCACGGCTTCCTCCACCGCATACTGGATCAGCGGCTTGTCGACGATCGGCAGCATTTCCTTCGGCTGCGCCTTGGTGGCGGGCAGGAACCGGCTGCCGAGGCCGGCAACGGGGAAAACGGCTTTGCGGATATGGTTCATCTGTGGTTCTCGCTCAGTCACGGCAGGAAAACCGGTGACAGGCACCAATTTCCGGGAAATATTTCAAAACAAATGGTGCCTGTCACCGTTTTTCACCGTCTCTACTGAGACCTTCCTGACAGGTGTGCCTGTCGCGAATCCTGCGCAACTATTTGCCCAGCAGCGCCAGCAGGCGCGCTTCGTCCAGGATCGTGACGCCCAGTTCCTCGGCCTTGGCCAGCTTGCTGCCCGCTTCGGCCCCGGCCACCACGTAGCTGGTCTTTTTCGATACGGAGCCGGAGACCTTGCCGCCCGCCGCTTCGATCATGGCGCCGGCGGCGTCGCGCGACAGCGTGGGCAGCGTGCCGGTGAGCACGAACGTCTTGCCCGCCATCGGCCCTTCGTCGCCGGCGGCCGCCGCTTCCGGCAGTTGCGCCAGCAATTCGGCGCGCAGCGCGGACAGCGCCATCAGCTGGTCCCGGTTGGCCGGCACCGCCATCCACTCTTCGAGCGACGCGGCGACGGCGGCCGGCAAGCCGAACACGGTGAACACCTTCAGGAACGCCAGCGATTCCAGCGTGCGGCCATCGGCCAGCAGCTGCCTCGCCCGCGGCTCCGTCAGTTTCGGGATGCCCAGCGCGGCCAGCAGCGCCACTTCGTCGAGCTTGTCGCGCAACTGCGCCTTCGGGGCATGCTCGCCCTGCGGCGCCACGCCGGCGGCCAGCAGCGCGTCGATGGCCTGCTGGTTCTTCTCTTCGGCGAAGAAGTCGGCGATCGATTCGGCCACGGTGCCGCCGATGTCCGGCAGCACGCGCAGCAGCGCGGCCGGGGCGCGGCGCACCAGTTCGAACTTGCCGAGCCAGTCGGCCAGCGTCTTGCCGGTCGATTCGCCCACGTGGCGGATGCCCAGCGCGAACAGCAGCCGTTCCAGCGGCGGTTTCTTGCTCGCTTCGATGGCGGCCAGCAGGTTGTCCGCCCACTTGGTGGCCACCTTGCCCTGCTTGACGGTTTCCGGCGTGGTGCCGTCGCGTTCATCGGCGGCCAGCTTCATGCGCAGCAGGTCGTCCAGCGTGAGCCGGTACAGGTCGGCCACGCCGTGCACCAGGTTGCACTCGACCAGGCTGTCGATGTAGCGGTCGCCCAGGCCTTCGATATCCATCATGCGGCGGCCGGCGAAGTGGCGGATCGCCTCCTTGCGCTGCGCCGCGCAGGTCAGCCCGCCCGAGCAGCGCGCCACGGCCTCGCCTTCTTCGCGCACCACATGCGAGCCGCAGACCGGGCAAGTGTTGGGCAGCACGTACGCCGCCGGTTCGGGCGTGGGGCGCTTGTCGAGCACCACGGCCAGCACCTCGGGGATCACGTCGCCTGCGCGCCGCACGATGACGGTATCGCCCACCCGTACGTCCTTGCGGCGCACTTCATCCTCGTTGTGCAGCGTGGCGTTGGTGACGGTCACGCCGCCGACGAACACGGGCACCAGGCGCGCGACCGGCGTGATGGCGCCGGTGCGGCCCACCTGCACTTCAATGGCCTGCACCGTGGTCAGGGCTTCCTCGGCCGCGAACTTGTGCGCCAGCGCGAAACGGGGCGCGCGCGAGCGGAACCCCAGCGTGCGCTGGTCTTCCACGCGGTTGACCTTGTAGACCACGCCATCGATCTCGTAAGGCATCGCCGGGCGCGCCTTGCCGACCCGCGCATAGAAGGCAAGCAAGCCATCCTTGCCCTGCACCACTTCGCGCTCGCGCGCCACCGGCAGGCCCAGGTCGGCATACCAGTCCAGCAGCCCCGAGTGCGTTTCCGGCATGTCCATGCCGACCAGTTCACCGATGCCGTAGGCGAAGAAGCGCAGCTTGCGCTGCGCCGTGATGCGCGAATCGAGCTGGCGCAGCGCGCCGGCGGCGGCATTGCGGGGATTGACGAATTCCTTCTGGCCGGCCGCGCGCTGCCGTTCGTTCATGGCCGCGAAATCGGCCTTGAACATGAGCACCTCGCCGCGCACTTCCAGCACCGCGGGCAGGCCGTCGCCCCGCAGGCGCAGCGGAATGGCCTTGATGGTGCGGATATTGGCCGACACATCCTCGCCCGTGTAGCCATCGCCGCGCGTGGCCGCCTGCACAAACACGCCGTTCTCGTAGCGCAGGTTGACGGCCAGGCCGTCGAACTTGAGTTCGGCCGCATAATCGATTTGTACCGCATCGAGCCCCTCGCGCACGCGGCGGTCGAAGTTCTCGATATCCTCGTCCGTGAAGCCATTGTTCAGCGACAGCATCGGCACCGCGTGCGTGACGGCGGCGAACTGCCCCAGCGGCGGCGCGCCGACCCGCTGGGTGGGCGAATCGGGCAGCGCCAGCTCGGGATGTTCCTGTTCGAGGCGCTGCAGCTCGGCGAACAGCTTGTCGTACTCGGCGTCCGGAATGGTGGGCGCGTCGAGCACGTGGTAGGCATGCAGGTGCCGGTTCAGTTCCGCCGTCAGCCATGCGGCCCGCGCGGCGGGGCTATCGAGGTCTTTGCTCATTGCCGGTCAAATCAATCAGTTAAACAGGCGCAATGCGCGCGTGGAACCGGCGGGGATATCGGACGCTTCCATGTCGGCGTAGAATTCCTTCACCTGCCCGGCGATTTCGGCGATCGACGCATCGGACAGCGGCTGGTTGTAGTCGTCGACGATGATCGCATCCAGGCGCTGCACCAGCGACTTGGCGCAGGCGATCATGGCGCCGAAGCCGTCGCGCGCCGGGGCCACGCAGGGCACGTCCAGCAGCAGCGTCAGGCGGCCCGTGGTTTCCTCGGCCGGCGAGACGTTGGTGGACAGCGTGAACAGCTGGCCGCCTTCGCCGTCCGACATCACGAACCGGCCATCCGGGCGCAGGTCGAAGCCCTGCTTTTCCAGCGCACCGACCAGCGTGGTCACATCCCACGGCGCGCCGTTGGCGGCCAGGTTGACGCCCAGCTGGGCATCGTGGGCGGCCACGAAGCGGTGCAGGTTGCGCGCCTCGGCCATCACTTCCATCATGTCGGGGATCTGCGGCTCGGCGCCGATCTCGTCGGACATGGTGCGCAGGCGCGTCACCAGCTCGGAATATTCCAGTTCGTTCAAGGCCGTGGTGCGGCTGGCCAGCTGCACGCCGCCCTGCAGCTTGGTGTACACGGTGCCGTAGCGGATCGGTTCCCAGTCGCCGGACACCGCCAGGCCCACGTAGTGCACCGGCTTGTTGCCGACCAGGCGCAGCTTCTGCAGCACCGGCAGCAGCTTCTCGCCGCGCAGCGGTGCGGCCATCTCCAGCGGGAGCAGGCAGTCGATCAGCGGATCGACCAGCGCCGTGGCCAGTTCGGACGGCGGCACGGCCGCGTCGGCGCTGCGCACCGGTACCGCGGGCTCGATTGCCGGTGTTGCAGCAGGCGCAGGAGCAGGAGTCGGAGTAGGAGGAGCGGGAGCTGGAGCAGGCGCCGGAGCGGCAGTCGAAGCAGGAGCGGCGGCAACGGGCGCGGCTGGCGTCACCGGAGCCGCGGGGGCGGCAGGGGCCAGCGGCTCGGCAACGCCGGCAGGCACGTCGACCGACGGCTCGAGGCGCTGCACGTCGTCCGCGACCACGCTCGGCGCCACCGTGTCCTCGTGCGGCGGCTTGCCGTAGGCGCCGGAGCCGGCGTCGACCATCGGCAGGTCGCCCAGCGTGAAGCTCGGTTCCGCGCGCGCCGTCACTGGAGCATGAGCCTGCGCATGAGCGGGTGCATGAGCCGGCGCATCGTCATGGGTATGGAGCGGCGCATGCGCGGCATCCAGCGCGGGGTCGATGCCCCCCGCATCGAAGGCCGGTTCCTCGGCGCGCATCAGCACGTCGTCGTGCTCGGACGCGAAGGCCCGCTCGACGCTCTTCTTGGCCTTGTGCTCCTGCCACTTGTTGTAGATGAATACGCCGGCGACGAACACGCCGGCGGCTGCGATCAAACTGGTCTGAAAATCTGTCATGCTGCTTGTGCCTCGGTAGCGAAATTGGCGGCGGCTTCCATATCCACCGCCACGATGCGCGATACGCCCTGCTCCTGCATCGTCACACCGATCAGTTGAGTGGCCATCTCCATCGCAATCTTGTTGTGCGAGATGAAGAGGAATTGGGTCTGGTCGGACATCCGTTTCACCATCCTGCAGAAACGTTCCGTATTGGCGTCGTCCAGCGGTGCATCGACTTCGTCGAGCAGGCAGAACGGTGCCGGGTTCAGCCGGAACATGGAAAACACGAGGGCCGTCGCCGTCAGCGCCTTCTCGCCGCCGGACAGCAGGTGGATCGTCGCATTCTTCTTGCCCGGCGGTTGCGCCATCACCTGCACGCCGGAGTCGAGGATCTCGTCGCCCGTCATGATCAGTTTAGCCTGTCCGCCGCCGAACAGGATCGGGAACAGTTCGGAAAAGTGTCCGTTGACGCGGTCGAAGGTTTCCTGCAACAGGTCGCGGGTTTCCTTGTCGATCTTCTGGATCGCATCTTCCAGCGTGCCGATCGCTTCCAGCAGGTCGCCGTTCTGCGCATCCAGGTAATTCTTGCGTTCGGAAGCCTGGGCCAGTTCGTCGAGCGCGGCCAGGTTCACGGCGCCCAGCGCGGCGATGGCATTGGTCAGCCGCGTGACCTCGGCCTGCAGGTACTGCGCCTTCATGTCCGGCTGCAGTTTCGCGGCGAGCGCCTGCTCGTCGGCCTGGGCTTCGGCCAGCTGCTGGGCGAACTGTTCCTGGTTCAGCCGCGCCGCCTGTTCCTTCAGCTGCATCTCCATGATGCGGTCGCGCTGCGGCTGCAGGCTCCGCTCGCCGGACATGCGCGCCTCTTCGGCGTGGCGCAGCTGCTGGCTGATCTGGTCCAGTTCGTGGCGCGCATCGGCCAGCGCGCGTTCCTGCTGGGTGCGGCGGTCGAGCAGTTCCTGCAAGCCTTCCTGCGCGGTGCCGGACACCAGGCCGGCCAGTTCCAGCTCGCCGGCGCGCAGGCTTTCGGCCACCTGGGCGGCCTGCGTGGTGGCGGTGGCGATGCTGCGGCGCAGTTCGTCGATGCGGCTGCGCGCGGATTTTTCGGCGAACTCCGCTTCCTGGGCGCGCCGCTCCAGGTCGCGCAGCGCCTCGCGCGCATCGGCCAGCCGGCCCTCGATTCGCAGGAAGCCTTCCTGCCCCTCCCCGTGCGCGCCCTGCAGTTCGGCCAGCTCCATGTCGAGCTGTTCGAACTTTTCTTCCGACTCCAGCCGGGCCTGCGCCTGCTCGGCTTCCTGCGCGGCGATTTCGGCGAGGTCGCCCTCGATCTGCGTGCTGCGCTGGGCGAAGCGGGCCTCGATCTCGGACAGCTTCACCACGTCCAGCTGCACGGCATGCACGGACGAGGTCAGCGAGGCGTTCTTCTGCCGCAGCTCGGCCAGCAGGCGCGCGTGGTTCGTCACCGCCGCCTCGGCCCGCGCCGCGCAGGTACGTGCTTCCTCGGCCAGCAGTGCCTGCGCGCGCAGCTGCTTGCCGATATTCTCGATCTCCTGCTGGCGGCCCAGCATGCCTTCCTGCTCCGAATCGGCGGCGTGGAAGCGCACGCTCGACTGTGTGATGACGTGGCCCTGGCGCGTGACGAAGCAGGCGCCCGCCGGCAGGTGCGCGCGGTTGGAAAATGCCTGTGCCGTATCCTCGGCCACGAACACATTGTGCAGCCAGTCCTGCAACACGCCGCGCAGGCCGGGATCGTTCAGCTTCAGCAGGTCGAGCAGCGGCTTGAAGCCCACCGGCGCGGCAGCGGCCGGCGCGGTGGTGACGGGCGCAACGATGGACGCTGAGTACAATGCCAGCTTCGCCGGCGGCACGTCGCCCATGAAGTGTTTTGCCCAGTCCAGGTTCGACACCTGCAGCGCACCGGTGCGTTCGCGCAGCACCGATTCCACGGCCGCTTCCCAGCCCGGCTCGATGGCCAGCTGCTGCCACAGGCGCGGCAACTCGTCCAGACCGTGCTTCTTCAGCCATGGCACGACCTTGCCCTGCGTCTGCACCCGCTCCTGCAACTGGCGCAGCGCGTTCAGCCGCGCTTCCAGCTGCGCGCTGGCCGCCGTTTCGGCCTGCACGGCCGCTTGCGCGGCGCGCCGTTCTTCTTCCAGGCGGGGCTGCTGCTCCAGCGCCTCTTCCAGCTGCATGCCCACTTCTTCCAGGGCCTGCTGTTTTTCCTCCAGCTGGTAGCGCAGGTTTTCCAGGTGCGCCGCATCGGGCATCGCCAGCCCGTTGCGTTCCTGCTGCAGCCGCTCGCGCCGCGTCGCCAGGCCGGAGAGGATGTTCGAGGCATTGCGCTGGTGCGCCGATTCCAGCTCCAGCTGCTGCTGCACCTGCATGATGCGGGCGCGCGATTCGGTCGCCTTTTCCTGCCCGGCGCGCCACTCCGCTTCCAGCAGCGGCAGCAGTTCGGCCTTCTGCTCGGCCAGCATGCGCGATTCCTCGACCTTCGCGGCCAGTTCTTCCAGGTTGAATTCAGCTTCTTCGACCTGGCCGCGGTATTCCCCGGCCTGCTTCTGCCATGTGTCGCGCTGCGCCGTCAGGGTGCCGATCTGCTGCTGCAGCCGCGCACGCGCTTCCACGACATACTTGATCTGCGCCTCGAGGCTGCCGATGTCGGCATTGGTCTGGTACAGGGCGCCCTGCGCGGTGTGCAGGCGGTCGCCGACGGCGAAGTGGGCCTGCCGCATCTGTTCCAGCGTGAGTTCCACGTTGCGCAGCTGCGCCGTATCGCGTTCCAGGTCGGTCTGCGCCTGCAGCACGTCCGCGAACCAGCGCGCCTGCTCGGCCTGCGCCTCGTTGCGGCGCAGCAGCCACAGCAGCTTCTGCTTCTCGTCCTGTTCGGCCTGCAGCTGGTGGAAGCGGGTGGCGATGGCGGCCTGGCCTTCCAGCTTTTCCAGGTTGCCGGTCAGCTCGCGCAGGATGTCTTCCACGCGCAGCAGGTTGTCGCGCGTGTCGTGCAGGCGGTTTTCCGTTTCCCGGCGGCGTTCCTTGTACTTCGAGACGCCGGCGGCTTCCTCGAGGAACACGCGCAATTCTTCCGGCCGCGATTCGATGATGCGGGCGATCATGCCCTGGCCGATGATGGCGTACGCGCGCGGCCCCAGGCCGGTACCGAGGAAGATGTCCTGGATATCGCGCCGGCGCACCGGCTGGCTGTTGATGTAGTAGGTGGACGTGCCGTCGCGCGTGAGCGTGCGCTTGACGGCGATCTCCGCATACTGGCCCCACTGGCCGGAAGCCTTGCCGTCGTGGTTGTCGAACACCAGTTCGACCGAGGCGCGGCCGGCCGGCTTGCGGTGCGTGGAACCGTTGAAGATCACGTCCTGCATCGATTCGCCGCGCAGCTCGGAGGCTTTCGATTCGCCCAGCACCCAGCGCACCGCGTCGATGATGTTCGACTTGCCGCAGCCGTTCGGTCCCACCACGCCTACCAGCTGCCCGGGCACCTGGAAATTGGTGGGATCGACGAACGACTTAAATCCCGACAATTTAATGGAAGATAGACGCACGAAGGAGAATGTACTTTGCCCGACTGTTGTTCGCCCGGCAGGCTGTTTGCAAAGGCGCCTATCATACCATCGCGCGCAACGGGTCTGGACAAAATCGCACTATTGCGCGCGAGGCACCTGGCAGGCACCAGCGCGGCAACCAGCGCCGTGCCTAGATGGCTTGCCGAAGCTGGGGCAGGCGCACGCGGTGCGGCGCCAGCTTCCAGGTGCGCTTGGCCGGTTCGTTACCGGACAGCTGCATGGCCACCTCGCGCACCCACTGTTCGGCCGGTACCGGCTTCGTGAACGGCATCACGAGCACCAGCGGCACACACAGCGCGACCAGGATGCGGCCCACGACGGCCGGCTGTTCGCTGCGCGCCGTCAGGATGAACGCCGCGGCCACCGCGAGGCCCACCGCGCCGCCCAGCACCACCTCGGACATCGAATGGGCCAGCACCGGCACGCGGGAAAGGCTGATCAGCCCGGCCAGCAGCACGCCGGCCGCCAGCGCCGCGTGGCGAACCATCGGGCGCGCCTTCAGGAACATCAGGTAGAAGACCACGGGATAGACGGCGCAGGCGCGCATCGCATGGCCGGACAGGCCGGCGAACTTCCACTCGGGGATACCGATGCCCCAGCCATACCAGGCGACCTTGGTGGCGACCACGAGCAGCATGCCGATGCCGAACAGCAGGCACCACGACAGCGACAGGCGCCACGTGCGGCCGGCCAGCAGCCACACGGCCACGGCGATGCCCAGCGGTCCCGTTACACTCATGCTGCCCAGCACCGACAGCGCCATCCACCACCACATCATCTTCGGTTCCTTGTCATCGCCTGCTTGTCGTTTGCACTGATTGTCGTTTGCACTGCTTGCCGCCTGTACCGCTGGCCGGCCGCATCCCGCATGCACTGCGGATCATTGCCACATGGCAATTATAGCACCGCCCGCCATGCCAGGAATGGAGCCGGCAGCGTAGTCACTCTACATTAAGTTCTTCTTAAACTTGCCTTTTTTGCCACGACAACGCGCGGCCCCGGTCATTCTGACGGGCCGCACCGCCGGCATTGGCGGCTGCGACAAGCACCCGCATCACGCGGCGACGGCGGGGTCGGTATCGGCATCGTTTACCGCCAGTGCCCGCGACAGCGCACGCACCACCACGCCTTCGGCCTGCAGCACCGTCGCCGTGCCGGCATTGAGCCGCCGTACCAGATCCTGTGCCGGCAGCGAAAACGCTTCCTGGCGCGTGCCGCTGGAAAAGATGTACAGCGAGCGCAGCGGGCTGATCCAGGCGAGCTTCACCTTGCGCGACACGCCCTCCTCCGTAAAGTCGAACCAGGTGCCGCGCGCCAGGCCGGCCAGTTCATCTTCCGGTGCGGTCCGGGCCACCCCGGCCGTTCGAGGCGCTTGCGCCGCGCGGGCAAGGCGGCGCTCCGCGGCCAGCTGCGTGGCCTGCACGGACAGTTCCAGGCGCCGCTCGGCCGGCATGTCCAGCGGCGCACGCACGATCGACGCATGGCAATCGGCCAGTTCGGCAAAGAAGCGCAGCCGGTCGGCATCCTGCCACTTGATGACGTCGAGCCAGCGGTTCAGCGTGGCAAGCAGGCCGGGGAGTTTCGCGATCAGCGCCTTGCGTTCCTCGGCCCCCAGCTTCGGCCGCACGCTCCACAGCAGGTCGTCCATCGCCTGCGTGGCGTGGCGCACGGCGCCGGGCTTGTCGTCGTCGATGCTGTAGGCCACGGTCAGCACGTCGGTCCACTTGTTTTCCAGGAAGGCCTCGACCACCGCCACCACCTCGCCGGTGCCGACACGCAGGGCCACCGCATCGCGCGCGGCGCGCCGCGCAGTCGCGGTCTTTTCCTGCTTCAGCGCGCTGGCCACCGGCACCGCGAGCGCCGCGGCGGCATCGGCCTCTTCCACTTTCAGTGCGGCTTCCAGCTCGCGCACGGCCTGGGCGAAGGCAGTGGTGGCCGCATCGCCGTCGCGGGCGGCCAGGTCGACGCTGCGGCGCATGGCCTGGAACTGCGGGTCGTCGCGCCGCTCCGCGCCCGCCAGGCTGCGCTCCCAGCCCATGCGCGACAGCAGTTCGAGCAGGGTGCGGGCCGGATGCTCGGCCTGGAAGAAGAATTCCTTGTCCGCCAGCGCCGCCTTCAGCAGGGGCAGTTGCAGCAATTGGAGCAGCTCGCGGCTCTCCGGCGAAATCGCCTGGTCGCCGGACACGGTCTCGAAGACGGCACCCAGCAGGTCGATGGTGCCTTCGTCGGCACGCGACAGCATGCCCCGTGGCGCGGCGCGCTTGAGCGACGCCAGCGGGGCGGCGTTCGCGCCCTGCCCCGTCGGCATGCTTGCCAGCCATTCCAGCAGGCGGGGATCGAGCGCCGCCGCCTGGCCGCTGGTTGCGCCACCTGTTAGCCCACTTGATAACCCGCTTGCTTGCCCCTCTGGTTGTCCTGATGTTTGCGCGCTTGCTTGCCCGCCCGCCCGGCCGCCCTGCGGAGCCCCATCGGCGCCGGACTGCCCGAAAAACGCCCGCAACTGGCTGGCCAGCCGGGCTTCGCGCCGGGCGTCATGCGCCTGTGCCTGGATGTCTTGCCGCGCCCATGGCCGGCGAACCGGCCCGGCCACCACGCCATGGTCTTCCAGCGCGCGATCGACGGCGCCGTAGATACCGCCGAGGTCATGGAAGCAGTCCCCCTGCAGCAGCGCCAGGACGGCGGCCCCACTGGCCTCTTCGCCATCGAAGGCGCTCCACGCCTGGTGCAGCGCGGCGATGAACACCTCGGGTCGGAACGGATTGACGCGCAGCGCGTGGCGCTCGAACAGGCGGGCCAGGCGGGCATTCAGCGTGGCGAGCGCATCGGCGTGCGCGGCATCGAACGGCCTGGCCATGGCGGCAAAGGCGACGCGCTGGTCCATTTCCTCGTACGGCACGAGCGCCAGCGGCAGATCCGCTTCACGCGATGGACGCGGCTGCGGCGCCAGTTGCGCCAGCTCCTCGCGCAGGACCCGTTCCAGCACGCCGAGTGCGAGCGGCAGGAGCGTTGCGTGGTCGCGCAGCAGGCTGGCGGCGCGAAGGCGGTCGCGTGAATCGGCCGCGGGCGGACACGGCTCCAGCAGGCGTGCCGCCAGCATCGTACAGAACGTGGAGAAACCAGCACGCACTTCCCGCAGCACGATGCCGATCGCTTCTTCCAGCACGGCGTGCCGCGGGCTGACGGCCCTCGGTGGCATCGTGGAGCGGGTGGCAGTAGGCATGGCAGCGGCGGGAACGTGGGAAGCCCCCATTCTGCCACATACTTTCCACAAAGCAATAGCTCACGGGAAAGTATCGACGATTATGTGGCGCGCTCGTCCATGCTTTGGTACGGCTGAGCTCGCAAGTCCTTGTATTGTCGAGTTTTATTCTCGTGCTACAAGGCCTTGTCCTACAGGGCTTGACGGTTAATTCCGATATCCGGGGGCTGATCAAAAACGCATCATTTCGCTACCGGAAACGCATCCGCGAATTGCGACGCACCAGTGCAAACGCTTTCGCCCATGCGCCTTCGGGCCGTGACCCCACTCCAATCGAAAGGAAAGCAAAATGGCCTCGAATCAGAAAAGCGGTGGCAACAAGCAGGGTTCTTCCTCTTCCGGCAGCTCGAAGCAATCCGGCAACCAGGGTTCCCGTTCCGGTGGCACCCAGGGCGGCACGCCCGAGCAGCACGCCGAGGCTGGCCGTCAAAGCCACAAGAACGACGGCAAGAAGTCCAGCTCGCGCGGCAAGTAACTACGCACCGGCAGGCAACGTCGCGCCGGCACGGCCGCCGAGCGGCTGGCATCCGCAACGGGATGCCTCACCATGAGAAGGGCTTGGAAGGGTAGCGCCATTCCAAGCTCTTTTCTCGTCCACGCTCGTTTCGGGCTCGCTTCCCGGTCATGCCCCCGTCCGGCCCGAACGTGCTCAGATGTTCGTGACGCGCTTGCCTTTCGGCGGGCGGAAATTGCGCACCTCGTTGATCAGCTTCACCTTCGCGGCATCGTGCGCGGTCAGGTGCAGGTCGGCATGGGCATGCACGAGCCAGTGCTCGTCCGACAGCTGCACGTGCTGGCGCAGGATCGACTCCGTGCGCGCATCGTCGGCCTGCAAGCCTTCCACAATGATGCGCAGCGCATCGGGCCGGGCGCCGGAGGGCGCGCTGGCATGCGACTTGTGCACCATGAAACGCCCGGTTTCACTGGCATAGCGCTCCTGCCCCGCCAGGAACAGGATCACCGCGATCGACGCCACCGCGCCGCCGTTGTACATCACGATCCTGATCGGCAGGTTCGACAGGTAGTTGTACAGGCACAGGCCATCGCTGACATAGCCGCCGTTCGACTGCAGCAGGATGTGGGCAGTCTCCACGCCATCTTCCGTCATGTCCGCCACCGCTTCGAACACGCGGTGCACCATGTCGCTGTTGACGTCACCCGACAGCGTGAACCACGCCGCGCCATCCAGCTTTTGCTTATCCTCGCTCATGTTTTTTTACCCTCAAAGAACGCTGTTCGCCATTCTAGCCCACGGTCTTTTTTTAGGCCGCACGACCGGGCGCGGGTGGCGATGCCGGGCATTGCTGAGAATTACCATTGCCTGCGCCGCTGCAAGACTAGCGGACCACGCCGCCGATGCCTGCCGTCGGCATGGCATCGTTGCCCCTGCCAGATTGACACCCCCTCCCACTTAACTTATAGTCCCGATCCTCGACCGGGAGAGCGCAGCGCCCAGCTGCCGCCGAAGGGGCAACACCCAAAAACTCTCAGGCATCAAGGACCGGTCAGGGGTCGCAGCGCCAGCAATGTGCGCGCGGCCGAAACTCTGGAGAGCGGCACGCTTGCACGGTAACCGGTAAGCTTGCCCACCGAAGGGGCGTGCGGCGTCGAGTCATCGAACCGCTATCTCTCAGGTACCGAGGACAGAGGGGTAACGAACAACAGTGGAAAAGCTGTCCGCTTCTTCCGTGCCAGTGCGTGTCATTGCGTGGCTGTTGTGCTGTTAACCCCAACCGAAGTCCGAGGCCCCATGACGCTCAAAGCTACTCCCCTCAACGCAGCCCACCGCGCCCTCGGCGCCCGCATGGTCGATTTCGGCGGCTGGGACATGCCCGTCAACTACGGTTCGCAGATCGAAGAACACCACGCCGTGCGCAGTGACGCCGGCATGTTCGACGTGGCCCACATGTGCGTGGTCGACATCGAAGGCAGCGACGTGCGTGGCTTCCTGCGCCGCCTGCTGGCCAACAATGTCGACAAGCTGCAGGTATCGGGCAAGGCCCTGTACTCGTGCATGCTGAATCCCGAAGGCGGCGTGATCGACGACCTGATCGTCTACTTCTTCACCGAAAACCGGTTCCGCCTGGTCGTCAACGCCGGCACCGCCGAGAAGGACGTGGCGTGGATGCAGGCGAAGAGCGACGAGTGGCAGGCCGGCCTGACCATCACGCAACGCCGCGACAACCCCGCGAATGCCATGGCCCTGGTCGCCGTGCAGGGCCCGAATGCCCGCGCCAAGGTCTGGGAACTGATCCCGCAGGCGAAGGAAGCCACGGCGGAGATGAAGCCGTTCAACGTGGCCATCGTCAAGGACACCGCGTTCGGCGAAGCCATGGTGGCGCGTACCGGCTACACGGGTGAAGACGGTTTCGAGATCGGCGTGGCCGCCACGCAGGCCGAAGCCCTGTGGAACGCGCTGGCCGCCGCCGGCGTGAAGCCGGCCGGCCTCGGCGCGCGCGACACGCTGCGCCTGGAAGCGGGCATGAACCTGTACGGCCAGGACATGGACGAGACGGTGAACCCGCTGGACGCCGGCCTGGCGTGGACCATCGACCTGGTATCGGAGCGCGACTTCGTCGGCAAGGCCGCCTTGCAGGCCAAGGGCCAGAACGCCCAGTTCGTGGGCCTGATCCTGCGCGAAAAAGGCGGCGTGCTGCGCGCCCACCAGAAAGTCATCGCGGCCGATGGCGCCACCGGCGAAATCACTTCCGGCACCTTCAGCCCCACGATGCAGCAGGCGATCGCGCTGGCGCGCGTGCCGATGGGCGTGCAGGTGGGCGATACCGTACACGTTGAAATTCGCGACAAGAAGCTGGCCGCCACGGTGGTGAAACTGCCTTTCGTGCGGAACGGTAAAATCCTCGTCGCCTGAACAGGCCTGACCTCCCCAACAACACCACCAATCTGGAGCAACACATGAGCAACATTCCCGCAGAGCTGAAGTACACCGAATCCCACGAGTGGATCCGCAAGGAAGACGACGGCACGATCACGGTCGGCATCACCGAATTCGCCCAGGACGCGCTGGGCGACATCGTCTTCGTCGAATTGCCGAAAGTCGGCAACAGCTACACCGCGGGCGACGATGCCGCCGTGGTGGAATCGGTGAAGGCC
Source organism: Pseudoduganella sp. SL102 (assembly GCF_027856995.1). Classification (NCBI taxonomy): domain Bacteria; kingdom Pseudomonadati; phylum Pseudomonadota; class Betaproteobacteria; order Burkholderiales; family Oxalobacteraceae; genus Pseudoduganella; species Pseudoduganella sp. SL102. The sequence continues at coordinate 4,966,727 of NZ_CP115554.1, forward strand.
GCTTCCGACATCTACGCTCCGGTGTCGGGCGAAGTCACCGCCGTCAACGACGCGGTGGCCGGCGCGCCGGAATCGATCAACGCCAACGCCTATGACGCCTGGCTGTTCAAGATGAAGCCGGCCGACGCCGCCGCGATCGACGCCCTGCTGGACGCCGACGCCTACGGCAAGAACACCGCTTCCTGATACCGCAATACGGGGCCGGCCCCGCATTGGCCCTGCCTTGGCCTTCCGCATCGGCCCCCGCATCGGCCCCATCTAATCCGGCCCCCTTATTGGCCCCTTATTGGCCCAAGAGACCCTTCATGACCCGTACCAGCCTGACCCAACTCGAAGCGCGTGACGCCTTCATCGCCCGCCACATCGGCCCGGACGCCGCCGAACAGCAGCAGATGCTCGACACGCTCGGCTATGCCTCGCGCGCCGCGCTGATCGACGCGATCGTTCCGGAAAATATCCGCAACCGCGCCGCCCTGCCGCTCGGCCAGTTCGCCGAGCCGATGCCGGAACAGGCCGCGCTGGCGAAGCTGAAAGGCATCGCGGCGCAGAACAAGGTCGTGAAGTCGCTGATCGGCCAGGGCTACCACGGCACCTTCACGCCTGGCGTGGTGCTGCGCAACATCTTTGAAAACCCGGCTTGGTACACCGCCTACACGCCGTACCAGCCGGAGATCTCGCAAGGCCGCCTGGAAGCGATCCTGAACTTCCAGCAGGCCATCACCGACCTGACCGGCATGGGCATCGCCAACGCGTCGATGCTCGATGAAGGCACCTCGGCCGCCGAGGCGATGACGCTGCTCCAGCGCGTCGGCAAGTCGAAATCGAAACTGTTCTACGTGGCGAATGACGTGCTGCCGCAGACGCTGGAAGTGATCCGCACGCGCGCCGAACCGCTGGGCATCGAGGTGCGCACCTTCGATCCGGCGGAACTGGCCGGCGTGAGCGATGCCTTCGGCGTGCTGCTGCAGTATCCGGGCGTCGACGGTTCCGTGCGCGACTACCGCGCCGACGTCGAAAAAGTGAAAGCCACCGGCGCCATGATCGTCGTCGCCGCCGACCTGCTGGCCCTCACGCTGCTCACGCCTCCGGGCGAATGGGGTGCGGACGTGGTGGTCGGCAACAGCCAGCGCTTCGGCGTACCGCTGGGCTTCGGCGGCCCGCACGCCGGCTACATGGCCACTCGCGACGAGTACAAGCGCTCGATGCCGGGCCGCCTGGTCGGCGTTACCGTCGACCAGCAAGGCAACATGGCATACCGCCTGGCCCTGCAGACGCGCGAACAGCACATCCGCCGCGAGAAGGCCACGTCGAACATCTGCACCGCCCAGGTGCTGCTGGCCGTGATCGCGTCGATGTACGCGGTCTACCACGGCCCGCAAGGCCTGGCGCAGATCGCCACCCGCGTGCACCGCTACACCGGCATCCTGGCCGGCAACCTGCGCACGCTGGGCTACCGGATCACCAACCAGACGTTCTTCGACACGCTGACGATCGCCACCGACCGCGCCGAGGCACTGCATGCCGCCGCCGTCGCCAACGGCATCAACCTGCGCCGCATCGATGCGAGCCACGTGGGCGTGTCGCTGGATGAAACGGTCGACCGCGGCACGCTGGCCGCCCTGTGGGCCGTGTTCGCCACCGGCGCAGGGAAGGAAAACGCCGATGCGCCCGACTTCGCCGCCATCGAGGAATCGGCCGAAGATGCCTTCCCGGCCGAACTGGCGCGTGCTTCGGCCTACCTGACGCACCCGGTCTTCAACCGCTACCACAGCGAAACCGAAATGCTGCGCTACCTGCGCTCGCTGGCCGACAAGGACCTGGCGCTGGACCGCACCATGATCCCGCTCGGTTCGTGCACCATGAAGCTGAATGCCACCAGCGAGATGATCCCTGTCACCTGGCCCGAGTTCTCGAACATCCACCCGTTCGCGCCGGAAGACCAGACCGTGGGCTACCGCGAAATGATCGGCCAGCTGGAAGAGATGCTGTGCGCCGTGACCGGCTACGCGGCCGTGTCGCTGCAGCCGAACGCCGGTTCGCAGGGCGAATACGCCGGCCTGCTGGTGATCCAGAAGTACCACCAGTCGCGCGGCGAGGGCCACCGCAACATCTGCCTGATCCCGTCGTCCGCGCACGGCACCAACCCGGCATCGGCCAGCATGGTCAACATGCAGGTCGTGGTCACCGCCTGCGACGAGAACGGCAACGTCGACCTGGCCGACCTGAAGGCCAAGGCCGAGCAGCACAGCAAGAACCTGGCGTGCGTGATGGTCACCTATCCTTCCACGCACGGCGTGTTCGAGGAAGGCATCAAGGAACTGTGCGAGATCGTGCATTCGCACGGCGGCCAGGTGTACATCGACGGCGCCAACATGAACGCGCTGGTCGGCGTGGCCGCGCCGGGCGCGTTCGGCGGCGACGTGTCGCACCTGAACCTGCACAAGACCTTCTGCATTCCGCACGGCGGCGGCGGACCGGGCGTGGGCCCGATCGGCGTCGGCGCGCACCTGGCGGAGTTCCTGCCGAACCAGCGTTCCACCGGCTACCAGCGCAATGAAAAAGGCATCGGCGCCGTCTCGGCCGCCGCCTACGGTTCCGCCTCGATCCTGCCGATCTCGTGGATGTACATCGCCATGATGGGCGCCGAAGGCCTGACCGCCGCGACGGAAACGGCGATCCTGAACGCGAACTACATCGCGCGCCGCCTGGCGCCGCACTATCCGGTGCTGTACTCGGGCCACGACGGCCTGGTGGCGCACGAGTGCATCCTGGACCTGCGCCCGCTGACCGATGCCACCGGCATCAGCAACGAGGACGTGGCCAAGCGCCTGATGGACTACGGCTTCCATGCGCCGACCATGAGCTTCCCGGTGCCGGGCACGCTGATGATCGAGCCGACCGAATCGGAAGCCAAGGCCGAGCTGGACCGCTTCATCGAGGCGATGATCGCCATCCGCGGCGAGATCGCCAAGGTGGAAAGCGGCGAATTCGACAAGGCGAACAACCCGCTGAAGTTCGCGCCGCACACCGCCGCGGTGCTGACCGCCGACGAGTGGGACCGCCAATACAGCCGCTCGCAGGCCGCCTACCCGCTGGCGTCGCTGCGCAAGCAGAAGTACTGGCCGCCGGTCGGCCGCGCCGACAACGTGTACGGCGACCGCAACCTGATGTGCGGTTGCGCGCCGATCAGCGCCTACGAGTAAGCGCTCGCGCCTGTTTCAACTATAAAAGCCGTCCGCCGCCAGGCGGGCGGCTTTTTGCGTTTACCAGTCGGCCGCCACCAGTTCGCTGCCATACAACTGGCCATCCATCGTGAAGCGCTGCACTTCCAGCCTGCCCTCCTCGATGGCGGCGGCATGGATGAACTGCCCGGCCACGGCCAGCACAGCGCGCCGCCGGGTCAGGCGGAATGGCGGATTCCACGCGCCGCGCCGCGGCCGCACCAGCATCCACAGGGCGCCGCCGGCATCGGCGTAGGCGAGATAGTCGGCGCCGTCATGCACGTGGCCCCACAGCAGCCTGGCGCCGGCGACGCGCGCCACCGTCTGGGGCGGGGTGTTGCCGCCCCGGTAGACGACGATGCGTTCGCCCGCCGCGTACAGGTCCGGCACGTTCGGCTGCGCGCCCGGGGCCAGCAGCACGCTGTCCACATGGGGCGGCAAGTCCGGGTAATCGAGCGTCACGTACCAGCCGAACGGGTCGCACAGCGGCGTGAAGCGCAGCGAACTGCCCTTGCCGTAGGCATGCAGCACCCAGATGCCCGGCTGCCGGTAATTGCCGATCGCGCATGCCCGCGCAGGCGGCAGGTCGAGCGGGCGCATCGTGTGCAGCGGCGCCGCCGCGTTGCAGTACCAGGTGGCCGCGCCCGCGTGCACCAGCAGCAGCGGCGGCGCGCCGGCTTGCAGGGGGCCGAACGCCACGTGGGTGACCAGGGTAGCGGTTGGCAGCCCGGGGGCGACCGGCAGGTGCCGCATGGTGTGCAGCCAGCCCGCTTCATCCTGTTGCACGGAAATGCCGGTGCCGATGCGCAGGTTGCACCGGCCGGCAGCATTGCAGACTGCCAGCGCGATGCTGAGCGTGCCGTCCGGCGCCTGCCGCACGTCGGCGCAGCGCACGGTCGCGCCATCGGGCAACCCGGCCGACAGGTCGGTGTCGGACCAGGCCCCGGTGCCCATGTGCTGCAACAGGCGCAGCCGGCCGGCGCCGTCCACGCCGAAGACCACCGGCAGGTTGCGGTCGCGCACGATGAACAGCGGCCGGCGCTCCGCCATCCCGGCGTGCAGGGTCAGGTTGACCATGGCGCCCTGCCCTAGGCGAATTGCGGCACGGACCGGGCCAGCGGCGGTTCGATCGCCGCGGCCAGCCGGCTCACCAGCTGGTCGCGCACCGCGCCCAGGGAGGCACCGCCCTGCTCCCAGTCGCGCGTCAGCCGCCGCACGTCCAGCAGGCGGGCCAGCGGGTCGGCGCCGGGCCAGGGGCCGCTGCGGCCGGCATCCATGCGCGGGGCCGGCCGGCTTGCGCGGGTGATGACGTTGACCCGGCCAGCTGCCGTAACTATCAGTTGCAATCGCAGCGACCAGCGCTGCGTCAGCCTGGCCCATCCGGCGCCCAGGTCGCAGGCCCCCTCCGTGACGGCGTCGCGTTCATAGCAGGTCTGCAACGCGTGCAAATCGACGGTCAGGCGCGGCACGCCGGCCATGTCCGGCTGTTCGGACAGGTAGATGTCATAGCGGCGCTCCTGCTCCGAGATGCGCTGGTGCACCACCGCCCCGCCGGTCCGCCATGCCAGCAGCGCATGGTCGCGCCAGGTCCACCCCCGGTCCGTGGCCACGAAGCAGGGCTCGCCCCACACTCCCGCCGGCACGCCGGAGCGTCCGCTTTCGCTCCCCAGCGGGTCGACCACGGCGGCCGGCGGCAGCGCAAGCGCGACCGGCCATGCCGCGAGCCGGGCTTGCAGCGCATCGACCAGCAAGGGTTTCAGGTAGCGCCGCGGGAAATCCGCCAGGTCGAAGGAGTTGTAAGAATTTGACATCTATTTGTTATAGAGAAATGTTAAGATGGGGGTCGATCAGTTAGCAAGACTGTAGTCACCCAGCCGCGCGGGCGCCTTCCGGAAATCTTCCGGAAGAGTCAAGCCACTGATTCATATAAGAAAATAATTTCGGGGATGTCGATCGAATGGCTCATCGCGGGTTTCGCTTCGGCGACTGGCAAGTGGAGGTGGCAGGCAATTCCTTGCGCAATGGCGACACGCGCGTGGGCCTGGAACCGCGCGCCATGGACGTGCTGCGCTACCTTTGCCGCCATCCGCATGCGGTCATCCCGCCCGAGGAATTGCTGGAAAAATGCTGGGGCACGCCTGAACTGGGCGACAACCCGGTGCACAAGGCGATCGCCCAGTTGCGCAAGGCGCTGGGCGATTCCAGCACGGCGCCGCGCTATATCGAAACGGTGCGCAAGCGCGGCTACCGCGCCATCGCCGACGTGGTGGAAGAGGAAGAAGCTCCCGGCGGCTGGGACCAGGGCTCGCCGTTCCGGGGCCTGGCCGCGTTCGAGGAAAGTCACGCGGCGATCTTCTTCGGCCGGGTGCAGGCGGCCACGCGGCTGCGCCAGACGGTGCTCGACCAGGTCGATGGCGGCTGCGCGATGGCGCTGGTGCTGGGGGCTTCCGGGTCCGGCAAGACTTCGCTGGTACGTGCCGGCCTGCTGCCGCAACTGATGGTTACAAGCGGCGGGCTTGTCGCCCTCGACTGCACGCTGCACATGGATTGCGCGGACCTGGGCGGCAGTGGCCTGCTCGGCGCGCTGGCCGCCGTGCTGCTCGACGCGGAACGCAGTGACGCCGAATGCGGCAACGCCCTGCTGTTCGACGGCCTCGATGCCGCCACGCTCGGCCAGCGGCTGCGCGACGAGCCGGCCGCCGTGGCCGCGCACCTGGCGCTGGACGGCCCGGCCCGGCTGGCCGTGTTCGTCGACCGGCTGGAAGCCGTGTTCCGCACCGCGGACAGCGCTGCCGACCGCGCGGCATTCTTCCAGGCGCTGGACCGGCTGGCGCGTGCCAACGTGCTGGTCGTGCTGGCCTGCCGCAACGATTTCTATCCCGAAGTGATGGCCGTGCCGGAACTGATGGCGCTGAAAACGCGCGGCGGCCATTTCGACGTGGAGCCGCCCGATGGCGCGGCCATCGCGCAAATGGTGCGCGAACCGGCGCGCGCCGCCAGGCTGGCGTTCGAGCGGGAAGCCGATACCGGCGCCAGCCTGGACGACGTGCTGTGCGACGCCGCCCGCGCCAGCCCGGACGCGCTGCCGCTGCTGCAATACTGCCTCGATGAATTGTACCGCCAGCGCGGCGACGACGGCTTGCTGCGCTTCGACGTGTTCCGCCAGCTGGGCGGCATCGAGGGCGCGCTGGGCGTGCGTGCCGAGCAGGTCGTCGCCGCGCTGCCCGCCGCACAGCAGGCCGCGCTGCCACGCGTGCTGTCGCTGCTGGTCTGCATCGGCGAGGAGCAGCATGCCGTCACGGCGCGCCGCGCCCCCTGGGCGTTCTTGCGCGATGGAGCCGAGCGCGATCTGGTCCGCGCATTGGTGGAAGCGCGTTTGTTCGTCAGCGAACTGGCCGGCGACGTGCCCGGCTTCGGCGTGGCCCATGAAGCGCTGCTGCGGCGCTGGCCCCGCATCGCGAACTGGATCGAAGTCCACCGGCAAACGCTGCAGGTGCGCACGCGGATTACAGCGCAGGCGGCGCGCTGGGCCGCGGCCGGGCGCCCGCGCGACCTGCTGCTGCCGCCCGGCATCCAGGCCAACCAGGCTCGTACCGTACTGGCTTCGGCCGACATTTCCCTGTCCGCGCAGGAAGCCGAGTTCGTCGACGCGTCGCTGCGGCGGGTCAAGCTGGGCGAGCGCATTCGCATGGCGGTGGTGGCGGTGATCGCGCTGCTGGCAATGCTGGCGGGTGTACTTGGCCTGACCGCGCGGGCCGCGCAACAGGATGCGGACCGGCGCCGCGCCGACGCCGAAGGACTGCTGGGCTTCATGCTCGGGGATTTCGCCGACAAGCTGCGGCCGCTGGGCCGGCTCTATTTGCTGGACGATGTGAGCAAGCGCGCGCTGGCCTACCTTGCCCGTGGCACGCACGACGGCGATCCCCGGACGGCGGTGCAGCGCGCCAAGGCGCTGCAGGTGATCGCCGAAGTCGATATCGCGCGTGCCAAGCCGGATTCCGCCCAGACCGCGCTGCTGGCGGCCCGCGGCATTCTTTCGCAACAGCTCGCGCGGGTGCCTGACGACAAGGCAGCGCTGAAGGCGCAGGGGGCCGTGGCGTTCTGGCTGAGCAAAATTCATCGCAACCGGGACGACTGGCCTGTCGCGCTGAAATATATGGAGCAATACCGCGACTTGAGCCGCAAGCTGGTGGCGCTCGATCAGAGGGACCCGGATAGCCTGCTTGAGCTGTCGTATGCGCACAATGGCATCGGTAGCATCCAAATCAACTTGCGCGATTTCACTTCAGCCGGTGCGGCGTTCAAGGAGTCCATTCGTTTGAAACGCGCCGTCATCGACGCCAAACCAGAGGACGATTCCCTGGTGATGAGCCTTGCTAATTCGTATTCCTGGCTAGCAAAGACAACCGCAGCCCGCGGCGCTTTGAAAGAAGCCATGACGCTATACGAAACCGAGCGCCAGCTAATCCATCCAGTGCTCGAACGCCATCGAACGAATGCCGCATGGGGAGTCCGGCTCGCCTTGGCCGTGTCCCACATTGCCGAGATGGAGCAGGCGCTTGGCCTTGCCACCAGCCAGGACAGGTGGCAGGAAGCGCAGCGGATTATGGGTACATTTGCTGCGATGGATCCCACCAATTTGGCATGGCAGCGTTATTTGTTTGTCATAAATGCCAAATCGATTTACCTGACATCGTTCACTGCGCCGAGCAGGGCGCTCGTGGAACTGCGAGACTTGCGCCGAGCGGTAGCTCGTCTCGCCGCTGCGGATCCAACACAAGGTGAGCTGAGCCGCCTGCGCGTGCAACTGGACATTTATCTCGCCAACATCCTGGTCCGCATGACGGACATTGACGGCGCTGCACGGGTGCTCGATCCGACCCTTGACAGGCTGCGTATCGCAGTCGCGCCCGGGGACAAGGACATGTCGCTGCGCCTTCAGTTTGCTGACGCGCTGCTCGTACATGCCGATATCCTAAAGAACCGTCGGCAAGGCCGGGAAGCAGTTGCGGCCTGCAGAGAAGCGGCTGCGGTGCTGGCACCGGCGCGGCAACCGAGCGCGGAATACTTCATCCTCGCCGCCGTAGTACAGGCACATCGCTGCATGGGAGAAGAGGACTCGGCGCGCACAGAACGGCAGAGGCTGTCGGACATCAACTTTCGCGATCCATGGTATCGCCACCAGATTTCATTTCACCCACCACAACAGGAGTAACCGTAATGACTGAAAAGAACAAGCCGGCACCGGAAGAAAAGAAAACCGGTAACAAGAACGAGACGCCCGCTCCCACGGCCGAGTCTACGCCGACCTCTCCAGTTGTACCAACCGCGATGTTGATCCCGGAAGATCCTAACGAGCCAACGGTCAAGGGCTGATGGCGTGACGATCGCCACCGAATGGCCAGCTGAGATCTACGGCCAACGCACCAATGGCCGTGTCCTGACGCTGAACGATGTCGACATGGTGCCGAAGACCTTTTTCTTGACGTTTCGACTTGCAACGGAATTAGCGGCGCAACCGGTCAGGATCAGCACCTCAGACTTGTAGAGCCGCCCAGAGCGCAGCACATCGTGAGCAAAGGTACCTCATTGCTCGCGATATTCTGCAGTGAATTCACCTCAAAAACCAATAACCTGTTTATGAAAAAATCGATCACCACTCTCATCCTGGGCATTGCCACTGCAGGCGCCTTCACGACTACCGCCGCCGCGAACATCGCTGCCGGCACGAGCTTCCAGGCTCCGGCCCATGCGCAGCAGGCCACCCCAACCCCTAACGGTCCGAAAGCCGGACCGAAAGAAGAAGTGGAAAATGAGCCGGGTACTACGGTAATGCCGGAAGATCCTAACGGCCCCGTGGTCAACGGTTGATAGCGTGACGCAAGCCAGATGCAGCCTGGCTTGCACCTGGCGGCTCATCCGCATCGCGCCAGTTGAGCTGCCGCACCGACGAGCGTACCATCGCCCTGCACACCCGTGCAGCCACCACCATGGAGGAGACGATGAGACGCCAAGCCGCGGCCGCGATGGCCGCTGTGTCACTAGCACTGCTAGCCCTGCCCTGCACCAGTTCCCTGGCCCAGCCCACCGGCATCAAGCGCACCGTCATCACCCGCGGTGACATCTCCGTGCCCAACCGCGAAGCGGTCGTCGCCCATGTCGAACTGGCACCCGGCGCCACCGCGGGCCGCCACACGCACCCGGGCGACGAAATCACCTACTTCCTCGATGGCGAAGGCGAACTGCTGATCGACGGTGCGCCACCGCGGCGTGTAAAAGCCGGCGAAGCGATCATCATCCCCGCCGGCGTGGTGCACGACGCGCGCAATCCAGGCAGCACGACGACGAAACTGGTCGGCGTGTACGTGGTCGAGAAGGGCCAGCCGCTGGCCACGCCGGCGAAGTAGTCAGCTAGCCAGCCGCCCGGCCGGGAAGGCCGGCGCGGCGGCCATCGCGCCGCGCCAGCGCAGCACCACCGCAATGGCGGTGCCGGCCAGCAGCGCCGCACTGCACGCGATCGACGCCACCGCCGGGATCCCGCCGTATTCGACCAGGCCGCTGAGGGGTGCCATCAGCAGCATTACGATCCCGACCGAAAGCTGCGCCGACTTCCAGCCCGGATGGCGCGCATGATCGCGCAACAGCAGCGGCGTAAAGGCCAGTGCGACCGCCGTACAGCACAGCCACGCGCGCCATGCGCCGGTGGTGGCCAGCAGCACCACGCAGCTGCCGGCCAGGTAGGCCCCCAGCACAATGCCGAAGCGACCCAGCAGCGCCAGCGCCAGCTGCCGGTTCAGGTCGCGCGGCGGCGGCGCCACCGGCGCCAGCAGCAGGATGCCCTGCTCCGCACGGGAGTTCTTCACGGCCGACAGCAGGCCATCCACGTGCGACAACACCGCCAGCATCATCGCCACCAGCAGCAGCGGGATGAACGGCCGCATGGTTTCGGGACCGGTGTAGGCCCGGCAGGCCAGCGCGCCGCCGGTGAGAATCGCGAGGATCAGCACCGCGCGGCTCCAGTGGGCCCGGCCGCCCAGCGCATCGAGCAGGCGCGCGGCGGGCCGGCCCGGCGCTGTCAGCCGGGCATGATAGAAACTGTCCAGTGCGCGGAACAGCGTGCCGCCGGAAGCCATCGTCATGCCGCCCTTGCCCTTGCCGGACCGGCGGTCGATGCAGGTACCGAACCGGTAGTGCGCGTCGCCGCCGCGCGGGAACAGCACACGCAGCACCAGGGCGCCCAGCGCGGCCAAGGCTACCAGTCCGCCCAGCGTGACGGCCGCCTCGCCCGCCTCGAGCACGGCCTCCAGCGTGCCAGCGGGATACCACGGCAGCCGCGCCGCCAGCCAGGCGAACGATGGCACCAGGCCCAGCCACGGATAGCGGCAGCACAGCGCCGCGAACAGCAGGACGGCAGCGCAGCTCAGCAGCGTGAGACCGTAGTGGCTGTTGGCAATGCCGAACAGTACAGCGGGTGGCACGCTGGCGGAGATCCACAGCACCGCGGTCAGCGCCAGCAGGCGGCGGCGCATGCCCGGCACCAGGCAGGCCGACGCGGGGGTATTGAGCCGCATTGCCGTCTGCAGGTACAGGCTCCACCACATGACAGTCGCGATCGACAGCAATGCCGCCGCCACCGCACCAGCGGGCAGGGGCACCACGCCAGCGAGCACCGCGCCGGACGGCAGCACCATCAATCCGAGCAGCAACCATGTGATCCACAACCGTCCCTGCACGCGGTGGCGCAGCACCACCTGCATCAGCAACTGGCGCCAGGCGTTCATCGCGTCACCTCTTCGAACAGGTCTTCCAGCGAGACCGGCTCGAGGCGCACGCCGGGCGATGCCAGCAGGCGGATCGACTCCTGGGCGGACAGCCGCGCCACGATGCTGAAGGCGCCGTTACCGTGGCGCACGCGGCCCAGCTCCTGGTCCAGGCGCAGCGTGGCCAGCGCCTTCGGATCGCCGCTGACGCGGCGGGTGCCTTCCAGCAGGTCGTCGAGCGGCGCCTGCAGCGCGATGCGGCCATCCTTCAGGAAGGCGACATCGACCGCGATGCGTTCCAGGTCGGACAGGATGTGCGTCGAGAACAGCACCGTGGTGCCGCGCTCGATCACGTCGTCGACCAGTTCGCGCAGGAAGTCGCGGCGGCCCACCGGATCGAGGCTGGCTACGGGTTCGTCCAGCACCAGCAGGTCCGGATCGGGCGCCAGCGCGCGGATGATCGACAGCCGCTGCTGCTGGCCGCCGGACAGGCTGGCGATGCGCTGCCTGCGCGTGGCCGGATCGAAGCCCCAGCGCGCCAGCAGGTTCTCCACCTTGTAGTCGTTCCAGCGCGGGTACAGGGTACGAAAGTACGCCAGCAGCTGGTCCGGCGTGAGCCAGTCGAACAGCTCGGACTTCTGCGGCACGTAGCCGATGCGGGCGCGGGTCGCCGGCGACAGGTTGCCGGCCGGCTCGCCGAACAGCGTGATGGCGCCGCTGTCCACCTCGCGCAGGCCCAGCAGGCATTCGATCAGCGTCGACTTGCCGGCGCCGTTGCGGCCCAGCAGGCCGATCACCGCGCCGCTGCCGATGTGCCAGTCGATCCCGGCCAGTACCCCGCGGCCGCCGAACGAGCGCGCCACGCCTTCCATTGCCACCACGGATGTGTTCATTTTTCTTCCTTCAGGACTTGTTTGAACAGTTCGAGAATCGTGTGATCGTCCAGCTCCAGCTGGCGGGCCTCGCGGGCCGCGCGCTCCAGCGACGGGCGCAGCAAGGCTTCGCGCTCCTTCTGCCCACCCGGCTTGCGCTGCGCGACCTGCATGCCCTGCCCGCGGATGCGCTCCAGCGCGCCTTCCATCTCGAGCAGGTTGTAGGCCTTCGAGACCGTCATCGGATTGACGGCCAGGGTCCCGGCCACCTCGCGCACGGAGGGCAGCGTGTCGCCCGGCGCCAGCACGCCGGCGGCGGCGAGCCGCCTGACCTGCTCGATCAACTGGCGATAGATGGGTTCGGCCGACCCGGTAGTGATGGCAAACAGCTGGGCGGTATGTTCGGTCATGGCGGGCGCTGGTTCGCTGATGGGTTGTATTACTGTATTAGTTGATTGATACAGTATACGTGGGACCTGGCCATGTCAAGCCCGGGCTGCATACGTGCGCGAACTCGGCGATAATCGGATCCCAGTGCTTTTTCAACAAGGAAAAACATGAAGATCGGCTTGCAAACCTGGGGCAGCCATGGCGACGTGCGCCCATTCCTGGCCTTGGCGGAGGGCCTGCAACGCAGCGGGCATGAGGTCATCCTCGTCATCACCTGCGTGGACAGCGATGCCTATGCGCGCCATGTGTCGCCCTCGGGCGTGGATATCCGCATGGTGGCGTCGCCGGTGCTGGGGACCGAGGATGCGGGAAAGATCGGCGCCACCGTGTTCGACACGCGCGACCCGATGCGGCAGATGGCCAAGATCCTGCGCCTGGCCTTCGCGCCCGTCGAGGACCGCATGTTCGCGGCGGCCGAGAGGTTGTGCGAGGAATGTGACGTGGTGATCGGACATTTCTTCATGCATCCGCTGCGGGCCGCGGAACAGCGCGCCGGGCGCCCGTATGCCAGCGTGATGTTGTCGCACGGCGGCATCCCCAGCGCCTGCGACCATCCGATGCGTTCGCGCGGCGGCGCCCAGTGGGCCAACCGGCTGCTCTGGTGGGTCACGCGGCTGGCGGTCAACCGCGCGCTGCTGGCCGATACCAACCGCCTGCGCGCCCGGGCGGGGGTGCCGCCGGTGCGCGACATGATCGACGAGGTGTGGCTGTCGCCGCAGTTGACGCTGGTCGCGGTCAGCCCGGTCATCGCGGTCCAGCAGCCCGACTGGCCGCCCGGCGTGCAGCTGAGCGGTTTCCTCGACATGCCCAATATCGCTGTCGAAGGCAGCGTGGCGCCCGAACTGGCCAGCTTCCTCGCCGCGGGCGAGGCGCCGGTCTACATGACGCTGGGCAGCTGGATGCCGGCCGACATCGACTGGCAACGGCAGACGCTGCAACTGCTGACCGAGGCGGCGCGGCTGGCCGGCTGCCGGGCGATCATCCAGAGCGCCGACGCGGCGGCCTGCGGCTTCGCGTCGTCGGATCGCTTGCTCTACGTTCGCGCCGCGCCGCACCACGCCGTGTTCCCGCGCTGCGGCGCGGTGCTGCACCATGGCGGTGCCGGCACCACGCAATCGGCCATCCTGGCCGGCAAGCCATCGGTGGTGGTGCCGCACATCAGCGAACAGGAACACTGGGGCCGGGAGCTGCAGCGGCTGGGCATCGCCGGCATGCCCGTGCACCGGCGCAAGGCTACCGCGGCCGGGCTGGCGAAGCTGATCCGCCAAGTGCTGGATACGCCGGCCATGACGCAGGCTGCCGTCGCAGCCGGGGAGGCCATGCGGCAGGAGGATGGCGTGGCCGCCGCGGTCGAGCTGGTCGACCGCGTGTTCGGCCACGCGCAGGCGCGCGCCGCGGCGCGCTGATGCGCTCGGTCAGAGCTTCGTGGCGTGCTCGCGGGTGGCGTGGAACGTCAGCTTCGGCCAGCGTTCCTGCGTGAGGCGCAGGTTGACGCCCGACGTGGCGAGGTAGGCAAGGTTGCCGGCGGCGTCATATGCCACGTTGTGGCCGAGGGCCGCCTCGAAGTCGGCCAGCGCCTTCTTGTCGTCCGACGAGACCCAGCGCGCGCTGCTGATGCTGGTGCCTTCGAACACGGCGTCGACGCCGTACTCGTTCATCAGGCGGCTGGCGACCACTTCGAACTGCAGCACGCCGACAGCGCCCAGCACGAGCTCACCGCCCTGCACCGGCTTGAAGACCTGCACCGCGCCCTCTTCGCCCAGCTGCTGCAGGCCCTTGTGCAGCTGCTTGATCTTCAGCGGATTGCGGATGCGCACCTGGCGGAAGAAGTCCGGCGCGAAGTACGGGATGCCGGTGAACTGCAGCATCTCGCCTTCCGAGAAGCTGTCGCCGATCTGCATGTTGCCGTGGTTCGGCAAGCCGATGATGTCGCCGGCGTACGCCTCTTCCACCTGCTCGCGCGACGATGCCATGAACGTCACCACCGACGACACCTTCACTTCGCGCCCCAGGCGCAGGTGCTTGACCTTCATGCCCCGCTCGAAGCGGCCGGAGCACACGCGCAGGAAGGCGATGCGGTCGCGGTGCGCCGGGTCCATGTTGGCCTGGATCTTGAACACGAAGCCGGAGAACGGCTGCTCGGTCGGCTCGACGGAACGCACGGTGGCGTCGCGCTCGCGCGGCGGCGGCGCCCAGTCGACCAGCGCCGACAGGATCTCGCGCACGCCGAAGTTGTTGATCGCCGAACCGAAGAACACGGGGGTCTGGATACCGGCCAGGAACTGCTCCAGGTCGAACGGGTGCGAGGCGCCGTGCACCAGTTCCACTTCCATGCGCAACTGGTCCATCTCCAGCGGGAACATCTCCTGCAGCTTCGGATTGTCGATACCCTTGATGACTTCCACGGTCTGGTTGGCGCTTTCCGAACCGGCGCGGAACAGCAGCACTTCGTCGCGCAGCAGGTGGTACACGCCGCGGAAGTTCTTGCCCATGCCGATCGGCCAGGTCACCGGCGCGCACTGGATCTTCAGCACCGACTCCAGTTCATCCAGCAATTCCAGCGGGTCGCGCGTTTCGCGGTCCATCTTGTTCATGAACGTGACGATCGGCGTATTGCGCATGCGGCACACGTCGAGCAGCTTGATGGTCTGCGCCTCGACACCCTTGGCCGCGTCGATCACCATCAGCGCCGAGTCGACGGCCGTCAGCACGCGGTAGGTGTCTTCCGAAAAGTCCTGGTGGCCCGGTGTGTCGAGCAGGTTGATGATGTGGTCGCGGAACTCGAACTGCATCACCGACGAGGCAACGGAAATGCCGCGCTGCTTCTCGATCTCCATCCAGTCGGAGGTGGCGTGGCGCGCGCTCTTGCGGGCCTTGACGGTACCGGCCATCTGGATCGCGCCCGAGAACAGCAGCAGCTTCTCGGTCAGCGTCGTCTTGCCGGCGTCGGGGTGGGAAATGATGCCGAACGTGCGGCGGCGCTGGACTTCGCGCGCGATCAGCGCGGCAGGCTTGGCGCTGGCGCCCGCTTCCTGCTCGCTGCTTGCCTCAATGGCTGGGGTGGTGACTTGGGATTCTTCGGACATGGTGGCAACCAACGGTTCGGCTCGACGGAAAACCGTGGATTTTACCGTTTTTTGGCCCTGGCCGGGTGCTTTGCCATCCCGAAAAACGCGGGACGTCCTCGAATGCCGTTCAGTTAAGTCCACCCAAGGGCAAATTCTGGGGTCAGGGAGGAGTACTGGCCTGCAGGCCAGTACCGCTACGCCGGCAAGGAGCGATGCTCCTTGAAACCCCGGCTACGCCCCGCCGGGGTGAAGCAGGGGTTTCGCGAAGCATGCTTCGCGCCTGCGCAACGGTCCTGGCATGCTTGCCAGGATTCCCTCCTGACCCCAGCCCTTCGCCGTTGCGGTGAATGCATGCGCTTTCAATGTGTCGTGTAATGCTGAACTTGTCGACATTGGGCTCAGTCCCCCTTCACGCGCCGCCAGCCGACCGGATGCGCGCCCTCCGAATCGAGTTCGACGATCGGCCGCGTCAGCGTTTCGCCCTTGGCGGTGGTGGCGATCATCTTCATTTCGCCGCTGGGCAGCCGCACGATGATGAAGCCGACCGCCGCCGACGTGTTCGACAGCGTGCCGCCCACGATCCGCCCGTTGACGCCGACACCGCGGCACACGTCCAGCGCGTAGGCGTTGCTGGTACCGCCCACCGAGCAGGACGACGACGAGGTGGGCAGGTTGGTCACCACGTTGGCCACGCCGCTGACGATCTTCGGGTCGATGTTCATGCGCTCGCCCGGGTTCAGGCGCCAGTCGACGTACCAGCCGCTCTTCTGCCGCAGGTCGGCCGCGTCGTCGGTGATCTGGTACGAGCCGGTGTTGGTGCCGGCACCGGAGGTGCTCAGCATCTGCTGCTCCATCGCGGCGCCGCGCAGGTTGACGTAGGCGCCCGAGTCCTTCACCACGTACAGGCTCTGCACGTCGGCATTGGCGGTATCCGGCACGTCAAGCAGGCGGCCGGTGCCGAACAGCACCACGCGCTCGGGTATCGTCGTGCCTTCCACCGCGCACAGCGTGACGTCCGGGCGCGTCGTGATCGGCTGGGCGGCACCGGCGTCGCCCAGCTTCAGCACGCCCACGCTGCCGTCGGTGGCCGTCAGGTCGAAGCGCCACATGCGGCCATCGTTGTCGCCGCCGTAGATGTGGGTGACCAGCGGGTCGCCGTTCGGATCGGCCGTGATCGCGGTGATCTTGGCCAGGCCCGATGGCGTGGCGGTATCGCCGCTGTTGGTGCTGACCGTCTTGAGCACCGCGCCGGTGGCGATGTCGACGATGAACAGGTAGCCCTTGCCGTCGCCCGTGTCGACACCGTCCACGCCGGGCACGTTGTTGTAGCCGGACGTGAGGAACACCACCCAGCGCTCGGCACCCGAGCCATCGCGCCACGTGCCGAATTGCGGATTGCCGAACGACAGGCCCATGTTCGGTACGGCGTTGGCGCACACGCTGGCGTCGGCGCACAGTTCCCACAGCTGCCTCGGCTGGCGCGGGTCGGTGATGTCCAGCGCGTAGTAGCCGCGGCCGCCCGCGTTCAGGCCGGCCACCAGCACGGTGTGCCAGGCGCCGTTGAAGTACACGTCGGCCACTTCGGGAGAGCCGTCGGTGGTGAACTGGTGGTTGGTGGCATACGTGGTGCTCGACAGCGCCGGCAGCTTCTTCATCGTGATGCGCGGCACGTAGGCCCATGCTTCCTGGCCGTCCGCGGCGGAGAACGCGTGCAGCATGCCGTCGTTCGCCGCCGTGAACACGGTGGCCACCGGGCGCGCCGCCGTCTGGGCGTCGCGGAACTCGGGGTAGCCGTTGCCGGTGTAGGCCTTGCGCGGATCGCGCACATAGGCCGGCTTCGACGAGGCGATATCGCCCAGCACGATCGGGATCGACGGCGTGTCGCTGCTCATCGAGTAGGCGCGGAAGATGCGGTCGTTGGCATGCTGCTGCTGGCCGCGCAGCCAGTTCACCATGTGGTCGCCGCTGTTGACGATGTTCCGGTCGGCCACCGACAGCAGCGTGCACTGCGGCAGGTTCGGGCACTGGCCGGTGAACCAGGCCTTTTCCTGGGGGGACATGGCATCGTAGCGGAACGCCTTCAGGGCGCCGCTGCCGGCCATGTAGATGCTGCGCGTGTCGCTGGACGCGGCCACCTTCTCGCCGAGCGTGTCGGTGGTGGTCCAGACGGTGGTATTGCTGACGACGCCCGTGGTGGGATCGATCTTCCGGTCCGACAGTTCGCCATACCATTTCACCGTGGTGAAGGTATCCGAGAAGATGTCGTTGTCCTGCAGCGAGATGTTCGGCGTGGAGGTGGCGGCGGCCGACGCGGCGCCCAGCGTGACCTGCATGTTCGACAGCGCGGACGACAGGCCCTCGACCACCTCGCGCGGTTCGTTGGCGCTGAAGTACTTGCCGTGGCCATTGATGGCGGCATGCCACAGGTCGTCGACCCGTTCCTGCACGGTATTGCCGGTATTGGTCACGTCCGGATTCGGCCACACGTACGGGCCGTTGTTGTTCCACGGGCAGCCGGTCTGCACGCGCGTGATCAGGTTGTAGAAATCGCCGCCCGCCTTCGGTGCCGAATCGTAGTTCGGCTCGTAGGTCATCACGCCATCCATGCCCAGGCCCAGCGTGTAGGTGTTCATGTGCAGGTGGGTATTCTCGCCCTCGGCGGCCGGCACCTGGCCGGGCCTGGTCATGTCCGGTTCCAGGTCGGGGCGCAGCGACACGGTGGCCGTCGACGAACCGCCGTTATACCAGTGCAGCGCCACGTCCGAGATCGAAGGCTGCGACTGGCCGCGCGTATCCACGCAGCCGCGGCCGTACGTGCAGAAGCGCCCGGCGTTGTCCTGGTTGTCGTTGTTGACCACGTTGGCCGTCGAGCTGCCGTTCCAGTAGCCGTCGGTGGTGAGGATCAGGAAGTTCTGCTGGCACGGGAACTGCACCACTTCCTGCCCCGAGTCGTAGTCGTACGGCGCCAGGTTGGCGAACATGCGGCCGACGTTGTCCATGGCGGTGCGGATCGGCGTGGAGCCGCTGCTGGTGGTGTTGTACAGCGTGGAATACCAGGTGCTGCGCGCCGTGCCCGTGAAATCGGCCGGCTTCATGTCGATCGACAGGGCGGCACCGGCCTGCGACAGGCGCACGAAGCCCACGCGGTAGTTCGCGTTGATGGCGGCGAACGCGATGCCGACCGAGGTCTTCATCATCTGCAGCCGGTTCTTGTAGTACGCATACCAGTTGGCGAAGTTGGTCATTTCCTCGTCGTAGGTGCAGATCCCGGTCTGCGCCACGCAGTCGCTGCGCGAGGCGGCCTTCGGATACGTGCGGCCGGGTACGATGTTCACCCGCGAGAACGCGCTCGGCAGCGACGACAGCGCCGTGGTGGTGACGGGAATGCCTTCCACGATGCTGGTGGCGTTCACGGTGCTGAACGTGACGTTGTTCTCGCCCGACACCGTGCCGCTCAGCGCGGCGCCGTTCGCCGTGGCGTTGATGTTGACGACGCAGACCGTGGTGGCCGGTTCATTCGCGCAGACACCGGTGGTGGCGTCGCCGCCCAGGTAGGCGCGGTGGGTGGCGCGGGTGCTCGACGCATTGATGGCCTGCACGATCGCCAGCGCCACCTGGGCCGGCGACATATTGCGCAGCGATACGGTGCCGGTGATCGTGGTGGAGCCGAGCCTGATGCTGGCGATGCTGCCGCTGCTGCGCATGTTGCCGCGCCCGCCGATGCGCAACAGCGCCGTCGGTGGCTGGCCGCTGGTGGCCGGCGTGGTCTGCACCGATGGCGCATCCACTTCCACGCCCCAGCCCTGCCGCGTGTTGGTGAAGGCGTCTTCGCGGATCGTGCTGCAGTTGGTCAGCGACTTGGCGCCGCCGGCGCAGACGATGGGCACCACCGCCACCACGTTGTCGGACGTGAGCGGGATGCCCAGCGACGAGCAGGCCGGCACGGTGGACGAACCGGTGGGCGTGCGCACGCAGGCCCAGTAGGAATTGATGCCGAGGCCGGTGCGCGCGATGATGCTGGCCGCGACCTGGGTAGCCAGCGCCTGCTGCCGCGCGGCGGTATTGGTGCCGCTCGGCGCGCTGACGGCGCCGTTGCTGATCGTGACCGGCGCATCCGGCGAAGCCGGGTTGATCACGGTGACCGAGGCGATCTGCATCGGCGACGACGACAGCGTGGTGCCCAGCGTGATGGTGCCGTGGGCGATGGAACTGGTCGGCGGCGACGAGTACTTCGGGTAGACGTAGCTGCCCACGCGCTTGGCCTGGCAGGTGGTCAGCGCGCGGTTGCTGCACCAGCGCACGGTGGCCGGTACCGGGTAGCCGTCCGGTGCGGCGGCGCCGGCCGCTACCGACGTGCAGCTGGTCAGCCGCTCGTCGCGGCAGTACTCGGACACGGCGATGTTGTAGTAGTACGGCCCGCCGCTGATGGCGGCCGGGTTGTAGTAGGCGTTGTCCGGGTAGGTGTAGGTGGCCGTGTTGATGCGGCAGTCGCTCTCGTCGCTGCTGTTGCACCACTTCAGGTCGGGGAATTCGCTGATCAGGTTGATCGCGCTGTCGGACGAGCCGTACAGGTTGGTGTTGCTGCGGCCGAAGCCATCGCTGGGCACGTTGGTCCAGTTGGCCGTCTGCGCCGCCGTCATGTCCGGGTAATACGTGCCATCCCACTGGATCGGCGCGCCGTAGCGGATGCGCGGATTGTAGTACTGGCGGTTGAAGTCGGGGCTCATGAAGGGCGGATGGCCCACGGTGCACGCCGTGATGCCGGCCGACAGCGTGAGGCGCGAGCGGCACAGGTTGTCGTTGACGTAGTCCGGCGTGTAGGTCTGGTCCATCGAGCCGGAGTTATCGAACAGCAGCATCAGGTTCGGCTTGACGGTACCCGTGCCGGCGATGTTCAGCAGCGGCACCTGGGCGATATTGGTGGTGGCGGCCAGTACCGGGGCGGACACGCAGGCCAGCAGCCATGCCAGCACCGGCACGAGCAGGGGTTTAAGCAACTGCGGCAGCAGCTGGACAGGCCGCGGCTGTGGCGCCGGGCGGACGGCCAGTCGGCCCTTGAAGTAGGTCATCGGGTTCATCATCGTCTACGGCCCCATCATCACGACGGCCTGGTTCATGACATTGCCGCCGCGCGGGCCGGCGATCCGCGCGGTGATCACGTAGTGCAGCTGCGGCTTGCCCTGGTAGGCCGGCGCATCGGACGCCAGGCTGTCGCCGACGCGCGTCCTGGCCTGTACGTTCTGCCGCGCCGCCGTCAGCGTGCAATTGTTGGCCGGATTGACGGCGTTGTAGGCGCCGGCGAACTGGCACATCCGGTGGATCACGTATTCGACCTGGTCGCGGCGGTTGGCATCCCATACCGTCGTCGAGCCCTGCCAGAACGCCGGGTTCGATACGCCCTGCCCCGCGCCCGGATTGATGGTGGCCACGTAGCCGGCGGCGGGCACGTCGTTGTACAGCGTGTTTTTCGGCACGCTGCTCAGCCAGTCGTAGGCGGCGTGGATGCCCAGGTCGGCCGCTTTCGACAGCGCATCCTCATGGGCCAGGTTCGAGGTGGTGAGCGCCGTCGAATTGGTGGAGCGCAGCAGGTAGATGCTGCTGACCATCATCACGACGAGCATGATCAGCATGACCGGCAGCGCCACGCCGCGCTGGTGCACGATGTCCCTGGTGTGTGTCATGCGCGTCATGGCCGCCACCCCGCATTCCGGATCGGCACGATCGTTTCAAACACGCGGTAACGGTAGCAGGTCCAGCTGACGGTGTCGTTCGGTACGGCGAGTGCCACCTGGACGGACGAGGCGGTGACGCCGGCCGGCACGGCGGTACTGAACAGGGTCAGCGGCGCGGTGGTGGCGGTGCACGTGGCCTGCCCCGCGGCGGGCCGCTCGGGCACGGCGCCGCGGGCGACGATGGCGATGCGCAGCGCGGCGATGCGCTGCCAGTCGCCTGCGGCGCCGGTGCTGCCGTCGCCATCGGCATCGATCATCGCGCTGCTCCAGCGGCCCACCTGCATGCCGGCTTTGGGGACGAACGCGGTGCCGGTGCGCGTATCGAAACCGTATTGCGCCTTCAGCGCCACCACGTTGCCGACCACGGCCTGCGGCTGGGCGCCGGTACCGGCAAGGTCGGTGGCACGCAGCTGCAGCACGCCGTTCGTGACGGACCAGGTGTGGAACGACAGCTTGCCGGCCGGGCCGAGGTTGAACACGCGCGCCTGGCCGCCGTTGTACAGCACGCCGAGGTTGCCGGTATTGAAACGCGAGGCGGCGCCGGCCGCGATCTGCAGCACGCTTGCAGCGGGTGGCGCCGACAACTGCGCCAGCGCGCAGTCGGTGCCGGCCGGTTCAGGCGCGACGACGATGACGTCGCCGGCGCTGAAGCCGAACGGTGCCACGTTGGCGACGCCGATCGTGGTGCCGCCCATGTAGTTCTGCCACACCTGGGTGGAGCCGACGCCGGCCAGCCCGCTGCCGGAATACAGGGTGAGCGTATCGGAACCGGTGCCGCCGTTGCCGATGACAGCCGGCGCCAGCGGCCTGATCACTGCGCCGTCGCGGGTGGCGGCGGCAAGAGTAAAGCCCTGGGTATCGGTCATGCGGGTATTGCAGCCATTGACCAGGTCGTCGTTGAGACCCCAGCCGGCTTGCGACGCATCGGTATTGATCGAGAACAGCGCCAGCATGCCGTTCTGCATGGCATCCGAGCCGCCCACCGAGGCGGCCTTGCTCTGCTCGCCGTTGACCATCAGCCGGGTGGCGAACATGACGGCCAGCAAGCCGACGACGACGGCGACCATCAGCTCGACGATCGAGAAGCCCCGTTGCGCCGGGCTGGACAGGCGCGGTGCTGCGGTCGGTGGCACGGCCGTCCCGGGCGCATCGCCTGGCAGCTTGTCATGGGTCGGCCGCGTGTTCATTGGCGGCGTGTTCACTGGCAGCGTGTTCATTGGCAGCGTGTTCATCGGTGCCCTGCTCATCGGATGTACGCGGTCACGAGATGGCCGCTGTCGTCGGCGCCCTGCTTGCGGCGCCAGCGGATCTCGATTTCCACGCGGGTGCGCTGCGCTTCCGGCACCACGGTGACGCGGCAGCGCGCGCCCGGGATGGCGGCTGCCGTCTCGGCAGACCACGGCGCCAGCGCGGCCGGGGCGGTGGCGCCCAGCGCGACCTGGTAGGTGGCCAGGTTGGCCACGTCGTTGCTCATGATGCCCACCAGGCGGTCGGCCGCCAGCGTGGCTTCCGCCCGCATCGCCGAGTCGGCCAGCGCCGAGTACGAGCGCGCCTGCAGGCCGATCGTGCCCAGCAGGCCGAGCGCCAGGATCACGACGGCGATCAGCGCTTCGAGCAGGGCGATGCCGTGCTGGACGCGCCGGGCCGGGGGCATGCGCCGGACGGTGCGCGGCATCATGGCGGACAGGCCCGGGAGTCGGGCGCGACGGTGGCCGGGTCGCATTTCGCCGCCATGCCGGCCAGCGTGACAGCGACCGCGGCGGCACGGACATCACCGGCCAGGCCGGTGGAAGGATCGAGGCGCAGCCGGGTCAGCCGGTCCTGGATGGTCGTGTCCACCCAGCCCAGTTCGGTGAAATACACGGCCGTCGCCCCTTCCGGCGCCACGGCCGGGATCAGGATGGTCGACGGCGGCAGCGACGTGGCGGCGCGGAACACGGAGCGGAAGCCCGCTGCGCCTTCCGGATCGCCCGTTGCCGCGGCGGCGGTCGTCGACCAGTTGCCGGTGTTGTCCGTGCACGGGACACCCGGCGCGGGGAAGCACAGGTCGACCTGCCAGTCGAACTGGCCATTGGTGCCGGGCGTGAGCACGAAGCGGCTGCGCGCGTTGTGCGCCACCGCCTGGCGCCGCGCCATCGACAGGCCGTCCAGGTAGAACTCCGACGCCGCCCTGGCCTTGTTGGAGACGATCCATTGCGTCATGTTGGGCACGCCGACGGCCAGCAGGATGCCGAGGATGGCGATGCCGACCAGCACCTCGATGAGCGTATAGCCGAGCGGCCGCGGCCGCACCGGCGGCGACAGCCCTGTCAGCACCGGCGATGGCAGCTTCAGCTGGAGCACTGGCCGCCCTTCCTGTCGACCCAGCACGCCGTATTGGTGCCCCACGCCGGCGTTGCCGTGGTGGCCCGGTTGCCGTTCTGGTCGATCGTGTAAGTAAACCCGGTCATCTTCGCGCGGCCGGTGGCCGTCACCGTGAAGGTGGACGCGGTGGCGTTGCTCAGCGCATAGGTGAAATTCGGCGTCGCTGCGGGAAAGGCGCTGGAGTTGTCGAACCCCGCATAACTGCGGCCGTTGTTCCAGAACTGCTCCGCATTCGCCTGCGCCGCGCCCAGCGCCGTAAACGCCTCCGCCGTGCGCGCGCGGGTGACATAGCCGGTGTAGGCCGGCACGGCCACGGCCGACAAGATGCCGACGATCACCACGGTGACCAGTACTTCCATCAGCGTGAAGCCTTGTTGGGCGTGTTTCATGGGAGCCTTTGTGACATTGTGCGATATTGATGTACGGCAATTTTACGACAGAAACTATCGTTTCTTTAGGAAAAAATCGTCTCGTGTGGCCTGCGCGCGTCTTGGCACGGCGTGCGGCGGTAGTTGTTGCCGGGTTTGCGCATGAAACCTGCGCTTACAGCAGAGTGATGGATTCAAGGGTCTGTAGGAGCAGACCTTGCCGGGCGCTTGCCGGGCCATCCGGACTGGGCAAGGCTGTCGAACCGCCCCCGTGCGGAGTATTTCCTGAAGCAATGTTCGCTGCCGTACGGACAGCACCGAAAAACGGGGAAATGAGGCAGGGCCTGGCGTTGCGGCCGGTCGAGCCTGCCGCGAGGTCAATCGTGCGCTGTCGGCAAACCCGCTATGTTATGAAAATGCGAAGTTTCCGTAGGACTAGACTGACAGCTGATGATCTAACCAACCTACACCCCGGCGGAAACCCGTCTTATGTTCGTTACCTACATAGGAACTTAAAGTACTACCAACGCGATCGGCGCCGTGCGGCATCTAACCAAGAGTCGCAATTCGCAATTCACACTGAAGCAGCCGACGCAATTCCTGTACTTAAGCTCGTGAGGACAATATGAACAACACTCAACTTGGCATTTCCGAAAAAACCTCGATGCCGCTCGCCGGCGTGCGGGAAGCCACCCGGCCCGTGATCAGCTACAGCGGCACCCAGCAGAATGAATTGCTGGCCGCGCTGCCGCGCCACGTGCTGGAGTCGTTGTTCGAGCACCTGGAACTGGTGCAACTGCCGTTCGGCAAGGAACTGTTCGAGTATGGCAGCAAGCTGGAAAACGTTTATTTCCCGACCACGGCCATCGTTTCGCTGCTGTACGTGATGGAAGATGGCGCCACGACGGAAATCGCCGTGGTCGGCCACGAAGGCGTGGTGGGCGTGTCGATGTTCCCGGGCGAACGGGCCATGTGCACTGCGGTCGTGCAGAGCGCCGGCTATGGCTACCGCCTGAAGGCCCAGGCACTGCGCGACGCTTTCAACCAGGGCGGCGCCCTGCCCCAGCTGCTGATGCGCTACAACACGGCGCTGTTTGCCCAGATGGCGCAGAACGCCGTGGGTGGCCGCCACAGCTCGATCGAACAAAAGCTGTGCCGCTGGCTGCTGGACCGCCTGGACCGCTCGCCGACCAACGAGCTGAAGGTGACGCAGGAAATGATCTCGATCATGCTGGGCGTGCGCCGCGAAAGCATCACGGCCGCCGCCGGCAAACTGCAGGAAGACGGCTTGATCACTTACCGCCGCGGCAACATCACTGTACTGGATCGTGCGGGACTGGAACGCTATGCGGGCGAGTGCTATAAGGTGGCAAAGACGGAATACGATCGTCTGCTCGTTGACGTAGCGGGCTGCTGAACGCCGCCAGCTTCACCGTTTCATTGCCCTGCGCGGCAGGCTCGGCCTGGCTGCGCAGCGGTATGCGCACTTCGATGCAGGTCCCCTTGTCGC
Organism: Pseudoduganella sp. SL102; assembly: GCF_027856995.1. Lineage (NCBI taxonomy): Bacteria > Pseudomonadati > Pseudomonadota > Betaproteobacteria > Burkholderiales > Oxalobacteraceae > Pseudoduganella > Pseudoduganella sp. SL102. Next base: position 4,992,072 of record NZ_CP115554.1, read on the forward strand.
CGCGCCCGCGGCGGATCGTCAGGGTACCGCCCAGCAGCAAGGCGCGCTCCCGCATCCCCAGGATGCCGTGCGACATCGGCTTGGCCAGCGTCGGCGCCGCGATGCCGATACCGTCATCGATAATCCTCAGCACGATGCCCTCTTCCGTTCGCTGCAGCGTGACCGACACGCGGCTGGCCTGCGCATACTTGCGGATATTGGTCAGCGATTCCTGCACGATGCGGAACAGCGCGATCGACAGGCTGGCGTCGCCGCCCCGCACGATGCCATCGATCTCCGGCCCGATCTCGGTATCGCACGGCAGCTTCGTCATGCGCGAGAAGTCGTCGGTGTAGCTGTCGATGGCGGCGCACAGGCCCAGGTTGTCCAGCAGGCTGGGGCGCAGGTTCTCGATGATGCGGCGCTTCAGCTCCACCGTTTCCACCAGCGTGCCGCGAGCCCGCTTCAACTGGGCCGCCAGGTCCGGATGCGTCTTCTGCAACTGCAGCATGACGGCGCCGATATCCATGCCGATCGACGTGAGGCTGGCGCCCATTTCGTCATGCAGCTCGCGCGACAGGCGCGACTTTTCATCCTCGCTGACACTGATCAGATGCCGCGACAGCACGGATAGCTGCTCGGTACGCTGCGCAACCATCGCCTCGAGATTTTCGTTCGACTGCTGCAGCGCATACTCCACGGCTGCCTGCCGGAAGTAGCTGCGGCTGACCAGGCGGTAGAACATGACCAGCACGACGATGGCCACCGCATTGATCAGGACACCCAGCACGAGCGCATTGTGGTATTCCTCGTAGAACCGCGCGCTGCGCGCCTCCAGGGTTTCGTTCTGCTCCTGGATCATGATCACGGTTTGCAGCCTGATCTCGTCCAGGCCGCCTTTCTCGTCGCCATAGCGCGAGATGTTGACGATTTCATCCAGCCCGCCATGGTGGTACACCTCGATGGCCTGGTTCAGCATCGTCAGCTTGCGCCGGACAAGCGTGTTCAGCTGGGACAAATTCTTCAACTGCGCGGGATTGTCGGCCAACAGCGCCTGTAGCTGGCGCACTTCCGCCTCTGTCTTGTCGAGCACGCTGCGCGTGGGGCCGAGATAGACTTCGTTGCCGGAGATGAAATAGCCGCGCATGCTGCTTTCGGCGTCCTGCACCAGGACGTCCAGGTACTGGAGGCGCTCGGCAACCCGCGAGCTTTGCAGCACCTGCGCGTTGGCGCTTTTCAGCGCCCGCAGGTTATGGAAAAGGAACAGGCCGTTGACGATAAGGATCAGCGCGCACGTAACGCACAAAACGGTCTTGTAGAGGGGCAGCCGGTGATGCGGCGCTGCCTTCGCGGTGAAATACATCCTGAAGCATCCTTCGCTGGCGCGGACGGCGGTCGGGCCATTATAGCCCGGCCGCCGTTTTAGTGCCCACCGGAAATGCTGCAGAGCGGGAATATTACCCCGCGGAACAACACCGCCTTGGCATGCCGCCGCCACAACCGCCGCGCCAAAAGAAAACCGCCAGAACCGATCCGGGAGGATCGGCGCTGGCGGTTCCAGTCCTGACGAGCACTCGGCCGCGGTCAATCCAGCAGATTGTTCTTCATTGCATAGTAGGTCAGGTCACTATTGGACTGCAAGCCCATCTTCTCCATGATCCGGGTACGGTAGGTGCTGACTGTCTTGATGCTGAGCGACAGCGCGGTACCGATATCGGACACGGTGGCACCGCGCGCCAGCCGCAGGAAGACCTGGAATTCGCGGTCCGACAATTCCGTGTGCAGCGCGGTATTCGGGTCGCGGTCGAAGCTTTGCGCCAGCAATTCGCCGACTTGCGAACTGACATAGCGGCGCCCCTGGAACACGGTGCGCACGGCAGTAATCAGTTCATCCGCCTCGCATTCCTTGTTCAGGTAACCGTTGGCCCCCATCTTGAACAGGTTCAGCGCATATTGCTGTGCCGGGTAGCCGGACAGGATCAGCACGGGAAGATCCGGCTGGCCCTGGCGAATGGTACGCAAGGTGTCGATACCGCTCTGGTCGGGCATGGCGATATCGAGCAGCAGGACGTCGCAAATCTCGCGGCGCGCAATGTCCAGTGCTTCGCGCCCGGTACTGCCTTCCGCAACCACGGAAAATTCTTCGGATTGCGAAAAGATCTGTTTGAAGCCTGCTCGTACTATCTGGTGATCGTCACAAATGGCAACGCGTATCATTGTTTCCCTCGTATATCCCTGGCTTGGGAAATTGGCCGTGGATCGCTCGCCGAGCGTCTGTATTTTTCACTAACAGAATTATAACGTTGATATTGTAACACCAATCATTTAACGTTCTGGCCCGTTGTCGCGCCTACAAATGGGGACGAAGGTGGTAAAAAAAAGATGCAGGGCGCGCCGTGCGGCGCAGCCCTTATTTCAACAGGCCAAGAATCGCCAGCAACTCGTTGCGGATCATTTCCCGGTCGAGCGGCGGTGGCGGTGGTGGCATATCGTTATCATACGCTTCCTGGGCGGCGACGCCACGGCTGTCCAGCTTATTGCGCGCACCGCTGATCGTGAAGCCCTGCTCGTAGAGCAGCTCACGGATCCGGCGGATCAGCAGCACTTCATGGTGCTGGTAATAGCGGCGGTTGCCACGGCGCTTGACCGGCTTGAGCTGGGTAAATTCCTGTTCCCAGTAGCGCAGCACATGCGGCTTCACACCGCACAGCTCGCTGACCTCGCCGATCGTGAAGTAACGCTTGGCCGGAATCGGTGGCAAGCTGACCAGTTCGGTCTTGCTGAGGCGATCGTTCATGCCTACCCTTTATCAGGCTGCTCGTGCCAGCGCGGCACTTTCTTCCACCATGCCCTTGAGCTTCTGGCTGGCGTGGAAGGTCACGACGCGGCGCGCCGTGATCGGAATTTCTTCGCCCGTCTTCGGGTTGCGGCCCGGGCGCTGCGGCTTGTCGCGCAGCTGGAAATTGCCGAAACCGGACAATTTGACCGCTTCGCCGCGCTCGAGCGCGTTGCGAATCTCGTCGAAGAAGGTTTCGACCATATCCTTTGCCTCGCGCTTGTTCAAGCCGACTTGTTCGAACAGCAATTCGGCAAGTTCTGCTTTGGTGAGCGTAGGCAAGCTCTTCTCAGCTTCCTTGCGGACCTTTGCAACCTGCATGGCGCTGTGCAACTCGGCATCCAGCGCTGATTGCAAAACCGCGGTGTCGTTGTTGTTAATTTTGCTGCCCTGCCTTTACAAAGTACGTGGGTCCGGCAATGCCGGACCCGCTTATGTGAACCGAATGTTGACTATTCTGAATGAATGCTGCGGTGCGCGAAAGAGCCACACCGCACTTACTGCCCATTTACCGCGCATTTACTGCTGAGCTTAAGTCCACCCTAAGATAGGGGCGCCCGACAGCAAAACAAGTTATCACAACAATCTTGTCATAACAAACTGCCGGCCAGCCCGGCGCCGGCGGAACCGGGCCGGATCGGACCGATGCATCTGATCCGATCGAGTCAAGCGGAGCTGGAACGAGCCGAAGTTGAACTTGAACTCGAACTTGAACTTGAACCGAGCCGAGCCGAGCCTGAACCGAGCCGAACTTGAACCGGGCCGAGCTTGAACCGAGACTTGAACCGCGACTTGAACCGCGACTTGAACCGAGCCAAATTTGAGCCGAGCCGAGGCGGCTTCGACCTCAGCTTGGATCGGCTCGCCTCAGCGACCGTTATTTTCGGGCTTTCGCACCCAGTTTCTGCGCCGCCGCATCGACCAGCGAACCCATCAAGGCATCGACGATTTCGTCCTGCAGGGTTGTTTGAGTATCTTGCAAGCTAAAGCGGAAAGCAAGTGATTTCTCGTCCGACGCGAGGCCGGCGCCACGGTATTCATCAAACAAAACAATGGCTTGCACGATGCGCGCGTGTTCGCTGGCGGCCACCGCGGCGGCGAACACGTCCAGCAATTCCTGGGTTGCCACCGTTTGCGGAACGACCAGCGCCAGGTCGCGGCTGGTGCCCGGGAACTTGGAGATTTCCGTGTAGGCCGGTACCGCACGTTGTTGCAACGCAACAGCATCGACTTCGAAGACCACCGGGGCCTTCGGCAAGTCGTACTTTTGCAGCCAGCGCGGATGCAGTTCGCCGATGAAGCCGATCACCTTGCCCTCGACCGCCACGGATGCGGCACGGCCCGGGTGCAGCGCCGGGTGCTCCAGCTTGGCGAAGCGCAGCGGGACGGGGGCGAACAGCGCTTCCAGGTCGGCCTTGACGTCGAAGAAATCGGCGTCGCGGGTCGGCAGGCCCCACTGCTCATCGGCCTGCGGGCCATAGGCAATGGCGCCGACGCGTTGCGGCTGGTCGTAGCCGGCCACCGTCAGCGGGCCATCCTGCACGCCGGCGTCGCGCTTGTACACGGCGCCCACTTCGAACGCCCGCACGCGCGGCGCCTTGCGGTTGACGTTGTAGCGCACATTGGCGACCAGGCTGCCGATCAGCGACGAGCGCATCACCGACAGCTGGCTGGCGATCGGGTTCTGCAGCTTGATCGGGTCGTCATTGGCGTTGAAGTCCTGCTCCCACTGCGCTTCCACGAAGCTCATGTTGACCACTTCCTGGTAGCCCAGGTCGGCCAGCTGGTGGCGCACGGCGAAGATCGAACGCTCGTTTTCCGGCGCGATCCGCATCGTGTTCTCGGCCACCGGAGGCCTGGCCGGGATGTTCTCGAAGCCGTACACGCGCGCCACTTCCTCGATCAGGTCTTCCTCGATCTCGATGTCGAAGCGGTAGCTCGGCGCGGTCACGCTGAACACGCCGCCGCCCTGGGCATCCTGCTGCAGCGTGAACGGCAGCGCCAGGCGCGTGAAGATGTCGGCGATGACGTCGTCCGTCAGTGGCACGCCGATCACCTTCTGGGCACGCGCGGTACGCAGTTGCACCGGCTTGCGCTCGGGCAGGTTGACGACCTGGTCGTCGATCGGGCCCACTTTCGTCTCGGCCGTGCCGCAGATTTCCAGGATCAGCGCCGTGATGCGCTCGATGTGCTCGGGAATCGTCGCGTAATCGACGCCGCGCTCGAATCGGTGCGCCGCGTCGGTGGAGAAGTTGTACTTGCGGGCGCGGCCCTGGATCGCGTTCGGCCACCAGAACGCCGCTTCCAGGTACACATTGGTGGTGTCGAGCGACACGGCCGTGGCATCGCCGCCCATGATGCCGGCCAGCGATTCGACCTGCTCGGCGTCGGCGACCACGCCGACCCATTCGTCGACGGAAACGGTATTCCCGTTCAGCAGCTTCAGGGATTCGCCGGCCTTGCCCCAGCGCACCTCGAGGCCGCCATGGATCTTGTCCAGGTCGAACACGTGCGACGGACGGCCCAGCTCCAGCATCACGTAGTTCGAGATGTCGACCAGCGCCGACAGCGAACGCTGGCCGCTGCGCTCCAGGCGCTGCTTCATCCAGTCCGGCGTCGCCGCCTTTGCGTTCAGGTTGCGGATCACGCGGCCGCCAAAGCGGCCGCACAGGTCCGGCGCGCCGATCTTGACGGCCAGCTTCTCATCCAGCGTGACGGCGGCGGCGGCACCTGCCGGCGCGTTCAGCGGCGAACCGGTCAGTGCCGCCACTTCGCGGGCAACGCCCAGCACGGACAGGCAGTCGGCCTTGTTCGGCGTCAGCTTGATGGTGAACTTCAGGTCGTTGAGCGCGTAGTAATCGCGGAAATTCGTGCCGACCGGCGCATTGTCCGGCAGTTCCAGCAGGCCGCCGTGGTCCTCGGACAGCTTCAGTTCGCGTGCCGAGCACAGCATGCCCTGCGACTCGACGCCGCGCAGCTTGCCGACCTTGATTTCAAACGGCTTGCCGTCGGCGCCCGGCGGCAGCACGGCACCCGCCGTCGCGCATGCCACTTTCAGGCCTTCGCGCACGTTCGGCGCGCCGCACACGATGTTGAGCAGCGTGCCAGTGCCCACGTCGACCTGGCACACGTTCAGGCGATCGGCGTTCGGGTGTTTCTGCACTTCGCGCACGTGGCCGACGACGACGTTGGTGAACGGCGGCGCGACGGGTTCCACTTCTTCCACTTCGAGGCCGGACATCGTCAGCAGGTGGGACAGCTCATCCGAAGTCATCTTCGGATCGACCATGGTGCGGAGCCAGTTTTCGGAGAATTGCATTTTCAGCCTTCAGTATTCTTTTTTAATTGAACTGCCCTGTGGGGGCTTGCCTGAGCCGCTCAGTTGAACTGCTTCAGGAAGCGCAGGTCGCCTTCGTAGAACAGGCGCAGGTCGTTGACGCCGTAGCGCAGCATCGTCAGGCGCTCGAGGCCGGAGCCGAACGCGAAGCCGATGTATTTTTCCGGGTCCAGCCCGAAATTGCGCACGACGGACGGGTGCACCTGGCCCGAGCCGGACACTTCCAGCCAGCGGCCCTTCAGCGGACCCGAGCCGAACGCGATGTCGATCTCGGCCGACGGTTCCGTGAACGGGAAGTAGGACGGGCGGAACCTGACTTCCAGGTCGTCGGTCTCGAAGAATGCCTTCACGAAGTTCAGGTACACGCCCTTCAGGTCGGCGAAGCTGATGTTCTCGGCGATCCACAGGCCCTCGACCTGGTGGAACATCGGCGAGTGGGTGGCGTCGCTGTCGACGCGGTAGGTGCGGCCCGGCGCGATCACCTTGATCGGCGGCTGGTGGCTGCGCGCATAGCGCACCTGCATGGGGCTGGTGTGCGTGCGCAGCAGCAGCGGCTTGCCCGTGCTGTCGCTGCCTTCGATGTAGAAGGTATCCTGCATCGAACGGGCCGGGTGGTTTTCCGGGCTGTTCAGCGCGGTGAAGTTGGTCCAGTCGGTTTCGATCTCGGGGCCGGCAGCCACTTCGAAGCCGATCGAGCGGAAGATCGCCTCGACCCGTTCCCACGTGCGCATCACCGGGTGGAGTCCACCGGGAGCGCGGCCGCGGCCGGGCAAGGTCACGTCGATCGCTTCGGCATTCAGGCGCTGCTGCAGCTGCGCATCGGCCAGCGCATCGCGGCGCGCGGTCAGCGCGGCTTCGATCTGCTGCTTGGCGGCGTTGATCAGGGCGCCCTGGGCTTTCTTTTCCTCGGGCGCGAGCTTGCCGAGGCCCTTCATCAGTTCGGTAATCTGGCCAGTCTTGCCAAGGTACTTGGCTTTGGCGTTTTCAAGTGCGGCGGCGTCCGCGGCGGCGAGGAAGTCAGCCTGCGCGACGGAAACGATTTGTTCGAGGGAGTTCATCCGACTGATTTTCCTATGCTGGAAATGTAAAACGGGGCACCGGTCGTTATCCCGTGCCCCGCTCTTCGCGCCACCCTTCGGGCGGCACGCAACATCGATTGCCAATGCTTAATTAGGCAGCAGCGATCTTTGCTTTCACGGCGTTGACAATCGCGGCAAACGCCGGCTTGTCCATCACAGCCATATCGGCCAGGACTTTACGGTCCAGTTCGATAGCAGCTTTCTTCAGGCCATTCATGAAGACGCTGTAGGTCAGGCCGTGTTCGCGCGAAGCCGCGTTGATACGGGTGATCCACAGGGCGCGGAAGACGCGCTTCTTGTTACGACGGTCGCGGTAGGCGTACTGGCCAGCGCGCATGACTGCTTGCTTGGCAATACGGTAAACCTTGCTGCGACGACCGCGGTAACCCTTGGCCTGGTTTAGTACTTTTTTATGACGGGCACGCGCGGTAACCCCACGTTTTACTCGAGGCATAGTAGCTCCTTAATGAGTGTGAGATTAAGCGGACGGCATCATGCGCAGGACGCTGGTGACGTCGGACGCATTGATGTTACGGGTGCCACGCAGCTGACGCTTGTTTTTGGTGGTCTTCTTGGTCAGGATGTGACGCTTGAACGCCATACCCGATTTGACGGTACCACCCGGACGCACGCGAAAACGCTTCTTCGCGGAGCTTTTGGTCTTCATTTTTGGCATAACACATCTGTCCTCGCGGACAGCTCCAAATAACAGGATCGCAGGTGGCAACAACACGTTGCGCTTGGGTGCCTGCTTTCACTTGTTGATGCAGCGGCGGCGGGGCCACTACATGTTGCGGATTTGATCCCGCAAATTCTTGTTGCCGGGCTCGAGGGCTCAACTGGCGCGCGACACCTAAAGGCGTCCAACACCAGCTTGTCGGCAAGCCGGCAATTATACCGAGTTTTTCAGCTACGCACCATCATTGGCGGATGCATAGTTGAAATCCGCCCCCGGTAACCTGCACAGCGGGATGCAGTTCGGGCCCAGCGCGCGGAATCGTACTTCAGTACGATGAGCACGGTGGACCCGAAATGCGCCCGCTTTGCAGGCTTACCGCGGCGGATTTTTTTTCTTGGGGGCTATGACCATGATCATTTGACGCCCTTCCATCTTGGGGAACTGCTCGACCTGGCCGAACTCTTCCAGATCGGACTTCAACCGCTCCAGCATGCGCATGCCGATGTCCTGGTGGGCCATTTCGCGGCCGCGGAAACGAAGGGTGATCTTCGTCTTGTCGCCCTCTTCCAGGAACTTGATCAGGTTGCGCAGCTTGATGTTGTAGTCGCCATCGTCAGTACCGGGACGGAATTTGACTTCCTTCACGGAGATGACTTTCTGCTTCAATTTGGCTTCGTGCGCTTTTTTCTGCTCGGAGTACTTGAACTTACCGTAATCCATCAGACGGCAAACCGGTGGCTGCGCGGTGGGCGCAATTTCCACGAGGTCCACGTTCGCTTCTTCCGCCAGGCGGAAGGCTTCGGCCAGGCTCACGATGCCCAGCGGCTCATTATTGACGCCGGAAAGACGCATTTCCGGTGCCGTGATTTCGCCATTGATGCGATGCTGCGACTTGTCAGTAGCTATTGCAGTTTCCTTTAAAAATTTTGTAAGTTGGCCGGTTACGAGGACTTTACGATCGAGGCTCGATGTTAATTACTTTACGTAAATTACTTTAACGATCAAGCCTCGGTGATCAATCCCCGTCAGGCTTTGCTGGCGACATCCTGCTGGAGTCGCTCAACCAGGGCATCGATGGACATTACACCCAGATCGACATTGCCCCGCGCACGCACGGCCACGGTATTGGCATCCCGCTCTTTATCCCCGATGACGAGGATGTAAGGCATTTTTTGGACGGAATGTTCGCGTATTTTATACGTGATCTTCTCGTTGCGCAAATCAGCAGTGACGCGGAAGCCCAGCTTGCGCAGCTTGGCGGCCAGTTCGGTGGCGTATGCCGCCTGCCCTTCCGAGATATTCAGGATCGATACCTGCACCGGCGCCAGCCACATCGGCAGCGCGCCCGCGTAGTTCTCGATCAGGATGCCGATGAAGCGCTCCATCGAGCCGACGATCGCCCGGTGCAGCATGACCGGCGTCTTCTTCGTGTTGTCTTCCGCGACATATTGCGCGCCGAGACGCTCCGGCATGAAGAAGTCGACCTGCATCGTGCCGACCTGCCATGGGCGGCCCAGCGAATCCTTCAGGTGGTATTCGATCTTCGGGCCGTAGAACGCGCCCTCGCCCGGCAATTCCGTCCACGTCACGCCGCAGGCGCGCAAGCCGTGGCGCAGCGCCTCTTCCGCGTCGTTCCAGACTTCATCGGTGCCGATGCGGTTGTCCGGGCGCAGCGCCAGCTTCACCTCGATATTGGTGAAATCGAAGTCCGCATACACTTCCATCGCCTGCTGGTGGAAGGCCACCACTTCCGGCTCGATCTGCTCGTGCGTGCAGAAGATGTGGCCATCGTCCTGCGTGAAACCGCGCACGCGCATGATGCCGTGCAGCGCGCCGGACGGTTCGTTGCGGTGGCATTGGCCGAATTCGCCGTAGCGCAGCGGCAGGTCGCGGTAGGAGCGCAGGTCGCTGTTGAAGATCTGCACGTGGCCCGGGCAGTTCATCGGCTTCAGCGCGTACTGGCGGTTTTCCGATTCCGTGACGAACATGTTTTCACGGTAGTTATCCCAGTGACCGGTCTTGCCCCACAGGCTCGCGTCGAGGATCTGCGGCGCCTTCACTTCCTGGTAGCCGTTGTCCTGGTACTTCTTGCGCATGTATTGTTCGACCTGCTGCCAGATCGTCCAGCCCTTCGGGTGCCAGAACACCAGGCCCGGCGCTTCGTCCTGGAAGTGGAAGAAGTCCAGTTGCTTTCCGAGTTTCCTGTGGTCGCGCTTTTCCGCTTCTTCCAGCATGTGCAGGTACTGCTCCTGCTCTTCCTTCTTGGCCCAGGCGGTGCCGTAGACGCGCTGCAGCATCTCGTTCTTCGAATCGCCGCGCCAGTAGGCGCCGGCCAGCTTCATCAGCTTGAACACTTTCAGCTTGCCGGTGGATGGCACGTGCGGGCCGCGGCACAGGTCGGTGAATTTGCCTTCGCTGTACAGCGACACGTCTTCGTTGGCCGGGATCGAGGCGATGATCTCGGCCTTGTACTCTTCGCCGATCGACTTGAAGTATGCCACGGCCTCGTCGCGCGGCAGCACCTTGCGGGTGACCGGCTCATCCTTCTTGGCCAGCTCGGCCATCTTCTTCTCGATCGCCACCAGGTCGTCCGGCGTGAACGGGCGCTTGTACGAGAAGTCGTAGTAGAAGCCGTTCTCGATGGTCGGGCCGATGGTCACCTGCGCATCCGGGAACAGTTCCTTGACGGCATAGGCCAGCAAGTGGGCCGTCGAGTGGCGGATCACGTCCAGGCCTTCGGGATCCTTGTCGGTGACGATGGCCACGTCGGCATCTTGCTCGATCAGGAACGAGGTATCGACGACCTTGCCGTCGACCTTGCCTGCCAGCGCGGCCTTGGCCAGGCTGTTGCTGATGTTGGAGGCCACCTGGGCCACTGTCACCGGCGCGTCGAACTGGCGCACGGAGCCATCGGGAAGTCGGACTGATACCATCATTGCTCTCCAATCGGCACGGGGCCGCGTATTAAATTAGCTGAAACTCGACTGACAATAGAGGAAAAACCGGGACGAAAAAAAACGCGGACTAGCCGCGTTATCTTTCAATTTGAAAAAGCCAAAGAAAGCCGATCGACTAGCGTCACTCACCAAACCTTAGCGGTTGTAGTTCGCGGTGTCATAACCGGATTGCCTTTCTCGCTCTTACACTGAATGTTGCTGATAATGTTACTGATGTATTCTGGTGGGCGGTGAGGAATTCGAATCCCCGACCCCTTGGATGTCGACCAAGTATTCTAACCAGCTGAACTAACCGCCCGCTTGTACTGCATATTTACTGCCTGTTGCGCTACTGCTTTTCTGCCTTACTTCTTTGAACTTGATGAAGTTGCATCACATCGTGATGCAACCCCTTCGCATTCTGGTGGGCGGTGAGGAATTCGAATCCCCGACCCCTTGGATGTCGACCAAGTATTCTAACCAGCTGAACTAACCGCCCAATGCCGAGCATTATAGAGAGGCAGCGCCGATAAGACAAGGGCCAGAGTGAAATTGCCCTTGAAGGCAACCCTAACGGCAAAGGCCAGGGTCAGACCCGCTGGGGTGCAGCAGGGGCTTCGAGGAGCATGCTCATCGCCTGCGGAACGGTACGGCCTTGCAAGGCTGTACTCCTTCCTGACCCTAGGGTTCGCCGTTGGGGTGCAATCATGCGCGAACAGCATGCATGCTATATTTTTACCGACTCCACCAACCGCAAACAATGAACGCCACCAGCCACCTGCACGCCCACCTGAAGGGCGACGCCAAATACAAGCACCAGCGCGCCGACCGCAGCCTGGCGATCCTGGCCTGGGCCGTGGGCCTGACGCTGACCTTTGCCGGCGTCGAAGTGGTGGCCGGCTTCATGGCCAACTCGCTCGCGCTGATCTCGGATGCAGGCCACATGGTCACCGATGCCGCATCGCTCGGCCTGGCACTGTTCGCGCAGCTGATCGCCAAGCGCCCGCCCTCGTCGCGCTACTCGTTCGGCTTCGGCCGCGCCGAGGCGCTGGCCGCCTTCATCAACGGCCTGGTCATGCTGCTGGTGATCGGCTGGATCGTGTTCGAGGCGGCGCACCGCTTCGCGCAGCCGCAAGCCGTGCAGGGTGGCACGGTGGCCGGCGTGGCGGCGATCGGCCTGGTGGTGAACGTGCTGGTGGCACTGGTGCTGTCGAAGGACCGCGAAAGCATGAACACGCGGGCGGCGCTGGTGCACGTGCTGGGCGACATGCTGGGTTCCGTGGCCGCGCTGCTGGCCGGCATCGTGATCTACTACACGGGCTGGATGCGGATCGACCCGCTGCTGTCGCTGCTGGTGTCGCTGCTGCTGCTGAAATCCACCGTGGGCATCCTGCGCGAATCGGGCCACCACCTGATGGAGGGCGTGCCGGACGATATCGACTATGAAGAGGTGGGCGACGACCTGGAAGGCGTCGAAGGCGTCAGCTCGGTGCACGACCTGCATGTCTGGGACATGGCGCCAGGCCAGCCGGCGCTGATCGGCCATGTCGAAGTGCCCGACCTGCAGCACTGGCCGGCCACGCTGAAGGCGATCCGCGCCATGCTGCTGGAAAAGCACGGCATCGACCACGTCACGCTGCAGGCCGAACTGGCCGGCAAGCAGGGCCGGCCGCAGTAGCGGCTACCCGCCACCGCGCGGCCTAGGCGCGCCGCGCCTCGAGCACGCCGGTCACTTCGGAGATGGCCGCCAGGGCCTTGTGCACTTGCGCCGTCGAGCCGATTTCCGCGGTGAAGGTCATGCGCGCCTGCCCTTTCGCGCTTTGCGTGTTCACGCCGATCACGTTGATCTTTTCGCGCGAAAACACTTCCGAGATATCGCGCAGCAGGCCCTGGCGGTCGCCCGCCAGCACGAACAGGTCCACCGGGTAGACGGTTTCCCGCTGGCCGTCGCCCCATTCGGTGACGATCACGCGCTCGGGCGCCTTGATCCGCATCTCGGCGAAGTTCTTGCACGACAAACGGTGGATCGATACCCCCTTGCCGCGCGTGACGAACCCCACGATCGGGTCGGGCGGTGCCGGCTTGCAGCACCTGGCCAGCTGTGTCATCAGGCCCTCGGTGCCGACCACCAGCACGCCCGACTTGGCGCCCTGCTCGGTCGACGAGGCACGGCTCTTGTTCAGCACCACCGCGTCTTCGGGCGGCGCCGGCTCGGCGTTGTCGTGCAGCGCGTGCTCCACGTGCCGCAGGCTGAATTCTTCCTTGCCCACGGCAAGGAAGAGCTCATCGACTTTGGCGAAACCGAGCTTTTGCGCCAGCGTCTCCAGGTTGACGGCGGTCTTGCCCTCGCGCTGCAGCGATTTTTCCACCAGCGAGCGGCCGTGCGACAGCGTTTCCTGCACGTCGATCGCATGGAACCAGGCGCGCACCTTGGCGCGCGTGCGGTTGCTGACGGCATAGCCGGGGCTGAGCCAGTCGCGCGACGGGCCGGCCGTGCCGGGAGCGCCCTTGGCGGTGATGATCTCGCACGTCTGCCCGCTCCTGAGCGGCGTGTTGAGCGGCACCATCACGCCATCGACGCGCGCGCCGCGGCAGCGGTGGCCCACGTCGCTGTGCAGGTGGTAGGCGAAATCGATCGGCGTGGCGCCAACCGGCAGTTCAAGCACGCGCGCCTGCGGGGTCAGCACGAAGATGCGGTCGTCCAGCGCCGCCTCCTTCAGCTTTTCCACCCATTCGCGCTGCAGCTCCTCCTGCCCGACGACCGCATCGGCCACGTCGGTCTTCCACGCCAGCAGCTGGCGCAGCCAGGCGATCTTTTCATCGTATTTCTGGCCCTGGAAGCTGGAATTGCCCTCTTCCTTGTAGCGCCAGTGCGCGGCCACGCCATATTCGGCGAAGCTGTGCATTTCCTGGGTGCGGATCTGCACCTCGAGCGGCCGGCCATCGTCCGCCGTCACCACCGTGTGCAGCGACTGGTAGCCGTTCGGCTTGGGCCGCGAGATGTAGTCGTCGAATTCCTTCGGGATCGGCGTCCAGATGTTATGGACCAGGCCGAGCACCGTGTAGCACGTCTTCACGTCGGGGACGATCACGCGGAACGCCCGCACGTCGTACAGTTCCGTGAAATCGAGCTCCTTGCCGCGCATCTTGTTCCAGATGCTGTAGATATGCTTCGGCCGGCCGAACACCTCGGCCTGGATGCCGGCGGCGGCCAGCTCCGATTGCAGCCGCGCGATCGACTGGGTCACGAAGCTTTCGCGCATCATGCGCTTTTCCTCGAGCATCTTGGCGATGCGCTTGTAGTTCTCCGGCTCGATGAAGCGGAACGACAGGTCTTCCAGTTCCCACTTGATCTGCCAGATGCCGAGGCGGTTCGCCAGCGGCGCATACAGGTCGAGCGTCTCGCGGCCGTAGGCGCGCGTCATCTCGTTGAAGATCTTCTGGTCGGCGAACCAGCGCAGCGTGCTGCAGCACGAGGCCAGCCGCACCAGCACCACGCGCATGTCGCTGGCCATCGCCAGCAGCATCTTGCGCAGCGTTTCCATCTGCGCCACCGCCTGCTGGGCGGCGTTCTTGCCGCGCGTGGCGGCGGGCGACCCCTGGGTCAGCTCGCGCAGCCGGATCAGCTGGTGCACGCCGATGACGAGGTCGGCCACTTCCTTGCCGAACTTCGGTTCGATCGCGATGCCCTGCGCCGGCTCGAGCAGGCACAGTTCGAACAGCAGCGCGGCGATGCGGGTGGCCGCGTCGGTATTGAGCAGCGCCAGCGTGGAAGCAGCGCCGACGGCGAAATCGAACGCCGGCTGGCCGCTGGCGCACTGCTTGCCGGCATAGGCCGCGCTGGCGAAATCGAGGGCGGCGAGCACGCGCGCGCCATCGTCGCTGGACAAGCCAAGCACCAGCTGTTCGGACGTTGCGCTGTTCAGCGCCGCAATGGAGACCATGACAAAAACCTTTGCTGCTTGCTGCGGGAATTGCTGCCTGAAAAACGGGAACCCGGCGAACCGGTTTCCCGCTTGCTACCTGTGCCGGGCGATCAGCGCTGGGCGGCGACGACGACGATCTCGATCAGCCAGGCCGGGTTGGCCAGGTTGGCCTGGACGGTGGCGCGCGGCGGCGTATGGCCTTGCGCGACCCACTCTTCCCACACTTCATTCATGGCCGCGAAATCGGCGAGGTCCTTGATGAAGATCTGGGTAGACAGGATGCAGCTCTTGTCGCTGCCGGCTTCGGCCAGCAGCTTGTCGATGGCGGCCAGCACTTCGCGGGTCTGGCCCTTGATGTCGGCGTCCGGCTCGGTGGCGGCGACCTGGCCTGCCAGGTACACGGTGTTGTTGTGGATCGCCACTTCGGACATGCGCTTGCCCACGTACAGTCGTTTGATTTCCATTTCTTCTCTTTTCTACAGGTTCAACAAAAAAAGGGGACCGATTAAAGACCCGGTACAGGTTCCAGAACCAGGGTACGCGCCCCAAGGTATAAGCCCTATTGCTCCAGCAGGAACTCGCGCGCCACCGCGATCTGGTCGGCCTGCACGAAGGTGGGCGCATGGCCCACCCCGGCAAACTCCACCAGCCGGGCGCGCGGCCCGCGCTGCGTCATCATCTGCGCCGTCGCATGCGACAGCAGGTCCGATGCGGCGCCGCGCACCACCAGCGTGGGGCAACGGATCGCATCGTAGGCGGCCCACAGCACGTGCTCGTCGGCGGACACCGATTCCGGCGTCGCCGCGCGGAACGGCTGCGCCAGCGCGAGGTCGTAATGCCGCACCCAGCTGCCGTCGGCATCCTGGCGCAGCACGTCGCGCGCCATTTTCTCCCACTGCGCTTCCGTGTGCGGGCCGAACGATGCCGACACGTCGCGCACGAAGCGCGCGCCTTCCTCGAACGTGGCGAAGCGCACGTCCTGGCCGATGTAGTCGCCGATGCGGCGCAGCGCCGCCGGATCCAGCACCGGGCCGATGTCGTTCAATACCAGGCGCCCGATCGGGCTGTCCGGCAGTGCCGCCAGGCCCATGCCGATCAGCCCGCCCATCGACGTGCCGAACCATGCGACCTTGCCTGGCTCCCGCTGCGAGTCGACATTGGCCAGCACGCGCGCCAGCAGCGTGACCATGTCGCTCACGTATTGCGGCACGCGGTACAGGTCCGGGTTGCGCAGCCGGCCGGAACGGCCGCGGCCCACCACATCCGGGCACACCACGCGGTACTCGCCGGCCAGCGCGCGCGCCAGGTCGTCGAAGTCGTCCGACACGCGCGTCACGCCATGCACGCAGACCAGCACTCTCGGGTTGGATGGATCTCCCCATTCCTGGTAGGCCATCCGGTGCAAGCCCGCCGGGGAAAGGCACTGCACCGACTTCAACGCTGGTTCGATCATCCTGGCCTCCTGCCGGGTCTTGGTTTTTGGGCTACATTCTACCGTGCGTTGCCGCTAAAATCCCTGGCAAGTTTAGCGCAGCGTAGTGGACGACAGGTAACAGCAACCCGGAATCGGCGGAACGGCCGCCACCAACTATGGAGCAGACCATGAGCAGCACACCTTCGAACGGCACTATCCTTTCCGGCAAAACGGCCCTCGTGACCGGATCCACCTCCGGCATCGGCCTGGGCATCGCCCGCGCACTGGCCGCGCAAGGCGCCAACATCGTGTTCAACGGCTTCGGCAATGCCGACGACATCGCCACCCTGCTGGCATCGACGGCGCAGGAATTCGGCGTGCAGACCGTACACCACAACGCCGACATGAGCAAGCCGGCGGAAATCGAGGCGCTGTTCGCGTTCGCCACCGAAAAATTCGGCGGCGTCGACGTGCTCGTCAACAATGCCGGCATCCAGTTCGTCGCCAACGTCGAAGACTTCCCGGTCGAGAAATGGGATGCGATCATCGCCATCAACCTGACTTCCGCCTTCCACACCAGCCGCCTGGCCCTGCCGCGGATGAGGCAGCAGAACTGGGGCCGCATCATCAACCTCGCTTCGGCTCACGGCCTGGTCGGCTCGGCGGGCAAGTCCGCCTACGTGGCCGCCAAGCACGGCCTGGTGGGCCTGACCAAGGTGACCGCGCTGGAAACGGCGCAGACCGGCGTGACGGTCAATGCGATCTGCCCCGGCTTCGTGCTCACCCCGCTGGTGCAGAAACAGGTCGACGACCGTGCCGCCCGTGATGGCCTGACGAACGACCAGGCCAAGCGCGCGCTGCTGGCCGACAAGCAGCCGTCCGGCGACTTCGTGACACCCGAGCAGCTGGGCGGCCTCGCCGTGTTCCTGTGCAGCGACGTGGCCAGCCAGGTACGTGGCGCGGCATGGAACGTCGACGGTGGCTGGGTGGCCCAGTAAGGCCTCGAAGAGCGCCTGGCGGGCACGCGACAGGCGCCCTTCTTCCTGCCAGACACTTCAATCCACGCAAGGCAACTCCAGCTGATTCAAGCTGATTCAAGCTGATTCAAGCTGATCCAAGCCGATTCCAGCACCGCTCGCGGGCCGCGCTCGACGGCCCGCAATCTCCCCTTCGCGCAAGCCATTTGCTAGCGCTATCGTAGATATTTTACAACACAAGTCGCGTTCTGGCGGCTCGTGTCTCAGCAGCGAATGCGCTACTTTCACTCTGCACGGCTGGACCCGGCCGAATTTTACGTTAAAAAAATTGCATGGCGCGATGACGAAGTTGCGATAGCATCGACTCACCGCTGATAGCGCTATCAGTCCGGTCTTTGTGACGTTTTCCGGTGGCGCGGCGGTCGTTCCTCCTCCACTTACAGGGATAACCATGACCAAGCTATCGAGTTCCCGCACTGCCGCGCCACCCGGCCGGCGCATCCGTTCCGGTATCGGCCTGCTGGCCTGCGCCGCCGTGCTGGCCAGCGCCGCCACGCCGTCCGCCCAGGCGGCCACGATCGGTTTCGACAATGTCAGCAATATCGTCACCCCGGCACTGCCGGCGGATAGTCCGCTGTACAACGGCGGCGACCGCTTCACGACCGACGGCTTCCTGGCGGTGGTGGCGGACAGCGCGTTCGCCCAGTCGTTTCCCGACTACGAGCCCGGCCTCGCCGGCGCCGTCGTCGGTGCCCAGCAGTGGTCGGCGTGCACCTTCCTGGCCTGCCCCTTCGGCGAAACTTCGTACTATGCGGGCGTGAACGACGGCTCGCTGACGCTCTCCCGCGAGGATGGCAGCGCCTTCCGGCTGTCGGCGCTGACCTATGCCGGCATCGGCCCGGAAAGCGAGGAAGGCGCGGCGCACAGCATGGGACAGCTGCGCCTGTGGGGGAGCACGGCGGCGGGATCGGTGATCACCGCAACGGCCGACCTGCCCGACTTGCATGCCTGGGCCGACTGGACACTGGACAATGCCTTTGCCGGCACGAGCCTGACCAGCCTGCGGATCGACGCGTGCGCGTATACGGCGGCCGGTGCCTGCCTGAACGACGGCACCCTGCTGAACGCCTCGCAGTTCGCGGTCGGCACCCTGAGCGTGAGCGCCGTGCCGGAACCGTCGGCACTGGCCATGCTGGCCGGCGGCCTCGCACTGCTGGGCGCGGCAAGCCGCACGCGCCGCCTTCGCAACGGAGGCCGCGCATGAAACCCCCTTACCAGAAGCTCCCTTTCCTGATCCCTGCCCTGCTGTTGTGCGCAACCGGGCCCGCGCTGGCCGCCGACACGGCGCGCCGGACCTATATCGTGCAGCTCGCCGACAAGCCGGCCGCCAGCTACGAGGGCGGCATTGCCGGCCTGGGCGCCACCCGCCCCGCGCCCGGCACGCAACTGAACGCAAACACCGCGGCCGTAGCCAGCTATACCGGCTTCCTGCGCCAGAAGCAGCAGGCGCTGCTGGCCCGTTACCGGAGTGCCCGGGTGCTGCACAGTTACCAGCTGGTCTATAACGGCTTGTCGGTCCTGCTGACGCCGGCCGAAGCGCGCGCGCTGCAGCGGCAGCCGGGCGTGCGTGCCGTGATCGCCGAGAAGCCGCTCCAGCTCGACACCAACCACACCCCCGCCTACCTCGGCCTCGACCAGCCGGGTGGCCTGTGGAGCCAGCTGGGCGGCAGCACGAAGGCGGGCGAGGATGTCGTCATCGGCGTGATCGACACCGGCATCTGGCCCGAACATACGGCCTTCGCCGACCGCATCGATGCCGACGGCAAGCCGACCCATGCCGCCAGCGGCACCCTCGCCTATGGCGCGCCGCCGGCGACATGGCAAGGCACCTGCGAAACCGGCGAAGGATTCACGGTGGCCGCCTGCAACAACAAGCTGGTCGGCGCCCGCTCGTTCAGCGCCGCGCGGATGGCGGAAGGCGCGCGCCTGCACTGGAACGAGTTCCGCTCGCCCCGCGACGGCATCCATACGGCCGGTTCGGGCCGGGGGCATGGCACGCACACGGCATCCACCGCCGGGGGCAACCATGGCGTGGCGGTGGCGCTCGACGGCGTACCGGCAGGCGCTGCGTCGGGCATGGCGCCGCGCGCCCGGATCGCCGCCTACAAGGTATGCTGGACCCACACGCTGCCGGCTACTCCGGACGACGTGAAGACCAACTGCATGCAGAGCGATTCGGTGGCGGCGATCGAGCAGGCCGTGGCCGATGGCGTCGACGTGCTGAACTTCTCGATCGGCGGCACCTGGTCGATCGACGACCCGGTCGACCAGGCGTTCCTGGGGGCGGCGGCCGCCGGCGTATTCGTGGCCACCTCGGCGGGCAACGACGGGCCGATGTACCCGGTCGCGCACGCCGTGCCCTGGCTGGCCACCGTTGCGGCCACGAACCACGACAAGGTGACCGGGGCCGTGCTGGCCGTCCCCGGCGGTCCGACGCTGATCGGGGGCTCGCTCAATCGCGCCCCATTGCCGCCGACCCCGTTCATCTTCGCGCACAACGCGGGCCGCAAGCCGTTCGACCAGTTGTCCGACGCGGACCGCCATGCCCGCGCGCTGTGCTTCGGCGCGGCCGACGCGAACGCCGCCGGTGCCGGGCCCGATGGCCTGGTCGACCCCGAGCTGGTGGCCGGCAAGGTGCTGATCTGCGAAGCCGGCGGCATCGCGCCCAAGGCCAAGAGCGTGGTGGCGCAGGCGGCCGGCGCGGCCGGCATGGTCCTGCTGGAGTTCAACGAAGCGCCGCACCACGTCGACTACGCGGTGCCCACGGTCGATCTGCTGCCGGTCGATGGCGAAGCGCTGGTGCGCCACCTGGCCGGGCATCCCGATGCGAAGCTGGAAATGTCGGCCTTCGGCATCCATGACAACCTGCATCCATCGCCTTCGGTCACGTCGTTCTCGTCGCGCGGCCCGAACATCGTGGTGCCCGGCGTCATGAAGCCCGACCTGGCGGCGCCCGGCCTCGAGATCCTGGCCGGCATCACGCCGGCCGGGGACCAGGAGTATCGCAACAGCATCGTCCAGGCCGGCACGGCGCCTGGCTCGGCGCGGTTCGGCTTCCATACCGGTACGTCGATGGCCAGCCCGCACGTGGCGGGCCTGGCGGCGCTGCTGCGCCAGCAGCATCCCGGCTGGTCGCCCGCCGCGATCAAGTCGGCGCTGATGACGACCGCGGCGCAGACACGCGAAGGCGACTTCACCGGTGAACTGTCCGGCACGCTGCCGTGGGGCCAGGGCGCCGGCTTCGTGCAGCCCAACGCCGCCGGCGATCCGGGCCTCGTACTACGACGCCGGCACGCTCGACTGGCAGCGCTTCCTGTGCGGTGCCGAGTCCATCGGCGTGGCGCCCGAAACCTGCCGGTCGGTCGGCACGACGACGGATACCAACCTGAACCAGGCAGCGCTGACGGCGCCTTCGGTCGCGGTGAGCGAAGTCCTGTCGCGCACCGTGAAGAACGTGGGTGCCACCGCCGCAACCTATCGGGCCCAAGCGCAGCTGGATGGCTTCGACGTCGCCGTCAGCCCCGCCGAACTGACCCTGGCGCCGGGCGAAACGGGCAGCTTCACGGCCACGCTGACGCGTACCACGGCGGAGAACCTGGCCTGGTCCTACGGTTACCTGGAGTGGAGCGACGGCGCGCACCGCGTGCGCAGCCCGCTGCAGGCGCGTGCCATGGTCATCGACGCGCCGGAGTACCTGATCGGCGACCAGCGCATCGGGCGCAAGCTGATCCCGATCATCGCCGGTTCGTCCGCCAGGCTGAAGGTCGGCGTCAGCGGGCTGGTGCCGCCGCACAAGGACGTGATGACGGTCCAGGGCGGGATCGGCGTGGACGCCGCGCTGGCGGCGTGCCTGGCGGGCGGCAGCGCGCAAGTGGCGACGAAAACGGTGTCAATCCCGGGTGGCACGCTGGCCGCGCGGTTCGCGGTGTTCGATTCGGACTCGCTGGCCGGCAGCCAGGGCTGGAGCGATTACCTGAACCTGTTCGTCATCGACCCGCATGGCCAGCTGGCCGGCTTCGTGCCCTACGGCGGGAACGGCTCGGCGGCCACCACCAACCCGGAACCGGGCGACTACACCATCTGCGTCGCCAGCGAGGGACCGCACAACGGTGTCAGCGCCACCTTCGCGCTGTCCACCTGGGTCATCGCGCCGGGGCAGGATGCCGGCAACCTGCGCGTCTCGGCGCCGGCCATGCTCGGCAAGGGCAGCACCGGTACGGTGGGCCTGGCGTGGAGCGGGCTCGACGAGGGCAAGTATTACTACGGCGTGCTCGCATACCAGCTCAACGGCCAGACCGAATTGCTGACGCAGCTGGCGATGGATCCGATCCTGCCGGAAGGCTTGCCGCAGCGGGCGGTACCGATGCGGAAATCCGCGCCGGCCGCCCCATTGATGGGCGGCGCGGCCTTGCGCGAGGCGATCTCGACGGTGCACTGAACGAGGCGCGCCAACTGCCGGGGCTGAGCAGGAAGCAGCAAGTGGCAAGTGGCAAGCAACGATTGGCAAGCAACGATTGACAAGCGGCAAGCGGCAAGCGGCAAGCGGCAAGCGGCAAGTAGTAAGTAGTAAGTTGCAATCTGCAAGTACGTAGTAACCGCATTGTGGTTACCCCTGATAGGGGAATCCACAATGCGGATAATCACAATGGTGATATCTGAGATGGTTTGCCATGATGGGAGCACTGGGAAGCCAATGGAGACTCCAATCATGAAAAAACCGTTCTATAAAATCCTGTACGTCCAGGTGCTGTTCGCCATCTTCATCGGCGTGCTGCTCGGCATCTACCTGCCGACCGACGCCGTGGCGATGAAGCCGCTGGGCGATGGCTTCATCAAGCTGATCAAGATGATCATCGCGCCGGTGATCTTCTGCACTATCGTGTCCGGCATCGCCGGCATGCAGGACGTCAAGAAAATCGGTCGCGTCGGCGGCAAGGCGCTGCTCTACTTCGAGGTCGTCTCCACCTTTGCCCTCGTGATCGGCCTGTTCGTCGCCAACATCGTCCGCCCTGGCGACGGCTTCAATGCCGATCCGGCCACGCTGGACACCAAGGCCATCGCGCAGTACACCGAAAAGGCGTCGCACCAGACCACCACGGACTTCCTGCTGCACATCATCCCGAACACCGTCGTCGACGCGTTCGCCAAGGGTGACATCCTGCAGGTGCTGCTGATCTCGGTGCTGTTCGGTTTCGCGCTGTCGCTGCTGGGCGAACGCGGCAAGCCGCTGCTGCACATCATCGACGAAGCCGGCGCCGTGGTCTTCGGCATGGTCAACATCATCATGAAGGTCGCCCCGATCGGTGCCTTCGGCGCCATGGCGTTCACCATCGGCAAGTACGGCCTCGATTCGCTGGTGCCGCTGGCCAAGCTGATGGGTTCGTTCTACCTGACCTGCTTCCTGTTCGTGTTCATCGTGCTGGGCGCCATCGCCAAGTTCACCGGCTTCTCGATCGGCCGCTTCATCGCCTACATCAAGGAAGAGCTGCTGATCGTGCTGGGCACCAGCTCGTCGGAAAGCGCGCTGCCGTCGCTGATGAAGAAGCTGGAAAAGCTGGGCGCCTCGAAGCCCGTCGTCGGCCTGGTGGTCCCGACCGGCTACTCGTTCAACCTGGACGGCACCAACATCTACATGACGATGGCGGCCCTGTTCGTGGCCCAGGCCACCAACACCGAGCTGACGCTGATGCAGGAACTGACCATCCTCGGTGTGGCGATGCTGACCTCGAAAGGCGCATCGGGCATCACCGGTGCCGGCTTCATCACGCTGGCCGCGACCTTGGCGGTGGTACCGACCATCCCGGTGGCCGGCATGGCGCTGATCCTGGGCATCGACCGCTTCATGAGCGAAGCCCGCGCCCTGACGAACTTCGTCGGCAACGGTGTCGCTGCCCTGGTGGTGGCGAAATGGGAAGGCGAGCTGAACATGGATACCCTGAAGCGCGAACTGGCCAACCCGTCCACCCCGCACGAGCCGCTGGAAGAGACCAAGCACGGCGAGGACATGCCGGTGGCGAAGTCGGCCTGATGAACGCGGTGTGAACCAGCATGGCGGCCACCCTCGGGTGGCCGCCTGCTTTCAGCCCCGCTTCATCGGCACCACGAGGCGGTAACATGAAAAAGGCACGCCGCGGCGTGCCTTTTTCGTTTGCGGCGCGGCGTTTACAAGGAGGAGAAGTCCAGCTCCACGCCGGTGGCGGCGGCGATCTGCTCCTTCGTCACCTCCGGCGCCAGTTCGATCACCTTCAGGCCGGTGTCCGTGACTTCCATCACGCCCAGGTCGGTGATGACGACGTCGACCACGCCCACGCCGGTCAGCGGCAGGTCGCACTGTTTCAGCAGCTTGTGCGACGTGGTGCCATCCTTCGCGGTGGCCACGTGCTCCATCAGCACCACCACCTTCTTCACGCCGGCCACCAGGTCCATCGCGCCGCCCATGCCCTTCACCATCTTCCCGGGGATCATCCAGTTGGCCAGGTCGCCCTTCTCCGACACCTGCATGGCGCCCAGGATGGCCAGGTTGATCTTGCCGCCGCGGATCATGCCGAACGAATCGGCCGAGCTGAAGTACGCCGAGCCGGGCAAGGCCGTCACGGTCTGCTTGCCGGCGTTGATCAGGTCCGCGTCGACTTCAGCATCAAGCGGGAACGGGCCGATGCCGAGCAGGCCGTTCTCCGATTGCAGGAACACTTCGATATCGGAAGGTACGTAGTTCGCCACCAGGGTGGGCAGGCCGATGCCCAGGTTGACATAGAAGCCGTCCTGCAGCTCCTTCGCCGCGCGCGCGGCCATTTGATCACGAGTCCATGCCATGTTCTTCTCCTCAGGCGGCGCGCACGGTGCGCTGTTCGATGCGTTTTTCCGGATTCGGGTTGTGCACGATGCGGTGCACGAAGATGCCGGGCGTATGCACGGCGTCCGGATCGATCTCGCCCACTTCCACCAGCTCTTCCACTTCGACGATGGTGACCTTGCCGGAAGCCGCCACGTTCGGGTTGAAGTTGCGGGCCGTCTTGCGGAACACGAGGTTGCCCGCCTTGTCGGCCTTCCAAGCCTTGACCAGCGCCACGTCCGCCACCAGGCTGCGTTCCATCACGTACTGTTCGCCGTCGAATTCGCGGATTTCCTTGCCCTCGGCGACGATCGTGCCGACACCGGTCCTGGTGAAGAAGGCCGGAATGCCGGCGCCGCCGGCGCGCAGCTTTTCGGCCAGCGTGCCCTGCGGCGTGAATTCCAGTTCCAGTTCGCCGGCCAGGTACTGGCGCGCGAACTCCTTGTTCTCACCCACATAGGAAGCGATCATCTTCTTGATCTGGCGCGTTTCGAGCAGCTGGCCAAGACCGAAGCCGTCGACGCCGGCATTGTTCGAGATGGCCGTCAGCCCCTTGACGCCGGAATCGCGCAAGGCGAGGATCAGCGCTTCGGGAATGCCGCACAGGCCGAAGCCGCCGACGGCGATGGTCTGCCCATCCTGCACGACGCCGGCCAGGGCGGACGGCGCGTCCGGATATACTTTATTCATTGTGCCCCCTTCCATTTTTGTTAAGCTAGGCGGAATGGGTCCGCCTACGTGGCGTTACAGAATAGGTTACCCGTATGGAAAGTACAATACAGTAGAAATACGGCCGTATCGTTAGCGGCTTCACACAAGAAAATCATCCGGATAGCAAGCCGAGAAAGCCAGTCGAGACAGCGCGATGAATGCACCCTACGAGATCGATTATGAAACCATCTTCCGGTTCGCGCCGGTGGGCATGTGCATCTCCGTCAACCGCGTGATCCAGTCCAGCAACGACGCGCTGACCCAGATGTTCGGCTACCCGCACGGCACGCTGGACGGCCAGTCGTTCTGCGTGCTGTATCCCACGATGGATGAATTCCTGCGCACCGGGCACCGCATCATCCCGATCATGAATGCGCGCGGGCGCTATTCGGATGAACGCATCATGCGGCGCGCCAACGGCGAGCTGTTCTGGTGCCACGTGACGGGCCGCGCGCTGAACTGCGCCGACCCGCTCGGCGCCGGCGTGTGGACCTTCGAAGATGTTTCCGAGAAGCGCCCGGTATCGGCCGAGCTGACGCCGCGCGAACGGGAGATCGCCGCCTTCCTCGTCGAAGGCAAGACCAGCAAGATGATCGCGCGCGAAACCGACCTGTCGCCGCGCACCGTGGAAATGCACCGCGCGAAACTGATGCGCAAGTTCGGCGCCGCCACCTCGTCGGAGCTGGTGCATAAACTGGTGGGCATGACGCGTTGACGCGTCTCCACATTCCTGCGCTGACGCGTCTCCATATTCCTGCGCTGACGCGTCTTCCTCCTGCGCTGCCGCGCGTCAGTCCGGCAAGCGTGCAATCACCTTGATCTCGAAGTCGAAGCCGTACAGCCACGTGACGCCGACCGCCGTCACCGTCGGATACGGCGCCTGCCCCCAGAACTCGCGCGCCACGTCCCATATCCGCTCGAAACGCTCTTGCGGATCGACGATGAACAGGGTCACGTCCGCCACGTCGTCGAACGAGCAGCCGGCGGCGGCCAGCACCGCGTTCAGGTTGGCGAAGGCGCGCCGCACCTGCGCATCGAGTTCGGGCTCCGGCGAGCCGTCTTCCCGGCTGCCGACCTGGCCGGACACGAACAGGAAGCCACCCGACCGCACGGCCGGCGAATAGCGGTTCTTCTCATACAGGGCCTGGCGGCCGGCCGGGAACACCACGTCGCGCTTGGTCATCGTACTCGTCATCGTCATCTCCTTTGAGCATCCCGGATCGGGACAAGGCGCCACTGTAGCGGCGCGCGCGGTGCCGATAAACAGCGCAGTGCGTCCATCACTGTTTGTATAATCCAAACAATACAGGGAGGACCATGGACCGTTTCGATGCAATGAAGGCCTTCGTGCGCGTCGTCGAGGCAGGCAGCTTCACGCGCGCCGCGGAAACCCTGCACATGAGCCGCGCGACGGTCACGCAACTGGTGCAGCAACTGGAAGCGCGGCTGCGCGTGCGCCTGCTGAACCGCACCACCCGGCGCGTCAACACCACGCCGGACGGCGCGGCATTCTATGAGCGGGCAGTCGGCATCCTTGCCGAGCTGGACGATCTGGAAACCGGCCTGCCCGGCGCCGCGACCGCACCCAGCGGCCAGCTGCGCGTCGACATGCCCAGCCCGCTGGCGGCGCTGGTGGTGGTGCCGGCCCTGCCCGGCTTTCATGCACGCTACCCGGACATCGTGCTCGACCTGGGCGCCAGCGACCGCAAGGTGGACATCCTCGGCGAGAACGTCGATTGCGTGATCCGCGGCGGTGAACTGGCCGATGGCTCGCTGGCGGCGCGGCGCGTGGCCGACCTGAGGCTGGGTGTGTATGCGGCGCCCGCGTATCTGGCGCGTGCCGGCACGCCGGCGCATCCCGCGGAGCTGGGCGAGGACCCGCACCGTATCGTGGCCTTCCGCTGGTCCGGCAACGGGCTGCCGTATGCGATGCGGCGCGGCGGCGAAAGCGCCAGCGTGCACGGCCGCTACGTGCTGCGCACCGATGACGGCAACGCCTATCTCGCCGCTGGGCTGGCCGGCCTGGGCATCCTGTGGCTACCGGATTACATGGCGCGGCCGCACCTGGCGGCCGGCACCTTGCTGCCGCTGTTCCCGGACTGGCACATCGATCCGATGCCGCTGTGGATCGCCTGGCCGCCGAACCGGCACCTGGGCAGGAAGGTGCGCGTGTTCATCGACTGGGTCGTGGAATTGATGGCCGGGGTCTGACCCCGGATTTTGCACCTGGGGTGGGGTTGTCCAGGCGGCATCAGGGTATGGCGCCCTTTACTGCGCGGTCATCCCGTCGTCGGCGGAAATCACCGCGCCGTTGATGAAGTGGGCGTCCTCGCCGGCCAGCAGCAACAGCAGGCCATCGAGGTCTTCCGGCTTGCCCGGCCGCTTGCGGGGCAGCATTTCGATCAGTCGCCGCCCCTGCTCGCTGGCGAAATAATCCTCGTTGATCTCGGTGGAGATGTAGCCGGGGCAGATGGCGTTGGTGTTGATGCCGTGGCGGCCCCACTCCACCGCCATCGCCTTGGTCATGTGGATCACGCCGGCCTTGCTCATGCAATACACGCCGATCTGCGGCAGCACGCGCTGGCCGGCCACCGAGGCGATGTTGATGATGCGGTGCTGTTTCTTCGGGTCGCCCTTGGCGCGCGCGATCATCCGCTTGGCCGCTTCCTGCGCCACGAAGAAGGCGCCGCGCAGGTTGGTGTCCATCACGAAGTTGTAGTCTTCCGGCGTGACGTCGACCAGCCGCTGGGTGGTCGACACACCGGAATTGTTGACGAGGATGTCGATCGGCCCGGCTTCCGTTTCCGCATGGGCGATGGCCGACTTGATGCTGGCGTAATCCGTCACGTCCAGCGCCACCACGTGGGCCGCGCCGCCATCGGCCTCGATCTCGGCACGCAATTCCTTCAGGCGCTCGACCCGCCGCGAGGCCAGCACCACCTGCGCGCCGGCATTGGCCAGCACCTTCGCGAAGCGTGCCCCCAGGCCGCTGGACGCTCCCGTCACGAGCGCGATCTTGCCTTCAAAATTGACTTCGATACCCACGGCTTGCTCCTTGTTTTGATACGCCCGCGATGCGGCTTGGTCATCGCAGCCCTGTGCCACGCCGGTAGCCGCACGGGTCGCGGCTTCGTTCCGGCTGGTGCTCCGTTTGTGCTCCCGCTAATGCTCCGCTTGTGTTCCCGCTTGTGTTCCCGCTTGTGTTCCCGCTTGTGTTCCATATCTTACACAATTAGCCAAATTAGACGGGAACATCTACTACAATGCCGTTGCATTTACGGTGGAAAAAGAGCACACTCGTGCTAATTTTTCCCGTTTTTCATATACCTTATAAAACCTATGACGAATCTCGTTGAACAGTACGGCCCGCGCGAAGCAATGGAATACGACGTGGTGATCGTTGGCGGCGGCCCGGCCGGCCTGTCCGCGGCGATCCGCATCAAGCAGCTGGGCCAGGAGAAGGGCCAGGAAATCTCGGTGGTCGTGCTGGAAAAAGGCGGCGAACTGGGCGCGCATATCCTGTCCGGCGCCGTGATGGATCCGCGCGCGCTGACCGAGCTGATTCCCGACTGGAAGGACAAGGGCGCACCGCTGAACACCCCCGTGACCGAGGACCGGGTGCTGTTCCTGACCGAAACAAAAGCCTACAAGACGCCGAATTTCATGATCCCGAAATGCCTGGAAAACCACGGCAACTACGTGATCTCGCTCGGCAACGTGGTGCGCTGGCTGGGCCAGCAGGCCGAAAGGCTGGGCGTGGAAATCTTCCCCGGCTTCCCTGCCGCCGAAGTGCTGTACAACGAAGACGGTTCCGTCAAGGGTGTCGCCACCGGCAACATGGGCGTCAAGCGCGACGGCGAACCCGGCCCCGATTTCCAGCTCGGCATGGAACTGCATGGCAAGTACACGCTGTTCGCCGAAGGCTCGCGCGGCCACCTGGGCAAGACGCTGATGGCCAAGTACGACCTGAACAAGGGCAAGGATCCGCAGGCCTACGGCATCGGCATCAAGGAGCTGTGGGAAATCGATCCGGCGAAACACCAGCCGGGCCTCGTCATCCACACGTCCGGCTGGCCGCTGGCGCACGACGTGTATGGCGGCTCGTTCCTGTACCACGCGGAGAACAACCAGGTCGTGGTCGGCTACGTGGTCGGCCTGAACTATACCAATCCGTACATCTCGCCGTACGAGGAATTCCAGCGTTATAAAACGCACCCGGCGATCCGCGGCTACTTCGAAGGCGGCAAGCGCATATCGTATGGTGCGCGTGCCATCACGTCCGGCGGCCTGCAGTCGCTGCCGAAGCTGGTATTCCCGGGAGGCTGCCTGCTCGGTTGCGATGCCGGCTTCCTGAACATGAGCCGCATCAAGGGCAGCCATGCGGCGATCAAGTCCGGCATGCTGGCCGCGGAGGCACTGGTCGACGCGCTGGCGGCAAACCGCCAGCACGACGAGCTGTCGGCCTACCCGGCCGCGTTCGAGCAGTCATGGCTGCACGAGGAATTGCATGTGGCGCGCAACGTCAAGCAATACCTGAACAAGGGGCTGGTGTTCGGTACCATCATGACCGGCATCGACCAGATCGTGTTCCGCGGCAAGGCGCCCTGGACGCTGCGCCACAGCGAACCGGACCACGCCTGCCTGAAGCCGGCGGCAAACTACCGGCCGATCGTGTATCCGAAGCCGGACGGCAAGCTGACGTTCGACAAGCTGTCGTCCGTGTTCATCTCGAACACCAACCACGCCGAAGACCAGCCGATCCACCTGACGCTGAAGAACCCGTCGGTGCCGGTCGACGTGAACCTGGCCAAGTATGCCGGCCCGGAACAGCGCTACTGCCCTGCCGGCGTGTACGAGTACGTGAAGACCGACGAGGGCACCGACCGCCTGCAGATCAACGCGCAGAACTGCGTGCACTGCAAGACCTGCGACATCAAGGATCCCACGCAGAACATCGTGTGGGTCACGCCGGAAGGCGGCGGCGGGCCGAACTACCCGAACATGTAAATGCGCAGGGCAATAACGCCCGGCGCATTTCATTATCTTTGTGATCACGACGCCGGGCGATCCCCGGCGTTGGCGTTTTCACATCGCGAAAAGAATTTCAGTTTATTTCCATACGGCACTTAATGCCGGGGCGGGAACGGTCGTCTTGTACTCATGAGAGCGCAGAGAAGTGCTCTGACAAACCAACCCAACCGGAGTTACTGAAATGCTGAGCCTTCACACCAACAACGCTGCGCTGTCCGCACAAAATTCGCTGTCCCGTACCCAGTCGACCCTGTCGACGTCGATGACGCGCCTGTCGACCGGCTACCGCATCAACTCGGCAATGGACGACGCTGCCGGCCTGCAGATCGCCACCCGCCTGAAGACGCAGACCAGCGGCATGCAAGTCGCCATGCGCAACACGCAGAACTCGATCTCCATGCTGCAGACCGCCGACGGCGCGCTGGACCAGACGACCAACATCCTGAACCGCATGAAGGACCTGGCAACCCAGGCCGCCGATGCTTCGTCGACCACCGCCGACAAGACCGCGATGCAGGGTGAGTATGACTCGCTGGCCGATGAGCTGACGAACATCTTCAGCAACACCAAGTTCGGCGGCACGGAACTGTTCAAGACCACCGGCGGCAAGCTCAATGCAGCGATCTCGTTCCAGATCGGTGCCGATTCCGCCGAGAAGCTGGACGCCGACTTCACCGCTGAGCTGGCCACCGCGACGGACGGCACCACGGGTATTACCAGCGTCTCCGCCCGTTTCAGCGCTGACAACGCCGTGCCTGGCTCCGCTGGCGCGGAACTGACCGGCGCAGCCAACGCCACGATCGCCAAGCTGGCCACCGCGATCGACTCCGTTTCCGCCCTGCGCTCGAAGATCGGTGCCGTGTCGAACCGCCTGGACCACGTGAACACCAACCTGTCGAACATCTCGACCAACACCAAGGCCGCCGCCGGCCGCATCATGGACGTCGACTTCGCCACCGAATCGGCTTCGATGACGTCGAACCAGATGCTGCTGCAAGCCGGCACCGCGATGCTGAAGCAGTCGAACAGCCAGTCGTCGCTGGTCATGTCCCTGCTGCAGTAATTCACCGCAGTCAGTCTCACCTCTGCTGGTCCGCCACCGAATGGCGGACCAGGCAGCAAAAGCCAACCGGAAACGGTTGGCTTTTGCATTTCCGGCATTGTCCGGCGCAGCCTGCGAGGCGCTCGCGCACTGCCATGGCGGGCCGCACTAAAAAAGTCTCAAGAATTTCCATACGGAATTTAATGTACAGGGCAAACCGGTCGTCTTGTATTCATGAGTACGCAGGAAACCTGCCCCAGACAACACACCGCACGGAGTAATCATCATGCTGAGCCTTCACACCAACAACGCCGCCCTGTCCGCACAGAACTCGCTGTCCCGTACCCAGTCGACGCTGTCGACGTCGATGACCCGCCTGTCGACCGGCTACCGCATCAACTCTGCCATGGACGACGCTGCCGGCCTGCAGATCGCTACCCGCCTGAAGACGCAAACCAGCGGCATGCAAGTCGCCATGCGCAACACGCAGAATTCGATCTCCATGCTGCAGACCGCCGACGGTGCACTGGACCAGACGACCAACATCCTGAACCGCATGAAGGACCTGGCAACCCAGGCCGCCGACGGTTCCTCGACCGCCGCCGACAAGACCGCGATGCAGGGTGAATACGACTCGCTGGCCGATGAGCTGACGAACATCTTCGGCAACACCAAGTTCGGCGGTACGGAACTGTTCAAGACCACCGGCGGCAAGCTCAATGCAGCGATCTCGTTCCAGATCGGTGCCGATTCCGCCGAGAAGCTGGACGCCGACTTCATCACCGAACTGGGTACCGCCACGGATGGCACCTCGGGTATCGCCAGCGTCTCCGCCCGCTTCAGCGCCGACAACGCCGTGCCTGGCGGCGTGGGCACCGAACTGACCGCCACGGCCAACGCCACCATCTCGAAGCTGGCCACCGCGATCGACTCCGTTTCCGCCCTGCGCTCGAAGATCGGTGCCGTGTCGAACCGCCTGGACCACGTGAACAGCAACCTGTCGAACATCTCGACCAACACCAAGGCCGCCGCTGGCCGCATCATGGACGTCGACTTCGCCACCGAATCGGCTTCGATGACGTCGAACCAGATGCTGCTGCAAGCCGGCACCGCCATGCTGAAGCAGTCGAACAGCCAATCGTCGCTGGTCATGTCCCTGCTGCAATAATCGCCCGTGACACGCTGGCCGGCCATCAAGGTCGGCCAGTGCATGCAAAAAAGCCAACCGGTCCGGTTGGCTTTTTTGCATTGTGCCTCCCTTGATTTGCCGCCTCGCAGGTTCGCATCCCGTCGTTTTCCATTGCCGCGAAAAAAATCTTAAAAATTTCCATGTGGAATTTAATGTGCGGGGCAAAACGGTCGTCTTGTATTCATGAGTACGCAGGAAACTGCCCCAGACAACACACCGCACGGAGTAATCATCATGCTGAGCCTTCACACCAACAACGCCGCCCTGTCCGCACAGAACTCGCTGTCCCGTACCCAGTCGACGCTGTCGACGTCGATGACCCGCCTGTCGACCGGCTACCGCATCAACTCTGCCATGGACGACGCTGCCGGCCTGCAGATCGCTACCCGCCTGAAGACGCAAACCAGCGGCATGCAAGTCGCCATGCGCAACACGCAAAATTCGATCTCCATGCTGCAGACCGCCGACGGTGCACTGGACCAGACGACCAACATCCTGAACCGCATGAAGGACCTGGCAACCCAGGCCGCCGACGGTTCCTCGACCGCCGCCGACAAGACCGCGATGCAGGGTGAATACGACTCGCTGGCCGACGAACTGACGAACATCTTCAGCAACACCAAGTTCGGCGGTACGGAACTGTTCAAGACCACCGGCGGCAAGCTCAATGCAGCGATCTCGTTCCAGATCGGTGCCGATTCCGCCGAGAAGCTGGACGCCGACTTCATCACCGAACTGGGTACCGCCACGGATGGCACCTCGGGTATCGCCAGCGTCTCCGCCCGCTTCAGCGCCGACAACGCCGTGCCTGGCGGCGTGGGCACCGAACTGACCGCCACGGCCAACGCCACCATCTCGAAGCTGGCCACCGCGATCGACTCCGTTTCCGCCCTGCGCTCGAAGATCGGTGCCGTGTCGAACCGCCTGGACCACGTGAACAGCAACCTGTCGAACATCTCGACCAACACCAAGGCCGCCGCTGGCCGCATCATGGACGTCGACTTCGCCACCGAATCGGCTTCGATGACGTCGAACCAGATGCTGCTGCAAGCCGGTACCGCCATGCTGAAGCAGTCGAACAGCCAATCGTCGCTGGTCATGTCCCTGCTGCAATAATCGTCCGTGACACGCTGGCCGGCCATCAAGGTCGGCCAGTGCATGCAAAAAAGCCAACCGGTCCGGTTGGCTTTTTTGCATTGTGCCTCCCTTGATTTGCCGCCTCGCAGGTTCGCATCCCGTCGTTTTCCATTGCCGCGAAAAAAATCTCAAAAAATTTCCATGTGGAATTTAATGTGCGGGGCAAAACGGTCGTCTTGTATTCATGAGTACGCAGGAAACTGCCCCAGACAACACACCGCACGGAGTAATCATCATGCTGAGCCTT
This sequence comes from Pseudoduganella sp. SL102, assembly GCF_027856995.1. Classification (NCBI taxonomy): domain Bacteria; kingdom Pseudomonadati; phylum Pseudomonadota; class Betaproteobacteria; order Burkholderiales; family Oxalobacteraceae; genus Pseudoduganella; species Pseudoduganella sp. SL102. The sequence continues at coordinate 5,025,484 of NZ_CP115554.1, forward strand.
CACACCAACAACGCCGCCCTGTCCGCACAGAACTCGCTGTCCCGTACCCAGTCGACGCTGTCGACGTCGATGACCCGCCTGTCGACCGGCTACCGCATCAACTCTGCCATGGACGACGCTGCCGGCCTGCAGATCGCTACCCGCCTGAAGACGCAAACCAGCGGCATGCAAGTCGCCATGCGCAACACGCAGAATTCGATTTCCATGCTGCAGACCGCCGACGGCGCGCTGGACCAGACGACCAACATCCTGAACCGCATGAAGGACCTGGCAACCCAGGCCGCCGACGGTTCCTCGACCGCCGCCGACAAGACCGCGATGCAGGGTGAATACGACTCGCTGGCCGATGAGCTGACGAACATCTTCGGCAACACCAAGTTCGGCGGTACGGAACTGTTCAAGACCACCGGCGGCAAGCTCAATGCAGCGATCTCGTTCCAGATCGGTGCCGATTCCGCCGAAAAGCTGGACGCCGACTTCATCACCGAACTGGGTGCCGCCACGGATGGCACCTCGGGTATCGCCAGCGTCTCCGCCCGCTTCAGCGCCGACAACGTCCCGCCTGGCGGCGTGGGCACCGAGCTGACCGCCTCGGCCAACGCCACCATCTCGAAGCTGGCCACCGCGATCGACTCCGTTTCCGCCCTGCGCTCGAAGATCGGTGCCGTGTCGAACCGCCTGGACCACGTGAACAGCAACCTGTCGAACATCTCGACCAACACCAAGGCCGCCGCTGGCCGGATCATGGACGTCGACTTCGCCACCGAATCGGCTTCGATGACGTCGAACCAGATGCTGCTGCAAGCCGGTACCGCCATGCTGAAGCAGTCGAACAGCCAGTCCTCGCTGGTCATGTCCCTGCTGCAGTAATCACGAAGACTGCGCCGGCCCCGGCCAAGGGGGCGGCGCCGCACAGGGCCAACCGGACACGGTTGGCTTTTTTTTTATCCACCCATGATAAGCTGCTGCAATGGCCATCGACCGAGTAATCCCCGCCGGCGCGGCGCTGACGATTCCAGACCGGAATGCCCGCGAACGACCGGGCCAGCCGATGCCGGCGCCGCGGCCCGCATCCGCGCCCGCATCTTCCCCCTCACCTGCGCACCCATCCACGCAAACGCCTTCCGCGCCGCCGTTCGCCAATCCCCACGCCGTCCACGACGAGCCGGCCCATGCGCCAGCCGGGTCCGCGCCGGGCGGGTTCGACGTGGACTTGCCGGGTGCCGTCGGCGCCCTGCTCGAAGCAATGGAAGGCAAAGGGTCTACGGTTCCGGCGGCGCTGGCGCGCACGCTGGCGGCCCAGGCGGTGCTTGCCGAGGCCGCGTCGATGCAGCCCAACCAGTTGTTCATGTCGCGCCAGATGGTCTGGCATGCGCCGGACCCGTCGGCCCTGGCCGCCTCGTGGATGGCGATGATCCAGACCTATGGCCAGCAGCGTGCCGCGCTGGCCGCACAGTCGCGGGGCCGCAACGTACCGGCCGGCCTGTTCCAGTCGGACGGGGTGCCGCAGGTGCTGCGCGATGGTGGCATGCCGCGGCAGCTGGTCTCGGAACTCGATGCCTGGCGCTTCGCCGTGTATGCCTGGGGCGCCGAGAAACTCGTCCTGCGCGTCGTGACCCGCGATCCGGATGAAGAAGACGGGCAGGCGCAGCGGCACCGCCGCATCGCGCTCCGGCTGGAAGTGCACCTGCCCGAGCTGGGCAAGGTCGTGTTGCAGATGGAACCGGCGGAAGGCGGTGGCGTCGTGCTGGAGATCGGCGCGGCCCAGGCAGGCGCGATGCAGCACATGCGCGCCCAGTTGCCGGAGATCGGCAACATCGCCAGCCGGTGCGGCGTGCGCATCCTGCGCGTGCGGCTGATGCGGGCGCTGCCCCCGCCCGGCCTGGCGCAGCCGGAACGCCACCAGCTGGCCGCGCTGACGGCGCCGGTGTTCCGGGCCATGGCCGAAGTGGCGGTGCTGCTGTCGCAACCGCAGCGCTCGGACGATCAGTTCATCGCCGCTTCAGGCGCCGGCGCACCACGCTGACCACGGCACTTCCTGTCCCGGCACGCCTTGTCGAAGGAGCCATCACCCGACGGTGCCGATGATCGACACCTCGCGGTTTTCCGGGATTTCGTTGTAGGACAGCACGTGCAGGCCGGGGGCAAACAGCCGGGCGTAGCGGGCCAGCAATGGCCGGATCTGCGGCAGCACCAGCAGCAGCGGCGGCGTGCCCTGCTGCTTCATCTGCTCGCGCGCGACCGGCATGTTCACCTGGAGCTGGCCCAGCAGGTGCGGGTCGATCGGATAATTGTCGAGCACCACCTTGCCGGACTGGCGCGCCTGGTTCAGCGAACCCAGCAGCATGTTCTCCAGTTCGCCGCCCAGGTTAAAGGCCAGCAATTCCTTGCGCTGGCCGAACAGCGCGGCGACGATCTGGCGCCGCAGCGCGCAGCGCACCTCGGCCGCCAGCAGGATCGGATCTTTCGTGGTTTCCGCACTGTCCAGCAAGGTGGTGGCGATCGGCACGATATCCTTCAGCGACACGTTCTCGGCCAGCAGCACGCGGAACACGCGCAGCAGCTGCGTGTGCGTCATCGCCTTGTCCAGCGCGGAGCCCAGCTTCGGCGCCAGCGCCGTGAGGCGTTCGAGCACGGCGGCCACGTCGTCGTGCCGGAACAGCTCGGGCAGGTATTCGCGGACCAGTTTCGACAGGTGCGTGGCGATCGCGCTGGGCGCTTCCACCACCTGGTAGCCCAGCCCCAGCGCCTGCGCCTTGTCGCCCGGCTCGATCCAGACGACGGGCATGCCGTAGGCCGGTTCCACGCCGGGGATGCCATCGATCTGGCCATACAGGTTCGGCGACGGAATCGCCATCAGCCGGTCGGGGAACACCTCGGCCTGGGCGATCACGGCGCCGCCCAGCACCACCGAATACTGCGACGGCTTCAGGCCCAGGTCGTCGCGCACCCCGATCGGCGGCAGCACCAGGCCCATCGCCTCCGACAGGCTTTGCCGCACACCGCGCACGCGCTTGGTCAGCACCTCGCCGTGCGCCTTGTCGACCAGGCCGACGAGTTTATAGCCCAGCATGACCTGCAGCGGATGCACCACCGGCAGGCTTTGCCACTCCAGTTCCGGGGTCTTTTCCTCGCGCAGCACCGCCTCGATGGCTTCCAGCTGCCGGGTGTCCGGCGGCGCCACGGCGCGCTGCTGCATGCGCCAGCCCACATAGGCCAGCGCACCGGCGAACGACAGGAACGGCAGCCATGGCATGCCGGGCACGACGCCCATGATGACCATCAGGCCGGCGGCCGAGTACAGCACGCTCGGATTGGCCAGCAGCTGGATGCTGACTTCCTCCTCGAAGTCGCCCGCGTCCGACACGCGGGTAACGATGATCGCCGCCGCGGCCGACAGCAGCAGGGCCGGGATCTGCGCCACCAGACCATCGCCGATCGTCAGCAGCGCATACTGGCGGAACGCGTCGCCGAAGCCCATGCCCTGCATGATCGAACCGATCGCCACGCCGCCGACGAGGTTGATGATGAGGATCAGGATCGAGGCGATCGCATCGCCGCGCACGAACTTCGAGGCGCCGTCCATGGCGCCGTAGAAGTCCGCTTCCATCGCCACTTCCTTGCGGCGCAGCTGGGCCTTGTCCTGGTTGATCAGGCCCGCGTTCAGGTCGGCGTCGATGGCCATCTGCTTGCCGGGCAGCGCATCGAGGGTGAAGCGCGCCGACACTTCCGAGATCCGCTCGGCGCCTTTCGTGACGACGGCGAAGTTGATGATCATCAGGATCACGAACACCACCAGGCCGACCACGAAATTGCCGCCGATGACGACGTTGCCGAATGCTTCGACCACCGCGCCGGCGGCATGCGTGCCCTCGTGGCCATGCAGCAGCACCACGCGGGTGGACGCCACGTTCAGCGTCAGCCGCAGCATCGTGGTCAGCAGGATCACGGTGGGGAACACCGAGAAGTCCAGCGGGCGCTTGGCCTGCACCGAGACCAGGATCACGATCAGCGACAGCACGATGTTGAAGGTGAACAGCACGTCGAGCAGGATCGGCGGCAGCGGCAGGATGATCATCGCAAGGATGGACATCACGAACAGCGGCGTGGCGAACTTGTGGCGGCGCAGTTCGGCCACCAGGGAGTTCAGGAAATTCATGTCTGCGAAGCCTCACTCATCGATGTTGGTACCACGATCTGGTCGGGGAAGTCGGGGCGGGCCTGGCGGCCGCCGGTACGGAAAGCCTTCATCTGGAACACGTAGTGCAGCACCTGCGATACCGCCTGGTACAGCGGCACGGGAATCTGCTGGTTGACCTGGGCCGTATTGTAGATGGCGCGCGCCAGCGGGGCCAGGCGCAGCACCTCGATATCGTGCTCCTCGGCGATCAGGCGGATGTACTGCGCCAGTTCGTCGACGCCCTTGGCCACCACGAACGGCGCCTCGGCGCGCTTGTCGTCGTACTTCAGGGCGACCGCATAGTGTTCCGGGTTGACGATCACCACGTCGGCGGTCGGTACCGTCTTGCGCGCGGCGCGCTGCGACATGGCCCGCTGCAGCTGGCGGATGCGCCCCTTCACTTCTGGGCGCCCTTCGCTGCTCTTGTGCTCTTCCTTCAGGTCCTGCTTGCTCATGCGCTGGTTCTTGGCGAAGAAGAAGGCCTGCGCCGGCACGTCGATCACGGCGAACAGGATGAAGATCACCACCATCGACATCACGCCATCGAGCATCAGCGCGGCGCCTTCGGTCATCGCCCGCTGCATCGGCAACGCCTGCAGCTGCGTGTACTGGTTCAGCGTGGAGCGCGCCATGTGCACCAGCACGGCGATCAGGATGCCGACCTTGACGATCGACACGCCCAGCTCGAACATGGCCTTGCCGCCGAACAGCCGGCCCAGGTTCGACACGGGATTCATCTTGGAGAACTTCGGCATCAGGTTCTTCGTGCTGAACATCCAGCCGCCCGGCAGCATCGACGACAGCACGATGAACAGGGGCACCACGAACAGCGGCGCCACCATCTTGACGAGCAGGATGCTCGATTCGTAGAACACGTCCGACATCGCGTTCATCAGCACGTCGCCGCCGTCGTCCATGCGGATGAAGCTGGCCGCGAAGATGGTGCGGAAGTGCTCCAGGTAATCGGGCAGCAGGTACACGAACAGGCGCAGGCTGACCAGGATGCCGATCGCCGTCGCCAGGTCCTTCGAGCGGGTGACCTGCCCTTCCTCGCGCGCCTTCTTCAGCTTCTGCTGTGACGCCTTCTCGGTCTTGTCGCCGCTATCGGCCATTGCGCCTGGCCTCCTCCGCCGTCATCTGCTGCTGGATCATGGCCAGCACCTGGCTCGTCATGCGCGTGTAATGGTCGGGAATGAAGCGCACCAGCTGGCCCAGCATCAGCAGGCCGAACAGCGTGATCACGGAAAAACCCAGCGAGAACAGGTTCAGCGACGGCGCCACGCGGTTCAGGAAGCCGAAACCGATCTGCACCACCACCGTCGAGAACACCACCGGGATGGCCAGCAGCATCGCCGCCGAGAACACCCAGGCCACGTTCCAGGCCACGGTCTGCAGCAGCAGCGGGCCATAGCCGGCACCCGGCGGCCAGGCCTTGAAGCTGGCCCCGATCACGCCGATGATGACAAGGTGGCCGTCGATGGCGAAGAACACGATGATCGACAGCATCGACAGCAGCGTCGAGATCACGTCCGACGACGAGCCGTTCAGCGGGTCGTTCATCACCGCCATCGAGAAACCCACCTGCGACGACACCACGAAGCCCAGCACGCCGATCGCGGCCATGGCGAAATAGAACGCCAGCCCCAGCACGAAGCCGATGATGGCCTGTTCGATGGTGGCCACCACCATCGCCAGCGTAAACGGATCCTCGATGACCTGCGCCTTGCCCGTCACCGGCAGCATCATCACGGCGAGCGCCACCGAGACGAGCACCCGGATCATCACCGGCACCATCGCCTCGCCCAGCACCGGGGCGGCCGACAGCAGCGCCATCGACCGCACGAACGGCCACCACAGCGCGTTCATCAGGGGCAGCAGGTTGGCGAGGACCTGTTCCATCCTGGCGGGTCAGCCGACCAGCGTGGCCGCGCGGGTGAAGATCGACACGCAGTAGTCCATCAGGTAGCCGGCCATCCAGCGCCCGGTGATGATGATGGCCAGCAGCGTGATCAGCAGCTTCGGCAGGAACGACAGCGTCTGTTCATTGATCTGCGTGGCGGCCTGGAACAGCGCCACGACGAGACCCGCGGCCAGGCCCGGCACCACCAGCACCAGCACCAGCACCATCGTGATATGCAGGGCCTCGGCCACCAGGTCGACGGCCACGTCGGGAGTCAGCATAGTTGTACTTTTCGGTTAGCTAATACGCCTGGATACTGGTGACGAGGGTGTTCACCGTCAGCGTCCAGCCATCCACCAGCACGAACAGCAGCAGCTTGAACGGCAACGAGATCACCAGCGGCGACAGCATCATCATGCCCATCGCCATCAGCACCGACGACACCACCAGGTCGATGATCAGGAATGGAATGAACAGCATGCAGCCGATCTGGAACGCCGTCTTCAGCTCGGACAGCACGAAGGCCGCCAGCTTCACGGGAAAGCCGTGCTGCATCGGGTTCGCCACGTTCTGTTCGCCGGCCAGCGTGGCGATCTGCCGCAGCGCGGCCTTGCTGGTCTGGGCCAGCATGAAGCGGGACACCGGCTGCTCGGCGATGCGCAGCGCATCCTGCAGGCCGATGCGGTCCTGGTCGTAGGGCACGAACGCATCGCGCCACACCTGGTCCCCGATCGGCTTCATCACCAGCAGGGTCAGGATCAGCGCGATGCCGGTGATGATCCGGTTCGGCAAGCCCTGCTGCAGGCCCAGCGCCGAACGCAGCAGCGACAGCACGATGACGAAGCGGGTAAAGCTCGTCATCATCATGACCAGCACGGGCAGCAAGCCCAGCAGGGTCATGACGACCAGGATCTGCATCTTCACCGACAGGTCGGTGCGCGCGCCGGGCACCACGCCGGCCAGCAGGTCGGGCGTGTTCGCTTCCTGGGCGAAGGCCAGCGCGGGCAGCAGGAACGCCAGCATGAGCGCAAGGCCCAGCGCAGGAACCAGCACCTGCGCAGTCTTCATGACAGGCGCCAGGGCGGCCCGCGTCGCGAACGCCCGGCGCGGCGTTACCGGTGCGGCGCCGGCAGCGCGGGTTTCCAGCGCGCCGGCGCGCATCATGAGGTCATCATGTCGAGATTGAGCCCGTCCAGGTCGATCACCTTCAGGCCGTAGTTCTCGCCCGCCACCACCACTTCGGCACGCCCGATCGCGGTGCCGTTCACCTTGATGACCAGCGGCTCGCCGGCCAGCGCGTCCAGTTCCACCACGCTGTCCGGGCCGATGTTCATCAGGTCCTGCAGGGAAATGCGCGCCGATCCCACTTCCAGGGTCAGCGTCACGGGGATCTTGCGCATCATTTGCGGCAGGTCGCGGCGCGGCGCGAGCGGCGCCTGGGTGAAGTCACCGGCCATCGGGCTGGGCACCGGTTCGATGATCATCTCTTCGGTGTCGTCGAGCAGCGCGTCGTTGTTTCCGTTTTCGTTCATCATGGTCATTCGATGTCTTCAAAAGAGGTCAGGCACAGTTTTCCCTTGTGCTCGGTCACCGCGGCCGTGTACAGCCGCGAATCCTCGAGCATCACGTCTGCCCTGTCCAGGCTGACCGGAATCACGTCGCCGATCCGCAGGTCGAACAGCGCGCCCAGCGTGACTTCCTTGCTGACCAGCTGCCCGGCCAGCGTCACCTGCAGCCGCTGCGCCAGCGGCACCGCCGGCTTCGGAGCTTGTCCGCCGGCGCCCCGGCCTGTTTCACGCTGCGGCGCCAGGCCATGCAGCACGTCCGATATCAAATGCTTATCCAGTGCAAACCATACCCTGCCTGACAGTTCCCCGGCGCGCACATTCATCGTGATGAGCCACGTGCCCTTGCCCGGCTGGCCGCCGGCGGCGGGCGCGGCGGGCGGCAGCGGCGCGGCCAGCGGCTGGCCGCCGGGCAGGCTGGCGGCGATGCGCGAACCCACCACATGCGCTAGCTGTTGCCCCAACGCAACGCCCAGCCGTTCTTCGGTGGCCGTCACGCGCACTTGGCCCGGGTCGGCGGCCGGCGCCGGCGCGCCGGCCTTGGCCGAGCCGTAGCGCTGGTCCAGCACGGCCAGCAGGAGCACCCGTTCGATCGCGAAGGCGATCACGCCACTGCCCGCGGCGAAGTACTGCCAGCGGGTGCGCGGCTCGCTGCCTGTCAATTGCGAAAAGCCCACCTGCTCGACCTCGGCCGCGCCCCAGTAGCGGCGGCTCGCGGGCTGGCGCAGGGCGGCGGCGAGGTCGTCGCGCAACTGGGCAGCGAAGTGCGGCAGGCGGTGAACCGGGCGGCCCAGCAGGCTCGGATCCAGTACCTGGTGCGGTGCGGTGGTGGTCAGCGTGGTCATGGTCTTGTTTTCCCTCTGCACGCCACATCGTAGCGCAAATGCGCGCGAACACCACGAAGGGTCCGTGCAGGGCACGTAGCATAACCGAATTCGTTGCGTATTGCCACGCATCAATACCGCGCACGATTGAAATGGGCCTTTACAGCGTTGTTGCCACGCGGTAAGCTTCTTTCTGTCGGGCGTCAATTAATGCTGCTACTCAGCAATTAGCGGCAGTTAATCAGGTTGATGCTTAGTGCATGATTTTTAACGAGTTTTGCCACGATTTCAAGTTTCTTACATGAGAAACAACGCAGCGCAACTAAACGTTCCTGGCCAATAACGACCGAGTGACCCATTTAAAACGGCCATGCTTTTTAATTCCGCCAACGCGGAGCGAGAAAATCGGAAGTTTTTCTTTGTGAGTATCAAGTTGCAGCGCTGGCGACCGATACCCACAAGCAAGTCGGCAGCAAGAATTGATGATGTGTAGCAATTCTTGCTGTCCCCCCGGCCCCCCCGGCGGTAGGACGAAGTTCAACGTTGTATTCAAGTGGAGATGGCAGATGGCAAATGATATCGGCGGCATGATCAAGGCGGACCTGGCGGCACTCACCAATGCCGCTTCCGACCTCGCCAGCCAGGCGGGCGCGATTGCGCCGGCCATGCAGTTCGACGCACAGTCCGGCGCCCATGCCGGGCAATCCGGCGGTTTCGCCGACGCAATGATGAGCGCTGTCTCCAGCGTGAACGCGGCCGACAAGGCTGCGGGTGAAAAAATGGCCGATGTCGACGCCGGCCGCAGCGACGACCTGGTAGGCGCCATGATGGCCAGCCAGGAAGCCAGCCTCTCGTTCTCGATGCTGATGCAAGTTCGCAACAAAGTGATGGGCGCCGTCGACGAGCTCATCAAGCTGCCGCTGTAAGCAGTCGCCGCCAGCCACACCTTTCTCCGCAGTACCCTTCACCGCGAAAGACCCGACGTGATCAACACCCTTAAGTCCGCTTATGGGCGCTGGCGCGGCAATGGCGCCACCGCCATGCCCCCTGCCCTCGTCAAGAACCTGTACCCGATGCTGATGCTGGCTGTCGGCGTGACCGCCATCGTGCTGATGTTCCTCTGGAAGGACCAGTCCGGCTACAAGGCCGTCTTCGGCGCCCGCGAAAAAGTCGTCGCGGCCGACATGATGACCGTGCTCGATGCCGAGCAGATCGCCTACCGCATCCACCCGGACAGCGGCCAGGTGCTGGTGCCGGAATCGGAACTGGGCAAGGTGCGCATGCTGCTGGCGTCGAAAGGCGTGACCGCGCAGCTGCCGGCAGGCCTGGAGCTGATGGACAAGAACGATCCGCTGGGCGTGTCGCAGTTCGTGCAGGACGTGCGCTTCCGCCGCGGCCTGGAAGGCGAACTGTCGCAAAGCATCATGACGCTCGATGCGATCGCCTCGGCCCGGGTCCACCTGTCGATCGCCAAGTCGACCTCGTTCGTGTCGTCGGACGGTGAAAAGTCGTCCGCCGCCGTCGTGATCGGCCTGAAGCCGGGCCGCACGCTGTCGCCGGAACACATCGCCGCCGTGGTCAACATGGTGGCCGGTTCGGTCGCCAGCCTGGACCCGACCCGCGTCAGCCTGGTGGACCAGGCCGGCAACCTGCTGAGCTCGCATGTCGACCTGTCCGACGGATTCGACGCGAACGCCGCCGGCAACGAAGGCCAGAAGAACATCCAGGACGGTATCAAGAACAACATCCGCGGCCTGCTGGGCCCGATCGTCGGCGACGACAACTTCAAGGTCAGCGTCACCGCCACGGTGGACAACGACAAGGTCGAGGAAACGGTCGAGAAGTTCGGCGAAGCGCCGAAGGTCACCAGCGAAGCGATGCGCGAAGAGCAGGACCGCAACCGCATGGTGATGGGTGTGCCGGGCACGCTGTCGAACCGCCCGCCGGCTGAAGCCGCTCCGGCAGCGCCAGGCGCCGACGGTGCCCCGGCCCAGCAGCCGGATGGCTCGGCCCGCAAGAATGCAACCACGCGCCAGTACGCCTACGATCGCAGTATCGTGCAGACGAAACGTGCCCGTGGCCGCCTGGAACGCCAGAACGTGGCGATCGTGCTGGCCCAGTCCGCCGCCGCCGACCCGAAAACGGGCTGGAGCGCCGCCGAGCTGAGCAATATCGACAAGGTGCTGCGCAACGGCCTGGGCATCAATGACGAGCGTGGCGATACGCTGGTGGTGTCGGCGATGCGCTTCCCGGCCAAGGCGGCGCCGGTGCAGTGGTGGGAAGAACGCGACAACATCGTCGACATCGGTGGCTGGATCAGCTACGCGCTGGCCGCGCTGCTGGGTTACTTCCTGATCCTGCGTCCGCTGCTGAAACTGCTGACGAACAGCCTGGCACCGGCCGCCCCGGTACCGACCGCGATCGGCACCCGCACCGGCGGCGAACGCCGGGCCGGCGAAGCGAATGTGCTGCCGGGCACGGTGGAAGCACTGCCGGCAGGCAGCACCGCCCCGGCCGCCCTGGCCGCGGACCTGGCTGGCGGCGCCGTGATCCCGGCAGGCGAAGCCGGCGCGATCGCCGTCCAGCCGCTGCTGGAGAACTACGACCTGCCGCCCGCCGGTTCGCCGGTCGACGTGATGGTCGATCACCTGAAGGTTCTGGCCGAGAAAGAGCCGGAGCGTGTTGCGGAAGTCGTCAAACAGTGGATGCAGAAAAATGGCCGAGCTCAATAACATGAACGCGAATCTGAACGATCTGGCACCTGCCGAAGGTGCGACCCTTTCCCCCGTCGAGCAGGCTGCCATCGTGCTGCTGTCGATCGGCGAGGAACAGGCGGCGGCCGTGCTGCGCTGCCTGTCCCGCGAGGAGCTGCTGGAAGTCACGCAAGTCATGTCGCGCATGAGCGGCATCAAGGTCGAATCCGTCAAGGGCGCGATCCAGACCTTCTTCGACGACTACCGCCAGCAGTCCGGCGTGCACGGCGCCTCGCGCCAGTACCTGAAGCGCTCGCTGGACCTGGCGCTGGGCGGCGACATCGCCAACACCGTGCTGAACAATATCTACGGCGACGAACTGCGCCCGAAGATGGCGCGCCTGCAGTGGGCCTCGCCGAAGTGGCTGGCCGACTACATCGCCAACGAGCACGTGCGCATCCAGGCCGTGTTCCTGGCCTTCCTGCCGCCGGCGCTGGCCGGCCAGATCATCGACGGCCTGCCTGTCGAAGGCCGCGACCTGGTGCTGCTGAGCCTGGCACGCCTGGACGAGATCGACCGCGACCTGCTGGCCGAGCTGGATGAACTGGTGGACCGCTGCCTGGCCTCGTTCGACATGCAGAGCACCAGCATCGAAGGCGTCAAGCAGGTGGCCGAGATCCTGAACCGCCTGCCGGGCAACCGCGCGCAGGTCGTGGAACTGCTGCGTGCGCACGATCCGTCGATCGTCGAGCAGATCGAACTGTCGATGTACGACTTCCTGATCCTGGCGACGCAGACCGAAGCGGTGCTGACCCGCCTCATCGAGGAAGTGCCGCTGGAACAATGGTCGATCGCCCTGAAGGGCGCCGAGCCGTCGATCCGCGACGCCGTGCTGAAGACCATGCCGAAGCGCCAGGCACAGGCATTCGAGGACATGATGCGCCGCGCCGGCCCGGTGCCGATGTCGCGCATCGAGGCGGCCCGCTCGGAAATCATGGCCACCGTCAAGGCCCTGGCCGATGCCGGCGAAGTCGAGGTACAGCTGTTCGCCGAGACGGTGGTCGAATGAAGCAATTCCGCCCTTATCGCTTCCCGCCGCTGTCGCACCACACGCCGCCCGCGGCGCGTGGTGACGGCACGGCAACGCCCGATCCTGCCGCATGGCAGGCATCGATCAGCGAGGGATTCGAACAGGGCCAGCGCGACGGCTACGAGATCGGGCTGCAGCGCGGCCAGGAAGAAGGTTTCGAAGCCGGCCGCGTGCAGGGCATCGCCCAGGGCCGCGAGGAAGGCCGCGCCGAGACCGCGGTGGCGATGGACGACCTGGCCCGCCCCATCGATGCGATGCTGAAAAGCCTGAAGAAACTGCGCAGCGACTATCGCGCCGCGCAGCGCAAGGAAGTGGTGGACCTGGTGGCCAAGGTGGCCCGTTCGGTGATCCGCGCCGAGCTGGCGCTGCAGCCGGTGCAGATCATGGCGCTGGTCGACGAGACGCTGGCATCGATGCCCCCGACCCGCGAAGACATCGACGTCTACCTGAACCCGGAAGAACTGAAGCGGGTATCGGAACTGGACCCGAAGCGCGCCAAGAAGTGGAACCTGATCGCCGATGCCAGCCTGGACCCGGGCGAATGCCGCATCCGCGCCGGCGACAACGAAGTCGATGCCGGCTGCACCCAGCGCCTGGCCGCCGTGATGGACCAGGTGGACAAACAGTTGCAGGCCGCCGATGGCGGCGATGAAGAAGAGAACGACGAATGATTGCAGACGCGCTGCGCAAGCTGGAACTGGATGCTGTACCGATGGCCACGCCCACCGGGCGGCTGGTCGGTGCCTCCGGCCTGTTGCTGGAGGCGGTCGGCTGCCCCCTGCACACGGGGCAGCGCGCCCGCATCGAAACGGTGGACGGCCAGTGGCTGGATGCCCAGGTGGTGGGCTTCCGCGACAAGGTGTCGTACCTGATGCCGTTCAAGAAGGCCACCGGCCTGCAGACGGGCGCCCGCGTGCTGCCCCAGCAGGAGAAGGCCACGCTGAAGATCGGCCAGGCCTGGCTGGGCCGCATGGTCAACGGCCTGGGCGAGCCGATCGACGGCATGGGCAAGCTGACCGGCGAGCACGAGCTGGACATGCATCCGCCACGCGTCAACCCGCTGCGCAAGAAGCCCGTGCACGAACCGCTCGACGTGGGCGTGCGGGCCATCAATTCCATGCTCACGCTGGGCAAGGGCCAGCGCGTGGGCCTGATGGCCGGCTCCGGCGTGGGCAAGTCGGTGCTGCTGGGGATCATGACGCGCCAGACCGTGGCCGATGTGGTGGTGGTGGGCCTGATCGGCGAGCGCTCGCGCGAAGTGCGCGAATTCATCGACCTGTCGCTGGGCGCCGAAGGCCTCAAGAAAGCCGTTCTGGTGATCGCGCCGGCCGATGAATCGCCGATGATGCGCGTGATGGCGACCGAGCTGTGCCATACGATCGCGGCGCATTACCGCGACCAGGGCAAGAACGTGCTGCTGCTGGTCGATTCGCTGACCCGCTATGCGATGGCGCTGCGCGAAGTCGCGCTGGCGCTGGGCGAACCGCCGGCCACCAAGGGTTATCCGCCATCGGTGTTCTCGAACCTGCCGCAGCTGGTGGAATCGGCCGGCAACGGCGAGCACGAGCACGGCTCGATGAGCGCCATCTACACGGTGCTGGCGGAAGGCGACGACCAGCAGGACCCGATCGTCGACACGGCGCGGGCCATCCTGGACGGCCACATCGTGCTGACGCGCTCGCTGGCCGAGCGTGGCCACTACCCGGCGATCGACGTGGGCCAGTCGATCAGCCGCTGCATGAACGGCATCATCAGCAAGGAACACATGCTGGCCGCGCGGTCACTGAAGGCGGCCATGGCCAAGCACGACCGCGTGCGCGACCTGATCCCGCTGGGCGCCTACGTACCGGGCGCCGATCCGGTGACGGACCGCGCGGTGCAGCTGAATCCCCACATCGAAAACTTCCTGTGCCAGGGCACCAAGGAAGACGCGCCGTACACCGGCTGCGTCGAAGGACTTGAAAGACTGATGAAATGAGCGACCGCCTGCTGATCCAGAACCTGACCTCGCTGGTCGCGCTGCGTAATACCCAGCTGGAAAAGCTGCAGGCGGCGCAAGCCGAGAAGGTCGCCACCGCCGAGCGCTACAAGAAAAACCTGGAGCGCCTGCACAGCCTGGCCACCAACAGCGGCGCCTCCGGCAGCCTGCCGCTGGCGCTGGCCGCCAACTGCGGCAACTACAAGCAGGCCGTGCTGGCGATGGCGGACAGCCACCGGCTCGACCTCACGATGCACGAGGCCGACATGGCGGTGTCGCAGCGCGCGCTGAACCAGGCCTATGTGAAATGCGAAGTGCTGGGCCAGGTGCTGGAAAAAAATGAAAAGGCGCTGGCCAGCAAGGGCGCCGTGCAGGAACGTAAAGTGCATGACGACCTGGCAACGCAAGTGTGGCTTCGTTCCCAAAAATAAGGCAAATAGATCCGTACGGAAATAAATTTCATGAGGAAAGGCTTTCTGTCGCCTTTCCCCAAGGTACACTCTCAATAATTTCCTCGGAGCACTAAAATGGCAACGACCGCACCTACCTACGATCCGAAGAGCACCGCCACCCAGCTGGCGACGCTGTCCATCCAGGCCCGCCAGTCCATCCTGACGACCCAGAACGACGTGGCCACGGCCACCGACAAGGCGCTGACGTCGCTGAAGTCGGCCATGTCGACGTTCGAAGGCGCGATGTCGACCCTGTCGATGAAGAAGACGGTGCTGGCCACGTCCGCCACGTTCAGCTCGCCCGTCGGTACGGCCACGGCCGGCATTTCGGCCACCGCCGGCACCTACTCGTTCTATGTCGAGCAGCTGGCCACGGCAAACCAGGCGCAGTACAGCAACCTCTCCGACACCACGCCGATGAGCGAGACCGGCACCATCAACATCAGCGTGGGCGGCACGACCTTCCCGGTCGACCTGACCCAGGCGGACACGAGCGGTGACGGCGTCCTGTCGATCAAGGAACTGGCCACGGCCATCAATGGCGCCGCCGGCAATACCTCGAAGGTGACCGCCTCGACGATGACGATCGGCGGCGTGCAGCAGCTGGTGCTGGCCTCGACCGAGACGGGCGCCGCCAACACGGTATCGATCGATGGCAGCGGCCTGCCCGCGGGCGCGCTGCAGGACGCGCTGGCCGATCCCGCCAACCGCGCCGACCTGACGGTGGCCCGGGATGCCGTGATCTACCTGGGCGAACAGGGTACCGGCACGCGCATCGAGCAAGCGTCGAACACCTTCACCGTGGTCGACGGCGTGTCGATGACGTTCACCAAGGCGCAGGCGCCGGGTGAAAGTCCGGTCAGCCTCACGGTGGCCACCGACACGGCCGCCACGACGGCCAACCTGCAGGGCTTCGTGGATGGCTGGAACAAGCTCGTCACCACGCTGAAATCGCTGACCGACGCCGGCAGCGTGAAGGATGGCACGTCGGCTGGCGTGTTCCACGCCGATGCCGGCCTGCAGGCATTGCAGACACGCATGCAGTCGGTGCTGCGCCAGCAGTCCGGCGGCCTGTCGATGGTCAATTTCGGCATCACCGGCAACCGCGACGGCACGCTGTCGCTGGACTCCGGCCGCCTGACCAAGGCGCTGGCCGCCAATCCGGGCGCGCTCGACCAGATCATGGGCAACAACGGCATCGGTACGCAGAGCGGCGTGATGGGCGAACTGGACAAGCTGCTGGGCGGCTGGACCGATATCACCTCAGGCCAGATCTCGAAACGCAGCGACGTCAATTCGCAGCTGCAGGAATCGCTGCTCGAACGCCAGTCCCGGCTCGACACGCAATACGAATCCGCTTACATCCGCTACCTGAACCAGTTTACGACGCTGCAGACACTGCAGGCGCAGATGGATAGCAATACCTCTATGTTCGACGCGATGTTCTCGAACGACGATTGACGCCGCGTCAAATCTCAATGGTGACTACATGATGAATCTCGATGCCTACGGCGAATACCACGCGACCAACCTCGACGCGCAGACCGCGCGCGCTTCACCGGTCGAACTGGTGCTCGTGCTGACCGATGGCCTGCTGGAAGAGCTGGCGCGCGCGCGCGGCCATATCGCCGGCCGGCGCTACGAGCAGAAGGCGGTCAGTCTCGACAAGTGCACGCAAATCATCAACGGCCTGTCCAGCTCGCTGGACTTCGACAATGGCGGCGAAGTCGTCGCCAACCTGGGCCGTCTTTATGACTATTGCGCGGCGCGTCTGTACCGTGCCGGCATCGATCTCGATCCCGCCATCATCGATGAAGTGGTCGGCCTGCTGTCGACCATCAAGCAGGGCTGGCTCGGCGTGCAGGCCAAGCATGGCTAGGCTACAGCAACTGCAGCGCCTGGCGCAGGATGTCGCCGCGGCGGCCGCCGCCGCCGAATGGAAGGCGCTGGCTGCACTGAACATCCAGCTGTCGGCGGCCCTGCCGGCGATGGCGGCCCAGGGCCCGTGGTCGCCCGCCGAGCGTGCCGCGCTGGCCGCGTTGCGCGAGCAGCATCGGCAGGCGGTACAAAAGGTCGGCGCGGCCAGCGCGGACCTGGGCAAGCAACTGCAACAGATGAATACCCATAAAGAGGGCTGGCTGGCCTATGCCCTCGACAATGACTTTGCCGGAAACCAAGCATGATGATGACGATCCCTTCCGCGCCGGGTGGCGCGGCCGCGGCGCCTGGCGCGCAGTCTGCCATTATTTCGGGCGACGCCGCTTTTGCTGCAACGCCTGCCACGGTGGAAGGCGTGCCGACCGGCACGCCCGAGGATGCCGGCCTGCCGATGATGTTCGCCCAGCTGTTCGACGCGGCCGCACTGGCGATGCCCGCCGGCACGGCCGCGACCGCTGACGGCGCTGGCGAGCCCGCCTCGGAGGCCAGCGCCGCCGAAGCCCCTGCCGAGCAGGCCACCGCGGAAGTACCGCTGGCGGCGATGATGCCGGCACTGCCGTTCGCCCTCCCCGCACAGGCCGCCGCGGCCATGGCGGTCAATCTCGCCCAGGTGGCCAATGGCGCCGATGCCCCGGCCGGCCGGGAGCGCAACATTGCGCCCGCCGGGTCGGCCACCGCGCCGGCCGCGGGCACGGCCTCGCCCGACAGCGCACTGGTGCAGGCACGCGGTATCGCCCTGACCGGCGCGATCCCTGGCCAGGCCGCCGGCGTCACGCTGCCGGCAGCCGGCGCGGACAGTGCGCGCCAGGCTGCCGCCGATGCGATCACTGCCGCCGCTGCCGCCGTCACGGCGCCCCAGGCGGCGCAGGCGCGGCTGGCGACCGGCGACGCGATGGCGTTGCGCATGAATGCCATGCCGTTCCGCTTCGCGGCCGATCGCGACAGCGCTGCCGCACGTACCGTGGCTGCGATGCCCACCGTGGCGCCCGCGCAAGGCAATGCGGCACAGGCGGCCAGCGTCGCGCCGGCCGCCGTGCTGGCCGGCCAGGACGGCATGGCCCAGCCTGGCGCTGAAGGCCAGTCCGGCCAGCCCCAGGGTGACAGCCAGGCAAGCTTCCGCGGCGTAATGGCTGCGGCGGCACCCGCTGCCGGCGCCGCCGCGCCCGCCGATACGGTCCGGCTGGCGGGCACGCCGGAGCAGTGGCAGCAGCCGCTGCGCGCCGCGCTCGGCGATCGTTTACAAGTTACCCTTCAGAAAGGGAACGATCAAGCCGTTATACGCCTTGAGCCGCCCAATCTGGGCAGCATCGAGATCTCGATCCGCCAGACCGCCGGCGCGCTGCATGTCAGCATGTCGGCCACCAACAGCGAAGTCGTGCGCCAGCTGAACGCGGTGGGCGATTCGATGCGCCAGGATTTGTCGCAACGCCAGCAAGGCGATGTGGCCGTGACGGTCTCGCAAGCTTCATCGCGCTCGCTGGCAGACAGCGAAGGCCGCGGCCGCCAGCCCGAGCGGGAAGCAGAACAGCAGCGTGAACAGCGCGGTCCAGGCCGCGCGCTGAACGAGGGCAACGATACCAACACCACCTTCGCGATGCTGCGGGAGTAAGCGTTAAATGAACAAGAAACTCATCATGATCATCCTTGGCGTCGCACTGGTCTGCGGCGGCGGTGCCGGCGCGGCCGTGTGGTTCCTGGCGCCCAAGGCCGATGCCGCCGAGGCTGCCCACGGCGAGGACAAGACCGCCAAGAAGAAGAAAAAGAAGGAAGACGAGGAAGAAGTCGGTCCGCTCAAGTACCTGACCGTCGACAAGGTCATCGTCATGCTGCGCCGCTCGCCGAACGAAGCCGTGCCGCACTACCTGTCGGCCGACCTCGTGGTTGCCACCCCGGTCAAGCTGGAAAAGGAAGCCAAGGAACATCTGCCGCTGCTGCGCAGCGTGGCGGTGCGCACGCTGTCGGGGCTGCCGATGGACAAGGCGCAGGCAATGACGATCGACGAATACGCCGAAGCGCTGAACAAGGCGTTCGAGGCCGAGTACGAGAAAGACGAGCGCGAGCAGCCGTTCAAGGAAGTCATGATCGGCAAGCTGATCCTGGAGTAAGGGGCCGATATGGTATATGCAGCAACCGAATCCTCCGCCGGGAATTACGGCGGCGGCTATGCCGATGGCTATGGCGAAAGCTATGGCGAAACCTACGAAGTGCGCGCGGCCGCGCAGGCCCTGTCGCCCGCGGCCGAGCAGAAACACCTGATGTCGTATGCACCGCTGGTGAAGAAGATCGTGCGCCAGCTGAACTCGCAGGTGGGCGGCGCGATCGACCGCGAAGACATGGAGCAGATCGGCCTGATGGGCCTGCTCGAAGCACTGCGCCGCTATGGCGAACCGGATGCCGCCTTCGGCAGCTTCGCCAGCCTGCGCATCCGCGGCGCGATCCTCGACGAGCTGCGCCGCCAGGACTGGCGTCCCCGCGCGGTGCGCCAGCAAAGCCACAAACTGCGCGACGGCGTGCGCGCCCTCACCCGCAAGCTGGGCCGCGAACCCAGCGAGCAGGAAGCCATTGCCGGCCTGGGCATCACGGCCGACGAGTACATGGCGTACCAGCTCGATGAAAATGCCGAGGTGATGGCCAGCTTCGACGACCTGCTGCAGGAAGGCGCCGCCGAAGGCAGTGCCGGCAGCGCGCCCAGCCCGGAAGAGCAGCTGATGGTCCGGCGCAGCCTGGAACAGGCCCTGAACGGCTTGAATGAACGCGAGCAGCGCGTGGTGCAGATGTACTACGAGTTCGAGCTCAGCTACAAGGAAATCGCCGCCGTGCTGGAATTGACGGATGCGCGCGTGTGCCAGCTGAACAAGGCGGCCCTGAACAAGATGAAAGCCGTGCTGCAGGGTTGACCCGCCGGCACAGATAAAGGAATTCACCATGCAGCAAATTGTCGGCCTTATCATTATTTTCGGCAGCGTCTTCGGCGGCTACATCCTGATGGGCGGCACCTTCGCCGCCATCTGGCACCCGATCGAGATCCTGGTGATCGCCGGTGCCGGCGCCGGCGCGCTGGTGCTGGGCAATCCCGGCCACATCCTGCACGAGCTGGCGCACCAGCTGAAGAAGATCATCGTGCGCAAGAAATACGACTCCGAATTCCAGCGCCAGCTGCTGCTGCTGATGTACGAACTGCTGCAACTGGCCGCCGGCGGCCTGAAGGCGCTGGACGCGCACGTCGAGGCACCGAAGGACAGCGCGATCTTCCAGCGCTACCCTTCCGTGCTGGAAGAGCCGAAGCTGCTGGCGTTCATCGTCGACAACTTCCGCCTGATGGCCATGGGCAAGATCAACGCGCACGAGCTGGAAGGCGTGCTGGAGCAGGAACTGGAACTGATCCACGAAGAGTTGACGCAGCCGGCCAAGTCGCTGGGCAAGATCGGTGAAGCCATGCCGGGCTTCGGCATTCTGGCCGCCGTGCTGGGCATCGTGATCACCATGGGTACCGTGGGCGGCGGCGCCTCGTCAGGCGAGATCGCCGAAAAGGTCGGCGCGGCGATGGTCGGTACCTTCATCGGCATTTTCCTGTGCTATGGCTTGATCGACCCGATCTGCAACATGCTCAAGCAGCTGGTCAGCGAGGAAGCCGGCGCGCTGGAATCGGTGAAGGTGGTGCTGGTCACGCACGTATCCGGCAAACCGCCGCTGCTGGCGATCGACGCCGGCCGGCGCCTGGTGCAGTTGAATACCAAGCCGAGCTTTGCCCAGCTGGAAAGCTGGATCAACGCGATGGAAAGTGGCGAAAGTGGAGGCGGCCGTGCAAAAGCCGCATGAGAAACACCATGAAACCACCATCGTCAAGCGCAGCGGCGGCAAGCATGCGCACGACGATCACGGCGGCGCATGGAAGGTGGCCTTCGCGGACTTCTGCCTGGCCCTGATGTGCCTGTTCCTGGTGCTGTGGCTGATGGCGGCGCGCAATACCGAGAGCCTGGAGCAGATCCTTACACAGTCCGATGGCAACCGGACCGACCAGGGCAAGGGCGTGATGCCGGAAGCGGTGGGCGGCCCGCGCGGCAGCCTGATCGAGCGTTTCCCGATGCCGCGTACCGGCAACTCGGACGTGGAAGGCCGCGAAGAACAGAGTACCCAGCAAAACCCGCAGCAGGCGCCGGAAAAGGTGGCTTACGAAACGCGCGATGACCTGGCCCTGCTGGCCAAGGCGCTGCAGCAGATGAGCCACGACGCTGGCCTGAAAAGCAACCTGGAATCGGTGATTACGCCGTATGGTCTTCGTGTCATGTTGCACGATACCGACAAGCAAGGCATGTTTGTGCGCGGTAGTGCAGTGCCCACCGGCAAGTTCCAGTCGCTTTTGCGTAAAATGGGACCCTTGTTTGCACGCATGAAGAACCAGATGCTGATCGTCGGCCACACGGATTCGTTACAATACGAAGATACCAGCCACGCCGCGTTCTCCAACTGGAACCTGTCGTCGAACCGCGCCATGTCCGCGCGGGCTCAACTGCTTGCCGGCAGCATGCCGGCCGACAGCGTGCTGCAGGTGGTCGGCATGGCCGACCGTGCTCCCCTCAATACGAAACATGCCAGGGCCGGGGTCAACCGCCGCATCGAGTTGCTGATCCTGACGAGCAGCCAGGCCAATGCGATTGCCGGCATGTTCGGCATGCCGGGCAACACCGAAGCGGTCGCTCCGGGCGTCGAGACGGAACTGCCCGATGCCGCCGAGTTGAAGCAGCTGCGCAGCAAGATGCAGCCGGCGGGAGGTTAACGGACATGGCGATCGAAACCAAGTCAAGAGGTCAACGTATGCGAATTTCCAGTGGAACCCCAGGCGTGATGCCGGTACAGACCGTTACCGACACGGCCCCGGCGGAGGCGCCCAAGGCAGCCGCCCCGGCGGCCAGCGCGCCGCTGCAGTCTTCCGTGCTCCAGCCCGCCATGCAGGCGATGAAGGAGATGCCCGACTTCGACCATGCCAAGGTGGCGATGTTGCGCGACGCGCTCGCCAAGGGCGAGCTGCCATTCAACGCCGGCAAGCTGGCCGGCATGATCCAACGTTTCCACGGGGGCCAGTGACGTGACCGCGGCAGTGAATGGCTCGGCGGGCAGCACAGGCGCCACGCGCCAGGCGGCGATGACGCAATTGCTGCAGGGCGTGGCCGACGACATGGCGGCTTACCGCACCCTGCTCGACCTGCTGGAGCAGCAGTTCGATGCGGCCATCCGCCACCAGCAGGAACGGCTGGGCCAGCTCGCGGCCGAGATCGGCGCGCTGGTCGACACGCTGGAAAGCCGGCGCGTGGAACGCGTCGCGTTCGCCACGCGGCTGACGGGGGCAAGCCCGTCGATGGCGCAGGTATTTACCCTGCTGCGCCCGGAACCGCGCGCCCGGCTGGAAGCCGACTGGAGCGCGCTGGAACAGATGGTGCTGGCGGCCAAGGCGGCCAGCAAGCGCAATGGCGACCTGCTCGCCGAACAGTTCACGATCATGCAGCGCGTGCTGCATGGCGATAACCAGACGTACGAACCCGCCTGATGACGTTCCCGACCATGCCCACCCAGGCCACCGCGGCCACCGTGTCGAACATGACCTCGGCACGCCCTGCCCTGCCGTCCGCGTTTGCCGGCGGCGGCGGCAGTACCGGCTTTTCGCCGGCGTTCCAGGCCGTGCAGGCCGACGTGGCGACCTTCATCGCGCAGGGCGGCGGGATGTCCTTCGACAGCCCGGACACCCCGCTGTCGGCCGACGGCGCGGCGCTGCGCGCCAGGCTGGCGGCCCAGGCGATCGGCGGCACGGACTTGGCCAACGGCGCAGTCAACGGTGCTGTCGATGGCAACGGCATCGATGGCGACGCCCAGCAGCAATTCCTGGCAACCATCCGGCCGCATGCGGAAGTCGCCGCGGCCAGGCTCGGTGTGTCGCCGGACATCGTGGCGGCCCACGCTGCGCTCGAGTCCGGCTGGGGCCAGCGCCCGCTGCGCAACGGTACCGCCGACAGCAACAACCTGTTCGGCATCAAGGCCGGCAGCGGATGGCAGGGCGACGTGGCCGCCAATGTCACCACCGAATACGAACACGGAACGCCCGTAAAGAAAGTGGAAAAGTTCCGCAGCTACCCGGACCAGGCCAGCGCGTTCCGCGACTATGCCGACCTGCTGGCTTCCAACCCGCGCTACCAGAAAGCCCTCAATGCCGGCGATGACGCGCATGCGTTCGCCAGCGGCCTGGCGCGCGGCGGCTACGCCACCGATCCGGCCTATGTGCAGAAACTGTCGAAACTGGCGTCGCGGATCGCGCGCACGGAGTATTGATGGCCTTTTTGATGGCCTGATCGATGGCCTGATCGATGGCTTGAGCAATTCTGGCGCGCGACTGTGGCGCGGCCATGAGAAAGGGGGCGGTTCCATGATGGGACCGCCCCCTTTTCACATCCGTCGACCGGTCAGCTCTTGCGGCGGCGGCGCACCACGGCCGTGACCGCCAGGCCGGCCAGCAGCATCGCATAGGTGCCCGGCTCCGGTACCGGCGTCGTGACCACGTCGCGCGAGAACAGGGTCAGGTTGGAGAAGTCGGGCGAATTGCCCTGGCCCTGGCCAACGGTCCAGAGGATTTCCCAGTCGCCCTGCAAGCTCTGGCCGGCCAGCACGGTCTGGTTATCGAACAGCCAGGCGCCACCCTGGTTGCCGGCGTGGATCGCAAACACGAGGTCGAGCGTGATGTTGGTGGTGGTGCTCGTGTTGGTGATCGTCCACAGTCCCTGCGTGCCGGTGGCATCGACGAACGTGAATGTCAACGGGCCGAGATTGGCGAACTCGCTGCTATGGTCGTATTTGTCGAGCAGCGAGAAGCTTCCCGTGCCGGTGCCGTCGAACGCCGTGCCGAAGCCGCTGGTATCGCCGTTCGGGCCCGCATGCGGATTCCAGCCCGCCTCATAGGCGAACGCATCGGCGGCCTGGCCGTCGAGCGTCACGTCCGCGGCGCTGGCGCTGCCGATCGCGGCGTGCGCGTTGAACGCAAAGGCCAGGATGGCCGATGCGGCTGCCAGTTTTTGTACTAGAAGTTTCATTTTTATTCCCCACTCGTTGGTGCCGGAGCGCCGGCCACGGAATGCCACGGTAGGCAGACCTGGGAAGTCTAGCAGAGGAACATTGAGATAAAGTAAATTAATTCGGGTCGATGTTCTCGCAAGTCGTTGTTTTATAGGGAAAAATCTTCTTGCTACTCAACTTCCATGGAAGCTCAGGCACAGTGCATGCCATATTGAAATCTTCTCACCATTTTTACTATTGGTCTTCCCATCACCCGTGCCATCGCAGCTCGGAGAAGCCAACCGTGCTGGCCATGTCGGTGACGGCGTAGCCCGGCGGAGCGCTACGCCGTCAGCCGCTCAGGTCAGTGCCGTTGGCTCTTCCGGCGCAGCGCAACGCCCGTCACCATCAGGCCCGCCAGCAGCATCGCGTACGTGCCGGGTTCCGGCACGGGCGTCGTCACCCTGTCGCGCTCGAACAGGGTCAGGTTCGAGAACTCGGGATGTGCGCCGTTATTTCCAACCGTCCACATGATCTGCCACGTGCCGGGCAGCGTTTCGGTGGCGCCCGGGTTGATGACCTGGTCGTCGAACAGCCAGGCACCGCCCTGGTTGCCGGCATGGATCGCGAACACCAGGTCGAGCGTGATGATGTCGCTGCCGGTATTGGTGACGGACCAGGTGCCGCTGGTCCCGCCGGGCGCCTGGGCGAAGGTGAACGTCAGCGGGCTCGTATCCGGAAAACCGGAGTCCTCGTATTTGGCGAGCAAGGTGAAATCGCCCATCCCGAAACCGTTGAAGGCGGAGCCGAAACCGCTGGTGTCGCCCATCGGACCGGCATGGGGGTTCCAGCCTTCCTCGTAAGCGAACGCGTCGGCGGGAGCGCCGTCGAGCGTGACGTCGGCGGCGCTCGCGCTGCCGATGGCGGCGTGGGCATTCAGTGCAAAGGCAGCGATGGCTGCGGCGGCAAGGCATCGCTGTCGCAGCGTTTTCATCAGGTCGTTCATGGCATGGTCCCCGTTGGTGTGCATGCCGGAACCGCGGCTGCGATCGCTACGGCATACGCATTCAACTTAGCAGGCCATGCGGCAGGGTCGACCGCAACCGGCGCGGCACTTGATGCCGGCCCAAGTGACTGGTTTTCAAGAGGAACTAAAGCTGTACTTCGCAGTCACTCGGCGGGCTCGACCTGGCCGATGTCCGTCACCCGGGCGCGGATCGTGACGCCGCTGGCATTCTTGACACGAATCGAGGTGCCGCGCCCGCCGCCGTCCAGTGCCTCGCCGGCCATGCTGACCTCGATGCCTTCGCGTTTCGCCACGATGCGCACCGCGTCGCCGCGCTTGACCAGCGTGGGCGCGACCAGCATGTTTTGCCGCAGCACGTCGCCGGCGCGGATGGTGCGGCGCGTGGCCAGGTCCTGCACCATCGTCAGATCGGAGAAACTGTCGGGCATGCCGCTGATATCGTGGCGCTCGAGCAACACATCCTCTGGCGACAGGGTTTTCCCTGTTGGCAAGTCCGTTGCCGCAACGGCCACTTTCGCCGAAATCTTCGCCCGGGTGACGAATTCATAACGCCAGCCACCCTGGTCTGGACAGATTGCCACAAAGCGCATGCGCGCCGGGGTCCGCACATCGGCCGGCTCCACTCTGGGCGGCTGCGCGCAGGCGCCGATCGGCCGGGTATTGCGCACTACCTCGACAGTGAACTGGGCGTCCACCCAATTTGCCAGGCTGGCATGTCTTTTCAACTGTTCCTGCGCGACTTGTTGCACCTGGACGACAAGTTGCTCGCTCGTGACCGGTGCTGCCACTGAAAACTTGATGGTGCCGATGAGCAACAGAGGGAAAAACCGGAGTACAATTCGTTTGTTGAACATGGGCAACACCTTCTGCAGGGCCTGATTTGGATCAAAACGGCCGGCAATGTTTCATGCCAGCCGGCGGCCATTTTACATGGGCTGTCACGCCATGTAGGGCGGCTCGTCTCACAGGGAGAAATAATGGGAATCAACTTCAAGGAAGCCACCGGGATCCACGCCGATGCGCTTCACCTGCGGGCGGAACGGACCCGCGTCCTGGCCTCGAACATCGCCAACGAAAATACGCCGGGCTTCCAGGCCCAGGATATCGACTTCGCCGCATCGATGGCGCAGCTGCGCTCGCAGGACGCGGGCGGTCTGGCGCTGATGGGTGACAGCGATCCGCTGTACCGCGTGCCGTTCCACCCCAGCACCGACGGCAACACCGTCGAGATCGGCGTCGAACAGGCAGCGTTCTCGCAGAATGCCACCGACTTCCAGACCAGCCTCACCTTCGTCAACATGAAGCTGCGCGGCTTGGCCAAGGCGATCAACGGACAGTAAGCCGGGCGGGAAAATATTTCCGCACATCATGGCGAGTTTGTCATTCAGAAAGCCCGGGGCGCGTCGATAACCGCCCTGTCAGCCCAGCAGGAGAACTAATGAGTTTCAAGGATATTTCCCAGATCGCCGGTTCCGCCATGGCGGCGCAAACGGTGCGCCTGAATACGGTGGCATCGAACCTGGCCAATGCCGATTCGGTGTCCGGCAATGAAAACGACACGTACCGGGCCCGCAAGCCCGTGTTTGCCGCTGTCATGAACGAAGGCCCGAACGCCGACAGCGGCGGGCGCGTGCAGGTGCTCGACGTGGTCGAAAGCGCCGAGCCGCTGCGCAAGGTGTATGAACCCGACAATCCGATGGCCAATGCCGACGGCATCGTGTTCTACCCCAACGTCAACCAGGTCGCCGAAATGACGGACATGATGTCCGCCTCGCGCGCCTTTGAAACGAACGTCGAAGTGCTGGGCCGCCTGCGCGGCATGCAGCAATCCCTCCTGAAACTGGGCGAAAGCTGATCATGGAAACCAATCTCTTTACCAATTCCGCCGGCGCGGCAGCGGCCACCGGCGCGGGCACCCCGCCGGTTACCAATGGCGCCAGCGCGGCTGGCAAGACCAGCGAAACCCAGGAAATGTTCACCAAGCTGCTGGTGGCGCAGATCCAGAACCAGGATCCGCTGGCCCCGTCGGACCCGGCGCAGTTCGTCCAACAGCTGACCCAGCTGTCGCAGACCGAAGCGCTGCAGAGCCTGGCCTCGCTGACCAGCAACAACGCCAGCGTGCTGCAAAGCATGCAGGTGCTGGGCCTGGGCGCCCAGGTGGGCTCCGAAGTGATGGCCAGCGCCACCAGCGTGCAGCTGGACGGCGCCAAGGTCGGCGGCGCGGTCACGCTGGGCTCGAACAGCAGCAAGACGACCCTGGTGCTGACCGGCGCCGACGGCGTCCCCCACGAACTGGCCCTGGGCCCGCTGACCGCGGGCACCTCGCCGGTGTCGATCGACCCGACGGCGATGGGCTTGCCGCCGGGGAATTACAAGATGCAGGTCGTCACTTCCTCGGGCGAAACCCCGGCGCTCGATATCGCCGGCCGCCTGAACAGTGTGCGCCTCGGCTCGAACGGCAGCATTGTGCTCAACATCGCCAACGTCGGCGAAGTGGCACCGAGCGCAATTACCGCCTTCAACGGTAAATCCAACTCCACCGCTGTCGCCGCTGCCGGCGCCACCACCACCTCTCTGTAACAAGGACCCGCCATGAGCTTCAATATCGCACTGTCCGGCATCCAGGCCGTCAACGAGCAGCTGAACAGCATTTCCAACAACATCGCCAACGCCAGCACTTACGGCTACAAGGCGCAGCGCGCCAACTTCTCCTCGATGTACGCGGGCAGCCAGCCGACCGGCGTGCAGGTGGGTTCGACCACGCAGAACATCGGCCTGTCCGGCGGCGTGCTGTCCACCGGCCGTTCGCTGGACGCCTCGATCAATGGCCGCGGCTTCTTCGTCAGCAAGACCGGCTCCGGCGAGACCGTGTACAGCCGCGTCGGCATCTTCACCAAGGACGGTTCCGACTTCCTAGTCGACAGCGCCGGCCGCCGCGTGCAGGGCAACCAGCTGACGCCGGGCGTGGAATCGGACGGTGTGCCGGGCGATATCAAGGTGCCGACGCAGACGCTGAAGGCCAAGCCGACCACCGAGATCGACTTCGCCGCCAACCTGTCGGCCGACTGGAAGAAGCCGGCCATCGCCTTCGACCCGGCAGCCCCGGATCCCGCCAGCTACAACATGACCAAGGTCACGCTGGCCTATGACAGCCAGGGCAAGAGCCACACGGTGAGCCAGTACTTCGCCCGTACCGACGACGCCACCAACAGCGTTGCCGTGTACACGCTGATCGACGGCCAGGAGCCTTCGGCCGGCACCGGCATCACCCTCACCTTCGACCAGGACGGCAAGCTGACCAACGATCCGACCACGCTGGCGATGACCTACGACCCGGCGCCGGCCGCCGAGATGAACATCACCCTGGACTACGTGGGCACCACGTTCCAGGCGGGCGAAGCGACCACCTCGGTCAACATCGCCGATGGCTACACGACCGGCCAGTATGTCGGCGTGGAACTGGCATCGGACGGCAAGGTGGTCGCCAAGTACTCGAACGGCGAACAGCAGGCCGTCGGCCAGATCAAGCTGGCCACCTTCTCGAACGAAGATGCGCTGATCCCGGTGAGCGACACCAGCTGGACCGCGAACGGCGCCGACGTCGGCACCGTCAGCCTGGACAACCCGGGCAAGAGCGTGGCCGGCAGCCTGTCGACCGCCACGCTGGAAGGCTCGAACGTGGACATCACGTCCGAACTGGTCGGCCTGATGGGTTCGCAGCGTAACTACCAGGCCAACTCGAAGGTGATCACCACCGAGAACCAGATGCTGCAGTCCCTGATGCAGGCAATGTAAGGCTGAGCTGACATGGATGCGCTGATCTATACCGCGATGAGCGGTGCCGAGCGGGCCCTGCGGGGCCAGCAGGTACACGCCAACAACCTCGCGAACATGGACACGGGTGGCTTCCGGGCCAACCTGGAACTGGCCACCGCCCAGAAGGCGTCCGGCTATGGCTACGACGACCGCCACATGGCCACCATGCAGGCCAATGCGATCTCGACCAAGCAGGGCACGCTGCGCCCCACCGGCCGCGAGATGGACGTGGCCCTTTCCGGCCCCGGCTACTTCGCCGTCGAAGGTCCGACCGGCGAAGCCTACACCCGCGCCGGCGCGATCACGCTGGACCAGGATGGCACCATGACCGTGAACGGCATGCCGATCCTGGGCGAAGGCGGCCCGATCACGCTGCCGATCCACAGCAAGGTCGAGATCGGCCAGGACGGCACCGTGTCGATCCAGAGCCCGGGCGGCCGCGGCGAGATGCAGGTCATCGACAAGCTGAAGCTGGTGCGCGCCGAAGGCAGCGAGCTGACCAAGAACGAAGCGGGCCTGATCGTGTCCCGCGATGGCCAGCCGCTGATGACGGACAACACCGTCACCGTGCGCTCGGGCCACCTGGAAGGCTCGAACGTGTCCGCCGTCGAAGAGATGGTGGCGACGATGAGCCTGAACCGGACGTTCGAAGTGCAGATGAAACTGTTCAAGGCCGCGGACGACATGACCCAGGCCGGCAACCGCCTGGTCAGCGGCAACTGATTTTTCATCACTTGCCGACGTTGCATCGCAGCCCTAGGTAACGCAAGAAAAACAGTATCTGTCGCTAGTGCTGCTTGGCCAAGCCACCCCAAGTGCAAACTCCGGGGTCAGACCCGGCGGGTCTGACCCCTGCCCTTCGCCGTTGGGGTGAATGCATGCGCTTCGACGTGTGCTAACCAAACGGCATTGTTGGCTGTCACCGCTTTGACGTCCCCATACAACACCGTCGCCTGCCGTGCGACAGGTTTTTCCACGCAGCACTAAAGTTGCCGTACGGATTGTCGTAACCGGGTAAAGTTTCCCGGCACACAGAACACACTCAGGAGCATCGTATGAATCCAGCAATGTGGATCAGCAAGACCGGCGTGCAAGCGCAGGACGCCAAGCTGCAGGCCATCGCCAACAACCTGGCCAACGCCAACACCGTCGGCTTCAAGAAGGACCGCGTGGTCTTCGAAGACCTGTTCTACTCGGTCGAAGGCCAGCCGGGCGCGCAGCGTGCCGACAACAACACGCTGGCGCCGACCGGCGTGCAGCTGGGTAACGGTACCAACATCGTCGGCACCCAGAAGGTGTTCACCACCGGCAGCACCCAGATCACCAGCAACCAGTACGACGTGGCCGTGATGGGCAATGGCTTCCTGCAGGTGCGCCGCCCGAACGGCGAAGCGGCGTTCACCCGCGCCGGCCAGCTGGGCCTGGACGCCAACGGCGTGCTGATCAACGCACAGGGCCTGCCCCTGGTGCCGCAGATCACCGTGCCGAACAACGCCACGTCGATCACGATCGGCGAGAACGGCACCGTCACCGCGACGATCCCCGGCAATACCCAACCGACCGAACTGGGCCAGCTGACGCTGACCACCTTCATCAATCCGGCCGGCCTGCAGGCGCTGGGTGAAAACCTGTTCTCGGAAACCGCCTCGTCCGGCGCGGCGACGGAAGGCCGTCCGGGCGATGCCCAGTTCGGCAAGATCAAGCAAGGCGCGCTGGAAGCGTCGAACGTGCAGGTGGTCGAGGAAATGGTCGACATGATCGCCGCGCAGCGTACCTATGAAATGAACACGAAGGTGCTGTCGGCCGCCGACAACATGCTGCAGTACCTGGCGCAAGCCGCCCGCTGATTTCTTTCACCGACACGAAAGTACCGTTTGATGATCAAAGCGCCACTGTGCGCAATGGCCGCGATGCTGCTGGCCGGTTGCGCTTCCACTCTCGCCCCTCCCGCCGTGCGTCCCGGCCCGTTCGACGAACCGCCGCAGGTGGTCCGGTCCGCCGCGCCGCGCGGCACGTCGGGCGGCGTGTTCTCCGCCGATGCCGGGCTGTCGCTGACCTCGGACAGCCGCGCCTTCCGCGTCGGCGACGTGGTCACCGTGATCCTGCAGGAAACCACGCAAGCCTCGAAGAGCGCCGGTACCAAGCTGGGCAAGGATTCCGGCATTTCCGTCACGCCGCCCGCACTGCTCGGCAAGACGTTCCCGAAGGCGGGCATCGACCTGTCGGCGGGCCACTCGTTCCAGGGCGACGCCACCGCCACCCAGCAAAATGCGCTGACCGGCGCGATCACCGTGATCGTGCAGGAAGTGATGCCGAACGGCTTGCTGAAAGTGGCCGGTGAAAAGGGTGTCACGCTGAACCAGGGCGAGGAATTCCTGCGCCTGCGCGGCTACCTGCGCGCCGCCGACATCGACGCCAACAACCAGGTGTCGTCGCAGCGCATCGCCAACGCGCGCATCGCCTACTCGGCGCAGGGCACGCTGGCCGACACCAACCAGCCGGGCTGGCTGCAGCGCTTCTTCCTCGGCCCCCTGATGCCGTTCTGAGGACACCGATGAAAAAATTCCTTGCTTCGCTGATGGCCGTGGGCGCGCTCGCGCTGGCCGCCGTACCCGCGCAGGCCGCCCAGGCGCTGCGCAACCTGGTCTCGATCGAGGGCGTGCGTGACAACCCGCTGGTCGGCTACGGCCTGGTGGTGGGCCTGAACGGCAGCGGCGACTCCACCCAGGTGAAGTTCGCCAGCCAGTCGGTGGTCAACATGCTCAAGCAGTTCGGCGTGAAGATGCCCGATGGCGCCGATGCCAAGAGCAAGAACGTGGCCGCCGTGATGGTGTCGGCGGTGTTCCCGCCCGGCTACCGCCGCGGCCAGGCAATCGACATCACCGTGTCGTCGCTGGGCGATGCGAAATCGCTGCGCGGCGGCGCCCTGCTGCTGACGCCGCTCCGCGCGGCCGACAACGAAGTCTATGCGCTGGCGCAGGGCAACGTGGTGGTCGGCGGGCTGTCGGCGGCCGGCAAGAGCGGCTCGTCGGTGACCGTCAACACCCCGACCGCGGGCCGCATTCCCAACGGCGCGATGATCGAACGGGAAATCCCCACCGATTTCTCGACCGCCGGCTCGGTGCGCCTGTCGCTCAAGCGCCCAAGCTTCGAGACGGCCACCAACATCGTCGAATCGATCAACCGGAAATTCGGCGGCATCGCCACCACCGAGGATGCCACCAGCGTGTCCGTGGTGGCACCGGAAAACCCGACCCAGCGCGTCGCCTTCATGGCCAAGCTGGAAGCGCTGGCGATCGAGGCCGGACAGGAAAATCCGCGCGTGGTGTTCAACTCGCGCACCGGCACCGTCGTCATCGCCGAGGGCTTGCGCGTGAAGGCGGCCGCAGTCACGCACGGCTCGCTGAAGGTGGTGATCTCGGAAAGCTCGAAGGTCAGCCAGCCGGGCCCGCTGTCCGGAGGTCAAACCGCCGTCACGCCGCAATCGAACGTGTCGGTGGACCAGGGCGGCCGCCCGATGTTCCAGTGGCCGCCGGGCGCCAAGCTGCAGACCATCGTCGACACGGTGAACAGCCTGGGCGCCACGCCGGACGACATCATGGCGATCCTGCAGGCACTCGACCAGGCCGGCGCCATCGAAGGCGAACTGGTGGTGATCTGATGGATTCGCGCCTCGTGACAGGGAACTCCGCCATGAACGCCGCGGCCGGCCCGGCCGGCGGCGCGCTCGGCCTGAACGAAGCCAGTTCGGTGCTGCCGCAGGCCGTGGCGCCCGCCGAGACCGATCCGGCGGCGGCCGCGTACAAGAAAAAGGCCAGCGAAGCGGCGGTGAAGTTCGAAAGCTTCTTCATCGGCCACATGCTGAAACAGATGCGCAGCTCCACCAAGGAGCTGGCCGGCGACGACAGCATCTACAAGGATTCGATCAACAGCGACATGCTGGACATGGCCGACAACATGGTGGCCGACCAGATGGCGAACCAGCGGGCCTTCGGCATCGCCGACGCGATCCTGCGCCAGCTGCTCCCCAAGGCGCCGGCCGCGCCCGCGGCACCGATGCCGGCCACGGCGATCGAACCGGCGGCGCAGCCGGCCGCACAAAAAATTTCCACAAAGACTTAATCTCCCGGGGCGCGCAGTCGCCTTGACTAGTTAAGAGAAAGTCGCAGTCCGCCAGGCCCTGTCCTGGCGGGCCCACTTCAACGGATCAGTCATGACCATCATCAATAACGCATTGTCGGGCGCCATCGCCGCGCAAGCCGCGCTGAACGCGGCCAGCCAGAACGTGGCCAACCTGCAGACCCCGGGCTACACGCGCCAGGGCGTGCTGCTGGCCGCCATCGCCCCGGGCAGCGGCACCAGGCAGGCCGGCAATGGCGTGGAAGTCAGCTCGCTGCTGCGCATCTCGGATGCCTACAAGACGCAGCAGATGTGGCGCGCCAACGCCGAGCAGGGCCGCTATGCGACCACGCAGCCTTACCTGACACAGCTGGAACAGGTGATGGGCGACGACAAGTCGAGCCTGTCGTATGGCGTCGACAACTTCTTCAAGGCGCTCAACGCGGTCGGCGAGGAACCCACGTCGGCACCGCTGCGCGGCCAGGTGGTGGCGCAGGCCGGCGCGCTGGCGGAAAGCTTCAACAGCATCTACCAGGTCACCCGCAACCAGCAATTGTCGGTGCAGCAGCAGCGCGACGCGATCGTGCCGAAGTTCAATACGCTGACGCAGAACATCGCCGCGCTCAATACGCGCATCGTCGCCGCGAGCGCCACCGGCACCAACGTTTCCTCGCTGATCGACGAGCGCGACATGGCCATCGACAGCCTGTCGCAGCTGGCCGCCCTCGAAGTGCTGGAACAGCCGGACGGCAGCCGCGCGGTCTCGCTGAAATCGGGCCAGCCGCTGGTGGTGGGCAACCAGGCCGCTTCGCTGGGCATCGACACCAGCGGCGGCACGCCGCAGATGCAGGTGACCTTCGCGCG
This sequence comes from Pseudoduganella sp. SL102, assembly GCF_027856995.1. Lineage (NCBI taxonomy): Bacteria > Pseudomonadati > Pseudomonadota > Betaproteobacteria > Burkholderiales > Oxalobacteraceae > Pseudoduganella > Pseudoduganella sp. SL102. The sequence continues at coordinate 5,058,968 of NZ_CP115554.1, forward strand.
CTCCGTGTACGGGGTGGACGACACCGCGGTCGGCGGCCAGATCGGCGGCCTGGGCACCTTCGAGAAGAATGTGCTGCAGCCGCTGCAGGATTCGATCGTGTCGATGGCCTCGCAACTGGCCACCAGGATCAACGACCAGCTGGGCGCCGGCACGGACAGCGCCGGCAATCCGGGCAAGCCGATGTTCGCCATCAATGGCGGCGGCGGGGGCGGCATCCTGTCCGTCTCGGCCGGCTACAGCGCCGACGACCTGGCCCTGTCCGCGGACGGCACGCCGGGCGATTCGGCCAACCTGCAGATGCTGGTGGACATCAAGAACCAGACCATCACGCTGGGCTCCGTCGGCACCGTGATCCTGGGCGACGCCGATACCCAGCTGGTGGGCAAGCTGGCCATCGACAGCCAGCAGAACAAGTCGCTGCTCAACACCGCGACGACGATCCGCCAGCAGTCGGAGGATGACTGGGCGGCGACGTCCGGCGTCAACCGCGACGAGGAAGCCATGAACCTCGTCGAGTTCCAGAACATGTACCAGGCCAACATGAAGGTCATCGCCGTGGCGAACTCGCTGTTCGACGCCACGCTGGCGATGTTCGGCTAAAGGATTCCACCATGCGTATCGCAACCACCCAGTACCAGGCCACCCTCGCCCGCTCCCTCGAGCTGAACCAGACGATGGCGTCGCGCCTGACCCAGCAGATGGCGTCCGGCAAGGCTGTCATGCTGCCGTCGGACGACCCGATCAGCCATGTGCGGATCTCGCGCCTGACGCGCGAAGAAGCCATCATCGACCAGTACCGCGAGAATATCGGCGCGGTCAAGATCCGCTTGTCGAAGAACGAGAGCTACCTGTCCGGCATGGTCGGCGACCTGACCAAGGCGAACGACCTGCTGGTGTGGGCGGCCGATGGCGGCAACACGCCGGACGATCTGAAGTCGATGGTGGACAGCCTCGTCGCGATACGCGACAGCGTGCTGTACACGGCCAATACCCGCGACCAGGAAGGCAAGTACCTGTTTTCCGGTACCATGACCGACACCCCGCCCATCGCGTTCGACGGCGCCAGCTACAGCTATGCCGGCAATGCCGGCGAACAGAAAGTCGTGGTCGGCAACGGCATCACGCAGACCGTCAATGTCAATGCCGGCGGCGTGGATGCGCTGCTGAACAAGCTCACCGAAGCGATCGGCGCGTTGCGCAACACCACCACCGACTCGTCGGCCGAACCGCTGAAGGGCTTGATCTCCGAGACGATGACGATGGTGCAGTCGACCCAGGACGACCTGGCCGGCAAGGTCGCCAGGCTGGGCGGCGCGCAGAACGTGCTGGCCACGCTCGACAGCAACCACGCCAACGTGAGCCTGTCGAACAAGTCCGCGATGACGGAACTGGGACAGCTCGATTACGGTGTCGCCGCCAGCGAACTGTCAGGCTACAATATGGCTCTGCAAGCCACTTACCAGTCTTATTCGAAGATCAGCAATCTGTCGCTGTTCAATGTTCTTTAAGTCAGTGTTCTTTAAGTCAGTGTTCTTTAAGTCAGTGTTCTTTAAGTCAATGTTCTTTAAGTAAGTGACGTCTGGTAAATGATGCTCGGCAAATGATGTTTAGCAAATAATGCTCGGCAAATATTCTTAAGCAGTAATGTTCTTCAAGCTTCACGTTTTTCAGTCAGTACCGGTTGATCGAACCCGATCGATGCAGTCCGGTCGATCCATCCGATTGATGTAATCACTTTGATTTAACACTCGCCATGCAAATCGTACAGCGCTCCAGCACTGCCGGCGTCAGCAAGGACTCGTCGGCGTCGACGACGACCGGGCTCGACCAGGCCGGCCTGGCAGGCGCTGCCCAGGGAAAAACGTCGGCCCACGGGCCGGCGCCGGGGGCCTCGGCCGCGCCCCCCACCCAGGCCGCGCCGCTTCGGCGCGGGCTGAGCAACTGGGACCAGCCCCTGCAGAACGATATTTCCAGCGCCCAGCAGGCGGTGGATTTCCTCGAACAAAGCGCCGCGCAACTGCGCGCGCTGAAGACCGACCTCGCCACCAAGCTGGCGGCGCGCCAGATGCGCGACGGGCAGCTCGAACAGCAGGTGCGGCAATTCGCCGATACCTGGCGCAACCGCCGCGAGGCGACCGGCGGCTCGCTCGATGCGCGCCTCAAGTTCAGCGGCGCGGAACCGTCCAGCCAGCGCTTCACGGTGCGCGGCATGTCGCTGGCGAACCTGCGCAATGGCGCCCGCGAGACGCTCGCCGTCGCCGTCGGCGGTGGCGCGCAGGGGCTGCGTTCGGTGCACCTGTCGCCCGGCCTGTCGGACGAGGAAATCGTCGCGCGCTTCGACCAGGCCCTGGGCCCGGCGGGCGTGCGGGTTTCGTCGAACGACGATGGCGAACTGGTGTTTTCCACCAGCGAGAACAGCTGGCCAGGCGTGCGCGATTCGATCGCCGTCCAGGGCAGCGGCATCCGCTTCCCCACTGGCCAGCTGAGCCGCCTGAAGGCGGAGCCGGAAGCGCCCGTGGTGGCACCCGAGGGCTGGGGCACCGACGACATCGAATCGATGCGCGACACGCTGCAGCAGGTGATGCAGGCGCTGTCGCACGTGGAAGCGGCGCTGGCCAAGGTCCATGGCGAATTGAACATGGCGACCCAGCGTGCCCAGAGCGCCATGCCCGACATCGAAGTGGCCGGCGTGGATGACCTGGCAACGCGCTTTTCCACCATCGCCAACGAGCCGGGCTACCAGTCGCTGCTGGCCCTGACCTCGGCCCTGGTGGGCATCAACCGGGACCGGGTGGTTTCGCTGCTGAGCTTGCGATAGCTGTCGTAGTACCAGCACCGGAATCAGCAACGCTGCCGGACCAGTCCAGCCGCACCTGCCGCGCCAGCGCCAGCAACTCGTTCGCTGGCGCCGGCCGCGCAAACACATATCCCTGCGCCAGGTCGCAGCCGGCGGCGGTCAGCAGCGCCAGCTGCGCTTCCGTTTCCACTCCTTCCGCCACGACTTCCAGGCCCAGCTTGTGGGCCAGCAGGATGATGGCTTCGCACAGCGCCAGGTCGCCGGAATCGCCGGTCAGCCCGGCCACGAAGCTGCGGTCGATCTTCAGGTAGTCGATGTCGAACTTCTTCAACTGGGCCAGCGCGGAATGGCCGGTGCCGAAGTCGTCCAGCGCCACCTGCATGCCCAGCGCATGCAGGCGCCCGAGCCGCTCGAACACGTGTCCGGCCGGTTCGTTCAGGATATCTTCCGACACATCGGCGACCAGGCTGCGCGGCGGCAGCCGCAGGCTTTCCACATACCCCAGCCAGCCGTGCGCCTCGTCGCGCAACTGGGCCGACGTCACGTTGATGGTGACCTGGAACGGCCGGCCCAGCTCGCGCTGCCACGCCAGCACCTGGTCGGCCGCCTGGCGGAAGGCCCGGTCGCCGATATCGAGCAGCACGCCGGACGATTCCGCGCCGGCGATGAAATCGGCAGGGTTCAGCAGGCCGCGCTCCGGGTGGCGCCAGCGCAGCAGCGCTTCGGCGCGTTCCACCATGCCTGTCTTCAGGTTGACGATGGGCTGGTAGTGCAATTCGAATTCCTGCTGCACGGCGGCGCGGCGCAGGTCCACTGCCAGCCGGGCGCGCTGCTGGGCGGCCGACTGCATGTCGTCGGTGAAATAGGTATAGCGGTTGCGGCCGCTGTTCTTGGCCGCGTACATGGCCTGGTCGGCGTGCCGCAGCAACTCTTCGGCGTCGGCCGCGTCGGAAGGGTACAGCGCGATGCCCACGCTGCCCGAAATCGTGCCCTGCGCGCCGCCGGCCAGTTCGAATGGCCTTTGCAATACCGACACGATATCCTCCGCCACCCGCTCGGCATCCTGCACGTGGCCGAGCCCTGGCAGGATGGCCACGAACTCGTCGCCGCCGATGCGGGCCAGCGTATCCGTCGCGCGCATGCACGCCCCCAGCCGGGCCGCCGCCTGCACCAGCAGCGCATCGCCCTGCTGGTGGCCGAAGCGGTCGTTGATCTGCTTGAACTGGTCGAGGTCGATGAACAGCAGCGCCAGGAAACTGCGCTCGCGGCGCGCCTTCTTCATTTCGTGGCGCAGCCGTTCCTGGAACATGTTGCGGTTCGGCAGGCCGGTCAGCGCATCGAAATTGGCCTGCTGGTAAGCCAGCTCGGCCGACTCGCGGTGTTCGGTGATGTCGGCAGCCAGCGCCAGCGCGCCGAGGAAGCCGCCGTCGGCATCGAACAGCGGATTGGCGGTCAGGTGCACCCACAGCGGCGTGCCGTCGCTGCGCATGAACTTCAGCTCGTGCCGCCCGGGCATGCCTTCCTGCTGCCGCGCGACATTGCGCTCCAGCAGCGAGCGCCCTTCCGCGTCGAGGAAGGAGACCAGCGGCCGGCCGGCCATCGCCTCGACCGGGTAGCCCAGCATCTCGGCCATGCGCGGGTTGGCGAAACTGGTGCGCGCGGCGGCGTCGAATTCCCAGATGCCTTCGCGCGCGGTCTGCACGATGCGGCGGAAGCGCTCCTCGCTTTTCTCCAGGGCGGCAAGGCGCCCTTCCGCCGGTTCCACGGTGAGGCGCAGCGCGCCGGCCGTGCCGCAACCGAGCAGCGTGACGGGCACGCCCCGGTCGCCCCGGTCGCGCTCCAGCTGGACGCCGCAGCGCACCGGCTCGTGGCTGGCCAGCGCGCGCGCGGCGAAAGCATCGAAATCCGGCAGGAAGCGCTGTGCCACATAGGCGCGGAAACTTTTTCGCCCCGCGCCGGAGCGGTAGATGCCCAGCAGGGCGGCGCCGGCCAGGTTGGCCTGGAGGATCGTCGCATCCTGCGCCAGCAGGAATACGCCGACCGGTGCCAGCAGGTACAGGTCGTCGAACCGCTCGTGCTCCGGCCTGGCGCCGCGCGGCGCCAGGTCGCTGCCGCCGAGGGCCGCCAGCAATCCTTCCTGCGACAACCCGGCGGGCAAGCCCGGCAGCAGTGATGGCACCGGCTCGGTGACAGGGCTGTCGAGCGGGCTGTCGGGCGGGCCGTTGCGCGGACTGTCGGGCGGATTTTCGCTGGGATGGTCCATGAGGTTATCCATATCGTGATGAAACCCTCGTAAACTGACTGACGGCTGTCGAGAATGCCGGATCAGCCTAGCATGCACGCCTCGCCAAGTCGAGCGCACGCCGCACGCGGGCGCCCCTGCGCGGGCCGGGGCGCGATGATGGTGCGGGAATGGTTCAGTGACGGTGCGGCGGTGTGCGGCGACCGTGCGACGATGGTGCTGTGATCGCGCGGTGATGGTGCGGTGATGCTGCAACCACGGTGCATCGGTCGCGCGGCGCGGGTGCCACGCGACGGGATTGCGGTGCCGGATTGCGGTGCGGGATGGCGCTGCCGGACGAGGCGGCCGTGCCCGTCCCTTCAGTAGTGGCGGCGGCGTCCGAAGTTGTGGCCGACCACCAGCGTGGTAGTGGCCACCAGCGTGGACAGGCCGAGGATCAGCTGCACCAGCTTGTCCGCGGGCAGGATCCACATCGACCCTTTCGGCGGCTCCGCCTCAGCGACCGCGGCGATCAGTGGCGCCACCCACTCGGCGTCCGGCGTAATATCGAGAACGACGGCGTCATCCGAGGTCTGCATGAAGATGTCGCCTCCGGCGGCCAGCGTGAAGCACACCCCATAGCCGGTCTCGTTCTTGCCGACATGCTCCTGCAACGCCAGGTCATGCTCGGCAATCCACAGTTCGGCATCGGCGGGGGTTTCCAGTGCCGTCCACGGCACGGGGCGGAACCGTGGTTGCGCCCCATCGTCTTTTTCGTGCTGCATGGGTCTTTCGTGTTCGTGTTCGCGCTGCGTGTTCAACGTACCGCGACCGGTCATCGATGCGGCCCGGCAGTGTAACCGAAGAAAGGAGAAATCATGAAATATACGCGCTATGTATCGGAATTCGAGCAGTTCCTGAATCGTTACAAGGAAGAGCACCCCAATGTGGAAGCGGACCAGCGCCGCGGCTGGAAGATCTGGTGGGACCACCGGCAGGACCTCGATGCGCTGGACCGGCAGCGGCGGGATTCGGTGGAGACCAAGCCGTATTATTACGGGTGATGCGGCGTGTGATGGGTGGCCTGGGCCTGTGGGGCTGGGCTGCTCGAAGTTCGGGGGGCGCCTGCGTCCAGGGTCTGCCGGAGCGGCGTATCGACACATTGAAAGCGCATGCTCTCCCCCCCAACGGCGAAGGGCTGGGGTCAGACCCGCCGGGTCTGACCCCGGAATTTGCACTTGGGTTGGGCTTGTCCAAGCGGCATCAGGGAATGACTACGCTGGCCCAGGCCGAGCCTTGCAAGGCCAGGCCGTTCGACTGACTTCGGTTAGTGCCACGGTACGCTGCCCAGGCCTGGCCTTGCAAGGCCAGGCCGTTCGACTGACTTCGGTTAGTGCCACGGTACGCTGCCCCAGTCCTGGCCTTGCAAGGCCAGGCCGTTCGACTGACTTCGGTTCGTGCCACGGTACGCTGCCCCAGGCCGAGCCTTGCAAGGCTCGGCCGTTCAGCGCGCGCGGAGCTGTGCTCCGCGAAACCCGCGCTTCACCCCTTCCATGTGCGTTTCAGGCCGGTGTCGGCGTGAATCCATCCGCCCCGCGGTCCACCACGGAAGTAAAAGCCCACCCCGCCCTGCCGGAAGCTCTTGATGAGTCCGCCGACGACTTCCTCGTTCAGGTTGGCGATGCGGATGTCGGCGGCCTTCCCCTCCAGGTGCAGCGACTGGCGCGCGGCCGGGATGCCCTGCTCGCGCAGCCGCTGGTTCGACGCGGGCGTGCGGTAGCCGGACAGGATCTCGATCGGGCTGTTGATGCCGTAGCGTGCCACGAAGGCCTGTGCGCCCCACAGCGTTTCCAGCAGCTTCGGATCCATCGGCGCGGTCGACTTGCCGTTGACGTCGCGCAGCAGGTGGCACAGCTGCTGGTAGCCGGAGTCGATCAGTTCGCCATCCTTCCAGTACAGGACCGAGGCCTTTTCGCCGCTCTGCGGCCGGGTCACGGTCAGCGTACGGGGCTTGAGCCAGAATTCCAGGTCCAGCGCCTGGGCGTCGAAAATATCGGGCGGCGGCTCCAGCGCCTGCGCGCGCGCCGGCGCCAGGCCGACCAGCGGTGCCCCGATGAAGCTGGCGGCGGCTGCCCCCAGTGTCTTGTGTAGAAAATCTCTGCGCGTTGCCATAGCTATCCCATTGGTGCGGTAAAACGGATGCGAGCGTCACTATAGCCGATGGCGCGGGAACTTGAGAAAGCTCTTTAACTGTGTGGCGTAAAATGTATCATTCATGGCTCGACATTTAAGGCCGGCCTAAGCAATGCCGGCTTGTCGATGCCCCTGGCGTCTGGTCTTCCCTCAGGCGGCCTCTCGCACCGATTGGGCCGGCAGCGCGGCGCGCGGCAGGTCCAGCGCATGGCCCTGGGCCAGCGGCTGCACCCCGGCCAGTTCCGCGATGGCATGCAGGCCGCCCAGCGCGGCGGCACCCTCGGCATGGTGGAACACGATCCTGGTGTCCCGCCCGGCCGCGGCCGACAGCAGGCGCGCCAGGCCTTGCCAGTCGCGCGCGGTGCGCGCATCGCAGCGGATCACGTCCGGCCGCACGCGCTCGAGCAGCGCCAGCCCTTCCTGCACGCTGCCGGCATGCACGGCGAACCGGAAACCGTTGCGCCGGTAATTGTCGGCCACGTAGCCCAGCAGCCAGTTCTGCTGCGGCGTGGTCGGCGGCAGTTGCAGCACGATGCGCGCCACCGGCAGTTCGAGCGCGTCGAGGATGCGCCGGAACGCATGGCCATGGTTGCTGCTGACGGCGGACAGCAGCCGGCCGTGCACGTTCAGGTGGAGGTCCAGCCGTTCGCAATCGGGCTGGCGGAAGAAATTGATCGCGTGGAGCATGCGGCACAGGCGGTCGAGTTCCACCGACTCGTCGTCGCTGGCCGCGTTTTCCAGCAGGCGCCACAGCGACAATCCCTCATCCTCGGCCGACAGCCCGCGCGCCAGCCCTTCGCAGGCAACGGCGCTGCCGCTGTCGAGTTCGCGGATCGGGTGGAACACGCTCGTCATCGTGCAATTGAAGAAGCGGCCATGGGCGCGGCCGGCGGCGTCGAGCCACAGCGATGACGGCGACCTGGCTTCGGCGGGATCGGCCAGCCGGGCCAGGTACTGTTGCAGGATGGGGAAACTCATTGCAGCCTTTCTGAAGCGGATACGGTGCGACAAGGCTACGGCGCGGCGGGCAATTTCAGAACGAATCGTTTTGCCGATGGATATTCGCACCGTGCATATCGCCGCCGCATTCGCATGTCGGAAGACATGAAAGCGTACGGAAACGACGGCTTTGATGCGCCAGTACTCCCCGCGATCCCCTGCCGACCACGCGGCAGTCAACCGAGGCGCGGATGGCTGGATTTCTCGAAAGCATCGCGGTGGCACATAAGCATATTGAAAAAGATTCGTTCCTGGCCGAGGCGTGCACGGGTATCTTGGACTCAACTTCAATGATTTTCGATGCCACCATGTGCCAGCTCCTCGGATTGAACAGCAGCGTACCCGCCGGACTCGGGCCATTCTTCGACGTATTCGCCGAACGGGGTGGCCGCACCGACGAGCACAAGGACGGCTGGGGCATCGCCTTCCATAGCGGCAAGCGTTGCAGGCTGTACACGGACCACCGTGCCGCGATCGATTCGCCGCTGGCGGTGCGTGTCCGCCGCGGCGCGCTGCGCGCCCGCAACATCCTCGCGCATATCCGCAAGGCCACGCAGGGCCGCATCGCCATCGAAAACGTGCACCCGTTCGCCCGCCAGCTGTGGGGCCGCACCTGGTGCTTCGCGCACAATGGCGACCTGAAGGAATTCGCGCCGGCGCCGGGCCGCTTCGTGCCGCAGGGCGACACCGACAGCGAGGCGGCGTTCTGCCTGCTGCTGTCGCGCCTGGCCGCCCGCTTCCCGCACGGCGAACCAGCCACCTCCGTGCTGCGCGACGCGCTGGCCGAGGTGGCCGTCGAGATCGCCGCGCACGGCACCTTCAACTTCATCCTGTCGAATGGCGAAACACTGTTCGCGCACTGCTCCACGCACCTGCACTACCGCCTGGACGACGGCCGCGCAATGATCGCCACCCAGCCGGTCGACACGCGCGACGGCTGGGTCGCCTTCGCCGCCGGCGAATTGAAAGCGTTCGGCAGCGGCGCGCTGCATCCCTGATCCTGCAGCGGCGCCGCACCCTTCCTTCTGCCGCGTAGCTCCCCCTGTAACCGCCGAGTCCGGCGCCCGCTATAATCGGGCGCCATGAACGCCAACCACCACACCGCCCAGGCCCGCATCGACTGGATCTCCAGCGGCGCCACCGCCGGGCACAACGAAGACCACGTCGCCGTCTTCGAGGCCCGCGGGCTCACCGACCTTGTCGTGCTGGACGGTGCGACCTCCGTTGCGGAGCGAAATTATCTCGATGACGGCGGCGACGTCGCCTGGTTCGTGCACCGTTTCACCGCCGCCCTCGAACCGGCGGTCCGCGACGGCCTCGACCAGCACGCCGCCGTGCACAGGGCCATCGGCACGGTGCATGCCGACTTCGTGGCCCGGGCCGGTGGCGCGGCCATTCCGGTCCATGCCTGGCCGATTGCCGCGCTGACGTGGATCCGCGCGACCTCCGATGGCATGCTCCACCTCTACTGCCTGGGCGACTGCATTACGCTGATGCGCCTGCCGGACGGCGGCGTCGCCGATCTCGACCCGTACACCAATCCCCAGGAAGCCGTGCTGCAGGCGGAAATCGCCCGGCTGCGCGCGGCCGGCATCGACGACCCGGCGGTCCGCCACGCCCGCCTGCTGCCGATGCTGCGTGCGCGGCGTGAATACCAGAACAGTTGCGCAAATCCGGCCATCCTGTGCCTGCGGCCGGACGGGGCTTTCGCCGCGCGGCGCCGCGTGCTGCCGATGCCGGCGGGCGCCACGCTGCTCGGCATGACGGACGGGTATTACCGGCTGGTCGACCCGTACCGGCTCCATACCCCGGCATCGCTGCTGGAACTGTGCATGGAACAGGGCGTGGAGGCGGGGCTGCGGGCGTTGCGCAGCCACGAGGAAGAAATGAAAGCGGTCATGGCGGTCAAGCGCGCCGACGATGCGTCGGCCGTGCTGTGGCGGCCGGCCTGACGCTAGGGACCGCTACGCGGAATTGCAGTTGCAAAAACGCTTGCGCGCATCGGGCTGGGCGCCCTGCACCAGCGGTTTCCAGAACAGGATCGTTTCCACGCCGTATGGCGAGCGCACATTGCCGTCGCGCCGGTAGCCGGCCGCCGCGAAGAAGCCTTCGGCGGTGGCGGTGCTGTGCAGGTACAGCGCCTTCATGCCGAGGGCCAGCGCACGCTCTTCCATCCGCCGCAGCAGCACACTGCCGGCGCCCTGGCGCTGCGCTTCCGGCAGCAGGTAGCACAGCGCCAGCTTGCCGGCACCGGTCAGCAGCGAGACGCCGACGATGCCGCCATCCTGTACCGCCACCAGCGAATAATTGGTCGGCGATTCGAACCAGGAAGCGACCGTGCCCGGATGCTTGTTGCCCAGCCACGCCGCGAGGATGTCCGGGTCGTCGCGATGGTCGAGCACGCAGCACTCGGCGATCGAGCGGCGCAGGACCTGGCAGGCGGCAACGGCATCGGGAGGTGTGGCGGGACGGATCTCGAAACTCATGGAAACTTGTGAAGACAGCGCAATGCGGGTCACTGGTTGGTCAGCTGATTAGGCGGACTATACACCAGTCAGCCGGAAGCCGCCGGCACCGTGCGCAGCCATCCCATCTAAGCAAATTACAAAAATATAGTATCTTTCCGAACGGGATTTGACGACCATTGCTTATCTGTTTTCTACACGAGCACACCATGCCAAATAAAAAAATCGCATTTAGCGCAGTATTCAGCCCGGCCCGCAGGCTCCTGCTGGCGGGCGTCGCGGCCTCCGCCATGGCCATCGCCCCGGCCCATGCGGCCGACGTCACGCTGCTGAACGTGTCGTACGACGTGGCGCGCGAACTGTACAAGGACATCAACCCCGTCTTTGAGGCCCAGTACCAGAAACAGTCGGGCAAGAGCATCGAAGTCAAGCAGTCGCATGGCGGCTCCTCGAAGCAGGCGCGCTCGGTGGCCGACGGCCTGGAAGCGTCGGTCGTCACGATGAACCAGGCCAACGACATCGACATGCTGTCCGACCGCGGCCTGGTGGCGAAGGACTGGGCAAAACGGTTCCCGAACAATGCCGCGCCGATGTATTCGACGATGGTGTACCTGGTCCGCAAGGGCAATCCGAAAGGCATCAAGGACTGGGCCGACCTGGCCAAGCCGGGCGTGCAGGTGGTGATCCCGAATCCGAAGACCGCCGGCAACGGCCGCTATACGTACCTGGCCGCCTGGGGTTCGGTGCTGCAGAACGGCGGCAACGACGCGCAGGCCCGCGAGCTGGTGACGAAGATCTTCCGCAACGTGCCGGTGCTGGACGGCGGCGGCCGCGCGGCCACCACCACGTTCACGCAGCGCCAGATCGGCGACGTGCTGGTGACGTTCGAGAACGAGGTCAGCCTGGTGCGCGCCGAGATGGGCAGCAACTTCGACATCGTCTACCCGTCCGTGTCGATCCTGGCCGAATCGCCTGTCGCCGTGGTGGACAAGGTGGTCGACAAGCGCGGCATCCGCAAGGAAGCCACCGCCTACCTGAACTTCCTGTACTCGGAAGCGGGCCAGGAAATCATCGCCAAACATTACCTGCGCCCCCGTTCCGCGGCGGTCGCCAAGAAGTACGCGGCGCAGTTCAAGCCCATCAAGCTGTTCACGGTCGATGACGTGTTCGGTGGCTGGCGCGCGGCTCAGAAGCGCCACTTCGACGATGGCGGCGAGTTCGACAAGATCTACGGCGGCAAGTAAGCAAGTGGCCGATTAGCGGGAAAGCAAGCAGTCAGCCGGGCGAGATGGCATCTACCGGCGTGAGCGTCCCAGGCGCGCCCGTCCCTCACCAGGGACGGGCGCGCCGTCATTTTGATGGCGCTGTTCGCGTTGTGTAGCCTTGCCGGTGGTCACGGAACTTTCTTGCATGCCGAGCGGGACAAAAAGCCGATGCCCCTAGGCTGGCGCCACGGCAATGTGCAGCCATTGCCGCGGTGCCGTCAGCTCGGCGGCATCTAGGACACGTAGCCAGCCGGTGTAATTGGCCAGGTAGCGGCTGGCAACGCCGTTGAATCGGCGCAGCCAGGTCTTGAAGCGGCCATGCCATCCGTTGACACCCTGGATATGGAGCGCGCCGCGCGCCCGAATGCCAGCATGCACATTGATTGCTTCGTGCGTGATGCCGGCCTGCTTCGCAAATGTCTGGTACGCCTTGGCGGCATCGGTTAACAGCAGCACATCGGGCGCCAGCACGGGCTTCAGGTGCTTCATCAACTGGCCGGCGCTGACCGGGCCGCGGCCCGTCACGAAGTCACACGTTTGCCGGTTGCGGTCACGGGCAACGAGGATGCAGTCCAACTCTTTACTGATGCCACACCGGGTGGCCTTGCCGCCGCGTTTGCGGGGCGGGCGGTCCAGGTGCCTGGAACCCTTTTGTGATTCGAGATAATAGGGCGTAGTAGGGGTTTCGGCGAGCACCGCTCGTCGCCTACGCAGCGGTGCTCGCTTGCAAGCGAGCACTCCTCCTTCGTCAATCGACGATGCCGGAAAGCTGCGGACGCGGTGCCCGGAGCACGGCGGCGATGAACCGGTGGCGCCATCGAAAGCTGGTCGACTTGGCCACCGCGACGCGCCTGGCTGCCGAACGCACAGGGGTCGACTCGATCAGGCATTGCAGGTATTGCAGCCACTTGTCGCGCAGGCGCAGACGGGCAAGCGGCGTGCCGGTCAAGGCGTTGAAGCTGCGCCGGCACGCCACGCAGCGATAGCGCTGCAAGCCACTGGCCTGCCCGCAACGGTGGGACCGCTGACACTCGCAATGTGGACAGGGCGGCTTTCCGGTGGCTTCCTCGATCAGGCGAAGACACTGCCCTGGTTGCTCGACGCCGGCCAGAAAGCGCTGCAACAACGTGACCTGATCTTTTGAAAGCGGTTGCCGCATTAACGCTTCGATCAGTACTCCAACATCCGCCGTGCCCATGTCGCCTCCTGATATACATGAAGTATCTCAACAGGAACTCAGACTGTGATTCCGGCGGGAAGTTCCCCCAATTAGCGCGCACAGCGCCATTTTGATAGCACATAAACATGACTTGATCACATATTTGTAATGTTTCGTCCCGCACGGCTGGGATAGTCTGGACTGGGCCGCCGCGCGCATGCTATCTTTCGGCCTCCTGGACATTGCTCTACAGCATTGCTCCATCCGCTCGTCCATCCCACGAACAATAATGATCAAGAAACTTGCAGCCGCCCTGCTGCTATCCGCCTCCGCAGCCGCGCTCGCCGTGCCGCTCGGTTCGCAATCCGTGCTGGTCGTCGACGACGCCGGCAAAGTCATCGTTGAAAAGAATGCCGGCGCCATCGTGCCGATCGCCTCGCTGACCAAGCTGATGACGGCGATGGTCGTGCTCGATTCCAGGCTGGACATGCAGGAACAGATCAGCATCGACCGCGAAGACGTCGATACGCTGAAGCACAGTACGTCGCGCGTGCCGGTCGGCGCCACGCTGTCCCGCGCCGATGTCCTGCACCTGGCCCTGATGTCGTCGGATAACCGCGCCGCCGCGTCGCTGGCCCGCACCTTCCCCGGTGGCCCCGCCGCCTTCAAGGCCGCCGTCAACGCCAAGATCCGCGCGCTGGGCATGACGCGCACGCGCATCGACGAACCCACCGGCCTGTCGCCGCACAACACGTCGACCGCCGAAGACCTGGTCAAGATGGCCGCCGCCGCGGCGCGCTATCCCACCATCGCCAGCATGACGACCGACAAGAGCGACATCATGCAGATCAAGGGCCGCCAGGTCGAATACCACAACACCAACCGCCTGGTCGGCGCCAAGGGCTGGGACATCGGCCTGTCGAAGACCGGCTACACCGAAGAAGCGGGCCGCTGCCTGATCATGCGCATCAAGGCCGCCGGCAAGAACGCCACGATGGTGCTGCTGAACGCCAGCGGCTCCTCCGCGCGCATCGCCGACGCGCTCAATATCCGCCGCCTGATCACCGGCAACGACGAACCCCGCGCGATCACGGCTGCGACGAAGGTGCGCGGCAATCCGGTCTCAGCGAAGATGCGCATGCTCCCGGCCTCGACGAAGGTGCGCAAGGCCACCGCGAAGAGCAGCGTCCGCAAGGCCGCCGCCAAGTCCAGCGCGCGCAAGAAGGCGGTCCCCCGCACCGACAAGAAGAAGCCGGTGCGCCGCCGCGCCTCGTAAGCGGCACGCGACCGCAATGAAACAGCCGGCCAGGAGCCGGCTTTTTTACGCCCGCGTGCGGCGCCAATGCACCCTGCGCTGTCCATGCGCGCCTGGCCCGGTCATCAAGCGGTCACGGGAGCCCCCTAGAATTCCCCGCTCTCATCAACCCTTGCATTACCTACATCAGAGCGCATGAGCAAAATCTCCCGTCCTCCCGAACCCGAAGACTTCGGCACCAACCAGTCCGGCAACCCGTATTTCGGCGACATCGTCCACGCCAGGCTGTCGCGCCGCGCCATCCTGACCGGCGGCCTCAGCACGGTAGCGCTGGCATTGTTCGGCTGCGGCGGCAGCGACGATGCCGCCCCCGTCACCACCGCGCCGGCCACGCCCGCACCGGCCGAGCCGGCACTGCCCGCCAACACGCTGAACTTCGAGAGCGTGAAGCGCACGCCGATGCTGGCCGGCGACGACCTGGTCGTGCCGCCCGGCTACCGCTGGACCGCCGTGACGAAACAGGGCGACCCGATCGGCAGCAAGCTGGGCGCCCCCGCCTTCCGCACCAGCGCCGCGCGCCGTTTCGACACCACCGGCGCCGAGGCGGAACTCCAGTTCGGCGACAACCACGACGGCATGGCGTACTTCCCCCTGCCCTACGGCTCGAAGAGCAGCGACCGCGGCCTGCTGGCCATCAACCACGAGGCGGCGCGAGCCGGCGTGATCAGCGGTTTCCGCTTCACCGGCGTGACCGCCACGACCGATCCGGCCACGCTGGACCCGGCCGGCGAAACGGCGATGAACCCGGACGTGGTGCGCAAGCAGAAGGCTTACCACGGCGTGTCGGTGGCCGAGGTGTACCGCGATGCCGCCGGCCAGTGGCAGGTGCAGCGCGATTCGGCCTACGCCCGCAAGGTGCATGCCGATACGTGGATCGCCATCGGCGGCCCGGCGCGGGGCCACGCGGCGATGCGCACCGGCGGCGATCCGGCCGGCGAACAGGTGCGCGGCACGCTGGGCAATTGCGGCAGCGGCGCCACGCCATGGGGGACCTACCTCACCTGCGAAGAGGATTGCCACAAGAACTACTTCGCCACGCGCGAACTGCCGGCCAGCGATGCGCGCTTCCAGGACCCGAAATGGGCGCGCTACAACATCGTCAGCGGCTACGTGCGCGACTACACCTGGCACTTCGTCGACAAGCGCTTCGACCTGGCGGCCGAACCCAATGAAACCAACCGCTTCGGCTGGGTCGTCGAGATCGATCCGTACGACCCTTCCTGGCAGCCGGTGAAGCGCACGGCGCTGGGCCGCTTCGCGCACGAGAACGTGGCGCACCTGGTGAATGCCGACAAGCGCGTGGCCTTCTACATGGGCGACGACCAGGGCTTCGACTACATCTACAAGTTCGTGACCGCGAAGGCGATGGACCCGGACAACCGCACCGCCAACCGCGGCCTGCTCGACGAGGGCACGCTGTACGTGGCGAAGTTCGCCGAGGATGGCGGCGGCGAATGGCTGCCGCTGGTGCACGGCCAGAATGGCCTGACGGCGGAAAACGGCTTCCCCGACCAGGCGTCGGTGCTGATCTGGGCACGCCTGGCGGCCGACAAGGTGGGCGCCACGCAGATGGACCGGCCCGAGTGGCTGGCATCGGACGCGGCCAGCGGCTGGGTCTACGCCACGCTGTCGAACAACACCAGCCGCGGCAACGCCACCGCGCCCGGCAACAGCACGGCCACGCCGCGCGCCGCGCAGGCGAAGAACGCCATGAACCCGCGCGACAAGAACCTGCATGGCCACATCATCCGCATGCGCGATGCCGGCGGCAACGTGGCCGGCACGCGCTTCGACTGGGAGATGGTGGTGCTGGCCGGCACCGACACGGCCGACACGCCCGATCCCGCCAACCGCGGCACCATCAAGGGCGACGCCTTCAGCTCGCCGGACAGCGTGATGTTCGATGGCTGGCAGCGCCTGTGGATCGGCACCGATGCCGGCGATGCGCTGAAAGCGTCCGACTGGAGCGGCGCCGGCACCGACTGGTCGGGCCTGGGCAACGACATGCTGCTGGCGATGGATACCCGCAGCGGCCAGGTGAAACGCTTCCTGATCGCGCCGGACGGGGCCGAGGTGTGCGGCACGCAGATGACGGCCGATGGCCGCACGCTGTTCGTCAACATCCAGCACCCGGGCACCGAGCAGCCGCGCGACATCCCGATCGACGCGATGACGTGGCCCGACAAGGTGCCGGTGAGCCAGGGCGGCATCGTGCGCTCCGCCACGGTCGCCATCACGCGCATCGATGGCGGCGTGATCGGCATCTGAGGTTCCGTCCACTGGTGCCGGACACCCGGGCCCTGCCCAGGATGTCGGATACCGGTTTTTGCAGCGGCCCCAGGTTGTTCGCATGAAAACCGGTGTCCGACACCAGCCCGCGACTTTCGTTGGACTGGTGTCGGACACCTACCTCATCAGCGCATCGCCTCCCCCACCAGCGTCACCGGCCCCAGCAACCCGGCCGGCTGCGGCGCGATCTTCGCCGTGTCCTGCAATTCGAAGCGGTTGCCGTAGCGCAGGCGCAGCAGCTTGAAGTCGGGCAGTTCGCGCCCGGCCAGCGCGTTCACGCCCAGGTTGGCCACCTTCACCTCGACCTGGTTGGCGCCCGCCTTCAGGAACGGCGTCAAGTCGAGCCGGTACGGCGGATGCCACAGCGTGCCGGCGCGCTGGCCGTTGACGGTCACGATCGCGGCGTCGCGCAGCGCCGGTTCGTACATCGCCCGCATGCCCGAATGGTGCGCATGCACGCCGCTGTCCGGCAACGGCGTGCCGGTGCCGAAATCGAGCGACAGGCGCTTGCCGTCCAGCTGCTCCCGCGTCACCGTGAGCGTCTTGCCATACACCGCCTGGCCGGAGAAATAGCGCGTCGTTTCGCTGTCGGTCCAGGACACCAGCTTGTCCATCGCCACCGGTGCCCGGCCGGGGAAACGCACCTGCCAGCCGGTCGACAGGTCGGCGACCACGGCGGCATCCCCGGTCTTCGTTTCCGGCGCGGCGCCCGGCAGCGGCGCATCGCTCATCACGTACACCACCGACTCGTATGGCGCCAGCGTGAGCGCCGGCGCCAGGGCCGATTGCGCCAGCTTGCCGCTGTCCGGGTCGAGCCGGGTGGCGTGGCGGCGCGGCTCGCGGAAGACCAGGCTGGCCGCTACCGGCTCGTTGCTGGTGTTGGCGATGAAGTAGATGTCGGCATCGGCCAGCTTGCGGCGCACGAAGCTGATGCGCTTCTGCGCGTCGTCCACACTGCTGCGCTTTTGCGCCTCGCCCACGCGCACGTCGCCTGCGCGAATGTCCGCTACCCGCACGTCGCCGGGCAGCACGGCCTGCAGCGCGCGGCCCAGTTCAAGGTCCGTGGCGATCTTCGTCACGTTCTTCGCCACGCTCTTTGTCACTTCCTGGCCGCGCCCGAACAGCGCGGCCGAGGCGCGCTTCACCTCGGCGGTAATGCGTTGTGCATCCCTGAAGCCCGGCGCCAGCGATGGCGTGGCGCCGATCGCGATGATCTTGCCGCCCTTCTTCACATACGCATCCAGCCTGGCCAGGACCTCGGGAGCGAGGCGCGTCACGTTCGGCATCACCAGCACCGGGTAGCGGTCCAGGCCCACCCGCAGCACGGCTTCCGGATCGACGTAGTCGAGATTGTGCCCGCTGTCCATGATCTGCTGGACCAGCTCCGGCTGGATGAACTTCGGCAGCTCGCCCGACAGCGACGTCTTGCCGGGCCGGTTGATTGCGTACACGTCGTCGTTCGGCAGCAGCACGGCCACCTGGTTGGCCGGCGCGCCCTGGCGCAGCAGGTAGCTGACGCGGGCGAGGTAGCCGGACACCTCCGGCATCACCATGTACCACGGCTGGTGATGGTTGAACACGGCGGCGGCGTATAGCTGGTAGCCGGGTTCCGGCGCGCTGGGCGGCGTGTACGGCCAGCCGTGGCCGATGATCTGCGTGACCCCCTGCACGAACATGCGGTCCGCCTCGGCCTTCATGTCCAGCGGGCTGGCAGTGTGCGCGGGCGAACGCAGCCATGTCCACGTTTCAGCCGATACCACCGGCTTGCCGTACAGGTGCGCCGCCGACGAGGCCAGGCGCGTGAACGAGAATTGCCGGTATTGCGCGCCCTCGCCCTCGAACAGGTCCTGGTGGCGGAAGCTCGACAGCGAAGCCGGCGGTTCGCCGTAGGTCTGCGAGCGGAACCGGGTGCCGTGGCGGTGCGCCCAGTCGGTCACCGGTTTCAGGTAATTGTCTTCCACCAGCTCCGTCTGCGTGAGGGCCCAGTCGTGCCGCAGCGCGGGCGCGTCTGCGCCCTGCCCGGAAAACACCAGCGGCAGGTAGGGCCGCAGGTCATAGCCGCGCCGGCGCTGGAATTGTTCCAGGAAGTCGCCGGTCCAGTCGGTGCCGTAGCTTTCCAGGCTGTCCGAGAAGATCGCGTACGGCGGCTGGTCGCCGAAGGCCTTCAGAAGCGGCTCCCCCACGTTCTCCAGGTGGTTGTCGATGGCGCGGCGGCTCATGTGGTCGAGCACGAAGCCTTCGCCGCCCACCGCCGGGCGTTTCACCTGCATGCCGGAGCGGCTGGCGATGTAGTACACGGCCACGCGCGGCCCGGCCGCCGGCGCCACGGTGCCGCGGCCATCCGGCGCCGCCACGGCCGGCATCGCCTTCAGGCGCGTGGCGTCGTATTCCTTTGCCGTGCCGGCGCCGATGAACGCGGCTTCGATCTTCTCGCCTTCCGACACCACCGGCAACGGGTAGCTGCCCGCGCCGGCCGGCACTTCCACCGCCACCACGCGCATCTTGCCGATCGCGTCTCCGATGCCGATGTGCGGGCCGCCGAACGGCCAGCCGCTGCCCAGCGTGAGGTCGACGCGCAGGCCGGCCGCGCGGCCCTTTTCGTTGGCGAAGCGCACCGCGTCGAGGTGTTCCGGCGACAGGAAAGGCAGGTTCTTCACCCCGCGCGACGGATCGTCCAGCGCCATCGGATACACGGCCTGGATTTCCACGCCGCCGATCCCGCCTTCCTTCATCCGGCCGATCTCGAGGGCCAGCTGGCTTTTCTCGACGGCGGGGCCGAACCACCACCAGCGCATCATCGGCCGCGCGTCGGCAGGCGGCGTGGCCAGGTGCCGGGCGACGTCGCCGATGCGCTGGTAGACGGTCGGGTCGTGCGCGGAGCGCTTGTGCGGCGATGGATCTTGGGGCGCAGGTTCGTGCGGCGATGGATCGTGCGGCGAAGCATGCGCCAGGCAGGCTACGGCGGCCGCGGCCAGCACGCCCCGCCGCAACAGGACCGCCGCGGCGGCCGGAGTGGTCGGGGCGCTTGCCGGTGCGGCGCGGAACGGGCGTGGGGGGCGCTGGGACATGCGCGGTCTCCTCTTCAATGCTTGGGTGGACACGGCAGCGGCGCGGCGCCCGTTGCCGGGCCGACCTGCGCTGCCGCCCGTAGTATTGATGAGGCGACGCGGTTTTTCCTATGGCCGCGCGGGCCCGCGGCGGAAATAGTCAGGACATTGATCGTTCGGCAGGTGTCTCCGGCACCAGCGACAGCACGTGCGCCGGGTGGGGACGGCCGTGCAGCTGCACGCGGTTGCGCGCGAGGCATTCGTGCACGGCGCCCGCCTTGCGCGCCAGGCCGAGGCTCGCCGCGTTGCCCTCGGCGACGATGATCTCCACGCGATGCTGGCCCAGCTGTTCGAAGGCATGGCGCGCCAGCAGGTGCACGGCGGCCAGGCCGGCGCCCTGCCGCTGGGCCGACTGCCGCAGCCAGTAACCCAGGTTGCAGAAGGCATTGATCCTGTTGAACTGGTTCAGGCCGGCCGCGCCGAGGAGGACTTCGCCTTCGGCCCGGAAGATGCCGAATTCGTGCGACACGCCATCGCGGCGCGCGGCCGCGCAGTGGGCGATCCACTCTTCCGCATCGCTCGAGCCGTAGGCCGCATGCGCCCAGCCCATCCATTTGCCGACGGTGTCCGCGGACTCGCGCACGGCGGCAACGAGCGCCGGCGCGTCGGCCGGCACGAGGGGGCGCAACAGGAAATCGGCGGTGCGAAGCTGGGTCATCGGGCATCCCTGGTCATGGTGCCGCATCGCCGGGCTGGCGCTGCGGGCTGGCGTTGGCAAAAAGTCATGATGAGCCCCCATCTTAGCGAAGCCCGGAAATCCCGGCAATGCCCGGCCGGCGGTGGCCCCGGCCGCCAGTCTTGTGCGACTTCCGGTGGCAAAACCTGCGATACTGTACGGCCCACCAACTCTGTCGGGGAGCACAGCATGGAAGCACAAGAGGTTCACCGTGGCCGCCTGATCGACCACATCCAGCTGGTCGTGAAAGACCTGCCCGCGTCGCAGAAGTTCTATACCGCCGTCTTCGGCGCGCTGGACATTCCGATCGGCGGCACGGCCGAGGATTATTTCTGGGTCGACGAGCTGTTCGTCTCCGCGCAGGACAGCGAGACCGCGCAGGGCCACCTGACGGGCCGCCATCACCTGGCGTTCCAGGCCCGCGACCGCGCCATGGTCGATGCCTTCCACCGGGCCGCGCTCGATGCCGGCGGCCAGGACAACGGCGCGCCGGGCGAGCGGCCCTACCACCCCGGCTACTATGCGGCGTTTGTCATCGACCCGGACGGCAACAACATCGAAGCCGTGTTCCACGGCGAATCGAAGCGCAGCGCGCCATCCGTGCATATCACGTGGTAAGCGGCCTCGCGCCGGTCCGGTAATCCCGGGGCCGCCCGCATCACTGCCGGGATACCGAAACCGGTATCCCGGCCGCCTGCCGCTTACTCGAACCAGCTGAAGCCGTCGCGCGCCAGCAGGGCGAACGATTCGGACGGGCCCCACGTGCCGGCCGCGTAGCCGCGCGGCTTCTCGTTCAGCGTGCCCCAGCCTTCGATGATCGGGTCGGCCCATTCCCACGCCGCTTCCAGTTCGTCGCGCCGCATGAAGTGCGTGAGGCGGCCGCGCACCACGTCGATCAGCAGGCGCTCGTACGCTTCGGCACGGCGCTGCGTGAACGCCGAATGCAGGTCGAGGTTCAGTTCCACCTGCTGCATATGCATGCCGCTGCCGGGCTGCTTGGCCATCACCTGCAGCTTGATCGCTTCTTCCGGCTGCAGCTCGATCACCAGCCGGTTGGCGACGCCCGCAGAACTCTCCGGGAACAAGGGGAACGGCGGGTTGGCGAATTCCACCACGATCTTCGACGAACGGCGCTCCATGCGCTTGCCGGTGCGCAGGTAGAACGGCACCTTGGACCAGCGCCACGTGTCGACGTACGTGCGCAGCGCCACGAAGGTTTCCGTGCCGCTGTCCGGCGGCACGTTCTTCTCTTCCAGGTAACCCGGCACGGCCTGGTTGCCGCTGGCGCCCCGCACGTACTGGCCGCGCACCGTGTCGCGCGCGATGGTGGCCAGGTTGAAGCGGCGCAGCGAGCGCAGCACCTTCAGTTTTTCATCGCGCACCGCGTCGGGCGCCAGCGATGCCGGCGGTTCCATGGCGACGATGCACAGCAGCTGCAGCAGGTGGTTCTGCACCATGTCGCGCATGGCGCCGGTGCCGTCGTAGAAGCCGGCACGGCTGCCCACGCCCACTTCCTCGGCCACCGTGATCTGCACGCTGGAGATGTTCGGCGCGCGCCACAGCGGTTCCAGGATCGAGTTCCCGAAGCGCAGCACCATCAGGTTCTGCACGGTTTCCTTGCCCAGGTAATGGTCGATGCGGTAGATCTGCGACTCGGCGAAATGCTTGCCGACCGCTTCGTTGATTTCCACCGCCGAGGCCAGGTCGCTGCCCAGCGGTTTTTCCAGCACCACCCGCGCATTGCCGTCGACCAGGCCAGCCGCGGACAGCTTTTCGCAGATGGTGGTGAACAGCGATGGCGCGGTGGAGAGATAGAACACCCGCACCGCGCCTTCGCGCGAGACTTTGGCCAGCGCGGTCAGGTCGTCCTGCTGCACGTCCACGCGCACGAATTCCAGGCGCTGCAGGAAGCTGCGCCATGCGTCGTCGGTGAAATTGCCGTCCGAGATGAACGAACGCGAATGTTCCTCGACGAATGCCAGGTACGCCTCGCGGTTGAAATCCTGGCGCCCCGTGGAAATGATGCGGGTGCCGGACGGCAGGTTGCCGTGCAGGTGGGCCATGTACAGCGCCGGCAGCAGTTTGCGCATGGCGAGGTCGCCCATGCCCCCGAAGATGATCATGTCGAGTGGCAGGCTGTTATCTGGTTGTGCGGACGAGGTCATATCGATCGATGTGGTTGAAGAGGGAGATGATATCGAGACAGCATTGAAAACCTTGCAATGGTATCCGATGCGGCCGGACTTTGCCGATCGGGATTCGCCGGCCGCCTCCCGCGCCCGGCCGGAAGCGCCTATCCAGCCGTGCCGGCGCCCCGCACCCGCGCGGCGAACCGCTCGCGTCCGCGCATCAGGTCCCGAGTGCCTGCCGCAGTCCGCTGGCCCGCTGCGTGCGCCCGGCGATGGCCTGGTCGAACACGGCGGCGTTCGGCGAAACCAGCGTGAAGAATTCGCGGGCACGCGTGATCCCCGTATAGACCAGTTCGCGCGCCAGCACGGCGTTCGCCTGCGGCGGCAGCACCATCGCCGTATGGAGGAATTCCGAGCCCTGCGACTTGTGGACCGTCATCGCGAACGCCGTCTCCACGTTGCGCAGGCGCGTGGCCAGCACGCTGCGCACCGCTTCGCCGTCCGAGAACCAGACCCGCAGCGAATCGGGGCGCAGCGGATCGGGCAGGGTCAGGCCGATGTCGCCGTTATAGACACCCGTGGCGTAGTCGTTGCGCGTCACCATCACGGGGCGGCCCACGTACCATTCGCCGCGCCGGCGGATCAGCTTTGCCGCTTCCAGCTTGGTTTCGATCGCCTCGTTCAGCCCCGCGACGCCCCACTCGCCCTCGCGCACGGCGAACAGCAGCCGGAATTGCTCGAAGCGCTTGAGCACGTCGCGCACCCAGCCGTCGTAGTCGCCGCCCGGCCCTTCTTGCACGCGCTCGAGGTAATCGCGGTAGCCGGCACCGGCGCCGGGCCGACCGGCCACTGCGAGCGCCAGCACGTCGCCGGGCCGCGCCCCTCGATCCAGCGCAGCCGCCCATCGCTTTCCGCCCTGAGCACCTCGCGGGCGGCCTCGGCGTCGCCCTGGTTGACGGCGCTCGCCAGCTTGCCGATCGGGCCGCCGAAGCGCCGGCTCTGGCGCAGCATCACGATGCGCTGGGCCAGCGGCCCGCCATCGCGCTCGCGGAACGCCGGAGGGATCGTCTCGCCGGCGGCGGCCAGCACATAGTCGCAGGTCGCCGCATCGTAGTTGCCGCTTTCGGCCTGCGCGCACAGGTCGCCCAGCACAGCCCCCGCTTCCACCGACGCCAGCTGGTCCTTGTCGCCCAGCAGGACCAGGCGCGCATGCGACGGCAGTGCCGCCAGCAGGGCCGCCATCATCTCCAGGTGCACCATCGACGCTTCGTCGACGATCAGAACATCCACCTCCAGCGGATTGCCGGCGTGGTGGGCGAAGCTGCGCGTGTCCGGCCGCGCCCCCAGCAGGCTGTGCAGGGTGCGCGCGCCGCCCATGCGCGCCGCCAGGTCGCGCAGGGCCAGGTCGCTGCCCAGCTTGCCGGCCAGTTCATCGAGCGCCATGTCGATCGACTGTTTCAGGCGGGCCGCCGCCTTGCCGGTCGGCGCGGCCAGGGCGATCCGCAATGCCGGCGCGGCCTCGCCGGCGGTGGCGAACAGCAGCGCCAGCAGCCGCGCCACCGTGTACGTCTTGCCGGTGCCCGGGCCACCGGTGATGACGGCCAGCTGCCCGCGCAGCGCGGCGGCGCAGGCGATCTTCTGCCAGTCCGGGCCGCCCTCGCGCGCCGCGTGGGGGAACAGCCTGTCGAGCCACGCACGTATGACCCCGGTATTGACCCCGGCATCGGGGCCGGCGGGCGCCAGCGCGCGCGAACGCACCGAGGCCGCCACCGTCGACTCGTCGCGCCAGTAGCGGCGCAGGTACAGCCGTTCGCCGTCGAGCACCAGCGGCTGGTTGAAGTCCAGGTCGCCCACCGGCCAGACCTGTTCGCAGCCCTGCAGCGCGTTGCGCCAGCCGTTGACGTTCCTCGGCAGCGAGCCGCCGCCCTGGGCGGCCGCCGCGCGCAATGCCGCCCACTCGCCGTCCAGCCAGCCCACCTGCGGCGACGGGTCGCCGGCCAGGTCGGCCAGCACCAGGCAGCTGTGGCCGCGGCCCTCCAGCTCGGACAGCAGCAGGCAGGCCAGCAGCAGCGGCGGCGGGGTATGGCCCAGCGTGGCCACGAAGCGGGAAAACGCCCCGGCCAGCCGGCGCAGCTTGCCGTTTTCGGTCAGCGTGTCGATGGCCTCGAACAGCGCGGCGTGCGTACTAAGTTGAACATTCATCGGATCAGTCATCGGTGTTTCCTTCGCGCCGCAGCAGCTCGTCCAGTTCGGCCAGCAGTTCCGGATCGGGTTCCAGCACATGGCAGCCGCGCGTGGCCCCGTTGCCGATGCCGCGCAGGAAGAAGAACACGGCGCCACCCAGCTGTTCGGCCGGATCGTAGGCATCGCCCAGCCGGCTCGCCAGCAGGCGGTGCAGCGCCAGCAGGTAGATCGCACCCTGCACGTCGTAGCGGTGTTCGGCCATGCCCTGCGCCAGCGCCCTGGCGTGGTACGCTGCGTCGTTGCCGCCCAGTGCATTCGACTTGTAGTCCAGCACCCAGTAGCGCCCCGCATGCTCGAACACCAGGTCCGAGAAGCCTTTCAGCATGCCGTGCAGCGCGCGCTGCGGCAGTGCCGGGCGGGCGATGCCGTCGAGGAGATGGCGCCGGCACAGCGCATCGAGCGCGCCGGTGGCCAGGTGCTCGCTGGGGAACCAGAATTCCATCTCGGGCATCAGCGTGCCGATGTCGCGCAGCGCGGCGCCCAGCGGCGGCAGTTCGGTCGTCACGCCCGCGCGCAGCCAGGCCAGCGCATCGTCCAGCCGGTGGCCCCAGCCGGCGCGCTCGATGCGGCGCGCCATGCGCACTTCGCAGGCGGCATCGGTCACGCAATCGAAGCCTTCCTGCGCCAGCCATTCCAGCTGTTCGTGCAGGAAGTTGCCGGGCACGGAGCCGCGCGGGAAACGGTGCCACGGGGCGTCGTCGATCCGGCCGGCGGCGACATCGGCGCCCTCGCCCTCCAGCAGCGTTTCCTCCAGCGCGCGGCGCGGCGCGGCCTGGGTGCCCCGCGCCAGCGAGGTGAAGCTGCCGACCGACCAGTCGCGCTCGAAGCGGGCATCGTAGGGCCGCGGGTCGAGCAGCGGCTCGCGCCGTTCTTCCCGGTCGAGCAGCGTGGGCCGCTCGGGGTGGCACAGCGAGGCGATGCCGATCGCGCCGCAGTCGCCGGCCAGCTCACGCCAGCGTTCCTGCAGGCTTTCCGCCGGCAGCGGTGCGCCGCCGGTCAGCAGGTAGCCCAGCGCCGACTCGTGCAGCACGTTGCTGCCTTCCTTGCGGGCCGGCAGCGCCGCCACGCCCAGCCACAGGAAATGCCGGGCGCGGGTCAGCGCCACGTAGAGCAGCCGCAAGTCTTCCTCGATGCGGGCCGCCTCCACGGCCGCCTGCGCCTCCTCGGACAGCGACATGTCGATGCGGCGCGTGCCCTGCGCATCGGTGTACTCGAAGAAGCTGCGGTTGCGCTTGTCGACCTTGCGCGCCGTGACGGCGAACGGCAGGTACACCAGCGGATACTCCAGGCCCTTGGACTTGTGCACCGTGACGACCTTCACCAGCTCGGCATCCGATTCCAGCCGCAGTACCTGTTCGTCGCCCGTGGCGCCCTCGCCTTCGACCTGTTCGGCCATCCAGCGGATCAGCGCCTGCTCGCCATCGAGCTGGCGGCTGGCCCCCTGCAGCAGCTCGGCCAGGTGCAGCAGGTTGGTCAGGCTGCGTTCGCCGCCCACGTTGCCGGGCGCCAGCAGCGCGGCCGGCAAGCCCAGCTCGTGGATGAAGCGCCGCAGCATCGCCAGCACTCCCTGGCGCTGCCACACCGTGTGCAGGTTCTTCAGCTGCTCCACGCGGGCTTCCCACGCCAGTTCGTCCGACGACATGCGCGCCAGCTCGGCCAGCGGGATATTGGCGGTGCGGGTGGCGAAGGCGGCCCTGGCCAGCGCGCCATCGAGCGGGTTGGCCAGCGCGGCGAGCCAGCGCAGCACGTCCTTCGCCTCGTCGCTCTCCAGCACGGAATCCTTGTCGGACAGGTAGACGCTGGGCACGCGCCGCTGCTGCAGCGCGCGCCGGATGGCGCTGGCTTCCTTCCGGTCGCGCACGAGGATCGCGATATCGGCCGGCTGCAGCCGCTCGAAGCCCCGCGGCCCCTCGAAACCGGTGCGCGGATCGTTCAGCAGCCGCACGATGTGCTCGGCGCAATGGTGCGCGAAGAATTCGCGGTAGCCGTCCGCCTTCAGGTCGGGCACGTCGCTGCACGACACGGTAAGGGCCTGCAACTGCCCGTCCACGCCCACCAGCCGTTCGCCGCGCCCCTTGGCATCGACCGCGTCGAACGGCAGCGGATTGACGGTGCCGCGCCGGAAGCGGAAGGCGCCCTGCGCGAAGCCGCCACCGCCGGCCGCGCCTTCGGCGTGCAGGAAAATGCGGTTCACCGCTTCCACCACTTCGCGCGTGGACCGGTAGTTCGTGCCGAGCTGGTAGTGCCGCCCTTCGGTGGCGCGCCGCGCCGCCAGGTAGCTGTGGATGTCGGCGCCGCGGAAGCCGTAGATCGACTGCTTCGGATCGCCGATCAGGAACAGGCCCGATGCCGGATCGTTGTCGGCCACGCGGTACAGCAGGTCGAAGATACGGTATTGCAAGGGCGCGGTATCCTGGAATTCATCGACCAGCGCCACCGGGTATTGCTCGGTGATGCGCTGGCGCAGTGCCGCGCCGTTGTCGCCCTCCAGCGCCTTCTGCAGCCGCACCAGCATGTCGGCGAAGCCGAACTGCCGGTCGCGCGCTTTCAGTTCGGCCATGCGCGCGGCGATGATGCCGGCGGCATGGCGGTACAGGCGGTGCGCCAGCGGTTCGAGGGCGGACAGCGCTTCCCGTAAACTCTCCAGCGCGGCGAAGTCGTCCGGGATATCGCTGCCGCTGTAGGCCTCGGCGATCCCGGCCGGCACCAGCCGGTTCCAGCCGCCCTTCAGGTCCAGGCCGACCATGGCCGGATCGGCGGCCCATGCGCGCAGCGTCGCGAACCAGCCATCCAGCCAGCGCGCCTGGATCAGCTTGCCGTTCAGCTGCTTGGCCGCCTTGGCCCGCTCCAGCCACAGCGCCATGCGCTCGACCCGTTCCAGCCAGCCTTCCTTCAGCGCAGCCAGGTGCTGCGCGCGCTCGCGCAGCGAGCGGCCGATCAGCGCGCCCAGCGGCTCGTCCACGCGCCAGCCGTCGTCGGCGCGCTTGACCAGTTCGCGCAAGCCGCGCTTGAGCCGTTCCACGTCCGGCCAGCATTCCAGCAGCGCGCCCAGGGCCGGCTCGCGCAGCGGATACACCTGCTGGCGCCAGTAATCGTGGGCGGCATCCTCGAACAGCGCCGCTTCGTCGCTGATCAGTTCCTCGTCGAACAGGCTGCCGCTGTCGAACGCGTGCTCGCGCAGCATGCGCTGGCACCACGCATCGATCGTGAAGATCGCCGCCTCGTCCATCGTTTCAGCGGCCAGCATCAGCCGGTGCGCGGCCTGCTGGCGCCCGGTCTCGTCGGGGTAGGCTTCCAGCAGGCCGGCCAGGAACGGATCGCAATCCTCGACCTGGCCGCGGAAACAGCCGGCCGCCTCGACCAGCCGTTCGCGGATGCGGTTCGACAGCTCGCGCGTGGCCGCGCGGGTAAACGTCATCACGAGGATGTCGGCCGGCAGCAGCGGGCGCCCGAACGCGTCGCCGTCGCCGTGGCCCAGTACCAGGCGCAGGTACAGCGCGGCGATGGTCCATGTCTTGCCGGTACCGGCACTGGCCTCGATCAGCCGGGTGCCGTGCAGCGGGAAGGTCATCGGATCGAGCAGGCGGCTCATGGCTGGCCTCCTTCGATCGGCTGCACCTCGACGGTGGCCAGCCAGTCGACCAGCGGTCCATACAGGGCGCGCGCGGTCGCGGCGAATCCCGGTTCGGCCGCCAGGTCGCCGTACTCCGGCCACAGCCGGTACAGGCACATGTCGTCCTTCTCGCCGCGGCGGTCGAAGCCATGCTCGTAGGTCTCGCGCGGGTCGCCGCCGGACAGCAGCGCCAGCGCCGTCTTGCTGGCCACCGGCAGCGGCCCGTCCATGCCGCGCCGCCACAGGGCGACCAGGCCGGCCAGCGCGGCGCGCGCCGCTTCGCCGTCGAGCGGCGGCATCGACAGCACCGCGTCGCGCGCCACCAGCAGGCCCGTCACGGGCACGCCCTGCGCCGCGGCGGCCAGCTGGCGCAGCCAGGCGGCGGCCAGCTTGTCGCCCCGCGGCTGGCCGGACTTGTCCAGCGCCTTCGACGACATCTGCGCCAGCCATACCTTGGCGTTGCCGTCGGCGCGCAGGCCGTCGATCCAGTCTTCCAGCACCACGCCGTCCAGTTCCAGGCCGACCGGCAGCTTGGGCGCCGCCTCCGGGAACGCGCCGCGCAGTTGCAGCCACGCGCGCCGCACCGGCAGCAGCGCTTCGATCAGGTTGTCGCGCACGCGGTCGCCGATCACGCCGATAGGCAGCACGCCTTCGCGCTGCAGCCGGGCCGCCCGTTCCACCAGGCTGGCGCGCACGTCCTCCTCGTCCACGGCGCCATCGTCTTCCAGCATCTCGTCTTCCAGGAAGTAGCGGTCCAGCGCATCGAGCACGAACGGTTCCTCGTCTTCGCCGACCAGCGCCGAGTCGGCGAACCGCACGCCGAAGCGCTGGGCGAAGAAGTATTTCACGGGCTGGCGCAGGAAGGCCACCAGGCCGGCCAGCTTCAGGCGGAAGCGCTCGTCGAGTTCATACGGCGGCAGCGCGGGAGATTGCCCATCCTGTAATTCGGCGTCCGGCGACAGTGCCGGCGCCTCGCCCGGCGCGTGGGCCGAGCGCCATTCGGCCGCGTAGGTGAGCAGGCCGCCCCGCTCGAAATAGCGGCGCGAGAATGGCTGCAGCGCGTGCTCGGTGGTGCGTTCGTGCAGGTCGAGATGCCAGCCGGCCTTCAGGTAGTCGAGCAGCTGCGCCACCAGCACCGACGGCGGCTGCTCGCTGTTGTCGCGGGCGTTGCGGCCGCACCAGCTCACGTACAGCACGTCGCGCGCAGCCAGCACCGCTTCCAGCATCAGGTAGCGGTCGTCGTCGCGGCGCGAACGGTCGCCGGGGCGCGCCATGCCGGGCAGCGCCAGCAGGTCGAAGTCGGCGCGGCTGGCGCGGCGCGGGAAGTCGCCATCGTTCATGCCCAGCAGGCAGACCACCCGGAACGGCACGGCGCGCATCGGCATCAGCGTGCAGAACGTCACCCCGCCGGACACGAACTGGTGTTCCAGCGACGGTTCGTCCAGCGCGCCCAGCCACGCTTCGCGCAGCACCGACAGCGGCACCGGCTCGTCGAACCCGGCGCCGTCGCACGTCTCCAGCCACGCGTTGAGCGTCGCGCCCAGCTCGTTCATGGTGAGCTTGTCGGCTTCGTCGCGGGCATCGAAGAAGGTGGCCAGCAGCGCGCGCGCCTGTTCGCCCCATTCGGCCGGCGTGCGGGACCGGGCCAGCCGGTCGCGCCAGTCCAGCAGGGCTTCGACCAGCTGGGCCAGCGAGCCGGCCAGCGCGGCATCCAGGCCGCCCACCTCACCGTATGGTTCGATGTCGCCGAAGGCGCCGCCCGTGCCGCTGGCATAGCCGAGCAGCATGCGGCGGATGCCGAAGATCCACGCGTTCTGTTCGCCGGTGGGCTCCAGGCCCAGGCCGGCGCGGTGGGCGCGGTCCAGGCCCCAGCGCACGCCCGCCCCTTCGATCCAGCGGCCGAGGATCGGCAGGTCGTCGTCGGCCAGGCCGAAGCGGGCCGCCAGCGCCGGCACGTCCAGCAGGTCGCGCACCTCGCTTTGCCGGCAGCGCTGCTGCGGCAGGCGCAGCAGCCATTCCAGCGCCACCAGCAGCGGGTTCACGCTGCGGTCGTTGACGTCGCCGATCTCGAACGGGATGTGGCGCGCATCTCCGCGCCTGCCCCCCTTGCTGCCGCCCTTGTACTGGCCGAACACGGCGTGGATGGCCGCCGTGAACACGCCGATGTCCGGGACCATGACGACGATATCGCGCGGGCGCAGCGTGGGGTCGGCGGCGAAACGGGCCAGCAGCTGGTCGTGCAGCACTTCGACCTCGCGCTGCACGCTGTGGGCGATATGGAACACGATCGAGCGGTCCTCCCCGTCCGGCACGGGGAAATGGTGTTCGGACAGCGGCAGCATGTCGCGCACGGCGCCCTGCAATTGCTGCAGCAGCGTGTCGCCGTCGCCATCGCTGAACAGGTCCACGCGCAGGTGCCCGGCCTCGTCGCCGGACGCTTCGTCGAACTCGTCCAGCATGCGGATATAGTCGCGCCCCTGCCGGCCCCAGCTCGCCAGCAACGGGTGGCTGTGCGCGTGCAGCGCCTCGATCGGCACGCTGGCCAGGTCGATGCCGTTGCGCTGCGGCTGGCGGCGCCGCGCGGCGCGCAGCAGGTCGCGGCCATCGATGATGTCGCCCCAGTAGAAGCGGCACGGGTTGGGCACGGCCACGATCACCTGGGTGAACCGGGCCAGCGCCGCCAGCGCCTGCAGGGTCTGGTACGGCAGCGCGGAAACGCCGAACAGGACGACGCGGCGCGGCAGCGCGGCCGCCGGCATGGCGCCCAACGCCACGGCGCGGAGGAATTCCGTGTGCACGCCGGCGCGGCCCAGCGTGCGCTCTTCCTCCGGCACGCTGGCGATGATGGCGCGCCACAGCGCGGCCTGCCAGCGCTGGCCTTCCGGCAGCG
The DNA here is from genome assembly GCF_027856995.1 of Pseudoduganella sp. SL102. Classification (NCBI taxonomy): domain Bacteria; kingdom Pseudomonadati; phylum Pseudomonadota; class Betaproteobacteria; order Burkholderiales; family Oxalobacteraceae; genus Pseudoduganella; species Pseudoduganella sp. SL102. The sequence goes on from NZ_CP115554.1 coordinate 5,090,331, forward strand.
GGTAATGCACGCCGCGCGGGCAGCACATCCGGTCGCGCCCGGCCGCCCAGTCTTCCAGCCAGTCGGCGCGGTAGACCTGGTACTGGTCGAACAGGTCGGACAGCCGCTCGGCCAGCTGCAGCCGGCGTTCCTGGCAGCCCCCCTTGAGGAAATGGCGCAGCGGCTCGAAGGCATCCTCGCGGAGCAGCGCCGGCAGCAGGCGCATCAGCCGCCAGGTGAGCGGGCCCTTGTCGAAGGCGGACGTGCGCGGCACGCGGTCGCGGCCCAGCATGGCGCGGTAGGCTTCCCACAGGAACCGGGCCGGCAGCGCCACGCGGGTGGCGGCGCACACGCCCGCCTGTTCCGCCAGGGCGATCTTGAGCCATTCGGCCACGCCGTTCGACTGCACCAGCAGCACGTCCGATTCCAGCGGCGCCAGGGGGTTGGCCTGCAGCCATTGGAACACGGCGGCACGCAGCTGTTCGAGCTGGTTGCCGTGCAGAATCAGTAAGCCGGGTGCGATGCCTGTTGCCATGGGGTGTACTTGGTGGTGAAACGCGGGACAGGTGGCTATTATCGCCGATCCCTGCAGGCCGGTGCCTTGCAGCAATGGAGATTGCCGGCTCAGGGACGGACTCAGCGAGGGACTGAGCGACGGACTAATCGACGGACTTAAGCGGCAAACCCAGCGACTGGCTCAGCCGGGCTGGCTGCCCAGTTCGCGCAGCAGCGGTTCCAGGTCCACGTCGATATAGCGCTCCAGCCGGTCCAGCATGGGGCCCATGTGGGCGACGATACGCTCGGCGGCGGCCACGTCGTCCTGCGGCTTGAGCCGTTCCAGCGCCACGCACAGTTCGGCAAAGGCCAGCGCCCCGACCGCGCGCGCCGACGACTTGATCCGGTGCCCCAGCTCGCGCAGTCGCTTCATGTCCCGCGCGGCCAGCGCCGCCTCAATCTCGGCCATGCCGTCGCGCCCGGATGCCAGGAGCATCAGCGCATAGCGGCGCATCTTGTCGGGCCGGTTGCCGAAGGTCTGGCCCAGCACGTCCGGGTCGAACAGCGGCGGCTCGGCCGGCGCGAACGGGGCCATCACATCCGTGGCGCGCCGCGCCGGGATGCCGGCCGCAGCAGCCGGCCCTGCCCCCTGTCCTGCACCCTGTCCTGTCCCCTGTCCTGCCCCCTGTCCTGCACCCTGTCCTGCACCTTCGTGCTTTGCCGCCCCATCCGTCGCCTCGCCGGCTGGCCCCGGACTGGCGCCACCCTGGCTTGCCGTTCCCTTCTTCACCGCCGGGTTTGCCGCGACCGTGCCTGGCTGCGCAGTGCGGCCGTCCACCACGCGCTGGCTCAGCCACTTCGACAACGTGGCCAGCAGCTGGTTCGGCACCACCGGCTTGGTCAGGAAATCGTCCATTCCCGCTTCCTGGCAGCGCAGCTGGTCTTCGCGCCCGGCATTGGCCGTCATGGCGATCACCGTCAGGCCGGACAGCGCCGCGTGGCCGCGGATCCGGCGCGTGGCTTCGAAGCCATCCATCACCGGCATCTGCACGTCCATCAGCACGCAGTCGAACTGGCCCTTCTGCAGCAGGTCGATGGCTTCCTGCCCGTTATTGGCGATCACCACGGTGGCGCCGGCTTCCTCGATCAATTCCTGGCCGACCTGCTGGCTGAACACATTGTCTTCGACCAGCAGGATGGCGGCCCCGCGCAGCGGCGCCAGCAGCTCTTCCTCCAATACCGTGTCGCTGGCCGCCGGCGGCAGCGCCACGCCCTTCTCCAGCTGCGCCGTGAACCAGAACGTGCTGCCCCGCCCCGGCGTGCTTTCCACGCCCACGGTACCGCCCATCAGCTCGGCCAGCTGCTTGCTGATCACCAGGCCCAGGCCGGTGCCGCCATACTTGCGCGTGGTGGACGTGTCGGCCTGGTGGAACGACTGGAACAGGCCGGCCACCTGGGCCGGCGTCATGCCGATGCCCTGGTCCTGCACCTCGAAGCGCACGGTCAGCCGGTTGTCGCGCTCCTCGATCACGCGGGCGCGCACGAACACCGTGCCGCGCTCGGAGAACTTGATCGCATTGCTGGTGAAATTGAGCAGCACCTGTTCAAGCCGCAGGGGATCGCCGCGCAACTGCGCCGGCACGTTGGGCCAGGCCTCGAACACCAGCTCCAGGCCGCGCCGCGACGCCCCGTCGGCCAGCTGGGTAGCCACGTTGTTGAACAGCGCATCGAGCGGGAAATCGAGCATCTCCAGGTCGAGCTTGCCGGCCTCGATCTTGGAAAAGTCGAGGATGTTGTTGATGATGCCCAGCAGGTGCTGGCCCGAGTGGTAGATCTTCTGCAGGTAGTCGCGCTGCCGCGGATCGGCCACCGATTTCAGCGCCAGGTGCGCCATGCCGATCACGCTGTTCATCGGCGTGCGGATTTCATGGCTCATGTTGGACAGGAAATCGCTCTTGGCCCGGCTGGCGGCCTGCGCCGCTTCCTTCAGTTCGTGCAGCTCGGTCACGTCGGTGGACAGCGCGATCACGGCCGGCCCGCGCTCCAGCGCCACGGCCGCCTTCACCGTCCACAGGTGGCGCGTATTGCCCTGCGCATCGACGAAGGTTCCCTCGCTGGTGCGCTTGATGCCATCCGCCAGCACCTCCCGGTCTTCCAGCCAGTCGCGGGTGGCGGCGCGCTTGGGCAGCAGTTCGCTGTCCATCCGGCCGACGATCTGCTCGGCCGGGCGGCCCATCACCTGCGCCATGCGCGCGTTGACATAGATGAAGCGGCGCTCGCCATCCTTCATGTACACGTGCGCGTCGACGTTGTCCAGCACGCTGTCGAGCAGGCGCCGCTGTTCCTGCGCGTTGCGGCGCTGCGATGTCAGCATGAACACATAGCTGTACAGCAGCATCGTGCCGGCGAAGCCGGTCGCCAGCGCGATCCACGGCAACTGGCGGTCGAAGCGGCTGATCATGTCCGCCTTGGGCGTGTAGAAGCGCGCCTTCCACAGCGCGCCGTTGAAGTCGATCGGCAGCACGGCCACGAAGTAGTCGTCGACGATGTCCGGCAGCGTGGCCGGCGCATCCAGCGAGCCGGTATCGTTGTAGAGCAGGCGGTCGTCGCTTTCGATCTGCAGGCGGCGCTGTTCCACCGGGGTGGCGCCGTCGGAATACAGGATCAGGCGTACCTTGCGGTCGGCCGTCTCGTCGATCGCGCCCTGCACCAGCGCCGACACGGAAAAGCCGATGCCCACCGAGCCCAGGTAGGCGGCGCGGCGGCCAGGCACGTCGCCGATCGGCATGCCGCGCCGGTACACCGGCAGGCGCATGCCCAGGCCGATGTGCGGTACCGGGCCCTGCACCTTCACGGGCTGGCCGGAGGCGCTGATCTGGCCGGTATCGCGCGACAGGTCCATGGCCCGCGCGATGGCCGGATTGGCGGTGATGTCGACGCCCATCTTTTCCCGCAGCGGCGGTTCCAGCCAGACCAGCGGCGCATAGCGCTCGCGCTGCCCCGGCGGGCGGATCTCGAACCCCGGGTAGCCGGCCGGGTCCACGCTGCGGTCGGCGCGCACGGCGGCCACGAACGCGGCGCGCTCCTCGGCCCGCACGTCGGGCGCGAAATTGATCGTTTCGATGGCCGGGAAATGGCGCGACACGTCGAGGCTGGCCACGTATTGCCGGAATTGCAGGCGCGACAGGCTGTCGGACGTCTGGAACAGCGCCACCAGCCCGCGCAGCACGTCCGAATACGCCTTGACGCTGGCGCCGATGCTGTACTGGGTGGCGCGCGCCGCGTTATCGAAGCGCACGCGCGCATCGTCTTCCACCGACTTGACCGTTGCCGCATACAGCGTGAGCCCCACCACGGTGGCCAGCAACCATCCGACGCCCCACTGCAGGAGGCGGGGCGCCACGGTTGCCTTCCTGAATTCACCGGTTTTGCGCATTGAATATCATCGAGTACTTCTTGCAATACAGCAGCATACATTGAAAGGCCGTTGCGGTCATCGCGGCGCTGGCCGGGCTGAATCCGCATTGCCCATGGTAGCGGCCATGGTAACGGCATGGGCGGGCCGGAGGCCGTCCCGCTGCCCGCGGAGGCCGGCGGGCCATGCGGCAAACGGCACTGGCGGCGTGGTTCCCGAACGTTGCTGGACAAAATCGCAAGACGGGAGAAGGCGTGGCGGCCGCGCCACATCGGGCCCCGCACCTGCCGGTAGTGGCCGGCAGCCACGTGCCGGCACGCGGCGCTGCTACAATTGCCGATTCGCCATCTCTCCCTTTCATCCTCTTGCCCGCCCCGCCTCCTTCGCCTCAGCTGGTTTGCCCGCCCGACCTGGCCGATGGCGGCGTTGCCCTCGGCCGCGTGCAAGCCCTGATGGTGCGGCCGGGGTTGCGCGATGCGCCGTGCGCCGTGTCGTCGGTGGACGCCATCGCCGGGCTGGGCCTGGCCGGCGATGCGCACGCCGACCTGCTGTCGCCGCGCCAGGTGCTGCTTGCCGGCGCTCCGGCGTATGCCCGGCATGGCATGCCGGCGCACACGCTGCGTGAAAACCTGCTGCTCGATATCGATACCGCGGCGCTGCTTTCCGGCTCGCTGCTGCGCGTGGGCCCGCAGGCGGTGCTGCGGCTGACGTTTGCCTGCGAAGCATGCGGTTACCTGGACAAACGCCATCCCGGCGTGGGGGCGGCGATTGGCCGCGCCCGCGGCATGCTGGCCAGCGTGGCGCGCGGCGGCACGATCGGCGCCGGCGATCCCGTGGTCCTGCTGCCGGCGCGGTTTCTTGCCTGGGACGACGACTGGCGCGCCCGCGTCGCGGCGGTACTTGCCCGGGTGCCGCAAGGCATGGTGGTTGAATACCGGCAGCTGGCGCGCCTGGCCGGCGTGCAGCCGGTGTATTGCCGCGCCTTTCCCCGGCTGGTGCGCAAGCTGGGCCTCGGCCACGTGGCGGTGCCGATGGCCGGCCAGCCGGAGAAGCCGTGCTGGCACGGCAACGGCTTGTTCGACGCGCCCGCGCCGTGACGGCACGCTGCCCCGTTACGCCTGGTGTCCGGCGATGCCGCGGGCGAGCAGGCCGATGATCGTTTCGATCCTGTAGGGCTTGGGGGCGAACCGGTAGAGCCGGTCCCGGCCGGCCAGCATGCCCGGCGGCGCGTGGCCCGACGTCAGCACCACGTGCAGATCGGGGAACCGCCTGCGGATTTCGCCGGCCAGCTCGATGCCGCTCATGTCCGGCATGGTGATGTCGGAAAACACGGCGGTGATGGCCGGATCGGTGGCCAGCACCGCCAGCGCCGCGGCGGCCGAGTAGACCACCGTATTGTCGACGGCATGGAACGCCAGCAGCGCTCCGGCAAGCTCGGCAAGGTCCCGTTCGTCATCGATGACCAGCACCTTGAGCGGGCGGGTGCCGGCCCCGCGCGGCAACGGTTGCCGATCGTCGTCGTCCGGCGGCATCACGCGGCCCGGGGCGTGGACTTGCTCTTGCCGCCCGCCCCGGCGCCGGCGCCCCCGAATCCGGCCGGCAGGCGCGGCATGGTCACGATGAAGGTCGTTCCACTGGACGGGTCGGACGTGAGGGTGATCGTGCCACCGTGCGCATGAACGATCTCGCGGGAAATGTACAGGCCGATACCCAGGCTGGTACGTTCCATGTAGTCGCCCTCTTTCCAGTCCGCATTCGCGGCAATGCGGACCATCGGGTCGAAAATGGTCGGCAGCTTTTCCGGCGGAATGGTCTTGCCCTGGTTGTTCACGAAAATCTGGACGTCGTCGTCATTCGTCGCGACGCGGACGGACACGGGAATCTCCGGGTCGCCGTACTGGATCGCATTGCCGATCAGGTTCGACAATACCTGGGCAATACGGCCTTCATCGAAAATGGCGTCGAGTTTCGATGGAGCGTGAAGTTCGACAAGCACCAATACAGCGGCGCGTTAACCCGTATTGCCGGCATCGGGTCGCCTGAAAAGCCGATGCGGAACGATAATGCCGGCTTTTCCCGACAGCGGTTAATTCTCAACCGCGAAATTAACATCGTGAAACCCGTGGATTTCACGACGGGCGAATATGCCGGCACGCCTGGCAAATATGGGGCAACGCCAAAATTGGAGGCCGCAGCGGGCGGCCTGCTCGATCGGGCACTTCCCTGGCAGCATCTCGGGGACCCATCCTGGCAGTGCTCGGCGAACTCGTCCGCCTGCTTCCCTGGCAGGATCCTGAACCGGCCCGGCGGGCGCGTCTTTTCTGAAGTCCGGCGAGTTCCGGCCGCTGCGGTAAAATCGGCCATGGTGCCGATCGCGCCATGTCACCGATCACGCAATGGAAGAGGTAATGGTATGGCCAAGAAAGAAGAACTGGATGAAGAAACGCTGGCGTTCATCCAATGGTGCATCGAAGTAGAGGGTTTCCTGGTGGCCGGTGGCGCCACCGTCGAGCAGGCGCAGGATCATATCGAGGAACAGGTGGAGTGGTTCACCGACCAGTTCTATGACGGGCTGACGCCCGAGGAGGCCGCCAAGGAGGCGCTGGCCTGAAGGAAATCCATGTTGGTATCGAAGTAAGAAGTGCGCACTGATGCCGACTCCGGCAAGAAAAGGACTGCATGTCGGTTGAACTGCGCAGGGAAAATGGTGATGAGTTCGTGCTTTCGACAAGCGCTTGGGGATTTCATCTTTATCTCGCTGCCGAGGCATATGGCTGGGAAATGCCAGGCACCAGCGCGCCGGCGGACTGGAGTTTGGATAACGGCCCGTGGCCAGGCGCTTACGACTGGAATGCCGGGCAAACCGTCGAGAGCGCGGATGCACTCGCGCTCGCAGGTGCGCTGGAGCGCCATCTTGCCGCGGCTGATCGAGACCAGATAGCGAAGGATCTCGCGCGGGAAATGCAGATGGCAATGGAACAGGCGTTGGGCAGCAAATTGCCCGGCGAATGGCTTCCGGGCACCGACGATGAGTTTGTCGCGTCGTTCATTCGCTTCGCGAAGCAGGGCGGCTTCCAGATATATTGACAAGCCGGCGTGATGCGCCGCGCATGCCGATAGCGCCTTCTGTTACGAACCGGACGGCGCTTCGGCGAGCGTGGAACGTCTATTCATGGCACGTCCTTCACCTTCGACACCTTCGGGATCTTCTTCGGATCCAGCTCGATCCACGTGGGCGCATGGTCGCTGGGCTTTTCCCGGCCGCGCACGTCGCGGTCGACCCCGGCCGCCTTCAGGGCCGGCGCCAGCGATGGGCTCAGCAGCAGGTGGTCGATGCGGATGCCGGCATCGCGCCCGAACGCGTTGCGGAAGTAATCCCAGAACGTGTAGATCTTCTCGCCCGGGTACAGGGTGCGCAGCGAGTCGGTCCAGCCCTGCGCCAGCAGGCGCTCGAACGCTTCGCGCGTTTCGGGGCGGAACAGCGCATCGTCGAGCCAGCGCTCCGGCTTGTACACGTCCAGGTCGGTGGGAATCACGTTGAAGTCGCCGGCCATCACCACCGGCGCGCCGGTCGCCAGCAACTGTTCGCCGCTCAGGATCAGCCGCTCCATCCAGCTCAGCTTGTAGTCGAACTTGGGGCCCGGCGCCGGGTTGCCGTTCGGCAGATACAGGCCGGCGATCACGACATCGTTGACCACCGCCTCGATATAGCGGCTTTGCTCGTCCGACGGATCGCCCGCCAGGCCCCGCCCCACCTCCACGGGCTGGGTGCCGCGCGCCAGGATGGCCACGCCGTTCCAGCTTTTCTGGCCATGCCAGATGACGCCGTAGCCGGCCGCCTCGATGGCCGCGGCGGGAAACTTTTCCTGCGGCGCCTTCAACTCCTGCAGGCAGGCCACGTCCGGCTGCGCTTCTTCCAGCCATTGCAGCAGGGCCGGCAGGCGGGCGCCGATGCCGTTGATGTTGAAGGTGGCGATGCGCATGGGAACTCCGTAAGGCAACAATGAGGAGTTGCGATTGTGACAGCATGGCGCGACATTTGCCACACCCCTGCCGCCCGCCGGGCGTTCGTGTAGAGTACGCCTTCCCGCCATATCAGGAGCAAGCATGAGTTCGTCCCACCCCGAGATTTCCGAAGACCCGCACCAGTGGCTGGAAGAGGTCGGCGGCGAGGCGCCGCTGGCATGGGTCCGGCAGCAGAACGACGTGGCGCTGGGCGAACTGGAAGCGCGCTCCCACTACCCGGCCCTGCACGACCGGCTGAAAACCATCTTCAATTCGCACGAGCGGATCCCCTTCGTGCGCCAGCATGGCGAGTACCTGTACAACTTCTGGCGCGATGCCGGCCATGTGCGCGGCATCTGGCGCCGTACCACGCTGGACCGGTACCGCCAGCCGGACCCGCAATGGGAAACCGTGCTGGACCTGGACCGGCTGGCCGCCGAGGAAAACGAGAACTGGGTATGGAGCGGCGTGTCGTCGCTGTACCCGAAGGGCGAACGCTTCCTGCTGTCGCTGTCGCGCGGCGGCGGCGATGCGGTCGTGGTGCGCGAGTGGGACATGCCATCGCGCAGCTTCGTGGCCGATGGCTTCCACTTGCCCGAAGCCAAGACCGATCTCGCGTGGATCGACGCCGATACGCTGTTCGTGGCCACCGATTTCGGGCCGGGCTCGATGACGACGTCCGGCTACGCCCGCATCGTCAAGGAATGGCGGCGCGGCACGCCCTTGTCCGCCGCGCGCACCGTGTACGAGGCGCTGCCGGACGACCTGGGCGTGGGCGCCTGGCGCGACTTCACGCCCGGCCACGAGTTCCAGTTCGTGATGCGGCAGATCGGCTTCTACAGCAGCGAACTGTTCCTGCGCGAGGGCGACCGGCTGACCAAGGTCGCCAAGCCGGACGATGCCAGTGCCTACACGGTGCGCGACCAGCTGGTCATCGAACTGCGCTCGGCATGGAACGTGGCCGGCCGGGAATATCCGCAAGGCGCGCTGCTGGCCACCGACTTCCGCCGCTTCATGGCGGGCGAGCGCCAGTTCGACGTGCTGTTCACGCCGACGCCGAGCACCTCTCTCGATGGCGTGGCGTCGACCCGTTCGGCCCTGCTGCTGAACGTGCTCGACAACGTGAAGAACCGCCTCGTCGAGCTGCGCCACGTGGATGGCCAGTGGCAGCGGCGCGATGTCGATGCGCCCGCCTATGGCACACTGGAAGTGGCGCCGCTGGACGCGATCGCCTCGGATGATTATTTCCTGACCGTCACCGATTTCCTGACGCCGACCACCATGTACCTGGCCCACGCCGGCAGCGACGAACGCACCCCGCTGAAATCGCTGCCCGGATTCTTCGACGCATCGCCTTACGAAGTCCGGCAATTCCAGGCGCCGTCGAAGGATGGCACGCTGGTACCCTACTTCGTCGTGCAGCGCAAGGATGTGAAGGCGGATGGCAGCAATCCCACGGTCCTGTATGGCTACGGCGGCTTCGAGGTATCGCTGAAGCCGTTCTACAGCGGCGTCACCGGTGAAGCGTGGCTCCGGCATGGCGGCGTATACGTGCTGGCCAACATCCGCGGCGGCGGCGAGTTCGGCCCCCGCTGGCACCAGGCGGCGCTGAAGGAACACCGGCAGCGCGCGTTCGACGATTTCATCGCCGTCGCCCAGGACCTCATCCGGCGTGACGTCACCAGCCCGCGCCACCTGGGCATCATGGGCGGCAGCAATGGCGGCCTGCTGGTGGGCGCCGCGCTGACGCAGCGGCCGGACCTGTTCAACGCCGTGGTCTGCCAGGTGCCGCTGCTCGACATGCGCCGCTACAGCAAGCTGCTGGCGGGCGCCTCGTGGATGGGCGAATACGGCGACCCCGACGATCCCGAACAGTGGAAGTTCATCGCCGATTACTCGCCGTACCACAACGTGTTCCCCGACAAGCACTACCCGCGCGTGCTGTTCACCACCTCCACCCGCGACGATCGCGTCCATCCCGGCCATGCCCGCAAGATGGTCGCCAAGATGCGCGAACAGGGGCACGACGTGCTGTACTGGGAAAACACCGAGGGCGGCCATGCCGGCGCCGCCAACAACGACCAGCAGGCGAAGATGTGGGCGCTGACGTATGCGTTCCTGCTGGCGCAGTTGAAGTAGGCGCTGTTCGCAGCGGTCCGGCCCCCCTCTCCTGCCTGCCGGACCACTGCCCCCCTCTCCCGACAACCGTCGCGCTTTTCCTCCGGATCTCGCATCGTCGGCGCGGCCCCTCGCCTTCGCTGCCTGGTCCCGAGGTGCCGTTCCGAACGGAAATCATTGACGCGCCTCAACTGGCGAATTGCGCGAATCGACTTTGCGCTGTCAGCACATAGTTGACCATAAGCATCTTTTCTCGACAAACCGCACATCGGCAAGAACCCGTGGCGTGGGTGCCTGCCTGGAGGATGCGTTATGGAAGCATTGATCGTCATTGGTGACAGGACCAGCCACGGCGGCACGGTCATCAGCTGTTCCAGGACCTGCGACACCCATGGCAAAGGCTGGGGCCGTGTCGGCGACAAGGTAGCCTGCCCGCGCTGCAAGGGCGTCTTTCCGATTTCGGAAGGTGACCGGGCCCTTACCGATCACGGCCGCGCGGTGGCGTATCACGGCTGCCGGGTGGCATGCGGCGCAAGACTGATCGCCAGCCAGAGATCCACATTCACGGACCCGGCCAGGAACGGTGCCGCGTCCGGCGCCAATCCGGCCGCCAGCCTGCGGCCAGGGTTTGGCGAAGTCGATGCCGGTGTGGCGGCCGGATACGAGGATGAGACGGCAGCCGGACCGGCACCGCGCTTCCGTGGCCGCTTCCAGTTGCTCGACGCAGCCACCGGCAAGCCGCTCCCCGGAAAGATGACCCGCGTGCGCACCGCCGATGGCCGGCACGTCACCGCAGCCACGGACGCCGACGGCTGCACCCCGTGGATCGAGCGCCATGCCGCCGAAGAGCTGACGCTGGAACTGGTCGAAGATGGACACCGGGACCAAATGAATGAATATACGAAAATCTCCGGCAACCGGAGCAGAGTCGTACTACTCACACCGACGGAATGCGAGTGTGGCGAATCCGATAGCAGAAAGGCTGGCGCGCCCGCTACAAAACTCGGTGCAGGGGCGGCAATTGCAGCAGCAGCTCGCCTGTTCTATTTATTGCTGGCCAAACGGCCGCCGCCAAGCATTCCCGTACCAGCGCCATAAGCCAGGATCGATAATGAATGAACTACCGTTTGACCCGATTCAATTGATGCGCGAGCATCCCGAAAAAATGCGCGTACCCGGCAATTTGTTCTCATCCGGGGGCGCGGACGACTACGTTGGCGCAGTGCCTGCGATCAGCGGCGTACTTTTTTTCGAAGGCGCCCACGAACCGCTGGTGCGCGAGGCAATCTGCGCATGCTTTGACGAGTATGCCGCACTCGCCGGTGAACACCTGACTTGGCTTTGGCGTGAAGATGCTCCGGCAGGTCCCGCGAGAATTGCCTATCCCAAAGCCAGGCCTCTGCAGGTCCTGATGAAGCAACTCAGTGCGGACCAATTGGTGAGCTTTACATACACAAGCGGCACGAAGGCCGATGATGCCGGTGAGTGGGAATTCCAGGTCCATGGCATACGTGGCTGGAAAGTAAAGATGGGGGGCTGGGGTTTGAGTACGCTGCGCTTCACAATACCGCTGCTCCATGTCGAAGACCACCCTACTGCGTTCCAGGCAATGTTTGTCCAGTTCGCGCGACGGCTGAATGCTGTACATGGATACGGCGGACATGCGCTGGTACTGTCAGCCTCGCAAGCCTACGAGAATCACCCGTTCGAAGCCTATCTGGCGAAGCTTCTTAACGGACTGGACGCTGGAGACCTGATCGCCGCGGGTTCCGATGCCGACAAGGGCATCAAGACTGTTTCCTGGCTGACAGCGGTAGATTACGCTATGGTTGAAAGGGTGGGCGGGATCGATGTGCTGAGGTCCGAACTGCCGATGGACTGGTTCGCGCTGTACGACTATGGCAACGGCATCGTTGTCCAAGCCGGTCCGGCTCCAGAAGCTGCGCCAGTCGATGCAGATGCCAAGCCGGCACGCCTTGCCCTGCCCAATCACCTGTTCAAAAAAGTGCGTGCACCGGAAGTTGGAATGCACACTGGATCAGTCAATGGCGAACCTCGCCTGGTCGGCCGGGCCGCCGAACAATGGCTGGAACGCTTCGATATCGACAGCAGCGAGCTGATGACCTACAAGGCAAAGCTGCTGGACGAACCGAAGCTGACGCCGGACAGCACCCTGCCGGACCGGCTTTGATGCCGCGGGCCCCATCCGGCCCCGCAGCGCGGCTGCATGAAAGCCGCGCCCGCCCCCTATCCTGCAAGCGCCGATAATGCGATAGTGATACAGGTCAGACGCTGCCTGGACCGGTTTCGTGCCGTCCCGGCACACCTGGCCTGGCCTCGATAACCACACCCGTTACACCCACGCCGCCTCGCTGCATGCCGGTCATGGCGACGGCTCGATGCGCAAGGGCGCGTACCACCTGCCATTGCAGGCTGACGAATATGGCCGCCCCACCGTTGACCGGCCCCAAGCAGGCGAGACTCCGATGAACGAGCCATCGCACACCAGCTTCAACCTCGCGGCCGCCGTGTACCGCCATGCCCTCGCAAGTCCCGGCAGCCCGGCCGTGGTATCGGGCGGTCGTGCGCTGAGCTACAGTGAACTGGCGGCGTGTGCGGCGCGCCTGGCGGCCTGCCTGGCCGGCAGCCGCACGTGGCAGCGGTGCGACGGCCAGCCGCCACGGGTGGGGATTCTTGCCTCCCGTGGCGTCGATTCCTGCGTCGCCATCCTCGGCGCGTGCTGGGCGGGCGCCACCTATGTGCCGATCGGCCTGAAACAGCCGGCAGAGCGGATCGCGGCGCTGCTGCGCGACAGCGCATTGGCCGCCCTCGTCACCGATGACGATGGCGCGAAACTGCTCGGCGAGCGCGTGCTGGCGGCCGGCCCGGCGCTGGTGGTCCACGCCGGCCAGGCCCCGCCTGCCGTCCGCGCGGAGGGCGTCGACGTGGTGGCGCTGGCCGCCCTGCCGCCGGAGTTTGAGGGGGAACCGGCGCCGATGTCACCAGCCGACACGGCCTATATCATCTACACCTCGGGAACGACCGGGGTGCCGAAAGGCGTCATGATCAGCGCCGGCGCCGCGCGCCATTACCTCGCCATGATCACGGCGGAACTGGGCCTGCTGGCCGGCGACCGCGCGCTGGAGACCTGCGAGCCAAGTTTCGATTTCTCGGTGCACAACATGTTCTCGACGTGGGAAGCCGGTGCCGCGCTGCATATCCTGCCGGCCAGCACGGTGATGAATGCCGTGAAGTTCATCCGCGACGGCAAGCTGACCGTGTGGAATTCCGTGCCTTCGCTGGCCGGCATGCTGCGCCAGGTGAAGGCGCTGGCACCGGGCAGCCTGGCCACGCTGCGCATCACGGTGTTCGGCGGCGAACAACTGCCCGCCGCTACAGTCACCGCCTGGCGCGAAGCCGCGCCGCACAGCGCCATCGTCAACCTGTACGGTCCCACCGAGGCGACGGTGTTCTGCCTGGCGCAACGGCTCGGCGCGCCATTGCCGGTGACGCCCGGGCGCGACGTGATCGCCATCGGCACGCCGCTGCCCGGCAACGTGGCGGCCATCGTCGACGAAGACGGCCAGCCGCTGCGGGACGATGTTCCCGGTGAGCTGCTGATCGCCGGCCGGCAGCTGGCCGACGGCTATCTCGGCGCGCAGGAACTGACCGCCGCCCGCTTCCCCTTGCTGGATGGCCAGCGCTGGTACCGCACCGGCGACCTGGCGCTGCGCGACGGCATGGGCCGCTTCCACTGCCTGGGCCGCATCGACAACCAGGTCAAGGTGCTGGGCTACCGTGTCGAACTGGAAGAGATCGAAGCCCACCTGCGCAGCGTTTCCGGCGCCGATATCGTCGCGGCGGTGGCCTGGCCGCTGGCCGATGGCATGGCGCGCGGCATCGTCGGGTTTGTCGGCGCGGCGGCCGTCGATGCCGCGGCGATCATCGATGCGCTGCGCACGCGCCTGCCGGCGTACATGCTGCCCGGCCGGGTCATCGCGCTGGCACACATGCCGCTCGGTTCCAGCGGCAAGGTGGACCGGCGCGCGCTGCGCCAATTGCTGGACAGCGCTGGCCCATGACCACGCCCGATGCCCCTGCGGTCGCCGGCGGCAGGACACCCGCCCCATCGCGCTTGCGCAGTTTCCTAGCCATCGATGCACGCGAGCCGCTGATCGCGCGCGCCCAGGCCCCTGCCGGGCAGTTGCTGATCCTGGTGGTGGCCCTGCTGGCGGTCGCGCCGCACCTCGGCACCTGGCCCGCCGCCCTGGCCGTCGGCGCGGCGATGGCCGCTACCGCGCGGCCCGGCTGGCGCACGCCGATCCTGTTCGGCGCCACCTGGACCACGGCCTTCCTGGGCACGGCGCTGGGCGAGAACGATACGCTGGACAGCATCGTGGCCGTGCTGGAAACGGAACGCGGGAGCGGATTGTCGCCGCTGGCGCTGGCCATGGGTTTCCTGGCGCTGCTCTTCCTTGGCGCGATCGGCATCCTGCGCCATGTGGCCCGTGCCCCGCGCTCGCTGATCGCGCGGCGCCCGCTGGCGACGCTGCTGGCGCTGGAGGCGCTGCTGTGCGGCCTGGCCAGCCTCGATGCCGTGCGCGGCACGCCGCGGGTACTGCTGTGGTCCGCGATCGTGGTGCTGACGCCCTACCTGTGGTTCCTGCCGTATGCCATCGTGGACCAGCGCACGCGCGCCCAGGACACCTGGCAGCAGATGGCGTTCCTGCGCCCGTTCTGGAGTCCCGCCTACCTGCCCTTCGGCAAGGGCGCCGCCTTCCTGCGCAAGCACCTGGCCCAGACGCCGCGCGAACTGGCGGTCACCCGGCTGAAGGCGGTCAAGCTGCTGCTGTGGGCCAACCTGCTGATATTCCTGCGCGCGGCGCTGGCCTGGATCTTCGAAGGGCAACTGGGCATTCCCCGCGTGGCCGAAGCAGTCGACGCCCACCTTGCCGGCCAGCCGTTTCCCGTGCTGGCCGGCTGGGCCGCGCTGGTACTCTCGACCGCCAGGTTCTCGCTGCAGATCGCCATCTGGGCCCACCTGTTCATCGGCATCGCGCGGCTGGCCGGCTACCGGCTGCCGCGGGGCTGCTGGCGGCCGCTGGAATCGCGCACGCTGATGGATTATTTCAACCGCTTTCATTACTACTTCAAGGAGCTGCTGGTCGACTTCTTCTTTTTCCCCACCTTTTTCAAGGTATTCCGCGCCCATCCGCGCCTGCGCCTGTTCTTCGCCACTTTCATGGCGGCCGGTGTCGGCAATGCGATCTGGCACTTCACCCGCGACATCGTGCTGGTCGCCACCGACGGTGCGCCGGCCGCCCTGCGGTCCTACGCCAGCTATGCGTTCTACTGCCTGGTGCTGGCGGTCGCCGTCGGCCTGTCGCAGGTGCGCGTCAGCCTGGGCATCCGGCCGTCACCGACGGCCTTCGGGCGGCTATACTCGTTCCTGTTCGTCTGGTCGTTCGTGGTGTGCATGCACCTGTTCAGCGACGGATCGCGCCAGCACACCCTGGGGGAACGCATGGCGTTCCTCGCCAGCCTTTCGGGAGTCCACTGATGGATGCAAGCGCCAAGCAGGACCTGCGTGACATGTTGGGCAAGATGCTCCAGGGGCACGGCGATGCCGGCCCGTTCGCCGATGGCGAATCCCTGTTCGCCAGCGGCCGGCTGGACTCGTTTTCGATGGTGACGCTGGCCATGCACCTGGAAGAGACCTTCGGCCTCGATTTTTCCGATGTCGAGTTCGATGTCAGCCTGGTCGATTCGGTCGACGACATCGAGGCGCTGGTCGACCGGCAGGCGCCCGGCTGAACGGCGTTTCCGGCCCGGCAGGCGATGGCGACGCGCCGTGGTTCCAGGCCGCGCCGGCCAGCCACGTTCCGAATCGTGTGCCACGGCCACACCCTCTACAGTAATCTGCTAGATTGTTTCCTGTTGTTATTGCTTTTTTGCTATATTCCGACACGGGCAGTCGGTGATTCTGCTTGACTCGCGCCCGCACAAGCGTATCTTTTACGGCAACAAAATTACAACCAAGACCTAGATCGGGCGGCGTGCTTGTGCATATTCCCAAAGTCCTCCTCGTAAACGACGAGCCCGCCAGCCCGCTTGCGCTGGAGGGGCTCCTGGCACCGGACGCCGATGCGTGCGGCTATGAACTCGTCACCGCGCGCTCCGGCAACGCGGCGCTGCGCGAAGTGCTGCGCCACGATTTCGCCGTGATCCTGCTCGACGTCGCCATACCGGACATGGACGGCTTCGATACCGCCGCCGCGATCCGCTCGCATCCCCGCTCGGCTGCGGTGCCGGTCATCTTCGTCACCGCCGATGCCGGCGAGGCGCACCGGCTGGACGCCTACGAACGGGGCGCCGCCGATTACCTGTGCGCGCCGCTGGAGCCGCAGGTGGTGCAGGCAAAGGTGCGCACCTTCGTCGAACTGACCCGCAAGCACCTGCAATTGCAGGCGCAGGCCGAGGAATCGCGCCGCATCACCGCCGAGCTGCGCTCGCAGCGGCTGCAGGACCTGGAACTGGCCAACCGGGAGCTGGAACTCGAAGTGGCGGAACGCAAGCAGGCCGAGCAGCGGGCGCACGAACTGTCCACCAGGGATCCGCTGACCGGCCTGGTCAACCGCCGCTCGCTGATCCAGCACCTGGAACACGCGGTGGCATCGTGCGACCGCCGGCGCAGCCAGTTCGCGCTGCTGTTCCTCGATCTCGACCAGTTCAAGCAGGTCAACGACGGTTTCGGCCATGACGTGGGCGACGAACTGCTGCGGCAGGTGGCGGCCCGGCTGTCCGCCGCGGTGCGTGCGTCGGACGTGGTGGCGCGGCTGGGCGGCGACGAATTCGTCGTGCTCATCGAAGGCAAGGCGCCCGGCGAGAACGCGGCGCGGGTGGCGCGCAAGATCGCCAACGCGCATGCGCGGCCGTTCTCGATCGGCGGGCACCGCGTGCACACGTCCACCAGCATCGGCATCGCCGTCTACCCGCAGGATGGCGCCAGCGCGCGGGCACTGATGAAGAACGCCGACCTGGCCATGTACCGCGCCAAGGAAGAACGCGAGCACCCTGGCGGCAGGGCTGGCGGCCAGGGCGGCAAAGGTGACGGCCAGGGCGGCAAAGGTGATAGCCAGGGCGGCAACATCCGCTTCTTCCACGAGGAGATGAACCGGCGCGAGGACGAGCGCGAACAATGGACGGGCGAGCTGCGCCATGCGCTGTCGCACGACCAGCTCGCGCTGGTGTACCAGCCGCAGGTGGACCTGGCCAGCGGCCGCGTGCGCGGCGTGGAAGCGCAATTGGTGTGGCATCATCCGCGCCTGGGCCAGATCGACGCGGCCGCCTTCGTGCCCGCCGTGCAGGACCGCGGCCTGCTGGAGCGCGTGGATTCGTGGGTGATGGGCGCGGTCTGCGCCCAGGCGGCCGCCTGGCGCGGCGGCGCGGAACCACTCTCCACCGCCCGGGTTGCGCTGAATCTCGTCGCGCCGGCGCTGGGGCCGGACCTGCCGGCGCGCCTGCTGGCCGAATTCCGGCGCCACCAGCTGCCGGCCGGCGCCATCGTGCTGGAAATCTCCGAAGCACTGCTGGCCGCGCACCATGCCGCGATCTAACCGCTGTTGCGCCAGCTCCAGGCCGGCGGCGTGCTGCTGGCGCTGGACGACTTCGGCCACGCCGGTACCAGCCTGGCAGCGTGCAAGAAACTGGGGCTGGACATCCTGAAGATCGATCCCGCCTTCGTGCGCAATATCGGCGACGCTTCCGGCGGCACCGACCTGGTGGCCGCCATCGTGCACCTGGCGCGGGCGCTGGCGATGGAAGTGGCCGCCGGCGGCGTCGACCATGCCCACCAGCTGGCCGTGCTGAAGACACTGGGTTGCGACAGCTGGCAGGGCGCGCTATTCTGCGCCCCGCGCAGCCCCGCCGAACTGGCGCAGGCCCTGCCCGGCCTGGTATTGACCGACCTGCCTGAACAACATCTTACTTGAACAACATTCCTGAATACTGAGGACTGGTCCATGAACGACATGACCGAATTGCCGGAAGAACTGGATCTGAAGCTGATCCTGCAAACCTTGATGGCATTGAAAAAAGGCGATTTCTCGGCGCGCATGCCGTCCGACTGGACCGGCGTATCCGGCAAGATCGCCGATACGCTGAACGACATCATCGAAACCAACGAGCGGATCGTCAAGTCGGTCACCGAAGTGTCGCGCGTGGTGGGCCGCGAGGGCCGGCTGACGCAGCGCGCGCCGGTCACCAACGTGTCCGGCGGCTGGGCCACCATCATCAGCGCGGTCAACACGCTGATCGACGACCTGGTGCGCCCTACCACCGAGATGGCGCGCGTGATCGGCGCCGTGGCCAAGGGCGACCTGTCGCAGACCATGGCGCTGGAAGTGGACGGGCACCCGCTGAAGGGCCAGTACCTGCGCGCCGCCACCACCGCCAACACGATGGTGGAACAGCTGCTGTCGTTCTCCTCCGAGGTGACGCGCGTGGCGCGCGAAGTCGGCACGGAAGGCAAGCTGGGTGGCCAGGCGCAGGTGAAAGGCGTGGCCGGTACCTGGAAGGACCTGACCGATTCGGTGAACTCGATGGCGGGCAACCTGACTTCCCAGGTGCGCAACATTGCCGAAGTGACCACCGCGGTGGCGAACGGCGACCTGTCCAAGAAGATCACGGTGGACGTGCGCGGCGAGATCCTGCAGCTGAAGGACACCATCAACGTGATGGTGGACCAGCTGCGTTCCTTCGCCTCCGAAGTGACCCGGGTGGCGCGCGAGGTGGGGACGGAAGGAAAACTGGGCGGACAGGCCTACGTGCCCGGCGTGGGCGGCACGTGGAAGGACTTGACCGACAACGTGAACTTCATGGCCTCGAACCTGACGGGCCAGGTGCGCAACATCGCGGCGGTGACCACCGCCGTGGCGAACGGCGACCTGTCCAAGAAGATCACGGTGGACGTGAAGGGCGAGATCCTGGAACTGAAGAACACCATCAACGTGATGGTGGACCAGTTGTCCTCGTTCGCTTCCGAAGTGACGCGCGTGGCGCGCGAAGTCGGCACGGAAGGCAAGCTGGGTGGCCAGGCGCAAGTGAAAGGCGTGGCCGGCACGTGGAAGGACTTGACCGACTCGGTGAACTCGATGGCGGGCAACCTGACCGGCCAGGTGAGGAACATCGCCGACGTGACCACCGCCGTGGCGAACGGCGACCTGTCGAAGAAGATCACGGTGGACGTGAAGGGCGAGATCCTGGAACTGAAGAACACCATCAACGTGATGGTCGACCAGCTGAACTCCTTTGCATCGGAAGTAACGCGGGTGGCCCGCGAAGTGGGCACCGAAGGCAAGCTCGGTGGACAGGCCAACGTGCCCGGCGTGGCCGGCACGTGGAAGGACCTGACCGAAAACGTCAACCAGCTGGCCGGCAACCTGACGGGCCAGGTGAGGAACATCGCCGAGGTGACCACCGCCGTGGCTAACGGCGACCTGTCGAAGAAGATCACGGTGGACGTGAAGGGCGAGATCCTGGAACTGAAGAACACCATCAACGTGATGGTGGACCAGCTGTCCTCGTTCGCTTCCGAAGTGACGCGCGTGGCCCGCGAGGTGGGGACGGAAGGAAAACTCGGCGGACAGGCCTACGTGCCCGGCGTGGGCGGCACGTGGAAAGACCTGACCGACAACGTGAACTTCATGGCGTCGAACCTGACCGGCCAGGTGCGCAACATCGCCGCGGTGACCACGGCCGTGGCACGGGGCGACCTGTCGAAGAAGATCACGGTGGACGTGAAGGGCGAGATCCTGGAACTGAAGGACACCATCAACGTGATGGTCGACCAGCTGTCCTCGTTCGCCTCGGAAGTGACGCGGGTGGCCCGCGAGGTCGGTACCGAAGGCAAGCTGGGCGGACAGGCCAACGTGCCCGGCGTGGCGGGCACGTGGAAGGACTTGACGGAAAACGTCAACCAGCTGGCGGCCAACCTGACCAACCAGATGCGCGCGATCGGCGAAGTGGCGACGGCGGTGACGCGCGGCGACCTGTCGCGCTCGATCCAGGTGGAAGCGCGCGGCGAAGTCTCGTACCTGAAGGACAACATCAACGAGATGATCCGCAACCTGAAGGAAACCACGCAGAAGAATGCACAGCAGGACTGGCTGAAGACCAACCTGGCGCGCTTCACCCGGCTCCTGCAGGGCCAGCGCGACCTGCAGGCGGTGACGAAACTGATCCTGTCAGAGCTGGCGCCGCTGGTATCGGCCCACCACGGCGTGTTCTACATGATGGATTCGCAGATGGACGATGCGCGCCTGCGCATGATCGCCAGCTACGGCTACCGTTCCAGCCGCAAGCTGCCCACCTCGTTCCTGCCGGGCGAAGGCCTGGTGGGCCAGTGCGCCCTGGAGAAGGTGCGCATCTGGCTGACCGACGTGCCGCGCGACTACATCGTGGTGTCCTCGGGCCTGGGTTCGGCGCCGCCGACCAATATCGTGGTGCTGCCGATCCTGTTCGAGCAGCAGGTCAAGGCCGTCATCGAGATCGCCTCGCTGGACCGCTTCACGGAAACCCACCTGTCCTTCCTCGACCAGCTGATGGAATCGATCGGCGTGGTGCTGAACACCATCGAGGCGAACAGCCGTACCGAATCGCTGCTGACGCAGTCGCAGTCGCTGGCGCAGGAACTGCAGCAGACCAACCAGGAACTGGCCGAGAAGGCCCGCCTGCTGTCGGAACAGAACATCGAGGTGGAGCGCAAGAACCGCGAAGTGGAACAGGCCAAGCTGGCGCTGGAGGAAAAGGCCACGCAGCTGGCGCTGTCGTCGAAATACAAGTCCGAGTTCCTGGCCAATATGTCGCACGAGCTGCGCACGCCGCTCAACTCGCTGCTGATCCTGGCCCAGCAGCTGGGCGACAATTCGGAAGGCAACCTGTCGTCGAAGCAGGTGGAATTCGCCAAGACCATCCACGGCTCGGGCTCCGACCTGCTCACGCTGATCAACGACATCCTCGACCTTTCAAAGATCGAATCGGGCACCGTCACGCTGGACGTCTCGGAATACCGCTTCGGCAACCTGCGCAACTACGTGGACCGCACCTTCCGCCACATGGCCGAAGCCAAGCACCTGGGCTTCACGGTGGCGCTGCGCGACAACCTGCCCGCCTCGCTGATGACGGACACCACGCGCCTGCAGCAGGTGCTGAAGAACCTGCTGTCGAACGCCTTCAAGTTCACCTCGCACGGCCAGGTCTCGCTCGACATCGGCCTGGTCGACCATGGCTGGAGCCCGGACAATCCGAACCTGGCCAACGCCGACGCGGTGCTGGCCTTCTCGGTGCGCGACACGGGCGTGGGCATCGCCTCGGACAAGCTGCAGCTGATCTTCGAGGCGTTCCAGCAGGCCGACGGTTCCACCGCCCGGAAATATGGCGGCACGGGCCTGGGCCTGTCGATCTCGCGCGAGCTGGCGCGCCTGCTGGGCGGCGAGATCCGCGTCGAATCGACGGTGGGCAGCGGCTCCACCTTCACGCTGTACCTGCCGTACAACCGCGCCGGCTTCGTCACCATCGACCAGCCCCGCCCCGCCACCCAGCGCACCCTGCCGCTGCCGCCGAAAGTGATCTACACGCTGCCGGCCGCCGAATCGGCCGGGGAAGCGGCCAACCCGGCGGCATTGGCGGACAGCGATGCGGACAGCGAGGTCTATGGCACCACGCTGGATGACCGCGGCCTGACGGCGCCGGGCGATCCGTCGGTGCTGATCATCGAGGACGACGAGCGCTTCGCCAAGATCGTGCTGGATTTCGCCCGCGAAAAGAATTTCAAGGGCATCGTCACCGCGCGCGGCGACTCGGCCCTGTCGCTGGCGCGCGATTACGCGCCCTCGGCGATCCTGCTCGACCTGGACCTGCCGGACATCGATGGCTTCACCGTGCTGGACCGGCTCAAGCGCGATCCCGGAACCCGGCACATCCCGGTGCACGTGATGTCGGCGTCGCGCGAGCGGGAACGGGCGCTGCGCTCCGGCGCGATCTCGTTCATGAACAAGCCGGTCAGCAAGGAAGCGCTGACCGAGCAGTTCGCGCGCATCCAGAAGTTCCTGCTGGGCGGCAAGCGCAGCCTGCTGGTCGTCGATGACGAAGCAGGCCAGCGCGATGCCATCGTCACCCTGATCGGCGCCACCGATGTCGACATCGCCGCCGTCGGCACCGGCGAGGAAGCGCTGGCGGCGCTGCGCACCAGCCACTTCGACTGCATGGTGCTGGACCTGACCCTGCCCGACATTTCCGGCTTCGACCTGCTCGACATCATCGGCAAGGACCTCACCTTGCGCGACCTGCCGGTGGTGATCAATACGGCGAAGGACCTGAATCGCCGCGAGGTCGCCAAGCTGAAGCGCTATGCCAAGACCATCGTGATCAAGGACGCCCGCTCGCCCGAACGGCTGCTGGACGAGACGGCCCTGTTCCTGCACCGGTCGCAGGCAAGCCTGCCGGAACCGCAGCGCCGCATGCTCGAACAGGTGCACGCGCTCGACTCCGGACTGGCCGGGCGCAAGGTGCTGATCGTCGACGATGACCTGCGCAATATCTTCGCGCTGTCCTCGCTGCTGGAACGCGAGCAGATGCAGGTGTCGTTCGCCGAGAACGGCCGCGACGGCATCGAAGTGCTGGAACGCGACCCCACCATCGAGATCGTGCTGATGGATATCATGATGCCGGAGATGGATGGCTACGACACGATGCGGGCCATCCGCCGCATCCCGAAATTCAAGTCGCTGCCGATCATCACGCTGACCGCGAAGGCCATGAAGGGCGACCGCGACAAGTGCATCGCCGCCGGCGCTTCCGACTACATCACCAAGCCGGTGGACGTGGCCCAGCTGCTGTCGCTGATGCGCGTCTGGCTGCATTGATGGTGACGTCGATGGCCCGGCCGGCGGGTGGGCCGGCGGACGTGCCGCCCGATGCGTCGATCGGTGCACCGATGGGTACGCAAACGGCTACGCAACCGGGAACGCGGGAGAGTACGCCAGATCCGCGGTTCGAGGAACGCCGCCACGTCCCGGACCCGGAAGTGGAAACACTCGAACTGTCGCTGCTGCTGGAAGCGGTGGCGCAGCGCTACGGCTTCGACTTTCGCAGCCACGAGCGGAGCGCGGTCAAGCGCAAGCTGCACGGCCTGATGGCGCGCCGCGGCCTGCGCACGATCTCGCAGCTGCAGGACCGCGTGCTGCACGATGCGGCGGCGGCGAGCGCGCTGCTGCGCGCGCTCGGCGTGGCGCCCGCATCGATGTTCGACGATCCGGACGAGGCGGCCCAGCTGCTTGCCGTGGCCGAACAATGCCTGCCCGGCGCGCCGCTGCCCAAGGTGTGGCTGGCCGATTGCGCCGGCGCCGAGCAGGCCTGGACGGCGGCGGTGCTGCTGGCCGAGCGCCAGCTGCTGTGGCGCACCGAGATCTACGCGACGGTGCCCAGCGACGACTTGCTGGAAGAAGCGCTGGGCGCATCGATCCCGCTGGACAGGATGGGCGACTACCAGCGCAGCTACGAGCGGGCTGGCGGCAGCGGCCGGCTGTCGGAGTATTTTCACCTCGAGGCGGGGCGGATGGTCCCGGTACCGCAGCTGAAAAGCCGCATCACGTGGGCCCAGTACAACCTCGTCACCGATGCCTCGTTCAACGAATTCCAGCTGATCGTGTGCCGCCGTGCCCTGCCCGACTTCGGTCCCCTGCTGCGGCGGCGCGTACTGCACCTGTTCCACGACAGCCTGGCCGTGCTGGGCGTGCTGGGCATCGACCGCGAACTCGACGACGGGGACCGGGCGGCCGGCAATTATTGCCAGGTGATTGCCGGGCAATCCTGGTATAAGCGACTTGCCTGAGGCGACTTGCCTGAGGCGGCTTGCCTGAGGCGGCAGTGCCGACGCAGTGTCCGATGCAGTGCCCCGTCGCGCGCGGGAATGCATCCAGCGTGAATATGCGGCGTTGAAGCTAAAGCCGCCAAGTTAAGCGTAACCCTACACGTTGGAAGCGCATGCATTCACCCCAACGGCGAAGGGCTGGGGTCAGGAGGTAGTGTTGGCATGCATGCCAACACCGTTGCGCAGGCGCGAAGCATGCTTCGCGAAACCCCTGCTTCACCCCGCCGGGGCGTAGTCGGGGTTTCAAGGAGCATCGCTCCTTGCCGACGTAGCGATACTGGCCTGCAAGCCAGTATTCCTCCCTGACCCCGGTATTTGCACTTGGGGTGGCTTATCTTGGCGGCATTGGCACCCGAGGCATTGTAACGGCCCGCACAGGCAAAAAAAAACCGGCCGCAATCTGAGGAGGGGACCGGTTAAAACGCTTTCTATCGAGAGCGCGGGGATTGACTGGTGCTTGCCGGTTGAATATCCAGTGTTAAAAAAACAATCATGGATAAATATCTGCGGCCGCGAAAATCGTGCCGGATTGAGGAATCCGGCAACCTGCCGCGCAACAGCAATTGCGCGGTATGGGTACACTTTGCCATCGAACCCGGGTATCAGGCTTAGGAGTTGATTAAGGTTATTCTGTCAACCCCGGTACCATGCCAGTTGCCGATTTAGTACGGGTTTCTACGTAAATGTCGGCGTTACGCAACAATAAAAACCTCAAGTGAAGGATGTTTATTTAAGTTTCCTTACAGCATGCCGATAATGTGAAATCACCGGATTTACCGCGGTCGCCGATTTTCACTCAACAGCCTTTTACATGAAAAACACCACTTTCAATATTCGCAACTGGAGCGTCGGCTCGCGCATCACGGCGATGACGTTCGCCCTGCTGGCATTCACGCTGGCGACCCTGATCCTCCTCATCAGCGTCAGCAACAGCCGGATGCTCGAGGCGCGCTCCATCGCCAGCGTGCAGCAGGAACTGGCCGGGGTGAAGAATATGGTGGAACTGTTCAATACCGCGGTCACCAGTGAAGTCAACGCGTTCGCCAGGGTGCTGGCCACGGAGTTCGACGGCGAGTTCTCGCTCGATCCGGCCACCACGATCGACGTCGGCGGCCGCGCCACGCCGGCGCTGAAGATCGGCGACACCGTACTGAACAACGACTTCACGATTCCGGACCGCTTCACCGCCTCCACCGGTGGCGGCGCGACGATCTTCGTGGCGAGCGGCGACGATTTCGTGCGGGTCTCGACCACCACGAAAAAGGAAGACGGCAGCCGCGCGGTCGGCACGATCCTCGATCACAAGCATCCCGGCTACGCGGTGCTGCGCAGCGGCCAGAGCTACGTCGGCCAGGCCACGCTGTTCGGCAAGCAGTTCATCACCCGCTACGATCCGGTGCGCGACGCCGGCGGCAAGGTGGTGGGCGTGCTGTACGTCGGCGTCGACGTCTCGAAGGAAATGACCACGCTGAAGGAGCGCATCAAATCGATCAAGGTGGGCACCACCGGTTACTTCTACGTGCTCGATTCCACGCCGGGCCCCAACCTCGGCAAGCTGATCGTCCATCCGAAACGGGAAGGCGACGTGATCCTCGATTCGAAGGATTCCGATGGCCGGACGTTCATCCGCGAAATCATGGAAAAGAAGGAAGGCGTGATCACCTATCCGTGGCTGAATCCGGACGAGACGTCGCCGCGCGACAAGATCGTCGCCTATGCGCCGTTCAAGGAGTGGAACTGGGTCATCGCCGGCGGCGCCTATCGCGAGGAAATCACCGCCGAGGCGACGCGCCTGCGCAACTGGTATATCGCCGCCGGCCTGGTCGCACTGTCCGGCTTCTCCCTGATCATGTTTTTTGGCGTGCGCAGCTACATCACGCGCCCGCTGCGCGAAGTCGAACAGGCCGCCGCGCAGATCGCGGCCGGCGACCTGACCGTGCAGCTGACCGTCGATGGCAAGGATGAAATCGCCGGCCTGACGCGGGCGATGAACAGCATCAGCGCCAACCTGTCGGCGGTGGTGGGCCAGGTGCGCAGCGGCGCCGACCAGATCGCGCTGGCATCCGGCGAGATCTCCAGCGGCAACCAGGACCTGTCGTCGCGCACCGAGCAGCAGGCCGGCAACCTGGAAGAAACCGCCAGCTCGATGGAAGAACTGACGGCGACCGTGAAGCAGAACGCGGAAAACGCGCGCCAGGCCAACCAGCTGGCGCAAAGCGCGTCGGACGTGGCCGCGCGCGGCGGCGCGGTGGTGTCGCAGGTGGTCACCACCATGGGCTCGATCGACGCTTCGGCGCGCAAGATCGTCGACATCATCGGCGTGATCGACGGCATCGCCTTCCAGACCAATATCCTGGCGCTGAACGCCGCGGTGGAAGCGGCGCGGGCCGGTGAACAGGGCCGCGGCTTCGCCGTCGTGGCGGGCGAAGTGCGTACGCTGGCCCAGCGCAGCGCGGCGGCAGCGCATGAAATCAAGGGCCTGATCGGCAATTCGGTAGGCCAGGTGGAAGCCGGCAGCAAGCTGGTCGAACAGGCCGGCGCCACCATGCAGGAAGTGGTCGACAGCGTACGCCGCGTCACCGACATCATGGCCGAGATCCGCACCGCCAGCGATGAACAGTCGGCCGGCATCGAGCAGGTCAACACCGCGATCACGCACATGGACCAGGTGACGCAGCAGAATGCGGCGCTGGTCGAGGAAGCCGCCGCGGCCGCCGCGGCGATGCAGGAAGAAGCCGCCGGCCTGGCGCAAGTGGTGCGCCAGTTCAAGCTCGATGAATCGCAGGCCCGCGGGCAGGCAAAAAAAACCCGCGCCGGTAGCGCGGGTGAAGGAATTCAAATCGGGAGAGATTTGAAAGAGCGCGGTTATCTTCTCACGTCGAAATGACATGGCAATGACATGGCGATGCCCGGCAGGCCAGCGATAGCCATCGGCACCCCCGGTGCCCGTGCCCGCCGGCGGCATGCCGGCGGCGCCGCCGTGCTGGCGGCGTGCCTGCTGCTGGCCGCCTGCGCCGTTCCCGAGGCGCCGCCTGTCCCTCCCGCTCCCTCCCCTTCCCCAGCAAGCTCGCTTGCCACCCCCGCGGCCACGCAACCGGCCGATCCGTTCGCCGCACTGCTGGCCGGCCACGCCGCCGGTCCGGTGCTGCGCATCGCCGACGACGCGCTGATCGCGGTCACCGTGCGCCGCGGCGGTGCGCTGGCCCGGCTGGGCCACGACCACGTGGTGGCGGCGCGGCGCATCGATGGCCGCGTCGCCCCGGCGGCCGGCCTGGCCGTGCTGCGCTTCCGGCTCGACGAGATGACGGTGGACGAAGCGGCGCTGCGCCAGGAAGCGGGGCTGGCCACGCAGCCTTCGGCCGATGCGATCGCCGGCACCCGCGTCAACATGCTGGCCAGGGTGCTCGATGCCGAACGCCATCCCTACGTGGAAGTGCGTGCGCAACGGTCCGGCGAGGCGGCTCCCCTGCAGGCCGACGTCACGCTGCACGGCGTGACCCGCCGCTACCCCGTGGCCGCGTCGATCGAGGCCACGCCGCAAGGCTTGACGGCACGCGGCACGCTGGTGCTCAGGCAGACCGATTTCGGCATCACGCCGTTTTCCGTGATGGGCGGCGCGCTGGCCGTGCAGGATGCGCTGGAAATCCGTTTCGTACTGCCCGCTCGCTCCGCGGCGCCGGACGCGGTACGATAGCGTCATGAAATTCAACCAGAACGGCGGCAACCGAGGCAGTGCCGAAGAGCACGAGACGGCGCGCCCCGGCAGCCCCGGCGCCCCGGGGCAAGGCTACTTCGGCAACAATGGTCATGCCGCCACCGCGAACTTCCTGCCCGGTGCCAAACCGGGCACGCGCGCCTGGGTTCGCATGCCGTCGGGCAAGCGCCTCGACCTGCTCGACCCGACCCCGTTCGACTGGGACGACGCCGACCTGGCGCTGGGCCTGGCACGCACCTACCGCTGGGGTGGCCATTCGGCCTGGCCGCTGCCCCTGTCGGTGGCCCAGCATTCGCTCACGGTGCTGCAGCTGCGGCGCAATGGCGCCGGCGCCCCGCTCGACCCGCTGACCGAACTGCGCGAACTGCTGCACGATGCGGAAGAAGGCTTGCTGGGCTTCGACTGCATCTCCGTCCTGAAACCCTTCCTTGGCGAAGCATTCCGCGAATTGACACGGCGGCTGGAACGGGCCGTCTTCCTGCGCTACGGCCTGCCCGCCTGGACGCCGGCGCGCTACCTGGCGCACAAGCGCGCGGACCGCCTGGCTGCCGCAAGCGAGGCCGTGCACGCCGTTGGCTGGTCGCCGGACGAAGTGCGCCGCACGCTGAAGATCCGCGTGCGGCCGCTGGCCGACGATCCGCTGCAGCCGTTGTACGGTGGCACGCCCTGGGAACCCTGGCCGCCCGGGTTGGCAGCGGATCGCTTCCTGCAGGAATTGCAGAGGTTGAAAGAATGCACCGGTTGAGAAAAGTCTGCTAACAGGCAGTTTTTAAAGCCAATTTTTTACTTATCCACTTCAGTTGTGGATAACGATGTGGAAAACAGGGGCTTGACAAGCCGGAGAGCCAGTATTGGCGCGGGTTTCAACAAAATGCCCGTTCTTCAGGCAATTTTTTCGTCTTGTGAAATCAAGCACTTACAGATGGGCTTGGCAGCTGGGCGGCACGCCCGGCGCGACACGAAAAAAAAACCGCTGGCACCGCATTCGGCCTGGAACGCGCAGGCGCGGGCAGAACCTTTGACAAAAGTGCCGTCGAGGAATAGTGTCACCGACAGTATCTTAATGAATGCCGCAGCGAGAACATCATGCAAGTCAACGTGGACGATGCCAGCGAAGGCTGGATGATAGAAGACGACATGCCCGAGCCGCAACCGCAGGTTACCGCCGGGCCGCCGCCATGGAAAGTTTTGATCGTCGACGACGATGTCGACGTGCACGTGGTCACCAAGTTCTCCCTCAGTAATGCCCACTTCATGGGCCGCCGGCTGTCGTTCCTGCATGCGTACAGCGGCGAAGAAGCCCTGGCGGTGCTGCGCAACCATGAGGACGTGGCGCTGGTGCTGCTCGACGTGATCATGGAAACGGCCGACGCGGGCCTGAAGGTGGCGCGGCGCATTCGCGACGAGCTGGGCAATTCGCTGGTGCGCGTGGTGCTGCGCACCGGGCAGCCGGGCCAGGCGCTTGAGCACAGCATCATCCTCGACTACGACATCAACGATTTCTGGTGCAAGACCGATCTCACCACGCGCAAGCTGTTCACCACCGTGATCGCTTCCCTGCGCGGCTATCACAGCCTGCATGAAGCCCAGCTGCGCATCGCCCGCGCCGAGGCCGCCCTGCGCGCCGTGCAGGAACCCGCGCTGGCGGCGCTGGCCGCCGTGCAGGCCGGGCAAGGCTGGAGCGGCGAACTGCATTTGGGCGAACCCGCGCTGCCGTTGCGGGTCCAGGTCGCTGCCGGTCCGGAACCGGGACAGTTCACGGTAACCGGCCGCATCCCGGTCGACGAGTAAACGTCTCGACGCAGCGTTGGACCGGCATGGAAAAAGCCGCGGAAAAGTCACACGCCAGCGGGGTGGACTGTATAGGCATACAGTAGCGATCTTGCCGGCTTCATCGGGCAACACGCGTGCAAGTCATGGATTCCAGCGCCGTGCTTTGTGCTAAGTCACGGATTATGCAGCGATTTTTCATCTATCCACACAGGTTGGGGATAACTTTGTTGATAAGCCGCCCTTGACAACGCAAACAGCCCGTAATGACGCCATTTTCCTTAAACTGCCCGTTCAAAAGGCAAACGCGGCGCTCAATAAAATCAAGCACTTACGAGCCCATCGGTGAAACCGCTTCAGCCGGTGCAAAAAAGTCTCCACTTATTCTTTCGACCAATTTTTGTGCATAACCCGGCGAGCGGCGGGGCCGTTGGCGGCCGGCCTGGCGCGATGCCGTGGCAGGCACCCGGTCCTCGCGAAGCGCCAGTGTTAGGTGCCTCGCAGTACGCACGGCCGGGCCGCGCTATGCTGCGGCTTCTTTCAAGGAGACCATCATGAGCGAACCCCTGAATCCCGGCGACGAAGCAGCACCTGGCACTCCCGGCAGCGGCGAGGACGTGTGCCCCGCCTGCCACGGCACCGGCAAGCTGGAGGATGGCAAGTCATGCCAGAACTGCGGCGGCAGCGGCGTGATCCAGGAAGGCATCGGCGGCGGCTGAAGCTCGCCTCTGGCGGACCGGCACGGCACCGGCCCGGATGTAACACGCCCGGATGTAACAGGCCCGGGCGCACCACACCGCGTGGACACACGGCAACGGTGCGCGGATAATAGCGCCCCATGACCGATGCCCCGCCCCGCCCCCGCTCCCTGGCCGACCTGTTCATTGCCTTCACCCTGCTGGCCCTGCAGGGCTTTGGCGGCGTGCTGCCCGTGGTGCAGCGCGAGATCGTCGAGCGGCGCCGCTGGATGACGCAGGAAGAATTCATCGAGGAGTGGGCGGTCGCGCAAACGATGCCCGGGCCAAACGTGTGCAACCTGGCGCTCGTCATCGGCAGCCGCTTCTTCGGCCTGCGTGGCGCCGCCGTTGCACTGCTGGGCCTGCTGCTGGTGCCGGCCCTCGTGGTATTGACGCTGGGCTCGGTCTATTCGCACTATGCCGACCAGCCGCGCGTGGCCGGTGCGCTGCGCGGCATGGCCGCGGTGGCGGCCGGCATGGTGGTTGCCATGGGCATCAAGCTGGGCGCCACGCTGCGCAAGCATCCGCTCCCGCTGGCCGTCACGCTGCCGCTGGCGGCGCTGGGCATCATCGGCCTCGCGGTCCTGCGCCTGCCGATGCTGGGCGCCCTGCTGGTACTGGGCGGCACCGGCTGCGTGCTGACCTGGTACAGGCTCAAGCCATGACGCCCGACCTCCCGGCCACGCAACTCCAGATCGTGCTGGCCTGGCACGACTGGCTCGACCTGTTCGCCCACTACCTGGTGATTTCGCTGATGTCGGTGGGCGGCACGATCGCCACCACGGCGGAAATGCACCGCTACCTCGTCGAGCAGCATGGCTGGCTGACGCAGACGCAATTCAACGATTCGATCGCGATCGCCCAGGCGGCGCCCGGGCCGAACGTGCTGTTCGTGGCGCTGATGGGGTGGAACGTGGGCATGAACGCGGGCAGTTACGCCGCTGCGGCATTCGGCGTGATCGTCACCATGGTGGGCGCCCTGCTGCCCTCCAGCGTGCTGATGCTGCTGGCGGCGAACTGGGGCCACCGCAACCGCGAACTGCGCCTGGTGCGCGCCTTCAAGCAGGGCATGGCGCCGCTGGTGATCGCGATGCTGGTATCGACCGGCCTCATCCTGGGTAGCGCCAACGGCAACTTCGCCACCGACTGGCCGCTGTACACGGTGTCGGCGGTGGCCACGCTGCTGATCTGGCGCACCCGCATCCATTTGCTGTGGCTGCTGGCGGCGGGCGCCCTGCTCGGCGCCCTCGGCTTCCTGTAGAGCAGCTTCAGGCGGCGGCCAGCCGGCGGTCGAGCGACCAGCGCCCCGCGCCGGCCAGCGCGATGGTGCCGAACACGATCAGCAGCAGCCAGCCGAACTGGCCCTGTTCGATGCTCCAGTCGGGGTGCACCAGCACCATCGACACGCCGAGCAGGAACAGCACCGGCAGGCAGGCCAGCCGCGTGAACAGCCCGGCGGCGATCAGGAACGGGCACAGCACCTCGGCAAACAGCGCGCACGCCAGCGTGACGCCGCGCCCCAGGTGCAGGGGGTCGTCGATATGCGCCAGTTCCTGCTGCCAGTGCAGCAGCTTCGGCAAGCCATGCACCCACAGCAGCAGCGCGGCACCGGCCAGCCGGGCGAACAGCAGGCCCGCATCCGGCGTGGCGGAACCGATGAAGCGTTTCAGCATCTTCCCCTCCCTGTTCCGTTACCGGTTCTGGTAGCCGCCGTAGAATTTCACGGGGCTCCACTCTGGCAATACGGCCGGCGCGGCCGGCGCGTACTGGCCGAAGGCATCGCCGGCGTAGACCACCTTGCCGTTGACGATCGTCAGCGCCGCTTCCAGGTTGCGGATGCCGTCGACCGGCATGGTGAAGTAATCCTGCGGCAGGATCACCAGGTCGGCATACTGCCCGACCGCCAGCGTGCCCTTGACCTTTTCCTCGCCGCTCATCCACGCGCTGCCGCGCGTCATCAGCCGCAGTGCCTCATGGCGCGACAGGCGGTCCTTGTCTTGCCAGACCTGCAGGCCGCCGGCGGTCTTGCCGGACACGGCCCAGTAGATCGACGGCCACGGGCCATAGCTCGATACCCGCGTGCCGTCCGTGCCCAGGCCCACCGGGATGCCCATCTTCAGCATGGTGCGGATCGGCGGCATCTGGCGGGTTTGCGCGCCGTAGCGCTTCCAGTACGCCTCGCCCTGGAAGTACATGCGGTTCTGCACGGCGATCCCGCCACCGAGCTTCTTCACGCGCGCCAGCTGGGCGTCCGAGATCGTCTCGGCATGGTCGAAGAACCAGCGCAAGCCCTTCAGCCCCAGTTCCCTGTCGACCTTTTCGATGACGGCCAGGTCGCGCTCGATCGATTCGCCGTAGGTGGCATGGATGCGGAATGGCCAGCGGTTCTTCACCAGCAGTTTCAGCACCGCTTCCAGCTCGCCTTCCATGTGCTCCGGCATGTCCGGCCGCGGTTCCAGGAAGTTCTCGAAATCGGCCGCGCTCCACACCAGGTTCTCGCCGCCGCCCTCGGTGTTGTAGCCGTTGGCGTAGAACAGGTGGTCGTTCTTGTCCGGCCGGGTCTGCGTGAGCCAGCGCTGGTAGTCTTCCAGCTCCTTGCCGGGCTTCTGGGCGAACAGGTAGTAGGAGGTGCGCACCGTCAGCTTGCCATCCTTGGCCAGCTCCAGGCTGACGGCATAGTCGTCCGGGTAGGCCTGGCCGCCGCCGCCCGCGTCGATCGCGCTGGTGACGCCGAGGCGGTTCAGTTCGCGGTAGTACTGCAGCGTGGAATTGACCTGCTGGTCGCGCGGCAGCATGCCCGTCTTCGCCAGCGTGGAATACAGGATCAGCGCATTCGGCTTGGCGACCAGCAGGCCGGTCGGCTTGCCGTCCGCGCCCAGTTCGACGACGCCTTCCTTGTACTGCGTTTTCTCGTCGTAGCCGAGGACCTGGATGCCCTTCTGGTTCAGGAAGCCCAGGCCGTACAGGTACAGCAGGAAGACCGGCTTGTCCGGCACCGCCTCGTTGATTTCGGCCAGCGTGGGCAGGCGCTTTTCCTCGAACTGGTATTCGTTCCAGCCGCCGACCACCTTGATCCACTGGCCATCGGGCGTGCGCGCAGCCTGCTCCTTGAGCATCTCCAGCGCGCGCCTGAGCGACGTGACGCCATCCCAGCGCAGCTCGGCGTTGTAGTTCAGGCCTTCGCGGATGATGTGCAGGTGGGAGTCGTTCAGGCCGGGAATCACGGTCCGGCCGCCCGCGTCGATCACGCGCGTGGCGGCGGTCTTCTTCTTCAGCACCTGGGCATTGCTGCCCACCGCCGAGATCTTGCCATTGTCGATCGCCACGGCCTGGACGAACTGGCCTTCCTTGACCATCGTCGCCACCTTGGCGTTGGTGACGATCAGGTCGGTTGCCATGGATGTGTTGGTCCCTGCCGCCGCGATGGCGGCAGCGAGCATCAGTCGCTTCATGCTTTTTTCCTCGTTGAGACTGCAAAAATCTGCCGGGCGACCGCTGCCCGCTTTGCCCTGCGTGGCGGTTATTCCTTGATGGCTTCCACGGCCAGGGTCAGCGTGACTTCATCGCTGACGTTCGGTGCGTACTTGCCGGCGTTGAACTCGGAACGCTTGATGGTGGCGGTGGCATTCGCGCCGCACGCATCCTTCTTCGCCATCGGGTGCGGCTGGCACTTGAACGACGTGACCTTCAGGTTCACCGGCTTGGTGATGCCCTTGATCGTCAGGTTGCCATCCACCGAGGCCAGCGCATCGCCGCTGAAGTTGAACCTGGTCGACTTGAACGTGATGGTGGGGAATTTCTCCACGTCGAAGAAATCGGCGCCCTTGATATGGCCGTTGAAGGTCTCGTTACCCGTGTTCACCGACTTCGTGTCGATGGTGATTTCCGTCGAACCGGTCTTGGCGGCGCGGTCGATGGTGATCTTGCCCTTGGTCTTGTCGAAGCGGCTTTCCTGCGTCGAGAAACCCAGGTGCGAATACGAGAAGCGCGCAAAGGTGTGGGAATCGTCGATCACATAGGTTTCGGGCGCGGCCAGGGCGGCGGTCGAAAAACCGGCGGCAAGTGCGAGGGCGATCAGTTTTTTCATGGTGGTACTCTCCGGTGGTGAGTCATACAGGTTGTCGATGCGGCATTATGTCCGCGCCCGGGGAGTAGTGTAAAACGGAAAATTTACCGTTGTGCTATCGAAATTATCGATAGTGCGGCGCCCGCCGGAATAAGCAGCATCATAGGCGGCGCGCGCCCGGCTGCACATCTGCCAAAAGGGAAAGCCCGTCGTTACCTGCCTTGGGGGGACAAGCCTGGCCTGTTCGGGAAGTGGCCGAGCTCGTGTCATGGTGTCAGGCACCGTGACACGAGCGCAACCGTGGCATGTCAATCATCCATGTCAGGGGGGCATTGCAGGGGTTTCGCAGAGCACTGCTCTGCGCCTGCAATGCGGTGATCCCTTACAAGAGTTCACTCCTTCCAGGCACCATGACACGAACTCGACTGTAATACCGCTGCTTCAGCGCGCCAGCAGCCGGTCCAGCAGCTTTTCTTCCAGGGCGGCGAAGGCGGGGTTGCCGCGGGTGCGGGGGCGTGGCAGGTCGACAGCGAGATCGAGGGTGATGCGGCCTTCTTCGATCAGCAGCACGCGGTCGGCCAGCGCCACCGCTTCCTGCACGTCGTGGGTGACGAGAACCGCGGTGAAGCCGCGCTGGCGCCACAGCGATTCGATCAGCTGCTGCATCTCGATCCGGGTCAGCGCGTCGAGGGCGCCGAGCGGTTCGTCGAGCAGCAGCAGCGACGGTTCGTGCACCAGCGCCCGCGCCAGCGCCACGCGCTGCCGCTGCCCGCCGGACAACTGGGCCGGCCAGGCATCGGCCCGGTCCGCGAGGCCGACCGCGGCCAGCGCGCCGGCCGCCGCGTGCAAGCCGGGTTGCTGGCCGCTGCGCAAGCCCAGCGCGACGTTTTCCAGCACGGTCTTCCACGGCAGCAGCCGGGCTTCCTGGAACATCATGCGCAGCGGGGAATCCTGGCCGGTGGCGCCCTGCCGGACGCCCTGGCCGACGGCCACGCGCCCGCTGTCGACCGCATCGAGCCCGGCGATCGTGCGCAGCAGCGTGCTCTTGCCGCAACCGCTGCGGCCGACAATGGCGACGAACTCGCCCGCCTTCAGTTCCAGGCCGATGCCATCGAGCACGCGGCGCGCGCCGAACGATTTCGTCAGTCCTTCCAGGTGGACGCCGACGCCCTGCCGCCGCAGCGGCCGGCGCGACGGTGCCGCTTCCACGGGCTCGGGAGTAAAGGCGAACGGTTCAGTATCGAGGGGTAAGGTCGCATGCAGCATCGTGCTCTTTCAATAGTCTTTCAAAGGTAAGCGGGATTCCAGCGAAGCAGCCGGCGCTCCAGCGCGCGGGCCACCAGGTCGGCCAGCTTGCCGAGGATCGCGTACAGCAGGATCCCCACCAGCACCACGTCGGTCTGCAGGAATTCGCGGGCGTTCATCGTCATGTAGCCGATGCCGGCCTGGGCGGAAATCGTCTCGGCCACGATCAGCAGCACCCACACGAGGCCCAGCGAGAAGCGCACGCCGACCAGGATCGACGGCAGCGCGCCGGGCAGGATCACGTCGCGGTAGAGCGGCCAGCCCTTCAGGCCATAGCTCTTGGCCATCTCGACCAGCCCCGCGTCGGTGGCGCGGATGCCGTGGAACGTGTTCAGGTAGACCGGGAAGAACACGCCCACCGCCAGCAAAAACAGCTTGGCCGTTTCATCGATGCCGAACCACAGGATCACCAGCGGAATCAGGGCCAGCGCGGGAATGTTCCGCACCATCTGCAGCGTGGTGTCCAGCAGCGTTTCGGCGCGGCGGAAGCTGCCCGTCAACAGGCCCAGGGCCAGCCCGAGGCCGGCGCCGACCGCGAAGCCGGAAGCCGCCCGCCACAGGCTCGTGCTGAGGTGCTCCCACAGCTCGCCCGAGGCGGCCAGCGTCCAGAACGCGGCGGCGACGGCCAGCGGCTCGGGCAGGATGCGGCTCGACAGCCAGCCGGTGCGGGCCGACACTTCCCACGCCAGCAGCAGGAAGATCGGCAGCAGCCACGGGGCCAGCGCCACGTTCAGGCGCGCCCAGGGGCTCGGCCGCGCCACCGCCTGCGGTGCGTGTGCTTGGGCGCCGCTCATCTCAGGCCGCCTTCTTCGGCACGATGTCGGTGGCCATCACTTCGCCGAACGGCCCGGTGATCGACACCTCGCCCTGTTCCTTGCCTTTGCCCAAGAGCGGGAATACCAGTTCGGCGAAGCGGTACGATTCTTCCAGGTGCGGATAGCCGGAGAAGATGAAGGTCTCGATGCCCAGGTCGGCATACTCGCGGATGCGCGCGGCCACCGTTTCGGCATCGCCCACCAGCGCCGTGCCGGCGCCGCCGCGCACCAGGCCCACGCCGGCCCACAGGTTCGGCGACTCTTCCAGCTTGTCGCGCCGCCCGCCGTGCAGCGCGGCCATGCGGCGCTGCCCTTCCGAATCCATGCGGGCGAACGATGCCTGCGCCTTGGCGATCACATCGTCGTCCAGGTGCGAGATCAGCTTCTCGGCCGCCTGCCACGCTTCCTCGTTGGTTTCGCGCACGATCACGTGCAGGCGGATGCCGAACTTCACCGTGCGGCCATGCTCGGCGGCGCGCCGGCGGATATCGGCGATCTTCTCGGCCACGGCGGCCGGCGGTTCGCCCCAGGTCAGGTACACATCCATCTGTTCCGCCGCCAGTTCATGCGCCGCTTCCGACGAACCGCCGAAGTACAGCGGCGGATACGGTTTCTGCACGGGCGGGTACAGCGTTTTCGCGCCTTTCACGCGCAGGTGCTTGCCCTCGAAATCGAAGCCGGCATCGCCGCCCTCGCCGGACAGCGCGCCGCGCCAGATGCGGATGAATTCATCCGAGATCTCGTAGCGCTCGGCATGGTTGGCCGTCAGGCCGTCCGCCGCCAGCTCGGTGGGGTCGCCGCCCGTGACCACGTTGATCAGCAGCCGTCCGTTCGACAGCCGGTCGAACGTGGCAGCCATGCGCACCGCCAGGCCGGGCGTGGACAGGCCCGGCCTGACCGCGACGAGGAACTTCAGTTTCTTCGTCGCATGGATGAGCGAGGATGCGACTACCCAGGCATCCTCGCACGAGCGCCCGGTGGGCAGCAGCACGCCGTCGTAGCCCAGCGTGTCGGCCGCCACGGCCACCTGCCGGAGGTAGTCGGCATCGACGGCGCGCGCGCCTTTCGACGTGCCCAGGTAACGGCTGTCGCCGTGGGTGGGAATGAACCAGAACAAATTCAACGACATGAAAACTCCACTATGAAATGACTGAGATGGCGCTTACTTCGCCGATGCCAGCACGGCATCCTTGATGGCGATCGGTTTCGGGATCAGCTTCAGGCTGGCGAAGGCATCGGCGATCTTCTGCTGTTCGCGCAGCACCTGGTCCGACACGGGCTTGACGCCGTAGCTGTAGCGCGATGCGGCCAGCGCCACCACGGCAGGTTCGAGTCCCGTCTGGGCTGCCAGGATGGCAGTGACTTCTTTCGCGTTATCGCGCCCCCAGTCGTCGACCTTGCCGATTTCCTCGAGCAGCACCTGCTGCAAGGCCGGGTTGGCGCGCGCCCAGTCGCGCGACGCCAGGTAGAACTGGTGGTTGGCGACCAGGCCCTTGCCATCGGCCAGCACGCGGGCACCGAGCTGTTTTTGCGCCGCGGCGAAGAACGGATCCCAGATCACCCACGCATCGACGGCACCGCGCTCGAACGCCGCCCGGGCGTCGGCCGGCGGCAGGTAGACCGGCTGGATATCCTTGTACGCCACGCCGGCCTGCTCCAGTGCCCGCAGCAGCAGGTAATGCACGTTGGAGCCCTTGTTCAGCGCCACGCGCTTGCCCTTCAGCTGGGCCACGCTCTTGATCTGCGAATCCTTCGGCACGACGATCGCCTCGCTGTGCGGCGACGGCGGCTCGTTGCCCACGTAGACCAGGGCCGCGCCGGCGGCCTGCGCAAAGATCGGCGGTGCTTCGCCGACGGTGCCGAAATCGATGCTGCCGACGTTCAGGCCTTCCAGCAGTTGCGGGCCGGCCGGGAACTCGGTCCACTGCACCGTCACGCCCTGCGGCGCCAGCCGCTTCTCCAGCGTGCCGCGCCCTTTCAGCAAGGTCAGCGTGCCGTATTTCTGGTAGCCGATGCGCACGACCTTTTTGTCCTGGGCCTGGGCCAGCGGGGCGATCACGGATGCGCCGGCAATGGCGCTGGCGACCAGCAATCCCAGCGTGCGGCGGCGCAGCGTGCGTTTGGAATGGGTCGTCATCATGCCGCCTGCGAAACGAAAGGGTGATCCTGCAGCGAACGCGCCGCGGCGTGCGCCAGTTGCTCGGCGGCGCTGCGGTAGCCGAGCGCGCGGTCCAGCGTGGCCACGCCGGCGGCCACGCGCACGGCGATCTCCGGCGCCAGCAGCACGCCTTCCTGCTCGCTCCACTGCACCTGCTGCGAGGTGGCGTAGATGCTGGTCAGTACCTGGTCCGCTTCCAGCGCATGCAGCACGGGGCGCAGCGCGTAATCGAGCGCCAGCAGGTGGGACTGGCTGCCGCCCGTCGCCACCGGCAGCACGATCTTGCCGGCCAGGCCGTTCTGCGGCAGCAGGTCCAGGAAGGCTTTCAGCACGCCGGCGTAGGCCGCCTTGTAGACCGGGGTGGCGACGATCACGGCATCGGCGTCGGCCACTTCGGCCAATGCGGCGCGCACCACGGCGTCCGTGGGGTCGGCCGCCAGCAGCGCCTGTGCGGGCAGGTCGCGCACGTTCAGGCGGGTGGTGCGGTGGCCGTGCGCCGCCAGCTTGTCGCCGATGTGGTGAAGGAGCCGGCTGGAGGAGGATGGCACTGCGGGACTGCCGGAAATCAGGAGGATGCTCATGTCTGTTCGCCTTGTTATGACAATTCAATGGTTGCAAGACTAAGGCAGCGCCACGGGTTGCAGAACGAATGCTTTCGCACTTCGATATGTGTTTTTTTCACCATGATTTCTCCGCATATCAAAGCGTGCTTTTCTTCGTGGACGGGCGTTTGACGGTGACGCGATACTCGTGCCCTGTCCGCGCAGTCATCCATCCAGGCATCCATGAACGCACCCGAATCCGTCCTGCCAAATATTCTTCCGCTTGCGGCTCCGCCTGCGGGCCCGCAAGCGACACCGCATGCCGATCCGCTTGCCGTCGCCGCCGCGCTGGCCGCCGAACTGGCCACCACGGCCATCGAACGCGATGCGGCCGGCGGCCACGCGCGCCACGAGCGCCAGCTGATCCGCGCATCCGGCCTGCTGGCAATGTCGATCCCCACCGACTTCGGTGGCCACGGCGCGGGCTGGGATACCACGCTGCAGGCGGTGCGCATCCTGGCGCGCGCCGACAGCGCGCTTGCCCACGTGTTCGGCTTCCACCACCTGCAGCTGGCCGGCATCCAGCTATATGGCACCCAGCAGCAGCAGCGCCACCTGCTGCATGCCAGCGTCG
Source organism: Pseudoduganella sp. SL102 (assembly GCF_027856995.1). Taxonomy (NCBI): domain Bacteria; kingdom Pseudomonadati; phylum Pseudomonadota; class Betaproteobacteria; order Burkholderiales; family Oxalobacteraceae; genus Pseudoduganella; species Pseudoduganella sp. SL102. The sequence continues at coordinate 5,130,015 of NZ_CP115554.1, forward strand.
ACGATGGCCTGTTCTGGGGGAATGCGCTCAATCCGCTGGACCGGCGCCTCGTCGCGACCGATGCGAAAGGCGGCTTCCTGCTCGATGGCACCAAGAGCTTCGCGTCCGGCTCGGTGGGCTCGGACTGGCTGACGATCTCCGCCTGGCACGAGCCCACGCAGGCGCCCCTGATCGGCGTGCTGCCGACCGGCGCCGACGGCGTCGACGTGCGCGCCGACTGGGATGCGTTCGGCCAGAAGCAGACCGACAGCGGCACCGTGCAATTCCACAATACGCTGCTGCCGATCGGCCTCGTGCTGCAGCAGCCGGGCCAGCCGGCCACGCCGCTGTCCACCGTGCGCTCGCAGGTGGCGCAACTGATCATGACGAACCTGTACCTGGGCATCGCCGAAGGGGCGTTCGCCGCCGCGCGCGACTATACGGTCGGCGAGGCGCGGCCCTGGTCCGCCGCCGGCGTCGCGACCGCGGCGGACGATCCGTTCATCCAGCACCGCTACGGCGAGCTGTGGACCCTGCTGCGGCCGGCCGTGGTGCTGGCCGATCACGCCGGCCGCGAACTGGAACGCGTGTTCCGCCGGGGGCCCGACGTGACGGCGCGCGAACGGGGCGAGCTGGCCATCGCCGGCGCCGAGGCGAAAGTGCTGGCGCACCGCGCCGCCATCGAGATCGGCAGCCAGCTGTTCGAGTTGACGGGTGCCCGCTCCACGTCGGCCCGCTTCGGCTTCGACCGCTACTGGCGCAACGCCCGCGTGCACACGCTGCACGACCCGGTCGACTACAAGTACCGCGACCTGGGGCGCTACGCGCTGAATGGCACGCTGCCCGAGCCGGGCCCCTATTCGTGAGCGGGGACCTGGCCTTGAATGCGCTTCATCATCTGCCGCCCGCGGCGCCGCTGATCCGCCTGCGCGGCGTGTCACGTTCGTTCGGCACGGACCGGGGCACCGGCGTGGCCGCCGTGCGCGACGTATCGCTCGACATCGGCGCCGGCGAGATCTTCGGCATCGCCGGCCGCAGCGGCGCCGGCAAGTCCACGCTGCTGCGCCTGTTCAACCTGCTGGAGCGGCCCGATGCCGGCACCGTGACGGTCGATGGCGAGGAGCTGACGCGCCTGGGCAAGCGCGCGCTGCGTGGGGCGCGCCACAACATCGGCATGATCTTCCAGGGCTTCAACCTGCTGCAGAACGCCACCGTGGCCGACAACGTGGCCTTCCCCCTGAAGATCCATGGCGGCCATGACCGCGCGGCGATGGCGCGGCGCGTGGCCGATTGCCTGGCGCTGGTGCACCTGGAGGACAAGGCGCAGGCCTGGCCCGCCCAGCTCTCCGGCGGCCAGCGCCAGCGCGTGGCGATCGCCCGGGCGCTGGCCAGCGGGCCGGCCGTGCTGCTGTGCGATGAACCCACCTCAGCGCTCGATGCCGAGACCACGCGCAGCATCCTCGCCACGCTCGCCGACGTGAACACGCGCCTCGGCGTGACCATCGTGATCGTCAGCCACGAGCTCGACGTGCTGGCTTCGCTGTGCCACCGCGTGGCCGTGATCGAGGCGGGCGAAGTGGCCGAGATCGTGCGGCCCGGCACGCCGCACGCGGTCACCGCGCTGGGCCGCGAGCTGCTGCCGCTGTTCGCCAGCGCCACGCGGGAGGCGCTGCATGCGTGACTGGCCGGCTTCGCTGATCAAGTTGCAGGAGCTCCTGCCCGAGCTGTGGACGGCGCTGGGCCAGACGCTGGCGATGCTGTCGATCGGCCTGTCCGCGACGGTGCTGCTGGGTGGCCCGCTGGGCGTGCTGCTGTTCCTCGTCTCGCGCGGCCAGCCGCTGCAGAACCGCTACGCGGCGGCCGTGCTGGGCTGGTGCGTGAATACGGTGCGTTCGTTCCCGTTCATCATCCTGCTGGTGGCGCTGGTGCCCTTTACACGCATCGTTGCCGGCACCTCGATCGGGCCGCTGGCGGCCAGCGTGCCGTTGTCCTGTGCGGCGATCCCCTACTTCGCCCGCCTGGTCGAACAGAGCCTGCGCGAAGTGCCGCGCGGCGTGATCGAGGCGGCCCATGCGATGGGCGCCAGCGAACTGCAGATCGTCTGGCGCGTGCTGCTGGTGGAAGCCCGCTCCGGCCTGGTGCTGGCCCTGACGGTGCTGGCGATCAGCTTCCTGTCCTATTCGGCGGTGGCCGGCGTGGTGGGCGGCGGCGGCATCGGCGACCTGGCCATCCGCTACGGCTACTACCGCTTTGAAACCGAAATGATGATCGCCACCGTGCTGCTGCTGGTGCTGATCGTGCAAGTGATCCAGTTCACCGGCGCCCGCCTCGCGCGCCGGCTCGACAAACGCCAGGAGTGATGATGACCGACCAACGCCGCGCCGTACTGTTTGCCTTGCTGCTGTGCTCTTTGACGACCCAGCTTGCCGTGCACGCGAAAGATCCCAAGGAAGTAGTAATCGGCACCAGTGCCGGCCCCTATGCCGACCAGGTAAGGCTCGGCATCAAGCCGATCCTGGAACGCCAGGGCTACAAGGTGAAGCTGGTGGAGTTCAACGACTATATCCAGCCGAACTTCGCGCTGGCCGAGGGCTCGCTCGATGCCAACGTGTTCCAGCATGTGATCTACCTGAACCGCTTCGCCGGCGAGCACAAGCTGCCGATCGTGCCGCTGGTGACGGTGCCCACGGCGCCGATTGCCATCTACAGCAAGAAGCACAAGCGCCTCGACGAAGTGAAGGAAGGCAGTACCGTGGCGCTGCCGAACGATCCGACCAACCAGGCGCGCGCGCTGGTCCTGCTCGAGCAGCTCGGCTGGATCAAGCTGCGCCCGGGCGTCGATCCGGTGCGCGCCTCGGAGCGGGACGTGGCGCAGAACCTGAAGAAGATCCGGCTGGTACCGCTGGAGGCGGCGCAACTGCCCCGCTCCCTGCAGGATACCGATTACTCCTTCGTCAACGGCAATTACGCGCTGGCTTCCGGCCTGAAGCTGCGCGATGCGCTGAAGACCGAGAAGATCTCGCCGAACTACGTGAACCTGGTGGCCGTGAAGACCGCGGACAAGGACAAGCAGTTCGCGAAGGACATCGCCGCTGCCTACCGCTCACGCGAATTCCTCGCGGTCACCAACAAGCATTTCGCCGATTACGCCAAGACCGATTACCAGCTCGCCCTCGAAGCGGGCAAGTGACTCCGCACTACATGAACTTCCAGGAAAACCAACCATGAAACGCCGTACCCTGTTGAAATCCGTCGCCGGTGCCGCCGCCGCGCTTGCCGTACCATCGCTGGCGCGCGCCGCCGAACCGCTGAAGGAATTGCGCCTCGATTATGCGTACTACTCGCCGTCCAGCCTCGTGCTGAAACGCTTCGGCTGGCTCGAGGAAGCCTTCAGGCCGGCCGGCACCGACATCAAGTGGGTGCTCTCGGCCGGCAGCAACCGGGCACTCGAATACCTGAACGGCAACAGCATCGACATCGGCTCCTCGGCCGGCCTGGCCGCCCTGCTGGCGCGCGCCAACGGCAACCCGATCCGCACGCCCTACATCTATTCGCGCCCCGAATGGACGGCGCTGGTGGTGCGCAAGGATTCGCCGATCCGGTCGGTGGCGGACCTGAAGGGTAAAAAGGTGGCCGCCACCAAGGGCACCGACCCCTACCTGTTCCTGCTGCGCTCCCTGCAGCAGGCGGGCCTGAAACGCGGCGACATCGAACACGTGGCGCTGCAGCATGCGGATGGCCGCACGGCGCTGGAACAGGGCCGCGTGGACGCGTGGGCCGGCCTCGATCCGCACATGGCTGCCAGCGAACTGGAAGGCGGCGCGCGGCTCATCTACCGCAACGTGGCCTTCAACACCTACGGCTTCCTGAACGTGCGCGAGCAATTCCTGGCCCAGCGGCCGGAAGAAGTCACGCGCGTGCTGGCCGCGTACGAACGGGCGCGCAAGTGGATCGTCGCCCATCCGTCGGAAGCCGCGCGTATCCTGGCCGAGGAAGCCAGGGTGTCGCTGCCGGTCGCGCTGCTGCAGGTGAAGCTGAGGACCGACTTTTCGCAGCCACAGCCGGGCAGCGAGCACGTGGCCGCGCTGCGGCAGGCCGCGCCGATCCTGCGGCAGGAAGCACTGGTGAAGCCGGGCGTCGACCTGGAGCGCACCATCGCCGAGCTGGTCGATACCCGCTTCGCCCGCGCGCTGATCACGAAGGCGTGACGATGACGCCACCCGCGCTGCATTCGAGCATCGACCTGGTGGGCAGGCAGCCTGCCGCCGACCACGCCCCATCCGCGCCGGTGCCGGCGCCGGCGGCGCGGCGTGGGCGGCCCCACCCGGCGTGGGGCCTGCTGCTGCCAGTCCTTGCGCTGCTGGGTGTGGAGCTGCTGGTGCGTGGTGGCGCGGTGCCGGCCCACCTGCTGCCGCCGCCATCGGAGATCGCGGCAACGCTCGCGCAACTGGCGCATGCCGACCTGCTGTGGCATGTGCTGGCCAGTTCCCTGCGCGTGGCCGCCGGGTATGCCGCCGGCGCGCTGCTGGGCATCGCCATCGGCGCCGCGGTCGGGCTGAATGCGCGCATCGCCACCCTGCTCGACCCCACTTTCCAGGCCTTGCGCGCGGTACCGTCGCTGGCCTGGGTCCCCCTGCTGCTGCTGTGGCTGGGCATCGACGAAGCACCCAAGCTGGTGCTGATCGCGATCGGCGCCTTCTTCCCGGTCTACCTGGGCGCCGCCTCGGGCATCGCCGGCGTCGACCGCAAGCTGGTCGAGGTGGGCCGCATGTACCGCCTGGGCAGCGTGGCGCTGGCGCGGCGCGTGCTGCTGCCGGCCGCCCTGCCGTCGCTGATGACGGGCTTGCGCAACGGCCTGTCGCTGGCCTGGATGTTCATGGTCGCGGCGGAACTGATCGCGGCCAGCCGGGGCCTGGGCTACCTGCTCAGCGACGGCCGCGAAACGGGCCGCGCCGACATCGTGCTGGCGGCGATCCTGCTGCTGGCACTGCTGGGCAAGGCCAGCGACACGCTGATGCGGCGCCTGGAATCCCGGCTGCTGGCATGGCGCGACGACCTGGCGAGGGCCGCATGAGCCATCCCGCTCCCGCACTGCTCGACGTCCACGTGATCCGCAAGGCGTTCGGCGCGCGCACGGTGTTGCGCGACTTGCGGCTGCGGCTCGCCGAAGGAGAATTCGTGTCGCTGATCGGCGCCAGCGGCAGCGGCAAGAGCAGCCTGCTGTCCATCGTCGCCGGGCTCGATCGCGACTGGCACGGCAGCGTCGCGCTGGCCGGCGCGCCACTGGACGGCGTGTCGGCCGACATCGGCCTGATCTTCCAGGAGCCGCGCCTGTTCCCGTGGCTGACGGTGGCGCAGAACGTGGCATTCGGCGGCACGGCCGATCCGGCGCCCCTGCTGGCCGACGTGGGCCTGGCGGGCCTGGGCGACTACCTGCCGCGCCAGCTCTCCGGCGGCCAGGCGCAGCGCGCCGCCATCGCCCGCGGCTTGTACAACCGGCCGCGCGTGCTGCTGCTGGACGAACCGTTTTCCGCCGTCGACGCCTTTACGCGCATCCGCCTGCAGGACTTGCTGAAGCGGCTGGCGCGCGAACATGCGCTGACGGTGCTGATGGTGACCCATGACCTGGACGAGGCGCTGTTCCTCAGCGACCGCAGCGTGCTGCTCGACGGCACCGCGGGCGGCCGCTGCGACGAATACCTGCCGCCGCCCGGCCCGCGCCGCCGCGGCGACCCGGCCCAGGCGGCGCTGAAGGGCAAGATCCTCGACGCGCTGTACGCCAGCCACGCTCTGTAGCGCCCTGTTCCGCCGGCGTCGTCCATAATCGCTGGAAACACGAGACGACGATGGCCAACCTCTTCAGCGATGCGTTCGGCGGGAACGACCGGGTGGGCGATACCGGGATCAAGGACCAGATCAAGGATGACTACGGGATCGCGGCGCGCTGCCTCGATCCCACCCAGGCGCACGTGCTGCGCGGCTGCCTGAACGCGGCCGGCATCGCCGCCGCCGTGGCGGACGACCACCACTCCCAGGTCGACCAGCTGATCTCGCCCGCGCTGGGCGGCGCCCGCGTGCTGGTGCACGAGCGCGACCTGGCCGCCGCCAAGGAAGTGCTGGCCGCGTACGAACGGGGCGACCTGGCGTTGAAGGACTGGGAAGTGCCGGAGTAGCTGGCTGGACCTCGGCCGGATCTTTGCGCATAGCGGCGGCAGCGCGTCTTGGGAAATGTTTCTTCAAAAACGGTGACAGGCACCGGTGCCGCTTGATTGGTGACCTTGGATGCGTCGGTAGTTGTTGCGGTCTGGTGTCGGACACCGGCTTTTTCGGTATCCGACCGCTGCGGCAGACCGGCCGGTTTTCGCATGATGTTGCCGATTTCCTGAGGAAGAAACCGGTGTCCGACACATTTTCCGGATGAAGCGCTCGGAAAAAATGTCCGACACCACTCCCCCCAACGCCAACTCTGATAGTCACGTCGCCTTCACTTCACGGCAAGCCTGTCACCGGTTTTCCGGCAACGGTTCCGGCGACCGGCTGTTCAATCGCTGCGCATCTGCGCCTGGGAGACGTTGCTGTTCGGCGGTACGCTCTGGGTCAGCCACACATTGCCGCCGATGGTGGAGCCGGCGCCGATGGTGATCCGGCCGAGCACGGTGGCGCCGGCGTAGATCACCACGTCGTCCTCGACGATCGGGTGGCGCGGCGTGCCCTTGATCAGCATGCCCGAAGCATCCGTCGGGAAGCGCTTGGCGCCCAGCGTGACGTGCTGGTACAGCCGCACGCGCTCGCCCAGGATCGCCGTTTCGCCGATCACGACGCCGGTGCCATGGTCGATGAAGAAGCTGGCGCCGATCTGCGCCCCGGGGTGGATGTCCACGCCGGTGAGCGAATGGCTGATATCGCAGATCATGCGCGCCAGGAAGGGCGAACCGAGCCGGTGCAACTGGTGCGCCAGCCGGTAGTACAGGATCGCGATGGTGCCTGGATAGCACAGCATGATCTCGGCGATCGAGGTGGCCGCCGGGTCGCCCGCATAGGCGGCCTGCACGTCCGACACCAGCAGCGCGCGGATCTGCGGCAGGCTGGCCGCGAAGGCTCGGGTGATGTCGTGGGCCTTCTGGGTCAGCGCTTCCTCGCCCATGTCGGCATCGTCGGCGAACTGCAGGCCGCGCCGCACCTGTTCGGTCAGGCGGTTCAGCGTGGTGTTCAGGGTGTCGCCGACAAAATAGTCGATGCTTTCGTCGGTCAGGTTCGGCCGGCCGTAGTGCGTGGGGAACAGCACGGCGGACAGGCCGTTGACGATGGTGGTCAGCGCCTCGCGCGACGGCAGCTCGCGGACGCGGCGCTGGTGGCGGATGTTGTGCGTGGCCTCGCGCGATACGCGCAATGCCGCGACCACGGCATCCAGGTCCCAATGGGCAGGCTTGACGCCGGTGCCGTCGAAGGTATCGATAGTCATGTTCTTCACTTACTCAAATGTCACGCAGGCTGCGCGCAGGCGCATTCTACGAAAATCCGCGCCACCCCGGTTATGCGATAACCTCATATCGATATGGCCGTTCTGCGGCGGGCCGGCCAGACGCGGGAAACGGCTGAACACGGCTGGCGACGGCTGGCCACGAATCGACGGCATATCGGCTTGTCTTCGCGCCCATCGGCTCATATCGGCTCCTATCGGCCCCTATCGCCAACGCATCAGCGACGAATCCGCGACAAATCGACGACAAATCCCCGACGAATCGGCAACTGCCGGGCCCGGCAGGCACGGCGCGGCTGGCGTACAATACGCGCCCGAAAAACAATAACGATACTCTCTCCATGAATATCCTGCTGACGGTGCTTCTGGCCGGCCTGACGATGGTGGGGCCGCTGGCCATCGATACGTACCTGCCCTCGTTCCCGGCAATCGCCGGCGAGTTCGGCGCCACGCCGATCGCGATCCAGCAGACGCTGTCGCTGTTCCTGTTCTGCTTTGCCTTCATGATGCTGTTCTACGGCACGCTGTCCGACACGCTGGGCCGCCGCCCCGTGATCCTGTGGTCGCTGGTGCTGTACATCATCGCCTCGGTCGGCGGCGCGGTGGCCGGTTCGCTGGGCTTCCTGCTGGCCTGCCGCGTGCTGCAGGGGCTGTCGTCCGGCGCCGGCTCGGTGGTCGGCAGGGCCATCGTGCAAGACCGCTTCGAGGGCGCCGATGCGCAGAAGATCCTCGGCCACATAATGATGGTGTTCGGCCTGGCGCCCGCGCTGGCGCCGATCCTCGGCGGCTGGCTGCAGGTGTCGCTGGGCTGGCGCTCGATCTTCTGGTTCCTGGCCCTGTTCGGCGTGGTGATGCTGTTCGCCGTCTGGCGCTGGCTGCCGGAAAGCCTGCCGCAGGCGAAGCGCCATCCATTCGAAGTGAAGCTGATCGCGGCGAATTACCTGAAGGTGCTGCGCCATCGCCGCTTCCTGCTCCTGTCGGCCGCGCTCGGCGTGGCGTTCGGCGGCTTCGCGCTGTACATCGGCTCGGCCGCCTACTTCATCATGAACATCCTGCACCTGCCGGAAACGGCGTTCGGCTGGCTGTTCATCCCGCTGGTCGCGGGCATGGTGGTGGGCTCGGGATTGTCCGGCAAGCTGGCCCGTTCGCGCACGCAGGCGCAGCTGATCTGGATGAGCTATGCCGGCATGGCCGCGGCGGCGCTGGCCAACGTGGCGTACACGTATTTCTTCGTGGCCGAAGTGCCGTGGGCCGTGCTGCCGCTGTTCTTCTATTCACTGGCGCTGGCGCTGGCGATGCCGCCGCTGTCCCTGCTGGCGATGAACCTGTTCCCGGACAACAGCGGCCTGGCGGCTTCCCTGCAATCGTTCATCCAGATGACGCTGTTCGCGCTGGTGTCGGGGCTGGTCGCGCCGCTGCTGTTCGATAGTGCGTTCAAGCTTGCCTGCGGGGTGCTGGGCTGCCTGGTGGTGAGCCTGCTGTGCTGGATTCCCGCACGGCGCGACTGATCGGGCCCAGCGCCCCGCGGGCGGAACGAGGGAGAAGTGCGGGGCTGCCTGGTGGTGAGCCTGCTGTGCTGGATTCCCGCGCGGCGCGGCTGATCGGGCCCAGCGCCCCGCGGGCGGAACGAGGGAGAAGTGCGGGGCTGCCTGGTGGTAAGCCTGCTGTGCTGGATTCCCGCACGGCGCGGGTGACGTTCAAGGCCAGGGCGCGGGCGTCACATCCAGGTACTGGGGGCCGCCCTGCTCGGGCTCCGGCGCCGCCTGCGGTTCCTGCTTGAGCTTCTGCTCGGGCGGCAAGCCCAGGCCGAGGATCTCCTTGCGGCCCTCGACGAAATCGCTGGTCGACAGCCGGTGCTCGGCATCGGGCCAGTTGGCGATCGCCCAGTTCTGCACTTCCTCGTAGCGTTTCCAGACTTCCGCCACGAACTTGCGGCGTTCCTCTTCTTCCAGTGGCATGGTGATCCTCCGTTGTGTTTTTGCTACTGTACACGACAGCCGCGAAACCCGGCGCCTGAACCGCAAACCGGTGCGAAACCGGTGACAGGCTCCGATTATTCTTGACCTTCGAATGGGCCGTTTCCGAAGCCTGCTGCCGGTTTTCGACAATACTGGGGCCGGTTCCGGCTTATTTTCCGCGCCTTCCAGGTTTCGAAAAAAATCGGAGCCTGTCACCGGTTTCGTTTACAGCTTTCGAATGTAACCGCAGCCTGCCCCCGGTTTCGATAATAATCGGAGCCTGTCCCCGGTTTTGGGTGCTACCGGGCTGAGCAGCGCCTCATGCCACGGGAACGATGCGGTAGGCGCAGCGCCGCGAGCCGGACAGCTGGTGCTCGGTGCGCTCGACGGCGCAGCCGGGGCCCAGCACGCGCTGGAAGACGTCGAGTTCGGAACGGCAGAATTGCTGGCAGGCGCGGGCGGCAGCGCAGATGGGGCAGTGGTTCTCGACCAGCAGCAGGCTGCCGTCCGGCTGCGTTTCCACTTCGGCCATGTAGCCTTCCACGTCGCGCGCGTGGGCCAGCGCCGCCACCCGTTCCGGCAACGCGGCGGCATCGCCGATGGTGTCGCGGTAGAACGCTTCGCTGGCGGCTTCGCGGGAGACGATCAGCTTGTCGATGGCGCCGTCGCCGAACAGGGTCTTCACCTGGTCGATCAGGGCGACGGTGAGGTCGGCATGGCGGTCGGGGAAGCGCGCGTGGCCGGCGTCGGTCAACAGCCAGCGGCGCGATGGCCGCCCTACTTTCTCGGCCACGTCCTGGAACGCCACCAGGCCTTTTTCCTCGGCGGCCTCGAGGTGGCGCCGCGCGCCCATCGATGTGAGCTCCAGCATGTCGGCCAGCTGCTGCGCCGTCTTCGGGCCGCGCGTCTTCAGCAGGAACAGGATACGGTCGGAGGTGTTCATCAGTGAATTCCTTTCAATGCCGGCGCCAGTTCGCGGCGCCAGCCATGCAGCCGCCAGCCGGCCCACAGGCTCGCCGCGGCGCCCACCGCCAGCACGAGCCGCGTATCGATCAGGACCAGCACCGAGCCGACCAGCGCCATCAGGATGGTGGCCAGGCAGAACGTGGTCGACATCAGGCCCATCACGGCGCCCTGCCCGTGCTCGGCGAAACGCTCGGCCGCCCACGGCTGCACGGTCGCGTTGAAGAACGCGTTGGGGATGCCGAACAGCGTGATCGCGACGAGCCCCATCCACAGGTTGCCCACCGCCACGCAAGCGACCGCCAGCGCGATGCCCCAGGCGAACCAGCCGGCCCGGCGCAGCGAATCGCCGCCGGCGTAATGCCCGGCCACCACGGAGGCGGCCGTCATGATGCCGCACATCGCCATGTTGATCAGCGCGATCCGGGCGGCATCATACTGCCCTTCTTCCACCAGCCACAACGGGTAGAACTCGTAGAACGCCGTCACGCCGCAGAAACCGGCCAGCTGGATGAAGAACAGCGTGCGCGGTTCGGCGTGGCGCAGCAGGTTCAACGCATGGCGGTGCCTGGCCACCTGCCATAGCGACGTGGTTTCCCTGGACGCCGGCTCGCGGGGCAGCGCGATCGCCGCCAGCACGCCGGCCAGCACCAGCGCGGCGATCGCGGCGGCGAACGGCACCACGATGCCGAAGCCGAGCGTCAAGCCGGCCAGCATCGGCCCCACCAGCCAGCCCATGTGGAACGCCCCATTCACCAGCGACAGGCCGCGCGCCCGCTCGGCGCCCGTGAATTTTTCCGCGATGAGCGCGCGGCAGATCGACCCGTTGCCCTCCAGCAGACCGGTGGCGAAGCGCGCCAGCACGAACAGCGGATAGGATTCCATCACCAGCGCGACGGCGGTCAGCGCATGGCCGGCCGCGGCGCCGTAGGCGGTGCCCAGCAACAGGGGCCGGCGGCCATAGCGGTCGGACAGTGGCCCCAGCAGCGTGGCGCCGATCAGCAAGCCCAGCGGGTTGATGGCCAGCGCGATGCCGAACAGCAGCTTGGGTGGCAAGCCGAGGAAGGCGTTCAGGCCATTGGCGGTACCGGAAGCGAATAGCGGCGGCAGGATCGGATACGGCAGCGACGCGCCGACGGTGGACAGAAGCGCCAGCAGGCAAGCCGCCGTGAGCAGGAGTGATTTGTTCATGCGCCGACTATACGGCGAACCCGACAATAAGTAAACGACTACATTTACTTATGAGGCATTCACTGCATTACCTTGACTTCGGCGCCTTCACCGCGAACCCTGCAGGTTGCGCTGCACCCAGGCCAGGATATTGCCCGTGTCCATGGCCCCGGGCTGGCGCGCCACTTCCCGGCCGTTGCTGAACAGCGCCAGGGTGGGAATGCTGCGGATACCATGGCGCGCGCCCAGTTCCTGGTTGGCTTCGGTATCGACCTTCACCACGCGCAGGCGTGGCTCCAGCTGCCGGGCAGCCTGCGCATAGAACGGCGCCATCGTGCGGCACGGCCCGCACCACGGTGCCCAGAAGTCGACCAGCACGGGGATATCGCTGCGTTCGACGTGTTTCAGGAAACGCGCGCCGGACAAGTCGACCGGCTGGCCGGTAAACAGCGAAGCCTGGCATTTGCCGCAGGTGGGCGCCTCGCCGAGCCGCTCCTGCGGCACGCGGTTGACGGCGTCGCAATGGGGGCAAACGATGTGCAACGGTGTGGTCATGAATCTTCCTGGGCTTTGCGGTTCTTGGCGATGCCGCGGATATTGGTGACGGCAAGGCAGCAGTTTAACGCGATCAATGCCCAGGCGTCGTCGTGCACGCCCCAGGCAATCCACATCGCATTGCTGACCAGGAACACGATGAAACCGGACAGGCGCCGGCGAGCCCGTTGCGAGGCCACCAGCCACGCCGCCAGCAGCGAGGCGGCCATGGCCGGCCATTGCAGCAAATCGATCCAGTCTCCCATGCAAGCACTCCATGCTCATCCATCGAATGGCGAGTGTAGCGCCCGGCCGCCTTGCGTGGCGCATGGCAGCGGCACAGGGGAAGACGATGCGGGAAAGCGATGGCGCGGGCCATGGCACGGTCCCGTCCCGGGCGGATGCCGGGAAAGCACCCAGCGGGAAGCCCGGCGCGAGAAACGCGCGGGGATGAGCCCGGGCCGAGGCGCCCGACGTGGGAACCGCTCGATGCGGCGGCTTGAAGTGGGCAGCCTGAAGTGAGCAGTTTGAGGCTGGCGGATTGATGCTGGCGGATTGATGCTGGCGAATTGATGCTGGCGGACTGAAGCTGGCGGATTGATGCTGGCGGATTGAAGCTGGCCGATTGAAGCCGGCAGATTCGAGCTCTCGGATGGAAGCCGGCAAACTGAAGCAGGCGGACTGAAGCGGCGGTGCGGCATGCCGCACCGCCGGGCACACGGGCGCTCAGCGATTGCGCCAAGCCACTACGATGGCTGCCCTTCCTTGCGCGACTGCCCTGAAGCTGCGCGCGCGGCGGCCTGGGCCGCCTGGGCAGCCTGGCTGGCCATGTCCAGGCCGTTCCCCATCGCGGCACGGGCCTGGCGGGTGGCGCTGTCGACCATGCTGTCCAGCGGGTTGGCCAGCTGGCGCATCGTGTCGTGCTGCTGGCGCAGCGTGCGTTCGGTTTCCTCGGACGTCACGCGCGTGACTTCATCGGTAAACTCGCGGGCCGCGCGCGCCGTCTCGTCGGCATGGTCGCCAGCCACGCGGATCAGCGTGGTCTGGCCATCCGCCGCGATCTTCGACAGTTGCTGCTGGTAAGCCCGGAACCGGTCGGCGACCGGCTGGGCGCGCGAAGCCGTGACGGTGAACACTTCGGTGGGCTTGCCTGCCGTGATCACCGCCTGGCTGGTGGTGGCCAGGTCCTCCAGCCAGGTCTGTGCCAGCCGGAGATGCACTTCATTGACTTGCTGTGCCATCTGGAACAGCGAACGGGACATGTCGTTGAAGAACGCCACCTGGGCCTGCACGTGGCTCTTCGCCGCGGGTGTGATGCTTTGAGAAAAAGGGAACATGGTTGCCTCTTGTCGGATGAATGCAGTGTCAAACCACTGCATGAAATGGATGACGTGAATGACGCTGCGCCTCACGATACGATTCACGATGCGGTCGGCGATGTGATTCACGATGCGATCGACGACGCAACGCGCGATGTGACTCGCGGTGTCATTCACGATGCGATTGGCCAGGCGGTTGCCGATGCGACTGTCGATGTGACTACCGATGTGACTACCGACGTGCCTGGCCAGCGTGTTGCCGATACTATTGGCGATGCTATTGCCGATACAATTGCCGATACTATTGACGATGCTATTGACGATACTATTGCCGATACTATTGACGATACAACGGACGTTTCACTCCACCAGTGGCGGCGCGAATGACAAGGCTACGTGTGCCTCGCGCTCGCGGCATGATCTCGATCAAACGTGCTCACCCTGGTAACGCAATGGCCCGCTATCGTGCGCCGATCCTCTCCGAACGCCGCTATGTTCGAGAAGCGCGTGCCGCGCTGCCGTACGGCGACGAGCGAGCGGGAAGCGTCGGCTGAACCAGCGAGCGGAGCGGAATAAAAGCACGGGCAACGAGCGGGGCGACGAGCATAGACAAGAAGTACAGCAACAAGCACAGCAGCAAACACAGCAACAAACACAGCAGCAAGCACAGCAACAAGCACAAAGCAACGAGCACAAAGCAACGAGCACAAAGCAACGAGCATGGTCAGCAAGCAGGAGCAGCAAGGTCAGTCCGCCGGCACAGTCCGCCAGCGCAGCCAGCCGGCACACTCCGGGGTAACGGGAGTACCACGATGAATGTCACGCTGCTTACCCAGCTCGCGGGAGCGCTGCGCTTTGGCGTGGTCCTGGCGATCGCGCTGCATGCGCTGGCACTGGTGCCGCAATGCCGCGCCCATTACTTCCTGCCGCGTTTCGTGAACGTCAGCCTGTATGGCCTCGTGCTGGGCGTGGCCCATGGCGCCGTGCTGGCGCTGGCCGGCGGCGAACTGGCGCTGGGCGACGGTCATCGCCGCGCCGACACGGTGGCCTGGTGCCTGGCGGCGGCCGTGCTGCTGAATTTGGTCGTGGCGGCGCAGAACCTGCTGGCGGTGGTGGCGCTGCTGTGGCTCCATCGGCCCAGCGCGGTGGTGGCGCACAGCCTGCGCAGCGCCGTGCAGCCCATGGTGTGGAGCAGCGCGGCACTGGCCGTGGCCGCCTACGCCACGGTTCACGGCTGGCTGTGACGCCCCGCCAGGAAACGTTTCAGGTAGGGTGCCGTGCGGCTGTCGGCGATCGTCGCCACGGCTGACGGCGGGCCCGCGGCGACGATGCGCCCCCCTTCCTCGCCGGCCCCGGGGCCGATGTCGATCACCCAGTCGCTGGCCGCCACCACGCGCATGTCGTGTTCCACGGCGATGACGGTATTGCCCGCTTCGACCAGTTTCTGCAGCTGAGCCACAAGCCGTTCCACGTCCGCCGGGTGCAGGCCTGTCGTCGGTTCGTCGAGGATGTACAGCATGCTGCCGCGCGCCGCGCGCTGCAGCTCGGTGGCCAGCTTGATGCGCTGCGCCTCGCCGCCGGACAGTTCGGTGGCGGGCTGGCCCAGCCGCAGGTAGCCGAGGCCGACATCGCGCAGCACTTCCAGCGCACGGCGCAGCGGCGGTTCATCGGCAAAGAATTCCCACGCCGTGTCGACCGTCATCGCCAGCACCTCGGCCACGTTGCGCTCGCGGTACGTCACTTCCAGCGTTTTCGCGTTGTAGCGCGCGCCGCCACAGACCGGGCAAGGCGCGTACACGCTGGGCAGGAACAGCAGCTCGACCATCACGAAGCCCTCGCCCTCGCAATTGGCGCAGCGCCCCTTGGCCACGTTGAACGAGAAGCGGCCGGCATCGTAGCGGCGCGATTTCGCCGTCTTCGTCGCGGCGAACAGCTTGCGCACGTGATCGAACAGGCCGGTGTAGGTGGCCAGGTTCGAGCGGGGCGTGCGCCCGATCGGCTTCTGGTCGACCCGCACCAGCCGGCGTATGCCTTCCAGGCCGGCGGTGATGTGCCCTTCCAGCGTTTCCGGGGCCTGCTGTTCCAGCTCGTCGCCCTCCTCCGGCGCGGCCTCCGGCTCGTGGCCCAGCGCGCGCGCCACCAGTTCGACCAGCACCTGGCTGACGAGGCTCGACTTGCCGGAGCCGGACACCCCCGTCACGGTCGTCAGCACGCCGAGCGGGAATTCGCACGACAGCCGGTGCAGGTTGTTGCGCGTGACCCCGGCCAGTTTCAGCCAGCCCTGGGGCGGACGCGGCGCGCGGGCGGGCGGCGCTTCCTCCGGGAACAGGTAGCGCCGGGTCTGCGATGCTGTCACGGCCTTCAATCCCGCCGGCGCGCCGCTGTACAGTACTTCCCCGCCGCCCTCGCCCGCCGCGGGGCCGACGTCGACCAGCCAGTCGGCATGCCGGATCACGTCCAGCGCATGCTCGACGACGAACAGCGAATTGCCGCCCGCCTTCAGCCGGTCGAGCGCGCGCAGCAGCGCCACCGTATCGGCCGGGTGCAGGCCGGCGGACGGCTCGTCCAGCACGTAGACCACGCCGAACAGGTTCGAGCGCACCTGCGTGGCCAGCCGCAGCCGCTGCAGCTCGCCGGGCGACAGCGTGGGCGTGCCGCGGTCCAGCGCGAGGTAGCCCAGGCCCAGGTCCAGCAGCACGTCCAGGCGCGCCATCACGTCCTGGGCGATGCGCTGCGTGACGATCAGTTTTTCCGGATGCTCGGCGCGCTGCTTCGCGCTGACCTTCGCGGTGCCCGCGGCATAGGGCGCCATGGTGCGGGCCAGCCGCTGCAGCGGCAGCCGCGCCAGTTCCATGATGTCGTGGCCGGCGAACGTGACGGACAGCGCCTCCGGCCGCAGCCGCCGCCCGCGGCATGCGGGGCACTCGGTACTGACCATGTAGCGCGCCACGCGCTTCTTCATCGACGCGCTTTCCGTGGTGGCGAAGGTTTGCAGTACGTACTTGCGCGCGCCGGTAAACGTGCCCTGGTAGCTCGGCGTTTCCTTGCGCTTCAGTGCGCGCTTCGTCTCTTCCGGCGTCAGGCCGGCATACACGGGCACGGTGGGCTGCTCGTCGGTGAAGAGGATCCAGTCGCGGGTTTTCTTCGGCAGCTCGCGCCACGGCGTGTCGACGTCGTAGCCCAGCGTGACGAGGATGTCGCGCAGGTTCTGGCCATGCCAGGCGGTGGGCCAGGCGGCCACGGCGCGCTCGCGGATCGTCAGCGTATCGTCCGGCACCATCGACGCTTCGGTGGCTTCGTACACGCGGCCCAGGCCATGGCATTGCGGGCAGGCGCCTTCCGGGGTATTGGGCGAGAACGATTCGGCGTACAGCAATTCCTGGCCGGGCGGATAGTCGCCGGCGCGCGAGTACAGCATGCGCAGCGAATTGGACAGCGTGGTCACGCTGCCGACCGACGAGCGGGTGGTCGGCGTGCCGCGCTGCTGCTGCAGGGCCACCGCGGGCGGCAGGCCGTCGATCTCGTCCACCTGCGGCACCGGCATCTGGTGGAACAGCCGGCGCGCATACGGCGATACCGATTCCAGGTAGCGGCGCTGCGCCTCGGCATACAGGGTGCCGAAGGCCAGCGACGATTTGCCGGACCCGGAGACGCCGGTGAACACGACGAGGGCGTCGCGCGGGACGTCCAGGTCCACGTTCTTGAGATTGTGTTCGCGCGCGCCGCGCACCGTGACATACCCCGGCCGGGCCTTGCCGCTCATGCCTTGTCCTCGTCGGTTTCGTCGTCGTCCGGCAGCGGCACCACCAGGTGTTCGCCGTCGCGCCCCGCGTAATTGACCTCGGTGCTGACCCGGTGCCACTCGAATGCTTCCGGCCCCAGCGCCATCTGCCGCGCCAGCATTTCGGCCTGCTCGCGCGGCAGTTCCGGATCGAGCCAGGTGGCCGCGTCCGCCGCGTTCAGCACCACCGGGCGGCGATCGTGCACGTCGACCATGCCGCCTTCGGCATCGGCCGTCACCAGCACGAAGCCGGATTCGGCCTTGTTTTCCGGGTTGTCGTCGCGAAGCGGGCGGAAGTCGGCCAGCGCCAGCATGAACAGCGGTTCGCGGTCCTTGCGGTGGATGTGCCAGGGCTGGCGCTTGCCCTTCGCGCCGGTCCACTCATACCAGCCACTCGCGGGCACCACCGCGCGGCCGTTCTTCAGCAGCCGGCTCCAGTAGTTGTTGGTGAGTTTCTCGAGGCGCGCGTTGACGCTGACGGGCAGCTTGTCCGCCGCCCACGAGGCCCGGTAGCCCCAGTGGAGATCGTCGACATGCAGCTTGCCGTCGACCAGGTGCAGCACCGGGCGATAGGTGCCGGGCGCCGCATTGAAGGTCGGCCGGGCCGCGCTGTCATAGACCGCGTCGGCCCAGCCAAAGGCGGCCACGTAGCGCCGCGCGATATCGTTTTGATCGAAACGTCCACACATGTTGCCATGGTAGCAGCATGATCCGTGCCCTTCGCGCACGGCTGCCCGCAATGGCTCGGTTCGTGTCAGGGGGGCATCGCAGGGGTTTCGAGGAGCACCGCTCCTTGCCTGCGATGCGGTGCTGCCTTGCAAGGCAGCACTCCTCCCAGGCACCCTGACACGGACTCAGCCGCTGGTTCAGACCCTCAGCCGTTCAGCCGCTGTATCAGTCGGTCTGGCCCGTCATCGTATCCTTCGGCTGCTCGGTGACATCGCCCCACACCACATAGTCGTCCACCGAGTACAGCTTGCACGGTTCGCGGCTGGCGGCCTGGCAGGCGGCCAGGGCGCGTTCGTTGGGCATTTCGCCTTCCTCGGCCCAGCCCCAGGCGCCGGATGGCGACACGGCGAAGGCGCGCGGCGTCTGCTTGGTGAGGAAGGCCTTGTACTGGCGGCGGCCGTTCTCGGGGAGGAACGGCACGGCGGCCACGTCGTCGAGCGCGGCGAAGTTGGTGCGCGGCTGCGGCGCCGGTTCGGCCACCGCGTACACCTGGTCGGTCGGCATGCCCACCTGGCGCAGGAAGCGCTCCACTTCCGGCAGCCACACCTGCTGGCCGTCGCGGCTGCCCAGCATCGTGTGCGCATCGTGCTTGAACGGGCCGTACGATACCAGCTGCACCTTGCCGCCGTTGGCCGAAAACGCGTCGTACATCCGATTCACCAGCGCCGGGTTGAAGTAACTGTCGTTGGCGCCATACATCCACAGCGTTTCGATGCGGTTCTTGCGGCCGAATTCGGCGAAGGCGCCCACCAGCGACTGCTGCCAGTCGCAGCTGCCGCCGTGTACCTTCAGGCCGCCGGCGAAGTTCATGATGCCGCGCACGCCCGGCAAGTTCTGCGTGGACAGCGCGATGCTGGCCAGCCCGCCGTACGACTGGCCGGCGATCACGATGCGGTCCGGGTCGACATAGCCCTGCTCGCGCGCATAGGCGACGACATCGGCGATATCGCCGGCCTGCTGGTAGCCGTTCGCCTTCATGTTGCAGCCGAAGTCCGAATAGGTGCCGCCGGAGTGCGCGAAGCCGGTGCGCATCGGCACCATCACCGCATAGCCGCGGCGCACGAACTGGGTGGCCATGTAGACGAAGCGGTCGCGCGGCTGGGCGCGCGGGTCGCCCGGCGACTTGCCATGGTTGATGATCAGCAGGGGAAACGGACCGGGGCCGGATGGCTTGTACAGCGTGGTCTCGAGCTTGACGTTCATCCGCGGGCCGGCGGGCACCATCACGATCTGCTCGTTCAGCCGGGCATCGAGCGGCAGCGCCTGCGCGCCGGCGGCGGGCGCAATGGCGGCACAGGACAGCATGGCGGTCGACAGGACAGCGGCAAACTGGCGAAGGCGGGACAGGGCAGACACGGCGAACTCTCGGGAAAATTGGCGTTAGGCAATAACTCGATTCTGGTGTCAATCGTCATGTATTGCAATCCAAAAAGATTAATCTCAGCAATTTTTAAGCATCCAGCAGGCTTCAAGTGTTGCTTTCCAGAACGCCCACGGACGTCGGCCAGCGCCGTTGCGATGGACCGCCATGGCCGATTCGCCAACTCGTTGCCGCGCTGTTCACAGCCGTTCCGCTTTTACGACACCGGCAGGCCGCCGCGCCGCATTGTGCGGGCGGATCGGGAACGATTTCAGTAGACTGGCAGTTCTTCAGAGGGAATACCGCGTGACTATTTCGGCACTGGGCATCGGCTTGACGGGACTGCAAGCCAATGGCAAGGCACTGGGTGTGGCGGCGCATAACACCGCCAACATGAACACCGACCACTTCGTCCCGCAGGGAGCCACCTTCAACGAGGCGCGCCCGGCCGGTACCGGCGTCACGCTGTCGATCGCGGCGCGCGACCTGTCGGCCGTCGAAAACGTCGGCGGCGCGCCGTCCGGCACGGACCCGGCCGCGTCGATCGTCAATTCGCTGGTCTACAAGGCCGGCTTCGAGCTGTCCGCCAAGCTGATCCAGGCAGCCGACGAACGCCTCGGCACGCTGATCGACATCCGCGCCTGAACTTCCCTGTCCCTCCCGTCCGGGAGAGTCCGTTACGCCTGTTCAATTCGTGCCGTTGTGGCATGATCGCCCGATCTCTTTCGACGCGAACCGGGCATGACGTCTACCGAATCTTTCACCCACCTGATTTCCGATTGCGACGGCGTGCTGATCGACAGCGAAGCCGTGGCCCTGCAGGCGCTGGTCGACTACCTGGCACCGCTGCATGCCGACCGCGCCGCGCTGGCGGCGCTGATCCGCCCCCGCCTCGGCCTGAAGCTGGAAGCGCTGGTGCTCGGCGTGTGCGCCGAACTGCGCCTGCCGGAACCCACCGTGCCGGACCTGGCCGTGATGCGCTCGACGGTGGAAGGCGAATGCGACCGCAAGGCGCAGCCGATCCCCGGCGTGCGCGAAGCCTATGCGGCGATCCCGCTGGCGAAGGCGGTGGCCAGCAACAGCCGCCACGTGCGCGTGCAGGGCTTGTTGGCGCGCACCGGCCTGGCGGAGCTGTTCACGGGGGGAATTTATACGGCCGATATCGCCGGGCGCCCGAAGCCGGACCCGGCCGTGTACCTGGCCGCGGCAGGCGGCATGGGCGTATCGCCCGCGCGCTGCATCGTCATCGAGGATAGCGTGACCGGCGTGCACGCGGCGGTGGCCGCCGGCGCGACCGTGCTGGGCTTCGGCGGCGGCGAGCACAGCCCGCCGGACCAGGCACAGCGGCTGCGCGAAGCGGGTGCCGCGCACGTGTTCGCGTCGATGGCGCAACTGCCCGAGCTGGTGGCGCAACTGCGCGCCGGCGCTTCCCTTCAGGCACCCGTCTAGCCGCCCATCGAGCCGCCCATCGACGGCTCGTCGACACCCTTCAGCAAGCCCTCGATCGCATGTTCCTGCACGATCGGCTCGAGCCGGTCGACGACGCGGCACGACAGGTGGCGCCGCACTTCTTCCGGCAGGCTGTCCCAGTAGCCGCGCGTGACTTGCAGGTCGTGCTTGTCGGCGTTGGTACCGTCCGGCGCATCCACGCCGAGCACGAACACGGGGCGCGACTTGTCGGAATGGTTGGCGGTACCGCGGTGTATCGTCAGCGCCGAACGGGCCGAGATGTCGCCCATCTGCGCCAGCTTGCGCTGGGCGCGCGCCTGGTAGCGGGGCCACAGATCCTGCGCCGGGAACATCGGGTGGCCGCCGGCCAGGTCGTCCCACTGCGTGCCGGGGGCGATCTCGAACGGGCCCATGTCTTCGGTCACATCGACCGTGGTGATGTTGAAGGCCAGCGAATTCAGCCGGCGCCCCACCAGCGTTGCCTCGGGCGTGGGGAAATCGCGGTGCCACGGCTGGTGCAGCGCGCCCGGCCCGGGCACGTCGAAGCCGGCCTCCACCACCTTGTAGTCCGGCCCCAGGATCGCCTCGCAGACCGCCACCACCCACGGATGCGTGACGATGTCGACAAAGCCGCGCAGGCGCTCGGGGTGGATCTCGACGTAGAAGCGGTTCGGCCCGCGCGGCAGCGCGCCGCCGGGCTGCCGCTGCGCCTCGGCGAACAGCATGTCGATGTCTTCGCGCAGGCGCTGCACCCACTCGCGTGAAAACGCTCCCTTCAGCGCCGTGAAGCCGTCGCCGTACAGCGCGCCCATGATCGTGGCCACCTCGTAGCCGCCATGCTCGCCCGTGCCATTGCCAGCCGGGCCGGCAGCCTTGTTTCCGGCCGCGTTGCCGATGTCGTTGCGGGTTTCGTTCATCGTGTCCTCCGTTGCCGACATTGTAGGCAAAAGCGCTGGCGGGCGCGGCACGGCTGGCGGTGCGCGCTATGTGCGCGCACGAACAGCAAACGGGCCGCGCGCCCCTTAGCATGGGCCGCACACTGGATCAATTTGGCAACAACGCCGACAACAGCGCCGGCAACCACGGCTCGGGGAGGAGCAACCATGACGATCGGACGGCAAAAGGATGACGCCAGCGTACCGACCGAACAGCAGGCCGATGGACAGGTCATCGGGAAACTCGCTTGCGGCGAACTGGAAGGCAATGCGGTATCGACGCTCGGCAACCCGGGCGTGCGGCACTGGCAGGCCACCTACCTGGAAAACGCGGACCTGGACAACCGCGGCAACATCTTCTTCGCCGCTGTCGAGATGACGCGGATGCCGATGCTGATCACCGATCCCAACCAGCCGGATGATCCCATCGTGTTCGTCAACGGCGCCTTCCTCGACCTGACCCAGTACCAGGAAAGCCAGGTACTGGGCCGCAATTGCCGCCTGCTGCAGGGTCCCGACACGGATCCCCGCACGGTGGCCGAGGTGCGCGAGGCGCTGGCCGAGCAGCGCGCCGTGGCCGTCGACATCCTGAACTACAAGGCCGATGGCACGCCGTTCTGGAACGCCCTGTTCATCGGCCCGATCTTCGACAAGGCCGGCAAGCTGCTGTACTTCTTCGCGTCGCAGATGGATATCACGCAGCGGCGCATCCATGAACAGTCCTACCTGCAGGCGCAGAAGATGGAAGCGATCGGCCAGCTGACGGCCGGCCTGGCGCACGACTTCAACAATCTGCTGCAGGTCGTCAACGGCAATCTCGAACTGGCGCAGCGCATGATCGACGCCAAGCCGCAGGCGCTGCAGGCGATCGGCCGCGCGCAGCGCGCCGCGATGAAGGGCGGCGCGCTGACGCAGCAGCTGCTGACCTTCGCCCGCAAGCAGCGGCTCGAGCCGCGCCGCATCAACCTGAATGCGCTGGTGCTGGAGTTTTCCGAGATGCTGGTGCGCACGCTGGGCCAGGAAGTGCAGCTCCAGCTGGACCTGCGCCCCGGCCTGCCCCATGCGTGCTCGACCCCACTCACCTGGAGATGGCGCTGCTCAATGTGCTGATCAACGCGCGCGATGCGATGCGCGGCGGTGGCAGCGTGACGGTGGGTACATCGGTGCTGGCCGACGCCCGGCGGCTGGCCGTGCACCACCTGGCCCCGGGCCAGTACGTGGTGATCTGCGTGGTCGACCAGGGCACCGGCATGACGCCGGACGTGCTGCGCCGCGCCACCGAACCCTTCTTCACCACCAAGGGGCCGGGCACCGGGCTCGGCCTGGCAATGGTGCACGGCTTCGTGCAGCAGTCGCACGGCCGCCTGGATATCGAGAGCAAGCCCGGCGTGGGCACCACGGTGCGCATGATCTTCCCCGTGGCCGACCAGCCCCAGGTGGCCCCCGCCGCCGCCCCGGACCGCCATACCGGCAATGCCGGCGGCAAGGCCAGGATCCTGCTGGTGGAAGACAACGACGACGTGCGCGAGCTGGGCCGGACCATGCTGGAAGCGCACGGCTATGCGGTGGTGACCGCCGCCAGCGGCGAAGAGGCGCTCCGGCTGCTGGCCGGACAGGATGGGAACGAACACGGCGAGCACGACGACTTCGGCCTGCTGTTTTCCGACGTGATCATGCCCGGCGGGATGACGGGGCTGCAGCTGGCCGAGGAAGTGCGCCGGCGCCGGCCCGGCCTGCCGATCCTGCTGGCCACCGGCTACATGGAACAGTTGCCGGATGCGCGCAGCCCGGCCTTCCCGGTGCTGCCGAAACCCTACAAGGAAAGCGAATTGCTGAGCCGGATCGCCGATGCGCTGGCCGGCCATGGCACGCGGCCGCATCCCGCCAGCGTGTGATCCGGCGCCCGGCGCTGCGTCAGGATCGCCCGGGTCTCGCCCCGGCCCGGGTCACGTGAACAGCGTGGGCCGGATGCCGAGGCTGTCGGTATCGACCACCCACATGGGCCGCCCGCCATGCGCCATGCGCGGGGTGCGCAGTACGTAATCGAAACAGTGGTGCCGGTCCAGCAATGCGATCGACGGGGGCAGCATCGCCAGCACGCGCATCCGCGCGCAGCCGGGGATCGTGCGCAATGCCCGCGCCAGCTGGAAGCCGTCCAGGTAGCGCAAGTCCAGGCCCAGCACCGCCGCGGTGGGAAAGAAGGCGCGCGCCTTGTCGAGCGCGGCCACGCCATCGAAGGCGATGCGCACGGAGAACCCGGCGGTGCCGAAGGTGCGCGCCAGGGCCTCTGCCATCGCATGGTCGGCGCTGGCCACCAGCACCCGGTCGCCCGGCTTGAACGGTGTGATCAGTGATGCAGTCGTCATGCTTTCCTCCCCCTCATGAAGGCAGATTCTGGCACGGGCCGGTCGACGCGTTGTAGGTATTTGACTCGTAGCGGCGTGGGATCAGGCCGAAGCGCCTGCGTGGCGCGCGCCCGCGCCGGATAGCGCTATGCTGCAATGCACGCCGCAACCAGCCCTGACCTCCGCGAGGCCGCGCCATGGACGATACGGATGACCCGGTAAGACTGCCCTTCCGCGATCGCGCCCAGGCCGCCCAGCTGCTGGCCGAGCGCGTGCTGCGCTGGCGCGGCTGCAAGCCGCTGGTCCTGGCCATTCCCCGTGGCGCCGTGCCGATGGGCCGCATCGTCGCGGACCGCATCGAAGGCGAACTCGACGTGGTCATGGTGCGCAAGATCGCCTCGGCGTTCGATTCCGAGCTGGCTGTCGGTGCCGTGGACGAACATGGCACCGTGGAACTGGCCCCCTATTTCCACCGCACCCGTACCGGCATGGACTGGGTCGACGCCCAGGTGCGCGACCAGGTGGCGCTGATGCAGCGCCGCCGCGCCGCCTATGGTCCGTCGGCGGACGTGCGCGACCGCGTCGTGCTCGTCATCGACGATGGCCTGGCCACCGGGTCGACCATGGCGGCCGCGCTGCGCGTGCTGCGCGAGCGCGGGCCGCGCCGGCTGCACGCCTGCGTGCCGGTGGCGTCCGCCGAAGCGGTGGCATTGATCGCGCCGCTGTGCGACGACGTCACCGTGCTGGCCACGCCCTTCAATTTCGTGTCGGTGAGCCGGCACTACGAGGTGTTCCCCCAGATCGAGGAAGCCGAAGTGATCCGGCTGCTCGACCGAGTGGCCTGAACTACCGCCCCGGCCTGCCGCACTGAACAACCGCCCTGGCCTGCCGTCGTGGTCTGACCTTCTGTCTTTTCCTACACGCGCCGGCGTTCCGTTCCTATACCGATCGGGCTCGCCTGCCGCCATCATGCGCTGGCCGGCGCACGTGCGCCGCTTCAAACCACCGATCAACCCAACCACCGATCAACCCACCACCGGGAGAACGACATGGCAACCAAGGAACCCCGCGAGCACCTGCTCGACTGGCTGCGCGATGCGCATGCGATGGAACAGCAGGCCGAAACGATGTTGAAGGCGCAGGCCGACAGGCTGGTGCACTATGGCACGCTGAAGGCGCGCGTGCTGCAGCACCTGGAAGAAACCGAATGGCAGAAGGCGCAACTGGAACAATGCATTGCGCGGCTGGGCGGCAGCCCGTCGGCGCTGAAGGACCTGTCGATGAAGATGATGGCATTCGGCCAGGCCGCGATGGGCATGGCGGTCGACGATGAAGTGGTGAAGAACTCCCTGCAGAGCTATGTCTTCGAGAACATGGAAATCGCCAGCTACACGGTGCTGATCGCCGCCGCCGAGCAGGCCGGCGACATCGAAACGCGCGACGTGTGCCAGCAGATCCTGGCGCAGGAAGTGGCGATGGCCAAGTGGGTGCTCGACCACCTGCCGGGCACGACCAACGCGTTCCTCACCCGTTCGGCGATGCCGGGGATGGAAGCCAAGGTGTGATCGGCGCGCTCAGAATGAGTTCGCTGTGCTGGACGGTAGTGCAGGCAGGCTTCATCCGGCACATTGACAGCGCATGCATTCACCCCAACGGCGAAGGGCCGGGGTCAGGAGGGAGTGCTGGCCTGCAGGCCAGCACTGTTCCGCAGGCGCGAAGCATGCTTCGCGAAACCCCTGCTTCACCCCGGCGGGGCGTAGCCGGGGTTTCAAGGAGCATCGCTCCTTGCCGGCGTAGCGGTACTGGCCTGCATGCCAGTACTCCTCCCTGACCCCGGCATTTGCACTTGGGGTGGAATTGACTCAACGGCAGTACGCGCTGATGCGTATAGTTTTCGGCGCGGCGATGCGCCTAGGCCAGCGCCGTATCCAGCACCATCATCAGGATGAACCCGGCCACCACCGAACACGAGGCACTCTTCGCATGGCCATGCCGGTGCGCCTCGGGAATCACGTCGTGGCTGATCACGAACAGCATCGCGCCCGCGGCCAGCGCCAGGCCCCACGGCAACATCCATTGCGCATATTCGATCAGCACGGCACCGCCCACGGCGGCCACCGGTTCGATGAGCCCGGAAGCGATGCCCAGCGCGCAGGAGAACAGCCGGCCGTAGCCGACCGTGCGCAGCGCCAGCGCCACCACCAGGCCTTCCGGGACATCCTGGATCGAGATGCCGGTGGCGAGGCTGTGCGCCTTCGCCACGTCGGCCCCGGCATAGGCCACGCCGATGGCGAGCCCTTCCGGCAAATTGTGGATCGCCACCGCGGCCACGAACAGCCAGGCGCGCTTGAGCGAATCGCTGCGCGCCGCATCCACCCCTTCGAGGATGGTTTGTTCGCGCACCAGGCTATCGAGCAGCAGCACCAGGCCCATGCCCAGCAGGATGCCGCCGCCCGCGATCGCGCTGGCTTCGAAGGCGCCCGCACCCTGCCCCTTGGCTGCCGCGATCGCCGGGATCACCAGCGAGAACGCGGTGGCGGCCAGCATCACGCCGGCGCCGAAGCCCAGGAAGCCATCGTAGGTGCGTTGCGAGAAATTCTGCGACAGCAGCACGGGCAAGGTACCCAGTGCCGTCGCCAGGGCGGCGGTGGCGCCGCCCATGAGTGCACCGTGCACGCTGGCGTCGAACGCCTGCACGCCGCTGACGATTTCATGCAGCAGCGCCAGCGCTCCGCCGAGGCAGATCGCGGCACCGAGCGCATAGCGCCAGACGGGGAAGACGCGCGCCAGCGGCATGTCAGTGCCTCGTCAGGCCGTCAGGCTTCGCGTGCGGCACGGAACCATCCGGCGTCGACGGGATCTTGCCGCCCGCGGCGGAAGCCGAGTCGATCGAGCCCGGGTCGGCCGTCATGCCGAGCTCGGCGCCGGTCAGCGGATCGGCGCTCGGGTCGGACATCGTGCGCATCGCCATCTGGTTCAGCAGCGCGGCATCGTCGGAGTCCAGCGTGACGCTGGCTTCGCCGCCGCCACCGTCCACGCCCATCTGCTGGTCGCGGTCGGACACCACCTGCCACTTCTCGCCGCTGTTCCATGGGCCGTTGAGTTCCGGGCCGCCTTGCGACATGTTGTAGTAGACCGAGGCGAATTCCGGCCGGCCGGCCGTTTTCCCCGGCGGGAAATTCGGCTGGATGGCGTACAGGGCCTTCTCGAACGACTTCTGGTGGGCGATCTCGCGCGTCATCAGGAAGCCCAGCGCTTCACGCACGCCCGGGTCGGGCGTCAGCGCGATCAGGCGCTCGTAGACGATCTTGGCGCGCGCCTCGGCGGCGATGTTCGAGCGCAGGTCGGCGGTCGGTTCGCTGATCGAGTCGATATACGCCGCCGTCCAGGGCACGCCGGCCGAGTTGGTCAGCGGAGCACCCGCGCCATACAGCACCTGGGTGATGTGGCTGTCGTTGCCGGCACCGGTGATGCGGCGGTACATCTCGCCTTCCTCGTCGACCGCTTCCGACAGGCGGCCCTTGGCGCCCTTGTTCAGCATGCAGACGATATTGCCGATCACTTCGAGGTGGCTGAGCTCTTCGGTGGCGATGTCGAACAGCATGTCCTTGCGGCCTGGATCGTCCTCGGCGACGGCTTGCGTGAAGTAGCGCATGGCCGCGGCCAGCTCGCCCTGCGGGCCGCCGAATTGTTCGAGCATCAGGTTCGCCAAACCGGGATTCGGTTCGCTGACCCGTACGGTGTATTGCAAACGCTTGTTATGTGCAAACATTACTCGCTCCTATCGGTTATGGGTGCAGTGCCTTGACGGCCGAGACCGCGCGACACCGGCATGCACATCATGAACGTTTAGAAAATCAGCAACTATAGGAACGCAACGGCCGCCCTTGTAGGACAATTACCGAGCAATTTGAAACATCGCGCACAAGCGCACCCAGGGCCGGCGCACGGCACCGCCCCCGGGCTCGCCGCCCTATGCTGGCTGCTCAGTCGCTTCGGTGGACACCAGCAGCCGCCGCAGCACTTCGCCGTCGCGCTGCACCGCGGCGGCTTGTGCCAGGTAATCGCCCGCCGTTTCCGCGTAGCCCGCGCTGATCGCGCTGTCGGCCATCTGGCGCAGCAGCTTTTCCTTTTCGGACAGCGCACGCACGGCCGACCACAGCGATGCCTCCACGGCTTCGCCCTGCTCCGCGCACAGGTGGCGTTCGGTGAACGCGTGGCCTGTATGGCAGCGGAACCGCGTGGGCGTGGTACCGCGAATTTCCCACAGCGTACCATGACATTCCGGGCAGGTGAATGTCGACGGCGCGCCAATCTGTGACAGGGTTTCCACGTCGGCAGTCTCCGTCATCAAGCGGTTTTCCAGGTTGACCCAGTCGGGCACTTCACGCCGCTGGCCGCGCGCCGCGGCCAGGTTGTCATCGAGCATGCGCTCCAGCGCGGGGCCGATGTCGGCCACCGGCAGCACGCGGTCCACCGCCACGTTGCGGATCGCGCTTTCCGGCATGTCCGGCGCCTGGGCTTCCTCGGGCACCTGCACGATGGCCTTGCCGCCGCATGCCTTGATGGCCTGCAGGCCGGCGGTGCCGTCGTCCAGCATGCCGGTCAGGATCACGCCGATCGCCCTCGGTCCGTAGGCCGCGGCGGCCGAGCGGAACAGCGGGTCGATGGCCGGCCGCGCGTGGTTCTCGCGGGCACCACGCGACAGCACCACGCGCCGCTGGCCACCGTCGCCCGGATCGCGCCTGACGACCAGGTGGAAGTCCGGCGGCGCGACCAGGATACGGCCGGGCTCGAGCACGTCGCCGTCGCGCGCGTGGCGTACCGGCAGGCGCGAGTTGCGCGCCATCAGCGACGGCAGGATGCTGTCGTGGTTTCCGATGTGCATGACGATCAGCACGGCCGCCGGCAAGTTCGGCGGCAGGCCGGCCACGAAGGACTGTAATGCGGCAACGCCTCCCGTGGAGGCGCCGACGACGACCGCGTCGTCCGCGGCAAAAATTGGGCGCAGGTTCATTGGCCAAGGTTGCCCCAGCACTCCTGCGCGGTCAGTGCGTTGGGCCACATTGACCGCCATGGGATGGCCCCGGCTACCCGCGCGGCAACAGCCGGACCAGGCGCTCGTTCAGCAGTTCGAGCGTG
Source organism: Pseudoduganella sp. SL102 (assembly GCF_027856995.1). Lineage (NCBI taxonomy): Bacteria > Pseudomonadati > Pseudomonadota > Betaproteobacteria > Burkholderiales > Oxalobacteraceae > Pseudoduganella > Pseudoduganella sp. SL102. The sequence continues at coordinate 5,159,159 of NZ_CP115554.1, forward strand.
ACGGGCTTGGTCATGAAATCGGAGAAGCCGGCCGCGCGGGCCCGCTGGATGTCCTGCTCGCGGGCCAGGCCGCTCAGCGCGATGGCCGGCAGGTCTTGCAGCGCCGGCTGGGCGCGCACCGCCTGGATGAACTGGAAGCCATCCATGTCCGGCATCGACAGGTCGGAAATCACCACGTCCACGCGCTGCTCGCGCAACAGTTCCAGTGCGCGCTGCGCGCTGGTGGTGACGAATACCTCGGCGCCCTCCAGTTCGAGCAGCGCCTGGAAGGTTTCCGCCGTGTCCTCGGTATCGTCGAGGACCAGCACGCGCCGGCCCGCCAGCGCGCTGGCCTGGCCCTGCGCACTGTCGCCATCGTCGGCGGCGTGCTGGCCGGCCAGCGGCAGCCAGACGGTGAAACGGCTGCCCTTGCCGGGGCCGTCCGAAGCGGCCGCCACCTGCCCGCCATGCAGCTCGACGAGCTGGCGCACCAGCGCCAGGCCGATGCCCAGTCCCGCCTTGCTGCGCACCGCCTGCGCGCTGCCCTGGCGGTACATGCGGAACACGTCCGGCAGGTGGTCGGCCTGGATGCCGGCGCCGGTATCGGTCACGTCCAGCCGCGCCATGCCATCCTCGCGCACCAGCCGCAGCGTGACGGTGCCGCCGGCCGGCGTGAATTTCACCGCGTTGCTGAGCAGGTTCAGCATGACCTGCTCGACGCGCACCGGATCGGCCGACACCACCAGCGGATCTTCGGGCAGCATCACGCGCAGGGTCAGGCCTTCCACCACCGGATCGGCGCGCATCACCTCGACCAGCCGCGTGGCGGTATGGGCCAGGTCGATCTCGCGGCAGGCCAGCGCCAGCTTGCCGGTGTTGACGCGCGACATGTCCATCAAGTCTTCGATGATCTTGGCCTGGCTGGCCACGGAATTGCGGATGATCGAGGCGGCCCGCAGCGCCGGCGGCGATTGCCGCACGGCCGGCAGGCGCGCCAGCAGTTCCACGTTGATGTAGATGAGGTTCAGCGGATGGCGCAGCTCGTGCGACATCACGGCCAGGAACTCGTCCTTCAGCGCGCTGTCGGTCTCGGCCTGGGTGCGGCTGGCCTGCTCGGACCACAGGGCGGCCTCGCGGCGCCGCTCCTGCTGGGCACGCGAAGTCTGGTCGCGGGCGATCTTGGCAAAGCCGCGGAACTGGGCGTTGTGCAGCGGCGTGGTGACGCCGGCGCAAAAGAAGCGCGTGCCTTCCTTGCGCACATGCCAGCGCTCGTCCTCGGCGCGGCCTTCCTCGGTGGCGCGGCGCCGCTCGTCATCGGGCGCGCCGCCGGCCAGGTCTTCCGGCGTGAAAATCATGTCCAGGCTGGCGCCCACCGCTTCTTGCTCGCTCCAGCCGAAGGTGCGCTCGGCGCCCTTGTTCCAGCTGGTGACGATGCCCTCGGCATCGGTGGTGACGATGGCGTAGTCGTCGGTGCTTTCCGCCACCAGCCGCATCCACATCTCGCCGGTGCGCACCTGCTCCTCCGCCTCGCGGCGGCGGGTGATGTCGAAGAACGTCATCACGGCGCCTTCGATCTTGTCCTCGGTGGTGCGGTAGGGCAGCAGGCGCACGATGTAGTAGCGGCCGTCGCTGCTGCGCACTTCGCGCTCTACCGGGCGCAGCGTTTCAAAGGTGGACAGCACGTCGCCGGCCAGCTGGTCGTAGTCGAGCCGGTGGGTGATGTCGAGCAGCGAGCGGCCGATGTCGGTGGGGATGATCGAGAAGATGTCCGCCGCGCGCGGCGTGAAGCGCTTGATGCGCATGGCCCGGTCGACGAAGACGGTGGCGATGTCGGTCGAGGCGATCAGGTTGTTCAGGTCGTCGTTGGCCTTGCCGGTTTCCTCGACCTTCACCTTCAGCTCGTAGTTGACGGTGATGAGTTCCTCGTTGACCGACTGCAGCTCTTCCTTCGAGGTTTCCAGTTCTTCGGTGGCCGAGCGCAATTCCTCGTTGATCGCCTGCAGCTCCTCGTTCGACGCGCGCAGTTCCTCGTTGGAGACTTCGGCGTGCTCGATGGTTTCCTGCAGCTTTTCCTTGCTGCGCTGCAGTTCCGCTTCCAGCTGTTCCAGCACCAGGTCCTTGTGCGGCGCCTGCGGCTTGGCCGCGTCGCCGGCACTGGCCAGCCGCGTCTCGTCGAACACCACCAGCGCGAAGTCCATGCTGGCCAGCTCGTCGTTGAACGGCCGCACCGCGATGCTGACGTAATAGTCCTGGTCGTCGCGCCGGACCAGCACGCGCTGGCCCTCGACGCTCTGGCCGCTCTGCTGGGCCTGGTACAGCGCCGTGCGCAATTCCAGCCGCAGTTCCGGCAAAACCAGCGCCAGCGCATTGCGCGACGGCTCGCCGCCGACATGGCGCAGGAAGCGTCCTGCCGTATCGGACATGTGGACGATATTGGTTTCGCGATCCACTACCAGGCTGGGCGATGCGAACTTCGCCAGTGCCCGCTGGTGCACGTCGGCATAGGAGAACTGGCGCCGTACGCCGCCCGCCGCATGCACCAGTTCGGGCACGCGGCTGATCGGCGCGTGCGACAGCACCGGCACGTAGCGCGCCGCGCGGGATAGCGGACGGGCCCGGTAAATGCGGTTCTTCTTGTCGTACGGCACGAAAAATTCCGCCGCCGCGTCGGCCGATTCGGACGAGCCGAGGAACAGGAAACCATCCGGCCGCAGCGCGGAATGGAACATCTGCATCACGCGCAACTGCACGTCGCGGTTCAGGTAGATCAGCAGGTTGCGGCAGGAAATCATGTCCAGCTTCGAAAACGGCGGATCGCGCAGCAGGTTGTGCGAGGCAAACAGGATGCGGTCGCGCAGCGTCTTGCGGATGCGGTAGCGGTCGTCTTCCTTCGTGAAGAACTGGCGCATGCGCGAGGGCGGCACGTCCATCACGATCGACGCCGGGTAGACGCCGGCGCGGGCGGTGGCGATCGCATGCTCGTCGATGTCCGAGGCGAACACCTGGACTTCCGGCGGGCGCTCCTTTTGCAGCGCGTGGTCGGCCAGCAGCATCGCCACCGAATAGGCTTCCTGGCCGGAGGCGCAGGCGGCCACCCACACCCGCACCTGCTCGCCGCGCACCTTGCCGAGGAACAGTTCCGGGATGACCTCGCGCTCGAGCGCCTCGAAGGCTTCGCGGTCGCGGAAGAAATTGGTCACGCCGATCAGCATGTCGTTGAGCAGGGCCTTGAATTCGCCCGGCTCGTTGTCGAGCAGCTGGGCATACTCGGGCAGCGTGGCCACGCCCTTCACCTGCAGCCGCCGTTCGATGCGGCGCAGCACCGTGGCGCGCTTGTAGTTGCGGAAATCGTGGCCGGTGTGCGCGCACAGCATGGCGATCACGTTCTGCAGCGCGGCTTCGTCGTCGACCTTGTCTTCTTCCGGCACGGTGCCGATCGGCTCGTCGCCGTCGCCGAGCGGCGGCAGCTGGATATGGCGGGCGTTTTCCCACAGCTCCACCAGCTTGGCCGGCAGCTCGGCGGCCGGCAGCACGAAGTCGATCATGCCGGTGCCGATCGCCGCGCTCGGCATGCCGTCGTGTTCCGCATCGGTGGGCTCCTGCGCCAGCGTCACACCGCCCTCCTCCTTGATCCGCTCGATGCCCACGGCGCCATCGGAACCGGTGCCGGACAGTACGACGGCAAAGGCGCGCTCCCGGTGGGCCATCGCCAGCGTGCGGAAGAACACATCGATCGCCACGTGGTGGCCGGGCGTTCGCGCCAGTTCCGACACGCCGAGGTGGCCGTCATCCATCGACAGTTGCTGGTTCGGGGCGATCACGTAGACATGTTCGGGCTCGATGCGCACCCGCTCGGTGACCTGGATCACGGGCATGTAGGTGGCCCGCTGCAGCACGTTGTCCGCCGAGCTCTCGTGCTTGGGTGACAGGTGCAGGATCACGACAAAGGCCATGCCGTTTCCTGGCTTCACGTTCTCGAACAGGCGCAGCAGGGCCTGCAGGCCGCCGGCCGACGCCCCCAGCCCGACGACCGGGAAGCGGAGGTGGCTGCGGCTGACGACGGGATCGGTGTCACTGCCCTGCGGCGTGGGGGTGTGCGGCATGGAGAATTGTCGTTGTATGGAAGGCACTGAAGTCTACTCCAATCATGCTGGAAGGTTAAGCACAACCGTCCTATGCAGGGGGCTCACAGGCTTTTGACCACAAGATCACCAAAAGGTTCGTTTGCGAAGGGCATCATGGTTGACACCGGCAGGCCCGGACGGCACACTGCCGCCCCTCCGGCCACCTGCCCCTGCCCGCCTGTTCAGGACAATGACTTTCGCGTCACCCACTTCCACGTTGCAAGCCACGCTGCCCGCAGCCCGGCCGGAGCGGCTTGCCGGCATGCTGGCGGCGCAAGCGCTGCGGCAACCCCACGCTCCGGCGCTGCACGAAGCCGGCCGCGACATCGGCTACGGCGAGCTGTGGCAGGCGGTGCGGGACACGGCCGCGCAGCTGGCCGCGCTCGGCGTGCGCCCCGGCGACCGCGTGGCGGTGGTCGGCGAGAACTCGCTGGCGCAGGTCTGCCTGGTGTTCGCCGCGGGGCTGTGCGATGCGTGGGTCGTCTGCCTCAACGCGCGGCTGGCGGCACGCGAGGTCGGCCAGGTCCTCGACCATTGCGGCGCGCGCCGGGCCTTCTACACGGATGGCGTGTCGCCCGGCGCGGCGGCGCATGGCGCGCGGCATGGCGCGGCGCGGGTGGCGGCACCGGCGCCCGTCGGCCACTGGCTGGCCGGGCCGCTGAACCACGCGGCGCGCCCGGAACCCGTGCATGCCGATGGCGGCCGGCAGTGCGCCGCGCTCCTCTACACCAGCGGCACCACGGGCCGGCCGAAGGGCGTGATGCTGTCGCACCGCAGCCTGCTGTACGTGGCGGAGATGTCGGCCACGCTGCGCCGGCTGGTGCCGGACGACCGCGCCTGCGGCGTGCTGCCGCTGTCGCACGTCTACGGCCTGGCTTCGGTACTGCTGGGCACGTTGCACGCGGGCGCCTGCCTGCACCTGCTGCCCCGCTTCACGCCGGACAGCCTGCTCGGCGCGCTGCGCAACGACGGCATCACCATCTTGCAGGGTGTGCCCGCGCTGTATGCCCGCCTGCTCGACGCGGCCGGCACGCCGGTGGCGCCGGCACTGCGCTTCCTCTACGCCGGCGGCTCGCCGCTCACCCCGGCGCTGAAGGCGCGCGTGGAAGCGGCGTTCGGGCTGCCGCTGCACAACGGCTACGGCATGACGGAAACCGCGCCGACGATCAGCCAGACCAGCCCGGACGCGCCGCGCGCCGATACCTCGGTGGGGCAGCCGATCCCCGGCGTGGAGACGCGCATTGGCGATGACGGGAAAGACGAAGGCGAACTGTGGGTGCGCGGACCGAACGTCATGCTGGGCTACTACCGCGACGCCGCGCAGACGGCTGCCGTGCTGCGGCCCGATGGCTGGCTGAACACGGGCGACGTGGTCCGCCGCGGCGCCGATGGCGCGCTGTTCATCGTCGGCCGCACGAAAGAGGTCATCGTGCGCTCGGGCTTCAACGTCTATCCGCTGGAAGTGGAAACGCTGCTGAACGAACACCCGTGCGTGGCGCAGGCTGCGGTGGTGGGCCGCCCTGCCGCCGATGGCGACGAACAGGTGATCGCGTTCGTGGAAGCACGCGGCGCGGCCGATGGCGCGTTGGCCGGCACGCTGCACGGCTGGCTGGCCGGGCTACTGGCGCCCTACAAGCTGCCGGCGCACATCGTGGTGCTGGCCGCCTTGCCCGCGGGAACCAACGGCAAGGTGCTGAAGGCGGCGTTGCGCGACATGGCATGCGCGCCGGGCTTTCCTGGTGATACCCTGACGTAATCGTGGCGGACCGGCGCCTGGCTACCCGTGCACGAGCCTGGTGATTTCGATCAGGCGCTGCTGGTACTCGCGGCACAGTTCGGCGATCAGTGCGTGCAGCGCCTCGTCGGCGGGCTGGTAGATCAGCTGCCCGTCCGGCGTGCAGGCACAGAAGCCGCGCGCCGCCAGTTCCCTCACGATGGCGTCGGCCCGGGCGACCGAGGGCAGGTACAGCCGTTGCGCGATGGCTTCGGCGGTCCAGATCTGGCCGGGCGCGCCGTGCAGCAGCAACAGCGCTTCCAGGAACGGGACGGATGGCAGCGTCAACACGAAGCTGCGCAGTGCGGGACTGATCTCCTTCATCGGCTCTTTACTTTGTAACGGACTACGTTGTAACGGCGGCGCGCCGGGCACGCCCTGCCTGCTTGCGGACATCGGCCGGCCAGCACGATGCCGCCGGAGATCCGGGCGGCGGCGTGCGGTCGACACCGTGCGGTCGACGCTGTCTGGCCGACGCTTCTGGTCGACGCTTCTGGTCGAGTAAACCATTCGGGCCTCCCGCGCGTTGCTTGCCAACGCCCTGTACAGCCGCTGACGCGCTGTCATGCGCAGCCGCCTACCAGTTGTCACATGTTTGGAATACGGCCCGCGGGGCGGAAGTCCGATGGACGAACCCGAAATTATATTCCTAAAAATATATTTATGCCATGCAGCAAGGGAGAAGCGCAAGCCATGAGGAGTACCGAGAAAGCCGACCGCCAGCCAGCCGGGCCGTCGCCGCACCTGGAGGCGCTGCAGAAGCTGCGCATCGTGATCCGCGCGGCGCAGCGCCACTCGCTGTGGGTCGAAAAGCAGTGCGGCGTGAATGGCGCGCAGCTGTGGATCATGCAGGAGCTGGCCGAGACGCCGGGCCTGCGCGTGGGCCAGGTCACGGCGCGGCTGGCGATCGCGCAAACCACCACCAGCAACCTGCTCGAAGGGCTGGTACGGAAGGGCTACGTCGTCAAGACGCGCGACTCCGATGATGCGCGTGTGGTAAAACTGGCACTGTCCGAACCGGGGCTGGCCTTGCTGGACGCCGCCCCGAAGCCGGCGCGCGGCCTGTTGCCGGAAGCGCTGGCCAAGCTGGACATGGCCGGACTGGCCAACCTGAACGCGGGCCTGCAGGGCCTGCTCGAATCGATCGAAGACCTCGACGAAGAGTTCGGCCTGCAGCCGCTGCCCTTCACGATGTAAAGGAACCGTATGGAAGACGAGCGCCGGCAGGATCGGCGCGGGGCAGACCGGGAGTTCAGCCGCCGCAAGGAAGATTCGCCACGTTACCTGGACCCCGGCGATTCGGTGTTCACCCTGTGGGGCCGTGTGATCCGAGCCCGCTACCAGCGGCTGGCCGCGGCGCTGACGCGGCGCGTGATGCAGCGGCCGCTGCGCATCGGCATCTCGGCGCGCATCTTCCACCCCGAGGCGGGCGCCACGGGGCTGCGCAGCAAGAACCTGCAATACCTGGAAGAGTCGATCGCGCACTGGGTGATGTCGCGCGACGTGCTGGTGTTCATGATCCCCACCGTGAACACCAGCGGCCTGCTGCACCCCTCCAATATCCGGCTGCGCGACTATGCGCGGCACCTCGACGGCCTGGTGCTGCAGGGCGGCGCCGACGTGTCGCCGCACACCTATTCGGAAGCGCCGACGCGCCCGGAATGGAGCGGCGACCGCGCGCGCGACATGTACGAGCTCGAACTGCTGCATGAATTCGTCGAGGCCGGCAAGCCCGTGCTGGGCATCTGCCGCGGCTGCCAGCTGATCAACGTGGCCTTCGGCGGCACGCTGTACCAGGACATCGCCACCGACGTGCCGACCGCCATGCCCCACGTGCACGACGACTACGACCGGCACCGGCACGAGATCAGCTTCCCGCCCGGCTCCTCGCTGGCCAAGCTGTTCCGGGAAACCGCGGGCGGCGTGGTGAACTCGATCCACCACCAGGCCGTCAAGACGCTGGGGCGCGACATGGACGTGGAAGCGGTGTCGGTGCCGGACGGGATGATCGAGGCGATCCGCTACCGCAAGGCGCCCTTCGTGATGGGCCTGCAGTGGCACCCCGAGTTCCACCGCGCCGGCGGGCAGGAGCTGCTGGATTGCACCGGCATTCTCGATACTTTCCTGCGCGTGGCGCGGGAGACGCGGTTCTGATGCGGCGGGCCTGGCTCAGCGTTTCACCCTACGGCAAATGCCGGGGTCAGACCCGGCGGGTCTGACCCCAGCCCTTCGCTGTTGGGGTGAATGCATGCGCTTTCAACGTATCGCTAACGCTTACCCTGACGGCATTTGCACGTACCCCATTTTGAGGCAACTTCAGCGCCGGCCGCGGAAGCGCTGCACGGCCGCGTCCACGATGCCTTCCACGCTGCCGCTGGCGGCGAACTGGTCGCGCAGGTACTGCGCATCGCTGCCCATGTGCGTCACCTGCATCAGGTGGTTCAGCGCGGCGCCGCCGCCCAGCTTCTCGGCATACGGGTCCATGCGCCGCAAGGTGGTAAGGATATCCTCGCGCAGCGACAGGCTCTCGTAGGTCTTCGGGTGCACGATGGTGCCGTCGAGCCCGAAGCGGCAGGCCTGGAAGCGGTTGTAGTTGTAGACCAGGTAATCGTCTTCGGCCGGCGCTTCTTCCTTGCGATCCAGCAGGTAGGCGCACAGCGCCTGCAGGTACGAGGCCAGCGCCGCGGCCCGCTCCACCGTCAGCGGCGTGTCGCACACGCGCAGTTCGATGGTGCCGTATTCGGGCTTGGGCCGCAGGTCCCAGTAGAAGTCCTTCATGCTCTTGATGACGCCGGTGTGCTCCATCTTGGCGAAGTAGCCGTTGGCGAAATCGTCCCACGACAGCGTGAACGGCGCGCGGCCGCTCATCGGGAAGGCGAACACGGAGTTCAGCCGCGCCGAGTTGAACAGCGTATCGCCGCCCTGCACGAACGGCGACGAGGCCGACAGCGCGATGAAGTGCGGCAGGTAGCGCGACAGCGAATGCAGCAGGAACAGCGCATTGTCGCCGTTGCCGGTGCCGATGTGCACGTGCTGGCCGAACACGGTGAACTGCTTGGCCAGGTAGCCGTACAGCGACGACACTTCCTTGAAGCGGGGCTTTTCGAAGATGCGGCGGTCCACCCACTTCTGGAACGGGTGCGTGCCGCCGCCGCAGATGCCGATGTTCAGGCGTTCGGCCGCATCCACCAGCGTATCGCGCACCTCGTGCAATTGAGCCAGCAGCTCGCTGTGGCGGGTGTGCACGTCGCTGTTAATCTCGATCATGCTTTCCGTGATCTCCGGCGTCACATGGCCGGGGAACGGCTTTTGCGCCAGCAGGTGCAGCAGGTCGGGGCTCGACGCGGTGAGATCGTAATCCGAGAAACTGACCAGCTGCAGCTCCAGTTCCACGCCCATCGTCAGCGGCGTCGATTCCTTGAACGGTTCCAGTGCCATCGCTTATACCTCCTTCGACGTTTCGCGGGCCCAGATCAGGGCGCGCTGGGTGATGATGGGACCGAGCACTTCCATGAACACGGTCATCGCCGCCACGGCCGCCAGCTCGTCGACCAGCACGACCCCCGAATTTTTCGTTTGCTCGAGCAGCAGCACCACGAACACGGACATCGGCGCCAGCGCCATGCCGGTGGCCAGGCCCTTGCGCCACGGGATGCCGGACAGCTGCGAGAACGCGGCCACGCCGGCCGTCTTCACGGCGAAGCGGGCCAGCAGCAGCACGAAGGCGAGCATGCCGCCATTGACCACGTTATCCCACGACAGCGTGGACACGGCGAACACGAACAGCAGGATCGCCAGCAGTTCGCCGATGGCGCCGAAATTGCGCTGCGTGCGCGTGAACGCCACGCGGCGGTGGCGCGCCGTCAGGCCGAAGGCCAGCGTGGCCAGCACGGGCGACAGGTCGGTGGCATGCGTGATCGCGACGAGGATCACGACCACCAGCGCGAACGCCAGCGTGCCTTCGCGCGCCAGGTTGCCCAGGTGGCGCAGCACGGCCGGCACCAGCATGCCGCACACCGCGCCCAGCAGCGCCGAGGAGACCAGTTCGATCGCGCTCAGCGAAATCGCCTGGGTCAGGCTGCCGGAGGTCTCGAACACCCAGAAGCCGACGATGACCTTGAACGTGAGCACGGCCAGCACGCAGTTCAGCGCCACCAGGTGCAGCACGCGCTCGGTGACCTGCCCGGAGCTGCGCGCCTCGTTGACGACGCGCAGCACGCCGGCCGGCGATGTCGACATCGCCAGCGAAGCGAGCAGCAGCGCCGTCATCGACGGCACGCCCCACGCGCTGGCGATCAGGTAGACCACGGCGAAGGTGGCGAAGGTCTCGGCCAGGCCGCTGATCGCCACCCAGGGGTTGACGCGCAGCCAGTTCAGGTTGACCCGGTAACCCAGCTCGAACAGGATGAGGCCGAACGCGACGTTGGCCATGACGATGACGGGATTGCCCGATTCCGTGGCGAACTGCTCCGGGAATGCCTGGGCACACAGGAAGCCGACCAGGCCATACACACTGATGCGGGGAAGGCGGGTCCAGCGGTGAATGAATTCGCCGGCAAGCCAGGCGAGCAGTACAGCGAGCGGCCACGCGAGATCGGCCGAGATTACCAGGAAATCTGGCATAGGGTTCCTCCTGTTGTTGAATACTTGGGCCGGGCAGGATCGGCAGAAACTACATTTGCGCAAATGTAGTTCATGATGACCGGTGATGCAAGGAAAACTCATCCGTTAGATGACTATATAGCAAGATCGGCCGCGGCGTCGCACCCCTCGAAGCGCGCTGCGCGGTGTGCAGTACAATGCGGACACTTATCGATATGCCAAGGGGATCACCATGCTCGAACTGGTCAGCGAACACGCCTGCCACGGCGGCGTGCAGCGTTTCTACAAGCACGATGCGCAGGCGACCGGGCTGCCGATGCGCTTTTCCGTCTTCCTCCCGCCGCACGCCGGCGACGCGAAACTGCCGGCGCTGTTCTACCTGGCGGGGCTGACGTGCACCGAGGAGACCTTCGCCATCAAGGCCGGCGCCCAGCGCGTGGCGGCGGAACTGGGCCTGGTGCTGGTGGCGCCGGACACCAGCCCGCGCGGCGCCAACGTGCCCGGCGAAGCGGATGCATGGGATTTCGGCGCGGGCGCCGGCTTCTATCTCGACGCCACGCAGCAGCCCTGGGCCACGCACTACCGGATGGAGAGCTACATCCACGAGCTGCGCGAACTGGTGGTACGCGAGTTGCCGGTCGATGGCGGCCGGATCGGCATCTTCGGCCATTCGATGGGCGGCCACGGCGCGCTGACGCTGGCGCTGCGCCGGCCGGACCTGTTCAAGTCGGTGTCGGCATTCGCGCCGATCGCCGCGCCGAGCCAGTGCCCGTGGGGCCGCAAGGCGTTCACGGGCTACCTGGGCACCGACGAATTCACGTGGGCCGAACACGATGCCACGGTGCTGATGGCGCACCGCTGCACACCGTTTCCGAACGGGATCCTCATCGACCAGGGGCTGGGCGACAAGTTCCTGCACGAGCAGCTGAAACCCGAACTGTTTGAAACGGCCTGCGCGGCGGCGAGCCAGCCGCTGACGCTGCGCCGGCATGCCGGCTACGACCACGGGTACTACTTCATCGCCACGTTCATCGAAGACCACCTGCGCTGGCACGCGCCGCAGCTGTAGCGCCGGCATTGACGCCCGCTGCCGTGCGCCGCGGGCGGGCCAGGGCGAGGGCGGCTCAGAGCTTGATTTCCGTACCCAGCTTGCGCAGGAATTGCGCGATCCATTGCGGATGCGCGGGCCAGGCCGGCGCGGTGATGAACTGCCCGTCGGTGACGGCGGCGTCGACGGCGATGTCGGCGAATTCCGCGCCGGCCAGCTTCACTTCCGGCGCGCAGGCGGGATAGCAGCTGATCTTGTGGCCGCGGATGACATCCGCCGCCGCCAGCAATTGCGCGCCATGGCACACCGCGGCGATGGGCTTGCCGCTCTCCGCGAACTGCCTGACGATCTCGATCACACGGGGATTCAGGCGCAGGTATTCCGGCGCACGGCCACCGGCGATCGCCAGCGCATCGTAGTTCGCCACGTCCACCTCGTCGAACGCCGCGTTCAGCGCGAACTGGTGGCCCGGCTTTTCCGTGTAGGTCTGGTCGCCCTCGAAATCATGGATCGCCGTCTTGATCTTGTCGCCGGCCTTCTTGCCGGGGCACACCGCGTGCACGGTATGCCCCACCGCCTGCAGCGCCTGGAACGGCACCATGGTTTCGTAGTCTTCGGCGAAATCGCCGGTCAGGAACAGAATGGATTTTGCTGCCATGCTTGCCTCCTACTGGACACCAGTTAATGGAAAGGCAATCATAGCACCGAAAAAACAGTGGCCAGGGAACGGTGACGGTCACCAATTCATTCGACCAGTTCAAGCCGATTCGCCAGCGGCTGCGCACGCGGCCAGCGTGTCGCGGTGGCGCTGCGCCCGCGTCGTTCGCCGGATCCTCAAGCGAACAGGCGCGGACGGCGCGAGACGAAAAACCTTATTTCATCCAGACGGCGTAATTATTCCCCGACGCCTGCAAGGTCCAACCGCTGCCCGGGCTCCAGCTGTTCGGCCCGATCTTCATGGCCAGCTGGCGTGAACTCCCGGTAACGATCGCCGCATACAGCCCCTGTGTGGCCTGCTGGATCGCCACGGCGGAGGTGGAGTGCACACCGGCCGCCTTGCGCGCGTTGATCAGCGCGGCGATCGGCGTCCGCAAATTCCAGTCGTAGACGTGCGGGTAATACACGGTCGGAATGCCCGGATGGGAAAGGATGTAGGCATAGCCTTCCATCACGCTGCCGCAGGGGACCGGCCAATGGTTCTGGCCCGTGCCGCAGCTTTCGGACGGACCGGTGTCGTGGTTGTCGACGAAGGTGACCGACATGGCCGGCCACCAGCCCAGCGCGCCCTGCGGCTTGCCGCTGCTGTCCTTCAGGCGCCAGTAATTGCCGTTGGCCAGGGCGTCGTTCAGGATCGCCTTGGTGGTGAAGTCGAATGCGCCGCACGACTGGCCCGTGCCGTCGATCCAGTTCATGATGGCTTGGCGGTGCGCGTTCATGTCGTTCGGATTGAAATCGCCCCACAGCTCGCCCACGCAGAAGTCCGGCGCGAACGCGTTCGAATACTTGCCGGCGTACGCGGCGCTGAAACCCTTGACGTAGTCGAAGCGCAGGCCGGTGAAGCCGGCCGGCTTGATCGTGCCGTTCAGCCAGGTGATGATGCCGTTCTGGACTTCTCCCGCGTTCGCGTGGTCGAGATCGCGCCCGGCCGAAAATCCGTCGCCGGTATCGCCGCCACCCTGGCCGCAATTGCATTCGTCGCCATTGACCACGGCGGCCTTGCTCCATGTCGGATTGGTGAAGTCGGCCCAGCTCGTGGTGCCCACCCGGTGGTTGACGACGATGTCGGCGATCGACTTGACGCCGCGGGCCTTGAAGGCCGCCACGACATTCGTCAATTCGGCCTGGCTGCCGTAGGCGGACGTGAGCGAGTTCAGCTGGCGCGGCAAATAACCCTCGCGGGCGGCCGAATCGGAAGACGGCGGGAACCATACATGGGTAATGCCCAGCGCGGCCACGTCGTCGACACGGTCGAACAGCGTGTTGTACCAGTCCGGCCGGGTATGGCCGGACGAATTCCAGTGGAAGCCCTGCAGCATGATGGCCTTGCTGCCACCGGCCTGCTGGGCTGGCGTGGCAGCCTGGGCGTGCGGCAGGGCCGCAAACATGCCGGCCGCGAGCGCGGCCGTGACGATGCGTTTCTTCATTGGTATCTCCTCCAAGGTTTGATCAGACCTGCCCGCACCCGTCGTGCCGGGGCACGATGCAGATAAGTAGTCTGACTACATACCCCGTGTAGTCCGTGTTGTGGATCTTGTATCTGGGGTAAACGGATTCTTGTGTAAACCAGGAGTAGAGTCAATCGAATTCGTCTATCGTGATGTAGTTTGAATACATCAATGGTGACGAAATTGCTGCAAATCTGCCAGCAGCTGGTAGCTCGGCAGGCAGCAGGAGCCCTGGGGCGTCGAGCGTACGCCGCCGGCGCCGCGCGGGGTGTTCCGGGATCTGGCCCGGACGCTGGCGCGCCTGGCGGCACAGCGCCCTGTTGGCCGTCGTCCTGGCTGGCATGCTTGCAGCGGTCCAGGCTGTCGTTCCCGGCACAATATGCGTGGCTGCATTCCAGCAGCGCGAGCGCTCGGGATCGCAGCAGGCAATAAAAAACCGGGCCTCGGCCCGGTTTCGTGCGCCGCGCCGGATCGGCGCGCGGCATGCCGTCTTACGCGTCCTTCTTGTGCAGTACGCTCTTGATGGTGGTCGCCAGGTCCTCGGCCACGAACTTGGCCACGTAGGCATCGGCGCCCACGCCCTTGACGTGGTCTTCGTTGGTCTTGCCGGACAGCGAAGAGTGGATCACCACCGGGATCTTCGAGAAGCGCGGGTCCTGCTTGATCTTGCGGGTCAGCGTGAAGCCATCCATCTCCGGCATTTCCAGGTCGGTCAGCACCAGGGCCACGCGATCGGCGACGTCGATGCCTTCGGCCTTGCAGCCCACGGCGATGCTGTTCAGCTTGTCCCAGGCTTCCTTGCCGGACTTCGTCATCACGAACGGCGCGTGCATGGCCTGCAAGCCCTGCTCGATCAGGTTGCGGGCCACGACGGAATCGTCGGCGGCCAGGATGAAGGCGCCCTGCTTCAGCGCGATGGTGGGAATCGATTCCGGGTCCACTTCCTTGCCTTCGGCGGGCACCATGCGGCGCAGGATGGTTTCCACGTCCAGCACCTGGGCCAGGCGCGTGCCGCTGGTGTCGCCATCGAGGCGGGCGATCGACGTCACCATGCCGGTCGCGTTGCTGCCTTCCGCGGTCAGCACCTGGCTCCAGTCCAGGCGCACGATTTCATCCACCGATTCGACGGCGAAGGCCTGCGTGGTGCGGGCGAACTCCGTCACCAGCATGATGTTCAGGCCCGTCTTCGGCTTGACACCGACGATCGCCGGCAAGTCCATCACGGGAATGATCTGGCCGCGCAGGTTCACCACGCCGAGCATGTGCGGCTGCGCGCCGGCCACCGCCGTCACGGGCGGCATCGCGACGATTTCGCGGATCTTGAACACGTTGATGCCATACAGCTCGGAACGGTCGCCATTTTCATCGCCACCGAGGCGGAACAGCAGCAGTTCGAATTTGTTCGTGTTGGTGAGGTTGGTGCGTTCGTCGATTTCCTGCTGTACGCTTTTCATCTGTAAATCCCCGGTGTCAAGGCTGGCCGCAAAGCGGCGTCGATGGGAGGCAGTATAGGCGAGAAAATTGGGCGCACCAGCGTTCCTGTACATTAAGACAATGCGGAATAGTGCCGAGAAACAACAGTATTGCAACCGGCCGCGCGATGGGGCATTCCGCACGCTGAACCACGGCGGGGATTGGGAAACAGCGGGGAAAGGAAAATAGAAAAAACAACGAAAACGGCAGCCCGAAGGCTGCCGTTTGAATCCTGGAGCGGGAGAAGAGTCTCGAACTCTCGACCTCAACCTTGGCAAGGTTGCGCTCTACCAACTGAGCTACTCCCGCAGAAGAGGCATGATTATGCCAGAACGTTTTGATCATTACCAGAGTCAATTGCACCGTCGCAGCCGTGTCCCGCAGCCATCGCCGGCTCGCCACCCCCGGGCCGATCGCCCGCAACCAGGCCAGCCACCGTCGGCATTCTTTGCACTTTCGCCAGAGAAGCGGCCGCGACATCGCCAACCCATTGAAGTTGCAACACAAATTTCTCTGGCACCAATAATGCTCCGTGGATAGCCAACCCGGTCTGTACCGGGTCACGCAACCAACCCTAGGGGCAAAAAAATGACTCGACCCAACACGATCCGACGCAACATGACCCTTCTCGTGGCAGCCGCGGCCGCCACGTTCGGCATGACACCGGCCAGCGCCGGCACATTCGCCTCGGCCATCCTGGACATCAACAACTTCAGGATCCTGAAGAGCGGCGGCGCCCAGTACCAGAACGCGGATTTCATCAAACTGGTCGGCGTCAACGATGCGCACGCCACGGCTTCGCTGAACGATACCTTGGTCAGCAAGTCGGCCATCGGCCCCCGGCCCGACGTGGCGCACCAGTGCGTGGGCACGCCCTGCCCGGCCTTCGGCGAGAACAATTTCACGCCATTCCATGCGGTCAAGCCGATGCTGGGCAACTTCGGCTACGCGGACCAGAATTTCATCGGCTCTGCCATCCTGGTGAATGGCGCGGCCACCGGCGCCCGCTCGCAGACGCGGGCCGACGTGGCCACCTCCCAGAACATGCAGTTCGCCAACAGCAACTCGTCGGTCGGCAGTTCGAACACGATGCTGTTCCGGCTCAACAGCAACGATACGATGACCTTCTCGTTCGACGCCACCGCGTTCGCGATGGCGTATGCGTCGCCCGAAGGACGGCCCGTCACCACCGCCAACGCCCGCATTTCCTGGAGCGTGAACATCGTCGACCTGAAGACCAATGCGCTGGTGTTCCACTACGCGCCCCAGGAGATCAACGGCATGGCGACGGTCAGCCGCACCCATGGCAACAACGGCACGTCGCTGTACACCCTCCCCGAAGGCACGAAGCACCTGCAGGAGACCTCGCAGAAACTGCTGGCGGACCGCGACTACCAGATCACGGTGCAGCACAACACGCTGGTCAGCGCGCTGCAGCAGGAAGTGCCGGAACCGGCCTCGCTGGCCCTGCTCGGCAGCGGCATGATCGCGATGGCGATCGGCCGCCGCCTGCCCCGCCGTCCCCGGCCACGCACCTGAGCCACAAGCCACGCGCCTGAGCACCCCTCCCTCCTGTTGCCCGCGGACCCTGCCGCGGGTTTTTTTTGGGGCCGCGATCCGGCGCCCCCACCGCGGGATCCTCCTTTGCCCCGCCCGCCGCGCCTCATCCTCCTATAATTGCACTGGTTCACTAATTAACAACCTTGCAGTCAAGGGCAACGGGGAGCAAGTCGCAACAATGGATTCGATCGAAATCGTACTGGCCATGCTGCTGGCCGTGGTGGCCAGCGCCTACCTGGTCCGGGTATTGCCGGTGGCGCTGCCCCTGCCGCTCGTGCAGATCGGCCTGGGCGCCGCCATCGCCGGCTATACGGGCCATGGCGTGCAACTCGATCCCGGCCTGTTCTTCCTGCTGTTCCTGCCGCCGCTGCTGTTCCTGGATGGCTGGCGCATTCCCAAGAGCGGCCTGTTCCGCGACAAGGGCATCATCCTCGAACTGGCCTTCGGCCTCGTCATCTTCACCGTGCTGGGCGCCGGGTTCCTCATCCACTGGCTGATCCCGGCGATGCCGCTGCCGGTCGCCTTCGCGCTGGCCGCCATCGTGTCGCCCACCGATCCGGTGGCCGTCGGCTCGATCGCCTCGCGCGCGCCGATCCCGAAGCGGCTGATGCACATCCTCGAAGGCGAATCGCTGCTCAACGATGCCAGCGGCCTGGTGTGCTTCCGCTTCGCCGTGGCCGCCGCGATGACGGGCACGTTCTCGCTGGCGCAGGCATCGATGACCTTCGTCTGGCTGGTGGCGGGCGGCATCGCGGCCGGTGTCGGCGTCACGCTGCTCGTCACGTGGGCGCAGCGCTGGCTGTTCCGGCAATTCGGCGAGCCGGCGGGATCGCCCATCCTGGTCAACCTGCTGATCCCGTTCGGTGCCTACCTGGCCGCCGAACATGCCCATGCCTCCGGCATCCTGGCCGCCGTCTCGGCCGGCGTCACGATGAGCTATGTGGAACTGTCCGGCCAGGTGATGGCGGCCACCCGCATCCAGCGCTCGGCCGTCTGGGACACCGTGCAGTTCGCGCTGAACGGCGTGATGTTCGTGCTGCTGGGCGAACAGCTGCCGGACATCCTGCACGGCGCCCGCGTATCGCTGGACCAGAGCGGCCACCTGAACCCGTGGTGGCTGGTGCTGTATGCGTTCGCGATCTCGTTCGGCCTGCTCGCGCTGCGCTTTATCTGGGTCTGGACCACGCTGCGCGTCACGCTGTACCGCAAGAGCCTGCGCGGCGAGGAACCGGCGCGGCCGCCGCTGCGGCTGCTGCTGGCCACCTCGCTGGCCGGCGTGCGGGGCGCGATCACGCTGGCCGGCGTGATGACGCTGCCGCTGGCACTGCCCTCGGGCGCGCCCTTCCCCGCCCGCGACCTGACGATCTTCCTGGCCTCCACCGTGATCCTCATCTCGCTGGTGCTGGCCAGCGTGGCGCTGCCCCGGCTGCTGGCCGGCATGGAATTCCCCGAGGAGCCGGCCGAGCGGCAGGAAGAAGACCTGGCGCGGCGCGAAGCCGCCAGCGCCGCCATCGCCGCCGTCGAGCGGGCCCAGATGGAACAGCTGCAGGGTGGCCTCGACGCCGACATGTATCCGGAAGCGGCGGCGCGCGTGATCGCGCTGTACCAGCACCGCCTCGACAGCACTGCCGCGATCGACGACGAGGACGTGGCGCGCTACCGCAAGCTGGCCGGCGCCGAACGCGTGCTGCGCCTGGCCGCGCTGCAGGCCGAGCGCCGCACCATCTTCAGCCTGGCGCGCCACGAGCACATTTCCGACGAGATCTCGCGCAAGCTGGTGCGCGAGATCGACCTCGTCGAAGCGCGGCACAAGCAATGATGGGCGCCGCATGATGGACGACGGCGCACTGATGGACGACGCCCGCCTGCGCCGCCGCCTGCGCCTCGTCATCGGTGCGGCCTGGCTCCTGTTCTGGATCCTGATGATGGTCACGGCGGTGCAGGATTTCCTGCGCAACGACGATGGCCCGCTCTGGCGCCCGCTGCTGTGGGAAGGCTCGTCGGCCGCCACCGCCACCGTGCTGCTGCTGGTGCAGCGCCATTTCACGCGCAGGGACGATGGCCTGGTGGTGCGTCCGCGCGCCTGGTTTTCCCGCCAGGCGCCCTGGCTTCTGCTGTTCTGGGCGGCGTTCGTCCCTATCGCGTTCGGTATCCGCCATGCCGTCTACGGGATGATGGGCGACGTCTACCCGCATGCCTCGTGGCCGCGCGTGTTCCTGTATGAGAACGTGAAAATCACGATCTTTTTCGCCATTTTCGTGGTCGTCATCTTCGGCGTGCTGTCGTGGCAGGTGATGCAGGGCGAGCGGCTGCGCGCGGAACGCATCGCCGCGCAGCTGCGCGAGGCCCGGCTGCACCAGCTGACGCAGCAGATGCAGCCGCACTTCCTGTTCAACGCGCTGAACACCATCGCCGCCGTGATGCACGAGGACGTCGAGCGCGCCGATGCGCTGCTGGTGCGGCTGTCGGAACTGCTGCGCGCCGCGCTGTCGACCGAGGCGCGGCAGGTGCCGCTGGCCGCCGAGCTGCGCCTGCTGCGCGGCTACGCCGAGCTGATGGCCGAACGCTTCGCCGACCGGGTGACGATCGCCTGGCAGGTCGGCGACGGCATCGGCCACCTGGCGATTCCCTCCATGAGCCTGCAGCCGCTGCTGGAGAACGTGTTCCGCCATACCGTCGAGCGCAGTGCACTCCCCGTGCACGTTACCATCAGCGGCCGGCGCGACGGCGACCGCCTGCTGCTCGCCATCGAGGACGACGCCGGCACGCTGGACGCGACACCCGCCGCCGGCGGCACCGGCAGCGCGCTGGCCAACCTGCGCGCCCGGCTGGCCGCCCTGCATGGCGACGCCGCCACGCTCATCCTGGTGCCGCTGGCGCCGGCCGGCGTGCGCGCCGAACTCGTGCTTCCTTGCGTGGAGGCGCCATGCGTATCCTGATCGTCGACGACGAACGCCCTGCCCGCGACCGGCTGCGCCGCCTGCTGGCCGGCCAGGACGGCATCGAAGCGGTCGACGAGGCCCGCGACGGCCTGGAAGCGCTGGCGAAGGTGGCGACATTCCAGCCCGATGCGCTGCTGCTCGACATCCAGATGCCCGGCATCGGCGGCCTGGACGTCGCCGCCTCGCTGCCCGCCCCGGCGCCGCTGGTGGTCTTCGTGACGGCCTACGACGACTACGCGCTGCGCGCCTTCGACGCGAGCGCGGTCGACTACCTGCTCAAGCCCTGCGACCCGGCCCGGCTGGCACGCGCGCTGGCGCGGCTGAGGGAGCGGCTGGGGGAGAGGCTGAGGGAGCGGCTCGACGCACGCCCGGCCGGCAGCCGCCACGCGCCGCTGGCAGGCCTGCCGCCACGCCAGCTGCTGGTCACCGAGCGGGGCGTCACGCGGATCGTGCGCGTTGCCGACATCCGCTGGCTGGAGACGGCCGACAACTACGTGGCGCTGCACGATGGCACCGACGCGCCGCTGCTGCGGCAGACGCTGGCCGGCCTGCTCGATACGCTGGGCCCCGCCTTCATCCGCTGCCACCGCCGCGCCGCCGTCCACCTGCCATGGATCGACCGCCTCGTCGCCAACGACAAGGGCGACGGCCAGGTCATGCTCAAGGATGGCGGCACCGTGCCACTGAGCCGGCAATACCGCCCCGCCCTGCTCGCCGCGCTTGCTGCACTGCCCTAGGCTGCCGAGCCCCCCGCCTCACCACGGCCGCCTCCATGTCGCCCCATTTCGCTGGCCCGCGCGGAGCCGGCGGCCTAAGCTGTCGTCATCCCATCGCCACTGGACCGCACCATGCACAACAGCACCGCGCACGACGACAGCCGCCTGTACTTCCTCGACTGGCTGCGCATCCTCGCCTTCTTCCTGCTGATCCTGTACCACACCGGCATGTACTACGTGAGCTGGGACTGGCACGTGAAGAGTCCCCACGCGGGTGGCGCGATCGAGCCGCTGATGCTGCTGTCGTCGCCGTGGCGGATGTCGCTGCTGTTCCTGGTCTCCGGCGTGGCCTCCGGCTTCCTGCTGAAGAAACGCGTGGGCCGACAAGAGCCGGCGGCCGGGGCGGCAAGCGGCCCGCTGGCCACCTTCGTGCGCGAGCGCAGCGCGCGGCTGCTGGTGCCGCTGCTGTTCGGCATGCTGGTGATCGTGCCGCCGCAGCCGTATTTCGAGGTGGTCGAAAAGGTGCGGTATGCCGGCAGCTACGGCGACTTCATGGCGCTGTACCTGCAAGCCTACGGCGGCTTCTGCAAGGATGGCGACTGTCTCACGCTGCCGACCTGGAACCACCTGTGGTACCTGCCCTACGTGTGGGCCTATACGCTGGTGCTGGCGGCGCTGGCCGCCCTGGCCGGCCACGGCGCGCTCGACCGCGCGGGCAGGCGGCTGGCCGCGATGCTGTCCGGCTGGAAGGCGCTGGCCTTGCCGGTGGCGCTGCTGGCGCTGGTGCGCATCCTGCTCAAGCCCCATTTCGAGGAAACCCACGCGCTGGTCGACGACTGGTTCAACCACGCGACCTACCTGCCGCTGTTCCTGGCCGGGGCGGTACTCTCGGGCCAGGCGGCGTTCTGGCGCGAGCTGGAACGGCTGCGCTTCGCGGCGCTCGGTATCGCGCTGGCTTGCTGGGCGGCCCTGGTGGCCTATCTCTGGCAGCCCGAAACGGTGCAGGTATGGCCGGCCGCCGCGCGCACGGTGTGGGCGGCGTGCCAATGGTGCGCGATCGTGGCCGCGTGCGGCTTCGCGCGCCGCCACCTGTCGGGCAACGGCCAGGCGCTGCAATACCTGGCGCAGGCCGTGTTCCCCGTCTATATCCTGCACCAGACGCTGATCGTCTGCTTCGCCCGGCTGCTGCGCGGCGCGGCGCTGCCGCCGGCCACCGAAGGCCTGGTGCTGGTGGTGCTGACCGTCACGGCCAGTTTCGGGATCTTCGAGATCGTGCGCCGCGTGCCGCTGCTGCGGCCCCTGTTCGGCTTGAAGGGGAGCGAACGGCAAGCCACTGGCGCAGTCCCGCGGCGCGCCGGCTGAGGATGGGTCGACGCCGCAGTCGAAAATCAGGTCGAAAAGCAGGTCGAAAAGCGCGTCGACCCCGGGTCGGACGCCGGGTTCGGGGCGCAGGTACCGCTACAGTTGAGCCAGGCGGTCCAGCCAGAGTCGGAGCCGTCACTCGAACCCGGCCGCCGGCCGCCCAATGCTCAGTTCAGCACCTTCCGGCTGCGCTTGGCACGACTCATTTCCGCATCGGCCATCGCGAACGTTTCTTCCAGGTCGTAGCCCGGCTTGCGCAAGGCCATGCCCAGCGCGGCCCGCACGTCGGCCGCGGCCAGCGCTTCCTGCACCCGCAGCAGCAGCGCCTGCGCATCGAAGTAATCGCATTCGACCATCAGCATGGCGAATTCGTCGCCGCCCAGCCGGGCCACCGTGTCGGTGCCGCGCGTCACGCTTTCCAGCGCCTGCGCGGTACGGACCAGCAGGGCATCGCCGGCGGCCCTGCCCTGCGTATCGTTGATGAACCGTACGTCGTCGAGGTCGAGCGAGACCACGCAGGCCGAGTGGCCATAGCGGCTGCAGCGTTCTTCCTCGCGCTGCACCAGCAAGTCCCAGCCGCGGCGGTTGATCAGGCCCGTCAGCGGATCGCGCGTGGCATCCGCATCGGCGCGGTCGGCGTGGCGCTCAGCGGTGCCGGCCTCGAGCTCGCTGGCGAGGATCTTGCTCAGCAACTCGCCCATCAAGGTCACCGTGTCGATCTCCTTGCCGATCGTGTCCGGCTGCGGCTGCGGATCGAATCCGCACAGGGTGCCGAACAGCGAGCCGTCGGCCCGCCGGAGCGGCACGCCGACGTACGCGCCGGCCGGCATCTGCGCCGCCAGCGGTGCGTGCGCATAGGCCGGCACGTCGCGCGTCGATGGCGCGATGCCCGGGCCGTGGCCCAGCACCATGCGCGAACAGAAAGTATCGGTCCAGGGGAACGTGCGGCCCGGCTCGATGCCGTAGCGGGCACCGGCGGTGCCGGCCTCCTCCGCAGCCTCGTCGGTATATAGAACGATCCAGTCGTCTCCCTCGGTCCGTGTCACCATCCACAACTGCAAGCCAAGCCGGCGGCGCAGGTAGGCCATCGTGGCCTGCGCCGCCGCAGCGAAATCGTTGATCATGCACGCCCTCTTCGGTGTTAATTGCGCTGCCACATTATGCACCGAATAAACCGCCGTATCACGGCGAGAAAGCTAACGTGTGCTCGACCGGCCCCGGCAGCAGCGGCGTGGCGCGGCCCTGCACCCAGTCGGCGTGGCCGGCCAGGAAATACGGCGACAGCGGATGGCCGCTCTGCCCGCCCGGCATGTTGAAGATGCCGCCCTCCTCCTTGCCCGGCGAAACGGTGAAGCGCTCGGACTGGCCGAACGTGGGCCCGGCCACGCGCGGCATGTTGGCATCGCCCGCCTGCTGGTCGGCCGGCACGCTCAGCCATTTGCGCAGCGCCGGCACGGCGCCGGCGATGGGGTGCGCGATCGCGGCCGTGTTGAAGGCGCCCCACGTGGCGGCGGCCAGCGGCTTGCCGTCCGCCGCCAGGTCACCGATGGTGCGGTCCAGCGCCGCCAGCTGCAGGTCGCGCCAGCTGGCGTACTGCCGCGGCAGCCATGCGGCCGGCTGCTCGTCGAGCAGGCGTGCGATGACGTCGGGCCAGCGCTTGCCGGCCAGCGCGGCATTGCCGCCCCAACCGGCCATCTGCCTGTTGGCGCCGCCGTACAGCAATTCATACAGGTTCCACATGAAGCCGCGCGCGATCCGGTAGCCGCTGGCATCCACGCTGGCGCGCCCCGTCCAGCCCGAGCGCAGCAGGCGCGCCGCCTCGGCCCGTTTCGGGTCGGCCTTGATGGCGGCATCGTCCAGCAGCGCCAGCGCGCGCTCGCGCCAGGGCGCCTGGAACAGCGCCCGGTCGTCCAGCATCACGCCATATACGGCCTTCTCGTCCACCTTCGGTCCCAATGCCGCCAGCGCATCGCGCGCCTGGCGCGTGCGGGCGCCCAGGTCGAAACCGCCGTCGCCCAGCAGCCCGGCGCCGGGACCGGCCAGCTGGCGGCTGTTCGCGGTCACCAGTTGCGCCGACACGGGATTGACGATGCGCGGGTACTCGCCGGGCTGCAGCCAGCCCTGCCAGCCCGCGCCGCCATCGGCCAGCGGGAAGGTGGTATCGGCAGCGGGTTGCGCGCGGCGCGGCAGCGGCCCGGCGATGGTCCAGCCGATATTGCCGGCCGCATCGCCGGCCACGAAATTCTGCGCCGGCATGCCCGATGTATTGGCCACCGCCAGCGCCTCGTCCAGCGTGGTCGCGGTCTCCATGCGCCGCAGGCCGACATTGAGCAGCGTGCTCTCGTGGGCGATCCAGTGCAGCGCGTAGGTGCGGCCGGCGGCGTCGAACAGCGGCCCGCGCGACGTGTCGCGCACCGCCAGCGTTTCGGCCGGCGCGCCTTTCACGAGGATCGTTTCCTGGTGCACCACGGGCTTCTCCCACGTGCCGCCCAGCCGCACCTGGCCGGGCCGCGCCGGATCGGCGGTGACCGGTACCAGGTCCAGGAAGTCGCCATAGGCGTTGGTGAAGCCCCAGGCCACGTGGCCGTTGCTGCCGGCCACCACGAACGGCGTGCCGGGCAGCGTGACGCCGACGATGCGGCGCGTGGTGCCGTTGCTGTCGGGGACTTGCAGCAGCGCGCGGTACCAGGTGTTGGGCAGCTTGATCCCCAGGTGCATGTCGTCGGCGACGATGGCGCCGCCGGTCACGCTGCGGCTGCCGGCCACGGCCCAGTTGTTACTGCCGATATTGCCGCCGACATTGCTGTCCGGCGCATCGAGCGTTTCGGCGGACGTGAGCAGCAGCGCATCGCGCGGCCCGGTCTGGCCCCACCACGAAGGCGGCGTGGCCGGTAGCGGCGCCGGCGCGAACGCGATGTCGCCGGCGTCGAGCGGCGCATCCCAGCGCGAGGCCGGCGGCAGCAGGAATGCCAGCTGTTCGGGCGTGCCGTGCTCGCGCATCCAGCCGCGCGACAGCTCGCGCCGCGCCGTGGCGCCCTGCAGGTCGAGGTACATGGCCCAGATCACCAGCAGCGTGTCGTGGGCGGACCAGGCGCGCGGCGCCTGCCCCAGCAGGCCGTACTCGAACGGCCGCGTGCCCAGCGCCTGCAGGCCGTCGTTGACGCCGGCCGCGTAGCGCTCGATCAGCTGCTGGTCGGCGGGCGTGAGATGGGCATAGGCCTGCGCGGCGCGGGTACGGAACCGGTGCAGCCGGTGCTCGCGGTCGGTGGGCAGTGCCTTGGGGCCGAACAGTTCGGCCAGCTCGCCGGCCGCCACGCGGCGCAGCAGGTCCATCTGGAAGAAGCGGTCCTGCGCATGCACGAAGCCGGTGGCATAGGATACGTCGAGCCGGTCGGCGCCGGCGATCGACGGGATGCCCAGCCTGTCGCGGTGCACGGTCACGTTGCCGTGCAGCCCGGGCGCGGTGCGCTTGCCGTCGAGCTGGGCGAGGCTGCCGCGCAGGAAGAACCATGCTGTCATCACCACGACGAACACCAGGGCGAGGACACCCCACCCGATGCGCCGGACCCAGCGGCCCCTGCGTCCTCCAGCCATGCATCGCCTCCGCAAAGTTTCTCTGCGGCGCATCTTGCCAGAAATCCAATGCGAACGGGAGCAAAAAAGTGTAAGCGCCGATGGCGGCATGGTAGAGTGGAAACGCCCGTTTCACAGCGAATTTTTTTTGCCCATCATGCTCGCGCTACCCAAACCCGCCAACGAAGCGGCCCGCATCGCCGCCCTGTATGCCCTGCTGATGCTCGACACGCCGCCCGAGCAGCGCTTCGACCGCATCGTCGAATTCGCCGCACAGGAATTCGACGTGCCAATCGCCCTGATCACGCTGCTCGACGACGACCGCCAGTGGTTCAAGGCGGCGATCGGCATGGGCACCACCTGCCAGACCAGCCGCGACATCTCGTTTTGCGGGCATACCATTTTGAAGAGCGAGATCATGGTGATCGAGGATGCGCTGGAAGACCCGCGCTTCGCCGACAATCCATTGGTAACCGGCCCGCCGCACATCCGCTTCTATGCCGGCGCGCCGCTGGTGCTGCCGTCCGGCTATGCGATGGGCAGCCTGTGCGTGATCGATACCCGGCCGCGCCGGCTCGACGGCATGGAGCTGGCCATCCTGTCCACGCTGCGCCACCTGGTGGTGCAGCAGCTGATCGGCGAGGATGGTGGCGGGGACGAGGGCAATGACGAGGACAATGACGAGGACAATGACGAGGACAAGGGACGCGAGGCCGCCGATGCCTGAACGCCGCATGCTGCTGGTGGAACCGGCGGACATGCTGCGCCGCACCGTCTCGCTGACCGCGCGCTCGCTGGGCATGGAGGCGATCGACGAGGCGGCCAGCCTGCCGCAGGCGCAGCGCCTGCTGCGTGAGCGGCGCTATTCCGGCGCGGTGATCGCCATCGACAGCGGCGGCACGCTCGACCTCACGCTGCTCGACGACGTGCGCGAGGGGCGCACCGCCAGCGACGCTGCGATGCCGATCGCTGTCCTGGCCGTGGAGGCGGACGCACGGTTCGTCGAAGCGCTGCGTGGCCGGGACGTGCGCCGCGTGATCCTCAAGCCGTTCCGTGCCAAGGTGCTGCTGGAAACCTTCGCGGCGATGGGCGCCGGCGACGCGGCCGGGCCGGCGTCCTGACGGTACCGGCGGTCAGCCCGCCACCGGCAGGCACTGCTCCACCGCGTACGGCAGCCGCAGCGAGAACACGCTGCCCTGCCCGAATTCGCTGCGCACGGTGATGCGCGCGCCGATCAGCGCCGCCAGCCGTTCGGAAAGATGCAGGCCCAGCCCGGTGCCTTCGAACTGCCGCGTGTTGCCCTGGTCGATCTGTGTAAAGGGCTTGAACAGCAGCCCAAGCTTGTCCGGCGCGATGCCGATGCCCGTGTCGATGACGTCGATGCGCACCATCGCCCCGGCCGCGCCGTTCTCGCTGGCCGGTCCGGTATTCCTCTCTATATCCGGCTCGACCCGCACCTCGACGCGCACCTCGCCGTGCTCCGTGAACTTGATCGCATTGTTCATCAGGTTGATGACGATCTGCTGCACGGCGCGCCGGTCGGTGCAGACCGTGGCGTCGCGGCCGGCCTGGCGCACGTGCAGCACCAGGCCCTTGGCATGGGCCAGCGGGGCGAACATTGCCGATACATCGCGCACCAGTGCGCTGCAGTCGAACGGCTCGCGGTTCAGTTCCACCTTGCCCGAGGCGATCTTGGTAATGTCCAGGATGTCGTTGATCAGCGAGAGCAGGTGCCGCGCGCTGGACTGGATCGTGCGCAGCTGGCGGTCCTGCTCCACGTTGACGGGGCCGGGCAACTGCATCAGCAGCGTTCCCGTGAAGCCGATGATCGCGTTGAGCGGCGTGCGCAGCTCGTGCGACATCGACGACAGGAAGCGGTCCTTGGCTAGGCTGGCATCGGCCAGTTCGGCATTCTTCTCCTGCAGCGCGCGCTCGATGCGCTTGCGTTCGCTGATATCGCGGATCGCGCTCATCACCAGCGTGCCTTCCTCGGTGGGCAGCGGCGACAGGCTGATCTCGACGGGGAATTCGTCGCCGCCGCGGCGCAGCCCGTACAGTTCGCGGCCGATGCCCATCGGCCGCTGCGACGGCGCCAGCGTGTAGGCGACGCGCTGCCACACGTGCGCGCCACGGTAGCGTTGCGGGATCAGCACTTCCAGCGACTGGCCGCGCAATTCGCCTTCCGGGTAACCGAACAGTTCGTCGGCCTGGCGGTTCGCCAGCACGATGCGGCCGGCGGCGTTGGCCATGATGATCGCATCGGGCATCGACGCCAGCAGCGTGCCGAAACGGGCGTCGAGCAGCGCCGCATCGCGCATCACGCGCAGCGGCGTGACATCCTTCTTGGTCCACAGGATGCAGTCGGGCCGGCCGTCGGCGCCGCGCACCATCTTGCTCGAGCTGTCGATATAGACCAGCGAGCCATTCTTGGCGCGGCGCAGCGATTCGTAGTTGGCCGAGCCGTTGGCCAGCGTATCGAACAGGATGGCGCGCTCGGTGTCGCGCAGCTCGGGCGGCACGATCAACTCGGCAAGCGTGCGGCCGCGCGCCTCGTCGGCCGTGTAGCCGAATACGGACTGGGCACCCCTGGTCCAGTACAGCACCACGCCTTCCATCGTCGTGACGATGACCGCATCGGGCGTTTCCTCCAGAATCAGCTTGCCGAAATCGATGTCGTTCATGTTGGTGCTTGCAGGCGCCGCCCGCGGCTGAGGCTCGTCACGAAGCTTACCCAACTTCACGAAAGTACCGAGCACGGCTCGCGGTTAGTGCATCACGGATCATTGCCCCGGCCGCACGGGCAGGACTTCGAACAGCAGCAGCTGGGTCACCTGGCTCTTGCTGAAATTGTCGTCGCTGACGAAGAGCAGCGTGGCGTGGCCGTTCGGCAGGCGCGGGCCGAACGCGAACCCTTCCAGGTTGTCGAGCACGGGCAGGCCCAGCGTGTTGAAGTCCAGTACCAGGCGCTTGGCCGCCGGCGCGATGGCCGCTGCGCCCGTTGCCGCGCCGCGGGGTGCCTCCTTGGCTGCATCGGCGTTTGCGTTGTTGGCTGCCAGGGCGACCCGGGCCAGCGCGGGAACGGCGGCGATGTCGCTGGCACCGCGCAGGTCGGCCTCGTACAGGCGGATATGGTTGCGATAGCGGCCGTCCGCCCCCTGCACGGCCGAGCGTTCCAGGACCAGCAGCGTGCCCGGCCCCGTGGCGACGATTTCGGAGATGCCGTTGTCGGCGAACTTGCCTTCGCCCGGCCGGGCGGGAATCGCGTCGAGCGGATAGGCATACTGGCCCAGCACGCGCCCGCCGCGGTCGAGCTGCGTGATGCGCGCCAGCGCGCCGTGTTCCGGCGTCGGCGGCTCGCCATCCTCCTCCAGCGGCGCTTCCAGCGCCAGCCACAGGCTGGCGCCGTCCGGCGCGAACGACAGCCCCTCCAGGTTGGCGTTGTTGCGCACACCGCGCTCCTTGCCGGGCCACTCGCGCAGCATGGCCGGCAGGGGCAGTTCGCCGCGCAGCGCGCCGTCGGCGCCGGCCTGGCGCACGAACGGATCGAGGCCGATGCGGACATCGCCCTCGCTGGTGTACCAGATGGTGCCGTCGCGCGGGTCGACGCGGGCCGATTCGATATCGGGTACCACGCCGCCCGCCTGCACGCCCTGCCGCGCGCCCGGGTAGGTGGTGCCATCGCCCTGGCGGAACAGGCGCACCCCGGCCAGCGTGACGGCATCGAACGAGGTGGCCGTGAAGCGCAAGGCGGCACGGTAGTAGCGGGCCGGATCCGCACCCGAGCGGTCATCGCTGGCCAGGATCCAGTCGCCGGCCGCGGCATCGTAGTCCACGCCGGACAAGCCACCCACGGTGGTCCCCTGGAACGCCATCTTCCACGGCATGCGCTGCTCGCCGATGAAGCGCAGCGCCGCCACCTCTCCGGCAGGCGGCCCCGCCACCGCCGCGCATCCCGCCAGCACCCCGGCCAGGCCCAGCACCGCCACCCGCATCGTCCAACGCTCCATGGCACCCCGAATGTTCAATCGACGCAACATTATGGCAGAGCCCCTCGATTGTCGCTTTCTGACAACGGAGACAGTCCCGGCCGGGTGGACTGTCCCCAATGTTGGGCCGGGGGGACTGGGAGGAGCAATGGCATGCATGCCATTGCCGCTTGGCAGGCGCGGAGCAGGTGTTGTAAAAAACATGGGGACTGTCCCCCTCAGAGGGACTGTCCCCATGTGGTATGCATGCCATTGCCGCTTGGCAGGCGCGGAGCAGGTGTTGTAAAAAACATGGGGACTGTCCCCCTCAGAGGGACTGTCCCCATGTGGTATGCATGCCATTGCCGCTTGGCAGGCGTGGAGCATGCTCCACGAAACCCCTGCCGCGCCCCCAGTGTGGTAAAACGACCAGCGAGCTCGTGAGGATTGATTGACGAATCAGGCGTGATGCTGCCCGCGATGCAGCCGCTTGTGCATGTTGCGCAGCGTGAGCCAGACGCCGCCGGCGACCAGCGGCACGGCGATGCCGATCAGCGCATCGGCATTCGGCACCAGGCCGAACACCTTGGCGCCCTTGATCGAATAGCCCAGCAGGCCGACCACGTAGTACGAGATCGCCGCCACCGACAGCCCCTCCACCGCCTGCTGCAGCCGCAGCTGCTGGGCGGCGCGGGCGTTCAGCGATTGCAGGATCGCCCGGTTCTGCGTTTCCTGCACGATGCCCACGCGGGTGCGCAGCAGGTCGTTGCTGTTGGCGATACGGCGTGCCAGCGCTTCCTGCCGCGCGGCGACGGCTTCGCAGGTGCTCATCGCGGGCGCCAGCCGCCGTTCCATGAACTCGGCGACGGTGGGCACGCCTTCGATGCGCGTTTCGCGCAGCTCGTCGATGCGCGTGTTCACCAGCTTGAAGTAAGCCTTCGAGGCCGCGAAGCGGTAGCTGTTATCGAGCGACAGTTTTTCGAGGCGCGCGGCCAGGTGCGTGATCTTCTGCAGCAGCGCCTGCTCGGTCGTGCCGTCGGAGGCCAGCAGCGACTCGGTCGCCTCGGCCAGTTCCTTTTCGACGGCATTGAGTTCCGGCACCGCGCGCTGCGCCGCCGGCAGGCCATACAGCGCCATCATCCGGTAGGTCTCGATTTCCAGCACCCGCTGCACCAGGCGCCCGGCCTGCTGCTCGCGCATGCGCACGTCGTTGACGACGAAGCGCGAGAAGCCGTCGGCCTGGATGGCGAAGTCCGAGCATACTTCCCCTCCCTGCATCACGTTGCTGGCGGCCAGCGTCACGTGCTCGAACAGTTCCTGCACCGGAGCGTGCTCCGACGCGCCGCCCTTGCGCAGGATGACGTGGGCGGCGACCAGGATGCGCCCCTTCAGCGACAGCAGCCATTCCTGCGGCACGTGCCCGATCGGCATGCGCTCGAAATCCTCGGCCTCGTCGGTGCGCTCGGCGAAGGTATAGGTGGCGAACTCGGAATGCAGTTCCCACTTGAGCCGGAAGCGGCCGAAGTCGTGGTAGAAGAAGCCGCCGTCGCGCGCCGGCGCCGTCACGCCGAAGTGCGCGCACAGCGCGGCCAGCAGCTCGTGCTGGGCCTGCGCATTGTTGTTGCGGCCATGGCCGAACACGGCGATGTGCGACACCCGCTCCGGCGCGCGCAGCTTCAGGAACGGCCGCGAGTGCAGTTCCGCGGCAAGCGGCACCCGTTGCGGATGGTTCAGGCTGGAGAACACGAACGACATCAGTACACCTCTTTCGCGGCGCTGCGCACGGCGGTGAGCAGCAGGTTGGCGCCCGGCGACAGCAGGTGGTCCTGCTGCCGGATGATGCCGAACGCATCCATCTTGAACGGCAGCTCGATCGGCAGGATCGTCAGCACGTTCAGCGACTGGTAGTAGCGCGCCACGTCGACCGGCATCACGTGCAGCGAGTCGGTTTGCTGGAGCAGCGCGGTGATCAGCAGCAGCGCGGTGGTGTCCACGGTGTTGGCGGGCGGCTCCAGGCCGGCGCGGCGGAACATCATGTCCACGCGGTGGCGCAGGATGCTGCCCTGCGGCGGCAGCACCCACGGGTGGCCGGCCATGTCCTTCAGCGTCAGGTTGGTCGCGCTGGCCAGCGGATGTCCGTTGCGCGCCACGGCGCATGCCGGCTCCTCGGTCAGCTCCTCGTACGACAGCCGCGAGTTGGTATCGTGCTCCAGGATGCGGCCGATCATGAAGTCCAGCGTGCCCCGCTCCAGCATGGCGACCAGCGTGTTGGACGGTTCCATGTGCACGCCGATGCGCAGCAGCGGCGCCTGCTGCTTGACCTTGGCGATCGCCTGCGGCAGCAGCGACATGGCCGGCGTCATGATGACGCCGATCTCCACCTGGCCGACCAGGCCCGATTTCAGCGCCAGCACGTCGTCATGCGCCAGCGACAGGCTGGTCAGGGCCATGCGCGCATGGCGGATCATGGTTTCACCGAACAGCGTGGGCTCCATGCCGCGCGGCAGGCGCTCGAACAGCTTCACGTCGAGCATCTCTTCCAGATCCTTGATCTGCTTCGAGGCCGCCGGCTGCGTCATGTGCAGCGTTTCCGCTGCACGGTGGATGTTGCGTTGCTCGTCGAGCGCGATCAGCAGCAGCAATTGGCGCGTTTTCAGGCGCGCGCGCAAAAACCAGTTGGGATTGAGTGTATCCATCGGCGCATCATATCATTGCCGAGTTTCAATCCGGCATCGGAGAACCGCCGGGCACCCGCCCAGCCGCCATTTTGCAACGCACGGCTGTCGGTACCGGGCCGGGCGTTTACTTGCAGCTGGCGGTGGGGTTGGCGGCCGGCCCCTCGGCGGTCTGCGGGATGAACGGGATGGTGCCGTCGGCGTTGTAGCGGAACTCTTCCACGGCCACCGAGCGCCGGTGCTCGCCGCCGTTCGGCAGGTCGGCGTTGTGGTACACCACGTACGACTTGCCGTTGAATTCCGCGAAGGCGTGGTGCACCGTCTTGGTCTTCTTGTTGGCGTCCATGATCTTGCCGCGGTAGCGCCATGGGCCGGTGGCCTTGTCGCTGGTCGCGTACACGGTGTACTCCGGCCAGTCGCGCGAGTACGACAGGTAATAGATGCCCTGGCGCTTGTGCAGGTACGGTGCCTCGGTGAACTGCGGCAGCCCCTCGGTAACGATGGGGCCATCGAGCTCGATCATGTTCTTCTTCAGTTTCGCGTACTTCAGCACCTGGTTGCCCCAGTAGAGATACGGCGTGCCGTCGTCGTCGACGAAGACGGTCGGATCGATGTCGTCCCAGCCGATATCGGTCTGCAGGGTTTGCGCGTTGGTGACCAGCGGCTTGCCGATGGCGTCGCGGAACGGGCCGGTCGGGCTGTCGGACACCGCCACGCCGATCGCCTTCGCATTCGCGGCCCGCTCGGTGACCGTGGCGAAGAACCAGTACTTGCCGCCGTGCTTGACGATGTCGCTGGCCCAGGCGGAATCCTTGGCCCAGGCGAAGGTGTCGTAGCGCAGCGCGGTGCCATGCTCCTTCCAGGTCTTCATGTCGCAGCTCGACAGCACCAGCCATTCGTTCATCACGTAGCCCTTGTCGTCCGGCGATTCGTCGCGCCCGGCGTACACGTAGGCGCGCCCGCCGTCGACCAGCACAGCCGGGTCGGCGGTGAATTTATCCTTGACGAGGGGGTTGCCGGCCAGCGCCGATGCG
Source organism: Pseudoduganella sp. SL102 (assembly GCF_027856995.1). NCBI lineage: Bacteria > Pseudomonadati > Pseudomonadota > Betaproteobacteria > Burkholderiales > Oxalobacteraceae > Pseudoduganella > Pseudoduganella sp. SL102. The sequence goes on from NZ_CP115554.1 coordinate 5,192,151, forward strand.
GCGCACAGGGTAGCGGCGGCGGTAAAGATGGCACACTTGAGAATGCGGGGCTTGAACATGGTGTCTCCGGTCCGGGAACATCGTTACGGATGTAAAAACGCCCCCGCGAACGGGGGCGCGGTGCTCCAACTGTTACTTCTTGCAGGCCGCCGTCGGGTTTGCCGCCGGGCCTTCGGTGGTCTGCGGGATGAACGGAATCGTGCCATCCGCGTTGTACTTGAACTCTTCCACGGCCACCGAGCGGCGGAACTCGCCGCCGTTCGGCAGTTCGGCGTTGTGGTAGATGATGTACGACTTGCCGTTGAACTCGGCGAACGCCTGGTGGATCGTCGGCGTGTTCTTGTTCTGGTCCATGATCTTGCCGCGGTAGTGCCACGGGCCGGTGACCTTCTTCGCCGTCGCATACACCGTGTGCTCGGGGAATTCGCGCGAGTACGACAGGTAGTAGGTGCCGTTGCGCTTGTGGACGTACGGCGCTTCCGTGTAGTGCGGCAGGCTGGTGGTCTGGATCGGGCCGGCCATCTCGATCATGTTCTTCTTCAGCTTCACGAACTTCAGCGTCTGGTTGCCCCAGAACAGCCAAGGCGTGCCGTCGTCGTCGACGAAGATGCCCGGATCGATGTCATCCCAGGCGATATCGGTTTCCTTGGTCATGTCGTTGGTGACCAGGGCCTTGCCGATGGCGTCGCGGAACGGACCCGTAGGGCTGTCCGCCACGGCCACGCCGATGCCCTTCGCGTTGGTGCCTTTGTCGTGCACGGTCGCATAGAAGTAGTACTTGTTGCCCACCTTCGTGATGTCGCTGGCCCAGGCCGAGCCGCCGGCCCACTTGAACACGTCGTAGCGCAGCGCGGTGCCGTGCGCGGTCCAGTTCTTCATGTCGCAGGTCGAGTACACCAGCCACTCGTTCATCACGAAATCCTTGCCTTCCGGCTTGGGCGGCGCTTCGTCGTGGCCGGCGTACAGGTAGACGCGGCCCTGGTCCACCAGCACCGCCGGATCGGCCGTGAACTTGTCGGAAAACAGGGGGTTGCCGGCGTTGGCGGAACTGGCCCAAACGGACACGCAGGCGCCCGCCACCGCGAGCGCCAGGGCGCCGAGGCTTTGCTTCTTCATCTAAAACTCCTCAGGATTGTTGCGAGCGGGCGGACAGCAGTCGTTGCACCACGCAGAACAGGAACAGCAGGCCGCCGATGACGATCTTGGTCCACCAGGAACTCAGGGTACCGTCGAAGGCGATCAGGGTCTGGATCGTGCCGAGCACCAGCACGCCGGACAGGGCACCGGCCACATAGCCGTAGCCGCCGGTCAGCAGGGTGCCGCCGATGACGACCGCGGCGATCGCATCGAGCTCGGTGCCCTGCGCATGCTGGCCATAGCCGGACAGCATGTAGAACGCGAACAGCACGCCGCCCAGCGCGGCGCAGAAGCCGGAAAACGCGTACACGCCGATCTTGGTGCGCGCCACGTCCAGGCCCATCATCAATGCCGACTGCTCGTTGCCGCCGATGGCGTACACGCCGCGGCCGAAGGCGGTGCGGCGCGAGGCCCAGATGGCGACGGCCAGCACGACCAGCGCAATGGCGGCCGACGGCGAGATGAAGCCGCCTATGAAGGGGATCTGCGTCTGCGAGGCAGCCACGAACAGCGGATCCTCGATGGTGATCGATTCAATGCTGATCAGGTAGCACAGGCCGCGCGCCAGGAACATGCCCGCCAGCGTAACGATGAACGGCTGCAGCTGGAAATAGTGGATCAGCGCGCCCTGGAAGGCGCCGAACAAGGCGCCGAAGGCCAGCACGATGGCGATCACCGCCAGAGGGTTCCAGCCGGCGTTCAGCAGCCAGGCGGCGATCATCGTCGTCAGCGCCAGCACGGAACCCACCGACAGGTCGATGCCGCCGGCCAGGATCACGTAGCCCATGCCCACCGCGATCACCAGCAGGTGCGCATTGTCGATCAGCAGGTTCAGCATCACCTGCCCGGACAGGAAGCCTTCGTAGGCGCCGCCGCCGGCGGCCAGCAGCACCACCAGCAGGATCACGGTGACGAGCGACGTGAACCATGGCGCGCTCATGATGTTCGGGCGCGCCGCGCCGGCGGCGCCGCTGCCCATGGTTGCGGTGTTCATTTCCGGCCCTTCCACAGCTTCTGGAAACCCGTCGACTGCGACAGGCACACGATGAATACGACGATCGCCTTGACGACCATGTTCACTTCCGGCGGCACGCCCAGCGAGTAGATGGTCCACGTCAGCGTCTGGATGATCAGCGCGCCGATCATGCTGCCCACCAGGCTGAACTTGCCGCCGGCCAGCGACGTGCCGCCCAGCGTCACGGCCAGGATGGCGTCCAGTTCCAGCAGCAGGCCGGCGTTGTTCGCATCGGCGCTCTTGATGTTCGAGCTGATCATCAGGCCGGCCATGCCGGCGCAGGTGGAGCAGAACACGTAGGTGAAGAAGATCAGCGTGGCGGTGCGGATGCCGGCCAGCCGCGCGGCCACCGGGTTGATGCCGACCGACTGGATGAACAGGCCCAGCGCGGTTTTCTTCAGCAGCAGTCCCACCACCAGCAGCACGGCCGCCACCACCCACAGCGAGAACGGCAGGCCAAGCAAATAGCCGCTGCCCAGGAAGAAGAACGGCTCGTAGTACACGGTAACGATCTGGCCATCCGTGAACAGCTGCGCCAGGCCGCGGCCGGCCACCATCAGGATCAGCGTGGCCACGATCGGCTGCAGTTTCAGGCCGGCCACCAGCACGCCGTTCCAGGCCCCGCACAGGATCGCGATGCCCAGCGCGGCGGCCAGCGCCACCGGCATCGGCGTGTTCGCCACGTATTCGGGCTGGCCGTTGTTGATGACCATCGTGCCGCCGATCAGCATCGCGGCCACGGTGCCGGAGAGCGCTACCACCGCCCCCACCGAGATATCGATGCCGCGCGTGGCGATCACCAGCGTCATGCCCAGCGCCGCCAGCATCAGCGGCGCGGCGCGGTTCAGGATGTCGATCAGCGGACCATACAGGTGGCCATCCTTGATCTCCAGGCTCAGGAAGCCGGGGATGAAGATGATGTCCAGCACCAGCAGGGCCGACAGCGCCAGGATCGGCTTGGCCAGCGAATGCGACAGCAGCGAAGCCCTGGCCGGTGCGGCCTTCGTGGCTGCAGGGGGGCTCGATGGGCCGGATGCGCCGGACGGTCCCGGCGCGGGCGCCGGCGGCGCCATGTTTGCTTGCGTCATGCGCGAATTCCTTCCACTTCCTCTCCCGCGATCACCTGCAGCACGGTCTGGTCGTCCAGGTCGCCGCGCACGTATTCGCCGCACTTCTCGCGGTCGCGCAGCACCACCATGCGGTCGCTGCAGCGCAGCACCTCGGGCAGTTCGGACGAGATGAACAGCACCGACATGCCTGTCTTGCACAGCGTGGTCACGTAATCCATGATCTCGCCCTTGGCGCGCACGTCGATGCCGCGCGTGGGTTCGTCGAGGATCATCAGCTTCGGATCGGTGGCCAGCCAGCGCGCCAGCAAGACTTTCTGCTGGTTGCCGCCGGACAGCGTGCCGATCGGGGTTTCGATGCTGGCCGTCTTGATGCCCAGCCATTTCACGTAGTTCTCGGCGATCTCCTGCTGCAGCTTCATCGGGATCGCGCGCATCACGCCGGCCCGGGCCTGCATCGCCAGGATCAGGTTTTCCCGCACCGACAGCGACAGGATCGCGCCTTCGTGCTTGCGGTCTTCCGAGCAGAAGCCGATGCCGGCGGCGATGGCGTCGCGCGGCGTGTCGAAGCGGCCGGACTTGCCGCCGATCGTGATGCTGCCCGTATCGGCCTTGTCGGCGCCGAACAGCAGCCGCGCCAGTTCGGTGCGGCCGGAACCCAGCAGGCCCACCAGGCCCAGCACCTCGCCCTGCTTCACTTCCGCGTCGACCGGCTTCAGGGCGCCGCGGCGGCCCAGGCCATTCATGGTCAACAGCGTCGTCATCGGCGCGCCGCCTTGAGCCTGCTGCGCGGCCGGCGCCGCTTCCTCGGCCTGCTGAGCCGGCGCGCCGATCATCTTGTTCACCAGCGCCAGGCGGGACAGCTCGCTGGCCGGATATTCGCCTTCCCGTTCGCCGTTGCGCATCACGGTGATGCGGTCGGAAATCGCGTAGGTCTGGTCCAGGAAGTGCGTGACGAACAGGATCGCCATGCCTTCCCCGCGCAGGCGGCGCAGCACGCGGAACAGCAGCTGCACTTCGGCCTCGTCGAGACTGGAGGTCGGCTCGTCGAGGATCAGCACTTTCGCCGACGTGTTCAGTGCCCGCGAGATCGCCACCATCTGCTGGATCGCCAGCGAATAGCGCGCCAGCGGCTGCGTCACGTCGATATCCACTTCCAGCTGGCGCAGCATGGTGGCCGCCTGGTCGCGCATGGCTTTCCAGTCGACGCCGAACCAGCTGCGCGGATAGCGGCCGATGAAGATGTTTTCCGCGACCGACAGGTTCGGGCACAGGTTGACTTCCTGGTACACGGTGGAGATGCCCAGCTCCTGGGCCTCCAGCGTGGAGTCGGGCCGGATCGGCTGGCCGTCGAGCACCATCGTGCCCTCGTCCGGCGTGTACACACCCGTCAGCACCTTGATCAGCGTGGACTTGCCGGCGCCGTTCTGGCCCATCAGCGTGTGCACCTCGCCCGGATACAGGCGCAGGCCGGCGTTGGACAGCGCCTTCACGCCGGGGAACGATTTGTGGATGCCGGTCAGTTCCAGTACCGGCGCGCGGTCAGCCGCCATGCCTGCCGCCGACATCAGTATTTACGGTTCGGGAATTCTTTCAGCGCGACTTCGGCGGGGAACACGCGCTCCTCGACGACCAGGCGCTTCGGCACCTGCTTGCCGGCCTTGACATCCTTGGCGGTCTGCATCAGCAGCGGGCCAAGCAGCGGGTTGCATTCCACCGTCACGTTCAGCTTGCCCTGGATCATGGCTTCGAACGCGCCGCGCACGCCGTCGACGGAAACGATGACGATGTCCTTGCCCGGCTTCAGGCCCGCTTCCTCGATGGCCTGGATCGCGCCGATCGCCATGTCGTCGTTATGCGCGTACAGCACGTTGATGTTCTTGCCGTGCGCCTTCAGGAACGCTTCCATCACTTCCTTGCCCTTGGCACGGGTGAATTCGGCGGTCTGCGTGCGCAGCATCTTCAGTTGCGCATTGCCCTTGGTGACTTCCTCGAAACCGGTCTTGCGGTCGATCGCCGGCGCCGAACCCACGGTGCCCTGCAGTTCCACCACGTTGAACGTCTTCCCCGGCTGCTTCTTGGCGTACTCGTTCAGCCAGCGGCCGGCGCGGCGGCCTTCCTCGACGAAGTCCGAACCGATCAGCGTCACGTACAGCGACTTGTCGGCCACGTTCACGTCGCGGTCGGTCAGGATCACGGGAATGTTGGCGGCCTTGGCTTCGCGCAGCACGGTATCCCAGCCCGATTCCACCACCGGCGAGAACGCGATCACGTCCACTTTCTGGGCGATGAAGGAGCGGATCGCCTTGACCTGGTTTTCCTGGCGCTGCTGCGCATCGGCGAACTTCAGGTTGATGCCGGCCTTCCTGGCCGCATCCTTGACGGAAACGGTATTCGCGGTGCGCCACTCGGATTCGGCGCCGACCTGCGAGAAGCCCATCACGAGGGGTTTGGCCGCCATGGCGGGGAAGGCGGCGCCGGCCAGGGCGAATGCCGCTGCGGCGATGAAAGTCCTGCGCTGTACAGTCATGCGTGTCTCCGTGCTGTGATGTTGCTGATTCAATTTGCGGGTGCAACAAATGAATTGGTTGCAATTATTCTTTTGCGGCTATGGTAGAAGAATTTGCCATGCCGAACCAATATATTTTTAACAGACTGCCATATCTTTTTTGTTATCGCAGCAGCCGTAATCCATACAGGCCGCCGGCGATCGAACCGCGCTGCGCGACGAACTTCACCTCGACCTTCTTGCCCAGGCCTTCCGGCAGCGCGAAATCGCGGTGATAGAACTCGCTGTCCTCTCTTTTCAGTTCCAGCGCCGCCAGCGGCTTGCCGCCGACGACGATGTCGAACCTGCGGCCCGCATCGGCGGAGGCGAACGTCAGGCGCAGGATCTTCGCCTCCCCTTTCGGGTTGTTCAACACGTAGCTGAACCAGCCGGTGGCGTGGCGCCAGTGGCGGCCGCCGTGGATGCCGGCATCCGCGCCCTCCCCCATGAAGCCATGGTCCGACTCGGGCTGCTGCTCGCCCGGCGCCACCTGGTCGATGGTGCGGGCATTCAGCGCCAGGCGTTCCTTTTCCTCCTGCGCGGTCTGTTCCTGCAGCGCCGCATAGCCGGACGGCGTGGAGCGCTGCCAGTACATCGTGTAGCGCGCGTCGTGCAGCCGGAAGAACGGCACCAGCTTGAGCTGGGCGGCGTTACCTTGCCCGCGGATCAGGTCCGGCGCCGTGAATGTCAGCGGCTGCCCCTTGACGGGCTTGATCTTGCTGGTGAAATCCTTCGCATCGGAGACGAGCATCGGCGCGGCGCCCAGCGGGCAGATCTCGCCCTTGGCGATGTGGCCCATGCGCGAATCGTCGGCCAGCACGTTCAGCTTCTCGTCCCTGAATTTTTCGTCCAGGATCGGCGCGGTCTTCGCGGCCAGCACGATCGGCCCGTGCAGCACCGCGTACCAGTTCGACTTGTCCGGCATCTGCTCCAGGCGGGTCGTCATCGGCAGCTTCAGTTCCACCGTGTCGCCGTCGCGCCATTCGCGGTCGATGCTCACGTAGCCGTCCGTGCCGGCCACGGCCTTCACGGGCCTGCCGTTCACCTTCACCTTCAGTGCACCGCTTGCCACCCAGGCGGGATGGCGCAGTTTCATGGCGAACTTGCCGGTGCCGTGGACGGTGATGCGGGTGCTTTCCTCATCCGGGAAGCTGGTGGCCTGCGTGATGCGCACGTTCTTCTCGGCCCACGCCAGCTCGGACGGGATGAACAGGTTGACGAACAGCGCATCCGCCTCTTTCGCGTAGATGAACTGCCCGTACTTGGCATGGCTTTCGATGCCGGAACCGACGCAGCACCACATGCCCTTGTCCACCTGCGAATACACGCGGTAATGGTTCGGCCGCATCGGCGTGAAGTATACGAAGCCGCCCGTCTGCGGGTGCTGCGACGACAGGATGTGGTTGTACAGTGCGCGCTCGTAGTAGTCGCCGTAGCGCGATTGCGGCTTGTCGGCGAACAGGAGCTCGGTGAGCTTGAGCATGTTGTACGTGTTGCAGGTTTCCGGACCTTCCACGTCGTCGATCATCGGACCGAAGTCCTTGTGGTCGTGGAAGTGCTCGCGCACGCTGTTGCCGCCGATCGCCACGCTGCGGTTCTCGACCACGGTCTGCCAGAAGAACCGTGCCGCGTCGCGCATGCTCCGGTCGTTGGCCAGCGTGCCGACGCGCTCGAAGCCGATCACTTTCGGGATCTGCGTGTTGGCGTGCAGGCCGGTCAGCTGGTCCTTCCCCTGCGCCAGGGGATCGAGCACGGCGCGGTGCGAGAAGCGTTTCGCCAGCTCCAGGTATTTGCTGTCGCCGGTGATCTCGGCCACGTCGGCCAGCACTTCGTTCATGCCGCCGTGCTCCGCGCGCAGCATGGCCTGCATCTGCGTGTCGGACAGCTTCGCCGTCAGGGCCAGCGCCCAGTCCGCGTAGGCGACCAGCATCGTTTTCGCCTGCTGGTTGCCGCCGATCCGGTACGCATCGCGCAGGCCGGCGAAGGTCTTGTGCAGGTTGTACCAGGGCACCCACTTGCCGTTGACGGAGAAATTATCCGCGTGCAGCTCGCCCCGGGCGATCTTGTCCAGCGCCTCCTTCCCGCCCGGCACGCCGCCCAGGTAGCCATCGCCGCCGGCATCCTGGCAGCGTTTCAGCTCGCGCACGAAGTAGTCCAGGCGCTCCTTGACCTGCCGGTCGCCGGTCGACGCATGCATCAGCGCCAGCGCCGTCAGGTAGTGCCCGCCCATGTGGCCATCCAGGCCGCTGGACTCCCAGTTGCCGTACGACTGCTTCACCGCCGGCAAGCCCGCCTCGCGGCGGAACGGCGCCAGCAGGCGATCCGGATCGAGCGCCATCAGGTAGCGCAGGTCGGTCTGCTGGGCTTCCAGGAACGGCCCCGGCGCCAGGCGCACGTCGCGCAACGGGAAGAGATCGGCGGCCTGGGTGGCGCCTGAAGCGCAGAGGGCGGCGGCGAGGGCAAGGTGGCGGAGTGTAAGCATGGGATCTTCCTGTCATTCGTCAGCGGTTCGGAGCGCATGCATCTACCCCAACCGCGAAGGCTGGGGTCAGACCCGCCGGGTCTGACCCCGGGTTTTGCACCTGGGTTTACTTACTACCCGGCAGCAGCACACTCTGGTAGCTGTTCAACTGCGCGGCATCGACCACCGGCCAGCCGGCGGCGTCCCACTTCATGTCCAGCACCTTCAGCTTCTGCCGGTAGTCGTCGCCCGTTTCATAGGCGTGCAGCACGAGCACGTCGCGGCCGTCGAAGGTGTAGGCGCTGTTGTGGCCCAGGCCGACCCAGTCGCGGTTGCCCTGGATGACGATCGATCCGCCGCCCTTGGCCATGTCCTTGCCGTCCTTGTCCAGGTACGGCCCGGTAACGGTCTTCGAGCGGCCGACCACGACGTGGTACGTGCTCTTGGCCTTCTGGCAGCACAGGCCCCACGACGCGAACAGGTAGTAATAGCCGTTCTTGCGGAAGATGAACGGCGCCTCGATCTCGGCCGGCGCGGCCGATTCGTCGGGCTCGAAGGCGGGGCGCTCGCGCCGCGCGATGGTGTGCCATTCCTGCGGCTCGGCCGGTTTGGTCCAGTCGGCGTTCAGCTTGAACAGCTTCAGGCCGGTCCAGAACGAGCCGAACGACATCCAGCCATTGCCCTGCTCGTCGGCGATGACGGCCGGGTCGATCGCATTCCACAGGTCGCGGCCCGGCACGGACTGGATCACCATGCCCTGGTCTTCCCACTTGTAGTCGGGCGAGCGCGGGTCCAGCGTCTTGTTGACGGTCACGCCCATGCCCGAGGTGTTCTTGCCGAAGCCGGACACCGAGTAGTACAGGTAGAACTTGCCGTTGCGCTGCACGATGTCCGGCGCCCAGATATGCCCGTCGAACGATGGTGCGGCCTTCTTCGCCCACACCGGGTCCTTGGCGAACACGCGGCCTTCCGGACGCCAGTTCTTCATGTCCTTCGAGCTGTAGAACGTGATGCCCGGGCCGGTGGAGAACACGTAGTACGTGGTGCCGTCCTTGGCCATCACCGGGTCGTGCACGCCCACCTGCGCGGCCTGGGCACCGGCGGTGCCCGCCAGCAGCGCGGCCGCCAGTACAAAACTGCGAAACTTCATTGCATTTCTCCTTCGGTTACTCTTGCCGCACTTGCTCGCGCGCTGGTAACGCATGCACGACACCCAGCCGCGAACTGCTGGGGTCAGACCCGGCGGGTCTGACCCCGGAATCTGCCTCGGGGTCTGGGCACGCCAGACTGCATCGGCAGTTGCTTGCTTAATTGCCCGCCCTGGCGCCCCACAGCGACACGCCATCGGCATTCTGCGCCGTGAACGTGACCGTGAACGCATTCGCGTTGGCATTGTATTGCCGCGACAGCACGCCGTTGTACACGGCCGCCGTACCGTCGACGGCCAGCGCGATGCGGTTGTTGCCCTTGTGCGTCCAGGTTCCCGCCAGCGCGCCACCCAGCTTGCCGTCGGCCGACAAGGTGACGGACTGCGACGGCTTGATGGCTGCCGAAATATCCTTGCCATGGTTGACCAGCTTGTACGACCCGGCCACATCGGCCGCCGCCACCGTGGCCGATGGCGCGCCTGCCGCCCTGGCCAGCGGAACGTAGCGGAACGGCGCGATCACCGGCCAGCCATCCTCGTTGACGAACATCTCGTGCGTACGCACTTCATGCACCGGGCTGGTGCCCGGGAAGCGGGTATGGAAGATGATGAAGTACTGCTTCGTGGCCGGGTCGTAGTACGTGCTGTTGTGGCCTGGCGAGACGTAGCCGGGCGCCGCGCCGGTCTCGCCGGCGGCCAGCGCGAACTGGTGGTTGCCCATCAGTTTCTGGCCGTGCGGCGCGATGCTGGCATCGTCGAACAGCGGCTTGGCCGGATCAGCCTTCACGGTCGCCATGTCGGTGCCCTTCGCATCGACATACGGGCCGTCGGCATGGCGCGAGCGCGCCACGCGCACGTTGTAGGCGCCGTTCGCATCCAGCCCGCCGAAGGACGTGAACAGGTAGTAGTAGCCGGTATCAACGCTGTACTGCACGTAGGCGCCTTCGATGCGCGCATGGTTCCCGCCCAGCAGGTGCTTGCCGTAGCCCTGGCCCGGCAGCGGTTTGCCGGTGGCCGGGTCCATCGCCAGGATGAAGATGCCGCCCGAATACGAGCCGTAGATCATCCACAGCTTGTTGTCCTTGTCGCGGAAGACCTGCGGATCGACCACGTTCGGGTGTTTCACCGGATCGTAGAGCGTGCCGTCGGCACCCGCCTCGCCCCACATGCCGGACTTGAGGAAGATGCCCTTGTCCACATACGGGCCTTCGATCTTGTCGGCCACCGCCACGCCCAGCGCGGAACGGGGCGAGTCGCCCTTGCAGGCGTTGTAGTAGAAATAGTACTTGCCGTCGTCGAGCCGGATCACGTCCGGCGCCCACAGCGTATCGGACTGCGCCCAGGCGAAGGTTTCCGCCAGCTGCTTCGTCACGTCCGCGAACAGCGGATTGGCGGCGTTGGCGCCGTCGGCGATCTTCGTCCAGTTCATCAGGTCGGTGGACTTGGCCGCCGCCAGGTGCGAGCCGAAGATGTAGAACGTGCCGTCCACGCGCACCACGGAAGGATCGTGCACGCTCGCGTTGGCGAACGTGATCGCAGCCTGCTCCGGGGGCAAGGTCGTGGTCGGGACTGTCGGGGTGGTCTGGGTCGGCGCCGGAGCAGCCGTCACGGAGGGCGAGCCGCTGCCGCCCCCGCCGCCACAGGCGGCGAGGGACAGCAGGCCCGCCGCGGCCAGCGAGGCCGCGAGCGTTCCTGTCTTCATGCGCTTACTCGACGGCGCCGACGATCACCGACTTGGCCGGCAGCTGGACGGTCAGCTTGCCGCCGGCGGCCTGCGCGCTGTAGCTGGCGGGCTTCACGGCGTTCGGCGCATCGAAGGTGTTATGGGCGTCCATCTTCGCGGCGGTCAGCACCTGGCCCGAGAATTTGGCTGCCGCGGCGGCACCCACGTTGACCGTGACTTCGGTGGCCTTGTTCGGATCCGTGTTCACCAGCGCCAGGTACACCTTGCCATCCTTGGCGCGCGCAGCCGAGGCGCTCACCTGCGGCACCGACTGGCTGCCGGCGCTGTACGTGGTGTTGTTCTCCAGCGCCACCGGCAGCGACGTCGCATCCTGGAACGGCACGTACATCTTGTAGGCATGGTAGGTCGGCGTCAGCACCATGCGCGTCTTGTCGGTCAGGATCATCGCCTGCAGCACGTTGACCATCTGCGCGATGTTGGTCATGCGCACGCGGTCGGCATGCTCGTGGAAGATGTTGAAGTTCAGCGCGGCGACGACCGCGTCGCGCAGGCTGTTCTGCTGATACAGGAAGCCGGCGTTGGTGCCCGGTTCCACGTCATACCAGGTGCCCCACTCGTCGACGAACAGGCCGACCTTCTTCTCCGGATCGTTCTTGTCCATCACGGCCTTGTTGTCGCGGATGAACTTGTCCATCCGCAGCGTGTTCTGCATCGTGCTGAACCACTGGGATTCCGGGAAGCCGGTAGCGGCGCCCTTCACTTCCCACTTGCCGGTCGGGATCGTGTAGTAATGGAAGCTCACGCCGGCCATGTCGTTCTTGACTTCGCGCGTCAGCACGTCGGCCCACTTCACGTCGTCCGTATGGCCGCCGCTGGCGATGATCTTCGGCTTGTATTCCTGCGGCGCGCGGATGAAGGTCGTGGTGTTCTTGTACAGGTTGGCGTAGTGCTCGGGGTTCATGTTGCCGCCGCAGCCCCACATCTCGTTACCGACGGCGAAGAAGTCCACCTTCCAAGGCTTGTCGCGGCCGTTCTTGCGGCGCATCTCGGCCAGGGTCGACTTGCTCGGCGACGTCATGTACTCGATCCACTCGCTCATTTCCTGCACGGAGCCGGTGCCCAGGTTGCCGTTGATGTACACCTGGGAACCCAGCAGCTCGGCCAGGTCGAAGAATTCGTGGGTGCCGACCGCGTTGTCCTCGGTGACGTTGCCCCAGTTGGTGTTGACCTTCACCGGGCGCTTGTTGCGCGGGCCGATGCCGTCCTTCCAGTGGTACTCGTCGGCGAAGCAGCCGCCCGGCCAGCGCACCAGCGGCACGCGCAGTTCCTTCAGCGCGCCGACCACGTCGTTGCGCCAGCCCTTGGTGTTGGGGATCTTCGAATTCGGGCCCACCCACATGCCTTCGTAGATGCCGGTGCCCAGGTGTTCGGCGAACTGGCCGTACACGTTCTTGTCGATGACGGGGCCCGGCTTGGCCGTGTCGATGGTGACGGCAACTTGCGCGAAGGCGCTGCCGCAAACGGCCAGCGCGGTCGTCACGCTGATGGCGAGGATGGTGCGTTTGATCATGAACGATCTCCTGATATGGTTTTTATTCGAAGACGGCAACGAAGCCGCCCCGTGCTTTCAGCCTGATGCTGGTTTTTCTCGATGCCTTGAGGTCCGACTGCGCGAAGGCGCGTTCGGTGGCGCCGTCGGTAATGAGCTTGCCGAGGATGGACTTGCTGATGACGGGCTTGCCGGCATCGGGCTTGGCCATGGTGGGCTTCCCGGCATTGCCGATGAAGGACAGGTCCAGCGTCACGGTGCGCTCCTGCGCCGCGCCGTTGAAACCGGCCACGTACCACTTGCCGCCGGCCTGGCGGGCGATCACGGCGAACTTGCCCGGTTCGCCGGCGATGAAGCGGCTGTCGTCCCACCGGTCGGGAAGCGCGCGCAGGAAGTCCTTGACGTAGTCCGGTACGGAGGCCATGCCCTGCGGGACTTCGGCGAAGTGCTGGATGCCGGACACGAACAGCACCGATTCGGCCAGCTCGAAGCCGTTGCGGGTGGCGCGGCGGATCTTCGGGATGTCGCCGAACACCATCGGCGTGAAGTCCATCGGGTCGAACAGGTTGCGTGTGAACGGCAGCATGGCCGCGTGGCCGGCGACCGGGTCCTGGTCCTTCTGGTCGAAGGTACCGAACTCGAAGCCGCGCACCGCTTCCGCCGTGACCAGGTTCGGCCAGGTGCGCGACCAGCCGCGCGGCAAGGTGGCGCCATGGAAGTTCACCAGCAGCTGCGCGTCGTAGGCGTCGCGCAGGATCCCCACGTAGTAGTCGATCATCGACTGGCCGTCGCCGCCGAAGAAGTCGACCTTGATGCCCTTCACGCCCATGGTGCGCAGTTTCGCGAATTCGGCGCGGCGGTCGGCAGAGGTCAGCAGCTTGCCGCGCGGCGTCATGTCGGTATCGTTCCAGGCGCCGGCCGAGTTGTACCAGACCAGGATGCCGACATTCTTCGGCCTGGCGTACTCCACCAGCTCTTTCACTTTGTCGTAGCCGATCTTCTGGTCCCAGTAGGCATCGATCAGCGTGTATTCCCAGCCCATGTCGGCGGCATAGTCGATGAACTGCTTTTGCGTGCCGAAGGTGGTGAAGTCATCCTTCAGGATGGCCCAGCTCCACGACGACTGGCCGGGCTTCACCCAGTCGGGAATGCCTTCCCGGGAGGGCATGGCCAGGTCGGTGCCCAGCGTCGAATCGACCACGGTGGCCAGGCTGCCGATCGCCAGCACGCGCCACGGCGTGGTCAGCTGGCCCTGCGCGGTGGGCAGCAGCGCGCCGTCGGTGAAGGTTTCCTGCGCTGCCGGACCGGCGATGCGGTACACGCCGCCCGGCGATTGCGCGGCCAGGCGGGAAGCGTGGAACGTGCCATCCAGGTTCGCCTCGGTCAGCGCGACGTACGTGTCGCCCGTGCGGAAAAGCGCCGGGAAGACCCAGCCGGCCCCCATCGGCGCCGCCGTGCCCACCGGGATATCCACCCGGCAGTGCTCTTCGTACGAAGGATTGGTGCGCGCGAAGCCCGTCTTGGCGCCGGACATCGGCTGCAGCCAGGCGCGCGCGCCGGCCGGGAAGGCGAACGTGGTCGCCTCGCCGGCGAACTTCAGCTCCGGCGCGCGCGCCGTGTAGCGGAACGCCACGCCGTCGTTCGAGACGCGGAACGTGATCTCCAGCGGCTGCTTTTCGTTGTTCAGGTAGCGCCAGGTGCGCTCGTTGGCGGCATAGGTGACGTGGCGGCGCTTGCCGGACACCAGCTCGTACTGCTCGCTGATGGGGCGCTCGGCCGACACCTCCTGGGCACTGAGCCGCTTCGTGAAATCGGCGCCGTCGAACGACAGGCCCAGCGCCGAATGCCGCAACACGGGCTTGCCGGCGCGGGCGATGCGGTAGGTGACGCCGCCATCCTTCGCCTGCGCGACGGTGACGGCCAGCTTGCCGTCCGGGCTCGTGACGGTTTGCTGGGAAGGCTGGGCAAATGCCAATGCAAAGGACGGCGCGGCAACAAATGCCGACGCCGCCAGTATCCGGTACAGGGCAGGTTTCATGGTCATGAACAATGAAAAGCGCCGCTACGTGCGGCGTGCTGCGATCGGAACTACAAGGTGCGGCCGAGTCCGTGTCAGGGGGGTGAAGCCGGGAATTCGTGGAGCATCGCTCCGCGCCGGCTGAACGGTACTGCCTTGCAAGGCAGTACTCCTCCCAGGCACCCTGGCAATGACATGGTTGAGTCCGTGTCAGGGTGTCAGGCACCGTGACACAGGCTCAGCCGCAGAGACTCAAACCCAGCCGGCGTCGACGATGAATTCCTGGCCCGTGCACATGGCGCTGTCGTCGGCGCCGAGGTACAGGATCATCGAGGCCACGTGTTCCGGCATCAGCTTGCCCGGCAGGCACTGGGCGCGCTTGATCTCCGCTTCGCCGGCCTCGTCGACCCACAGGTCGATCTGGCGCTGGGTCATCACCCAGCCCGGCGTCACGGTGTTCACGCGGATGTTGTACGGGCCGAAGTCGCGCGCCAGGCAGCGCGTCAGGCCGATCACGGCGGCCTTGGTGGTGCCGTAGACCGGGTAGCCGGCGTTCTTGGCATGCCACGACATCGAGCTGATGTTGATGATCGAGCCGCCGCCCTTTTTCTTCATGCCTGCCAGGACCGACTGGCAGGTGAAGAACATCGGCCGCTGGTTGATGGCGATGCGCTCGTTCCAGTATTCCAGCGTCACTTCTTCCGGCTTGTGGCGCTGGTCGTTGGCGGCGTTGTTGACCAGCACGTCGAAGTCGCCGATCTCGGCGGCCAGTTCGGCGATCGTGTTCTGCAGCGCGGGGATATCCGTGATGTCGCAATAGCGGTACAGCGGCGCCGGGTGGCCGGCGGCCTTGATGCGTTCGACCAGCGCCAGGCTGGCTTCCCTGGCGATGTCGACGAACGCCACGATCGCGCCCTGCTCCGCATACGATGCAACGATCGCTTCACCGATGCCGGTGCCGCCACCGGTGACGAAAACGCGCTTGCCGCGCAGGCTGCCGAACTTGGCAAAATCAGTCATGCTCTGTCTCCCGTTTTTTATGCAACAACGACCGTCATGCCGACGGCCGCTTGTTCAACCACATTGTTCCAGTCGTCGCGTCGACCGGCGCTCATT
The DNA here is from genome assembly GCF_027856995.1 of Pseudoduganella sp. SL102. Classification (NCBI taxonomy): domain Bacteria; kingdom Pseudomonadati; phylum Pseudomonadota; class Betaproteobacteria; order Burkholderiales; family Oxalobacteraceae; genus Pseudoduganella; species Pseudoduganella sp. SL102. The sequence goes on from NZ_CP115554.1 coordinate 5,207,892, forward strand.
CCTTGCCCAGCACACCATCGCGGCGGCGCCAGATGCCCAGCGGGTTACCGTCGCGCAGCGCTGCCGGCAGCAGGCGCTGCGGCAGGTTCTGGTAGCACACCGGGCGCAGGAAGCGCAGGATGGCACCGGTACCCACCGACGTGCTGCGGCCATCGGAGGTGGCCGGGAACGGGCCACCGTGCACCATCGCCGTCGATACTTCCACGCCGGTTGGGAAACCGTTCGCGAGGATGCGGCCGACCTTGCGCTCCAGTGCCGGCAGCAGCGTTTCCGCGGCATCGAGGTCGCTTTCCTCCAGCTGCAGCGTGGCGGTCAGCTGGCCTTCCAGGTGATCCGTCACGCGGCGCATTTCTTCCACGTCGCGGCAAGCCACCAGCAGCGACGCCGGGCCGAACACTTCGCCGTGCAGCGCCTTCTCGGCCAGGAACGCGTCGGCCGACGTGACGAACAGCGCCGCGCCGCCCTTGCCCACTTCCGGCGCGGTCAGGGCCAGCGTCTTCACGCTTTGCTGGCCCGCCAGCGCGGCCACGCCCTGCTGGTAGGCACTGGCGATACCGGCCGTCAGCATCGGGCCCGCCGCGATGCCACCCAGCGCGGCGGCCGCGGCATGGGCGAAGGCATCGAAGTCCGGGCCGGCGATGCCGAGCACCAGGCCGGGGTTGGTGCAGAACTGGCCCACGCCCAGGGTCAGGGAGCCGGCGAACTGCTGCGCGATCTCGGCGCCGCGCGCCTTCAGCGCGCCCGGCAGCAGGAATAGCGGATTGATGCTGCTCATCTCGGCGTAGACAGGGATCGGCTGCGGACGCGCCGCCGCCACCGCCATCAGGGCCAGGCCACCGAAGCGCGAACCGGTGAAGCCCACGGCCCGGATTTCCGGATGCGCCACCAGCTGCTGGCCGATGTCATTGCCCACGCCCGTCAGCAGCGCGAACGTGCCGGCCGGCAGGCCGCACAGTTCGACGGCTTTCATCACCGCGCGGCCCACCAGCTCGGAGGTGCCAGGGTGCGCCGGGTGCGCCTTCAGCACCACCGGGCAGCCGGCGGCGAATGCGGAGGCGGTATCGCCACCGGCCACCGAAAACGCCAGCGGGAAATTGGAGGCGCCGAACACGGCCACCGGGCCCACGCCGATCAGGCGATAGCGCAGGTCCGGCCGGGGCGGCGTGCGTTCCGGCAGCGGCGTATCGATGCGCACGTCGCGCCAGGATCCTTCGCGCAGCAGGTCGGCGAACAGTTTCAGCTGGTTGACCGTGCGGCCACGCTCGCCTTCCAGGCGCGCGCGCGGCAGGCCCGTTTCCGCCATCGCGCGCACGATCAGATCGTCGCCGATGGCCACGATCTGCTCCGCCACCGTCTCGAGGAAGGTGGCGCGCTGCGCGTCGGTGGTGGCGCGGAACGTGTCGAACGCCGCGCCGGCCAGGCGGCACGCCTGGTCGATCTGGTCCGCGTCGGCCGTGCGGAACGACGGCTCGATGTGGCTGTTCAGGCCCGGATTCCAGGCCTTGAAGTCGCTGCCGTTGCCTTGCACGGCAACGCCACCGATCAGCGATTCGCCGGTGACGATGGATGCGTCAATCATAGCGCCTTGACCTGTGCCACCTGGGTTTCGACGACGGTCAGCTTGTTGCGCAGCGCCGGGCCGAAGGCCGGTGCTTCCACTTCGAACGTCTCGCCTCGCTGCACCGAGATGTTGTCCGCGAAGCTCAGCGTGGCGGTGCCGAAGAAGTGCACGTGCACGTCGCCCGGGCGCTTGAACAGCTGGTACTTGAAGTGGTGGTGTTCCAGGTTGGCGATGGTGTGCGACATATTGTTTTCGCCGGACACGAAGGCCTTTTCCCAGCGCACCTTGCCGTCGGTATCGAGCACGCGCGACACGCCGTCGATGTGCGCCGGCAGCTCGCCCACCAGCAGCGCCGGGCCCACGCCGCAGACGCGCAGCTTCGAGTGGGCCAGGTACAGGTAGTTCTGGCGTTCCGTCACGTGGTCGGAGAATTCGTTGCCGATCGCGTAGCCCAGGCGGTAAGGCTGGCCATCGTCGCCGATCACGTACAGGCCGGCGATTTCCGGTTCTTCGCCGCCGTCCAGCGCGAAATCGGGCATCGCCAGCGCTTCGTTGGTGGCGGCCACGATCGAACCGTCGCCCTTGTAGAACCATTCCGGCTGCACGCCCGCTTCGCCCGCCGCGGGCTTGCCCCCTTCGACGCCCATGCGGAACATCTTCATCGAGTCCGACAGCGTTTCGACGTCGCCGCCGATCTTCTTGTGCATCGCGTCGCGCGCATCGGCCGAACCCAGGTGCGTCAGGCCGGTGCCGGTCACGTAGGTGTGGGCCGCGTCTTCATGGTCCAGCGGCGCCAGCGGGGTCACGTCGGCATAGGCGACCTTGGTCGAACCGGCCGAGGCTTCGGCCAGCGCGGCCAGGCCCTGCTTGCTGCGGATGGCGGCTTGCGCCAGCGCGTAGGTGGTGGTGAAGCCGTCGATCACGCGCAGCGTGTCGTTTTCCAGGATGCCCACGTGGCGGGCGCCTTCTTTGTTCTTGAATTGTACGAGCAGCATGTCGGAGTCTCCTGGAGCCGTCCGCAACCCGCATGGCCTGCCGGCGCGGACGTCTCGATTGAATTGGGTGCCGGCGCCGCCACGAGGGGGTGGGAGTGGGCAGCGGCGCCGGCGAAAAGTGTCGCCTTAAATTAGAACAGTGCTAGTGCGGATCAGTGCGAGTGCTTCGGCACTTTGGAGCCGCGCATGCCGACCAGGAAGTCGAAGTCGCAGCCTTCGTCGGCCTGCAGCACATGGTCCACGTACAGGCCGGCGTAGCCGGTCTTCGGCAGGTCGTTCTTCAGCTCGGCGCGGGCGGCCAGGCGGGCAGCCATCTCTTCATCGGAGATCTCCAGGTCGAGGCGGCCACCGGCGCAGTCCAGCGACACGATGTCGCCATCCTTGACGATGCCCAGCGGGCCGCCGGCCATCGCTTCCGGCGCCACGTGCAGCACCACGGTACCGTAGGCGGTGCCGCTCATGCGCGCGTCGGAAATGCGCACCATGTCCTTGATGCCCTTGGCCAGGATCTTCGGCGGCAGGCCCATGTTGCCCACTTCGGCCATGCCCGGGTAGCCTTTCGGGCCGCAGTTCTTCATCACCAGCACGCAGTTTTCATCGACATCCAGGTCCGGATCCATGATGCGCGTCTTGTAGTGGTCGAAGTCCTCGAACACGATGGCGCGGCCGCGGTGCTGCATCAGGTGCGGCGAGGCGGCGGACGGCTTCAGCACGGCGCCGCGCGGCGCCAGGTTGCCGCGCAGGATGCAGATGCCGCCATCCTTGATCAGCGGGTTGTCCAGCGGGCGGATGACTTCCTCGTCGTAGATCGGCGCATCCTTGTTGTTTTCCCAGATCGTCTTGCCGTTGGCGGTCAGCGCTTCCGGGTTCGGCAGCAGGCCGTTCTCGCCCAGGCGGCGCAGCACGCCCGGCAGGCCGCCGGCGTAGTAGAACTCTTCCATCAGGAAGCGGCCCGACGGCAGCAGGTCGACGACCGTCGGCGTGCCGCGGCCCACGCGGGTCCAGTCTTCCAGCTCCAGCTCCACGCCCATGCGGCCGGCGATGGCCTTCAGGTGGATCACGGCATTGGTGGAACCGCCGATCGCGGCGTTCACGCGGATCGCGTTCTCGAATGCTTCCTTGGTCAGGATCTTGGACAGGCGCAGGTCTTCCCACACCATGTCGACGATGCGCATGCCCGACATGTGCGCCAGCACGTAGCGGCGCGCGTCGACGGCGGGAATCGCGGCGTTGTGCGGCAGCGACGTGCCCAGCGCCTCGGCCATGCAGGCCATGGTGGAAGCGGTGCCCATCGTGTTGCAGGTACCGGCCGAGCGGGAGTGGCCCGCTTCGGCGGCCAGGAAGTCGTGCATCGAGATCTCGCCCGCCTTGACCTGCTCGTGCAGCTGCCACACGGCGGTACCGGAGCCGATGCTCTTGCCGTTCAGTTTGCCGTTCAGCATCGGGCCGCCGGTGACGACGATCGCCGGGATGTCGCACGATGCGGCGCCCATCAGCAGGGCCGGGGTGGTCTTGTCGCAGCCGACCAGCAGCACCACGGCGTCCATCGGATTGCCGCGGATCGATTCCTCGACATCCATCGATGCCAGGTTACGGGTCAGCATGGCGGTCGGGCGCAGGTTCGATTCGCCGCTGGAGAACACGGGGAATTCCACCGGCCAGCCACCGGCCTCGATGATGCCTTTCTTGACGTGCTCGGCGATCTTGCGGAAGTGGGCGTTGCAGGGGGTCAGTTCGGACCAGGTGTTGCAGATGCCGATGATGGGCTTGCCCTGGAATTCATGATCGGGAATGCCCTGGTTCTTCATCCAGCTGCGGTACATGAAGCCATTCTTGTCCTGGGTGCCGAACCATTCGGCGGACCGCAGTTTTACGTTCTTTTTCGTCTCAGACATTCGATTCTCCGGGTTGTTCTGCGCCCGGCGAATGGCAATCCTCGTCGAGCTGGTGATGTCCAGAATGTTAAAGAACGGAACGATTCTATTCCAATGAATAAAAAATGGTCAGCGATATGAAAAAAGATATCAACGCGCGAAAAAGTTGCAAAAAAATGGGGACGTACCCCATTTTCCGGGAAATCTTTCCCGAGAAATGGGGTACGTCCCCTTTTTTCAAGCAACTAATTCAGGAGTGAACTAAGAATGGAGGCTAGCCGGAAAGCCGGAACGCCTGTTTTTCAAGAACTTTCCTGTGGAGCAGGATCCGCCCCTGAAGCCTTTAAGCCAAACCCACCCCAGGTGCAAATTCCGGGGTCAGGGAGGAATGCTGGCATGCACGCCAGCATCGTTCCGCAGGCGCGAAGCAGGCTTCGCGAAACCCCTGCTACACCCCGGCGGGTCTGACCCCAGCCCTTGCTGTTGGGGTGAATTCATGCGCTTCCGATGTGTCAGTAACGCTTAACCTGACGGCACCAGGGTCCGTCCCCAATTCTTGGGTGCCTGATTTTTACGCCTGGACCGTAAACCGGTACAGCGACCGCGTCGAATACGTCTGGCCCGGACGCAGGATGGTGCTCGGATAGTCCGGGCGGTTCGGCGAGTCCGGGAAGTGCTGCGGTTCAAGGCACAGCGCTTCGCGGTGGCCGAATTGCCAGCCCTTGCCGGTCAGCGAGCCATCCAGGAAGTTGCCGCTGTAGAACTGCACGCCCGGTTCCTGGGTGTACAGCTCCAGCACGCGGCCCGAGACCGGGTCGCGCAGCGTGGCGGCCAGGCCCAGCACGTTGGAGTCGGGCTTGTTCAGCACGAAGTTGTGGTCGTAGCCGAGGCCATTCTTCAACTGTTCGTCGGCAACATCGATCCGCGAGCCGACGGTACGCGGCGTGCGGAAGTCGAACGGCGTGCCCTCCACGGGCGCCAGCGGCCCCAGCGGGATCGAATCGGCATCGATCGGCGTGTAGCGGTCGGCATGGATGGTCAGCTCGTGGTCGAGGATCGACCCGCGGCCGGCCAGGTTGAAATAGGCATGCTGCGTGAGGTTGACGGGCGTGGCCTTGTCGGTCGTGGCGTGGTACTTCACCAGCAGCTCGTTCGCGTCGTTCAGCTCGTAGGTGACCGTGACTTCCAGGTTGCCCGGGTAGCCATGGTCGCCGTCCGGGCTGGTGTACGTGAGCTTCAGGCCGATCGTCAGGTCCGTCACCAGGGGCACGGCGTGCCATACCTGCCGGTGGAAGCCCAGCGTGCCGCCATGCAGGTGATTCTTGCCATTGTTCACGTCCAGCTGCACCGGCTGGCCATCCAGCACGAAGCGGCCGCCGGCGATGCGGTTGCCGTAGCGGCCGATCAGCGCGCCGAAATACGGCACCGCGTCGGTGAAGTATGGCGCCGCCTCGTCGAAGCCGAAGGTCACGTCCGCCAGGTTGCCCTGCCTGTCCGGCACATGCAGCTCGGTGATGATACCGCCGAAGTTGGTGATCTTGACGACCATGCCGCTGCGGTTGCGCAGCGTGTAGAGGCTCAGCGACTGGCCATCCGGCGCGGTGCCGAACGGTTCCTGCTCAATGCTCAATTCCATCCGTAGGTTTTCCTGGAGGCGCCGGCGGGATCGGGCAATCGCTCATCGGCGGCATCAAGCCACCGCGGGCCGGGCAAAGTCCGGCATGCCGTCATCGCACCAACGCAAGGGTTTGACGAAGGTATGGCGATCCGGATTCCACAGGGGATCGCCGTCGATTTCAGTATAAGTCCGCGCATGGTACACCAGGAGCACGGTTGACCCATCCTCGGCCACCGTGAAGCCTGTGTGGCCCGGACCATGGGTGGCGTGCCCGTCACCGGCCTGCAGTACCGGCTCGCGCGACTTGGTCCAGGACGCGGGGTCCAGCAGGTCGGCATCCTCGCCGGCCCACAGCAGGCCCATCGCCTGGTCGTGGCCGGTGGCGCCGGCCGAGTAGCCGATGAAGATCCTGCCGTGCTTCTTCAGCACCGACGGGGCTTCGTTGACGGGCAAGCCCCGGCATTCCCAGTCGAATTCCGGCCTGCTCAGCATGACCGGCGCGCCGCCGACCTGCCACGGCGTCGCCATCGGCGCGATGTACAGGTTCGCGCTGCCGTCGGCGCCGCCGTGCTGCTGCGCCCACAGGCCGTACAGCTGGCCCTTGTGCGTGAACGTGGCGGCGTCCAGGCAGGACGTGTCGTTGCCCGTGTCCACCTGCCCCATGAATTCCCACTCGCCGGCGAGCGGATTGGCGCTGGCATTGCGGATCGCGTAGATGCGGTGCCGGGACAGCCTGCCGCGCGGCTCGCGCGACGGCGCCGCGGCGAAGTACACGTACCAGGCTCCGCCGCTGAAGTGGATTTCCGGCGCCCTGATCAGTTCGGGGCATGGCCCGCCGGCGCCCTTGCGCCACACGCTGCGGGTCTGCGCCGAGGCCAGCCCTTCGATGGTCTTGGCGCGGCGCAGCTCGACGCGGTCGTACTGCGGCACCGAGGCGGTGAAGTAGTAATAGCCGTCCGTATGGCGGTAGATGCAGGGATCGGCGCGCTGCTCGATCAGCGGTTCGGGGATGTCGCCCACGTCATTCTCCATTTCCAGAAATCCAGCCTGCCACATGGTCGTGCCTCCGCATGCCGTTCGTTACAGTGGAAAACGCCGATGCGTGCCGGAACGGGAAGCCCATCAGCCAGTGGAAGAAGTCCGGGATTGCGGTCGAGGAATCGCTGCCTCGGGATGCCGCCGCGGATTGCCGCCGGTCTGCGCCGGCGGCGTGGCGCATCAGGCGATCGACGGCCGGCCGAACACCGGCATGCCCTGCTCGTCCCAGCGCAGCGGCTTCACGAACGTGTGGCGGTCCGGATTCCACAGCGGGTCGCCGATGATCTCGGTGTAGGTGCGCGCGTGGTAGACCAGCATCACGCCTTCGCCATCCTCGGACACCGTGAACGAATTGTGGCCAGGGCCGTAGATGCCGTGTTCCAGGCAGCTTTGCAGCACCGGTTCCTTCGACTTCGTCCACGAGGCCGGATCGAGCAGGTCGGCGTTTTCATCGGCCCACAGCAGGCCCATGGCGTATTCGATGCCGGTGCCGCTGGCCGAATACGTGATGAAGATCCTGCCGTTGCGCTTGACCACCGACGGGCCTTCGTTGACCCAGAAACGCTCGATTTCCCAGTCGTACTCGGGCTTGCTCAGCATGACCGGCTTGCCCGCGATGGTCCACGGATTGCTCATCGGCGCGATGTACAGGTTCGAATTGCCGCGGATTTCCTTGTCCTTCTGCGCCCACAGGTAGTACAGCTGGCCCTTGTGGGTGAAGGTGGTGGCATCCAGGCAGAACGAATCGATGCCGGTGTCGATCTGGCCCATGAATTCCCACTCCCCTTCCAGCGGATTGGCATTCTGGTTGCGCACGCAGTACATGCGGTGCTGGAACAGGTCGTCCTTGATGTCGCGGCTGGGCGCGGCGGCGAAGTACACGTACCACGCGCCTTCGTTGTAGTGCAGTTCCGGGGCCCACAGCAGTTCGCTGTACGGGCCGCTGTCCGGCTTGCTCCAGACATCCTTCGGCGCGGCGTCGGCCAGGCCGGCGATCGTGGTGGCGCGGCGGATCTCGATGCGGTCGTATTGCGGCACCGAGGCCGTGAAGTAATAGTAGCCGTCGCTGTGGCGGTAGATGTGCGGGTCGGCGCGCTGCAGGATCAGCGGGGACAGTTTTTCAACGGCGGTTTTTTCAGTGGTCATATCTATTGCCTTGGATTTCAATGGTCAGCCGGCTGCGTAGCCGCGCCTGTTCATGTCGGCCTTCAATTCGACATAGTAGGAATCGCTGATGCGGTACTTCAGCATCAGCAGGCCCATCAGCAGGTGGAAGAAGCCCGGGATCACCGTCAGCATCATGGCGATGCCCGTCATGGCATATGCCGTCTGCGGCTGGTTCGGGTGGTAGCCGAAATGGGCCAGCAGCATGCCCACCATCAGGCCGCCGACGCCCATGCCGATCTTCTGGCCGACGGAAATGCCGCCGTAGGCGAAGCCGGAGACGCGCTTGCCGCTCTTGATGTGGCCATAATCGATCGTTTCGGCGATGGCGGACCAGAATACTGGCGCATGCAGGTCGACCACCAGCGACAGCAGGAAGTACAGCAGGAAGGCCATCGCCGTGTCGCCCGGCTGCACGCCCACGTACAGCAGCACGCTGATGATCGCCACGGCGATCTGGGAAAACGCGAACAGCTTGACCTTGCAGTAGATCTTGGTGATCCACGTGGACACCACCATCGCGCAGATGGCGGCCGAAACGCCGGTGGCCATGAAGGCCTTCAGGGTGGTCGGATCGAAGCCCATGTAGTACTGGCCATAATGCAGCGCCACGGCGTTGCGCACCACGTAGCCCACCGTGCCCACGACGCACGCACCGGCCAGCAGCAGCCACTGGTCGTTCTGGAACAGCAGCTTCGTCTGACTCAACAGCGACTGGCGCACGATCACATGGTGCACGCGCTCCCTGGTAGTGAAGTAGCAGAACAGGAACATCGTCACGCCCAGCGCTGCCATCACGGCCATGGCCGACTGGTAGCCGCCCGCCACGTTGCCGTTTACCGTCCACCGTTCGGCCAGCAGCGGCACGCCCACGACCACCAGGAAGCCGGCGATCTTGGCGAAGAACAGCCGGTAGCCGTTCGCGGACAGGCGCTCCTTCGGGTCGGCTGTGATCGCGCTGGGCAGCGAGATGTAGGGAATGCCCACGCCGGACGTGATCAGCGTCATCAGAATGTAAGCGCAGTAAGCCCAGACCAGCTTGGCCGTGTAGCTCCACTCCGGCGTGCTGAACACGAGGTAGACGGTGATGCCGAACGGTATCGACAGCCAGGCCAGCCATGGGCGGTAGCGGCCGAACCGGGTGGTGACGCGGTCGGTGATCTGGCCCATCGCCAGGTCGCTGAATGCGCCCACGATCTTCACCACGAAGAACAGGATACCCATGTCGACCGGGTCGAGCCCATAGATGTCGGTGTAGAAGAACGTAATGAACAACAGCATCGACGAGATCACGACGTTCAGCGCCATGTCGCCGGCGCCGAAGCCGACCTTCTCCAGCGTGGTGAGTTTTTGAGTCTCCATATCTTCCTCTTCAATAGCCTGGCGATGACCGGGCTGGCACTGCGGTATTACTTTCGCGCCACGCACGGGGCGTGGGCGCGGACCAATGGGCGAACCGGGCCGGCTAGAGCCGTCGACAGTTCGCACGAAACGTTCGGGATGGAAGAAGTGGAGCCGGGCATGGCGATGCCTGGGGAGATGGGCTTCATGGTCTCCGACGTTTCTTTTCTTGTATATTGCATAATCTTTGCTTTTGTTTTTGCTTGGTTTTGCTTTGTTATTGCTTGTTTTGTGTGCGGCAAGCAACCAGGCAGCGTGAACTGCTGGCCTGGACCGATCTTAGGCGGGCAGCCGAAAACGATCCAATCAAATTTTACCAATTTGCAATATCATTTTTGGTATCGGATGCTCACTGGATGAGCAAAACGATCAGCTGCCTGATCATTTTACGGCGTGCCGATGCGTTCTGGCGCGAAACGGTCAGTTATTGCCGAGAGACAAGGCGTAAGCCCGTGTTGTAGAGAGGAGACGGAAGCGGGCGCCATGGCCGTGCTCGACTGCCAGCAGCGAATGGGCCGCCAGCACGCCGAGACTGTCGATCGCTTCGTAGGCCGATTGCGACGGGCGCAGCACCGCGGCCGCTTCATCGAGCGTGAACCAGGCCGGCAATCGCGCCAGGCGGCGCAGCGCCTCCTGCGCCGCCGGCGGCAGCAGCACATGGCTCCAGTCCAGCGCGGCACGCAGCGTGCGGTGGCGGGTGGTGGCGCCTGGCGGGCCTTGCAGCAGGCGCAGCATGTCGTCCAGCCCCGCCGCGATCCGGCGCAGGCCCAGCGCCGGCACCTGCGCGGCGGCCAGCTCGATCGCCAGCGGCAGGCCGTCGAGCCGGTGGCAGATCGCCGCGATCGACATCAGGTCGGCCGCATCGGGCAGGAAGGCGGTCGAGGCGACATCGGCTGAGGAGACATGCGGCGACGTGGCATGCGTGGAGGCGGCATGCGTGAAGGCGGCATGCGAGGCGGTGGAATGAGGCGAGGCTTTGCTGGCCGCGGCGGCGCGCGCCACGAACAGCGCGACGGCGCCGCTGCCGGCCAGCCGGGCCGGATCCGTTTCCCCGGGTGGAGGCAGGTCCAGCGCGGGCACGCGCAGCACCGTTTCGCCACTAGCCAGCAGTGGCTGCCGGCTGGTCGCCAGCACGCGCAGTTCCGGGCACTGCGCCAGCAGCGTTTCCACCAGTCGGCTGCAGGCGTCGGCCAGGTGTTCGCAGTTGTCAAGTACCAGCAGCGCGGGGGCCGAGTGCAGCGCGGCCGGCAGCCGCGCCGCCAGTCCGGCGGCCGGGCTCCAGCGCTGGCCCGGCTGGCGCCCCAGCGCCGCGGCGACGATGGCCAGCATGCCCTCTTCCGTGCCTGCCGCGTCGAGCCCGGCCCAGGCCACGGTGCCGCCATGGCGGTGCGCGGCCGCCAGCGCCAGCGCCGTCTTGCCGATGCCCGGTGCCCCCGCCAGGGTGACGAAACGGCTCGCGGCGACGCGCGCCAGCACATCGTCGACCAAGCCAGGACCGGCCGGCGCACAGCCGGCCAGGTGCGGGGCCGGCCCTGGCAGCCGTGGCCGCGCAGCGGCGCGGCGCTCGGCACGGCCGGCGAACAGGTAGCCGCGCCCGGCCACGGTGCCGATCAGCGCGCGGTCGTCGGCCAGCGCGCGGCGCAGCGCGGCGATCTGCACGCGCAGGTTGCCGTCGTCGATGTCCTGGCCCGGCCAGGCGCGCCGCAGCAGGTCGTCGCGGCTCAGCACGCGCCCGCCCGCTTCGATCAATGCCTGCAGCAGGCGGGCGGCGCGCTGCCCCAGCGGCACCGGCGCGCCCCCTGCCGTGCGCAATTCGCAGCGCGCCGGATCGAAGGTGTGCCGGCCGAACGCCAGTGCGCCCATAGTGTCTGTTTCCATGGCCGAAGGGTACGTGGCCAGGGCGCCGCGGCCCATCCCATAACGGGGCGGCATCGGGTGCCCCGATATGCGGGTGCCGCGATCCCCCGTTAGGGGAGGCCCGGCCACGCGGGGCTGCCAGCCCCGTTTGCCGGGTGTAAGATGCGCTTTTTTGGCGGGAGCGGCAGCATGCGGGAAACCTTGGGCAGCGCGCCGGTGCGCGTGATGGTGGTGGACGATCATCCGTTGATGCGCGAAGGGATTGCCGCCGTGCTGCCTGTCAGCGGCCGCTTCGAACTGGTGGCCGAGGCGGGCGATGGCCGCGAAGCGCTGGAACAGTTCGTGCGCCACCAGCCGGACGTCGTGCTGATGGACTTGCAGATGCCGGTGATGAACGGGCTCGATGCCATCGTGGCGATCCGCGAGATCGCGCCGCAGGCGCGCATCATCGTGCTGACCACCTACAAGGGCGATGTGCAGGTGTTGCGCGCGCTGAAGGCCGGCGCGATGGGCTACCTGTTGAAAAGCATGCTGCGCACCGAGCTGGCCGATGCCATCAACCGCGTGGTCGCCGGGCAGCGCCACATTCCGCCCGAGGTCGCCATCGAACTGGCGGCGCATATCGATGCGGATGCCCTGTCTGCCCGCGAGACCGAGGTACTCGGCCTGGTCGCCGACGGCAATTCCAACAAGCGCGTGGCCCAGGCGCTCGGCATTGCCGAGGAAACCGTCAAGGCCCACATGAGCACCGTGCTCGGCAAGCTGGGCGCACGCGACCGCACGCATGCCGTCACGATCGCGATCCGCCGCGGCATCCTCGAACCCTGAGTTTCAGTTCTTCAGTTGCAATCCAGTATGCCCCCGTCGATTTCGTGGCGGTTCCGCCGAGCGTCGTGCGGTTCGTGGCCGTTCAGTCAATAAGCGCGCGCTGACGAGCCGGTCCAGGGAGTACGATGGCGGCATGCCGATGTCCGCCAATCTTCCTCCGGAGCCCGACAGTGCCGCGCGCCTGCTGCGACGCGCGCTGGCGCTGGGCACGCTGTGCGCGGGGCTGGCCGCCACGGCGCTGGTGTGGAACGGCCTGCGCGAAGGGCACGACCGCGAGGTACGCGCCGAGTTCGACTACCGGGTGCGCGAACTGCAAGCACGCATTGCGCGGCGCATGGCCACCTACCAGCAGGTGCTGCGCGGCGCCCAGGCCTATGCGCTGGCCACCCCGCCGCTGCCCGGCGCCGCCGCGTTCCGCACCTATGTCGGCACCTTGCAGCTGCGCCAGGACTATCCCGGCATCCAGGGCATCGGCATCGCCCTGGTCGAGCGCGGCGCTGGCCCGCGGCGCAGCAGCGTGGTGATGATCGAGCCGCTGGACGTGATGAACCGCCGCGCGCTGGGCTATGACATGTTCGCCGAACCGGTACGCCGCGCGGCGATGGAACGCGCCCGCGACACCGGCGATGCGGCGCTGTCGGGCCAGGTGCGCCTGGTGCAGGAAGGCAGTGGCACGGGACAGCCGGGCTTCCTGATGTACCTGCCGCTGTACACGCAAGCCGCGCAGGGCATGGCGATGGATGCGGCGAACAACGTGACGAACAACGTGTCGAACAACGCGGACAACAACGCGCAACAGCGTGGGCGGGCCTTCCAGGGCTGGGTCTACGGTGCCTTCCGCATGCACGATTTCATGACGGGACTGAATGGCGAGCGCGAAGCCGACCTGCACGTGGCCGTGTACGACGCCACGCCCGAACCGCCGAACTGCATGTATGGCTGCGCCTACCCGGACGGCACGGCGCGCCTGGACGAGCTGCGCACCATCGCCGTCGCCGGCCGTCCGTGGATCCTGCGGGTGCGCAGCAATCCCGTGTTCGAGGAGCGCATGGCATCGCAGCAGGCGGCCTGGGCCGGCGTGGCGGGCATCATCGTCAGCATCCTGTCGGCCCTGCTGGTGTGGCTGCTCGCGCAAGGCCGCGATCGTGCCCGCCAGCTGGCCCGCCGCATCACGGAAGACCTGCAGCGCTCGTACGGCAAGCTGCGCCATGAACGCAGCCGGCTGATCAGCATCCTCGATAACGCCAACGATGCGTTCGTGGCCATGGATGCGGCCGGGGCGATCACATACTGGAACGCGCAGGCCGAGCGCATCTTCGGCTGGAATGTCGCCGAGGCGCTGGGCCGCCCGCTGCGCCACCTGTTCCCCGGCGAACAGCCGGAACTGGACCGCCTGCTGGCATTCGACGACAGCGCGTTCGAGAACGGCCGTGGCCAGCGCCTGGAACTGGTCGCGGCCACCCGGGAAGGCTTGCCGGTACCGGTCGAGCTGTCCTGCTCGCGCGTGGACAGCGACGGTGCGCCGGCCCTGCACGGTTTCATCCGCGACCTGTCGGCAAGCAAGGCCGCGGCCACGCGCGAGGCGCAGCGCCAGCAAGACCTGCAACAGGCGCGGCAGGCGCTGAGCCGGGCACAGAAACTGGAAGCGGTCGGCAAGCTGACGGGTGGCGTGGCCCACGACTTCAACAATGTCCTGCAAGTCATCTACGGCAATGTGCAGGCGGTGGCGATGGCGCCGCGCGCCCCGGATACGCCGCGCCGGCTCGCCGGTGCGCTGGCCGCCGTGGAGCGGGGCGCCAACCTGTCGCGCCAGCTGCTGGCGTTCGCCCGGCGCCAGCCGCTGGCCCCGGTGGTCATCAACCTGGCACGCCTGCTGCGCAACATCGACGACCTGCTGCACCGCGCGCTCGGCGAAGGCATCGAACTGGCGACGCGCGTGGAAGCGGGGCTGTGGAACACGCTGGCCGATCTGAACCAGCTGGAAAACGTGGTGCTGAACCTGGCGATCAACGCGCGCGATGCGATGGCGGGCCAGGGCCAACTGACGATCGAGCTGTCGAACGCCGTGCTGGACGAGCACTACGCCGCCGTGGTGCCGGACGCTGTGCCCGGCGACTATGTGCTGCTGGCGGTTTCCGATACCGGCAGCGGCATGCCGCCGGAAGTGCAGGAGCGCGTGTTCGAGCCCTTCTTCACCACCAAGCCGGAAGGCGAAGGGACCGGCCTCGGCCTCTCGATGGCCTATGGTTTCGTGCGCCAGACCGGCGGCCACATCCGCCTCTACAGCGAAGTGGGCGTGGGCACCACGATGCGCCTGTACTTCCCCCGTTCCGGCGCGCCGGAAGCCGCGCCGCCGGACGTGCCGCCGCCGGCCACCGGCGGCACGGAAACCATCCTGCTGGTGGACGACGACGCGGACGTGCGCGAGACCGTGACGGCGATGCTGCGCGGGCTGCGCTACACGGTGCTGGAAGCGGCCGACGCGGACGAGGCGATCCGCGTGCTGCGCACCGGTGCGCCGGTGGACCTGCTGTTCACCGATGTCGTCATGCCCGGCACCCTGCCGGTGTCCGAGCTGGCGCGGGTGGCGCGGCACCTGCGGCCCGGCCTGGCCGTGCTGTTCACCTCCGGCTACACGCAGGATGCGGCCCAGCATGGCGGCCAGCTGGAACCTGGCACGCACCTGCTGTCCAAGCCCTACCGCCGCGACGAACTGGCCACCAAGGTGCGCGCCGTGCTCGATGAGCGGTCCGACCCGCCGCCTCAGGACTCGCCGCTGGCCCCGCAGCGCGTGCTGGTGGTGGAAGACAACGACGACCTGCGCGACCTGACGTGCGAGATGATCATGGCACTGGGCTGGCAGGCCACGGGGGTGGGCAGCGCCGAGGCGGCGCTCGAATCGCTGGAAGCGGGCGGCATCGGCGCCGTCTTCACCGACGTGGAACTGCCCGGCATGAGCGGGCTGGCGCTGGCGCAGCGCCTGGCCGACAATCCGGAACTGCCGGTGGTGATCGTCAGCGGCCGCGCCCTCGGCGACGACGTGCCGCCCGGCGTGCGCTTCCTCTTCAAGCCTTACCGCATCGATGCCGTGGAAGAGATCCTCGCGCAATTGCGCCTGCAGCGGCAGGAGACCGGCGAGCAGGGAATGGATTGAGCGGAAAACAGTTTATTATTCCGCCAGGTCAACACGATAAGGATCGCCCATGTCCCTGCGTTGTCGTAACCTAATAGGTCGTCTCGGCGACCGAGTGCTGTTTTCCGGGGTCGCGCTCGAATTATTCCCGCACGACGTGCTGCGCGTGACCGGCAGCAACGGCAGTGGCAAGACGACCTTGTTGCGGATGCTGGCCGGGCTGCGGCGCCCGGATGCCGGCGACGTGTCATGGCACGGTGCCGATATCGCCGCCAACGCGGCGTGCTACCGCGACGCCCTGCTGTACATCGGCCATGCGCCGGGCATCAAGGATTGCCTGACCGCGTGGGAAAACCTGGCGTACGCGGGCTCGCTCGACGGTCCGGATGCGCGGCGCACCGCGCTCGCGGCGCTGGACCGGGTCGGGCTCGGGCCGCAGGCCGACCTGCGCGTGCAGGCACTGTCGCAAGGGCAGCGCCGCCGCGTTGCATTGGCCCGGCTGCACCTGCCGCTGCCCCGTCCCGTATGGATACTGGATGAACCGTTCGTGGGCCTCGACTGCGCCGCCACGGACACCCTGTGCGCGGCGATGCAGGCGCATCGTGACGGCGGCGGCATCGTTGTCTACACCACGCATCAGGATGCCGGCCCGCCGGACGTGCGCCACCTTGGCATGGAAACCACGGGCCAATGCTGACGGTCTTCCTCCGCGCCGTTCGCCATGGGCTGCTCTGCTCGATGCGCCAGCCGGCCGAGCTGGCCGCGCCGCTGGCGTTCTTCGTGATGGTGGCCAGCCTGTTCCCGCTGGGGATCGGCGCGGACGGAGCCCTGCTGCTGCGCATCGCACCCGGAGCTGTCTGGATCTGTGCCCTGCTGGCGGCCCTGCTCGGGCTGCACCGGCTGTTCGAGCCCGACCGCGCCGATGGAACCCTCGAGCAATTGCTGCTGGCGCCCGGCCCGACCACGTTGCTGGTCGCCGGCCGGATCGCCGCCCACTGGCTGACTTCCGGCGTACCGCTGGCGCTCGCGTCGCCCATCGTCGCGCTGCAATACGGCATGGAGCCCGCCGTGCTGGCCATCCTGGTCGCCGGCCTGCTGCCCGGTACCGCCGTCTTCAGCCTGGTCGGCGCGGTCGGCGCCGCGCTGACCCTCGGCAGCCGCGGCGGTAGCGTGCTCACGGCGCTGATCCTGGTTCCGCTGTATATGCCGGTGCTAATCCTGGGCTCCGGCGCCGTCGCGGCGGCGCTGACAGGCACGGACCCCGCCGCGCACCTGATGCTGCTTGGGGCACTGTCCTGCGCGGCCCTGGCCCTGGCGCCATGGGCCACCACCGCCGCACTGCGCATCGCTGTCGAGTAGTTTTCGGACGAATGGAGGCTGCCGCATGAAACGGCATGAACTGCTTACACATACCTCGGGAGAAGCCATGTTGCGCACACGGAAAGTTCCTTCCACCCTGCCCCATGCCGGGTTGTTCGCCTATGCCGCGCCGCCCAACTTCTATCGGCTGGCGGGCCGGCTGGTGCCGTGGTGCGCGGCGCTGGCCGCCATGGCCGGCCTGGCCGGGCTGGCCGTGGGGTTCCTGGTGGCGCCCAGCGACGCGCAGCAGGGCGAAGCCTACCGGATCATCTACCTGCACGTGCCCGCAGCCTGGCTGTCCATGCTGCTGTACGTGGCGATGGCGCTGTGGGCAGCGGTGGGGCTTGTCTACAACACGCGCATTTCGGCGATCATGGCCAGCGCACTGGCGCCCACCGGCGCGCTGTTTACCTTTCTCGCCCTGTGGACGGGATCGCTGTGGGGCAAGCCCACATGGGGCACCTGGTGGGTATGGGATGCGCGCCTCACGTCGGAACTGATCCTGCTGTTCCTGTACATCGGCTTCATGGCCCTGCATGCCTCGTTCGAAGATGTGCGCCGCGCCGACCGGGCTGCTGCTATCCTCGCCATCGTCGGGCTCATCAACGTGCCCATCATCTACTTCTCGGTTCGCTGGTGGAACACGCTGCACCAGGGAGCTTCGATCACCCTGACGGAAGCGCCGTCGATGGCCACGCTGATGCTCGTCGGCCTGTTGCTGATGACGGTGGCGTTCTGGGCCTACGCGGCGGCGGTCACGCTGCTGCGCGCCAGGGGCATCGTGCTGGAGCGCGAGCGCCATGCGGACTGGGCCCGGTCGCTTGTGGAGGAATCACAATGAGCTGGAACAGCCTGCAGGATTTCCTGGCCATGGGCGGCTACGGTGTGTATGTGTGGGGTTCATGCGGTGTCACGCTGGCCGCGCTGGTCCTTGAAACCTGGCTGGCCAGGCGGCGCCTGCGCCATGCGCGCCGCGTGATCGCCGATGCACGGAGGCCGGCATGAAGGCGCGGCACCAGCGGCTGGCACTGGTGGCCACGTCAGTGCTGCTGCTCGGCCTCGCCGCCTGGCTGGTGCTGTCCGCGTTCAAGGAAAACCTCGTGTTTTTCTATACGCCCACCCAGGTCGCCGAAGGCGAGGCGCCCGCGGCCGGGCTGTTCCGCATCGGCGGCATGGTCGAGAAAGGCAGCGTGCGGCGCCATCCCGATGGCCTGACGGTATCGTTTAGCGTCACCGACATGCACCGCACCATTCCGGTCCACTACCGCGGCGCGCTGCCCGACCTCTTCAAGGAAGGCAAGGGCGTAGTGGCGCAGGGACGGCTCGATGGCGGGCGCTTTGCCGCCGCGGAAGTGCTGGCCAAGCACGATGAAAACTACATGCCGCCGGAAGCGGCCTACGCACTGGCGCAGCAGGAAACACGCGCAAAGGGGGGAACATGCTGCCGGAAATCGGTAACTATGCGCTGATGCTGGCGCTCGCGCTGGCGCTCGTGCAGGGCATCGTGCCGCTGGTGGGCGCGCAGCGCGCCGACGCGCGCTGGATGGCGGTGGCCCGCCCTGCCACCTTCGCCCAGGTCGGGTTCTCGACGCTGGCCTTCGCCTGCCTCGCCAGCGCCTTCGTACAGCACGATTTTAGCGTGCTGTACGTGGCACAGCATTCGAACTCCCTGCTGCCCTGGTACTACCGCGTCACGGCAACCTGGGGCGGCCACGAGGGCTCGCTGCTGCTGTGGACCTGGATGCTGGGCGCCTGGTCGGCGGCGGTGGCGCTGTTCAGCCGCCGCCTGCCCGGCGACGTGGTGGCGCGCGTGCTGGCGGTACTCGGCCTGGTCAGCACGGGCTTCCTGCTGTTCATGCTGCTGACATCGAACCCGTTCGCGCGGCTGATCCCGGCCGCCCTCGATGGCCAGGATCTCAATCCGCTGCTGCAGGACTTCGGCATGATCATCCACCCGCCGCTGCTCTACATGGGCTATGTCGGCTTTTCCGTCGCCTTCGCGTTTGCCATCGCGGCGCTGCTGGCGGGCCGCCTCGACGCCGCATGGGCGCGCTGGTCGCGGCCATGGACGCTGCTGGCATGGAGCTTCCTGACACTGGGCATCTTCATGGGCAGCTTCTGGGCCTACTACGAACTGGGCTGGGGCGGCTGGTGGTTCTGGGACGCCGTGGAAAACGCATCGTTCATGCCGTGGCTGGTCGGCACCGCGCTGGTCCACTCGCTGATCGTCAGCGAAAAACGCGGCAGCTTCCGCAGCTGGACCGTGCTGCTGGCGATCCTGGCGTTCTCGCTGTCGCTGCTGGGTACGTTCCTGGTGCGTTCGGGCGTGCTGACCTCGGTCCACGCGTTTGCCACCGATCCGGAACGGGGAGCGTTCATCCTGGTCTTCCTGACCCTCGTCATCGGCCTGTCGCTGCTGCTGTATGCATGGCGGGTGGGCACGATCGGCGGCGGCGGCGGACGGTTCACGCTGTTCTCGCGCGAGTCGCTGCTGCTTGCCAATAACGTGGTGCTGCTGGCGGCCACCGCCGCCGTGCTGCTGGGCACCCTGTATCCATTGTTCGTCGATGCGCTCGAACTGGGCAAGATCTCCGTCGGGCCACCCTATTTCGAGACCGTTTTCGTGCCGCTGATGGTGCCGGCCCTGCTGCTCGTCGCGGTGGGGCCGTTCGTGGCGTGGAAGTCCGGCTCGGCACGCAGCGTGGCGCGCCAGCTGGCAGCCGTGGCGGCCGCCTCGGTGGTATTGGCCGGCGCCGCGGCGGTCGCCGTCGGCGCCACGCCGATGGTGGCGGTGGGATTGCTCGCGGCTCTCTGGATCGTGGCCGGCACGGCATGGCAATTGGTCTACCGGATACGGCGCGCCCCGCCAGGCATGCCGTTCCGGACGCGCCTGGCGCGAGAGCCGGCCAGCTGGTGGGGCATGCTCGTGGCCCACGCGGGCCTCGGCATCTTCGTGGCCGGCGTCACCGTGGCCAACGGGTTCGACGCCGCCCGCGATGCCAGCATGCGTGCCGGCGACACTGTCACGCTGGGCCAATACGCATTCAGGCTCACCGCGCTGGACAAGGTGGCCGGCCCCAACTACCACGCAGTGCGCGGCACGTTCGCGGTGACGCAAAACGGCAAGCCCGTCGCCGTGCTGACGCCCGAGAAAAGACTGTATACGGTGCAGAACATGCCGATGACGGAAGCGGCGATCGCGCGCGGTCCGCTGCGCGACCTGTACGTGTCGCTGGGCGAGGAAACGGCTTCCGGACGCTGGCTGGTGCGCGTGCAGCACAAGCCTTTCATGGCCTGGATCTGGGCCGGCGCGCTGCTGGTCGCGGCGGGCGGCCTTGCCGCTGCGGCCGACAGGCGCTACCGCGCGGCAATGGCGGTGCGCGCGGCGCCGGCCGCCATTGGCGAGCCGGTCCGGAAGGCGGCGCGGGCATGAACCGGCGCCGGCTCCTGATGCTGCTGCCGCTGGCGCTGTTCCTTGCCGTGGCCGCGTTCCTGGCCGTGGGACTGCAGCGCGATCCGCGCGAGCTGCCGTCGCCGCTAATCGGCAAGCAGGCGCCGCCATTCCAGGCGCCGCGGCTCGGTGCGCCGGGTGGCACGTTCGCGCCACGCGACATGGAAGGCAAGGTATGGCTGCTGAACGTGTGGGCTTCATGGTGCACGTCATGCCGCATCGAACACCCGATGCTGATGCGCTTCGCGCGGCAGGGCATCGCCCCCGTGGTGGGCCTGAACTACAAGGACAAGGCGGATGCCGGCCTGCAGTGGCTGCGGCTGCACGGCGATCCGTATGCGCTGTCCGTGTTCGACCCGGAAGGCCGGATCGGCATCGACTACGGTGTGTACGGCGTGCCGGAGACCTTCGTCATCGATGGGCGCGGCGCGATCCGGTTCCGGCATGCCGGACCGCTCACGCAGGATGTGCTCGATCGCCGCATTGCCCCGCTGATCAAGGAGCTCAATGGTGCCTAGAAGCCTGCCGCCGACCCCACACGCGGCCCCGTACGCCATCCGATATGTATTCCGCCTCGCCTTCCTGTTCGCGCTCCTGCGCTGCATGGCCTGTGCCAGCGCGGCGGCGGCGCCCGACAACGATACGCTGGAACGGCGCACGCAGTCCGTGGCGCAGGAATTGCGCTGCCTGGTGTGCCAGAACCAGACGATTGCCGATTCGCAGGCGGACCTGGCGGTCGACTTGCGCCGCCAGGTCCGCGAACAGCTGCGCGATGGCCGCAGCGAGGAAGAAGTGGTGCGCTACATGACGGACCGCTATGGCGACTTCGTGGTGTACCGGCCGCCGGTAAAGGCCAGCACGGCGCTGCTGTGGTTCGGCCCCGTGCTGCTGCTGCTGGCGGGCGCCATCGTGCTGGTGTTGCGCATCCGCCGGATGCCGCGCGACGCGGTGCTGTCCGCGGCCGAACGCGAGCGCGCGGAGCGGCTGCTGGACGGACAACTGAACAGAGAGGGAGACAGCCGATGATCCCGTTCCTCGTCATCGCCGTTGCCATGACGGCGATCGCCATGGGCTGCGTGCTGTACCCGCTGCTTCGCCCCGCTGCGGCCCGCACCGGTGGCACGCTCGACAACCTGGGGGTGCCGCGCGAACAGGTTCGCGAACTCGATGCCGCGCGCCGCGATGGCGTGCTGTCAGCCGCCGCGCATGCCGAGGCGGTCGATGAATTGCGCCGGCGCGTCAACCAGGAATCGGCCACGCCGGCCCGGCAGGGTACGCAAGGCGAATCGCGCGTGCTGGCAGGTGCGCTGGCGCTGCTGGTGCCCCTCGTGGCCGCGGGCCTGTACTACCACACCGGCAGCCCGGCGGCGCTGGCGGTGGCGAATCCGGCCGCCGAAAAACCCGCGCCACAGCACGAGATCACCACCGCCGATGTCAGTACCCTCGTGCAGGGCCTGGCCGAGCGCATGCGGCGCGACCCCACAGATGCCGATGGCTGGTACATGCTGGCCCGTTCGTACACGGCGATCGGCCGCTACGCCGATGCCGTCACGGCCTACCGGCGCCTGCTGGTACTGGTGCCGGACGACGCCGCCGTGCTGGCCGACTATGCCGACGTGCTGGCCACTGTCCAGGGCGGCACGCTGTCGGGGAAGCCGGAATCGCTGGTCGAACAGGCGTTGCAGCTTGAGCCGAACAACGTGAAGGCGCTCGCGCTGGCCGGCAACGCGGCCTTCCAGCGCGGCGATTTCAACGGCGCCGGCGAACGCTGGGAACGGATCCTGCCGCTGGTACCGCCCGGCTCGGCCCTCCACCAGGGCACGCTGGCCAGCCTGGCCCAGGTACGGCAGCGCACCGCGGCCGCGGCGCCAACGCAGACGCCGGCCGAAAAGCGTCCAGGACAAACTGCCGCAGCGGCCGGTGGCCTGACCGGCACGGTGTCGCTGGCACCGGAGCTTGCCGGCGGCGCGGCGCCAGGCGATGCCGTGTTCATCTTTGCGCGCGCCGCGCAGGGCACGCGCACGCCGCTGGCGGTGCAGCGCACGACAGTGGCGCAGTTGCCGTTCCGCTTCAGGCTCGATGATTCACAGGCGATGGCGCCTGGCCTGGAGCTGTCCGGCGCAGACCGCGTGATCGTGACGGCACGTATTTCGCGTTCCGGCAGCGCCATGCCGGCCAAGGGCGACCTGGAAGGACGCAGCGCCGCGGTGCCTGCCGATGCACGCGATATCGCCGTGCGGATCGGCGAACGCCTGGAGTGACCGTCGTGAAGGATGCAACGGTGCGCAGCCATGTCCGCAAGTTGCGCATAATGAGCCATAGCTGGCTGGACCACGCTCGATCACCGAGCCGAATACGGAGCTGAACATGGAACCCGATGTGCCTGATGTGTCTGTTGAACGACGCCGCCCTCCCACCCGGGCGGAAGAACTGAAAGCCTTCTTCTTCATCACCTGCATCCTCGCGCCCGCGCTTACCGTGGGATTCATCCTTGCCTACGGCTTCTTTGTCTGGATGTTCCAGGAAGTCACCGGCCGCCTGCCCGGCGCCTGATTTTCCCGCCGATTGGGAGTCCCGATGTCCGAAGAAATTCATATCGCCGGCGTGATCGTCGCCGTATCGCGCCAGCACACGGAAGACGTGCGCGCCAATCTTGCCGTGCTGCCGGGCGCCATCGTCCATGCGGTTGCCGACGACGGCCGCATGGTCGTCACGCTGGAAACCGGATCGGCGCCGGCCACGCTCGACTGCATGGATGCCATCCGGGCACTGCCGGGGGTGTTCAATGTCGCACTTGTTTACCAGCATGCCGAACCGGCAGCAGCCATGGAGGAGATGATTTCATGACCCACACGAGGCGAGACTTCATTACGCAGACAGCGGCGATCACGGCCGCCGCCACCGCCGGCATCCCGTTCGAGTCGTATGCCTCGAACGTGGTGACCGACGCATCGAAGACCCAGCTCACATGGAACAAGGCACCGTGCCGGTTCTGCGGCGTGGGCTGCGGCGTCAATGTCGGCGTCAAGGATGGCCGCGTGGTGGCCACGCACGGCGACATCAACGCCGAAGTGAACCGCGGGGTCAACTGCGTCAAGGGTTACTTCCTGTCGAAGATCATGTATGGCGCCGACCGCCTGACGCAGCCGCTGCTGCGCATGGCGAACGGCAAGTACGACAAGAACGGCGAGTTCACGCCGGTCTCGTGGAACACCGCGTTCGACGTGATGGCACAGCAGTTCAAGAAAGTCATCCGCGAGAAGGGACCGACGGCCGTCGGCATGTTCGGCTCCGGCCAATGGACGGTGTGGGAAGGCTATGCCGCGGTCAAGCTGATGAAGGCCGGCTTCCGCTCGAACAATCTCGACCCGAACGCGCGCCACTGCATGGCCTCGGCCGTCGCGGGCTTCATGCGGAGCTTCGGCATGGACGAGCCGATGGGCTGCTACGACGACATCGAGAACGCCGACGCGTTCGTGCTGTGGGGATCGAACATGGCGGAGATGCACCCGATCCTGTGGACGCGCGTGACCGACCGCCGCCTGTCCGCGCCGAACACGAAAGTGGCGGTGCTGTCGGTGTACGAGCACCGCAGTTTCGAACTGTCGGACCTGTCGGTGATCTTCCGGCCGCAGACCGACCTGGCGATCCTGAACTACATTGCGCACCACATCATCAAGACAAATCGCGTCAACCGCGACTTCGTCAACAAGCACACCCGTTTCGTGCTGGGCAATGCCAATATCGGCTATGGCCTGCGCAAGGAACATGCGCTGCAGCAGGCGGCGGCGAATGCCGCGAATGCCGGCGGCAGCAAGCCGATGACGTTCGAGGAATATGCGAAGTTCGTCAGTGCCTACGACCTCGACACGGTGGCGAAACTGTCCACGGTGCCGCGCGAGCGCCTCGAGCGCCTGGCCGAAATGTACGCCGATCCCAAGGTGAAGGTGATGTCGTTTTTCACGATGGGCTTCAACCAGCACACGCGTGGCACGTGGTGCAGCAACCTGCTCTACAACATTCACCTGCTGACCGGGAAGATCTCCACCCCCGGGTCCGGGCCATTCTCGCTGACGGGCCAGCCATCGGCCTGCGGCACTGCCCGCGAAGTGGGCACGTTCTCGCATCGCCTGCCGGCCGACATGATGGTCACCAATCCCAAGCATCGCGAGACGGCCGAGAAGATCTGGCGCCTGCCGCCCGGCACCGTGCCGGACAAGCCCGGCTACCACGCGGTCGAGCAGCCGCGTGCGCTGAAGGACGGCAAGCTCAACGCCTACTGGCAGATGTGCAACAACAATATGCAGGCCGGCCCCAACATCATGGGCGAGATCCTGCCGGGCTACCGTAATCCGGATACCTTCATCGTCGTGTCCGACGTCTACCCGAACGCCAGCACCACCGCGGCCGACCTGATCCTGCCGGCCGCGATGTGGGTCGAGAAGGAAGGCGCCTTCGGCAACGCCGAGCGGCGCACCCAGTTCTGGCACCAGCTGGTGACGGCGCCGGGCGAAGCGCGCTCCGACCTGTGGCAGTTGATGGAGTTTTCCAAGCGCTTCAAGATCGAGGAAGTGTGGCCGGCTCCCCTGCTGGCAGCGGCCCCCCAATACCGCGGCAAGACGCTGTACGACGTGCTGTTCCGCAATGGCCAGGTGAACCAGTACCCGGCAACGCAGATCGAGCGCGGCTACCTGAACGACGAAGCGAAGGCATTCGGCTTTTATGTGCAGAAGGGCCTGTTCGAGGAATACGCGATGTTCGGCCGCGGCCATGGGCACGACCTGGCCCCGTTCGACACCTACCACAAGGTGCGGGGCCTGCGCTGGCCGGTCGTGAATGGCAGGGAAACCCGCTGGCGCTACCGCGAGGGCTACGATCCTTACGTGAAGAAAGGCGAAGGCGTGCGCTTCTACGGCATGCCGGACGGGAAAGCCGTGATCTTCGCGCTGCCGTATGAAAAGGCCGCCGAGGAACCCGACAAGCAATACCCGTTCTGGCTGTCGACCGGCCGGGTGCTGGAGCACTGGCACACGGGCACGATGACCAGGCGCGTGCCGGAACTGTACCGCGCCGTGCCCAACGCGGTGTGCTTCATGCATCCGGACGATGCACGGTCGCTGGGGGTAAGGCGCGGCGACATCATCGAGGTGAAATCGCGCCGTGGCCTGATTCATTCCCGGGTCGAGACGCGCGGCCGCAACCGGCCGCCGAAAGGCCTGGTCTTCATCCCCTTCTTCGACGCGAGCCAGCTGGTCAACAAGGTGACGCTCGACGCCACGGATCCCATTTCGTTCCAGACCGACTACAAGAAATGTGCGGTCTCGATCCGGAAAGTGTGAGGAGCGCGCCATGAACAGGATAATCTTCTTCGCCGCCGCGCTGGTCCTGCTGGCGCAGTCGCCGCACGGCATGGCGCAACGTGCGCTCGACAGCATGCGCGGCCCCACGCCGCTGGCGGAAACCGTCAAGCCGGCGCCGATGGTCAACCCCGACAACAGCGACGTGCGGCGGGTGCGCAACTACGCGATGCAGCCGCCCGTGATTCCCCACAAGATCGAGTCCTACCAGGTCGACAAGAACGCCAACCGCTGCATGATGTGCCACGCCCGTACCCGCACCCAGGAAAGCCAGGCGCCGATGATCAGCGTGACCCACTTCCAGAACCGGGACGGCAACTTCCTGGCCGAACTGTCGCCGCGCCGCTATTTCTGCTTGCAGTGCCATGTGCCGCAGGCCGAGTTGCCGCCCCTCGTCCCGAACACCTTCAAGGATGCGGATACCATGCTGAACCAGGCCACCCCGGCGGCCCGGGCAGCCGGGAAGAAATAGGAGGCCGCCATGATCAAGCGAATCCTGCTGCGCTACTGGCGCTTCCTGACACAGCCCAGTGTGCACCTGAGCCTGGGCTTCCTGATCATCGGCTCCTTCATCGCCGGCATCCTGTTCTGGGGTGGCTTCAACACGGCGATGGAGGCAACGAACACGGAGAAATTCTGTACCGGCTGCCACGAGATGAAGGACAACGTGTACGTCGAACTGGGGCGCACCATCCACTTCACCAACCGCAGCGGCGTGCGGGCGAAATGCTCGGACTGCCACGTGCCGCACAACTGGACGGACAAGATGGCGCGCAAGATGAAGGCTTCAAAGGAAGTATGGGGCAAGATCTTCGGCACCATCGACACGCGAGAGAAGTTCGAGGCGATGCGGCTGACGCTGGCGCAGCATGAATGGGACCGGCTCAAGGCCAACAATTCCCTGGAATGCCGCAACTGCCACCAGTTCGAATCGATGGACTTCACGCGCCAGAGCAAGCGGGCAGCCGATGCGCACTCGACGCAGCTTGCCAGCGGCGAGAAGACCTGCATCGACTGCCACAAGGGTATCGCGCATACCCTGCCGGACATGGCCGGGCATTGACACAGGGGCTCGCGCAACACGATCCCCCGAACGGCTCAGCCCAGTCGCAACAGCGTTGACGGTGCCGCGGCGCCGATCTGGAATGCCGAGACGGCGCTGGCCAGGCTGGCCGCCTGGTCGCGCATCGTTTCCGATGCCGCTGCCGATTCCTCCACCAGCGCGGCATTCTGCTGGGTGACCGCATCCATTTGCCCGATGGCCTGGTTGATCTGTTCGATGCCGGCGGTCTGCTCGGTCACCGCGCTGCTGATCTCGCCCATGATGCCCGTGACCCGTTCGACGCTGGCGACGATGTCCGTCATCGTCGCGCCGGCCTGCGCCACGAGCGCGGCGCCCGCCGAGACGTTTTCGGCCGAGCTGCCGATCAGCTCCTTGATTTCCTTTGCCGCCGCCGCCGAGCGGTGCGCCAGGTTGCGCACCTCCGTGGCCACGACGGCGAAGCCGCGTCCCTGCTCTCCTGCCCGCGCGGCTTCCACGGCCGCGTTCAGCGCCAGGATATTGGTCTGGAACGCGATACTGTCGATGACGTTCGTGATGTCGCCAATGCGGTTGGCCGACGTCCGGATCGCGTCCATCGTCACCACGACTTCGCCGATCACATGGCCGCCCTTGCGCGCCACCGTGGAGGCCGTGCGTGCCAGGTCGTTGGCCTGGCGCGCATGATCGGCGCTCTGCTTGACGGTGGCGGTCAGCTCTTCCATCGAGGATGCGGTTTCTTCCAGCGAGCTGGCCTGCTGCTCGGTCCGGGACGACAGGTCCAGGCTGCCGGCGGCTACTTCGTCGGCCGCCGTGGCGATGGCCTCGGTACCGGAGCGCACCACGCCCACCGTGCGGGCCAGGCTTTCGTTCATGGCCTTCAGGGCCGCCAGCAGCTGCCCCATCTCGTCGCTGGACTGTATATCGATCTTGCTTGTCAGGTCGCCTGCGGCGACCGTGTTGGCCACCTCCAGTGCCCGCCGTACCGGCTTGACGATTGACGAGGTGATGAGCCAGGCCGTGCAGCCGGCGAACAGTACCGCGATGGCGCCAATCGACCAGGACAGCAGGCGCGCCTGGGCATAGGTCTCGGCCGCCGCCGTGGCGGATTGCTGCGTCAGCGTTTTCTGGAATTCGATCAGCGTGGTAGCGGACGATTTCAAGCGGCCCAGTACGGGGCGCAGTTCGTCGTTAAGCACCGTGCGCGCGGCTTCCTCGTCGCCGGCCTTCACCAGCCCGATCAGCTTGTCCTGCCCCGTGATGTACAGCGCCATTTCGCGCTGGATCTGCCCCAGCAGCTCGCGTCCCCTTGGCCGGTTCAGCTCACGGTCGAAATAGTGGAGGATGCGGGCGAGTTCAGCCCGCGACGACATGACGGCGGCAGCCTGGGCGTCGCGGTCCGATGTCTCATGGGCCAGGATGATGTTGCGCAGCGCGATGGCAATGTCATTTACACCCGTCAGCAATGTCTGCGTGGCCTCGATCCGGGGCATGCGCTCCACGATGATCTCGTCGGTGCTGGCCTTCACGCGGCCGAGCATCGTCGTGCTGATCACGACTACGACGACGAGTAACAGGCTGGCGATGCCGAATCCGGCCGCGAGACGTTTTCCGATGGACAGGTTGGACAACAGGCTGGACAATCTCATGATTCGTGTACTTTCGATATTCTTGCGACGAAGGACTCCATAGGCGCGTCTATTGCGTGCCGCCCGCCCGGCGATGGAGCCGTGAAAAAGCGTGATGCTGTAAGGCTTGGCACAGCGGTGCCGGAACGACTTGAAGTCTATCAAATGACGGGCCGGGGGTTTATTGATGCAGATCAAATTTCTTGAAGGCAATTAACATTCTCCGGAAATTTGCAACGAGGACGGCGTTTAACCGCGGCGGGCCCGCCGCAGCAGCGCAGCCAATGTGACGCAATGCGCTGCAGCGCCCGGTTGCCCGCCGGGTCGCCGGCTAGTGCCCTGAATCAGAAGTTCGTTGGTCAACAAATTTGACGAAATCTTCTCGAGGCAAGGCGGAACTGCCCGGTAGGGCCGGGGCCTTTCCCGGCATTTCCAACGCACCATCGGGGCAATTCACGTCGGATTTATTCAACGAATCTCTGATTCGGGACACTAGGGTACGACAATGCCTGGCTCAAATAGATATCCCGACAAATATCCCGTCACGCCGGATGGCCGCTATTTCGTCGTCAATGGCCGCCTCTGGCGCACCAGCAATCCACACCTCGCGCCGGATGTGCGGCAGGAACTGGTCGCGCAGTTGATGAACGCGCGCCGCCAGGTCGGCGCCGCGAAAAAGGCGGGCGATGCAGGGGCCGAACGCAACGCACGCGCCGCGGTCGATGACGCCAAGCGCGCCCTTGGCGAGCGGGGTCCTGTCTGGTGGACCGATGGTGCGCCGGATTTCAATCGCAGGATGGTGGCGAATACGGTGTATGCCGCCTGGTATGCGGCGCTGTCGCGCTGAAGCCAAGGTCACACGCCTGGAAATTGCCAGCCGAAGATTGGCACCGCAATGTTCTTCGGTATAAAATATACACCGTATAAATAACAGGGAGAACCGCATGACCACGGGCCACGTCTTCATTGCCACCAGCCTGGATGGCTACATTGCCCGCGCCGATGGCGACATCGGCTGGCTGCTCGCCCGGGACGATCAGGCGGAAGACCACGGCTACGACGCCTTCATCGCCGGCAAGGATGCCATCGTGATGGGCCGCGGCAGCTATGAAAAGGCGGTCACGTTCGATCCGTGGCCGTATGGCCTGCCGGTGCTGGTGCTGTCGAAGCAGCTGGCGGGCACGCCGGTACCGGCCGCGCTGCGGGGCAAGGTGCGCTTCTCCAGCCTCGACCCGGCGCAGGCGCTGGCGCAACTGGAAAAGGATGGCGTGCGCCGCGTGTATGTCGACGGCGGACAGCTGGTGCAATCGTTCCTGCGCGAGGGGCTCATCGAGGACATGGTGATCACCACGGTGCCTGTGCTGATCGGCGCCGGCCGGCCGCTGTTCGGCGCGCTGCCGCGCGACCGGGACCTGCAACTGGTGGCCAGCCGCAGCTTCCCGTCGGGCCTGGTGCAGTCGACCTACCGGCTGCTGCCATGACGCGGCCCCGTGGCCGTCCCGCCCAGGGCAGCGGCGTGGCGCGCGACGCCATCCTCGCCGCCGCGCTGGCCCTGCTGGAAGAAGGCAATGGCAGCGGCCTGACGATGAGGGGCCTGGCGGCGCGGCTGGGCGTCACGCCGATGAGCCTGTACCACCACGTGGCGGACCGGACCGCCCTGCTGGTGGCCTTGTCGGACTTGGTGTACGGCGAAGTAATGCCGGGCCCGGAGCCGGACGCCACCGGTATGGCGGCGGGTCCTCATGAAAAATGCCGCGCCGAACTCCGCGCGCTGCTGGTGCGCTACCACGACGCCGTGGCCCGGCATCCCCAGCTGACGCTGGCGATCTTCGCCGAGCCGGCCGCCTTTGCCGGGGTCACGCGGCGCATCACCGAACGGCTGGACACCCTGCTGGCAACGCTCACGCCCGCCCACCTGCTGTGGCGCGACGTGCTGGTCGACCATGCGCATGGCAGCGGGCTGGCGCTGGCGGCCGCACGCGGCGATGCGCAGGCCGCCGCGGCGATGCGGGAACAATATGGCCGGGCGCTCGACTGCCTGCTGGCGGGAGCAGCCGGCCCGGCCGCGGAGTAGCCCGCGGCCCTGCTTACTGGAACGCCACCTCGGCAAAGCTGCGCAGCTTGCGGCTGTGCAGCCGGTCCACGCCCAGGGCGCGCAGCAGTTCCAGCGCCCGGATGCCGATGCGCAGGTGCTGGTCCACGCGGTCCCGGTAGAACTGGTTGGCCATGCCCGGCAGCTTGATCTCGCCGTGCAGCGGCTTGTCGGACACGCACAGCAGCGTGCCGTACGGCACCCGGAAGCGGAAGCCGTTGGCGGCGATGGTGGCGCTTTCCATGTCCAGCGCCACCGCGCGGCTTTGCGAGAAGCGCCGCTCCGGCGTGCGCTGCGGGAGCAGTTCCCAGTTGCGGTTGTCGGTGCTGGCCACGGTGCCGGTGCGCAGCACGCGCTTCAGGTCGTGGCCCGTCAATTGCGTGACCTCGGCCACCGCCCCTTCGATCGCCACCTGCACTTCGGCCAGCGCTGGGATCGGCACCCACAGCGGCAGGTCTTCGTCCAGCACGTGGTCTTCGCGCACGTAGCCGTGGGCCAGCACGTAGTCGCCCAGCTGCTGCGTGTTGCGCAGGCCGGCGCAGTGGCCCAGCATCAGCCAGGCATGCGGGCGCAGCACGGCCACGTGGTCGGTGATCGTCTTGGCGTTGGCGGGGCCGACGCCGATGTTGACCATGCTGATGCCGCTGCCATCCTCGCGCACCAGGTGGTAGCCCGGCATCTGCGGCAGGCGCAGCGGCGGCGCGCCCAGCGTGTCCCCCGGCCGGGCATCCTGGCCCGCTCGGCGCGTGACGAGGTTGCCCGGTTCGACGAAGGCCACGTACTTGTCTTCCTCGCTGGCCGGTTCGCGGCTCATGATGGCATGGCCGAGGCGCACGAATTCGTCGATGTAGAACTGGTAGTTCGTGAACAGCACGAACTTCTGGAAGTGTTCCGGCGACGTTCCCGTGTAATGGCGCAGCCGCTGCAGCGAATAGTCGACGCGCGGCCCGGTAAACAGCGACAGCGGCAGCGCCTCGCCCGGTGCCGGATCGCAGGTGCCGTTGGCGATGCCGTCATCCATCGCGGCCAGGTTCGGCAGGTCGAACACGTCGCGCATCATCGCGCGGCGCTCCGGGCTCATGCTGCCTTCGATGTGGTCGTGCTCGGCGAACGAGAAATGGATCGGGATCGGCTGCGCCGACAGGCCCACCTCCAGCTGCACGTGCTGCTGGCCGTGGTTCTTCAACAGGAGCCGGAATTGTTCATGGTAATAGCGCGCGAACAGGTCGGGACGCGTCAGCGTGGTTTCATAGGTGCCGGGACCTTCGACGAAACCATACGAAAGCCGGGTGTCGGCGCGCGCGAACGTTTCCGTCTGCACGCGCACGAACGGGTAGCACGCGCGCACGTGGCTCGGCGTTTCGCCTTCCACGAAGCGCTGCAGGCTCTCGCGCAGGTGGCGGATGCTGCCATCGTAGATTTCCTGCACGCGCGCCAGCGCGGCGGCGGGATCGTCGAATCGTTCCGGGGGGATGAAGGGGCGGGTGGACACGGTGCACTCCTGTTCTTCTGTTGTTGTTCTTGATGTGATCCTAGCATGAGCGGCGGCGGCATGGCAGGCCGTACCGGGTGTGGCGGCGGCGGGGCGAGGCGGCGGCTGCGACGATCATTGCAGCGGACGAGATCATTGCAGCGGTACCTCGTCATGCAGCGCCCGGATCGCCCGGGCGAACAGCGCGCCGCTGTCCAGCACCGTGAACAGGGGGCCGGCGCGGACGCCGTCGTGCACGGTGTCGGCCACGGCGCCCGCGTCGAGCCCGGCGCGGGCCAGCGTCTCGGCCGCGTCGCCGGCGAACACGGCATGCGTGGCCGCCGCCATCACCCGCGCCGCGCCGTGCTCCCGGCTGGCTTCGACGGCCCGCGCCATCGTGCTGCCGGTGCCGATGATGTCGTCGAACACGATGGCCAGCTTGCCGGCCACGTCGCCGGCCATCAGGTCGCCCGTCAGTTCGCGGCCGCGGCGGTGCTTCTCGACGAAGGCCAGCGAGACCGGCCGGCCCAGCTCGCGCGCCAGCGCGACCCGCAAGCCTTCGGCCCGGCGGATGCCGCCGCCGTCCGGCGCCACCACGCACACCTCGTCGCTTCCCGCCACGCCGGCGAAATGCGCGGCGAACAGCGCGGCGCCGTCCAGGTGCTCGGTGCGGCAGCGGAAGGCGTTCTGGAAGGCCGACAGGTTGTGCACGTCCAGCGCCAGCACCGTATCGGCGCCGGCCGCCTCCAGCAGCGTGGCCACGTAGCGCAGTGTCAGCGGATCGCCGGCCTGGTGCCGCGTGTCCTGCCGCGCGAATGCCACGTAGGGCAGCACGGCCGTGACGCGCGCGGCGCCGGCATCGCGCAGCGCGCCGATGAAGAACAGCAGCCGGCACAGGCGGTCGCCGCTGCCCTGCCCCGGCCCGCCGGCCAGCGAATGGATCACGCAGGCATGGCCGCCGCGCACGGTGGCCGGGGCGCGCACCACGTACTCGCCGTCATCGAAATCCTTTTCCTCGTGGGCCGCCAGCGGCATGCCCAGGTGCATGGCCACGCGCTGGCCAAGCGGCGCGCTGCCAGCCAGCGCGAACAGGTGCAGGGTTGCGTTCATCGTCTCGTGCAAAGTATTCAAGGGGTTAAAGGATCGACGGGTCAAGGGATCGAGGGGTCAACGGGCCAAGGCCAGGGTCAGGGTCTGGCGAATCTCCTTTATTGTAGGCGCAAGCCGCGCGTCTCCAGCGTACGCGGGCGTACAAAACTGCGCCGGCCGAGCTGGTACGATGCAAACTTCAGCGGTGCACCAGCCCCGCGTGGTGGCAGACAGCGGGCGACATGACAGCCGAACCAAGCGATACCGACATCTTCATCCTCGGCCACGCGCCGCGGGCACGCGAATGGCTGCGAGCGCTGCCGTTCCGCGTGCGTGCGGTCACCGATACCTGGCTGGCGGCCGCCCAGCCGTGGCACGGCGTGCGCCTGGTGCTGTGCGCGCCCACCGTCGACGCCGGCCTGCTGGCCCGGCTGCGCGTGCTGCCGGCACTGCAGGATTGCGCCATGGTGGCGCTGTCGCCGGCGTGCGATGACGGCCGTGTCGAGTTCGACGACGTGGTCGACCTGGCCGCCAGCACGGCCGAAGCGTTCGCCGCGCGCATCCTGGCCACGCTGAACGGCGCCCGCGTGCGGGCCCGGCGCAATGCCCGGTACCGCCTGCTGCAACAGGTCGACGACGCCTTCCGCCACCTGGACGACCCGGGCGACATCGCGCTGGCCGCCGCCAGCCTGCTGGGCCGGCACCTGCGCGTCAACCGCTGTGCCTTCGCCGACGTGGAAGCGGACGAGGACACCTTCAACCTTACCGGCGACTACAATGCCGGCGTGGCCAGCATCGTCGGCCGCTACCGCTTCGCCGAGTTCGGCGCCGCCTGCCTGGCCGCCATGCGCGAAGGCGTGCCCTACGTGGTCGAGGATGCCGAGACCGACCCGCGCACGGCCGCCACGCTGGAACGCTACCGGCAGAGCGGCATCTACTCGGTGATCTGCGTGCCGGTGCGCAAGGAAGGCCGCTTCGTGGCCGCGATGGCGGTGCACACGGTGACGCCGCGCCGCTGGCGCACGGACGAAGTCTCGCTGCTGGTGGCGGTCGCCGAGCGCTGCCGCGAATCGATCGAACGGGGCCGCATCGCGCGCACGCTGCAGTCGAAGGAGGCGCGCTACCGCACCCTGGTCGAGACGATGTCCGCCGTGATCTGGCACATGGAAGGCGACTGCATGCGCGCCGGCGAGAATCCCAGCTGGTCCGCGTTTACCGGCCAGTTGCCGGAGGAATACGCCGGGGCCGGCTGGATGGACGCGCTGCACCCGCACGACCGGCCCGCCGCCGCGGCCGCATGGCACTCGGCCTTCACGCATGGCCATCCGTACGTGGCAAGCTACCGGTTGCGCCGGCACGATGGCGAATACCGCTACATGCTGTCGCGCGGCGCTGCCGTGCGCGCCGGCGAAACGGCTGTCGAGTGGGTCGGCAACTGCCTCGACGTGACCGATATCCGCCATGCCCAGGAAGCGCTGCGGGTAGCCAACACGCGGCTGCAGTTCACGCTCGATTCCGCGCAGATCGCCGACTGGGTCTACGATCCGGTGCGGCGCAGCGTCGGCGGCTCGGGGCGGCTGGCGCGGCTGCTCGGATGCGATGCCAGCGCCACCGAGTGGGAACTGGGCACGGTGACGGCCCGGGTGCACCCGGACGACCTGCCCCGGCTGGAGGCCAGTTTCCGCGCGGCCGTTGCGGCGGACCGGCCATGGCGCGACGAGTGCCGGCTGGTCGGCGCGGACGGCAGGGAACGGTGGGTGGCGGCCCACGGCAGCCGCTACAGCGACGATCCAGCCACCGGCTGGCGCCTGCTGGGCATCGTCTACGACATCACCGCCCATAAACGTTCCGAGCAGGCGCTGCGCGAGGCCGATGCGCGCAAGGATGAATTCCTCGCCATGCTGGCGCACGAATTGCGCAATCCGCTCGCGCCGATCGGCGCCGCCGCCCAGGTGCTGGCGGTGGCCGGCGCGGATACCGCCAAGGTCTCGATGGCCAGCGCCGTCATCGGCCGCCAGGTGCGCCACATGGCCGGCCTGGTCGACGACCTGCTCGACGTTTCGCGCGTCAAGCGCGGTTTCGTGCGGCTGGAAAAGCGCCGCTGCGACATGGCCGCCGTGATCGCCGCCGCGCTCGAGCAGGTGCGCCCGCTGGCCGAGCGGCGCGGCCACCGCGTCAACGTCGGACTGCCCGATCGCCAGGCCAGCGTGGATGGCGACGAGAAGCGCCTCGTACAAGTCGTCGCCAACCTGCTCAACAACGCCGTCAAGTACACGCCGGACGGCGGCGTGATCGACATCGCGCTGGCCCTCGCCGCCAGCACCGCCGTGGTCACCGTGCGCGACAACGGCGTGGGCATGAGCGCCGATTTCCTCGAACGGGCCTTCGACGTGTTCGCCCAGGCCGACCAGAGCGTCGCCCGCTCGCAGGGCGGCCTGGGGCTGGGCCTGGCGCTGGCCCGCAGCCTGGTCAACGCCCACGGCGGCGCCATCGAAGCCGCCAGCGCCGGCCCCGGCAAGGGCGCCCTGTTCACCGTCACCCTCCCGCTCACCACCGTCTAGCCCACCCCAAGTGCAAATTCCGGGGTCAGGGAGGAGTACTGGCTCGCAGGCCAGTACCGCTACGTCGGCAAGGAGCGATGCTCCTTGAAACCCCGACTACGCCCCGCCGGGGTGAAGCAGGGGTTTCGCGAAGCATGCTTCGCGCCTGCGCAACGGCCCTGGCATGCATGCCAGGGCTCCTTCCTGACCCCAGCCTTTCGCTGTTGGGGTGAATGCATTCGCTTTCAATGTGTTGGGCCGCTTGCCTTAACGGCCTGGGGCCAGACCCTGGTTTTGACTTTGAATCCACCACCGCCTCCCGCTCATCCCCATGAGCGAAATTGTGAATTTCATAATGTCGTTTCGTCGTTCTCTTAGTTGAAAACGTTTGCAAACCCTCGGATGATTCCCATGCCTTTGGGTTTTTATAAATAGAAGACAACAGCAAACAACAACCATCGATGGGAGACGCAACATGGGCATCAAGGTACAGCTGAGGAAAACAGCCATCGCCGCCGGCGTGGCGCAAGTGGCCATGCTGGCCAGCGGCGCGGCTTGGGCGCAGCAGGCCGGTGCGGAGCCGGGAGCACCCGCCGCCGCCGTGGTGACGGTCACCGGGCAGCGCGCGGCACTGAACTCGGCGCAGAAGATCAAGCAGCAATCGGACGAGATCGTCGATTCGATCGTCGCCGAGGACATCGGCAAGCTGCCGGACAAGTCGGTCACCGAAGTGCTGCAGCGCGTGGTGGGCGTGACCATCGACCGCATGCTGGCCAAGGGCGACGACGAGCACTTCTCGGTGGAAGGCTCGGGCGTGTCGATCCGCGGGCTGAACTACGTGCGCTCGGAACTGAACGGGCGCGATTCGTTCTCGGCCAACGGCGGCCGGGCGCTGAACTTCGAGGACGTGCCGCCCGAGCTGATGGCCGGCGTGGATGTCTACAAAAGCCCCTCGGCCGAGCAGATCGAAGGCGCGGTGGGCGGCCTGGTCAACCTGCGCACGGCGATGCCGTTCGACTTCAAGGGCTTCAAGTTCGGCGCCTCGCTCGACACCACGTATTCCGAACTGCGCAAGGACCGCGATACCCCGAGCGGCTCGGTGCTCGTGTCCCACCGGTGGAAGACTGGCCTGGGCGAATTCGGCGCGCTGATCGACGTCGCCTCGTCCAACAGCAAGGTACGCACCGACGGCTTCCAGGTCGACGCCTACTTCCCGCGCGACGACGTGAAGCCGGGCAGCCGCGTCTGGGTACCGAAGGCGGCCCAGTGGCGCACCATGACGTACGACCGCGAACGCGACGGCATCTACGGCGCGCTGCAGTGGAAGCTGAACAACGAGCTGAAAAGCTCGCTCACCTACTTCAAGTCGAAGTACAAGATCCACTGGGATGAGAACGCGGTGTTCGCCTCGGCCGAACCGTACCGCGTGAAGCCCAGCGCCGACACGATGTACGACGCCAATGGCGTGATGCTGGTCGGCACGCTGGAAACGCCCAACTCGACCGGCATCAACTTCGGCAACGACACGCGCTCGGCGGACCGCGAATCGTCGACCACCGACCTGGCCTGGAACGCCGAATGGCGCCCCAGCCAGGCCTGGACCCTGTCGGCCGACGTGCAGCGCATCCGTGCCCGCACCGCCGCCTTCGATTCGCTGATCGCCACCGGCATCCTGGTGCCGAAGGAACGGCTCGACCTGACCCGCGGCGTGCCGCACATCACCTTCGACGATGCCGACCGCGCCTTCCTGGTCGACCCCAAGAATTACTTCTGGGATTTCACGATGGAGCACCGCGACGCCAGCGTGGCCAACGAAACGGCCTGGCGCACGGATGCGAAATACACGTTCGACCACCCGGTGCTGCGCGACCTGCGCTTCGGCGTGCGCATGACGGACCGCGATTCGCTGAACACGAACTCGAACCCCAGCTACAACTGGGCGGCCGTGTCCGAACCGTGGATGCTCGGCTCGCAGATCGGGCAACTGGCTTCGCTGGGCGACCCGCGCTTCGCCGGCGGCGCCTCGCTGCGCACCTTCCCCAACTATTTCAACGGCGACGCGCCGGCGCCGCCGCCGATGCTGTTCCCGGACGTGGCCCTGACCACCGGCTATCCGGGCAGCTACGCCAAGCTGCACAGCTACCACGAGATCCTGTGCGCGGAATTCGGTTCCACCTGCCAGCCGTGGAAGCCGGCCGAGTGGGGCACCAACCCGGCCGGCATCAACCGGCAGGAGGAAAAGACCAAGGCGCTGTACACCCAGCTGCGCTTCGGCTGGGACGACCTGCCCTACCCGGTCGACGGCAACGTGGGCGTGCGCTATGTGCGGACCAACATGAAGGCGGCCGGCTACGTCACCTTCACGCCGCCCGCCAACCTGGTGCCGCCGGGCTACACGGTGATCGGCCCGGCCGTGCCGCAGATTCCCGCGTATGCCGAGGCGCGCGACTATGAACGCAGCTACGGCAACGTGCTGCCCAGCCTGAACCTGCGCATGAAGGTGAACGACAAGCTGCAACTGCGCCTGGCGTTTTCCAAGGGGATTTCGCGGCCCGACTTTTCACAGCTGCAGGGCTACACGAGCCTGAGCCAGTCGATCACCGCGTCGCCCGACGCGGCCACCCAGCAGCTGGTCGTGTCGAGCAACAACCTCACCGGCACGGCGTCCGGCAATCCGTACCTGAAACCGGTGTCGTCGAAACAGCTCGACCTCACCGCCGAGTACTACTGGTCGCAGGTGGGTTCGTTCACGGTGGCCCTGTTCAACAAGGACCTGAAGGACATCATCATCAAGCAGCTGTCGACGTTCACGGTCAGCGACACGTCCGGCAATCCGCAGGAATTCGTCGTCGATTCGCCC
This sequence comes from Pseudoduganella sp. SL102, assembly GCF_027856995.1. Taxonomy (NCBI): domain Bacteria; kingdom Pseudomonadati; phylum Pseudomonadota; class Betaproteobacteria; order Burkholderiales; family Oxalobacteraceae; genus Pseudoduganella; species Pseudoduganella sp. SL102. Next base: position 5,246,247 of record NZ_CP115554.1, read on the forward strand.
GTCAACGGCGCCAAGGGCCGCGCCCGCGGCATCGAGCTGGCCTATCAACAGTATTTTGATCAACTGAGCGACAAGCTGCCCGGCTGGCTGTCCGGCTTCGGCGTGCAGGCCAACTTCACCTATGTCGACAGCGAGAAGGACCTGTACAACCCGGTCTACCAGGAGTATTGCTCGGGCGGTTCCACCCAGTCCAACCTGAACATGGCGCTGAACGGCTGCGACACGGATGGCCGCACCTTCGGCAACCTGCCGCTGGAAGGCCTGTCCAAGCGCGCCGCCAACCTGGCGTTCATGTACGACAAGGGACCGTGGTCGGCGCGGGTGGCTTATGCATGGCGCTCGAAAAGCCTGCTGACGGCCAGCGGCACGCGCGGCGGCGAGGCGCTCGACACCAACCCGGCCAGCCCCACCTTCGGCCAGCGCAACCTGAACTGGAGCCTGCCGGTATGGACCGACCAGTATGGCCAGGTCGACGCCTCGCTGTTCTACAAGATCAACGAGCACATGACCTTCGGGCTGGAAGGCACCAACCTGACCGATGCGATCTTCCGCCAGGTGATGCAGCAGCACATCGGCATGAAGGGCCGCGCGTGGTTCGCCTCGGGGCCGCGCTACTCGGCCAAGCTGCGCGTCAACTTCTAGGGCGCCTGGGGCGGCGCGCCGCTCCCCTGCCCCGATGCCTCCCCCAATACCAGGCCGGATGGCACGATGCGCACGTCGTGCATCCGGTCCAGGTAAGCTTCCAGGTACCACTTGTGGCTGGCGCCGACGATGACCAGGGTGCGGCTTCCCGGCAGGGTGGCAATGGCTTCGCGGATGTTCGACGCCATGCGCAGGTTGCGCGTTTCCCAGTAGCCCAGGTAGCCGCGGCCGAACTGTTGCGGCGACGGTTCTTCGAGGGCCGCGCCAAAATCGCTGTCGTAGATGAGCCTTGCCTGCGCTGGATGGTTCATGGCCCGGTACATCGCCAGTATCCCCTCCGGCTTGCCCAGTCCCGCCGCGAATTGCTCGTCCAGCTGCTTGCGCCGGGCGGTCGCGGGATTGTCCCAGGCTCTGGAAATGGCCGCGCCGTACGCTACCGGATCGGCATCCGGCGCGGCCGCTGTCTGGTCATCCATCGCGATCACGCGTTCGAGGCCCAGCAACGCCGCCAGCGGCGCGGCGATCAGCGTGTCCTCGCTGCGCCGCTCGCGCAACTGGTCGAGCGCCCGGACCAGCGTGGCATCGAGGCCGCCATCGGCGCGACGCTCCGCGTGCGGCAAGCGCAGCCACTGCACCAGCGCCGACACGGGTTCTCCGCCGGCCAGGAACACCGCGGCAAGGCGGCGGCGCTGGGCCGGCGTGGGGGCCGCGGGCCAGCCCGCCAGCAGCCGGTCGATTTCCGCGGTGGCGGCCGGCACATCGAGGCCGGTGGCGGCACGTGCCGGCTCCGGGTCCCACTTGCAGAATGCCTGCACCGTCTCCTTGAAGCGGCTCGGATACCGCCGCATGAAATCGCACTGCGGACCGGAGCGCGCCTCGATGGCGACGATGCGGGGTTTCCAGGCAGCCAGGCGTTCCTGCAGCAGCCCGAGGCTGGCCGGCCGGAACGTGTCCGGAAGCGAGCGCAAGTGGGGCGTGCCGAGCACCATCACTTCGTTCGGCGTTCCCTTCGCCGGCCCCTTGAGGGCAGCCGGGTCGAATGGCTGCCGGGCGCCCGCGGCCGTGGCCGCGGCGTACAGCAGGGTAGCGATCAGCAGGCGGGTTCTTTGTCGCGGCATCCGGTTCGTCTCCGTCGGGGTTCATGGAGACGCTACTGTACGCGGGGCCAGGCCATGGAACCCGGGCCATGCGACAGACTGCCGGTTGCGCGGCATGGATTGCAGCCGGGCCGGCTACATTTTCGGACGCAGCTTGCGGCGCGCCGCCCGCGCATGCGGCACCCAGGCCTGCACGGCCCAGCGCCGCCACATGATCAGGCCGCGGATCCATTCGTCCGCGGCGAAGGCGATATACAGGCCGGCCAGGCCGAAGCCGAAGTGGATACCCAGCACCCAGCTGCCGCCGGCCAGCACCAGCGCCATCGAAGCCGCGCCGGCCATCACGGGGAAGCGCACGTCGCCGGTGGCGCGCAGCGCGTTGATGACCACCAGGTTGAAGGTGCGGCCCAGTTCCACCAGCACGCCGATCCACAGCAGGATGCAGCCTTCGGCGATGATCGCCGGGTCGCTGGTGAAGGCGCCCAGCAGCCACGGGCCGGCCAGCGCCACGGCGCCCGCCACCACGCCGCTGATGACGAGCCCGCGCCCCAGCGACGTGCGCACCAGGCGGTGAGCCTCGCCCAGTTCGCCCGCGCCGACCATGTGGCCGACCATGATTTCCACGGCGAAGGCGGTGGCCAGGCTGAACACGATCACCATGCTGCCGATCTGCTGCACGTAGGCGTGCGTGGCCAGCGCCGCGGCGCCCAGCGTGCCGGCGGCCGCCATCGCGGCCATGAAGGCCAGGCGCCAGGCGATGTTCTCGGCCGCCGCCGGAATGCCGATGTGCAGCACCTCGGCCAGTTCCCGGCGCGGCAGGTGCCACCAGTCCGGCGCGCGGGTGACCAGGCCGAGATGCTGGCGCCACAGCACCAGGTGCAGCACCAGGCCGAGCGCGCGGCTGAACGTGAGCGCGACGGCGAAGCCGGGCAGGCCCATGGCCGGCAGCGGCCCCCAGCCATGCATCAGCGGCACGGCCAGCAGCACGTGCGTGGTGTGCATGGCCAGCAGCACCAGCAGCGTGTCGCGCGTGCGCAGGTGGGCGCGCATCACGGCCGCCATCGACGCGTTCCAGGCATCGAACAGCAGCGCCGGCGCCAGCGCCATCAGGAACGGCGCCGCCAGCGGGAAGACATCGGCCGGTGTCTGCAGCAGTTCCAGCAACGGCCCGGCGCCGAATAGCGCTACCAGCGCCGTGACGACACCGATCCAGGTGCTCGCGCCGACCGACGCGAGCGCCACCCGGTTGGCACCCTCGCGGTGCCCTGCCCCGAGGCTTTGCGTGATGACCACGCCGACGCCGGAACCGACGATGCGGAACAGCAGGAACAGGGTGACGGAAATGTTATGGGCGATCGCGAACGCCGCGCCGGCCGTGTCGGACAGGTGCGACGCCAGCCACGTGCCGGCGACGCCGATGGCGACGGCCAGGACGAGTTCGACGAGCAGGGGCCACGCGAGCGTGAAGATGTGGGGACGGGGGGTAGTGGTGGAAAGAGACATGGCGGCGGCTGGGTAATCCGCCATTGTACGTGCTCCGGGCGGCTACAATGGCGCATTGCCCCATTTTGCAACGCCGCCATGTACGCCGCCGCCGATCCCGCATCCCTCACCCGCCTGGTCCACGAATTCTATGCCGACGTCCGGCGCGATGCCCTGCTGGCCGCCGTGTTCGGCCCCCGCATCGGCGACGACTGGGATGCGCACCTGGCGCGCATGGCGGCATTCTGGAGCGACGTGATGCTGGGCCGCAGGCCCGGCGTGCCGCCCTTCCAGGGCAATGTCTACGGCAGGCACATGACGCTCGAAGGCGTCACGCCGGCGCATTTCCAGCGCTGGCTGGACCTGTTCGACGCCACCGCGCGCCGCCTGTTCGAGACGCCGGTGGCCGACGAGCTGCTGGTGGTGGCGAAACGCATTGCCGCCAGCCTGCAATATGGCTTCTTCGGCAAGGTCGAGGTAGCCGGGCCTTCCGCCTGAGCCGCTGCCACCGGCACTTGCCTGGCACTTTCGTCGCCGTTACGTCACATACTGCGCCTGCCCGTTGCCGAACGACCAGTTCTCCTTCCTCACTTCGAGCAGGTTGATGAACACATCTTCCCGGCGCACGCCCGCTTCGGCATGCAGGCCTTCGGCGATACGCTGGTAGAGCAGCTTCTTCTGCTCCACGGTGCGGCCTTCGCTGATGGTGATCTGGATGAACACCATCCCGTCGGTACGCTCGATGCCGAGGTACGCGGGATCGTAGACGAAGTGCTGCTCGTCGTGCTCGTTGAGGATCTGGAAATTGTCGCGGTCGGGCACGCCGATCGTGGCTTTCAGCGCCTCGTAGACCACGGCGCCGAGCTTGCGGACATGGGAAGGGTCGGGATTCCTGCGGATATCGATGCGGACCAGGGGCATGCGTTTCTCCTCGTAGCGTTGGGCAGCCGACTATAACCCGGGAATGGCGCGTGCAACTGGTCGGCAACTTTTCACCGATACCGGTCGGCAGCGATCGTCCGGGCATCGAGGTGCCGAAGCGGCATTGGCACGCCTGTCGCCAACCCGGCTTCACAACCCCGTCAACGGCGGTACGATATCCCAAGGGACGGGAACAGGAGAACGCCATGCAGCATATCTACAAGCCGGAGGAGCACTGGAACACGGAGACCGGCTTCCCGGCCGCCCTGGCGATCGGCGATTCCTGGTTCTGGTACCTGAACGACAGCATGCTGGGCACGCTGGTGCGCCACCCGGACATGTCGGTTGACCACAGCAACGTGCAGCTGGTCGGCTACAACGGCGCCCGCCTGCAGGATTACGTGGGCGACGGCCGCTTCGCCGACACCGTCGCCCACTTCCTCCAGCCGCCCTATGCGGAAACGTTCAGCGAGTTCTATATCAGCGGCGCCGGCAACGACGCGGTGGACGTGCGCCTGGCGCTGCACCCCGATTGCAGCGGCGCCCGCAGCGCCGCCGACTGCATCGACGACGTGCGGATGGACGAGCTGCTGGGGGACCTGGCCGCCGCCCTCGACCTGCTGGTCGCCGCGATCCGCGCCGGCACGCGCGCCACCGTGCTGCCCCGCCCCATCTTCATCCACGGCTACGATTACCCGGTGCCGGACGGGCGCGGCTTCGGCTTCGGCCTGATCCGCTCCGGCCCCTGGCTGGCGCCGGCGATGGACCGGTGCCGCGTGCCGGCCGACATGGCGCTGCGGCGCGACATCGCCCGGGAACTGATCGACCGGCTGAACGACGACGTCTTCGCCCCCCTGCATGATCCGGACGGGCACGTGATCCACATCGACAGCCGGGGCATCCTGCAGAACAGCGGCAGCTATACGGATGACTGGTCCAACGAAATGCATCCGACCAACCGGGGCTTCGAACGCCTGTTCGAAACGGCCTGGCTGCCCGCCCTGCGGCGCTACGGCATCGCCCGCTGAGCTGCGTCGCTTGCCTCTGGAGAGCCGCAAAGGTCTCTCCCCGACAGTTGGTGGCGCTATTCTGATCGCCGGTCATGATCAAGGGGGGCTGACCCTGATGCCGCTTACCCTGGGCGTACTGGCATGCCGCTGGCGCGTGTAGTTACCCCAACCGCGAACTGCTGGGGTCAGACCCGGCGGGTCTGACCCCGGATTCTGCCCTTAGGTTGATCTATTCAAGCGGCATTTCGACTGACCCGGCTTTTGGCTGAAGAGACCGGAATGCACGCAATCGAACTTAACCATCCCTCTTTCAGCAGCAGCGTGATCACGTGCCGAGATCAGGGCTGCTTCAGCTGCCCGATGACACTGGCCACCTTGGTCGTGATGACATCGACCGCCGGCACATTGGCGCCATGCGGCAGGATGACATCGGCGTGGCGCTTGGTCGGCTCGATGAACTGCTTGTGCATGGGGCGCACGGTTTCCAGGTACTGGCCGACGATGCTGTCGACCGAGCGGCCACGCTCGGCGATATCGCGCTGCATGCGGCGGATGAAGCGGACATCGGCGGCGGTGTCGACGAAGATCTTCAGCGACATCATGTCGCGCAGGTCGGCGTCGTACAGCGCGAACAGGCCTTCGATCACGATGACCGGGGCCGGCTTCACCGTGATGGTCTGGCTGGAACGGTTGTCGATCGTGAAATCGTACACGGGCATCTCGATCGCCGCGCCACTGCGCAGGGCCGCCACGTGCTCGACCAGCAGCGGCCAGTCGAAGGCGTCGGGATGGTCGTAATTCTGCTTGCGGCGCACGTCGGGCGTGAGGTCGGACTGGTCGCGGTAGTAATCGTCCTGCATCACCACCGACACCGTCTCGGCACCAAAGGAAGCCAGCACCTGCTGGGATACCGTCGACTTGCCACTGCCGCTTCCGCCTGCAACACCAATGACGAACGGTAGGTAGGAAATATCGTTCATCCCCGAATGATACCGGAGATTGATACCGGAGATGGCGCCGCGGCGAGAGCCTGGAAGCTTTCAAGCCGCAAGCGACATTGCCTTATTGCTAATCGATAGCCTTCATGGCAGCATACGCAGCACTTCGATTTCACCTGCCCAGCCCATGACGAACACCCTGCCTGGCACGACTGCCGCCATCGACACCGGAACGCTGATCCACGCCAGCCTGCGCGGCCTCGACGCCCTCGTCCCGTCTCTCGGCGCCCGTGCCGCCGCCTTCGTCATCGACGGTGCCGGCGCCGGCGTCCTGGAAGAGCTGTCCAGGCTCGGCGCGCGCGGCGGCGAAGCGCTCGGCGAACCGGGCCGGCTGCGTGGGCAGCCCGGCTCTGGCGCCCCGGGCCTCGACGGGCTGGCCGCGCGCGATGCGCTGTACCGCGCAGTGGACCCGGCGGCGCCTGCCATCCCCGTGCTGGCACGCCTCGGCAAGGTGCTGGCGGCGGCCGATGGCGGCGGCTCGCTGGAAAAGACCGGCGCACCGATGCCCGACTGGCTGCATTACCTGTTGAACGACGCGCTGTGGGCCTCGTACGGGCGCTTCGACGAACGTACCGGCCCGCCGCCGCGCACGGCGTGGACGGTCGACGTGCTCGCCGCCATCCTGCGCCACGAGGGCTTGCCGGAAACGATGGTGCTGCCGATCGTGTTCGAGCGGGGCGAATTGCGCGAGTACTACCATGAGCAGACCTATCTTCCGCTGCTGGCGCCGGGCGCCCTGGATGCCTGGCTGCGCGCCCATCCGGATCGGGTGGCCGCCTGCGCGCCAGAACTGAGCAATGGCGGCAAGGTCGTGCTGGCCGCGCGCCTCGGCGCCGACGCGGCGCTGGCCGAGGCGTTCGCGCCGGTGCTGGCCGAGCTGGCGTGCAGCGAAACGAAAAGCATCCGCACGGCCGCGGCCCGCTTCGTCACCGGGAGCCCGGCATTCGCCGCGGCGCTGGAGGGTTTGCTGGCGGCGGGACCGGCCGCGCAGCGCGCCAATGCGGTCGACCTGCTGGTCCGCATGCAAGGCGCGGCGGCGCTGCCGGCGCTGGAACGGGCGTTGGCCGGACAGCCGAACAGGACGCAGCAGCAATTGCTGAACGATGCGATCAACCGCGTGCGGCAGATCGTGGATGGCGGCGAAGCGGCGCTGCCGGAACCGCCGCCACTGCCGTCCCTGCCGACCGCCGTGCTGGCGACGGACCTGCTGGACCTGGTACTGGCCAGCCATGCGGAAATGCTGGACGACTTGCGCGGCAAGGCCGAGGAAGAGGCGCAACGCGATGCCGGCGGCAAGCAGACCAGCGTGCTGGCACGCGAACGCCTGCAACGCCACCAGGATGTGACGGCCGGGGACCTGCGCCTGGCGCTGGCCGCGCTGGACGGGGACGGGTCGTCAACCGCCGCCGGCAAGCTGGCCGATGGTGCGGTCGGCAAGGTGCTGGCATGGCAGGGCCGGCTGCCGGCGCGGCCGGAATTCGGCCTGCAACACGTGCTGCGCTGGATTGCCAAGGTCCCCCACCCCAACGCCAGGGTGTGGGACGACGAGCGCTTCCGGCAATGGCTCGGCCAGCGCGAGCCAGGCGACATCGACCTGCGCCAGCTGGCGCAGCTGTCGGAAGAACACGGCCTGCCCGCGGACGCCGTGGCGCTCGCCTGCCTGCGCGGCACCTGGTACAGCGTTCCGTCGCCGCAGGCTGTCCTGCCGCCGGAGCGGATCTGGCCGTACTTCGCCGGGCGGCAGGACTTGCTCGACGAAGGCCTCGGCATGGCGCCCTCGCTGCGCGAGCGGGGCCGCGAACTGTGTCCCCTGCGAACGATGGCCGTGCTGCGCACCTTCCCCGTGCTGCCGGCCCGCTGGCAGCCGCGCGTGCTGGAGCTGGCCGTATCCGACATCGCCATGCACCGCGACGCCGCGCAAGCCACGCTCGAGCGCCTGCCCGACCTCGGCGCGAGGGTCGCCACCCTGCTGGCATCGAACCGGCAGGAAGTACGCATCGAGGCCGCGCAGTGGCTGGCACGGCTGGGTTCCGAACGGGCGCAGGAAGGCATCCCCGCCCTGCACGCCGCGCTGGCGAAGGAAACCCGCGAGGCCGCCAGCGCGGCCATGCTGACGGCGCTGGAAAGGCTGGGCGAGGATATCGCCCCGCTGCTGGCCCCGGAGCGGCTGCTGGCGCAGGCGAAGAAGGCCTTGAAAGGCAAGCCGCCGGCGGGCCTTGCGTGGTTCGACATGGCGCAGTTGCCGGCCTGCCGCTGGGAGGATGGCAGCCCGGTGCCGCCCGAGATCATCCAGTGGTGGGTCGCCCTGGCGTACAAGTTGAAGGAACCGGGCGGCAATCCGCTGTTCGACCGCTACCTGGGCCTGCTGGACCGCGCCAGCCGCGCGGCGCTGGGCAGCCACGTGCTGCGGCAATTCATCGCCCAGGATACGCGCGGCGCGTCACACGACGAAGCGGTGGCGTATGCGAACGGCAAGGCGCCGCAGCTGTATGCCGATTACCAGGAACTGGCGCAGCGCGAACCCGCATGGTTCGCCGAAAAGGGCAAGCTCACCTACGAGGAAGTGTTCGAGCAGTGCAAGCGCGAGAAGCTGGACATCTACCTGGGCACCGCGATCAACGAGAAAGGCATCCTGGCGCTGGCTTCCGGCATGGCCGGCCATGAAATGGTCACGGCCATCCGGCAATACATGCGCGACCATTACCCGCGGCGCGCGCAGGTCGAGGCGCTGCTGGAAGCGGCCGCCGCGTCCGACGAACCGGCGGCGATCCAGTTCGTGCTGGCCACCGCGCGGCGCTACCGTACCCGCTCCGTGAAGGAAAAGGCGCGCATGCTGGTCGACCGCATCGCCGCGCGCAACGGCTGGTCGACGGAGGAACTGGCCGACCGCACCGTGCCCACCGGCGGCCTGGATGACAGCGGCACGCTGCTGCTACACTACGGCAGCCGCGAGTTCACCGTCACGCTGGATGCGGCCATGAAGATCGTGCTGCGCAATGCGGAAGGCAAGACCGTCGCCGCCCTGCCCGAACCCCGCAAGGACGACGATGCCGAAGCCATCGCCGAAGCAAAACAGCAGCTCACGCAATGCAAGAAGGAAGTCAGGCAGGTCATCGAACAGCAGACCGCGCGGCTGTACGAAGCGATGTGCGCCGGCCGGGCCTGGCCGCTGGCGGACTGGCGGGAGTACGTGGAGCGGCATCCGCTGGTCGGGCGGCTGGCGCAGCGGCTGGTGTGGATGACCGATGGCGGCCTGTGTTTCCGGCCGGCCGGTGACGGCACGCTGGTCGACACGAACGACGACGACGTCGCCCTGGACGAAGGCGCCACCGTGCGGCTGGCCCACGCCGCCCTGCTGCCGGCCGAGCAGGCCGCGGCCTGGCTGAAGCATTTCAATGACTACAAGCTGGCGCCGCTGTTCGCCCAGATGACGCGCACGCTGCCGGCGCTGGACCTGCAGCGCAAGGGGGAGGAACATTCGGCGCCGCTGGAGATCGCCGATCGCCAGGGCTGGCTGAGCGACGCGTTCACGCTGCGCGGCGCGTTCACGAAGCTGGGCTACCAGCGCACGGCCGACTTCGAGGGCCACTTCTTCACCACCTACCACAAGGAATTCCCGGCCGCCGGCATCCGCGTGGCGATCGAATTCACCGGCAATGCGCTGCCCGAGGAGAACGTGCCGGCCGCCGTGAAGACGCTGGCCTTCCAGGCGATCACCCCGCGCGGCCAGGCCGACAGCCAGTTGCCGCTGGCCCAGGTACCGCCCGTGCTGCTGGCCGAAGCGTATGGCGACTATCACGCGGTGGCGGCATCGTCCCGCTTCGACGAACAGTGGCAAAAGAAGGTGCCGTGGCAGTCATAAAAAGGGTGTGCCGTCGCGGCAGGACTGGCTTGCTGGATGAATGTTTCTTGCAGCCTTGTAAATGGTCCTTCCCCATGGCAGCATACGGGCACTCCTGTCCTGTTGATTGCTTATGTTCAAAGCACTGCTCGGCGCCATCGGCGCAACCGTGCGCGTCCTGCGCTCCGATGAATCGCTGATCAAGGGCGGTGTCGCCAGCCTCGATGCGCTCGACACGCCGCTCGGCGCCCGCGCGGCCGCCTTCATCGCCCGTGGCGATGGCGTCGAGGTGCTGGCCGACCTGCAGGCGGCGGCGCCCCGTGCCGGCACGTTCCTCGGCTCGCCCGGCCGGCTGCACGCCACCTATGGCACTTCCGAACAAGGCAACGCGGCCCTGAAGGCACGCGCGGCGCTGTACACGAAAGTCGTTGCGGATGCCCCCGACATCCCGGTGCTGGTCCGCCTGGGCAAGGTGCTGGCGGCCGCCGACGGTGGCTCATCGCTGCAGCGCACCGGCGCCGCGATGCCCGACTGGCTGCATTACCTGTTGAACGACGCGCTGTGGGCGACCTGCGAGCGCCGGGGCAGCGTCGCCGACACGGAAACCCGTGCCGCGTGGACCGTCCAACTGCTGTCGGCCATCGTGGCGCATGAGGAACTGCCAGCGCCGCTGGCCCTCGTCATCGTGTTCGAACGCGAAGACGTCTACGACTACTACCGGGACAGGGTCTACCGCCCGCTGCTCGATCCGGCCACGCTGGACCGCTACCTGGACAGCCATCGGGAAGACGTGATCGCGTGCGCCGGCATGCTCTCCGTCGCCGGCAAGACGATGCTGTGCCAGCGCCTGGGCGGCAACCCGGCGCTGGCAACGGCGTTCGCACCGCTGCTGGTGGAGCTCGCGGTCGGCGAGGGCAAGACGGTGCGCGCCGCCGCCGCGCGCTTCGTGACCGCGGACGCCGCCTTCACGGAAGTGCTCGAGCGTGTCCTGGCGGAAGGCCCGGCCGGCCAGCGTGCCAACGCCGCCGAGCTCCTCGCGCGCATCTGCGGCGCCGATGCGCTGCCGGCGCTGGAAGCCGCGCTGGCCCTCGAACGGGGCAAGGCGGTGCAGCAGGCACTGCGCGACGCCGTTGGCCGTGTGACTGCGGCGCGCGATACGGCGGGCAGCGGCATGCCGGCGCCCCCACCGCTGCCCGAACTGGAAGAACGTACGCTGGGCGCCGATGCGCTCGACCTGCTGCTGGCAAATCACGCGGAGCGGTCGCAGGCTCTGCAACGCCAGGCGCAAGAGGAAGCGGAACGCAATGCCACCGCCAAGCATCGCTGGGACCATGCGCAGCGCAACTACGACGCGCAGCGGGCGCTGAAGCCGGACGATTTCCGGCTGGCGCTGGCGGCCTTGAACGGCGACACGGGCGAACGGGCCATGAAATGCCTCGCCAACGGCATGGTCCGCTCGACGCTGCAGCACGGCGGACGCCTGGCCGCACGCGCCGATTTCGGCATCCACCAGGCGTTGCGCTGGTTCGTCGCCGCCAGCCGGAACACGCCGTTCTGGTACGACTCCCTGGCGCGGGAATCCATCGGCGACCCGGAACAGGTGGACTTGCGCCAGCTGGCGCAACTGAGCCGTGCGGCCGGCCTGGCGGAGGACGACACTGCCTTTGCCTGCCTGAACACCCGATGGATCATCGAACCGCCGCAAGCGGTGCTGCCGCCCCATCGGATCTGGCCATACTTCGCGGAACACCCGGAATACATCGACGCGGGCCTGGGCATGGCCGCGCCGCCCGCCGGCACGCGCTTCGAGCCTGAGCTGGGCCGAACGCTGGAAGTGCTGCGCACCTTCCCCGCCATCGCGCCGCGCTGGCTGCCCCGCCTGATGGAACTGGCGCTGGGCGAAGGCAAGACGCACCGCCTGGCGGCCCAGGATGTGCTGGGCGCGGTGCCGGACATCGGCCGCCAGGTGTGCGAGGCACTGGGCTCCAGCAAGCAGGAAGTGCGGATCGAAGCGGCCCAGTGGCTGGCGCGCATGGGCTGGCGCGAAGCGGTTCCCGCCCTGCGCGCGGCGCTGGCGAAGGAAAGCCGCGAATCGGCCAGCGCCGCCATGCTGTCCGCGCTGGAAACGCTGGGCGAGGATATCGCCCCGCTGCTGGCACCGGAGCGGCTGCTGGCGCAGGCCACGAAGGCATTGAAGGGCAAGGCGCCGGCCGGCCTGGCCTGGCTCGACCAGTCACTGCTGCCCGCCTGCAGCTGGCGGGATGGCACGCCGGTACCGCCGGAGGTCATCCAGTGGTGGGTCGTGGTGGCCTGCAAGCTGAAGGAACCGGGTGGCAATCCCCTGTTCGACCGCTACCTGGCCCTGCTGGACGGCGCGAGCCGCGCCCGGCTCGGCAGCCACCTGCTGCTGCGGTTCATCGCCCATGACACGCGCCATCCATCCCATGAGGAAGCGGCGGCGCTGGCCAGCCAGCAGGCGCCCCAGCAGCTCGCGCAATACCAGGCGCTGGCGCAACGCTATCCGGACTACTACGCCGAAGAGGGCCGCCTGACGCTGGACCAGGTGGCCGAGCGGATCACGCGCCAGAAAATGGCCGAGTACATCGGCACGGCGATCGGCGAGAAAGGCATCCTCGCGCTGGTGTCCGGCATGCCGGGCCATGCGCTGGCGGCGGTCATCACGCAGTACATGCGCGACCATTATCCGCGCCGGGCCCAGGTCGAGGCGCTGGTGGAAGCCGCCGCGGCGTCCGACGATCCGGCCGCCATCCAGTTCGTGCTGGCCATCGCGCGCCGCTACCGCACCGCATCCGTGCAGGAACGGGCCCGCGTGCTGGTCGAACGCATCGCCGCCCGCAACGGCTGGACGCAGGATGAACTGGCCGACCGCACGACCCCCACCGGCGGGCTGGATGAAACCGGCACGCTGCGGCTCTGCTATGGCGCCCGCGACTTCACGGTCACGCTGGACGCGGCCATGAAGATCGTGCTGCGCAATCCCGAAGGCAAGGCGGTCGCCGCCCTGCCCGCGCCGCGCCAGGACGACGATGCCGATGCTGCGCGCGAGGCAAAGCAGCAGCTGGCGCTGTGCAAGAAGGAAGTCAGGCAGGTGGTGGCGATCCAGGCGGCGCGCCTGTATGAAGCCATGTGCGCAGGCCGCATCTGGCCGGCGGCGGAATGGCGCGAGTACCTGCAAGCCCACCCGCTGGCGGGCCGCCTGGTGCAGCGGCTGGTCTGGCTGACGGACGATGGCATCGCCTTCCGCCCCACCGAGGATGGCAGCCTGGTCGACACGAACGACGACGAGGTGGCCTTGCGCGATGGCGCCACCGTGCGGCTGGCCCATTTATCGCTGCTCAATGCACGCCTGCCCGATGCCGGGCCGGACGGCATGGCGCAAGCCAGCGCGTGGCAAGTCCACTTCAAGGACTACAAGCTGGTCCCGCTGTTCGCCCAGATGACGCGCGCGCAACCGGCGTTGGACCTGCAGCAAAACCCGGCGCAGCGCGAGATCGCCGACCGCCAGGGCTGGCTGAGCGACGCGTTTACGCTGCGCGGCGCCTTCACGAAACTGGGCTACCAGCGCGCGCCCGCCGAGGATGGCGGGGTGTTCACCTCGTACCACAAGGATTTTCCGGCAACGGGCATCCGCGTGGCGATCGACTTTACGGGCAGCTTTCTGCCCGAAGAAAATATCCCGGCCGCCGTCACGAAGCTGGGCTTTCATTCGCTGGCGCCGCGCCGCGCGCACCAGCCGCTGCCCCTGGGCGGCATTCCGCCCGTGCTGCTGGCCGAGGCCTATGGCGACTACCACGCCGTGGCCGGCGTGGGCGCGTTCGACGAACAATGGGAAAAGAAGGCGCAATGGTGACCATGCGGGAAGACACACTCCACGACCGCGATCCGGCAGGCATCCTGCGCAGCAGCGCCGAGCACCGTACGCGGACGAACTGGCGCGCCTGCGCGACAGCGACGCCGGCACGCGGCCCGAGGGCTGGCAGCTGTCGCCGCGCGCCGTACGCGCCTTCATCCTGGGCGACGAGGCGCTCGGCATCGGGCGCAAGTTCTACGGCGACGATCCGCTGGTGGAGCGCGCCATCGTCACGCTGATGGGCCACCAGGGCCTGATGCTGGTGGGCGAGCCGGGCACCGCGAAATCGCTGCTGTCCGAGCTGCTGAGCGCGGCCATCACCGGCGATTCCGCGCTGACCATCCAGGGCACCGCCGGCACCACGGAAGACTACATCAAGTATTCCTGGAACTATGCGCTGCTGCTGGCCGAGGGGCCGAGCCGGCGCGCGCTGGTGCCGTCGCCGCTGTACCGGGCCATGGCCGCCGGCAAGCTGGTGCGGTTCGAGGAAATCACCCGCTGCCCGCCCGAGATCCAGGACGTGATGATCTCGCTGATGTCGGAAAAGCAGCTCATGGTGCCGGAGCTGGGCGACGCGGCGCGCCTGCACGCGCGGCGCGGCTTCAACGTGATCGCCACGGCCAACCTGCGCGACCGCGGCGTGCACGACATGTCGTCGGCCCTGAAACGGCGCTTCAACTTCGAGACCGTGCGCCCGATCGCCGACCACGCGTTCGAGCTGGAACTGGTGATGGGCCAGGTGCGGCGCGACCTGGAAAGCGCCGGCGTGCAGGTCGAGGTGGAACGCGACGTGGTGGCACTGCTGGTCACCACCTTCCAGGAACTGCGCGCCGGCCGCACCAGCGAAGGCACGGCCCTGAAGACACCCGATGCGGTCATGTCGACGGCCGAGGCGGTCAACGTGGCCTATGCCGCCGCGCTGGAGGCGCGCCATTTCGGCGACGGGCGCCTCACGCCGCGCGAACTGGCCAACCAGCTGCAGGGCGTGGTGCTGAAGGATAGCGCGGACGACCTGCGCCGCGTGCAGCACTATTTCGACACCGTGGTGCAGGAGCGGGCCCGCCGCGATCGCCAATGGAAGCTCTTCCGCGACGCCGGGCGCGCGCTGTGGCCCTGAACGGCGCGGTTGCGGCAGAAGGGGTACCGGCCGACGGCGTGCCGCCCGATGTACGCGATGGCTTGGCCAGCCTGCACGGCGGGCACGGCGGACGGCTGTTCTTCGCGCCGGTGCGCCACCACAGCCCTGCGTGCGCGCTGGCGGTGCGCGAATTGATCCGCGAAGTACGGCCGGCCGCCGTGCTGGTCGAGGGGCCGGACGACTTCGATGCCCTGCTGCCGGCACTGCTGGACGGCGCCACGCGCCCGCCGGTGGCGGTACTGAGCCTGGCGCCGCGGCCCGGCGGCGGCAGCCGCGCGGCCTTTTTCCCATTCTGCGACTACAGTCCCGAATGGGTGGCCCTGCGCGCCCGTTCCGATGCCGGCGCCCGCCTCGCCTTCATCGACCAGCCATGGACAGCGCGCGCGGCGGACGACACGGATACGGCCGCGCACACGCTGATGGCCGAGCGCCACCTGGCCCACAGCGCCTACCTGAAGGCACTGGCGGCGCGCAGCGGCTGCCGCGACCAGGACGACCTGTGGGACCACCTGTTCGAGCTGCGCGGCCCGGCCGCCCTGCGCGACTGGCGCACGCTGCTGGCCGACGTGCATGCCTATTGCGCGATGGCGCGCCACGACTACGAGCCGCAGGTGCTGGAAGCGGAAGGCAGCCTGCCGCGCGAGCGGCACATGGCGGCGCACATCCGCCGGCACATGCAGGAAACGAACGGTGCGATCGTGGTGGTGACGGGCGGCTTCCATACCCCCGGCCTGCAGGCCATGCTGGCCGATCCCGTGGCTGCGCCGAAGGCGGCTCCCACGGCATCCCCGCCGCGGTCGCGCGGCGCCGCCGGCAGCGGCAACTGGCTGATCCGCTACAGCTTCGACCACCTCGATGCGCTGAACGGCTATGCCGCCGGGATGCCCGCGCCGGGCTGGTACCAGCGCGTCTGGAACAGTGCCGTCGACGATCCCGCCGGCCCCGCGCTGCACGAAGTGGCCGCCGCCTGCCTGGCGGAACTGGCGCGCGAGACGCGTACCCTGGGGCTGGCCGAGCAGGTGTCCACGGCGGACGTCCGCGCCGCCGTGCTGCAGGCCGGGCGGCTGGCCGCGCTGCGCGGCCACGCCGGGCCGGGCCGGGAAGACGTGCTGGACGCGATCCGCTCCTGCTTCGTCAAGGGCGCGCTGGGCGACGGCATGGCCGGCTTCGATGCCGATGTGCGCCGCCTGCTGTGCGGCCACGCGCTGGGCGACATACCGGCCACGGCGGCCGTGCCGCCGCTGGTGGACGATGCGCGGCGCCTGGCAGCGCGGCTGGGCGTGCGCGTCGACGACAGCGCTCCCCGCACCGCGCGGCTGGACATCTACCGCGACGAAGGCCACCGCGAGCGCAGCCGCTTCCTGCACCTGGCCGACTGGCTGGGGCTGGAGCTGGCGCAGTGGCGCGGCGGTCCGGACTTCCTGGCCGGCACCCGACTGGAATTGCTGATCGAGGAATGGCAGGTGGCGTGGACGCCGCTGGTCGAGGCCCGGCTGGTGGCCCTGTCCGCCGAGGGCGCCACGCTGCAGGACGTGGCGCTGGCCCGGCTGCGGCGCGACGAGGCGGCGCTGGCGGAGCGCGGCCTGGCCCGTTCGGCCGGCGCGGCCGCCGGCCTGCTCACGCGCGGCTGCCTGGTCGGCCTGCACGAGCGGCTGCCCGACCTGCTGGCGATGGTCGCGGCGCGCCTGGACGAGGATGGCGACCCGGCTTCCGTGATCGCCGGCTGCCACCAGTTGCTGGCGCTGTGGCGGGCCCGCGAGCCGCTGGGCGTGAAGGACGATCCGGCACTGCACGCCCTGCTGCTGCGCGCATGGGACGCGGCGCTGTACCTGCTGCCGCAACTGGCCGACACGGCGCCCGAAGGCGAGGAAGCGGCGATCGGCAGCCTGCAGTCGCTGCGCGCCTTCCGTCACGCGCTGGCGCACGCCGCGGCGGGCGACGACGCCAATGACGGCGACAGCAAGGACGACGACAGCAATGACGACGACAACAATGACAATGACGGCGCCGGCCGCTGGGCGCGCGTGCTGGAAGCGCTGGTGACGGCGCCCCGTGCCGCGCCCGGCATCGCTAGCGCCGCCGCCGTGCTGCTGTTCCTGGACGGCGCATGGAGCGAGGAGCGCCTGTGCGCCGTGCTGGCGGCCAGCCTGGGTCCCGGCGCCGAACGCGACGACGCGGCGCGCGCCCTGCAGGGCCTGCTGGCGGCGGGCCCGGAACTGCTGCTGACGCAGCCGGCGCTGCGCCAGGCCGTCGATGCCGTCCTGGCCAGCTGGGACGAACGGACGTTCCTGCGCCACCTGCCGGACCTGCGCCATGCCTTCACCCGGCTCAAGCCGGCCGAAACGGCGCAGCTGGCGGCGGCGCTGGCCGTGGCGGACGACGCCGGCCTCGGTTGGCAAGGCGAACTGGAGGCATCGGAAGCGGACATGCTGGCCGGCGCGGCGCTGCACGCGGACCTGCTGGCGGTGCTGGCGCGCGATGGCTTGCAATCGTGGACGAGAACGTCAGCGTCGACAACGCCAGGGATGGAAAAGCTCCGGACGGGCGAGGCGGTGACGGGAGGCGAGCCATGAGCGGCGCCGACACGCTGCGCCGCTGGCGCCTGGTGCTGGGCCGCTATGCCGAGCCCGAGACCGGCGACGCGCTGTCCGCCGCCGACCGCCGGGTCGACGATGCGCTCGACTACCTGTACGGCCGCGCCTACGACCGACAAGGCCTGCTGCGCCGGGACGGCCAGGGCGGCGGCCTCGATGCCAGCCAGGTCACGGCGCTCGACTGGCTGCAGCGCACACGCGAGTTGTTCCCGCAGGACGTATACGAGCGCATGCAGCGCCATGCGCTCGACAAGTTCGGCCTGAACGAGATCCTGCGCGATCCGGCCACGCTGCGCGCGCTGGAACCGGACGAGAACCTGGCGCGCGCCCTGCTGGCGATGCGCGGCCGGCTGGGCGCGGACATGCAGGACGCCGTGCGCGACGTGATCGGCAAGGTGGTGCAGGACATCACGCGGCGCCTGCGCCACGACTTCGTCAACGCCCTGTCGGGCCGCCGCAACCGCTTCCGCCGCTCGATGGTGCCCAGCGCCCAGAATTTCGACTGGCGCGCCACCATCGCCGCCAACCTGCGCCACTACGACGTGGCCAGCCGCCGGCTGGTGATCGAGCGGCCCCGCTTCAACAGCCGCGTCAAGCGCCAGCTGCCGTGGGACGTGATCCTGTGCGTCGACCAGAGCGCCTCGATGCTGGACTCGGTGCTGTACAGCGCGATCGTGGCCGGCATCCTCGTGTCGCTGCCGTCCGTGAACATCCGGCTGGTGGTGTTCGACACGAACGTGGTGGACCTGACGCGGATGGCGGCCGATCCGGTCCAGGTATTGCTGACCGTGCAGCTGGGCGGCGGCACCGATGTGGGCCGCGCCATGCGCTACTGCGAGCAGCTGGTGACCGCCCCGCAGCGCACCATCGTCGCGCTGGTCAGCGACTTCGCCGAAGGCGCGCCGCCCGGAGCGCTGCTGGCCTGCGTGCAGCGGCTGGCGCAGGCGCGCGTGCGCCTGCTCGGCCTGGCCGCGCTGGACGCGCGCGCACAGCCCGTGTACGACCGCGACATGGCGCAGCGGCTGGCCGCGCGGGGCATGGAAATCGCGGCCCTGACGCCCACCCGCTTTGCCGGCTGGCTGGCCGAGGTGATCGGATGACCGCGCCCTGGGCGGCGCTGTGCCGCAATTTCGACGACGACGCGCTGGCCGCCCTCGCCAGCACCGGCCTGCTGCGCCGCGCCGCCAAGGACGTGGAGGCGGGCAAGGTGGCCTGGGAGGCACCGCCCGGCCCGGCCGGCGGCACGTTCCGCGTCGATGGCCAGCGGGTCGCCATCGGCGCGAATGGACCGGCCGGCGCCACGTGCGACTGCCCGGCGCCCGGCATCTGCAAGCATGTGCTGGCCGCCGTGCTGTGGCTGCGCACGGACGATGCGGGGGCCGGTGCCGGCGGGGTCGATGGCGCGGCCAATGAGGTCGCCGATGAGGTCGCCAATGAGGCCGCCAATGTGGTCGCCAATGAGGTCGCAGGCGGCGCTCACGCGGCCGTGGCGGCGCCGGACGTGCTGGCCGAAGTGCTCGCGCTGGACCGTTCGGCCGTGCTGAAGGAAGCCGGGCGGGCCGCCGTGCGCAAGGCGGCCGCGCTGTTCCCCCGCGCCGGCCCGCCCGACTGCGAAGCCAGCGGCGGTGTGCTGCGCGTCGCACTGCCCGAGCTGGATTTCACGTGCCGCTACATCGGCGGCGGCGGGCTGGCCGGCATGGTCTCCGAGGGTCCGGCGGCGTCGCGCAAGGCGCTGCACCTGCTGGCACTGGCGGCGGTCTGGCAGCAGCACGGCCATGCGGTGCCCTGGCCGGCGGACGGCACACCCGAACCGCCGCCAGCGGGCCTGTCACCGGCCGAGCGGGACTTCCTGGCCCACGCCGGCCGGCTGGTACTGGAACTGTGCGGCATCGGCTGGTCGCACCTGCCCGCTCATTCGCACGATTACGCCGCTGCACAACTGCGCGCGCTCGGCACGTCGGCCCGCATCGAAGCGTTCCCCCGGCTGGCCGGCATGCTGCGCGAGCTGGCCGGCACCGCGGCGCTGCTGCAGCGGCGCGACGCGCATGCGGACGAGCGCGAAGCGATCGGCCTGGCGGCGCGCATCCACGCCCTGTGCACTGCGCTCGCCGGCGTCGAAGGTGAGGTGCCCGCAAGCTTGCGCGGGAGCGAGCGCCGCACCTTCGCCGACGGCGCGGCACTGCAACTGCTGCCCCTGGGCGCGCACTGGTGGGAACGGCGCGGTGGAGCGCGCGGCCTGGCGGTACCGTTCTGGGACCCGGCCAGCCGTACCATCGTGCAGGCCGTGCTGGCGCGCCGCGACGGCGCCGACCGCGCATTCCATCGCGGGGCCGCCTGGACCGTCGATCCGCTGTGGCAGGGCGTGACGTGCGAGCGCGCCCTCGCCGCCGGGCACTGGTCGCTGCGGGACGCGCGCCTGTCGCCGGACGGCCGGCTCGGCGTCGGCGGCGCCACCCGTGGCGAACCCCTGCCGCCCTGCGCCGCGGACGATCCGCTTTGGCAAGACGCCGGCTTCGACGACTGGGCGGCACTGGAAACCACGCTGCGTAGCGGCGCCGGGCTGGAAAGCGGTCCTTCGTACGTCCTGCTGCGGCCGGCCGGCCACGAAACGCCGCAGTTGCACGAGGCACGGCAGCGGCTCACCTGGACAGTGCTCGACCGGCACGGCCGCTCGCTCCCCCTGCAGGTACCGTGCGATGTGTTACGCCGCGAGCGCATCGAAAACCTCGATGCGTGGGTCGCCGCGGCCGGCCTCACGGTGGGCCCGACGGTTGGCCCGGCGGTGGACCGGATCGCCGGCATACTCGCGGCGGTCGAGCGGGATGCCGGTGCCGCCTGGCTGGAACCGGTCTCCCTGCTCATCGCCGGCGCCGGACGCCTGCGCGCCATCGCGCTCGACTACCAGGCGCCACCGAGCGCCACGGCCACCAACCCGGGCTTGCTGGCAAGGCTGGCCCGCCTGATGCGCCCGGCGGCGAATCCCGCGCCGGCGGCCGCCATGGCGCCCTTCCCCGCTATCGCCGCATCGGCCCAAGGGCAACGGCTCGGCGCCGTGCTCGCGGTGCTCGAACACCATTGCATGACGGGCCGGCATGCGCCGACGGCGCGCGAACGCCAGCAGGTCGACCTGGCGCGGCGCTTCTGGCTGGCAACGGGGCTGGACGTGCTGGTGCATGCCACGGATACCTGGCTCGCCGCCCCGTGCGCCGCCAATGCATTGATGCTGGTGCACCTGTGCCGCACGGCACTCGAGCTGGATCAAGGTGTCGGCGCCGGCACTCTTTCCTGAAGGATCGGTGCGGCGCTCCCGCAGCGCCGCTGCTAAGCTTTCGGCTCCGCGCCGGACCGCCGGCCAGCACGCATGAGGAGCGCCATGATGCCTGACAACCATTCCGCCATCCCGGCCCGCGGCACCGGCCCGATGCCGCGCGACGGCCGGCTCGATGCCACGCTCGCGCTGAAGCGGGACCCCTACGGCTACATCCGCAAGCAGAGCGAGCGCCTGGGCAGCGACGTGTTCCAGTCCCGCATCCTGCTGCAGCGGACCATCTGCCTGACGGGTCCGCGCGCCGCCGAACTGTTCTACGACCACGCCCGCTTCATGCGCAAGGGCGCCGCGCCGATGCGGCTGCAGGCCACGCTGTTCGGGCGCGGCGGCGTGCAGGCGCTGGACGATACGGCCCATGCCGTCCGCAAGCACATGTTCATGAGCCTGATGACGCCGGCGCGCATCGACGCGCTGGGCGAGCTGTTCGACGAACAGTGGGGGCTAGCGGCGCGCCGCTGGGCCCTGGCGCCCAAGGTCGAGCTGTACCGCGAAGTGCGCGAAGTGCTCACGCGCGCCGTCTGCCGCTGGGCCGGCGTGCCGCTGGCGGAAGACGAGGTGGCGCTGCGCACGCAGCAGCTGTCGGCCATGTTCGACCTGGCGGGCGCCGCGGGTCCGTCGCACTGGTTCAGCCGCTATTCGCGTTTTCGCGCGCAGCAATGGTGCGGCGGCCTGGTCGAACGCATCCGCGCCGGGCAAGTGGAGGTTCCTACCGACACCGCCGCACACACAGTGGCACACCATGTCGACGCCGACGGCAAGCGGCTCGATGCCCGCACCGCGGCGGTGGAATTGCTGAACGTGCTGCGGCCGACCGTGGCGATCGCCGTGTATATCGTGCAGGAAGCCCATGCGCTGCATGCCTTCCCCGCCTGCCGGAAGCCACTGCTGGACGATGCCGATGGCCGCCATGCCGGCTGGTTTGCCCAGGAAGTGCGGCGCTTCTACCCGTTCTTCCCCGCCACCGTGGCGCGGGTGCGGAAGGATTTCGACTGGCAGGGCTGCCATTTTCCGGCCGGGCGCCGTGTGATGCTGGACCTCTACGGCACCAACCACGATCATCGCGCGTGGGAGGAACCGCTGCGGTTCCGGCCCGAGCGCTTCGCCGACTGGCGCGAGAATCCGTTTACGCTGGTGCCGCAGGGCGGCGGCAACGCGGCCACCGGGCACCGCTGCCCCGGCGAATGGATCACGCTGGAACTGATGAAGCGCGCCGCCCGCTGGCTGGCCGGCGGCATGGACTACGAGGTGCCGCCGCAGGACATGACGCTGGACATGGCCCGCCTGCCGGCGGTCCCGAAAAGCGGCTTCGTGATCGCGGTGCGCGGGGCTTGACGGGCTTAGCGCTCGTCGAAGGCACGCGGATCGTTCCCGATCCACCCGGCGAGGCTGGCCACGAAGTCCTGCACATGGCGCCTGTCGCCGCGCTGCAGCCCGTGGCTGGCGCCTTCGTATTCGATGAACCGGAACGGCTTGTCCGGATGGCGCTTGTAGAAATCCTTCAGCGCCCTGCCGGACTCGATCGGTTCGCTTTCATCCTTCTCGCCCATCGCCACCACCACCGGGATGTCCAGCCGGGCGAAGTCGGGCAGCGAGTCATGGAACAGGTGCGAGCTCCAGTAGGCATACGGATGCCCGAAGAACGATTTGTCCAGCGCGGACGGGTCGGCGGCGATGGCGGCGAACTGCTTTTCCAGCAGCGCCCTGGAAGAAGGATTGGCGTACGGCGCGACGCCGCGGTCCGCGAACACAAGGAAACCGTCGGACTGCCGCATGCCGCCCTTGCCCGCCACCGCCAGCCAGCCGACCTTGCCGCTGCGGCCGGCCACGATCGGCGCCACGCGGCCGCCTTCGGAGAATCCCACCAGCGCGATGCCGCGCGGTGCCGAGCGTGCCAGCACCGGTTGCTGCTCCAGGAACGCCAGCGTGTCCCGCACCCGGCGCTGCAGGTTGTCGGCCTGCTCGAACGCCGGCGAACAGGTGCCGGGTTCGCCGGTCGCCCCCTTGCCGACATGGGGCTTCTCGAGATGGTAGACATCCACCGGCGCCGGATACTTTTCAAAGAAATACGGCAGGCGCGAACCGAATTCCGCGCAACCGGAACCGCTGACGACGACGATCACCTGCGCACCCTCCTTCGCTTCGGTATCGTGCAGGCGGAAGTAGCGGCCCGGCTGGCCGTCGATCGCGATCGGATGTTCTTCGATCACGCGCGCGGCGTGGGCCGGCACGCCCAGGATGAACGATGCGGCGGCGGCGATCAGCGCGTTCCGCCAGGTGGATGTCAGAGTCTTCGCAGTCATGGTTCGGCTGGGTTGGTCAATCGGTCTGTCGGCCGCCAGCTTAGCCTCGCCTTGCCATGAATGCAACTCCCCCGGCAGCGCCACCGCCTGCGCTGCCACGAAGCCGGGTACGGCTTACAGCTTGCCGGACAGCGTGAAGAACACCTGGCGCGGCGCGCCCGACAGCAGCGTCATCGAGGTGCCCTGCGGGTCGGAGGCCGAGAAGCCGTTCGAGCCGATGGTGCCGAAGTAGCTCCGGTCGAACAGGTTCGTCACGTTCACCTGCAGGGTCAGGTCCTTGACCATGCCGGCCGAGCCGAGGCGGTAGCCACCGGACAGGTTGGCCACCACGAAGGACGGCACCGAATTGTCGTTCAGGTAGGTGTAGTAGCGCTTGTCTGTGTATTTCGCGCCCAGGCGGGCGTAGAAGCCGTTGGCGTCGTACGCCAGCTCCGTGTTGAACATCTTCTTCGGCGCGTCGACCACCTGCTTGCCTGTCACCGCGACCAGCTTTCCATTGTCCGTGTAGTTCGATTCGTAGGTGGAATCGTTGTACGTGAAGGTGTTGAACCAGCTGACCGAGGGCGCGATCTTCCACACGGCCAGCGCTTCCAGGCCGCGCGTCTCCACCTTGCCCACGTTGACGATCGTGCCGGCGCAGCCGACGATGCCGGCGCAGGTGGCGATCCCCATCTGGCGGTCGTCGAACTTGGCGTAGTAGACGGCGACGGAGCCCTGCACCTGCTGTTCACCAATCGCACGCTTGAAGCGCATGCCGGCGTCGAACGTGGTCGAGGTCTCCGGTTTCAGGCCGGCGATCGACAGCGCGTAGCCGGCGCGGGTCTGCGAGAACGGGCCGTTCACGCCCGGCTGGTACGAACGCATGTTCTTCGCGCCCGAGGCGAACAGCTCGTCGCTGCGCGACAGCTGGTAAGTCACGCCCGCCTGCGGCAGGAAGGTCTTCTTCGCCGTGATCGCCCCATCGGCACGGTCGCCGGTGAAGGTATGCGCGTCGATCTCCACCTTCGGGCTCTTGAAACCGGCGTTGATCTTCAGGCGGCCATCCAGCAGCGCGATGGTGTCCTGCACGTAGAACTGGCGGGTATCGGTGACGAACGACTGGCGGAAGCCGGTGCTCATCGGGTCGCGCAGGAAGTCGTCGATGTAGCGGCCGTCGGTCACGGCATAGAAATTGCGCGTCAGCTCGTGCTTGTTGCGCTCGGCCCAGAAGCCGGCGTTCAGCGTATGCATGCCCAGTTCCCACGTCACGTCGCCCAGCACGCCGTTGCGGCTGATCGTGTACTCGGTGGTGCGGATCGAGATCGGCACCTCGGCCGACGTGGGGGTGTACGGCGTGTACCAGTGGCCCTGGCCTTCGTTGCCGTGGTGGTAGGCGGTGAGCTTGCCGGCCAGCGCCGGCGCCAGCTGCAGGTCGAGCGTGGCGCCGCCCAGCTTGTCCTTGCGCAGGCCCTGGCCCAGGTAGTAGGCGTCGTCCAGGCTGTTGACCGCGCCGCTGTAGACGCCCTTCGACGCGTTCACGGCGCGCTGCCAGTCCGGGTAGTAATTATCCCAGTCCATGCCCAGGCGGCGCGCCATCTCGTGCGACAGGTCCTGGTAGTCGACCTCGCGGCGGTCCGAATAGTTGAAGAAGACCGACAGCGTGTGCTCGCCGATGCGGCGTTCGACCTTGCTGTTGAACTGGTCCTGGTCCTGCGGTCCGGCGCCTTTCCATTTTTCCGAGCGCATGCGCGTGCCGCTGATATAGAACCGGGTGCCGCCGGCGAAATCGCCACTGTCGAAACGCACGAAGGTGCGTGCCGTGTCGTCGCTGCCCAGCGTTTGCGCGGCCGTGACGGCCTGTTCGCTGGCCGGGCCCAGCGTGACGAACTGCACGGTGCCGCCCAGGTTGTTGGTCGATGCGGTGCCCAGCGCGCCGGCGCCCTGCGACACGGCGACGCGGCCGATGTTCTCGGCGGAGATGGCGCGGGAAATGTGCAAGCCGTTGTTGTTCCCGTAGCTCATGTCGCCCAGCGGGATGTCGTCCAGCGTGAAGCCCAGCTGGTTCTGGTTGAAACCGCGGATCGAGAAGCGCGTCGACCATTCGTAGCTGCCGAACGGGTCGGCCGACTGGAAACTCACCCCGGGCAGTTTTTCCAGCGTCTTCAGGGGGCTGGTGCCGGGTGCCGCCTGCTGCAGGTCGGCACGGGTGATGTTCTGCACCTGGCGCGACTGGCCGGTGCGCGTCACTTCCACGATCGCCGTCGGCGGCGCCCCGGCCGGGTCCGGCGCCGGGTCGGCTGCGAACGCGAGCGCGGGCAGCGCGGCGAGCAGCGACAGGCAGAGGGGTCTCAGGCGTGGGCGGAACAGAAGCGGGCAAAGCTGAGGCTGGCGCATCGGCATCTTTCAGGCGAAGTTGGCTAAATGAAAACTGTGCCGAATGGTAAAGAGTGGATGTGACGACGCCATGACAGCCCGGCCTTCCCCGCCGGCCAGTGGCTTGGCCGCGACAGCGGGTGGACAGGAGCACTTGCTCGACAGTAATTGACTATAACTCTGCAAGCCGAGCTGATAGACTTGCAGGTTGATTTCACCTCGCCGCCGACAATAATTAACAATTTCATCACGTCGCGCGCGGGGTCCCGACCTGAAAGAGAAGCAATGCAACATCACCGCGGTAACCCCACCCTGCTGGCCGTCCTGGCGGCCGCCGCATGCGCCAATGCCGCGCACGCGCAGGTGGCCGATGGACAGCTCCAGGAAGTCGTCGTCACCGCGCAGCGCACCGCCTCGCTCGAATCGAAGACGCCGGTCGCCATGAGCGTGCTGTCCGGCGAGGCGCTGCGCGAGGCCGGCTTCGGCACGCCGGCGGAACTGGCCAAGCGCCTGCCGAACGTGCACCTCGACGGTGCCGCCGACGGCCTGCGCATCACGATCCGCGGCGTGTCGAATTCGGATGCCACCGACAAGGGCGATCCTTCCGCCGCCTTCATGCTGGACGGGATCTACATCGCCCGTCCGCAGAACCAGAACGGCCTGCTGCTGGACGTGGACCGGATCGAAGTGCTGCGCGGCCCGCAGGGCACGCTGTACGGCCGCAACACGACGGCCGGCGTCGTCCATGTGATCTCGCGGGCGCCGACGCGCGCGCTGGAAGGGGCGTTCGGCGTGGAGGCCGGCAACTTCCGCAGCCGCTAGGCGAACGGCATGCTGAACGTGCCCGTCACCGGCTGGCTGGCGCTGCGCGCCGCCGTCGCCGTCGACCGCCACGACGCCTACCTGCGCAATGGCCAGAGCACGCCGCACACGCCGGGCCAGGACGCCGACCGCCGCGCCGCCCGGCTGTCGGCCAGGGTGGCGCTGGGCCCCGCCGCTTCGCTGCTGCTGCGCGCCGATCACGCCCGCAACGACTACAACCCGGACAGCTTCGTGTCCGACAACAACTTCTTCCGCCACGCCGACAGCGGCAAGCCGGAGTGGTACGGCGCCGCCGCGCGGGACCGGCTGACCAACCGCTTCGTGCCGCGCAACGTGGTGCCGGAACAGGGCTGGGGGCGCAACCGCAGCGCCGGCGCCGGCGCCGAGTTCACGTGGAACCTGGGCCCGGCCACGCTGCATTACCTGGGCGCCCACCGCAAGTTCGACCTGGATTTCCTCACCAACTACATCTACCGGGTGGCGCCGCAGGCCACGCTGGGCGTGCGCCAGAATTTCACCGGCGGGCAGCGCCAGGATTCGCACGAGCTGCGCGTGGCCACCGGCGGCGATGGCGCGCTGTCCGCGCAGGCGGGCCTGTACTGGTTCGACGAACGCTCGCATTCGAACTACGTGTTCCGCGACTTGGCCCCGATCGGCCTGACGCCGTACTATGCCTTCCCCACCGACCCCACCGTGGCGAAGAGCCGCGCCGCCTTCGGCCAGCTGGCATACCGCGTCACCGGCCGGCTGCGCGCCACCGCCGGCCTGCGCCATACCGAGGATGAAAAATCGCGGGTGGGCGCCACCAGCTTCCAGCAGGGTCCGGCCTTCAACCCCGCCACCGACTTCCAGCTGCCGAACGCGGCGCGGATCGAGACCGGCAAGCGCACCTGGCGCCTGGGCCTCGACTACGACCTCGCGCCGTCGGCCTTCCTGCCGGCCACGTTCGTCTACGGCACGCTGTCCACCGGCTACAAGGCCGGCGGCTTCAACGACGGCTGCCTGGCCGGCCCGGCCTGCCCGGCGGCGGCGGCGGTGGCGCCCGGCTACCTGTTCTACCGGCCGGAAACGCTGAAGGCCCTGGAACTGGGCGCCAAGACGCGTTTCTGGCACCGGCGCGCCAGCCTGGACGCGGCCGCGTTCAAGTACGACTACACCAGCCTGCAACTGTCCGGCAATGCCATCATCGCCGGCGCGCCCCGCTTCATCACCACCAATGCCGGCATCGCCAGCGTGCGCGGCCTGGAACTGGACGGCAAGGTGCAGGCCAGTGCGGACGACCGCTTCAGCTATGGACTGACCCTGCTCGATGCGCACTACGTGTCGTACACGCCGGACGGCATCCATTCGTGGAACGGGCGCAAGCTGGACCGCTCGCCGTCGCACGTGCTGTCGGCCGGCTACCAGCGCCGCGTGCGCCTGGCCGGCCATGAAGTGCGCGCCGGCGTCGACGCGCGCCGCAGCGCGGCCTACATGATCGGCGTGCCGTCGAAGCTGGTGCAGTACCGCGTGCCGGCCATGGCCACCGTGGACGCCACGCTGGCCTGGCGCCCGGACGATGCGCCGTGGACCCTGGCCGCCTACGCGCACAACCTGGGCAACCGCATTGCGCCGGCCACCATCGACAGTTTCGGCATGGCGGTACCGGGTGCGCCGCGCGTGGTCGGCGTGCGCTTCGACTACCGCTACCAGTAAGCGGAGACGGCCATGCATCCACCCCGCCAGCCCGCCCGCCATGGCGGCGCGCTGCCCGCGGCCTTCCTTGCCCTCCTTGCCCTCCTGCGCCTGGTGCTCGCCGCCATGGCCTTCGGCTGGAGCACGCTGGCCGCGGCCGCGCCGGTCGTGCTGGACGACGCGCTGAACGAGGCCGACGCGTGGTCGGCGATGACGGTGCTGTCCGACCCGGATCGCCAGCTCGACGCGGCCGCCGCCCTGGCGGCCCGGGACCGGTTCGCGCCGCCCGCGCTGGCACGCGGCACCACGGGCAAGTACGAGCGGGTGCTGTGGCTGCGCATTCCGGTGCGGGTTCCCGAAGGCGCGAATGGCCAGTGGGTGCTGGCGCTGAACTATGCTCTGCTGGGCCGGGTCGATACGTGGATCGTCACCGATGGCCGCCCCGGCGGCCACCAGGCCGCCGGCAACCGCCTGCCGCCGCCCGAGCCGCACATGGGCGCGCGCGTGCCCGCTTTCGTGCTTACGCTGCCGCGGGGCGAGCACACGCTGCTGCTGCGGGTCGAGGCGCGCGGCCCCATCATCCTGCCGGTGCGGCTGGAGAAGGCCGCGCATTTCCACCGCACGGAACTGCTCGAGCAGATGATCCAGGGCCTGCTGGCCGGCCTGGCCTTCTGCCTGCTGGTCTACAGCCTGTCGCACTGGGTCACGCTGCGCGACAACACCTTCGGCAAGTTCGCGCTGGCCACCTTCGGCCTGGCGCTGTACGGCGTCGACTTCTTCGGCATCGGCCAGCAATACCTGTGGCCGGGCAACCGCTGGATGATCGAGCATGCCGGCGGCATCACGGCGATGATCGCCTCCTGCGGCTCCTACCTGTTCGTCGAGCAGGTACTGGCGCGGCGCGGCATGGACCGGCGTTTCAGCCTGCTGATGAAAGGCTGCGCGATGCTGATGGCGCTGACCGCCGTCACCTACGCGCTCGACATCCTGCCGATGAACGGCCTGCTGCTGGTGGTCTCCACGCTGGGCGCCGCGCCCAAGCTGTTCGGATTGCCCGGGGCATGGCGGCTGATGCGCCGTGGCGATCCGGTCGGCTGGTACTTCACCTCCAGCTGGATCATTTCCTTCACGGGCGCGGTGGTGCTCGGCCAGGTCTTCGCCGGCCAGCTGGAAGCCACCTTCTGGACCATGCATGCGCTGCAGCTGGCCAGCGCGGTCGACATGCTGGTGTACATGCGCATCCTCGGCCTGCGCACGCAGGGCATGCAGACGGCCATGCTGCGCGCCGAGGCGGCGGCGCGGCTGAAGGCGCAGTTCATGGCCAACATGAGCCACGAGATCCGCACGCCGATGAATGCGATCCTCGGCATGAGCCGGCTGGCCTTGATGGCCGGCCCGGACGCGCGGCTGCGCAACTACCTGGTCAAGATCCTCGGCGCCGGCGAGCACCTGCTGGGCATCATCAACGACATCCTCGACTTTTCCAAGATCGAGGCCGGCAAGATGACGCTGGAGCGGGTGCCGTTCAGCGTGCAGGCACTGCTCGACAACCTGGCCAGCCTGGCGGCGCCGGCGCAGGAGGGAGCATACGAGGGGGCGAACAAAGGGACACATGAGGGGACACATGCGGGGAGCGCGGTGTCGCTGGTGTTCCGCGTCGGCACCGGCGTGCCCCCGGCGCTGGTCGGCGACCCGCTGCGGCTGGGCCAGGTGCTGCTGAACCTCACCGGCAACGCCCTCAAGTTCACCGAGCGGGGCGAGGTGGTGGTTGCGGTGGAAGTGGACGGCCCGGCCACGGGCGACGGTTCGGCCGGCGTGGCGCTGCGCTTTTCCGTCAGCGATACCGGCATCGGCATGGGCGAGGACGAGCTCGCCAGCCTGTTCCACGCGTTCAGCCAGGGCGACGCTTCCATGACCCGCCGCTACGGCGGTACGGGGCTGGGCCTGACGATCTCGCAGCAGCTGGTGCAGCTGATGGGCGGCCGGATCACGGTGCACAGCCGGCCCGGCATGGGCAGTACGTTCATGTTCACCATCCATGCCGGCGTCGCCGACGCGGGCGCCGCGCCGCTGCGTCCCGATGCGGCGGTCCGCGGCGGCGCCGTGGCTGTACCGTCGCAGGCCAACCTGGCGCGCCTGGCGGGCGCCCGCGTGCTGCTGGTGGACGACAACGCCAACAACCGCGAAGTGGCGCTGGACTTCATGGCGGCCGCGCCGCTGCGCGTGGACGTGGCCACCAGCGGCCTGGACGCGCTGCGCATGGTGCAGGCGCACGACTACGACCTGGTACTGATGGATATCCAGATGCACGGCATGGATGGCCTGACGGCCGCGCGGCGCATCCGCACCCTGCCCGGCCGCGTCGGCCTGCCCATCGTGGCGATGACGGCGCACGCGCTGGCCGGCGACCTGGAAAAGAGCCTGGCGGCCGGCATGAACGGCCACCTGGTCAAGCCGATCGACCCGGAACTGCTGTTTGCCGCGCTGCTGCGCTGGATCGATCCGGCTCGCGTGGCCAGGCGCGCCGCCCCGCCGCTGCCGGCGGTGGTACCGGCGCCGTGGGAACCGTCGCAAGCGGGAACGCGCGAAGCCATGCAGCAGCCGACGCAGGAAGCCGCGCAGCTGCCGGCGCTGCCGGGCGTCGACTGGCATGCCGCGCTGGCCAGCGTCGATGGCCAGCGTGCCCGGCTGCAGAAGCGGCTCGATGGCTTCGTGCGCGAGTATGGGGCCGCGCCCGCGGCGCTGCGCGCCGCGCTGGCGGCCGGCGATCGCGACACGGTGGCGACGCTGGCGCACAACCTGAAGTCGAGCGCAGCCTACATCGGCGCCACCGACCTGTCGCGGGTGGCCGGCAGCGTCGAGCATGAGCTGCGCGCCGGACCCGACGCCGGTACCCATGCGGATGATTCCGGCGGCCTCCCCGTGCTGGTGGCCGAACTGGCCGGCGTGCTGCAGACCTTGCTGGCCGGCCTGGCACCGCTGGCCGCCGCGCCGGCCGTGGCGCGCGCCGGCGGCACCGACGTGCGGGCGCTGCTGCGCGAACTGGCCGCCTGCCTGCACGCCGACGATGCCCGCGCCGAAGACCTGCTGCGCGAACTGCAGGCGCTGCCTGCCGTGGCCGGCCATGGCGCCCTGCTGGCCGGGATCGGGCGGGCCGTCGCCGATATCGAGTATCATGCGGCAATCCAACCGCTGGGCCGCCTGGCGCATGCGCTGGATACGACCCTCGAAGACCCTGCATGAACGCCTTGCAAAAAGTGCTGGTGGCCGACGACGACGCGATCAACCGCGGCGTGCTCGCCGAGCTGCTGAAACCCGAGTACACCGTGCTGCTTGCCAAGGATGGCACGCAGGCGCTGGAACGCGCCTGGCGCCACCTGCCCGACCTGATCCTGCTGGACGTGCTGATGCCGGACATGGATGGCTTCGAAGTGCTGCGCCGGCTGCGCGACGACCCGCGCACGGCGGACATCGCGGTGATCTTCGTTTCCGGCCTGGGCCGGCCCGAGGACGAGGCGCAGGGCCTGAAACTGGGTGCCTCCGACTACATCGCCAAGCCCTTCAACGCCACCGTGGTGATGGCGCGCGTGGCCCTGCACCTGCAGATGGTGCGCCAGCGCCGCATGCTGGAGCGCCTGGCGCACGTGGACGGGCTGACGGAACTGGCCAACCGGCGCCGCTTCGACGAGACATTCGAAGCCGAACATGCGCTGGCGCGCCGGCGCGGCACGCCGCTGTCGCTGGCGCTGCTCGACATCGACGCGTTCAAGCAGTACAACGACCACTACGGCCACCCGGCCGGCGACCGCGCGCTGCGGGCGGTGGCGCGCACGGCCGCGGCCAGCGTGCGCGGCCCCGGCGACCTGGCGGCGCGCTACGGCGGCGAGGAACTCGTGCTGCTGATGCCGGGCGCGGATGCCGCCACGGCCGGCGCGGTGGTGGACCAGCTGCGCGATGCGCTGGGCCGGCTGGCGATCGACCACGTGGCGTCGCCGGTGGGGCCGCTGCTGACAGCCAGCGTCGGCGGGGCCACGCTGCTGCCCGGCGAGGACGCGGCGGCGCTGTTCGCGGCCGCCGATGCGCACCTGTACCATGCCAAGCAGGCCGGCCGCGACCGCGTGGTGTGGCGCGCCGCGCCGTGACCGGCGCGCAGGCGGGCCACGAACCACCGGGCGAAACGCAGATGGACGAACCGCAGGCGGACGACGGGCATGCCGATGCATCGTCGCCAGATCGGACGTACGCCAATGACTCGCAGGCGGATGGCACGCCGGCCGCCGGGCCGCGCTGCGGCTTCCTGCTGACCCGCCACTGGCGCGATACCGACGCCGGCACCGAAGTCGAATTCTGGATCGCCACCGAAGACGGTCCGCGCTGCGTGCGGCTGCCGCCGCAGCCGTCGGTCGCGTTCATCCCGGCCGAGTGGCTGGAGGCGGCGCAGGCGGTACTGCGCTCGGAGCGCGGCTGCGAACTGCGGCCGCTGGCCTTGCGCGATTTCCGCCACCGCCCCGTCGCCGGCCTGTATTGCCGCCATTACCGGCAACTCCTGAAGCTGGAAAAGCGCCTGCGCGAGCACGGCATCGACGTCTACGAAGCCGACGTGCGGCCTCCCGAACGCTACCTGATGGAACGCTTCATCACGGCATCCGTGTGCTGGGAGGGCAAGGAAGACCAACAAGCTCGAGGCATCGTCGTCGACGCGCGGCTCAAGCCGCACGACGGCTACCGCCCGGCGCTGCGCCTGGCGTCGCTCGATATCGAGACCACCGCGCACGGGGACCTGTACTCGATCGCGGTGGAAGGCTGCGGCGCGCGCGACGTGTACATGCTGGGACCGCCGAACGGCGACCCGGCCGGCATCGACTTCGACCTCACGTATTGCGCCGACCGCCCGGAACTGCTGGCGCGGCTGAACGGCTGGATGGCGCGCCACGATCCGGATGCGGTGATCGGCTGGAACGTGATCCAGTTCGACCTGCGCGTGCTGCAGAAGCATGCGGAGCGCTTCGGCGTGCCGCTGCTGCTGGGCCGCGGCGGCACGCCGATGGAATGGCGCGAGCACACCAATGGCCAGCACTTCTTCGCGGCCGCGCCGGGCCGACTGCTGATCGACGGCATCGAGGCGCTGCGCTCGGCCACCTGGAGCTTCGCCTCGTTCAGCCTGGAGAACGTGGCGCAGACCCTGCTGGGCGAAGGCAAGGCGATCGACAACCCGTACGACCGCATGGACGAGATCAACCGCCTGTTCGCCGAGGACAAGCCGGCGCTGGCCCGCTACAACCTGAAGGACTGCGAACTGGTCACGCGCATCTTCGCGCACACGGGCATTCTCGACTTCCTGCTGGAGCGCGCCAGCGTGACGGGCCTGCCGGCCGACCGCAGCGGCGGCTCGGTGGCCGCCTTCGAGCATTCCTACATGCCGCTGATGCACCGCGCCGGCTTCGTGGCGCCGCGGCTGGGCGACGTGGCCAATGCGGACAGCCCGGGCGGCTTCGTGATGGATTCGCGCTCCGGGCTGTACGATTCGGTGCTGGTGCTCGACTACAAGAGCCTGTACCCGTCCATCATCCGCACCTTCCTGATCGATCCGGTCGGCCTGATCGAAGGCCTGCGCGAGCCGGAAAGCGATACCGTGCCCGGTTTCCGGGGCGCGCGCTTCTCGCGCAAGGCGCACTGCCTGCCGGAGATCGTCACCCGGGTCTGGCAGGGCCGCGAGGCGGCCAAGCGCGATGGCAACAAGCCTCTGTCGCAGGCCCTGAAGATCATCATGAATGCCTTCTACGGCGTGCTGGGCTCGTCCGGCTGCCGGTTCTTCGACCCGCGGCTGGCCAGCTCGATCACCATGCGCGGCCACGAGATCATGCACCGCACGCGCGAACTGATCGAGGAACGGGGCTACCAGGTGATCTACGGCGATACCGATTCCACTTTCGTGTGGCTGGGCCGCGGCCACGGCACGCGGGAAGCGGACGATATCGGCCGCGCGCTGGTCGCCCACGTCAACGCTTGGTGGCAGGCGCACCTGCAGGAGGAATTCAAGCTGGCGAGCGCGCTCGAACTGCAATACGAAACGCACTACCGCCGCTTCCTGATGCCGACCGTGCGCGATTCCGACGAAGGCAGCAAGAAGCGCTACGCCGGCCTGGTGCTGCGCCCGGACGGCAGCGACGACATCGTCTTCAAGGGCCTGGAAACGGTGCGCACCGACTGGACGCCGCTGGCCCAGCAATTCCAGCAGACGCTGTACGGCCTGGTCTTCCGCAATGAACCGTACCGGGACTATGTGCGCGACTATGCCGAACGGATGCTGCGCGGCGAACTCGATGACCTGCTGGTCTACCGCAAGCGGCTGCGCCGCGCGCTGGGCGACTACGACCGCAACGTGCCGCCGCACGTGCGCGCCGCCCGCATCGCCGACGAAGTCAACGCCGCGCAGGGCCGCCCGCTGCAATACCAGAACCGCGGCTGGATCCGCTACCTGATGACCACCGCCGGCCCCGAACCGCTGGAACGGCGCCGCTCGCCGATCGACTATGCGCACTACCTGGACCGGCAGCTGAAGCCCATCGCCGATGCGATCCTGCCGTTTTTGGGGGACAGTTTTACGGGGTTGACGAGCCGGCAGCGGGTGCTGTTCTAGCCGAGGCGCCTGGTGCCGGGTGGCAGGCTGTCCCAGTCACTATCACGTACCGTCCTGCGGTTGACGCGCGCCCGGCAGGAGGATATGTTCTCGATATTTAAATGTTATCGAAAGATCATGACATGTTCACCATATCCTCGACTCCGCTGGGCTGGATCGACGTCGGGCGTGCCACGCAAGGCCTGTTCTTCAAGAGTTTCCTGCGGGTCCTGCCGTATGCGCTGGTGCCGGTGGTGCTCCTGATTGGTCTGCTCGGCCTGGGGGTCTGGGTCGCCGGCGAGCATGGCGACCGGGAGTGGATCCTTTACCTGTGCGCCCTGCTACTGCTGGTGAGCCCGGCGCTGATGTCGCCGCTGCTCCACCAGGTCAATGCGTGCGCCCACGCGCGCCCTGCGGTCGCGCGCGAGTCGCTGGCGTGCGGCCTGCGTTGCCTGCTGCCGTGCCTGGCGGCATCCGCGCTGTTCATGCTGGCGGTGGGCAGCGGCGCGGTCTTGCTGCTGCTGCCCGGCCTTTACCTGTTTGTCGCGCTGTCGTTCTGGTGGCCAGCGCTGGTCATCGACGGTGTGGGACCGGTCGAAGCGCTCAAGGCCAGCCGGCGCCTGGTGCGGGGACACTGGTGGCGCGTGGCGATCGGCTACTGCCTTGTCCTTGGAGTGGCGGTATTGGTCGATCGCTTCGACATCAGCACGGTATCGCTGCCCGACAACCTGGCCGGGGCGATCGCCGCATTGCTGCTTTCGGCCGCCGTCACGGCCCTGGTGCCGATGTTCGTATCAGCGAACATGGTCGTGCTTTACAATGACCTGGCACTGCGCGACCTGGCACTGCGCGACCTGGCACTGAGCCGCAGCCAGGTTCCGCCGGATCGCCTGCCCGCTTGACGCCGGCCCCTGCCACCGCACGTTAAAACCGATGTCAGACACTATTTAGACACTATTTTCCTGCGAAAATAATGTCTGACACCAGGCGCTAAGCTCCTGCGACCTGATCAACCCCTACTGCCCCATCAGCTTCCTTCCCGCCTCCAGGTACGGCGCGGCCTTCGGCGCATTGGTCCACGCTGGCCGCTTCGCATCGTTGGCGATGTCCTGCAGCCCCAGCGCGACCATGCGCGTGACGCGCGCCATGTTGTCGTAGTCCAGCTTTGACCAGTCGTCGTCCTTGCCGTGGTAGTCGGGGAAGCCGAAGGCCACGGCCAGGGTGTGCGCCGGCACGCCCACGTCGGCCAGCGCCTGGTTGTCGCTGCGGGCGAAGTAGCGGTCGCTGTTGGCCTCGTGCTTCCACAAGCGCACGCCGGAGCGCTCGCCGGCCTTCTTCAGGTACTCGGTCACGGTGGAATAATCGAAGCCGGTCAGCGTGGCGGTGCCCACCTGGGCGCCTTCGCTGTCATCGGTGCGGCCGATCTGTTCCAGGTTCAGGTGCGCCACCGTATCCTTCAGCGGGAACACCGGATGGCGGCCGTAGTAGCGCGAGCCGAGCAGGCCGAGTTCCTCGCCGAACAGCGCCATGAACACGATGCTGCGGCGCGGGCGGGTCTTCTCGGCGGCCAGCGCGGCGGCGATGTCGATCACCGCCACGGTGCCGCTGCCGTCGTCGTTGGCGCCGTTATGGATCACTCCGTTGCGGATGCCCAGGTGGTCGTAGTGCGCCGTCAGCATCGCATAGGTATTCTTCAGCGCCGGATCGGTGCCGCGCAATACGCCGATGACATTGCGCAGCTTCACCGCGCGCAACTGCGGCACGGCGATCGTGGCCGCCACCGTGGCATCGGCTTCCTGCAGCGCCGTGGCGGCCGCCGCGTCGTGCAGCACGACGACCGGGGCCGCGCCGGCGGGCGCCACCTGCTCCGGATCGATCAGCCAGCCGTCGCCCCGGTTGCGCTGATAACCCTTGGTATCGGCCAGCACCACCAGCGCGGGACGCGACTTCAGGCCGGCGCGCAGCACGCCGGCGGCGTCGGGCACCGGCGCGGCGGGTACCACGAGCACCTTGCCGTCGACTTCCGATCCCGCCGCCAGCGCTTCCTGCCATGTCATGCGCACCACGCCCGTGGCGGCCAGCGCCACCGGCTGCACGAAATTGGCGGTGGCCGCCGAGTGCGGCACGGCGAAGGTCTTGCCGCCCGCCTGCACGGTGAACGTGAAGTCCCGCGCATCGCGCTGCGCCTGCTGCCAGTTGGCCGTCTGGAAATAACCGTCGTCGCCCACCGCTTCCAGGCCGGCGCGGCGGAATTGCGCGGCGATGTATTCGGCCGCCAGGTCCAGTCCGCGCGACGGCGTGCCGCGCCCTTCCAGCAGGTCCGAGGACAGGAAGGACAGGTGGCCGCGCAGCGAATCCGCCGAGATGCGGTCGGCCACGGTGCCGGAAGGCGCCTGGGCGCAAGCGCCGGCGGCGGCGAGCGCGAGGGAAAGTGCGGTGAGGAGATGACGCATGCAATCGCTTTCTTAACAGGAAGAACATTCAATATTGCATGGGAGTTGCCGGTCAGTCAATGATGCGCGGCCGAGTGCGGGATTGCGGCAGAATGTGCCATCCCGCCGTGAGCCACGCACAACACTTTTAGCAATATTAGTTGATGGTAGGAAATATCAAGAGTATCGTCGCGGGGTTCGTGCCGAAATCGATTTCAAAGTGACTTCTTCCCCAGCCAACCGCCGTATGCACCGCCTGATGCACCGTGTGATCGCCGCGTTGGCGATGATCACGGCCGGCTTGCTGGTGTGGCACCACTTCGGCATGGAACGGGTGATCGACCTGACCACGCGGCCCGGCGTGCGGCGCGACGTCATGGACGACCGGTGGATGGGCGGCACCAGCCGCGTGGCGCTGGAACGCCACGGCAATGCGCTGACCATGCGCTGCCAGCTGGCGCGCACGATCGACTGGCCGGCCTGCAAGTACCAGTTCGCCATGTCCGATACGGAGACCGGCATCGACCTGTCGGAGTTCGACAGCGTGTCCTTCGACGTGACCTACCGTGGCCCCGGGCGCCGCTCGCTGCGCCTGATGGTGCTGAACTTCGAAGCGGGCATCTCGAAGCTGGACAACCCGATGTCGCAGAAGGTCAACGAAGTCGAATTCGAGGTGGGCGCGCCCGGCGTCATCCGCGTGCCGCTGAACGTGCTCCATACCGCGACATGGTGGATCGACTACATGAAGGTGCCGCTCGACGACACCGACATGCGCATCGATAACGTGACGCGCATCGAACTGCTGACCGGTGCCACCAGCACCGCCGGCGAGCACGTGATCGAACTGCGCTCGCTGCGCCTGCATGGCAAGTGGCTCACCGCGGACGAGCTGTACATGGGCCTGATGGCGGCGTGGATCCTGTGCGCGGTCAGCTGGCCCGCCCTGGCCGCGCTGCAGTTGCGCCGCGAACTGGGCGACAGCGGCCGGCGCCTCGCCCTGCTGGGCGAAATCAACGCCGCCCTGCAGCTGGAGGCGCGCGAACTGGTCGAGCAGGCCAATACCGATCCGCTGACGGGGGCGCTGAACCGGCAGGGGCTGCGGGCGGCGCTGATGAGCACGTCATCGCTGCTGGCGCCGCCGATGGCGGTGGTGTTCGCCGACATCGACCACTTCAAGCGCGTCAACGACCGGCACGGCCACGATACCGGCGATGCCGTGCTGCGCGATTTCGCCGCGACGATCCATTCGGAAATCCGCGCCAACGACAAGCTGGTGCGCTGGGGCGGCGAGGAATTCCTGATCGTCTGCCCCGCCACCGGTGCCGAGCAGGCGCGCCAGCTGGCCGAGAAACTGCGCGCCGCGCTGCATGCGGCGGCCTGGCCGGCCGGCCTGCGGGTCACCGCGTCGTTCGGCATCGCCTCGCGCGGGCAGGACGAGGACATCGGCGCCGTGATCAAGCGTGCCGACGCCGCCCTGTATGCGGCGAAAGCCGGGGGCCGCGATTGCGTCGTGCTGGCCGGGCCGCCCGTCTTGCCGGGCGCGGAGTCGCCCAGGCACCCCCTGGGCGCGCAGTACGACTGACGGGCCCTGCCTGGCGGTCACTTGCGAATCCGCAACAGTCGATATTGATCATAAGCAATCTTTTAGCGATTCCGGCACTTTCCCGGCTTACACTGGCCCCAGCGGCATCCGGACAGCGGCGCCGCACCGATCAACCGAGAGACATCGATGCCCACGCTTACCCAGTTCTTTGCCGACGTTAAACTGCCCGTCATCCCCGAGGTGGCGCATGCCCTGATCGCCACGCTCGACGACGAGGATGCCTCGTCGAAGAGCGTGGCCGCGATCATCGCCCGCGACCCCGCCCTGACGGCCAAGCTGATGCGCCTGGCGAACAGCGCCCGCTTCGGCTTCTCGCGCGGCGTGAGCTCGCTGGACGACGCGGTGGCGCTGGCCGGCCTGTCGCATATCCGCACGCTGGCGCTGGCCGCCTGCTTCGCCGAATCGTTCCCGCAACTGCCGGGCCTCGACTCGGACGAATTCTGGAAGAGCAGCATGGCCTGCGCCGGCTATTCGAAATGGCTGGCCACGGGCCTGGGCTGCGACGGCGGCGAAGCCTGGCTGGCCGGCATGATGCTGCGGCTGGGCGAACTGCTGATCTACCAGGTCTCCCCCGCCCAGTTCGCGGAAATCGAGCAGCAGCCGCACCTGCCCGGCGGCCGCTGGGAACGCGAACAGCGCCTGCTGGGCTTTTCCGAAGGCCAGATCACGGCCGAGCTGGGCCGCCGCTGGAACTTCCCCGCCCGGATCGTGCATGCGCTGGAAAGCTCGTCCGACCCGATGGCCGCCCGCCCGTTCTGCCAGCTGGCCGGCGTGATCCACCTTGCCAGCCTGCTGGCCGACACGCCCAGCGACGACCCGGAAACCATCGGCACCCTGCCGGCCGACGTGGTCGACGCGCTGCAGTTGCGGCGCGAGTGGATGATGGCCAGGTTCCCGTCGCACGAGTCGTTTTCGGCAGCGCCTTGAAGGCCGAATAGTTGCCTGCCGGCGCAGTTGGGACCAGCCAGCCGCCGTGAAGTACTGAGGCTGGCTAGAGGTTGCAAATAGCGGCTGATCAGCAGGGGTCTGTCCCCGCCAGTTGCTAGCGCTGGCCTTGGTCAGCGACGCCAAACCAGGGGACTGACCCCGGTATTTGCCAGCGCCACATCAGCGCACGCGAACACCGGGGTCAGTCCCCTTGATCCATGCCAGCGACCAGGCTTGTAGTCAACAACTGGCGGGGACAGACCCCTGCAGCTCACCCGCCAGCCGCCACATCGACCACACCAAACCGGTACCGTATACTTGCGCTTTTCCCCCGCGAGTCCCCGATGCTGACACCCGACCAATTCTTCCCCTTCCTGCTGGCCGCGATGGTGCTGACGGTCTCGCCCGGCCCGGACAACCTGATGGTGCTCGGCATGGGGATGGCGAAGGGGCGCAGGCAGGGCATCGCGTTCGGGCTGGGCTGCGCGTTCGGGTGCCTCAGCCATACGGCGCTGGCGGTGGTGGGCGTCAGCGCGCTGATCGCGGCATCGCCGACGGCGTTCACGGTGCTGAAGGTGGCGGGCGGCCTGTACCTGATCAAGCTGGGCTGGGGTGCCTGGCGCCATGCCGGCGCCGTCAACCTCGCGGCGTCGGGAGTGCCGGCCGAGTCCCCTGCCCGGCTGTTCTGGAAAGGCTGCCTGGCCAATGCCATCAATCCCAAGGTGGTCCTGTTCTTCCTGTCGTTCCTGCCCCAGTTCGTGGTGGCTTCGCGCGGCGACGCGCCCTGGCAGCTGGCTGCGCTGGGGGTCACGTTCACGCTGCAGGCGGCCGTGCTGTTCGGCCTCCTCGGCTGGTTCGCCGGCGCCATCGGCGGATGGCTGAGCCGCAAGCCGCGCGCGGGCGTGGTGCTCGACCGCCTGGCCGGCGCCGTGTTCATCGCGCTGGGGCTGAAGCTGATCGTGAGCCGCTAAGCGCTGGCAAACAAGCGTCGGCAAACAAGCATCAGCAACTCGCCTGCAAGCAAGCGCCTGCAAGCAAGCGTTTGCAAGTAAGCGTTTGCAAGTAAGCGTTTGCAAGCAAGCGTGAGCGGACAAGCCCGGCGTCCCCTGCGCCTGCCGGACGCGTCCGTGAAGTATAGTGCCGCCATCCGCAACAAGGAGCTGCCATGGCCGAGCACAAGACTTCCCTCGATCCCGACGACTGGTCGGCGCTGCGCGAGCAGGGCCACCGCATGCTCGACGACATGTTCGACTACCTGGAACACCTGCGCGAGCGGCCCGTGTGGCAGCCGGCGCCCGCCGAGGTGCGCGCGACATTCCAGGCGCCGCTGCCGCGCGCCGGCAGCGACCTCGCCGGGCTCCATCGCACCTTCATGGACGACGTGCTGCCCTACGCGGTCGGCAATGCGCATCCCGGCTTCTTCGGCTGGGTGCACGGCGGCGGCACGCCGGTCGGCATGCTGGCCGAGATGCTGGCGGCGGGGCTGAACGCGAACGTCGGCGGCCGCGACCAGGTTCCCGTCGAGGTCGAGCGCCAGGTGGCGCGCTGGATGGCGGAGCTGTTCCGCTTCCCGGCCGGTGCCAGCGGCATTTTCGTCACCGGCACGTCGATGGCCAACATGATCGCCGTGCTGGTGGCGCGCCGCCGCATGCTGGGGCTCGAGGTGCGCGACGCCGGCCTTGCCAGCATGGGACAGGGCCTGGTCGCCTACACGTCGGCCGCGGCGCACGACTGCATCGCCCAGGCGATGGACCTGACCGGCATCGGCCGCGCCGCGCTGCGCCTGGTGCCGCTCGACGACGACTTCCGCATGGACACTGCGGCGCTGGAACAGGCCATTGCCGCCGACGTGCGGGCCGGCCTGCGGCCCTTCTTCGTGGCCGCCACCGCCGGCACGGTGGACACCGCCGCGATCGACCCGCTGGCGCGCGTGGCGGCGATCGCCCGCGCCAACGGCCTGTGGTTCCATGTCGACGGCGCGTTCGGCGCGATGGCGATGCTGTCGGCGGAACTGGCGCCGCTGCTCGACGGCATAGAGCAGGCCGACTCGATCGCCTTCGATTTCCACAAGTGGGCGCAGGTGCCGTACGACGCGGGCTTCGTGCTGGTGCGCGACGGCGAGCTGCACCGCGACACCTTCGCCGCGGCGCCGCGCTACCTGAAACGCGAACCGCGCGGCATGGCCGGCGGCTCGCCGTGGCCGTGCGATTTCGGGCCGGACCTGTCGCGCTCCTTCCGCGCGCTGAAGACCTGGTTCACGCTGCAGGCCCATGGCGCCGACCGGATGGGCGGTGCCATCGCCGGCACGTGCGCGCTGGCCCGTTACCTGGCCGACGAGGTGCGCCAGCGCCCCGCCTTCGAGCTGCTGGCGCCGGTGGCGCTGAACATCGTGTGCTTCCGCTATAAAGTGACCGGCATGGCGGACGGCGTGGATGCCGACGATTTCAATGCCGCGCTGGTGGCCGACTTGCAGGAAGCGGGCATCGCGGCGCCGTCGCTGACCACGTTGCGGGGCAAGGTCGCCATCCGCGTGGCGATCGTCAACCATCGCAGCGAGCGGCGCGATATCGATGCGATGCTGAAGGGGCTCGAGGAGCTGGCGGCGCAGCGGCTGGAGGCGGCACGGTAGAACGTGGCGTTCCAGGATCGGCGGCCTGGTGTCGGACATTTTTTCCGGGCGCTTCATCCGGAAACGGTGTCGGACACCCGTGGCACATACGTCAGCGGCGGGTACGGGCATTCTCCAGCAGTTGCCGGAACGCGGTAAAGATCTTGCGCATGGCGGGCTTCTTGTACGGATACATGGCTTCGTCATCCATCGCGTGCACGATCATCGCGTTGTCGACTTCGAACACGAGCAGCTTGCCGTCCGGCGTCTCGGCGCAATCCATGCCCACGTAGGGCAGGCCGATGCGGCGGTCGATCTCGGCCAGCGCGGCGCGGTGGCGTGCCGCGAAGGTAGCATCGAAGTGCTCCATCGCTTCCGCCTCCAGCGCCCGCTTGGCCGCGCTTTCCCCCATGCCGGCGTTCAGGTAGTGCACCATCCAGTGCTCGGAGCTGGCGAAGTGCGCCAGGTACGGCACGCCCTCGACCAGTACCACGCGGTACTTGCCGAACAGGCCGTTCGCGCCGCGATAATCGACGAAGCGCGACAGGTAGAACGCTTCGGCCGGCACCCGCTCCAGGTAAGCCGCCAGGTCGGCCGGCGTATCGATCTTGTCGAGGTCATGGCCCGCGTGCGATCCCAGCGGGCGCACGATGAGGGGGAACACGCCGTCCGGCAGCACTTCGCGCAAGGTGTCCGGCGCGGCCGCGAGGGCTGCCAGCTGCGCGCGCGGCAGCCGCACGGTTTGCGGCATCTCCACGCCATCGATGCCGGCCAGCGCGTTGCAGACGCCGTCGCGCGACAGCACGGCGATCCGCTCCGGGCCGTTGAGCACGGGGCGCGGCCAGCCCGCGATCCATTCCGACAGCCTGGCCAGCAGCGGCTGGTTGGCATCGTTCTCGCCCATGCACACCATCATCACGTCGTGCTCGGGCACCACCTCCGGCCAGGGCGCATCGGCGGTCACGTACAGCATTTCCAGCGTGACGTCGGCGTCTTCCAGCAGGAATTCGATCGGCGTGTTCGCCATCAGGTCGCCCAGCCCCATGATCACCAGCAGG
Organism: Pseudoduganella sp. SL102; assembly: GCF_027856995.1. Classification (NCBI taxonomy): domain Bacteria; kingdom Pseudomonadati; phylum Pseudomonadota; class Betaproteobacteria; order Burkholderiales; family Oxalobacteraceae; genus Pseudoduganella; species Pseudoduganella sp. SL102. The sequence continues at coordinate 5,289,564 of NZ_CP115554.1, forward strand.
CGCAGCATCTCGCCCTGCCGCGCCGGCAGCGTGTAATGCGGGCGGATGCGCACCGCCTCGGCCTGCACGTCCAGCGCCACGTCGCGGTCGCCTGTCAGTTGCAGCGTGATGGCGAAATCGAGGTACGCATTGGCATCCAGCTGGTCGGACTCCGCGCGCGCCAGCAGCGCCTGCGCCACCGGTGCCATGTCGATCTTGTCGAAGGCGCGGCGCATCAGCGGCGCCGTGCCCACCAGCGGCGCGAACGGCAGCGCGGCGGCGGCCACCTGCGGATCGGGTTCGTGCGCCACGTCCGGCACGAAGCGCTTGAGCAGGGCCAGCTTGCCGGCCAGGCGCGGCGCATCCCAGCGCGGCGCGTAGTCGTACGGCGTGGCGCCGTCGAACACCCGCACGCTGTAGGGGCGGCCGGACAGCACGATGTGCGCGTACAGCGCGAACGCTTCGGCGAAGTCGTCGAGCGGGCTTTGCGCGCTGGCCGGCGTCAGCCATGCGGTGCTGTCCAGCGCGCGATATGCGGCGGCGGCATCGGGGCCGGCGCGCCGCAGCGCGTCATCGGCCGGTACCACATGGCCCGCGTCGTCCACCTGCCACGACAGCGGCAGGAACGAGTACTCGCCCTCCACGCCCTCGGCCCACCAGTCGGGGATGAAGCGCCGGCCGGCGGCCAGCGCCTTGCCCGCCTCGCGCAGCAACAGCAGGCGCAGCGCATTGGCGCGGGTATCGGCGGCATCGTCCTCGACGCGCACCTCGACCAGCGAGGCAGACGATGGAAACACCGCGCTGGCACGCGTCGTGGCCCAGCCGTTCGCGGTCGCATCGGCCAGCTTGCCGGCATCGAGCAGCGTGGCGATGCCGAGGAAGTCGCCGTCCGGCGTGACCACCAGGTCCGTCAGCGCCTCGCGCTCCAGCCCGTCGACGGCCCAGGCGCCCAGCCAGTTGGGATGCAGCCGCGCCAGCACGGCCGGCGGCAGGCTGCCCAGCGCCTGGGCCAGGTCGGCCTCGAAACCGGGCGTGGCGGCGGCCGCCAGGCCGGGATGGGACGCACGCAGTGCCGCGAGCAGGTGCTCCGGCGCGGGACCGTGGCGCCGTTCCGTCGGTGGCTGGATGGCGTCGTTCCAGAAGTCGATTTCCGGGCTGATGATCATGGATGCACTGGCTAAAAGTGTCGGGAGCCCAGTATACGACGGAAGAATGAAGATGAGCGGAAGCTTGAGCGCAACCGGCCGGGATCCCGCTCTACAATGGAAAAACACTCCAGGGAGACCCATGAAACCCGCCATCACCGCCCTTTCGCTTGCCATTGCCCTCGCCTGCGCCATGCCGGCGGCCGACGCCCTTGCCGTCGAGCTGCTGCCGCGCGCCGGCGCCACCGGCGTCAATCCGGACACGCCGCTGCGGCTCGTGTTCGACAGCCCGCCGGTGCCGGGCACGCGCGGCCAGGTCCGCATCTACGATGCCGCCGACGACCGGCTGGTGGACACGCTGGACCTGTCGATCCCGGCCGGCCCGGCGACGGGCCGCACCGCCCCGCGCGCGCCTTACCTGCCGCACCCGTACCCCTATGGCGGCCCGCGCCGCACCAACGCGGACACGAAGCCCGGCACGCCCACGCCCGGCGTCGATCCGGTGCCGGTGGCCGCGCCGGGCGACTACCAGCTGACGATCATCGGCGGCTTCACCGAGGGCTTCCACTTCCACCCGGTGATCGTGCGCGGCACCATGGCACTGGTCACGCCGCACCACAACCTGCTCGCCTATGGCAAGACATACTACGTGCAGGTCGATCCGGGCGTACTGGCGGGCGACGGCTTCCAGGGTATCGCGGGCAAGGACTGGCGCTTCACGACAAAGCGCGCGGGCCCGGCCAGGGATGCGGCGCTGGTCACCGTGAGCGCCGCGGGCGACGGTGACTTCTCCACCGTCCAGGGAGCGCTAGATCACGTGCCGGACCAGCCGGCACAGCCGGGAAAGCGCACGACGATCTTCGTGAAGAACGGCGACTACGAGGAGATCGTCTATTTCCGCAACAAGCGCAACCTGACGATCGTCGGCGAGGACCGCGGCAAGGTGCGCATCCACTACGCCAACAACGAGGTGTTCAACCCGCATCCGCTGAACGTGGCCACCAACGAGCGGCCCGGCACGTTCCCGTCGCGCCGCGCCGCCTTCATGGCGGACAACGTGCAGGACATCGCCCTCGTCAACCTGACGATCGAGACCACGGCGAAGGGCCAGGCAGAGGGCCTGCTGCTGAACGGCGAACGCAATATCGTCACGCATGTGACGGTGCGCGGCTCGGGCGATGCGCTGCAGACCAATGGCAGCGCCTACTACAGCCACTTCTCGCTGGTGGGCGGCGGCGACACGATCCTCGGCCGCGGGCCCGCCTGGTTCCGCGATTGCGACATCGCCTCGAAGGGTGCCTTCATGTGGATCCGCAATACCGAGGCGAACCACGGCAACGTGTTCGTCGGCTGCCGCTTCACCGCGCTCGGCGGACCGGCGGAAATCGCGCGCCTGCCGGACAACAAGGGCAGGAACTATCCGCATGCGGAAGCGGTGCTGATCGATGCCACGCTGGACGGCATCAGCCCGGCCGGCTGGGCGGACGTGGGCGCCGGCGCCACGCATGCGAAGTTCTGGGAATTCAATTCGCGCGGGCCCGATGGCAAGCCGGTCGACACCAGCGCGCGCCATCCCCGTTCGCGCCAGCTCGACGCCACGCGGGACGCCGCCGTGATCGCGCAGTACCGCGACCCGGCCTGGGTGCTGGGCGGCTGGCAGCCGGCACTCGCGCCGGTCATCCTGGCGCAGCCAGTCGTCGGCCAGGACGGCACGCTGACCGTGCGGGCAGCCGGGGTTCCCGAGCCTTCCTACCGGTGGTACCGGGATGGCAAGGCGGTTGCGGGCGCCTCGGACGCGACGCTATCGGTGCGCGCACCGGGCCGCTATACCGTCGAGGTGTCGAACGGCAGCGGTCGCGCCGTCAGCGCGCCCGTGGCTGTGGGCCTGTAGGCATGGCTGGCGGCGGGCCATGCCCGCCGCGTGCCCGGTAGCGCCATATGATCACGTTCGGTTAGTTGCATTTTTCGAAGACTATGCGCAGGCAGTGCCTGTTGTGCCGCATGGGCGCGATCATGAAAGCGGGAGATCAAAGGCAACGCGGCGCCCATCCCGCAAGGAATGGACGCCGCGGCAGGCACGACGGTCCCCGGATGAGGAACCGTCACGCGTGCATCAGAACTTCATGCGCAGGCCCAGGGCGAAGGTGCGGCCCGGGTCGTATTGCGACATCGTGGCGTTGGCGAACTGGAAGTAGCCGCTGCGCTTGGCCTTGTTGATGTTGACGACGTCGAACGTCAGCATCGGCAGGCCTTCGCGGTCGAAGATCTGGTCCAGCTCGAAGCTCGACGAGAAGTCCGCCTGCTTGTAGTCGCGGCCGAACAGGGCGGCCTGCGTGATGCCGCTCTGGTTCGCGTTGGCCACCTGGCTGCCCTGCGAGTACGTGTGCGACAGGCGCAGCATGTAGCCGTAGTTCTCGTAGTAGATGCTGAAGTTGTTGGTTTTCTTCGGCACGCCCAGCGCGATGAAGCCCTGCGAACCCTCGCCGCTGGCCTTCTGGTTGATCAGCGTGAGCGTTTCGTTGATGCCGAAACCGCGCCACGGCAGGATCTTGTCGAGCGGCTGCACCCAGCCGATTTCCAGGCCGCGGATGCGCAGGATGCCGTCGGCATTGCTCGGCCGCGTCATCACCACGGTGGCGTTGTTCGGGCCGCCGCGCGAATCGATCGCCACCTGCTGCGCCGGGATCAAGGTGTTGTAGTTGATCCCGTACTGGGCCAGCGCGGAGAACGGCATCGAAATGTTCTCGTTCACCGTGAAGCCGTTCAGGCGCTTCTGGAACGCGGTGACCGACAGGTAGCCTTCGCGGCCCGTGAACCAGTCCACGCCCAGGTCGATGTTATCCGACAGGTACGGGTTCAGGCCCGGGTTGCCGATCGTGCCCACGTCCGCCGAGACGCCGGAGAAGTTGATGCCCGGGCGCAGGTCGTTCGGGTTCACGCGCGTCATGCTGCGCGAGGCGGCGGCGCGCAGCACCACGTCCTTGGTCAGGTCCAGCGCCACGGTACCGGATGGCAGTGTGTTGCTGTACTCGGTATCCTGGTACACCCACTGGCTGATGTTCGGGTACTTGCTGCCGTTCAGCGTGAGGCTGGCGTTGCGCGGATCGGAGATCGAGTTCAGCGAGCCCACCTGCTGCTCGGTGCGCACGTAGCGCACGCCGGCATTCCAGCGCAGGTTGTAGCCGGCCGGCTTCAGTTCGCCGTTCGCTTCCACGTAGATCGCCTTCGACTTCTCGCGGATGAAGCCGGCGCTGGCGCCGGTCGACGAGGCGCCCGAATCCGGCGCGTTGTCGTTGAAGAAATCGAAGTTGGAATCCTGGCGGAAGCGGTCCCAGTCCAGCGCCAGGCGGCCGTACGGGCCGGGCACCAGGTAGTTCTGCAGCGCGGCGTTCGGGATCAGCGAGCCGCCGTAGGTCAGCGGCGCGCTCTGGCCCGCGGTAAAGCCCGTGCCATAGCCCGGATACAGCGCGGCGGCCGAGGCGCCCGGCGTGCTGGCGCCGTCGCATGGCGGCGCGCCGCTCGGGCCCTGCAGGAATACGCTCGGGTTGTTGCCGCACACGGCGGCCTGCCACGCGGCGGAGTTGTCCTGCGCGCGGATGCGGCGGTTGATGTCGTCCCAGGCGAAGCCGCCGCGGATCGTCAGCTTCTTGTCGCCCCATGCCAGGTTGGTGTGGAAGCCCTTGGTTTTCGTTTCACGCAGCTCGTTCTGGATGTTGACGCGGCCGCCGACCCACTGGTAGCTGGCCGGATTGTTCAGGTCCAGGTTCGAGACGATCGACGGCACGCCGCCATTGTTCTCGTACGTGATCGTGTTGCCGCTGTTCGGCGCCGTGATCGGCATGATGGTCGGCGCTTCGTGCGTGAAGCGGCTGCGGTTCCAGTTGCCGGCCGCGTCGAACGTCAGCTTCGGCGTGATCTTCCATTCCACGCCCGGGTTGATGCCCAGCAGGTCGACCTTGTCGCGGCGCGGGCCGAACTCGATGAAGTTCAGCGCGTTGGCGAAGGTGCCCTTGGTGACCACGCAGCCGCCGGCGCAATCGCTGCGGTCCACGGCCATGTCCAGCGGGATCGACGCATTGTTGCGCACTGCCCACGTGTAGGCGTTGCGCTGCATGTCGTCGTCCTTCTTGCTGTACATGGTGTCCAGGTAGAAGTGCAGGTTTTCGGTCGGGCGGTATTCGCCGGCCAGCACGGCCGAGATCTTGTCGCGGGTGCCGTAGTACTCCATCGTGCGGCCCAGGCGCGGCACGATCGCGTTGTCGATCTGGTCGATCGTCAGGCCGGGATTGCGCGACAGCAGGAACGCCTGGTCGATGGCCGTGCCGGCCACCAGGCCGTTGCCGGCGTTGGCGGGCACGGTGGCGGGAATCGTCCAGTTGCCGCCGCCGGTGGCGTTGCGGGTCGGCGAAGTGCTCTGCGCGGCGGTCAGGTTCGGGTTGGTCCAGCCCACGGTCTCGAAGCCGCTGGTGCGGTTTTGCTGGCGCGAGAACGAGATGCCGCCCAGCAGGCCGAACTTGCCGTCCCACGTGTTGGAGGCGATCACGTTGCCGCGGAAGCCGGCCTTGTCGGCGATCTGCTGCTTGGTGCCCGTCAGGCCCATCGACAGCTGGCGGCCTTCCTTGTCGAACGGGCGCGCGCTGCGCAGGTTCACCACGCCGGCAGCGCCACCCTCGATCTGGCCGGCGGTCGGGCTCTTGCTGACGGTGAGCTTGGTGAACAGGTCGGTCGGCAGCAGGTCCAGGTCGACTTCGCGGTTCGTGTTGGCGCCGTCGATCGGGCCGGACGACGCCACCGCGATCGGCGAGTTGTTCAGCAGGATCTTGGTGAACGAGGACCCCAGGCCGCGGATCTGGATCGTCATGCCCTCGCCCGTCACGTCGCGCGCCACCTGCACGCCCGGTACGCGGCTCAGCGATTCGGCGATGTTCTTGTCCGGGAATTTACCCAGGTCTTCGGCGTTGATGGAATCCTGGAAACCCACGGATTCCTTCTTGTCGCGCGCGGAAGAAAGCAGGCTGTTACGGTAGCCCGTGACCTGGACGGTCTGCATCGGCGCTTCGGCCGCGGCGGGAGTATTGGTGGCGGTAGCGGTGGTGGCGTCCTGGGCGTATGCCTGGGCGATCAGGCTTGCCATCGCGGTCAAGCCGAGCGCGACGCGCCGGCCGGCGGTCGTTCGATGATTCATGGTCTGTCTCCTGTTTTTATCAGCACTGCCGTGCTATCTGTTGCCTTTTGGTAGCACAGCGAAGTCGAGTTTAGGAGCCGCACGAAACAATGTCAACATTTTTTAACATCGTTTGTTAAGCGCTACCATTTGCGCAACAACGAGGGTCGCATGCGCAATTTCCCCTATGGCGGGGCGGGTTTCGACTGGTCAGGCCATGATGATATGCGCAACCATTTGGTAGCGCATATCAATTGCACTAACGATATGTTCTGTTACCTGATATTACCTAACGGGGAACGCGGCGCCAGAGGTTCCGGCCGCGAGAACAGGCACAGGCTCCAATGCCGCGAAGTGACGTGCCAGCCGAGACCTCGGACCGCAAGCGTTCACCCCAACAGCGAAAGGCTGGGGTCAGGGAGGAGTGCTGTCATGCATGCCAGCACCGTTGCGCAGGCGCGAAGCATGCTTCGCGAAACCCCTGCTTCACCCCGCCGGGGCGTAGTCGGGGTTTCAAGGAGCATCGCTCCTTGCCGACGAAGCGATACTGGCCTGCAAGCCAGTATTCCTCCCTGACCCCGGAATTTGCACTTGGGGTGGGCTTATCGCACAAAAAAAAAGCGACACCTCGACGGTATCGCTTTTTTCCATGCAGGGCGCCTCGCGGCGCCGCCATCAATGGTGGCCGTGCTCGGCCTCGTAGGCATCCGCCTCGGCCTTGTCCTTGTGGATCGTGCCGTCCGGATGCTCGGGCGGCGTGTACAGCGTGTACAGCTTCAGCGGCTCGCTGCTCGTGTTGATCACGTTGTGATGCGTGCCGGCCGGGATCACGACGCCCACGCCGTCTTCCAGCGCATGTTCCTCGCCGTCGAGGATCGCCTTGCCCTGCCCTGCTTCGACACGGATGAACTGGTCGGTGTCGTCGTGCTTCTCGGCGCCGATTTCCTCGCCGGCCTGCAGGGTCATCACGACCAGCTGGCTTTGCGGCGTGGTGAACAGCACTTCGCGGAAGTTTTCGTTGGACAGGGTTTTTTCTTCGAGGTTGATGCTAAAGCCGGGCATGATTGCTCCTTCTGGGTTACTGGTCCTGCTTTGTACCATATCGGCAAGGAATGCGTCGGCAGCGGCGCCGCCGCCGCTGCCCGGACATCGCCTCGCGGTTCAGCCCAGCGCGACCTGGTGCAGCCAGCCGTGCGTATCGGCCGCGGTGCCGCGCTGGATACCCAGCAGCGCATCGCGCAGGGCCAGCGCGACCGGGCCGTTCTCATTGTTGTTGACCGTAACCTCGAAGCCGCGGCCCTTGATCAGGCCCACCGGCGTGATGACGGCGGCGGTGCCGCAGGCGAACACTTCGGAGATTTCGCCCGAAGCGATCGCCTCGCGCACTTCCGTGAGCGACAGGCGGCGTTCCTCGGCTTCGTAGCCTTCGTCGGCGGCCAGTTGCAGCAGGGTCGAACGCGTGATGCCCGGCAGCAGCGTGCCGGTCAGCTGCGGCGTGACGATGACCGGCTTGCCCTCTTTCCGGTAGACGAAGAACAGGTTCATGCCGCCCATTTCCTCGATGTACTCGCGCTCGATGGCGTCCAGCCAGATCACCTGGTCGCAGCCATGCTGCGTCGCTTCGGCCTGCGCCAGCAGGCTGGCCGCATAGTTGCCGGCGCACTTGGCTTCACCGGTGCCGCCGGGCGCGGCGCGCACGTATTCCTTGCTGGCCCACACGCTGACCGGCTTCAGGCCTTGCGGGAAGTACTCGCCGGCCGGCGAGGCGATCAGCAGGAACAGGTATTCATTCGATGGCCGCACGCCCAGGAACGGGTCGGTGGCAATCATGAACGGCCGCAGGTACAGGCTCTCGCCCGAACCGCCCGGCACCCATGCCTGGTCCAGCTTGACCAGCGCATCGGCCGCGCCGATGAACAGTTCCTTCGGGATCGCCGGCATCGCCAGGCGGTGCGCGCTGCGGTTGAAGCGCTCGGCGTTCTGTTCGGGGCGGAACAGGCTGATGGAATTGTCCGGCTGGCGGTAAGCCTTGAAGCCCTCGAAGATCGCCTGGCCGTAGTGCAGCACGGAAGCCGACGGGTCGAGCGACAGCGGGCCATAGGGCTTCACTTCCGGATCGTGCCAGGTGCCGTTGCTGTACTTGACGACAGCCATGTGGTCGGTGAACACGCGGCCGAACTGGATGGCCTGCAGCTTCTGTTCGCGGTCGGCGGTGGAGGCCGGGGTGGTCGAGGGGGTGATCTTGAACGTGGTCATGAGGAACTGCGGGAAACGGAGTTGATCGTCGGGGGAGTTTAACATGCGACATCATGTCGGCGCCGGTGCCGCATGCGGACCAACCGCATCCGATTTCACCCCAACAGCGAAGGGCTGGGGTCAGGGAGGAGTGCTCGCCGGTAGGCGAGCACTGCTACGCCGGCAAGGAGCGATGCTCCTCGAAACCCCGGCTACGCCCCGGCGGGTCTGACCCCTGATGTTGCACCTGGGGTGGAACACGATCAATAGTTGACCGGATAATCCTTCGGGAACTTCGCCCCCGAATACGCCTTCTTCTGCGTCCAGTCCTGTGCCGGCGAGGTCCAGTAGCTGTCCGTGGCGGGCAGCCCGAGCGACAGGAAGCCGGCGGAGGCGATGTACATGCTGCCGTTGTTGGAGTACCAGTCGCCCAGCTCCGGCTGGTGGCCCATGAAGCCGATGGTGAGATAGCCATCCGGCGTGAAATTCGATGGCGTGGTCCAGATCGCGCGGTGGGCAGCGTCCAGCGCGGCGCGCACCTGGCCTTCGGGCAGCGACTTCGGCAGCTTCTTGCGCCATGCCAGCAGCGCCAGCGGCTGGAACACGGCGGTGCGGTAGGTCAGCGAGCGGCCCACCGGCGGCCAGGTGCCCTGCGGCGAAATGAAGCGCTCCAGGTGCTCGCCATAGCGCTGCATGCGCTGGTAGGCCTGGGCCAGCAGCTCATCCGGCTTGCCGTTCCAGAACGGCCCCTTGTGCCTGGCCAGCACTTCGAGGATTTCCACCAGCATCGGATACATCACGTAGGAGCTGTAGTAATCGAAGTGGAACGCTTCGCCATCCTTGATCCAGCCATCGCCGATATACCACTCGTTGATCTTGCGGATCGCCACGTTCATCCGCATCGGATCGTGCTCTTCGCCGATCGACAGCAGGAACGCCTCGTTCATCGCCGCGAACAGCAGCCAGTTGATGTACGGCGGCTCGATGCGGCGCAGGCTCTTGATCTCTGCGACGATGCGGCGCTTGGTCGTCGCATCCAGCGGCTCCCACAGGGCCTTCGGCGCGCGCATCAGCGCGTTGGTGAAATACGCGGAATCGACCAGCGTCTGCCCCGGCCCCTTCCACAGCAGGTAGTCGGGGCTCTTCGGGTCGACCGAGTGGATGTAGCTCTGCACCGCCAGCTCGCGCAGCCGCTTGCGGGATTTCCCCTCGGCCGTGCCATCGTCGGGCAGCTCCAGCCACGGCGCCACGCCGGCGATCAGCCGGCCGAAGCATTCCAGGTACGTGACGCCCTTGTCGCGGCCATCCCAGGTGGGGCTGACTTCCAGCTGGAAGGTTTTCTTCAGCTGGCCCTTGGCCATGTTCGCCAGCACCGGCTCGGCCATCCGCTGCATCAGGCCGAGCTGGAAGGCGCGCGCATCGGCGGGCGAGGACGGGGCCGGTCCGGGCTGGCCGGCAGCCAGCGCATCGCCGCCACCGGCCAGCAAGGCAGTGGTACCAAGCGCCGGTGCCGCGGCCAGGCCGCGCATGAAGTTACGACGTTCCATCAATTGACTCCTTTCGCCGTTGCGCCATCGATCAGGCGCACCATTTCCGCGCCGGCCAGCAGGAACGCGCCCACGCCGAAGTGCGCGGTCGAGTTCCGGTCCACCACCTGCCCGGGAATCGCCCGGTCGCCGATGGGCTGCACGTAACCCAGGCGGCCGTCTTCCTGCACCGCGGTCGTGGTGAGGTATGCCCAGCCCTTCTGCGCGGTCGGCAGGTAGTCGGCCTTGTCGAGCAGGCCATTGTTGATGCCCCACAGGAAGCCATACGTGAAGAACGCCGTGCCGCTGGTTTCCGGCCCCGGCGCGTGGGCCGGGTCGAGCAGGCTGCGCGTCCAGTAACCATCGGCCTGCTGCGCCTTCTTCAGCGAAGCCGCCATGTCGCGGAACACCTGTTCATATTCGGCGCGGTGCGGATCGTCCTTCGGCAGGTCGTCCAGCACGCGCGGCAGCGCCGCGAATACCCAGCCCACGCCGCGCGACCAGAAATCCTTGCTGCCATTGACGCTCTTGTGCTTCGGGTAGACGTAGCGCGCGTCGCGGTAGAACAGCTTCGCGTCCTCGTCGTACATGATCTTGCGCGAGTGGGTAAAGTACTCGTGCATCTTGGCCAGGTACTGCTTGTTGCCGGTGATGCTGTACATGCGCGTCATCACGGGCATGGCCATGTACAGGCCGTCCGACCACCACCAGTAATCGTCGTTCGGGGTGCTCATCTGGTATTCCATCACTTCGCGGGCACGGGCGATCTTCACCGGGTCGGGCTGCATCCTGTACAGATCGGCGTAGACCTGGAAGCAGGTCTGCCAGTCGCCGAACAGCACGTGGTCGTCCGTTTCGCCGTAGGTGTATTTCCATGTCGACCTGTCGGTGGACTTGGCGCCCATCCACTTGTTGTGCTCCGCCCAGTCCTGGGTGTAGCGCAGGTAAGCGGCGTTCTTCGTGATCTTGTAGGCTTCCAGGTTGCCGGTGTGGTAGGCGGCCACGTTCCAGAACGGCCATTCCGTTGCCGGCGTGGTCTTCTGCCAGTAGCCATTGACCTTGTCCATCGCGGCGACCACCGCCGCCCTGTCCTGCGCTCCGGCAGGCTGCTGCGTGGATTGTTGCGCGGATTGCTGCGCCGCGCAGCCGGCCAGCACGAATGCCGCGGCCAGCAGCGCGCCCTTCGCAGCGTACCCGTTCCTGCATTGATACCCAAGCTGATGCTTCATCGATTCCACTCCTTCGGTTTGAACGCCAGCACGCGCACCATCGTCGGTGCCCCGCGTGCCAGTCCTTCGCCATCCGCCTGCCGCACATCCTGCACGAACAGGCTCAGTTCCCCGCTGCGGCGCCACCGCTCCGGGTCCAGGTTCGGTTCCCACGCGCCGACCGGCGCCTCGGCCAGGTCGCGCACCGTCCAGCTGCCGCGCGCGATATCGACCAGCGCGGCCGACACGCGGTTGCCGCGCTCCTCGTCCCGGAACAGCAGCAGCGCATTGGCGCCCCGTTCATCGACCACCAGCTGCGGCCGCGAAACGGGAATCGCCTTGGTGCCCATGCCGGACAGCGAGAACGGCGTGCGCCGGAACGGCAGGTCCAGCGTGCGCCAGCCCCCCTCGCCCAGGTGCACGATGCGGTACTGCGGCACCGTTTCGCCGGCCTTGCGCCAGTAGGTGGCGATGTAGGGCCGGCCGGCGCCGTCCGCATACATCGCGGTCTGGTTGATCAGCTCACTTTTCTGCGGCACGCGGGCCGCCACTTCGGCCCCGGCTTCGGTGATCGGCAGCGCCATCCTGCGCCCGCCGCTGTCTTCCCACGTGACACCGCCGTCGCGCGAGCGCGCATAGGCGATATCGTGGTTGCTGGCCACGTCCGGCGATTCGCGCCACGTCCACGACACGTGCACCGTGCCCTGCCCGTCCACGGCGGCCTGCCAGTAGGCATTGCGCCTGCCTTCGCCGGAAATCAGGTTGTCGTGCAGCCGCGACCACTTCCTGGCGGCCGGATCGTAGCGGTTCACCACCAGGTTGCCCCGGCCGGAACCGCCGTCGCGGTACAGGAACAGCATCGCGCCGCCCGCCAGCGAATGGAATTCCGGGTACGTGACGGAGCGCTCGTCGCGGCCCGTCATCGGTTCCTCGGCACCCAGCGCCAGCGCGTGCGGCGCCGTGCCGCGGGCATAGCGCAGCGGCCCATTGTGGTGGTCGAACGCCACGTGCAGCACGCCGGCGGCATCCAGGCCGATGCTGATGCTGTTGTGGGCGTCGCGCACATTGCCCTGGTACTGCGTGGGCGACAGTTCCCAGCTGGTCCCGGCAAGCTTGCGCCGGCCGAGTACCACGCGTCCTTCGGCGTCGTAGAACGCGATGAACTGCCACTCGCGGTCGCTGACCAGCGCGTGGCGCCGGAAGATGACGGCGTTGACGGAGTTGTCCGCCCAGCCGGGCGCCACGTCGATGAGCCGCACATCGGCGTGGCCACCCGGCTGGCCGCCGCCGGCGCAGCCGGCCAGCAGCGGAACCAGCAGTGGAACCAGCAGCGCGGCGGCCAGCGCGGTACCCAGGATCGGGCGCCGCATTACAGCGAACCGCGGATGCCGATCTTGATCGTGCGGCCGTCGTACTTGGCGTAGTCCATCCGGGTCTTCTTGCCGCTGCCGTACACGCCGTTGGCATCCTCGAAGTAATCGTAGGCCAGCGTGTTGGACAGGTTCAGCGCATCGATCCGCAATTCCAGCTTGTCGCTGATCTTGTAGCTGATGTTGCCGTCCAGGTAGCCGCGGGCGGCGCGCCAGCGGATCAGGTCATCGCCGTTGTTGCGCGGATTGTCGCCATGCAGCGAGCGGCCCTTGTAGTTCCACGACAGGCGCACCGCCAGCGGGCCCCGCTCGTAATAGCCGGTGGTGCTGTACGCGAACTTCGGCACCGAGTTCACCTCGATCTCGCGGCCGGAGTTGGTGATCCAGCGCTGGCTGTTGAAGGGATCGATGTGCGTGAAGCTGGCCAGCGCGCCGAAGCCCTTGAACGGATCGGGCAGGAAGTCGAAGGCCTGCTGGTAAGCCAGCTCGTAGCCCTTCAGTACCTGCTTGCCTGCGTTCGAATAGGTGCGCAGGGTCATCGGCAGGTTCGGGTCGACGCGGCCGTTGGCATCCTGGAAGATCGGGCCCAGCGACGTGTCGGGCAGGCCCAGCGAACCGAAGTTCACGATCTGCGTGGTCGACACCGTGGCATCCGTCAGCACCTTGCGGAAATAGCCGGCGGACAGCAGGCTGCCCGGCTTGAAGTACCACTCCAGGCTGGTGTCGAAGTTCTTCGACTGCTGCGGCTTCAGGTTCGGATTGCCGGCGGTGGCCGTGTTGTCGAACTGGTTCGGGATCACGGTCTGCGCGGCGATGATGCCCAGCGATGCGCGCGAGATCGTCTTGCCCCACGAAGCGCGCCACATCAGGGTGTCGGTCACGTCGAAGGCGGCGCTGACGGCCGGCAGCACGTTGCTGTACTTGCCCTCTTCCTCGTTCGGCACATAGGCGTTGTTGGCGCCGGCCTGCTGGAAGTTGTCGATGTAGGTCCTGGTTTCCGAGTAGCGCACGCCGGCGTTGAAGCGCAGTTCGCGGCCGAACACCTCGCCGCGGAAGTCGGATTGCACGAACGCCGTGCTGACTTTTTCCTGCGCGGTGAAGCTTTGCGCCGGGGTGAACGTGGAGTTCGGGTTGTATTCCAGCGGGTTGAAGGTGGAATACGTGTAGCCGCGGTCGAAGGTGCCCCACGCGCCTGGCCAGCCGCCACCCATGTCGAGGTTCGAGATCGGCAGGTTCGACGTCATGCCCGAACGCAGTCCGGCGGTGCCCAGCTGGTTCAGCCGCGCCGTGGCCAGCGCGGTGCCGTTGCGCTTGTCGATGCCCTTGGTGGTTTCCACGAAGGAGAAGCCGCTCTTCATCTTGCCGGTCCAGCCGCCCGGCAGCTCGTACGAGTACTCGGCCGCGGCCCGCGCCTGGCGGCCCTTGTCGGTTTCCTTGGTCCAGCCGGTGCCGATCTGGAAGCCCTGGAAGTTGTTCGGGTCCGTGTAGCTGGTCGGCGACGACAGCGACGGGTACACGTGGTCGTCGCCATAGTCGATGGTCGACGTGATGCCGAAGATCTGGCCGGACAGCGTGCTCTGGTACGACAGCGCGCTGCTGTTGTTGGCGCTGGCCTGGGCCGTGAACGTCAGCTTGTCGCTGGCTTTATAGGTCAGGTTCAGGGCGCCGTAGCCGAATTCGGTCTCGTCGTTGGCGTACGTGACGCCGCTGCTGTACGAGGTGTTGCCGAAGGTTCCTTCCAGCAGGTTCGACGACGGGTCGATGGAGACGTCGAGCGGGATGAAGCCGTTGTTGCCGTTCTGGCCAGCCGGCGCGTTGCGGTTGGTGGTGCGGCTGTTGCGCACCAGGATGCCGAAGTACATCTCGTCGCGCTCGTTCTTCAGCTTCGAGTACAGCGTATCGAAGCTGATGTTCAAGCCGCCGTTCTTGTACTGCAGCGACGAGACCAGGCCGTCGCGGGTCCGGTCGTTCTGCGACCCGTAGAAGCGGTAGATGCGCGGCAGCAGCGCGCGGTCGACCTGGTCGCGGGTGTAGCCGCCCAGGTTGGCCAGCGGCGAATCGTAGTCCAGCGCCACGGCGAAATTGCCCTTCACGGGGCTCTGGCTGCCGTTGAACGAGCTGTTGTAGCCGCCGGTCGCTTCGAAGCCGGAGCGGTTGTTCATGCTGCCGGAGTGCGAACCGCCGACCAGGAAGCCCCAGTTGCCCCAGGTGTTCGAGTACAGCGCGAAGCCGGCCGGGTTGAAGCGCTCGGACATCGTGTTGTAGCCGGCCGTGATGCCGTAGCGTACCTGGCGCTTCGGATTGTCGAACGGGCGCGGCGTCTGCAGGTCGACGATGCCGCCCAGGCCACCCTCGGTCAGTTCGGCCAGCGGCGACTTGTAGAAGTCGATGCGGCCGAACAGTTCGGACGCGAACACGTCGTAGTTGAAGCCGCGCGCGGCGCTGCCGATGGTGCTGGTCGAGGTGGTGTTCACCGGCGCGCCGTTCAGCGTGGTGACGGAATATTCGGTGGGCAGGCCGCGGATCGAGATGCGCTGGCCTTCGCCGGAGCTTTCGTCCCGGTTCAGGATCACGCCCGGCACGCGCTGCAGCGACTCGGCCACGTTCGCCTCGGGGAACTTGCCGATGTCCTCGGCCACGATCGAATCGCGCACGCCGATGGCCTGCTGTTTCAGGTTCAGTGCCTTCTGCAGGCTGGAACGGAAGCCCGTGACGACGACGGTGCTCACCGGTTCCTGGCCGGCAGCAGGGCCACCGCCGGTCGTGCCGGCCGGGGTCGATTGTCCCGAGGCGTCGGCCCCCGGTTGTGCGGTCGCCAGCGGCGCGCCGGCATCCGCCGTGCTGGCTCCCTGTGTGCTTGCTGCCTGCGCGCTGGCTTCCTGGGCACTGGCATGGGTGCCGTAGGCCGCGGCCAGCGCCAGCGGCAGCAGGGTGGCGAGAAGCTTCTTGTTCATCTCCGTCTCCGATCTATATGGTTATCTCGATGCCACGAGTTATGGTCACGTTACCACACAGTCTTTTCATCGAACTGCTCACAAAATTGAGCGGTTTCACGCCGCGAACGTAAACCATTGACTTCATTGAATAAAGTCCGGAGGGCAAATTTGGCCGATGTGGTAACGTGACCACATTCCCGCCAGAATCATGCGTGCTCTGGTACAGTCGGGCCTCCCGAACAGCACATTCGCCACCGTACAGCCCCCATGCGCAAGACCAGCAAGCTCAGTGAAGTGGCAAAAATCGCCGGCGTCTCGCCGATCACCGCATCGCGGGCCATCCGCGGCGTCGGCTACGTGTCGGAATCGGCACGCGCCCGCATCATGGAAGCGGCGGCCCAGCTGAACTACACGCCGGACATGCTGGCGCGCCGCATGCGCGGCGACAAGAGCAACCTGATCGGCGTGTTCGTCAACAACTACGGCTCGCTGGTACTGCATGAAGTCACGCGCGAGATCAGCGCCGAAGCGCGGGCACGCGGCTACGACATCCTGCTGTTCAACGCCGAGCGCTTCGACAGCCCGGCCCGCGCCGGCACGGTCGACATGTTGAGCAAGCTGTGCGACGGCCTGCTGCTGGTGATGCCGAACGGCGCGGACGGCTACCTGGACGTGCTGGAGCAGCACCGCATGCCGTGCGTGCTGGTGCACTACGACGCGCGCGCCGTGCGCCTGCCGGTCGTGGCGCTGGAGAACCGCAACGGCGCGCGGATGGCGGTGGAACACCTGCTCGCGCTGGGCCATCGCCGCATCGCCTTCATCGCCGGCACGGCGGGCACCGGCCAGAGCGCCGAACGCGAAAAAGGCTACAAGGACGCGCTGCGCTCGGCCGGCATCCGCGTCGATCCGGCGCTGGTCGTCGGCGGCGCCTTCAACCAGGCTGCCGGGAACGCCGCCGCACAGCAGCTGCTGGCGCTGAAGCGCCCGCCGACGGCGATCTTCGCCGCCAACGACGAGATGGCCTATGGCGCGATCGACGCGATCCACAGCCGCGGCCTGAAGGTGCCGGCGGATATTTCCGTGATCGGCTTCGACGACATCCCCCTGTCCAGCCACGTGTTCCCGCCGCTGACGACGATGCGCCAGCCGCTGGCCGAGCTGGCGGCGCGCGCCGTGGGCGACGTGGTCACGCTGGCCCAGGGTGGCACGGTGCCGCCGGACAGGACCGCGTTCCCGATGGAGCTGGTGATCCGCCAGTCCACCGGCCCCGTCGCGGCCAGCGGCGCCGTTTCGGTGGCCGCTTCCTCCAACGATTCGGCTGCGGATTCCGCCGCATAACGCATGATGCGCCAGGCCGCCGGCACCGCCCTGCCCCGCCACCCCGTCGAGGGGACGGCCGCGGTTGCGGGCGCGCCAATGCCGGCTCGCGCAGGCACTAAAAGCAGCAAGGCAGGCGCAGGAGTTGGAAGCAGCGCGGCCGGCGCAGGAGTTGGAAGCAGCGCGGCCGGCGCAGGAGTTAAAAGCAGCGCGGCCGGCGCAGGAGTTAAAAGCAGCGCGGCCGGCGCTGCAGCCCTGGCCGGGATGCTGGGCTGGCTGTTGCTGGGCGACCTGGGCATTGCCATGCGCGACCGCGCGGCGCTGCCGTCGGCGCTGGAACTGCTGCGCGTGGCCGGTGCTTCCGATACCGCCACGTCGCTGCTGCTGTCGACCGTGCCGGCGCTGCTGTCGATGTTCATCGTGCCGATCGTCGGCTGGCGTTCGGACCGGCACCGTGGCCGCCTGGGGCGCCGCCGGCCCTTCCTGCTGGTGTCGGCACCGGCCGGCTGCCTGGCCCTGCTCGGGCTGGCCTTTTCCCCCGCGCTGGGCGCGGCGTTCGACGCGGCACTGGGCGACTGGTCTCCCGGTGCGCGGTTCTGCCGGCTGGCGGCGTTCGGCCTGTTCTGGACCTTGTTCGACTGCGCCGCGCTGTGCGCGCTGTCCCTGTTCACGGGGCTGGTCAACGACGTGGTGCCGTTCGGCTGGCTGGGGCGCTTCTACGCGCTGTTCCGGATCGTCGGCCTGGGGGCCGGCATCGCCTTCCACACATGGGTGTTCGCGCTGACCGACCATCACCTGGCCGCCATCCTCGCCTGCACCGGCCTGGTCTTCGGCGGCTGCCTGGTGGCGATGTGCGTGGCCGTGCGCGAACCGCCGGCGCCCGCCGTCGCCGTCGATGTCGCCGAAGCGGCCGACGGCGCCGGCAGCGCCGGCTCCCCCGAACCGTCCGCGCGTGGCCCCGGCCTGCCCAGGGGCTTCATGACCCCGCCGATCCTGTGGGCGGTCGCGATGTTCGTCTGCGCCGCTGTCACGTTCAACCCGTTCAACACGTTCTACCAGTTCTTCGCCCATGCCAGCGCCGTACCGAAGGCCACGCTGGGCATGCTGACCGCGGTCGGCTACGCGGTGTCGATCGGTTCCGCGTTCGCCATCGGCTGGCTGGTCGACCGCTGCGGCGCGATGCGCATTTCGGCGCTCGTGATGACCCTGTACTGCGCGCTGGCCGCACTGGGCGCGCTGGTGGTCGACGATGCCGCCAGCTTCCAGGCCATCTACCTGTGCCACGTGATCGTCTCGGGCGCCTGGTGGACCGCCGCCGCGTCGATGCCGATGGCGCTGTTCCCGCGCGAGCGCTTCGTGCAGTTCAACGCCAGCAAGGATTTCGTGGTGGTCTCGGCCAGCATCCTGCTGGGCATCGTGCAGGGCCCGCTGCTGGACCTGTCCGGCCACGATTACCGTCTTACCCTGGGTTGCGGCGCCGTTTTCTCGGCGCTGTGCCTGGTTTGCCTGGCGCGCCTGCGCGCCCTTCATCCACCTGGAACCAGAAACACATGACCAACCAGCCTTCCCGCCGGCGCGTATTGCTCGGCACCGCCGCTGCCGTCGGCAGCACCCTGCTTCCCTCGATCGCCGCCGCCGCCCCCGCGCACCGTTTCGCCGTCGGCGACAACGACTTCCTGTTGGACGGCAAGCCCGTGCAGATCCGCTGCGGCGAGGTGCACTTCGCCCGCGTGCCGCGCGAATACTGGGGACACCGGCTGAAGGCGATCAAGGCGATGGGCCTGAATGCCGTTTGCGCCTACCTGTTCTGGAACTACCATGAATGGCGCGAGGGCCGCTATGACTGGAGCGGCCAGCGCGACGCCGCCGAATTCTGCCGGCTGGCCCAGGCCGAGGGCCTGTGGGTGATCCTGCGGCCCGGCCCCTATGCGTGCGCGGAATGGGAAATGGGCGGCCTGCCATGGTGGCTGCTGAAGAGCCCGGGGGACGCATTCTTGCGCACCCGCGACGACAACTTCGTGCAGCCGGTGCGTCGCTGGATGCGCGAGGTGGGCCGCGTGCTGGGCCCGCAGCAGGTCACGCAGGGCGGCCCGATCCTGATGGTGCAGGTGGAGAACGAATACGGCTTCTTCGGCGAAGACCTCGAATACATGCGCGTGATGCGCAAGGCGCTGCTCGACGGCGGCTTTGACGTGCCGCTGTTCCAGTGCAACCCGACCAACGCGGTGGCCAAGACGCATATCCCGGAACTGTTCTCGGTGGCGAACTTCGGCAGCGATCCGCAGCGCGGCTTCGCCGAACTGGCCAAGGTGCAGAAAGGCCCGCTGATGTGCGGCGAGTATTACTCCGGCTGGTTCGATACCTGGGGCGCGCCGCACCGCACCGGCAGCGCCGCCAAGGCGGTGGCCGACATCGAGGCGATGCTGGCGGCGAACGGCTCGTTCAGCCTGTACATGGCGCATGGCGGCACGTCGTTCGGGCTGTGGGGCGGCTGCGACCGGCCGTTCCGGCCCGATACCACCAGCTACGACTACGATGAGCCGATCAGCGAGGCCGGCTGGGTGGGCGAGAAGTTCGACGCCTACCGCGCCGGCATCGGCAAGCACCTGGCGCCGGGCGAAGCGCTGCCGCGGCCGCCGGCGCACATGCCGGTCATGACCATCCCGGCATTCACGCTGGCCGAAACGGCGCCGGTGTTCGCCAACCTGCCGGCGCGCGTCATCCGGGATGTCACGCCGAAGCCGATCGAGCAGTACGACATCAGCCGCGGCGTGATCGCCTACCGCGTCACCCTGCCGGCCGGGCCGGCCGCCACGCTGGAGGCGGCCAAGGTGCGCGACCTGGCGTGGGTGTACATCGACGGCAAGGAAGTAGGCACGCTGGACACACGCTACCGCCGCTTCCGCGTCAACCTGCCGGCGCGCAGCAAGACCACCACGCTGGAAATCCTGCTGTACACGATCGCGCGCGTGAACTTCGGCGTGGAAATCCACGACCGCAAGGGCTTGCACGGCCCCGTCACGCTGCGGGAGAAAGGAAAAGAAGCGGTCGCGCTGGAAAACTGGGAGGTCCGCGCGATCGACTTCGATGCGGACGGCGTGCTGCCGCCGCTGCAATGGAAGGCCGGGAAAACGAAAGGGCCGGCCTTCTGGCGCGGCAGCTTCGACGCCGCCAGCGCCGCCGACACCTTCCTCGACATGACGACGTGGGGCCAGGGCATCGTGTGGATCAACGGCCGCTGCCTGGGCCGCTACTGGAGCATCGGCCCGACCCAGACGATGTACCTGCCCGGCCCGTGGATCAAGGCGGGCCGCAACGAGGTCGTGGTACTGGACCTGACCGGCCCGCAGGACAACCGCATCGCCGGCGTGGCGAAACCCGTGCTCGACCGGCTGCGCCCGGAGCGCGACCTGGCACGCCCGCCCAGCACGGCGCGCCTGGCGCTGCAGGGCGTGCAACCGGTGCACGAGGGCCGCTTCCAGCCGGGCGGCGCAACGCAGGACGTGCCATTCGCGCAAGCCGCCAGCGGCCGCCAGCTGTGCATCGAGGCGCTCGATGCATTCGACGGCAAGCCATTCGCCGCGATCGCCGAACTGGCGTTGCTGGGCAAGGATGGCAAGACGCTGAACCAGACGCTGTGGACGATCGCCTTCGCCAGCAGCGAGGAAGCGTCGAAGGAAGACGGCACCGCGCTGAACGCGATCAATGGCCAGAACACCGACTTCTGGCATTCGGGCTACAGCAAGTCGGTGGCGCAGCCGCCGCACCGGCTGGTGCTCGATTTGGGCGCCACGTTCGAGGTGGCCGGCCTGCGCTACACGCCGCGGCAGGGGCCGGAAGGGGTGACCGGCCGCATCCGCCGCTACCGCGTGTACGTGGGCGACAAGCTGGTGACCGAACAGGCATGACAGAGCGGCCACTGACACTCTGACCAGGAGTGCACACTCACCGCGCGCACGGTTGACCGGGCCGTGCGCGCCGCCAATACTGGGGCTCTTCCATTGTTTCAAGGGCTCCCGGCATCCATGGCAACCGTTGCACAAGCTACCAGCACCACCCTCTCCGGCTACAACCATATCGACGCACTGCTCGGCAACCTGCCGAACTGGAACTACGTCACTCCCGGCACCAATACCCTCTACTATTCGTTCTCTGTGGCCAGCAACCTGGAGGCGGGCAATACCATGCTGCTGAGCGCCCCGAAGGCGTTCACGACGGCCCAGGCGGCGGCCACGCGGGGCGCCATGTCGTACGTGACCAAGCTCACCGGCATCAACTTCGTGGAAACGGCCGACGCCAACCTGGCGCAGGTGCACTTCGCGAATGCCAACCTTGCCGGCTCCGGCACCACGGGCCTGGACAGCAACCGCATCGGCTACTCCTACAACAGCAGCGGCGTCGTCACGAAGTTCAGCGCCGCTTCGTATGTCTATCTCGACAACGCCGAATGGGGCGGCATGAACGCCAACCTGGCGCGGGGTACGCAGGGTTATGAAACGCTGCTCCACGAGCTGGGGCACATGCTCGGCCTGAAGCATCCGTTCGAAGGCACGACCAGGCTGCCGTCCGCGTCGGACGACACGTCGCACACGCTGATGTCGTACACACACACCGGCGGCATTCACTCGACGTTCAGCGAGTACGACATCGCCGCGCTGAAGTGGCTGTACGGCGGCGACGGCCTGGCCGGCAGCATCGGTGTCAATTCGGCTACCGGCGCGCGCTGGCTCGCGGGCACGGGCACGGCCAATTCGCTGACCGGCGGCGGCGCCAACGACATCCTGGAAGGCGCCGGCGGCAACGACGCGCTCAATGGCGGCGCCGGCACCGATACCGCGTTCTACAACGGCTTGCGCAACGCCTACACGGTCGTGCGCACCGGCACCGGCGCGTGGACCGTGGCCGGCGCGGAAGGCAGCGACACACTGTCGAACATCGAACTGCTGCGCTTCGCGGACACGACGCTCACGCTGTCCACCGGCGCCCTCGCGCTGGCCGCACCGGTGTCGTCGAAGGTCGTGCCGGAGGCACCGGTGCTGGATACCGATGTGCTGGCGCTGCAGTTCGAGACCTCGAAAGACGTCGCGCTATTTCGCGAGGCACCGGCACCGGAAGCCGCCGCCGCCGACGTGCCGCTGGTCGGCCAGCAGGAGCAGTTCCTGGGGTATTACGACCTGTCGTGATGGACTGCGGGGCGGGTCGGCATGCAGCGCCGCCGCTTCAATCCATCGCCGGGATCCTCTCCTTGAATCGCCGGCTTCATATCGGTTCTCCTTGCCATTGCAACAAAGTGTAATCCCGCCGCCCGCGCCGCGCGCGGCGGGATTATGCTGTCGCAAACCCACTTGCGAGGCAACCGATGGCATCGTTCCCCTACCTGCAGCTGTCCAATGCCGACATGGCGACAGCCGACCACCTGACCTTCGGCCCGCGCACGGCCGATGATGGCTACGACAACAGCGCATATTTCGTCGATACCGCGCCGGACGCGGCCGATTTCCCCATTTTCAGTTTTACCGCCGTGGCGGGTGCGCTGTATACGGTCACGTCGGAAAGCTGGTTCGACCCGTACAACCTCGTGCTGTACGACGATGACGGTTTCGCGCTGGCCGAGGATGACGGCTGGGGCCCCATCGGCCAGGATGGCCTGAGCTTCATCGCGCCCTACTCCGGCACGTACTACGTGGACGCGTCATGGGACCAGGCCGACCCGCCGCGCAGCATGGTCGACCTGGAAATCCTCGAAGACCTCGATACCGTGCCGCTGGCGCTCGGCCACGGCACCGCCAATGACGACGACATCACCGGCACCGATGCCAACGATGCGCTGTACGGCCACGCCGGCTGGGATCTGCTGGAGGGCAAGGGCGGCAGCGACCTGCTCGACGGCGGCAGCGGCATCGATACCGTGTGGTACGAGGGCGACCTGGACGAATACGACGTGGCCGTGTCCGGGCATCGGCTGTTCGTCAACGATACCGTGGGGCTGGACGGCAGCGACACGCTGGTCAATGTCGAACGGCTGGACTTCTTCGACGTGGCGCTGGCCTTCGACGTCGACGGCCCCGCCGGCGAAGCCTACCGGCTGTACCAGACCGCGTTCGACCGCACGCCGGACCAGACCGGGCTGGGCTTCTGGATCGCCGCCCTCGATGGCGGCGCCAGCCTGCGCAGCGTGGCCGATGCCTTCGTCGCGTCGGACGAGTTCCACCGCCTCTACGGCGACAACCCGGGCAACGCGGCGATACTGACGGGCTTCTACGCCAATGTGCTGAACCGCGCACCGGATGCCGAAGGCTTCGCTTTCTGGCTCGACGTGCTGGACAAGGGCCACGACACCGCCGCCGGGGTGCTGATGGGCTTCAGCGAAAGCGCCGAAAACTACAGCCAGCTGGTCGGCGTGATGCAGGAAGGGATGGCGTACCAGGCCTGGGGCTGAGCGGGCTTTCCGCGGACGCGAGCATCCCCCGCGGATATCGGCCGTCAGTTCGACGCCTTGGCTGCCGCCGGCGCGGTTTGAAACCCGCGGCCCGTCGCGGCCCAGTAGATGCCGCCGTACAGGTGGTGGCGGAATACCGGGTCGCCGTAGGTTGCCGGCAGGTGGCCCAGCGCCGTATAGAACGCGCGGCCGCCGTCGTACTGCTGATACCAGCTGATGGGGTGGAACGCGCCCATCCCCTTGCCCTTGGCGGTCTCCGGGCGGTACGTGGCCTCGTCGACCGACAACAGGTAGCGCAAGCCCGTCGATTGCGCCGCGCCGTACTCGTACCATTCCTCCGTCACCAGCGTGCGCGGCGCGAAGCGCTCCATGCCGGGGAAATTCGCATCCTCCACCTTCAGCACGGCCGACTGCACCGCCGGATGGGTCACGAACATGTGGCCGACCAGCTGGCGGTACCACGGCCAGCCATGCTCCGTATCGGCCGCCGCGTGCACCCCGACATAGCCGCCGCCGGCGCGGACATAGCGCTGGAACGCGCGCTGCTGCTCGTCGTCGAGCACATCGCCCGTGGTCGACAGGAATACCACCGCCTGGTACCTGGCCAGTTCCTTGTCGTTGAAGACGCGCTTCGCATCCTCGGTCCAGAACACGTTGAAGTCATGCAGCCGCCCCAGCTCGCGCAGCGCCGTCACGCCCTCGTGGATCGACTCGTGATGCCACCCCGCCGTGCGCGAAAACACCAGCACATCGAACTGCGCCGCGAACAGTGGTGCCGATGACAAGGCAAGTAATGCCGTTACCGCAAGTTTCATGTCCCCTCCAAAATATTCCTCAAATCGGGGTCAGACCCCAATTCCAGGAAACTTTTATTATTTCCCAGAACCGGGTCAGACCCCGGTATCGGGAAAGTTTGTCAGATTCCTACGGCCGAAATCCCGTGCCGTTAACAAAATTGCCCAAAACCAGGGTCAGACCCCGGTTCTGGGCAACTAATTTCCGAAAACTGGGGTCGGACCCCGGTTCCAGGAGAGTCTAAGCCAAGCATGTGTTGTCAAAACGCTGGGGACTGTCCCCCTGGGAGGGACTGTCCCTGTTGTTTTCCTGTTGTTAGAACGCTACTTCGGCAAGGCCAGCGTGGTGCGGGCGGTGATGGCGTCGGAGGCGCCGCCGAGGTGGAACTCGTAGGTGCCGGGGCGGCGCTGCCAGTCGCGGGTCTTCGGTTCCCACACGGCGAGGATGCGCGGATCGACGGTCACGCTGACGGACTTGCTTTCGCCCGGCTGCAGGGCCACCTTGTCCCAGCCGGCCAGGCGCCGCGGGGCTTCCCAGCCGGCGGCCTTGGCGGTGCCGGCGGCGGGCCCCACGTACACCTGCGGCACGGCCTGCCCGGCGCGCTGGCCGGTGTTGGCGACAGTGAACGACACCACCACCTTGCCGCCATCGTTGCGGGCCTTCAGGTCGCGGTATTCGTACGTGGTGTACGACAGGCCGTGCCCGAACGCGAACAGCGGCTTCCTGCCGGTCTTCTCGAACCACTTGTAGCCGACGGCCGCGCCTTCGATGTTGTAGTCGGTGGTGAAGCGGCCATCGCGGCTGGCCGGGTCGCCATCGATCTTCGGGCGCGGCAGCTGGGCTTCCGCGGCGGGGAACGTGGCGGCCAGGCGGCCGGAGGGATTGACTTCGCCCGTCAGCAGCCGCGCGATCGCCTCGCCGCCCGCCGAGCCGGGGAACCACGCGGCCAGCACGGCGCCCACCTTGTCCAGCCATGGCATGGTGACGGGATTGCCCGTTTCCAGCACGACTACGGTGCGCTGGTTCGCGCCAGCGACGGCGGCGATCAGCGCATCCTGGTTGTCCGGCAGCGCCATCGACGGCGCATCCAGGCTCTCGGCGGCCCACTGCGTGGCGAACACGATGGCGATATCGGCCGAAGCGGCGGCTTTCGCGGCGGCGGCCGGATCCTTGCCGTCGACGTACGTGACACGCGCCTTGGTGCGCGCCTGCAGCGCCTTCATCGGCGACGACGGCAGCCAGATGATCGGCCCCGGGAAGCCCTTCGGCCCCTCGCCTTTCACCGCGCTGCCACCGTGCGGATGCACCTGCGCCGCGCCGCCGCCGGAGATCACCGCCTTGTCGGCATGCCCGCCGATGATGACGATGGATTTCACCGCACTGGCACCATCGACCGCCAGCGGCAGCAGGTTGCCGGCGTTCTTGAGCAGCACGCTGCCCTCTTCCGCCACCTGCCGCGTCACCTTGGCATGCGCCGCGAAGTCGATCTTCTCCGGTTCCACCTTCGGCTGCGGCGCATCCATCAGCCCATTCGCATACATGGCGCGCAGGATGCGTTTCGCCATGTCGTCCAGCCGCTCTTTCGGCACGTGGCCATTGTCGACGGCTTCCTTCAGCGCGGGGCCGAAGTACATCGACTTGTCGAACGGCCAGCCGGACTGCTGATCGAGCCCGCCATTGGCGGCCTGCGTGGTCGAGTGCGTGGCGCCCCAGTCGGACATCACGAAGCCCTTGTAGCCCCAGTCCTTCTTCAGTACCTGGTTGAGCAGCCAGTCGCTTTCGCACGCGTACACGCCGTTGACCAGGTTGTACGCGCACATCACCGAACCGGGATCGCCGCGCTCGATCGCGATGCGCATCGCCAGCAGGTCGGACATCTGCCCGGCCGGCTCGTCGATCTTCACGTCGATCGTGTTGCGGTTGGTTTCCTGGTCGTTGAACGCGAAGTGCTTGATCGTGCCGACGAGGTTGTTCGACTGGTTACCGCGGATCTGCTCGCCGGTAATGATGCCGGCCAGCAGCGGATCCTCGCCGGCATACTCGAAGTTGCGGCCGTTGCGGGGATCGCGCTGCAGGTTCACGGCGCCGCCCAGGATCACGTTGTGCCCGGACAGGCGCGCCTCGCGGCCGATCATGGCCCCCGCTTCGTACGCCAGCTTCGTGTTCCAGCTCGACGCCGTCGCCATGCCGGACGGCAGCGCGGTCCGTTCGCGCGGCGCCGGCGACGGCTGCGTGGCCACGCCCAGGCCGGCATCGGTCTGCCACTGCGGCGGGATGTTCAGCCGCGGGATGCCCGGCACATAGCCCGCCGTGTATGGAATCGCATCCTTGGGCGGCTTCACGCCGGCGAATTCGGCACCGAAGTAGCCGAACACCAGCAGCAGCTTTTCCGCCTGCGTCATCTGCGCCACGGTGTCCCGGGCACGCTCGTCGGGATCGGGCGCAGAGTATGCCGAGGCCGAGAACACCGCGGCCACGGCTAGTACGATTGCTTTCTTCATCACCACCATTACAGTTTCACCGTCACTGGTTTGCCTTCATACGTCACTTCCTTGTCCGCCGTATCGAACGTGTCCGAGCTCGATACGCCCGGCTTCACGAAGTGCACGCGGAACGTGCGCTTCGCCACCATTCCCTGGTAGCCGTCGCCGCCGCGCTGGCCGATCGTCAGCGTGCCGCTCTTCTCGTCCCACGACAGCGGGATACGCGAGTACTTGCCGCGCTGGTAGTCCTCGCTCACGCCATCGTCCTCGTAGAAGCTGAACTGGCCGTTGGCGCCCGTGTACACCTTCAGCGTGATGGGCGCATCCGGCTTCTCGTCCACGTACTGCGTGACAGGGCCCATCGGCACGATCGAGCCGGCCTTGACGAACAGCGGCATGCGCGTTTCCGGCGCGGCGGCGGTCACCGTGCGGCCACCCTGCTGGCGTTCGCCGGTGTAATAGTCGTACCACTGCGCGCCCTTCGGCAGGTACACCTTGCGCTCGCGGGCACCGTACTCGGATACCGGCGCGACCAGGAAGGCATGGCCGAACAGGAATTCATCCTTGACGTCCTTCGAGCCCGGATCAAGCGGGAAGTCCATCACCAGGCCGCGCATGATCGAGCCTTCGTTGAAGTACGTGCTCGATGCCGTCGCGTAGATGTACGGCATCAGGCGGTAGCGCAGCTTCAGGTACCACACCATCGAGTCGCGCATCGGCGAACCTTCCGGCGCGATATTGTGGATCTCGCGCTTGACCACTTCGCCGTGCGAGCGGAACAGCGGCGTGAACGCACCGAACTGCCACCAGCGCAGGTTCAGCTCGCGCCATTCCTTCAGGTCTTCCGGCTTGACTTCCACGCCGCCGATACCGCGGTTTTCCTGCGCCGAACCCAGCTCGCCGCTCTGGAAGCGGGTTTCCTGCGCATAGCCGCCGATATCGTGCGTCCAGTTCGGCACGCCGGACATCGACGAGCTCACGCCGGCCGAGATCTGGTCGTACAGGTTGTTCCAGCGGCCCACCGTGTCGCCGCTCCACGTGGCCACGTAGTTGCGCTGCACGCCGGCAAAGCCGGAACGCGACAGGATGAACTGGCGCTTGTTCGGCTGGTCGCGTTTCAGGCCGTCGTACAGCGCCTGCGTCTGCACCAGGCTGTACGAGTTGAAGGTGATCTCGCCGGGGCCGTAGACCGTCGGGCCGATCAGCTTCTTGAAGTCTTCCAGGCGCGTGTTCGACAGCACGTCCGGCTCGGTGTTGTCGAGCCACCAGGCGTCGAAGCCCAGGTCGACCAGCTTGGTCTTCATCTGGCGATAATAGATGTCGCGGGCTTCCTGCGTGTACGGCGAGTAATGGCTGTTCTTGTAGCCCGGGCCGACCCAGTCCAGCGCGCCATCCTCGACGTTCTTGGTCCACATGTGGCCCTTGGCCTTCAGTTCCTGGTAGTTGTCGGTGTTCTCGTAGAACTTGCCCCACACGGACAGCATGATGCGTGCATTCATCTTGTGCACTTCATCGACCATGCCCTTCGGGTTCGGGAAACGCTTCGGATCCCAGTCGTGCGAACCCCAGCCGTTTTCCGGCCAGTAGAACCAGTCCTGCACGATGTTGTCGAGCGGCCAGCCGTTCTGGCGGTAGGTCTTCACGGTGTCGAGCAGCTGCTCCTGGGTCTCGTAGCGCTGGCGCGACTGCCAGAAGCCGTAGGCCCACTTCGGCATCAGCGGCTGGGTGCCGGTCAGCACGCGGTAGCCGCCGATCACGTTGTCGATGCTGGTGCCGCGGATCACGTAGTAGTTCAGGCCCTCGGCGATCTCGGACGAGAACTGCAGCGAGTGGCGCTCCGCTTTCGGCAGCGGGTTGTTGTGCGCCACGTAGATCATGCCGCCTTCCGGCTTCCATTCCAGCTTGAAGTCCACCGGCTTGCCGGCGCCGAAGTTCACTTCGAAGTTGTGGTACCACGGGTTCCAGCCCTGGCGCCACACGTCCATCACCTGCTTGCCATCCACGGTCAGCGTGGCGTAGTCGGACGAGTACAGCTTCATCTTGTGCACGCCCGGCTTGTCGCTCGCGAGCTTGCCTTCCCAGACGACCTTCACATCCTTCAGTTCCTTCAGCGGCTTGAGTTCCTTCGGCCAGAACTCGGCGACATCCTTCAGGTACTGGTAGTTGATGTTGTCTTCGCGGCGCTCCAGCGCCAGCTTGCCGCCGATGTAGTAACGGGCGGTCAGCGCGCCTTCCCTGCCGGCGGCATCCGTCAGCTTCAGGTCGCGGCCGATCGGGCCGTAGGGACGGGCATCGCCGAAGCGGGTGATGCCGTTGTTGTCCCACAGGATGCCGTAGTTCTTGTCCGAGACCACCAGCGGGATGGCGATGTCCATGTTGTGCTGCAGGAGATCGACGTCTTCACCGTTCAGGTTCATCTGGTTGTTCTGGTGCTGGCCGGTGCCGTAGAACGCATCCTTCGTGCCGTAGTTGAAGCCCTGCTTCACGGCCAGGTAGGGTTTTCCACCGACGGAGACCGGTTTCATGTCCTCGGCATCCTGCTTCAGGAACACGGCGCCGCCCTTGTCGGCGAACTGCACGCGGCCATCCTTCAGCGACACGGTGGCCACCAGCTTCTTCGTCGCCAGCGTCACGGCATCGCCGCTCTTCTTCACGTCGAAGGTGCAGGCGCACGGCTTGGCGATCGTCATCAGCGACGGCGTCAGCTCCTTGCCGGCCTGGTCGACTTTCACGACATGGACGATGTTATCGGCCATTACCTGCAGGCGGATTTCTTTTGCTGCACCGTTGTCCGGCGCGATCGTCACGCCGGTGGAGGTTTGCTGGAACGTGCCGGCCCATGCCGGGGCGCCCGCTGCCACCATCAGGCATGCCAGGCTGACTGCCTTGATATTCGATTTGATCATTGATAAGTCCCCAGTTTGATTTTGAGTACGAAAGGCCTGGCGCCGAAGTTGAGGCCATAGTCGGTCTGGTCGCCGTTCCACACGCGCTCCATCACCCATTTGCCATCGGCGTACTGCCCTTCTTCCACGCGCGCGTACATCGAAGGTTTCCCGGCATTGCGGCCGGCCGGATCGAACTTGATGCGCGCGTTCTGCGCCACGACGATGAATTCATTGTCGGCGACCTGCGCGATGGCCAGGCCGCCGTTCGGCTTTTCCGTGCCTTCGAGCGGATCGTTCTTTTCCATCGAATCGCCGAACTGGCGCTGGCGGAAGCTGACAGTGGCCTTCCAGCCGTCGAGGGCGATGCTTTGCGGCTTGCGGTCGTCATGTTCGAACACGCCGCGGGTGCGCCCTTCGAAGCCCCACTTGGCCCACTCGCGCATCATCGGCCGGAACGCGCCGTACACCTTGCCGAACGGCTCGGTCATCGTCTTGTCGGTGGCCTTCGAGCCGAGAGGATAGTTGGAGAACGCAAAATAGTCGATGCCGAATGGCGCGAAGCCGATGCCGCCCTGGCCGAACACGGCATACGCCACGCGCGCGAAGTCTTCCGAGTTGCCGATCTCCGGCACGAACAGCGGATTGTCCTTGGTGTGGAACTGCTCGAGCGTCTTCGCCACCTTGTCGGACTCGTGCAGGTAGATGTCCGGGCCGGCCACGTCGATGTGCGGCGCGGCCGCCTCGTAGATGCCCAGCACGTCGTAGGTCGGGCCGCCACTGGCGAAGTTGCCCTTCCACGGCGCCATGGGTTCCACCGGATCGCGCAGCGCGTTGTTCACGAACATCGGCAGGTCGTAGACGGCACGGCCGGCCTTGGCGATCTCCTCGATGTAATTGGCCACCGCCCACGTGTGGAAGTACTGGTCGGCGTAGGCGCCATAGACTTCCTTCCACGTGCCGGAGCGCTTGCCGGCAACGGGAGATTTCTGCTTCGCCAGCACGGCGGCCGGCACGGGGCCGTTGAACGCCTTCTGCGCGGCCGGGCTGTGATCCCTCACCAGGCCGTAGGTGCCCACTTCGTTCTGCACCTGCACCATGATCACGGTCTGCCTGTCGCCGTCGATGGCCTTCAGGTGCTTCATGAATTCGACGAAGGCGCGCTTGTCCAGCTTCAGCGTCTCGGTGCCGAACGGCGAGTGGCTGTAGCTGCTCTTTCCCTTCTCGTCGACCATGCGCGGGAAACGCTTGTTGTCGAACTTGACCCACTCCGGCAGGTAGGCCGGCGCGGTGTTCTTCCAGGTGCCGAACCACAGCAGCACCAGGCGCACATCCTTCTCGCGCGCTTCCTTGACGAGCGTGTCGACGAAGCTGAAGTCGAACTTGCCTTCGACCGGCTCGACCTGTTCCCACGCGATCGGGATCTCCAGCGTGTTGGCTTGCGCATCGGCGACGGCCGCCCATACCTGCGGCAGCGCCTTCGGGTAATTGCTGGAGTTGTGCGCCTGCGCGCCCAGGATCAGGTACGGCGCGCCATCGACCATCAGGGCGTGGCGCCCGTCCTTCGATACGACGCGCGGCAGCTCGGCGGCCATGGCCGCCGATACCACCACCGCGCACGCACCGGCCAGCAAGCTCTTCGTGAAAATCTGCTTGGCGGTTTTCATCGGCTCCCTATTAGAACGAGTAGTTCAGTTTCGCGGAATAGCGCGGGCCCGAGACGAACCATGCACGGCCCATCATGCCGATCCCCTGCTGCATCAGCTGCTTGTACTTCGAGTCCGTCAGGTTCGAACCGTCGACGACGATCTGCATGCGCTCGTTGAACTGGTACGACACGGAAGCGTCCAGCTGGCCATAGTCGTCCGCCCACGTCGGCAGTGCCCAGCCGATGTTGGTGGCGCCCGGGGTGGCGCTGTTCGGATTGGTATCCGTGCCGTCGCCGCCGCGCGTGCCGTTCACGTTCACGCCCTGCAGGTTCTTCGAGCGCCAGCTCCATGCCGCGCGGGCCGACCACTTGCCGTAGTCGTACAGCAGCGCCAGGTTGTAGGCGTTCTTCGACAGGTATTGCAGCGGCAGGTCGCCGAAGGACTGGCCGTTGGTATCGCAGCCGTTCTGGTTCAGGTTCACGTTCGCCACGTTGTTGCCGCCGGTGCAGTAGGCGGTGAACGTGCTGGTCGACAGTTTCGTGTTGCTGTCCACGTAGGTGTAGTTGGCCTGCACGCCGAGGCCGGCCCAGGCGCCCGGCAGCTTGTCGAAGTACTGCTGGTAGGCCACCTCGAAGCCGGTGGCGCGGCCGCTCGCGCCGTTCACCGGAGCGGTCACGTTGAAGTTGTACATGCGGCCGTTCACGTCCGGGATCGCGTACTGGTACGTCTGGTTGACGATGATGTCCTTCAGGCGCTTGTGGAACATGGCCAGCGTGATCGAGCTGGATTTGCCGAAGTACCATTCGCCCGTCAGGTCCAGCTGGTCGGACTTGATCGGCTTGAGCATCGGGTTGCCCTTGCCTTCGCCGGTCTGGTTGACGGCATTGATGTTGACGTTGGACGGCCGGCCCGGGAAGGTGGTCGTCGTCGTGTCCGTCGACTGCGACAGCGTGGTGTAGCCCTGCAGCTGCGAGAAGTCCGGCCGCGAGATGGCACGGGCCAGCGCGAAGCGGAATTGCAGGTCGTCGCGCGCCTTCAGGCGCAGGTTCAGGCTCGGCAGCACATTGCTGTACGAATTCTCGTAGTTCTGCCCGGCCGAGTAAGCGGGAATATTCGGGATCGGCACGCCGCTGAGCGTCTGCGGCGGATTGACCACGGCGCTGGTGTTGTTGAACACCGTGTAGCCGTTGGCATCCATGTCGGTCTTCACGTAGCGCACGCCGATATTGCCGTCGATCGGCATCTTCAGGTCATCCCAGCCGAAGCGCAGCTGCGTGTAGAACGCCTTGGTCTTTTCTTCCTGCTCGTTGATGCCGGACGGGTTGCCGCCGAAGGCCGCCGGGGTCCATGGCGCGCAATTCGGTGCGGTACCCGCGTTGGCGGCCGCTTCGCGGCACAGGATCTGGTAGTACTCGTGCAGCGCGGCGTAGCTCTGCGGGAAGCCGGTGGCCACCGACACGTTCGGGAACACCACGGACGGCACGTTCGCCTTGCCGTTGAAGAAGTTGTCGAAGGTACCCAGGTAGGTGTTGCCGGCGAAGCGCGGATCCGACAGGTAGGCCAGCTTGCTGATCGAGGAACCCATCCATGGCGCCGTGACGGCTGCCCAGTGGTAGTCCGGGTTCGACAGTTCGGTGGTCGCGTCGCGCTTGGTGAAGCGCACGCCGAAGCGCACGTCGCGCAGCACCGGGTTGTCGAAGGTGTACTTGGCGTCCAGCTTCAGCGCCTTCGACTCGGACTCGCTCTGGTCCAGGTGTTCCTGCGTGAAGTTCCAGTAGTAATTGCCCGGATTGGCCAGGTGGGCGCGCTGGGCGTCGTTGAAGATCAGGTTCGGGCGGTCGCCGGTCAGGTCCAGCGTCTGGGTCGGCATCTTGACCGCGGTGGCCACGGTGGAATCGAAGCCGTTGCTCTTGGCCTTGATGCGCTGCAGGTCGGAGGTGAAGGTCCAGCTGTCGCCCACGCGCCATTCGACGTTCCAGGAAATGTCGGTGGTGTCGGATTTGCGGCTGGCCACGCGCGTATCGGCACCGTAGTCGATGCCGCCGTCCTGCGGCGAGGAGAACGTGCCGGTCAGGAACTGGCCGTTGGCACCCCACGTCGCGCCTGGCGCGACCTGGAAGTTATACGGGTTCGACGCGGCGAAGATCGCGTTCTCGTCCCACTGCATGTCGTACTTCGACTTGAAGAAGGTGACGTGCGAACGCAGGTTGGCATCCTTCTTCCACTGCAGCGCGCCGTACAGGCCCTGGCGTTCGCGGTTGAAGTTCAGCGTGCGCCACTGCGCGCCCTTCGGGATCCAGACAGTGCGGCCGTCGACGATATTGCTGCGCGGGTAGTACGGCTCGACCTGGAAGCCGTCGGTACGGGTGCCGCTCTCGGAGTGCGCGAAGTCGACCAGCACGCCCACTTCGCCGATGCCGGTCTTCCAGCGGTCCGACAGCAGGATCGACGCGGACGGCGACCATTTGCCGCCCTTCAGTTCCGAATACGTGGTGGACGCCGACAGCGCGACCTTGCGGCCCTTGAAGTCGAACGGCAGCGCGGTGCGCAGGTTGACCAGGCCGCCGATGCCGCCTTCGATCTGCTCGGCGGACGGGTTCTTGTAGATGTCCACGCCGGCCATCAGCTCGGGCGGCACGTCCTCGAAGTTCAGCGAGCGGCCGCCGTTGGCCGAGAACGAGTCGCGGCCATTCAGTTCCGAACGCACCCACGACAGGCCGCGGATCGACACGCCGGAGCCTTCGACCGAATAGTGCTCGGGATCGGAACGCGACATGGTGCGGTCGATCGTCACGCCGACCACGCGCTGCAGCACCTCTGTCACC
The DNA here is from genome assembly GCF_027856995.1 of Pseudoduganella sp. SL102. Taxonomy (NCBI): domain Bacteria; kingdom Pseudomonadati; phylum Pseudomonadota; class Betaproteobacteria; order Burkholderiales; family Oxalobacteraceae; genus Pseudoduganella; species Pseudoduganella sp. SL102. The sequence continues at coordinate 5,323,520 of NZ_CP115554.1, forward strand.
GACTTGTCGGGCAGCTTGCCGATATCGGCGGCGACGATCGAATCGACGATCTCGTCCGAGTTCTGCTTGATCTTCTGGGCGTTTTCCAGCGATGCGCGCTGGCCCGTCACGACCACGGTCGCGGTGGTGGCATTGCCGGCATCGGCGGTTTGCGCGTGGGCCGCACCGGCCATGAACGCGATCTGCGCGGCGGCAAGAGCCATCGCATTGAGCTTGAATTGTTTCACCTGCATCTCCTCAAAAATAATTTTCCGGGCCCTGGTGTCCAGGGCTTCCACCGCACGCCTGGCGGCGGACTCGGCGCTACAGCGCGCCGAGCTCCCTTGCTTCACCCTGCTTCACTTTCAGAATCACGGTCTTCGCACCCGTGCGCACGCGCACGGTGCCGGACCCGTTGCCCGGTTTCGCCTTGACGGTCGCCGACGTCAACCGCCCGTCGCGCCACGTCATGTCCACTTCATAGCCGCCCCGCCCGCGCAGGCCGGTCACCGAGCCGCTGCGCCACGCCGCGGGCAATGCCGGCAGCAGGTGCAGTTCGCCGTCGTGCGATTGCAGCAGCATTTCGCAGATGGCCGCGGTGACGCCGAAATTGCCGTCGATCTGGAACGGCGGGTGCGCGTCCAGCAGGTTCGGATACATGCCGCCCGCCGTGTTTTCCTCGGTGCCCGGTTTGTGCTCCTGGGCGCGCGCGCCCGGCGTGGCGATCACGCCGCGCAGCATGGCGTGGGCCTTGTTTCCATCGCCCAGGCGAGCCCAGAACGCGGTCTTCCATGCCATCGACCAGCCAGTGCCGGCGTCGCCGCGTGCCGCCAGCGACACGCGGGCCGCCTCGGCCAGCTTCGGCGTGCGCGCCGGGGTGATCTGCCGGCCGGGGAACACGCCGAACAGGTGCGACACGTGGCGGTGGTTGTCGTTCGGCGTGTCGAGCACCGGATCTTTTTTCTCTTCCATCCATTCCAGCAGCTGGCCCCAGCTGCCGATCTTCGGCGCCGCCAGCCGGTCGCGCGTGGCGGCCACCTGCCGGGCAAACGCGGCGTCGGTCTTCAGTTCGCCGGCCGCTTCCACCGTGTTCTGGAACAGGTCCCAGACGATCTGCTGGTCGTAGGCCACGCCGTCTTCCACGGGGCCGTGCTCGGGCGACCAGCCGTTCGGCGCGACCAGCGTGCCATCCGGCAGCTGCTTCAGGTAGTCCAGCCAGAACTGGCTGACTTCCTTCAGCAGCGGGTACGCCACCGTCTTCAGGAACGCCTTGTCGCGGGTGAACGCGTAGTGTTCCCAGAAGTGCTGCGCATACCAGGCGTTGGCCGTCTTGTTCCACTTCCACTGCATGTAGCCGAACGGGTTGGTTTCGGTACGCACGGTCCAGCCGCGCACCGGCTTGCCATCCTTGCGCAGGAAGGTCTCGACAACCTGCCCATCCTCGGCATCGCGCGACGGATTGGCCGCACTTTCCGCCACCAGCCGGCGGTACGACGGCACCATCGATTCGACGAAGCCGAACAGCGGCTGCGCCAGTTCGGACAGGTTGGCCGTTTCCGCCGGCCAGTAGTTCATCTGGATGTTGATGTTGGTGTGGTAATCGGCATTCCACGGCGGCGTGAGGCTGTTGTTCCACAGGCCCTGCAGGTTGGCCGGCAGCGGGCCGCGCGAGCTGCCGATCAGCAGGTAGCGGCCATACTGGAATACCTGGGTCTCCAGTTCGGGATCGTTGCCGTTCTTCGTGTAGGCGGCCAGGCGGCGGTCGGTCGTCAGCGCGCGGCGCTCTTCGGCGATACGCGGCTCCCAGGCCCCGTCCACGTCGAGGCTCAGGCGGCCGAACAGGCTCTTGAAATCGTTTTCCTGTTCAGCCTGCAAAACGGACCATGGGCGTGCCGCGGCGCGGTCCACTTGCGCGGTGACACGCGCCAGCGGATGCGCGCCCTGGAAATCCACGCTGCCATCGCGGACATAGCTGGTGCCGGCGCCCAGCACCAGCGTCAGCGCGTCGACGTTTTCAAAACGTACCGTGTCGCCTTCCATGGCCACCTTGCCGCCTTCGTGCACCACCTGCACCTGCGCGGCGTAGTCCATCTGGTTGCCGGTCAGCGGCTGCTGCGCCGGCGTCCACTGGTTGCCCCGTTCGCGCGGCACCACGAAGCCGGCCAGCGAACCGGTGGCGCGGATGCGGTTGCCGAAGGCGTTGACGTGCGCGCCATGCTGGTCGGTCAGGCGCACCACGCCGGTATGGGCGCCCGGCCTGTCGGCGGTCAGGCGCAGCACGATCACGTCCGCCGGATGGCTGGCGATGGTTTCGCGCTGGTAGCGCACGCCGTTCACGGTGTAGCGCACCGTGTGCAGGCCGCGGGCCAGGTCCAGCGTGCGCGAGTAAGCGGTGGCGGCGGCGTGGGCAGGCAGGTCGACGAAGACATCGCCGAACGGCTGGAACGCGCCCATCGATTTCGCATCGCCCGTCCACAGCGTGATGTCGTTGAACTGCAGGTGTTCGCGGTCCGGCTGGCCGAACACCATCGCGCCGATGCGGCCATTGCCGACCGGCAGGGCCTCGCGCTCCCACCCCTCGGCATTGTCGGTGGCCGGGCGGTCGTAGCGCAGCACCAGGTCGGGCGCCGCCTGCACGGCGGCCGCCACGAACAACATCGCGGTCAACAATATCCGCCTCATTTTGCAATCTCTCCCATCACGATGCCCCGGCCGGCGCTGCTCATGTACACGCGCCCGAATGTATTCATGTCCCCGACGACGAAACCGCCATCGCCCGGACCTCCGTACTGGTGCGCGTCGTCGTTGATGCGCACCCAGTCGGCGCCCTCGTTGATGGAACGCCAGAGGCCGCGCTGGCCGTCGACCGTGCCCCACAGGTAAATGGCCGGGTAAGCGCCATCGCGCCCGGCCTTGCCGAAGCCGATCGCGCCGGCATACGTCACGCCCTTCAGCAGCGAAAACGCGCCGCCGCCATCGACCGAGCGGGCCAGGCCGCCATTCTTCAGTGGCACCCAGACGTCGCCGGCGCGGCCCGGCGCGGCGCGCACCAGGTCCGAGCCGCCCTTCGGCAGCTGCGCCCTGGCGGCGAAGGTGCGGCCGGCGTCGGTACTGACGAGGAACGCACCGTCCTGGTAGGCATAGAAACGCTGCGCGTCGACCGGATCGGCCACCGGGCGCGCGCCAGCGATGCCTTGCGCGGGTGCCCAGCTGTCGCCATCGTCTAGCGATCGGAAAGTCACGCGCGACCTTTCAGGAGAATGCAGCAGCACCTTGCCGTCGGCCGACAGCGCCAGCTGGCCCTTGATGCCGTCGATGCCATTGGCGCCGCGCCCCAGCCGCCACGTGGCGCCGCCATCGCGCGTCACGTAGACCGACTTCCCCACGCGCGCCAGCACCTGCGGCTGCAGCGCCGCGTAGGCCAGGCCGAAGGTGGTGCCCATCTGTGGTTCGTGGATGCGGCCGTACTGTTTCGGGTCCGGGTGGATGAAGCCGTCGTAGTCGCCGATGGTCGACACCAGCGGCGCGCCCGGGCGGCTGACGAGGCCCAGCGGCACCGTTTCTTCCAGTCCCTTCACGTCGAAGCGCCAGGTGACGGTCGCCGCGCCGAGGTCCGATGTCTTGAATACGCCATTGCCGGAGGTGACCCAGGCGGCCTTCGGATCGAATGGATCGAAGACGATCGAACTGGCCCAGTGGATCGCGTGGCCCTTCACCCATGGCACGCCGGCGCGGTCCATCGCGAACCCCCGTGCGACCAGGTCGGTCCACGTGGTGCCGCCGTCCGTCGACAGGTACAGGCGGTCGCCCTTGGCATCGCCCTTTTCCCGGCCTTGCGGCGCATACAGCGAGATGGTCGAGGCCAGCAGGCGGCGCGGATCGTTGCGGTCCACGCTGATGCCGGAGTAGGAGGCTGGCTGTCCCTTCGGTGTCACGTCCTGGCCGGAGCGGGCGGCGATGCCGTACTTGCGGATCGCGCCGCGGTCCATCTTCTCGTCGCCGCGCGGGTGCGGGCCGGCGCCGTTGGCGAACGTCACGTACAGGTGGCCGGCACCGTCGAGCGCGGCGCGCTGCGGCATCAGGCCGTCCGGCGTGGCATCCATCGGCACGAAGGTGGCGCCGCCATCGTCGCTCCTGAAAAGGTTGGTGCCGCCACGCGATACGCCGACGAACAGGCGCTGCGCCGTGCCGCCGGCCTTCACGCTGGCCGGATCGGGGATGACGAAGGCGATGCCGGCGCCGTTCGGCGTGGTGGTCACGTCCAGGCCCGGCAGGCGCTGCCAGGTCGCGCCGAAATCGTCGCTGCGGAACAGGCCGTTGGCGCGCGTGCCCACGTACAGCACATTGCCCGCGCCGGGATCGACGGCCAGGCGTTCGCCGTTGTTGCGGCCCGCGCCATTGCCGTGGGTCTTGAACTGCGCGGTCACGTCGGTGACGGCGAAGGTCTTGCCGTAATCGCGCGAACGCAGGATCGCCGTGCGGCCGCCGTTGTGGTACGCGATGCCGGCCAGCAGGTAGACTTTCGAGGCATCGCGCGGGTCGGCCGCCAGCGCATCCACGCCGAGCAGGCCGGTCTGCTCTTCCGACAGCCAGTCCAGCAGCGGCACCCACCGGTCGCTGGTCCAGCGATAGGCGCCGCCGACGTCGGTGCGCGCATACACCACGCCCCGCTCCGTGGTCGGGATCACCGCCGGCACGAAACCGCCGCCGCCGATCGGCACGCTGTCCCACCGGTAGCCGGTCAGCAGCGGCTGCAGGATCGGGTCCATCGCCTTGCCCCAGATTGCATAGCCGCGCGCGTTGGGGTGCAGCAGGTCCGGCATGATGTCCTTCGACAGCGTGCCCGCCTCGTCGAGGAAGGCGCTGCCGATGTCGGCGAAGAACACGCGGCGGTTGTCGGCGAATGCCGCGATGCGCTGGTTGATGGCGTTGTTGATGCGGCGCGACTGGCTGTCGGCCGCGTCGCGCGGGAACACGCCCAGCAGCAGGATCTTCGCGTTCGGCAGGCGTTGCTGGAGCTCGTCGATGACGCGGCGCAGGCCGGCCGCCGTGGTTGCCGGATCTTCCTGCCGGCTGCCGGTGTTGTTGGTGCCGGCCATCAGCACCGCCACTTTCGGGTCGATGCCATCGACTTCGCCATGCTGCAGGCGCCACAGGATATTCTCCGTGCGGTCGCCGCCGAAGCCCAGGTTGACCGGGTGGTAGCGGGCGTAGCGCCGCGCGAATTCTTCCTTGCCTTCCTTGGCCCAGCCTTCGGTAATCGAATCGCCGATGAACACCAGCTGCGGCGGCGTGCCGGCGGCGCGCAGCTGCGCATTTTCCTTCACCCGCTGCTCGTGGCGCGGCATCCACCAGTCGATGGCCCACGATTCGTTCAGCGGCTCGGCGGTCACGGAGCGCGTGCGGTAGTCGGGGCAGGCGGTATTCGGCGTGCCGGTCTTCAGGATGCGCAGGTTGGCGATGGCCACTTCGCCCTGCCCCGTCGCTTCCACTGAAAACGGTTTCATGACCGATTCAAAAGTATCGCCCTGGCGCTGGAAGCAGCTCAGCGCGAACGACACGCTCTTCCAGCCCTGGCCGGACGCGGCGCGGCCCGGCAGCACGTACGGCACCTTGCGCTCGCAATCCTTGCCGCAATCGAGCTTGAAGTCGATGCCGCCGTTCTTCATCTCGCGCACGTTCAGGTCGAAGGCGACGATGCCCCTGGCGAGGTAGGGGCGCAGGTCCAGGGGGGCGTGTTCGAAGCGCAGGCTGGCATACCAGGTCTTTTGCCATGCCAGCGTGAGGGCATCGCGGCCCGCCACCTTGCCGGCGACGGCGCGCACGACAGCGTCCGGTTGTTTGATCGATTTGGGAACGACGGTGCCGGTGCCGGCCAGCGGCACGCTGTTTTCCGGGTCCGCGACCGTCACTTTCCAGCCGGCGGCCGGGCGGTTCTTGAACAGCGTCAGTGGATCAGGCGTATCCGCTCCGGCGGCCGCCGCATGTGCGGCAGCAACCGCCAGCAGCAGCGCAAGGGAATGGCGCATGGCGTCTCGTCGTTATGGTTTTGGCACCTTACGTGGTGCTGACAGCATTCTGGCGGTGGACGGTTGCACGCATCAATTACGAAATTGACCAGTTGCCCGAACGATATTTCAGCTTTGTAGCGACACTCGGTATACGGTGGTCTGCCGGTACACCTGGCCAGGCCGCAGAATCACGGCCGCGGCGCCCTTGCCGTTGAGCTGGTCGGGATAGGCGCCCGCTTCCAGGCAGAATCCGTCGTGTCGCGAATAAGTCACACCGTGGCGCCCGCGCACGCCCGTCAAGCCATTTCCGCTGTAGAACTGCAGCCCCGCCTCGGTGGTGGCCACGTCCAGCTGGCGCCCCGAACCGGGATCGATGACGCGCGCCACGTTGCGCAGCCGGCCCGGCTCGCGCGGGTCGGATGGCAGGCAATAGCAGTGATCGAAGCCGCCGGCCACGCGGATCTGCGGGTCGGGCCAGCGCATGCGCGGGCCGATCGCGGCCGGCTGCCGGAAATCGAACGGCGTGCCGGCCACCTCGGCGCGGCCCAGCGGAATGCCCAGTTCATCGATGGCCAGGTAATGGTCGGCATCGATGCGCAGCATGTGGTCGCCCACGTCGGCGCTGCCGCCATTCAGGTTGAAGCACGGGTGCGAGCTGAGGTTGACCGGTGTCGGCGCATCGCAGGTGGCCTGGTATTCGATCGACAGGCTGCCGTCGTCGTCGAGCTGGTAGAACACCTGCACGGCCAGCGTGCCGGGGAAACCGCCCTGCCCGTCCGGCGACACGTACGACAGCGCCAGGCCGCCGTGCGCCAGTTCGCCATCCCAGTGCGCCGAAAGGAAGCCCGCGTCGCCGCCATGCAGGTGGTTGCCGCGGTCGTTGACGTCGGCCTGCACCACCCGGCCATCGAGCTTGAAGCGGCCGCGCGCGATGCGGTTGGCCCAGCGGCCGATGATCGCGCCGAACCAGGCATGGCGATGGTGGCGCAGGTATTCGTTCTCGGGATAGCTGAGCAGGATGTCGGCCATGCGGCCGTAGCGGTCCGGCGCCAGCCACGAGACCAGTGCCGCGCCGCGCTCGCTGATCGTCACGCGCATGCCCCAGGCGTTCGTCAGCGTGAATTGCTGGGCCGTGGCGGCGGAGGCGGCGATGGGCGGCATGATGTTCATCCGGGGACGTCGCCGGTGGTTTCGGCGCCGCGCTGGCGTTCCTGCCAGGCGCGCGGCGTGCAGCCCAGTTCGCGCTTGAACACCGAGTGCATGTACTGGCTGGAGGTAAAGCCGCAGCGCACCGCCACGTCGGCCAGGTTGCAGCCGCCGCGGGCCAGGAAGCCGGTGGCCGCCTCCAGGCGCAGGCGCAGGATCTCGTCGTGCACGCTGCGGCCCAGCTCCGCGCGGAAATGCGCTTCCAGCGACGAGCGCGAGATGCCGACATACTCGGCCACCTGGTCGGTCTTGATGCCCTGGCAGGCGTATTGCCGGATGAAGTGGCGCGCGCGCATCACGTGCGGGTGCTTGCCCGCCTCGTGCTTGCTGGAGGCCAGCACGTTGATGCCGGCCGGCGGCACCAGGATGCGCGTGTCGGGCAGGCGCACGCCGTGCAGCATCTGGTCCAGCAGGTGGGCGGCGGTGCGGCCCATTTCCTGGGCGCCCTGGATCACGGAACTCATGGGAATGCGCGTCAGCATGCGCGCCAGCGGATCGTTGTCGATGCCGATCACGGCCACCTGCTCGGGCACCTCGATGCCGGCCAGCGCGCAAGCCTGCATCAGCTGGCGGGCGCGCGCATCCGTCACCGCGATGATGCCGACCGGCTTGGGCAGGCTGTGCAGCCAGGCGATCTGCTGCTCGACGGCCTCGCTCCAGTGCTGCGCGCTGGTGGCGTGGCCGCGGTACACCTCGGGCTGCAGCTTGTCGCGCAACAGCAGCTTGCAATAGGCCTTCTCGCGCTGCTGCGCCCAGCGGTTTTCCTGCGCCTCGGGCAGGCTGAAACAGGCGATGTTGCGCAGGCCCGCCTCGATCAGGTGATCGTAGGCCAGCTTGATCAGCTTGAAATTATCGGTGGCCACGTACGGCACGCCGGCCGGGTAGTCGGCGGCATTCTCGTACGACCCGCCGACGGCCACCAGCGGCACCCGCGTCGACGCGAGCGCGCTGGCCACCAGCGGATCGTCGAAGTCGGCAATGATGCCGTCGCCCTGCCAGCCGTCGATGCCGGCCAGGCGCAGCCGGAAGTCCTCTTCCAGGAACAGGTCCCACGCGGTGCGGGTACTGGCCAGGTAACCGGCGATGCCGGTGATGACTTCACGGTCGAAAATCTTGTTGGCGTTGAAAAGCAGCGCGATGCGGTGCGTCCTCAGCATCTGGTTTGTCTCCCCATGCTCCGTTCGGTGGGCGCCATTGTAATAGTTGAGAGGGCGCAACGGGCGATCGTGTGGCAATTCTGCTCACGGGGGAAGCGGCGGGCAATTATGAAATTCACCGGCGGGCGTTGCGATTCTTGATAACGTTTTCAAGCTCGCGCGGAATTGGACCGGTTGCACGCTGCCCGCGCGAACAGCGTGCAGGAAAACGATCAGCGGCGGCGGCGGCGGGCCAGCATCAGCGTGCCCAGGCCAAGGCCCAGCATCGCGATGGATGCCGGCTCGGGAACAGGGCTTGTGCTGGTGACGAACTTGGTCTCCGGCGTCCAGGTCCAACGGGTAATATGGCCCGACTCGTATCCATGCCATCTGTACTCGTAGAATTCGCCGGTTTTTACCGAGTTATAATGAGCGTTGTGTTCGACACTGACGTTATGGTATGCATCGATCGTCAAGCCTTCGCTGGCGGAATACGAAAAGGCTTTGACGCAGTAGGAGATGAAATAACCGTCCGAATAACTTTCGCAAACGTTCCCGAGGTTGAGCCTGCCGATTTTCAATGACACCAGTTCGTTCTTCGAGTAGGCGCCATCATTGTTCAGATCGTTGGCAACGAAATGCCCTGTCAGGCTCTCATCGGGCTTCAGGACGCCATTGTATGCGTCATAAAATCCCTTGTAGGCGAAGTACAAGGTGTCGGCTGACGCACTTGCGGATACCAGCGCACCGAGGATGCCAGCAAGGATGACTTTCTTCATTTTTGGCCCCGTTTGTGCCAATAGCAATTTATTCTTCACGGCCATTACCTCCTTCTCGCGTCGAGTAAAAGTCCAAAGTCTGGCACGGCTCAAAAAATCTGTTAAGTTAAATTCAATACTGTTGTACGTTGTTCATTTCATATGGCAAGCCATCGGAGCGTTGGCATGGAGACAGGCCGGTCACGCCGCATGGCGCAGCCGCTCCACCAGTTGCGCGTGCAGCGCTTGGTCGCCGCAGGCCAGCACGGTGCCGCCCTGCTGCGCATCGCCGCCGTCCCAGGAAGTGACGATGCCGCCGGCGCCCTCGATGATGGGCATCAGCGCCTGGATATCGAACGGTTTCAGCCCCGCCTCGACGACGGCGTCGATGTGCCCGGCGGCCAGCATGCAGTAGGCATAGCAGTCGGCGCCGAAGCGCACCAGCTGGGCGTCGGCGGCCAGCGCATCCCAGGCGGCGCGCTGGGCGGGCACGCGCAGGATTTCCGGCGCCGTCGTCATTACGCGCGCCGATGCCAGGCTGGCGCAGGGCCGCGTGCGCAGCGGCTCGCCGTTCAGCCAGGCGCCATGCGGCGTGCCCGCGTAGAACTCGCGTGTAAACGGCTGGTACATCGCGCCCACCACGGGCCGGGTGCCGTCGTTCAGCGCGATCAGCGTGCCCCACAGCGGCAAGCCGCAGATGAACGCGCGCGTGCCGTCGACCGGATCGAGCACCCAGTGGTACGGGCTGCTGCCGTGATGGATGCCCTCTTCCTCGCCGACGATGCCGTGCTCCGGATAGCGCGCGCGAATCAGTTCGCGCATGGCCCGCTCGGCCGCCCGGTCGGCGATGGTGACGGGATCGTAGGCGCCCTGCTCCTTGTTTTCCACCTCCAGGCGGGTGCGGAAATGCGGCATGGCCGCGTTGGCGGCGGCATCGGCCAGTTCACGGGCGAACTCCAGGTACTCGGTCATCGGATGGTCCTCTCTGAAAGTTGCTGGTACAGGTAATCGGCCACGCGGCGGGCGCGTGCCGGCAGCGGCCATTCGGCACGGTGGATCAGCCACAGCGTATCGACCACGGGCGCGGCCATGTCGATGACGCGGATCGCTTCCTGCCGCGCGAATGCCCGGCGTGCATGGGTGGGAATGACGGTAAAGCCCAAGCCCCGCGCGACGGGTTCGAGCAGCAGGCCGACCTGGTTGGAAAAGCCGCGCGCCGGCACGGTGGCGATGCCCGGATTGCCGGGGAAGGCGCGGCTCAGCAGGCGCGTCGCCATCGCATGGCCTTCCGGGTGGTCGATGAAGCCCAGCGCCTGCAGGTCGGTCCAGCCGCGCACGCCGGAAGCCGCCGGCACCACCAGCTCCAGCGCTTCCTCGGCGAACGGCGTGGCGGCCAGGCGCGCATCGTCCGGCTTCAGGGCGACGATGCCCATGTCGTAGCGTTTGTCCAGCACCTGGGCCAGCGTTTCCCGGTCGGGCGCGAAGCGGTGGCGGATTGCCAGGCCGGGATGGGCCAGCTGGAAGTCCAGCAGCAGCGGATACAGGAACAGGCCCAGGCTGCCGGGCGTGATCAGCCCCACGTCGCCGCAGCAGGCTTCCTCGTCGGCGATGCGCACGGCCAGGCGCCGGTCGGCTTCCTCGATCTCGGCGCAGTACTGCAACAGCGCGCTGCCGGCCGGCGTCATCTCGATCGCGCGGGGCCGGCGGATCAGCAGGGGCCCGAGCCGGTCTTCCAGCTGGCGCACATGCTGGCTCACGGCGGCCTGCGTGAGCCCCAGCCGTTCCGCGGCGCGGGTGAAGCTGCCGGTGTGGGCCAGCGCGGTAAACGACTGCAGCCATTGCGGCGGATGCATAACAAACTCTAATGGGAGAGATAAGGTGCCATCAGTTTACATGATGCCATGCCGCGCTTACAGTGCTTCCTCCTCATTTTTTCACACACCCATGTCCGCACTCTTCACCGAATTCACCCTCAAAAGCGTCACGCTGCGCAACCGCATCGCGGTACCGCCGATGTGCCAGTACAGCGCCGTCGACGGCTATACCAATGACTGGCACCTGGCCCACTATACGAGCATCGCGCGCGGCGGTGCCGGCCTGGTGATCGTCGAAGCCACCGCTGTCTCGCCGGAAGGCCGCATCACGCCGGGCTGCACCGGCCTGTGGGAAGACGGCCAGGCCGAGGGCATGGCGCGCATCGCCGCCGCCATCAAGGCCGGCGGCGCGGTGCCGGGCATCCAGATCGCCCATGCCGGCCGAAAAGCCAGCGCCAACCGCCCGTGGGAAGGCGACGACCACCTTGCCGAAGGCGACCTGCACGGCTGGCAGACCATCGCGCCCTCGGCGATCGCCTTCGGCGCCAACCTGCCGAAAGTACCGCAGGCGATGACGATCGCCGACATCGAGCGCGTGAAAGCCGACTTCGTGCAGGCCGCGCGGCGCGCCCGCGATGCCGGTTTCCAGTGGCTCGAGCTTCACTTTGCCCACGGCTACCTGGCGCAAAGCTTTTTCTCGGCGCACTCCAACCAGCGTGACGACATCTATGGCGGCAGCGCGGAAAACCGCGGCCGCTTCCTGCTTGAAACGCTGGCCGCCGTGCGCGAGGTATGGCCGGAGAACCTGCCGCTGACGGCCCGCTTCGGCGTCATCGAGTACGACGGCCGCGACGAGGAAACCCTGCTCGAATCGATCGCCCTGACGCGGAAGATGCGTGCCGGCGGGCTGGACCTGCTGAACGTGTCGGTCGGCTTCACGATCCCGAAGACGGCGATCCCGTGGGGCCCGGCCTTCCTGGCGCCGATCGCCGAACGCGTGCGCCGCGAAGCCGGCCTGCCCGTCGCCGCCTCCTGGGGCATCGATGCGCCGGCCAATGCCGACCGCGTCATCGCGGATGGCCAGATGGACCTGGTGATGGTGGGCCGCGCGCTGCTGGCCGATCCGCACTATCCGTACCGCGCGGCGAAGGACCTGGGCCTGGCGCGCCCGTCGTGGGTGCTGCCGGCGCCGTATGCGCACTGGCTGGAACGCTACGCGATGCAGGCCTGATCGCCGCTGGCGGCAGGCGTTGTTCCGGAAAGCGGATCAGGCGAGCGTATCGATGATGCCGCTGGTATAGGAAGCACCGATGACGAACGCTGCGGCGGATGGATTGGCCTTCAGGATCGCCGCCCATTCGCCGCTGTTGGCGAGGCCCCCGGCGCTGTTATCGGTGCCGGTACCGCTGCCGCCGGGCGTTGCCGATGCGGTGCCGGCCTGTGCCAGGGTATTCAGGAGTCCGGCCGGAGAATACAGCTGCGCCGCCGGCGAGCCGCCCAGCGTGGCCACGATGTCGGCCGTCGACGACAGGCTGGTCGCCTTCGCGGCCAGCGCGGCATTGCTGGTGCGGACGACCGTGGTCGTGGTGGGGGTGTAGACGCCGGAAGCGAGCGCGCTGGTTGCGGAGATGGCCATGGCCCCATGCTAGCGCTGAAAATGCCATAAAGCAATATCTCGACGCCAAAAGCCGGGCTGGCACAGCAGGTTTCCCGCTGCGCTACAACATGGCCTGCGGGATCTTCACAACGGATCCCGCGCTGCGCTCAACGCAGTTCGCCGCCGGACGAAGCGCAGTTGAAGCTTCCCTTGTCTTCCAGCTTGACGGCCACGCCGGTGCCCACCGGCCGCGCCCATGCCCAGGCGCCCATCTTCTGGCTGGTGTTCAGGTTGATCACGGTATCCGCGCCGATGGCCCGCGCATCGGCCGCCATCAATGGCAGCAGTTCGTTGACGCTGCCGTAGGTCTGCTTGGAACTGTTGATGTTGCCGAGGACCTTGTGCTTCACCCCTTCCGGCAACGGCGAGCGCAGCATGCATACCTGGCCGACGTGCGGTGCCATTTTGGTGGCTTGCGGATCGGCCAGCTTGACATTGGAACGTGCCGCACAGGCGGCCAGGGTGGCGCAAAGGGCCAGCAGGATGATCTTTTGCACGTCATTTCCTTTCGCAAGATTCGGGTGCCCGCATTATGCAAGGTAGCTGCGGAAGAAAATGTATTGAATTGTCACAAACACAAAATTTTCCTGCCAGGTGCCGGGGTCAATGCGGCACGCCGGTGACCTAGGAGAATGTCGAGGCTTCCGTCCGCGCCTGAATTACACTGCTTCCGTTATCGTTTCCGGGAGCATCCAGTGTCCGACTCCATCGCTGCGTACCTGAACCTGGCAGGCGCCGTCCTGCCCGGCATTGCGCCATCCCTCGACACGCTGGCCCGCCTCCAGCGCGGCCATATCCAGGCCATCCCGTTTGAAAACCTGAATCCGCTTGCCGGTGTGCCGGTGTCGCTGGCGATCCCGGCGCTGCTGGAAAAATTCGCGGCGCGCCGGGGCGGCTACTGCTTCGAGCACAACACGCTGTACCGCCACGCCCTGGCTTCGCTGGGATTCCTGGCCACGCCGCTGCTGGCGCGGGTGCGCATGACCGCGCCGCCGGACGTCGTCACGCCCCGCACGCACATGCTGCTGCTGGTGGAGATCGACGGCGAACGCTTCATTTCCGACACGGGCTTCGGCAAGATGACGCCGACCGCGCCGCTGCGCCTGGTCGCGGACAGCGTGCAGCACACGCCGCACGGGCGCTACCGCCTCGCCAGCCTGGGCGACGAATGGCGGCTGGAAGCGGAGGTCGATGGCGACTGGCTGCACCTGTATGTGTTCGACCTGCGCCCGGCCTACCCGGTGGACTTCGAGATGCCGAACTGGTATGTGTCGACCCACCCCGTCTCCCATTTCACGCGCGACCTGATCGCCGTGCGCACGGTCGACGAGGGCCGGCACGTGCTGCACAACACCCGCTACTCGTTCCAGCCGACGGACCTGCCCGCCGTGCGCCGCGAACTGGTATCGGGCGAAGAGATCGCCGACGTGCTCGAAAATACCTTCGGCCTCGCCGCCAGCGGCGTGCCCGGCCTGGCGGCAAAGCTCGACGGCATCGCCAGGCGGCCGGACTGATGGATGCCTGCTAAGTGTGCAAGTGATGGTCGTGCATGGTTTCACCCCAACGGCGAAGGGCTGGGGTCAGGAAGGAATGCTGGCATGCATGCCAGCATCGTTCCGCAGGCGCGAAGCATGCTTCGCGAAACCCCTGCTTCACCCCGCCGGGGCGTAGCCGGGGTTTCAAGGAGCATGGCTCCTTGCCGGCGTAGCGGTACTGGCCTGCAGGCCAGTACTCCTCCCTGACCCCGGACTTTGCACCGGGGTTGCTTCATGCACGACTGGCGCACCGCCCATCAGAACTTGTAGCTCGCCCCCAGCACAAAGGTCCGCCCCGACTTCACGAACAGCAGCGTGTCCTGCCGCTGCGTATCGTTGTAGTAGCGCGTCGGTTCGTTCGACAGGTTCTGCGCCTCGAACGAGATGCGCAGGTGCGGCGTGACCTGGTACGACGTGCTCATGTCGTACGTGGTGGTGCCGTCCGCGACCAGGTAGTCGTGGCCGTCCACGTTGCCGCGGATGCCCCGGTAGTAGCTGGACCGGTTGGCGCGCGAGACGCGGGCGCTGAACTTCTCGTCGTCGTAGTAGACCGTCAGGTTGTTCGCGCGTGGCGACAGGCCGGTGAAGTTCGTGATCATGAACAGTTCCTCGTTGCCCGGCGTGCGCGGGTTGTCGAGGCGCGTCAGGTACTTGATCTTCGACTTCACGCGCGTCACGTTGGCCATCATGCCGAAGTTCGACCAGGCGCCCGGCAGGAACGAGAACGGCGTCTGCCACGAGAATTCCGCGCCGTTCAGCGGGCCGCCGCTGGTGTTGACCTGGCGGCTGACCGACACCATCGTATCGGGCAGCGTCGGGCAGGCCGGCGTGCCGCCGGTGATCGAGCAGCCGGTCGGCGTCTGCAGCAGGTCGTTCGGGATGCCCAGCGACGCGTAGGTCTCGAGCTGCGAAACGCCCTGGATGAACGACTTCATGTCCTTGCGGAACACGCCCAGGCCGATCATCGCGTCCTTCGCGTAATACCACTCGCCCTGCAGGTCGAAGGTGTTGGCGCGGATCGGATCGAGGTTCGGATTGCCGATCGAGACCGACTGGCCGGTGGTGTTGACAGACACCGATGGCGTCAGCCCCACGTAGTCCGGCCGGGACATCACCTTGCCGGCCGAGAAGCGCAGGAACACGTCGTTCGGCAGGATCGCCGTCAGGTTCAGCGCCGGCAGCCAGTCGCGGTATTTCTTGTAGCCGTAGTTCGGCTGCAGCTTGCCGTTGACGTTGATCAAAGCCATCGAGTTGAGCTTCGTCTCGGCGCCGCGCACGCCCAGGTTGCCGCGGAAGGTCACCGGGCCCACGTCATAGTTGAAGTCCACGCTGGCGAACACCGCGTTGATCTTTTCCTCCACCCAGCGGTTCGATTGCGTCAGGTAGTTGTACTCGGAGCCCGGCACGGCGGCGCAGTGGCACTCGATGTCCCAGGCGGCGCGGAACTTGTCCAGGTCCACCGTGGCCCACGAGGTCGGCACACCGGTGCCGCCCAGGTTCTTGCCGAAGCCGGTGATCTGCTGGGTATAGTCGCCCACCGTGGTGCCCGCCGGCAGCGTCAGGCCATTGCCGCCCGAGCCCAGTTCGAGGTTGCCCCAGCGGTTCTTGCGCGCCGACAGGCCCGTCTTCAGCGTGATGTTGTCGTTCACTTCCCATTCCACGTCGGCCTGCGTGGTCTGCAGCCGGTTGGTGGTCTTCAGGTAGCGGCCCACGAACTGGCCGTGCAGCGTGCCGTTGGTCTCCTGCGGGCCGAACGTGAAGTTGTCGGGATCGGCCACGTCGATGCCGAAATTGATGACCGGTACGTCGCGGTTCCGGCGGAAATCGAACGAGAAGCCATCCACGTTCGGCGCGTCGAACTGCACGGTGGCGCGCATCGGCTCGTCCAGCTTGGAGTCGGACACGCCGTGCATGAAGTTGGCGCGCAGCGTGTCGGTGAAGCGGTGGCCGACCGTGAACACGTGCTGCTTGAAGATGGTCTGGTAGACGTCCACCAGGCCCTCGGTGCGGATGTCGACGTCGTTGAACTTGCCGTACATCCAGCGGCCGTCGCCGTTGAATTCCGCATCCACGATCGAGGTCTGCGGCTTGCCGTTGGCCTGCGCCATGGTGCGCCCGAACGAGATCGCCGAGATGTAGTTGTCGTAGCGGACGTTGTCGAACTTGCCGTACATGAGGTCCAGGTTGACATCCGTATCGGCGTTCGGCTTCCACTGCAGCGCTCCCGTCATGCCCAGGCGTTCGTAGTCGGTCATCGAGCGGCGGAAGCGGGGTATGCGCGGGTGGAACGCGCCGTTGCCGGCGGCCGGATTGGCCACCAGGCCGCCGTAGTCGTCGCGGCGGCCGAACACTTCGTTGTAGGCGGTGGCATCGGTCAACCGGTCGGCGCCGGGGCCGCACGAGGTGGCGGTCACGCCCTTGACCGGGTCGTTGGGCGGCGTCTGCGGGCTCACGCCGACCGGCGAGCAGAAGCCGCCATCGGTGTTGGCCGCCACGATGCTGACGGCCTCGTAGCCCTCTTCCTGCGCGCGCCGCTTGGACCACGCGCCGGAGATCAGCGCGCCGAAGCGGCCGTACGGGGTTTCCCAGCGGTCGGAAATCAGGCCCGTCACGCGCGGCTGCGTCTTCTTGCCCATCTCCCGGTAGGATTCCTGCAAGCCCAGGCTGATGGTGCGGCCCTTGAAGTCGAACGGACGCCCCGTGCGCAGGTCGACGGTGGCGCCCAGCGAGCCCTCTTCCACGGCCGCCTCGGCGGTCTTGCGCACCGACAGGCTGTTGAACAGTTCCGAGGCGAACACGGAAAAGTCGAAGCCGCGGCCCCGGTTCGTGCTGCCGTTGATGTCCGAGGCGCCGGTGGCGGCCACACCTTCGATGCCGTTGATGCGCACCCTGGTGAAGCCGGAATTCAGGCCGCGCACGGTGATCTGCTTGCCCTCGCCGCCGTCGCCCCGTTCCAGCGCCACGCCCGGTACGCGCTGCAGCGACTCGGCCAGGTTGGCATCGGGGAATTTCGAAATGTCCTCGGCCTTGATGACGTCGACGATGCCGTCGGTGTTCTTCTTCGTGTTCAGCGCGCTGTTCAAGCTGGCGCGGAAGCCCGTCACGACGACGGTATTGGTTTCGGCGCCGCTGCCCTGGCTGGCCGGCGGGGCCGAGGAACCGGTGGCCGCCGGCGCGCCGGACTGGCCGCTCGATTGCGCGCCCGGCTGCGCGCTCGCTTGTGTATCGCCCGGCTGCGCGCTCGCTTGTGTATCGCCCGGCTGCGCACTGGCTTGTCTATCGGCTGGTCCCCCAGCCTGCGCAACTGGCTGCTGGTCCGCCGGTGCACTTGCCTGCGCGACCTGTTGTCCATCCAGCTGCCCCGCGTCACCCGTCGCCTGCCGGGCATTGGCGTGGGCGGCTATCGCACACACAGCCAGTGCTGCAAGCGCTATCAACTTCGGTTGCGGTCTTTGCATGTCTCATCCTCTCTTGCGTTGATGTCTCGCGCCCTGAATGTTCATTACCGATTCAAGACACTTGCGAATGCACCAAGCCCGCAGCCGCGGGCCTGGTGTTACTGCGGAATCAGAACTTGTAGCTGAGGCCCAGCACGGCCGAGCGGCCCGAGTGCACGTACAGCAGCGTGTCGTTGCGCTGCGTGTCGCGGCCGTAGCGCAGCGGCTCGTCGGTCAGGTTCTGGCCTTCGAGCGAGATGCGCAGGTTCGGCGTCAGCTGGTACGAGACGCTGGCGTCGATATTGGTCGAGCCGTCGACGGTCGTGAAGTCGTGGCCCTGCACGTCGCCCAGCACGGCCAGCAGGTACGAGGAGCGGTGCGCCTTCGATACCCGTGCCGAGAACTTCTCGTCCTCGTAGAAGAACGTCAGGTTGTGCGCGCGCGGCGACAGGCCCGTGAAGTTGGCGCGCACGCTCAGCAGCTCGTTCGCGTCGGTGCGCGGATTGTCGACCCGCGTGATGTAGGTGATCTTCGACTTCACGTGCGTGTAGTTGGCCAGCAGGCCGAAGTTCTTCCACACGCCGGGCAGGAAGGTAAACGGCGCCTGCAGGTTGAACTCCAGGCCGTTCAGGGGTCCACCCGGCGTGTTGACCTTGCGGCTCACCACCACCGAATCGGTCGGCGAGGTCGGGCAGCCCGGCGTGCCGCCGGTGATCGAGCAGCCGTTGAAGACCAGCAGGTCGTTCGGCAGGCCCAGCGTGTTGTAGACGGCGCGCTCGGAGACGGTCTGGATGAAGCTGTCGATCTCCTTGCGGAACACGCCCAGCGACACCATCGCGTTCTTGGCGTAGTACCACTCGGCCTGCAGGTCGTAGGTCTTGGCGCGGATCGGATCGAGGTTGCCGTTGCCGATACCGACGGTGCCGGACTGGCCGGACACGGTGGCCGATGGCGCCAGGTCCACGTACTCCGGGCGCGACAGCGTCTTGCCGGCGGAGAAGCGCAGGAACACGTCCTTCGGCAGCTGCGCCGTCAGGTTGAATGCCGGCAGCCAGTCGCGGTACTTCTTCGTGACGATGTTCGGCTGCAGCTGGCCGTTGACGTTGATGAGCGCCATCGACGTGGCCTTCGTTTCGGCGCCGCGCACGCCCACGTTGCCGCGCCAGCCGATGCCGAACAGGTCGTAGTTGAAGTCGACCATGCCGTACAGCGCATCGATCTTTTCCTCGACGGCGCGGTTGGCCTGCGTCAGGTAGGCGTACTGCGAACCGGGCACCGCGTCGCAGTGGCACTCGATGTCGTAGATGGCGCGCAGCTTGTCCAGGTCCACCGCCGCCCACGACGACGGCACGGCGGCGCCCAGGCCCTTGCCGAAGCCGGACACCTGTTGCGAGATGTCGGCCAGCGTCACGCCGGCCGGCAGGGCCAGGCCGTTGCCGCCCGAGCCGATCTCCACGTTGCTCCACGTGTTCTTGCGGTTCGAATAGCCGCCGCTCAGCGTCAGGTTGTCGTTCAGCTCGAATGCGCCATTGAGTTCCGTGGTCTTCAGCTTGTTGCGGGTGTTCAGGTAGCGGCCCACGAACTGGCCATGCAGCGTGCCGTCCGCTTCCTGCGGGCCGAACGTGAAGCTGTTCGGGTTCGACACATCGATGCCGAAGTTCAGTGCCGGCACGTTGCGGTTGCCCCGGAAGTCGTACGAGAAGCCATCCACGTTCGGCGAGTCGAACTGCACGGTGGCGCGCATCGGCTCATCGAGCTCGGAGTTCGAGGTACCGTGCAGGAAATTGACCTTGAAGCGGTCGCTGAAGCGGTGGCCGCCCGAGAACACGTACTGCTTGAAGGTCGTGGTGTACACGTCGAGCAGGCCTTCGCTGCGGATATCCACGCCGTTGAACTTGCCGTAGTCCCAGCTGCCGTTCTCGTCGAAGTGCGATTCCACGATCGAGGTCTGCGGCTTGCCGTTGGCGGTCTGCAGCGTGCGGCCGAACGAGATCGCCGAGATGTAGTTGTCGTAGCGGCGGTTCTCGAACTTGCCGTACATGAGGTCGAGGTTGACATCGGTGTCCGCCGACGGACGCCATTGCAGCGCGCCGGTCAGGCCGGTGCGCTCGTAGTCCGTCATCGAGCGGCGGTAGCGCGGAATGCGCGGATGGAACGCGCCGGAACCGGCCGCCGGGCTGGCGATGGTGCCGCCGTTGCTGTCGGTGCGGCCCATCACGTCGTTCCATGCCGCCAGGTTCGAGGTGCGCGGTTCGCCGAAGCCGCAGTTGGCGGCATCGATGCCCTTCACCGCGTTGCTGGCGGGGTTTTGCGGCGCCACGCCGGCCGGCGAGCAGAAGCCGCCGTCGGCATTGGCCGACAGCAGGTCCACCGCTTCATAGCCCTCTTCCAGCGCGCGGCGCTTCGACCATGCACCGGAGACCAGCGCGCCCACCTTGCCGTACGGCGTTTCCCAGCGGTCCGACAGCAGGGCCGTCACGCGCGGCTGGGTTTTCTTCGACAGGTCGTTGTAGTACTCCTGCACGCCCACGCTGGCGGTACGGCCCTTGAAATCGAACGGGCGCCCGGTGCGCAGGTCGACGGTGGCGCCCAGCGAACCTTCCTCGACGGCCGCCTCGGAAGTCTTCCGGACTTCCAGGCTGTTGAACAGTTCCGATGCGAACACGGAAAAATCGAAGCCGCGGCCGCGGTTGGTGCTGCCGTTGATGTCCGACGAACCGGTGGCCGCCACGCCTTCGATACCGTTGATGCGCACCCTGGTGAAGCCGGCGTTCAGGCCGCGCACCGTGATCTGCTTGCCCTCGCCGCCATCGCCGCGCGCCAGTGCCACGCCGGGCACGCGCTGCAGCGACTCGGCCAGGTTCGCGTCGGGGAACTTGGCGATATCCTCGGCCTTGATCACGTCGACGATGCCGTCGGAATTCTTCTTGGTATTCAATGCGCTGTTCAGGCTTGCGCGGAACCCCGTCACGACGACGACGTTCGGGTCTTGTCCTTCCTGCTGTGCGCCCTGTTGGGCGTTCTGTTGTGCGGCTGGTGCCGGCTGTACCGGTTGTTCCTGCGCCGCTGCCTGCGCCGCCAGCGTGGCGATCGCCAACGCCAGGCTCGTCAACCGCGCGGCCGGCAACGCGCGGTTCCCCATGTGCTTCGTGGACTTCATACCGTCTCCTCGCTTTTCTGCTCGTTTTTTTAACCACGCTCCGTTTGCCGGAGTCCATGCGATCTTAGGACGAGATCATTTGCCGAGGGGATGCGTGCAGCAATCACTCACACAGTTGAGCCGTTATGGCGGGATTCGGTGCAAAAGCTGACGATGCTGTGTGCTTTGAACAACGCCGGTTTCCTCTTGCGCAGCGCGGCATCGCTGCTTACAGTGTCGCCTGCCGCCGGCACCGCCGGACACCAATGAATCGAGGAGAGCACTTTGAAGACACCGCACCTGCCCGCCCGGCGCCGCCTCATTTCCGCGACGCTGGCCGCCGCTGTCGCCATGGCCGCGCTGGCCGGAATGCCGCTGGCGCACGGCGCGCCCGCGGCGGGCCAGGACTGGATCGCCACCTGGGGCACGGCGCCGGCCGACGCGCCGCCGAAGACGCCGCAGACGTTCACGAACCAGACGGTCAGGATGATCGTGCACACCAGTATCGGCGGCAGCCGGGTGCGCGTGCGCCTGTCCAACGAACTGGGTGCCGGGCCGCTGCGCATCGGCGCGGCCCATGTGGCCTTGCGCGCACAGGGCGCGGATATCGCCGCCACGTCGAACCGCGCGCTGACGTTCGGCGGCCGCCCGTCCGTGGTGATACCACCGGGTGCGCCGGTGCTGTCCGATCCGGTCGACCTGGCGGTGCCGGCCCAGGCCGACCTGGCGGTGAGCCTGCACCTGCCGGACCAGGCGCAGGCCACGACGGTGCACAGCAATGCGTTCCAGACCAGCTATGTGTCGGGGCCGGGCAACTTCGCCGGCGCGGCGGCGTTTCCGACGCGCGGCACGATCACCTCGTGGCCCTTCCTGACGGCGGTGGACGTGACGGCGGCCGGGGCCGGGACGATCGTCGCGCTGGGCGATTCGATCACCGACGGTTCCAACACCACGGCGGACAGCAACCGCCGCTGGCCGGACGTGCTGGCGCGGCGGCTGCAGGCGGAACGGCCCGATGTGCGGTTCGGTATCGTCAACCGTGGCATCGGCGGCAACCGGCTGCTGCGCGATCCAGGCGAGTGGCCGCCGTTCGGCCGTGCCGTGCTGGCGCGCTTCGACCGCGACGTGCTGGCCACCGCGGGCGTGCGCCACGTGGTGCTCCTGGTCGGCATCAACGATATCGGCCACCCCGGCACCGGTGGCATGCCGGCCAGCGACGGCCCCACGGCGGACGACCTGATCGCCGGCTACCGGCAAGCGATCGCGCGGGCGCGCACGCACGGCATCGCCGTCCACGGCGCCACGCTGACGCCGTTCGAAGGCACGACCTTCGCCGGCTATTACACCGCGCAGAAGGACGCGGTGCGCCAGGCCGTCAACCGGTGGATCCGGGAAAGCGGCGAGTTCGATTCCGTGATCGATTTCGACCGGGCCCTGCGCGACCCTGCACAGCCATCCCGGCTGCTGGCGAAGTACGACAGCGGCGATCACCTGCATCCGAACGATGCCGGCATGGCCGCGATGGCCGCCGCGGTGCCGCTGGAATTGTTCAGCCGCGCTGCTGCCGCGCCGCGCTGACAGTCGCTGGACCGGCTACCGCCGCGCTGATCGCAGGGGAACCCCGCCCGGACTGCCCATGGCCGGGCTCAGGCAAACGGCCGCACGGCCGTGAGCGGCGTGGCGTTTTCCGCGCTGCCGGGCGGATCGGTTTCGTCGAGGGTGCCTTCGATGCCATCCCAGACCTGCACCAGCGCGGCCCAGCAGGCCAGCGCCGGGTCCGTGCGCGTGACCAGTTGCGCTACCGCGGTATCGCTGCTCAACTTTACATACCCTGCGTCCATGCGTCCTCCCGTGTTCAGGCACAGGGTGGACCGTTCGCGGCTTGCCGTCCGTTAGCTGGCGCACACGGTGACGGGATTCAACGGAACCGGACCAGGCCTCGATGCCGCTTAGTGAAGTATTCGCCAAGACATTGAAAGCGCATGCATTCACCCCAACAGCGAAGGGCTGGGGTCAGACCCGGCGGGTCTGACCCCGGAATTTGCACCTGGGGTGGGCTTATTCAAGCGGCATGAGGACCAGGCCCGGTTCCGGCGACGGATGGGCTTAGCGGCGCGCGTCCTGCGGCGTGGCCACTAATTCCAGCGGTACGCCGCCCCGCGCGGTGCGCAGGTTGACCAGGCGCACGGGTTCCAGTGCGTTCCCCTTCTTGCCGTCGGTGGTGACCGCCAGCGCGATCGTGTTGCGCCCGTTCGGATTCAGGATGCCTGGCGGGATGACGAAGGTGCGCTGCGGGCCGATGTGGGCGATGAACTGGCCCATGTTCCAGCCGTTCACGAAGATCAGCGCGCGGTTCTCGCGCTCCGAACGGGGTGTCGACGTATCGCCGAACGCCAGGCCCAGCTGCACGTCGTGCGCCTTCGGCAAATCGAGGTCGAAGCTGGTCTTCAGCCAGTACGTACCGGCCGCAGGCGGCGCATCGGTCGGTTTCGCGGCCGTCCAGCCGGCGGCGGTGCTTCCGGCCGAGGGCAGATGCCAGCCCTCGCGCTCGCCATGCAGGCCGCCATTGTTCAGCGGGCCGCGCGCCACGTCGGCCAGCGTTTCGCCGCCGCGGCGGCCCTGGATGCGCCACGCGATCGGCACGGCGAAGCGCTTGCCGCCCTTCGCGGTCAGCGATGCCGAAATCAGGCCGCGTGCCTCGCGGTGGTAATCGTCGGCCATCAGGTTCCAGTTGTGCGAATTGTTGCGCACCATGACGGCGATCACGTGCTTGCCCGGCTTCAGCGCATTTGCCCCCTCCAGGGCCAGTTTCACGCTGTCGGTGGTTTCCGGGAACGAGCGGCCCGTATCCATCTCGTGCTGGCCGACGAAGCGGCCGTCGATCCATACCTGCACCATGCCCGCGCCGCCGGCACCGTAGAACAGTTCCAGCTGATTTGTCCGTGGATCGGTAACGTCCACATGGCCGGGGTACCACACGTCGCCATGATGGAAGCCGTAGTCGCTCATCGCCAGCGTGGGCTGGCCGCGCTCGGGCATGGTCCACGTCTGCGCCGCCGAGGCGCGGCTGTCCGCCTTGACCCACGCCGAGTCGTCGAAGCCCGGCTGCGCTTCGGGGCTGCCGGCGCGGCGCATCCACGGCAGCGCCGCCAGGTCGGGCAGCCTGACGGCGGCCGGGCCGGCCACGGGATGCGACTTGAAGCTGCCATCCGGCTGCGCGCTCAGCGACAAGGCCTCGCCGTTGAACGACGCGGCATCGAACTTCGGCCCCCAGATCTCGATCGCGCTGGCGGCGGTGGTGTCGCCCGTCAGTGCCAGCTTGCCGCCGGCCAGCGTGGCGCTCCGCACCATCGCCGGCGTCAGTTGCAGCACCTGGCCGGCCGGGGTCTTCTGCGTCCAGAACTGCTGGCTGGTCTTTTCATCGGCCAGCAGCAGCAGCAGCGGGGTGCGGCCGCCACCGCTGATGCGCACGCGCGCCAGGCCGTCGTGCGTGTAGCTCAGCTTCAGGTCGCCCTTTGCCGCATCGAAGCTCGACGCCACCTTGCCGACCAGGACTTCCACCTTCGGCGCGCTGGTGAAGCGCAGCACCGTTTCGCCGGCTTCGCCGCCACGGCCGTGCAGCAGCGCGATATCGCGTTCTCCGTTGTTGAAGTGCGTCTGCAGTTCGGAGCTCGAATACACCAGGTGCTGCCGCTCCAGCGGATAGGCGGCCAGCAGCATCTTGGCATCCTGGCCGTTCAGGCGCAGCGGCACGCGGTAGCTGCCATCCCGCGTAGCCAGGTCGAAGGTGAAGCTGTCGTCGGTCAGCAGGTCGGACGGGCTGTGCACCGCCAGCAGCACGTGCGCGCCCAGCTTCGGATTGACGTTGTGGTAGACCTTGACCCGGTCCGACGACGTGGCGATGGCCGGGCCCTTGTCCATCTGCGCCAGGGCCTGTTCCGCCGCCTGCACCATCATGCCCTGCTGCTTCAGCGCCAGCGCCTTCGGCCGCAGGCCGCGGTCTTCCGAGATCGGCGCGCCGTAGTCGTAGGAGGTGTACACCACCGGCCCCGCCAGCCAGCCCCACGAGGTGCCGCCGAACGTCATGTAGACGTTGTGGATGGTGATCCGGTTGATCAGGTTGGTGCCGTAGAACACCCGCTGGAAGCCCTTGCCCTGGCGCTCGGCGGTGCACTCGTAGGTGCCGTTCGAGCCCCAGTAGTCGAACCAGCCGGCGCCCAATTCGGCCGCGAACCCCGGCGTCTTCGGCGAAGTGAGTGCGCCGGCCTTCGGCCCCGGCTGCGCATAGATGCCCCAGTCCGGCGCCTTGTTCGGACCGGACGGATCGGCAAACACGTTGCAGCTGCCGCCCGGGTAGCCGTCGAACGCGTAGATGTCGGTCGGGCCCTTGTTGGCCCACGGCGCCGCGGAATCCTTCGGCGCCCAGTCGGGCAGGCGGCCGGCCGCGTTGTGGAAGAACGGCACCGTGATGCCGTCGGCGCGGGCCTTCTTCGCCAGGTGCTCCATCTGCCGCACGTGCTTCGGTTCCACCTTGCCCAGTTCGTTTTCCAGCTGGTAGGCGATGATGTTGCCGCCGCCGGTGGTGATCTGGTGGCGCGCGATGATCGCGTTAATCTGCGTCATCCATTCGTCGGCCGCGGCCAGGTAGGCGGGATCGTCGGTGCGCGCCTCGCCGCGGTTGCGGAACATCCAGCCCGGATAGCCTCCGCCGGTCAGCTCCGCGTTCACGTACGGGCCGGTGCGGGCGATGATGTACATGCCCTCTTCCTCGGCGATCTCGATCGCCCGCTCCACGTTGCGGATGCCGTTGAAGTCGTACACGCCCGGCGCCGGCGAGTGGTAGCCCCAGTCGAAGTAGAAGGCGATGCCGTTGAAGCCGACCGCCTTCATCTTCTGGATCACGTCGCGCCACAGCGAGGGGCTGGGCAGCCGGAACGGGTGCACTTCGCCGGACCAGACGACGATGCGCTTGCCGTCGACCATCAGCGAATGCTCGTCCCACGACACTTTTTTCGGCTGGCCTTTCGGCTTCGTGGCCGCCGCGAACGCCTTGCGTTCTTCCGGGATCACCGATGCGTTGCCGACCATGCCGGACACGCCGCCCACCTGCGCCTTCGGCGACCAGGTGCGCAGGTCGCGGCTGTCCGCATACCAGTACTGCAGGCCGCCGGCATCGGCGAAATAGGCGCGCCAGGTGCCGTCGGCCAGTTTCACCAATGACTGCCCGCCGGACGATGCGCCCGGGCCGCCACCCTGCTGCACGGCCCACGGCCCCGCCAGCGTCTTCGCGGTGGCCACTTCCAGCGCGCCGCTCGAAGCATTGCGCACCAGCGCCGTGTAGCCGCCTTCGGTGGCGACGATCGACGCGCCGCCCGCGGGGCCTTGCACGGCCTGTGGCGCCGACCAGGTGGTAAAGCCGGCATCCGGCGCGACGATGTAGGTTGCCGTGCCGGCCGCCACCACCACTTTGAGCGCGCCGTCCGCATCGCGCACCCAGCGTGGCGCCGACGGCTTCGCTCCGCCGGCCAGTGCCAGCGGGGCCGTGCGCACGGTTTCCCACTTCTTCAGGTCGAGCGAACGGGCGATGCCCAGGCTGCCGCCGTGCGCGTAGACGGCATAGTACTGGCCTTCGTGCCGCACGATCGATGGATCGGCCAGCGCCGCGCCGCCCGGCGCATGCGCCTCCGAAGCGAGCGTGGTGAACGTCACGCCATCGCTGGACGAGTACACGCTGAATTTCCCATCCGCCGACAGCGGCACCGCCGTCATCAGGAACACCGGCGCGTTGGCGCCGGCATTGGCCTGCGCCTGGCGCTGCTGCATGTCGGACGCCTGCGGAATGCCCAGTTCCTGGGCGCCCGCGTGCAATGCCAGCACGGCGAGGCTCAATTGGACAAGGCGGGGCAGGCTGCGGCGACGGAACGAGGCGGGAATCTTGGGCATCGGGACAGGTTGGCTAAGGGTTCGGACAGTGGCAGATCATAAAGCCTTTTGCCTGTGCAACATGCCCCCTCACTGGTCAATCCATTGAGCGTTTCGCTGGAATGCCGAGCGTTTAGCCAGCTACGCGATGGCGCCCGCGCCGGGCTGGAAACGCTTCCGGTAGGCCGACGGCGAGGTTTGCAGCGCCGCCCTGAAATGCTGGCGCAGCGACAGCGCCGCGCCGAATCCCGCTTCCTGCGCGACCACCTCGATCGATGCGCTGGTGGTTTCCAGCAGCCGCTGGGCATGCGCCATGCGCTGGTTCAGCAGCCACTGCTTGAAGGAGGTGCCGGTGGCCTGCCGGAAGTGGCGTGTAAACGTGCGGCGGCTCATCGCGGCGCGCGCGGCCAGCGTGTCGATGCTGTGCTGGTGCTGCGGGTGCCGGGCCACCCAGTCCAGCACCTGGGCGAAGCGGCCATCGCTGCCGGACACCGGCAAGGGCCGCTCGATGAACTGGGCCTGGCCGCCGTCGCGGTGCGGCGCCACCAGCAGCCGGCGCGCCACGCGGTTGGCGGCATCCGCCCCGCACAGCTGCCGCAGCAGGTGCAGGCAGCAGTCGAGCCCCGCGGCCACGCCGGCGGAGGTGAGCACATCGCCCTCGTCGACATACAGCACTTCCTCGTTGACGTGGACGCGCGGGTGGCGCCGCGCCAGCTCGTCCGCCGCGGCCCAGTGCGTGGCGACCGTGCGGCCATCGAGCAGGCCCGCCTCGGCCAGCGGGAAGGCGCCCAGGCACAGGCCCACCACTCGGGCGCCGCGGCCGTGCGCACGCCGCAGCGCGCCGAGCAGCGCCGGCGGCGCCGGGCGGCAGTCGTCATGCCAGGCCGGCATCACGACGATGTCGGCATCGTCGAGCGCGGCCAGGCCGCGGCGCGTGGCGATGGCGAAGCCGGCGGAGGTCTGCAGCGGGCCTTTGCCTTTTTCCGCCGAGCAGACTTCGACGTCGAACCGTGCGGTGCCTGCGCCCACGATGTTGCCGGACATCGTGCCAAACACCAGGCATGGCACGGACAGGTGGAAGGGCGTGATGCCGTCGAACGCGATGACGGCCACTTTCAGGGGATGGGTAAATTCGGGCATGGCCGCATTGTAGGCCCATTTCTATCGAAAGAGTGCCTTCGGGCCACTGTTCGCCGCACGCGCCGCAACCGACAATGCTTCTCACCGGGCGCATGCCCTCACCCAACAGGAGAGAAAATGAACATCCGCGACGCCGCCATCGCCACCATACTGGCCGCCAGCGCCGGCACCGCCGCCGCACAGGCCGTCAATTACCAGCTGATCCGCAATGCCACCATCAAGGTCGAGTATGCGGGCACCACGTTCCTGGTCGACCCGATGCTGGCGCCGAAAGGCGCCTGGCCCGGCTTCGAGGGCACCGTCAACAGCCAGCTGCGCAATCCGCTGGTCGAGCTGCCGGTCCCCCTCGCCGACGTGCTGAAGGCCGATGCCGTCATCGTCACGCACACGCACATGGACCACTGGGACGATGCGGCGAAAGCGGCGATACCGAAATCCATGCCGGTCTTCGCGCAGGACGAGGCCGACGCCGCCAGCATCCGCAAGGATGGCTTCACCGACGTGCGCGTGCTGGGCGCCGACACGGAGTTCCGGGGCACGCGGCTGGCGAAGACGGGCGGCCAGCACGGCACCGACGCGATGATGGCGGCAGGCCTGGGCAAGCGCCTCGGCGCCGTCTCCGGGGTCGTATTCCGGCGCGCCGGGTTCCAGACCACCTACATCGCCGGCGACACCACCTGGACCGCCGACGTGGAGCGCGCGATCGCCACGTACAAGCCGGACGTCATCATCCTGAACACAGGTTACGCCCGCATCCCCGGCCTCGACGGCTCCATCATCATGGGCAAGGAAGACCTGGTCCGCGCCGCGCAGGCGGCACCAGAGGCGCACGTGGTCGGCGTTCACATGGAAGCGGTCAACCACGCCTCGCAGACCCGCCGGGAATTGCGCGACTACGCTGCCAGCAAGGGCATCGCCGCCCGCGTGCTGGTGCCGGAGGATGGCGCGGCGTTCAGGTTCTGAGCGAAACCGTCACGGCACCGGGTTCCAGCCCTTTCCACCGCCGAAACCCGAGAAGAATGCGGCCCGCGACCCATAAGCCGCTTTCGCCTCATCCGCACTGAGCATACGTCCATGCACCCGCTGGCTCACATCCAGCGGCTTGCCATCCAGGTCCATCGAACCGGACTCGCGCCACCCGCCGGTAGCCGTGGCGCTGGCCGGATTCGGCACCGGCTGTTTCGCATTTGGACCGGCCCAGCCGGCCGGCGCGATGTGCGGTCCCATCCGGCAATCGATGAAGGCGATGTGGTCCCAGGCGGTCGCATAGCCGGGGCTGCGGGCCAGCCAGGTGGCGCCGGCCGGCACGCGGTTGCCGGTCGGGCCGGGGCCATGCGTGAGGCGGCTGTTCACGAACAGGAAACCCCTGTCGCCGGCCGACATGGTCCGTGCCTGCAGCAAATAGCCGCCGTTGTTCGAGTTCGCGCTGTCGCCCACGGTGCGGATCTCGCTGTCCTCGAACAGCGCGGCGCGGTTGTTCCCCCAGATGAAGTCGACGTTCCCGGCGATCAGGGTGCGATGGAACCACGCGTAGCCGCGCACCTGGATCGTGTCCTGCTCGCTGAAGAAGCTGGCGTTCTTCGCGACCAGCCGGCCTTCGCTGTTGAAGAACAGTGCCTCGGCCTGGCCACCGTTGGGCGAGCCGCGCAGCGTGCTGTTGCGGATCGTCAGCGTGTCGAGCGTGAGCAGGTCGGCATCCTCGACGAGGAAGATGGCGCGGCCGCCGTTGATGCCGGGCGATTGCGCATCCTGGGCGGTGCCCGAACCGGGATTGAGGCCGTCGCCGTTCAGCGCGTCGATCACGACCCCGTCGCGGCTCTGGCCGCGCAGGGTCACGTTGTCCTTGCCGCGCAAGTACAGCAGCTCCTGGTAGCGGCCGTTGCGGATGTCCACCGTCGCGGGCGCGGTGCGGGCGCCGTGCCGCATCACGTGATTGAGCGCGCCCTGCACCGTGCGGAAGTCGGCCGCGCCGTCGTCGTCCACCACGAGCTTGTCACTGCGCGGGATGGCGGCGCGGGTGCGGAAGGTCCAGCCATGCTCCCTGCCGATGCCGGCGAACGGCTGGCCATTGAAGCGGCCGTCGAAGACGCCGTCGTCCACCGTGACCAGGTATTCCTCGCCCGGCGCCAGCTTCGCACTGTGCAGGTGGACGATGGCGTTGCGGCCCTCGATGGCGATCGGCTGCAGCCGCACGGCGCGGCGGTAGGGCTGGCCTTCGTAGCCCAGCCGGTCGTATTCGCCGCCGGCGTGGACGGTGTCCACCAGCGCGCCGTCGCGCTTGCGGTAGACGCGGACCGCACCCGCAGCGCCCAGCGTGGGCATGGCGTCGAAGCGCAGGCGCAGCGGCGTGTCATACGGCACATTGCGCTCGCCGACGGCCGGAGCGACCGCGCCGCCGAGCCGGTAAGCGCCGCCGGAAGCCTCCTTGCGTTCGGCGACCCGCACATCGAACACCGACAGCACGTTTGGATCGTCCACGCTGGCCAGCGTCACGGTCGTGGCGCCTGCCGCCAGCGGTGTCAACGTGACGAAGCCGGCATCCGCTTCCGCGCGCACCAGCGCCGGATCGGCGGCCGTCGCCGTGAAGCGGAATGGCACGGCGCCATACGCGGTGGCGTTCGGCGGGCTGGCCGTGGTGAGGAACGTGCCGGGCTTGCCGGTGGGGATGGCGGCGGCCGGATCGCCAGCCTGCCGGTAGGTGCCCAGCGCACTGACATCGAGCCGCACCGTGCCGTCGCCGAGCGTCAGCTGCGCCAGTTGCGGCGCGCGGGCCAGCGCCAGCCGCGCCGGCTTCTGCGCCGGGTCGCCGGTCACCGGGATGCTCGCCTCGAACGCGGTGCCGCTCGCGACCACGCCGGTGCGGCCGCCCCGCGGCAACGCCGTATCGGTAACGTTGGTGACACGTTCGCCGTCCAGGTAGACGACCAGCGTACTGCCGGCCATCTCGAGCCGCACGGTATGGAACCGGCCATCGGCTGCAGCGGCGCGCCCGAAACCTTTCAGCCGCGTCAGCTGCCCGCCCTGCATGCGCACGATCTCCACCTGCATGCGCTTCGCCGCGGACTGGAAGCTCAGTCCCGCGCCATACCAGTTGCCTTCGTCCTGGTAGCGGCCGACGACATACAGCTTGCCGTCGCCTCCCTGCGCGGCCAGGGGCCGGAAGCGCGCCTCGACCCAGGCATCGGCCGCCGTCGCCCCGGCGGTGCGCACCGGCGCGCCGGCGTCGATCCGTACGACCTGGCCGGCCGCCACGGCCGATATCGATACCGCCATCATGGCCGCGCATGCGGCAATCCTTGGACCCATCACCCGTATCTCCCCCTGTTTTCGTTGGAAGCAAGCGGTATCCAGCGCCATTTCCGCATGAAACAGCCCGGCACCGCTCCTTCTGGCCTGACCACTTTACAACAGGTCAGGCCATGAGCGCCAGCACGTCGATGATTGCGCTACCGGGGCACGGGAAGGCGAAAACTGAATTTCCTAACGCACGTCAGCAGAAAACTGTTTGCGTAATCATGCTTTTTAAGCCATCCTAAAAAAAGGTTGGTCAGGCCACATGATCTGCGGCCTGACCAATGTGCAAGATAGCACCGAACAAGACTCCAGGAGACCAGATGCACCGTATTCCCCAGCGGATCGCGTTGTCCGCGATCGCCCTCGCCGTCCTCACGCTCGCCCAGTCCGCATCCGCCCAGCAAGCCGCGCCATCCGAAGCGCCGATGGCGCGCGTGGAAGTCACCGGTTCCTCGATCCGCCAGCTGGCGACCGAGAACGCCCTGCCCCTCACCACGCTGAAATCCGAAGAGCTGGTGGCGCGCGGATTGACCACGATGTCGGAGGTGGCCACGTCGCTGACGGTCGGTTCCACCAACGAACCGGTCGGCGGCGGCGGTGGCGGCACGATGATCAACATGCGTGGCCTGAACACCAACCGCACGCTGGTGCTGCTGAACGGCCGGCGCCTGCCGAACGAGGCGGTCGGCGCCAGTTCGGTCAATGTCGACGTGGTACCGATGAGCGCGGTGGAGCGGGTCGAGGTGCTGCGCGACGGCGCCTCGTCGATCTACGGTACCGATGCCATCGCCGGCGTGGTCAACTTCATCACCAAGCGCACGCACACCGGCACGACCGTCACCGGCGGCTGGGTGCAGCCGGAACGCCACGGCGGTGGCGACCAGCAGCGCGTCAGCATCGTCAGCGGCATGGGCGACCTTGCTGAACAAGGCTGGAACGTCTATGCGGCGCTGGACTTCCAGCAGCGCGCGCGGCTGGCCCAAAGCGATCGCCCGAACATCAGCGATCCGAACCTGATCGCGCAACTGGGCGGCAATCCGTTCTCCTCGGCCGTGGCGGGGTCTTCCTCGGCGCCGGCCAACTTCACCGTCTACCAGAACGGCAAGCCCACCACCCTCACCGGCAACCCCTATTTCGCCAGCGGCTGCGCCGCGCCCTACGGCGGCGCGCAGTACACGATCCCGTCCACCAAGGCCAGCGGCGCAGGGGTCGGCACCTGCATCCTGGACCCCGACCTGTACCCGCAGCTGCTGCCCGATAACATGCAGGCTTCGCTGTTCACGAAGGCATCGCTGCGCCACCATGGCGACAGCCTGCTGACGGTGGAACTGCTGGCCACCGAATCGTTCATCAAGGCGCAGAATCCGCCGCAGGTGTTCGGCGCGCAAACCGACTACGACAAATACAACCCGGGCGTGCGCAAGCCGCTGTTCATCACGCCATCGTCGAAGTGGTACCCGGGCGGCAGCGGCGGCGTGCCGGGCGTTGCCGGCGTCACGAACCAGGACCTGGCACTGACCTGGAGCATGGACGAAGCGGGACCTGCGCGGACGGATGACCGCCAGAACACGCGCCGCCTGGTCATCGCCGACCAGGGCGAATTCATGGGCTGGGACTACCGCGTGGGCGTGACCGCGGCCGAGAGCAAGCGTGCGGTCGGCTGGATCAGCGGCTTCTTCGCCACCGACGGCATCTACCAGGGCGTGGCGAACGGCACGCTGAACCCGTTCGGTGCGCAGGATGCCGCGGGCGCGGAATACCTGGACAGCATCCGCCGCGACGGCCTCACCTACCGCGTCGCCCGGGTGGGCTACGTGGGCACCGACTTCAACATCGCCCGCCCGCTGCTCGACCTGCCCGGCGGGCCGCTGACGCTGGCGATCGGCGGGGACTGGCATCGCGAAACCTACCGCGACGCGACGGACCCGGTGGCCAACGAGGTCACGTACAAGGTGTCCGGCACGCCGAACACCTACCCGCGCGGCGAGCGCAAGGTGACCGCGCTGTACCTGGAAGCGGATGCGCCGATCACGAAGGAACTGACGCTGACCGGTGCCGTGCGCGCCGACCACTTCAGCGACTTCGGCAACACGGTCAACCCGAAACTGAGCGTGCGCTGGCAGCCCACGCAGACCGTGCTGCTGCGCGGTACCGCCAGCACGGGCTTCCGCGCCCCCACGCTGCCGGAGCTGTACGGCACGCCGCTGACGCGCATGCCATCGACCAACAAGTGGGACGATCCGCTGCTGTGCCCGAGCGCCACGCCATCCGTGCGCGCCACCGGCAGCGTGACGACCGACCCGCGCTACGCCGGCCTGAATCTCGATCCGGCCCGGGTGTGCGACACCAACCTCACCACGCTGCAGGGCGCCAATCCCGACCTCGATCCGGAAAAGGCGCGCACCGTCACCGCCGGCATCGTGCTGTCGCCGATGAAGAACCTGAATGTGTCGTTCGACTGGTGGTCGATCAAGATGAAGGGCACCATCGCGCAGATCACCGAGGAAACCATCTTCGACAACCTGGAACGCTACCAGGACCTGTTCGTGCGCAACGCCGACGGCACGCTGGACTACATCGTCAAGACGCGCATGAACATGGGCGGGCTGCGCACGCGCGGCATCGACACCAGCGTCAGCTACACCTGGCCGACCACGCAATGGGGCAAGTTCGGCATCGGCATGGACGGCACCTATGTCGACCGCTACGAAGGCCAGAACGAGCCGGGCGGCGCGTGGGAAGACAGCGTCGGCAGGCCGGGCGCGCTGGCCACCGGGTCCACCTCGGCCAACACCTACGTGTACCGCTGGAAGCACAACCTGCGCCTGTCGTGGAACTACCAGAAGTTCGGCGTGCAGCTGACCCAGGCCTACACGTCGCACTACGACGACACCAACGCGCAGCCGAACCAGAAGCCCGGCCAGCCGTTCTTCAACCAGATCGACCATTACACGCTGTACAACCTGGCCACGAACTGGAATGTGTCGGACAAGCTGAAGCTCACGCTGGGCGTCAACAACCTGCTCGACGAAGGTCCGCCGCTGTCGAACCAGCGCATCGGTTCGCGCGTGGTGTTCGCGCAGAACGTCTCCAAGCCGATCGGCCGCGCCTGGAACGTGCGCGTCAACTACACCTTCTGAGGCCACCATGCGGATGACCACCACGCTGCCAGCCTTGTCGCTGCTGCCCATGCTGCTCCTTGCGCTGTCCGGCCATGCGGCCGAAGCGTGGGTGCCGGACCTCGGCAATGGCAAGTACCAGAACCCCGTGCTGAACGCGGACTATTCGGACCCGGACGCCGTGCGCGTCGGCGACACGTACTACATGACGTCGTCGAGCTTCAACAGCGCGCCCGGCCTGCCGCTGCTGCAGTCGAAGGACATGGTGAACTGGCGGCTGGTGGGCCATGCGCTGCCGAAGCAGGTGCCGGTGGCGCACTTCTCCGTGCCGCGCCACGGCGGCGGCGTGTGGGCACCGTGCCTGCGCCACCACGACGGCAAGTTCTGGATCTTCTATCCGGACCCGGACCACGGCGTGTACGTGACGACGGCCACCGACTTCGCCGGCCCGTGGAGCGAACCGCGCCTGCTGTTGCCGGGCAAGGGCATCATCGATCCGTCGCCGCTGTGGGACGACGACGGCAAGGCCTACCTGGTGCATGCGTGGGCCAAGAGCCGCGCCGGCATCAACAACCGGCTGACCTTGCGCAGCATGGCGCCGGACGGCAGCCGCCTGCTGGACAGCGAAGGCAAGGTGATCGTCGATGGCGACCGGCTGCCGGGCTACCGCACGCTGGAAGGGCCCAAGTTCTACAAGCACGAGGGCTACTATTATGTGTTCGCGCCGGCCGGCGGCGTGGAACACGGCTGGCAGTCGGTGTTCCGTTCGCGCACCATCGGCGGCCCCTACGAAGACCGCATCGTGATGGAACAGGGCGATACACCGGTCAACGGCCCGCACCAGGGAGCGTGGGTGCGCGCGCAGGATGGCAAGGACTGGTTCCTGCACTTCCAGGACCGCAAGGCGTATGGCCGCGTGGTGCACCTGCAGCCGATGGCCTGGCGGGATGGCTGGCCCGTCATCGGCCGGCCGGGGCCGAAGCCGGGCGTCGGCAATCCGGTCGCCACGTACGACAAACCAGTGGCCGGCCAGCCGGTCGCCGTGCCGGCCACCACCGATGAATTCGACGGCGCGTCGCTGGGCCTGCAATGGCAGTGGAACGCCAATCCGCGCGAGGGCTGGTATTCGCTGGCCGCCCGCCCCGGCCACCTGCGCTTGCCGGTGCAGGCCGTACCGGCGTCGAAGGATTTCGTGCGCGCCGCGCCGAACATCCTCGCGCAGAAGCTGCCCGCCACCACCTTCACCGCCGAGACGCGCATCGAACTGCGTGGCGCGAAGGATGGCGATCGCGCCGGGCTGATCCTGAATGGCCAGAGCTATGCGGCGCTGGGCCTGCACCAGCACGGCAAGGACCTGCAACTGGTGTACACCACCTGCACGCCATTCAAGCCGCGCTGTACGGAAAGCGCCACCGTGCTGCTGCCGAAGGCGCCGGCGGCGCTGACGCTGCGGCTGGCGATGGCCGACGGCGCCAGCGCCCGGTTCCAGTACAGCGTGGATGGCAAGACCTTCGCCGACGCCGGTGCCCCGTTCGCCGCCACCAAGGGCCACTGGGTAGGCGCGCAGATGGGCCTGTACAGCGCCAGCGACGCCGTGGCGCCGTCCGGCGCCTGGCTCGACGCCGACTACTTCCGGGTGACCCCATGAAGAAATTGACGCTCGCAGTCCTGCTGGCCGCACTGGCCGCCACCTCGGTTCACGCGGCCGGCCCGTACCGCAACCCGGACAACAAGAACCTGAACGATCCGCTGGAGGGCACCTATCCGGTGCCGTACAAGCTGCCGGTGGTGGCCGAGATCACGGCCCAGCTGAGCGCCGTGCGCGGCTTCATCGACCGCGCCACGCCGAGCCGCATCGTCGACAAGGCCACCGGCCAGCCGGTGACCGACTTCGGCACGCCGATCGCGACCGCCATCGTGGAACCGTCGCCGAACGATTTCGGCATCATGAACTACGAGATGGGCGTGATGCACGCCGGCCTGATGCTGGGCCGCCGCGTCACCGGCGATCCGGCATGGACGGCGATGACCGAGCGCCACCTGGCCTTCTTCCACCAGCGCCTCGGCTATTTCACGGAACAGGAAAAGCAGTTCAAGCTGGGCCGCGCGAACAGCTTTGCACGCTGGGTGAAACCCCATGCGCTCGACGATGCCGGCTCGATGTGCGCGGCGCTGGTGCGCGCCCGGCTGGAGAAGATCGGGCCGGACATGTCGCCCGTGATCGCCACGCTGGCCGACTGGGTGCACAGCAAGCAGGTGCGGCTGAAGGATGGCACGCTGGCGCGCAACCGCCCGCAGGCCTGGTCCGTGTGGGCCGACGACATGTACATGAGCATTCCCGCGCTGGCCGAGATGGGCCGCATGACGGGCGAGCGGCGCTACTACGACGACGCCGTGAAGAACGTGCTGGGCATCTCGAAGTACCTGTTCGACCCGCAGGTCGGCCTGTACACGCACGGCTGGAACCGGAACAACCCCGATGCGCCCGAGTTCTACTGGGGCCGCGCCAACGGCTGGGCGGTGCTGGCGATGTCCGACCTGCTCGACGTGCTGCCGAAGAGCCACCCCGGCTACCAGAAGGTGCTGGCGCAGCACCGGCGCGCGCTGCGGGGCATCGCGAAACAGCAGTCCGGCGAAGGCATGTGGCACCAGATGCTGGACCGGCACGACTCGTTCCTGGAAACCTCCGGCACGGCGATGTTCGTCTACGCGCTGGCGCATGCGATCAACCAGGGCTGGATCAGCCCCACCACCTACGGCTCGATCGCCCAGGCGGGGTGGGCCGGCATTTCCGCCCGCATCAAGGAAGACGGCAGCGTCGTCGATGGCGTCACCGCCACCACCTTCGCCAGCGACCACGTGTACTACTACAACCGGCCGACCAGCATCAATGCGATGGCCGGCTACGGGCCGGTGCTGCTGGCCGGCTTCGAGATGATCAAGTTGCTCGACAACCCGGACGTGGTCATCACCGACAAGGTGAAGACCTATCACTACGGGCCGAAGAAGCCGCAGCCTTGAAGAGGAACTGCACGATGCCGAAGCCAACCAACCTTCGCCGGCGCGCCGCCGTCTTCGCGCTTGCCGCATGCGCAGCGATGCCGGCAGTGCAGGCTGTGGAGCTGCCTGCACCGCAGCCGGCCGAGCTGCGCTTCGACTTCACCGGTCGCCCCGCCCCGGGAGCGGTGGCGGTGGCGGCCAAGGGGAACGGCCGGGCGCCGCTGTACGACGCCGCCACCGGCCATGGCTTCGTCGACCGGACCGGCGCCCTGCCAGCCCGCCCCGTGCACACGGCGGGCATCCGCTGTGGCAGCGGCGGCTGCGTGATCGCCGAGCCGGCCATCGATGCCAATGCCGGCACCGACCACTACAACCACTTCGGCATGGCCTTCCGCATCAAGGCCGCGCCGGGTGCGTATGCGGTGCGGGTGCGCACCACGTCCGACGCGGCCGATACGACCGTGTCGATCACCGGCCTGCAGACCAGCCGGCTCGTCAATCCCGGCTTCTGGGATGCCGCCGGCCTGATGCCCAACCAGACCCGCGTGACGGCCCAGGGACGCGACTGGTCATACCGCTACGTCAACGGCCGCGGGTTCATCGACATCGAGATCGAGCCGAAGAAGGCCGGCGTGCCGGTCGGCGTTGCCGAAATCGTGCTGGCGCCGATCCCGCCGCAGCCGCGCCCCGCCGGTGCGCCGCCGGTGCTGTTCACGCTGGGCGACTCCACCGTGAAGACCTATACCTTCGACGAGGCGCCGATGAGCGGCTGGGGCCAGGTATTCGACAGCCTGTTCGACCCGGCGAAAGTGAAGGTGCTCAACTACTCGATGGGCGGCCGCTCGTTCCGCAACGCCTATGCCGAAGGCCGGCTGAACGACCTGCTGATGGCCGGCCGCGTGGGCGACGTGGTGATGATCCAGTTCGGCCACAACGACGAGAGCGCCGACGAGACGAAGCGCTTCGGCCGCGGCGCCAGCGAAGCGATGTATGCGGAGATGATCCGCGAAATGTACGTGCCGGCGATCCGCGCGCGCGGCATGGTGCCGGTCTTCGTGACGCCGATGTCGCGGGTAAATGGCGCCCAGGCCCCCGGCGAGCCGTACGTGAATTCGTTCGGCAAGCGCCGCTTCCCCGAGGTGATGAAGGCGCTCGGCGCCGAACTGGGCGTGACGACCGTCGACCTGAATGCGCGCAGCGTGGAGTACTACAACGCCGCCGGCACCGACGCCATCACGGCGATGGTGATGTCGATCGAAGCGGGCGAGACACCCGGCAAGACCAACGACGGCAGCTACGCCAACGGCCATCCGGCCAACAAGATCGACGGCACGCACTACAAGGAAGCGCTGTCGAAACAGTACGCCCGGCTGGTGGTGACGGAACTGGCGCGCCTGGCCGCGGCGGGCGACCGGGTGGCCGCTGGCATCGTCGCCAGCCTGGACGACGACGTGCGTCGCGCGGTGGCCGCCGGCGACTGGTCCGCCATCTACCCCGAGATCGCCGGCGACATCGTCCGTGGCGAAGGCACGTATTACCGGAACCAGATCGAGAAGCTGCTGCAACTGGGCGTGCTGCGCAAGGATGCCCAGGGCAATTTCCGCCCGCAGGCGCCGATGCGCACCGGTGAATTCATCGACGCCCTGAAGAAGGCGATGGACTTGCCGGCCACGTCGCTGGCAGGCCATGCGGACGGACCGCTGACGCGCGAGACGATGGGCGCCCTCCTGCATGACGCCTACCATGCGAAGTTCAAGGCGAAACCGGCATACATGACCGACTACAACGGCAAGACCATCCTGCCCGGCAGCCCCGGCTACGATCCGAACCTGGACAGCGGCGCGCAGGGAGCCATGTATTACCCGCTGGTGCGCTGGGCACAGTTGCAGGACACGGCGGCTGTCGCGCCGGCGTTCGTGGACAAGGTGCGCGACGCGTATGAGCTGGGCCTGATCCGCTCCGAGGCGGGCATCGCGCGCGGGCGCATGGTCAACGGACGGCTGCTGGAACCGCGCATCGTGGTCACGCGGGCGAAGGCGGCCAAGGCGCTGTATTTCATGTGGGTGCTGGCGCAGCCGCCGAAGGGGGAGAACGACCGGCGTTGACACGCGCGGCGACGCGCCGCACGATCCCTCATGCCGCACGATCCCTCATGCCGCACGATCCCTTTTACCGCGCGATCCCTTTTACCGCGCGATCCCTTTTACCGCGCGATCCCTTTTACCGCGCGATCCCTTTTACCGCGCGATCCCTTTTACCGCGCGATCCCTTATTCCAGGTGGTACAGGTCGGCCGGCCGCGCCAGCGGAATGCCGAGGTTCCCGCTCTGGATCCGCAGCTCTTCCAGGCATTCCTGCCGCACCACCACGGCATGCCAGGCATCGTCGCCCAGGTCGATCGGCACCAGCCGGTACGCGCGTTCCGCCAGCCAGTCGTTCCAGGCGCGCAGCAGGGCCATGCAGCGGTCGATGCCGGCGGGCGGCCCGTCCGGTTCGGTGAAGTCGTCCAGCGCGCGGGCCTCGCCCAGCATGTGAATTTGCGCCGCCACGCTGTCATCGTCCTTCAGGTCCGCTGCGATGCCGAGGCGGGCCTCCTCCAGGGCTTCCACCAGTTCGTGGAGGTCGACCGGATCGGTCCCCTCGATCATCGCCAGCGCGGAGTCGGTGGCCTGCTGGTCGCCGTCGCTGGCCAGTTCGATCCAGCGGGCCAGCCCGGTGCGCCCGCTGGAAGCCAGGCTGGAGCGCACCGGCAACGGCGGCGCGTGGATCGGCACGCCCGCGCCCGCGCCGGCGGCCCGCCATGCATCGCGGCCATGCCGGAGGGTGGAGCGGTAGTGCTGCACCAGCTCGCGCGGATAGTAGGGATGGCCGGCGAAGCCGGTGTCGTCGATGTCCCAGCCGCATACCGCGAGGGCCACCTCGAAGGCGAAATCGCTGAACAGCGGATCCTTGCCGGCGGCCGTGTCCAGGTCCGGCTTCCAGCCGTGCGGGCGCATCAGGCGCGTCCATTTTTCCATGTAGGCCGCCAGCGCGGCGGCGCGCTCCTCCGCAGGCAGTGCCAGCGCGCGCAGCAGCGGCGCGGTCCATGGCCTGGAAGCGCCATGCCATGCATAAGTCGCGCCGACCGGCTGCGCCGGGTCGAATGCCTTGACCAGCACGTCGAGCAGCTGGTTCCGGCTGTCGTACTGCGGCGAGACCAGCCGGTGGAACGTCTTCACGAGCCCGCCGTCGGCGACCAGCAGCAGCGCAATCGCCGCGAAGCCGAAGGCGACCCGGTCGTGGCCGGCCAGTGCGTGGACGCCGCGCCATTCCTCGCCGCCATGCTCGCGGACATAACGCGAATCCTCGTCCAGGCTGGCCACGCACCGCGCGGCTTCCGCCTCCAGCTCGGCGATACCGGCGCCGGCGGCATGCAGGTGGACCAGGTAGTGCGGATCGTCGTAGAGGCGCATGTTCAGCGTGCGCAGCCGGGATTCGGGCTTGTGCCCGGCCTTGTGCGGCCTCAGGTCGGCCGCCAGCGTGCGCCGGCGCTCCAGCAGGAGATGAAGGTATTCGCCGTAGCGCTGCGCATTTCCCTGCGGGTCGCGCATCGTGCCCGGGTACTCGGGAAAGCCGGCTTCCGCGGCGTCTTCACGCTGGCGGAACAAGGCGGCGATGCTGGCGGTCACTGAGGAAATGTTCACGCTACTCCCGGGACGAAACAGTGGATCGGTGGCGTTCCCGCCTGGCGAGCGGCCAGCATAACAGCCCGGCGGGGCTGCAAAATACGCACACTGTCACCCCTCCGCGCCAATGCAACCTTGTCCATACGGCCATGAAACCGCGTGATGTGTTGTATCCCGGCTCGCGCCACACCGAATAATTTGCCTCATTGCAACTTTCGTTTTATAGTTGCATCATTCCCCTGTTTCACCCATCCCGAAAGCCTTCATGAAGCTCAACCGAATCGGCATCATCCTGATCGCCTGCGCGCTCGCGGCGATCACGCTCGTGGTCACGCTGCTGGTCGTGCGCCAGCAGGACAGCCAGGCGGCACAGGTACGGGTAAAAGGGGTTGGCCTGGCGAAATCGCTGAGCGGCATTCCCGTGGCGCAGCTGGACGATGGCAGGACGACGGGGTTGCTGAACGCCCTGCTGGCCTACCACGACGATGGCAATTTCGCGTATGCGGCGATCACGGGCGCCGATGGCCGCACGCTGGCCGAAGTGGCGAGCCGCGGTACGATGACGCCGCACGCGCCGCTGCCCGCCGATGCGGCGGCCGGCTTCGCCGAGCGCGAGGTTCCCGCTTCCCCGGCCGGCCCGGCGCTGCGCGAGTTCTATGGCCCGATGGCCGACCGGAGCAATGGCATCGCCTTCGTGCGGGTCGGCTTCCACCAGCCGCGTTTCGCCGTGCTGGCGCGCGACGTGTCGTTCCTGGCCCTGCTGGCATTGATGATGTTCCTCGTGGTGCCGGTGATTTACTTGTTGATCAAGCGCGAAATGGCCCCGCTGGCCGGACTGCACGACCAGCTGCGCCAGCTTGCCGCGCCGGAGCAGCCTGCCGTGAAGGCGGATGACGTGCGAGAACTGGTGACGGACATGCAGGGCTACCTGGCCCAGGCCGGCGAGCGCATCGCCCGGCTCGAGCTGGGCGAACGCAATTCGACAGCCGACAACCGCCTGCTGCAATACGGCAGCAAGAAGCTCAATGCCGCGCTGCACTCGCTGCCGGACGGCCTGCTGATGCTCGACCCGGGCGGCGACGTGACCTTCGTTTCAAGCAAGGTGGAGCCGCTGCTGGGCATGTCCGCCGATGCACTGCTGGGCCAGCCCGTCGATGCGTGGTGCCGCGATCCGGCACTGCGCGCCCTGCTGGCCCGCTACAGCGGCGCCTCGCGCGACGGTGCCCGCCCGCAAAGCGTGGAATTCGCTTCGAGCAGCGTGGATGGCCGGCAGCTGTGCGCCACCGCGCAGCCGCTGAGCGGTGGCCAGGGTGCGATGTCGTTCGGAACGCTGGTCGTGCTGCGCGACGTCACCCGCGAACACCTGGCGCGCCAGGCCGGCAACGACTTCGTGGCGCACGTGTCGCACGAGCTGAAATCGCCGCTGAATGTGATCGGCATGTATGCCGAGATGCTGGCCGACAGCGACGAGGAAAGCCTGCGGGTGGAATCGCTGAACGTGATCCAGGACGAGATCGAGCGCATGAACGCGCTGGTGGGCAACCTGCTCAATGTGAGCAAGCTCGATGCCGGCAGCCTGGCGCCGGAACGCCACCGCGTGCGGCTGGACGACCTGCTGCGCGACGCCTACGACCAGTCCATGCCGCGCGCCCAGGGCAAGGGCCTGCACGTGTCGCTCGACATGCCACGCGAGCTGGACGCCGTCACCATCGACAAGGACCTGTTCCGCATCGCCCTGAACAACCTGCTGACCAATGCGATCAAGTACAACCGGCCGGGCGGCAGCGTCGCGCTGGCGGCCCGCAACGACGGCCACGAGATCGTGATCAGCGTGCGCGATACCGGCATCGGCATCGCCGCGCCGGATCGCGACCGCATCTTTGAAAAGTTCTACCGGGTCAGCGAAAGCGGTGCACCGGCCGCCCGGGGCGGCCATGGCCTGGGGCTGTACCTGGCTGCGCAGATCGTCGAACTGCACCATGGCCGGATCGCCGTCGACAGTGAACCCGGCATCGGCAGCACGTTTTCCATCCACCTGAAAAGCGCACCCGCCCCCATCGGCGCGCCCGTCCTATGACCCCATATCACATCCTGCTCGTGGACGACGAGCCGCACGTGCTGCGCGTGCTGCGGCTGGCGCTGGAGCGCGAAGGCTACAGCGTGGCCACCGCCGGCGACGGCCATGCCGCGCTCGCGGCGATGGCCCAGCGCCTGCCCGACGTACTGATCAGCGATATCCAGATGGATGGCATGGATGGCCGCACGCTGTGCCCGCTGGCGCGCAGCACGTACCCGGAGCATCCGTTCCTGATCCTCGTGATGACGTCGATGACGGCGCTCGACGAGCGCGCCTGGGCGCGCGAGCTGCCCCAGACAGAATTTCTTGAAAAACCCCTCAGTCCGCGCCAGCTGGTGGCGCGGCTGGGGCGCCACTTCGCTGCCCGGGCGGCAGCGAGCAACCCGTTGGAGTCCAGCCATGCCGCGTAGTTTCCTGTCCAGTCTCGATCATTCCCGCCACGCCCGCTGGCTGCAGCGCATCACCGGCGCCGACCAGGCGCTGGCGGTCTGCGACGCTGCCGGCGTGCCCTGCTGGACCGCGCCGGGACACGCCGACCTGGAGCACTGGCTGCTGCATCTGGATCCGCAAGGGTTCGCGTGGCAGGCCGACGGCGACGGCATGCAGCGGCACGATACGCCCGATGCAACGCTGCTGTACCAGCCGATCCGGTCGAAGGGCCGCACGCTGGGCTGGCTCGCCGTGCGCGTCGTCCGCGTGGACAGTACCGAAGCCGCTCCCTTCGAGTGGGATGCGCTGGCCGAGGCGCTGGAAGACATCGCCGCGACGATCGGCGACGACTTCGTCACGCACGGCGAACTCAATGCGATGGCCGGCGAACTGTCCGACCGCTACGAGGAACTGCACCTGGTGTACGCGATCGACCGCCAGGTCCAGGAAATGACCAGCGGCGAGGACGTGTTCGGCGGCCTGCTGGAAAGCTGGGCCGAGCACATGAACGCCGACGTGGCGGCATTCATCAAGCCGGGCGACAACCTGTGCGTGTCGGCCACCAACCTGTCGGCGCCGATCCACAACCTCGACCTGGTGCTGGTGGAAATGCGCGGCGACCTCTATCGCTTTACCCACTCCTCGCGCCAGCCGATCGTGATGAACGACGCGAACGATCCGCGCCGCGCCTACATCTTCACCGACATGCCGTTCAAGATCCTGTGCTGCCCGGTGTTCCAGGAAAAGTCCGTGGTGGCGATCCTGGTGCTGCTGAACCACGCGGAAAAGGCCGACTTCACGAACAGCGACCGCAAGCTGGGCGAAGTGCTGGCCAATCATCTGTCGAGCCTGTCGCGCATGCACAGCATGCTGGCTGAAACAAGCAAGTTCAACCAGCAGATGGCGGCCGCGCTGATCGAGGCGGTGGAAGCCAAGGACCCGTACACGCGCGGCCATTCCGAGCGGGTGCACCATATCTCGATGGAGATCGGCCGCGCGCTGCGCCTGCCGCCGCGCGAGCTGGACAACCTGTTCTGGGGTTCCCTGCTGCACGACGTGGGCAAGATCGGCATTCCCGACGCGGTGCTGTGCAAGCCGGGCCGCCTGACGCGCGACGAGTTTACCTTCATCATGGTGCACCCGGAGCGCAGCTACGAAATCCTGCGCCACATCGACCGGCTGAAGGGCGCCGTGCCGGGCGCCCGGCACCACCAGGAAAAGTACGATGGCA
This sequence comes from Pseudoduganella sp. SL102, assembly GCF_027856995.1. Lineage (NCBI taxonomy): Bacteria > Pseudomonadati > Pseudomonadota > Betaproteobacteria > Burkholderiales > Oxalobacteraceae > Pseudoduganella > Pseudoduganella sp. SL102. Next base: position 5,368,068 of record NZ_CP115554.1, read on the forward strand.
CGGGCTACCCGCATGGCCTGGAAGGCAACGACATTCCCTATAACGCGCGCATCATCGCGGTGGCCGATACGTACGACTCCATCACCAGCTCGCGCGCCTACCGGGCCGGCCGCAGCCACGAGGTGGCGATGGCCGAAATCGCGCGGGTGGCCGGCATGCAGCTCGACCCGAATGTCGTGGAAGCCTTCGCACAGCTGTGCCGCGCCGAGCCGGAATGGATCGCCGCGTTCGGCATCGCCCGCGACACCGCGCCGGAAACCGCGGCGGCATGACGACTGCGCTCGCCGGCGGGGAGACGATCACCCGCAGCCGCATCGGCGCGATGACGCATCTCGCGCCGGTGACCGCACTCGTGGCCGACGAGGCGGTGCGCGCGCTCGAAGCGGCGCTGAACGAGTGCATCGCCCAGCACCAGGTGTCGATCGTCATCGACCTGGGCAAGGTGCCGCTGCTGTCCGGGCGTGCGCTGGCCATGATGGCCGACACGGCCGGCCGGCTGGCGGGCCTGGGCGGGTGGCTCAAGCTGGCCTACCCGAATCCGCTGCTGCAGGAGATCCTGGCGGCCACCGGCCTGCAGGAAGAGCTGCCACCCTTCGATGTGCGCGCGGCGGCGGTGCGGCACCCGCGCGAACCGGGCAGCAAGCTGGGCGACATCCTCGTCGAACGGGGCGCCGCCACCGCGGAACAGGTCGCCGAGGCGGCGCGCCTGCAGGAGCAGACCGGCAAGCGCATGGGCCTGATCATGGTCGAGCGCAAGTGGATCTCCGAAGCGGCGCTGTACGCCGCCCTGGCCGACCAGCTCGGCCTGCCCTACGTCAACCTGCGCGCCGGGCTGTATGATCCGGCCGCGCTGGCGACCCTGGACAAGGACACCGCGCGCCGCCTGAACGTGCTGCCGCTGTTCCAGGTGCGCGACACCCTGACGGTGGCCAGCGCCGATCCCCAGGCGATCCACCATATCGACGAGCTGCGCAGCCGCACGGGCTGCCGGATCCGCGTCGCCATCGCGCCGCCGGCCGATATCCGCCGCGTGGCCGACGACGCCTACGGCGGCGTGCTGCCCGAATTCGTGCACACGGAAGCCAGCGACCTCGAACTGATCGAATCGACGATCCCCGACGACTACACGCAGATCGACGAGATGGCTGGCGCCAGCCCGGTGATCAACATGGTCAACGCGGTGATCCAGCGCGCCATCCGCGACAGCGCCAGCGACATCCACATCGAGATCTCGCGCAACCGGGCACGCATCCGCCTGCGCATCGACGGCATCCTGTATGAAGTGATGGCGCCGAAGGTGGACCAGCATCCGGCCATCGTGTCGCGCCTGAAGGTGATGGCCAACCTGGACATCGCCGAGCGCCGGCTGCCGCAGGATGGCCGCATCCAGGTGGCCACGCAGGGCCGCACGGTCGACCTGCGCTTCTCGTCCCTGCCCGGCATCTATGGCGAGAAGGTGGTGCTGCGCGTGCTGGACAAGAACCAGTCGATCCTCGACGTGGACAAGCTGGGCATGAACGATGGCGCGGTCACGGCGTTCAAGCGGCTGCTGGGGCGCAGCCATGGCCTGATCCTCGTTACCGGGCCGACCGGCAGCGGCAAGACCACCAGCCTGTATGCGGCGATCAGCCACCTCAAAAGCATCGAGAAGAACATCGTCACGATCGAGGATCCGGTCGAATACCAGCTCGACATCATCAACCAGAACCAGGTCAACGATGCGATCGGGCTGACCTTCCCGAAGATCCTCAAGCACGTGCTGCGGCAGGATCCCGACATCATCATGATCGGCGAGATCCGCGACCGCCAGACCGCCGAGATCGCGGTGCAGGCCGCACTGACGGGCCACCTGGTGCTGACCACGCTGCATACCAACGATACGCTGGGCGCCGTGTCGCGCCTGGTGGAGATGGGCGTGGAACCCTACCTGCTGTCGTCGGCGCTGATCGGCGTGATGGCGCAGCGCCTGGTGCGCCGCGTGTGCCAGGGTTGCCGCACCAGCTACCTGGCCACGCCGGAAGCGGCGGCCGCGTACCGCTGGCGCGGCAAGGGCGACCTGCGCCTGGTGCGCGGGCGCGGCTGCCCGGCGTGCTACGACTCCGGCTACAAGGGGCGCATGGGCATCTATGAACTGCTGGAGGTGAACACCGACCTGCAGCGCATGATCGTGGCCAACGCCAGCAAGGACCAGATGGCCGCGCACGTGAACGCCACCGGCCACCACGACCTGTACGCCGATGGCATGGCGCGCGCCTTCGACGGCCACACCACGCCGGAAGAAATCGCCCGCGTGGTGCACAGCCTGTAGCGCATACCCATCGCATACCCATCGCATCCCATCGCATGCCGATCGAACTCGACCCAATGGACACCGGCGCGCCGCGCCTGCCGCTGAAGCCCGGCTTCGGCGAACGGCCGCCGGGCGTGCGCGAGCGCATGATGTTCACGGAGCGCCTGGCGCTGCTGCTGGAAACCGGCGTGCCGCTGCACGCCGCGCTGCAGTCGCTGCTCCAGCAGAGCGACCAGCCCCAGTTGCGGCAGTTGATCGCCACGGTGTCGGACGATATCCTGGCCGGGGCCCGCTTCTCCGAGGCGCTGGCGAAACACGCGCTGTTCCCTGTCACGTACGTGAACCTGGTGGCAGCCAGCGAGGCCGGCGGTTTCCTCGGCCAGGTGCTGGCCCAGCTGGTGGAGATGGATGAAAACGAGGAACGGCTGCGCGCCACGCTGGTGTCCTCGCTTTCCTATCCGCTGTTCCTGATGGCGTTTTCCGGCGCAGTGGTGCTGTTCATCCTGGTGTCGGTGTTCCCGAAATTTTCCCCGCTGTTCGCGTCGATCCATGACCAGCTGCCATGGACCACGCGGGTACTGCTCGCCGTCAGCGACGCGCTGACGCAGCATGGCGCAATCGCGGCGGGCACCGTGGCAGTGCTGTGCGGCGGCGCCTTTCTCCTGGCGCGCCGGCCGGACGTGCAGGCCGGCATCGACCGCATGAAGCTGCGCGCGCCCCTCGTCCGCGACATCTTCGCCAAGATCTACATGACCCGCCTGCTGCGCGTGATGGGCATTTCCCTGGAACGGGGCGTGACCATCCTGGCAACACTGGAGGCCTGCCGCGCCGTGGTGTCCAACGCCGACATCCAGCAATTCATCCTCGAGCTGGAAGCCGATGTCACGGAGGGCAAGGGGATCGCCGCCGGTTTCCAGGACACCCCGTTCGTGCCGGTCGCCGTGCGGCAGATGATCGCCACCGGCGAAGCCACCGGTACGCTGGGCCGGGTGATGGGCCGCATCGCCGATTCCTACGATCGCGAGCTGACGCGCCAGCTGGCACGGCTGTCGAAGCTGGCCGAACCGGTGATGCTGCTGGTGATGGGCGTGCTGGTGGGCACCATTGTCAGCTCGCTGATCCTGCCCATCTTCAAGTTGTCGAGCGCCGTGCATTGACTGTTTCACAGGCACGACAAGTAGAGTAGCCAATCGAAAGTTTAAGTCTGCACGGCAATATCTTCGTGTTACTCTACGGAATTACGTATTTCTACCAATAAAGCCAACGAAGTTGGCTTTTCAACCACAGAGAACATGATGCGAATGACCTTCAAGCGCGCCGCCACGGCCGGCTTTACCCTGATCGAACTGCTTATCGTGGTGATCATCCTGGCGATCCTGGCGGCGATCGCGATTCCGCAGTTTTCGGCGTCCGCGGGAGATGCGCAACGCGCCGCACTCGATGCCAACTTGGCCGCTGTACGCAATGCGATCGAGCAATACCGCGCGCAGCACACCAACTTCGCCTTTCCAGGCGCGGCAGCCTCGACTGGCAACGTTGCTTGCCCAGCTGGTGGTGAGCCTGGCACCGGCGCAGCCGGCACTGTCGCAGCATTCCAGGAACAAATGCGGTTCCCCTCGAACCGTGCGGGCCAGACCTGTACCGTGGCGGGCGGCGAATTCCGCTACGGCCCTTACCTGCGCCAGGGTATCCCGAATGAGCCGATCAACAACTCCGCAGCGATCGTCGTGCAGACCACTGGCGCGCCGATTGTTGCCGTGGCGGCCAACGGCTGGGCCTACGACACCGTCTCCGGCCAGTTCATCATGAACAGCACGGCGCTGGATCCTGATAACCGCGCGTACTCGCTGCGCTGATCTTCCCGAAACCATGCGCAGGCGACCGACCGGCTACACGCTGGCTGAAATGCTGGCCGTCTGCGCGGTGCTGTCCATCGCGGCGACGGTGGCGATTCCCTCCGCCGCGCCGGTGGCCGAGTTCCAGGCCGACGCCGCCGCCGGCGAAGTCGAACTGGCACTGCGCTTTGCCCGCGACGAGGCGCTGCGCACCGGCGAGTTGCGGATGGTGCGCTGCGAACAGCAGCTGAACCGGGAGCGCGTTGTCGCCCGGCGGGCCTTCGGCACTATCTTGTATGACTCGGCGGTACAGCAACCGGGCAGCCGGCAGCCGTACTCGGTACCGCTGGCCACGACACCGGCGGGCAGCAACGCAACCCTGGCCGGCTGCAGCTTCACGTTCTCCGAAGGCGCTTCGGCAGCCGATGTGGCTTTCGATGCCAAGGGCATGCCGGTGCGCGGCAGCGGCGACGAGGAGACGCGAAAACAGGCGCTGGCAAGCGGCACCATCGTCGTCGGCATCGGCAATACCGTGCGGACGGTCACCGTTGGCGTGACCGGCCGCGTAACAACTTCCTGACAACATGTCCAATTCGTTCCATCCCTGCCCCGCGCGGCGGGCGGCCGCCGGCATGACGCTGGTGGAAGCCGTAGTCGCGCTGCTGCTGCTGTCGGTCTGCCTGGTGCCGGCCGCGAACGCGCTGCGTGGCGCCATCGCCGCCCCCGGCAATACGGCGCTGGCGGGCCGCGACCTGGATTGCGTGACCGCGCGGATGGAAACGGTACTGGGCGAATCCTACGCACGCCTGCTGGCGGCTGCCGGCAGCATGACGGCACGTTCCGCCTATTCGACGGCGGCGAACGCGGCCTGCCCCGCGATCAACGTGTTCATCGCACGCTACGGCAACGACGACACCGTCAGGCTGGGCACCAGCGGCGCCGGCGACAACCTGCTGTATGTGGGCGTGCGCCTGGCCGACACGGGGGCCGGCAATGCTTTCCCGCTGGCGACGCTGGTGACGCGATGAACGGACGCCACGCACAGGCCGGGTTCACGCTGGCCGAACTGCTGGGCGGCCTGGCCATCGCCGCCATTTTGGTCCTGCCGCTGGCGGACCTGCTGCGCACGGGCGCCGACAGCGCACGCAGCGTGCGCACGGCGCTGGACCTGAACGGCGATGCGCGCTTCGCACTGGACCGCATCGGCATGCAGGTGGCCGCGCTCTCCTCAAAGAAGGTATTCCCGGTGGGTGCCAGCGTGCCACCAGCCGCCTGGCTGGCGCCGGTGAGCTACGCGCTGTCCGGCACCGACCTGGTCGAAACGGATCCCACCGTCCCGACGGGCACCAGTACCATCGCCGCCAACGTGACGGCACTCCGGCTCACCACGCCGGAAGTGGTCGACGGCCGGCCGCTGGTGGGCATCGAATTGACGCTGAGCGCCGGTGGCAACAGCGTGACCCGCACGCGCACGGTGCGCGTGGGCAAACTGCCGTCGGAAGATCCGCAATGATGCGCCGGCCGCCCTGCCGCCGCCAGTCCGGCGCACTGCTGCTGCTGGTGGCGCTGCTGCTGGCCACGCTGGCCGCGCTGGCGTTCGGCATGAACCGGGCGGCCGGCATGGATGCCGCATCCTTGAAAAGCGACTACGACAGCCGGGCCGCCCGCTATCTTGCCGAGGCGGCGGTGGCGGCGGCCATCTGGAGCAACGGGGCGGCCGGCTGCACCAGTTCGTCGGTGCCATCCACCGCCTTCGGCACGGGCACGTTCCAGGCCGACGTCAAAAAGGTCGGCTCGAAGAACCTGGACATCGTGGCGCGTGGCGAGACCGCGAACGGCACGGAGCGCACGATCGAACGCAGGAAGGCCAGCCTGGTCGATTTCAACAAGAATCCCACGTCCGCCGACCTTGGCGGCGCCGCGATCGACACCACGATCACAGCCGGCATCGAACAGCCGGCTAGCAGCAATACCCGCCTGTCGCTGGCGCCGGACACGTCGCACGCGCTGCTGTTCTGGCCCACCAACGATATCAGCACGGAGACGCGGGTACTGTCCGCCATCCTGACGCTCACCCGTAGCGGCGCCATCGCCGCCGGGCAGCGCGTTGCCGTCCACCGGGTGAAGACGCCGTGGGATGGCACGGCGACCTGGCGCTACGCCCGCCTCTACCTTGCCGGATGGACCGGCGGCGACTTCGGCGCCACGCCGGTCGTCACCGCGGCCGTCGGCGGTAGCAGCGGCGCCACGGTCTCCTTCGACGTGACCGGCCTGGTGGATGGCTGGGTCAGCGGCCGCCTTGCCAATTACGGCATGCTGCTGCGCACGGCCACCGCCGGCCCGACGGCCGTGTTCCACAGCCGCGACGCGAGCGCCAGCCAGCGCCCCGTGCTGCGGCTGACTATCGCCAAAGCCTGCTAGCAGGCCAACCTATGAGATCCACCATGCCATTCTTCGCCGCCCCGCCCCCGCTGCGAACGCTACTGGGCGCCTTGCCGGCGCTCTGGTCCTCGACGCGCTTCGGCGCCCAGGAACTCGCCGACTACGCCACGCCGCACATCGAGCGCGACACCCGCCAGGGCGTCGCCCTGCTTGCCGCAGCCGCCCTGCTTTTCCTGGTCCAGGCGAGTGCTTTCGCCGCCTGGTTCGGCCTGGGCCGCGCCTACACCGATACTTACCTGCTGCTCGCCGCGCTGGCGCTGCACATCCGCTTTTCCGCGGCCCGGGTGCGCGACATCCAGGCCCTGAACCTGCTGGCGATGGCACTGCTGATCATCTGCGCCGCCGCCCTCGTGCTGCTGGCACGCGAATCGGGCCGGCTGCACGTGATGGTGCTGCTCAGCGTGGCCACGCTGCACATGCTGATCCCGCTGATGCCCTGGGGCGTGCGCGAAGCCGCGTTCACCAGTCTGGCGATCTACGCGATGTTTACCTCGCTGACGTTCTTCACGCGGCTGCGCTTCGGCGACGTGGAACCCTGGGCGCTGCAGTTCACGATGGTGACGGCATCGCTGCTGTCGCTGGCGCTGGTGGCTCGCACCCTGGGCCTGCGCAAGCAGGATCTCGCCGCGCGCTTCGGCCTGGAGCGCGTGAGCGCCGACATGGCCAGCCTGGCCGAGCGCGATCATTTGACCGGCGCATGGAACCGGCGCTACCTGGAACGTCGCTTCGAGCACGTCGTGGCCGCGCACGCGCAGCGCGGCACCCCGGCCTGCTTCGGCCTGCTCGACATCGACCAGTTCAAACCGTTGAACGATACGTTCGGCCACCGCCACGGCGACCTGGTGCTGCAGGCGCTGGCCGCCGCCTTCGGCGAACTCGATGGCGAACGGGAATGCCTGGTGCGCCTGGGCGGCGACGAATTCGCCTTCATCCTGGCAGGCGGCCCGACAGTGCCGGCCCGCCTGGAAGGCATGCTGGCCGACGCCGCCGCGCGCGCAGTGGCCGGCGCAGCGCCAGGCACGCCACCGCCCACGGTCAGTGCCGGCATGATCGTGCTCGATGCGGCCGGCGCCTGCACGCTCGATGCCGCCTACGCCCAGGCGGACGAGCTGCTGTACGCGGCCAAGCGGGCCGGCGGTGCGCAGGTCCGGCATGGCGCGGCGCAGGTGACGGCATGAAGTCCCTGAGCGACCTGCTGGCCGGCTTGCGCGCCTCCGGGAAGCAAACGGCGGTGCGCCCGATCGGCGCCGATTTCGCCGCCAACCGCCTGAACCTGGTGCAGGCCGACGTGCACGATGGACGCTGGCGCCTGCGCGCGGCGGCCTCGGTCCGCTACCCGATGCCGCGCGCGGACCTGTTCGCCGCGCCCAAGCAGCTGGCCCGCTTCGTCGACGCGGCGCTGCGATCTGCGCCGTTCCAGGGCCGCCGCGTCGTGTCGGCCCTGCCGCCGGCGGACGTGCGCATCCTGCCGCTCACGGTCCACGTGGCGGCCGGGCAGCCGGAAGCGCAGGCCGTGGCCAGGGCGGCCGCCGAGCAGCTGGGCAACGGCGCCGCCGACCACGTGCTCGACTATTACCAGGTACGCGGCGCCGATGCCGATGGCACGGAGCGGCAGGTGCTGGTGGCCGCCGCGCTAAAGCCGCGCGTGCTGGATTACCTGGCCACGCTGGAAGCGGCCCGCCCGGAGCCGCTCGCGCTCGACATCGGGCCCACGGCCATTGGCCGGCTCCTCGGCACCATGCACGGCAACGAGGTCGGCCAGTCCGTCGCACTGCTCAATTTCGGCGCCGCCAGGAGCTACCTGACGGTGATCTGGGGGCGCCGCCTGATGCTCGACCGCGAAATCGATTTTGGCGAAGACCGGCTTGCGCGCAGCCTCGCCGCGGCGCTCGACCTGCCGGCCGACACGGCCACGCACCTGCTGCGCGAGCACGGCATCGGCGGCCGCGCCAACGCGCACGACGAACTGGGGCGGGCCATCCGCGAGATCCTGCACGCGGATTGCCGCGCGCTGGCGGACGAACTGGCGCACACCCAGGTCTACGTGGCGTCGCGCACGCGCGGCAGTTCGATCAGCCGGGTCTACCTGAACGGCAGCCTGGCGCGCTATCCCGACATCCACGCGCGTATCGGCGAACTGATCGACGTGCCGGTACACCTGCTCAATCCGCTGGGCGCGTTCGAGCACGAGCTGCCGGACGCCCGGGCCGCGGAACTGGCCACGCCGGTCGCGCTGGCGGCCGGGCTGGCCCTGCGTGGAGGTCAGCATGGCTGACATCGACATGATCCCGCGCAGCTGGCGCGATAACATCCGCGTACGCCGCACGCTGCGCCGAACGGCGGTGGCACTGGCCATCGTGGTGGTGGCCGGCGCGGCGGGCAGCGCCTGGCTGCGCTGGCAGGCGGCGACATTCGCCCGGCAGGCGGCGCAGCTGCGCGGCGCGGCCACGCAGGCGCAGTCGGAGCAGGCACGGGAAGCGGCCGCTCTCGCGGAACACGAGCGCCGCGCGCAGCAGGATGCGCTGCTGCGCACGCTGCGGCGCCAGGGCGAACTGGCGGCATTCGCGCAAGCCATCGACGGCGCCCTGCCGGCCGGCGCCTGGCTGACCAGCCTGGTGCTGCGGCGCGATATGCAGGCGCCGGCCGGTACCGCAATCGGTGCCGGCACGCCGCAGCCGGCACCGGCCGCCGCGCCGGCCGAACTTGCGCCGGCAGGTACCGTCGTCGAGCTTTCCGGCCAGGCGCTGGACTATGCCGCCGTGACCGCGTTCCTCGCGCAGCTCGGCCGCGCACCTGGCGTGGCCAGCGTGCAGCTGCAATCGAGCGGCGCTGCCGAGGCGGGTGAAATCGGCTTCCAGGCCACCCTCACGCTCGCGTGGAAGGACCAGCCATGAACGACCGCCTGCGCAATGTCCTGGCGGCGATGCCGGCGCGCCAGCTGAACCTCGTGTGCATCGGCGTGGTGGCGATCGCCGCGATGCTGGCATGGAGCGCCGGTGTGCGCGGCCCGCTGGCGGCCTGGCGGCAGCAGCGCGCGGCCCTGACGGCATTGCAGGCCTCGGCCGCGGCCATGGCTGCCACGCGCGTTGCCGCCGCACCGGCCGGTCCAGTGGGCCAGCCGGCGGTCCCGCCTGCGCCTCTCGCGCTGATCGGCGCGGTCAGCGAGGCCGCGCAGCTGGCCGGGGTCGCCGTGTCCTCGGCGGCACATGGTGCGGACCGCGCCGTGGCCGGCCTGCGCCAGCAGACCGTCGACGTCGCCGCCGCCGGGCCGTATTCCGCCATCCATGCCTGGCTGGACGATCTCGAGCGCACACAGCCCACCGTCGGCATCGTGCAGCTCGACCTGCAACCCGGCGATGCCGGCGCCCAGCGCAAGGTCACGCTGCAACTGGCCATCTACGGCCCGCCATCCGCACCATGAACTACCTGTACGCCCTCCTTCTATTGTCGTCCGCCCTGCCCGCGCAAGCGCAACTGCGCGACCCGTTCGCCCGCCCGGCCCCGGCGGCCGCCGCGGCCGTCCTGTCGACGGAAGCGCCGCCGGCACCGCTGCGCCTGCGTGCGCTGATCCTGAACGGCGCCCGCTCGCTGGCCAACATCGACGGCGACGTGGTGGCAGCCGGCGACCGTGGCCCCGGCTACACCGTGCTGCGCATCGACGAGCGCGGCGTGCTGGTGGCGCGCGCCGGCCGGCAACAACTGCTCGTGATGGGCGACCCCGGGCAGGACCGCCCGCATGGACTGGAAAACAAGGAACCCGAATGAAACTCCGGCACCGACCGATCCTCCTGGCCCTGCTGTGCGCACTGCAGTGCGGCACCCCTGCGCTGGCCGTGCCGGCCGCACCCGCCACGCCCGCGGCGCCCGATCCGGCCGCGGTGATGTCCTATACTTTCCGCGACACCCCGGTCGCCGACCTGTTCAACATGATTTCGCGCACGGCCCGCATCAACATCGTGCTGGGCCGCGGCGTGGCCGGCAACGTGTCGATCAACCTGTACGACCTGACGGTGCGCGAAGCGATCCATGCCGTCGCCGAAGCCGGCGGCTATACCGTCATCGAGCGGGCCGGAGGGTTCCTTATCTCCGACCCGAAGGCCGGCGCGAAGGAAGCCGCCGGTATCGAGGTGGCATCGCTGAAGGTACGCTATGCCGACGTGAAGAAGGTGGGCGAGATCCTGGCCCGCCAGGTCGGCGCGCTCGGCACCGTGACGGTGCTGGAGCAGACCCGCAGCGTGGTGATCGAATCGACCGATGCCGGTATCGCCCGCGCCAGGCAGGCGCTGCGCGCCATCGACGTGGCGCCGCAGCAGATCCTGATCGAGGCGAAGATCCTGGAGATCACGCTGGACCAGAGCGAGAATTTCGGCATCGACTGGGCGCACGTCTTCAACGCCAACGGCCCGGACATCGTGGGCGCGACGGGCTTCGCCACCCGGGCTGGCCCGCGCTTCCACCTCGGCCTGGTCAACAACAGCATCGAGGTTTACCTGAGTGCCCTCAGCAACAAGGGCCGCGTGCACACGCTGGCCACGCCACGCCTGCTGGCGCTGGAGGACCAGGAAGCCACCACCAACGTGGGCGACCGGCTGGGTTACCGGCTGACGACGACCATCAACAACGTCACGTCCGAATCGATCGAGTTCCTCGATACCGGCGTGATCCTGCGCGTGACACCCTCGGTCGATGCCGAGGGCCGCATCCTGCTGAAGGTGCGGCCGGAAGTGAGCTCGGGCAGCATATCGGCGGGCATCCCTTCGAAGAAGACCACCGAGGTCAATACGCAGCTGGTGGCGAACGATGGCCAGGCGGTGCTGATCGGTGGCCTGATCAAGAACAGCCGCACCTATCGCCGCCAGGGTTTGCCGTTCCTTTCCGACCTGCCCGTGGTGGGCAAGGCCTTTTCCAGCACGGACGATGGCGGCATGACGACCGAGACGATCGTCGTCATCACGCCGCGCATCGTGCCCGCGGGCGGCATCGCCATCGACGACGCCAGCGTGCGCAAGCTGCACCAGGCCGAACACGGCATGGAGCAGCGCGCCGGTACGCTCGATCGCAAGCTGGAGCGCATCGCGCCGTCGCGCTGACGCGGCGTCAGTCCGGCTGCGGCCCTTGCGGCCAGGTGCCGTCGGCGATGACCTCGGAACGGCCGCCGGCCAGCAGGATGCTGAACGGCGAACTGTCGCGGTGGCCGCAGCGCGAGTTCGACAGCAGGGTACCGAAATCGCCGAAGCCTTCGATCCGGCCGGTGCGCGGCGCGGGCCGTTCGCGGGGCACAGCTCCATCCGCGCCCGCAGTGCCCTGCCCTTCCAGTGTCGCCACGCGGGCCGACAGCGCGGCCACCGTGCGGCGCAATTCGGCCAGTTCCTCGTCCTTCCGGCGCAAGGCCCGCTCGCGCTCGGCCAGCAGCGCCTGCACGCTGCCCTCGGCATCGGCATGCAGCCGGTCCGCCAGCTGCGCCACCAGCGCCAGCAAGGCGTGTTCGGTCTCGCCGCGCCGCGCGGCGCTGTCCGGGTCTTCGCCGGCCAGCTCCTTCAGGTACCTGTGGATGGTCGACTTCGAGCCGGTATCGCCCAGCGCCTGCCGTACCGCGTCGGCCGACGGATAGCGGCCCGCCGCCAGCAGCTGGTCCCGGATCGCCTTGACCTGGTGTTTCGTGAGTCCGTTGCGCGCCATGGCGTTCTCCTATGAGCTGGCCTGGCCGGCCAGGCCGCGGTTGGCCGTCCGGTTCAGTTTCGGGTGCACCACGGGGATCGTCAGCATCGTGCTGCCCACCGCCATCAGCAGCAGCGCGGTGAACGTTTCGCTGGTGATGATGCCCTTGTCGAGCAGGATGTTGGCGAAGATGATCTCGATCAGGCCCTTGGTCTGCAGCAGCCAGCCGATGATCGATGCTTCGCCGCTCTTCCACTTCAGCGCCCTGCCGGCCAGGTGCGCGCCGGCCAGCTTGCCGCCTACCGAGGCGAACAGCAGCAGGCCGGCGCCGAAGAACACCGCGTAGCCGCCCAGGTCCCATTTGGTCTTCAGGCCCGTGCTGAGGAAGAACACCGGCATCATCACCAGCAGTACGTTCTTGAACAGGTTATCGAGTTCTTCCTGGCCGAACCAGTCGGCATCCATGACCACGCCGGCCAGGAAGGCGCCGACCATGAAGTGCAGGCCGGCCCAGTCGGCGCCGAAACCGCAGGCCACCAGCCAGATCAGCGCCACGTACCAGCGGTCGCTCCGCCGCAGGCGCACCATCAGGCGCCGGTACAGCAGCGTCAGCACCGTGAAGGCCAGCAGGAAGCCGAGCTGGCGGCCCATGCGTTCCCAGTCGAGCATGATCACCGCCAGTACGCCCCAGATGGCCACGTCGTCCAGGCTGGCATAGCGCAGGATGCGCTGGCCCATCGGCTGGCGCAGGATATCGAGCTTTTCCATCAGCAGCACCAGCACCGGCAGCGCCGTCACGGCGCAGGCCATGCCGGTACCGAGCAGGAATTGCCAGGTGGCGGCCTTCGGGCCGATCCAGCCGGGATAGGCAAGCAGCAGCAGCGCGGCGCCACAGCCGCACAGCAGGGGCACGCCCAGCGACAGGCCGGCCGCGGTGGCGCTTTCGCGGCGGTATTGCCACACCTTCTTCAGGTCCAGCTCGATGCCGGCCAGCATCACGAACAGCATCACGCCCCACAAGGCGATGCCGTTCAGCGTCTTGACGACGTCGGGATTGAAGACGAAGGCGTGGTATTCGGGCAGCGCGGCACCCAGCACGCCCGGGCCCAGCACGACGCCCATGATGATCTGCACGATCGCCAGCGGGGCAAAGTAATCGGTACGGCCGGCGCGCCAGATCAGGAACGGCACGACGAAAATCATCAGCATCGCCAGCAAAAACACTTCCGTGGTGTTCATGTGTCTCCTAGTCGTTATTTGTTATGTAATTACGTACTGTCGGGAATGGTAGCGGAGAGTCAATTTTTTTGAAAGCGATTTCATGGAATGGTGGTAGCGTTTCCACAACGGCGGGCGGTGATGGGGCGGGAGATAGTGCGAACTTCGTGGGGAAGATTGCCTGCGGCCGCAGGCATTGCGGCGATGGCTGGGGAGTTGCGAAGGAATCAGAGATAGCAGGAAGGAAGCCGTGGGATCAAGTGCACCCCAAATGCAAGACCTGGGGTCTGACCCGGCGGGTCGGACCCCGGCCCTTCGCTGCTGGGGTAAACGCATGCGCTCTCGATGTGCCGGGTATCGCTAACTCAACGGCATGGGGGCCTGAGCCCACTGTTCGGCGTTGGGGCGCACGCATCCGAAACCAACTGCTCTGAAACCTACAAGCGCCCCACCGCCCACAGCACGCCCCGGGCGACCAGGTCGAGGTAGCGGGAATCGGCCATCACGGCTTCGTTGTGGGCCAGCGTGGTGCTGAACACACGGGCGCGGTGAGGGCCGTAGCGATGGGTCCAGGCCACCGTGAACCGCTTGTCCCGGTCCGCCGCCACCGGCGAGTCGGGCTGCACGCCATACAACACCGGTGTCACGCCGAACGTGGCCAGGTTGTTGTACAGCTCATCGCTGGCGGTGGTGTAGGGCTGGAAGCCGGTGGCGACCGGATGGCCGGTGTCCGCCACTGTCAGCCGGATCGGCGATTGCGGCCCATGGCCGCTGGACTGGATGCCGGTGAATTCGAACCAGCGCGCGTTGCCGGCGCCCGCCGCCACCGGCTTGCGCCAGTCGCCGGAGCGGAACGAGTGCATCGCGCAGTGCAGGTTCACGGCCGGCTTGCCCGCGCGGTGTGGCGCCAGCACGGCATCCAGCGCGGCGGCGCTGTCTTCGTCCGCGGCGCATTCGTTGTGGATCACGACGTCGAAACCGTCCGCGTAGCGCGGGTTGCCGTAGATCGGCAGCGCGGGGCGGGTCGCCTGCTCGCCCGGCTTCGGATCGTGATACAGGTGGCTGACCTCCGCCGCCATGCGCTTCTTCAAGCCTTCTTCGAGCAGTTTGCGCTGCTGCGGATAGTCGTGGCAGCAGCCGCCGCTGACGATCAGGATCTTCACCGGGCGGGCCGGTTCGGCGCGCGCCGGTGCGATGGCGACGATGGCGAGGGCAAGCGCGCCCGCGATGGATTTCAGCATGGCCTGTGCCTTCCTCGATGACAAACCTGCATAGTAAGGTGAAAGCAGGTGAACGCGGCCCGCCAACCGATCAATCGGACGATTTTCCGGCGGGGACCCCGCCATATTCCAGCGGCACCTTGCGCTCGTTCGGCCATTTCATGAAGGCGAACACCCACAGGAGCACGATGTTCACCACGGGAATCCATATCAGCAGCGATAGCACGCCCGGGTAGCCCGCCTTGGACACGATGCGCCACACCGGCACGGCGACCACGCCGAACCAGAACACAAAGAAGATCAGATAGAAGAGTTGCTGAAACACGCTTGGCGCACCCATCGGCGGTCCTTTCCCGTATTGCCCGGCGGATGCCCGGCCCCGGCGCACAGCGTAGCACCGCAGGAATCAAAAAAAATGCACACTCTGTCACACAGCCTGGAATGTACGCTGCCTACAATGCACGTTACCGACGATCCAGGTACCGGCGGCGACAGCATCGCGGAGAACACCATGCATTCGGTTGAGAAAGACCATTCGGTTGAAAGACACTATATCGTTTCCTACCTGGCATTGCGCAACACGATCGGCTGGGTGGGCCTGCTGATGCCGCTGGCGGTGCGCGGCGGCGGCCTGCTGCTGGAGGGCATCCGCACCACCGATTCGATCAGCGCCTACTACTACACCAGCATGCGCGACATCTTCGTGGGCGCGACCGTGCTGACCGGCGCCCTGCTGGCGTGCTACCGCACACCGCGCCTGCTCGACAATATCGTCGCCACGGTGGCCGGCCTGGCGGCGATCGGCGCGGCGCTGTTCCCGATGGATCCCACGTATGCCGCGGAATTGCTGGCACGCTATCCCGACCTGGGCACCCAGGCGCATTACTCGAACCACGGCATCCTCGGCTACCACCTGCTGTTCGCGATCACCTTCGCGGCGCTGTCGTTCTACCTGGTGTTCTTCCGCTTCGGCGCCGCGACTCCGCCGGACAATCTCCAGGCATTGCGGCGCAAGGCGGTGTACAAGGTGTGTGGCGCCGTCATGCTGCTGTCGTTCGGGGCGATCGCCTTCATGGGCCTGGCGCTGGAAGGCCAGTCCGTGTTCTGGCCGGAAACGTGTGCGGTGGCCGCGTTCGGCGTGGCCTGGCTGGTCAACGGGCAGACGTTCCTGAAGGATGCGCCGCCCGGCCCGGCCCAGCCTTCCCTCCATCGGTAAGGCGCGCCGGCAGGCCCGCCAGCGCGGGCGGTACCGTCATCACGCGGTCATCTTGCATGGTTAAAGTGGCGTTTTTTACAACCGCCCACCATCCCATGAACCGCAAGTCCCTCTTGATCGCCGGATTGACCACCGCACTGCTGGCCGCCTGCGGTAGCGACAGCGACAACGCCGCCGCCACCCCGACACCGACACCCACGCCGGGCATCGACGTGCCGCAGCCGAAGAACGTGATCTTCTTCCTGGGCGACGGCATGGGCATGACCACCATGACGGCGGCGCGCATCTACGCGGTCGGCGAGGACGGCGAGCTGACCATGGACACGCTGCCGGAAACGGCCTTCGTGAAGACCTTCTCGAACGATGCGCAGGTGACCGACAGCGCGCCGTCGATGGCGGCCTACATGACCGGCGTGAAGATGAACAACGAAGTCATCTCCATGTCGCAGGACACGAAGGCCGTCGATCCCGTCATCGATGCGGCCGGCAACAGGCTGGGCAACAACTGCGGCACCGGCAACGGCACGCCGGCCACCACGCTGCTGGAACTGGCCAAGGCGCAGGGCCTGGGCACCGGCGTGGTGTCCACCGCCCGCGTCACGCATGCCACGCCGGCGGCGACCTACAGCCACATCTGCCACCGAGACCTGGAAAACGACATCGCCGCGGCCCTCGTGCCGGGTGCCACGGGCTACAACAGCGCGCTGGGCAGCACTGGCCTAGATGTGATCATGGGCGGCGGCAGCCAGTTCTTCAAGCCCGTCAAGGATGGCGGCCGGCGCGCCGACGGCCGCGACCTGGTCGCCGAGCTGAAGGCGAAGAATTACGCGGTGGCCGGGAATGCCGCCGAGTTCGGCGCGATCGACGGCACGAAGACCGACAAGCTGCTGGCGCTGTTCACGTCCAGCCACATGAGCTACGACCTGGACCGCGACCCGGCGAAGGAACCGAGCCTGGCCGACATGACGACCAAGGCGATGGATGTGCTGGCCCGCAACGGCAAGGGTTACTTCCTGATGGTGGAAGCCGGCCGCATCGACCACGCGCTGCATGAAACCACGGCCAAGAAGGCGCTGCAGGACACGGTGGCCTTCGACAACGCCATCAAGGCGGCCATCGCGAAAGCAAAGGCCAGCGATCCGGAACTGAAGAACACGCTGATCGTCGTCACGGCCGACCATGACCACACGCTGGTGCTGAACGGCTATGCGAAACGCACCGGCAAGAGCGCGGCCGGCAATGCCGGCGTGCTGGGCGTGGTGAAGAACTACGTCACGGGCGAAGTGGACCGGGACCTGGATGGCGCGCCCTATTCGATCATCGGCTTCGGCAACGGCGAGCACCGCGTGCAGGCCAGCCGCGCCGGCCAGGCGGGGTTGGACGACAACGCCACCAGCGCCAACACGTACCACCAGGAAGCGGCCGTGCGCATGGGCGTAGGCAGCGAAACGCATGGCGGCACCGACGTGTTCCTGGGCGCCATCGGCAAGGGCGCGGACACATTCTCGGGCACCATCGACAACACCAAGGTGTTCAGCCTGGTGAAGAACGCGGCCGGCCTGTAACCACGAACAATCCGATACGGAATCGAACACATGAAACGCACCCTGCTGAACCGTACTTCGCTGCCTCGTACCTTGCTGAGCACTGCGCTGGCACTTTCGTTCACCGCCGCGCATGCGGCCGGCGAAGCGAAAAACATCATCTTCTTCCTGGGCGACGGCATGGGCCCGTCCACCATCACCGCCGCGCGCATCTTCAAATACGGCGAGGACGGCAGCCTGACGATGGATACGCTGGAGCGCACCGCGCGCATCAAGACGTTCTCCAACGATGCGCAGACCACCGACAGCGCGCCCTCGATGGCCGCCTACATGACCGGCGTGAAGATGAACAACGAGGTCATCTCGATGTCGCCGGACACGGTGGCCACCAATCCGGGCCGCGATGCCAACGGCAACCTGGGCGTCAACAACTGCGCCGCCGGCAACGGCACGCCGGCGGTGACGATCCTGGAACTGGCCAAGGCCAAGGGCAAGGCGGTGGGCACGGTGACCACCACGGAACTGACGCACGCCACCCCGGCCACCGCCTGGTCGCACATCTGCAACCGCAACGCCCAATATGCGATCGCGGCCCAGCTGGTGCCGGGCGGCGCCGGTTTCAACCCGGCGCTGGGCGATGGCGTGGACGTGCTGATGGGCGGCGGCCGCAACCACTTCACGCCGTTCGCGGCCGGCAGCAACGCCGCGGGGCGCGCCGATGGCCGCAACCTGCTGGCCGAACTGGCGGCCAAGGGCTACACGGTTGCGGCCAGCAAGGCCGAGATGAACGCTGCCGCCCCGGGCAAGAAATTCATCGGCCTGTACAGCAGCCGCAGCCACCTCGAATATGAACTGGACCGTACCGCCACGCCGCCGCTGGGCGAAGGCACCAGCCAGCCCAGCCTGGCCGAGATGACCGTCAAGGCGATGGACCTGCTGGCGTCGAACACCAATGGCTATTTCCTGATGGTGGAAGGCGGCCGCATCGACCACGCGCTGCACGGCACCAACGCAAAGCGTGCGCTGACCGACACGATCGCCTTCGACGATGCGATCAAGGCCGCCCTGGCCAAGGCGAAGCAGAACGACCCCACGCTGGCCAATACGCTGATCGTCGTCACCGCCGACCACGATCACACGCTGGCGATCAATGGCTACGCCAAGCGCGGCAATCCGATCCTGGACATCAACCGAGGCTACCGCGACAACCAGCCGGGCCGCGATGCCGACGGCAACACCTACACCACGCTGGTATTCGGCAATGGCCCGAACCGCCCCAACCTGCGCACCAGCCTGGACAGCGCCACCGTGCTGGCCGACAACTACCTGCAGGAGACGGGCGTGCGGCTGTCCAGCGAAACCCACGGCGGCGGCGACGTCAAGCTGTTCGCCACCGGCGCCGGCGCGAAGGCGTTCAAGGGCACGCTGGACAATACCAGGGTGTTCGGCCTGCTGCGGAGCGCATCCGGCCTGTAGATCGCCACGGCTTGGGAGGCGGGCCTGGCCCGCTTCCCGCCATTCACAAGAGTCATTCACAAGACCGCGTCAAACACCGCCTTGCATGGCGGTGCATCCCGGAGAACCATCCGATGAAATCGATTCTTTTGCTGGCCGGCGCCCTCGCCATGGCCGGCGGCGCCCATGCCGGCGCGGACCTCGACCTGCACATTACCCGCTACAGCAAGGTCGTCACCGCGGAAGGGGTGACGCGCGAAGCGCGCTACGAGGAAACCATGCTGCGCCGCGCCGGCCACGTGTGGACCGCGCGCGTGCTGCCCGGCACCTCGCACGGCCACGGGCACGGCCATGAACAGGAACACGCCCACGAGGGCAGCCATCCGCCCGGACAGGGCAAGGCGCAGAAGGCGGCGGCAAGCAAGGTGGCGGCGCGCCAGAGTGTCGGCCACAAGCATTTCAACCCGGTGACGCTGCCGCGCCACTTGGCCATGGAAGACGGCAAGCTGCGCCTGGCCTACGTGGATGCGTACGCGAAGGAAGTGATCGCCATTCCGCCGGGCGAGTTCGACAACGTGGGCTTCGACGGCTCATGGGATCACGCCTACCACCTGCTCGATACGCAGGGCCTGCGGGCAATGGCGCCTTCGCAGCGCCCTTCCCCCGTGCCCGGCGCGCGCTGGCGCGAACGCGAGCGGGGCGGCCTGTACGAGCGCGTGCTGTGGGACGACCGGCGGCAGGTCCCGCTGGTGATCGAGAGCGGCGACAAGGCCGGCACCTTCTACACCCGCACCGAGCTGAAAGTGGCCGCGGGCGTCACGCGCGAACTGCCATGGCAGAAGCTGAAGGGCTATGCGCAGCGCGAGTACGCGGATTACCTGGACTGAGTCGACCGGAGCGCATGGTGCCCGCATGTGTTACTGCTGAGGTTACCGCTGAGGTTACTGCTGAGGTTACTGCTGAGTCGCGGATCGGCAACGATCTCCGTCCGGCGTGCCGCCGAGGTTGCCAACCTGGCATCTGGACTGTCATAGTGCAAAGACAGGAACCCCGCTCCTGAAGCGTTGCCGTGCCCGTCGCCACGGGGTCTCGGCGAAAAGCGTGCCGTGACGTCGCCACGGGGTTTCGGCGAAATGCGTGCCGTGGCGTTGCCACGGGTTCTCGGCGAAATGCGTGCCGTGACGTTGCCACGGGGTGTCCGCGATCGCTGCATACGACCAGGGACCACCAGATGACCAGGAAGATTCTTTTCGTCCATGGCACCGGCGTGCGCGGCGCCAGTTTCGACCGGACGCTGTCGCTGATTGCCGCGAAGGTCCGGCAGCACCTGCCCCGCTACGAAGTGGTCGGCTGCAACTGGGGCGACGCGTTCGGCGCGCGCCTGAACGCACACGGGTGCTCGATTCCCGGCTACAGCAACGGCGCCGCCGCAGGGGCGGTCGAGGCCGCCGCCATGGCACGCTGGACACTGCTCAGCGAAGACCCGCTGCTCGAATTGCGCGTCACCGACCTGGCCGCGCCGCTCGGGCCACCCCAGGGCCCCGTGGTCTGGCAACTGCTCGCGGATGCCGCCGAAGCACCGGCCGCGCTGGCATTGCTGTCCACCTGGGGGCTGGCGGCGCCATGGCCGGCATTCATCGGCGCGCTGGTCGCCGATCCCACGTGGGCCGGCACGATCCGGCATCTCGGCGGCACGCGCGCGCAACTGTCGGCACCGGTGTCGCGGGCAGTCGTGGCCGCGTTCCTCGGCTGGCTCCGGCGGGCCGGCGAGCCCGGTATCACGGGCGCCCAGCGCGACGAACTGGTGCTGGCGTTGCAGGCGGCGCTGGGCGGCGCCGCGCTCGGCGTGCGCGACTGGTTCCTCGGCAAGCTCACCGATTTCGCCCTGCCGCGCCGCACCGCGCTGAACGACCGGACCGGCGCCGCGCTGGGCGACATCCTGCGCTACCAGGCGCGCGGCGAAGTGCTGCGCAACTTCATCGGCGACCAGGCCGCCAGGAGCGGCGCCAACGTGATCCTGGCCCACAGCCTCGGCGGCATCGCCGCCGTCGACTGGCTCGCCAGCGGCGCGCGCCAGGTGGAGGCACTGGTGACGGTCGGCTCGCAGGCGCCCTACTTCTATGAGATCGACGCGCTGGCCTCGCGCCCGTTCGGCGCCGGCCTGCCCGAGTTCTTCCCGCGCCGCTGGCTGAACTTCTACGACCCGCGCGATTTCCTTTCCTATGCCGGGCGCGAACTGTTCCCTGGCATCGCGCGCGACGTGGTGGTCGATAACGGGCAGCCCTTTCCGGAGTCGCACGGCGCATACTGGCGGAACGATGCGGAAGTGTGGCCGGAGATCGAACGGTTCCTGCCGTGATGCATCGATGGATTGCCGGCGCTTTGCCGGTGCAGCGCTGAATACATGAGCTTTGGGAGCGCATGCGTTCACCCCAACAGCGAAAGGCTGGGGTCAGGAAGGAATGCTGGCATGCATGCCAGCATCGTTCCGCAGGCGCGAAGCATGCTTCGCGAAACCCCTGCTTCACCCCGTTGGGTCTGACCCCAGGGTTTGCACTTGGGGTGGACTGCCCCCAGAGCTTGCACTTGGGGTAGGCTGAATCCAAGCGGCATCAATCACCGCCGGGAAGGGAGACCACCGCATGACCACGTTCGCCTGGATCGTTGCCATCGAAAGCTACGCGCCTGCCGCGGGCGACGGCGCGTCCATCGACATCGGCGAACCGATCGGGAAACTGGCCGTGGAATTGGCCATCACCATCGCGCGCCGCGATCCGGAAGCCTGCGTGGTCCTGAGCAGTTCCTTGCCGGACACCGCGCAATACCGGCAACTGCTCGCGCAGGTACCGGAGCGGGTGCTGCGCACCGGCGCCAGCCAGCATGCCCTGCAGGATGCCCTGTCCGCCCTGAAGGGTGAGGGTACCCTGCTGATCTACTGGATCAGCCATGGCGTGATGGCGCGCGGCCGGCGCCTGCTGCTGTGCGCCGATTCGCGGATCGCCGACCTGCGCGCCATCGACGTCGATTCGCTCCTCACGCATTTGCGCGGCGACGCCTATCCGCGCACCCAGATGGGTTTTTTCGATGCCTGCGCCCAGGTGGTGCCGGATCCCGCCGTGCTGTCGCTGGGCGGTTCGGGCGACCGCGATACGGAGCAGTACTTTTATTTTTCCGCCGCCGCCGCGCAGGTGGCGAGCGCCGACACGCAAACCACCGGCTTTTCCCGCACGGTCGTCGCCGCGCTGAGCGATGGCGAACGGGTGTTTCCGCCGCCGCCCGCCGAACTGTTCGCCGAACTGGGGCGCCGCTTCGACGCACTGCAGCTGTCGACGCGGGCGTTCCCGCTGCACTGGACCACCGGCTCGGGCACCGACTGGTCCAGCAAGGGCGTGGCGGATGACGCGGCGACGGCGCGCCATGCCGCCGCGGCGCGCTGCAGCGCGGGCGAATTCGAGCAACTGCGGCTGGCGGCGGCCGGCTGCATCCCGGACCAGGCCCTGTGCGACGCCCTGCGTGACGGCAAGCTGCCGTCCGTGCTGGCGCAACTGTCTGGCGCGGCCAGCGACCAGGTCCGCCTGCGCGGCCAACTTCTGGCCGATGCCTGGCAGCGCCTGGAACTGGCGCGCGAGATCGAGGAAGTGTGCCTGGGCATCGGCCTGTCGTGGCGCGAGTGGCAGGACTTGCGCGACCAGGTGGTGGCGCTCGACAACCTGCCGGCCGCCACGCCACCGGACAGTTTCGCCGCCCTGCTGTGCGCGCTGCTCGACCAGGCAAGGACAGACAGGGGCCTGGATTCATGCATCCGGCTGCTCGCCCTGGCCGCACGGCGCGCCAGGCGCTGCGGCAAGGGCATCGCCGACCGCTTCGAACAGGCGGCGCGCACCGTGCCCCGGCTGGCCGGCCGCTGGGATCGCGCGGTAGCACACCTGCCGCGCGCCGACAGCCGGGTGTTCCTGCTGATCGGCCTGCATCACGACGGCGCATCGCGCACCCTGTCCATCGTGGGATCGTGGCTTTACCTCGACAACGACATGGATACCGGCTGGCACGTCGCGCCGTCTGCCGGCACGCTCGTCGAGCAGGTCAATGAACTCATCCAGGTCGCCAAGGTGCGCCATGCCGAAAGCAAGCTGGTGGTGGAATTGCTGGCGCCGAACGACCTGCTGTGCAGCCCGCGCGCACTGTTCGAGATGACGGACAGCGAACTGGGCACGTGCACCTGGCTGGAGGCGCAGAGCATCTTCATCCTGCGCTGGCACGACCGCATGAAGGGCGCCGCCCGCTTCCAGCCCGGCACGTGGATGCAGCAGGCGGACCATATCGAGCGGTGCACCGCGAACACGCCCCAGCTGGACATCGGCTGGCTGGGCGATCCGCCGCAAGGCCACATCGTCGGGATTCCCTTCCCCGGTCCGGCACCGGACGATCTCGGGCGCAACCGCGCGGCCTTCTTCTCGGCCCTGCTGCGGGGCGCGCCATGGATGTGCTGGCCCCGCGAGGTGCACGACGACGAAGCGGCATTCAAGCAGCGGATCCGCGCCTTCGTGCGCGACCACGGCGCCCTGTGGCCCGGCCAGCCGCACCGCATCGCCGAAGCCTTGCAGCAGGCGCGCAGCAGCGGCACGGATCCCCTGCTGTGCAGCCTCTGGCTGTTCATCGACGATCCCAGGCGCAATCCGTATACCTGGACGTATCTGGAGACGGCACAGCGGTAGCGTTACCCGACACATTGAAAGCGCATGCGTTCACCCCAACAGCGAAAGGCGGGGCGTAGCCGGGGTTTCAAGGAGCATCGCTCCTTGCCGGCGTAGCGGTACTGGCCTACCAGCCAGTACTCCACCCTGACCCCGGAATCTGCACTTGGGGTGGCCTTATCCAAGCGGCGTTACCCTTTTGGAGGCACCATGGCAATCTGGAAAATCTACGATCCGTCCGGCCAGCCGGCACCGCAGCAGGTCACGCTGCCGCCGGCACCGCCGTGGCGCCAGCCGGGCCGGGGCCGCGACAGCGTGCTGGCCCGCACCTTCATTCCCGATCCGCTGCTGGTCGACGCGGTGAACTCGGCGCTTTACCTGCGCCGCCCGCTCCTGCTGACGGGCAAGCCGGGCACCGGCAAGAGCGCGCTGGTCCACTCGGTAGCGCGCCAGCTGGCACTTGGCCCCGTCATCGAATGGGCCGTCAACTCGCGCTCCACGCTCCAGGAGGGGCTGTATCAGTACGATGCGCTGGCGCGGCTGCAGTACATCCAGCAAGTGAATGCGCGCATCCGCACAGCGGAACAGGAAGACGAGGCCGCCGAACTGGGCATGTTCCTGGCCCTGGGGCCGCTGGGCACCGCACTGGCCTCGCGGCACGCGCCGCGCGCCTTGCTGGTCGACGAAATCGACAAGAGCGATGTCGACTTGCCGAACGACCTGCTGAACGTGCTCGACACGGGCCACTTCGTGATTCCGGAGCTGAAGCGCGCGGCGGGCCGCCACCCGGTGGTGAGCATCGCCGCGCGCGATGGCGAACTGGTGGAAGTGCGCGGCGGCGAAATCACGTTCACGGAATACCCGTTCGTCGTGATGACCAGCAATGGCGAACGCGATTTTCCCGCGCCGTTCCTGCGGCGCTGCGTGCAGTGCCAGATTCCGGAACCGGGCGAACGGGAATTGCAGGACATCGTGGCCGCGCATTTCGCCGAAATGCCCCTGAACGCCGAGCTCCTCGAAGTCATCGCCGATTTCGTCAAGACGCGTGCCTCCGTGCCGCTGGCAACCGACCAGCTGCTCAACGCCATCTACCTGCTGGTCACGCCCGGCGCGGCGCTGCCCGTCGAGGAGCACAAGCGCCTTCGCAAGACGCTGTTCCAGGGCCTGGGCGGATGAACACGTCGGACGCCGCCAGGCTGTGCCGGGCGCACCTGCAGGCGCTGGGCGCGGCGGATGCCACGCCACTGGCCGATGCGACGGCGCTGGCCGATGTCGTCTGGCTGGCGCTGCAGCTTGCGGCACGGGGAGCGGCCACCGGTGAAACGCCAGCCGCCGCCATTGCCGGCGAAGCGACGGATGGCCTGGCCCATGCGCCCGTGCCCACGCCAGCCGGGAAGGATGACCCACAAAGCCCGGCCCCGGGCGGTGCCGCGGGGCGCGATGCCGGCGACCAGTCCGTGCCGCTGTATGCGGCGCACCTGGGGCACGGCGCCGGCACGGTTGCCGCGTCGTTCGTCAGCGTGCCGGCCGGCGAAGCGCTGCCGCAGCGGCTCGCGCTGGAACGGGCGCTCCGGCCCTTCAAGCGCCGCCTGCCGTCGCGCCAGCAGCGCGAGCTCGACCCGGTCGCGACAGCCGAGGCCAGCGCCGACTGGGATGCCATCACGCCCGTCTACCGGGCCACGCCGGAACGCTGGTTCGATGTCGCCATCCTGGCCGAAGCCACCGACGCCATGCAGGCCTGGGACACCACGCTGGTCGAACTGCGGCGCACGCTGGCCCGCCACGGCGCCTTCCGTGGCGCCCGGCTGTGGCACTACACGATCCGCAACGGTGCGGTGGTGCTGGCCACGCACGGCAATGCGCTTGCCTCGCCGCGGCTGCTGGTCGATCCGCAGGGCCGCCGCCTGTGCTGGTTCGTCACCACGGGCACCTCGCCCATGTGGCGGCATGCCGCGCTGGCCGAACTGGTCGACATCCTCGGCCGCCATGGCCCCACCGCGATCGTCCAGCTGATGCCGCCGCATGCCTGGCCCCATACGCTGCTGGGCGATGCCAGCGAGGATGCCGTGGCGCGGGCCCCGGGCCTGCCCACCTCGCGCCTGCACCTGCGCCATCCCTTCACGGGCGAGCTCGAGCGCGCACCGGATGCCTGGACGGTTCCTGTCACCACGCTCGAACCGGCCGGAATGGCGGCCTGGGCGCGCTTCGCGATGGCGACGCGGCAGGTGTCGCATCCGGCGCTGCGGCTGCCCGCGCCGGCGACAGGCATGGTGCCGGCTCCACAGGCCACAGCAGTGCCTCCGCCGCCGGGCCAGCGCATCGCCGCGTTCCGCGCGAATGCCTCGCCGCAGGCCTTCCAGCTGCTGCGGCTGCTGTCCGGCATGCCGCTGAGCCTGCCGATCATGCGCCTGATGCAGATGGGCATGGCCGACTGCGCCCAGGTCCACCTGGCCGAGATCCTGCTGAGCGGGTTGATCGAGCGGGTTTCCCCGGCCGATGCGGCGATCCCGGCGGACCAGGTCGAATACGATTTCGCCCCCGGCGTGCGGGGCGAGCTGCTCGACAGCCTGAGCATCGGCGAGGAAAACCGCATCGACACCTCGCTGCAGCTGATCGCCGACCAGGCGCGCCGGTACGTGGAAACGCATGCCGGCGGTGCCGACCGGGCTTTCGCCGCCCTGGCGCCGGATACCGCCGGGCAGGAACGCCTGCTCCAGCACGCCAGGGCGTTCCTGCGGGTCGGGCGCGACTTCCGGCCGCTGCGGGACAGGGCCGCCCACGCCAACGAAGAAAACGACGAGGACTTGGCAGCCACGCCTGTCGCACGGCCAGCGGCGCTGGAACAGCCGGCCGCCTATCCGGTACAGCCGGTGGAGGATCCGGCGTGGCCGGCCGCCGGCACGTTCCTCACCGAAGCCCAGGTGCGGCAACATGTGCTGGCGCTGCACCCCGCCGCCACCGGCGAATCCGGACTTCGCAGCCTGCTGCTTTTCTCCACGCGCAAGCAGCACACCTGGCTGGTGGCGTCGGACGACCTGCTGCACTTCGTCCTCGACGACGAGAATACCCGGCGCAAGGGACGCCTGCTGCAGCGTACCGTGAGCTGGCTGGACGCGCTGCCAGTGCTGGCGGAAGCCGAGGCAGCGGACCATGGCGTCGTGCGGTTCGGCCATGGCGAAAACCGCGGCTGGTACTACAGCCCTTCCCTGTTCGGCCCGGAAAGCGAGCTGCGGACGCGCATCCTCGACCTCCTGCCCGGCGGGAGGCACGGGCCGCTGATCCAGCTGATGGAACTGGCACACAAGTATGAAAGGATCCGCGCCGACCTCAGTCCCGGCGGGACGCGGACCCGGGCGTTGCAGGGAGTCGTCATCGACATGGCCAGCATCGCGCCGCTGTCGAAAGCCCTGGTCGACCGGGCGGTGCAGAAGGATTCGCCGGGCATCCAGCTACTCGCCATCGTCAACCTGCAACGCCGGTTCGACACGGCGTACATCGACTGGCTGTTCGGGCAAGTAAGGCGCGCCCATGCCTTCCTGGGGTACCAGGCGGCGCGGGCGCTGTACAACGCCGTCGCCGCGGGTCGCATCGACGAGCCGTCGCGCCTGCACCGCAAGGTGGAGGAAGCCAGGCAACACCTGCTGGACGCGCGGCTGGACGACGAGGGTATCCACCGCGTGCTCGACGATATCGCGGCGCTGTGCCAACCCGTCGACGCGGTGCCGGCCGAGGCAGCGGCGGTGGAAAGCTGCCGGATCTTCCTGTGCGGCGTGCAGGGCAGCCACGACAGCAACCGGACGCGCATCGCGGAAGTACTGGTGCGCCATGGGCACGAAGTGCTGGAAGAGCCGGTGCGGCGCGATACCCCCTTCGTCCGGGAATCGTCCGGCCGGATGGAAAGCAGCGACCTGGTCGTGCTGGTCGTCGACCGGGAATTCGGGCTCACGATCTTCGATTTAAGACAGAATCCTGAGAACCTGCCGCTGCAGGAACTGCAATATGACCAGGCAACCCGGCTGGGCAAACCGGTACTGGTCTTCATCCAGCGGGAATGGTTCCATTTGCTCGACACTACCGCCCGCAAGCAATTCCGCGACAAATCGTTCCACCACGAAGCCGTGCATTTCTTCCAGGATGCCGATGCACTGGAAGCGGTCGTACTCCAGGCGGTAGGCGATGCCAGGGTCGAACGGAACGATCCGCCCGCACTGATGTCGATCCTGGTGTGCGGCACCGTCCGTCCGGAGCCGGAACTTCCCGGCAATATCCGGCGCGCGTGCCGGCTTCTGGGCGAGTCGCTGGCGACGCACGGCTTCGGTCTCGTCACCGGCATCTGGCAGGGGGTCAACCGGATGACGGCGCGCCATTTCGCCGCCCGCCTCGGCGAGATGGGCGTGCCGCTCGCGCAGCGCCTGCGGCAGGTCGCGGAAGAAGGAACGGTTGCCCAGTTCGAGGCCGGGACCATTGCCAGGGTGCCTGCCGGGCAGGTGCTGGAGCACCTTGCCGCACACGCGAAGGCGGTGGTGGCGATCGGCGGACGGGGTGGCACCGCGACGGCGGTGCGCGTCGCAGCCAGCCGCGGGGCACTCGTCCTGCCATTGGGATATACCGGTGGCACCGCCGCACACCTCTACGAGGAACTGCGTGCGAGGCACGTCGCCCCCTCGCCCGAGCCGGATGGTGACGCGGCCATGCCGGGCATCGCCAACCTCCGCCTGAGCGACAGCGAACTGCAGGCGCTGGGCGGTGCCGAGGGCGCCGCGGCCGCCGTGGACATCCTGCTGCGCATCCGCAATGAGCGCCGTGAAGCACCCTGGGGCACCACGTACCCGGGGCCGGCGTGACAGCGAGCGGTCAGCCGCCAGCCCGCGCGGCCCTGTCACCCGGCAGCAGCGGGTCCAGCAACTGCCCGCCCAGCGATGGCGCCTGCGGCGTATCGGTGCCCACTTCGGCCGGCCAGTGGCGCGGCAGGTAATGACTGCCGAACAGCCGGTCCAGTACCGGCAGTGTGGAAGCGTAGTTGCGGTTGATGTGGTCGCGGCGGCTATGGTGCCAGTGGTGGAACGCCGGCGTCGTGACGAGCCATTCGAGCGGGCCGAGCCGCCAGCGCACGTTGGCGTGGATGAAGAAGCCCCACAGCGTGCCCGCCACCAGCAGCAGCGCCGGCGTGCCGCTGCCCGCCATGCCGGGGCTGGCCAGGCCCAGCAGGTACAGCGGCACCAGGCCGAACAGTCGCGTGACGACCATGTCGACCGGATGCGAGCGCGTATTGGCGAGGAAGTGCATGTGTTCGGTACTGTGGTGCAGCGCATGGAAGCGCCACAGCCAGGGCAGCTCGTGGCTGAGCCGGTGGCCCCAGTAGAACCCCGCTTCGGCGATGACGAACGCCAGCGCGATGCGCGCGGCTGCCGGCAAGCGCCCGATCGCCTCGATCAGCGCGGCAGGCACCACGTGCTGGGCGGCGGCGGCCAGCAGCGCCATCGGCGCGGCCAGCACGACCACGGGCACCAGGCTGCTGATCACGAAGTACGCGAGGTCGTGCAGCCGCTGGCGTCCCGTGCGCACGGGATGGCGCGCGCCGAACCACCGTTCCAGCGGGACGAACAGCGCCGTCAGCAGCGCCAGCCAGACGAACAGGCGCAGCGCCGTGGCGGCGATCTCGTTCAGCAGTGCCGGCATGGACGAAGCTTACGCGGTTTTCTTGCCGCGGCGGCGCGCCGCGAAGCCGACCAGGCCGAGGCCGCCCAGCAGCATGCCCCACGTGGCCGGTTCCGGCACGGCCGATACCAACGATACGCCATCGAGCAGCAGGAATGGCGGCGCGCCCGGGGCGGTGCCCTTGGCCAGGAACGACAGCACCTGGCTGGCGCCGTCCGCCGTGAACGTCATCGTCGCGGTTTTCCAGCCGCTGAAGCCGCCGTTGGCGATCGACAGCGCCGTGCTGTCCTGGCTGGCGCCGCCGAAGCCGACCTGCCAGTAGTTGTCGGCGTTGGCGCCGTCGAAACCGACCTGCTGTGCCAGCGCGTAGTCGAAGGTCAGCGTGTACGCGCTGCCAGCGGCCAGGCCGCTCACGGTCTGCGACAGCACGCCGGGGTGGTACTGCGAATCGGAGGCGAAGAAGTTGCCGCGGCCGTCGAGCGGGTCGTAGCCGTTGCCGTTGCCCTTCAGCCAGATCGCCGAATCCCAGGTGGGCGCGGTTTTGCTGTCCAGCACGAAGTTGTAGCCGCCATCGTTGCCATTGCTGCTGGTCCAGCCGGCCAGCGTGGTGCGGTCGGCTGCCGTGGTCGGCTTGGCGGAAAGCTGCTTGTTGCTACCGTTGGTGGTTTGCTCGAAATTGCCGTTGGCAACCAGATTGGTGGCCGCGTGGGCGAAGCCGGTACCCAGCGTGGCGATGGCAACGACGGACAGCAGGGCGGATTTGATGCGCATGAGGCGAACTCCAGTAATGGCGGATAGTGGAAGAAAACTGCCGGCGATGTCTGGGCCGACGACAGCTCGACGGACACTTCCTGCCGAACTGGGGGAATGCCAATTGTTGTATTTGGTTAACAACAATTGCATAAGGAAATTATATCAGCAAATCCGGCGTTGTAACCATTTGTCCAGAACATTCATGCAACGGGGTTCGCAGTCGCAACGCTGGCGCCGCTGTCCCGTGGCACGTTATGCCGCTCAGACAAGCCTACCCCAAGTGCAGATACCGGGGTCAGACCCGCTGGGTCTGACCCCAGCCCTTCGCTGTTGGGGTGAATGCATGCGCTTTCAGAGCGTCGGGGCAACGCTTAACTAAGCGGCGTTACCGTGACACGCACTACTTCCGGTCAGGCATCGCCGCCACCATGCGGTCGCAGTCGGCCGCTTCCTGTTTCTTTTGCGCGCCGATGCCCAGGCCGGCCATCCACTGCGTGAGCGCCGCGATTTCCTCGCCGGCGAACTGCTTCGGGTCGTGCCCGCCGCGGACGAACACCAGCGCGCCCCGATCCAGCGCATCCTTGCGCGGGGCTTCCCAGGCTTTCACGGCGGCCCGGTACCGGTTGGCCCCGGCGGGGAAACGCTTGACGCACTCGTCCATCGTGGCCTGCAGCAGGTCGCGCCGCACCATCAGGCGGAGGTCGGCGCTTTCCGCCGCGGTCATCGGCTTGGGCGCGGGTTGCGGCGCCGTCTGGACAACGCCGTCTCCCGGCACGACTGGATTCGCCAGCGCGGCCTCCACCTGGGCATAGAACGATTTCGGCGTGTCATAGTAAATGTTGGCCCGGCCGACGCGTTTGCCATGGTGGAAGACCGCCTGCTCGGGCACGCCGTAGACCTGCATTACCTTGCCGAAATCCGGGATCTCGCGCCACGGCGCGTACTGCACCCGGGCGAACGCGAACTTGCTGCCGGCCGGGGCGGCCGCCATCTTGTCGAACTTCTTGTCCGCGTCGATGCAGTAGCCGCACTTGCGGTCCGGCGACGTCACCTGGACGATGGCAAATTCATGGCGCGCAACGAAGTCCGCCACTTCCGACGGCTTCAGTTCCTCGACCTGTGCCGCGCCCGCGGCGGTGGTCACCAATACCGCCGCGAACGGGGCTACCCAGGCGACTGTTTTTACCGAGAATTTCACCATGACTCCCTTCATGCAAGTAAACGTTATATAAATAACAATTATATAATGCGGCCGCGATGCGGACACCCCTGCTCCGACGGGCCGAAGTGCACTATCATCCGGCAATGTTCAACTCGTCCATTCGGCTGTCCGGCAGCGGCCGGATCGTCAACCACGCCGGTTTTCCATGTTCTTGAAACGCCCCACCAACATCCTTCTGACAGTCACCTGCGCGATCGCACTGCTGCACTTCGGCCGCGAAGTGCTGCAACCGATCACGCTGGCGCTGGTGCTCAGCCTGGCCCTGGCGCCGCTGATCCGCGCCATCGTCGGGCTCGGCATCTCGCGCACCGTCGCCACCTTCATCGCGCTGGGCCTGTCGATCTCGGCCCTGGCCGGCGCCGGCGTGGTGCTGGTCGCCCAGCTGTACGGCTTGACGGCCGACCTGCCGCAATACCGCGCCGAGATCCGCGCCAAGCTGAAGGAAGTGCAGGTGCTCACCGAGCAGCCGCTGGCCCGCCTGCCGGCCGAACTGCTGGAAGGCGTGCCCGGCGCCACGGCAAGCGGCACGTCGCTGCGCTCGCGCCGCGGCACCACGCAGCCGGTGCCGGTGGTGATCCGCGAGCCCACGTCCACGCAGGATTCGCTGACCCGGGCCATCGGCGTGGTGTCCGGGCCGCTGGGTACCGTCGGCCTCGTGCTGGTGCTGCTGGTGTTCGTCCTGCTCGACCAGGAAAACCTGCGCGACCGGCTGGTGCGCCTGGCCGGGCAGCGCGAAGTGAGCCGCACGCTGAAGGGGCTGGAAGACGCGGCGCACGGCGTGTCGCGCTTCTTCTTTTCCCAGTTCATCGTCAACATCGTGTTCGGCGCCGTCATCGGCGTGGTCTTGTGGTTGCTGGGGATTCCGCACGCGGTGCTGTGTGCGGCACTGTGCGCCGTGCTGCGCTTCGTGCCCTATATCGGCGCGCTGATCGCCGGCGGCGCGATCGCGCTGTTCGCCGCCGCGGTCGATCCGGGCTGGACGCTCGCGCTGGTGGCGCTGGCGCTGTTCGTGGCGCTGGAAGTGGTGCTGGCGTACGTGATCGAGCCGCGCGTGTACGGGCACAGCTCGGGCATGTCGGCCCTGGCGGTGATCGTGTCGGCGCTGTTCTGGAGCGCCGTGTGGGGACCGGTGGGCTTGCTGCTGTCCACGCCGCTGACACTGTGCCTGGTCGTGGCGGGCCGCTACATCAAGGGCCTGGAACCGGTGACCATCCTGCTGGCCGAGATACCGGACGCCAGCGCGGCGCAGCGCTTCTTCCACCGCGCGCTGTCCGGCGACGCGGCCGCGATCATCGCCGATGCCCGCGTGTTCCTGCGCAAGTCGACGCTGGCGCGCTACTGCGACCAGGTCGTGCTGCCCGGCCTGGCCCTGGCCATCGGCGACTTGCGCGGCGGGCGGACCGACAAGGTGCAGGAAGAACGCCTGCGCTCGACCATCGCGCTGGTGGCCGACACGCTGGCCGCCGGCAAGCACACCGGGCGGGCACGCCGGCTGACCGTGTCGATGCTCAACGAAAGCATCGGCGCGCACCTGCGGCGCCGGCGCGAGGAACAGCTGGGCCGCTGGCAAGGCTCGCTCGACGTGCCGGCACGGTCGATCGTGCTGAGCGTGGGGTTCTCCAATATCCGCGAGGAATTCCGCAGCGAGCTGCTGGTGCTGGCGCTGCGCGAAGCGGGCATCGATGCGCGCAGCATCATGCTGGACGACGAGGACGAGGAAGCGCGGCCGGATGCCGAACACCTGGTGTCGACGGTGTTCGTGGTCTATCCGATCGAGACCCCGTTCGAGGCATGGAACGAGGCGATCGACGCATTGCGCGAGAACCTGCCCGACGTGCCGCTGGTGACGATCCGGCCGCGCGAGGACGTGACGGCCGATGCCGCACTGGTAGCCGGGCGCGTGGACATGGTGCTGCAATCGTTCGAGGAGGCGCTGGCCTTCGTGGCGCCGGTGAAGGAAGCCAAGGCGGCCAAGGCGGCGGCGCGCTGACCCGGGTCGCTGGCCTCAGTCCGTAACCTTGCCGCGCAAGGCCTTGATCTTCCCGCTGCGCACCTTGGCATCGACGCGCCGCACCTGCGAGCCGCGGGTGGGCCGCGTGGCGCGCCGGACCACCGGTACGTGCGCCGCCTCGTCGACCAGCGCCTGCAGGCGGCGCAGCGCATCTTCCTTGTTCTGTTCCAGGCTGCGCGAGGCCTGCGCCTTGATGACCAGCACACCCTCCTGCGTGATGCGCGCGTCGCGCAGGGCCAGCAGGCGTTCCTTGACGCGTGCCGGCAGCGACGACGCCGCGATGTCGAAGCGCGCATGCACCGCGCACGATACCTTGTTGACGTTCTGCCCGCCCGGCCCCTGGGCCCGGATCGCGCTGAACTCCACTTCGCTGGGATTGATGACCGCCATGCCGCCTCGATGAACCTGACCGGCCAACCGGCCGCGTGGCGCATGATAACTCATGGTACACTGCCCCGGTTCCGTGCAACGTTATGTCTATGAGACGATTATTCGTCATCTTCCTTGCCCTGCTGTTCCCCCTGAATGTCTTCGCGCTGTCGTTGTCGGTCGCCGCGCACGCGCCGGCGCCCCTCCAGGCCCCCGGCCATGCCATCGAGAGCAAGGCCAGCGACAGCAAGGCAGCTGATCACCGCACCGCTGACATCGTGTCCTTCGACAGCCGGGCCGGCATGGGCCTGCCGGGCGACGTCCTTTGCGACATCGATCCCGGTGAACCGCCCGCCGGCATGGATTTCCACGACACCGTGCACGCCGCCGCGCAGCCGCCGCTGGCCGCGCCGCCCGATGCCTCGGTCCCCTGCTTCGTGCCGCCCTGGCGCGGTCGCGATCCCCTGCCCCCGATAAAGCCCCCGCCTTCGGCCTGATACGGCCCTGCCGCTAATTTTCCCGACGTTTTTCCCGACTTTCCCCAACAAGCAGCACCGCAGTCTTTACGAGGTTTTATCAATGGAATGGCTTTTCGACCCGGCAATCTGGGCGGGATTGCTCACGCTCGTCGTCCTGGAAATCGTCCTGGGCATCGACAACCTGATCTTCATCGCCATCCTGGCGGACAAGCTGCCGCCCCACCAGCGCGACAAGGCGCGGCTGATCGGCCTGTCGCTGGCCATGCTGATGCGCCTGGGCCTGCTGACGATCGTCTCCTGGCTCGTCACGCTGACCACACCGCTGTTCTTCGTGGCCGGCCAGGGTTTCTCCGGCCGCGACCTGATCCTGCTGGCCGGCGGCGTGTTCCTGCTGTTCAAGGCCACCATCGAGCTGCACGAACGGCTCGAGGGGGTGACCCACGTGCAGACCGGCTCGAAGGTGTACGCCGGCTTCGGCGCCGTGGTGGCGCAGATCGTCGTGCTCGATGCCGTGTTCTCCCTCGATGCGGTGATCACGGCCGTCGGCATGGTCGACGAACTGGGCGTGATGATGGCGGCCGTGGTGATCTCGATCGGCGTGATGATCCTCGCCTCGAAGCCGCTGACGCGCTTCGTCAACGCGCATCCCACCGTGGTGGTGCTGTGCCTGTCGTTCCTGCTGATGATCGGCCTGTCGCTGGTGGCCGAAGGCCTGGGCTTCCATATCCCCAAGGGCTACCTGTACGCGGCCATCGGCTTCTCGATCGTGATCGAGACACTGAACCAGTTCGCGCGCCGCAATTTCCTCAAGAACGAGGCGCGCATGCCGTTCCGCGACCGCACGGCCGACACGGTGCTGCGCCTGATGGGCGGCCGCAAACGCGTCGACACGGCGGCCGACACCCTTGGCGGTCAGGCGATGGCACTGGATGCCTTCGCCGTCGAGGAACGCAACATGGTCAGCGGCGTGCTGACGCTGGGCGACCGCTCGGTGCGCTCGGTGATGACGCCGCGCTCGGCGATGTCGTGGGTGAACCTGGACGATGCCGCCGACACGATCCTGCGCCAGTTGCAGGAAACGCCGCACAGCCTGATGCCGGTGTGCCGGGGCCAGCTGGACAATGTGCTCGGCATCGCCCGCACCAAGGACATGATCGCCGACCTGCTGCTGCGCCGCCCGATCGCTGAAACGGGTGGACGCCTGCGCACGCCCATCGTGCTGCCCGATACGGCCGGCGTGCTCAAGGCGATGGACACGCTGAAGCGCGCGCACGGCCAGCTGGTGCTGGTGACCGATGAATACGGCGTCGTGCAGGGCCTGCTGACACCGGTGGACATCCTGGAAGCCATCGCCGGCGAATTCCCCGACGAAGACGAAGAGCTGGCCATCCAGCTGAAGGCCCCGGGCCGGTGGGAAATCGATGGCGCGGCCGACCTGCACCTGCTCGAACAGGTGCTGGAAACGGACGCGCTGGTGCGCGACGATGCCGACTGCACCTCGCTGGCCGGCTTCCTGCTGGCGCATTTCGAGGGCTTCCCGGACGTCGGCCAGTCGCTGGAACTCGATGGCCTGCGCTACGAGATCCTGGCCGTCGAGGAGCGGCGCATCGCCAAGGTCGCGGTGCACCGCATCGCCGCCGCCGAAATGGAGGAAACCGCGTGATGAAGCACCATGCCGCCGGCCCCGCCCTCTCCGACGTCCTCCAGCAGCTGGCCGAAGATGCCACGCGCGAGCGTATTTCCATCGGCGACCTGCTGACTGCCCTGGCCGACCGGGCGCTGGGCGCCCTGCTGTTCGTGTTCGCCTGCCCCAACGTGCTGCCCACGCTGCCCGGCACGTCGGCGATCCTGGGTGCCCCGCTGGTGATCCTGGCCGCCCAGCTGGCGTTCGCCAGGAAGCCCTGGCTGCCCGCCTTCATCGCCACGCGGTCGATCGCGCGCAGCGATTTCCAGGCGCTGATCGGCCGCATCCGGCCGTGGCTGCTGCGCGCCGAACGCATGCTGCGCCCGCGCGGCACGGCCTGGGCGCTGCCGCCGATGGAATACGTGGTGGGCCTGGTGTGCCTGCTGCTGGCCATCGTGGTCTTGCTGCCGATCCCGCTGGGGAACATGCTGCCCGCGCTGGCCATCAGCATGCTGGCGCTGGGCGTGCTGGAGCGCGACGGGCTGTGGATCGTGGCCGGCCTGGCGACCGCCGCCGCGTCCGCCGCGCTCGTTTCAGGGGTTGTATTTGCTGCAATGAAGGCAATCTTGTATATGATGATGGCTTTTTGACATGACAGGATAGAAACGCATGACCGTATCATCGATCGGATGGCTGGAAGCCGCCTTGCTGGGACTGGTGCAGGGATTGACCGAATTCCTTCCCATTTCCTCCAGCGCGCACCTGCGCATCATCGGTCCGTTCCTGCCTTCGGGCATGGACCCGGGCGCCGCCTTTACCGCCATCACGCAGATCGGCACCGAACTTGCCGTGCTGATCTACTTCCGCCGCGATATCGCGCGCATCGCCACCGCCTGGCTGCGCGGGCTGGCCGATCCTGCCCTGCGCAAGGATCCGGACGTGCGGCTGGGATGGCTGATCATCATCGGCTCGCTCCCCATCGGCATCCTGGGCCTGCTGCTGCAGGACGCCATCGAGACCTACCTGCGCAACCTGTACCTGACGGCCACCATGCTGATCGTGTTCGGCGTGCTGCTGGGCTTTGCCGACCGCTTCGGCAAGCAGCGCCTGTCGCTGGGCCAGATGACATGGCGCGACGGCATCGTCTTCGGCTTCGCCCAGGCGATGGCCCTGATCCCGGGCGTCTCCCGCTCCGGCGGCACCATCACGGCCGGCCTCCTGATGGGCTACAAGCGCGAAGCCGCGGCGCGCTACTCGTTCCTGCTGGCGATCCCCGCCGTGATGGCATCGGGCGGCTACCAGCTGGTGAAAAGCTGGGGCGTGGCCGGCCCCGTCGCCCCCGGCCCCACGGCGCTCGCCACCGTGGTCGCCTTCTTCGTCGGCTACGGGGTCATCGTCGGCTTCCTGAAGATCGTCAGCAGCCGCGGCTTCATGCCCTTCGTGATCTACCGCATCGTGCTGGGCGCCGTGCTGCTGGCCATGCTGGGGGCGGGACGGCTGGCGCCGATCTGACGATCGGCTGCATGCGGTGACAGGGAAAACGGCGGCCTTCGGAACACCGCACGCGGCCGGGTGTGCCGGCGCGAACGCACTTGGCGACCGGAGTCGGCCTGATAATCCGCCAGCGCAGCGCACCGCATGAGGAACGCCGGATTTCTTTACAGCTCATCTGAGGGGGACGCGGCATACATCGTCCAAGTGATTGATATCTCCCTGGTTATTTCCACGGCACAGAACATGCTTCAGCACTGTGAAATATTTTTGGAGTTGCAAAATGTCAAAGTCCCCTTTGCAAATGTTCAGAATATTCCTGATGTTGCTCGGCTCACATGGCATTGTGTCAGCGTCGCCAATCCTGCTGATCGAGAACGGTCTCCTGCGTGGCGCACAGGGGGTGGATGTGCAGGGTGTGATGTACAACGTGCAGTTCGAGAAAATCCCGCCGCCCGTGGGAGCACTGCCGTTCACTACCAGCGACGGTGCACTCCGGGCGTCAGAGGCGCTGGCCGAGCAGGTTTTCCTGGGGATTTTCGACGAGGCGCCGCTTCAGACACGGGGTTGCGAAGCGCAAGACGCCTGCTATGTCCTGACGCCGTATTTCTTCCACGACGTCCCGGATCCGAGGTGGCCCGCCATTGACACAGTGGCTTTTATCAACCAGGCCAGTCCGGGAGATGCCGATTCGTTCTGGACTGTCACGGCCTATCCACCGCCTCAAGGCTTCAGCAATTCGACGTTCGCGACATGGTCGGTCGCCGAGGTGGAAGCCGTTCCCGAGCCAGGCACGCTGTTGCTCGTCGTCATCGGAGCGTGCGTCCTGGTGCTCCAGCGCCGTCATTCGCACCTGCGCAAACATGTCGCATAAGGCCGCGGCGTGTGGGAGTACCTCAAGCCCGCTACGCGATCACGCAAGGCACCCCGGCAAAGCCGTCCGCTAGTGCTCGACGCCGCACGCCTTGGCCACGACGCCATCGACGAAAAAGCCATTCCTGCCGGCGGCCTTGGCGACATACAGCGCTTCGTCCGCGCACTTCAGCAAGCTTTCGCGGGTACTGTCGGCGCCACCGAAGGCCAGGCCGACACTGGTGGTGACTGGTAGTCCGCCAGCAATGACGTCGAACGGCAGATGCATGGCCTCGACGATTTTCGCCCCGAGGGCCGGCAATTCATCGACGGCATACAGGCCCTCGAAGACGACGACGAATTCATCGCCCGCATAACGCGCCACGAGGTCGGTGCCCCGCACGGCCAGCTTGAGCCGCCTGGCGAATTCGACCAGTACGGCATCGCCGGCAGCATGGCCATGGCTGTCGTTGATCTGCTTGAAATGGTCGATGTCGAGAAACGCCACGCCGATCCCGGTACGGGTCCGGTTCAGGCGCATCAGCGCCTTGTCCAACTCGCATTCCATCATGCGGCGGTTGCACAGGCCGGTCAGCGAGTCGGTGCTGGCCAGCCGTGCCGATTCGGCTTCCGCCCTGGCCCGCTCTTCGGTCAGCGCATGGATGGCCCGGCTCAGGGCGCCCACCTCGTCCCTGCGGGCCAGGTCGATGATGTCGATGCCGGCATCGCCGCGGCGGATGCTCGCCACCTGGCGGCGCAAGGTTTCCAGGGGACGCAGCAAGACCACGATTGCAAACAGCCCCAGCAGGCCAGCGACGGCTGCCGCGATGCCCGTGCGCAGCAGCGCACGCTGGCGCATTGCCACCAGCGGCGCGAACGCTTCCGCCGTGGGATAGACGATGCCCACGATCCAGTCGGCGGTGGCCAGCCGGCGGTAGCCGATCAGTGAATCCACGCCGGCCTTGTTCTTCGCCAGCACCCAGCCATTCATCCCCGCCAGCGCCTGCCGCGTCGATGGCACGATGCCGCCCTCCTCGTCGGCGACATTGCGCAGCAGGCGGCGCGCATCCGGATGGTGCAGGATGACACCCTCGGTCGTCACCACGAACATGTAGCCGTGCCGGCC
Source organism: Pseudoduganella sp. SL102 (assembly GCF_027856995.1). Taxonomy (NCBI): domain Bacteria; kingdom Pseudomonadati; phylum Pseudomonadota; class Betaproteobacteria; order Burkholderiales; family Oxalobacteraceae; genus Pseudoduganella; species Pseudoduganella sp. SL102. Next base: position 5,407,225 of record NZ_CP115554.1, read on the forward strand.
CGGCGTGAGGCGGTCCAGGTGGCGGAAGAAATCCGCCTGCGACAGGTCGATGGAGGCGGCCAGCACGAACTGCAGGGTTCCGGCCGCATTGAAGACCGGCTCGGTCAGCAGCACGACGGGCTTTCCCGACAGCGCACTGCGCAGTGGCCGCGACAACAGGCCCCTGCGCGTGGCCACCGTTTGCTGGAAGTATTCGCGGGCCGCCACGGTGGTCTGTCCGGCGGCGGCACCGCCGGACAGGCTGCTCATGAGAGTGCCCTTGGCATCGATCGCCACGGTGTTGAAGAACTGCTGGTCCAGCGAAGGGATCTGTTCCAGGTGGCGGCGTACCGCCGCGGGACGGACCACCTGTGCGGCGCGCATGCCTTCGGCCGTGACGCGCAGCACCGCCCGCTTCGATTGCAGGTCCTGTTCCATCTGCGCCGCCGCACTGGACAACAGCGCGTATTCGCGGTCGCCGACCAGCCGGGTCATGTCCCGCTCGACGATGTTGACCGCGTAGATGGACAGCAGGATGCCGGACAGGAATACCAGCGCGCAGACGATGATTGTCATCCGCGCCTTGAGCGTACCGAATGGATGGATTCTTTGCATGGCGTGCCGGGTCGTTGGATCGAGTCTAGCACGCAGCCCCTGGCGGCTATCACTCTGCACGCTGGCGCATTAAGGACCGATACTGCCGGATAGCCCGCTCAAGGATACGCTGTGCTCAGTTTCACCCAGTCCTCGGCCAACGTCCCGAGTGCGAAGTTCGCAAATTCACGTACACGTGGCGAGAGATGCAAGGCATGCGGATACACCACATGCAGCGGTTCTGCAATCGCCCGGTACTCGCGCATGATGTGCACCAGCCGCCCGTCCATCAAATCGGCACCCACGTCCCAGATCGATTTGAAGAAAATCCCGGCGCCAGCCATCGCCAGCGCACCGGCGGCATCGCCGTCGTTGCAAATGAATGTGCCCTGGATTTCGGCCGCCACGTGCGCATCGTTGCCCTGAAATAACCAGTGCCGCGAATGGCGCGCGCCGTAGACGATGCATCGATGCCCGGCCAGCTGATCCGGATGGGTGGGTTCGCCGTGCTGGCGCAAATATGCCGGCGAGGCGCAAAGCACGCGATAACTGGGCGCCACATAGCGCGCCGTCATCGTCGAATCCATCAGGGCGCCAAAGCGCAGCGCGACATCGATCCCGGCCTCGACCATATCCACGATTTCGTCGGCCAGCACCAGCTCGATGCGCAGGCCGGCGTGGCGGGCCTGGAACGCCGCGACCAGCGGAGCCACGTAGCGCCGGCCGAAAGTGCGTGGCGCAGTAATCCGAAGCAGCCCCGATACGGTCTCACGGCTGCGCACCATTTCCTCCTCCGCTGTCTGCACCTCCGACAGGATCCGCACGCAATGGGCGTGGAAGCGCTCGCCTTCCTGCGTCAAGGACTGGCGCCGCGTGGTGCGGTTCAGCAGGCGGATGCCAAGCCGCTCTTCCAGCGCCGCCAGACGCTTGCTGACGACCGCCAGCGACATGTCCAGCTCGCTTGCGGCGCCGGTCAGGCTGCCGGCCGTGACGACGCGTGCGAACACCAGCAGATCTCCAATGTTATCAATCATCCAATATCGATCATTCAATTATCAACGATAAAGAAATAATGAATCTATTTTCAAGCCATATATCAACCTATGGGAGATAAATATAATCGAAGAACTTCACGCCACCAAGGAATATCGATGCTTGCACGTACACTGATCGCCATCTTCATCTGCGCCTCCAGCCTTCCGGTTGCCAGCGCACAGCAGGACCCCGTCCCGCGTATCGACAGGTTCCAGGCTGGCTATTACCACTTCAAGCTCGGCGATTTCGACGTCACCGCCTTGTCCGATGGGACGCTACCCATTCCAGCCGACGTATTGCTGACCGGCGCCAAGCCGGGCGAGGTTGCCGCGCGGCTGGCGGAAACCTACCAGACCACTGCGGTCGATGCCTCCATCAACGCCTATCTGATCAAAGCCGGCCACCGGCTGGTGCTGGTGGATGCCGGCACCGGCGAACTGTACGGGCCAACCCTGAACAAGCTCGCCGCCAGCCTCGGCGCCATCGGCTATCAACCGGAGCAGATCACCGACATCCTGATCACCCATATCCACACCGATCACACCGGTGGCCTGATGGACGGCCAGCGTATCGTCTTCCCCAACGCCACCGTGCATGTCGAACAACGCGAACTCGATTACTGGATGAGTGCGGCCAACCGCGCCAGGGCGCCGGACAGTGCCAGGCAATACTTCGATCAGGCGGCGGCCAAGATGAAGCCGTATGTCGACAGCGGACGGGTCAAGACCTTCAGCGGCGCCACCCAGCTGTTTCCTGGCATTCGCTCGATCCCGAGCCCTGGCCACACGCCCGGCCACAGTTTTTATGCACTGGAAAGCCGGGGCGAAAAGCTGGTGTTCTGGGGCGACCTGCTGCATGTGGCGGAAGTCCAGTTACCGAATCCCGCCGTGACCATCGTGTTCGACGTCGACCCGGCCGCCGCGGCGGCACAGCGCAAGCAGGCATTTGCCGACGCCCTGAAAGGCCGTTACTGGGTGGCCGGTGACCACGTGGCGTTTCCCGGCGTCGGCCACCTGCGTGCCGATGGCGATGGCTATCGCTGGGTTCCCATGCCGTACGTGAACGACTACTACGTTCCAGCTTTGAAATAAGCGACGGGAGGAATACCATGAAGATCCTTCAGTTCCTGGCCACGGCAGTGGCGTTGGCCTCGCTTGGCTGGCCGGTTGCAGCCGCCACGCCGGAAGAGCATGCAGCCGCCCTGCGTGAGCGCGCCAGCGCCGGCAGCGGCGCCTATGAGATCGTGGAATCCCTCACGACCGAGGTCGGGGCACGCCCCGCTGGCTCAGCCGAAGACGCGAAAGCGGTAGCATGGGCCGTCGAGAAATTCAAGGCGCTCGGCTATGACAAGGTGTACACCGAAGCGGTGACGTTCCCGACGTGGCGCCGCATCGGCGAAAGCGCCGAAGTCACCAGCCCGGCCACGCATCGCCTGGCGATTTCCACGCTGGGCGGCAGTGTGGCAACCGATCCGGACGGCATCAGCGCCACGGTGATCGAATTTCCCTCGTTGAATGCACTGGAGGCTGCGCAGGCGGATGCCGTCCGGGGCAGGATCGTATTCATCTCGCAGCGCATGGAGCGCAGGCGGGACGGCAGCGGCTACTTCGATGTGCTGCCGATCCGCAGCCGTGCCGCCAGCATCGCGGGCCAGAAAGGCGCAGCGGCGCTGCTGCTGCGGTCACTGGGCACGGCCAGCAATCGGCTGCCGCACACCGGCAGTGTCGACTACACCCCGGACATGCCGCGAATCCCGGCTGCCGCACTCTCGGCGCCGGATGCGGATTTGCTGAGCCGCCTGCTGCGCCGGGGCGAAACCGTACGCATTGCGCTGCGCATCGCGGTGGACTCGCGCCCCAGCCATGTCTCGCACAACGTGATCGGCGAAATAACCGGACGTGAACGGCCGGAGGAATATGTGCTGATCGGCGCGCACCTCGACTCCTGGGACCTGGGCACCGGCGCCATCGATGACGGCTTCGGCATCGGCGTGACCATGGCTGCGGGCAAGCTGATTGGCGCCTTGCCACAGCGCCCGCGCCGCACCCTGCGCGTCGTGCTGTTTGCCAACGAGGAGCAGGGATTCCACGGCGCCCGCCGGTACGCCGCCCGGGATGCGGCCGAGTTGTCGCGCCATCGCATGGCAGCGGAAAGCGACTGGGGCGGCGGCCGCATCATCGCGATCCGCTCGCCCCATCTGTCCCCCAGCCTGGCCGGCGCACTGGATCGCGCCCTGGCACCACTCGGCGTGCGGACCGCCTCGGGCGGCACCCCCGGCCCCGACCTCGGCTTCCTGGCCCGGCAAGGCATGCCATGGGCGCAGCTCGAACAGGACGCCAGCGAACTGTTCGACCATCATCACAGCGCCAACGATACCTTTGACAAGGTCGATCGTGCCGCCATCGACCAGAACACCGCCGTGTATGCGGCGTTTGCCTATCTCGCCGCGGAGGCCGATTAAGAGCGCCCGGCAACACCCTGCCCTGTCCCGGAAGCGGTCGCCCGGCATGTCATTCTTTCTGTTCCCCGAAGTTCCGCCACGTGTGGAGTACGAGCTGACACCCATGGGCGCCAGCATGTTGCCCGCGCTGGAGGGCTTTACATCGTGGATCCGCGATCACTGGCCAAGCATCAGGGAGGCCCGCGCCAGCTATGGCGCCTTGCATGACGCGCCGGGGAGCTCAGGGAACGGACAGACAACGGAGGTGCAGGCATCGCAATGAGTGATGAGAAGGAGCCCTATGCTGAATCTCCTTAGTCCGCGACGGATGCCTGTCCTTGCAATACGGCTGGAGCGCGGGATGCCGCCTGGTGGCCAGGCAGCGGCCGGCGCGAGCGCCCCAGCGCCAGCCTGTCGGCCGCGGCTCCGCTCGGAATCCGTTCGCTGCGCGACAGCGCCAGCACCTGCCGGGTGGTGTCGAGGATGCCGGCCACCCGCGCCAGCGCATCGGCGCGTGCGTAGACTTTCCCGCGCGGTGCTACCGACAGCACGCCGCCTGCATTCACCACATAATCGGGACAGTAGGTGATGCCGCGCTCCCAGAGAATGCGGTCCTGCGCTGCGTCGCTCAGCTGATTGTTGGCGGCGCCAGCGACGATCCGGGCGCGAATTTCCGGAACCGTCGCGGGATTGAGGGTCGCGCCGAGTGCACAAGGCGCATACACGTCCGCTTCGGCCTTGTGGATCGTGCTCGCCGGTACGGCAACGCCGCCGTAGGCTTCCCGGGCCTGCGCGACCCTGGCCGCGTCGATATCGTAATAGAGCAGCTTGGCGCCGGCCTGGTGCAACAGTCCGCAAAGCGCCATGCCGACCTTGCCCAGGCCCTCGACTGCGACGGTCCGGCCGGCGAAGCCGGGCATGTCCCGGTGTTCGAGTGCGGCCCTGATCCCGTGCAGCACCCCCCACGCCGTACACAAGGCGCCGTCGCCCGTTTCCTCGAGCGGAAGATTGCGAACGTGCCGGGTTTGCGTGCTGATCAGGCGCACATCGGCGGTATCGATGCCTGCGTCCTCGGCCGTGGTGTAGAGGCCGCCAAGCCGTTCCAGAATTTGGGCGAAGGCAAGCAAGCGCGCGTTTCGCGTACCCGTTCCAGGTACATCCATGATGACCGCCTTGGCGCCACCGTAGCTGAGCCCGCTTGCAGCATACTTGTAGCTCATGGCACGCGACAGGCGAAGGGCGTCCCGCAGGGCGGCCGCCTCGCTGGCGTAATGCTGCATCCGGCAGCCGCCCATACCTGGACCCAGGCTGGTGTCGTGCACGGCGATGAACGCGCGCAGGCCGCTCGCGCGGTCGGTGCAGGCAATGACCAGCTCATGGTCGTCGAAATCGGGGTGGGTGAATAAATCCATGGCTAGCCTCCGGCAGTGATGATGAAATGAACAGGACTTCTTCTGTAGAATCGTGTTCCGCGATAATTCTATTCATCGATCGAGCAGGTAAAACGCGCATGGACGAAGATACGAAAACTGTTCGGCGCAGCCGTGACGAGCACGGCACACTCGACACCACCGACCGAAAATTATTAGGTTTGCTGGCGCAGAACGCCGAGCTCAGCTATGCCGAATTAGGCGAAAGAATCCATCTGTCGCCGCCCGCGGTCCACGAACGCGTCAAGCGCCTCAAGCGCGCTGGCGTGATCAAGGCCACGGTCGCGCTGCTGGACGGGCCGAAGATCGGCAAGCGCCTGCTGGCCTTCGTGCACCTCGAGACCAGCAACTGGCAAACGACCCGGCGCGTGCTCGACATGTCAGCCTTTCCCGAAATCGAGGAAATTCATACTGTGGCCGGGGATACCGCGATGATCCTGAAAGTCAGGACCGGCGGTCCGGTCGAACTCGAAGACCTGCTGGGGAAGCTGCACCGGCTGGAAGGCTTCAAGGGCGTCAAGACCTTCGTTGCGCTCGGCACCTACCTCGAGCGCGGTCCTTCGCCTGCATAGGCTCGGAAAACCCGCGCCATCTGTCAGCGTCACCCCGCTTCATGTATCGGCACAGGCGCTGCTGGAAAGCGCTTGCCGGCGATCCGGGCCGTGTCACTCCGCAACCGCATTACCGCTCAAGCATTGCGCGCACTTGATAATGCATTCTCATTATCGTATAGTTCAGGCCTGCCAATGATCCTGGAGCCCCGCCGTGCTTTCGCTGCCCCGTCGTTCCCTCCCCGCCCCGTTTCCGGTGCACGCCTTGCCGCGGGCCGTCTTCATCGCCTGCGCGGTCCACGGTGCGGCATGTGCCGCCGATGAACCGGCCGGCATGGCGCCGGCGCAGGTGGTCGAGATCCGGGGCAGCCGGGGCGACGACCGCATCACGCCTTCCACCGCGGCCAGCGCGCTGCCCGCCAGCGTCACCACCATCACGGCCGGCGATATCGCCACGCTGGCCATCGGCCGCGACATCTCGAACGTGTTCCAGCGCATTCCCGGCGTGGTGGCCAACAACATCGACCAGGGCGACACGGGCAACGGCTTCCGCATGCGCGGTTTCGCCACCCAGGGCACGCATGGCGCGGACACGGCGATCACCATCGACGGCGTGCCGCAGAACATCCCGTCCAGCCAGGGCGGCGCCGGCCACGGCCCGGCCTTCCTCGAATGGATGACGGCCGACATGATCGGCTCAATCGACGTGATCAAGGGCCCCGTCTCGGCCCTGTACGGCGACCAGAACCGCGCCGGATCGATCGCCATCGCCACCCGCGAAGGCGGCGCCGCCACGCCGTCCAGCGCGGCGCTCACGCTGGCCAGCCATGGCGGGCGGCGCGGCTCCCTCACGCTCTCGGGCGAATACGGCGCGGTGCGTTCGCTGCTGGTGGCGGACCGCTACCGCGGCGACGGTTTCCGCCATGGCGCCAGCAACGACCGCAGCAACCTGTTCTGGAAACTGTCGATGACGCTCGGCGACGGCATCTACAGCGTGCGTGCCAGCTACTACCGCTCCGACTACGCGGGCGCGGGCTACCTGCCGCTGCCGGCGCTGGAAGCCGGGCTCGACCCGCATGCCACGCAGTTCGGCCTGCCCGGCTTCGGCGATGCGCATCGCAAGACCCTGGTGTTCAACCGCCAGCCCACCGGTGCGGACGGCTGGTTCGCAACGGTATACGCCGAGGACTTCGAACGCAGCCGGGCGATCGCCAACAGCGCCACGCTGCACACCTTCGGCTACGACGACCGCACGATCCACGGCGGCCGTGCGGGCAACACATGGAGCTTCGGCGACAAGGCCGTGCTGACGGCCGGTGTCGATGCCCGCGCGGACAAGGGCGACGCGCTGCGCCGCCAGTACCGCGACCGCCAACCCACCGCGAACTATGTCAACAACCAGGAGCTTGACCTGCTGACCTACGGCGCCTTCTTGCAGGGCCAGTACCGCGTGCTGCCGGCACTGAAGCTGCATGCCGGCGCCCGCTACGACCGCTTCGACTACGACATCGTCAACCGAAAGCTGCCGGCCGCCTCGACCGGTTACCGCGGCACGGCGTTCACGCCGAAGTACGGCTTGTTGTGGAGCGCGCATCCCGGCCTGGACGTGTTCGCCAACGTGGCACAGGGTTTCCGCTCTCCGGCGGCCGAGCAGGTCAGCGCCAGCGGCAGCCTCGGGCCGCTGGGCGCGCCGGGCGGCCGCGTCAACGCGGGCATCGATCCGAGCAAGGTGCGCTCGCACGACCTGGGCATCGCGGCCCGCCCGGCCGCCGGCTGGAACGTGGCCGCCTCGGTCTATTCGATCGAGAACGACGACGAGATCGTCAACACCGCCCCGAACGTGTTCCTGCCAGCCGGCCAGACCACGCGCCGCGGCTATGAAGTCGACGTGAAATGGCAGCCGGGGCGCGCGGCCAGCGCCTACCTCAGTTACGGCCGCATCCTGCGCGCGCGGCTCGACAATCCGGCACCGGGCGCCGGAGCATTGCTGTCCGTGCCGGCGCACACGTGGAAGGCCGGCGCGCAGTACCGTCGCGCGCTGGGCCCCGGCAAGCTCACGGTGAATGGCGACGTGTACGTCACGGCACGCAATCCCTACTACAGCGGCACGCCCTCCGTGCGGCGCGACATGCCGACCTACGTGCGCTACAGCCTGAAGTCGGGCTACGAGACCGGCCGGGTGCAGACATCGCTGGCACTGGTGGTCCAGCCGCACGAATTCGCCAGCGACATCGCCTACGGCACCACCGCCGGCCTGCTGGTGTCGACCGTGCCGCGCACGCAGCTTGAAGGCTCGCTGCGCTATTTCTTCTGACCCCATCGACGAAAGATCGCCATGAACAAACTGACCGGCGCGGCCGATGCCGCGGGCCTGTTCGCTTCCACCCTGTGCATGGTCCACTGCCTGGCCATGCCGGTGCTGCTGGCCGTGCTGCCGGCCATGAGCTGGGCCGAGGACGGGCACGTGCACGAAGTGCTGCTGGGCGTGGCAGTGGTGGCCGCGCTGCTGTCGCTCGGGCCGGGCTACCTGGCGCACCGCCGCCGCGCCGTGCCGCTGCTCGGCGGCGCGGGCCTGGCCTGCCTGGCGCTTGCCATGTTCGTCGTCGAACCGCGCTTCGGGCACGACGCGGAAGCCGTGGCCAGCGTGGCCGGCGCCCTGCTGCTGTTCGGCGCCCACGTGCGCAACCGGATCTGCTGCCGGCGCTGCGCGGGTGGGCGGATCTTCCGCTCGCGGTGACGGTGGGTGGCGGCATCGACAGTGGCGGAGATAACGCTGTAACGGATCAGAGGTGACAGCGGTTCCGATGTCGTAGCTTCGTGGCAGATCACTTCGATGTGCGCCGCCATGGCGCGGGCAACGTGGCAGCACTCGGCGCTTGATATCGTCCGTTCCTGGTTGAATGCATGAGCATGTAGGTCATTGTCAGCATTTCCACCTTCTCGCCACGCCCTGCACGAAACAAAAAAACGCGCGAAAATAACGGCTTACGAAATTTTGCCGGTGTTTTCGCCATGTCTCTTTCAACCTCCGCAACCCTCCCCGCCCGTACGGCCATCAATCCGAAGCCGCTCGGTGTTTCCCTCTTTCTCATCGTGCTCGGCGCGTGGTATCTCGCCCAGGTCGTGGGCCCGAAGCAGGCCGCGCTGTACGTCGTCGGCGCGCTGCTCGGCGTGTCGCTCTACCACGCGGCATTCGGTTTCACCTCCGCCTGGCGCGTGTTCATCGCCGATGGCCGTGGTGCCGGCCTGCGCGCGCAGATGCTGATGCTCGCCATCGGCGTGGCGCTGTTCTTCCCTGCCCTGGCGGCGGGCACCCTGTTCGGCAATCCCGTGACCGGCCTCGTGTCGCCGGCGGGCACCTCGGTGATCGTGGGCGCCTTCATCTTCGGCATCGGCATGCAACTGGGCGGCGGCTGCGCTTCGGGCACGCTGTACACGGTGGGCGGTGGCAGCACGCGGATGGTCGTCACGCTCATCGCCTTCATCGCCGGCTCGGTGATCGGCACGGCGCACATGCCGTTCTGGACATCGATGCCGCAACTCGAACCGGTGTCCGCCGTCAAGGCGCTGGGCCTGGCGCCCGCGCTGGCATTGAACTGGCTCGTTTTCGCACTGATCGCCGCCATCACCGTCATCGTTGAAAAGCGCCGCCACGGCAAGCTCGTCGCGTCGCACACGCAGCCGGCGCACACGTCGCCGTGGCTGCACGGCCCGTGGCCGCTGGTGGCGGGCGCGATCGCCCTGGTGCTGCTCAATTTCGCCACGCTGGCCTTGTCCGGCCGGCCGTGGGGCGTGACGTCGGCGTTCGCGCTGTGGGGCGCCAAGGGCGCGGCGCTGCTGGGCATCGACGTCGGCAGCTGGACTTACTGGTCCACCGCCAAGAACGCCGCCGCGCTGGCCGCGCCGGTATGGCAGGACGTGACGTCCGTGATGGATATCGGCATCGTGCTCGGTGCCATGCTGGCCGCGGCGCTGGCCGGCCGCTATGCCCCCGTGTGGCGCATTCCGCTGCGCTCGCTGGTGGCGGCCGTCGCCGGCGGCCTGCTGCTGGGCTATGGCGCACGGCTGGCGTATGGCTGCAATATCGGCGCCTACTTCAGCGGCATCGTCTCCGGCAGCCTGCACGGCTGGCTGTGGCTGGTCATGGCATTCCTCGGCAACGTGGTGGGCACGCGCCTGCGCCCCCTGTTCGGCCTGGAAGTCGAACGGGTGAAGCCGACGGCCTGCTGAGCCGGCAGCCGCGACCGCAGCCATGGTCGCGGCAAGCGGGGATTGCGGCGGCGATGACGGTACTGTTTGTCAATTGCGAATGATTCGCATTACAATGCATGCCTGCCATTAACCTCCGATCCTCACCCATGAACAAACTGCTGCTCTCCCTCGCCATCCTGGCCGCCCCGGCCGCCCACGCCCACCATGTCTGGCTGGAACAGGACGGCAAGACCGTCAAGCTGCAGTTCGGCGAGTTCGCCCTGAACCAGCGCGAGACCACGCCCGGCCTGCTGGACAAGTTCGCCGCCCCGAGCGCCACGCTGATCGGTGCGGCCGGCGAGCGCGCGCTGACGGCCGACAAGACCGCGAAAGGCTTCGTGCTGTCCGCCGCGCCGGCCGCCGGCGAATCGATCGTGGCCGAGGAAGCCAACTACCCGTCGTGGGAAACCACCAAGGATGGCCAGGTCAGCACGCATGTGTGGATTCCCGCCGCGCGCCTGGTGACGAACTTCGCCGCCCAGGCGCCGAAGCTGGCGCTGGACATCGTCCCCACCGGCAAGGCCGGGCAATTCAAGGTGTTCTACAAAGGCCAGCCGCTGCCGAAGGTGGCGGTGAATGCCACCGTGCCGAGCGGCTGGGCGAAGGAAGCCACCACCGACGAGCAGGGCGCCGTGCAGTTCGACCTGCCGTGGCGCGGCGTGTACGTGCTGGAGACCAAGCACACGGACAAGGCCGGCGGCGAACGCGCGGGCAAGGCCTATGCCAGCGCCAGCTACGTGACGTCGCTGACGGTCAGCCAGCCGAAGGGCCTGGCCGCGCTGCCGGCCGGCCCGGTCATGGCGCCGGAAGCGGCGCACTGATCGTGCCCGGCCCGCGCGGCAGTGCCATGCTCACTGGCGCCGCCGCGCGTGGACCGCTCAGCGCAGGATCTTCTCCATCGACTTGCCCTTCGCCAGCTCATCGACAAGCTTGTCCAGGTAGCGAATCCTGCGCATCAGCGGATCCTCGACGTTCTCGACGCGCACGCCGCACACCAGGCCCGTGATCAGCGCGGCATGCCGATGGAACGCCGGCGCCCCATCGAAGAAGGCCCGGACATCGCCCTGCCCTTCGGCCGCCGCCGCCAGCTGCGCCGGGCTGTAGCCCGTCAGCCAGCAGGTGATCCGGTCGACTTCGTCTTTCGTTCGCCCCTTGCGTTCGGCCTTCTGCACGTACATCGGGTACAGCCTGGCAAACGGCGTCGTATAGATTCGATGCTCGGTCATGGCATCCCTTCCGGCTGCTTGATTATCAACAGCATCAGCATCAGCAGCATCATCAGCTGCAGCAGCAGAAGCAAGCTCGTCGCTTGCCTCTGCCCATCGACGAGCCCGCTACCGGCCGCCGGACTTCCCGGCCGGCTGGCACTGCAACTGCCCGCACTCCTCGTCCGTGAACAGCCGCGAGCGCACCAGGAAGCGCCGCCCGGTGCCGTTATCGAGAGAGAACATGCCGCCATTGCCCTCGACCACGTCGATGATCAGCTGCGTGTGCTCCCAGTAGGCGAACTGCTCGGCGCCCATGTAGAACGGCGCGCCATCCAGTTCGCCCAGGCGGACATCCGTGTCGCTCACATTGAACTCGCCGTCCGGATAGCACATCGGCGCGCTGCCGTCGCAGCAGCCGCCGGACTGGAAGAACATCAGCGGACCGTGCCGCCGCCGCAGCTCGCCGATGAAGGCCAGTGCGGCGGGGGTGGCGGTCACGCGGGCGACGGAATGCGCCACCGCGTCGGCCGATGCCATCAGAAGAACCCCAGCGCTTTCGGGCTGTAGCTCACCAGCAGGTTCTTGGTCTGCTGGTAATGGTCGAGCATCATCTTGTGGTTTTCGCGGCCGATGCCGGACTGCTTGTAGCCGCCGAACGCGGCGTGGGCCGGATACAGGTGGTAGCAGTTGGTCCACACGCGGCCGGCCTGGATGGCCCGGCCGACACGGAAGGCACGCGCGCCGTCGCGCGTCCACAGGCCGGCGCCCAGGCCGTACAGCGTGTCGTTGGCGATGCGCAGCGCGTCGGCTTCATCCTTGAAGGTGGTCACCGAGACCACCGGGCCGAAGATCTCTTCCTGGAAGATGCGCATCTTGTTGTCGCCCTTGAACACGGTGGGCCGCACGTAAAAGCCGCCCGACAGGTCGCCTTCGTGGCTGGCCCGTTCGCCGCCGGTCAGCACCTCGGCGCCCTCCTGGCGGCCGATGTCGAGGTAGGACAGGATCTTTTCCAGCTGCTCCTGCGAAGCCTGGGCGCCGATCATCGTGTTCGCGTCCAGCGGGTTGCCGGCCCGGATCTTCGCCACGCGCGCCAGCGCCCGTTCGATGAATTTCTCGTAGATCGATTCCTGCACCAGCACGCGCGACGGGCAGGTGCACACCTCGCCCTGGTTCAGCGCGAACATCGCGAACCCTTCCAGGCACTTGTCGAAGTAGTCGTCGTCGGCATCCATCACGTCGGCGAAGAAAATGTTCGGCGACTTGCCGCCCAGTTCCAGCGTGACGGGGATCAGGTTTTGCGCGGCGTACTGCATGATCAGCCGGCCGGTGGCGGTTTCGCCGGTAAACGCGATCTTGGCGATGCGCTTGGACGATGCCAGCGGCTTGCCCGCCTCCAGCCCGTAGCCGTTGACGATATTGAGCACGCCGGCCGGCAGCAGGTCGCCCACCAGCTCCACCAGCACCATGATCGAGGCCGGGGTCTGCTCGGCCGGTTTCAGCACCACGCAATTGCCGGCCGCCAGCGCCGGTGCCAGCTTCCATACAGCCATCAGGATCGGGAAGTTCCACGGGATGATCTGCCCCACCACGCCCAGCGGCTCGTGGAAATGGTAGGCGTAGGTTTCATCGTCGATGGTGGAAATCGCGCCTTCCTGCGTGCGGATGCAGCTGGCGAAATAGCGGAAGTGGTCGATGGCGAGGGGAATGTCGGCCGCCTTGGTTTCGCGGATCGGCTTGCCGTTGTCGATGGTCTCGGCGGTGGCCAGCAGGTCCAGGTTCTGCTCCATGCGGTCGGCGATGCGGTTCAGGATGTTGGCGCGCTCAGCGGGGGATGTCTTGCCCCAAGCTTCGCGGGCCGCATGGGCCGCATCGAGCGCCAGTTCGATGTCCTCGGCCGACGAGCGGGCCACCTCGCAGAATGGCTGGCCCGTGATCGGCGTGACGTTGGCGAAGTATTCGCCCTTCACCGGCGCGGTGAAGCGGCCACCGATGTAGTTGTCGTAGCGTTCGCGGAAGGGGTTGGCAACGCCCAGTTTGCTGATGTCGGCAAGATTCATGTCGTCCTCTATTCTCTGTTGGAGTATGGGAACGCTTGCGCGTGGTGCAGGGTATGCAAGCGCCGCGGCATCCTGTTTCCGGTCTGGCGCCGGCCGGATGCCGCTTGTCGATTATTCCACAAAGACTGAGCTGAACCATGCGGCGTGAAGTGCCGTGGTATACGCCCAGCTGCGAGCCCAACAGGATTCAGCCGAAGAGAACATGGGCGGCGGTGCGCGCCGCGATGCCGACGCAGCCGCCGAGGACCGCCGGCGCGCAGACACTGGCCACCCGCTTGCCGGCGGAGATGAGGATGGCCACGCCGGGAACGTCCATCGTGTGGATCAGCCAGCCGGCGCTCTGGTTGACCAGGACGGCATGGGGGATCTGGGCGGTGCCTTCGCGGTGCATGTCGTCCAGCAGGCCGAACACCGCGGTGCCGCCCGCCAGCGCCTTGGTCAGCGTGAGCAGTACCAGGCTGGGATCGATGGCGGCGGCTTGCAGCAGCGGCGCAAGCAGGCCGGTGAGCCAGGCGAACAGCCCGAGCCCGCGCAGGATGGTGATGGCGACCATCGACAGCACGAGCATCGGGATCACGCCCACGGCGATCCTGAACGCTTCCGCTCCCGCGCGGTTGATCACGTCGAGGACACCCTTGCCGTCTTCCGCCACCGGGTGCTTCAGCGTCTCGTCCATCGTTTTCTCGGCGGCGGACAGGCGGCGGCCGAAGCCATGGTATGTGACCGCAGCCGCAAGCAACCCGCCGGCCAGCGACACCGCCAGCGCGAAGCCGAGCCGCAGGTCCAGCGCGGCCATCGGGAACATCACATTGGCCTGGCCCATGGCGAACACCATCGCCAGCGTGGCGGCCAGGTGGCGGTCCGACGCGCCGCGCTGTTCCATCATCGCCAGCGTGGCGATCGGCGCGGCGAAGCTGACAAGGCTGATCTGCAGCGCGGCGAACACGCTCAGGCCCGTGAGGCCGACGGGCTTCAGCACCGGCGCCAGTTTGGCCACCACCCAGTCCGTCACGCCGCGCGCTTCCAGCATGCGCATCAGGCACAGCATGACGACCATGATGGGCAGCAGGATGAACAGCGACAGTTCGACGGCCGAGCGGCCCGCCTTCAGGACGATGTCGATCAGTTCCATGGCATGCCGGGAAGGCCAGTGGGCGCGCGAGGGACGCGCGGATGGTTCGTCACGTGCGCCAGGGCGCTCAGGCCTTGGCGAGTTCGGCGTCGATCGCGGCCACCAGGCGCGGGTCGTCGGCCGTCACGTCCGGCGCAAAGCGGCCGGCCACGTCGCCGTTGCGGCCGATGAGGAATTTCTCGAAGTTCCACAGCACGTCTTCCTTGCGTGCCGGGTGCACGCCGTACTGCGTGAGCTTTTCGCGGAACGGGCCGTCACCGGTGGCTTCGGGCTGCGCCGCGACCAGTGCGGCATACAGCGGGTGCTGCGTGTCGCCCAGCACGGAGATCTTGGAATACAGCGGGAACTTGACGTCGTAGTTCAGCGAACAGAAGGAACTGATCTCTTCGTCGCTGCCCGGTTCCTGGCCCATGAAGTCGTTGGCGGGGAAGCCCAGCACTTCCAGGCCCTGCGCGCGCCTGTCCTGGTACAGCGCCTCGAGGCCGGCGTATTGCGGCGTGAGGCCGCACTTGGAGGCGACGTTGACGACCAGGAGTACCTTGCCGCGGTGCGCGGCCAGCGTGTCGTCGGTGCCGTCGATGCGTTTCAGGGGGATGTCGTGCAGTGCGCCCATGGCGGTCCTTTCGTTGTTGGAAAGGCCATTGTACCGGCGCGCGCCGGCGCGTGCTTCAGCGCTGCCGGCTCACACGAACGGCCAGCCGAGGATGCGCTTCGCGTGCAGCACCGAGCGCAGCACCAGGTAGCCGACCGCGCCGCCGAACAGCACCAGGCTGCGCAGGTCGCCCATGAACGCCAGCCAGAAGCCGCCGACGGTGGCGGCGGCCACGGCCACCATCAGCCACGTTTCGATACTGAGGAAAAACGGCAGCGCGGCGCGGCAGGCGCGCAGGACGACGGCGATGGCTTCCCTGATAGTGGTGGCTTGGCTGTTCATGGTGCGGGTGTGCATTTTTTCGACGGAACCCGGCATCTTACGCGCAATAAATCATGTTGACTACTCTTGCATGGCGGAAGCGGCCATGATGGTACGCGATGTTGCGCGATGGTGTCCGATGCGGCCACTCGTCACCGGGGCAGTTCTTCCGCCACTTCGACGGCTGCCCGTTCGCCGCCCGCCGACAGCAGGATGGTCTGGTTCGGGAACGCCAGGTCGATGCCGGCCGCTTCCAGCCGCTCGTAGATCGCCAGCAGCAGCGCCTCGCGGATGACGACCTGCACGTCGAATTCGCGCACGTCGATATAGGCGAACACGTCGATGTTGAAGGAGCGCTCGCCGATGCTGCCCAGCCGGGCCCGCGCGCCCTCGGCGATGTGTTCGTGTTCGGCCAGCACGCCCTGCACGATGGCGATGGCTTCCTTCAGCTTGGCCGACGGCGTGGCATGGTCGACGGCGATCACGGGATTGAACAGGAAGCGGTCACGGTCGGCGAAGTTCTCGATCTGGCGCGCCGACAGGTCGCCGTTGGGAATCGTGACGACGGTGCGTTCGCCGGTGCGGATGCGCGTCGAGCGGATGCCCACGTCCTCCACCGTGCCGACCACGTCGCCGACCTTGATGAAGTCGCCCACCTGCAGCGGCCGGTCGGCGATCACGGTCACGCTGCCGACCAGGTTTTCCACCGTTTTCTGGGCGCCCAGCGCCAGCGCGATACCGCCGATGCCCAGCGCCGCGATGCCGGTGGTGACGTCGATGCCGAACGTGTCGAGGATGCCGATGCCGGAAAACAGCAGCAGCAGGACCTTGACGGTGCGCCGCGCCAGCGTGATGACGGACACGATCTGCCGCCGGCCGCGCCGCTGCATGCGCGTGATGGCCAGTTCGGCGACCGCGTCGACCAGCCGCAGGCCGAACCAGACCACGGCGATCACGGCGACGATGCCGGCATAGCGCAGCAGCGTCTGGCGCGCGACGATGGCGACAGGCAGGCGATCCGCCCAGTTATAGAAGATGCCGACCGCGATCAGCAGGCTCAATGGCGGCAGCGCCGCCTCGACGAAGCGGTACATGCCGTTGGCCGCCGGATCGGCCACCATCCGGCGCGTGTCCGCCACCAGCAGCGCCGCCAGCATCCACAGGCCGCCGAAGACGAGGATGCCGAGCCCCAGCAGGATCGCCCAGTCCTTCAGCGGCGCGCCGGCCACGATGAATTCCTTGTCCTCGGCCGCCTGCTCGGCCTGCTGCGCGGCGGTCACGCGGCCCGTGGCGGCGGCGATCTGGGACAGCGTTTCCTTCGATACCCGCCACACCTGCCGGTCGCCATCCTGGCCACGTGTCAGCAGCACCGGCACCGGCTTGCCCTTCACGGTGATTTCGCCGACGGCTTCCTGGTCGATCGGCAGCTCGTCGTCGAGCGTGCCGCCGGGTTCGTTCGACAGCGCGGCGAAGGGCCGGATCGAGCCGCCATTGTCCAGCAGCGCATGGAAACCGCGCGCCTGGCCGATGGCCTGCATGCGCTGGCGGTTGCTGCTCACCGCGGGCTGGTCGAAATACAGCGCGGCGCGGTCGTAATCGAGTTCGGCCAGCGCCTCGATCATGCCGGACACCATCGCGCGCGGCGTTTCGCGGCCCAGCGGGTCGGGCTGGATGACGACGGCGGTGGGTGCGGGTGGCTTGGCGAACAGGGCGTGGCCCGGAAGGCTGGCCAGCGAGAACAGCAGGAAAATCAGGCTACGGAGCATATGACGCATGCGTGGGACGCCTCCTTCGGCTACTACTTGTCAAGATGTAAAGTTTAACATGCTGGCGGGCAAGCGTCCGCACAGTTGCTCAGATAAAACCTTTACGATTGCTCAACAACTTGAGCAGGCGGCGTTTTTCCACGTGCTAACCTCGTGCGCTACGAGGAAAACACATGATCCGCAGAGAATTCATCGCCAGCGCGCTGGCCGCCATCGCCGCCGCCTCGGCCTCCACCTCCGGCTCCGCCTTTACCCTGAATGCGCCGCCGCCCGGCACCCGGCGCCCCAACATCATTTTCATCCTGGCCGACGACATGGGCTACGGCGACACGGCCGTGTATGGCCAGCGCCGCATCGCCACGCCCAACATCGACCGCCTGGCCAGGGAAGGCATGCGTTTTACCCAGGCTTATGCGGGCGCGCCCGTGTGCGGGCCGTCGCGCTGCGCGCTGATGACGGGCCTGCACACGGGCCACGCGCGCATCCGCGACAACACGGCGCTGGCCGGCGGCAAGCTGGGCACGAAGGGCAAGGGCAAGCAGCTGTGGCGCCGCCCGAACCTGCTGCCGGAAGACAAGACCGTGGCGCAGTACCTGCGCGATGCCGGCTACCGCACGGGCCTGATGGGCAAGTGGCACCTGGACGGCTTCGACCCGCAGGCCACGCCGATCCAGTTCGGCTTCGACGAGTTCAAGGGCTGGCTCACGCCGCTGGAGAGCACGCAGGGCTATTGGCCGGCGCAGCGCGTGCATGGAGAGAAGCTGGTCGATATTCCCGAGAACGCAAACGGCAAGCGTGGGCGCTACGACACCGCCATGATCACCGGCGATGCGATCGACTTCATCGAACGCCACAAGGCTGCGCCGTTCTTCCTGTACGCAGCCTACAACAGCCCGCATTCGCCGTTCACGGCGCCCGACTTCGGGCCGTATGCGGACCGTGCGGACTGGTCGAACGATGAAAAAACCTATGCGGCGATGATCCACTACCTCGACCTCGGCATCGGCCAGCTGCTCGACAAGCTGGCCGCGTCAAGCCTGGACAAGGACACGGTGGTCTTCTTCGCCTCGGACAACGGCCCGCGCTCGGAACCGACGACGCAGCAGACCCGGATCGCCGACTTCTTCGATTCGAACGGCGGCCTGACCGGCTACAAGCGCGACATGTACGAAGGCGGCATCCGCACGCCGTGGATCGTGCGCTGGCCGGGCAAGGTCGCCGCCGGCGCCGTCAGCGACGTGCCGGTGTATTTCCCGGACTTCTTGCCGACCGCGCTGGACCTGGCCGGCGCGCCGCGCGAAAAAAGCGATGGCGTGAGCTTGCGGCCGTTCCTCGCCGATGCGCAGCGCCAGGGGGAAGACCGCTTCCTGTACTGGGAGTTCTACGAGCCGGAATTCCGCCAGGTGGCGCGCTGGGGCAAGTGGAAGGCGCTGCGCATGAAGCGCGGCGGCCCGCTGGAACTGTACGACCTGTCGCGCGATCCGAAGGAAAGCACGAACGTCGCCGGGCAGCACCCGGACATCGTGAAGCGGATGGCCGACGGCATGGCGCGCGAACACGTCGCTTCCACCGAGTATCCGGACCCGCCGCCCGGCAAGGGCTAGTTGGGCCGGGAATGCCATTCAGCGTTCAGAATACCCGCAAAGACCCGGCGTTACCGTAATGCCGTTCATGTAAGGGTCATCCGGCACATTGAAAGCGCATGCATACACCCCAACAGCGAAGGGCTGGGGTCAGGAGGGAGTGCTGGCCTGCATGCCAGCACCGTTTCGCAGGCGCGAAGCATGCTTCGCGAAACCCCTGCTTCACCCCGCCGGGGCGTAGCCGGGGTTTCAAGGAGCATCGCTCCTTGCCGGCGTAGCGGTACTGGCCTGCCAGCCAGTACTCCACCCTGACCCCGGAATTTGCCCTTGGGGTGGGCTTTTCGGGGCGCTTCGAGACACCAGGCTCAGCCGGCCGGCCTGGCGCAGCGGAAGCCGATGTTCGAGGCGGCGCTGTCCGGCGTGTTCATGGTGCGCGCGGCGGGCCGGTAGCGGTTGCAGTACGACGCATGGCACAGGAAGGACCCGCCTTTCATCACGCGCGCGGTGCCGTGCGCAGGCCCCTGCGGATCCTGGCTCGGCGCGTCGCTGAAGCCGGTACTCCAGAAGTCGGCGCACCACTCCCAGGTATTGCCGGTCACCGAATACAGGCCATGGCCGTTCGGGGGAAAGGCGTCGACCGGGCTGGTGCCGGCAAAGCCGTCCTCGCCCGTGTCCTGTGCAGGGAATTCGCCCTGCCACACATTGCACAGGTGCCGGCCCCGCGGCGCCAGCTCGTCGCCCCACGGGTACAGTTTCTGTTCGAGGCCGCCGCGCGCGGCGTATTCCCACTGCGCCTCGGTCGGCAGGGCCGCCCCGCTCCACGCCGCATAGGCCATGGCGTCGTTCCAGGAGACGTGCACCACGGGATGCGTCATGCGCGTGTCGATGGATGAACCGGGGCCCTCGGGCGCCCGCCAGCAGGCGCCGCGCACCAGGCACCACCAGGGCGCCGCCGCCAGCGTGTCTTCCACCATTTCCTCGTAGCGTTCATCCGGTATCTGGCCCTGGAACACGAACGAGGTGCCGAAGCACTCCGCCTCGGTGACGTAGCCGGTGGCTTCCACGAACGCCGCGAAATCCGCGTTCGTTACCGGGTAGACGTCGATCGAGAACGGCGCCAGCGAAACGGGCCGCACCGGGCCTTCGCCATCGCCGGGATTCGAGCGGGCGTAGTCGGTGCCCATCAGGAAGGTGGCGGCCGGCAGCTGGACCATCGCACGGCGCGGTGGCACGGCAGCGGATTCCGATTCCAGGAGCGAGGGTGATGACGGCTGCTCCGATACGGCTGCAATACTGGACCCGGCGCGCGATGCGGCGCAGCAGGGTTTCGCGGGCGTGGCGGGAGTCGTGGGCTTGGTCGTCATGCGCGGTCGGCTGCGGAGGCAAAACCCGAGTATAAGGCCGGCACGCACCCCTTACTGTGGACGGTCACGCATGGTAATGTGCCGGCATTGTCATTTAGTCAGCCCCCACCATGCCCATGCCCCGCCTTTCATCTTCGACCTTGCTATCGACGTCCTTGCCGGCTTGCCTGTCGGCCTGCCTTGCCATGCTGGCGATGATGGCGCCCGCCGCCGCGCAGCAGGCGCCGGTGCCCGCCCCGGACCTGCCGCTGTGGGAACTCGGCGTGTTCGGCGGTGCCGCTTCCACGCCCGCCTATCCCGGCGCGGACGACCGCTCCGCACGCGGGCTCGTGCTGCCGCTCGTGATCTACCGCGGCAAGATCATCCGCGCCGACCGCTCCGGCGTCAGCGCGCGCCTGATCAACAGCGACCGGGTGGAGCTCGACCTGGGCTTCGCGCTGTCGCTGCCGGCCCGTTCCGACGACGTCGAGGCGCGCAAGGGCATGCCGGACCTGAACTCACTGCTGGAATTCGGGCCGCGCCTGAAGGTGCTGCTGGCCGAGCCTTCGCCGAACAGCCGCCTCCGGCTGGAACTGCCGCTGCGCGTGCCGCTGGAGTTGAGGAATGGCTTCGAGCGCCGCGGCCTCGTGTTCGAACCGCGCGTGGTGTTCGAGACCGGCGACGGCACCGGCAAGTGGCAGGCCGATGCCACCGTGGGCGCGGTGTACGGCAATGCGCGGCTGCACGCGTATTTCTACGACGTGGCGCCGCAATACGCCACTGCCGAACGGCCGGAGTACCACGCTTCGGGCGGCCTGCTGATGACGCGCCTCGGCCTGAGCCTGTCGCGCCGGCTGTCGCCGGACTGGCGCGTGTTCGGCTTCACCCGCTACGACAACCACAGCCACGCGGCCAACCGCGACAGCCCGCTGTTCCGCAAGACCAGCGGCGTCTCGGTGGGCGCCGGCTTCACGTGGACCATCCACCGGTCCGCGGCGCGGGCATGGGAATAAGGGGTCAGGCGCCAGCGGCCGGGATCAGCAGCTGTCCGACACGACCGTGACCACGGGCGGCCTGACGGCGTTGCCCGAGCCGCTGGCGCCCACGTATTGCGTGAAGCAGGCCAGCGCGGCCGGCGTGTTCGCCACCTTGACGGGGATCGCCGCGAAGGAGTTGTAGGGCAGCGCGGGCTGGGTGGCGGTTGCCGTGGCCGAACCGTAGCGGATGATGTAGTCGTCGAGGCTCAGGCCGGCCGCCGCCGCCGTATTGCCGCCGCCGGCCGGCGACGGATAACCGGCGACGAGCGTCACTTCCACGTCGTCGACGGTGACGGTTGCCGCACCCGGATCGATCAGCGCCTTGCCATGCACCAGCGTGGCACTGGTGACCAGCGCGCCCTTGACGGCCTGCAGCGAGGCGATGCGCGCATCCCTGCGCAGGTCCGCGAAGCGCGGCAGCGCGACGGCGGCCAGGATGCCCAGGATGACGATGACGGCGATCAGTTCGATCAGCGTGAAGCCGCCCTGGGTCTTCCCTCGGCGCAGGCGGGCGTCTGGCAGGTTCGGCATGTGTGAATTGCACGGTGACTGTGGATGGCGGGCGCACCCCGATGCTTCGGGTACTACGCTGCCGACACTTTAAACTGTTTCCACGAGGCATCGCAATGCCCTCCTTCCGCAAATCGCCGGATTGACGCGATGCGGCAACGGATGGGCTACGAGCGGATGCCGGACCGGCAACTGTGCAGCTTGGGCAAGCCGCGCCACCGGCGCGCCAGGCGCCGGCGGCCGTCCCGGATTCACGCGCCCGGCACCTGCCCTGCCGGGTTGACCGGCGCCACGCGCGCCGTGGCGGGATACTTCCGGCCGTTCAGGAACACGCCCATGAACGTGCGGCGCACCAGGAAGTGATAGGAGCCCACCAGGAGCGCCGCCGTGATGGCCAGGATCAGCGCCAGCTTGGCGGACCAGTGCAGCGGCCATGTCAGCATCCACGCCTGGAGCAGGAACACCACGGGCAAGTGCATCAGGTACATCCAGTACGAGGCGTCGGCCAGGTAGCGCCAGCGTGCCGACGGCGCGGCGAAACAGCGCTGCGCCACGCCGATGGCGCAGAAGGTGGCGCACCACATGCCGCCCAGGTAGGCGGCAAGGTACAGGGCCTGCCCGGTGGCGCCGAGCGGAAGGACCGCCAGCTTCGGCGTGGCGCCGGCAATGGCCAGCGCGCCGGCGATGCCCAGCAGCGCGCCCGCGCCATACAGCGGCCAGTCCCGCGCCAGCAGCTCCAGCGTGTCCTGCCGCCGGTGCAGGAACCAGCCGGCCAGGAACGCCCCGCCGTAGGCCAGCATGCTCGGCACGTTGGGCACCAGCCCCGCGATCGGCGACGGGATGCCCTGCCATTGCACCCACCACGGGGCGCCATGCAGCGAGGCGCCGATGGGCAGGGCCAGGATCAGCGGCGCCAGGCGGGTGCGGAACGACAGGTCGGCCAGGCGCCCGGCAGCGGAGCGCAGCGTTCCGCCGGTGTCGAACCTGGCGACCGCGGCGCGCAGCAGCACCACGACCAGGTAGATCACCAGCAGCATGTACAGGAACCACAGGTGCCCCCACGGTACCGGCGGCCCGATGATCGGCATCGGATATTCGACCTTCCCCGCCGCCTTGATGTCCAGCTGGCGCGCGCCCCACACCATGGCGACGACGATCGACGGCATGACCACGAAATAGAACGCGACCAGCGGCAAGGCGATCCGGCGCAGGCGGTTGCGGAGCAGGCCGCGCGTGCCGAGCTTCTGGTGCAGCAGGCGCGCGAAGAAGCCGGCGAGCAGGAAGAACAGCGGCATCCTGAACAGATGGATGACATAGTAGACGATACCCAGGCCGGTACTGGTCGAGGCATCGGAAATCGGCCAGCCAGCTTCCCGGTAGCCCGGGAGGAAGGACATGATCGCATGCAGGAGGATGCCGATCAGCAGCGCGCTGGCGCGCAGCGCATCGAGATGGTGGAAGCGCCGTTCGTCGGTCTGGATGTCCATGGGGTCCGTTCGCGTGGATTTTCACGTACGACATGCCTGGCACGGATCGGCTTGCATTCCTGCCAGGTGCCACAGCTTACGGCTGCCCTGTCGCCTCTGTCCAGAAAAAGCGGTGGCGCCTGTCCATGGCGGCCTACAGTTCTTCTTCGACGATCGCGCCGGCGGCGGGCTTGCGGGCAGGCTCGGGCGCGGCCTTCGGCATGTCGCCGACGCGCTGGATGCGCAGCGCCATGTACGGCCTGCCCGGCAGCTTGATCACCCGGTTGTCGACGTCGGCTACCCGGTAGCGCGGCGGTTCGCCGATCTCGAACGCGTCCGGCACGGGCGTGACCGTCATGTTCCAGGTATCGATGATGTCGGCCCTGAACTTCATCCCCTTGCGCAGGCCCTTGACCGGCAGCACGAACGGGAATTCGGCGGGCTTATCGTCGCCGAAATAGTAAAGATAGTATTCGCCCGGCTCGCCGGCGGCATTCATCACGAACAGCTGGTCGATCGGCGCGAGCCCCCGCCGCGGCCCGGCCTCGACGATCTTGCGCAGGAAGCCGATGCGTTCCGGGCTGGTGCCGGCCAGCTGGCCGCCGCCGGCGATCCAGCCGCGCACCTTGCCCGATTCCAGCACTTCGCCGTGCGTGGCATACGCGCCGCCGACCAGCGCGACCCAGAAGCGGCGCGTCAGTTCCTCGCCGGACAGCTGGCCCCAGCGGCTGGGCGAGTTGCCCTCGTAGTTGATCTCGTCGTGCACGATGGGCTTGCGGTACATGTCGCGCAGCATCGGCGACACGCCGAACACCTTCACGGCGTTGTAGTACTGCAGGCTCACGTGGGTCACCCACGGCTTGTTGTAGTCGTAGATGCGGTCGGCGTTGTGGATCGAGCGCAGGTGCTGGTACGGGTCGTACTTCTGCACGATCTGGAAATAGCGGTCGAAATCCTCGTCCGCCAGGTGCCGGATGTAGCTGTTCTCGTTGGCCAGGCTCCACCAGATGTTCTGGAACGCGGCGAAGCGTGCCACCATGTAGCGCACGAAGCGCTGGTTGACGGCGTCGCTGGTCGTGTCGAAGCCCCACTGGCCCTTGTCGTAGGGCCGGAACAGGATCAGGTCGACCTGGATGCCCAGGTCGGACAGCCGCTTGACGTCGCGTTCCAGGCTGCGGAAATACGCCGGGTTGAAGCGCGAGAAATCGAAATTGTCGCGAGAGGTACCGACGAACGGAAACTCGGTCAGCTTTCCAGGGCCTTCGACATAGCCCGGCTTGTACGGCGGTACCGCCAGCATGCGCGCCTTGTTGAACGGCGCCTTCTTCAGCGTGGCGAGCGTTTCCAGCTTCTTCGGCTCCGGCTGGAACGCCCACTCGTAGATCGTGGTGCCGAACGGCCGGAACGGCGTGCCGTCCGCATGCGCGAAGTGATGCGTGTCGGCCACGCGGACCGGCCCCTTGTTCGCGCCTTCGACGGCCGTGAACGCACCCTTCTTGCCGTCCAGGTCGGGATGGTTGCTGTGCGTGACATACGTCCACTGCCCCGCGGCGGGCGGCATGAAGCGCACGCGGTAGGTGCCGTGGCCGTCGTAGAAACCTTCCGGCGTGTAGCGCTCGCCGCCGCGCGTGAACGTGGCGGTCAGCTCCAGGTCGATGAACGGATTACCGGCGTCCTTGCCTTTCAGGACGACTTCGTACATGCCGTATCGTTCCACGCGCTGCTGGGCGGCGGCCGGGATGCACACGGCCCATGCGCACAGCAGCAGGGCCAGGAGAAAAGCCGGCAGGCAGGCGAACAGGTCGCCGGAGAAGCGGGCGTGCGCGTACATCGCCGCGCGCTGCGGGAAAGGTCGTGCCATGCCGTGGAGGTCTCCGTCTTATTGTTCAGCAGCAGCTTGTTCGATGCCCTGGCCACCGTAGCAGAGCCATGCCGGGAACTCAAGCATCCGGGCCCTTGCAATCAAGTCCGTGATTGCCGCGCCCAACCAGCGTGCCGTTGGCTCAGCCGGACGCTGTACGCGCGTTGACCGCCAGCTGGGCGGCGAACGCGCGCCGGTAGGCCTGCCGCGCCTCGCCCCGGGCGACATAGGCGGCCAGGTTCGGATACTCGTCCAGCATGCCCGACGATCTCGCCCTGAGCAGCACCGACACCATCATCAGGTCGCCCGCGCTGAACGGGCCGTCCAGCCATTCGGCGTCGCCCAGGCGCGTGGCAAGCAGGTCCAGGCGATCGCGCACCCGCGCCTCCACCAGCGGCAGGCGTTCGGCATACCAGGGCTTGTCGCGTTCCTCCAGCATGACGGTGGACAGTTCGACGATCGGCGGCTCCACGGTATTGAGCGCGGCGAACAGCCACGCGATCGCGCGCGCCTTCGCATGGGCGTGGTGCGGCAGCAGCCCCGCGTGGCGTTCGACGATGTGCAAGACGATCGCGCCGGACTCGAACAGGGCGAGATTGCCTTCCTCGTAGGTGGGAATCTGGCCGAACGGATGCAGCGCCAGGTGGGCCGGCTGCTTCATCGCCTGGTTGGCCACCAGGCGGACCTTGTACGGCTGCCCGGTTTCCTCCAGCGCCCAGCGCACGCGCACGTCCCGCGCAAGTCCCTTGCCGCCGTCGGGCGAATGTTCGAAGGCGGTAATGGTGATGGTCATCATGCGTCTCCTCTCAGGCAAAGCGGCCATCCGCGCAGCAGCCGTTCCATTGCGAGTATAAACGAGGGTGGAGGACGCCCCTGGCACACTTGCCTGCAGGAGATCGGCGTACGAGGTAACATCGTCATCCCCACAACGAGGTTTTTTCCATGACTACGCCTAGCTATCCAGATACCCGTCTCCTCATCGCCAACGAGTGGATCGACGCCACCGGCGGCAAGACCATTCCCGTGATCAATCCCGCCACCGGGCAGCCGATCGGTACCGTGGCCCACGCCAGCGTGGCCGATCTCGACCGCGCACTGGCGGCCGCCCAGCAAGGCTTCGAAGCCTGGCGCGTGGTGCCGGCGGCAGAGCGCGCCGCCATCATGCGCCGCGCCGCGAACCTGCTGCGCGAGCGGGCCGGGGACATCGCCCGCCTGCTGACCCAGGAACAGGGCAAGCCGCTGGCCGAAGCCAAGGGCGAAGCGCTGGCCGGCGCGGAAATCATCGACTGGTTCGCCGCCGAAGGCATGCGCGTGTATGGACGGATCGTCCCGTCGCGCAACCCGGCCGCGCAGCAGCTGGTGCTGAAGGAACCGGTCGGCCCGGTGGCCGCCTTCACGCCGTGGAACTTCCCGATCAACCAGATCGTGCGCAAGCTGTCCGCCGCCCTGACCACCGGCTGCTCGTTCCTGTGCAAGGCGCCGGAAGAAACCCCGGCATCGCCGGCCGCGCTGCTGCAATGCTTCGTCGACGCGGGCCTGCCGCCGGGCGTGGTGGGCCTGGTGTTCGGTGACCCGGCCGAGATTTCCGGCTACCTGATTCCGCATCCGGTGATCCGCAAGGTGACCTTCACCGGTTCCACGCCGGTCGGCAAGCAGCTGGCCGCGCTGGCCGGCAAGCACATGAAGCGCGCGACGATGGAACTGGGCGGCCATGCCCCGGTCATCGTTGCCGAGGATGCCGACGTGGCGCTCGCCGTGAGGGCCGCCGGCGCGGCGAAGTTCCGCAACGCCGGCCAGGTGTGCATTTCGCCCACCCGCTTCCTGGTGCACAACGCGGTCAAGGCCGAGTTCACGCGCGCCTTGGTGCAGCACGCCGAAAGCCTGAAACTGGGCGACGGCCTGCACGAAGGCACCACGCTGGGCCCGCTGGCCAACGCGCGCCGCGTCAGCGCCATGTCGCAGGTGGTCGAGGATGCCAGGGCCAAGGGCGCAGTCGTCGCCACCGGCGGCCTGCGGGTCGGCGATACGGGCAACTTCTTCGCGCCGACGATCCTGGCCGACGTGCCGCTGGACGCGAGCATCTTCAACGACGAGCCATTCGGCCCGGTGGCCGGCATCCGCGGCTTCGACAGCCTGGAAGACGCCATCACCGAAGCGAACCGCCTGCCGTACGGACTGGCCGGCTACGCGTTCACCCGTTCGATCAAGAATGCCCAGTTGCTGATGAACCGGATGGAAGTGGGCATGCTGTGGATTAACCAGCCGGCCACGCCGAGCGCCGAACTGCCGTTCGGCGGCATCAAGGACTCCGGCTACGGTTCCGAAGGCGGCCCGGAAGCGCTGGAGTCGTACCTGAACACCAAGGCGGTGTCGATGGTCGGCGTGTAAGGCGACCTGACGCGCCATCGGCGACCAGAACCAGCTGATCCACCTGCTGAAGAACTTCGCGATGGCCGGTGGCCTGCTGCAGGTGGTGGCCTTCGGCGCCGGCGCCTTCAGCGTGGACCAGCGCCTGGCCCGCCCGGCCGCCCGCCAGTTCGCCTGATCCGGTCCCGGCACCCGCTTCATCCAGCATCCCGCGCGGCCCCGCCGCGCGGGATTTTTCATTGGCGCTGCCGCCCGGACAGCGCCTTCTACATTTGGCGCTCCCGTCCGGACAGCGCCTTTTCCATTGCCTACTCCCGCGCCACCTCGGCGATCACACCCAGCAGCCACGTCAGCGCCGGGTCGCGCTCGCGGCGGGCATGGCCGATCGCGCTGACGTCGAACGCCGGCAGCGCGACCGGCACGGCGCAGGACACCAGGTCGGGCCACAGGGGCGCCAGCACTTCCGGCGCCGTGCCGATCGCGGGGCTGTGGCGCAGGATTTCGGGCACCAAGGCGAAGCGCGGCGTCACGTAGCGCACGTCGCGGCGCAGGCCCTGCGCGGCAAGCTGCTCGTCCGCCGCGCTCTCGAAGGCGGCGCGATAGCTGACCAGCACGTGCGGATGGGCCGTGTAGTCCGCCAGCGCCAGCGTGCCGCGCCGGCGCGTCCTGACCAGTGCGGGATGAAAGAAGCAGCGAAAACCCATCGTGCGCAGCGGCGTGTATTTCTGCCAGCGCGGGCCTTCGCGGAACGCGCCGACGCCCAGGTCGATCTCGCCCGCCTCCAGCATCGCCGTGCCCGTAACCGGGTCGCAGACCTTCACTGCGATACGTACGCCGGGCGCTTCCACGCGCACCCGCTCGAACAGGCGTGGCATCAGCCACAGCTCGACCCAGTCCGGCATGCCCAGCGTGAACGTGTGCTCCGCCGTGGCGGGATCGAAGGCCGCGGACTCGAACAGCGCCGCCTGCACCTCGCCCAGCGCCGGCGCCAGCGCCGCTTCCAGCGCCAGGGCCCGCGCCGTCGGTTCCATGCCGTGGGCGCCGCGCACCAGCAATTCGTCGCCGAACAGTTCGCGCAGCCGGGCCAGCGCGCTGCTGGCGGCGGGCTGGCCGATGAACAGCTTGCGCGCCGCGCCGGAGACGCTGCGCTCCCGCATCAGCACGAGAAACGTGACGAGCAGGTTCAGGTCCACGCCACGGAAATTGCGTTCGTTGATAGTGGAAATCATGACAATCGATTTGATTGATATTCGTCCAGCTTACATCATGGCGGCATCGCTGCGCGGACGCGCGGCACGAACGATGGAGAGACTGCCATGAACAAGACGAAGAAACTGATGACGATCCTGCTGGCCGGCGCCGCGTTCGCAGGCGCGCCCGGCATGCCGGTGGCGCAGGCCGCCGCACCGATGGTGCTGGCGCAGGCGCCCGGCTACTACCGCATGATGGTGGGCAGCGCCGAAGTGACGGCCATTTCCGACGGCACGGTGACGATCCCGCTGGACCAGCTGCTGACGAATACGACGCCGGCGCAAGTGAACACCCTGCTCGCCCGCAGCCACCTGGGGCCGCAGGTGGAAACCTCGATCAACGCCTACCTGGTCAACACGGGAACGCACCTGGTGCTGGTCGACACGGGCGCCGGCAAGCTGTTCGGCCCCGGTGCCGGCGGGCGCCTGCAGGAAAGCCTGCGCGCCGCCGGCTACGCGCCGGAACAGGTGGATGCGGTGCTGGTCACGCACGTGCACGGCGACCATTCGGGCGGGCTCGCGGCCAATGGCGCGGCGCTGTTCCCGAACGCCACGGTGTACGTGAACCGGCACGATGCGGAGTTCTGGTTCGACCCGGCCAACAAGCCGCGCGCCGCGGAAAACCAGCGGGCGGGCTTCGACCAGGCCGCGGAGCAGTTCGCGCCCTACCGGGCAGCGGGGAAAGTGAAGACGTTCGACGGCGCGGAGGAATTGCTGCCGGGCCTGTCCACGCGGCCGGCCGTGGGCCATACGCCGGGCCATACCGTGTATGTGCTGAAGAGCGGGGGCAAGGAACTGCAGTTCTGGGGCGACCTGCTGCACGCGAAGGATGTGCAGTTCGCCGCGCCGGACATCACGATCCGCTTCGACGTGGATTCGCCGGCGGCGGCCCGCCAGCGCAAGGCCGCGTTCGCGGACGCGGCCCGGCGCGGCTACCTGGTGGCCGCCGCGCACACGCCGTTCCCTGGGATCGGCTACGTGCGCACCGCGGGCACGGCGTTCGACTGGCTGCCGGTGCCGTACACCGCGCTGGCAACGCGCTGACGCTGCTTTTTACACGGCGCCTTGACGTGACTTCTTACGCTACCTCTTCCGGCACCAGGATCGCGGCGCCCGACAGGCGGCGCGCGGCGATGTCCTCGTGGGCGCGCGCGGCATCGGCCAGCCGATAGCGGGTCGCCGTTACTTCGCCGAACACGCCATCGCGCATCGCGGCGAACAGCGTGGCGCTGGCCCGTTCCAGGCTGGCGCGCTCGCCCACGTACTGCCCGGTGCTCGGCTGGATGTAGCGGATGCCGCGTGCCGCCAGCGCGGCCTTGTCGACGGCCGGGCTGCCCGACGCGTTGCCGACGTGGACGAGGTAGCCGCCATCGCGCAGCGCTTCCACCGACTGGGCAAACGTGTCCTTGCCCACCAGTTCATAGACGACCTCCACGCCGAAGCCGCCGGTGAGTTCGCGCACCTTCGACGCCAGCGCCGGATCGTCCGACAGCAGCACGTGATGCGCGCCGTGGGCCTGCACGGTCGCGGCCTTGGCGGCCGAGCCGGCAGCGGCGATCACGGTGGCGCCCAGCGCCCTGGCCCAGCGCGCCACCATCGAGCCCACGCCGCCGGCCGCGCCATGCACGAGCACCGTTTCGCCGGCCCGCAGCTGGTGGGCGCCGAACAGCATCATCCAGGCCGTGAGGCCTTTCGTGAACGTGGCGGCGGCGCTTTCGGCACTGACTTCCTTCGGCAGGCGCACCAGCTGCTGCGCATCGATCAGCCGTTCGGTCGAGTAGGCGCCGAAGGCAAAGAAGTACGCCACGCGGTCGCCCGGCTGCACGGTCGTGACGCCCTCGCCCACCTGCACCACGACACCCGCGCCTTCGACGCCCATCGCCAGCGGCAGCGGCAGCGGCATCTTGAACGCGCCGGAGCGGAACAGCGTATCGACGAAGTTGACGCCGATCGCCTCCTGCCGCAGGCGGACCTGCCCGGGGCCGGGATTGCCGATATCGGCGGCGGCTTCGTACTGCATCACGGAAGGGTTGCCGGTTTCGCGGGCGATGACCTGGTGGATCATGATGTGCTCCTGGCGAGTGGTTGACGGGTTCATCATAGTGGCCACTCGCGGGAGGGTAAACGCGGCATTGAAGGCTTCACTGTTCCCATAATGCTGATAATGCACCAGCTGATTTGCGGATCCTGACTGGCCGGAACGCAATTCTCTATTGATATTGCATTATCAATCTCATATAGTAGCACTGCTTGGGCGAACTCCCCGATCGAGCCATGCACTCGCGCTGGCTTTGCCGGGATGCCACCGCCGCGCGCCACCCGGTGCTGCCCGCCTGGCATGGGCGCCTCTCAATCCATCACGACATCATGAAGAAAAACATCGTTCCCCTGCTCGCCGGCGCCATCGCCGCCAGCCCGATGCCGCCGGCCAGCGCCGACGAACAGCCGATCGCCACCGTCACCATCACCGCCGCGACCAGGCCGGCCTTCGATACCGTGGCCGATGCCGGCTCGCGGCTCGGGCTGACCTTGGCCGAGACCCCGGCATCGGTCGAGGTGATCGACCGCGCGCTGATGGAACAGCGCGGCGCGCGCACGCTGGAGGATGCACTGGGCGGCGCCGTGGGCATGACGGTGGGCGGCAACCCCGGCTCGCCCGGTGTCGCCTCGACCCGCGGTTTCACGGGCGGCTTCATCACCTACCTGTACGACGGGGCGCGCATCTCGACCGCCACCATGTCGACCCGGCCGCAGGACAGCTGGAACTACGAACGCATCGAAGTGCTGAAGGGCCCTTCCTCGGTGCTGCATGGCGAGGGCGGCATCGGCGGCGCCGTCAACTTCGTGCCGCGCCAGGCCCGCCGCGAAGCCAGCGCCGAAGCCCTGCTGTCCGTGGGCAGCTACGGCGCGCGGCGAGCGGCATTCGGCCTGGGCGGGGCGGCCGGCAGCGCCAGCGCCTGGCGCATCGACCTCAGCCACAACCGCCACGATGGCTGGATCGACCGCACCGGCCAGAAACTGACGCACCTGACCGCGGCCTGGCAGACCACGTTCCGCCCCGGCTTGCGGCTCGACCTGTCGCTCGACCGACTGCGCGACGACCTCGGTGCCTATTACGGCACGCCGCTGATCCCGGCGGCGCTGGCGGGCGCGCCGACCGGCGCCGTCAGCGATCCGGCCGGGCGCGTCATCGACCGCCGCGTCGCCCGGATCAACTACAACCTGCTGGATGCCGTGATGGACGCCGACAGCCTGTGGCTGCGCGCCAGGCTGAGCTGGGAACCGGCACCCGGCTGGACCCTGCGCAACGAGCTGTCGCGCTACGATGCCGACCGGCTGTGGCGCAATGCGGAAGGCAATGTCTTCGGCGCGCCGGCGAACATCGTGCGCACCCAGAGCCACGTGAGCCACGCGCACCGGGTGTGGAGCGACCGCGTCGACCTGGGCTACCAGGGCACGCTGGCCGGCCTGCGGCACCGCTTCGTCGCCGGCGTGGAACTGACCCATACCGCGTTCGCCAGCGACCGCCGCTTCTCGGACGGTTCGGCCACCACCCGGGCGGCACTGCAGGTCGACCTGTTCGATCCGGACCAGGGCCACTACGACGACAGCCGGGCCCTGACCACCGGCCCCGGCAACCGCGCCCTGCTGCGCACGCGGGTGCGCACCGCCGCCGTGTTTGCCGAGGATGCGTTGACGCTCGCCCCCGAGCTGACGGTCGTCACCGGCCTGCGCCGCGAAACCATCCGCCTGGAAAACGAGGTCGACGACCTCGACCTCGCCGCCAGGACCGCGTTCGCCAGGCGCTACCGGCCAACGTCGGCGCGCGCAGGCGTGGTCTGGGAAGTCTGCCCGGGAACGTCGCTGTACGGCCAGGCCGGCACCGCGGCGGCACCGGTAGGCAGCTCGAACCTGCTGCTGATGAACGCCGCTAGCGCGGCCTATCCGCTGACTCGCGGACGGCAGTTCGAGGTCGGCATCAAGCAGCGCCTGGCGGGCCGTTTCGATTGGAGCGCCGCGCTGTACCGGCTGCGGCAGACCGATGTGCTGTCGCGCGATCCGGACCAGCCGAATCTCACCGTCAACAATGGCAGGATCTCGTCGCGCGGCGTCGAACTGTCGGCAAGCTGGCACGCCAGCCCGGCACTGAGCCTGGCCGGCAACCTGTCCGTGCTGGATGCGCAGTACGACACGCTGGTCGAGGCCGGCGGCGTGTCGCGCGTGGGCAAGCTGCCGGTGAACGTGCCGGAGCGCACCGCGCGGCTGTGGAGCGATTACCGCATCGCCGGCCTCGACCTGGCGGTCGGCGCTGGCCTCAGCTACACGGGCGAACGCTATGCGGACAACGCCAATACCGTGCGAATGAACGGCTATGCGCTGGCCGATGCGTATGCCAGGTGGCGTACCGGGCCGGCCAGGGTGACGCTGCGGGTGCGCAACCTGACCGACCGCCTGTATGCCAAGTGGACCGGCTCCAGCGCCGCCAACCAGATCGTGCTGGGCGATCCGCGCACCGTCGAGCTGACGGCCGACTTCAGCTTGTAGATCCTGAACGCCTTCAACCGCCGGGGCGACGGACACCGGCGCGAGCACCGATACCGGATCGCGCCGCCATTGTCGCTGCCCCATCAGCGGGATTCCCCGGCCCGGCCGGGGTACGTATCATCGATCCGGCCCGGCGCCCTGCCTTGCCGCCACCACCACCAAGAGGAGCATCCATGAATTCTTTCGTCCAACGGCGCCGCGCCTTGCTGCGCAGCGCCGCCAGCCTGGCCGCGGGGCTGGCGGCAGCCGGAAGCGCCAGGAGCGCTGTTCCGGCGACCACCACGGCCCCGGTGCGCGACTGGCAGCAGCTGGCCGCCAGCTATGACGTGGCCAGCGAATTCGTCAACCTGGAGAACGCCTACTTCGGCATCATGGCGCGGCCGGTGGCAGAGGACTTCAAGCGCAATATCGATTACCTGAACCGCTACAACTCGCATTTCCTGCGCCGCGATTTCGACCGCGACGGCATCGAAGCCATCCGCGCCCAGCTGGCGGCGCATGCGGGCGTGGCGACCGGCGAACTTGCCATCACGCGCGGCGCCACCGAGTCGCTGCAAAACCTGATCTGCAACTACCGGCTCGTGAAGCCGGGCGAGACGGTCATGTACGGCAATCTCGACTACGACACGATGATCGATGCGATGAACGACCTGGCCCGCCGCAGCGGCGGCGGCGCGGCGGCGGTGCAGATCCCGGAGCCGGCCAGCCGCCAGAACGTCATCGATGCGTATGAACAGGCCTTGCGCAGGCACCCGCGCACCCGCCTGCTGCTGCTCACGCACGTCAGCCACCGTACCGGGCTGGTGATCCCGGTGGCGGAGATCGTGCGCATGGCCAAGGCGCGCGGCGTGGACGTGATCGTCGACGTGGCGCAATCCTGGGGCCAGCTGGATTACAGGATCCCCGACCTGGGCGCCGATTTCGTCGGCGCCAACCTGCACAAGTGGATCGGTGCGCCGCTCGGCCTGGGCTTCCTGTACATCCGCGAAGCGCGCCTGGAGGATATCGGCGTGCAGGCCGGCGCGACGAACTTCCCCGCGACGGACATCCGTTCCCGCGTCCATGCCGGCACGGTCAACATGGCAGCGATCATGACGATCCCGGCGGCGCTGAAGTTCCATGGACAGGTTCCGCTGGAGGAACGGGCGGCCCGGCTGCGCGGGTTGCGCGACGACTGGGTGCGCCAGGTGATCGACGTGCCGGGCGTGCAGATCCTGACGCCCGAGGAGCCGGGGATGAGCGGCGCGGTCACGTCGTTCCGCCTGCGCGGGCGCACCGGGTTCGAGGACAACGTGGCGCTGTCACGGCGCCTCGCCGACGAGTTCGGGATCTTCACCGTGGCGCGTTCGGGGCCGGCGGGCGGCAGCTGCATCCGCGTGACGCCGTCGTACTTCACGCGCGGCGCCGACCTGGCGAAGCTGGCGGCGGCCATCCGCCAGCTGGCGCCAGCGTAGGCGATTCGTCGCATTGAATGCGGAGATGCAAAAAGGCAGCCACATGGGCTGCCTTCTCTTGAATCCTGGAGCGGGAGAAGAGTCTCGAACTCTCGACCTCAACCTTGGCAAGGTTGCGCTCTACCAACTGAGCTACTCCCGCATGGAGTGGTGATGCATGAAGCCGTGATACCGTGCGCGGTTCCAGGGAAACTGGAGCGGGAGAAGAGTCTCGAACTCTCGACCTCAACCTTGGCAAGGTTGCGCTCTACCAACTGAGCTACTCCCGCATGGAGTGGTGATGCATGAAGCCGTGATACCGTGCGCGGTTCCAGGGAAACTGGAGCGGGAGAAGAGTCTCGAACTCTCGACCTCAACCTTGGCAAGGTTGCGCTCTACCAACTGAGCTACTCCCGCGCGGAGCAGAACTATACCAGAGGAGCCGGCGGTTTGCCAACCCGGGCGTTCAGACGTTCCGAAAGGATCGCCGAGAGCCCGGCGAAGGCGGGATGGTCGGCCGTGATGACGCAGGTGGGAATCGCACCGAGATAGCGCTCGAAACGGCCCTTCTTCTCGAAGCGCGCGCGGAACGAGGAGCGGTCGAAGCGCTCGCCGAGCCTGGTCACGATGCCGCCCGCGATGTACACGCCGCCGCGCGCGCCCAGCGTCACCGCCAGGTTGCCGGCCACGGTGCCCAGCATGCCGCAGAAGGCCTCCACCGTCTCGTCGCACAGCAGGCAGCTGCCGCGCAGCGCGCGTTGCATGATGTCGGCGACGGACAGCGGTTCGGCGGGCACGCCACGCAAGTCCGCCAGGGCGCGGTAGACCAGTTCGATGCCGGGCCCGGACATCAGCCGTTCGGCCGACACGTCGCCGAATTCGCGCCGGGCAAAGCGCAGGATGGCGATCTCCGTGTGATTGACCGGCGAAAAGCTGGCATGGCCGCCTTCCGATGGCAGGGCCGCCCAGCCCGCGGCCGTGGGGATCAGGCCCGAGACGCGCAGCCCAGCATCGGCGCGGATCAAACCCAGCGGCGTGTCGGGCACGGCGCAGCCCCCTCCCACCTGCCACTTCCGGTTGTCCAGGTACGGCAGCGCCCGGGCCAGTGCCGCGAAATCGTCGACCACGGCCAGCACGTCGAAGCCGCACTCGTCGCGCAGCCCGGCAACCGAAAATTCCCAGTGAAGGTCGGTCATGCGCACGACATCGCCGATGACCGGGCGGGCGACCGCGATCGCGCCATGGCGCACCACCGGCGCGGCCGCGGCGACTTCGGCTTGCGACAGGTAGGCGCGCAGTGCCGCCGCCAGCGTCGGATAGGCCAGGCATGGCAGGACCTGCACATGGCTTGCCCGGCCCGGCCCCGCTTCCAGCGCGAAGCGCACATGCGTGCCGCCCACGTGTGCCAGCAGGCGCGGTCCATCACGGAAATCGGCGAGGTGGTCGGGAGTGGAGAATGTCGGTGTCGTAGGCATCGGCGGAGCTATCGTCAGGCAGGCCGGGTACGCGACCGGGCCAGGGATCAGGAAAGACAGGCGGGGCGCATCCGGCAGTACCGCCCGTCTTGCATATTATCCATGCGACGGCCGGCGCAGCCCCCGCGGTGCAATGCGGCGCGGCGCCAGCCGGCGCATCAATACCCGTGGATCATCTTGAAGGCCATCTCGGGCAGGAAGGTACCCGCCGCCGCCGCGCAGCCATCGGCTTCGCCCGGCGCCTTGACCCACAACGTCATGGCAGGCTGGCTACCCACCGCATTCACGCGCGGGGGCACGCCGATCTTGCGGCCCGGCGGATCGCACCACTCGCGACCGTCCGGCCCTGCGCCATTGCGGCTGGTATCGACGACGAACGGCTTGCCCCAGCCGGCCTGCTGGCGCAATGCCTGGCTGACGGCGATGCCGTAAGGATTGCTTTCCCCGTCGGTGCGATAGTTCGACACGTTCAGCGCAAAGCCCTCGGCGCTCGCGATGCCGGCCTGGACGAGGCGTGCCGCCGCCTCGGCAGGCTCCAGCCAGTCGCTGTTGCCGATGTCGATGTACAGCGCCGTGCGTGGCGCACGCTCGTTGAACTGGGCCACCGCGTGGCGGAACAGCTGCAGCCGCGTCGCCTTGCCGGCGGCATCCAGGCAGTCCAGCTGCGGCAGTGCATCCGGTTCGAGCACCACCACGGCTTCGCGCGGGCCGATCGCATTGGCGAAGGCACGGATCCAGTCCTGGTAGGCCCCCGCGGAACCGGCGCCGCCGGCGCTGTGCTGGCCGCAATCGCGTGCCGGGATGTTGTAGGCGACCAGCACCGGCACCCGCCGCGCGGCCGCCGCGGCGCCGACATAGCTGCCCACCGCGTTGCCGATGTCGCCGCTCCAGCCGCCGAACCACTTCGCGGCGGGCTGGTCCGCAATGCGCGGGCCGATCTCGGCGGCGCGGCCATCGCCGGCATTGTCGCGCACCCAACGTGCAGCGGCCGACTGCGGGTCGCTGTACAGGTTCGGGCTGGGTCCCTGGATCGTGCAATGGGCTCCCCCGACCGTGATCTTGCCGGGAACCGGCCGCGCGCCGGCATACGCCAGCGGCATGCCGAAGCCGATGCTGGCGCCAGGCGCGATCGATGGACGTCCGCCGTCGTCGGTGGCCGTTACCCGGCCGCCCGCGACCGCGACCCGCGCGCCCCACGGTGCACTGGCCAGCGTGACCGCGCTGCCATAGTCCCACGTGACGTTCCAGCCGCTGACGGTATTGCTGCCGGTATTGGTGACGACGATGTCGACGACGAAGCCGTTGGCCCAGTCGTCGCGCGTGGCATACGTTGCGGCGCATGTCGGCGCGGCGCTGGCGGCACCGCTGGCAAGCAGGACGAGCGTGGCCAGGGCTGGCCGGAATACGGTATGCATCATGGATTTCTCCTGTCGTTATGTACTGCGTCTCCATTCAGGCCGGCCAGGTGGCCGGCCTGTCGTGCAACACCCGCTGGCTCAGAAGTCGTAACGCAGCTGCGCCGTGTAGCGCGGCCCCGTCTTGAACCAGGTGTGGTTCATGTTGCCGATATGCTGGTCCATCGTCTGCCGGAACTTCACATCGGTCAGGTTCTGCGCTTCCAGGCCGATCGACAGCTTCTCGGTCAGCTTGTAGAAGATCGAGGCGTCGATCTGGCCATATGCTTCGGCCCACAAGGGCAAGCCCCAGGCCAGGTTCTCGGCACCGTAGGTCGGGCTGGCCGGATTGGTATCCTTGCCGTCGGTGCCGCGCGCACCCCAGGCATTCACCGACTGCAGGCTGCGTGAACGCCAGCTGTAGGCAACGCGCGCCGAGACCGGGCCGCGGTCGTACATCAGCGACAGGTTGGCACTCTGGCGCGACAGGCCCTGCAGCGGCAGGTTGCCGAACACGCGGCCATCGGTATCGCAGCCGTTGATGTTCAGGTTCAGGTTGGCGGCACCGTCGGCGCTGCCGCTGCAGTATTCCGAATACACCGGGTTGTACAAA
This sequence comes from Pseudoduganella sp. SL102, assembly GCF_027856995.1. NCBI lineage: Bacteria > Pseudomonadati > Pseudomonadota > Betaproteobacteria > Burkholderiales > Oxalobacteraceae > Pseudoduganella > Pseudoduganella sp. SL102. The sequence goes on from NZ_CP115554.1 coordinate 5,445,458, forward strand.
TCGCGCGCGCTGTCGACGAACGTGAAGCTGGCCTGCACGCCGATGCCCTTCAGCCAGCCGGGCACGTTGTCGTAGTACTGCTGGTAAGCCAGTTCGAAGCCGCGCGCATGGCCCTTCGCGCCATTGACCGGCGACGTGGTGGCGAAGCTGTGCATCGCGCCCGTTGAATCCGGCAGTTCGACACTGACCATCTGGTCGACGACGATGTCTTTCAGGCGCTTGTTGAACACGGCCAGCGTCAGCGAGCCGCCCGGCGCAAAATACCACTCGGCAGTCAGGTCCAGCTGGGTCGACAGGGTCGGCTTCAGCATCGGATTGCCGGAGGCTTCGCCGGTCAGGCTGACGCTATCGATATTGACCGCGCCGGTGGCCGGATTGACGCTGCTGTCGACCTGCTGCGACAAGCGGTTGTAGGCCTGCAGCCGGCCGAAGTCGGGCCGCGACATGGCCTTCGCCAGGGCCAGGCGGAATTGCCAGCCGCCCGTGCCCTTCAGCCGCAGGTTCAGGCTCGGCAGCACGTTGCTGTACGCATGCTCGAAGTCGGCCTGCTGCGAGAGCGCCTTGATGTCGGGGATCGGCATGCCCGTCACGGCGGCGCCCGGCGGAATCGATACCACGTTCGGCGTGAACACGGTGTAGCCGGCCGCGCGCATGTCGGTCTTCACGTAGCGCACGCCGATATTGCCGTCCACCGGATACTTCAGCTCATCGAAGCCGAAACGCAGCTGGGTATAGAACGCCCTGGTCTTTTCGGCCACGTCGTTGATTTCGGCCGGGTCGGTGCCGAAGGTAGCGCGCTTCCACGGCTCGCAGGTACCCCAGCCCTGGGCGGCCGCCTGCTGCTCGCACAGGACGGTGTGGTAGCCGTGCAGCGTGGCATAGCTGTCGGGATAGCCGCGGGCCAGGCTGTCGCTGGGGAACACCGCCGCGGGCACCGATGCGTCGCCGTTGAAGAAATTGCTGAACGGATGGACGCGCACCTCGTTGTTGAAGCGGGGATCGCCCAGGTAGGCCAGCGTGGGGATGTTCCAGCCCAGCATATAGGGCTGGGTGATGGCCTGCCAGTTGTAGCTGGGGTTCGAGTTCTGAGTCAGCGACTTGCGGTCGGTGAAGCGCACGCCGAAACGCACGTCGCGCAGCACCGCGTGATCGAAGTTGTACTGCACGTCCGTCCTCCACACGTTGTTGCTGGCCGTCGAGCGGTCCAGGTGCTCCATCGTGTAGGCCCAGTAGTAATTGTTCGGATCGGCGATGGCGGCGCGGTCCGCATCGTCGAAGTGCAAGGTCGGCAGCTTGGTCGTCAGGTCGATGCCCTGCTTTTGCAGCAGCATGCCGGTGGCGACGTCGGAGTCCAGCGAACTGGTTTTGGCCCGGATGCGCTGCACGTCGTTGCGGATTGTCCAGTCCTGGTTCACGCGCCATTGCACGTTCCACGCAATATCGGTGGTCGACGAACTGCGGCCCGAGACGCGGCGGTCGGGGTTCAGGTTGATGCCGCCGTGTTCCGGGTCCGATAGCGTGCCGGACAGCAGGGCGCCGTTCGCATCGTAGACCCCGTTGGCCACCTGGATCGCGTACGGCGTGGTGTGCTTCATCAGCATCGCCTGCTCGCTCCAGCTGTTCTCGTAGCTGGACTTGAAATACGTCAGCGACGTGGAGAGGTCGCGGTTCGGCCGCCACTGCGCCGCGGCGTACTGGCCCTTGCGCTCGCGCTCGAATTCCATTGTGCGCCACGTGACGCCGGTTGGCACCCACACGATGCGTCCGGGCACCAGGTTGTCACGCGGGTAGTACGGCTCGATCTGGAAATTGTCGGTGCGGGTGTCGCTCTGCGACCTGGCGAAATCCACCAGCAGGCCGAACTCGCCGAAGCGCGTTTTCCACCGGTCCGACAGCAGCAGCGACGTCGACGGGGTGGGCTTGCCCTCGCGCAGCGTGGAGTACGACATCTGCCCCGAGACCGATCCCTTGAAACCCTTGAAGTCGAACGGCATCGCCGTGCGCAGGTTGACCAGGCCGCTGATCGCACCTTCGATCTGTTCCGCCGACGGGTTCTTGTACACATCCACGCCGGCCATCAGCTCGGGCGGCACGTCTTCGAAGCTGAGGGACCGGGCACCATTGGCGGAGAACGAGTCGCGTCCATTCAGTTCGGAGCGCACGTAGTTCAGGCCGCGGATCGCCACCCCGGAACCTTCCACCGCATAGTGTTGCGGGTCGCCGGACATGCTGCGATCGATCGTGACGCCGACCACGCGCTGCAGCACTTCCGTCACGGAACGGTCGGGCAGCTTGCCGATGTCCTCGGCATTGATGGAGTCGACGACTTCGTCGGCATCCTGCTTGATCTTCTGGGCAGACTGCAGCGCGGCGCGCTGGCCCGACACTACCACCACGCTGGCATTCGCACTGGCCGTGCCCTCCGTGGACGAGCTGGCCGACTGGGCCAGTGCGACGCCGCCCGACAGGGCCGCGATATGGGATACCGCGATAGCCATCGCGGTTTTCTTGACGTGTTTCATTCTGTCTCCGATGCAGAAGATGTTTTTATCGAGCAAGTGCCTGCTCTTGTTGGCGTCGCGGATTCGCCGCGCGCCGCAGGTCGTTGAAATCGTTTTCACACCCACGCAAAGAAAACCCGAAGGTGTCCTCGGGCAATGAATGCGGTTGTGCGGCATGGTGGGATTTTCACCAACGCGCTTATGAAAACGAATTCAGGAAGCGAAACTTACTGGCAACCGTGACGTTCCGTCAACAGCTTTGTTTAGTGGAAATCACTAAACGTAGTAAAAATACGAATTTTCGTGAAATATCAGGCGGGCTGCTACGCCGCCCCTTGACATTACGCCAGACGATCACGAAACTGCGTTGAAATCGATTTCACGGGCCCTTTTCTCTTCTTTTTTGCGTGTTTCGGCAGGCCATATTCCGGTCTGGCACGAGCGAGAGCTCAACCATGCAGGGCGTACCTTGACAACATTTCGAATAATTCACGGAGACAAACGGATGAGACAACTCAGCATGATCATGAAGCACCGCGCGAAGCACCGCGTACAACACGGCGCCCTGGCCCTGACGCTCATCGCGTCCGCTGTCCACGCGATGGCTGCCGACGCCTTTGCCGACAATCCCAAGGCGGACCCCGACCAGCGCGCACGCGCCGCGGTCGCCGCGATGACGCTGGATGAAAAGATCCAGACCGTGTTCGGCTATTTCTCCACCGATTTCAAGGGCACGGCAAAGCCGAAGGAAGGCGTGCCATTCACCGCCGGCTTCATCCCCGGCGTGCAACGCCTGGGCATCCCGCACCAGCAGTTGACGGACGCCGGCACCGGCGTCGCCTCGCAGCCGAATCCCTCGCCGCGCCAGCGCACCGCCCTGCCGGCCGGCATCGCCACGGCGGCCAGCTGGAATCCTGCGCTCAGCTACGCAGGCGGCGCCATGATCGGCAAGGAAGCGCGCCTGTCCGGCCACAATGTGATGCTGGCCGGCGGCGTCAACCTGCAGCGCGAACCCCGCAACGGCCGCAACTTCGAGTACGCCGGCGAAGATCCCTTGCTGAGCGGCGTGATCGCCGGCGAGCAGATCCGCGGCATCCAGTCCAACCACCTGGTCGCCACCGTCAAGCACTTCGCCTACAACGACCAGGAAACGGGCCGCTTCAAGGTGAACGTCAAGATCGGCGATGCGGCGGGCCGCATGTCCGACCTGCTGGCCTTCCAGATCGCCATCGAGCGGGGCAATCCGGGTTCCGTCATGTGCGCCTACAACCTGGTCAACGGCGCCTACGCCTGCGAGAACGACCACCTGCTCAACAAGGTGCTCAAGCGCGACTGGGGCTACAAGGGCTATGTGATGTCCGACTGGGGCGCCGTGCACTCGACCATCCCGGCCGCGCTGTCCGGCCTGGACCAGCAGTCCGGCTGGCCGTTCGACCAGTCGCCGTACTTCAACGGCGCACTGAAGGAAGCAGTGGAGAACGGCCACGTGCCGCAGTCCAGGCTGGACGACATGGTGCAGCGCATCCTGCGCGCCATGTACGCCAACGGCGTGATGGAACACCCGGTGCAGGTCGAACCGGAGAAGATCGATTTCGCCGCCAGCGCGCAGGTCTCCCAGCAGGCCGCCGAGGAAGGCATCGTGCTGCTGAAGAACCGCAACGGCGTGCTGCCGCTGGCCGGCACGCAGCGCACCATCGCCATCATCGGCGGCCATGCCGACGTGGGCGTGCTGTCGGGCGGCGGTTCCTCGCAGGTCTATCCGATCGGCGGCTCGCCGGTGCCGAACGAAGGTCCGAAGACATTCCCCGGCCCGATCGTCTACCTGCCCTCCTCGCCGATGCAGGCGCTGGCCAAGCGCCTTCAGGCGAAGCTCGTCTATCACGATGGCAAGGATGCGGCGGCCGCCGCCCGGCTGGCCGCGTCCAGCGACCTGGCCCTGGTCTTCGCCACGCAGTGGACCGCCGAGAGCATCGACCAGCCCGACCTGTCGCTGCCCAATGGCCAGGACGCGGTGATCGCCGCCGTGGCGGCCGCCGGCAAGCCCACCGTGGTGGTGCTGGAAACCGGTTCGCCGGTCACCATGCCGTGGCTGGCCAATGTCGACGCGGTGGTGCAGGCCTGGTACCCGGGCAGCCGCGGCGGCGAAGCGATCGCCCGCGTGCTGACCGGCGAAGTGGATGCCTCCGGCCGCCTGCCGGCGACCTTCCCGATGTCTGTGGACCAGCTGCCGCGCCCCGTGGTGGACGGTACCGGACTGCCGGAAGGCAGCCGCTTCACGACCGACTACGACATCGAAGGCGCGGCGGTCGGCTACAAGTGGTTCGACAAGAAGGGGCACAAGCCGCTGTTCGCCTTCGGCCACGGCCTGTCTTACACCTCGTTCAAGTACACCGGCCTGGCCGCGGCGGCGAAGGATGGCGCGATCGACGTGTCGTTCAGCGTGACCAACGACGGCAAGCGCGCCGGCAAGGCGGTGCCGCAGGTGTACGTGAGCAAGGCCGGCAGCGGCTGGGAGGCGCCGAAGCGCCTGGGCGGCTGGGACAAGCTGGCATTGCAGGCCGGCGAAAGCCGCGCCACCCGCGTCGCCATCGACCCGCGCACGCTGGCCGTGTTCGACAGCGCCAGCGGCAAGTGGAAGATCGCCGCCGGCGAATACACCGTGATCCTCGCCGAGGCGGCCGATGCACCGGTGGCGACCGTCAAGGTGCGCCTGCCGGCTCGCGAGTTCGCGGCTGGCGGCCGCTGACCCGGCTATCCAGTTAGCGGTTGAACCTGGGGTCCGAGACGCCGCGCGCGGACCCGCTCAATACGCCACTACCAGCAGTGACACCGCCTGGCGAGGCAGCTGCATCCGCAAGGTGGGGACGCCGTTGCGCACGGTTACGGTGGACGGCTCGCCCAGCTGCGCCAGGGCGCTGGCCTTCTGCAGCGCGGTCACTTGCGCGGCAGTGGGGCTGGCCGGCGACCCCATGCGCTTCCAGGCGGCATACGAGTTGCTGTGCTCCTGGTCGATGCGGTAGTGCCGCACGGTGGCGCTCTGCGCGGGAATGCCGCTCAGCGCCACGTCGACCGGCGCGCCGGCATCGATGATGTCGTCGTCGTGATAGTTCCAGACCAGCACGGCCACCTCGCGCCCGGAGCGGCTGGCCAGCGCACCGACGTCGGTGCGGGCACCGCGCACGCCTTCGCGCTGGATACGTTCGGCATCGTACGCCAGGTCGCCGCCGACCTTCAGCCGCGCGCCGCGCATCATGCCCAGCATGCGGAACACATTCAATACCGGCTTGTCGACGCCGTTGGTGGCCAGGTCGCGGTAACCCGCGAACCAGGGCTGGTCCTCGAACAGGAAGGACCAGTTGACCGCGCCGATCAGGTTGGTGCCGCGGCGGTCGGCCAAGTCGTACAGGCGGGCCACCGATGCCGCTGTATAGCTGGCGTACAGCGTGCCGTTGCGGTAGGCGTTTTCCGGATTGGTCTGCATGCCGCAGGCCGCGCAGCCTTCCGGATCGGACTCGCCGATGATGACGGGGATGCCCTTCAGCTCGGGGTATTTCGCCACCATCGCAAAGCCCCGGTCGAGGTTGCGGAAGTGGGTGTCCATGCCCATCCGGACCACGCCGTCGACCACCTTCGGCGCGCCCTTGGCATGCCAGGCCACGAAGTCGAGCGGCGAGCCTTTCTTGCCGGTCGCGTGGTTGGTGCCGTGCAGCGCGTGCTGCAGGAATGCTTCCATGAAGTCCCCCGCCACGGCCGTGTGCGGGCCGCCGAAGCGGGCCGTCGGCAAGGCGCGCTTGACGGCGTCGGCGGCGTGGTCGTACATCTTGAAATACGCCTGCCGGCGGTCCGGCGCGATCAGGTAGTGCCCGTCCGGTTCGTTCCACACTTCCCAGTACCAGCTCTCGACTTCCTGCTGGCCATAGCGTTCCACGCAGTGGCGCACCCACTGGTAGATCAGCTCGGACCACTTGGCGTAATCCTTGGGCGGATAGGCCCACCCCGTCATGATGTCCTCGTAGCGCACGCCCGGCTTCCACCGGTGCTGGTAGGGCTGGGGTTGCGGCGACAGCGCCTCCGGCATGAAGCCGATCTGCGCCAGCGGCTTCATGCCGCGCTCGATGTAAGCGTCGAAGATGGCGTCGGCGATCTTCCAGTTGTAGACCGGCTTGCCGTCGGCATCCTCGCTGTACATGCCGGTGGAACCCCATTTGAGCGCATGGCTGCCGTCGCCCGAGGTCATCAGGTTATGCGCGCGCACGTACACGGGGACCGGGCTCATGGCCGCCAGTTCGGACAGCAGCTTCTTGCCATTGGGCGTGGTGGTGTAGTTCGGCTCGTCGTAGCCGAACCAGGCCCACAGGGGTGTCATGGGGCCGGTCTCGGTGCGCGTGTCGACGGTCAGCTTCACGGCGGTCGCGGCGGGCGTTGGCTTGGCCGGTTCGGCCATGGCGGCGAACGGCAGCAGGCCGGCGGCCAGGACGGCGCCGGCAAACAGGGTTTTCATGGTCTGGTCTCCGAATATTGTTGTGCGCCCGAGTCTAGGCGAAACGGCTTGACGCGACCAATGAGGAATTTATCGCCTGCGATAGCGAATTGACATCGATGCGACGTCACTTCGATGCGTTTTCCTGCCGCGCGGTGCTCCCTACCCTGCGCCGGCGGGCAGTGCGCTCTCGCCGAGCACGCGGTCGCGGTAGATGCGGGGCGTGCATCCCAGCTCCCGCTTGAATACCTGGTACATGTACTGGGTGGTGAGGAAACCGCACTGCTGCGCCACGTCGGCGACGCTGCGATCGCGGCTGCGCAGTCCCGCTTTCGCGGCCTCGAGCTTGAAGCGCAGGATCGCGTCGTGCACGCTGCAGCCGAATTCCTGGCGGAAATAGAGTTCCAGCGAGGAGCGCGACAGGCCCACGTAATCGGCGACCTGGTAAGTCTTGATGCCCTGGCATGCGTACTGCCGGATGAAATGGCTGGCCTGCATCACGTAGGGGTTGCGCACCGGCTGGTGCAGGCTGGAAGCGCACACATTGATGCCGGCCGGGGGGACCAGGATGCGCGTATCGGGCAGGCGCACCCCGTGCAGCATGCGGTCCAGCAGGTGCGCGGCGGTGCGCCCGATTTCCTGGGCACCCTGGATCACTGAACTGAGGGGTATGCGCGTGAGCTGGCGCACCAGCGGGTCGTTGTCGATGCCGATCAGCGCCACCTGTTCCGGCACCGCAATGCCGCCGATGGTGCAGGCCTGCGACAGCTGCCGCGCACGCGCATCGGTGACGGCAATGATGCCGCATGGTTTCGGCAGGCTGCGCAGCCAGGCGATCTGGCCCTGCACCGCTTCGTCCCACGAGGAACCGGCGGTGGCGCAGCCCTGGAAGACCTCGACGTGCGCTCCGCTCTTTCCCGCCAGCTCGCGAAACGCATGCTCGCGCTCCTGCGCCCAGCGGTTGCCGGGTGCTTCGGGCAGGCTGAACATGGCGAAGCGGTGCAGGCCCGCGTCGATCAGGTGATCGAAGGCCAGCTTGACGAGCTTGGCATTGTCGGTGGCCACGTACGGCACGCCGGCGGGATAGCCGAGGTCGTCGGCATACGAGCCGCCCACCGCCACCACCGGCACGCGGCAGCCCGTCAGGGCCTCGGCCACGCACGGGTCGTCGAAATCGGCGATGATGCCGTCGCCCTGCCAGTGCTCGATGTTGTGCAGCCTCAGACGGAAATCCTCTTCCAAAAACAGGTCCCACTCGGCGCGGGTACTGTGCAGGTGGGCCGCGATCCCGGCCATCACTTCGCGGTCGAATATCTTGTTCCCGTTGAATAACAGGGCAACCCTGTGCGGTTTGCCGGTATGCGGCATCGTCGTCTCCATCGTCATTCTTTTACAGAGAAGCTCGCGCTTGCGCCGGCTTTGCCGGCCGCCGCCGGCCCCGTCACGCCGGCATTTTCCGGCGCCATCGCAGTGCCGCCAGGGTGGCGCAACCCAGTGCCGTCAGGGCGAAGCTGCCGGGTTCCGGCACCGCGCTCGCGCTGGCGATGGACAGGTCGTCCATCACGAACCAGCCCTTGTCGCGCGCGATGTTCAGGCGCGCGACGTTGCTGAAGTTCGCCGCGATGAAGGTATAACTGGCGCCGATCGCCAGGTTGCCGGTGCTGCCGATCAGGAGGCCGGCGCTGTCATAGGCGCTGATGTTGATCCAGCTGGCGTGGGCGCCGTTGGTGGCGGGCGTGGCGAACCAGCCGCCGCCGAAATCGAAGCCGGTCGTGCTGGCGATGGCCAGGTTGTTGACGCCGTAGCCGTTGGTCAGGAAGTTCGTGCCCGAGTGCGCGCCGTTGCCATAGCCGGCCACGGCGGTGTCGCCCAGGTACCAGCTGGAACTCCACGCCAGGCCGGCATAGGGATTGTGCGGGGCGATGCTGGCCAGCTTGCCGCCGGCCTCCAGGTCGTCGAAATTCAGCACGGTGGCATGCGCCGCCGAAGCCAGCACGATGCTGGCGCCCAGAACGGTCAGGAAGATTTTCATGTTGTCCTTGAGTGCGATGATGCGATGGATGTGATGATGGGATTCATGCGGTTGATCCGATCGAGGCGGGGGCGAGGCGCCCCGCCGGTTCATTTGCAGACGTCGCCGCTGATCACGGGGATCGACGAGCCGGTAACCACCATGCCGAAGCTGACGGTCGCGCCCGGGCCGATGTTCGTGTTCCAGGGCTGGTCCGCCGTGGCGGTCCAGGTCGGCGGCGCGCCCGTCACGGCGGCGTTCCACCAGCTGTCCACCGTCGAGTTGTCGCCGTAGGTCCAGCTGACGGTCCAGCCGTGGATGGTGGCGGAGCGGTTGTTGGTGATGCGCAGGTCGGCAATGTGCCCGCCCTCCCAGGCCGTGGTGATCACGTACTCGCACCGGTTGGGTGGTTCGGCCGGACCGGGACCGCTGGTGTCGATGGGCGCCACGATGACGTCGCCGGCATCGCCCGCGGTGGCACCGTAGACGATGCCGCGGCCCGCCGATGTCATGTACACGGTGCCGTAGGTATTGAGGTCGCCGGCGATGGACTGGGTGCCGCCATACTGGTGCGCGTCATCGTTGATGCGCGACCAGCTGGCGCCCTTGTCGATCGAGCGCAGCATGCCGCGCACGCCGTGCACCGTGCCCCACATGTACAGGGCGGGATACGCGGTGCCCGGCGCGGCCTTGCCCAGGGCGACCGCGGTGCAGCTGTCGACGCCGGCGATGGTCTCGAACGTGGCGCCGGCATCGCTGGTATGCGCCAGGCCGCGGCCAGCCAGGCAGACCCAGACGTCGCCGGCCCGCCCTGGCGCGGCGGCCATCGTCTTCAGGCCTTGCGCCGGCAGCTGGCCCCTGGCGGTGAACGTGGCGCCGCCGTCGTCGCTGACCAGCATGCGTCCGTTGACGTTGTCGTACGCGTAGAAGCGGCGCGGATCGACCGCGTCCGCGATCGGGTGCGCGTCGGCCACGGCCAGCCCCGCCGCCACGCTCCAGCTGGTGCCGAAGTCGGTGGAACGGTAGGTCGTCGATGCGCGTTCAGGGCTGTGCAGCAGCAGCTGGCCATCGGCGGACACGGCCAGCTTGCCGTGGCTGCCGTTGATCGCCGCCGCCTTCGCCCAGCTGGCGCCGGTGTCGGTGGAATAGTAGATGCCGCTGCCGGCGCGCGCCAGCACGCGCCCGTCGGTGCTGCCGGCCAGGCTGGTCGTCGTGCCCATCGCGGGACTGTGCCGCACGCCGTACTGCGCCGGGTCGTCCTGCACGAAGCCATCGTAGTCGCCGATCACCGAAACCAGCGGACCGCCGGGCACGCTGAGCATCGCGAACGCCACGGTTTCTTCCAGGCCGCGCACGTCGAAGCCCCAGCGGGTGGTCGGCGCGTCGATGTCGGTGGTGCGGAACACGCCATTGCCGGAGATGACCCAGGCGGTCTTGCTGTCGAAGGGATCGAACTCGATGTCGCCGGCCCAGTGGATCGAGCTGCCGGTGATCCAGTCGATGCCTTTCGGATCGATCGCGAAGCCCCGCTCCACCACGTCGACCCAGTCCCGGCCGGCATTGCGCGTGGTGTAGATGCGGTCGCCCCAGCCACTGCCCTGCTGGCGCCACGTGTTGACGGTGGACGCCACCAGGTGGCGCGGATCGGCGGGATCGATGCTGATGCCGCCGAACGGTCCGCTGGCGCCGGCCGGCGTGATGTCGGCCCAGTTGCCGCCCACCGCGTCGTATTCCCATACCTGGCCACGGTCCATCGGCTCGCCTTCGGTGGGATGCGGTCCCGCACCGTTGGCGTAGGTGAGGTACAGCCGCCCTTCCGGCGACATCACCGCGCCTTGCGGCATCAGGCCGGCGGGGCCGCCTTCCACCGGTTCGAAGCTGGCGCCGGCGTCATGGCTGACATAGAGGTTGGGGCCGGCCGATTCCTGGCGCGACACGCCGACGAAGATGCGCCGGGCGCTGCCGCCCTCGACGCTGGCCGGGTCGAGCAGCACGAAGCTGATGCCGGCGCCGTTCGGCGTGGTGGTCACCGGCAGGGACGCCAGGCGCTCCCACGTGGTGCCCGCGTCGCCGCTCCTGAACAGGCCATCGTACTGGCTGCCCGCGTACAGCACCCGGCCGTCGCCCGGATCGACCTGCAGGCGCTCGCCGTTCTGGCGGCCGATGGCATTGCCATGCACCTTGAAGCGGGCCGTGACATCGATGACGTCGAATGTCCGGCCATAGTCGCTGGAGCGCAGGATGGCGCTCTTGCCGCCGTTGAAGTAGCTGGTACCGGCCATCAGGTAGATCCGGCCGGCGTCCTTCGGGTCGATCGCCAGCGATGCCACGCCCATCAGCCCGACCTGCGCCTCCGGCACCCAGTCCATCATCGATACCCAGCGCTCATCGTGCGCATTCCAGCGGTAGGCGCCGCCCACGTCGGTGCGCGCATAGACCACGCCACGCTCGCTTTTACTCGGGATAATGCCGGATACAAAACCGCCGCCACCCGTGGCGACCGAATCCCATCGATAAGTTTCCGCCTGGGCGAAACCGGTCAGTAATAATGCGGCGGACAGCAGCGCGCAAACCTGGCTTGATATCAAGGTCTCCTCCTTCTATTGATTTTTTTGAATATCGGGGGTGTCGGGGCCGCGTCGCCGCATGCGCCGCTGACGGCACACCGATTCATGCGCACGGCATCGGCGGCGGCAACGTGGCCATGCCCGGAGCATAGGGCTTCGGCCGGCACGGCTTTAACGCCGGTAGCGGGATTTCTAGCACGGTGCCGAAATTGCGATTACTGGTGCGGAGATTGCAAGAAGTGCGAGGAGTGCAAAGGCGCTACTGCGGCGCATCTGCCGGGGGTGCGGGCTGCCTGGCCGGGGGATGGCCGGCGTCGATCGGGTGTTGCGAAGCGTGGGAGCGGAAGGCTTTCGGCGTGCAGCCGTATTCTTCCTTGAACAGCTTGTTGAAATACGAGACATTGCCATAGCCGACCGAATAGGCTATTTCGGCAATGGTTGCCGCGCTTTTATCGGCCAGTAATCGCGCGGCTTCGGTCAGCCGCAATTTATTCAGGTAAGCGGTAAATGTCATGCCGAGTTCCGCTTTCAGCACTTCATTGACTTTGTTCCGGTTGGCACCGGTTCCCGCCACCACGCGTTCCAGGTCCAGTGCGGTGTCGGTGTAATTGGTGGAAATAAAACGCAAGACCGAGGCCTTTTCCTTGTCCTTGTAGGGTTCCAGCGTCAGCTGGCGGTAGGCGACCAGCGGCAAGTCCTTCTTCATGCGCGAATCGAGGCTCGCGGTCAGGGCACGCGTGTGGGCACGGAAAAACCAGACGCCGAAGGCGGCCCATCCCGCCACCAGCAACACCGCCAGCACGGCGATGTAGCGGTAATCCCGGCCGTGCAGCGTGACCTCGCTGATTTCCGCCTGCGAATCTACGCCGCGGGGACTCCGGGGACTGGTGCCGAAGACGATCTTCGATACCTTGTCCAGGGTATAGCCCAGGTTGGAGGGATCGAGGTTCATCGAGAACAGCCACCATTCGGGGATGACGAGCCGGGTCAGGTCGACCGCCACAGGCATGCCCTGCTCGTTGCAGGAGAAGAAGGTGCCGGGCGACCGGTACGTTTGCGGCTCGCCCCGCCGGGAGATCTTTTCATCGAACGTGGCAACCGCCAGCATCATCGAATTGGCGGGCGCGCACCTGGCCACGAAGGTCACCGTGCCGTACTTCGACCAGTCGGCAAAGGCGGGCCGCCCCTTGCCGTCATCCAGCGACAGCTCCGCGGAAGCAAAGGGATAGCGCGCCTTGTCCGTCAGCCTGAAATCGAAACGCAGGCGTTCGCGCCCGGGATCGTGGATGCGGACGGTGGAGGTGCCGCCTTCCGCCACATCCGAGTAATCGACGTAGTGCCACCGCACGCCATCCCTGTCGGCCGGCAGCAGCGCCAGGGTCAGGTGGCTGCGGTGGACGAGGAACGCCGCGCACAGGGCGTCCGCCAGCACGAGGAAGATCAGCGCAAGCAGCGCCTTCTTGTAGAACTGTTGCATTGTCTCCGATGTAATGGGCTGTCCCGGCGCATCACCCTCTGCGGGGTGTGTTGCCGCGATCATAACAGCTCGATCCGGCTGCGGCTACTTGTGGCGGGCCGTCACAAATCATTCGCCGCGCCGAGCATTTTCACCATTGTGCGGCCACCCGGCGAGACCCGACAATCGGCGGCTACCGGAACAGGTTTCCATCACCAGGAAAATATCGCATGCAGAAGCGGAGCATCCTCGCGTACGCGTTGTCGTCCATGATCGCCGGCGCGTGTGCGCCGGCACTCGCCCAGCCACCTGCCGCCAGCACCCCGCCGGCACTGCCGACCGTGCTGTACGGAGCTGCCTACTACCATGAGTACATGCCCTACGAGCGCCTGGAAAAAGACGTGGCGATGATGAAGGCCGCCGGCTTCAACGTGGTGCGGCTGGGCGAATCGACCTGGAGCCTGTGGGAACCCGAGGATGGCCGCTTCGACTATGCGTGGATGGACCGGGTCATCGACGCGATGGGCAAGGCCGGCATCAAGGTAATCATGGGCACGCCGACGTATTCGATCCCGGCCTGGATGGCCAGGCAGAATCCGGAAATCCTCGCCCGCAAGTTCAACGGTGTACAGAACACCTACGGCATGCGCCAGAACATGAACACCGACTCGGCCGCCTATCGCTTCTACGCCGAGCGCCTGATCCGCAAGATCGTCACGCGCTACCGGGACAACCCGCACGTCATCGGCTGGCAGGTCGACAATGAAACGGGCAGCTATGGCGCAGCCAACGACGACGTGTTCGTGCGCTTCCAGCATTACCTCGAAAAGAAATTCGGCACGCCGGAAAACCTCAGCAAGGCATGGTTCCTCAACTACTGGGGCCAGAACCTGCACAGCTGGGTCGACCTGCCCCGCCCGGATGGCGCGCAGAGCACCGGCTACAAGCTCGAATGGTCGCGCTGGGGACAGATGCGCGTCACCGATTTCCTCACCTGGCAGGCCGGCCTGGTGCGCGAATGCGCGTCGGCGCGCCAGTTCGTCACGCACGATTTCGCCGGCGCCCTGCACAGCGATGTCAACGAGGAAGCCGTGTCGCGCGCGCTCGACATGCCGGCCGTGAACATCTATTACTGGGGCCAGCGCGAGTACTACAACGGCGCGGACCAGACGCTGCAGGCGGACTTCACGCGCTCGCTCAAGCGGGGCAATTTCCTCGTCACGGAAACCAATGCGCAATCCACCGACTGGAGCTCCTCGTTCCAATATCCGCCGTACGACGGGCAATTCCGCCAGGACGTCTACACGCACCTGGCCAACGGCGCCAACATGGTCGAATACTGGCACTGGTCGTCGATCCATGCGAACCAGGAAACCTACTGGAAAGGCGTGCTGTCGCACGACCTGGAACCGAACCGTGCCTACGCCGAGATGAGCCGGACGGGCGCCGAACTGAAGAAGATCGGCCCGCGCCTGGTGAACCTGCGCATCAGGAACGACGTGGCGATCCTGTGGAGCCGCGATTCGCTGAACGCCCTCAACGACATGCCGTTCGCCAAGGAGTCGCAATGGGGCGGCACCGCCACCCGGGCCGACTACGGTTCGCTGGTCCGCCAGATCCACCGCGCACTGTACGACCTGAACGTGGGCGCGGACTTCGTCTTCCCCGACACCGCGGATTTTTCCTCCTACAAGCTGCTGGTCGTGCCATCCCTCTACGTGGCCGACGACGCGCTGCTGCGGCGCATCACCGACTACATCCGCAAGGGTGGCCGCGTGGTGATGACCTTCAAGAGCGGCTTCACCAACGAGCACACGGCGGTGCGCTGGTCGATGGCGCCTGGCCCCCTGCGCGAGGCGCTCGGTTTCCACTACCAGGAATTTTCCAACCTGGCCCAGCCGCTCGCGCTGAAGGATGACCCGTACCAGGTGGGCGCGGCCAACAAGGTGCAGCACTGGGCCGAGTTCCTGCAGCTCGACACGGCCACGGCGCTGGCGTGGTACGACCACCCGTTCTTCGGCCGCTGGCCGGCCATCACGTCGAACCAGTACGGCGCGGGCAAGGTCATCTACCAGGGCACCTACCTGACGGACCAGCTGCAGAAGGCGGTGCTCCAGTCCGCGCTACGGGAGCTCGGGCTGACAGGACAAGACCAGCAGCTGCCGGCCAGCGTCCGCACGCGGACCGGCATCAACGGCTCGAACCGGGCGGTGCACTATTACTTCAATTATTCCGCCGCGCCGGTGAGCTTCGCGTATCCGCGCAAGGCCGGTACCGAACTGCTGGCGGGCCGCAAAGTTTCGCCCGCGGAAAAGCTGACGCTGGCGCCTTGGGATGTGGCGATCATCGAGGAGAATGCAGTCATCGAAAAGGATGCTGCGGACAAAGCGGGGCGGTAAGCGCCCGTGCGCGGGCACGCGGCGCGAAAGTTGCCAAGCTTTTGGATGTCAGTATCAGCTTCCGCCACCGCTGGTAACACGGCGGCATGGCCCGCTGGCCGGGCCATCCACGTGGTTCAGCCATACAGGCGGTACAGCAGGTCGACACCCCGCTCGGCGCGCTGGCGGATTTCGCCGGCGCTCAGCGGGCAGCGGATCTTCAGGTTGACCCGCAGGATCGTGTGCCCGTACCAGATGCCGGCCAGTTCTTCCGCGGCCGCCATGGTATCCGGAATACGGAGCGTGCCGCCTTGCGCGGCTTGCCGGAGGATCTCGGCCAGCATCGTGTAGACACGCCCCGGGCCCGCTTCATACAGCCGCGCCGCCAGCTCGGGATACAGGTCGTTCGCGGACGTGATGACCCGGTCCCACGCGGCCAGGCGGTTCTCGTTGGCGAACGACAGGTAGCGCACGCCGAAGCCGACCAGCACCTCCCGGAGATCGCCGCCGATGGCCGCGCGATATTCCTCGTCGCTCATGGTCCGGGCAGACTCCCGCAGCATCACGGCCTCGATGAACGCCTCCTTGTCCTGGAAGTACGTATAGAAGGTGGTCTTGGCCACCTTGGCACGCAGCGCGACGGCATCGACCGTCATGCGCAGGCCATGGCTCAATAGCAGGTCCCTGCCGGCTTCCAGCAGGGTTTCCCGGCACTCCAGCTTGCGCGGCCGGCCCCGGCCGCGTTTCGGTCCGTTCCCGTTCATGCGCGCTTCAGGTACCAGGCGGCCAGCAGCAGCCCGCCGACCACGGTCAGGTGCTCCAGCGCGATGTGCAGTTCGGCCGTCCGGCGCGGCTCGGGAAAATTCCAGAACGCGTGGCCGAAAGGAATCGTCAGCAAGGTGAAGATCGCCAGTGCCACGGCGCCGGCCCAGCCCAGCTTGCCGGCATTGGCGATGACCAGCAATGAACCACCCAGTTGCAGCAAGATCGTGCCGGCGGCGACCGCGCCCGCGAACGGCAGCCCGACCGCCCGCACTTCCTCGACCACCGCGCCGTAGTTGAACAATCCGAACAGCCCGGCGCTCCAGAACAGCACCGTCAACACCGCGCGAAGAATCATGTCCATCAGTCGTACCTCCAGAAGAAAAATCCCAGAATATCGTACTCCCCAGTATGAAAAAAGCGGCGGGCGGGTCAGCCATACGGCCATGGCGAGCGGCGCGGATAGTGGCTTTTAAAACAGAAATGACAAGCACCCTGATCTTTCGAACGAAAGAAAATGTGCGAAAAACACAAATACAACAGCCAAATCGAAAAAACGTAAGAAGTTTTGTATTGCGTTGAGTTTCGCTATAGACTCGATATCACTGTATCCATAAGCGCGCTACCCAGCGCTTTCGTAAATTCGGAACCGAAAGCTCGTCCAGTGCGGATGAGCATCATACGAAATCAAACGAAAGCGCTCGTGACCTCTGACCAGCCCGTGCGGGCCCTGGCTGGCGGAGCTGCTGATCGCCATCGGACAGCCTTCCCGTTTTACCAGCATGCGCCTGCGCTGCTTTAACAACTTATAAAAGGAAGCGTTTCATGAGTTCTCACCTGCACCGCCGCTCGCACGCCGACCATCATTCGCGCCTTGCGCCGAATCCCGCGCTGAATCCCGCCCTGCATCCCGCCCTGAATCCCGCGCAGAATCCCGTCCTCAAGCCGATCACTTCCGCCTGCCTGCTCGCCCTGGCCACGCTCGCAGTGCCGGCCGGCGCCCAGGAAGCCACCGCCGATGCCGACGGACTGGTGCAGGTCGTCGTGACCGGCACCCGCGCCAGCCTGCAGCAGTCGCTGACGCTCAAGCGCAATTCCGCTGTCGTGCAGGACAGCATCAGCGCGACTGAACTCGGCCGCTTCCCGGACAACAACGTGGCCGACTCCCTCAGCCACATCACCGGTGTCTCTATTTCCCGCACGGCCGGCGGCGAGGGCCAGCGCGTCAGCATCCGCGGCCTGGGCCCCGACTACACGATCACCACCTTCAACGGCCGCCTGCTGGGCACCGACAGCGCGGGGCGCTACTTCGCCTACGACGTGCTGCCGGCGGACGTCATCAGTGGCGCCGACGTCGTCAAGTCGACCCAGGCGCAACTGATCGAAGGCGCCATCGGCGGCCTGGTGAACCTGCGCTCCGCCAGCCCGTTCGAGCAGAAAGGCCAGCGCGGCCTGCTGCGCGTGGAGGCCGACCGCAACCAGATGAGCGACCTGAATGGCAGGAAGCTGTCGGGCACGTACAGCAACACCTTCGGCGACAAGGTCGGCGTGCTGCTCGGCGTGGTCTACGCCAAGCGCGACGTGCGCACCGACACGGCCGGCAACGATGGCGGCTGGTCGCGCAACGCCGTGCCGAGCGATCCGAGCCAGTTCTGGGAGTTCGGCAATACCTGGGGCGGCGCCATCGACCCGAACGGCAACGGCGTGCTCGACGCGGACGAGGAAGGCCTGGTCGGGCCGGGCCAGTTCCGCTTCGGGTCCATCATGGAAAAGAAGGAACGCCTGGCGCTGTCGGGCAAGGTGGAATGGCGGCCCACGCGCGACCTGAAAGTCGTCGTCGACGGTTTCAAGACCCGGCTGGACTCGCCGCAGGTGGGCTACCAGCTGTCGTTCTACCCGCTGTACGCGCCGGGCCGCTGGTCCAGCATGCAGGTCGCCAACGGCGTGGTGAACGACCTGACCTTGTCCAGCGACGATCCCGAACTGCGGCTCAATCCCGAGGTACTGAACAAGACCGAGTTCCGCGTGGTGGATACCACGATGGTGGGCGCCAATGCGGACTGGAAGATTTCGCCGACCTTCAAGGTGACCGGCGATCTCTACGAGTCCACGTCGAAGCGCGATTCCGGCGGCAAGGATACCTACGTGGTGCTGCGCATGAACCAGCCGAACGTGACGCGCATCAGGCTCACCGGCGCCGCCGTGCCCGACGTGACAACCACCTTCGCCGATGGCCGCGACCTGCAGAGTGCACTGGCGCAGGGCCAGATCAACGCCAGCGACTTCAATACCCACTTCTACAGCAGGACCGGCGACAACATCGACGACAACATCCGCGGCGCGAACGCGAACGCGGAATGGAAGGTCGACCGCTTCCACGTCGAGCGCCTGAAGTTCGGCCTGGGCCAGACCAACCGCAAGAAATCGCGCGACATGATCAACAACGCGTTCAATGCCGGCCAGGATCACTACTCCGGCGCGAACGCGATCAACGTGGGGACCCTGGGCGGCAATGTCATCAACCAGACCCTGAGCCCGAGCGGCTTCCTGTCGGGCGTGAGCGGCAACTTCCCGCGCAGCTTCCTGGGCTTCGACGTCGACAACTACGCGCAGGCCCTGAAAGCCTACGACGGCAAGGCCCGCCCGGGCGGCGGCGTGTACAGTTCGACCGTGTCGGCACCGGCCTGGAACCCGCTGGAAAGCTACCGCGTGAGCGAGAAGACCACGGCGGCCTTCGTGCAGGCCGACCTGGCCGGCGAGAACTGGAGCGCGGACGTCGGCGTGCGCCTCGTGCGCACCAAGACCACCGCACAGGCCTGGGACGCGAAGATCATCGACATCGTGGAAAACGGCTCGTTCAACTACACGGCCGTGTACGCCGATCCTTCCGCCGTGCGGCAGGAGGCCAGCTACACGTTCGGGCTGCCGTCCTTCAACTTCACCTACTCGATCACGGACAACCTGCAACTGCGGCTCGGCGCCGCCAAGACGATGGCGCGCCCGTCCGTGGACAAGCTGGCGCCGTCCAGCACCACCGCCAGCATTTCCTGGGGCGACTTCACGCAGATCTTCGGCGGCAACGCGGAGCTCAAGCCGTACAGCGCGCGCCAGGCCGACATCTCGCTGGAGTGGTACTACGCCAAGGACTCGGCGCTGACCTTCGCCGTCTACCAGAAGAACATCCGGAACCAGATCACCAACGAATGGCTGACGGGCCAGGATATCGGCGCCCCCGGCGGCCGGCTGTTCAACGTGCAGCGCCCCATCAACGGCGACAGCGCCAAGGCGCGCGGCATGGAGATCGGCCTGCAGCACCTGTTCGACAACGGCTTCGGCGTGCGCGCGCAGTACACGCGCAACCTGTCGAGCAGCTGGGTCAACGGCGTCGAGCGGCCGCTCGAGGGCATCGCGCCGGCCACCGCGTCGTTCGGCGTGCTGTACGAGCGGGGCCCGTGGAGCATGAGCACCACGGCCGACTACACCGACTCCTTCGTCACCGCCACCAATGTGCTCGGCGCCGGCTGGAACGAGACGGCCAAGTCGATGACGTGGCTGACGGCCCAGCTGGCCTACGAGGTGAACAAGTCGCTGCGCATCAGCATCGAAGGCAACAACCTGACCGATGCGGAGCAGGCGCCCCGGCTGGGCAACGGCACCGTCAGCCTGCCCAACGGCTACTATCGCTATGGCCGCTCGATCACCCTGGGGGCGAGCCTGAAGTTCTGATGCAGGAAGGAGAAGCGGGCGGCGGGCGCCGCCCGCCCCGCGCTACCGATAACCGGAATACCGATGCGACTTTATTCAATGCGAACCTTGCTTTCCACATCACTCTCCTCCTTCGCCGCCCTCCTCTCCGGGGCGGTTCTTTTCTCCGCCCACGCCGCGGACGAAGCCAGCTACACGATGGCCGACTACGCCCGCGTCGTGAAGATCGATGCGCACCTGCACCTGCACGACGCGGCGCCGGCCTTCATGGAAGCGGCCCGGCGCCAGAACTTCAAGGCGCTGACGATCAATGTCGACTACCCCGACTTCCCGCCGCTCGACGACCAGCAGCGCGTGGCCATCGCGCTGAAGAAGCAGTTCCCGCAGGACGTGGCGTGGGTGGCCAGCTTCTCCGTCGACGGCTCCGACAGGCCCGCCTGGCTGCCCGCCACGCGCCAGCGCATCGCCGCGTCGATGCGGGCCGGCGCCGTGGGCGTGAAGGTGTGGAAGAATATCGGCATGAGCCTGCGTGACAGGAACCAGCACCTGGTCATGATCGACGACGCCCGCTTCGCGCCGCTGTTCGAGGACTTCGCCCGGCAGGGCATCCCGCTGCTGGGCCACCAGGGCGAGCCGCACAACTGCTGGCTGCCGCTGGAGCGCATGACGGTCAACAACGACCGCCAATACTACAAGGCCCATCCGCAGTACCACATGCACCTGCACCCGGAGATGCCGAGCTGGGAAGCGCAGATGGCCGCGCGCGACCGCATGGTGGCGGCGCACCCGAAGCTGCGTTTCATCGGCGTGCACCTCGCATCGATGGAGCGCGACGTGGACGAACTGGCCGCGTTCCTCGACCGCTTCCCGGGCGCCGTGGTGGACATCGCCGCGCGCATCGGCCAGGTGCAGTACCAGAGCCAGAAGGACCGCGAGCGCGTGCGCCGCTTCTTCATCCAGTACCAGGACCGCATCCTCTACGGCAGCGACATGGCGCAGGCTCCCGGCCAGGACGGCGCCGCGCTGGGCCGCGAAGCCGAAGAGGTCTGGCGCATGCACTGGCGCTACTTCAACACCGCGGAGTCCTTCCAGGTCGCCGATCTCGACGCACCGGTCCAGGGCCTCGCGCTGCCGCGCCAGGTGGTGGACAAACTCTATCGCACGAACGCCCAGCGTGCGTTCCCCGGTGCCTTTGGAGGCCAGCGATGACCGCGCGCCGTGCCTTCCTCCAGTGGCTGGGCGCCGCGCCGCTGGCCACGCAGCTTCCGTTCGCCCGCGCCGCCGAAGGCAAGGGCCATGTGCGCGTGCAGGACGCCGCCGTGTCGCTGCAGTTCGACGAACGGATGCGTTGCCGCATCGTCAGCCTGGCGGGCAAGCAGCCCGTCGCGCTGACCGGCTTCGACACGAGCGAGCACCTGGTCGCCGGCGGCAAGCCGCTCGGCCGCTTCACCCTGCAGAAGGCGGAGCCGGCCCGGGTAGTGACCCCGTTCGGTGCCGGGCAGGCGCTGCGCCTGGCCGGCCGGTCGCTGGAGGGCATCGAGAAGCGCCTCACCGTCACGCTGCTCGACGAGCATCCCGGCGTTGCCCTGCTGGACGTGAGCTATGTAAACACGGGCGACAAGCCGCTCGCCATCGATGCGTGGGTGAACGCCGCGCACCGCCTGGCTGCCACGCCGCGCCACGCCGGCTGCTACTGGACGTATTCCGGTGCCAGCCACGCCGACCGGCGCGACTGGGTGCAGCCCGTCAAGCGCGGCTTCGAGCAGCGCAACTTCCTGGGCATGAACGCGTCGGACTACGGCGGCGGCACGCCGGTCGCCGATGTCTGGCGCCGCGACGTCGGCCTGGCCGTGGGCCACCTGGCCCTGCAGCCGCTGCTCGTCGCGCTGCCCGTGAAGGCGGTCGGCGACCAGGTCGACATTTCGCTGCGCGGCGACATCCCGCAGACGCTGGCGCCGGGCGCCACGTTCGCCACGCCGCCCACCTTCATCGCCGTGCATCGTGGCGACTTCTACGTGCCGCTGGACCGCTACCGCCGGCTGATGGCCGCGCAGGGCCTGGCCGCCCCCGAGCCACCGCAAAGCGCCTACGAGGCGCAGTGGTGCGCCTGGGGCTACGAGCGCGACTTCTCGCTCGACTACGTGCGCGCCACCCTGCCCAAGGTGCAGGAACTGGGCTTCAAGTGGGCGGTGCTGGACGACGGCTGGCAGGTGAAGACCGGCGACTGGACGCCCGACCTCGCCAAGTTCCCGCGCGGCGCGGCGGACATGAAGGCGCTGGTGGCCGACATCCACGCGCGCGACATGAAGGCGCGGCTGTGGATCGCGCCGCTGGCCGTGGCCCCCGGCAGCGACGAACTGCACGACCACACCGACCTGCTGCTTCTCGACAAGGATGGCGCGCCGCAGGACGTCACGTGGTGGAACTGCTTCTACCTCTGCCCCGCTTATGAGAAAACGCAGGCGCGCCTGGCCGAGACGATCCGGATGATCATCGCCGACTGGGGCTTCGACGGCCTGAAGGTCGACGGCCAGCACCTCAACGGCGTGGCGCCGTGCTTCAATCCGAAGCACCGGCACGAGCGGCCGGAGGAATCGGTCGAGGCGGTGGCGGCCTTCTACAAGGTCATGCACGACGTGGCGCATGACGCCAACCCGGAAGCGGTGGTGGAAGTGTGCCCGTGCGGCACCAGCTACGCCTTCCATAACATGCCGTTCATGGACCAGGCGCCGGCGTCGGACCCGCTGTCGAGCTGGCAGGTGCGGCACAAGGGCAAGACGCTGAAGGCGCTGATGGGCCCATGGTCCGCCTATGCGGGCGACCATGTGGAGCTGAGCAGCGGTGGGCAGGACTTCGCGTCCAGCGTGGGCATCGGCGCCGTCGTCGCCACCAAGTTCACCTGGCCGGTCGATCCCAAGCCGAAGGACTCCTTCCTGCTGACGCCCGAACGCGAGGCGCACTGGCGCCAGTGGGTGGACCTGTACAACCGGCAGCGCCTCGCCGAAGGCCGCTACCGCGGCGACCTGTACGACCTGGGCTTCGACAAGCCGGAGACCCACGTCGTCGAACAGGGAGGCGCCCTGCACTACGCGTTCTACGCGGAGCAATGGGACGGCGTGGTGGCATTGCGCGGCCTCGGCCCGGGCACCTGGACGCTGAGCGATGCGCTCAACGGCAAGGCCCTGGGCAGGGTCACGGCCGACAAACCCACGCTTTCGGTGCGCTTCACCCACAGCCTGCTGATCGAAGCGCGCCCCGACGCCCCCGACGCGCTGCCGGTGGCCTTCGCCGGCAAGATCGCGGCGGTGGCGGCGGACGGCTTCCCGCGCGCATCGCAATGGGCCGATGCGCCCGCGACCTTCTTCCGGCACGACTGGCAAGGCAAGCCGCTGGCCGGCCCGCAATCGACCCGGGTGCAACTGCTGCGGGGCGCCGGCCACCTCTACCTGCGCTTCCTCTGCAAGTTCGAGACGCTGAACACCTTCGACCGCGCCAGGGCGGCGACCGATATCTGGCCGCTGTGGGAGCGCGACGTCGTGGAAGTCTTCCTGCAGGCGCCGGAGCGTGCGGGGCTGAAAAGCTACCGCGAGGTGCAGGTGGCGCCCAACGGGCTGCTGCAGGAAATCGCCGTCGAGGTGTCGGGCAAGAAGCGCATCGTGGGCGAGAGCCGTGCCCGGACCCATGTCGATGTGGAGCACAAGGTCTGGACGGCTGAACTGGCCGTGCCGATGCGCGGTGTGGGCGGTGCCGAGGATGGCTGGCGCCTGAACCTGTTCCGCGTGGAGGGCCAGGAAGGGACCGGCAAGCCGCGCGTCCATTCCGCGTGGAGCCCGACCGGCACCGGCAGCGGTACGCCGGACTTCCATGTGCCGGCCGCCTTCGGTCGCTTGCTCACCGCGGCATGACGATGGGAGGCCTGCGCCCGCTCGCCCTGCTCCTGGCGTTCTCGGCGCAGGCCAGCGCCGGGCCATCGCCGCAGCGTGCCGATACGCCGGTGCCCCTATCGGGCTCGGTGGTCGACACCACGTTCCGTGCAACGGACGAGGAAATCGCCAATCCCGAGCGCGGCATGTACGTGTGGGCGGCGGACAACCTGGCCGCCTGGACGCAAGCGCAGGCCCACGCGCAGTTCGCGGCCGGCTACCGCATCGTCTATGCACCGGTGCGGCTGGGCAATCATGCCGGCGGCCCGCTGCCCGGGAGCGTGCTCGCCGGCTTATCGGAAAACTTTGCGACGGCGCGGCGCGCGGGCCTGAAAGTCATTCCCCGTTTTCTCTACAACTACCCTGCGGGCGAGACCGGGTATCAGGCGGCGCGGGATGCGCCGCTCGGCCGCGTTCTCGGCCACATCGCGCAGCTCGGGCCGGCGCTGGCGGCCAACGCGGATGTGATCACGTACCCGCAGGCCGGATTCGTCGGCGCCTGGGGCGAATGGCATACATCGTCCAACAACCTCACCGAACCGGCACCGCGGACGCGGATCCGCGATGCGCTGCTGGGCGCCCTGCCCCCCGGCCGGTTCCTGCAGGTGCGCTATCCACCCTACCTGATGGCATGGGCGCCAAAGGCACCGCGCTGGCGCGACGGTTCGGCCGCCTCGCGCATTGGTGTCCATAACGACTGTTTCCTGGCCTCGAACACGGATGTCGGCACCTACAGCGAGGATGCGGCGGTGCGCCGGCGAGAGCGCGGCTACGTTGCCGCGCTGTCGGCCGTGGCACCGTTCGGCGGCGAAACCTGCAATCCCGCGGACGCGGTCGATCCGACACCGCGCACGGACTGCGACGACATCCTGCGCGAAGGCCGGCAATTCGGCCTGACTTACCTGAACGACAGCTACTACCGGGGTCTCTTCCACGCGCGCTGGGAAGCGCAGGGCTGCATGGCCGAGGTCAGGCGCCGCATGGGCTACCGCTTCGAGCTGGTGACGCTGCGGCACAGCGCCGCCATCGTGGCCGGCCGGTCGGGCGGGTTCGCGCTGACGGTCCGCAACAGCGGCTGGGCACGCGCCTTCAACCCGCGCGGCGTGCAAGTCGTGCTCAGGCACCGCGCCACCGGCGAAGCCGTGCGGATCACCCTGGCGTCGATCGATCCGCGCACCTGGCTGCCGGGCAGGACGAGCAAGATGGCCGCCAGTCTTGCCATACCGCCCGGCACCCCGGCCGGTACCTACGACGTGCTGCTGGCGTTACCGGATGGCGCCCCTTCCCTTGCGGGCGATGTCCGCTACAGCGTGCGCCCCGCCAATGCCGCGGATGCAACCAGGTCGCAGGGATGGGACGAAAAACTGGGAGCGTTCCGCGCTGGAACGACGCTGGCCATTCTTGCTCCGTGATCCGCCGATCCGCGGCCCTGCCTACCTAGCCGGCGATCAGCAGCTCGATGCCGGCGTCCCGCAGGCCATCGCGGTATTGGGGGCCGATGTCCGCGTCGGTGATGATGGTGCTGACGCGATCCAGCTGGACGATGCGATGCAGGCTGATGAAGCCGAACTTCGAGGCGTCGGCGAGGACGATGACTGTCCTGGCGCGTTCGACCATCTTGTGGTTCAGGCTTGCTTCGGCTTCGTGGTGGGTGGTCACGCCGAACTGCAGGTCGAGGCCGTCGACGCCGAGGAACAGCTTGTCGAAGCTGTAGGCCTGCAGGCATGCCTCGGCCTGCAATCCCTGGATCGACAGCGACTGCTTGCGCAGCAGGCCGCCCGTGAGGATCAGGTCGACGCCGGGCGCGTTGACCAGTTCCCACGCGATGTTCAGGCCATTGGTCATCACCGTCACGTTCTGGGCATCGCACAGGTGGCGCGCCAGCGACAGCGTGGTGGTGCCCGAATCGATGATGATATTCTCGCCCGGCTTCACCAGGCTCGCGGCCAGGGCGCCGATGCGCTCCTTCTGTTCGTGATTGAGCGCGTCTTTCTGCGAGACCGTGTGTTCGGTCGGCGGCATGCGGGCCAGCGTGGCGCCGCCGTGGCTGCGAACGGCAAGACCCTGCGCCTCGAGTGCGGTGAGATCGCTGCGGATCGTCACCGCCGACACGTTCAGCCGCTTCACGAGCTCATTGACTTGTACCGACCCGTGTTCGGCAAGTGCTTGCAGGATGATGTCGCGGCGCTGGCCGGTTTGCCCCATGGTCGGACGAAGAGTGTCAGTAGAAGAGCAGCTTACCAGATTGAGACTGTTTATCAGATCGGGGCTGTTTATTGGATTGCAGGGCCGGCACCACACCGCGCCGGGCGCCGCCGTGGCGTCGCCCGTGCAGCCGGCCCTGGTGCCCGGCGGCTTGTCACTGCGCGCCCGCCAGCCGTTCCAGCGCGGCGGGATCGAGCGGCGTGCCGGCGTTCAGCGCCGCATACAGCGCGGCACCGAGCACCGGCGGCAGGCGTGGCGCCACCAGGCGATACGGGCCCGCGCCGCTGCCGGTCAGCGCCCGCGCGAACGGCGCGCGCAGCGGCCCTTCCGCGCCGAACAGGCCGCCGGAATAGGACACCGCCACTTCCGTACCGGGGCCGGCGCCGAGCTGGCGCCGTACCGCATCGACCAGCGCGGCCACCTCCACGGCGGCCGACTCGAGGATCGTGGCCGCCTGGAAGTCGCCCTGCGCGGCCGCTTCGGAGACGAGCCGCGACAGCGCGGCCACCTTGCTGCGCTCCCCTTTCAGCTCGCCGTAGACCACCTGGCACAGGTCGAGATCGTCGCGCAGCGCCAGGCGCGTGCGCATCAGCGCATGCAGCGGCCCGCGTGGCGCGCGGCCATCGCTCATGCGCGAGAACAGCGCCAGCCCGGCGCGGGCGATCCAGTAGGCCGAGCCTTCGTCGCTGAACAGCTCGCCCCAGCCGCCGGCCCGCGCGCGCTGCCCGTTGAATTCGCCATACGCCATCGAACCGGTGCCGGCGATGACGCTGATGCCATCGGCGCAGGCCAGCGATCCGGCCCAGCTGCACACCATGTCGTTGCCGCACAGGTAGCGCCCGTGGCCCAGTACGGCGCGCGGCAGCGCATCGAGCTGCGGCTGCACGGCGCGGTCCTCGCCGTACGCCGGCAAGCCGAAGAAGGCGAATGCCACATCGCCCGCGGTGACGCCGGCACTGGCGAACAGCGCCGCGCAGCCGCGCGCCAGCACGGCCGCGGCACCGTCCATGCCCACTTCGAGGTAGTAGGCGCTGCTCTCCTCGTGGCGCGCGAGGACGTGCCCGTGCCGGTCCACCAGCGCGAACGCCGTCTTGGTACCGCCGCCGTCAACCCCGAGGAACATGGCCGTCTCCCGTCAGCGGATAGATGGTGACACCGCGCACCACGCGGTTGACGGTGCCCGACACGCTCGGCGTATCCGGGCGCAGGCCCAGCGCCAGTGACTGCAGCAGCGCGAAGGCCTGGCAGAACAGGATGTACGGCAGCGCCAGTGCCAGGTCGGCGGCCAGCCCGGCGCCGTGCAGCGTGACGCAATCGCCGCCCAGTTCCGGTTCGTCGCGCCCGCTCAGCGCCAGCACGCGGCCGGCGCGGCCATCGTTGCGCAGCTCGCGCAGCAGGTCCAGGTCGTAGCGGCGCGCCTGGGCGTCGTTCGACAGCAGCACCACCACGAGGGTGTCGGCATCGACGATGGTCTTGGGGCCGTGGCGGAAGCCCAGCGGAGAATCGAACAATGCGACCACCTGGCCGTCCGTCAGTTCCAGCAGCTTGAGCGAGGCTTCGCGGGCCAGCCCGCGCAAGGCGTTGCTGCCGAGGTAGACCACGCGGCGGAAGCGGCGCTCCACCAATTCTTCCAGCAGCGGCACCATCGTGTCCAGCACGCGCGCTGCCGCGGCCGATGGCTCGGCGGTGGCACCAGGCGGCAGCACGCCGAACGCACTGGCGGCAGCCAGCAGCATCGACGTGAAACTGGTGGTCATCGCGAAGCCGAGGTCGTGCGTGGCGTCCGGCAGCAGGATCGAATAGACGTTGGCGCGGCCTTGCGCCATCTGGCACAAGGCGCCGTCGGCATTGCAGGTGATCACCAGGTGATAGACCTCGTCGACCAGCTGGTCGGCCAGCGCGACTGCGGCCACGCTTTCCGGGCTGCTGCCCGAGCGGCCGAACGACACCAGCAGCGTCGGTACCTTCGGCTGCAGGAACTGCTGCGGGCCGGAGACCAGGTCGGTGGTCGGCACGGCTTCGGCGCGCCAGCCGCCGCCCAGCATGGCCGGCGCCAGGCATTCGCCGATGAAGGCCGAGGTGCCGGCGCCGGTGAGCACGATGCGCAGGTCGCCGCGCGCCAGCAGCGGGCCGAGGAACGCGTCCAGCGCGTCGCGCTGGCCCGTGACCAGCGCCTCGATCTCGGGCCAGATGGCGGGTTGCTGCGCGATTTCCCGCGCGGTGAGGCCGGCGCCGGCGGCATCGAGCCGCTCCGCGCCGATGCCGAGGATCTGCGTGTTCTTGTTGCTGTCTGCGACTAGCATGCTTCCAACTCCCTTGTTGCGGCGCCTGGCGGGCAGGCGTCCTTGTTACCGGCGTCCCTGTTACAAGCTTCCCTGTTACAAGCTTCCCTGTTACAAGCGTCCATATACTGGCGCAGCACCCTGGCCACGCCCTCTTTCAGCAATTCCACCGGGCGATTGCGTACCCGCCCCTCGCGCACCGCTTCGTACTGGGCCGGCAGGTACTGGCTCAGCAGCGTGAGCGGCGGCGCGTCCCGTTCCAGGCTTTCCAGCAGGCGCGCCTGCGCCGCCTGGATGGCCGGATGCGGCCAGTAGTAGCGGATCCGGTCGCTCAGGCTGTACTGCTGGTCGAAGCGCGCGCGGCGCGGATCGCGCGGGTCGTCGCTGTAGTACTTGCGCCAGTATTCCGGCTCGGCGCGCATCACTTCCAGCACCGTGTCCTTGAAGCCCGACCCCTTGCCGTCGCCGGCCATCGCCGCTTCGATATCGGCCAGCGCCCACAGCGTTTCGCGCAACGCAAAGGTGGCGCCGGGGCCGACCTTCAGGATCGCGAAATGGCCGGCCACCAGCGCGGCCAGGTTGGCCGGCGTCTGGTAGTCGGTCGAATGGGCTTCATAGACCAGCGTGGGCACATCCTCGATCATGCGGCTGAGGTCCACCGCGCGCTCGGGACGGAAGTCGATCACCTTGTGGTGGTCGAACTCGACGCCGGGCTGCACCACCAGTCCGATCACGCGCGGCCAAGCCGCATCGAGCCCCGCGGCGACAAACGCACTGCGGTGCGCGGCGATCGTCTGCGCCGCCGCCTCGGGCGTCGTCACGCTCAGTTCCGCCAGGTCCTCGTGCGCGCCGCCGGGCACCGGTACCTCGGTGCCGACCACGTAGACGGGCGCCTCGCCGCCAGCGGCCTGCCATGCCCGTTCGGCGACGGCGCACAGCCGCGCGGCACGCGCGGCCACCACGTCGTCCTGCAGCGGCACCGGGTCGCCGGCGCACGACATCGAGCAATCCAGGTGGATCTTGCGGAATCCCGCGGTGACGTACTGCTCGATCAGCACTTCGGCCTTCGCCAGGGCGGCATCGGCGCTCTCGCCTTGCCAGGCATTCGGCCCCAGGTGGTCGCCGCCGAGCAGCACGCGCTCGCGCGCCAGGCCGACGCGGTCGGCGATGCCGTGCACGAAATCGCGGAAAGCTGCCGGCGTCATGCCGGTATAGCCGCCATCCTGGTTCACCTGGTTCGACGTGGCCTCGATCAGCACCGGCTGATCCGGCCCCGCCGCTGCCGCCACTTCCATCGCCGCCTCGATCACCAGCGGATGCGCCGAGCACACCGCGTGGATGCCGACCGGCTCGCCGGCCTTGTGGCGGCGCACCAGATTCAACATGTATTCCATTGTCAGACTCCTTCGGTTGATTCGGGGGGCGCGGCGCCGTCGTCCGCCTGCAGCGCGAGGAACAGCGCGGCCGCCAGCGACAGGCCGATGCCGGCCAGCCGGTAGCCGCCCGGTACCGTGCCGGCCAGCGCCATCGCGATGACAGTGGTCAGCAGCGGCGCGCCGGCGTTCACCAGCGGCGACACCGTCAGCGCCTTGCCGTGCCGGAAGGCATACACCAGCGTCAGCGCACCGACCGCGTTCAGGACCTGCGTGGCGGCGGCCAGCCACGGACCGGACAGGCCGTAGTTGATCGGCTGCGAAAAATCGGTCATCGCCAGCGCCACCGGAATGCACAGCAGCGCACTCGCGGTCATGTAGAAGAAGATGCTCCCGGCATCCATGCGCGCATTGGCCAGCTTGATGAAGTAGGCCTGCAGGCCCCATGCCACCAGCACCGCCAGCGCCAGCACGAACCACAATCCATACTGCTGCGGCGCGCCGGCCGGGTTGAAGTCGAACAGCGGCAGCGCGCAAATGGCCAGCACGATGCCGGCCAGGCCCATGCGGCCGGTGCGTTCGTGCAGGAACAGGAACGACAGCACGATCGTGATGACCGGCGAAAGGGAAATCAGCGGGAAGATCAGGTAGGCCGGCCCGGCCTTTACCGCGTAGAACAGCACCATCTGCCCGCCGGCGCCGAGCAGGCCGATGGCGAGGCCGTAGGCCAGCGCGGTGCGGTCGCGGCGCACTTTCCAGCCCGAGCGCGCCAGCACGAACAGCGCCGGCGGCACCATGGTCAGCGCCCACACCACGTACACCAGCGTCTCGGGGAAGCCGTGCTGGGTGGGCAGACCGGCAAACGCGCCCCACACGCCCCACAGCAGCGCGGTCGCCAGCGCGTAGCCGAGCCAGCGCGGCCGGCGCGCAGCCGTGGCGCCTCGTTCATGCGGCATCGCGGTCGTCTCCATGGCGGTCGTCGTCTCCGCGGCGGTCGTTGTCTCCAGGCGGCCCATCAGAACGTCACGCTCGCTGGCACAACGCTGACTGGAGCCGTGGCGTCCTGAGGTGCAATGCTGCTGCTTGTCATTCCGGTTTTCCCCTCGATCATGGCGCGGTCGTTGTGGATGTTGCGTTGCAGTTTGCGTTACGAACAGTTTCGATCGTAATTAATTATCGAACGAAATGCAAAGAACTTTCATTTTATTTTCGTTTGCTGGCTTTTTTCTGCCACAGGACGCATCTTCTCTTTTCGAATTCTTTCGCTTATCATCCGCAACCAGGACTTCGGCCCCTTGCGAAGTCCCGCCTTCCTTGCCCTGTCATCCGCCCGCGTACCCGCACTTTCGAATTGTCCCGGCTTGCCAGCGAGAAGATCGCAAGCATCGAAAGCGCCGGCGGACGCGGCACCGGCGATCGAAGCGACCTTTCACGACAAACAGGAGATACGCATGCAAGACCGCTGGTCCAGGATGAGCAAACAACGACAAGGTACCTTCCTCCGCAGCGTTGTCGTTGCAGCGGCCGCCTTGCTGGCCACGCAGGCGCATGGGAGTCCGTCGGCAGATCCGCTGGCCCCGGCAGGTCGATGGGAAGGCAACATGCGCGGCAGCGCCAGCACGCCGCCGATGGGCTGGAACAGCTGGAATGCGTTCCGGACCGAAGTCGACGAAGACAAGGTGATGGGCGCCGCGCGGGTGCTGGTCGACAGCGGGCTCGCGAAACTCGGCTACACGCAGGTCAACCTCGACGACGGCTGGTGGCTGAAGCGCCGCACCGGCGATGGCCGCCTGCAGATCCGCACCGGCATCTTCCCCTCGGCGGCTACCGGCGGGCCGGACGGCACCAGCTTCAAGCCCTTCACCGACAGGCTGCACGCCATGGGCCTGAAGGCCGGCATCTACACGGACATCGGCCGCAACGCCTGTTCGCAAGCCTACGACCTGCATTCGCCCAACCTGCCTCAGGGCACGACCGCCGAGCGCGAGGTGGGGCTGGACGGCCACGTCACGCAGGACATCAACCTGTATTTCAGGGAATGGGGTTTCGACTACATCAAGATCGACGCCTGCGGGCTGGCCGATTTCGTGCCGGGTTCCGAGCTGGTGAAAAAGCAGGATTACCGTGCGATGGCACCGCTGATCGAACGTAATTCGATCAACCGCACCGATATCGCGGCGGTGCGCGCCCGCTACGAAGCCGTGGCCGCGGCGCTGAAGGCGGCCCGGCCGGCCAACGACTACGTGCTGTCGATCTGCGCCTGGGGCATGGCCAATGTACGCACCTGGGGCAAGGACGTCGGCAACCTGTGGCGCACCAGCAGCGACATCACGCCAAGCTGGACCAGCATGCTGCATAACTTCGACAGCGCGGCGAAACGCCCGCTGTACGCGGGCCCCGGCCACTGGAACGATCCGGACATCCTGCACATCGGCCATGGCGACTTCGACGCCGCCCACCCGGTCGAGGTGCGTTCGCATTTCTCCTTGTGGGCGATGATCAATGCGCCGATGCTGGTCAGCTACGACCTGCGCAATGGCCCGGCAGCGTTCCTCGCGGTGCTGGGCAACGCGGACGTGGTACGCCTGAACCAGGACAAGGCGGGACACCAGGGCGTGGTGACCTACGATTCCGACGATGCGCAGATCATCGTCAAGACGCTGGGCGATGGCCAGCGCAAGGCGGTGGCGCTGTTCAACCGCGGCGCATCCCCCGCCCCGGTGACACTGCTGGCCAGGCACCTGAAGCTGTCGGACAGCGCGCCGGTGACGCTGCGCGACCTGTGGTCGAAGCAACGCGTGACGTTCACCGGCGAGAAGGCGTTCACGCTGGCGCCGCGCGAGACGCTGGTATTCGAGGCGACCGGCACGCGGCAGCTGGAGAACGGCGTGTACCTTTCCGAGATTCCCGGATCGATCAACGTCGCCGTCGACGGCACGCGGCAGCCGCAACCCGATCCGACCATCCACCGCATGATCGACCCCTGGTCGAATACCCGCTCGGGCGGCTCGCGGCCGCAATATGCCGGCTGGGGCGGCGCGCAGGCCGATACCACGCCATTCGGCCAGACCTTGCAGGTGGCCGGGCAGGCGTTCGACTCGGGCATCGGCATCCTGGCCAACTCGCGGCTCCAGGTGAAGAACGATGCCGGCCATGCGGTGCTGACGGCCTCGGTCGGCGTGGATGACTCGACCGAGGACACGAAGCAGCCGGTGCGCTTCCACGTGTATGGCGATGGAAAACTGCTGGCCGAAAGCCCGCCGGTGGCCTTCGGCGCCAGGGCGCATCGGTTGAGGGCGGACATCCGGGGCGTGAAAGTCATCGAGCTGGTGGTACGGGGAGCGGCATCGGACGGTGCGGCGCCTGTCGTGGCGACCTGGGGAGATGTGCAGCTGGTGCGTGCCGCAGGCCGCTGAGAAGCCAGGCAGCCCTGGCCGGGCTGCCCTCTCCGGCGGGCGCTACAATGCTGCCTTTGCCGTGGAGCCGCCGTGAACTGGGATTACCCCGAGCCGCATGTTTTTCCCGTCAGCCCCGCCGCCGGCGATATCGACGGGCTGGACCATACCAACAACGCCGTGTACGTGCGCTGGTGCGAGCAGGCCGGCTGGTCGCACTCGGTCGCGCTGGGCCTCGACCTGGGCGACTACCGCCGGCTGAACCGGGCGATGGCGATCGCCAGCGCGGCCTACGACTACCTGCTGCCGACCGGCCTGGGCGACGGGCTGCTGCTGGGCACCTGGCTGGTCGCCACGGATGGCCGCCTGACAATGGAGCGCCGCTTCCAGCTGGTGCGCGCGGCGGATGGCGCCACCGTGATGCGCGGGCGCTGGCAGCTGGTGTGCATCGAGATCGACAGCGGAAAACCAAGGCGCATGCCGCCGGAGTTCTGCGCTGCCTATTTGCCGGCGGTGGTGGGCCAGGGTGAGCAAGGGCCGGCCAAAGGGGATTCTTGAAACCGCAGGCGAGCAAGCGCCTGCGGTGACATCGAACCTGCTGCCAGGCTAGGCGACTTTTGCCGGCGCGTTCGCCATCACGCCCGCCATGTCTTCCAGCTTGACGCCGCGCGTTTCGGTGAAGTACCGCGCCACCACCACGAACTGCAGCACCATCGCGACGGCGAAGAACACGAACGGCAGCCCGCTCGATCCCGCCGCCATCAAGGGGAACACGCCGGCGATGATGGCGTCCATCAGCCAGTGGGTCGAGGCGCCGAGGCTCTGGCCGCGCGCCCGCACCTCGGTCGGAAAGATCTCGGAGATATACACCCACACGACCGCGCCCTGGGAGAAGGCGAACGAAGCGATGAACAGGATGAGCGCCCACAGCAGCAGATCGCGGCCGCTGCCGGACAGCTGGATGGCCGCGGTGGCGGAGAGCGCCGCCACCATCCCGATCGAGCCGATCAGCAGCAGCGTCCTGCGCCCCACCCGGTCGATGACCGTCAGCGCCAGCAGGGTAAAGACCAGGTTGGTGGCCCCGATCATCACCGATTGCAGGTCCGCGGACATCTTGCCGAAGCCGGCCGCGGCGAAGATATCGTTCGAGTAGTAGAGAATCGCGTTGATGCCCGACAGCTGGTTGAACGCGGCGATGGTCACGGCCAGGAGCATCGGCTTGCGGTGCCGCGCCCATGACAGGCGCGCACCGCCCGCGCGCTGGCCTTGCGCATACTGCCTCAGCTCTTCTTCCACGTCCGCCACCCCGATCTGGCGCAGCACGGCGGCCGCTTCGGCGCGCCGCCCTTTCAGCGCCAGCCAGCGCGGGCTGTTCGGAATGATGAACACCAGTGCGAACAGCAGCAGCGACGGCAGCGCGGCGACCCCGAACTTCCAGCGCCATTCGTCCGCCCCCAGCGCCAGCATGCCGACCAGGTAATTGCTCAGGTATGCCAGCAGGATGCCCAGCACGATATTGAACTGGAAGGCGCCGACCATCATGCCGCGCCGGTTCGCCGGCGCGATCTCGGCCAGGTAGATCGGCGCCAGCACCGAGGAGGCGCCGATGGCGATCCCGCCCAGCACGCGCGCGCCGACCAGCACCGCCAGGTTCGGCGCCAGCCAGCAGCCCAGCGCCGACACGACGTACAGCAGCGCGATGGCGCGCAGGCAGTCGCGCGCGCCGAAGCGGTCGCCCGGACGGCCGGCGAACAGTGCCCCCAGCAGGGTGCCCCACAGCGCGCTGGACACGGTCATGCCGAGTGCCGCCGGAGCGAGATCGAATGCGGCGGACAAGCCTTGCGTGGTACCGGCGATGACGGCCGTATCGAAGCCGAACAGCAGGCCCGCCAGGCCGCCGACCAGGATTCCCTTCAGCAGTGTGTTCATCGGCCCGCGCCCTCCGTTGCGTTGGCGGGCTTGAGCTGGACCGGCTTCATCGACCAGGCCGACAGGCCTGTCACGCCGGCCGTGCCGCCTTCGCTGAACAGGGCCATGTCTTTCGAAGTACGGCCGGGGAATACCTGGTCGGTCAGCACGGCCTCGCCCTGGCCGGCGAACACCGTCACCGATCCGCCATCGACCAGGATGCGCAACGGCAGCTGGCCGCTGCGCAGCGCCACGGGCGCATGGTGGCGCGCTGCGAAGTCCGCGTGAAAGCCGGCCTGCCCGGCGCGACTGCGGTCGAGATAGACGGTGCCCTTCTCGCGGTCGTAGCCGACCTCGGTGTACTGGCCGCCGTGCGCCCGCACGCGAATGCCGGAATAGCGGGCGCTGCCGGGCTGCAGGCGCAGCTCGATTTCCAGCGCATCACCCGCCGCGGACGAGGATTGCACCGGCAGCACGCCGGGCGCCACCTGCGCCGAGGCCAATTCGGCCACGCGCTGTGCGCGCTGGCGCTTCAGTTCCGCCAGCGGCTGCTGCACCAGCCTGATCTTGCCATCCACCGTGGCCAGGCTCAGCTCACGCGGCACCGACTGGGCGCCGCGCCAGGGCGTGGTCGGCACTTGCTGGCCGTAGAGCCAGTTGTTCATCCAGCCGACCAGAAGCCGACGCCCGTCCGGCACGCCGTTGTAGGTCACGCCGGCGTAGAAGTCGGCGCCGTAGTCGAGCCACTGGACCTGTCCGTCCGAGGCGGCGCGGTCCCAGGTGAAGCGGGTGCCGTCGAAGTCGCCCACGAAATACTGGGTGCCGGAGCCGCCAGCCGGATGGCCGGGGTTCTGGCTCATGACGAGCACCCACTTGCGGCGCGCCGGGTCGCCGTCGACCGGCAGCTCGAACAGGTCCGGGCACTCCCAGATACCGCTGACCGAACCGGCCGGGCCGAACTCGCTCATCAACTCCCATTTGAGCAGATCGCGCGAGCTGTAGAACAAGGCCTTGTGCAGGTTGGGCAGCACCGCCACCATCACCCACTTCTTCTGCGGCGCATGCCAGAACAGCTTGGGATCACGGAAGTCCCGGTATTCGGCGGCGTAGGGCGCGGGCGGCAGCTCGATCACCGGGTTACCCGGGTACTGGGTCCAGCTGCGCCCGCGGTCCAGGCTGTATGCCAGCGACTGCGCCTGGGTACCGGCCTGGATGGTCTTGCCGGCCAAGGTGCGCGCCTGGGGGAACATCGCGGTGTACAGCGCCACCATGGCCGGCTTGCCGGGCTGTCCCAGGCCGCTGGCATTGGCATGGTCGACCACCGCGCTCCCGGAGAAGAACATCTGCGTGATCGCACCCTTGGCGTCCTTCTCGACCGGCAGCGCTGGCGGCAGCTCGGACCAGTTCAGCAGGTCCGGGCTGACCGCATGGCCCCAGGACATGTCGCCCCAGGCGTTGCCGCTGGGGTTGAACTGATAGAACAGGTGGTATTCGCCGTCGTGGTACACCAGCCCGTTGGGGTCGTTCATCCAGTTGCGCTCGGGGCTGAAGGAAAGCTGGGGACGGTGATGCTCGCGGTAGACGGCATCCGGAGGCGGCGTGGCGCAGCCGCACAGCAGCAAGGCGCCCAGGCCCAGCACGGGCAAAGCGGTTTTGAAAGTCATGACAAGGATCCCTTGATAAATCACAGTGGCGAAACATGGGCGGCGCGCCGGACCGGCCGGGCGCCACCCGAAGGAAAGCAATGCGGGAGCGTCTCAGAAGCGGTAGTTGACGCTGAAGCGGATGGTGCGGCCGAACAGTGGCCGGGCCGCACCGCGGTTACGCGTGCCGTCCGGCGTCAGCAGGTCCGCGACCAGCGCATCGCCTTCGGTGAACGACAGCTGGTTCGTGACGTTGGCCACGAACAGCTGGGTCGACAGGCGCTCGTTCACCTGGTACTGCGCTCCCAGGTTCAGCATGTAATACGCCGGCAGCAGCGTCACGTTGCGGTCGGTGGAATCGGAGAAACGCGAGCCGGTGACCTGGTACTGGCCATACACGGTGAGCGGGATGCCGGTGGCATGCGACAGGTCGTACGACGGCATGAAATTGAGCATGTGCCTGGCCAGGCGGCGCGAACGCCTGCCATCCTCGCTGACCTGCTTGAACTCGTAGCCGCTGATAACGCCCTGCGCATCGCGCACACTGTCCACCACCGTGAAGCGGGCGCCGTTGATCTTGGGGTTCTGCAGCACCACGCTTCCCTTGAGTTCCAGCCCTTCGACGGCGGCCGGACGCCAGCTCAGTTCCACCTCGGCGCCGACGTTTTCCACGCCGCGCTTGTACAGCTGCGCGACCCGCGGGCAGGTCGATATCTGCGGCACCCCGCCCAGCGACACGCACTGCGGCGACTGGAAGTCGTCGTACTGGTTGATCTGGCTCCGCGGCGAGAAGTCGTTGTAGAACACCGCCACCGCCGCGCCGACGCCGCGCGTCAGGTAGCGCAGGCCCGCCTCGTACTGCTTGATCGTTTCCACCGCGTCGACTTCGATGGTGCGCCCCTCCACCACGACCGGCCGGGCCATGGCGAGGTTGTTCAGGTCTTCCACGCTTGGCAGCCGGAACGAATGCGATGCCAGCGCATACACGGCCAGGGGCTTGCCGAGGCTGTAGTTGGCGCCGATCGACCAGCCGAACGCGTGATACTTCTTGTCCAGCAGGTTGGGCTTGCCCGGGAACTGGACAGCATCGTCGGCAACGGTGTCCTCCAGGGAGCCGGGGACCACATTGGCCGGGGTCAGGTTGGTGATGACCTCGCGCTCGCGCCGGTTCGCCTTCCCGTGGACGTTCTGCCAGCGCACGCCGGCGTCCACCTTCAGCCGGCTGCCCATGGTCTCCCAGTGATCGAGCAGATAGGCGGCGCTGCCCGCGGCCTTGACGTCGCTGTTCCAGCCGAACGAGCCCGGCAGCAGTGCCGCGCCGGTGGTCAGGCTCGGGCCAACCCGGTTACCGCTGGCGTCGACCACCGCCAGGTCGACCATGCGCGCATTCTCGGCACTTTCGACGACCAGCAGCGATGACTGGAACTGCGGCGAGAACGCATAGCGGCTCTTGTACAGGCCGAACGTCATGTCGTGGGTACCGGCCAGTACAAAGGTCTTCTGCGCCTTCAGGTCGAGCGACGTGCTGTGCGCCTTGGACTGGGTCACGAACGGCAGCAGGAAATTCAGCAGCGCGTTCGGTTGCACGCGGCTGCCATCGTTGAGGTACGTGCCGACCACGCCGGTGCCCCTGGCGTAGTTCTGGAGGAAGGCGTCGCGGCTGATGCCGGCGAACTGCGCACACGGATTGACCGCCGGGACGTTGAAGTAGCCGATCAGCTTGGCGTTTTTCAGGTCGCAGGCCAGGGCCGCGTTATGCGCCGGCGAGACCACGTCGTTCTGGTAGCGCGCCGCCAGGAAGTTGGTGGCCGAAGTGGTGTCATTGCCCGTGAAGGTCGCATTGAATCCGCTGGTGCCCCAGGTATGGCGCAGGCCCGACGACAGGCGCCAGCCGTTCTGCAGTTCGTGCGACAGCTTCAAGGTCAGCATCCTGAAATTCGGATGGATGCCGTCGGCCTGGTCGATGGTGCGCTGTCCGTACTCACCCAGCATCTGGAACTTGCGGTTGTAGGGCGATGCGGTGGTGCCGTGCGCGAACGGAATGCCGAGCGGCTCGATGCTGTCCTGCTCGAGCACGGTCGGCCTGGCCGGCGTGCCGCTCTCCGTAAAGCGCGGCACCGAGATCG
Source organism: Pseudoduganella sp. SL102 (assembly GCF_027856995.1). Lineage (NCBI taxonomy): Bacteria > Pseudomonadati > Pseudomonadota > Betaproteobacteria > Burkholderiales > Oxalobacteraceae > Pseudoduganella > Pseudoduganella sp. SL102. Next base: position 5,484,173 of record NZ_CP115554.1, read on the forward strand.
GCAGGTTCTGGTAGAAGGCGGTGCGGTCGTTCAGCAGCAGGGCGTCGACGCGCGCCTGGGTCTTGCGGTCATCGCTGGTCCAGACCAGGTTGCCGCGAATCTGGCCGCCCTTGTCGGCGGTGTAGCCGGTATCGCGGATGCCATCGCTCTTGCGAACGAAGCCGCCCACGGCATAGGTCAGGTTGCTGTTGATTGGACCGGACAGGTAGGCGTCGTGGCGGAAGAAGCCGTAGTCGGCGTACTCGAACTTGTAGCCGCCTTCGAGCTTGTCGCCGCCGGTGCGGGTGACGTAGTTCACGGCCGCGCCCAGGCCGTTCGAATACAGGATGCCGCCGGTGCCGCCCTTGACGACTTCGACGTTCTCGGTCATCAAGTCGGTACGGATGAACACGTCGTTGTTCATGAACGGCACTTCCGGGTCTTCGTACGCCGGCAAGCCGTCGATCAGCTGCGGCGAGAAGCGGTAGCCGCCGATCACCGGCAAGCCGCGCACGGTAATGTTGTTGCTGGCCTCGCCGGCGGTGCTGCCCTCGGCGTAGATGCCGGGAATGTTATTGAGCAGGTCGGCGGTGCTCATCGGCGCGAGCTTGAGGATCTCTTCCGAGCTGAGGGTATTGATCGAGAACGTGGCATTTTTCTTGGTGGTGACACGGGTGACGCCCGTGACGATCACCACGTTCTTCGGCTCGGTGCCCTGATTCCCCGCTTGATCCGTGCCCTGCTCCGCCGGGGCGGCGGCAAGCTGTTCGGCATTCGGCCCGGACCCAGGTTCCTGCGCGGCGGCCTGCTCCTGTGCGAACACGGCGGCCGGAAACAGGCAGATGGCCAGTGCGGCGGAACGTCCCAGATAACGTGCAATCGAATAACGCATAGATGTTGTCTCCTTCATTGTTTTTTGATGTCGCCCTGCGTGGTGGTTTCAGCGCCGGCGTTCCGCCATCCGTCCGAACCTGCCGTGTTGTTGTTTTCCGTTGTGAGCCATCCTCCATATCGAAGCGAACCAAATGTCCACCGTTGTCATCGTAGCCACGGATTCTTGATTTGTCTATCGTTGTCATTTGCCTGGACAATCATGATGTCCAACGTGCGACATTTTCGCAACGCTACCCTGTTCGAGTGGAGTGCGCAACGCCCGGCCGCGCCATGCCGGCGGCCAGGTTGAACGGCGTGCCGCCGATGCGGGCCGGCCGTTCGCCACAGGCGCCAATCAAGCTATTCCTGGCCATCGGCCGGCTGCGTAGCGTCGATGCGCGAGCCCTGTTCATCGAAGACGTGGAGTTCTCCCGCGACCGGGCCGACCGCCCAGGTGCTGTCCACGCGCGGCGGCTCGCCGCGCATCGCCACCACCAGCGGCCGGGCGATGCCGGGCACGCCGATGTGCACATGGGATTCGGCGCCCAGGCGCTCGACCAGCAATACCGTGCCGCGCAGCGGACCGTCCGGATTGGGCGCCAGGTGCTCGGGACGCAGGCCCACCGTGACCTTGCGCCCGCCCGCGCCCGCATGGGGCCATGCCAGCCGGCTTGCCGTGCCGAGTGTCACGCAACCGGCGCCCGCCACGCCATCGATCAGGTTCATCCTGGGGCTGCCGATGAAGCCGGCAACGAACACGTTGGCAGGCCGCTGGTACAGATGCATCGGGCTGCCGACCTGCTGCACGCCGCCGGGACCCAGGACCACGATTCGGTCGGCCAGCGTCATCGCCTCTACCTGGTCGTGCGTCACGTATACCTTGGTCGCCTTCAGTTTCTGGTGCAGGCGTTCTATCTCGACGCGCATTTCGGCGCGCAGGGCCGCATCCAGGTTCGACAGCGGTTCGTCGAACAGGAAGGCGCGCGGCTTTCGCACGATGGCGCGGCCGATCGCCACGCGCTGGCGCTGCCCTCCCGAGAGCTGCGGCGGGCGGCGTTCCAGCAAGTGCTCGAGCTGCAACAGCTTCGCCACCGCGCGCACCGCTGCCTGGATCTCCGCCTTCGGCGTCCTGGCCAGGCGCAGGCCGAACGCGATGTTCTCGAACACGCTCATGTGCGCATACAAGGCGTAGTTCTGGAATACCATCGACAGGCCGCGCCTGGCGGGCGGCGTTTCATTGATGCGTTCCCCATCGATGCGGATCTCGCCGCCGCTGATCTCCTCCAGTCCGGCGATCATGCGCAGCAAGGTGGACTTGCCGCAGCCGGACGGACCGACCAGCACGACGAACTCGCCGTCCTCGATGGTGAAGCTGATGCCTTGGAGGATCGGGGTATTTTCCTGTCCCGGGTATGCCTTGGCAACATCCTGGAGGACGATCGATGCCATGCCTGTCTCCTTGTTTGCAGTGAACCGCGAACGCCGGAACGGTCAGGCCGTGGTCAAGCCGGATGCTGCCATCCGCTCGTTCCAGGGCTGCATGACCGGTCTCCGCCGCGCTCTGTCAATCGTTGTCATTTCAGCTCAAGTCACCAGCGCGTAGCGGCCGTCTTCCAGCGCGAGCGCGATCGGATCGCCGATCCCGCCCACGAAGCCGCCGTCCGGGCCCGTGTCCTCGAAGGCCAGCAGGCAGTCGCTGCCGGTGACGGGGTCGGCCAGGATCTTGCCGGCATAGCGTCGGCATGGTACATCGCCATCCAGGAAGCGCTCGGCGGGACGCCATGGCCCGAGCGGATCGCCGGCCACCAGGTACGAAGTACCGGACACCCCGCCGCCGTGCTGTGCGCGCAGTGCTGGCGCCCAGTGCTCGCGGGCATTGCAGAAAGTGCAGAACCACTGGCCGCCGCGCTCGAATACCTGCGGCACTTCCAGCTGGCCGTAATGCCCGCCGTCATACACCGGCGCGGTGGCTTCCCAGGTGACCAGGTCGTCCGATACCGCATGCCCGATCACGCCGCGTTCGAACTTCCCGCCCTGCCTGCGGCGCGCGGTGAAGAACATGTGGTATTTGCCGTCGATCTTCTCGGCCAGCACGTACGGGTCGCGCAGGGCGCGGTCGTGCCAGCCGCCTTCCTCGTGTTCTTCGTAGAAGCGCTCGTCCAGGTCCAGCGCCAGGCCGTTGCCCACGCGCGTCCAGGGGCCATCGATCGATACCGCGGTGGCGTGCCCGATGCGCTGGCGCAGGCCGTTCTCGGCACGGCAGGTGCCGGTATAGAACAGGTGGTAGCAGCCTTCGGCCTTGATCACCGAACCGGTCCAGGTGGTGTAGTCGTCCCATGCGGGCGTCGCCGCCGGGCCGAACACCCTGCCCTTCACGCTCCAGTTGCGCAGGTCGGTCGAAACGGCGTGCCCGATCGATACATGCCAGTGGCGCAGGTCGGGATTGCCGATGCTCCGGTCGGCCTGCAGGAAGAACAGGTGCTGCATGCCGTCTTCGGCGTAATGCCAGAAGTCCCAGACGTATTTGTCGTCGAGTTTGAGTGCCATGTCGAGGTAGGAGTGAGGGTTAGCCTTTGATGCCGGAGCCTGCCACCGAGGCCACGAACTGCCGCTGGAATGCCAGGAACACCGCGAGTACCGGCAGGGTGATCACCGATGCGTAGGCCATGATCTGCCCCCACGAATTGGTGCGGCCGAAGAATTGCTGGATGCCTGGCTGGACCGGCCGGAACGCTTCCGACTGGATCACCATGATGGGCCACAGGTACTGGTTCCAGGCACCGACGAAGAGAATGATGGCGGCGGTGGCGATCACCGGTCCGCTGTTGGGCATGATGATGCGCAGGTAGACCGTCCAGGGGCCGGCGCCGTCCATCTTGGCGGCTTCGTCCAGCTCGGCCGGGATGTCGCGGAAGAACTGGTAGAACAGGAAGGTGCAGAACGCATTGGCGACGAACGGAATGATCTGCACGTGCAGGCTGTTGAACCAGCCGATCCGGAAGCCCGGCCCGCCCGGCCCGATGACCGGCCAGGGCAAGTGCGCCACCAGCGACAGCAGCGGTATGGCGATCACTTCGAACGGCACGATCACCAGCGCCACCACCACGCCCAGCACGACATGGCGGCCGCCCCAGCGCATGCGCGCAAGGGCGAAGGCGAGCATGCTGTTGAGGAACACGCCGGCGACCACGGTGCACGCCGCAACGATGGTCGAATTGAGCAGGAAGCGCGGCAGGTCGCTCTTCCGGAAAATGGCGCGGTAGTTGTCCAGCGACCAGCCGGGGCCGGGAACATAGGTCGACCAGTGGGCCAGGTTCTCGAATACCGCCGTGTCGCCCTTGAAGGAGGCGGCGAACATGAAGGCCAGCGGCATCGCGAAAACCAGGCCAAGGCCGGCCATGATCGCCAGCAGCAGCGCCTTGCGCAACAGGGTCCGCAGGGGTTGGTTCATCGGGCCGCTCCCTTCACGGCCAGCATGCGCTGGAGCGCCGATACGCCCAGCACGATCATGAAGAACACCAGGGCGATGGTCGAACCGTAGCCGATATCCTGCTCGTGGAAGCCCTTGCGCACCGCGTGGTACACCACGGTCGAGGTGGCATCCAGCGGACCGCCCAGCGTCATCACATCCACCTGGGTAAACAGGCCGAAGGCCAGCAGCGTGGTCGACACCAGCACGAAGACGATGGTGTTGCGCAGGCCCGGCAGCGTGACATGCACGAAGCGCTGCCAGGCGTTCGCGCCCATCAGCGTGGCGGCTTCGTACTGCTCGGGCGGAATCGACTGCAGGCCGGCCAGGAACACCAGCATCTGGAAGCCGGCGCCCTGCCAGGCCGACATCAGCGCGATCGAGGCCAGCGCCAGGCGCGGATCGCCCAGCCAGTCGGGTCCGGCGCCGGGATCGTCCATCAGCGCGCGCAGCAGCTCGTTGACCAGGCCACGGTCGGTGTTGAGGAGGAACGACCAGACGATCGACGCCACCACCATCGAGGTCACCACCGGCGCGAAGTAGACGGTGCGAAAGAACATCCGGCCGCGCAGGCGCTGGTTGACCAGGATCGCCAGCCCGAGCGCGGCACCGCACTGCAGCGGCAGCACCAGCAAGGCGAACAGGAACGTGTTGACCAGCGAACGGACAAACAGCGGATCGCGCGCGGCCAGTACGTAGCGGGTGGCGCCCAGGTCGACATGGAAGGCGGGACGGTAGCCGGCCAGTCCAGGACGCGCCTGCCGGCTCTGGCGCCAGGTCGGAAACCGCGCGCCCTCCTCTCCGGCCTGGCGCTGGCCGGCCTGCACCGTCAGCATTGTCACCGACAGCAGGCGCGCGTAGTTGTCCAGGCCGATGAAGCGTGTCGGCTCCGGGGAGACCAGCCGGTGGTTGGTGAAGGTGGCCCCCGCCGCCAGCAGCAGCGGCAGCAGGATGAAGGCGAAGAACAGCAGTATGGCTGGCGCGGCGAAGGAGCCGGCTGCCCAGATGCTGTCCCGGCCAAGCCTGGCCGTCATCGCGCCGCTCCCACCTGATTGGCTGAAGAGAAACCATAACCGTTGTTGCGCGTGATATCGTGCTCGATCGCTTCGACGGCCTCGTCCAGCGCCTCGGCCGGATCCTTCCCGGCGCGCAGGTCCGACAGGGTTTTCTCGAACACGGCCGACATCGCGGGATAGGCCGGCGTGGCGGGCCGCGGCTGCGCATAGCGTTGGGCAAACTCGAAATAGATGCGGCGCGCACCGCCTTCACGATAATGCCCGGTGAGCGCGGCCGCCTCGCGGCTGACCGGCACGTGGCCGGTGGCGCGCGACATGGCTGCCATCTCTCCGGTGCCGATCAGGTGCGCCAGCACGGCGGCGGCGCCCTCGGGATGCCGGCAATCGCGGGAGATGGCCCATTGCCACGATGCCGCGCCGATGCGCGGACCGCGGCCGAAGTCGGGTGGCGGCATCACCACCAGGTCGGATCCGAACAGGCGGTCGTAGTCGTCGGCCTTCCAGGAGCCCGTGTAGTGGAACAGCGCCCGGCCCTGTTCGAAGGCGCGCTCGTCGGCCGGATTTCGCTCGACCAGGCCTTCCGCGTACAGCGACGCGTAATAGCGCGCCACGCCAAGCGCGGACGGACCATTGAGCACCCCATCCGCCCGCAGGTAGCTGGAACGATCGATCAGGTCGGCCCCGGCGCTTTGCAGCCAGGGCAGGAACGCATAGCTCGGCCACTCGGCGCGCGAGCGGCCGTTCACGTCGAAGGGAAAGCGGGCAATCTTGCTCTGCTTGGCCTTCACCAGGATATCGTGGAACTCGCGGGCACTATAGGGCCGGTCGATGGTGGCGATGCGCACGCCCAGCGCCGCCAGTTGCGCGCGGCGCGAAAACAGCGCCAGCGTCACGTCGAACTGGCCCACGCTGTACAGCTTTCCGCGGTAGGTGCCGCGACCGCCGGGCAACAGGCGCGCCACCGCGTCGCGCGGCAGCAGCGAGTCGAGCGCGCGCACGTGACCGGCCCAGGCGAAATTGGGCACGGTGGGCTGGTCGATCGCGAGCACGCAGGGCAATTGCCTGACCATCGACGCCGCCGTGATGGCGCTGGTGTAGGTCGATTGCGGCATGGCCTCGACCACCACCTTCCATCTGTCCTGGCTGGCGTTGAAGCGCGCCACGGCGGCGCGCCCGGCGGCCATTTCGGCGTCGCCGGTATCGTGGCGCCACATGCGGATCTCGAGCGGCGCGGCGGCGCCCGGCGCGCTGTATATTGCCGTCCATGCCGCCAACGCTGCCAGCAGAGCACCCGGAGCCAGCCGGCTCATGTGCGCTCTCATTTGCGCTCTCATTTGCGCTTCGTCTTGGCTGGCCTGGTGACGGTACCGCGTTCCACGCCAAGGCACGGCACCCGCACCGTGCCCGCGACGGCGTCGCCGGAGAACGCGCAGCGCGCGGCCAGCGCACCCATCTCGCGGTACGGAAGGGACACCGTGCTCAAGCCTGGATCGAGCGCCTCCGAGATGAGACGAAAGTCGTCGAAGCCGACCACCGATACATCGTCCGGCACGCGCAATCCGCGCCGTTGCAGGATGAAGATGGCGCGCATGGCCATCTTGTCATTGCCGCACAAGATGGCGGTGGGCCGATGCGCGCTGGCGAACAGCCGGTCGATGGCGTCTTCCAGGTGGCTGAACTCGGCGTCGGGAATCGGCAGCGCGCCGTGCAGCATCCACTCTTCGCGTGGCGTGACCCCATGCTCGCGCATGGCACGCAGAAAACCCTGGAGGCGCAGCCTGGTCGCCACCATGTCATCGATCAGCTGCAGCAGGGCGATTTTCTTGTGGCCCGCCTTGAGCACCAGCTGGGCGGCCGCGTACCCGCCGCCCTCGTCGTCGGGCACGATCTGCGGAAAGCGCGCCGGGCTCTCGAAGCAGTTGACCAGCACGGTCGGTGTCGCGCCCAGGGCAGGCCCGATCGTCACGTGCGCGTGGTGCGGCGTGGCGAACATGATCGCTTCGACGCGGCGCTCGCGCATGTCGGCCACCAGCCGGCCGGCCGTGCCGGGGTGGCCGCCGGTTTCGCCGATCAGCAGCATCTTGCCGAACTCTTCGCAGACGGACTGGATGCCCTTGATGATCTCGGACGAATCGGGCGTGGTGGTCAGCTGTTCGGCGATCACCGACACCAGATCGGTCGGCCGGCCGCGCAGCATGCGCGCCGCCGCCGACGGTGCGAAGTCGAGCGCCTGCATGGCCTGCTCGATCTTCGCGCGGGTCTTGTCGGACACCGACGAGGCATCGTTGAGCACCCGCGACACCGTCTTGATCGACACCCCGGCCTTCTCGGCCACGTCATGAATTGTTGACACTTGTCTCCCATCCCGGCGGCGAACGACATTCTTGCCGCGCGTTGTCTATCGTTGTCATTTTGGGCATGGTAGAACTTATTAAGGACCTGGTCAATAAGTTCCGTGGAGACCGAGCTGGTTGGCGCTTTAAGCACTGTACCGGCCGTGCGCGAAGGCACAATCGACATCACGCGGCCAGGCACGCTGCCGGGGTTGCCGCGCATCTCATCCGAGAGGAGATGGTGAGACGCGGTCCTACAAGGATCCACCGCCCCAGCCGGCCGGCTTGCCGACAACCAGAAGGCGGTCGATCGGATTGATGGTGGCCGCGACAGTGCATTTCACGCCTTCAAGCCTCCCCGTGCTTCGGCCAATACCGCATCGATCGTGCGCTGCACGAGCACCACCTTGAACGCGTTTTCCTCGGTCGTGCGCGCTCCGGCAAGCAGCTGGTCTGTCACTGCCTTGCCGCCGCGCGGCAGAGCGTGTTCGGCGGCCGGCACGCGCCATGGCCGGTGCGCCACCCCGCCCAGGGCCACGCGGCCACTGCCATCAGGCTGCACCACTGCCGCCACCGAAATCAATGCAAAGGCATACGACGCGCGGTCCCGCACCTTGTGATAGAAGTGCTTGCCGCCGAGTGGCTTGGGCAGCGTCACCGCGGTAATCAGTTCGCCCGGCTGCAGCACGTGCTCGACATGCGGCGTATTGCCCGGCAGACGGTAAAAATCGGCAATCGGAATCGTGCGCACCTTGCCGTCCGGGTTGACGGTTTCGATCCCGGCGTCGAGCAGTTGCATGGCCACGGCCATGTCGCTCGGATGCGTCGCAATGCAGGCATCGCTCTGGCCGACGATCGCATGGCCCCGTGTAAAACCGCCGATCGCCGCGCAACCGCTGCCGGGCGCGCGCTTGTTGCATGCCATGTTGGTGTCGTAGAAGTACGGGCAGCGCGTGCGCTGGAGCAGGTTCCCGGCCGTGGTGGCCTTGTTGCGCAGCTGGGCCGAAGCACCGGCCAGCAGCGCGCGCGACAGCACGCCGTAGAACTTGCGCACGCGGATGTCCGCGGCCAGGTCCGTGTTGCGTACCAGGGCGCCAACGCGCAAGCCGCCCTCCGGCGTGGACTCGATCTGGTCGAGGCCGAGGCCATTGACGTCCACCAGGTGGGCCGGCGTCTCGATCTCGAGCTTCATCAGGTCCAGCAGGTTCGTGCCGCCGGCGATGAAGCGCGTGCCTGGCTTTTGCGCCGCGGCGGCCGCTTCGGCGGGAGTCTTTGCACGCTGGTAAGTAAATGCCTTCATGCCTTGCCCTCCGCTACCTCGGTGATCGCATCGACGATATTGGAATAGGCGCCGCAGCGGCAGATGTTGCCGCTCATGCGCTCGCGGATTTCGGCCGCCGACAGCAGTGGTCTCACGCTCAGATCGGCGCTGGCGTGGCTGGGGATGCCGCGCCGCACCTCGTCGAGTACCGCCACGGCCGAGCAGATCTGGCCCGGCGTGCAGTAGCCGCACTGGTAGCCATCGTGCTTGATGAAGGCGGCCTGCATCGGGTGCAGCTTGCCGGGCTGGCCCAGGCCTTCGATCGTCGTGACGTCGGCCCCTTCGTGCATCACCGCCAGGCTGAGGCAGGAATTGATGCGGCGGCCGTCGGCGATCACGGTGCAGGCACCGCATTGCCCCTGGTCGCAGCCCTTCTTCGTGCCGGTCAGGTGCATGTGCTCGCGCAGCAGGTCGAGCAGCGTGGTGCGCGTATCGACGTCCAGCTCGACGCGCTGGCCGTTGACGCGCAAGGCGACCTTGCTGGTCACCGGTACAGGGGTCGATACCCCCGCAGCCCCGGCGTCGGCCAATGCCTGCGCCTGGCCCGCGGCTGGCAGCACGGCCGCGGTGGCGGACAGGGCTCCCGTGATCAGCACGTCGCGGCGCGTCCGGTTGATGTCATGTGTCTGGTCCATCGGCTTGTTCCTTTGATTCGGGGATTCATGGTGTGCATCGCCATCGCGTGAAGCGGGGCGACCGGACGGCCTCACGGTTCCTTGAAGACTTCCTTGGCAATGAGGATCGCGCCGACGCCGTTTGGCCAGCCCGAGTAAAACGCTAGATGGGTGATGGCTTCCACCAGCTCCGCCTCCGTCAAGCCGTTCTGGCGCGCCAGCCGCAGGTGCGAACGAAGCTGGTCGGGCCGGTTCATCGCCACCAGCGCGCTGACGGTGACGAGGCTGCGGTCCCGCTTGGACAACCCCGGGCGTTCCCACACGTCCCCGAACAGCACCTTGTCCGTCAGGTCCGCCAGTTTCGGCGAGATGTCGCCAAACATCTGCTGCGCCCTGCTTGTTGGGGCACCAGTGGCCGTGGCCCCGGCGGGCGGTGGTTTGAGTGGCGCCGCGGGCGGTGCCAAATTCGTCTGCGCACTTGCGGGCGCAGAGACCGCGACAAGGATGGCCGTCACGGCGACGGCAAGGTTGTTTCTGGCCAGGTGGTTCATAGGGGATTCCTGTCGATGGCGATGCTTCAAGGTTGATACTGCGCGTCGCTGACCTTCTCCATCCAGTCCGTCGATTTGCCGTCCAGCGATTCGGTGATCGCGACGTGGCTCATCCCGGTAGAGGGGGTTGCACCGTGCCAGTGCTTGGCGCCCGGCGGAATCCAGACGACATCGCCGGGGCGGATTTCCTGCTGCGCCCCGCCCCATTGCTGCACGCGCCCGAAGCCGGCGGTCACGATCAGTGTCTGCCCCAGCGGATGGACATGCCATGCCGTGCGCGCACCGGGCTCGAAGGTGACGATGCCCCCGGACACGCGGCCAGGCGCAGAGGCCTGGAACGGCGAATCGACCCGCACCGCACCCGTAAAATTCTGGGCCGGTCCGGCACTGGATGGCTGGGAGCCGGCTCGCGTTACCGTCACATTCACTTGCGCTTGCACTTGCGCCTGGCCCGCAGCGAAGGCGGCGCCAAACGCACACGACAGGGTCATGGTTGCCAGGGCGGTTTTCATCATGGGTGTTCTCTTCGTATGAGCAGTGCAAAGGCCTGAGTATGGGCGCGTGCCGGCGGCAAGCAGCCATGCCGTCCACGCCATTCAGGCCACTCAGGCTATTCAGGCCATGCCTGGCAAGCGGTCCAGCAGCTTGTCCAGGGTGACGGGATAATCGCGCACGCGGATGCCTGTCGCGTTGTAGACAGCGTTGGCAATGGCGGCGGGTACGCCGCTGATCCCCAGCTCGCCGACGCCCTTGGCCTTCAACGGTCCGGCGGTGGGGTCCACCTCGTCAAGGAAGACCACTTCCTGGTGGGGGATGTCGGCATGCACGGGCACCTCATAGCCAGCCAGGTCGTGGTTGACGAAGAAGCCCAGGCGCTTGTCGACGACGAGGTCCTCCATCAGCGCCGCACCGGCTCCCATCGTCATTGCGCCGATCATCTGGCTGCGCGCCGCCAGCGGGTTCAGGATGCGCCCCGCGGCGAATACACCCAGCATCCGGCGAATGCGGATTTCACCAGTCGCCGAGTCGACGGCCACCTCGACGAAATGGGCGCCGAAGGTCTGCTGCGCAAAGCGCTTCGACAACGTGCCGTACTCCATCGCATCTTCGGCAACCAGGTCCCCGGCCACCACCGCATCGGCAAGCGGCCGGCTGGCGCCGCCGGCTCGCACGCGGCCACCGGTGAATTCAATATCGACGGCCGTCATGCCAAGGCGCTGTGCGACCAGTTCGCGCAGCTTCACGCAGGCTGCGTAGACGCCCGCGGTGCAGGATGCGGCGCCGAACTGCCCGCCCGATCCGGCGCCTTCCGGAAAACGTGAATCGCCCAGGCGCACGATCACCTTGTCCAGCGACACGCCGAGCATTTCGGCGGCCGTCTGGGCAATGATCGTGTAGCTGCCGGTGCCGATATCGGTCATGTCCGTTTCCACCGTCACCATGCCGCCGCGATCGAGCTTGACGCTGGCGGCGGACTTGATCACCGGCGCGCCGCGGATCGCCGCCGCCATGCCGGTGCCGACCAGCCAGCGCCCTTCGCGCCGCTGCGCCGGCGTGGCGCTGCGTCGCTCCCAGCCGAAGCGGGCCGCGCCGGTCTTCATGCATTCGACCAGCTGCCGTGTCGAGAACGGCCTGGCCGGATTTTCCGGATCGACCTGGGTGTCGTTCAGGATGCGGAACGCCACCGGGTCCATGCCGAGCTTTTCGGCCATCTCGTCCATCGCGATTTCCAGCGCCATCATGCCGGGGGCTTCGCCCGGCGCGCGCATGGCGCTCGCTTCCGGCAGGTCGAGGTGGGCGACGCGCAAGCGCGTCATCCGGTTCGGCCCCGCATACAGCAGCCGTGTCGGCGCGGTGGCGGTCTCGGGCCGGTCGCCCAGGTTGCCCGACCAGCTTTCATGGCCGATCGCCGAGATCTTGCCGTCCTTGCCGGCGCCGATGCGGATGCGCTGGATCGTCGCGGCGCGGTGCGTGGTGTTGTTGAACATCAGGGCACGCTGCAGCGTCACCTTGACCGGCCGGCCCAGCTGCCTGGCGGCGACGGCGGCCAGCACGGCATCCGACAGTGCCGATCCCTTGCCGCCGAAACCACCGCCGATATAAGGCGAAACGATGCGGATGTTTTCTTTCGGGATGCCGAGTGTTTTCGACATGTCGCGCACGGCCCAGCTCACCAGCTGGACGGCGGTCCACAACGTCAGCCTGTCGCCCTCCCATGCGGCGATCGTGGCATGCGGCTCCATCATCGCGTGCCCCTGGTCGGGTGTCGTGTACGTCGCATCCAGGGTCACCGGCGCGGCGGCATAGGCACGATCGAAATCGCCCACGGCGGAATCACGCGACGGGTTCGGCTGCAGGGGCTGCTGCACTGGCGCCCTGCCCTTCGCCTCCTCCAGATCGAAGCTGCCCTTCGCTCGTTCGTAACGCACCCGCACCAGCGCTGCCGCCGCGCGCGCCTGCTCGAAGGTTTCGGCGACCACGATGGCCACCGCCTGGTGGTAGTGATCCACCTCCGGCCCGGCCAGCGCCCGCGCGACATAGAAGGCGCCGACACCGAGTTTTCCTGCATTGTCGGCCGTGACGATGCCAAGCACGCCGGGTGCCGCCTTCGCGCGCGTGGGATCCATCGATGCGATGCGCCCCTTGGCAATGGCTGCCCCCACGATGTAGCCATAGGCTGCGTTGGGCGCGGCGGCATGCTGCTCGTAGGCATACGTGGCGGTACCCGTCGTTTTGAGGGGGCCATCGATCCGCTCGGTCGGCTTGCCGACCACTTTCAGGCGGTCGATCGGATTGCGGCTTGCGGGGGTGTCGAATTTCATCGGATGTCTGTCCTCTCGTCGATCATGGTCATGCCGAAGCTCTGCCGAGCCAAGCGCCTGGCCGTGCTTCTACAGCGCGAGCACGGCCTGCGGCATGGATCACTCTTGCATTTTATTTACTGTACCGGACACGATTGAAATTGATTAGATAGCAAATATCGCAAGGGCTTATTAGCTGGGCTAATCAATCAGGAGTGCCGCGAAGCGATGTGCCATCGTCCGGCCGACGCTACCGAATGGCCTTTCTCCAGAACTGCATGGCATCACCGATCCAGCCTTCGGCACTCGTCCCGACGCCAGTACCGAAGCCATGCGCGATACCGGGATACACGCGGAATTCAACCGCTGTGCCCTGTTTTTCCAGCGCGGCGACCCGTCGTCGCATGACCTCTGGGGGAGCAATGCGATCGTGCTCTCCGACGACGACGAACGTGGGCGGCTCGCTGGCGGCGAGGTCGGAGTGGCCGGTGTATGCCATCACCACGGTCGCAGGCTTCGGCAGTGCGGCCCCGCCGAATCGGGCCGCGCCGTGCGAACCGATCGCCGCGGCCATCCTCGCGCCGGCCGAGCTGCCCCACAACGAATAGCCGCGCGTATCGACACCCAGTTCCGCGGCATGCCGGAAGATGTACGTCAGCGCGGCAGCCAGGTCTTCGTTGGCCTTGCTGCCGCCAGCGCCAACGCGGTAACGCAGCACGAAAGCGTTGTAGCAGCGGCGCGCGATCTCGGCAGCATACGGAAAGCCCTCGTGCAGGGAACCGACGTACTCGAAGCCGCCGCCCGGTGCGATCACCGCGAACGGCGCTCCCGGTTTGCCCCGCAGGAAAAACAGGCCAGTCTGCGCAAGTTCCGGGTCGGCCCGCCGCTGCGCTTCGCTGTAGAAATGGTAGAACACGGTCTTGCCGGCGTTGGCATCGCCGATCATGCGGTTCAGCGCGGAGACTACCGTCGCCGGATCGACATGGGTGTGATACGGCATCAGCTTGCCGGCGTCCTTCAGCGGCAGTGTCTCATCGACCTCGCGGCCGACCCAGGGCAACAGCAACGGGCCGAACCCGGCGAACGCGGGATGGCGCAGCATGTCGCCGATCCGGGTATCCGCCGACAAGGCCTGCGAGTCCTGTCGCGTGAGGACAGCGCTGGCGCTCCCGGGCCGTTCCTGCGCCTTCGCATCGAACATCACCAGCGCAAGGGAAAACAGGAGACAGGCCGGTGCGGCAATCGTTATCGGGGTATGCATGCAAGGCTCCTGTTCAGATGCCAACCGTTGTGGTCACGCTATCCACCATTCAGGGCCTGAGCGGCGCTTCGACACCGGAGAACGCGAGCACGGCATCGGGCAGCCGTGCGCCGCGGACCTGGATCGCCGCCACGGCAAGGTTCAGCTCCGCGATTTCCGCCGCCGCGAAACTGAGGCTTGCCGCACCATTGTTTTCCAGCATATGGGCCATTTGCGTGGTGCCGGGAATCGGCACGATCCACGGCTTCTGCGCCAGCAGCCAGGCCAGTGCAATCTGTCCGGAAGTGGCCTGCTTGCGCTCGGCCCAGCTTTTCAGCAAGGCCACCAGCGCCAGGTTGGCCGGCAGGTTGTCCGGTGCGAAGCGCGATTCGATCTTGCGGATGTCGCCATCGGCGAAGCGCGTATTGGCGTCGATGGCGCCGGTGAGGAACCCCACGCCAAGAGGACTCCATGGCACGAAACCGATGCCGAGCTCCTGGCACAGCGGCAGCACGCTGTCCTCCGGTCCGCGCCACAGCATCGAGTATTCGTTCTGCACCGCCGTGACGGGCAACGCCGCATGGGCGCGCCGCAAGGTCTTGAGGCCCATCTCGGAGAGGCCCCAATGCAGCACCTTGCCTTCTTTCATCAGGTCGCCGACGGCGCCGGCCACGTCCTCGATCGGCACCTGCGGATCCACCCGGTGCTGGTACAGCAAGTCGATGCGGTCGGTGCGCAGGCGCTTGAGCATGCCTTCGACGGCTTGCCGGATATGCGCGGGCCGGCTGTTCAGGCCTGGGCGGCGCGTCCCCGTCTCGAGGTCGATGTTCCAGCCGAACTTGGACGCGATCACGACCTTGTCGCGGAACGGCGCCACGCCCTCGCCGAGAATCCGCTCCACTTCGTGCGGCCCGTAGGCCTCGGCCGCGTCGAAGAAGGTGACGCCCCTGTCGAAAGCGGTGCGGATGATGTTGTGCATCCCGGCCCGGTTCGGCACCGTGGTCTGGTAAGTCCGGCTCATGTTCTGCACGCCAATGCCGATGCTGGACACTTCCAGCGCACCGAGCTTGCGGCGGCCGGTCACGGTACCTGGCGCAGCGTTGACGTTCGCGGCCAGCGGGGCCGCGCTGCCCACCAGGGGTACCGCCGCCAGCGGCGCGGCTGCCAGGGTGCCGGCGGCCAGCATGAAACCGCGCCGGCCAGCGGTATGTCGTTCGTTCGTTGCCATATCGAATTCCTCTCAATGCAGCGCACTCTCGCGCCGTGATAAACGAGTTGCCGGGGTCGGCGAAACGATGCTTGACGCGTTACCGGTCGACCATCTGTTGCGAGGCAGGGGCATACCGCTCGCCGTGCACCGGCACCTGGGCGATCGCCTTGCCGATGTCGTCCAGCTCTTCCGGTGCCAGCGTCACCGCTGCCGCCCCGAGGTTTTCATGGAGGCGATGCAGTTTGGTGGTGCCGGGGATCGGCACGATCCACGGCTTTTGTGCCAGCAGCCATGCCAGCGCAATCTGCGCAGGCGTGACATTCCGGGCGGTGGCGAGCGCGCTGACGATATCGACCAGCGCCTGGTTCGCCGCGCGCGCCTCGGCCGAGAAGCGCGGCACGGTATTGCGGAAGTCGGTGGCATCGAACCGGGTCGCCGCATCGATGCCGCCGGTGAGAAAGCCCTTGCCCAGTGGGCTGAACGGAACGAAACCGATGCCCAGCTCGTCGAGTACCGGCAGGATGTGCTCTTCCGGTTCGCGCCACCACAGCGAGTACTCGCTCTGCAGGGCAGCGACCGGCTGCACCGCATGCGCGCGGCGGATCGTCTGCACGCCCGCCTCCGACAAACCGAAATGCTTGACCTTGCCTTCGCGGATCAGGTCCCGCACCGTGCCGGCCACCTCTTCGACCGGCACCGACGGATCGGCGCGGTGCTGGTAGAACAGGTCGATCCGGTCGGTCTTCAGGCGCCGCAGCGACTGCTCGGCGACTTCGCGGATACGCTCCGGGCGGCTGTCGAGGCCTTGTTTCGGATCGCCGTTGCGGAAGCCGAACTTGGTAGCGATGACGACCTGGTCGCGAAACGGCGCAAGCGCCTCGCCCACGAGTTCCTCGTTGGCGCCGTAGGCTTCGGCGGTATCGAACAGTGTCACGCCCTGTTCGACGGCCGAGCGGATGACGGCGATCGCATCCTGGTGGCCGGTGACCGGACCGTAGCCGAAACTCAGACCCATGCAGCCGAAGCCGATGGCCGATACGCGCAGGCCGCTGTTGCCGAGTTCACGTTGTTGCATCGATGTTCCTTCCATATCTGAGATCACAAACCCGGAGAGTCCGCCGGGCCGATCGATGGAAGTACTGTAATCCGCACGGCACGATTTGATTAGCCGGTACAATGCGCTTGTCGTTATTAGCGGAGCTAATGAATCGTGAGAGATAACCTCAATGACTTCGCCGCGTTCGTGACGGTCGCGCGCGAAGGCAGTTTCACCCGCGCGGCGGCACAGTTGGGCGTTTCGCAGTCGGCATTGAGCCAGACGATCCGCGGGCTGGAAGAACGGCTGGGACTGCGCCTGTTCACGAGGACGACGCGCCGGGTCGCACCAACCGACGCGGGAGAACGCCTGCTGGCGACGATCGGGCCCCGGCTCGACGGCATCGAGTCGGACCTTGCGGCATTGCGCGAACTACGGGACAAGCCGGCCGGCAGCATTCGCATCACGGCATCGGAACACGCGGCCGACACGTTGTTGCTGCCCAAGCTGGTGAAGCTGCTCCCCGAGCATCCGGACATCAAGGTCGAGATCAGCACGGATTACCGGATGGTCGACATCGTCGAGCAGCGCTTCGATGCTGGCGTACGGCTGGGCGAATACATCGCCAAGGACATGATTGCGGCGCGGATCGGGCCGGACGTGCGGATGGCGGTGGTCGGCGCGCCCGCTTATTTCGCCAGGCGGCCGATACCGAAAAAGCCACAGGACTTGATGGAACACGACTGCATCAACGTGCGCCTGCCAACGCACGGCGGTTTGCTGCCGTGGGATTTCAAGAAGGGCCGGCACCAGCTCAATGTGCGTGTCGACGGCACGCTGATCTTCAATGGCTACCCGCAGGTCATCAAGGCCGTGCTGGCCGGCATGGGCCTCGCCTTCGCGCTGGAGGAGGCGGTCCAGCAGCATATTGCCGAAGGCCGCCTCGTGCGCGTGCTGGAGGACTGGTGCCATGTGTTCCCGGGCTATCACCTGTATTACCCGAGCCGGCGGCAGCCGTCGTCGGCGTTTGCGCTGGTGGTGGAGGCGCTGCGTTACCACGGATAACGCGACGATACGCTGGCGAGAAAACCCGGACGCGTAGCACAGGGGCTGGGAAGTCAACGCGGTCGGGCCATATCGGGCCGAACTGGTCAATTCTTGGAGGCGAGGACGGAAGTCGAACCCGTCTAGACGGCTTTGCAGGGTGTATCTCATCCATACAAATCAGGGGCTTTTGCAAAACGGCAGATATGACCGCTTTAGTTGCCGACATAATACAGTCCTGGTGCACAAAATGCGGGCTTAACTGAGCAAAGTCCCGAATGTTTATTGATGAGAAAGAACGGTTTGAATAGCCGTCCGGAGACGAGACTCCGACGGTATCAGCAATATCCTCCCATGAAAAGCGCCTCGTCGATTTTTGTACTTCTCTTCCTCCCCCTGCCACGACAAGCCGTTATTGGCGCTCTTTGGATAAGCTTGGACGGAGACGACCTTGGGGGCAATAATGAAAATCAATCGAAATCTGCCAATCTCGTGTCGCCCACCGTGAGTTTTGGTGAGACTCCAGCACTGCCCTTCGTTGCACAATAGCTTAACCGCGCGTGATGTCGCCATGACGGTCCGCGGGTAGAAGGCACCACTCCGAAAGGGACAGGATGGGATCAATTTATTGGCTGCCCGCAGTGCTGATTGGTGCCATCGCACTCACTTCCAAGATGACACGCTCACCAGCATGGATGGACGCATTATTTGCCGTTTTGGCTGCATCGTCGGGGCTGTGGCTCATGTATCGATGTTTTCTTGATCGTCGTGCAGTCACCGTACCATTAACGGACTGGAGAACGAAATCGATACGCGCACTGGCATCCTCGATCAAGAGCAGGCCTTCGTTTAGATTCTTCCTGTTATTCGGCATGGCACTTGGCTCCTTCGGCGTCGCTTGCAAACTCGCCAACTGGGAAGTTGCCGGTGACGGGCTGTATGGAGCCAGTGCGTCAACACTGGTACTGGCCGGCGCTCTTGACGTGTGCCATATCGGGCGAAGGATGCTTTCGAAGGCATGGGCGCCTGCGGCTGGGAAACTTCTTTCCATAACGATCGGCATTGCGCTTGCCTGCCTGGCATTGTCACTTGCGAAAAGCGCTACGCACTCGATCACCCGAATCGATCCAAAGTACTTCTCCGAATTCACTACTGCACTCACCGCAATCATCCTCCCCTTGGTCTATGCCATGGCGGGAGCAATTCTGCTTGCAGCTTTCGCGTGCATTCAATGGTTGAAGCTTGCCTTGCTCTTGACACTCGTTGGCCGTGATCGTCACTTGTGGTATTCCGCCGTGGAGGCCCCTCGCGGCAGCTTAGGCGACTGGCAAAATGGCGGCATCAACTCATCCGCGGGCCCAGATGCAACCTTGACACATGACATCAGGCTTTTCAACGACGTAACGCACATGGTGAGACCATTTGCACTCGTTACAGTCGCACTGGTGTTCGCAGCGATTTCTGGGCAAACGCTTGATCTGTGGCCGACCGTGAAGCCTTCTTTAACGACGCTGCTAGTCAAGATGGAGTACCGAAGCAACAGCGCGTGTCCCAACGCGCCAACGTACCCGGTTGCATATATGGACGACGACAACATATCTGTAGCTATTCAGGCCGACGGTAAGTACCGGTTTGAAATAAGACCTTGCGGATTGCAAAAACAGGAGCAGAGCTGATGGATCTTCGGCTCTCGTGCTGTGCGAGTCAAGCCATCGCACTTGTCAATACAAGGTTGGGGCCTCACTTCAACCCATGGCGTACGATCCCCCTCCTCACCATTTCCGCATCGTACATCCAGAAGTCGGCTTGCTTGATCAGCTCCTCCGACTGTACTTTGCCACCGGCATATTCTTGAAAGAGCCATGCACTGACCGCAGCCACCTGGCTGGAGAGATGAGCGGCAAATGTCATCTGCGCAATGACATTCCGGTTCGGGCTGCGCATCACATCGGTGTGCTCAGAAGCGCTGCAAGACCGTATCGAACAAGGGGCGCGCGCCCGGGTGTGGCTGGGTGCAGTCGCGCTGGAGAGCGGCCAGGCGCGCGAACGCCTCGCGACAAGGACCGGCCGCATCGCACCTCGCCATCAATTCACCGAGCAGCAAGCCGAAGGCGCGCACTTCCAGCCGCTGCAGCGCCCTGGCTTCGCGGCTGTGCGGCGCAAACAGCGACGCGGCACCGAAGTCGCCCAGCAAGGCTTCTCCTGCGTCCGTATGCAAGATGTTGTGCGCATACAGGTCGCCGTGCATGATGCCGCCGCTGTGCAAATGTTGCGCCACCGAGGCAATGCCACGCGTGAGCCGCAGCAGGCTGTCGAACGAAAAGCGCTTTGCATCCGGGTAGACGTCGCGCGTGCAGCTCTCCAGGCTGGGGGGCCCGGCAAGGTTGTGGAACGCGGGCTCAATCAGGGCCATGACACACCCATGGATGCCATCGGGATGATCGTCGATCTTGCCCAGGACCGGAATCAGGGTCGGATGGCTGCCGGCGCCGATGCAGGCCGCCAGCTCGCACCCGGGCAGGCCATCGCTCGTGATCGCACCCTTGAACAGCTTCACCGCGACGGCCGTTTTACCTGTCCCGGACTGCCGCAACTGCGCCGCGTAGATAATGCCGGATGCACCTTCACCCAATTGGTGTCCGATCTCCAGTTGCTGCCATGCGATGCAAGCCCGATGCGCTTCAGACACCGCTGCCGCTTCGTCCGATGCGGTGAAAGGGTTGCCGGCAAACGCCAGCCAGGCCAGCCTGGGCATCTCGAGCAGCCACGCCGGCAGACTGGTGAGCCGGTTCGCGGCAATGCGCAGCAATTCCAGGTTCACACAGTCTGCCAGCTCCTCGGGCAATGCGCTCAGCCGGTTACCCGCGAGCATCAGCTTTTGCAACCGCGCGCAGTGGCCGATCGACGCGGGCAGGACATCGATCTGGTTGTCGGTCAGGATCAGCCAGCGCAGCGAAGGGGGCAGCGCTTCTGCCGGCACGGCGCTGATACGGTTGCTCTTGAAACCAATCATGGTCAGTTGCCTGCAGGCGCCCAGGACGGCAGGCAACTCGGTGAACTGATTGACCGAGCAAAACAGGACACGCAGCCTGGTCAGGCGGGGCAGGTCGTCGGGCAGCGTCGACAGCGCGTTGCCGGACAGGTCGAGTATTTCCAGTGTGTTCGCCAGATCGAAGATCTCGCGCGGGAATTCAGTGAGGCCGCACGACAACTGAAGCCGGACAGTGCCGGCCAGCGCGCCGCTTTGTAATTGTTCCAGGGTATGCATGAGGGCTGGGTCGCCAGTCGAAACGGAGACGGTTTGCGCGAGGCGATATTCTACTGCACGGACAGCATCATTCATTGCAGGCAGTGCGCCGTGCCGCTGTCGGTTCGCCTGGTTGAGCAGTTCGACGCCAAGCCTGCTGGTTGAATCGAGTGCACAATGCAAAAAGGGCAGCCACATCGGCTGCCCTCGGTATTGGAGCGGGAAAGAGTCTCGAACTCGATCCTGACGCCGGCGCAACTCGCCGCCGCGCTGGCGGCCGCCCGGCAGGCGCAGGAATAAAGCAGCGCTACTTCCAGAAGCCGAACGGCGAGCAAATCAACCAGCGCGTCCAAGCGGTCGTGTTCGATGATAGCGGCGCGTGGTCGATCGACAAGAATGGCAATCGGACGCGTGGTGCCGGCTGGCCCCTGCGCAACGCACCTAGTTCGGTCGAGTCCGGGCATTGGGTGGAGCGGCGCGAGAGCGACGAGCCAGCGAGCCTGCCCGAGCTGAAAGGCAGCGCCTGGTGAGCCGCTACTTCACCCGCAACTGCCTGGAGCTGCACTTCCCCAACGATTGCAGCCATATCGAGGTCACGGATGACGGGCGCTACCTGCACCACAAGGACGACGGCAGCATCCGCCAGAACGCCGACCTGAAGGTGTCGGCGATCGACTGCTGCCTGCGCTACGTGGCGAACGGCCACTGATCGAGATCGACGCCCAGCGTCGCCCTCTGGCGCCGACAGGCTCATACATTGGCGCCGATCATTGGTAGCGCACGCAACATACCTTAATGCGGTAGTTTCGGGAAAAAGTAGAGCAAAGCGGCAACGGACAGCGCAGTGAGAATAGCGCCAACCGCATGGTCGCTAACCATTCTAATAACGTATTTGCAGGCTCGCACGAGCCAACTGCGTTGCGGCGCTGGTGTTGCCGCAGGGGCTCCAGTTTCGTTATCCTTGGCGACAAAGTCATCGACCTCTCGCCCT
Source organism: Pseudoduganella sp. SL102 (assembly GCF_027856995.1). Classification (NCBI taxonomy): domain Bacteria; kingdom Pseudomonadati; phylum Pseudomonadota; class Betaproteobacteria; order Burkholderiales; family Oxalobacteraceae; genus Pseudoduganella; species Pseudoduganella sp. SL102. The sequence continues at coordinate 5,505,898 of NZ_CP115554.1, forward strand.
TTGTAGAGGGTGTCGGACTGAGTTTTGTTATTGGTCAGCTCAACGTTTTTTACTTTATCAATTTCGAACATGGCCATAGTCAGCCCTTCTTGGAGAGATTTTTAACCGCTGCCGCAAGGACGCTTTTACCTGGCTGTATCTGAATTACGGGGAACCCTGGCAAGCGGCGTGCTGCCGGCGGCCGCCCATTCGGAAAATGTTCGTTTCCTGTCCCTGTCAGCTTCTCGACCTGATCCGCTTTAACCAAGACTGGCGTATCTCCACTATTCCTATTCACCGTCACGCTGCCGCACTGAATGATTTCAATCATCGACTTCAGTGCAGGCGAATTTTCGACGTAGTTGTCACTTACGTCATAGTCACCGTACGCCACGGTAATTAAGCTATTCATTGGAACACCCTCCATTCACGACATAATAGTCGAGTTTCGTTGAGGGTGGACAGTTTGCCGATTTCGCGCGCTAGCCGACAAAGGTAAGCAGTTATTCACAGTCTCGACTTGGACGGACCAGCCATACCTGCTCGCCATGCACCTTTTCCCCAGTGCGAGAATCGATCTCGTACCCGCAAAGTACGAACCCGCGCTCATCCACCTGCTCGACGGCGGGGTTGAACAATGGCTTGCATAAAGATCCCATCTGGAGAGCGCCAGTCTGCAAGAGGTCCGCCATGTGCGTCGCGCCACCGCCGCTCTGCCATTTGTCGGTTGATTTCAGGACTAATCTGCCGATCATCGGGCCTGTGGCCCGGGGTTCTTCGCCGGTGTCGCGCTCACCGTCCCGCCGGAGAAGGACGACAGAAACTGGCAGGCCCAGCGGACGCTCCGTCCGCGGTAGCCCGCTCATAAGATGGCTGGTGCCGGGCATAGGGCGAGATCGAACAGCAGTCTGGTGCTTCAGCTCTATAGGCCGCTCCTTGCCGCGGGCTTGACGCAATTGAGGATCTGACGGATGCGCGCCTCTTCATCCCTTTCCAGGCGCCGATCACGCTCGTCATCCGTGCGGCGCTCGTAGTCGGGGTCGTGTGCCTGGGCCACCGACTTGTCCTTCTCCGTGTACTGCGCGTACCGATTCGGCAACTGCCGTATCGGATTGATGACGAGCGCCGTGATGTTGCGCCGGCCGCCGTAGTCTAGGCACCGCCTCAGCGCGCCGACGTGGTGCCAGATCGTTCCCGGTGCCAGGTTCAGCTCGGTCTTCATTTTGAAAATCCAGTCTTCGACCCATTGGTAGTTACTCTCTTGCAACCGTGCCGATGCGGCCTTAGATCATGTTCAGGATCTTCATGTCCGAGTCGGCGACAGCGTTGTTGCTAAGGTATGGGCGGATCAGTTCGGCCAGGAGCGTCGGCTGGTCCTTGGCAGTGGTCAGCTCGGTCGGCACGATGCCTAGATCGAGCAGCGCCTTCAGTTTCGCCACATAAGCGTCGGCCTCGACTTCCTGGTCGGCGTCGTAAGTTAAGTAGATAGGCTTGGGCAACAGCTTGGCCCGTTTGATGTTGTATTCCAGCTTCCCATTGCGTAGCCGTTAGTCAGCATGATATCCCTCGTTATCCCTATACTAAAACTGGCGTTGACGGCCAACACACACTTTAAACGGGTGGATGGGCCACCCGTTCGGGTAGATACAACGGGATTCAACGGGATCTAACCGCACTCAAACAAGTCACGGCTGACAAAAGAAAAAGCCCACCGAAGTGGGCTGAGTCTTTGTTTCTTCAGGCATTTGCCTGTCACTGATCTTGGAGGCGAGGACGGGAGTCGAACCCGTCTAGACGGCTTTGCAGGCCGCTGCATAACCGCTTTGCTACCTCGCCAGAGGGAACTTTTACTGAAGACGTCAGCCGGTTATGAGCTGAAATCCTGGAAACCTGGAGCGGGAGAAGAGTCTCGAACTCTCGACCTCAACCTTGGCAAGGTTGCGCTCTACCAACTGAGCTACTCCCGCATGGAGTTACTACTTTTGATGCTGCCCCGGTCTTTCGACTGGAGCGGGAGAAGAGTCTCGAACTCTCGACCTCAACCTTGGCAAGGTTGCGCTCTACCAACTGAGCTACTCCCGCATTTCAGGAACCGCATTATCGCAGAAACATCAAACGATGCACAGCGAATTGTTGACTCAACACTAAACGCCTCAAGCACATTTGGAGCGGGAGAAGAGTCTCGAACTCTCGACCTCAACCTTGGCAAGGTTGCGCTCTACCAACTGAGCTACTCCCGCTTCGTGCTTGCTGCTGCGTCGTCATCAACAACAGGCCAGCATTATAGAGGATCGGAACGGGCTGTCAAGGGAGAAACTAAAAATACTGTTTAGCTCAAATTGCCCGAGCGTTCCTTGATCAGCGGCCAGGCCTTTTTCAGGTAGTAGAACATCGACCACACCGTCAGCACGCTGGCCAGCCAGAGGAGCTTTTCACCCCAGAAGCGGGTGTCGACGGCACCGAAGATCACGTCGTAGTACAGCAGCGCCGGCAGCGCCGTCATCTGCGCGGCCGTCTTGATCTTGCCGATGGAATTGACCGCCACCGATTTCGATGCGCCGATCTGGGCCATCCATTCGCGCAGCGCGGAGATGGTGATCTCGCGGCCGATGATGATGAAGGCGAGGATCGCGTTGCAGCGGTCCAGCTGCACCAGCACCAGCAGCGCGCCGGCCACCATCAGCTTGTCCGCCACCGGGTCGAGGAAGGCGCCGAAGGCCGAGGTCTGGTTCCAGCGGCGCGCCAGGAAGCCGTCGAACCAGTCGGTGATGGCGGCCACGATGAAGACGACGGTGGCGGCCAGGTTGCGATCCTCCAGCGGCAGCCAGGCGGGAGGGAGGTAGAACACGCCCACGACCAGGGGGATCAGCGCAACGCGCAGCCAGGTCAGCAGGATCGGTATGTTGAATGGCATAAGTGAGGCAAAAGCGGCGGGTAAAGGCGGCGACTGTAGGAATAGTGATAACGCGCCGCTAGTCTACCTTGCCGACCGGGGTAATGCCAGCAAGCACGGTTCAGCAGGACACCGGCCAAGGTCCGTCCTGCTATCGCGCGGCCGCTCAATGCAGGCGGCGGTAGATTTCTTCGGCCAGTTTTGCCGATATGCCTTCCACCGACATCAGGTCCTCGACGCTGGCATTCGTGACGCCGCGCAGGCCGCCGAAGCGCGCCAGCAGGCGCTGGCGGCGCTTGGCGCCGATGCCTTCGATCTCTTCCAGCGTGGACGTCTGGCGCGTCTTGGCGCGCTTGGCGCGCATGCCGGTGATGGCGAAGCGGTGCGCCTCGTCGCGGATCATCGCCACCAGCATCAGGGCGGCCGATTCCTTGCCCAGTTCCTGCGGCGCACGGCCGTCGACGAACATCAGCGTTTCCAAGCCCACTCTCCTGCCCTCGCCTTTCGCCACGCCGACGATCAGGCCGATGTCGAGCCCCAGTTCGACGAACACCTGGCGCGCCATCTCGACCTGGCCCTTGCCGCCGTCGATCAGTACCACGTCCGGCATCACGCCATCGCCGTTGGCCACCTTCTCGTAGCGGCGCATCAGCACCTGGCGCATCGCCGCGTAATCGTCGCCGGGCGTGATGTCGTTGATGTTGTAGCGGCGGTATTCGCTGTTCTGCATCTGGTGGTGGTGGAACACCACGCAGGAGGCTTGCGTGGCTTCGCCCATCGTGTGGCTGATGTCGAAGCATTCCACGCGCAGCGTTTCCAGGTCCTCGTTTTCCAGGCCCAGCACGTCGGCCAGGGCGCGCGTGCGCGATTGCTGCGAACCCTGTTCGGACAGCAGCCGCGCCAGCGCGATCTCGGCGCCCTTCTGCGCCAGCTCGAGCCACTGGCGGCGCTGGCCCTGCGGCTGGAACAGCAGGTTGATGCGGTGGCCGCACTGCTCCTGCAAGGCCAGGATCAGTTCCGGCTGGTCGAACTCGATGTTCAGGATCAGCACGCCGGGGATGGTCTTTTCCGTGTAGTGCTGGACCAGGAAGGCCGACAGCACCTCGACATCCATCGGCTGTTCGGCCACGGTCTCGGCATCCATCACATGCGTGGGGAAGTAGGCGCGATCGCCCAGGTGGCGGCCGCCGCGCACCATGGCGAGGTTGACGCAGGCGCGGCCGCCCTGCACCACCACGGCGATGATGTCGACGTCGGAGTCCGAGGTTTCCATGCTTTGCTGGTGCAGCACCTTCGACAGCGACTGGATCTGGTTGCGCACCGCGGCGGCCTGCTCGAATTTCAGGTCGGCGGCGAAGCCGTGCATCTTCTGCTCCAGCTCCTCCATCACTTCGGTGGTGCGGCCGCGCAGAAAGCGCGCGGCATTGTTCACGTCGACCCGGTAGTCCTCGGCGCTGATCGCGCCCACGCAGGGCGCGCTGCAGCGGCCGATCTGGTTCAGCAGGCAGGGCCGCGTCCGGTTCTGGTAGACGCTGTCCTCGCAGGTGCGCAGCATGAACACGCGCTGCAGGATCTGCATCGATTCCTTGACCGCCCACGCGGACGGGAACGGGCCGAAGTACTGGTTCTTCTTGTCGACTGCGCCGCGGTAGTACACCATGCGCGGCACCGCGTCGCCCGTCAGCTTCAGGTAGGGGTACGATTTATCGTCGCGGAACAGGATGTTGAAGCGCGGCTGCAGCGTCTTGATCAGGTTGTTCTCGAGGATCAGCGCTTCGGCTTCGCTGCGCGTCACCGTCGTTTCCAGCCTGGCGATGCGCTCGACCATCATGGCGATGCGCGGGCTGGACAGGTTTTTCTGGAAGTAGTTCGACACGCGCTTCTTCAGGTCGCGCGCCTTGCCCACGTAGAGCACCTTGTCTTCCGCATCGAAATAGCGGTACACGCCGGGCAGGTTGGGCAGCTTGGCCACGGTGGCCAGGACCTGCTCGCGCGCCGACGGCGCCGCCATCGTCTCCGGTGCCGCTGCCACTGCCGCCGTGTTCTCCACTTTCATCTCACTCATCAAGCTTCTCCACGATCACGAACGCGACCGCGTATTCCTCTTCATCGCTGACGGTGACCTGCGCCGCCAGCCGGTTGTGCTCCATGTATTGTTTCAGATCGCCGCTGCAGACGATGCACGGCTTGCCCAGCGCATCGTTGAGCAGCTGCGCGGCGGGCCATGTCATGGGCGGACGCAGGCCCAGGCCCAGCGCTTTCGAGAACGCTTCCTTGGCGGCGAAGCGGGTGGCCAGGTAGCGCACGCCGCGCACCGCGTTGCGTTCGCTGCGGGCGCGGAACACCGCCAGTTCGTCGGGACCGAGCACGCGGCGCGCGAAGCGTTCACCCTGGCGCGCCAGCGCTTCGCCGATGCGGGGAACCTTGCAGATGTCGGTGCCGATCCCGTGGATCATCGCGCTCCCAGGCGCGTGGAGACCATGATGGCCTTCATCTCGCGCACGGCGTTTTCCCAGCCGACGAACACCGAATGGGCGACGATCGCGTGGCCGATGTTCAGTTCCTCGATCTGCGGGATGGCGGCGATGGCCTGCACGTTGGTGTAGTGCAGGCCGTGGCCGGCATTGACCTTCAGGCCATGCCGCACGCCCCATTGCACGCCGTTGCGCACGCGTTCCAGTTCACGCTGCTGCTCCTCGCCCTGCGCATCGGCGTAGGCACCGGTATGCAGTTCGATGACGGGCGCGCCGACATCGGCCGCGGCCTGGATCTGCGCTTCGTCGGCATCGATGAACAGGCTGACGCGGATGTTCTCGCCTTGCAGCTGCTTCACCGCGGCGGCCACTTCCTTGTGGAAGCGCACCACGTCCAGCCCGCCCTCGGTGGTGATCTCGGTGCGCTTTTCCGGCACCAGGCACACGTCCGCCGGCTTGATGCGGCAGGCGAAATCGATCATCTCCTGCGTGACCGCCGCTTCCAGGTTCATCCGCGTGACCAGTTGCGGCGCCATGCGGATCACGTCTTCATCCTTGATGTGGCGGCGGTCTTCGCGCAGGTGCAGCGTGATGCAGTCGGCGCCGGCCTGTTCGGCCAGCAGCGCGGCGCGCACCGGGTCGGGGTATTGGGTGCCGCGCGCGTTGCGCAGCGTGGCCACGTGGTCGATATTGACGCCCAGGTCGATCATCGGGCCGGAGGGGTGCAGGAAGCTCATGGTCTCTTCTTTTTACGGTTGCTATGAGGTTTGCTATGACATTTGCCATTGCGGCCGCTATTGCGGTCGCCACTACAGTTGCATCAGGTCGATCAGGATCTGGCGCGTGTTCAGCGGCGCGCCGTTCAGCTGGTGCGCCAGCAGGAAGCGCATCAGCTGCTTGCTCTGCGCCTGCGTGGCCGGATCGGTGTATTCCTCGCGCTGCATGTCGAGCAGCGTCTTGCCGGCCACGCGGGGCGCCGTGTCGTCGTCGCGGGCGGGCCGCGGGCCGCGCTCGGGATCGACCACGTACTGCACGGCCGCCTTGACCTTGCCGCGCGTGTCCGCGCAGCGCGTGAGGTCCGCCGCCACCCCGGTCTCTTTAAGTAAGGCCGTTTCGAACTTTCGCAAGACGATCGGCGGCGGCTCGTTGTGGGCCAGCTGGTTCAGCGTCGACACGTAGTGGTCGAACAGCGCCGGGTGCGCGTCGTCGCGCGCCAGCAGCTTGACCAGCAGCTCGTTGAGGTAGAAGCCGCACAGCAGCGCGGTCTTTTCCAGCGGCAGCAGGCCACCGACCCAGTCGGCATCGGTCAGCGTGCGCAGCTCGTTCTTGCCGGTCCAGCCGGTGGACAGCGGCTGGAACGTCTGCAGCACGCCGCGCAGTTGCGAGTGCGGGCGCTTGGCGCCTTTCGCGATCAGCGCCACGCGGCCGAAATCGCGCGTCAGCAGCTCGACGATCAGGCTGGTTTCCTTGTACGGATAACTGTGGAGGACGAAGGCGGGCTGTCCGCTGACGCGGGTGCCCACGGTGCGGGGCGCGGTGCGCTTGCGGGCCTGCTGGGGTCGCGCCGCGGCCGGGGCCGGCGCCGGGACCGATTTCAGCAGATAGGCGACGGCGTTGTCGCGCACTTCCATGGCCGGGCTCGCGCTTGCGCTGGCGGTCGTTTCATTGCCCGGCACGGTGGCGGGGACTTGTTCGCTGGTAGCGGTATCGATGGCGTTTTCGGCCAGCCCGGAATCCGTGTCCGGGACCGGAAGCGACGGGCTGGTGTCCGCGTCCAGGCTTGCCCCGGAGCTGGACACGAGCCCGGCCGTGGGCTGGCGCTTAGCCATGGCCGGATTACTCGTAGCCGTAGGCGCGCAGGCCGGCTTCGTTGTCGGCCCAGCCGGACTTCACCTTGACCCAGATTTCCAGGTACACCGGGCCGCCGAACAGCTTTTCCATGTCCAGGCGGGCCTGGGTGGAGACTTCCTTCAGGCGGGCACCCTTGTTACCGATGATCATGGACTTGTGGCCATCGCGCTCGACGAGGATGGCGGCGAAGATGCGCCGCAGGTTGCCCTCCTGTTCGAACTTCTCGATCAGCACGGTGCTGGTGTACGGCAGCTCGTCGCCGACGAAGCGGAACAGCTTTTCGCGCACGATCTCGGAAGCGAGGAATTTCTCGCTGCGGTCGGTGATGTCGTCCTCGCCGAAGATCGGCGGGTTTTCCGGCAGCAGGCGCTTGATCTCGTTTTGCAGGCCATCGAGCTGGAAGCGCAGCTTGGCCGAGACCGGCACCACGGCGGCGAAGTCGAATTTCGACGCGACCTGCTGCGCGAACGGCAGCAGCACGGCCTTGTCCTTGACGCGGTCGGACTTGTTAATCACCAGCACCACGGGCACGTCTTTCGGCAGCAGGTCGATGACTTGCTGGTCGGCCTCGCCGAAGGTGCCGGCTTCCACCAGGAACAGGATCACGTCCGACGAATCGAGCGTGCCGGTGACGGTCTTGTTCAGCGTCTTGTTCAGCGCGTTCGAGTGGCGGGTCTGGAAGCCCGGCGTATCGACATAGATGAATTGCGCATCGGACAGCGTCTGGATGCCGGTGATGCGGTGGCGCGTGGTTTGCGCCTTGCGCGACGTGATGCTGACCTTGGCGCCGATCAGGGTATTCATCAGCGTCGACTTGCCCACGTTGGGGCGGCCGACGATGGCAATGTAGCCGCAGCGAAAATCCGCGGGCGTGGTGGGGTCGGTCATGATGTTTCTCGGTTATTTGTTGGCGAGCTTTGTTTCCGCCGGGTCGTCGCCCTGCACGGTGGCGATGCCCGCCAGTTTCAGCTGCGCGGCGCGCGGCTTGGCCCGGCGCGCGGCGGCCGGTGCTTTCTGCAGGGCCTGCTCGGCCACTTCCAGCGCCAGCTTGGCGGCTGCCTGTTCGCCGGCACGGCGGCTGCCGCCACGGCCATACACCTGGATGCCCAGCTTGGGCACCAGGCACTCGATTTCGAATTCCTGGCTGTGCGCGGCACCATGCGTGGCGACCACGTTGTACAGCGGCAGTGAAATCTTTTTGCTCTGCAAGAATTCCTGCAGCAGCGTCTTGGCATCCTTGCCCAGCGTGCGGGGATCGACGGTATCCAGGATCGGGATATAGAACGCCCGGATCACGCGTGCCGCGGCATCGAAGCCGGCATCGAGGAAGATCGCGCCCAGCAGCGCCTCGAGGGTGTCGGCCAGGATCGACGGCCGGCGGAAGCCGCCCGATTTCAGCTCGCCCTCGCCCAGCCGCAGGAACTGCGACAGTTCCAGCTTCTGGGCGATTTCATACAGCGATTGCTGCTTCACCAGGTTGGCGCGCAGCCGCGACAGGTCGCCTTCGTCGATCTGCAGGTATCGATCGTAGAGGATCGAGGCCACGACGCAGTTCAGGATCGAATCGCCGAGGAATTCCAGGCGTTCGTTATGCAAACTGCTGTGGCTGCGGTGCGTCAGGGCCTGCTGCAGCAATCCAGCATCCCCGAAACTGTGGCCCAGCTTGGCTTGCAATAACTGTAGATTCATCGTCCTGTCTTGTCCTGTCTGTCGTGTTACTCGGGTTTGGCGGCTGGGCCGGCCTTCGCGGTCGAGCCGCTGTATTCGAGCAGCACGCTGGCCGGCCCGGCCAGGTGGATTTTCTTGTCGTAGGCGAACGAGACTTCCAGTTCGCCATCGACACGCTCGATCGTCAGGTCGCGGCCGCTGATCGAGCTGATGTAGTTTACCTCGGCGCTCCGGTCGAACGAGGCACGGATTTCCTGCGGCGTGCCGCCGGCCGTCTTGGCCTTGGCGATCGCCGCGCTGACCGAGCGGTATTCGCTGTAGGTGGGCAGGATCTTCATCGCCAGCACGCCGATCACGCCGATCAGCGCCAGCACCACGATCAGGCCGGTCAGCGAGATGCCACGCTGCCTGTTGGCCGGAAAATGCATTCCCCGCATCGACACTCCCTTGCTGCTGGTTACTGTAGTTGGCGTACTGCGTATGGCTCAATGGTGCCGGTTGCCCGGCTGCTTACTGGATGCCGCCGATGCGGCGCAGGTTCGACAGGTTCATCCAGACCGCCACGGCCTTGCCGACGATGTTGCGGTCAGGCACGAAGCCCCAGTAGCGGCTGTCCGCGCTATTGTCGCGGTTGTCGCCCATCATGAAGTAGTTGCCGGCCGGTACCGTGCAGGTGAATCCGTCATACGTGTACGTGCACGCTTCCTTGCCGGGGAAATCGCCCACGTCCGACAGGTTCAGGGTGCCGGCGCGATCGTCGTTCAGGATGCGGTGCTCGGTGCCGGACAGGTTTTCCTTGAACTGCTTCTTGTAGTTCAGCGACTCTTCTTCGAGATAGTCTTCCAGCGGCGCATAGCTGATCGGCTTGCCGTTCACTGTCAGGCGCTTGTTTTCATAAGTGATCTTATCACCCGGCACCCCGACCACGCGCTTGATGTAATCCTGGCTCATGTCCTTCGGGTACTTGAACACCATCACGTCGCCCCGCTGCGGATCGTTGAGCTGGATGATCTTCTTGTTGACGATCGGCAGGCGGATGCCGTACGTAAACTTGTTCACCAGGATCAGGTCGCCCACCAGCAGGGTCGGCACCATCGACGACGAAGGGATCTTGAACGGCTCGAACAGGAACGAGCGCAGCACGAACACCAGCGCGATCACCGGGAAGAAGCTGCCCGAGTATTCGATCCAGGTGGGCTGGCGCAGGTGCTCGGCCTCGATCTTCTCGCGCGCGTTCTGGTGGCTGTCCAGGCGGATGCCGTCGGCGGTCAGCTTCGCGGTGCGGGCGTCGTACTCGGCCAGCGCCCGGTCGGCGGCGGCGCGGCGCTGCTTGGCAAGATAGAACACGTCCAGGACCCAGATGATCCCGGTTACCACCATCAACACGAACAGGATCAGCGCGAAATTGCCGAGGATGCTTTGCAGTGTCATTTCTCTTCCACTTGGAGGATTGCCAGGAATGCTTCTTGCGGGATCTCAACCGAGCCGACCTGCTTCATGCGCTTCTTGCCGGCCTTCTGCTTTTCCAGCAGTTTCTTTTTCCGCGAAATGTCGCCGCCGTAGCACTTGGCCAGCACGTTCTTGCGCAATGCCTTGACGTTTTCGCGCGAGATGATGTTGGAGCCGATCGCGGCCTGGATCGCCACGTCGAACATCTGCCGGGGGATCAGTTCGCGCATCTTGGCCGCCACCTGGCGGCCGCGGTATGGCGCGTTGGCGCGGTGCACGATGATGGCCAGCGCGTCGACCTTTTCGCTGTTGATCAGCATGTCGACCTTGACCACGTCGGCCGAACGGTATTCCTTGAACTCGTAGTCCATCGACGCATAGCCGCGCGAGGTGGACTTGAGCTTGTCGAAGAAGTCCAGCACGATCTCGGCCATCGGCATCTCGTACACCAGCTTCACCTGGCGGCCGTGGTAGGCCATGTCCAGCTGGATGCCGCGCTTGGCGATGCACAGCGTGATGACGGAACCGACATACTCCTGCGGCATGTACAGGTTGACCGTGACGATCGGCTCGCGCACATCGTTGATGTGCGACGGATCGGGCATGCGCGAAGGATTGTCGACCTTCAGGATGGAGCCGTCGCGCTGCTCGACTTCATACACCACGGTCGGCGCCGTGGTGATCAGGTCCATGTCGAATTCGCGTTCCAGGCGTTCCTGCACGATTTCCATGTGCAGCAGGCCCAGGAAGCCGCAGCGGAAGCCGAAGCCCAGCGCCTGCGACACTTCCGGCTCGTACATCAGCGCGGCATCGTTCAGTTTCAGTTTTTCCAGCGAGTCGCGCAGCGCATCGTACTGGTTCGCTTCCACCGGGAACAGGCCGGCGAACACCTGCGGCTGCACTTCCTTGAAGCCCGGGAGCGGCGCTTCGGCCGGCTTGACGGCGGTCGTGATCGTGTCGCCCACGCGGGCCACTTTCAGTTCCTTGATGCCGGCGATGACGAAGCCCACCTGGCCCGCCGACAGCTGCGGCAGCGACACGGAACGGGGCGAGAAGATACCGATGTCTTCCACCAGCTGCACGGAATCCGTGGCCATCAGCAGGATCTTTTCCTTCGGCTTGAGCGTGCCGTTGACCGCGCGCACCAGCATCACGACGCCGACATACGGGTCGTACCACGAGTCGATGATCAGCGCCTGCAGCGGCGCGGCGGGATCGCCCTTCGGCGGCGGCACCTTGGCGATGATCGACTCCAGCACGTCTTCGACGCCCAGGCCGGTCTTGGCCGAGCAGTGCACGGCGTCGCCCGCCTCGATGCCGATCACGTCCTCGATCTCGGCGATCGCCGATGGCGGATCGGCATTCGGCAAGTCGATCTTGTTCAGCACCGGCACCACTTCCACGCCGAGATCGAGCGCGGTGTAGCAGTTCGCCACCGTTTGTGCCTCGACACCCTGCGAGGCGTCGACGACCAGCAGCGCACCTTCGCAGGCCGACAGCGAGCGCGAGACTTCATACGAGAAGTCGACGTGGCCCGGCGTGTCGATCAGGTTCAGGTTGTAGATTTCGCCATCGCGGGCCTTGTACTTCAGCGCCGCCGTCTGGGCCTTGATGGTGATGCCACGTTCGCGCTCGAGGTCCATCGAATCGAGCACCTGGGCTTCCATCTCGCGGTCCGACAGGCCGCCGCACAGCTGGATGATGCGATCCGCCAGCGTGGATTTGCCATGGTCGATGTGGGCGATGATGGAAAAATTGCGAATGTTGTTCATTTATAAAGCGGCGATAAAAACGGCGATGAATACAGCGAAAAGCGCAGCGAAAAGCACAGCGAAAAGCACAGCAAAAAGCACAGCAACAGCATGGCGTGAGCCCGAATGAGCCGGCCAATACAAAAAAGCGCCCTGGGCGGAAAGCCCTGCCGAGCGCCTTTCGAGAAAACGTGCAAGGAAAAACCCCCCGCATTTTACCGGATTTCAGAGGGGAAAGCCCAAAATCCGGCGTACCGGTCAAAGGAGGTGGCCGTGACAGCCGTCAGCGGCGATGACCGCCGAGCACGGCAAGCACCTTCGGGGCATCGAGGAAGTAATGGCACAGCTGTTCGTCGCCGGCATACAGCACCGGCACGAGCTCGTCGAAACGGGCCACCAGCGCCGGATCGGCGTCCACGTCGATCACGTCGACGGAGAACGGTTGCGCAGGCGTGCGCAGGGCCAGCAAGGCGTCGAGCATGTCCTGGCACAGGTGGCAATAGCTGCGCGAATACAAAGTAAAGGTCATTGCAGGGTAAAGGTCATCGCGGCGTAGAGGTCATCGCGGCGTAAAGGTCATCGCTGATCCGGCATCCGGACGGCGGGCGGCGGCGCGGTGGCTTGCCCGGCAACGGATCGTTGCAGGCACACCGCCGGCCGCCGCCCTGCCCGCTTACTTCGGTGCCGGGGCCGGGGCCGGACGCAGCGTCAGGAAGCGTGCCACGTCGCCGCGGCGCACCAGTACGACGGCGTTGCGCTTCGGATCGAGCTTCGACACCAGCGCGGCAAACTGTTTCGCATCCGTGATCGGCGAGTTATTCAGCTGCAGCAGCACGTCGTCCGGCTGGATGCCGGCGCCAGCGGCCACGCCTTCGGCCGCATCCACCTTCACGCCGCCCGGCACGCCCAGCTCCTTGCGCTCGGCGGCCGACAGGTCCGACACCTTCAGGCCCAGCGCGTTCGAGGCGCCTTCGCCGCTCGGCTTGCTGCGCTCGCCCCGTGCGCCTTTCGATTGTTCGGATTCCAGCTCGGCCACGGTGACCGGCAGGTCGACCGCCTTGCCCTGGCGCCAGACGGTGATGGTGGCCCGGGTATTCGGCGCGGTGTTGCCGACCAGGCGGCGCAGGTCGGACGAGCGCTCGATGTCCTTGCCGTTGAACTTGGTGACGATATCGCCCGGCTTCAGGCCCGCCTTGGCTGCCGGGCCGCCCTCTTCCACCATCGACACCTCGGCGCCGCGCGCATCCTTCAGGCCCAGCGATTCGGCCACGTCGCGCGTGACTTCGCCGATCTGCACACCGATGCGCCCGCGGGTCACCTTGCCGCTCTTCTTCAGCTGGTCGGCCACGCGCATCGCCTCGTCGATCGGGATGGCGAAGGAGATGCCGTTGTAGGCGCCGGACAGCGTGGCGATCTGCGAATTGATGCCGATCACTTCGCCGCGCATGTTGATCAGCGGGCCGCCCGAGTTGCCGGGATTGACCGCCACGTCGCTCTGGATCAGCGGCAGGTATTCGCCCGTATCGCGCGCCTTGGCCGAGATGATGCCGGCCGTGACGGTGTTCTCCAGGTTGAATGGCGAACCGATCGCCACGACCCATTCGCCGACGCGGATCTTGTTCGAATCGCCCATCGTCAGCACGGGCAGGCGCGAGCCGTCGATCTTCAGCACGGCCACGTCGGTACCGGCGTCGGCACCCAGCACCTTGGCCTTGAACTCGCGCTTGTCGGTCAGGGTGACGTACACCTCGTCGGCGCCGGCGACCACGTGGGCATTGGTCAGCACGTAGCCGTCGGCGGAAATGATGAAGCCCGAACCCACGCCCCGCTGCACTTCGCGCTCCGCCGGCGCCTGCTGCTGCTGCCGGCCGCGCGGCTGCTGGCCTTCGCGGCGCGGAGTCGGCACCTGGCCGCCGAAGAAGCGGCGGAAGAACTCCTGCATTTCATCCTCGTCCGTCATGCCCGGCGTGCGCATGCGCAGGCGCTCGGTGGTGCGGATGTTGACGACGGCCGGACCGACTTTGTCCACCATGTCGGCGAAATCGGGCAAACCGGCCACGGCGCCGGTGGCCGGCGCGGCATGGACGGAAGCCAACCCCAGCGCGGCGGGCGCGAACAGGATACCCGCGCTGACCAGCAGCGCCGACAGGGTTTTATTACCAGCAGAGATTTTGGTTTTCATAGGTTGTCTGTTTTCGGTATGGGTCAGGACGCAACGCAAGCCAGAGGCTTCGCCGTATGGTAAGCGAAAAGCTGGAGTTGCAGCACGCACAAGATGTTGCAACAGATAACAAATTTCAAGGGGAGATTTGTAGCGTGCTGTATCGCCGCGCTAGCGGATGTAACCACGCATGAATGGCCTGGCGGGCATGGGCGGCCCGGCGGGTGTGACCGGGCAGGAGGCGGGATCGCGGGTCACGGAAGCGTGGCGGTAGCGATGGTGGTGGCTGTGATGGTCGTGGTGGTCGTGGTGGTGGTGGCGGTCGCGGTGGCCGAACCTTCGCGCGGGGCCGTGTCGGCGGGCCGCCCCGGCATTTCTTCAGCTGCCAGGCGCTCGGCGAGCCGCGCCGCGAAACCGGCGGACAGCCCGGCCTCCGGCTGGTGCGCGCGCAGGACGTCGCCAGCCAGGTGGTAGAGGCGCCAGGCGGCGAGCCCTTCGGGTTCGGACAGCGCGGCCAAGGTCAGTTCCACTTCGGATGCCGGCAATTCCTTGTCCACCAGCGCCGAGATGTTTTCCTGGAGGCGGTTCGGAGTTTCCATGACATATCCCTGCGCAGCAAAAGTAAGCAACGGGTTTACAAGCTGAACTACATTCGGAACCACAAGCGGAACTGAACTACAAGCTGCACTGCAAGCTGAACTACAGGTTGCACCGCAAGCTCGCTTGCAACCATGTTGCAAGCTGAGCTGCGACCTGAGTTATAACGTGCGTTATAACCTGCGTTATAACCTGAGCCATAACCTGGGCCATAACCTGGGCTATAACCTGAGTTGCCAGTGTCGGAGCCTCACCAGCGCTTGTCAACCGGCAGGTCCAATAGGGGCCGCAGTTTGTCGGCGATCACTTCGCGGGCGCGAAAAATACGGCTGCGCACGGTTCCGATGGGGCACGACATGATTTCCGAAATCTCGTCATAGCTCAAGCCTTCGATCTCGCGCAGCAGGATCGCCGTGCGCAAGTCGACAGGCAGCGACTCCATCGCGGCATTGACCGTTTCCGCGATCTGCTTGGTGGCCAGCATGGACTCGGGCGTGTTGATGTCGCGCAGGCCGTTTCCTTCATCGGCCCCTTCCGCGCTTGCCGCATCGACGTCGGTGGACGCAGGGGTGCGCCGGCTCTGGGTCACGAGGAAGTTCTTGGCGGTGTTGATGCCGATCCGATACAGCCACGTGTAGAAGGCGGAATCGCCACGGAAATGGCGCAGGCCGCGAAAAGCCTTGATGAAGCTTTCCTGGACGACGTCTTCCGCCTCGGCGGGATCGTGCACGATGCGCGATACCAGCCGCATCAGCCTGCGCTGATACTTCGACACGAGCAAGTCGAATGCTTGCCGTTCACCTGCCTGGACTCGCTCGACCAGCAGCTGATCGCTTTCACGGTCCGTTGTCACACCACGGTCTGTTGTCACACCTTGGCCCTCGGTGGTCCCAGCACCGGCTCTCCATATGCCTATAGAGGCCACGCGGGGTAATTGGTTCAGGGGTTTTGCGGATTTTTTTTCGCGCCGCCGGTGCCGCCGGCGGCGATCGCGCGCGCCGCCAGTGCCAGCCTGCGCCGTACGTCCGGCGCGGCACTATCCGGCAGCACGGCCAGCCAGTGCACCCGCCCGGCCCCGCGCCCGCCACGCCGTGCACCGGCGTCCTCTCCGGTGCCGTCCGCGATGCTCCCCGCAGTGTCTTCAGCGGCGGGTTCGGCAGCATCTTCCGGAACGGTTTCAGCGGCATCCAACCGCAATCGCAACAGCAGCAAACCGGGCCACAGCGTGGAGCCCGGCAGCAGCCGCACGCTTTGCCCCAAGCCCGCGTGCCGTGCGTCCTTCTGGTGGTATACCGCCAGGCGCACCTGGCCGACAGCCGAAATATCAATCCGCGCAAGCTTGACAAGCCCGCGCTGGCGGACGCCCCCCGCCACGCCTGCCGCGACCAGCAGCGCGCCGGCCAGGCTGGCCCCGCACCAGGCGCCACAAGCCAGCACCGCCACGCACAGGGCCGCGTGCGCCGCGCGCAGCATGGGCGATGGATGGATGACGGCGGACACGGCGATGGACATCGTGGAACCCGTCGAAAAGTGGTGGAACGCGCCCTGCGGCAGGGCTGCGATGCGGTTCATACCGGGCGCTGAATCCGGGCGCTGAAACCGGGCGGTAAAACCGTGCTGCGAAATCAACCGCAAAGTCGGCTGCAAAACTCGGCATTGACATTCTGTCGCGGAAAATCACCTGCATGAACTGCCGGGAAACGCCGCCGCAGAACGCTGCTGCAATGAGCGATGATGATGCCGACGATGACGACGACGATGACGACGACGATGACGACGACGATGACGACGACGATGACGACGATGATGCCGATGATGTTCCCGACTAGGGGGAATGCTGGAAGCGCCGGCCTCTTGCCGGGCGATGATGTGCCGAAGAATGCCGGCACCGTGGACCGCGGCGGTCAACGTTCAAGTCAACCGCCGGGCCTTTGGCGCTCACTCCGTTAAGACCGGAGTGAGCCGGGAAAGTTCACATTTTTCCGAACACGAGGCTGCCGTTCGTTCCGCCGAAGCCGAACGAGTTCTTCACGGCATACTGGATGGCCATCGGGCGGGCGACGTTGGCGCAGAAGTCCAGGTCGCATGCCGGGTCCTGATCGAACAGGTTGATCGTGGGCGGGGCCACCTGGTGGTGGATCGCCAGCACGGTGAACACGGCTTCGAGGCCGCCGGCGCCACCGAGCAGGTGGCCGGTCATCGACTTCGTCGAACTCACGACCAGGCTCTTGGCGTGGTCACCGAACGCATACTTGATGCCGGTGACTTCGGCCACGTCGCCCAGCGGCGTCGAGGTGCCGTGTGCGTTCAGGTACTGCACCTGGTCGGGATTGATGCCGGCATTCTTCATTGCCGAGATCGCCGACTTGGCGCCGCCGCTGCCATCTTCCAGCGGCGAGGTCATGTGATACGCGTCGGCGCTCATGCCGAAGCCGAGCAGTTCCGCGTAAATCTTGGCGCCGCGTGCCTTGGCGTGCTCGTATTCTTCGAGCACCATCACGCCGGCGCCCTCGCCCAGCACGAAACCGTCGCGGTCCTTGTCCCACGGGCGGGACGCGGTCGCGGGATCGTCGTTGCGCGAGGACAGCGCACGGGCGGAGGCAAAGCCGCCCAGGCCCAGCGGCGACACGGTGGATTCGGCACCGCCGGCCACCATGATGTCGGCATCGCCGTATTCGATCAGGCGGGCCGCCGCGCCGATGCTGTGCAGGCCGGTGGTGCAGGCAGTCACGATCGCCAGGTTGGGACCGCGCATGCCGTATTTGATCGAGAGGTTACCGGAGATCATGTTGATGATCGAGGCCGGCACGAAGAACGGCGAGATACGGCGCGGACCGCGCTTGTCGTAATCGGCCTTCTGTTCTTCGATCATCGGCAGGCCGCCGATGCCGGAGCCGATGATCACGCCGATGCGATCGGCGTTCTCTTCGGTGACGACCAGACCGGAATCCTGGATCGCCTGGATACCCGCAGCCATGCCGTAATGGATGAAGGCATCCATATGGCGGGCTTCCTTGACGTCGAGATAGCTTTCGACGTTGAAGTTCTTGACCTCGCCGGCGAAGCGGGTCGAGAACGCGCTGGCATCAAACTTGGTGATGTTGGCGATACCGGATTTGCTTTCGGTAATCGCGTTCCACGCTTCGGCAATCGTATTGCCGATCGGGGACACGACGCCGAGGCCGGTAACCACCACACGACGGTTTTTGGAACTCAAGCGATTCTCCTGGAGTCGATCTTTGCTGCTGCTGCGAACTTAGGCCTTGACGTGGTTCGTCGCGTAGTCGATAGCCTGCTGCACGGTGGTGATCTTTTCAGCCTGTTCGTCAGGGATTTCCATTTCGAACTCGTCTTCCAGTGCCATTACCAGTTCAACGGTGTCGAGGGAGTCGGCGCCCAGGTCATCGACGAAGGACGATTCGTTCTTGATGTCGGCTTCGGCGACGCCCAGTTGTTCGGCGACGATCTTCTTAACGCGTTGTTCGATATCGGACATGTTATGGCTCCATTGTGTGTATGTTACGGAAAGCGCGCATTTTATCAGGTTTGCGCACTGAAAAACTAATTTCGGCTTCTGTGCTCAGCTTTACCGAAATCACTGCTAAAAAACGGCTTTACCCACATAAATCGTGCGCAAAGCCGCTTAATTCCTCATTCATTCCCGGCTTATTCGCCATCACCCCATGTACATGCCACCGTTCACGTGCAACGTGGTACCGGTGATGTACGCGCCGCTCGGCGATGCCAGGAAAGCCACCGCCGCGGCAATGTCTTCCGGCTTGCCGAGACGGCCCAGCGGGATCTGCGTGAGCAGGGCCGCATGCTGGTCCTCGCCCAGCACCTTGGTCATGTCCGTGTCGATGAAGCCCGGTGCGACACAATTGACGGTGATGTTTCGGCTGCCGATTTCACGGGCCAGCGCGCGGGACATGCCCTCCACGCCGGCCTTGGCCGCCGCATAATTCATCTGGCCAGGATTGCCGGACGACGCCACCACCGAAGTGATGTTAATGATACGCCCTGCTTTGGCTTTCATCATGCCACGCAGGACTGCGCGCGACAGGCGGCCCACCGCGCTCAGGTTGGTGGCGATGACCTTGTCCCATTCATCGTCCTTCATGCGCATCGCCAGCTGGTCGGCGGTGATGCCGGCATTGTTGACGAGGATGCCGATCGCGCCGAAGCTCTTGCCGATTTCATCGATCACGGCGGCGCAGCGCTCCGCATCCGTCACGTCCAGCGCCAGGCCCTTGCCGGCATCGGCGCCGATCTCGGCCAGGTAAGCGGAAATCGCTTCGGCGCCGGCTTCGGTGGTGGCCGTGCCGATCACTTTCGCGCCCTGGCGCGCCAGCTCGGTGGCAATGGCCTTGCCGATGCCGCGCGAAGCGCCCGTGACGAGTGCGACTTGGTTGGACAGGTTCATGGTGTTTCCTTCGAATTCTTCAGTCAGGTTCAGCCGGCCGGCTTCAGCGCGGCCAGCAGGCGTTCCAGCGACGCCTGGTCGGTGATGGCGTCGCCGGCCAGGTTCGCATCGATCCGCTTGGTCAAGCCCATCAGCACCTTGCCGGGGCCGCATTCGATGACCTGGGTGATGCCGCCCGCGGCCACCTTCTGCATCGTTTCCACCCAGCGCACCGGGCTGGCGGCCTGGCGTACCAGCGCATCCTTGATGCTTGCAGGATCATGCAGTACAGCAACATCGACGTTGTTGATCAAATCGATCTGCGGTGCGTTGAAATGGAGGTTTTCCATGTAGTCGCGCAAGCGGTCCGAGGCGGGCTTGAGCAGCGACGAGTGGAACGGCGCCGATACCGGCAGGCGCATCGCGCGCTTGGCACCCTTGGCCTTGGCGATCTCGCAGGCCTTGTCGACACCGGCGGCGTGGCCGGCGATCACGACCTGGGCCGGCGCGTTGTAGTTGACGGCTTCCACCACCTGGCCCGGCGCGGCGGCCACGGCTTCGGCGCAGGCGGCGCGCACGTCTTCGTCCGACAGGCCCAGCACCACGGCCATCGTGCCCTGCCCGACCGGCACGGCTTCCTGCATCGCCTGGGCGCGGAAGCGCACCAGCGGCACGGCATCCTTGAACGGGATCACGCCGGCGGCGACCAGCGCCGAGTATTCACCGAGGCTGTGGCCCGCGACGATGGCCGGCAGCGGGCCGCCGGCGGCGATCCATGCGCGATACACGGCGACCGCGGCGGTCAGCATCACCGGCTGCGTATTGGTGGTCAGGTCGAGGTCTTCCTTCGGGCCTTCGGCGATCAGCTTGCCGAGGTCGAACTGCAGCGCGTCCGACGCTTCGGCGATCGTTTGCTCGACGACCGGGTTGCCGTTGAAGCCGGCCATCATGGCCACGGCCTGGGACCCCTGGCCGGGGAATACAAAAGCGAATTGGGTCATATGTGTTCTCGTTATGAAAAGCGGACGCGCGAGGCGCATCCGCATTTAGAGCACTGCTTCTAAAACGGCGCGCATTGTACACCGCCGTTCGCATTCCAACCTAAAACTTGCATTCCCGCCACATTTGGCGAGCAGGTAAAGCTTCTATTTATTACATCCTCGCCAAGTCCTGGCGAGCAGGTAAAGCTTTTATTTCCTACATCCTCGCCAAGTCCTGGCGAGCACGTAAAGCTTTTTGTAGTCACATCCTCGCCAGGACGGCCCCCCACGTAAATCCGCCGCCGACGCCTTCCATCATGACGACGTCGCCCTTCTTCACGCGGCCATCGCGCACGGCGGTGTCCAGTGCCAGCGGGATCGACGCGGCCGACGTGTTGCCGTGCTGGTCGACGGTGACGACCATCTTGTCCAGCGCCAGGCCGAGCTTCTTGGCGGTGCCGTTCATGATGCGGATATTGGCCTGGTGCGGAATCAGCCAGTCAATCTGGCTGCTCGTCATGCCGGCCGCGTCCAGCGCTTCGTGCGCCACCTTTTCCAGCACGGTGACGGCCAGCTTGAAGACGGCCTGGCCATCCATGTACAGGAAGGCGCTGCCCGCCACGGCGCCGCCGGCCACGTTGCCGGGCACCGACAGGATGTCGGAATGGCGGCCGTCCGCGTGCAGCTTGCAGGCCAGCACGCCCGGCTCTTCGGAAGCACTCATCACCACGGCGCCGGCGCCGTCGCCGAACAGCACGCAGGTGGTGCGGTCTTCGAAGTTCAGGATGCGCGAAAACACTTCGGAACCGATCACCAGCACGTTCTTGTGCATGCCCGACTTGATGAAACTGTCCGCCGACGCCATCGCATACACGAAGCCGCTGCAAACAGCCTGCACATCGACGGCCGCGCTGGTATTGGTCATGCCCAGCTTGCGCTGCACGATGCAGGCGGTGCTGGGGAAGCTGCCGAAGAAGTCCGGCGTGGAACTGGCAACGATGATGAGGTCGATGTCGTTCGGCTGCAGCTGCGCCATTTCCAGCGCGCGCTGGGCCGCGATCACGGCCAGGTCGGAGGAATTCTGTTCCGGCGCCGCATAGTGGCGCGCCGAGATACCGCTACGGGAGGAAATCCACTCGTCGGACGTTTCGATGCCCTTGGCCGCAAGCTGCTCGGTCAGTGCCTGGTTCGTCACGCGTTGTTCCGGCAGGTAGCTGCCGGTGCCGATGATTTTGCTGTACAGGGTCATGCCGTCTCATCCAATGGTTGTATTTTCGCGCGGCATCAGTTCGGCGATGAGATCCGCCAGCTGCTGCTGCACATCGTTCTTCGCAGCATCGTAGGCCCGGCGGATGGCCCATTCATAGGCTTCCGCTTCGGCACTGCCGTGGCTCTTGAACACGAGACCGCGCAGGCCCAGCAGGCTGGCACCGTTATAGCGCGCGGGATTGAGCCGCTGGCGGATCCGCTTCAACGCACTGTTGGCGATCGCGGCACCCAGCATGGTAATGGGATTGCGCTTGAGTTCGGTCGTCAGCACCATCTTGAAGAAGCCCGCCACGCCTTCAACGGCCTTGAGGGCGACATTGCCGACAAAGCCGTCGCACACGACCACATCGGTCGTGCCCTTGAAGATATCGTTGCCTTCCACGTTGCCGTAGAAGTTCAGCTTGCCGCGCTCATGGTCGGCCTGCAGCAGCGCGGACGTGGCCTTGACCACCTCGTTGCCCTTGATATCCTCGGTGCCCACATTGAGCAGGCCGATCGTGGGCCGCGCGATGCCTTCCATCGCATGCACGAGCACGGAGCCCATGATGGCGAACTGGTGCAGGTGGTGCGGTTCGCAATCCACGTTGGCGCCCAGGTCCATCACATACGTGGGGCCATCCTTCTGGTTCGGCATGATGCCGCAGATGGCCGGTCGGTCGACGCCGGCCATGGTCTTCAGCACATAGCGGGAAACGGCCATCAGCGCGCCGGTATTGCCGGCGGAAACGCAGGCCTGGGCCTTGCCATCCTTGACCTGTTCGATGGCCACGCGCATCGACGAATCCTTCTTGCGGCGCAGCGCCACTTCGAGCGGATCGTCCATCATGACCTGCTCGGAGGCATGCAGCACGGTAATACGGGGATGGTCTCCGGCGCGATGCTTCTTCAGTTCGGCGCGGAGCACGTCTTCGAGGCCAACCAGGATCAGTTCGGCATCGGATTCGCGGTTCAGGAAGGAAATTGCGGCAGGAACGGTGACCGACGGGCCGTGGTCGCCGCCCATGCAGTCGATAGAAATTTTAATTGTCATTGCGGGCAAGATGCAATCCCGGCGCGAGCGCCGGAGCCTGCGGTTTCAAGACACATCAGTTCCCGGCAGGCCGGGGAGCAGCATGGCGGCACAGCATATGGCACAACATATCGCAGAACATATGGCACAACAATGGGTGGCGCGCTGGATGCTGGAAAGTGCTCGGGGTCGACGAAAAGAAAAAGCGGCGCCACGACAAAACTTTCGCGTGCACCGCTTTTGGTCTTTGGCCGAAACCAAAACGCCGATTACTCGTCGTTTTTGGTCTTCAGCACCTTGCGACCACGATAAAAGCCGTTCGGGCTGATATGGTGACGCAGGTGGGTTTCGCCGGTGGTCGGCTCGACTGCCAGGTTAGGGGCGGTCAGGAAATCGTGCGAACGGTGCATGCCGCGCTTCGACGGGGACTTCTTGTTCTGTTGAACAGCCATGATGACTCCTAATACTAAGTTCTAAAATTTTAACACAATCGACTGGCAAATACATGCAAATCGAGTATCCCAGCGGCACCACACTTGCGCGAGGCACCATGCTGCATTACTACTCAATGCCAATACTCGCAGCCCGATTGGCATGTTCTTTCAACTACTCGGTGAATCCCGATAACGCGGCAGGCGGCGTGCAATAACGGCCGCGAAGGCCTGTCAACCGGGCGCATGTCGCTGCGCCGGCCGCTGCAAACCGCCGGCTGGCGCCGCGCGGTAACGGATCGGAATTCCTTATTTTTTCAGCGCCTTCAGCGCATCGAATGGCGATTTCTTTTCGCTGCGCACCGACTCGAGCAGCGCCGTATCGGGGCAGACATCGTGCTTCGGTGCTTGCGGCAAGGCCAGCAGGGCCTCGTCTTCAATCAGGTCCATCAGGTTCATCGACCGCGTACCGACGATCACGTCGATCGTCTCGTCATCGACCACCTCTTCGATTTCATCGGCCTTGGCGTCGTCCTCGCCCAGCATCAGCACGGTCGAGGAATCGATCTCGTAGGCGAACGGCGCGAGGCAGCGCTGGCAAGCCAGCTGCACGGTGCCGCTGACGGCCAGGTGCATTTGCGGGAAGCCTTGCCGGCTCGTGCCGCCCTCGGCGCGCCAGGCAATCTCGCCATCGGACGATGCGCAATCGCGCACCAGGCGTTCCATGGCAGCCACCGGCGTCACGCCTTCACGGCTGGCGCCCGTACGACAGAATTCAAAAGCGTCGATCAGCTGGGTGGTCATTGCAGCG
Source organism: Pseudoduganella sp. SL102 (assembly GCF_027856995.1). Classification (NCBI taxonomy): domain Bacteria; kingdom Pseudomonadati; phylum Pseudomonadota; class Betaproteobacteria; order Burkholderiales; family Oxalobacteraceae; genus Pseudoduganella; species Pseudoduganella sp. SL102. The sequence continues at coordinate 5,529,623 of NZ_CP115554.1, forward strand.
CTCATCGGCTAAAACTTCCCTCGAAAACCTGAGATAATAACAGGGTTTTCAACGGCCGGTCAAAGACTTGCGCGCCGCGCTGCACTTTTCGGGGCCAATTCCGCAGATGATCGGCTGATGATGCAGTGAATTCGCAACATCGATACAACACCGCCACCTCACCGCTCCGACGGCGCCCAGAGCATATAACAATTCAAAGCGCGTCGCCACAAGAAAATGTTTCCATGAACCAAAGACATTCCCCTCCCCCTCCGCTGATCCTCGCATCGAGCTCCACCTACCGCCGCGAACTGCTCGAACGGCTGCGGCTGCCATTCACCGTCGACGTGCCGGCGATCGATGAAGCGCCGCTGGCGGGCGAGTCGCCATCGGCCACCGCGCTGCGCCTGGCGCGCGAGAAAGCGCGGGCCGTCGCGGCGCGCCACCCCGGCAGCCTCGTGATCGGTTCCGACCAGGTCGCCACGCTGGACGACGGACAGATCGGCAAGCCCGGCACGCACGCGGCGGCCCTCGACCAGTTGCGCAGAATGCGCGGGCGCGAAGTGATCTTCCATACCGCGCTGTGCCTGTGGGATGGCCGTACCGGCAACTGCATGCTGGAAGATATCCGCACCGCCGTCACGTTCCGCGACCTGCCCGACGCCGAACTCGATGCCTACCTGCGCATCGAGCAGCCCTACGATTGTGCCGGCAGCGCCAAGAACGAAGGCCTCGGCATCGCCATCCTGGAACGCATCGATTCGTCCGATCCCACCGCCCTGACCGGCCTGCCGCTGATCGCCCTGACCGGCATGCTGCGCGCGGCCGGCGTCACCTTCTTCCAGGACTGAACATGCCCGGCACCCTTTACCTGATTCCCAATACGCTGGGCGAGACCGCGGCGCTGGACCACGTCATTCCCGACCATGTGCAGGCGACGACGGCGCAACTGGCGCATTTCGTGGCGGAAAACGCAAAGACGGCGCGCGCATTCCTGAAACGCGTGCACGCCGTGCACCCGCTGGCGCGGCCCTTGCAGGAAATCGCCATCACCGAGCTGAACGTTAATACCAGGGCGGATGCGCTGGCCGGCCTGCTGGCTCCGCTGCGGGACGGCCACGATGCCGGCCTGCTGTCGGAGGCCGGCGTGCCTGCCGTGGCCGACCCGGGTGCCGACCTGGTCCGCCTGGCCCACAAGGAAGGCATCCCCGTGAAGCCGCTGGTCGGCCCGTCGTCGCTGCTGCTGGCCGTGATGGCCAGCGGGCTGAATGGCCAGAGCTTCGCCTTCAACGGCTACCTGCCCACCGATGCCGCCGCGCGCGCCAAGCGCCTGAAGGACCTGGAACAGCGCTCGCGGGCCGAAAAGCAGACGCAGCTGTTCATTGAAACGCCGTACCGCAACGGCGCCCTGCTGGAAGCGCTGGCGACCAGCTGCCAGCCGGCCACGCTGGTCTGCGTGGCCACGGACATCAGCTTGCCGACGGAAAGCATCCGCACGCAGACGGCGGCGCAATGGAAGAGCGCACTGGCGGCGAACCGGGGGCCGGACTTCCACAAGAAGCCGACGGTCTTCCTGTTGCTGGCGGCCGGCTAGAAGAAGAAGGAAACCAGAAGACGCGGCGGTGGGCGCCGCGGGGCGCCCGTGTCAGCGCACCGGCGCGGCACTCACGCCGCTGGTGTATTGATTGATCCATTCGTACGCCGCCACCTGGCTCGCATACAGCGTGGAAGGCGCCAGGTCCAGCCGGTGCAGCAAGCCCGTCAATTCAGGACCTTCGCGCGCCTCTTCGACCAGTTCGATCAGCTTCAGCACGTCGCCGTAGTCGCCCGTGCGGTGCAGCAGGGCCGCGCGCACGTCGTCCAGCACGTTGACGCTGTCGAGGATTTCCGGCATCGCCACCGAGAACAGCGTATCCATCAGCGACATGATGCCGACCGTAAAGCCGATGTCGGCGCCGATACGCTCGCCCGGGCGCAGGTGCTCCATCAGGTTTTCCATCGTCTTGCCGCGCGTCGTCGCCAGCTGCAGCAGCGGCGAATCGTATTGATGGCCTTTCACGTACAGCAGGATCTGCAGCCAGCGCTGCAACTGCTGCCGGCCCAGCACCACCAGCGCGTGGCCGACCGAATTGATGCGGAACCGGGCACCGACCGCCGGCGTATTCACCAGGCGCAACAGGTTCAGCGTGATCAGCGGGTCGAGCTTGATGGCCCGCTCGATGTCGCGCTGGTCCGCATCGGCCGCCAGCAACTCCAGCAACTGCATCACGGCCATCTGGGATGGCGCAATCTTCTTGCCGGAGAGGATCACCGGGCGGGCGAAATAATATCCCTGGAAATATTCAAAACCCAGGTCCATGCAATGGCGGAATTCTTCCTGCGTTTCGACTTTTTCCGCCAGCAGTTTCTGGCGCGGGTTCTTCAGCGAACGGGTCAGTTCAGCCAGCGAATCGCGGGCCATGCCCTTGATGTCGATCTTGATAACGTCCATCAGCGATTGCAGCTTGGACAGGCTGTCCGAAGCGCCCACCACGTCGTCCAGGGCAAACTTGTAGCCGGCACGCTTCAATTCCGTGACGCGCGCTACCACGTCGGGCGTCGCATCGACCGATTCGAGCACTTCCAGGATGACTTTGTCGTTGGGCAGGAAGTGGATGAAGTCGCTCATCAGGCCGGCCGTGTCCACGTTCACATAGGCCAATTGTTCGCCGACCACCTTCTGCATGCCCAGTTCGGAAGCATGGGCGATCACGGAAGCGGTGGCCGCCGCGCCGTCCGTGACTTCGACGTCATGGCTGTTGGCGTTGCGGTACAGCAGCTCATAGGCAACGAGCCGCTGGGAACGATTGAGGATGGGTTGCCGCGCCAGGAAAAAATGATTGGCGTATGGCATCGGAATATCCGGGCTTACTGCCAGCGTCATGGAGGGACCTGCTAGAAAACGATGGCGCTACCTTAACCCGTCAATAACGATATGGCAACCAGTTTATGACCGCCGCGTGACATTCCGGTTGTCCTGGACGCGCCCCGCCGACTGCTCGCCACTGTCGAGCGTGAAACCCGCGCCCTTGTCGCGCCCGAGCACCTGCACGAGGTACGGCATGACGGTTTTCAGCGTTCCCGCCAGCGTGTAGGGCGGGTTCAGCACGAACATGCCGCTGGTGTGCAAGGCGATGCCGTCCGGCGTCGGCCCGGAGACCGACAGTGTCACATTCAGCCAGCTCTGCGCCGGCAGGTGCTTGAGCTTTTCGGCGAAATTGCGCGCTTCGATGCGCTGCAGCACCGGGTACCAGATCGCATACGTACCGCTCGGGAAGCGCTTCAGCGCATCGCCCAGCATGTCGACCACCTTGCGGTAATCCTGCTTGTCCTCGTACGGCGGGTCGCACAGCACCAGCGCCCGGCGCGACGGCGGCGGCAGCAATGCGCGCACGCCGAGGAAGCCATCGGCCTTGTTGACGATCACGCGCTTGCCGCGCACGGTGCTGCGCACGCCCTGGGCCGCCTTGTGCTGCTCCAGCTTGATGAAATTGTCGGACAGCAGCCGCACATCGGCCGGATGCAGTTCGAACAGGCGCAGGCGGTCCATCTCGCGTGCCACCTGCTCGGCCACATACGGCGAACCCGGGTAGTGGCGCATCTTGCCGCTCGGATTCATGCCGCGCACCAGGTTCACGTACTCGGCCAGCGGTGCCGGCAAGTCGGTGCGCTCCCACAGCGGCGCGATGCCCGTTTCGAACTCGGCGGTCTTGGTGGCCTGCATGCTGTCCAGCGCGTACACGCCGGCCCCGGCATGGGTATCGATGTAGGTGTACGCCACGTCCTTCTGGTTCAGGTATTGCAGCAGCTGGATCTGAACGAAATGCTTCAGGACATCGGCATGATTGCCGGCATGGAAGGCGTGGCGGTAACTGAACATGGTCTTCTAGGGGATGATTCGAGCCGCCATTATCCCAGAGAACCGCGCGGAACCCCAAAAAGCTCACTTTGGAGAAGCAGGCGGCGCCACGTTTTTCGGTGCCGTCGCAGCCAATGCCGCTTCAGGCCAGCCGCTGCTGGGCCACCAGGATACCGTCCGCATCCGCATACAGCCAGTCGCCCGGATTGACGGGCACGCCGGCGATCTGCACGCGCACATTGCGCTCGCCGGCGCCTTTCTTGGCGCCGCGCTGCGGGTGGGTGGCCAGTGCGCGGATGCCGATATCGCAACTGTCGATTTCCACGCTGTCGCGCACGCAGCCATCGACGACCACGCCGGCCCAGCCATTGTCCTGCGCCAGCAGCGCCAGCTGGCCACCGACCAGCGCACGCCGCAGGCTGCCGCCGCCATCGACCACCAGCACCTGCCCGTCGCCCGGCGTTTCCAGCATGGCGCGCACCAGCGCGTTATCCTCGAACACTTTCAGCGTGACCACGCGTCCGGCGAAACGGGTGCGCTTGCCGAAATGGCGCAGCACGGGCGGCAGCACCGCCAGCCGGCCATCCTCGAGCAGCATGGCATTGTCGTCGCACAGGTCGGCGGTGGCGAAATCGGTCACGAACGGAGCAATGCTGGGCGTGGCGTGGCTCATGGAAATTCCCGGGCAAGTTGGATTGCCCCGATTCTAGACGTTTTTCAGCGCCACGGCACGGGTGCTGCCACCCACGCCGACCGCCGTGCCGATGGCCAGCGCCTGGAACAGCGCGATGCCGGCAAACAGCCAGCCCGGATGGCCGGCATCCATCACCGCGCCGAAAATCAGCGGGCCCACCGAGAGGCCGGTATCGAGGCCCGAATACACGACACCGTACACGCGGCCGGTGGCGTTCTTCGGCGCGGCGGCGCGGATCATCAGGTCGCGCGACGGCCCGGCCACGCCGGAGCAGAAGCCGATCAGCGCCATCAGCGGCAGCGCCAGCCAGCCCGGCACCACGGCCATGCCCAGTACCAGCGCCAGCGCGGCGGCGATCGCGAACGCAATCGCGATATTGCGGTCATGGCTGCCGGAACCGGCGCCGACGAAACCGCCCACCACCATGCCTGCTGCCGAGGCCAGCATGTAGGCGGTATAGGAACTGGTCGCCAGCTCGCGCGAGATGCCGTACAGCTGCTCCAGCCCGATCGAGGAAAATGCCTGGATGCCGCCCAGCGACACGGCGGTCAGGAAAAAGAACGCAAAGCACATCCACACGGAAGGCAGCCGCAGAAAGGCCAGCGTGCCCTCGCCCGCCTGCTGCGCGCCGGCGTGCTGCGGCGGGTTCGGCCGCAGCACATGGCGGTTCAGCACCAGCACGGCCAGCACGGCGAACGGCAGCAGCGCGGCCAGCGCCAGCGCGGTACGCCAGCTGGCCAGTGCCGCCACGGTCGTCATGAACAGCGGCGACGCCGCCCAGCCCAGGTTGCCGCTGATGCCGTGCACCGAAAAGCCGTGCGCCAGCCGCTCGCGCGAAACGCGCTGGTTGAGCAGCGTGTAGTCGGCCGGATGGAAGATGCTGTTGCCGATGCCGGCCAGCAGCGCGCCCGCCATCAGCGCGGCATAGCTGCCGGCCACCGACAGCACCAGTGCCGACACGCCCAGCATGCCGACGCCGAAGAACAGCACGCGCCGCGCGCCGACCCGGTCGACCACGAAGCCGGCGCATGCCTGCCCCACGCCGGAGACGACGAAGAAGACCGTCATCAGCAGCCCCAGCTGCGAATAGCTGAGGTCGAAGGCGGGCTTCAGCCACGGAAACAGCGCGGCCAGAATCAAATGGTAGAAGTGCGACGTGCCGTGCGCGAGCCCGACCAGGCCAATCACGCGGGCGTCCTGGCGGAAGGTTGGTTCGTTTTTCATGTCAGCCCATGTTCAAAAGGCCAGTGTAAGAAAAACGGCGGCGCCTGTTTTAAAATAGGATGTCAACATTTGTCGAAATCCTGCCATGTCGGTCCCTGTCGTCCGCCACACCCTGCCTTATCCGGATGGCTTCGAGCCCACCGTGGAGCGTCCGATCACGCTGATCGCCCGCGACCTCGACCGCAGCGATTCGATGCTGCCGCACCGCCATGCCTGGGGCCAGCTGACACACGCGCTCGATGGCGTGCTGCGCGTGACGGCGGCCGGCAGCACGTGGATCGTGCCGCCGTCGCGCGCGGTGTGGATCGCGCCCGGCGTGGAACATGCGGTGACGGTGATGCAGGCGATCCGGCTGCGGCCGGTGCGCATCCTGGCCGAACGGGCACCGTTCCCGGACGAGGCATGCCGGGTGCTGGAGGTGTCCACGCTGCTGCGCGAACTGATCCTGGGGCTGGAGCAGCTGCCGCCGCTGGCGCCGTCGCCGCGGGCCACGCTGCTGTCGGAACTGATGCTCGATGAAATGGCCCGCTGTGAAACCCGGCCGATCCGCGTGCCGCTGCCGCGCGACAAGCGGCTGCAAAGCCTGTGCACGCGCCTGATCGAAGCACCCGGCGCCCCGTTGACGCTGGCCGACTGGGCGCGCCAGGCCGGCGCGTCGGAACGCACGCTGGCGCGCCTGTTCGAGCGGGAGCTCGGCATGAGCTTCGGCCAATGGCGCCAGCAGGTGCGCCTGGCCCATGCCGCGCCAATGATCGCCGGCGGCATGCCGCTGGCGCGGGTCGCCGAAGAACTGGGCTATGCCAGCCAGTCGGCGTTTTCGCAGATGTTCCGCAAGACCTTCGGCACCACGCCCAGCGCGTTTTTCAGCGAACGCTGAACACGTGAGGTTGACTGCCTGAGCCTGACTACCTGACGCTGGCTGCGTGAAGTTGACTACCTGACGCTGGCTGATTGTCACTCGCCATCCGCCGCTGTCCCTCACGAAGACCTGGCAAGGCGTGCCATCGGCGCCGCCGGCCGGCTGGCCGGCGCCGGGTCCGGTGCCGCGAGCCGGAAGGTGCCGACCACCTGCTCCAGCGCGGCCGCCTGCATGCGCAGCGATTCGGCCGCGGCGGCCGCCTCTTCGACCAGCGCCGCATTCTGCTGCGTGGCATTGTCCATCTCGCCGATCGCCCCGTTCACCTGGCCGATGCCCTGGCTTTGCTCGTGGCTCGCGGTGGAGATCTGCGCCACCAGGTCGGCCACCTGCTGCACCGACCGCACGATGTCCGCCATCGCCCCACCGGCGCCATCGGCCAGCCTGCTGCCGGCGTCGACCTGGTCGACCGAGGCCAGGATCAGGTCCTTGATTTCCTTGGCGGCGGTGGCCGAACGCTGCGCCAGGTTGCGCACCTCGGAGGCGACGACGGCGAAGCCGCGGCCCTGTTCGCCCGCGCGCGCCGCTTCCACGGCGGCATTCAGTGCCAGGATATTGGTCTGGAACGCGATGCCGTCGATGACGCCGATGATATCGGCGATGCGCCGCGAGCTGCCGGTGATCGCGCCCATCATGTCGACCACCTGCGCCACCACGGTACCGCCCTTGCGCGCCGCCTCCGCGGTAGTGGCCATCAGCGCATTGGCCTGCGCCGCGTTATCGGCATTGCTGCGCACGGTGCCCGTCAATTCTTCCATCGCTGCGGCGGTTTCCTCCAGGCTCGAGGCCTGCGCTTCCGTGCGGTTCGACAGGTCGAGGTTGCCCGTGGCGATCTCGCCGGTGGCGGTGGCGATCTGGTGCGCGCTTTCCCGTACCTGCAGGATCGTGCCGTTCAGCGAAGAAATGAACCGGTTGAAGGCGCCGGCCAGCGCGCCGATCTCGTCCTCCGACTCCACGCGCATCCGGCGGCTCAGGTCGCCGTTACCGTCGGCGATCTCGCCCAGCATCGTCGCGGCCCGCATCACCGGTGCGGCGATGGCGCGGCTGATCAGCCAGATACCGGCCAGGCCCACGCCGCCGCCCACCAGGCCGGCGATCAGCGCGGCGATCGTGGCCGAGCGCGCGATATCGCCCAGCACTTCGCTTTCCGGCACGCGCGCCAGCACGTACAGGTTCAGTTCGCGGATATACGAGGAGGCCACCAGCACCCTGCCCTGCGGGCCGTCGATGGCCGCGTGCGCGAAAGGCTGGCCGCCGAACAGCGCCTTCACCACCGCGGCACCGAAGCCCGGCTGGTCCTGCAGCAAGTGCTTGCCGTCGGCCAGTTGCGGATCGCGGTCGATCAGCAGCACGCCGTTCGGGCGCACCAGCGAAACCGAACCCGTTTCGCCCAGCCGGAAGTTGCGCACCGTGTTGGCCAGGTCGTTCACGGCCAGGCCGATGCCGGCGACGGCCAGCTTGCCGCCCGCCGTCTGCACGCGATTGTTAATGAACAGCATGTAGCTGTTCGCGCGGGTGTCCCTGTCGATGTCCAGGCGATACGGCACGTTGCTGGACAAGAAACCATAGAACCATTCGTCGCTCGCCTTTCCCGGCGCCAGCGTGCGGTCGTAGCCCTCTTCGGTGAAGTACTTGCCGGTTTCCTTCGATACCCAGAATACCGCGGCGGCCTGGTTCTTCTCCTTCAGGTGGCGCGCGTAGGTCTGCCACGCGGCGGTTCCTTCGTCCGGCAGGCCGGCATCTTCCCAGGCATGGACATAGGTGTCGTTGGCCAGCGTTTCCGACACGGCCAGCGTGCGGCCGATCTGGCGCAGCACGTCGTTGCGGATTTCGCCTACCTGCGCCGGCAACTCTTGCGTCAATGCACGCGAGCGTGCGCGTTCGCCGTTCATCGCCACGCTCATCACGGAAGAGATGGCCATGAAGACCAGCAGGCACATGCCCATGCTCAGCATGAGCTTCTTCTGGATTGACAATTTTTTAATGAGCTTCATCATTAATTTCCAAGAGGTAATTTCTTCTTTAGAGTGTATGCACTTGCAAGCTGCACGCTACAGAAATATTCCACAAGGAAATATCACTATTTCCTGCTGATTCATATACGCAACAAGCTATTGACTCTTTCGAAACAATGCCCTGGCTGCCGGCCCCCGGCCAGGCGAAAAGATGGCGAAAAGGCAGGCGGGAGGCGGCGTGCGGCCACTGCGGCCGGGAAACGGCAAGTGTCTTCGAAGGCGGCGGGCGATGCGAAAGGATGACGGGCGGCTCCTTGCACCAAGCCCCGCCCGCCTCTATGATTGCGCTCACATCATGGGCGCCTTCTACCGAAAAACACTGGCCGCGCTACTCTGCCTGCTGGCCGGCAGCCTGTTGCTGGGCTATGCCTGCGTCGACCGCAGCTACCTGCACACGCCGCTGCTGCCGGCCCGCGACGGCGTGCTGCCCTGGCATGCGGGCACCAGCCTGGACCACAAAGGGGCCGCCACGACCATCGCGATCCATGAAGACCGGCAGCGGCTGCGCTTCGGTTTCCGCCTCGTGCCCTCCTCGGCCTACCCGTTCGCGGCGGCGGACCTGCTGTTCGAAGACCGCCACGGCAAGCCGGCGCACATCGACCTGTCGCGTTACGATTCGCTCACCTTCGGCGCCCGCTGCACCCCCGCCAACACGCTGATGGTGAGCGTGCCGACCTTCGACGACCGCGTTTCGCGGCGCAACGACCTGCTGAGCTACCGCACGCCGACCGCCTTCTTCGCCTGCACCGTGGCGGGCACGCGGGTGGAAATCGACCTGACGCGGCTGGAAACACCGCAATGGTGGTTCGACATGTTCAAGCTCGACCTTTCCCACCAGGCCTATAAACTCGACCGGGTGCCGAAAATCGCCATCGGCAGCACCTTTCAAAGTCCGGTGAATATCGCCTCGACGGTCGTCATCGATGCGCTGGTTTTGAATGGCCGCGATTTCCGCTACCTGTACGCGCTGGCCGCGATATTGACCGTGGCCTGGTCCGGATTCGCGGTATGGTTTTTCCGCCAGCATGCCGCCGCACTGGTGGCGGACGTGCGGGAAAAACTGCAAAAGGATTTGCCATTCGTCGCCTACCAGCAGCTTTCGCTGGAACCGCATCGCGACCGGGAAAAGGCGGCGGTATTGCGCTTTATCGCCACCCATTATGCCGATGCGGGAATGGAACTCGACAAGGTAGTGGCGGCAACGGGCGTGAACCGCAACAAGCTGAACGACATTTTGAAGGCTGAACTGGGGTTTACCTTCACCGCCTACCTGAACAAGCTGCGCCTGACGGAAGCGGCCCGGCTGCTGTCGGAAAACGATGCGCTGGCGGTGGCGGAAATCGCCTATTCGGTCGGCTATGCCAATGTGTCCTACTTCAACAAGCTCTTCAAGGAAGAATACGGTTGCACGCCGAAGGCGTTCCGCACCGCGTGCGCAAACTGACATTCGCGCACGAATTTCTTCAACTATCCGCATTCCGCCAGGGTTTGCGCGCCGCGTGCTAACGGCTTTCCGCCCCTCGCCCGCACACTGCGCGGCAGTGCGCCGGCTGCCGGCCGGCGCCGTTCAACCATCCGGAGCGAGACAGATTCATGCAACAACCTGACAAAGCAACACTCCTCACCGCGGCCTTGCTGGGCGCCGTGCTGTCCTGGTCGCAGGCCGCAACCGCGCAGCAACGCGATATCGACGTGCATGTCGGCCAGGTGGCCGGCAAGCTCGACAAGACATTCAACGAAGTCATCGGCGCCGGCCGCGCCAATGAGGGATTGCGCGCCGACTGGCAGCAGCAACTCGCCGAAATAAAGCGTGACACCGGTTTCCGCTATATCCGCATGCATGGCCTGCTGTCGGATGACATGGGCGTCTATAAAATCGATGCGCAGGGAAAAGAACACTACAATTTCCAGTATATCGATGCACTGTACGATTATCTGCTGAGTATCGGCGTAAAACCTTTCGTCGAACTGGGTTTCATGCCCTCCGCAATGGCCAGTGGCGACAAAACCATTTTCTGGTGGCGCGGCAATGTCACGCCGCCACGCGATTATGCGAAATGGGGCGAGCTCGTCAAAAAGCTGACGGAGCACTGGACCGAGCGTTATGGGCAAGCCGAGGTGGCCACCTGGTATTTCGAAGTCTGGAATGAACCGAACCTCGATGGTTTCTGGGCCGGCACGCAGGCCGAGTATTTCCGGCTGTACGACCACGCGGCCCGGGCGATCAAGAGTGTCAGCCCGGCTTACCGGGTCGGCGGGCCGGCCACCGCCGGCGCGGCCTGGATCCCGGAGATGATCGCGCATGCCACCACGAACAAGGTGCCGCTCGATTTCGTCAGCACGCACACGTATGGCGTGAACCAGGGTTTCCTCGACGAATTCGGTACCACCGGTACCGTGCTGAGCAAGGATGATGGCGCCATCGTCAACGACGTGCTGAAGAACCGCCGCGAGATCGCCGCGTCGGCCCTGCCGAAGCTGCCGCTGCATTACACGGAATGGAGTTCCTCGTACACGCCGTCCGACCCCACGCACGACAGCTACCACCAGGCCGCCTACATCCTGCAGAAGCTGAAGCAGACGGGCAATGCCGCGCAGTCGATGTCGTACTGGGTATTCACCGATATCTTCGAGGAAGCCGGCCCCCGTTTCGAGGCCTTCCATGGGGGCTTCGGCCTGATGAACACCCAGGGCATCAAGAAGCCCGCCTACTTCGCCTACCAGTTCCTGAACCAGCTCGGCAGCCAGGAATTGCGCAACGGCGACGCGAAGTCGATCGCCACCGTCGACGGCAATGGCGACGTCGGCATGCTGCTGTGGGACTACACGCACACGCTGCCCGCAAACATCAACAACCAGCAGTACTTCATCAAGGACCTGCCGCCCAAGGCCAAGGGCGAGGTACGGGTCACGCTGCGCGGCGTGAAGCCGGGCGCCTACACGCTGGCCATCTCGCAGGCCGGCTATCGCCGGAACGACGCCTTCACGGCCTATATCGGCATGGGCTCGCCGGCGCAGCTGACGCGCCAGCAAGTCGCGGAACTGAAGGCGCAGGCCACCGGCGCGCCATCGGAGCAGCGTACGGTGCGGGTCGGCGGCGACGGCAAGTTCAGCGTGGCGCTGCCGCTGCGCGAAAACGATGTGGTCCTGCTCAAGCTGAGCAGCGCTCCAGGCAAGCCTGCGCAGTGATCACGTCGCGCGAGGCACCGCCTTCGCGGTAGCGCGCCAGCACCGGCGCCAGCACGGCGGCCGCATCGCCGCCATGCCCGTCCACGCTGCCGCTGGCATGCTGGCGCGACAGCAGTCCCGCCAGGCTGGTGCCGGCACGCAGTTCCCAGGCCAGCGCGCCCTGGCGATGCGCCAGCGCCAGCGCCTGGCGGAATACCCGTCCAGCCTGCGCACCGGCGCCCACCCGTGCGAGCTGTTCGCCCCAGCAGCGCAACAGCTCCGGCGCGGCCCAGCCGGCCCGGCCATCGCAGGCACGCGCCAGCGATGCCGGCGTCATCAACCCGGCGTGCAGCGTGGGCAGCATGTCCAGGTGCAGGCCGGTGCACGATGGATGGCGCAGCAGCGCATCGGCCGGTTCGGCCGTGTTGACCGAGATGGCCGAGAGGGCCATTTCCGCACCCATGCCATCCGTCCCGCCATCGTGCCGCTGCAGCGCGGCACGGAACGCGCGGGCCCAGAACGCCCAGTGGGCCAGGCGGTCGCGCGCCGCGCGCTCGGCCATCATGGCGATGCAGCGCCGCGCCATCGGCAGGTCGCCGCTCCACAGGGCCACCGGTATCGCCAGCACCAGCGCGAAGCACAGCGACACCGAATGATCCAGCCGCAGCGCCTCGTCGACGCCCTCGCGCGCGGCAAGCAAGGCCTGCTCCGGCATGCCTTGCAGCCACAGCACGCGGCCATGGATCGCCAGCGACGACACGCGCTGGTCGAACTGGAACCCGGCGGCACCAGGGGCGCGGCGCGCCGGGTGCACCACCGCGTCCGCATGCGCGCGCGCCGCGTGCTGGTCGCCGAGGTAGTGCCTGGCCCGGGCCAGCAGCCGCTGCTGCGCCTGGCCGCCGTCGTCCATGCCGGCGGCGCGGGCCAGCGGGCCGAAGCGGCGGGCCAGCTCGAACGCCCGGGCGTAGTCGCCCTGCAGCAGCGCATCGGCATAGCAGCCCCACAGCGCGCGCACCGCGGCGCCGTGGTCGCCCAGCCGCTCGGCCAGCGCCAGCGCCCGGCCAAAGGCCTCGGCGCGCGGTGCGGCCACCTCGCCCGCATGCAGCAATGTGTGGCCGAGCGCCAGGTTCAGCGCCGCCGCCAGCGGCAGGCCGGCCGATCCGGCCGCGGTGGCGCAGGCCAGGGCCGGACCGAGGCGGGCGCGGTAATCCTCCATCATCGAATGGCGGTACCACAGCGGCGCCGAGGCGGCGGCCAGGCGCGCCCCCAGCAGCGGCGCGCCGCCCGGACCGAAGGCCCAGTCGAGGGCGGCGCGCACGTCATCCAGGCGCAGCTCCTGCACCACCGCGTCCAGTGCGCCCGCATCACGGTCGGCGCGGGCCAGCAGCATGCAGCAGTAACGCAGGTGGCGCTCGGCCACGGCGCCCTCCTCGCCGGCCGCGCGCAACTGCTCGAGCGCATAGGCGCGGGTGGTATCGAGCAGGCGGTAGCACCCGTCCGTGTCGGCGGCGAGCATCGATTTCGCCGCCAGCTGCCCCATGTGGCCGGCCAGCGCGGGTGTGCCGAAGTCGCCGCAGCCGGCGACCGCCGCGGCACCTTCGGCCGTGAAGCTGCCGCGGAACACGGCCAGGCGCCGCAGCACGGCCTGCTCGGCGGGCGCCAGCAGCGCATGGCTCCAGTCGAGGGTGGCGCGCAAGGTCTGGTGGCGCGGCAGTGCCGTGCGGCGACCGCGCGTCAGCACGGCGAAGCGGTCGGACAGCCGGCGCGCCAGTTCCTGCACGCCGAAGAAGGCTGCGCGGCCGGCCGCCAGTTCGAGCGCCAGCGGAATGCCGTCGAGCCGGCGGCAGATCTCGGCCACGGCAGCCGCGTTGTGCGCATCGAGCACGAAGCCGCCATCGGCGCTGGCGCGTTCGACGAACAGCTGCACCGATGGGTAGGTGCCCAGTGCCGCAGGGTCGGAAAACTGCGTGGGCGGCTGCGTGGTCAAATGCGCGGAAACCGGCGCGGCCGGTACCGCCAGCGGTGGCAGCCGGAACACGCGTTCGCCGTCGGCGCGCAACGGTTCCCGGCTGGTGGCGAGAAGATGCAGCTCGCGCGTCTGCCCCAGCAGGGCGGTGGCCAGCGCGCGCGCCGCATCGATCAGGTGTTCGCAGCCATCCAGCACGAGCAGCCCGCGGCCGGTGCGCAAGGCCTGCGGCAGGGAGCCGGCCAGCGCCTCGGCGGACAGCGGCGCGGCCAGCCCGAATGCCCGCGCCACCGCGCCCGGCAGCAGCGCCGGATCGGCCAGCGGCGCCAGGTCCGCCACATATACGTGCCGGCCGAAGCGTGCCGCGGCGCGCCCGGCAAGCGCCTGCGCCACCGATGTCTTGCCCATGCCGCCCGGGCCGGCGATCGTCAGCAGGCGCGTGCCGGCCAGCTCGCGCACCAGATGGTCGAGCACCTGGGCGCGGCCCACCAGCCGGGGCTGCGCCGGCAGGAGCGCGCAATGCGGCGCCACGATCGCCGGCTCGCGTGCCGGGTGCAGGGGCGCGACGAAGCTGTAGCCCCGGCCCACCACGTTCTCCACATAGGGCTGGTCGTTGCCCAGCGCCTTGCGCAGCGCGCCGATGTGCACGCGCAGGTTGCCTTCCTCGACCACCGTGCGCGGCCATACGCAGGCGATCAGTTCGTCCTTGCCGACCACCGTGCCGGCCCGCTCGACGAGCGCGACCAGCAGGTCGAAGGCGCGCCCCGTCAGGCGCACCGGCATGCCGTGCCGGTACAGCGCGCGTTCGTGCGGCACCAGGCGGAATGCGCCGAAGGCCACCTCGCCGATCGGAGGCCGCCACTGCTGTCGGTCCATGTTCCCTTACCTCGAAAGCCGGATTGATTTCCGGCCCGGCTGATTTTAACGTAACGCTTACCCGGCGTTCATCATCCGCCATCGTGAATCATTCGTCATCGTTAGCCATCCACCACCTGAAAGAGGGATCCCATGATGTACACGTCCGCCACATTGCCGCTGGCGCAGGCGGGCGCCGAGCAGCGCGCCCGCCTGCTCGACGGCCTGGGCGCCGGGCTGGACGGCGTGCGGCACCGCCTGCCGCGCCAGGCCGCGTTCGATGCGGGCGTCGAACCCGCCATCGCGCTGCGCCAGCACGACATGCTGCGCGAGTGGCTGCGCACCCTGGCCCTTGCCCTGCGCGCCGACACGGGCGGCCCGCGCACCGTCCCGCTGGGGCCCGTGGCGGCGGTGGGCGCGCATGGCAGCGCCTACGGGCTCGCCGGCAGCTATGCGATGGCAGCACTGGCGGCGGGCTGCCCGGTGCTGGCGCGCGCGGCGCCGGCGCCCAGCTGCACCGAGCTGGCCGGATTGATCGCGGTCGCCGCGGCGGCGGCCCGGCTGCCGGACACGCTGTTCGAACTGGTCGTCGACGACGATGCGCTGCTCGCCCGGCGCACCTTGCGCGGCGTGATCTGCCGCGCCGGCGCGCGCCCGGTGCCCCGGCTGCTGCCGGCCCTGGCAGAACTGGACGGCAGCGAAGCCGCCTTCGTGCTGCCGTCAGCGCTGAACGGCCGCGCCGAATACCTGGGCCAGCAGTTGCTGGCGCAGCCCGGGGCATGCCCGGTGGTCGTGGCGATCGACGGCGACGGCTTCATCGACCTGCGCGAAACCATCATCGACCAGCTGGCCGCCGGCGCGACCTGCACCCGCCATGCCGGCGGTGCCGCCTTGCCCGCCGCCGGCGAGGTCCGCATGCTGGGCGATGCGCGCGACGGCCGCGCAGCCGCTTTCGCCGAAGTGCCGGCCGCGGCGCTGATCGCCAATCCGGCCCTGTGCGGCGCGCGCCACGCCGGGTTGCTGGTGCGCTGCGCCGATGCGGCCGAACTGCTGGCGCTGGCGTGGGCGCTCGGTCCGCTGGCCTGCGCCAGCCTGCACGTGGCATCCGGCGACGCAGCGTTGTCGGCCCAGCTGCTGCCGGTGCTGGAGCTGGCCGCGCGGCACATCCACGTCAACCGCTTCGGCAGCGCGCTGCGGCCCACGCGCGCCGCGGCGCTGGATGCGTTCGGCCGCTTCCGCCGTCCGTTCTTCCACCATGCCGACGCGCCGCATGCCGCCTGAGCCGCCCTCCATGACAAAGCCCACGATGGAAACTCACCCGTTCGCGCGGGCCGAAAAGGTCGGCGTCGCGCAAATCCGCATCCGCAAGGCCGAGCACAGCACCGCCGTGCTGGGTTCCTTCATCGCCGCCGACAAGCTGCTCAAGGCCTGGGCCGCGGCGCACGACTGCAGCGAATGCGAGTTTGAAATCCGCTACCTGGACGGCTACCGCCTGTCCGGCCGCTATCCCATGTGGCAGAAGAGCACCAGCCGCCAGTCGCTGGGCGCCCACGTGCGGCGCCTGCTCGTCGGCCCGCGCATACCCGCCACGCTGCACTTCGCCCCCGGCAGCGGGCCCGACCGGTTCCTCGACCAGTACGAGGTCGAAGACTTCGCCGAACCGTGAAACCGTAGCAATTTCGCCACATCTGCCACCGGGGACTGTCCCCGATTTTTGGCAACAAAATACTCCATCGCAATCTAATTGTCGGAAACCCGACATGCGGCGCACCGCTGGCTGATACGTAGCAGGCCCCGTATTCGGATGGGTGTAAGAACCACAAAATTGTTGCCAGAATTCGGGGACTGTCCCCGAATATGGGAAATGTTTCCAAAAATCGGGGTCTGACCCCGGTTTGGGGAAATATTGCCGGGTTGGTGTCAGGCTGTTGTAAAGATAGCCACTTACCATGCGGCGATGACGGCGATCCGCCGTGCCAACGAGAATGCCATGACACTCCCAGCCCCCGAGTGGTCGGTTGCGCATGCGTCGTTCGGGCCCTTCCGCCTCTATCCGGCGCAGCGCGTGCTGCTCGAAGATGGCCGGCCGCTGAAGCTGGGCTCGCGTGCGTTCGACATCCTTGCCGTGCTTGCCGAGCGCGCCGGCGCGCCGGTGTCGAAGAGCGACCTGATCGCGCGCGCCTGGCCCGATACCATCGTCGAGGAAGCGAACCTGCGCGTGCACGTGGCGGCGCTGCGCAAGGCGCTGCGTGAAACGCCCGAGCGCCGCTACATCGGCAACCTGGCCGGCCACGGCTATACGCTGCTCGCCGCCGTCCAGTGGCCCGCCCCCGCCGGCGATCCTCCGTATTACACTTTGTCCGATCGCGGCGCGCTGGCCGATTCGCTGGCGGCGCTGGCCCAGCAACACCTGCTGGTCACGCTGACGGGCACCGCCGGCGTCGGCAAGAGCACCATGGCGCACGCGCTGGCACGCCAGCTGGCGGCGCAGTTCCGCACCTGGAGCATCGACCTGGCCGATGCGGCCGATCCCTGGGCCGCGCTGGCCGGGGCCATGGGCCTGTCCCGCGGCACCGATCCGGTTTCCGCCTTGCTGGCGCACGTGCGCGAATGCCCGGTGCTGCTGGTGCTCGACAATTGCGACCGCATCGTCACGGCCGCCGCCGCGCTGGCCGAACAGCTGCTGCGCGACGTGCCGGGCCTGTGCATCGTGGCGACCTGCCGCGAAGCGCTGCGCGCCGCCGGCGAGCGCGTGCAGCGCGTGGCACCGCTCGACTGCCCGCCACCCGGCACCGTGCCGCTATCGGCCGCGGCGGCGCTGGCCTACCCGGCCGTTGCGCTGTTCGCCGCGCGTGCCGCCGCCCTGCACGGCGGTTTCACATTGACCGATGCCGATGCGCCGGCCGTGGCGGAACTGTGCCGCCGCCTCGACGGCGTGCCGCTGGCGATCGAGCTGGCGGCCGGCCGGCTGGACCTGTTCCACCCGCGCGAACTGCTGGCCCGCATCGGCGAGCGCCTGGAGATCCTGAAGGGCGGCCGCCGCACCGCGCCGCCGCGCCACCGCTCGCTACGCGCATCGCTGGAATGGAGCATCGACACGCTGTCGCCGGTGGAGCGCACGGTGCTGTGCCGCGTGGCCATATTCACCGGCCCGTTCACGCTGGCGCGCGCGGTCCGCGTGGCGGCAGGCGAAGCGGTGACCGGCCAGGAAGTGGAAGACGCCCTCGCCACGCTGGCCGCCCGGTCCCTGCTCGTCCCGCACCGCGCGGACAGCACGCCCCAATGCCTGCTGTACGACAGCGTGCGCACCTGTGCGCTGTCGCTGCTGGTGCCGGACGATGCGGCGTTCGCCCGCTTCACCGCCGATTGCGCGGCGCTGGCCGGCGTGGACAGCGATCCGCGCCACTTGCCCGATGTCCGCGCCGCGCTGGCATGGGGCTTCGGTCCGCACGGCGACCCGCAAGCCGCCGCCGCGCTGCTGGCCGCGTCCATCCCGATGTGGTGGGAAGCCGCCGAACTGGCCGAACTGCGCGACTGGCTCGCCATGGCGACGACGCGCGGCACCGGACCAGCCGAACCCGCGATGCGGCGCATGCCGGGGCAGGCGCCGCTTCCCTCCTTGCCGCCATCGCTACAACCAGTGCTGCACACCGCCCTGGGCACGGTCAGCGTCTACCTGGAAGGCGCCGGCGCCGGGCAGGCCGCCTATGCCCGCGGCTTCGCGCTGGCCGAGGCCTGCGCCGACACCGAACGGCTGGCCGACGCCTTTTCCGGCCTGGTGCTGGAACACGTGCTGACCGGCGATTACCCGGCCGCGGTGGCGCTGGCGCAGCGCTTCCGGCATGACATCCGCCACGCCGGTTCGCGCCCCGCGCAACTGGTGCATGACCGCTTCGCCGCCCTCGCCCTGCACCTGTCGGGCGAGCAGGCACTGGCCGCGCCGCTGGCGCACGCCGTGCAGAACGGCACGGTGCCGGCCGTGTGCACCCGGCGCCGCACTGCCCTGCACACCGATGAAAACGTTGCCGCGAGCGCCGTGCTGGCCCGCGCGCGCTGGCTGCTCGGCTACCCGGACGAGGCCCTGCGCCTGGCCCGCAACGGCGTGCTGCGCGCCCGCGCGGTGGGGGCCGACGCGCCGCTGTGCCAGGTGCTCGCATTCGCCATGTTCCCCGTGGCGTGGTGGTGCGGCGACCGGCCGGCCGCGCTGGCCGCGCTGGCGGAACTGGAAGACGCCGCGCGCCGCTTCCCGCACTGGGAAACGCTGGCACGCCAGTACCGGCATGGCATCGTCGAGGATGGGCCCGGCGGCTGGCTGGCACAGGCCCCCGCCACCGGGCCGCACCGCGAAACACTGGCCACGCTGCACCCGCGCTACCTGGACGAGACCCTGCTGCTGCGCGCCGACCAGGGCGGCGCGCGCTGGTGCGCCCCCGAGCTGCGCCGCCTGCAGGGCGAACGCCTGCTGGCCACCGGCGGCCCGGCCGCCCGCGATGGCGCCGAACGGCAGTTCCGCGCCGCGCTGCTGCTGGCCCGCAACCAGGGTGCGCTGGCCTGGGAACTGCGTGCCGCCACCAGCCTGGCGCGCCTGTGGCACGGCCACGGCGCGACCTCCGGCGCCGAGGCGCTGCTGGAACTGGTGCTGGCCCGCTTCACGGCGGGACACGGCACGGCCGACCTGCTGGCCGCCACCCGCCTGCTGGGTCAATGGCGGCTGCGAAAAAAAACCGGCGCGGCGTCCGTGGACGCAGCGCCGGTTCTGGAACCGGGGATGCCGGTGCTTACTGCTTGACGATGTCGACCTTGCCGTCGGCGCCGAACACCAGGGCGCCATCGCGCGCATCGATGCGGATCGTGTCCTTCGGCCCGAAGCGGCCCTCCAAAATCAGCTTCGACAGCGGATTCTCGATCTGCTGCTGGATCGCCCGCTTCAGCGGCCGCGCGCCGTACACCGGGTCGTAGCCCGCCTCGGCGATCTTCTGCAGCGCCGCGTCGCTGACCTGCAAGTCCATCTCCATCCGGCGCAGCCGGTTTTCCAGGATCTGCAGCTGGATCTTCGCGATCGCGCCGATGTTTTTCTCGTCCAGGCCATGGAACACCACGATCTCGTCGATCCGGTTGATGAACTCGGGGCGGAAGTGGCCGCGCACTTCGGCCATCACGGCCAGCTTCGTCACCGCCGGATCGGAATCCTCCATCGACTGGATCTTCTGCGAACCCAAGTTCGAGGTCATGATGATCACCGTGTTCTTGAAGTCCACGGTGCGGCCCTGGCCATCGGTCATGCGGCCATCGTCGAGCACCTGCAGCAGCACGTTGAAGACGTCGTGGTGCGCCTTTTCCACCTCGTCGAGCAGGATCACGCTGTACGGCTTGCGGCGCACCGCCTCGGTCAGGTAGCCGCCTTCGTCGTAGCCCACGTAGCCCGGCGGCGCGCCGATCAGGCGGGCCACCGAATGCTTCTCCATGAATTCGCTCATGTCGATGCGGATCATCGATTCCTCGGTATCGAACAGGAACGCGGCCAGCGCCTTCGACAGTTCGGTCTTGCCCACGCCGGTCGGACCGAGGAACATGAACGAGCCGTACGGCCGGTTCGGGTCCGCCAGGCCGGCGCGCGAACGGCGGATCGCGTCGGCCACGGCGTTGATCGCCTCGTCCTGCCCCACCACGCGCTCGTGCAGCTTTTCCTCGATGTGCAGCAGCTTGTCGCGCTCGCCCTGCATCATGCGCGACACGGGGATGCCGGTGGCGCGCGACACCACCTCGGCGATCTCCTCGGCGCCCACCTGCGTGCGCAGCAGCTTCGGCTTGTCCTTCGCTTCATCGCCGTTCGAGGATTCCGCCTGCTTCAGCTGCGCTTCCAGCTCGGGCAGGCGGCCATACTGCAGCTCGGAGACGCGCTGCCAGTTCGACGCGCGCGTGGCTTCCTCCATCTCCTGGCGGATGCGCTCGATCTCTTCCTTGATGTGCGTGGTGCCCTGCACATTGGCCTTCTCGGCCTTCAGCACTTCCTCGAAGTCGTTGTACTCGCGCTGCAGCTTGGCGATTTCCTCGTCGATCAGGTCGAGCCGCTTGCGCGAACCTTCGTCCTTCTCGCGCTTGACGGCTTCCTTCTCGATCTTCAGCTGGATCAGCCGGCGTTCCAGCTTGTCCATCACCTCGGGCTTGGAATCGATCTCGATCTTGATCTTCGACGCGGCTTCGTCGATCAGGTCGATCGCCTTGTCGGGCAGGAAGCGGTCGGTGATATAGCGGTGCGACAGCTCGGCCGCCGCGATGATGGCCGGGTCGGTGATCTCCACCTTGTGGTGCAGCTCGTACTTGTCCTGCAGGCCGCGCAGGATGGCGATGGTGGCTTCCACGGTGGGCTCGTCGACCAGGATCTTCTGGAAGCGGCGCTCCAGCGCGGCATCCTTCTCGATGTACTTGCGGTACTCGTCCAGCGTGGTGGCGCCCACGCAGTGCAGCTCGCCGCGCGCCAGCGCGGGCTTGAGCATGTTGCCCGCATCCATCGCGCCCTCGGCCTTGCCGGCGCCGACCATGGTGTGCAGCTCGTCGATGAAGACGATGGTCTGGCCCTCGTCCTTGGCCAATTCATTCAGCACCGATTTCAGCCGCTCCTCGAACTCGCCGCGGTACTTGGCACCGGCCAGCAGCGCCGCCATGTCGAGCGACAGCACGCGCTTGCCGCGCAGCGAATCGGGCACCTCGTTGTTGACGATGCGCTGGGCCAGGCCCTCGACGATCGCGGTCTTGCCGACGCCGGGTTCGCCGATCAGCACCGGATTGTTCTTGGTGCGCCGCTGCAGCACCTGGATCGCGCGGCGGATCTCGTCGTCGCGGCCGATCACCGGGTCGAGCTTGCCCTGGCGCGCCCGCTCGGTAAGGTCCATCGTGTACTTCTTCAGCGCCTCGCGCTGGCCTTCCGCTTCCTGCGAATCGACCTTGCCGCCGCCGCGCACGGCCTCGATCGCCGTTTCGAGGGATTTGCGCGACAGGCCGTTCTCGCGGGCCAGCCGGCCGGCGTCGGACTTGTCGTCCGCCAGCGCCAGCAGCACCATTTCGCTGGACACGAACTGGTCGCCGCGCTTCTGCGCCTCGCGGTCGGCCAGGTTCAGCATGTTGACGAATTCGCGGCTGACCTGCACGTTGCCGCCGGTGCCGGACACCTTCGGCAAGCGCTCGATGGCGCCTTTCAGCGCCGCGGCCAGGCCGCCGACGTTGACGCCGGCGCGCTGCAGCAGCGAGCGCGTGCTGCTGTCGTCCTGGTTGAGCAGGGCCGTCAGCAGGTGCACGGGTTCGATATAGGGGTTGTCGCTGCCGACGGCCAGGCTCTGGGCGTCGGCGAGTGCTTCCTGAAGTTTTGTAGTAAGTTTGTCTTGACGCATGGCGCTTCGCTCCAAATTTTATCTTCCGATAAGATGCGGCTGCGCAATCGCTATTTCAAGACGCCCTGCGAAGTGGCTGGGTTCCGGCTGCGGCCGGGATCATTTCTCCCACTTGTCCAGCGCCTGGTCGTCGCTGACCCGCGCATCGACCCAGCGTGCCCCTTCCGGCGTCTGTTCCTTTTTCCAGAACGGCGCCTCGGTCTTCAGGTAGTCGATGACGAACTCGCAGGCCGCGAACGCGTCGCCGCGATGCGCGGACGTGACCGCCACCAGCACGATCTGGTCGCGCGGCAGCAGCGGGCCGACGCGGTGGATCACCAGCGCATCGTGCACCGGCCAGCGCGCGCAGGCCTGGTCGACGATGCGCTCGATCGACTCTTCCGTCATGCCCGGATAATGCTCCAGTTCCATCGACGCCACCTGCGAACCTTCGTTCAGGTCGCGCACGGTGCCCACGAAGCTGACGATGGCGCCGGTTTTCGGCTGGTCTGCGCGCAGCCGCGCCACTTCGGTGGAGAGGTCGAAATCCTCGTGCTGGACGCGCACCCGCGCCACCGCGCCATGGTTCGGCCGCAGACTCATCGCCCCTCCGCGCCGATGCGGCGGAACAGCGCCTCGATGCGGCTGGCCGTGCGGTCGTCCAGCAGCGCCGGCAGCGCGCACAGCTGCACGAACTGGGCCGCCTGCGAACCCGCCGCGCCGGATTTCTGGCCGGACTTCAGGGAATCCTGCAGCACTTCGACCTGCATCTTCAGGCGGTCGCGCGCGAATTCCGGGCCGCTGTCGATGCCGGCCACGATTTCCTGGCGCAAGACTTCGGCCAGCAGCCGCGAACGGTTCGCTTCCAGCGTGCCGGCATACGCGCCGCGCGCGCCGGCATCCGCCGCGGCGGCCTGCAACGCGGCATGGAAGCGGCCATGCAGGGTGCGCTCGTGCTCGGCCGGCAGCGCTGGCAGCGCGGCCCAGCGGCCCTTCCACTCCTCGCCATCGACCGGACCAGGCGCTGCCACGGCATGTTCCAGCGCCTGCACCAGGCGCAGCTTGTCGCGCAGCGCGTTGGCCTGCGCCGTACCGGCACGCTTGCGCACCGCATCGGCTTCGCCCTGCAGCTTCGCCACGGCGGCGCGATAGCGGCCTTCGATGCGCGCCTCGGCCGCGCGCGGCACGGGTCCGCTCGCATGCCACGCGGCCGCGGCATCGCGCAGCGCCTTGCCGATCGCCCCCTGGCGGGCCTTGTCGTCGCCCTCCGGCGCGAACGCTTCGAGCTGCGCGCAGATCGCCTCGCGGGCATGGAGGTGCGCCTTGCGCTCATGGTCGGCCGCATGGGCCGATTCCTTGCGCTTGGCAAAAATCGTGTCGCAGGCGCTACGGAATTTCTGCCACAGTGCCTGCTCCTGCCGGCGCTCCAGCGGCAGCGCCTTGGCATGGCCCTGCCAGGCTTCCTGCAGGCCGCGCAGCGTGTCCACCGTGTGCCGGTCGGCCGGGTCGAGCTTGTAGACTTCCTCGATCAGCTGCTCGCGGCGCGCCACCTCGATCGCGCGCTGCTCCTCGAGCGGCGCCATCAGCGTTTCCATGGCCTTGCCGAACGCGGTATCGAGGCGCTTCTTGTCCTTGCGGTCGATCGTGCCCAGCCGGCTCCAGGCCTGGCGCAGCCGCTGCGACGCGGAAGCCAGGCCGCGCCAGTCCTCGCGCGTGGCCGGCGAATCGGCCACCAGCGCGTTGACTTCGTCGACCATGGCCTGCGCCTTGGCGGCGTTGGCGTGGCGCTCGTCCGCCAGGTGGCGGAAGTGCGCGGCGGCCGGCGCATACGCGGCGGTGCAGGCGGCATCGAACTTTTCCCACAAGCTCTTCGGCGCGGCGCCGGAAACGCTGTCCAGCGCCTTCCAGCGCTCGCGCATGGCGCTGACCTTCCTGGCCAGCTCGCTCATCGGCAGGTTCTGTGCGGGCAATTCCTCGACGGCATGCACCAGTTCTTCACGGGATACATTGCCGCCCCAGCGGGCCCAGGCGGACAGCCGCTTGTACTCGGCGCGCACGTGCGCCAGGCGCTCCGATTGCTGGGCCGTCAGGCGGCCCGTCTTGCTGTCCTTCAGGGTCTTGTCGTGTTCGGCGGCGGTGTGCAACTGGCCCTGGGCCAGTGCCGCGTCCATGGCCTCGACCAGCGCCATGAAGCGCTCGTTCGCCTCGCGGTCGGCCGGCGTGACCTTCTTTTCCTTCGGCGGCCGGGCCGGCGCGGCACCCGGCTGAGCTGGCTGGCCATCCACGGCAGCCCCAGGATCGCCCGGCGCCTGGCGGTTCGCCTCGCCGGCCCCCTCGCTGGCTCCCTCGCTGGCCGCCTTGCCGTCCTGCCCGTCTCCGCCACCTTGCGCCGTGGCATTGGACTGATCCGCTGTGCCGCCCTGCGCCGTTGCGCCGGCCGGCCCCGTTCCGCTCTTCTGCTGATTTCCGCTGTCCGGCGCCATGGCTTGCCCCTCTTCCTGTTGCGCCGCTGGTCCGGCGGGTGCCGGGGTTGCGGGGGCGGGCGGTTCGGCAGCGGCGGCCGTACGGGCCAGCGCGGCGCGTGCCGCCTCCAGCGCCGCTTCCACGTCCGTCAACAGGTGCCGCGGCAGCGTGCCATGCTCGGGCCCGGCCAGCCGTGCGGCGTGCTCGGCAGCGAGCCGTTCCAGTTCCTGCATCGAGTCCTCTCCGGCGGGAGCGGCGGCCAGTTTGCGCAGCGCCGCCAGCGCATCGATCGTGGCGCGCTGCAGATCCACCTGCGCTTCCAGGCGCGCGCGCAAGGCCGCGCGCAGGCGGTCGAACTCGGCAGCCAGTTGCGGCGGCGCATCG
The DNA here is from genome assembly GCF_027856995.1 of Pseudoduganella sp. SL102. Classification (NCBI taxonomy): domain Bacteria; kingdom Pseudomonadati; phylum Pseudomonadota; class Betaproteobacteria; order Burkholderiales; family Oxalobacteraceae; genus Pseudoduganella; species Pseudoduganella sp. SL102. The sequence goes on from NZ_CP115554.1 coordinate 5,554,552, forward strand.
ATCACCTTCCACAGGCGGTCCAGGTCGGCCACCTGGTTCGGCGCCAGCTTTTCTTCCTGCAGCAGGCGCTGTGCCTGCGCGATGGTGGCCTCGGCCTGGCGCTGTTCCATCTGCCGGTGGCGGATCGCATCGAGCCGGCCCTGCATCAGCTTGGCCACGCGGCGGTCCGTGTTGCGCACCGCGGCCTGCACCTGCTCGAGCGCCGCTTGCGACACGACATGCTCGGCCGCGGCCAGCCGCACATCGGCGAACTCGCTCTGCAGGATCAGCGCAACGGCGGCGGCTTCGTCGCCGGCCAGCGACCTGGCCAGCGCGGCCTGTTCGGCACGGCGCGCTTCCTTGCCGTCGGCGCCACCTTGCGGGCCGCCCTTGGCGGCGGGGCCGTTGCCCTGGCCACCGCCCTTGTCGCCCCGCCCGGCCTCCGCGTGTTGCCCCTGCGCGGCCTGCGATTCGGTGCCCTTGTCGCCGGGCCGCTTGAAGAGGAATTCAAACATGATGTGCCATGGATGGATCAAAACCGCCATCATAGCGCAGCACCGGTTTTCGCGGCGTCGCATCCTGCGGCCGCGACCGGCAGAACCACAGGCAAGGCCGGCAACGGCTCAGTCGGCGCCGGCGACGCGCGGCAAGGCCCGGGCGCGCGCCCTCACCGCGGGCATGCGCACGTCGATCGCATCTACCGGCTCGGCCGGCGGCGCCAGCCGCGGCACGAGGGAGATCACGGTGGCGTCGTCCGCCCCGCTGCGGCGGGCCTCGGCAACCTGGGCATCGTGCGCCAGGAGCTTGTTGGCGATGGCAAACCACGCATCGCCGCAGATCGCACTGCGGGCGATGGCGAACAATTCCTTCTCTTCCTTTTCCAGCCTTTGCAGCAGGGTCGTGCAAAAGCTGTCGATCGCCTCGCAAAACGTGGCGACATGGGCGATCTGCGGGTCCTGGCCCGGGTCCCCGCCCTCCTCGTGGCGCGGCGCCGCCCGGTCTTTCAGGCGGCGCACCACGTCGAGCGCGAGGCCGTTCAGGCGCGACAGTTCGTCCAGCAACTGGTCGGCGCGCTGGGTAGCCTGGCGCAGCGCGGGGATCAGGTACAGCTCCACCTTGCGCCAGCTGCAGGCCTGGTACAGGCGCTCCAGCGTTTCGCATGCGTATTCAAGCTGGGCCAGCGTGAGGCTCTGCTGGCGGGTCAGCGTCGATTGCACGTATTTCTGGAAAGAAAGCACACTGAGCCGAACATTGGCTTGTTCGACAGAAAGCGCGACCAGCGTATAAGTGGCGGTTAACATTGTCGCTCCCGGTTTTATAGGTTTATGCGATCGCTATGTCACCTTCATTTATGTCACCTTTATTTATGTCACCTTTATGTCACTTCTATGTGACCTCCACGTGACCTTCATGTGACCTTCATGTGACCTTCATTTGACAGTAAGCGATCGCCGGTTGTCTCCATGCGATGCCGTCGCTCGACAAATCGCAAAACCAAAGTGTAAAGAACAGCGACATGGACACTTTGACACAGCGCAAGGTTGGCTGCGGAGTTTCCGAGCGGACTAAGATGAATTCCCATGCAATGGGACGACCAGCGCCACGGTGCCCGCCTCGTTCCCCGGCTGTACCGTGCCGCCGAACCGGCGCACCAGTTTCTGAACTCCAACATTTTCAGCCAGCGCGTCGCCTGTCAGGCTGCCGGTGCCCCGCGCGCGGAAATAGTCGACCAGCTTGCGGAACAGGATCACACCCAGTCCCTTGCCCTTCAAATCCGAGCGCACCACGATCGCGAACTCGGCGCGGCGCTCGTCCGGATCGGCCACCGCGCGCACCACGCCGAGCGTTTCGGCGGTGCCATCGGCGCCCGGCCGCGTGGCGATGAACGCCATCGCGCGGTCATAGTCGATCTGCGTAAGCCGCGCCAGCTGCGCCGGCGGCAGTTCACGCAACGCGGAAAAAAGCGCAGCCGCACGTCTTCCGGATCGAGCGCGGCGAAGAAGCGCACATGGGCCGGCGCATCCTCGGGCCGGATCGGCCGCAGCACCAGCGGGGCGCCCTGCCAGTCCACTGTTTCGGCCAGCGCCTGCGGGTAGGGCCGGATCGCCAGCGCGGATTCGGGGCGCGGCGGGCCGAGCACGATGCGGGCACCCAGTGCGGCCAGCGTGGCGCCGCGCGGATCGCCCGCCGCCAGCACCTGCACCGGATCCAGTTCCAGTTCGACCACGTCGGCCAGGTCCGTCACCAGGTCGGCCACCTGTACCAGCGCCCGGCACACGGCTTCCGTGCCGCCCAGCGCGGCTCCGGCGCGGGTGCGCGCCACGATATCGCGCGCCAGTACCATGTTCAACGGCGGCAGGCCGGCGGCCCGGTCGCGCGCCACGCGGCCGGCGGCGCCGCCCAGCCCGAATTCGAGGGCCGGGCCGAATACGGGGTCCGTGTGCACCGCGATGCGCAGCAGCGGTGCCTCGCCGGCCGAAGGGTCGCCGGACGGCAGGCCCGGTTGTCCGCCACCTTGCCCGCCGCATTGCACCCCGCCCTGCACGCCATAGGCAGACAGCACGCTGGCGCATTCGCCATCGTCCAGCGTGGCGCGGCCGGCATGGCGGGCGGCGGCCACGATGGCGCGCGCCGCCGCCCGCTCCGCTTCGCCGGCGGCCGGCACTCCGGCCGGCACCTCGATCAGCAAGGCCTGGTTGCGCCGGTACTGCACGATCTGCCGGAATGCCCGTACCGCCTTTTCCGGCGTGTCGTAAGTGGCCAGCCCGGCATCGGCGAACACGGCCCGCGCATCGGCCGCCTCGTCGCCGCCCAGCCAGCATGACAGCACGGTCTGCCGCGCCGCGCGCACCAGCGGCACCAGCGCGCGCGCCACGTCGCTGCTGCCGGCGGCCGGCGTGGGCACGTGCACCAGCAGCAACGCGTCGGCCTGCGGTTCGTCGAGCAGCGCACGCACCGCCGCGACGTGCCCGGCGGTGTCGGCGCGGGCGCCGATATCGAGCGGGTTGGCGGCCGCCACGCCTTCCGCCGCCACCGGTTTCAGCGCGCGCAGCGTGGCCGGGGACAGCGGCGCCAGCTGGCCGCCGGTCCACGCCAGCGCGTCGGTGGCCAGCAGGCCCAGGCTGGCCGCGTTGCTGACGACGGCCAGCCGTTCGCCGCCCAGCGGGCGGGCGCGCGCCACTGTCTGCACCGCGTCGAACAGGTCGGCCGACGAATACACGCGCAGCATGCCGGCGCGGCGGATCGCCGCATCCACCACCAGGTCTTCGCGCCCGTCCCCGCGGCCCGACTTGAGCACCACGACCGGCTTGCCGCGCGCGGCGATGCGGGCGGCCGACATGAACTTGCGTGCGCCATTGCGTGCCCCGCCGATACTCTCGATGTGCAGCACGATGGCCTGCGTGTCGGCATCGCCGGCCAGCCAGTCGAGCAGGTCGGCCACGTCGACATCGCCGCCCTCGCCCACCGAGACCACGCGTGAAAAACCGATCTGGTGCTGCCGCGCCCAGTCCAGCACGGCCGTCATCAGCATGCCCGATTGCGACACGAAGGCGGTGCGGCCCGGCCGCGCGCCGGTGTGCGCGACGCTGGCGTTGACACCCGCCGCCGGGCCGATCAGCCCGATGCCGCCCGGGCCGAGGATGCGCAGCAGGTGCGGCCGCGCGGCCTTCAGCATGGCCGTGCGCAGCTGCGGCGGCAGCGCCGTCAGCACGATCGCCGCGCGGGTGCCGCGCGCGCCCAGTTCCGCCACCAGGCCCGGCACCGTCTCGGGCGGCGTGCAGATAACGGCGAGATCCGGCGCGGCCGGCAGCGCCGCCACCCTGGCATGGCAGGGGATGCCGAGCAGCGTGTCGTACTTGGGATTGACGGGCCACAGCGCGCCGGCGAAGCCGCTGCCGGCCATGTTGTCCAGCACCGTGGTGCCGAGCCGCCCTGGCCGCCGCGATGCGCCGATGATGGCCACGGAGCGCGGTTCGAACAGGCGGTCGAGGTGGCGGATGCTCATGGCGTCACCAGCGCGCGAAGTGCTGTTCGGTGACGCCGGCCAGGTTGCTCACCATGCGCTTCGGCGCCTCGGGCGCGCTGCGCACCCAGCCGGAGAACGTGCCGAGCGGCTGCACATAGCGGTTCGCGGCGATGCGCAGGTTGCGCTGGTCGCGCCGCGCGGCGACGGGCGTGAACACGAGGTCGAGGCAGTCATCCTCGGTAAACACGCGCCACGGTTCCATCGGATCGTCGGCGGCATGGATGAAGCGGGCCGGCCCCAGCGGAAACAGGCCGCCGTCCAGCCACAGCGCATTTTCGTGGGCGCCGAAGAAGCCGGCCTGCAGGTTGAAGCCTACGCCGGCGCCGTGGCCGGAAGCCCAGCGCCAGGCCGTGCGCCGCGCCAGCAATCCATTCGAATAGTCGATGCTGGCGGTGCCGCCGTGCAGCGGGTACTCGCCGCGCCACGTGCGCGCCTCGCCTTCCAGCGGCAGGCCACCGGTCTTCTGGGTGGCATGCACGGCACCGCCCTTGACAAGGCCCGAAGCGACCAGCGCCGGCGCCGGCGCGGTGCCGAAGCAGGCATCGATTTCCAGCCAGGGACTGCGCAGCGACAGCCCGGCCGGCCCCAGTTCGATGAACACGCCGCGGCGCGAGAAGGTGCTGGTGCCGCCCGCGTCGGCGGCCAGCGTGGCCGAGAAGCGCCCGGGCCAGCCATCCTGCGCGAAGTTGGCCAGCATGTCGCCGTCGCCGCGCTCGAATGCGTAGGCGAAACAGCTGGTCATCCAGCCCAGGTCGGCGATGGCGACGGCGCAGAACATCTGCTCGGCCGCCAGCGCCACGTAGTGCCAGCGCTTGTGGTGCAGCCGGCGCCACAGGGCACTGCGTGCGTAAGGCGGCGCCAGGCGCTCCCAGTCGCAGCCGCGCAGGATGCCGGCATGGCGGCCCAGCACGGGCTGGCCGTCGGCACCGACGATGCGTTCCGGCGCGGGCGGCAGCATGGCGGGCACGGCATTCATGCTCCGCGCTCCGCGGCCGGCAAATCACATGGCCAGCGCGCACATGGCCAGCACGGCAACATGGGGTTCAATTCTGTCAAGGCGATGGTTCCTCTGGTGAGCAGCTCATTCTAAGGGATGTTGGCGGTGCGCCGCACCGTTCCTGCCGAACGCGGCGATTCCGGGCAAAATACTGGCGGGTAAGCAATCATCAGCCAGCAGCGCAGCAGCCAGCCGAACGATCAGCCCGACGATCAGCGCGACAATCAGCCCGGCAATCAGCCCGGCAAGCAGCCAAACAATCAGCGGAGAACCGGTGGGGAAGGATGGAATGAGCGCATGGCGCGAGCTGTACCGGGCGGCGCTGCTGCCGGCATTCGAGGCCGTGGTACTGGCGGCGATGTGGGCCGCGGTGTACTGGCAGGTGCGCCAGGAACGGGCCGCGGCACGCCACGAGGCGGTGTTGCAGAGCCACGCGCAGGCCCGCACCCTGGCCGAGAACACCGGCTTCCTGCTGCGCCAGGTCGATCACGCGACGCATCTGTTCAAGCTCAAGTTCGAGGAAACCGAAGGCGCGTTGCGCGTGCAGGATTTCGGACGCCGCGACGGCCTGCTGGCGTCGCTGCTGCCGCGCAGGCTGGCGCTGCCGGTCGCACTGTACGGACCGGATGGCCGGCTCGCCGCCAGCCTGCATGGCAGGTTCGCCGCGCAAGCCGGAGCCGAAGGCTGGTTCCGCGCCGTGGCCGGATCGCACAGCGACATGGCGCAGTTTTCCAATCCGGCCGCCGGCGCTTCCCATGCATGGCACATCCGCATCGCCCGCCGCCTCGACGGCGCGGACGGGCGCTTTGCCGGCGCCGTCGTGATCTTGGTCGACCCGGCGCTGTTCGTCGACGACTACGATCGCCTGGAGCCCGGACCGGGCGGCTATGTCGGCCTGCTGAGCAGGGATACCGGCCTGTCCACCAATCGCATCGACGAGCGCGTGTTCAATGACGGCACGCTGGCGTTCACCGCGGCGCGCGGCGATGCGGCTGGCGGTACCGAGGAAGCCGTGGCGCGGCGCCCGGTCGACGGCACCGAACGCATCTACGCCTTCCGCGACATGCCCCGCTTCGCGCTGACGGCTGTCGTCGGCCATGCGAAGGCGCATGCGCTGGCCCGCTTCGAGCGGCGCCGCGCGATCTACGTGGCCGCCGCCGCCATCGCTTCGGCCGTCGTGCTGGCCTTCGTGGCGGCCCTGATGCAGCAGGCGCGGCGCCTGCGCGACAGCACGCAGGCGGCGCACGAAGCGCAGCGCCAGCTGCGCGCCGCGGCCGATGCCAGCCTCGATGCGGTATTCCTGCTCAAGGCTTGCCGCGAAGCCTGCGGCGGCGACTTCATCCTGGTCGACGTCAACGAGCGGGGCGCCGCCATCCTCGGCCACCCGCGCGCCGCGCTGCTGGGCCACCGCATCGGCGCGCTGGTGCCGGCGTGGCGCGCCGAAGGCTTCCTCGACAAGTACCGCCGCGTGCTCGACACGGGCCAGCCGCTGGAAGAGGAATTCGAAACCCGCACCGGCACGCCACGCTGGCTGCAGCACCAGATCGTGGCGATCGACGACGGCGTGGCCGTCACCACGCGCGACATCACGGCCCGCAAGCAGGCCGAGCTGGCAAGCCGGCAGCAGCAGGCGCGCCTGCGCATGCTGGCCGACATGATGCCCGCCATGATCGCCTACGTCGACACCGACGAGGTGTACCGCTTCCAGAACCTGGTCTACGAACAGGAATTCACGCGCATGGGCGTGCAGGCGATCGGCCGGCGCGCGCGCGACATCATCGGCGAGCGGCGCTATGCGAGCTTGCAGCCATGGGTGCGGCGGGTACTGGCCGGCGAGACCGTCGCGTTCGAGGAAGTCGAGGACGCGCAGCCGGACGGCAGTGCGCGCAGCTTCGAGGTACGCTACATACCGCAGCGGGACGACGAGCACGGCGCCGTGGTCGGCTTCCACGTGGTGCGCACCGACGTTACCGCGCTGCGGCGCGAGAAGCAGCACCTGCTGCGCCTGTCCACCATCGATGCGCTGACGGGCCTGACGAACCGTGCCGGCTTCATGGACCGGCTGGGTGCCGCGATGGAACACAGCCGTGCGAACGGTTCCCTGATGGCCGTGATGTACATGGATATCGACCGTTTCAAGCCCGTCAACGATACCCACGGCCATGCGGTGGGCGATGCGCTGCTGAAGGCATTCGCCGGCCGCCTGACCCATGCGCTGCGCGATACCGACACGGTGGCACGGCTGGGCGGCGACGAATTCACCGTCATCCTGGAACGCCTGCACCGCTGCGAAGATGCCGAGCGCACCGCGGCCAAGCTGGTGGCCGCGGTGGCCGCACCTTTCGACCTGGATGGCGTGCGGGCCGATATCTCGACCAGCATCGGCGTCGCCTTCCATGCTGGCGGCGACCTCGACCCGGCCGGGCTGCTGGCGCGCGCCGACGCGCTGCTGTACGAAGCCAAGCAGGCCGGCCGCAATACTTTCCGCACCGGCGGCACGCTGGCCGGGCTGCGGCCGGGCGCCGTGGCGTGACGAACGGCCTTAACAGTGCGCCCCGGAAACGCTCATCCATGTATATTTTTCGCAGTTGCCGTCCGCGGCCAGACTTTCAGGAGCCCTAACGATGAATGCCTTCCTCGATCACCCTTCGCTGCCGCGGCGCCGTATGCCGGCGGCACTGCGCGGCACCGCGGCCCTGCTGGCCGCGCTGGCCTGCTCCTCGGCAATGGCCGATATCTACACGATCACCACGCACACCGCCGGGTCGACCGCGGCATTCAACTTGCCGGGCCTGTTCCCGGAAGGCGATATCGTCGGCAGCCGTGCGTTCGACCTGACGGTGACGAGCGTCTTCGACAGCGCCAATGTGATGACCAGCGTGGACAACACCTGGATGCAAGCCACCGATGCGGACCTGCAGATCTCGCTGCGGCTGGACGGGCAGGTGTACAGCCTGGACGCGATCGGCCAGGTCAGCTCGCAGATCCTGTCGGACACGGATGGTGCCGGCCGCACCACGAAGCGCTTCTACCAGAGCATCAGTTTCGATCCCGACACGTACGGCGACCTGGCCACCATCCAGCAATACGTGTTCACGGCGGCCGACCAGTTCGGCATCAAGTCGGTCCTGGAGCCGGCCACCGCCTATTACGCGGACCCGCTGACGAAAGGCTTTTCGATCTTTGACTGGAAAGTGGCGCCGGACATGGATCCGACCCTGCTGGGCGATGGCACCGGGCTGGCCCAGCGATTCGACTACAACCTGGTCGTGACCGTGCCGGAACCGTCCACGTACGCGATGCTGGGCGCCGGCATGGTACTGCTGGCGGCCGCGGCGCGCCGGCGCAGCAAGGCAGCCGCGACACCCGGCTGATCCGGCGCCCGGCTGCCAGCCACGGCGGAGGCGGCGCTATCCGCCACGGCCGGGATGCGCTACACTGTCGCGCTTCCGGCCCACCCCTCCATCGAGCCTTCGCTTCGTCTGGTACCTTCATGCGCCTGCTGCACACTTCCGACTGGCACCTCGGCCAGTCGCTCCACAGTTTCGACCGCCACTACGAACACCAGTGCTTCCTCGACTGGCTCCTCGATACGATCGTTGCCGAACAGGCTGACGCGCTGCTGATCGCCGGCGACGTGTTCGACAATGCCAATCCGTCCGCCGCGTCGCAGCGCCAGCTGTACCACTTCCTGCGCCAGGCCAGGGCCGCCGCGCCCGGGCTGGACATCATGCTGGTGGCCGGCAACCACGACTCGCCCGGCCGCATCGACGCTCCCGGCCCGCTGCTCGAGGAACTGGGCACGCGCGTGGTCGGCAATGTCGAGCGCACGGCCGATGGCGCGATCGACGTGGCCCGCCTGGTGCACCCGCTGACCAACCGCGACGGCGCGGTGGCCGCCTGGTGCCTGGCGGTGCCGTTCCTGCGGCCGTCCGACGTGCCGCGCGTGGAAGGCGGCGGCGACCCGTACCTGGCCGGCATCGCCGAACTGTACCAGCGGGCGCTGGCCCATGCCGAGGCGCTGCGCCAGCCCGGCCAGGCCATCGTGGCGATGGGCCACTGCCACATGGTCGATGGCCAGATGTCGGCCGATTCGGAACGCCGCATCGTCATCGGCGGCACCGAGATGCTGCCGGCCGGGATCTTCGGGCCGTCGATCGCCTATGCGGCGCTGGGGCACCTGCACCTGGCCCAGCAGATCGGCCGCCACGCCCACATCCGCTATTGCGGCAGCCCGCTGCCGCTGTCGTTCTCCGAAGTGCATTACCAGCACCAGGTGCTGCGCGTCGACCTCGACGGCGGTGCCCTGCGCGAAACGGTGGCCGTTCCGGTACCGCGCGCGGTCCACCTGCTGCGCGTGCCGACCAGGCCCGCGCCACTCGACCAGGTGCTCGACGAACTGGAAGCGCTCGACTTCCCGCTGGCGCCAGCGTATGCGCAGCCTTACCTGGAGGTGCGCGTGCTCCTGGACGCCCCCGAGCCCGGCCTGCGTGCCCGCATCGAGGCGGCCCTGGAAGGCAAGCATGTGCGGCTGGCGAAGATCGAGACCAGCAGCGCGCGGCGCGGCGGCTCGCTGGACGAAGCGGCAGTCTCGCTGGACCAGCTCGCGCAACTGCAGCCGGCCGACGTGTTCTCGCGGCTGTACCGGCAAAAATTCGGCAGCGATGCGCCGGACGAGCAGATGGCCGCGTTTGCCGAACTGCTGCTGGCGGAGCCGGCGCGATGAGGATCCTGCGTATCGGCGGCCGCAACCTGGCCTCACTGGCCGATGAATTCTCGGTCGATTTCGGCAGCGACCCGCTGGCTTCGGCCGGCCTGTTCGCGATCAGCGGCCCCACCGGCGCCGGCAAGAGCACGCTGCTCGACGCGCTGTGCCTGGCCCTGTACGACCGCACGCCGCGCCTGGTGCATGCGCGCGGCAAGACGCCCGACGTGGGCGACCCGATCGGCTCGGACGACTCGCGCACCCTGCTGCGCCGCGGTACCCCGGAAGGCCATGCGGAAGTCGATTTCGTGGGCAGCGACGGTATCGCCTATCGGGCGCGCTGGAGCGTGCGGCGCTCGCGCACCAAGGCCACCGGCGCGCTGCAGCCGACCGCGATGACGCTGCACCGCCTGCCCGAACTGCAGCCGATCGGCGGCACCAAGACCGAGGTGAAGGCCGAGATCGAACCACGCATCGGCCTGAACTTCGACCAGTTCACGCGCGCCGTGCTGCTGGCGCAAAACGAGTTCGCCACCTTCCTGAAGGCGCAGGACGACGAGCGTGGCCTGCTGCTGGAAACGCTGACCGGCAGCACGATCTATAGCGACCTGTCGCGCCGCGCGCACGAGCGCCACAAGAGCGAGGCGCAGGCGCTGCAGCAGATGCTGGCACGCCTGGCGGACCAGAAGCCGCTGTCCGGTGAAGAGCGCGCGGAAACGGAAGCGCAGGCGCGGCAGGCGGAAGCGGCCCTGGCCGTGCTCGACACCCGCAAGGCCGCGCTGGAAACGGACTTGCGCTGGCACGAGGGCGCGGCGCGGCTGGCCGAGGGCATCGCGCAGGCCGAGGCCACGCGGCAGGCGCGCATTGCCGACGTGGCGGCGGCCGCACCGCGCCGCGCGGCACTCGACAAGCTCGATGCGGTACAGGAAGCGCGGCCGCTGCACGACGCGGTCCAGCGGGTGGCGCTCGACACGGCCGGCGCACGTGCCGCCATCGAGCGCTGCCGCCAGGAGGCGGGACAGGCCGAACTGGCGCAGGCTGCCGCCGCGGCCGCGCAGCAGCAGGCGGCGCAGGGCGTGGATGCCGCCGAAGCCGCCCGGCGCGACGCCGGCCCGCAGCTGGACCGGGCCAAGGCGCTCGACGCCCGCATCGAGGCCATGCAGCCGCAGCACGCGCAAGCCCGTGCCGCGCGCGACGCCGCCGTGGCGGCCGTGACGGCGGCGGCGGCCGCGCTGTCGGACAAGCGCAATGAACGCCGCGGCCTCGTCGCCGCGCAGGAATACGGCCACACCTGGCTGGAATCGCACCGGCACTGGGCCGTGCTGGCGCAGCAGTGGCCGCGCTGGGAAGAACTGTTCACGCAGGCAGGCCGCGCCGCCCATCACGGCGCGGCGATCGCCACGAAACTGGCCGACGCGCAGCGCCGCGCCGCGCATCACCGCGACGAGGAGATGGCGGCCCAGGCCGGCCTGGCAGGCGCGGCGGAAAAGCTGCGCGCGGCCGAGGTGGAACGTGCCGCCGCGGTGACGGCATTGGCCGCCTTCGATGCCGACGCGCTGGGCGCGCAACGCGAGGCACTGCAAGCGCGCCGCACCGCGCTGCAGGATGGCGAACGGCTGTGGCTCGACCTGGCCGCGCGCAACGACCGCCATGCGGCGCTGGTGGCGCAGGCCGGGCAGCTGGAGGGGGCGCGCGCCGCGGCGCAGGTGCTGGCCGACGCAGCCCGCACCGACCTCGCCGCCGGCAAGGCCGCGCTGGCGCAGGCCGAACGGTCGCTGGCGCTGGCCGAGGCGGCATGCGGCGAAAGCGTCGAGCAGCTGCGCGCCACGCTGGAAGACGGCGCGCCCTGCCCGGTGTGCGGCTCGGCCGACCATCCGTACCACGGCAACGACCAGCTGCGCGGCATGCTTGCCGCGTTGCGGGCCGACGTGGCGCAGTGGCGCACGGCGCAGGAACGCACCATCGAACAGGAGGCCACGCAGCGGGCACTGGCGGCATCGAACGCGGCGCGGCTGGCGCAGGTGCGCGAGGAGCTGGCGTCGCTGGCGCCGGCGCTCGCGGCGCTGGCGCAACGCTGGAACGCCGCGCTGGCAACGCTCGACGACGGCACCGCGGTCGGCGACGGCGAGCGAGCCGCCTGGCTGTCCGGCCGTCTCGCCGCCGCCACCGCGGCGCTGCAGGAGGTGGCGCGGCAAGAGCAGGCGATGCGCCAGGCCTCCGCCGTGCGCGACCGCGCGCAAGGTGCCTGCGAACGGGCGGCCGCGGAACAGGCGCGCAGCCAGGCCGCCCTGTCGGCCGCCGCGACCGCGCTGGCCCAGGCACAGGCCCAGGCCGAAGCGCTGCGCTCGCAGCACATCGACGCGGTCCACCATCTCGATGCGCTGCTCGACGATCTCGATGCCGCCTTTGCCGATGCGCCGGAAGCCGGCGCCGATGGCTGGAAGGACCACTGGAAACAGAACCCCGAGCACTTCCATGCGCTGCGCCAGGCCGAAAGCCGCCAATGGCAGAAGCAGCACGCCGACCTGGACGAACGGGCCGCGAAGATCGCCGCGCTGGACATCGAACTGGCGGCCCTGCAGGAAGCGCACGCGAAAGTGGCCGCCGACGAGCATGCCGCGCGCGCCGCCTTCCTGGCGGCGGACGAAGCGCTGCAGGCGGCGCGTGCCCAGCGCGTGGCATTGTGGAATGGCGCGCCCGTGGGCGAAGTGGAAACGCGGCTGCGCACCGCCTGCGAAGCGGCCCATGCCGCCCTGCGCGCGCAGCAGGACGCGGGCCAGCAGGCCGCCCAGGCAAGGGTCCGCTGCGACGAGGCGCTGGTGCACGCGCAGCGCCGCCTCGCCGAACTGGACGAAGCGGCCGGCATCGCGCACCGCGACCTGGCCGCGTGGCTGGAAACGTTCCGGCACGCCCATGCCGAGCCGGACCTGTTCGCCCCCCGGTGGACGGCGTCGCCTCGATGGACGAGCTGCTGGCATTGCTGGCGCATCCGCAGGAAGCGATCCGCGCCGAACGCCACGCCTTGCAGGCGCTCGATGGCGCGGTGGCGCAGGCAGTGGCGGTGCTGCGCGAGCGCGAAGCCCAGCTGGAACAGCATCGCGCCACGGCGCCGGCCGGAGCCGAATCTGGTCCGCAGCCCTTGCGTGAAGGACTCGACGCGCTGGCCGCCGAACGCCGCGCCGCCCAGGAAGGCGTGTCCGCCCTGAAGGTGGCGCTGGCGCAGGACGACGAGCGGCGCCGCCGCGCCAGCGCCATGCTGGCAGGCCTGGAGCGGCAGGAAGCCAGCGAGCGGCGCTGGGCCCGGCTGGCTGAGCTGATCGGTTCGGCCGATGGCAAGAAGTTCCGCAACTACGCCCAGCAATTCACGCTCGACGTGCTGCTCGGCTATGCCAATGCCCACCTGCGCCAGCTGGCGCCCCGCTACCAGCTGCTGCGCATCGACAACCCGTCGCAGCCGTCGCTGGGTTTGCTGGTGCGCGACCTGCACATGGGCGACGACCTGCGTTCGGTGCACTCGCTGTCGGGCGGCGAATCGTTCCTCGTGTCGCTGGCGCTGGCGCTGGGGCTGGCCTCGCTGTCGTCGAACCGGGTGCGCGTGGAATCGCTGTTCATCGACGAAGGCTTCGGCAGCCTCGATGCGGAAACGCTGCGGGTAGCGATGGACGCGCTCGACAACCTGCAGGCGATGGGCCGCAAGGTAGGCGTGATTTCGCACGTGCAGGAGATGACGGAGCGGATCGCGACGCGGATCATCGTGCAACCCGGTGCAGGCGGCCGCAGCCACGTGAGCGTAGCCTGATAAAATGGCTCCCTACCCTAAACCGTTGTTGGCGTTGTTGAAAACATGTTGAAAGCACCACGTACCCTGACGTTCAAGTGCGCGAAATGCGCGAAGGCGGTCAAAGTCGCCGTCCAGAAAGTATCCGCCTGCTCGCACATCACGCCGTATTCCGGCGTGTGCGCCTGCGGCGAAGTGAAGCTGCATGCCATCGGGCAGCCGGATGCCGTGCAGGCATACCTGGCCTCGAACGGCCTGTGGACCCACCATCACTGATTTCCTCAAGTAATCGGCGCGCATGCCGATGTAGAGGGACATTGTAAAAAGAGGCCAGCCATGTCTTCGCTCTCTCCACTCGGCACCCGCCAGTACCAGAACACCGCCCTGTCCGGCTCGACCCAGCAGCCGGCGCGCGGCAACAATACCGTGCAGCAGCCGGCGGCCACCAAGGCCAGCAGCAATGTCGCCTTGTCGTCCGGCGCGGTCGACCTGCAGCAGCGCATCGATGCGCTCGGCAACAACACGATCGACCTGGCGCAGAACCTGCTCGGCAAGTTTGCCCAGCAACTGCTGGGCGACAGCGCGAAAGGCGCGACGATCGACTTCGATTCGGTGGCGCTCGACACGTCGTCGACGCTGGCGGCCGGCACCCTGCGCAGCGAGGGCGCCAATGGCATCGGCAAGGCTTCCGCCTTCAGCCTGAATGAAAGCTCCCATTTCATGGGCAAGGGCACCATCACGCTGGCCGATGGCAGCAAGTACGATTTCGAAGTGGAAGTGCAATACGAGGCGTCGATGACGGCCGGTTTCGCGTCCGACGAGAAAGTGGCCGGACAGGATACGGCGAAGTCGCTCCCGTCGTTCGACTTCCCGGACATCGACTGGCCGGGCGGCCTGGGCGACCTGTTCAAGCTGATGGACAAGCGCATCTCCGGCGACGTGAAGAACGGCGAAAACGGCGACGTGCTGGGCAACCTGTCGATGCGGCTGATGCAGCTCGTCAAGAATACCCAGTCGCTCGATACCTATGCCCCGCCCTCGCCCGTGAAGGCCTACCTGCCCGATCCGGCGACGGAAGCGACTGACAAGATCAAGTCGCCCATCAAGGTACCCATGACGGAATTGCCGGCTCAAGCCCCGGCGGCCGACCAGGCTACGGACAAGACCCAGGCACCGATCAAGGTACCCATGACGGAATTGCCGGCCCAGGGCCCGGCGGCCGACCAGGCGACGCAAAAGACCCGGGCGCCGATCAAGGTGCCCATGACGGAATTGCCGGCTGCGCCGCCGTCCTCCGGCCCTGTCGACGTGCCGCTCGTCAAGACGGCCGGCGACATCCCGCTGACCATCTCGACCACGCCACCGAAGGACGACGCGGCCTGACCCGCTATAATAGGTGCCACAGTCCGAAACCGCCGTGCAGGCGGTTTCGCCGTTTACCACCCAGCAGCACCTTTGCAGAACCGGACGCACATGGACAACTCCCTCCTCCACTGGACCGAACAAGGAACCGACCGTTCCGCCCGCTGGCATTCGGAGGCGGGCATGCCGCCGCCGAAGCGCGTGGTGGTTGCCGACGACACGCTGAACGCCGATACCGCCTTCCGCCTGGCCTGCGAAGGCACGGCGCTGCTGTGGCGCGGCGACTTCCAGAATGCCCGGCAACTGCTGCAGGCGCTGGCGCGCCGCGCCGATGGCAAGCAGGGCAAGCCGAAACGCAAGGCCGCCAAGGTCCCTGCCACGCCGACCGAAGCTTTCCACCTGCACCGCCAGGCGCAATCGCAGCGGGCCCGCACGCTGGCCATGCTGCTGATCCCGTTCGAACCCGGCTACACGATCCCGCTGCGCCGCGCACCGGACGTGAAACTGGCCTGCAACGAAGCCTACGGCCGCAGCGAGGATGCGTTCGTGATCTCGCTGCGCGAGCTGCTCGGCGTGATCGGGGCGCATGAATGGCGCAAGACGGGCGTGGAGATCCCGGCGATCGATGCGCGCATCCACCCGCACTACGGCGTGTTCTCGCCGGTGCGCGGCGAATACGTGCAGCTGGTGGCGGAAACCCCGTTGCCGAAGAAGACCACGGTGGCCTTCGACATCGGCGCCGGTACCGGCGTGCTGAGTGCCGTGCTGGCGCGGCGCGGCGTGCCGCGCGTGGTTGCCACCGACATGGACCGCCGCGCCCTCTCCTGCGCGCGTGACAACCTTCACAGGCTCGAACTGGACGAGCAGGTCGAACTGCTGGAAGCGGACCTGTTCCCGCCGGGCCGCGCGCCGCTGGTCGTCTGTAACCCGCCATGGCTGCCGGCACGTCCCAGCTCGTCGATCGAACACGCGCTGTATGACCTCGACAGCCGCATGCTGAAGGGTTTCCTGGGCGGCTTGAAGGATCACCTGACCGAAGGCGGCGAAGGCTGGCTGATCCTGTCCGACCTGGCTGAACACCTGGGCCTGCGGCCCCGTGAACAGCTGCTCGAGTGGATCTCGGCAGCCGGCCTGGTCGTGCTGGGCCGGCAAGACGTGAAGCCCGTGCACCCGAAGGCCGGCGACGCCGAAGACCCGCTGCACGCCGCCCGTTCGGCCGAGGTGACGTCGCTGTGGCGGCTGGGCGCGGCCTGATCCTGTTGTTTTACAACCAGCCCAGCAGCACTCCCCAGCTGCCAAGTGCTTGATTTAACTGATGTTGCCAAAATTCGGGGACAGTCCCCGAACTTAGTGCCCGAACTTAAGCAACAGTTGCGATCCAAAAAAATATTGGCGACTGCCGGAGCGCGGTACCGCCCCGTTTCCTGGCAATAATCGCATTCCTGGCCTGGCTGTTTCGGCATCGTAAAACGTGCCTTGCACAATGGGAAGTGAAGGTATATAATCCTTGCCTCAGACGCGGGGTGGAGCAGTCTGGCAGCTCGTCGGGCTCATAACCCGAAGGTCACAGGTTCAAATCCTGTCCCCGCAACCAGAATTCAGAAAAGCCTTTGATTCGTTCGCGAATCAAAGGCTTTTTGTTTTATGTGGCCATGTTGTCCGCTGCGTTATTGTCGAGCCACCTCGGCCGGGTCGTCCGCGCGGCCTGCCCGGGCGCCGGTGCGGTGTCTTCGGGGAGATTGGCTGAGTCGATGGGCGATCAACGCTCCGCCGGATCCGCCAGCTTCAGCTTGCCATCCTTCACGGCTTGCTGGTAGCAGTAGACATCGTTCAGGTTGCAAAACTGTTCGACGCCGTGCATTACTTCATGAAAATTCCGGTATTTGTAGAGGTAGCCACCGAGGTTCACGTGCTCCGGATCGGCAAAACCCAACTGGCGCAGGATTTCAGTGGTCTCATCGGCGATGCCATTCAAGTTGATACTGTCCCATATCGCGAACCATAAACACAGCGCTCCCGTCGCCAGCGTCCCCCAGCCCAGCACCCGGAGCTTTCCGATTCCGAAATCCACGTCCTGCAGGAGCACGAACGGAATCTCGAAGACCATGGCGCAGCAGAACCACCACCAGGCAACCTTGAAATTGTTCTTTCGTTCGGCTGTGCCGCCACGCACGTGGCGCAGCCACGCCAGGCCCGTGTCTTCGCTGATCATGCCGCGCGCGACCAGTACATCGTCGTGCTCCTCGACCACGGCCTTGATGTTTTTACCGACCGGCAGTTTATTGGCACCGCTGATTCCCCCCCACAGCACTTGCTGGCCCACCAGGCAGACAAAGTAATCGTCGTATTCGCCGCATCCCATGATGCCCGGCGCAGGGGGAATCGGGCCATACGATCCGGCCTGCATCGCATCGCCGCCGGCTGCCGCCGTACCGACCCGGCAATGCTTGCTGATCTTGTCGAGCAAATCGTCCCATTCGCTTGCTACAAGCAGGTCCGTGACGATACCTTCGATCACACGGGTTTCGTTATCGGACAGTTCGGTTTTCACTGTTTATGGAAGTGATGACGCTGGCAGTTCATGTTCATTGGATCGTTGCGGCCACGATCAGCGCGCAAGCTCAAGCTTGCCATCCTCGATGGCCTTCTTATAGCAGTGGATATTGGAATAGTTTGCACTTGAATCAGAACTGTTCGCTACTTTGTTGAAGTTCACGATGTCGTATTGGTAGCTGCTCAGGTTGATACATTCTGGATCAGCAAATCCCAGCTTTCGAAAAACGTCAGTCGCAGGGTTTGCCAGAGCGTTCATCGTCCCACTGGACCATAACGCGTTGCCGAAACAAAGCACGCCTGCTATAACCGTGCCCGATGCCAGGGTTTCAAGTTCGCTCATCCAAGGATTCACACCGAGGAAATATATACAGGCTGCCTCGCAGATCATGGCGAAGCAAAAGGCCCCCCAAGCCATCTTGAAATTGGCCTTGCGTTCGGCTTTGCTGCCCCATGCATGACGCACCCAGACCAAGCCCATATCCTCGCTGAGAATGCCGTGCGCAATCAGCACGTCGCCGTCCCTGGAAACAACCGCCTTGACCTTCTTGCCCACTGGAAGTTTGCTGGCGCCACCGAATGTGCCGCACATGACCTGCTTGCCAATTAGGCAGACGAAGCTCTCCGTATCTTCACCATCGTACATGGCGACCGGCGCGGCTGCCGCTAGTTGGCCATGAAATCTGTTCATCGCAGCACCGACTCCGTCCGCCGCGCTTCGCCTCCGGTGCCGGGAGTCGATCTGCGCGAGCAGATTTTCCCTGCCGAGCGCAACGTGCAGTTCGGTGAGAACTTCCTCAATGGCATACGTCCCGCTGGCAGGTACAGAAACAGGATTTTTCATGACTCGCAGCAGGTTAGGAAGATGACAGCGCTACCGTATTGCGAACCGTAGTGTTTCGCTTCACATCAATCGCTCTCGACGCCTTTCAAGGTTTTATAAATTGTTGTCGTTGGCGCGGATTGCACTTCGAAACTCCGACAACTGCGCACACATGTCGAAAAGTTCGTCAGATGGTTAAGCGAACGCACGGGCAGGCGACTCAGGCCTACTACGCAAACTTCAGCTTCCCATCTTCAATTGCCTTTTTATAGCAATGGATACTGGCATAGTTGGCGCGCATATCCGTACTATGCGTCACTTTATAACTATGTACGATGCAGTATTGATAGCTATTCAGGTTCACATGCTCAGGGTCGGCGAAACCCAGTTTGCGGAAGACTTCAGTGGCTGGATCGGCCAGCGCATTCATCGTACCGCTCGACAATAACGCGTTACCAAAGCACAGTACAGCAGCAGCAGCCGCTCCCAGAGCAATGGTTTCAAGTTCGCTGAACCCCGGATACACGTTAAGGAAGAACGTGAAGGCGGTGACCATAAGCATTACGCCGCAGAAGCAAAAAAACGCCAGCTTGAAGTTGGCCATACGCTCGGCTTTTCTACCCCACGCATGGCCGACCCAGACCAAGCCTGTGTCTTCATTGAGGATTCCGTGTGCAACCAGCACATCCCCGCGCTTCGAGACCACGGCCTTTACCTTTTTACCGACTGGCAGCTTGCTGGCGCCGCCGAATGTGCCGCACATGACTTCCTCGCCGATCAGGCATGCGAAATTCTCCGTATCTTCGCCGTCGTACATGGCGACCGACGCGGCTGCCGCGACTTGTCCATGGAATCCCCCCAGCGCGGTACCCAGTCCTGCCGCCGCGCTGCCAGCCCGGTAATGCGGGTTGATCTGCGCAAGCAGATTCTCCCTGCCGAGGGCGACGTGCAGATCGGTGAGAACTTCTTCGATGACATACGTGTCACTGGCAGGTGCAGATACAGGATTTCCCATGACTCGCCGGACGTTGTAACAGATGAAAGCGCAACCGCATTAAAGAACTCTAGCCATACAATTCTCGTGTCCGAGTTTCAGGCTTAGAGAATAAAGGTTAGGCCTGAAACTTCAATTTTCCATCCTTCAGTGCCGCCCCAAAACTGTAAATATTGGAGTGATTAGCTTCCGCATCACCAGGAAGCAAAAGCTCATCGTGCACAGTTGAATATCGGTAGCGGTTCAGATTCACGCTTTCTGGATTAGCAAAACCCAGCTCACTAAAAATCTGCGTTGCTGGATGGGCAAGCGCATTCATTGTCGAGCTATTCCAAAGTACCATGACAAGCAAGATCAGACCCATGCCGAAAAAGCTGATCGTCATCAGTTCCCAAAATTTCTCTGTCCCAAAGCCAGCAACTGCCCATCCGACGATAAACATGCACAGGAACTGGAACCAGAACCCCCACCATGCAATTTTAAGGTTGGCATTCCGCTCAGCTTTACAGCCCAATGGGTAAGTAATCCATAGCAGGCCATCGCTTTCGTACATGATTGCCCGCGCCACCCACAAGTCATCCCGCTTCTCCACAACTGCCTTGACCACCTTACCAACCGGCAATTTACTAGCGCCACCAAATGTCCCACACATCACTTGATCATTGAAGAGGCAAAGGAAGTTTTCGGTATCGTCGCCGTCGTACATGACCAGCGATGCAGCGCCGGCAACTTGCCCGTACAGATCACCCAGAGAAGCGCCGAGCCCTGTTACCACACTATGCGCTTGGAAGTTCCTGGAGACCTTTTGTAACAGATTCTCTTTTCCAATCGAAACGTGAAGGTCTGAAATTACACCTTCCACGATAAATAATTTGCCATCTTCCTCATGCGCTTCAATTTGAAACACGTTTCGTTCCACCCTCGTCGCCCTGCACATTCCTTGGCTTTTATACCTGTTCGTTGGTGCGGCTGGCACTTCGAAAATCCGCCAACAGAGCAGACCCGCTGAAAAATTCGCGGATGATTAATCGAACCAACGGGCACACGAACCAGACCTGCTACGCAAGCTTCAGCTTCCCATCTTCAATTGCCTTTTTATAACAATGGATATTGGCATAGTTGGCGCGCATATCCGGGCTATGTATTACTTTAAAGCGATGCACGATGCCGTATTGGTAGCTGTTCAAGTTCACACGCTCAGGATCGGCGAAACCTAGTTTCCGGAAGACATCAGTCGCAGGATCAGCCAGCGCGTTCATGGTGCTACTGGACCATAACGCGTTGCCAAAGCACAGTACAGCTGCCGCAACCGCTCCCAGAGCGATGGTTTCAAGCTCGCTCAGTCCGGGATAGACGTTAAGAAAGAACGTAAAGCCGGTGATACAAAGCACGACAAAGCAGAAGCACCAAAAAGCAAGCTTGAGGTTGGCCATGCGCTCGGCTTTGCTGCCCCAGGCGTGGCCGACCCAGACCAGACCTGTGTCCTCGCTGAGAATCCCGTGCGCAACGAGTACATCTCCACGCTTCGATACCACGGCCTTCACTTGCTTACCGACCGGCAGCTTGCTGGCGCCGCCGAACGTGCCACACATGACTTCCTGGCCGATCAGGCATGCGAAGTTCTCCGTATCTTCGCCGTCGTACATGGCGACAGACGCGGCTGCCGCGACTTGTCCATGGAATCCCGCCAGCGCGGTACCAAGTCCGGCCGCCGCGCTGCCAGCCCGGTAATGCGGGCTGATCTGCGCGAGCAGATTCTCTCTGCCGAGGGCGACGTGCAGATCGCTGAGAACGCCTTCGATGACGAAGGTTTCATCAGTATCGTATTGTGCGATCGGTTCCTTCATCGTTATCCTCCTGCGGCGATGGCGCGCGATGCTTTATCGAGTTCTTCGAGTTCAGCCGTGGCATTCGCAAAATTCTCATTGATGGACGTTTCCCCAAGCCAACCAGTGGTCTTTTTTTGCCGCCGAAACACCGATTTTTCGCACCAGTTTTGCAAGTCGTCGTCCTTCAAGAGGAGATAGCCTATTTCTACTGCAGTAAGCGCCAAGCCAAACCAGTTAAGGCGGGCAATATATACCAGCAGGCGTACCCGTAAAGCGGCTTTGCCGGCCAGTGACGCGGTAGCTTCCAGCATTTTGTAGCGCAGCTGGTTTTCCGCATACCTTTTGCTCACATGGTTGAGGAGCGGTTCCAGATATGAAAATGCCGCTATGAGCGTCATGAATACACTAGCGGTGCCTGTTAAAGCCCGCAAAAAGTAGATGGTGCGCATGACTGGATCTTTCTCTTTATCCATTTTACCCCAGTCGAGAATCGCACCAAAGAAACTCGCTCCAGCAGAAAGAACTCCTGCACCCAGCTTGAATCCGCCGCGTACGATGTCGGCAGACTTGTTGATCGCAGAGATGCTCTTGTATGGTTCGATCTCGCGGATAGATTTTGCGCCCGCGTAGAACATGTCGAGTACGACACTACCAACGGCCATCGCTGAACCAGCGATACCCATCAGGCTATCCGAGTCCCACTTGTTATGGGAGAGTTTCTCGCCAAGGCCGATCATTTCGATACACGCCAACACTGCGCCTATCCGCACATGGTGGTAATTGTTGGTGGGAGGATTGTTATTTCCAACTAGCTCATCCAACCTGATGTTGGCTTTGTTTTTTTCCTGTGCATCAGCTACCAGGTCACCCAGCGACGGCGCCAGCTCCTTCGGTATCGCTGCGGCGGCCTTGCCTTGTACTCTGCGCCTGGCCAGTTCCGCATTACGTTCGGCGCTCCGTCCTTTGTACCCATCTGCCAGTTTGCTTTTGTCAATCGCCAGCATCAGATCGTCGTACCGGAGTTTCTCCGCGACACTACCGAGGCGCGCATATAAAATTCCGCTCAGCCGCGCGACCAGAACTTTGTCGACAGATGTTCCTAAGCCTTTGCGGAAGACTGTGCGGGTAATCTCTGTTACTTTGTGAAAGAGAATCAGCTCGATACCATATTTCTGCCCCAATGCCTTGCTCGCGTGCTTTGGCTTATGCCAGTCCCTTATGAAGGGTGAGTCTGTCGCTTTTTTCTGGTTCCGAACCCATTCATCGAACGCCGAATCAGTACTCTTGAAGGCACTCACCAGCCCCTTAGTTGCCTTGATCATCGTGGCAGCGGTGATCTCGGACGCCGCCGTCACCTTCGTGGCTTCGACCTGGATATCCTTGTACGCCTGCCTGGCCGCATCGATGAGCTCGCGCTGGTTTTGATAGTAGCCACGCATGTACAGGTTTTTGCGATCGATGACCTTCGCCTGGACCCACTCATCGATTTTCGCTTCGCCGGCTCTGCATCCGGACAGCCCAAAACTGCAGACTGCTGACTCCATCGCGAAATCGAATCCGGAACTCTGGTTTTTTTGATCATACGCATCGAACGCATCGAGCAGGCGCTCGGCCAGGAACCACTTGAGATGATCGGGCGCCCGCTTGTTGGCTTTCTCGAACGCCGCCGTGGTGTGACTGTTCAACTTGTCCCTGAACGCCTTCATCTCGTTGGTATCAAGGCGCGATTCATATTTACTGCGCCATTTTTCGGCTCCGTTGACCTTGCCCTCTTCGATCGCCTTGCGGTAATTGACCGCGCGCGCCTTCAGGCTTTCGTCGACACTTTTTTCCACAGCCTCGGCGTCGGCGATGCGGCCTTGTGCACGCAAGGTGCGGGCTACATTACGCTGCCGCTGGAAATATTGATCGCTGCCGTGCTGATGCTGGTCGATAAAGCTCTTCGTGCTCTGCACGATGCCTTGCTCGAAGCCTGTCCTGATTTCTTCGATCGCTTCATAGACCTGCAGACGGTGCTCGTTGGTAGCACCATATTGGTCGGTCGCCCCGAGATAGTTCTGCACCCCCTCCAGCGGAGCATTACGGAAATCATTCAGTTCCTGCGTAACACCGATGTGATCCCATAAAACCAGCGTCGCAAAGCCGCTCTTCTTGATGTAGTTGAACAGCGAACCGAGGCGACCATAGTATTCACCCTTGGCGTTCGGAGGGGCGCCGGCATAAGCGTCCCGGCTGGCGGGGAACAATTGCTTCTCCATGGCGACACCGAGCGGATCGGTGAGCGCAGCGCCGCCCTTGGCGAACAGCAGATACTCGACCACTTTCTTGAACAGCTCGGGCGCCAGCAGGCTGTGCGGCTGGTCGGTCGTGCCATCGAGCCAGCCGGCCGGATTGAAGGTCTGCATCTTGCCGTCGGCGGCATAGGCGTCGGCGTTGCCCTTGTACTCGGCCAGCTTGGCCTTGGTCATGGCCGATGGCGTGAACAGCGACCAGATCCTGGTGACTTCCCGGGCATTGGGGATCGCCACCATGCTTGCGTTGACACCGCAGACGGAGCGGTCGCAACTGAATTCGGGCGTGACCTGGGGCGGCTGCTCGGGCTCGAACTGGTACAGGAATGCATCCTGGAGCACCTGGTAGGCGGTCCAGTACTTGATGCCCTGTCGTTCGATCAGCACATACAGGTAACCGGGCCGCAACAGGCGCACGCCATACTTGGCCTCGGTCAGCGCCAGGTCCGTCACACCCTTGCCGAGCGTTCCGCCCAGGGCCGGCAGCGAAGCGAGATCGCCCGGTTTGTCCGCCACGACGGCGCTGTAGCGCAGCGGGAGCCACAGCAGCCCTTTTTTGTCGCAGAACTTGCAGTCTTTCTTGTTAATCATTCAGGTACCCGCTGTCCATCATGGAACGAAGAGTGAATCGAGGGAGCAGTCACAGGGAGCGCCCGATGTGCTGCTCCAGCACGTCGGCGAGCGGAATGCCGTTGTCGACCGCGGTGCCGATGCTCGCCGCCAGGCCGGGCCGCGACCGGAAGGCATCGCCATGCGCGACGCTCCAGGCTGCGTAGGTCGCCTGGTCGGCGCTGGACGCCAGGCCGGCCGCCTGCGCAGCCTGCAATGCACGGTGGATGTCCTGCTCTGTGCCATCGTCCAGTGAATGGCCGGCTTGCCGCAGCAGGCGCACCGCCAGGTTGAAGGCTTCGATGCGGGCCAGTTCCCGCCATTGCGCGGCCGTCAGCGTTGGTGCAAACAGGCCAGGCGGGGCGGCCGCGTGATCGGCGATCCGCAAGCGGCCCGCGGGATCGACGTAGGCCCAGTGCCGTATGCCTGGAAAGATGCCGGCCAGCTGTTCGGGCGTCAGGATGCGCGCCAGGTGATGGGCGACGCGCGGATCGAAGAAGCGGAAGTAGATGTTCCCCTGCCCTTCCACGCGCAGGTTCATCGACCTGGTCAGGTGCGCCGCCAGCCTGTCCAGGGCGAGCTGGCTGAACACGAAGGCGCAGATGGGCCGGGTCTGGACGGCGGGACTACCCGCATCGGCAAGGGCCTGGGCCAGGATTTGTTCGATCAACGCGATCTCGCCAACGGGCAGGCGCACCAGCAACGGCGCCTGGTCGGGCGACTCCTCGAAGATGGGATCGGCCAGCGCGCAGCGCGGCGCCACGCTGTCGGCCAGCGCCTCGATCTCGTCCTGGAACGGAAAGCCGGCCATCCGGTCGACCAGCACGTCGCAATACTGCTGGTCGCGCAGGGTCCGGTACAGGAGTTCGTGCGGTGAACTTGGCTCGCGCATGGCGCCGGTGACAGGCGCCATCAGCGTGCCACTCCCGCCGCGCCGGACTGGGTGGCATCGGCCAGTTTCAGCGCGCATCCCTTCAATTCGCCGACCTTGAATTGCGGCGGCGCGGCCGAGGCGCTTTGCGGCCCGGCCAGCTCCTTCTTGCTGGCCATGAAGGACATCGTTCCAGGCCCATGGAGCATGATGTTGCCGCCCTCGATTTTCAGGTAGGCGCCCTGCGCCGTCAGCATCACATGCCTGGGCGCGCTGATCGCCACGCTCTTGGCGATGCTGGCAACCGTGATCAGCTTGTCGGCCGTGATGCGCGTGGCGTCCGACTGGCTTTGCGTGCTGACCTTGCCGCTGGCCGCGTGCAGCCGGATGCCGGTTTCCTGGTTCGGCTTGTCCGCGGCGCTGGCTTTGCCATAGGTGAACAGGCTGATGCCGCGCGCGACCTGGTGGAAGCTGTTGGCCTGCGATGCGAAGTTGATGTCCTGCCCCGCGGCCAGGCCGGTGGTGGCGCCGGCGGCGACGATGGCGCTGGCCGGCGTGAGCGCCGCGATGCCGGCCGGGCTGGACAGTTGCAGTTGCGGCTGGCCGTAGGCGGTCGCTTCGCCGCCGCCGCCGTGGTCGCCACCGCCGCTGCCGCTGGCGCGCTCCGCCAGCATCTTGCCCGCATGCTCGAGCTGTTCGATGGCGGGCAGCCTCGCCGGCTCGGGCTCGTCCTTCAGTTTGGCATTGTGCTTTTGCGCCGTTTCCGCCAGGGCCGTCTGCAGCGACAGGCTGGCATCGAGCTGCGTTACCGCTTCGCTCGCGTCGATATGGCTGGCGCCGCCGTGCCGGGCATCGGTCGACAGCAGCAGCCCCTGCCCGGCCCTGAGCGCGGCACTGTGTTCGGTCTTGAGCTCCGCGCCGAACCCGGCGGGATCGAGCCGCTGGTTGTCCGCCTGGTGGCGCAGGTGCCCGAGGTTCAGTTCATCCGTGCCTTCGTGCGCGGCCGCGTGGCGTTGCAGCGCGACGCGCGGTTCACCCCGGGTATCGTCGAACACCAGCTGGTTGTAGGCCCCGCCGCCGCTCTGGCTGGCGGCCATCGCCTGGGTCTTCAGGCCCGACAGCACCGCCGCATGCGCGTGCGGGCCCGCCTGGCCGGGGAACCAGGTGGGGGCATTGCCCGTCGCGGCGCCCGCGCCGGCGCCCACCCGAATGTTCTGGGCATCCGTTTCGCCGCCACCGTTGTACAGGCTGCCGATCACCACGGGGCGGTCGATATTGCCGTCGATGAAGTCGACCAGTACTTCCTGGCCGACGCGGGGCAAACCGTGGCCGCCCCAGTTGGCGCCGGCTACCGGTGCCAGCGGCGTTACCACCCGCACCCAGGTGCCCGCCAGGTCGTCGGCCGGTGCGCCGGTGTGGCCGTCCGGTGCCGGGTGCGCCAGGCGGCTGTGGCTCTGGTTGCCGCGCTGCCAGTGGAACTGCACCTTGATGCGATGGTCGCGGTCGGTATAAACCGGTGCGCCGGACGGGCCGACCACGATGGCCGTCTGCTGGCCGGCCACCTTCGGACGCGAGTGCAGCAGCGCGCCGCGCCCGTCGACCCATGGGCTGCGGTAGGGCGTGCTGGCCCGGATCGCGTCGATCCGGTTGCGGTACACCGGCCGCTCGCCCTCGGCGCGCCCCGTGGCATGCAGGCTGGTCGCCAGATCGGCCAGGCTGGCTTGCCTGACCGGGCAGGCGCCGAGCAGGCGCTCGAGCGCGTTGCTGGTGTCGGCATTCAGGTTGTTGTGGGCCAGGTGGCGCACCCGCACCACGGCGAAGCGGGCATCGTCGCCGCCATCGAACTTGCTGTGCTCGTGCAAGGTGAATGTGGTGCCGGGCGCCATGCCGCGCACGGTGCCCGCACCGACATAGGTTTCCCGGCTTGCCTGCAGCGCTTCGAGCTGGCGCGCGGCGATGCGGTCGCCGTGGGCGCTGGAAGGATAGGCGTAAGCGCCCGGCATGTCGCGGCTGGCCAGCTGCACCGGCGACGCCGCCGTGGCCGACACCGGCCGCGTGCCCAGCGTTCGGTAGTCCCAGCTGGCCACCTCGACCGCGCTGGCCTGCAGCCGCATTTCCGTGCGCCAGCGGTCCATGCTGTTGTCGCGCATCACCGCGCCGGGCTGGGTGAAGCGCACGGCGGCCTGGGCATTGGGCTGGAAGGCCCCGTTGTGGTCGGCGATCACCAGGGTATGCCGGCCCAGGCCCGGGCTGGCCGCGTCGCCTTCGTGCCCGAAGAAGTAGAACAGCCCTTCCTCGCTCATCAGCCGTTCCACGAAAGCCAGGTCGCTCTCCTGGTACTGGGTGGTGATGCTGCGCCTGGCGTACACCTCGGGATCGGCGATGTCCAGGCGCCAGGCCGGGGCCAGCGTGCCCTTGCCATCGTAGGCGGCGAACACCGTCTCGAAAATGTCGAGCACGCTCTGGTCCTGGAAGATGCGGCTGTCACGGCCCAGCCGCAGGAACGCGGTCCAGGGTTCGATGGTCAGCTTGTAGCGGGCGAAGCCGCCGTTGGAACCTACCAGTTCGGCCGCGCTGACGTGGCCATGGAAGGGACGCATGCCGCCCGGACCGCTGTCGGTGTGCAGCTCCAGCAGGGCTGGCAGGCCCAGCAGGGACTTGAGCGCGATGCCGGCGTCGAGGGAGAGCGCCGCCACTTCCAGGCGGTAGCCCCGGCTGAGTTCTTCTTCGCCGTGCAGGCTTTCGGCCAGCAGTACGTCGCTGAAGCCCGGCAGGGTCAGGCGCAGGATGCGCTGGTGCTGGGTGTACTCAGCGGCCAGGGCACGCACTGCCGAGAGCAGCGATTCAACGGAGTGTCCGGACATCGGTAGGCCGCCAGAGTTGTTTAAAACGCATTAGTATAATGCAGGCGGGCTGTTCCGCTGTCCGATACTGCCCGGTTACTTCCTCCACCACCTCCTTGCCATCTCCTGTGCGATGTCCCGACGGGCCTGGCAACGACGTCCCAGCGATGCGCCAGTTGTGAATGCCGGCCGTGGCCCCCCGCACAACTGGTTGCCGCTGTGTTACACTGCGCGCCGCTTCAGATGAAAAGCCCGACTGCCATAGCCGGGCTTTTGTTTTTGCACGCCACACGATGAGAGACAAGAAAGACAACGCGACGCTCGACCTGCCCGGCTTCGGCCCGGCCGAACCGATGGAGCCGGAGCCGAAGGCGCCGCCTGCTCCACGCGCGCGCCGCATCCCGCTCAGGCAGGAACAGCTCGAACTGCTCGAGGCAACCGATGCCAGCGGCCTGCCGGTCTGGCAGCGCGATGCGCAACTGGACGTGACCGGCCTGCCCGTCTGGCGCAAGGACTGAGTTCCCCACCGCCGTGCGGCATGCCGCCGCACCGCTCTGTTAGACTGATTTACCCTTTTGCCCACGGGCCCGCCATGACTTCCTTTGCTTCCCTGCCCCTGTCCGACGCCTTCCTCGCCAACCTTGAAACGCTGGGCTACAGCACGATGACGCCGATCCAGGCCGAGAGCCTGCCGCCCGTGCTGGAAGGCCGCGACCTGATCGCCCAGGCCCAGACCGGCAGCGGCAAGACCGCCGCCTTCGGCATTGGCCTGCTGTACACCATCAATCCGGCATGGTTCGCCACGCAGGCCCTGGTGATGTGCCCGACCCGCGAACTGGCGGACCAGGTGGCGAACGAGTTGCGCCGTCTCGGCCGCAGCATCGCCAACCTGAAGGTGCTGGTGCTGACGGGCGGCTCGCCGATGCGCCCGCAGATCGCTTCGCTGGAGCATGGCGCGCACGTCGTCGTCGGCACGCCGGGCCGCATCCGCGATCACCTGTCGCGGAAGACGCTGGACCTGTCGTCCATCCGCACGCTGGTGCTGGACGAAGCCGACCGCATGACGGACATGGGCTTCTACGACGACATCGCGGCGATCGTGAAGGAATGCCCGAAACGGCGCCAGACGCTGCTGTTCTCGGCCACCTACCCGGACGATATCCGCCACGCCACCGAAGCCTTCCTGGCCGATCCGGTGGAGGTGGTGATCGAGGCGCAGCATACGTCGCTGACGATCGAGCAGCGCTTCTATGAAATCGGCTTCGACTCGCGCGACGAAACGGTGGCGCGGCTGCTGCGGCATTTCAAGCCCGCTTCGGCGATCATCTTCTGCAACACCAAGGTGCATTGCCGCGAACTGGTCGACACGCTGCGCGCGCAGGGCTTCTCGGCGCTGGCGCTGTATGGCGAACTGGAACAGCGCGAGCGCGACGAGATCCTGGTGCTGTTCGCCAACCGCAGCTGCCAGATCCTGGTGGCCACCGACGTCGCCGCGCGCGGCCTGGACATCTCCGACCTGGAAGCGGTGATCAACGCCGACGTGTCGAAGGATGCCGAAGTGCACGTGCACCGGATCGGCCGCACCGGCCGTGCCGGCGGCAGCGGCCTGTCGCTGACGCTGTGCGCGCCGAACGAAAAGAAATGGGTCAAGCTGATCGAGGAATACCAGAACACGCCGGCCGAATGGCATGAATTGTCGGAACTGGACGAGGACGACCCCGGCCACGGCGACCCGGCGCCGATGATGACGCTGTGCATCAGCGGCGGCAAGAAGGACAAGCTGCGCGCCGGCGACGTGCTGGGCGCGCTGACGGGCGATGCGAAACTGGCCAAGGAACACGTCGGCAAGATCAACGTGACTGAATTCCAGACCTACGTGGCGATCGACCGGCGCGTGGCGTATGAAGCGTTCGACCGGCTGAGCGCGGCCAGCAAGCTGGCCGGCGACTTCGGCAGTTTCAAGGGGCGCAATTTCAAGATGCGCTTTATCGAAATCTAAGTTCCAGGTTCTAGCGTTCCATCTTCGGCAGCAGCGCGGCCATCAAACCCAGCAGTGGCAGGAACGACGCGATCCGGTACACGTACTCGATGCCGGACACGTCGGCCATGTGACCCATCGCCGCGGCGCCGATGCCGCTGACGCCGAACATCAGCCCGAAGAAGATCCCGGCGATCATGCCGACCTTGCCCGGCACCAGTTCCTGCGCGAACACGACGATCGCCGAGAACGCCGACGACATCACCAGCCCGATCACCACCGACAGCACGGCGGTCCAGGCCAGGTCCGCGTACGGCAGCGCCAGCGTGAACGGCGCGGCACCCAGGATCGACGCCCAGATCACGCGCTTGCGGCCGATGCGGTCGCCGATCGGGCCACCGGCGAACGTGCCCGCCGCCACGGCGGCCAGGAACAGGAACAGGTACATCTGCGCCGTATCGACCGATACATGGAACTTCTCGATCAGGTAGAACGTGTAGTAGCTCGACAGGCTGGCCATGTAGATGTACTTCGAGAACACCAGCATGGCAAGCACCGCCAGCGCGGCGATCACGCGCCCGCGCGGCAGCGGTGCCACGTGCTGCACGCCGGCCTTGCGCACGGCACTCTTCAGGTGGCCGCCATACCAGCGGCTGACGCCGACCAGCACTACCACGGCGACCAGCACGAGCAGCGTGAACCAGGCGATCTTGCTTTGCCCATGGCCGACGATGATGGCGGCGGCCAGCAGCGGGCCCAGCGCCGAACCGGCATTGCCGCCCACCTGGAACAGCGATTGCGCGAAGCCGAAACGCCCGCCGGAAGCCAGGCGCGCCACGCGCGATGCCTCGGGATGGAAGGTCGATGAGCCGACGCCGATCATGCCCGCCGCGAGCAGCAGCATGGCGAAGGTGTCCGCCGTGGCCAGCAGGGCGACGCCGGCCAGCGTCACGCACATGCCGATCGGCAGCAGGAAGGGCAAGGGCCGCTTGTCCGTGTACAGGCCGATCCATGGCTGCAGCAGCGAGGCGGTGCACTGGAATGTGAGCGTGATCAGGCCGACCTGCGTGAAGGTCAGCGCGAACTGGTCCTTCAGCAGCGGATAGATGGACGGCAGCACGGCCTGCACGCAATCGTTGAGCAGGTGGACGAAAGCAACGGAGAACAGGATCTGCATGACGGCGCCCTGGTGCACCGGGGTGGTGGCCGCCGGGGTGGTGGCCGAGGTGGTGGCGGTCGAGGCGGTGGCAGCCGAGGCGGTGGCAACCGAGGTGTCGGCAACAGCATTGGCGGCGCCCGAAGCGTTGGATGCGTTGGATGCGGTAATCATGGCTGGGAAATCGATGATGGATCGCCAGTGTATGATGTTCGGCTCGAAGTCATCTTCCAATTTTCGTCGCCAAAGTGACACTCACCGCTTCCACCCTCTACTGCCCGAGGTTCCTGGCCCTGCCGCGCGCGGTGACGGCCGTGCCGTCCGAGGCGCAGCATGGCGAACACGTGGTACCGCACAGCCACCCCTGGGTGCAGCTGCTGTATGCCAGCGAAGGCGTGGTGCGGGTGCGTACCGAGCTCGGCGTCTGGATCATCCCGCCCCGGCGCGCGCTGCTGATCGCGCCCGGCATCGTGCACGAGCTGACGATGCTGTCGCGCGTCAACATGCGCACGCTGTACATCGACGCGGCGGCGGGCGCCGGGCTGGTCGACGGTTGCCGCGTGCTGGAAGTGAGCGCGCTGCTACGCGAGCTGATCCTGGCGCTGTCGGCCGAACCGGTGGATTATGCCGTGCCGGGACGGGGCGAACAGCTGGCGCAGCTGATCCTGTCCGAGCTGGCGTCGATGGAGACCGTGCCGATCGCCGTGCCCTGGCCGCGCGACCGCCGGCTGCGCGCGCTGTGCACCGACATCATGGACGACCCCGGTAGCCGCCGCGCCCTCGAAGACCGCGCCCTGGACGCCGGCGCCAGCGCCCGCACGCTGATCCGGCTGTTCCCCAAGGAGACCGGCCTGCACTACCGCCAATGGGTACAACAGGTGCACCTTGCCCATGCCTTCCAAATGCTCGCGCGCGGCGACAGCGTGGGCACCATCGCGGCCAGCCTCGGCTACGCCAGCCCCAGCGCCTTCACCAGCATGTTCCGGCGCCTGCTCGGCAAGACCCCGCAGCACTACCTGACCGAATGGCGCGGACCGGGCTGACGCACGCGGTGCCACGGCTGAGCTGGTCGCGAAACAACACCGGGGACAGTCCCCATTTTTTGGAAACATTTCCTGGAAACGGGGACCGTCCCCGATCTGAGTAAATGTTTTCACAACGCTACTTTGTGCGTCGCTGCTCCGGCGGATGGAGTAAAGGTCTTGCACGTAGGCTGTCGCGCCTGCTTGTCTGACGCAACCCGACAACAAGAAGTATTGCAAACCTGGCGGGGACAGTCCCCGATTTCAGGAAACATTTCCGCAGAATGGGGACAGTCCCCGATTTCAGGAAACTTTTGGCAGGGCGAAAAAAAAACGCTGCGCGAGGCAGCGTTTTTCGGAAGCGGCGCGAATTGCTTAGTTGCGGATCACGCGCTTGTATTCGTTGGTGCGGGTGTCGATTTCGATGGAATCGTCCTGGCTCACGAACAGCGGAACCTGCACGGTGTGCTGCTTCGATTCGATCGCGTTTTCGATCTTGGCTTCTTTCAGCACGTTACCCGAGGTATTGCCCTTGACGGCCGGTTCCGAGTAAACGATCTGGCGCACGATGGTGGTCGGCAGTTCGACGGAAATCGCCTTGCCGTCATAGAACACGGCTTCGCATGCCATGCCGTCTTTCAGGTAGTTCAGCGCGTCGCCCAGGTTTTCTTCTTCGATTTCGTACTGGTTGTACTCTTCATCCATGAACACGTACAGCGGATCGGCGAAGTACGAGTAGGTCACCGGCTTCTTGTCGAGGACGACCACGTCGAACTTGTCGTCGCCGCGGAAGACGTTTTCCAGCGGGGCGTTCGTCAGAAGATTCTTCATCTTCCACTTGTAGGTGAAGCCCGTGCGGCTCGAACCGTTGACGTCGGAGCGCAGCACGATGAAGGGCTTGGCGTCAACCATGATGATGTTGCCAACACGAATTTCTTTTGCGGGTTTCATAAGAGAGAGTACCTACTAAAAATGGGTTTCACTAACCGCTCATCATATCATGTTCTCGATACGGCGCCTACCGCATGGATCGGGCGAATGCGAGGAGATTGGCCGCCAGGTCGCCATTTGCCAACAGCGCATTTTGCCAATTGGCAGAGCGGCATGCCAATTGGTCGAGACGACCGGACAAGTTTTGCCAAAGGGCCGGCCAATCCGCGTTTTGTTCGACGCCGTTGAATGCCAGCGTGAATCGCTCGAGCGCTTCGGCATGATTATCAAACTGCGCACCGGACTGCGTGCCGGCCTGCGCGCCTGACTGCGCGGCGCTATAACGCAGGAGGAAAGCCCGCAGTTTTTTATGATGCAGGTTTTCATCCTGCGGATAAATGTGCCAGGCAAATGGACGATTTGCCCACTGTGCCCGCACGAAAGAATCCTCGCCGCGCACGATATTGACATCGCAGGCCCACAGCAGGCGGTCGTACTCGGCCTGCGGCACGAACGGCAGCACCCGTACCGTCAGCATGCCACGCGTGCACACCGCGCCGCGCACCGGTTCGGTGCCGAGGAAAGCCCGCACCTCATCCTTCGCCACGCCTTCCGGCACCAGGCACGCCACCGGCGCCCCACCCTGCCGCCATGCGTCGAACAGGCTGGCCACCGGCGCATGGGGATAGCAGAACAGTGACACCTTGCAGGCCGTCTGCTCGGCAGCAGAGAGGCCGAGACCGCCGAGGAAGGCGGACAGCGCCGCGGGATCGCGCTGGAACCGGTCGCGCTCGTCCAGCAGGTCCGCCTCGCGCAGCAGGCCGCCCGTCTTGCCGGTAAAGCCGGGAAAGAAGAAATGCTTGGTGAGCGGCAGGCGCGGATGCATCGACGGCAGCATGTGGCAGCCCTCGACCCACTCCTCGGCCGTCAAGCCTTCCAGGTTCAGCCACACGGGCTTGGCCTGCCGCTGCGCCATCGCCGTCACGTAGCCGGGCGGGATATCGACCGCGAAGAATTCGATGACGATGTCGGCCACGTCTTCCGGGTAATACGTGCCTTCCTGGTCGCGCCAGTGATAGACGGAGACGCCCGCTACCTGCTGGGCAGCGAGCAGCGGATCGACTTGCGGGCAGATGCGGGCGAAACTGTCGAGGTCGTCGACCCACAGCGTGACGCCGATGCCGTGCTCGCGCACCAGCTGCCGGGCCAGGCGCCAGCAGATACCGATGTCGCCGTAGTTGTCGACGACCTTGCAGAACAGCGCCAGCGTGATGGGTTGGCTCATGGGGGAACGGTAAAAAGCAAAAAAGCCGCGATGGGCGGCTTTTACGGACGGCACTGCATGCCATGAATAATCTTGGCGTCCCCACGGGGATTCGAACCCCGGTACTCACCGTGAAAGGGTGATGTCCTAGGCCTCTAGACGATGGGGACCCTGGACGACTTTTTACGTGCTCAAATTTATTGATCGTGCACGGAAGGCTTGAAGCGATCCCGGCAAAACCTGGCGTCCCCACGGGGATTCGAACCCCGGTACTCACCGTGAAAGGGTGATGTCCTAGGCCTCTAGACGATGGGGACGTCGTAAAAGCGTGCGCGCATTATAGCACCGGGCCACATGCCGTTACAAGGGTGAAACTCGTACTGTCCGGCAACGCCAATTGCGGCATGCGTGCCCTAGCGTGGATACAGGCTGCGCAGCGAGAAGATGTAATCGGACTCGGTCGCCATCATTCCCGCCAGTACCAGCAGGGCCGTGGGAGGAATCACGACCACGCACACCAGCGCCAGCCGTTCCCAGCGCAGGTGCATGAACACGGCAACGATCAGCGCGGCCTTTGCCATCATCAGTGCCAGGATCAGCGTCCACCGCAGCAAGCCTTCCACGTGCAGCAGGTCGACCAGGTACGACAGCGCGCTGAGCACGAACAGCAATCCCCACACCTTCAGGTACAGCCCAACCGGATGTTGCTGGCCTTCCATGGCGCCTCCTTACCACAGGTAGAACAAGGCAAAGATGAAGACCCAGACCAGGTCGACGAAGTGCCAGTAGAGTCCGGCGATCTCGACGATCTCGTAGCCCTTGCGTTCGTACGCGCCGTGCGCGACGCGCCACGCGACGATGGCCAGGTAGATGACGCCGGCCGTCACGTGCATGCCGTGGAAGCCGGTGATCATGAAGAAGCTGGCGCCGAACTGGGCCGAGCCCATCGGATTACCCCACGGCCGCACGCCCTCGGCGATCAGCTTGCTCCATTCGAACGCCTGCATGCCGACGAACAGCGCGCCACAGACGGCCGTACCCGCCATCAGCGCCGCGCAGCGCCTGCGGTCGCGGCGGTAGGCGTAGTTCACGGCCATCGCCATCGTGCCGCTGCTCGAGATCAGCACGAAGGTCATGATGGCGATCAGGATCAGCGGCAGGTGTACGCCGCCGATCGTCAGCGCGAACACTTCGCTGGGGTTCGGCCACCCGGTGGTGGTGGCCATCCGCACCGACATGTAGCCGGTGAGGAAGGTGCCGAAGATGAAGGTGTCGCTGAGCAGGAAGATCCACATCATCGCCTTGCCCCAGGGGACGTGGAACATCTGCCGGTCGCCCGACAGGTCGGACGCGAGTTCGGCCGCCCTGCCGGGCCAGCCGGCGCGCGGCGGCTCCGGATCGGACGGGGCGGCTCCAGGCTGCGCGGACATGGCCTCTCCCTTCAGCGGATGGTGATGCCGACGGCCGCGCACACGTCGCGCACCAGCTCCGGCGTCAGCCCGAACAGCAGGCCGAACACGGCGCACCACAGCAGCAGCAGCGCATGCCAGTAGCGCGCGCACAGGGCCAGGCTCTCGCGCAGCCACAGGCCGTCGTCCGGCCGGCGCCGCGCCAGCACCCACGCGGCGGCGAGCATGCCGCCTGCCACGTGGACGATGTGCAAGCCCGTCAGCATGTAGAAGAAGCCGGCGGCGGGCCCCGCCGAGATGACGACCCGCTGCGCGGCCATGGCATCCCAGGCCCACAGCTGGCTGGCCACGAAGGCCGCGGACAAGGTCCAGCCCAGCAAGCCGATCCGGTGCGCCAGCCGCAGGTGCCGCCGCGATGCCGCGCGCGCCGCCAGCGGCCAGGCCACGTCGCCGGCCGCCAGCAGCGCCGTGGACAGCCACAGCTGCCATGGCACCGGCGGCAGCAGGCGCCAGTCCTCGTAGCCGATGCGCATCAGGTACGCCGCGCCGAACAGCGCGAACAGGGTGCAGACAACACCGATGAACGTCCACAAGCCCACTTCGCGGGTGCCGTACGGCGCCGGCCCGGACCCGGGCCAGTAGCCGTCCGGCTGGAACGGGCACCGCGGATCGCAGAGCCGGAGCATTTGCGTCATCATGTTCGTTGCCCTCCTTCGGTCGGGCCGGCCGGCCCCGGCATCGGCGCCCCGGCGCGCCCGGCCCTGCCATCGGACTTACCGGACTTGTCGGACTTATCGGGCTCATCGGGCTCGTCGGGTTCGTCGGGTCCCACGTCCTGCGGCAGGTAATCGCCCTCGGGGCCGCTGCGGCCATAGCCGTACGGCCCGCGATACACGACGGGCAGGCGCGCGCCCCAGTTGCCGTGGGCAGGGGGCGTCTCCGGTGTGTGCCACTCCAGGCTGCCGGCACGCCACGGATTGCCACCGGCCGGGCGGCCCCGCCGCACGCTCCACGCCAGGTTTGCCAGGAACAGCAATTGGGCGATGCCGACCACCAGCGCCGCCACGGTGATGAAGGCATTCAGCGATTGCGCCGAGGGGGGAATGAAGTTGTAGTTGTCGTAGGCGTAGTAGCGGCGCGGCATGCCGAGCAGGCCCAGGTAATGCATCGGGAAGAAGATCGCATACGCGCCCAGGAAGGTGATCCAGAAATGCAGCTGCGCCATGCCTTCGTGGTACATCCGGCCTGTTACCTTCGGGTACCAGTGATAGATGCCGCCGAACACGGCCAGCACGGGCGAAACGCCCATCACCATGTGGAAGTGGGCGACGACGAAGTACGTGTTCGACAGCGGGATGTCGACGCTGACATTGCCGAGGAACAGGCCGGTCAGCCCGCCGATCAGGAAGGTGCTGATGAAGCCGAGCGCGAACAGCATCGGCGCGGTCAGGTGGATATCGCCGCGCCACAGTGTCAGCGTCCAGTTGTACACCTTCAGCGCGGTGGGCACGGCGATCACGAGCGTGCTGACCGCGAAGAAGAAGCCGAACCATGGATGCATGCCGGACACATACATATGGTGTGCCCAGACGACGAACGACAGGGCACCGATGATCACGATCGCCCACACCATCATGCGGTAGCCGAAGATGCACTTGCGCGCGTGCACGCTGATGAGGTCGGAAATGATGCCGAAGGCGGGCAGCGCCACGATATACACCTCGGGGTGGCCGAAGAACCAGAACAGGTGCTGGAACAGCAGCGGGCTGCCGCCGCTGTAGTCCAGCTGCTGGCCCATCGACACGATCGCCGGCATGAAGAAGCTGGTGCCCAGCACGCGGTCGAGCAGCATCATCACGCCGGACACGAACAGCGCGGGGAAAGCCAGCAGCGCCAGGATCGTGGCGATGAAGATGCCCCAGACGGTGAGCGGCATGCGCATCAGGGTCATGCCGCGCGTGCGTGCCTGCAGGATCGTCGTCACGTAGTTCAGCCCGCCCATGGTGGCCGCCACGATGAAGACCAGCAGCGACGCCAGCATGACGACGATGCCGGCCTCGACACCCGGCGTGCCGGGCAGGATGGCTTGCGGCGGATACAGCGTCCACCCCGCGCCGGTGGGCCCGCCCGGCACGAAGAAGCTGGCGACCAGGATCAGCACGGCGAGCAGGTAGAACCAGAAGCTCAGCATGTTCAGGTAAGGGAACACCATGTCGCGCGCGCCCACCATCAGCGGGATCAGGTAGTTGCCGAAGCCGCCCAGGAAGATCGCCGTCAGCAGGTAGATCACCATGATCATGCCGTGCATGGTGATGTACTGGTAATAGGTGGCGGGATCGATGAACTCGAACTTGCCGGGGAAGCCCAGCTGCAGGCGCATCAGGTCGGACAGCACGATGCCGATCACGCCCACCACCAGGGCCGTGATGGTGTACTGGATGGCGATCACCTTGTGGTCCTGGCTCCACACGTAGCGGCGCAGGAAGCCCGTGGGCGCATGGTCCTCTTCCGCTTCGCCATGGGCGCCGCCGGGGAGCACGTCGCCAGCGGCGCCATGGAGTTCTTCGGTCTCGTCGGACATCCGTCCTCCCGTGCGCCTGGTTGAAAAGCCGGTGCGTGGCCCGGTGCGCTGCTCAGTACATTGCTTGGTGCATTGCTCGGTGCATTGCCTGGTATATCGCGCGGTGCATTGTTCGGTGCTATGCCCGGTGCATTGCTCAGCGCACCGTCTTGATATAGTCGACGACGGCCGCCAGCTCCGCGTCCGTCAGCCCTGCCGGCGGCATCACCGGCGGATAGCCGCGCACCACGCTGGCCTGCGGCGCATTGATCGCCTGCCGCAGGTAGGCGTCGTCCACCTTCGCCGTGACACCGCCTTCGAGCGCTTCGGTGCTGCCGTACAGGCCTTTCCACGACGGGCCGACGCCACGGCTGCCATCGACGCTGTGGCAAGCCATGCAGCCCTTCTGCTGCGCCAGCAGCTGCCCTACCTTGCCAGGCTCGGCAGGACCGCCGGGGGCGCCTGGCAGGCCGGAAGAGCCCGGAGCGCCCGATCCTCCCGCTCCGCCGGCCGTTGCGCCGGCGAAGGTGGGCTGCTGCGCCAGCCACTCGGCATACGCGGCGGGTTCGTCGATGACAACCCAGCCGCGCATGTTCGAATGGCCCACGCCGCACAACTGCGCGCACAGGACCTCGTAGCGCCCGGTACGCTCGGGCGTGAACCAGAACTGCGTGGTCATGCCGGGCACCATGTTCATCCGCGTGCGGAACTGCGGCACGTAGAAATCGTGCAGCGTGTCCTGCGCGCGCAACAGCGCCAGCGCCGGACGGTTCAGCGGAAGGTGCAGTTCCTGGCCCTGCACCAGAACGTCGTCCTGGCCATGCGCATCCCGTGGATCGATGCCGAACGGGTTGGCGCCGGTGATGAACTGCGTGCCTGCCCCGCCAAGCTTGCCATCCCGCCCGGGCAGGCGGTAATGCCACTGCCACTGCCGGCCCATCACCTCGAATACCTGCGCGCTGGCGGGCGGGTCGATCAGCTTGGCGTACACGACCAGCCCCGGCGCCAGCAAGCCGATGATGCCGGCCGTGGTGACGGCGACCAGCCACCACTCGAGCCGCGGGTTGCCATGCGCTGCCGAGGCGCGGTGGCCCGCGCGATGGCGGAAGCGCACCAGCGCATACGCGACGAACAGGTGCAGCACGACGAAGGCGACACCGGTGATCACGAAGGTCAGCCACAGCGCATCGTCCATCGCATGCCAGTTCGACGCGATCGGCGTGAGCTGCCACGGGCTGACGAAGTGGAACACCACCGCGCCGACGGCGATCAACACCAGCGTGACTGCCAGCGCGATGGCCATGTCCGCCTCAGCGCCGCCGTTCCAGCATCCGGTAGATCAGCCCCGCCATCACGCCGAACTCGATGTGCCCCAGCACGGTGACCCATCCACGCATCTCGGCGAACCACGGCAATACGCTCGTGATCACATAAAAATTGAACAGGTACAGCAGCAGCCCGAACACGATGCCGGTGGTGACGGCCATGACAACGCTGGAGTCGAGGCGGAACGGCGCCATGAGCGCGGCCAGCACGAGCCCGAAGAAGGTGCCGAGCAGGTAATGCACGGCGAGCGCGGCGACCAGCACTTCGAGGCTGTAGCCGCCCACTTGCAGCACCGACGAGCCCAGCGCCAGTGCGGCGACCAGCCGCGGCGTGCGCCACGGATCCGTGCCGATGGCGGCCGCGAACGCCAGCTCCACCAGCATCACGATGCCGCCCGCCCCGAAGCCGGCCAGTGCGCCGATCGCCCAGTCGGGTTCGCGCGCCGTCCAGCGATGCGATTGGGCGCGCATGCGGTGGAGATAGGTGTTCAGGAACGAACCGAAGCCATGCATTTCCATATGCGCCTCCCTCCAGGCATTCACGACGGGGAATGCTTTGAGTGTAGGTCGGAACCGCGCGGGAACAAGGAGAGAATTTCGAGCTGGAAGCGGAACTTTGGAAGAAGGCTGGCGGAAGGGCAAAGGAACTTCGCGATGCGCGGCGCGAAAAACAAAAAAGCCGCTCGGGGCGGCTTGATCATCGCAACTGCTTTGGCGTCCCCACGGGGATTCGAACCCCGGTACTCACCGTGAAAGGGTGATGTCCTAGGCCTCTAGACGATGGGGACCTTGGAACTTCCGTGACTGCTTGTCCGCGCGGTGGTGGAGGTAAGCGGGATCGAACCGCTGACCTCTTGCATGCCATGCAAGCGCTCTCCCAGCTGAGCTATACCCCCCTGGCACAGACAATGTACTGCTACTGCTACTTCTTTCTACTGCTGCCAGCATCAAGCTGCTGGCGTCCCCACGGGGATTCGAACCCCGGTACTCACCGTGAAAGGGTGATGTCCTAGGCCTCTAGACGATGGGGACCCTGGACTGCCCTAACCTACTTCAACTCGCTTCATCTGCGCCTCTGGTGGAGGTAAGCGGGATCGAACCGCTGACCTCTTGCATGCCATGCAAGCGCTCTCCCAGCTGAGCTATACCCCCGCTGGCACAGACAAAATAAAAGCCGCTCACGCGACTTTTGTTACCACCGCCGCGACTGGCATCACTACATGCCGCGACAGTTACAACAAACTTCGACAACAAACTTCGACAACAAACTTCGACTACCAACTTCAACTTCAAAACCTTGGCGTCCCCACGGGGATTCGAACCCCGGTACTCACCGTGAAAGGGTGATGTCCTAGGCCTCTAGACGATGGGGACCCGGAACTTCCGCGCTGCTACTTTACTACTGTTTTCTTACTACATTTACTACTACCACCCTTCGCCAAACTGGTGGAGGTAAGCGGGATCGAACCGCTGACCTCTTGCATGCCATGCAAGCGCTCTCCCAGCTGAGCTATACCCCCGTTTGCGAAGAGACAGAAGTATAGCAGCGGTTTAAGAAAACGCAAATACCCGAATGAAAGATTTCAATGCTTTCGCTTACAAATATTTGCCAACGCGTGCCAGCACGACGTCGCGGCCGAACAACTGCAGCACGGCATCGATCGCCGGCGTCTGCAGCTGGCCGGTGACGATCAGGCGCAGCGGCATGGCCAGCTGCGGCATCTTCAGGCCGTTGGCGGCCAGGACTTCCTTGATCATCGCGGCGATCGCCTCCTTGCTCCACTCGACCGTGGCGATGCGCTCGGCGAACAGCGCCAGCGCCGGCTTCACGGCATCGGTGAAGTGCTGCGCCATCAGCGCCGCATCCGGCTGCGGGTCGCGGTAGAACAGCATCGCCGCATCGGCCAGTTCGTTGACGGTGTTGGCGCGCTCCTTGAACAGCGCCAGCACGGTGGCCAGCTCGGGAGCACCGTCGAACACGGCACCCGCTTCCCGCATGCGCGGCCCGGCCAGTGCGGCCAGGCGCGCATTGTCGGCCTGCTTGATCCAGTGATTATTCAGCCACGCCAGCTTTTCATTGTTGAACTGCGCCGGCGACGCGGTCAGGTGCTCCAGGTTGAACCATTCGCAGAACTGCGCCATCGAGAACACTTCGTCGTCGCCATGGCTCCAGCCCAGGCGCGCCAGGTAATTGAGCATCGCTTCCGGCAGGAAGCCCTGGGCCGGGTATTCCATCACGCTGACGGCGCCGTGGCGCTTCGACAGCTTCTGGCCGTCCGAGCCGAGGATCATCGGCAGGTGGCCGTATTCCGGCAACTGGGCACCGATCGCGCGCAGGATGTTGATCTGGCGCGGCGTGTTGTTCACGTGGTCGTCGCCGCGCAGCACGTGGGTGATGCGCATGTCCCAGTCATCCACCGCCACGCAGAAGTTGTACGTGGGCGTGCCGTCGGTGCGGGCGATGACCAGGTCGTCGAGCTCCTTGTTGGAGATCGTGATCGGCCCCTTCACTACGTCGTGCCACGTGACGTCGCCGTCGAGCGGATTCTTGAAGCGCACCACCGGCTTGCGGCCTTCCGGGATGGCGGGCAGCGCCTTGCCTTCTTCCGGGCGCCAGGTGCCGTCGTAGCGGGGCTTTTCGCCCGCGGCGCGGAAGCGTTCGCGCATCGCCTCCACTTCTTCCGGCGTGCAATAGCAGTGGTAGGCGGTGCCCGCCTCCAGCATCTGGCCGATCACTTCGCGGTAGCGGTCCATCCGCTGCATCTGGTAGAACGGCCCTTCGTCATGGTCCAGGCCCAGCCACTGCATGCCGTCGATGATCGCCTGCACGGCTTCCGGCGTGGAGCGTTCCAGGTCGGTATCCTCTATGCGCAGCACGAAGGTGCCGCCGAAGTGACGCGCATAGGCCCACGAGTACAGTGCCGTGCGGGCGCCACCCAGGTGGAGGAAGCCGGTCGGGCTGGGCGCAAAACGGGTACGGACCGGGTTGGCGGGCGGGTTGGCTGGAATCTTTGCTGGAGCAGTGGTCATTTCAGTCTGAGGCGTTGGATATAAAGGGGCTATTTTAACTCGCATCTGACTTATACTCGGACGTCCCCCGACTTCCGGAGCCGCCCTTGAAGCACCCATCGCGCCTGCCACTCCTGCCCCTTCTCCCTCTCCTGTTCTGCGCGCTGCCCGCGACGGCCGCCACCGACCCTGGCCTGGCGGCGCGCATCGCCGCCGTGGAAAGCGGTCTGCAGCCGGCCGTCGTGATCGCCGGGGCCGCGCCGGTGCAGCGCCGGCTGGCCGATGAAATGGCCCGCCTCGGCGTGCCGGGTGCCAGCATCGCCGTGATCCATGCCGGCGAAATCGAATGGGCCAAGGGATATGGCGTGGTGACGCCGGGCGGCGCCCCCGTCACGCCGGGCACGCTGTTCCAGGCCGGCTCGATCAGCAAGCCGGTCGCCGCGCTGGCCGCGCTGAAGCTGGTGGAAGGGGGCACGCTGGCGCTGGACGCCAACATCAATGGCTACAGCCAGTGGTGGAAGCTGCCGAACAAGGTCGACAATTCTCCTGTCACGCTGCGCCAGCTGCTGTCGCACACGGCCGGCACCACTGTGCACGGCTTCCCCGGCTACGCGGCGGGTGCGAAGGTGCCGACGCTGGTGCAACTGCTCAACGGCGCCGCGCCGGCCAATACGCGCGGCGTGCATGTGGCCACCAAACCGGGCACGAAGTGGCGCTATTCCGGCGGCGGGTACGAAGTCATCCAGTACGTGATCGGCGAACGCACCAAGTCCGGATTCGCCCAGGTGGCGCAGGATACGGTGCTGAAACCGCTGGCGATGAACGACAGCACGTTTGCGCAACCGCTGCCACCCGCGCTGCTGGCACGCGCCGCCCTGCCCCATGACGGCAGTGGCAAGCCGATCGCCGGCGGCCCGCACACCTATCCGGAACTGGCGGCGGCCGGCCTGTGGTCCACGCCGTCCGACCTGGCGAAACTGGCGATCGAGGTCAGGCTGTCGGCGGCGGGGCAATCGAACAAGGTGCTGTCGCAATCGATGACGCAGCTGATGCTGGCGCCGGTGCTGGACGACTTCGGCCTGGGCTGGCGCATCGACGGCACCGGCCAGGCGCAATCGTTCAGCCACGGCGGCGCCAACGCGGGGTACCAGAATACGTTGATCGCCTACACGGAACGGGGCGACGGGGTAGCCGTGATGACCAACGGCGACCGGGGCGGCGAACTGGCGGGCGCCCTCGTGCGCGCGGTGGCCAGCGCCTACAACTGGCCGACCCAGCGGGCCAAGGTGCGCACGGCGATCGCCACGCCCGCCGCGGCCCTGGCGGCGCTGCCCGGCAAGTACGTGATCGAAGGCCTGGGCGACTTCACGATCGCCCGCAGTGGCGACGGGCTGACCGTCGCGCTGCGCGAAGGCGCCGCGGAACCGCTCCATGCGGCACCGGACGGGGCCTGGTTCGTCACGTCGATGGATGCCGAACTGCGTTTCGCCGCCACCAATGACCGCGGGCGCGTTACCGCGCCGGGACTCGATACGGCGTTTGCAAAAGCGAAGTGATGTAGAAGGGTGAAGCAGCAAGGCCACGCAGGCGGCCGGGCGCCGCCTGCGTGGCGAAGACATCCCGCGGCCGTCACTTGCCCAGCGGCGCGCCCGTGTACTTGAGGACGATGCCTTTCGGCCCGACGGCCCAGCCGGCCGACGGCGAAGCGAAGCCGACGGTGTTGACCGGCGTGCGGTCCAGCACTTTCCAGCTCTTGCCGGCATCGCCGGAGTAACCGGAACCGGCCAGGCCCGCCGCCACGAACGTGTCGGCGGCGCCGCGCACCGGCACCACCACCGACATGTAGCCGGCCGGCAGTACCTGCACGGGCGTCCAGCTGGCACCGCCATCCTCGCTGCGGGCGCCGTTTACGCCCGCCAGCGCGACTTCCTTGTAGTCGCCACCCGCCGCGATGCCCACCTGCGCATCGCGGAACCCTACGGAAAACAGGCCGCGGGCCGGCGCGCCGGCAGCCACCGGCACCGCGGCGGCCTGCCAGGTCCGCCCGCCATCCTTCGAGTG
Organism: Pseudoduganella sp. SL102; assembly: GCF_027856995.1. Lineage (NCBI taxonomy): Bacteria > Pseudomonadati > Pseudomonadota > Betaproteobacteria > Burkholderiales > Oxalobacteraceae > Pseudoduganella > Pseudoduganella sp. SL102. Next base: position 5,598,927 of record NZ_CP115554.1, read on the forward strand.
GAACACGCGCGGGTTTTGCGCGCCGCCGGTGGCGAACCAGGCATCGCCGCTGCCGGCCACGGTCAGGCACGTACCGCTGGCCGCGAAGGCACCCTCGTCGGGCAGCGCGCGCAAGCCCGTCTCGTCGGTTACCGGCTGCCACGTGGCGCCGCCGTCGTGCGTGACGCGCACCTGGAAGCGGCCATCGACCGGATCGCCGAACAGGATGCCGCGGCGCGCATCCCAGAACGCGATCGCGTCCCAGAAGCCGCGCGGCTCGGGATTGGTGATGGCCAGCTGCCACGTTGCGCCACCATCGGCCGTGCGGTAGATGCGCGACGCGTCACCGGGGCCGGCGCTCATCACGATCGCCGTATCGGCATCGATCGCGTGGATGTCGCGGAAGTCCAGCTTCTCCGCCCCCGGCACCACCATCACGCTCCACGTACCGCCATCGACGGTGCGCAACACGGTGCCCTTCGCGCCGCTGGCCCAGGCCACCGTGGTGCTGACGACCGACAGGCCGCGCAGCTCCGCCTGCGTGCCGCTGGCTTGCGGCTGCCAGGCGGCCGATTGCGCGAATGCCGGCGCGGCCGCTGTCACGGCGGCAAGCAGGGCGGCGAGAACGGTGGCGTGCCTCATCCGCTTAGTCGTTCTTCACGACGATGGTGGGGAACTTGCTGCTCATGTCCTTGGCCTTTTCCGCCACGCGGATCGCCACCTTGCGGGCGATTTCCCGGTAGATGCCGGCCACCGCGCCATCCGGGTCGGCCACCACCGTGGGCTTGCCCGAATCGGTCTGCTCGCGGATCGACATCTTCAGCGGCAGCTTGCCCAGGAAGTCCACCTTGAAATCCTGGGTCATCTTCTCGCCGCCGCCGGCGCCGAAGATTTCCTCGACATGGCCGCAATTCGAGCAGATGTGCGTGCTCATGTTTTCCACCACGCCCAGGATCGGGATGCCGACCTTCTCGAACATCTTCAGGCCTTTGCGGGCATCCAGCAGCGCGATGTCCTGCGGCGTGGTGACGATCACCGCGCCCGTCACCGGTACCTTCTGGGACAGCGTCAGCTGGATGTCGCCGGTGCCCGGCGGCATGTCGATGACGAGGTAGTCGAGGTCGCGCCAGTTGGTCTGGTCCAGCAGCTGCTGCAGCGCCTGCGTGACCATCGGGCCGCGCCACACCATCGGCTCGTCCGGATCGATCAGGAAGCCGATCGACGACACCTGCACGCCGTGGTTTTCCATCGGCTCCATCGACTTGCCATCCTTGGTGATCGGGCGGCCCGACACACCCAGCATCATCGGCTGCGACGGACCATAGATATCGGCATCGAGCACGCCGACCGTGGCGCCCTCGGCGGCCAGGGCCAGCGCCAGGTTGACGGCGGTGGTCGACTTGCCGACGCCGCCCTTGCCGGAAGCGACGGCGATGATGTTCTTGACATTGGGCAGCGGCTTCAGGCCGCGCTGCACCGTGTGGGCGATGATCTTGCTGTAGACATTCAGGCTGACCGGCAGGCCGAAGGCTTGCAGTGCTTCCAGCACGCTGGCGCGGATCGGCTCGATCTGGGTTTTCGCCGGATAACCCAGCTCGATATCCAGGCTGATCTGGCCATTGTCCACTTTCAGGTTGCGGACCGACTTGGTGGCGATGAAATCCCTGGCGGTGTTGGGATCGACCACCCGGGACAGGGCTGCCTTGACGTCTTCGACTGTGATGCTCATGTAAATCTCCGTGATTGAAGCGGAAGTCTAGCGCAAATCGGCTGGGGACATGAGGTCAAGCAAGCCCGCACGCCGCCGCATGGGCTGGTAAAATGGTCCTTTTATATCATTTCTTCGCGCTGACCATGACTCGCAAGCTGTTCGTCACCACCGCCCTGCCCTACGCAAACGCCGCCTTCCATATCGGCCACATGATGGAATATATCCAGGCCGACATCTGGGTCCGTTTCCAGCGAATGCAGCGCGATGTGGTGGAAGGTGAATTCCGGCCGCGCGAAGTACATTTCGTCGGCGCCGACGATACCCACGGCACGCCGATCATGATCGCCGCCGAAAAGGAAGGCATCACGCCGCAGGAATTCGTGGCCAAGATCGCCGCCGGCCGCGCCCAGTACCTGGACGGTTTCCATATCGCCTTCGATAACTGGTATTCCACCGATTCGCCGGAAAACGTCGAGCTGTCGCAGGGGATCTACCGCAAGCTGCGCGACAATGGCCTGATCCAGACGAAAACCGTCGACCGCTTCTTCGACCCGGTCAAGGGCATGTTCCTGGCGGACCGCAACATCAAGGGGGAATGCCCGAAATGCGGCGCGAAGGACCAGTATGGCGACAATTGCGAAGTATGCGGCGCCGCCTACCAGCCGACCGACCTGGTGAATCCGTATTCCGTGTTCACCAACGCCACGCCCGTATTGAAGCCTTCCGAACAATATTTCTTCAAGCTGTCCGACCCGCGCTGCTTTGAATTCCTGCGCGACTGGCTCAATACCCCGGGCCGGCTGCAGCCGGAAATGGTGAACAAGGTATCGGAATGGCTGGGCGAAGCCGGCGAAAAGCTGGCCGACTGGGATATTTCCCGCGACGCGCCCTATTTCGGCATCCCGATTCCCGACGCGCCGGGCAAGTTCTTCTATGTGTGGCTGGACGCGCCGGTCGGCTACCTGGCGTCGCTGAAGAATTACTTCAGCAAGACAGGCATCGATTACGACGCCTTCCTGCGCGACCCGGCCGCCGAGCAGATCCACTTCATCGGCAAGGATATCGTCTCGTTCCACCTGCTGTTCTGGCCGGCGATGCTGAAATTCGCCGACCACCCGGTGATCGACAACCTGAAAGTCAATGTGCACGGTCACCTGACCGTGAACAATGAAAAAATGTCCAAGTCGCGCGGCACCGGCATTTCGCCGCTGCGCTACCTGAACCTGGGCATGAATCCGGAATGGCTGCGTTATTACATCGCCTTCAAGCTCAATTCCAAGGTGGAAGACCTGGACTTCACGGGCGAGGATTTCGTTGCCCGCGTCAATTCGGACCTGATCGGCAAGTATGTCAATATCGCCAGCCGGTGCGCCGGTTTCATTGCCAAGAAATTCGATGGCAAGCTGTCGGCCCAGTTGTCCGATACCTCGCTGGGCTGGATCAAGCGCGCACTGACGGATGCCGAAGGCCATGTCCGCGCCGATTCGATCGCGCTGAGCTACGAGAGCCGCGAATTCGGCAAGGCGCTGCGCGAGATCATGGAAATCGCCGACGTGACGAACCAGTACGTCGATGAAAACAAGCCCTGGGTGCTGGCCAAGGATGAAACGAAGCTGGCCGAACTGCACGACGTCTGCACGACGGCGCTGATCCTGTTCCGCCAGCTGACCATCCTGCTGTCGCCGGTGCTGCCGGGCGTGGCGGCGAAGGTGCAGGCGTTCCTGAACGATGCCAGCCTGACCTGGGCCGATACGGGCGTGGAAGCGGCCTCGTCGGCCATGCTGGGCCGCACCATCGGCGCCTACAGCCACCTGATGACCCGGGTGGATGCCAAGATGATCGACGAGCTGTTCGATGCGCCGAAGCCGGCCGCCGTGGCCGCTCCCGTTGCCTCCGCCGCCGCGCCGGCCGCGACTTCGGCACCGGCTGCCGATGCGGGCTCCGCCACCGGTATCGAGGAATTGGCGCCGGAAATCAAGATCGACGATTTCATGAAGATCGACTTGCGGATCGCGAAGATCGTTAACTGCGAACACGTGGAAGGTTCCGAGAAACTGCTGCGCCTCACCTTGGACGTGGGCGAAGGCCGCCACCGCAATATTTTCTCCGGCATCAAGTCGATGTACCAGCCGGCCGATCTCGTCGGTAAATTGACGGTGTTGGTGGCGAACCTGGCGCCGCGCAAGATGGGGAAATTCGGCGTTTCCGAAGGCATGGTATTGGCCGCATCCGCCACGGATGAAAAAGCCAATCCGGGCATTTATATCCTCAACCCATGGCCGGGCGCCGAGCCGGGCATGCGCATCCGATAACAGGGATTCTCGTCAACGATGAAATTTGTCGTCCGGACTGCCTTTGATGACGACGCACCGATAATTGCCGGCCTCACGCGCAATGCGTGGGCCGGTAAAGTCAGCGTCACTTCCAGTGGCCACCGGGAAACCGCCGTCCTCGTCGCAGAACACCTGCGCCAGGGCGGCGGTTTTCTTTTATTGAACGAAAAAGAGCCGATCGGTTCGGTACGCTGGCTGCCCCACGAGACCGAAACGGATTGCTGGGAAATATTAAGGATGGGCATATTGCCGGATTACTGCGGCAATAACCTGTCCCAGCATTTACTGGAAGCCGTGATTCACCACGGCATCGACAGCGGCATCGGCGAATTGCGCCTCGCGGTGCGCAGCGATCAGCGCAAGCTGGTCGACTTTTATTCCGCCTTTTCCTTTGAACTTGCCGAAGAGCTGGAATACTCCCACGCCAACCCTCTTGAACCAGCCCCGCTGGTCATGCGCCGCACCCTCCGTTGATAGCTGTGTTTCGGTGACAGCCGCCCGGCTGTTTCGCCGACCTCATGCCAATTTTCAGCATAATCGGGCCAAAAAGTGGCGCGAATTGAACATTCTGGCGTTGCTTCTATTGCGACCTTATCAACATTTCCAAAAAAAGGGGACAGTCCCCGAGTCCTGGAAACTTTTCCTGAAGACGGGGACAGACCCGTTTTTGGAAATGTTTCCTCAGATCGGGGTCTGACCCCGGTTTTTGGAAAATGTTTTCGGAAGGAATGCCGGTCAAACATGGCAAATGTTTTTGCCGCGAAATGAAAAAAGCCGGCGCTCAGGGCCGGCTATCTTGCTGGGTTTGCTCCGCAATGGGTTTGGGCGGTTTCGGCGGTGTCGACTGGTCGCATGCGGCAAGGCAGGCGAGCAATATCGATTGCACCGCGGCGATGGCGGCGAGCTTCTTGAACATGGTGCCTCCGCATGCGTGGGGAGGAAGCCAAGATAACAGGTCTATATCGAGCCGGGCGCACTCATGATGCGCGGCGTGATGACACGACAATACCGCCGACGATCAATACGAATGCCATGCCGTGGTAAATGTGCGGCGCCTCGCCGAGAAATGCGGACGACATCAGCGCGGCGAACAGCGGGGTCAGGTTACTGAAGAATGCGCCAATTGCCGGGCCAGCCTGTTGCACACCTGCCCCCCAGCAGCGGAATGCGATGATTGCCGGGCCAATGGCCACATACACCAGTGCGGCGAGCAATGTGCCATTCCAGTGGATGACCGCATCCGTGAATGCCCATTCACCGGCCGCGAATAAACCGGACCATGCGACGCCGAATCCCACCTGGGCCACCAGGAACGACGCCCAGTTACTCTTCAATTCGGCCGGTTCCGAAGTCCGTATCAGCAGCCAGCTATACAGGGACCAGGCGATCGTCGCCAGGATCATGAACAGGTCGCCCGCCACCAGGCGCAATTCCATCAAATGGTGCCATTCACCCCGCGCCAATACGACCAATACGCCGCCGATCGACAGCACGGCGCCGATCATCTGCTTGCGCGATACGCTGGCGCCAAAGAACAGCCAGCCGGTTGCCATCATCCACACGGGCATGCCGGCCGCGACCAGTGTGACGTTGATCGGCGTGCTGGTTTGCAGCGCCAGGTACTGGAGCGCGTTATACATACCGACGCCAAGCAGCCCCAGCAAGGCGTAGCGGCGCCAGTGCCGCCACAGTCCACTATCGCGGCCGAACACCGGCCCCGCCAGCGGCAGCAGGATTCCCAGCGCGAGCAGCCAGCGCAGGAAGTTCAGCGTCATCGGCGGCACGAGGTCGTGTACGAGCCGTCCCACGATGGCGTTGCCGGCCCACAGCAGGGGCGCGAGTGTGAGAAGGCCGGCGGTGCGGAGTGTCAGGCGTGAATTCATTGCAGGAAAGAATACCCGATCCGGCAAGCCGTTGCAGCGAAGCCAGAAATGCGGACAAGACATTCCGGAAATTCCCTTCAGCATGCCGCAGCGCGGTAGAATAGCCGCTGGTTTTCACCCTTCTTTCACGATATGAAACTCCTGTTCAAACAACACCGCGGTTACGAGTCCGATCACACCCAGTTCATCAAGGCTCTCAAGGAAAAGAACCCGAGCATCGAAGCGGGCCAGCAGCAGGGCCGTTCCCTGCTGTGGGACAAGGAACCCACTTCGCTGGACGAGCAATCCCGCCAGCGCGCTTCCCGCATCGCACAACAGCCTTACGTCTACCAGAACAAGCTCTGATCCTTCGGGACGGCACGCATGCTGCCACAGGATGCGGCGGACGGCACGCAAGACAGCGTGACCGCCGCAGTGCCGGATGCGCCCCCCGCGGCGCTGCCGGCCGGGAACAGCGCCACGGCTCCTGCCGAAGGCGCTGCTTTCGCGCGTCTGTACGGCGAGCCGCTGCTCAAGCTGCCCAACGACCTGTACATCCCGCCCGACGCGCTGGAAATCTTCCTCGACGCTTTCGAAGGTCCGCTCGACCTGTTGCTGTACCTGATCCGCCGCCAGAATTTCAATATCCTGGATATCCCGATGGCCCAGGTCACGCTGCAGTATTTGAAGTATGTCGAGCAGATCCGGCTGTCGAACCTGGAGCTGGCGGCCGAGTACCTGCTGATGGCGGCCATGCTCATCGAGATCAAGTCGCGCATGCTGCTGCCGCAGCGCCCGCACGACATCGAGCTCGAAGCCGAGGATCCCCGCGCGGAACTGGTGCGCCGCCTGCTGGAGTACGAGCAGATCAAGCTGGCCGCCTACGATTTGAACACGCTGCCGCAGGTCGACCGCGACTTCGTCCGCACGCAGATCTTCATCGAGCAGAGCCTGGCGCCAGCCTGGCCCGACGTCAGCCCGGCGGACTTGCAGGCGGCCTGGCGCGGCCTGATGAAACGGGCCACGCTGAAGCAGCATCACCGGATTTCGCGCGAAGAATTGTCGGTGCGCGAGCACATGACGAACATCCTGCGCCGCCTGCAATCGCAGCGTTTCGTCGAGTTTGCCGACCTGTTCGATCCGGGCGCCGGCGTGCCGGTCCTGGTCGTCAATTTCGTGGCGATGCTGGAACTGGCGAAGGAAACCCTGATCGAGATTACCCAGGCCGAACCGTTTGCCCCGATCTACGTGCGTCTCGCGTATTCTCCGGCATGAAGCACCGGAATACCCGGCGCGGCTGCGTGTCCCGAATTTTCGTCTGAACCAAGAAGAATATTATGAAAATCATTTCCTCCATCGAAGAACTGCGTGACCAGCTCTCGGGCCAGTTGCGCACCGCGTTCGTACCCACGATGGGCAACCTGCATGAAGGCCACCTGTCGCTGATGCGGCTGGCGCGCAAGCATGGCGACCCCGTCGTGGCATCGATCTTCGTGAACCGCCTGCAATTCGGTCCGAACGAGGATTTCGACAAATACCCCCGCACCTTCCAGGCCGACGTGGAAAAGCTGGAAAAGGAAGGCGTGTACGTGCTGTTCGCGCCGACCGAAAAGGATCTGTATCCGGAACCGCAGGAATACCGCGTGCAGCCGCCGGATGGCCTGGGCAATATCCTCGAAGGCGAATTCCGCCCGGGGTTTTTCAACGGTGTATGCACGGTGGTGACGAAGCTGTTCTCGTGCGTGCAGCCGAAGGTGGCCGTGTTCGGCAAGAAGGATTACCAGCAGTTGATGATCGTTCGGAACATGTCGCGCCAGTTCGCGCTGCCGACGCAGATCATCGGCGCCGAAACGTTCCGCGCGGAAGATGGCCTGGCGCTGTCGTCGCGCAATATGTACCTGTCCGCCGCCGAGCGCGCCGAAGCGCCGGCGCTGTACAACGCGCTCAATTTCGTCGCCAATGAAATGCGCGCGGGCCACCTGGACGTGTTCCAGCTCGAGCACAAGGCAATGGACGAGCTGGCCGCGCGCGGCTGGAAGCCGGACTACATCAGCATCCGCAAGCGCGCCGACCTGCAACCGCCGAACGCCGGCGACCTGGCGCAGGGCGAACCGCTGGTGGTGCTGGCCGCTGCGAAGCTGGGCACCACGCGCCTGATCGACAACCTGGAAATCTGACGCACGGTCCATCTTCCGCGACGCGGCTGTTTCAAAAAAATCGGTGACAGGCTCCATTTTCCGGGAAACATTTCCTGGAAATCGGAGCCTGTCACCGTTTTTACAGAAACATTTCCTGGAAATCGGAGCCTGTCACCGGTTTTCGGGAAACATTGCAGGGAAAATGGTGACTGTCACCGTTTTTCGGGAAACATTGCAGAAAAAATGGTGACTGTCACCGTTTTTGGTGGCGCGGTTTTCGCCTTCGGATGTTCAGCCCGTGACGTTCTGCGTCCACGCCAGCGCCGACAGGTGGGCCTTGTTGACTTCTTCGGGCGTCAGCTGCAGCGAGGCGGCCAGCGAAGCGACGAGGCTGGAGTTGAGCTCGCACGCCTCGGCCAGCGCCAGGTACGGGCCGAACCGGCCGCCCCGCTCCAGCAGCGCGGTGACGATTTCCGCGGACAGCGGCACCGCCTCCAGCACTTCCTTCATGGGAATCCCCAGCAGCCGGTCCAGCAGGGAGAACATGCCGGCAACGAAGATGTTCTCGGCATCGGCACGGCCCAGCGCGGCCAGGCCCAGCAGTTCGGCCAGGCGGCCGCGCACCACGGCCGTTTCCAGCAGCACCGGCGAATAGCCGCTCGTGCTGGCGGTAGCGAGCAGCAGCGTCAGCCAGCGGTACAGGGGCTGGTAGCCCAGCAGCGCGATGGCTTGCCGGAGCGACTGGATTTCCCGGCCGGCACCGAAGCCGGCCGAGTTGATGTAGCGCAGCAGCTTGTACGACAGCGCGGCATCGCGCTTCAGCACGCTCTCGATCTTCGGCACGTCGGCATTGGCCTGCACCATCTGCATCAGCTGCAGGATGGTGGTCTGTGCCGGGTTCATGCCCTTGACGTCGGTTCCCGGCCGCGGTGTCAGGTGCAGCTTGCCGACGAAGGCATCGATGCCCAGCGCGGCGCAGGCATCGAAGTCCGCCCAGGTGGCCACGGGCCGGCCGACCATCCGCACCGACGACTGCTTCAGCGCCGCATAGGCACGCGCCTGGGCGGCCACGTCGGCCCCCGTGAAGCGCACTTCGACGTACGACGCGATCATCGGCAGCCGGTTGCCGGCACGCGCCAGGTCACAGTTGCGCAGGAGGATGCCGACATTGCCGGCGCGTAGCGCGCGCACGGCGGCCAGCGTATCGGGATTGGCCAGTTCGGCGGTGCGGATCGACAGGACGGTGTGCTGCGGCGGCAGGTCGTGCAGCGCATCCGTGGACAGCATGCCGGGTACCGCCTGCAGGAACAGCGTCTTGTCGCGCAGCAGCCAGCCCCGCTCGGCATCGTTGACGTGGACGGCGACGAAGCCGACCAGGTCTTCCAGCTCGGCCAGCGTGGGCGCCGCGCTGGCATCGAGCTGCCACGCGAGTTCATAGCCGACCACGCGCTGCTGCGGGTCGAGCAAGGGCTCGCGAACGAGGAAATGCGTCTGGTGCATGGGAATGGGGAAAAGCGAGCCGCGTGGCCCGCCCGGGATCAGAAGCCGAGGCTGTCGAGCAGGTCGTCGACCTGGCTCTGGTCGGCCACCACGCCGTCTTTCGCCTTGTCGATCTGCGGACCGTTGAGGAGGCCGGTGTCGAGCTCCTTCTTCAATTGCTCGGGTGCGAAGTCGATCAGCGTCTGGACCAGCTGTTTTTCGAGGTTTTGCGCGATGGCGGTCACGCGCTTGATCACCTGGCCGGTCAAGTCCTGGAAGTCCTGCGCCATCATGATGTCCATCAGGTGGCCCTTGGTGGCCCCGGTGGCTTCGGTGGTGGCGGCCAGGCTCGCGATGGTACGCTGCGCCAGGGCGCGCCACTCGGCGCTGTCGTTCCCGTCATTGCCCTGGCCATCCAGCAGGGCCTGCCAGGCACCGGACAATTCCTTGGCATCGCTGCAGATGCGGTCCTGCAACGGGCCGGCTTCGTCGGTGGCATTGAGGACTTTCTGGGCGGCGTCCTCGGAAAGGCGCGCCACGTAGTCGAGACGATCGCGGGCGTCGGGGATATCCTCGGCCGCCTTCTCGATCAGCTTGTCCAGGCCCAGCCCGCGCAGGTTCTCGTGCAGCGCACGGGTCATGTGACCGATGCGCGCCAGGAACTCTTCATGCGGATCCGCGCCGTTGACGACGGCACCGCCGGCTTGCTCAACCATGGATCAGGCTCCGAGTTTTTCGAAGATCTTGTTCAGCTTTTCATCCAGCGTGGCCGCCGTGAAAGGCTTGACGACGTAGCCATTGGCGCCGGCCTGGGCCGCCGCGATGATGTTTTCCTTCTTGGCTTCGGCGGTCACCATCAGCACCGGCAGCTTGGCCAGCGCGGGATCGGCACGGATGTTCTGCAGCATGGTCAGGCCATCCATGTTCGGCATGTTCCAGTCGGACACGACGAAGTCGAACTGTTCCGAGCGCAGCTTGGCCAGGGCCATCACGCCGTCCTCGGCTTCGTCCACATTGGCATAACCCAGTTCTTTCAACAGATTCCGGACGATGCGGCGCATCGTCGAGAAGTCGTCTACTACCAGAAATTTCATCTTTGGATCAGCCATGAATTGCTCCGTTGTTTCTCTACGCGGTTATAAATAATGAGTGTCGGTTTGGGTCGCGCCACCAGCATCTTTGAAGGATAGCATTTAAGTTGCCTCTAGGGAATGAAGCACACCCTAATTGCCCCTGAAAAAACCACATCCGTATCTATCACGCCAATATCGCATCCATATTGCGCAAGGTTCGCGCCGGGATTGCGCAAATCCGCATGAAACCTGCGCCGAATTTGCCCAGATCCCGCGCCGGATCCGGCCCAGTTCCACCTGCTCACGGCCATCATGCCCGGCCAGTATCCACCGGGAGGGCCGATGAGCCCTGTTCTTTATGTTCTTTATGTTCTTTATGTTCTTTACACTCGCAAGGCACGCATGCCGTGCTGCGCCAGGTAGCCCAGCACCATGCCCGGCAGCGCCTGCAACGCGCCGACCTCATGGGTGGCGCCGACCGCGATCGCCTCGCGCGGCATGCCGAACACCACGCAACTGGCTTCGTCCTGCGCAAAATTATACGCCCCGGCTCCCTTCATCTCCAGCATGCCAGCCGCGCCATCCTTGCCCATGCCGGTCAGGATCACGCCCACCGCGTTCTTGCCGGCGTGCTGCGCGGCCGAGCGGAACAGCACATCCACCGAGGGCCGGTGCCGGTTCACCGGCTCGCCGTTGTCGAGCTTGGTCATGTAGTTCGCGCCGGAACGCGCCAGCAGCAGGTGCGAGTGGCCGGGCGCGATATAGGCATGGCCCGGCAGCACGCGCTCGTTGCCTTGCGCTTCCTGCACCGAGATCTTGCACAGCGAATCCAGGCGCTTCGCGAACGAGCGCGTAAACCCTTCCGGCATGTGCTGCGTGATCAGGATCCCCGGGCAGTCGGACGGCATCTGCATCAGGAATTCGCGGATCGCTTCGGTGCCGCCGGTCGACGCACCGACGATGATCAGTTTTTCGGACGACATCAGCGGATTGCGTAATTGTGGCAGGGGTGCGTGCCCTTCGGCGCCCGCTTGGGGCAGCGTGCGCGCCCGGATGCGGGCCTTGGCGGCGCCACGGATCTTGTCGGCGATCAGGTCGGCATACTCGCGCATGCCGGTCTGGATCGAGATCTTCGGCTTCTGCACGAAGTCCACGGCGCCCAGTTCCAGCGCGCGCATCGTGATCTCCGAGCCGCGCTCGGTCAGCGACGACACCATCACCACCGGCATCGGCCGCAGGCGCATCAGCTTTTCAAGGAAATCCAGGCCATCCATCTTCGGCATTTCCACGTCGAGCGTGAGCACGTGCGGATTGGTTTGCTTGATCAGCTCGCGCGCGACCAGCGGATCGGGCGCCGTACCGACCACTTCCATGTCCGGCTGGCTGTTGATAATTTCCGTCATCACGCTGCGGATCAGCGCGGAATCGTCGACGACGACGACCTTGATTTTCATAAATACCTCGAAGTACCTTGTATCACAGCGTCATGTAGTACAGCGTCACGTATCACAGCGTCACGTATCACGGCGTCGTGTGACGTGGCAGCCAGAAAGGGGGCCAGTCAGAACAACTCGATTTCGCCGGCGACCGGCTGCTTCTTCAGGCGGCTGGCGTACTCGATTTCGCGCTTGGCCAGCGTATCGTTATGCGATTGCATCAGCTTCTTCACCAGCACCTTGCCGCTGCGGGGGAAGAAATACACCTTGCGCGGGTAGATGTCGTTCAAGTCCTCGGCCACCACGCGAATGCGCTCGTTGCGCAGGAAGGTCTGCACGAATGCCGCGTTGCGCTCGCCCACGTTCATGGCGGTGAAACCCTTCAGCACCGCGCCGCCGCCGAACACCTTGGCTTCCAGGTTGTCGCGCCGGGCGCCCGATTTCAGCAGGCTGTTGATCAGGATTTCCATCGCATAGGTGCCATAGCGGGCCGACGCGGACACGGGGCTGTTCGCATCCGCGCCGCCATCGGGCAGCATGAAGTGGTTCATGCCGCCCAGGCCGGACACGCGGTCGCGGATGCAGGCCGAGACGCACGATCCCAGCACGGTCACGATCAGCATGTCCTTCTGCGTGAAGTAGTATTCGCCCGGCAGGATCTTCGCCGCCTCGCAGTCGAACGTTCGGTCGTAGTAGACGTTGGTGGCGATGTGTTCATTGTCCATCATGTGTCTTTCAATTGCGCTCGCGCCCTCAAGCCCGCTGCTGCACGGCGACCCGCGCGGCATTGTCCAGCTCATACACGGTCTTGCCGCGCAGCTTCAGGGAGTCCGACACATACAGGAAATTCTCGGAGTGCCCGGCGAACAGCAGGCCGTCGGGTTTCATCAGGGGCACGAAGCGCGACAGGATCTTGCGCTGCGTGGCCTTGTCGAAGTAAATCATCACATTGCGGCAGAAGATCACGTCGAACGGTCCACGGATGTCCCACCGCTCTTCCAGCAGGTTCAGCGGACGATACGTGATCAGCTGGCGCAGTTCCGGGCGGGCCCGCACCATGCCTGCCTTGTCGCCCTTCCCTTTCAGGAAGAAGCGGCGTTGCTGCTCGGCCGTCAGCTTCTCGATCCGTTCGATCGGATAGATGCCGTTGGCGGCCGTGGCCAGCACGTTGGTGTCGATATCGGTGGCGATGATGTGCACCGGCGGCGTCAGCGTGTTCAGCGCCTCGCACACGGTGATCGCGATCGAGTACGGTTCCTCGCCCGTGGAACTGGCCGAGCACCAGATGTTGAGCGTTTCACCCTTGTGCTTCTTCACGTGCTCGGCCAGCAATGGGAAATGATGCGCCTCGCGGAAGAACGACGTCAGGTTCGTCGTCAGCGCGTTGGTGAACGATTCCCATTCGGTGGGCATGCGCCCCGCTTCCAGGTCGTCCAGGTACTTGGCGAACGACGTGATGCCGGTCGCCCGCAGCCGGCGCGCCAGGCGCGAGTAGACCATCTCCTGCTTGCTGTCGGCCAGCGAAATGCCGGCCCGCTTGTAGATCAGTCCACGCACGCGCTCGAAGTCGCGGCCGTTGAAGTCGAATTCCTTGACGGTATCTCTGGACATCATCGCTCCCGGGGGCTCAGAACTCTTCCCAGTCGTCGCCTGCCGGCGTGGCAGCGGTCTTCTTCGCTGCCGGCGAGGCCACGGCCACCTTGCCCGCCGGTTTCGGAGCCGCCTTGGCGGCGGGGAGCACGGCCGGCTTCACGGCCGGCTTGAAGGCTGGCTTGGTGCTGGCCACCGCCGGGAGCGCCGCGGTTGCTTCGCCGCCCAGCTTGAAGATCGCCACCGCCTCGGCCAGGCGCTGCGCCTGGTCCTGCATGCTCTCGGCCGCGGCAGCCGCCTGTTCCACCAGCGCCGCGTTCTGCTGCGTCATGTCGTCCATCTGCGCGATCGACACGTTGACTTCCTCGATGCCCTGGCTCTGTTCCTGCGTGGCGGCGGTGATCTCGCCCATGATGTCGGCCACCTGGCGGATCGACGTGACGATCAGCCCCATGGTCTGTCCCGCTTCGTCGACCAGCTTGCCGCCGGCATCGACCTTGGTCACGGAATCGTCGATCAGCGCCTTGATTTCCTTGGCCGCGCTGGCCGAACGCTGGGCCAGGTTGCGCACTTCCGACGCCACCACCGCGAAACCGCGGCCCTGTTCGCCGGCGCGTGCCGCTTCCACCGCGGCGTTCAGGGCCAGGATGTTGGTCTGGAAGGCGATGCCATCGATGACGCCGATGATGTCGACGATCTTCGACGAACTGGCCTTGATCGAGCCCATCGTGTCGACCACCTGCGATACCACCTGGCCGCCCTTTTCCGCCACCGACGACGCGGTGACGGCCAGCTGGTTGGCCTGCCGCGCGTTGTCGGCGTTCTGCTTCACGGTCGACGTCAGCGTGCCCATCGACGAAGCGGTCTCGCCCAGCGAATTGGCCTGGGTTTCGGTGCGCGCCGACAGGTCGGCGTTGCCCGAGGCGATTTCCTGCGAGGCCAGCGCGATGGTCTCGGTACCGCTGCGCACCTGGCCCACGGTCTTCACCAGGCTGTCGTTCATGTCCTTCAGTGCCTGCAGCAGTTCGCTGGTTTCATCCTTGCCCTCGACCACCACGCGCGAGGTCAGCTCGCCGGCGGCGACGCGCTGCGCCACCTCGACGGCGCCGGCCAGCGGCACGGTGATCGAGCGGGTCGTGAAGACCGCGCACACCACGCCGACGGCCACGCCCAGCGCGCCCAGCAGCAGCGTCAGCATCAGCACGCGGTTATCCGCTTCCACCGAGCGTTCCTGCAGCGTCTTCATGGCCGCATGCTGGAGGTCCACCAGGCGGTTCAGCGCTTCCAGCGCGCGCGTGTTCAGCGGGTCGATGCGGCCCGAGATGATCTTCGTCGCGCCTTCGGCATTGAAGGCCATCACCTGCGCCATCGCATCCTTGAACGCCGCGTCGACATCCTTGTCCAGCGCCGCCAGGTCGACCAGCACCTTCTTTTCGGCGTCGTCCAGGCCCAGCTTTTCCAGCTTGCCCAGCGCTTCCGCATAGCGCGCCTGCTGCGCCTTGACCTTGGCTTCTTCCTTCTGCATCAGCTCGACGTCGGACTGCAGGCCGATGTTGCGCATGGCGATGCCCGATTCCAGCATCGCCGCCTTCATCGCGATGGCCGCGCGGCTCTTGGCGCTGGTCAGTTCCAGCCCCTCGTTCAGCTGCGACTTGTTGCGGTGATTCAGTCCGTTGGCGGTCAGCACCAGCGCCACCAGGATCAGCAGGATAATGCCGAATCCGATGCCGAGGCGCGTGCCGATCTTGAAGTTCCGTACGTTCATGTCAATACCCGTTTCCGATAGGTGCGGTACGCCCTCTGCCGGAGCTGGCCGCTGTGTGTCATTCGATGCCGTTTATGCGGCGGTCTTGTCCATCAGGCCCATCTCGGGGCTCGACATCAGCTTGTCGATGTCCATCAGGATCAGCATCCGTTCGCCGACGGTACCCAGGCCGATCATGTACTCGGACGAGAACACGGTGCCCATTTCCGGCGACGGCTTGATCTGGTCCGGTTCCAGCGTGGTCACGTCGGACACGCTGTCCACCACCATGCCCACCACGCGGCCATTGATGTTCAGGATGATCACCACGGTGAACTGGTCGTACACCGGCTCGCCCAGGCGGAACTTGATGCGCATGTCCACCACCGGGATGATGATGCCGCGCAGGTTGATCACGCCCTTGATGAATTCCGGCGCGTTGGCGATGCGGGTCACCGCTTCGTAGCCGCGGATCTCCTGCACCTTCAGGATGTCGATGCCGTATTCTTCCTTGCCCAACGTGAAGGCCAGGAACTCGTGGCCCGCGATGTCGGCATGCTGGTTTGCGTCTGCCATGTTGTGTCCTTTGCTATTCATGATGTTCAATTCGGTAGTTCAATTCGGGTAGTTCAATTCGGGTGGTTCTGGTTCGGCCCGTTCGGTTCAGCGCGTTCGATTCACTCCGCACTGGCCGGGTCCGGGCCCTCGGCCTGGTTCGCTCAGCCCAACTCGCTCAGCGTGGCTTCGCCGACCAGCTGGCGCGACGAGCGGATCAGCGCGGCCACGTCCAGGATCAGTGCCACCCCGCCGTCGCCGAGAATGGTGGCGCCGGAGATGCCGGCCACCTTGCGGTAATTCGATTCCAGGTTCTTCACCACCACCTGCTGCTGGCCGACCAGTTCGTCGACGAACAGGCACGCCTTCCTGCCTTCGGTTTCCAGGATCACCAGGATCCCTTCCCACGGTTCGGAGAAGCGCGGCGCGATGCCGAACATCTGGTACAGCGGGATCAGCGGCAGGTATTCGCCGCGCACCTTGACGACGCGGCCCTTGCCGGTGATCTCGCGCACGTCCTTCCGCTCGGGCTGCAGCGACTCGACCACGAAGCCCAGCGGCAGGATGTACACCTCCTCGCCCACGCGGATCGACATGCCGTCGAGGATCGCCAGCGTCAGCGGCAGCGAGATCGAGATCGTGGTGCCGAAACCTTTCGCCGAGCGGATATCGACCGTGCCGCCCATCGCCGTGATGTTGCGCTTGACGACATCCATGCCCACGCCGCGGCCGGACACGTCGGTCACCTGCTCGGCGGTCGAGAAGCCCGGCGCGAAGATCAGCTGCCACACCTCGGCATCGGGCATCGTGTCCGACACCGGCAGGCCGTTCTGCTTCGCCTTGGCCAGGATGCGATCGCGGTTCAGGCCACCGCCATCGTCCGATACCTCGATGATGATGTTGCCGCCCTGGTGCGACGCCGACAGGAACAGCCGGCCCGCGTCGGCCTTGCCGGCGGCGCGCCGCACGTCGGGCATCTCGATGCCATGGTCGATGCTGTTGCGCACCAGGTGCGTCAGCGGGTCGACGATGCGCTCGATCAGGCCCTTGTCCAGTTCCGTGGCCGCGCCGTTGGTGATGAAGTCCACTTTCTTGCCCAGCTTGTGGGCCAGGTCGCGCACCATGCGCGGGAAGCGCGAGAACACAAAGTCCATCGGCATCATGCGGATCGACATCACCGCTTCCTGCAGGTCGCGGGTGTTGCGCGTCAGCTGGCCCACCGAGGCCAGCAGCTTCTCGTGCACCATCGGGTCCAGCGCATCGACGCGCTGCTCGATCATGGCCTGCGTGATCACCAGCTCGCCCACCAGGTTGATCAGCTGGTCGACCTTTTCGATGGACACGCGGATCGACGACGATTCGGCGCCGGGGGCCTGCGCGACGGCGGAAGCGGCTTTCTCCACTTCCTTCTTCAGTGCCTTGCGGTCCTCGGCGGCCTGCTCGGCCGGTGGCGTGTCCTTGATGCCCGCGGCGGCGCGGATCTGCTCGACCGGCTGGAAGAAGCCGTAGCCGCGCGCGTCTTCGCTGCCGCTCGCGGCGCTGGCACGGATCTCTTCCAGGGGCTGGAAGAAACCGTAGCCTTCGCCGGATTGCGTCGCCGTCTTTTCCGCGGACGTCAGGGGCTCGAAGAACCCGTAGCCGAGATCGTCCTCGACTTCCTTGCGGGCGGCCTGCTCCAGCGCCGCCTGCTCGTCCGTCAGTGGCGGCAGCTCGACAATGTGCATGTCTTCCGTGTTCAGCACGAACGAGCAGATCGCCACGATGTCGTCCAGGCTTTCATGCGTGGTGACGACCATCGCGTTGCGGTCGTTGTCGATCGGCGCGACGACCACGTGGGCCAGCAGGCCCAGCTCGGCCGCCAGCGCCGTCACTTCGCGGTGCGCCATCTTCGGCAGCTCGAGGCGCCAGCGGCGTCCGCCGCTGTGGTCGACCGTCTCGCTTTCCGTGACGGCGCCCTGGAAGGCCGGCGCCACGTGGGCGATCGCTTCCACCTGCACGTCCTGCGCCAGGTGCTGCAGCATCATCCGCACGTCGCCGACGGCATCCTGGTCGACCGGGGTACCCAGCCGGTGGCCGTCGAGCTGCATCTTCAGCGCATCCTTGGCGGCCAGGAAGGCGTCGACATGGTCGAGCGTGAGCGCCATCTCGCCCTTGCGGATCCGGTCCAGCAGGGTCTCGAGAATGTGCGTGACTTCGGTCATGTCGGTCAGGCCGAACGTGCCGGCGCCGCCCTTCACCGAGTGGGCGGTGCGGAAGATCGCGTTCAGGTCTTCCTCGGTCGGCGCGTCGATGTCGACCGCCAGCAGCAGCCGCTCCATTTCAGCCAGCAGTTCCTCGGCCTCGTCGAAGAAGACCTGGAAGAACTGGCTTATATCGATGGTCATGGCGCTACTCCGCGAATGCTGTTTGCCAGGCTTGCGGCACGCATGATCAGCCGATGACCTTCTTGACCACCTCGATCAGGCGCTGCGGATCGAACGGCTTGACCAGCCAGCCGTTGGCACCGGCCGCGCGGCCCTTGGCCTTCATCTCGTCGGACGACTCGGTGGTCAGCATCAGGATCGGCGTCTTGGCGTAGGCGGGTAGTTCGCGCAGGCTCTTGATGAGCTGCAAGCCATCCATCTTCGGCATGTTCTGGTCGGTCAGCACCAGGTCCACGGCGCCCTGCTTGGCTTTTTCCAGGCCGTCCACGCCGTCGACGGCTTCCACCACCTGGTAGCCGGCGGCCTTCAGGCTGAACGCCACCATCTGGCGCAGGGAGCTGGAATCGTCAACCGCAAGAATCGTTTTAGCCATGTTGTTATCTCACTTATCTACTATTGCTGAATGGCGGCGCTTGGTGGCCCGCTGTGGTTTATCTGGTTGTGCAGGCGTCGTGCTCAGAACAGCTCGATGTCGCCGCTCTCGAGGTGCTTCTGGCTGACGGCCTTGCGCAGCACGTTGCGCAATTCCAGGCTCTGGATCGCCAGCGCCATGCTGACCTTGCCCAGCAGCTCGACCATCTCGTCGTTGTCGCTGTCCGGGTTCATCTCGGCGCCATGGGCGCCCAGCGTGGCGAGGAACTCGCGCAGGCCCGTCACGCGCTTCAGCGTGCGGTCGATCAGCTGGCTCGTCATGTCCTGGAACTGCATGCTGGTGATCGCCGCGTTGACATACGTGCCGACCTGGTCGTTCATGGCCTCGAGCTTTTCCTTGGCGTCGAGCGAAGGCGTGCCGCCGTCGAGCAGCAGGCGGATCGTGCCTTGCTGGTCATTCACGGCCGAGTGGATCGCCATGAAGTTCTGCGACAGCTTCTCGATGGCTTCTTCCAGCAGCAGGTTGGTCTGCAGCAGGTCGGTCTCCACCTCCGTCAGGTGCCGCTTGCCGTGGTCCGACACACCGGACAGCAGGCGCTTCACGTGGGAGCCGAGGATTTTTTTTCTGTTCATGTAAATCTCGCGTTGACGCTTCTTGCGTGGTTTGCTTCTTATTGCCGTGCCAGCGGCACCGGCGGTGCTGGTTCCTGCGTCGCTTCCTGCGCCGCCCCGTCGCCGGTACCGATCTCCAGCTTGCCGGCATCGCGCATCAGGCCCTCTTCGGTTTTCTTGTTCATCACGATGATGCTGATGCGCCGGTTGATCGGATTGAACGGATCCTTGCGGTCCAGGTTCACGGCCGATCCCAGGCCAACCACGCGCATCACCTTATTGTCCTGCATCCCGCCCTGAACGAGCGCGCGCCGCGACGCATTGGCGCGGTCGGCCGACAGTTCCCAGTTGCTGTAGCCGTTTTCCGAGAAATACGGCGTGGCATCGGTATGGCCGGACAGGCCGATCTTGTTCGGCACGTCGTTCAGGATCGGACCGATCTCCTGCAGGATCTCGCGGGTATAGCCGGCCAGCTCGGCCTTCGCGCTGGGGAACATGGGCCGGTTCTGCTCATCCACGATCTGGATCCGCAAGCCTTCGCTGGTGAAGTCGAGCAACAGCTGGTTCTTGAACTTCTGCAGCGCGGGCGAATTCTCGATCTTCTGCTGCAGGCGCTCCTTCAGCCCCTGCAGTCGCTGCGTTTCTTCCCGTTCCATGGCCTGTTTCGCGGCCGTCAGGTTGAAGGTCTTCTTGGTCGTCGCGGGGTCGTCGCCGCCCTTCACCTGGCCATCCTTGCGCGTCAGGTCCTTGCCGCCCCCGGGGATCACGGACGAGCTGTCGCCGCTGCCCGAACCGCCCTGCATGGCCACCTTCAGCGGCGTCTTGAAGAATTCCGAAATCCCGTTCAAGTCGCCCTTGGTGGTCGAACCCAGCAGCCACATCAGCAGGAAAAACGCCATCATCGCCGTCACGAAGTCGGCATACGCGATCTTCCACGCGCCGCCGTGGTGACCGCCGCCGCCCTTCTTGATGCGCTTGACGATAATGGGCCGCAGGCCTTCATCAGCCATGATGCTTACTCCACTGCAAGTTGATCTTGCCTACCATGGACCTCGGGAAACCGTAATGAGCGACGTCAGACCTGGTTGAGGCACGCAGTCGTACTTTAGTACGACCGGTCCGCCGGTGCGGAGTACCGCAGACCAGCGTATGGCGCCGCGCAATAGGTTTATCGAGATCCATTACTTGGACTTGGATTTCTTGATGTGATCTTCCAGCTCGGCGAACGTGGGGCGCTCGGTCGAGTACAGGACCTTGCGGCCGAATTCGACCGCGAGCGCCGGCGCGTAGCCGTTCAGGCTGGCCAGCAGCGTGACTTTCACGCACTGGAACATCTTGGACGATTCTTCCAGTTTCTGCTCCAGCAGGCTGGCCAGCGGGCCGACGAAACCGTAGGCCAGCAGGATACCGAGGAAGGTACCGACCAGCGCCTTGGCGATCAGCAGGCCCAGCTCGGAAGGCGGCATGCCCACCGATTCCATCGTGTGCACCACGCCCATCACCGCCGCCACGATACCGAAGGCCGGCAGGCCATCGCCCAGCTTGGCGATCACGTGCGCCGGCACCGCACCCTCGTGGTGGTGGGTTTCCAGTTCGTTGTCCATCAGGTTTTCGATCTGGAACGCATCCATATTGCCGGACACCATCAGGCGCAGGTAATCGGTCATGAATTCCACGATATGGTGGTCCTCCAGCACCGACGGGTACTTGGAGAACAGCGGGCTCTGTTCCGGCGTCTCGATATCGCCTTCGATCGACATCAGGCCTTCCTTGCGCACCTTCGACAGGATGTCGAACAGCAGCGACATCAGGTCCATGTACAGTTCCTTCGTGTACCGCGAGCCCTTGAGCAGCGTGGGCAACGCGGCCAGCGTGGCCTTGAGGGACTTGTTGTTGTTGCCGACGAAAAGGGCACCCAGGGCAGCGCCGCCGATCATCACCAGTTCCAACGGCTGGAACAGGATCGCGATGTGTCCGCCAGACATTACGTAGCCGCCGAACACGCTGGCGCAGACCACGATATAACCGATAATTAATAGCAAGCCTGCAAACTCCTATGAAGTAGTGGGGCAACCGGATACCACGGCAAAACACGGGCGCCGCAAAATAATTCCACAGGGAACTACAATAGCGTGAGAAAGCCCGCCTCGCAAGGGAAAGCCAATCAAAACGCCCAAACAAATAGTGGTGGAGCCCCCTCTGTGGTAAAGATGGTCTTGTCCGGCTTGAAACCCGGGATATTAAATTCGTAACTCACTAACAGACTGCCAACTTTCATTTCCCGGCGCGCCTTGTCAAATAAGCCCGACATTACCGCCGGTGATAAATAAGC
Source organism: Pseudoduganella sp. SL102 (assembly GCF_027856995.1). NCBI lineage: Bacteria > Pseudomonadati > Pseudomonadota > Betaproteobacteria > Burkholderiales > Oxalobacteraceae > Pseudoduganella > Pseudoduganella sp. SL102. Next base: position 5,620,566 of record NZ_CP115554.1, read on the forward strand.
AAACACCAGGTCGTAGTCGCCGAAATGAATCTTTTCATAATCGCCGCGGATGAACCGGGCCCGGCTGCCGCTTATTCTGGCACGCCACGTCGAATATAAATACGGCACCGGCGCCAGCTCGATGCCGGCGCATTCGGCATCCGGGCGGACCCGCGCCAGGTGCAGCGTGAATCCGCCCAGCCCGCTCCCGACATCGATCACGCGCACGCCGGGGCGCGCCGGCAGCAAGGCTTCGACAGCATGCCAGACCGCCGGCCTGGACGGAAAATACGGTACCTGGGTGCGGAACGTGGACCAATACCAGCCCAGCAGCACGATGAACACGGCGAGGAACAGGATCGGCGGCAGGCGCAGTGCCAGTGCCGCCAGCAGCGCGACCGGGAACAGCAGTTCGATGATGCGCCACCACGGCGCCAGGCCGATCTTCCACGTGATCAGCATGGCGATGGCGCCCTGCAGCACGGCGGCTTCCAGCAGGCTCAGGCCGTGGCCGAACGCGTCGAGCGCCACGCCCAGCGCGGCGGTGGGCAGCAGTGCGACCAGCTGCACGAGCAATGCGCGCACGGCGGGCAATTGAAAAAGCCGGGGTGGCGTCATGCGCCACCCCGGCTTTCGGTAACGGAAATCTTGCAGCGGGAACGCTGTGGGCCGGTCACGCGGCGACAGCCTCTTCTCGGGATTTGCGGGTCTTGCCGGCCCGCGACGGCATGTGGCACAGGCCGCAATGGTAGTCGCCGTTCAAGTCCATGCCGTTGACGATGAACTTGCCCTGGCATTTCTTGCAAGCTTTTAACTCCAGCATGCGGCTGCCGAAGAAGCGGACCAGGGTCCACGCCCGCGTCAGCGACAGCAGCGGCTCTTCGCCGGGCGCCGGCGGCATTTGCTCCAGGTACAGCTGGTAGGCTTTCATCACGGCGTGGATGCCGCTGGCACCGGCGTGCCGGACCAGGAAATCGTGGATGTTGATGAACAGGGATGCGTGGATGTTCGGCTGCCAGGTCAGGAACCAGTCGGTCGAGAATGGCAGCATGCCTTTCGGCGGCGACACGCCCTTCAGCTCCTTGTACAGCTTCAGCAGGCGTTCGCGCGACAGCGACACCTCGGATTCCAGCAGCTGCAACCGTGCGCCCAGGTTGATCAGCTCGATCGCGAGCCCGATTTCCTGTGCTTCGCTGACGACGCTCTTTTTGCCCGCATTGCTCATGTTCCGCTCCCCGTATTGATCTTAGTGTACCGCTCAGGCGATTTCTTCGACGCCCTGTCCCGCCATCAGGATCGCCGCGTGCGACTGGGCCAGCGAACGGTCCTTGTTGTAGTTGGTAAGCATGCCGAGGATCGCGCTGTCGTCGAAGCGGAAGCGGGCCAGCATCATGTTGCCGCCTGCCAGCTTCAGGATCTGGGCGTTGCTCATGCCTTCGATCAGGTCGGCGATGTCAGCCGAGATGCCGAGGCGGAAGATGGCGGTGACCTTGTCCGCGCGGATCATCTGCTGGGCCAGCATCAGATAAGAGAGGTTCGCATCGCGGATCTCGGCCATCATGTCGTTCGCAGTCATTGTGTGCTCCTCAAAGCGTTTCCGTTGAGACACATTCTGCGGTAGGGCCCCGTGCACGAGAAGAGGCAGCTGTCTGTATTTGAGGTAGGGAAATGGCGATCGCGCCCTGTCAGCGTTTGTCTGACAAACGCAGGGCGATCAGAGCGGCGCGCCAGTGCTGGCGCGGCTTTGCGGGTGATGGTGGCGGACAGGAAATCGTCTTTATCTCGCCGTAATGCAGATGTGCGACTGACGCTTTTTAGCGACATCTAAACCGGTAACGGCTGCCGTTCTGAAAACTTTAGGGTGATCAGCAAAAAATTTTAAGATTTTTTGCTGTCATCCAATGCAACGAACAGAGGGGCTTTCCCGGGCATCTGGATGGGGTAACGGCGGGGGTGGCGGGAACTTTAGGGTGATTTTGAAAAAAATCCGGTTTTTTTTACACCATCTTTCGATGCCATTCATTCAACTGACATCTATTTACCTGCCATTTAATTAACTGACATTTATTCAACTGACTTTCATGCAACTGTTACCGACGCAATTGCCATCTCATCAACTCCGTAATAACCATGCGGTTTTGATAACGGATTATTTCTCAACCAGTTCCCGCTAACTGTCCCGTTATCAACGGCGCAAGACGATATCCGCCGGGGCGGATGATGCCTGGATGACATCCCCGCCATGCTACACTCCCGCCTTCTTCCGACAAGCGCCCCGGAGCCCTCATGCATTCCTCCCGTACCGATTGCCTCGCCCGCGATGCCGCCGACCCGCTGGCCCCATTGCGCGACGCTTTCGCGCTGCCGGCCGGCGTGATCTACCTGGACGGCAATTCGCTGGGCGCGCGCCCGAAAGCCGCGGCCGCGCGCGCCGCCGAGGTCATCGAGCTGGAATGGGGCAACGACCTGATCACGAGCTGGAACACGGCCGGGTGGTTCGACATGCCGAAGCGGCTGGGCGACAGGCTGGCGCCGCTGCTCGGCGCGCAAGCGGGCGAGGTCGCCGTCACGGACACCACGTCGATCAACCTGTTCAAGGCACTGGCCGGCGCGCTGGCGATCCAGGCGGCGGATCCGCGCCGGGTGGCGATCGTGACCGAACGCAGCAACTTCCCCACCGATATCTACATGGCCGAGGGCTTGTCCGCCTGGCTGGCACGGGGGCACACGGTGCGCCTGGTCGACAGTCCGGGCGAAATCCCGGCCGCGCTGGGCGACGACACGGCCGTGCTGCTGCTGACGCACGTGAACTACCGCACCGGCCACATGCACGACATGGCCGCGCTGACCGCCCTGGCCCACCAGCATGGGGCGCTGGCGGTATGGGACCTGGCCCACTCGGCCGGCGCGGTGCCCGTCGACCTGCATGGCGCGCAGGCCGACTTCGCGGTCGGCTGCACTTATAAATACCTGAACGGAGGCCCCGGCGCACCGGCGTTCATCTGGGTGCCCGCACGCCACCAGGGGGCATTCACGCAGCCGCTGTCCGGCTGGTGGGGCCATGCCACGCCGTTCGCGAGGGCGCCCTCGTTCGCGCCCTGCGCGGGCATCGGCCGCGCGCTGTGCGGCACCCAGCCGGTGGTGTCGCTGGCGCTGGTGGAGTGCGGGCTGGACGTGTTCGCACAAACCGACATGGCGGCGTTGCGCGCCAAGTCGCTGGCGCTGACCGACCTGTTCATCGCCCTGGTCGAGGAACACTGCGCCGGCCACCCGCTCGAACTGGTGACCCCGCGCGAGCATGCGCGGCGCGGCAGCCATGTCAGCTTCACCCATCCGCACGGCTACGCGGTGATGCAGGCGCTGATCGCGCGCGGCGTGATCGGCGACTACCGGGAACCGCACATCATGCGCTTCGGCTTCACGCCGCTGTATACGAGCTTCACGGAAGTGTGGGATGCGGTGGCTATCCTGAAACGCATCCTCGACGACGCCACCTACGACGTCACCGCCGCTCGCGGCGCGGTAACCTGAAGGACCCCGGCATGGACCAAGACAACAAGGACGCGCAGTGGCACGGCGCGCAGATGGATTTCTCGAAGTCGATGAGCTACGGCGACTATCTCGGCCTGGAACAGATCCTCAGCGCGCAGCACCCGCTGTCGCCGAACCACAATGAACTGCTGTTCATCGTGCAGCACCAGACCAGCGAGCTGTGGATGAAGCTGATGCTGCACGAGATGCATGCGGTGCGCGAGCACATCCGCCGCGACGACCTGCCGCCCGCCTTCAAGATGCTGGCACGCGTGGCGCGCATCATGGACCAGCTGGTGCACGCCTGGGACGTGCTGGCCACCATGACGCCGCCAGAGTACACGGCGATCCGCCCCTACCTGGGCGCCTCGTCCGGCTTCCAGTCCTACCAGTACCGCGAGATCGAGTTCATCCTGGGGAACAAGAATGCGCAACTGCTGGCCGTGCACGAACCGGTACCGGCCACCCACGCGATCCTGCACCGCGCGCTGCACGAACCGTCGGTGTACGACGAGGCGATCCGCCTGCTGGCGCGGCATGGCCTGCCGGTATCGGGCGCCCGCCTGGCCGCCGACCCCACGCTGCCCACCGTGGCGGACGATTCCGTCAAGGCGGCCTGGCTGGAGGTGTACCGCGATCCGGCGCGCCATTGGGCCCTGTATGAGCTGGCCGAGAAACTGGTCGACCTGGAAACGGCCTTCCGCTTCTGGCGCTTCCGGCACGTGACGACCGTCGAGCGCATCATCGGCTTCAAGACGGGCACCGGCGGCACGGCCGGCGTCAGCTACCTCCGCAAGATGCTCGACGTGGTGCTGTTCCCGGAACTGTTCGCGCTGCGCACGGAACTTTAACAATAAGCTGTGCCGGGCATCTGCCCGCACCGGAACCTGTCATGAGCTGGAGTCAACCAACAATGAAACACGCAATCCCCCGCGCCCTGCTGCTGGCCGCTGCCCTGCTGTGCGGCGGCGCGCAGGCGGCAAAGAACAAGAGCGTGGGCGAACCGGGCGAATTCGATTACTACGCGCTGGCGCTGTCCTGGTCACCGTCCTATTGCGCCACCAACGGCGGGCGCGACCCGAACCAGTGCGGCAGCGGCCGCCGGCTCGGTTTCGTGCTGCACGGCCTGTGGCCGCAATACGAGAACGGCTATCCGCAGAACTGCTCGCGGGACCCGCTGCCCGATCACCTGCGCCGCAAGTACGAAGGCATCTATCCATCGCCGAAGCTGATCGGCCACGAATGGAAGAAGCACGGCACCTGCTCCGGCCTGGGTCCCGAACAGTACCTGGCGCTGTCGGCCAGGCTGAAGGATGGCGTGGTGGTGCCCCCGGCATTCAGGGCGCCGGACCAGCCGGTGCGCGTGACGACCGCCCAGTTCAAGGACGCCTTCCGGGCCGCCAACCCGCGCCTGGCCGAGAATGCGATCGTGCCCTTCTGCGGCGGCGCCGGGCGCTTCCTGCGCGAGATCCGGGTCTGCTACCGCAAGGATGGCGCCTCGCGCAGTTGCGGGCAGGCTGAAATCAGGCTTTCGCAGAAAAGCTGCGGACAGGAGTCGTTCCTGTTGCAGAGCGTCCGCTGACCAGAAACCGTAGCGTGACCTTGCGCAACAGTAGCCGTTTGCCGGTAAAATTCTGTCCATGACACAGGCGAGCCCCCCGATAGACCTCAGCAGTTGCGAGCGCGAAGCGATCCGCACGCCGGGCAGCATCCAGCCGCACGGCTGCGTGCTGGCGCTGTCGCCGCAGGGTATCGTCGTGCAAGTGAGTGACAACATCGAGCACTGGCTCGGATTGTCCCCGGCTGCCGCGCTGGGGCGCCCGCTGCATGAAGTGATCGATGCCGGGGCGGCGGCCCGGCTGGCACCGGAGTTGCCGGCGGCCAGCGAACGGCCGTCGTTCGCCAGCACCGTGCGGCTCGCCGACCGCGTTTTCGACGTGCTGGTGCACCGCTACGACGAATTGCTGATGCTCGAGTTCGAGGCCGTGCAACGCGCCGGCGCCGCGGATTTTCGCCACCTGTACCCGCTGGTCGGCAATTTCCTGCTGCAATTGAACGATACCGATACGGTCGAAACAATGAGCGCCAGGGCGGCCGACGAAATTCGCGGCATCACCGGTTTCAACCGGGTGCTCGTCTACCGGTTCGACGCCGAAGGCCACGGCCACGTGCTAGCCGAAAGCAACGACGGGCACCTGCCCTCCTACCTCGGCCAGCGCTTTCCCGCGTCCGACATTCCCCCGCAGGCCAGGGAACTGTATGCGTCGAACCGCATCCGGCTGATCCAGGATGCCAACTACACGCCTTCCCGGCTGCTGCCACCGGACAATCCGCTGACGGGTGCGCCGAACGACCTGTCGTTCGCGGCGCTGCGCAGCGTGTCGCCGGTGCACCTGCAGTACATGCGCAACATGGGCACGCTGGCATCGATGTCGGTATCGCTGATGGTCAAGGGCCAGCTGTGGGGGCTGATTTCCTGCCATAACGCGGCGCCGTGCCATATCACGTTCGACAAGCGCACGGCCTGCGAACAGCTGGGCCAGATCCTGGCGCTGCGCGTGGAAAGCCGGGAAGTGCGCGACGAACTGCAGTTCCGCCTCGACGTGCGGCGCATCATGGTGTCGGCGCTGGGCGGCCTCACGCAGGGCGCCAACTTCATCGAGAACATGGGCAACGTGTTCCCCGAACTGCTGCATTTCGCGCGGGCCGGCGGCGCGGCCATCATCGTCGATGACCGCATCGTCAGCTACGGCGACACGCCGGATGAGGCGCAACTGCGCGAGCTGATCGCATGGCTGCAGTCGAACAGCCATGAGGACCTGTACCACACCGACCGGCTGGAGGCCGAATTCCCGCCCGCCGCCGCCTACCGGCAAAGCGCCAGCGGCTTGCTGGCCATGCCGATCTCGCGCATCCACAAGCATTACCTGCTGTGGTTCCGGCCCGAGATCGTCTACACGATCGACTGGGCCGGCAATCCGCACCTGAAGGAAGCCCCCGCCGGTGCGCCCACCCAGCTCAGCCCCCGCAGCAGTTTCGATTCGTGGCGCGAGACGGTGCACGGCACCTCGGCGCCATGGCATCCGGGCGAGATCGAACTGGCGCTGGAATTCCGCACGGCGCTGCTGGGTATCGCGCTCGAGCGCGCCGAGCAGATGGCCGAGCTGGCCGAGGAGCTGGGCCGCGCCAACAAGGAACTGGAAGCGTTTTCCTATTCCGTGTCGCACGACCTGCGCGCGCCGCTGCGGCACATCGTCGGCTTTTCCGACCTGCTGCTGGAGTCGAGCGGCTCCGGCTCGCCGGAGAAGCAGCAGCGCTTCCTCACCAACATCAAGGAATCGGCGCGCCTGGCCGGCAAGCTGGTCGACGACCTGCTGAGCTTCTCGCAGATGGGCCGCGCCTCGTTGCGGCCGGTGCAGGTCGACATGAATGAACTGGTGCAGTCCTGCATCGACAGGCTGGCCCTCGATATCGGCGGCCGCCGCGTCGAGTGGCACGTGGCCGACCTGCCGCCGATCGTGGCCGACCCCACCTTCATCCAGCTGGCCCTGTACAACCTGCTGTCCAACGCGGTGAAATTCACCAGCCGCAAGGATCCGGCCGTGATCCGCATCGACGGGCGGCGCGAAGCCGCCATGACGGTGTTTACCGTGGCCGACAACGGTATCGGTTTCAACATGGACTATGTCCACAAGCTGTTCGGCGTCTTCCAGCGCCTGCACCGGATGGAAGATTTCCAGGGCACGGGCATCGGCCTGGCGAACGTGCGCCGCATCGTGGAGCGCCATGGCGGCACCGTGACCGCCGCCGCGGTCCAGGGCCAGGGCGCCACCTTTACTTTTTCCATCCCCAACTCGCTACCGACCGTATGTTAAAGCCCATCCTGCTCGTGGAAGACAATCCCCACGACCTCGAACTCACCCTGATCGCGCTGGAGAAAAGCCAGCTGGCCAACGAGGTGGTCGTCGTGCGCGACGGCGCCGAGGCGCTCGATTACCTGCATTGCCGGGGCGAGTACGCGCAGCGGCAGAAAGGCAACCCGGCGGTCGTGCTGCTGGACCTGAAGCTGCCGAAAGTGGATGGCCTGGAAGTGCTGCGCGAAATCCGCGAGACGGCCGCCCTCGGGCCCCTGCCGGTGGTCATGCTGACCTCGTCGCGCGAGGAACAGGACCTGGTGCGCAGCTATTCGCTGGGCGTGAACGCGTATGTGGTGAAGCCGGTGGAATTCAAGGAATTCGTGCGCGCGATCTCCGACCTGGGCATCTTCTGGGCCGTGCTGAACGAGCCGCCAGTGGGCTCGCAGCGCTACGTGCGGCCGATCGGCTGACCCGCTTCGACGCAGGTCAGGCGGCCTTGCGCCGCCGTAGCAGATGCCGGATGCGGGCGCTCAGCACGTCCGGGTTATATGGTTTCGGCAGCAGGCTGATGCTCGGGTCCATCTTGCCCTCGTGCGTCAGCACCCCTTCGGCATAGCCGGAAGTAAACAGCACCTGCGCGTCCGGGCAGCGCCGGCGCACCAGGTCGGCCAGTTCCAGGCTGCTCATCCTGCCGGGCATGATCACATCGGTAAACAGCAGGTCGACGCGCGCGCCATTCTCGACGATGCGCGCGGCCTGGTCCGCGTCCGGCGCCTGCAGCACGTGGTAGCCCAGCGCCAGCAGCAACTGGGCGGTGGCATCGCGCACCGCTTCCTCATCCTCGACCACCAGCACCGTCTCGATGCCGCCGAACAGCGGCGTGGCCGCGCCATCGAATTCTTCGGGAATGGCCTGGGTCGCACTGCGGCGCAGGAAGATGCGCACGCTGGTGCCGCTGCCCGGCGTGCTTTTCAGCAGGATCTCGCCGCCGGACTGCTTGACGAAGCCATACGCCATCGACAGCCCCAGCCCGGTGCCCTGCCCGGTCGGCTTGGTGGTGAAGAACGGTTCGAAGGCACGCTGCAGCACGTCGGGCGGCATGCCATTGCCGGTATCGGCCACCTCGATCATCACGTACTCGCCCTGGCCGACTTCGGCGAGTTCGGGCGAACCGGCCGGCACGTTCCGGGCGCGCAGCGTCAGCGTGCCGCCATGCGGCATGGCGTCGCGCGCGTTGATCGCCAGGTTCAGGATCACATTGTGCAGCTGGCTCGGGTCGACGGCCGTGCTCCAGACGCCGGGTGCGATATCGCTCTCGATGCGCGCCTGCGGGCCGAGCACGCGGCGCAGCATCTCCTCCATGTCGGCCAGCACCACGGAGGGATCGATGACGACCGCCTGCAGCGGCTGCCGCCGCGCGAACGCGAGCAGGTGCGATGCCAGGCGCCCGCCCCGCTCCACGCCGGCCAGCGCCGCGTCGACACGGCCGCGCGCGTTGTCGTTCAGGCCGCCCATCAGCTTCACCAGCTGCAGGTTGCCGCCGATGATCTGCAGCACGTTGTTGAAGTCGTGCGCCACGCCGCCCGTCAGCTGGCCGATCGCCTCCATCTTCTGCGCCTGGTGCAGCGCGGCCTGGCTGGCGCGCAGTTCTTCCTGGCTGCGCGCCAGCGACGCGAAGGCGGCGTCGCGCTGGCGGCGCGCCACGCAGGCCGCGCTGTGATAGCGCAGTCGCGCCACCAGTTCACGCGCATCCGGCCATTTCACGAGGTAATCGTTGGCACCGGCGGCAAACGCCTGCACCTTCACCTCGGCATCATGCTCGGACGACAGCATGACGATCGGGATGTGTTCGGTACGGGAATCGGCGCGCAAGTTGCGCACCACCCCGAAGCCATCGGTTCCGGGCATGCGCAAGTCCACCAGCACCACGGTGGCATCGATTTCAAGCGCCAGCGCAACGGCACGCTCGGCGCAGTGCTCGTAGCAGAGCGCGACGTCGGCATGCGCTTCCAGGCAATGCAGAAGGTAATCCTGCGCCAATGGTTCATCGTCGATGAGCAGGACGGAGCAGGAACTGGGTTGCATAGCGCGTCGGGCGGCCCTGAAAAATGTGAACAAAAAGCAAGATTGCATTCTACTATAACGTTGTGCCTTGCTGTGCATGCGGTTTCAACCGTGCGCGGTATCGGCGGGGCGAAGGCTGTCGAGGTATTTGACAGCTCATCCGCAACGACGGGCATGGGGCTGCGCCAAGTCGCTGATTTTGCAATGACTGCGCATGCAGGCGCGCGACTTGCTTGGCCATCTTCTCCACACAAAAGGAGACTCACATGAAGCCTGCAATGTTGCAACGGGTAACGATGGCAGCCTGCGCCGCCCTCGCACTGGGCCTGGCGACGACCGCCGCGAATGCCACCGTGTTTACCGCCACGCTCAATGGCGCCATCGAAGCGCCGCCCAACGAGTCTCCCGGCACCGGCACCGTGACGGTGGATTTCGATATCGCCACGCACATGATGACCATCGACGTCACCTTCTCGGGCCTGCTGGGCCTGACGACCGCCGCGCACATCCATTGCTGCACCGCGGCGCCGGAAACGGGAACCGCCGGCGTTGCCACGGAACTGCCGACCTTCACCGGCTTCCCCACCGGCGTCACTTCCGGCACCTACTCGCACGTATTCGATACGTCGCTGGCGGCCACGTGGAACCCGACGTTCATCACCAACAATGGCGGCACCGTCGCCGGCGCCGAAAGCGCGTTCCTGGCGGGTCTCGAATCGGGCACCGCCTACCTGAACCTGCACTCGGAATTCGCGCCGGGTGGCGAAATCCGCGGCTTCCTGCAGCCGGTGCCGGAACCCGCCACCTATGCCCTGCTGGCGCTGGGCGCGCCGGTGGTGCTGCTGGCTGCGCGCCGCCGCCGCGGCAAGTAATTCAGCAAGAAAGACGGCAAGGGACACAGCAAGGAAAACAGCAAGCAGGCGGCCGGCTGCAACCGGATGGCTGTGCTCGGGGCACTCAGGCGATCACGGCCCCGAGGTCCCGGGCAGGCTGCCGGCCATGGCCGTGGTGCCTGCGTCACGGCCCGCCGCGTGGCAGGCGTTCTTCGTTCCCGGCAACCAGGAGCAGGTCATGGCCGCAGGCGGCCAACCGGTCCGCGTGGATGACGCCGATGCCGGACGATGCACCCGTGACCAAGGCGGTTCCCCGGCCGACCTGCGCATTCCTGACACCCGCGATTGTTCGTGGTGTCGATGCTGTTCGTCACGCTGTTCCTCCGGCTGTGGTGTCGCTGAGTTCTGGCGCGGCTGTCCTGCGGTGAACGCATGATGGCACTGCACCGCGATGGCCGATACGACTCCTCCCCCCGTTTCCGGACATTCCCAACCATTTTCCCGCCTGGTGCACGAGGGACCGGGCACGGCTACAATCGCCGCGTCACCCCTCCCTTTCAGGACATCATGGCCGCCCGCATCGCCCTCGTCGTGTTTTCCGGTTTCCAGATCCTCGACTTCACCGCCCTCACCCTGTTCAAAATCGCCAACCAGATCAGCGGCATCGTGCGCCATGCGGTAGAGAAGCTACACCTCGAAGCGGCGCGATCGCTGCTGGAGGATGGCATCGCGGCCGTCGGGAGGATCGCCTGGGAAGCGCGGCAGCACGCCGGCTACGATGTGCCGGAAACGGCGCGGTAGGCATGGACAGGCAAGCGATCCCCAGGCCGTCGCCGAATCTCAACCTGCTGCGCTCCCTGGACGTCCTGCTCGATACCCGCAACCTCACGGTGGCAGCCGGCATCCTCGGCCTGACGCAATCCACGCTGAGCCGCCAGCTGGCCCAGTTGCGCAGCCAGTTCGGCGATCCGCTGCTGGTGCGCGAAGGCCAGCGCTTCCTGCTCACGGAACGCGCCCGTATGCTGCGTGCGCCGCTGAAAGCGTTGCTGGAATCGCTCGAGACGGTACTGAGCGAACCGGTATTCGACCCGGCCGCGTGCACGCGCCGCTTTGCGATCGCCGGCTCGGATTACCTGGCCGACCACGTGCTGCCCACGCTGGTCGAGGCGATCGGCCGCAAAGCGCCGCGTGCGGAAGTCGTGTTTCGCATGTGGGAGCCGGGCTACTACCGGCTGCTCAGCGACGAGGACATCGACCTGGTCGCCACCATCGCCGACACCCTGCCGGACAACCTGCATGGCCGGGCCATGGGCAAGGACCGTCCCGTGTGCGCCATGCGTGCGGCACATCCATTGGCCCGGCAAGAGCTTGGCCTGGCCGACTACCTGCAGTGGCCTCACCTGCGTGTCACCGGCGGCAGCGACAAGGACAGTTTCGTGGACCAGTACCTGGCGGCACGCGGGCTGCGGCGACACGTGCGGGCCGCGGTGCCGTTCTTCTCGTCCGCACTGCGGATCGCCGGCAACGACGACCTGCTGTGGACCCTGCCCGAGCATATGGCGATCACGCTGTCCCGGCAGACGCCGCTGGCCTGGAAGCCGCTGCCTTTCGACGTGCCGGACTACCAGTACTGGCTCCTGTGGCACTCCCGCAGCCACCACGATCCGGTGCACCAATGGTTCCGCCGCCACGTGTTCGGCGTGCTGCACGGTTTCGACCACGGCGTCACGCATTACGGCATGCAGGATGCGCATGGCAACCATGCGCAACGCGCCATTGATGGGCCGGAGGCCGCCCCGTAGACTGGCGCCATCTCCACAAAGGTTGCCGCCAATGACACGCCAATTCCTACATAGTGCCGCCGCACTGTCGCTTGCCGCGATGCTCGCCACCGCGGCGGCCGGGGCGGAGCAGCCCACCCGCTGGGTCGCCACCTGGGGTGCCGCGCCCGATGCGGCCGGCCCCGCGCTGGCGCCGCAGACGCTGCGCCAGGTCGTGCGCACGAGCCTTGGCGGAACGGCCGTACGGATTGCGCTTTCAAACGAGTACGGGACCGGGCCGCTGGCGATCGGTTCGGCGCACGTCGCCGTGCGCGGCAATGGCGCCGGCCTCGTGCCGGGAAGTGGCCGCGCGGTGACGTTCGACGGATCGCCCACGGTGACGCTGGAAAAAGGCGGCAGCATCGTCAGCGATGCGGTCGACCTGAGGGTCGCGCCGCTGCAGGAGCTGGCAATCAGCCTGTACCTGCCGGCCGGCAGCGCCGCCTCGACGATCCACGGCGCGGCGCTGCAGACCGCCTACATCGCACCGGGCATCGATGCCGCCGCGGCGGAAGCGTTCCCCGCCGGGCCGACCGACGACAGCCGCCATTTCATTACCGGCGTCGATGTCGCGGCGCCAGGCGGGGCCGGGGCCATCGTCGTCGTCGGCGATTCGATCGCCGACGGCATCGGCTCCACGGAGGATGGCAATGCCCGCTGGCCGGACATCCTGGCGCAGCGCCTGAGTGGCGCCGCCGCGCCGGTGGCCGTCGTGAATGCCGGCATTGCCGGCAACCGCATCGTCCGTAATGCCGCCAGGCCCTTCGCCGGGCCCGCGACCATGGCGCGGCTGGAACGCGACGCGCTGGACAAGCCGGGCGTGAAGTGGATCGTGCTGGCACAGGGCATCAACGACATCACGGCAGGTGACATGCTGGCGGACCCCGCCGAAAAAATCGCGGCGCAGCAGATCATCGATGCGATGCAAGCGCTCGTGCGGCGCGCCCATGCGCGCAACGTGAGGGTCTGCGGGGCCACGCTGATGCCCCTGGAAGGCGTGCGGCGTCCGTTCGTGCATTCGCTCGCCGGGGAAGCCGCGCGCCAGCAGGTGAATGCCTGGATCTGCGATAGCGCTCCGTTCGACGCCACCGTCGACCTGGACCGCGCCATGCGCGATCCCTCCCATCCCGGCCGCCTGCAGGCCCGCTTCGACAGCGGCGACCACCTGCACCCGAACGACGCCGGCTATGCCGCCATCGCCGAGGCCGTGCAGGCCGCATGCGTGAAGTGAAGCGCATCGACTGCGCGTTCCACGGTCCGCACGATCGAACGGACGTCAAAAGGCGCTGTGCGCGGTGATTGGGGAACTTCCCGCCGAACCACGGTCTCGCATCCGATGGCATTGCGGATGGTCCATGCCTTCCAGGGCAGCCCAGGTGGCAGCGTTGTCTCGTTACTATTGGAGAGATTCGGCGGCTTGCGTAGCGATACAATCGATCCGCCCCACGATCTTCCATGAGCTTGCCATTCCAACCTTCGAAAGGACCACAATGCGATCGCTTCCTGCCGTCTGTTCACTACTAATTGCCATCGCCGCGACGCCGGCAAGCGCATACGAGGTTACCGTAGAGTACAAGGTCAAGGTCAACAAACTGCTCGTGTACGGTACCGGCTACGTTCAACACAGCGATTTGCTCGGCTTCGATCTCTCTGTCGGCGATGTGGTCACGGGATACTTTATTTACGACACGACAACGCCGCTCATCAGGGACGGGCACGATATGTGGATGCTGTATGAAAATTTCCAGCAATCGGTGGTGTTCGAGAATGCGCCGGGACCGATTGATCTCAGCTACCACGCCGGGCTCAGGGCGTGGGAACTCGACGTGCTCGACATCAACACACATGGCTCCAGCGGCCCGGATGGCCAGGCTACCCTGGCGACCAGTTTCGTCGACGAAGGGCCATACAGGCCACTCAACTTCTACCTGCCGGCGGAGAACCAGTGGTCGAACTTTTCGCCCAGCCTGTCGTCCTTCAACTATTATCATCAGGGAGAGCTCGAAGTTGTTGGGAACATGACATCCTTCCGCGTCGTTCCAGTGCCGGAGCCAAGCACCTACATGATGCTGGCCGTGGGCGGCATGGTGCTGCTCGCCGCTCGCCGCAAGCGTCGTCCATCGTAGCAGCCTCAGCGCACTGCAAGCCCTGCCAGCGCGGCATCGGCCATGCCGTCCGCGCATGGTATCCGGCCGACGAGGCGAACCAGGAAGCGCATGCCTGCGGCGAGATTCCCGACGCGGCATTCGTCGTCATCACCTCGCACGACGACGAGGAACTGTCGAAAGTATCCTGATCGTGCACATCGCCGCCGTGCCGCGCGAATAGGCTTGCGCGACGCTTTCGCGCAAGCCTGAAGCGTACGCCGATATGGCAGGGGCCGTGCCCGCTGGCGCGGACACGGCCCCTGCATCGACCGGACAGCCGGCGAACCGGCTGGAACGGTTACGTCGGCACGGTTACTTCAGCAGCATCTCGTTCATCCGGCGCACGAACGCCGCCGGATCTTCCAGCGTGCCGCCTTCGGCCAGCAGGGCCTGGTCGAACAGCAGGTGCGACCAGTCGCCGAACTTGCCGCTTTCTTCGTTCTCGTATTTCAGGCGGGTGACCAGCGGGTGGTTCGGGTTGATCTCGAGGATCGGCTTGCTTTCCGGCGCGTTCTGGCCGGCCGCCTTCAGCATGCGCAGCAGGTTGCCGGACAGTTCGTGCTCGTCCGCCACCAGGCAGGCCGGCGAGTCGGTCAGGCGGAACGTCACGCGCACGTCCTTGGCCTTGTCGCCCAGCGCACCCTTCATCTTCTCGACCAGGTCCTTGTACTGCGCCTCGGTTTCCTCGTGTTCCTTCTTCTCGGCCTCGTCTTCCAGCTTGCCCAGGTCCAGGCCGCCCTTGGCCACCGAGACCAGTTCCTTGCCGTCGAATTCGGTCAGGAACGACAGCATCCATTCATCGACGCGGTCGATCATCAGCAGCACTTCCACGCCCTTCTTGCGGAAGATTTCCAGGTGCGGGCTGTTCTTCGCGGCCGTGAAGCTTTCGCCGGTCACGTAATAGATCTTTTCCTGGCCTTCCTTCATGCGGCCCACGTAGTCGGCCAGCGCCACGGTCTGTTCGGCGGAATCGTTGTGCGTGGAGGCGAAGCGCAGCAGCTTGGCGAGACGGTCCTTGTTGGCGTGGTCTTCGCCCACGCCTTCCTTCAGCACCTGGCCGAACTCGGTCCAGAAGGTGGCGTACTTGTCCTTCTTTTCCTGCTCGTCGGCGTTGGCCAGTTCTTCCAGCATGCCGATCACCCGCTTGGTGGAACCCTCGCGGATCGCCTTCACGTCGCGCGACTCCTGCAGGATTTCACGCGATACGTTCAGCGGCAGGTCGGCCGAGTCGATCACGCCCTTCACGAAGCGCAGGTAGGTCGGCATCAGCTGTTCCGCGTCGTCCATGATGAACACGCGCTTGACGTACAGCTTGATGCCGCCGCGCTTGTTGCGGTCCCACAGGTCGAACGGCGCCTTGGCCGGAATGTACAGCAGCTGCGTGTATTCGCTGCGGCCTTCCACGCGGTTGTGCGTGTAGGTCAGCGGCGCGCCGAAGTCGTGCGACACGTGCTTGTAGAATTCCTCGTACTGCTCGGGCGTGATGTCGCTCTTCGAGCGGGCCCACAGCGCGCTGGCCTGGTTGATGGTCTCGAGTTCCGCCTTCGTGACCATTTCCTTCTTCTCTTCGTCCCACTCTTCCTTGGCCATCTGGATCGGCAGGGAGATGTGGTCCGAATACTTGGTGATGATCGACTTCAGCTTCCAGGCCGACAGCAGCTCATCCTCGCCTTCGCGCAGGTGCAGGATGATGTCGGTGCCGCGGCTGGTCTTCTCGATGGCTTCCACGCTGTAGTCGCCCTCGCCGGTCGATTCCCAGCGCACCGCTTCACTTGCGTCCAGCCCTGCACGGCGGGTTTCCACGGTAATCCTGTCGGCCACGATGAAGCCGGAGTAGAAGCCCACGCCGAACTGGCCGATCAGCGCCGCATCCTTTTGCTGGTCGCCGGACAGCTTGCCGAAGAATTCCTTGGTCCCCGACTTGGCGATCGTGCCCAGGTGGCTGATCACTTCGTCGCGGCTCATGCCGATGCCGTTGTCGGAGATCGTGACCGTGCGGGCCGCCTTGTCGAACGCCACCCTGATCTTCAGCTCGTGGTCGTTGCCGTACAGGGCATCGTTGTTGATGGCTTCGAAGCGCAGCTTGTCGGCCGCGTCGGACGCGTTGGAAATCAGCTCGCGCAGGAAGATTTCCTTGTTCGAGTACAGCGAGTGGATCATCAGCTGCAGCAGCTGCTTCACTTCCGCCTGGAAGCCCAAGGTTTCTTTATTATCAGACATCGTTACCTCTTTAGTCTTGTTAGCCGGAAATTTTTCGGTTTCAGCGATATGGGATTGATGATTCTATCTTTCAAGAGCTTTTTGACAAAGCCCCCGTTTCCCTGTCACGCGGCTCCCTGGAGTCCGTCTCCCGCAGTTCCCGCAATTCCTTCTCCCCGCAGTTCTTTTTCCAGAAAGCGCCACACGGCCGGGTCCTGCATGGCCGCCACGTTCAGCCGCATGAAGCGGGACGGCAGCTGGCTGGGCGAAAACATGCTGCCGGGCGCCAGCAGGATGCCTTGCGCCATCGCCCGTTCGGCCAGCACATTGGTGTCGCAGCCGGCATCGGCCCACACGAACATGCCGGCCGGCGGCGCCATGTCGATGCGCAGGCCGACCCGCTCCATCTGGCGCACGGTGCGCGCCCGCAGGCCGTCGAGCCGGGTGCGCATGCGTTCGGCGTGCTTGCGGTACACACCCTCGTACAGGATCTTGTACACGATGCGCTCGCCGATGTCGCTGGTGGTCAGCGTCTGCAGCATCTTGCGGTCGGCAAGCCGCCGCGCCAGCTCGGGCGACGTGGCGATGAAGCCCACGCGCAGGTTGGCCGCCATCGTCTTGGAAAAGCCGGACAGGTAGATCACCCGCTGCAACTGGTCCAGCGCGGCCAGCCGGGTCGCCGGCTGCACCGCGCTGCCGGGGTGCAGGTCGCAATAGATGTCGTCCTCGACGATCGTGATGTCGTGCTCGGCGGCGATCCGCAGGATCTGGTACGCCTTGGCGCCGGACAGCGACGTCGAACTGGGGTTGTGCAGCACCGAGTTGATCACGTACAGCTTCGGCTTGTGCAGCGCCGCCAGCTCGGCCAGCCGGGCGATGTCCGGCCCGTCGGCCAGCCGCGGCACGCCGACCACCCGTGCGCCCAGCGCCGCGAAGGAGCCGAACATCAGGAACCAGGCCGGGTCGTCGACCAGGATGGTGTCGCCCGGCCGGGTGAACTCGCGCGCCACCATGTCCAGCGCCTGGGTCACCCCGGCCGTAGTGACGATCTGTTCGGGCGCCGCGCCGATCTCCAGTTCGGCCAGCTTGCGCTGCAGCTGCTGGCGCAACGGCAGGAAGCCCTGCGGCACGCCATAGTTCAGCAGCTGGCTGGCGTTCTGGCGCCCGATCGCACGCAGCGCGTTGGCCACGCTTTCCGCATCGAGCCATTCGCTGGGCAGCACCCCGGTTCCCGGCATCTGCTGGTGCGGCATCTGGCGGAACATGTTGCGCACCAGCCAGACCACGTCCAGCGACTGGCCAGCCGCCTCGGCATCGGCCGCCGCAGTGTTGGCCGCCGGGGCCACGCTGCGCAGCGGCGTGCGTTCGCGGATGAAGAAGCCGGCGCCGCGGCGCGACTCCAGGTAGCCGCGGGCGACCAGCTTGTCGTAGGCGGCCACCACGGTGAACGGCGACACGCCATGGCTTTCCGCGAAGCGGCGGATCGACGGCATACGGCTGCCGCTGCGCAGCATGCGCTCGTCGATGCGCGCCGCCACGGTGCGCACGATCTGGTCGGTCAGCGATTCGCCCGCCGCGCGGCTGAGGGTGCCAACGGCGGGCGATAGCGGGGTGGACAGCGGAGTGGACAGCGGAGGCGATGGTTCGGTCATGGCGTATCGGTCACTGGCATATCGGTTACAGACGCATTGGTCACGGGCATATTGGTCACGCGTGTATTGGTAATCCAGCCATTACAGTAATTCAAATCATGCGGATCGGTGTATTGGCACTGTACTGGCCAATTCTTCTACGATACACCTGAATCCACGAGAAAGCCAAGACCATGAACATGCTGCCCGTCTCGCCCCTCCCAGCAGTCCACCCTGTCATGCCATTGGTGGCTGGAGCGCGGCCATGAGCGCCTCGTCCACTGCCGCACAGGCAGCCACGGTCACGCGCCGGTCCGACGAAACGGCCGGCATGCTGCTCGGGCTGGCCGGCGTGGCGATCTTCAGCCTCACGCTGCCGTTCACCCGCCTGGCCGTGGCCGAGCTGAGCCCGATGCTCGTCACGATGGGCCGCGCCGTGGTGGCCGCGCTGCTGGCGGGCCTGTGGCTGTGGTGGCAGCGCGCGCCGCTGCCCGGCCGTGGCGCGCTGCCGGGACTGCTCGTGGTGGCGGCCGGCTGCGTGATCGGTTTCCCGCTGCTGACATCGTTCGCGATGCGTTCGCTGCCGGCGTCGCACGGCGCCGTGCTGGTTGGCATCCTGCCGCTGGCCACCGCCCTGTTTTCCGCCCTGCGCGGCCACGAGCGGCCGTCGCCCGGGTTCTGGTGCGCGGCGCTGGCCGGGTCCGGCCTCGTGGTCGGCTTCGCGCTGAGCCAGAGCGGCGGCGCCCTGCACGTGGCCGATGTGCTGATGCTGGGCGCCGTGCTGGCGGCCGGCATGGGTTACGCGGAAGGCGGGCGGCTGTCGCAGGCGCTGGGCGGGCAGCAGGTGATCAGCTGGGCACTGCTGCTGTCCCTGCCCGTCGCCCTGCCCCTCGCCGGCTGGGACCTGTGGCGCCATGGCGGCACGCTGGCCGGCGTCGGCGCCGCGGCTTGGGGCGGCTTTGCCTATACCTGCGTGTTCTCGATGTTCGTCGGTTTCATCTTCTGGTACCGCGGCATGGCCCGGGGCGGCGTGGCCCGCGTCGGCCAGGTGCAGCTGCTGCAGCCGTTCCTCACGCTGCTGGGCGCCGCCATCGTGCTGGGCGAGCCGCTGCAGGCGGCGCACCTGCTGTTCGCGCTGGCCGTGATCGGCACCGTGGCGCTGGGCCGCAGGATGGCCGTGAAAAGGTGAGCACCGAAGATCACCGCAGGTGTACGCACCATGTCGGGAACCAGGCGCGGAACGCCTGGCCCGCGCCCGGCGGCAGGTCGTACAATATCGGGAATAAGCTTATTACATTGCGTAATTACAACTCATTCATTACAACCCATCTGGAGACATGATGTCCGTCTACGAAAAACTGAAGTCGCTCGATATCGCCCTGAAAGCACCGGCCACGCCGGCCGCCGCCTACGTCATGCACGTGCAGACCGGGAACACCGTGTTCCTGTCCGGCCACATCGCCAAGAAGCCGGATGGCGCCGTGTGGGTGGGCCAGCTGGGCAAGAATATCGACACGGCGGAAGGCAAGCAGGCTGCCCGCGCGGTGGCGATCGACCTGCTGGGCACGCTGCAGGAAGCCTGTGGCGGCGACCTGAACCGCGTGAAGCGCATCGTCAAGGTGATGAGCCTGGTGAACTCCACGCCGGACTTCACCGAGCAGCACCTGGTCACCAACGGCGCCTCCGAACTGCTGGGCGAAGTGTTCGGCGACGCCGGCAAGCATGCCCGCTCCGCGTTCGGCGTGGCGCAGATCCCGCTGGGTGCCTGCGTGGAAATCGAGCTGATCGCCGAGCTCGCATAAACAAGTAGCCGAATCGAATCAAGGGCGCTGCCTACCCGGCCGCGCCTCCATGGGCCGCCACAAGCGTGCCGTTCCAATGGCGGGCGCCGCCCGCCGCCCTTTCCCCGAGAGAGTCGTATGAAAATCGAAAATCCCAACCCGATCCAGTGGCGCTTTTCCGAGCGTGCCCAGCAGCTGCAGAGTTCCTTCATCCGCGAGATCCTGAAGATCACGCAGCAGCCGGAAATCATTTCGTTCGCCGGCGGCCTGCCGTCGCCGGCCACTTTCCCGGTGGAAGAAATGAAGGCGGCGTTCGACAAGGTGCTGTCCACCACGGGCAAGACCGCCCTGCAGTACGGCCCGACGGATGGCTACATGCCGCTGCGCCAGTGGATCGCCGATTCGCTCTCGAAGGATGGCGCGAAGATCGTGCCGGAACAGGTACTGATGGTGTCGGGCTCGCAGCAGGCGCTCGACTTGCTGGGCAAGGTGCTGATCGACGAAGGCAGCCGCGTGCTGGTCGAAACGCCGAGCTACCTGGGCGCGCTGCAGGCATTTTCCGTGTACCGCCCCGAATTCGCCTCGGTGGCCACCGATGACGACGGGCTGGTGCCGGCCTCGATCGAGCCGGTGGCGCAAGGCGCCCGCCTGCTGTACTCGCTGCCGAATTTCCAGAACCCGACCGGCCGCACGCTGTCGATCGCGCGCCGCCAGGAACTGGTGGAAACCTGCGCCCGCCTCGGCCTGCCGCTGATCGAGGACGATCCCTACGGCGCGCTGTCGTACAAGGGCGAACCGCTGCCGAAGATGGTGGCGATGAACCCGGACGGCGTGATCTACATGGGCTCCTTCTCGAAAGTGCTGACGCCCGGCATCCGCCTGGGCTACGTGGTGGCGCCGCTGCCGCTGGTGCGCCGCCTCGAGCTGGCCAAGCAGGCCGCCGACCTGCACACCGCGCAGCTGACGCAGATGGTGGTGCACGAAGTGATCAAGGATGGCTTCCTGGACCGCCACATCCCGACCATCCGCGAACTGTACGGCAACCAGTGCCAGGCCATGCTCGACGCGATGGCCGAGCACTTCCCGGCCGGCGCCACGTGGACCAAACCGCAGGGCGGCATGTTCATCTGGGTCACGCTGCCGAAGCATATCAATGCGATGGAACTGCTCGACGAAGCGATCAAGCACAAGGTCGCCTTCGTGCCGGGCGCGCCGTTCTACGCCAACGAACCGGAAGCGCACACGCTGCGGCTGTCGTTCGTGACGGTGCCGCCGGAGCGGATTCGCCAGGGGATTGCCATCCTGGGTCAATTGATTGCGGCGCGGATGTAGGCTTCAAGCACACGCATGGAATGGAAAGCCCTTCGATGATCGAAGGGCTTTTTTGTTTGGCAGGCAGCAAAGCCGAGTATTGCGGTCCGCATGACCGCGCGGATGGCTGCGCTTCCTAGAGACTGAAACGCAAGCCGACCCGGTACATGCGGCCGAGGACGTCGAACAGCGAAGGGTTGAGTCCATAGCCCACGTTCGGACCCGGCGCTGTCGGCGAGTCGCGGTCGCCCAGATTGTCGATCTTGGCATAAGCCATGACGTTTTCCGACACCTTGTAGGTCGCCCCCAGATCGACATACAGCGCGCCCTTCATCTGGTTGTTGTCGATGGTCGGATGGATCGTCGTCGCAACCGGGCAGTTGGCCTTGCACTCGATGTACTCGTTGCTGTAGACGCCGTTGCTGATCCAGCGCTCGGTCAGCGTCACGCTGGCGCGATCGGTCGACCAGCCTTGCGTGGCCAGCAGCTTCCAGCGCGGCGTGGAACCCAGGTTGACACCCGCCGATTCGGTCGGGATTGTTCCTGGCACGCCCGAATCGGTAATGTTATCGATCGTATGCGTGGCCAGCGCACGCAGGGTGAACATGCCGGGCACGCCCAGTTTCGCCATGCTGCCCCGGTACGAGGTCTCGATGTCGAAGCCCCGCAGCTTGAGGGAGGCCAGGTTGAACTGCTGCAAGCGCACGTAATTATTCGACGGCACCGGGCTGTCGAGCATCATGGCGGCGCACATTTCCTGGTTGCCGGCCACGCACAGGTCGACTTCCTGCTGCAGGCCCAGCGTCGAGATGACGCCATCGACCTTGATCGTGTAGTAATCGACCGAGGCACTAAAGCCCGGCAACCAGCGCGGCTGCGTGAGCACCACGCCGAGCTCCGTGCTGCGCGCGGTCTCCGGCCGGAGCGCCGTGTTGCCAGTCACCTGCTGCTGCACCGTCAACGTGGTGCCGCGATAGTTCACCACATTGTTGGTGGTGACGATCGGCGCAAACAGTTCGCTCAGGTTGGGAGCGCGTACGTCGCGCGAGGTGACGGCGCGCAGGCGCAGCCCGTCGACGGCCGTTTTCCAGGTGCTGCCGACTTTCCAGGTCTTGGCATTGCCGGCGGTGCTGTAGACGGTGCCGCGTCCCGCCACGTTCAGGCTGGCCTCGCCCAGCCAGTCCGACTTGAACATGGGGAGGTTCAGTTCGAGATAGGCCTCGCGCACGGAATACTCGCCCTGGCCGTTACGGTAATTGCCCGCGAACCAGTTTCCCCCTGTGACGGAATTCAGCACGGGATCGGCCGGATACTCGACCGAGTTCGGGCTGTCGGCCGTAACGCCATTGCCATAGGGGTCGGCACGCACGACGTAGGCCTCCTTGCGGTACTCGAGACCGGTCGCGACGGCCAGCGGACCGGCCCACAGCGCCAGTGGCTCGCCGCTGATGTTCAGGCTGGCCACGTCCTCGGTCTGGCGGGTGTGCTGCTGCGGGCCGAACCCGGGCATCACATACGCCAGCGCGCCGCTGCTCTGAGGCACGTTACCGATGATGTTGAGAGGCTGGCAGCCCGCGTTGCGCGCGGCCACGCTGCGGCAGACGATGCTGCCGTCGGACAGCCTGACGGCGTCGATCGCGGCGTTGTAGCGCGGCGTCAGCGTGATGTTCCTGACATACAGATCGGTGTGGTTGATGCCGCGCTGGTAGTAGGCGTTGTACGACCAGTTCACCCCGCCGGCATCGAAGCGTCCATCGGCGCCGATCACGTAGCGATTCTGGCGGCGCAGCGGCTCGACGCTGATGTTTTTCGGGAAGTTGGCGTTGCCAGTGCCGTACTGGAAACTGGTGATATTGTTGGCCGCGCAGTCGGCCACGATCGATGCCGGCAGGAACGGGTTATCGCACTGGATGGTGAGGTTGGCGTTTTTCGGTGCGCCGGCATTCGGTGTGTTCGACGAGTCGACCTGGGCCACGTTCGTGGTCATGAAGATTTCATGGTCCGGACTGATCGCATAGCTGAGGCGGGTGTACAGGTTCTCGCGCGTCAGTGCAGAGGCCAGGCTGGTGCTGTTGCCCGAGGTGCCGGACAGGTCGCCGCCCACGCAATACGGGCTGATACAACCGCTGACGCCGCCTTTGCCATCGGGCACGCCGTTGCCACCGTAGTTGAATCGATAGGGAACGCCGCCATCGCCAAAGGCGGTGCCTTGCAGCGGCCCGGAGGTGATCAGCCCGTAGCGGTTGTACTGGTAGGGCTGGGCGTTGCGGATGTCGAACATCTGCGGACTGCCATCGGTGGTCTGGGCCAGCGGACGGGTCTGGAAAGCCGGCGCATTGAAGGCGGTGCGGCCGTTCGGGCCGGGCCCGTTACCGAAGCCGTGCGGCGGCACGCCATCCTCCTTGCTGCGCTCGGCGCTGACGACCAGATGCAGCCTATCGTCCGCGAAGCCGCGGCCCCAGGCCGCCTGCAGCGTGACGTTCCTGTCGTCGTGGTAGTTGGTCTGGCCACCCTGGATATTGGCCTTGAAGCCCGTGAATTTCTTGTCCGTGATGAAATTGACGACGCCGCCGATCGCGTCCGAGCCATACGAGGCCGAAGCACCGCCCGTGACAACGTCGACGCGCTTGACGAGCAGTTGCGGAAACTGGCTGATGTCGGTCACGCCGGTGACGTTGGCCGGTACCACGCGCTGGCCGTCGAGCAGGGTCAGCGTACGGGATGGGCTAAGGCCCCGCAGGCTGAACGCGCTCAGGCCCTGCAAGCCGCTCGAGGTGCTGTAAGTCAGCACCGAATTCCCGGTACTGCCCTGCAGCGCGGGCAACTGGGAAATGGTGGTGAAGACATTGGGCTGGGCCGATTTTTCGATATCGTCGGAGGTCAGCGTGGTGGTCGGCGTGGGCTGGTTGTAGCCGCGCGCCGAAATGCGCGAACCGGTCACTGTCACCACGTGATCACTGCTTTGAGGCGTGGAAGCGGGCGCGGGCGCGGCCTCCTGCGCGTGCACCGACACGGTGCTGATCAGGCCGGCGCCGAGCAATACCGCCGAAGTCAACTTCAAGGGAAATGATCGTACGCAGTCGGCCGCGGTGCGGCTACCGGTTTGGCTATTCATGCTGTCTCCGTTATGGTTATTTACAGTCATGCAGTGCACTGAAGATCATCTTATGGATGTCAATATCTGCGATCCAATACTTTTTTTGTGACTTGCGATACCGATTCGGGTATCGCGCTTGGTTGTGTGCCCGTTGGTATGCTCAGAGCTCGGATTTCGCGGCGGGCTACCGTGCCCACGGAGCTGCAGGGCGGCATGTCATCCGGGTCACGCTGCCGAAGCATATCAACGCGATGGAGCTGCTCGACGAAGCGATCAAGCACAAGGTCGCCTTCGTGCCGGGCGCGCCGTTCTACGCCAATGAACCGGAAGCGCACACGCTGCGGCTGTCCTTCGTGACGGTGCCGCCGGAGCGGATTCGCCAGGGGATTGCCATCCTGGGTCAATTGATTGCGGCG
Source organism: Pseudoduganella sp. SL102 (assembly GCF_027856995.1). Lineage (NCBI taxonomy): Bacteria > Pseudomonadati > Pseudomonadota > Betaproteobacteria > Burkholderiales > Oxalobacteraceae > Pseudoduganella > Pseudoduganella sp. SL102. The sequence continues at coordinate 5,645,232 of NZ_CP115554.1, forward strand.
CGGATGTAAGCACCGTACGGTCGCAATGCTTCAGCGGGGCGGCGGATAGCCGGTGATCGCCGCGATCTCGCCGTACAGCGGCCGCAGCTGCCGGTACATGCGCAGGTAGACACGCCGGTACAGCTGGTCATAGAGGCGCCGGTTGGCGGCATCCGGCTCGAAGGCCCGGCCGGGCCGCGTCATCGCGGCCACGGCGCTGGCGAAGTCGCGGTGCAGCCCCGGGCCGACGGCGCCGGCGATCGCCGCCCCCAGGCCGGAAGCTTCGTACACGTGGGCGCGCACGGCGGGCAGGCCGAAGATGTCGGCCGTCAGCTGCATGGCCGCATCGCTCTGCGAGCCGCCGCCCGCCACGCGCAGTTCGGTAATGCGGGTGCCGCTGCGCCGTTCGATGCGCTCCTTCCCTTCACGCAGCGCATACGCCAGCCCTTCCAGGATGGCGCGGTACATGTGGGCACGCGTGTGCACATCGCCGAAACCCAGCATCGCCCCCTTTGCTTCCGGCCCGGGCACCCGGATGCCGGGGCTCCAGTACGGCTGCAGCATCAGGCCCATCGAGCCCGGCGGCACCGCCTCCACCAGCCGGTCCAGCAATGCCTCGGGCGCCATGCCGTGTTCGGTGGCGGCCGCGAGCTCACGGTCGCCGAACTGCTCCTTGAACCAGTTCACCATCCAGTAGCCGCGAAAGATCTGCACTTCGGTGCTGTAGGCGCCGGGCAGCGCGGCCGGATACGGCGGTACGAACCGCGTGACCTCGACATATTTCGTGCTGGTGGTATTGATGGTCGCCGTGGTGCCGTAGGAAAGGCAGCCGACATGCAGCGCCAGGGCACCGGCACCGATCACCTCGCAAGCCTTGTCGGCCGCCGCGGCAAGCAGCGGCAGGCCGGCCGGGATGCCCGTGGCGGCGGCCGCCGCGGGCGTGATCGCGCCGATGACCGCGCCCGGCGGCGCCAGTTCGGGGAGCATGCCGGGCCGGATCGCCAGCGCCTGCCATTTCCAGTCGCGCGCTCCGGCCCAGCGGTGGCGGCGGAAATCGAACGGCACATAGCCCACCTGCGCGCCAGCCGAATCGACGAAACGGCCGCACAGCTGGAAGTTCAGGTAGCCCGACAGCAGCAGGAACTTGTGGGTGCGCCGCCAGATGTCGGGCTGGTGGGCGGCGATCCAGTTGATTTCCGCTTCGCGCTGGAAGTAGCGCAGCGTGCCGTCGACCCGGGCCAGCCGGAACGCCGCGCGCCACAGCGGGCCCACCCGCGGCACCTGCGACAGGTCGGTGCGGCGCTGGTCCAGCCATGTGATCGCCGGGCGCAGCGGCCTGCCCTGCTCGTCGACATTGACGACGGTGCCGCGCTGCGTGGTCACGGCCACTCCCGCGATGCCCCCGCGTGCGGCCGGCGCCACCAGCCACAGGCGGCGGCAGGCTTCGCAGACAGCCTCCCAGTAACCTTCGTCCTTGTGCTCGGCCCATCCCGGCCGCCAGGCGTCACAGGGCTGCAGCCCCACCTGCGCCTTCGCCACCAGGTCGCCGCGCAGGTCGAACAGCAGCGCGCGCACGCTTTGCGTGCCATTGTCGATGGCGAGGATGCAGGGCCCGGTCATGGGCGTGGCGGCAAGGTGCCAGGCCGCCATGCCATGCCGTCCGGGCCACCCATCAGCGCGATGCCTCGGCGGCTTCCTTCAGTTGCGCCAGCCCCTGCTCGAAGTCGGGGCCGGCCATGTCTTCCACGCTGGTGAACACCTCGACCAGCTTCATCACGAACGGCCGGTTGCCGGACATCGCCCAGCTGACCGCGGTGCCGTCCGGCCGCGGCGTGAGCACGAAGCGCACCTGGTTGTGCGATTCGAACGGCTGCACGAAATCGAGGCGGATCTGGAGCGCGTGCGGTGGCGTGCTCTCGACGATCTCCATCCTGCCCTGCCCCACATCCTCGTTGCCGCTCCACGTATAGATCGCGCCCTGGCCGCGCGGCGCGCCGCTGTAGGTGCGCTGCATCGCCGGGTCGAAGCGCTCCCATGGCGACCAGGCGGGCCATTGGTGGAAATCGTTCAGGTAGGCGAACACCCGCTCGGGCGGCGCCTTGATCACGGCGTTGCGTTCGATCCGGAACGTATCGGGCTGCATGAGCGCAAGACCGCCGATGACAGCGGCGATGACGATGACGGCAAGCAGTAACCTCTTCCACATGGCGGCCTCGAAGCAATGCGCCTGGCGCAATGGGTAGAGGCTAGCACAGAGCGCACGGCATTCCGCGCCGCGTTCGCATGGGCGTGCCGACATGCATTTCCCGCATGCCTGGCCGCGCGGCCGGACGCCTGCACGATGACCTAGTCCAGCAAGTCCAGCAGGCGCGTGCCGGCGAGCAGTCGGGCAAACACGTCGAGGACCGCATACGCGCCGAACAGTCCCGGCAGCAATGCCGCGAACAGCAGCGGCGACCTGGTTCGGCAGAAATGCACCGTGCTGGCCGCGGCCAGCAGCCCGGAAGCGATCGTCAGCACGAACACGGCCAGGTAGCGGGGCGAGCTGATCGCGGAGAGCAGCACCGCCAGCGCGCCGGCAAGCATCGCCAGGGCGAGCGTCACATAAGGAATGCCGATCATTATTCCTCTCCTTGCCATGATTCCAGAGCTCAGCAGATAGTCAATCTGAATAACAATGCAAATAATCCGGAAAGACCGCGAAAACATGTTCCATTCCATTCAAACATGACCGTCCGCCAAAAATATGCTTGAATAGCTGAAAACCTCATGAAAACAGTCGCTTGGCATTAATTAGCCAATTCGACTAATCACGGAATAAAATCATGCCATCACAAGGAAGATAATACAGCAAACGATCAGCGCAAAACTCACACATTATCTCCTGGCGCAGGCGATAAAATGCATGAGCAAATACGCGCAGCGAATGTGCGCAGGGATGGACAGGGGAATCAGGCGCGGGAAGCGGCAATGAAGAAGCGACGCGGCGGGAGAAGCGAAGCGGCGGGAGAAACCGCGGGAAGTGAGAACGCGGGAAGTGGAAACGTGGGAGGTGGAAACGCGGGAAGTGGAAACGTAAGACAAGGCGCCGCGGCGGAAGCCGCCGCGGTGGTGCCGCTTACTTTGCCTCGGGGTACAGCACGACCTGCACGTAGTTGTCGAAGTCGAAGTAGCGCTGCGCGGCACCCTGCACATCGGCCGGCGTCACGGCGGCCACGCGCTCCGTGAAGCCCAGGATGGATTCCGGCGGGAAGCCGTTCAATTGCGCCGCCTGCAATTGCGCCATCCAGAAACCATTCTCGCGCAGCGCCAGCCGGTGGCTCGTCAGCCAGTTCTGCTTCACCTTCGCCAGGTCCGCCGCCGCCGGACCGTTTTCCTGCAGCTTGCGGATTTCCGCGAACGCCGCCGCGATGACCTTGTCGACGTTTTCCGGCCCGCAGGGCAGCGCCAGCGCCACCGAATAATTCGGATACGGCAGCTTGGTGACGCCGCCGCTGGCGCCACCGCCGTAGATCAGGCCCAGCTGCTCGCGCAGCACTTCGGTCAGCCTGAGGTTCAGGACTTCGACGAGCGCCTGCATGCGCAGCTGCTCGGCCTGGGAAAACGCGGCGTCGCCCGTGAACGTGATCGAGATATTGCTCTTGGATTCCTTGCCGCGCCGGACCTCCTTCTTCACCACCCCGCGCACCGGGCGCACGCCGGTATCCCGATAGGCCACCGGAATATCCGCCGCCGGCAGCGAAGCCAGCCAGGTGGCCAGCAGGGGCTTGAGTTTCGCGACATCGAAACTGCCGACGAAGTAGAACGTCAGGCCCTTGGCGCTGGAAAAGCGCTCGCGGTAGATCTGCTGCACACGCTCGAGCTGCACCTTGTCGAAATCCTCGGGCCTTGGCGTGCGTGGCACGCGCGGATGGCCGCCGAACAGCGTGCCGCGCACCGTGTCGCCGAATTCCGCCTCCGGGCGCGCCATCGCGTTGCGCGCCAGGTCGCGCTGGCGCGCAACGAAGGAATTGAACAGCACCTCGTCGCGGCGCGGCTGCGTGAGCTTCACGTGTGTCAGCTGCAGCAGCGTTTCGATGTCCGCGCTGCCGGCGCTGCCGGTCAGGTTGTCGGACAGGTCGGCCATCGCCACGCTGACGCCCACGCTCTTGCCGGCAAGGACCTTCTGCAGGTCCGCCGGGGAATAGTTCAGCGCGCCCATCTGGGCGGCCAGCGCGCTGGCGTAGCGGGCATTGAAGATATCCTCCTCGCCGAACAGCGACTGGCCGCCGAAGCGCACGGCGCTCATCAGCACCTGGTCGTTGCGGAAATCGGTGGGCTTCAGCACCACTTTCACGCCGTTCGACAGGGTCAGCTCGACCGTGCCGAGCGCCTTGTTCTCCTGCTCGGCCACGATGCGGCCGGGTGCCGGCGGCTGGTCCAGCAGGTTGCTGGCGTAGGCTTTGTCCTCGCGCGCCGCCACGGTCTGCTTTTGCGCCTGGTCGACGGCGGCCAGCAGTTCGGTGCCGGTCGGCGCCACGCGGTCCTTCAGGCTGCCCATCAGGATCACCAGCTTCTTGTCATCGGACGGGATGGCCGCGCGCACCGCCGCGTTGACTTCCTCCAGCGTGATCCCGGGCACCAGCGCCTGCGCATAGGCGTACTCATTCTGGATGCCGGGGATCGGCTCGCCCTCGAGGAAATTGCGGATGTACTCCGCCACGAAGCCGGCCGAGTCGGACTTGTCGCGCTCGGCGTACATGCGTTCGTAGTTGCGCAGCATGGTTTTCTTGGCGCGGTCCAGTTCCGAGGCGGTGAAGCCGAACTGCCGCGCGCGCTCGTCTTCCTGGATCAGCGCATTGATCGCCGGGACATGCCCGCCCTTGCCCAGCAGCGCCGACACGGTGAACGAGCGGTAGCCGCGCACCACCTTGCCCATGCCGCTGCCGCCCTGGATGAAGGGAGGATCGGCCTGCTGCGTCAGCTCCATGATGCGCTGGCCCAGCATGGCGCCATACAGCTTCTCGACCAGGTCCCGCCGGTAGCCGCCGTACGTGGGGTCTTCCGGATGCGGCACGATCGGGTAGCGGATGTACAGCACGTCGGCCGGCGCTTCGCGGTCGGTGATCACCAGCCCTTCGTCGGCCTTGCGCTCGGGGATCACGGCATATTCGCGAGGCCGCGCGTTGTCCGGGTTCTTCAGCTTGCCGAAGTGCGCCTTGACCAGCTTTTCCGCCTCGGCCGGGTCGATGTCGCCGACCACCATCACGGCCATCAGGTCGGGCCGGTACCAGTCACGGTAGAAGCGCCGGATCGCATCGGGCTTGAAGGTGCGCAGTACGTCGGCCTTGCCGATCGGCAGGCGCTCGGCGTAGCGCGAACCGTTGAACAGCTTGGGGTACAGCACCTGGTTCATGCGGTCGTTGGCGCCCTTGCCCATGCGCAGTTCCTCGAGCACGATGCCGCGTTCGCTCTCGATGTCCTCGTCGTTGAAGGTGATGCCGCTGGCCCAGTCCTCCAGCACGAGGAAGCCTTTTTCCACGGCCTCCTTCGAATCGGTCGGGATCGGCAGCATGTAGACGGTCTGGTCGAAGCTGGTATAGGCATTCAGGTCGCGCCCGAACTTGACGCCGATCGACTGCAGGTACGACACCAGTTCATGGCGCTTGAAGTGGGTGGAACCGTTGAACGCCATGTGCTCGGTGAAGTGCGCCAACCCCAGCTGGTCCTCGTCTTCCAGGATCGACCCGGCCTTGACGACGAGGCGCAGTTCCAGCCGCTTTTCCGGACGTGCATTCTTCTGGATGTAGTAGGTCAGCCCGTTGGGCAGCTTGCCGACCTTGACATGCGGCGCCACCGGCAGCGTATCGCCGGGCGCCGGCAGCGGCGCGGCATGTGCCAGCAGGGAAGCACCGAGCAGCGCGGCGGCAGTGGCAAGCTTGTAAGAACTCAACTTCATGGGGATGGGTACGGTCGGATGGGCGAAGCGCCACGATACACCAGAACCGGAGGGCTCTGCTACAATCGCCGCGCCCGCCGCAAGCCGCGGCGAGCGCAGTCACTCAATCCGAGTGACTCAACTTAATTTACGTCTTCGGGGCGGGGTGAAATTCCCCACCGGCGGTATGGTCTTCTGACCGAGCCCGCGAGCGCCTGCGGTGATTCCTTTACCACAGGGTCAGCAGATCCGGTGCGATGCCGGAGCCGACGGTATAGTCCGGATGAAAGAAGATGTGCGTTGTACGTGCAGGCCTGCGCGCGCCCGGTGCATCACCGCGCGTGGCGGGCGCGCGCGTGTTCGCTTTGCCCTGGAGCGTTTTTCGCCATCGCGAGGAGCGTTTCAATGTCTGTCCAAGAACTGAACCCTGTTGTTTCCCCTACCGTTTCCCCTGCCGTTTCCCCTGTCACTCCGCCTGCCCTGCAAGGCGCCGCCCTCGAGGCGCGCATCGGCGCCGCGCTGGAAGCCGTGCGCAGCGGCGTGCCCGTCATCCTGCTCGATGACTTCGACCGTGAGAACGAGGCCGACCTGATCGTCGCCTGCGGCCGGCTCACGGTGGCCACCATGGCGCTGATGATCCGCGAATGCAGCGGCATCGTCTGCCTGTGCCTGACCGCCGACCGCGTGCGCGAGCTGGAGCTGCCGCCGATGGCCAGCGAGAACGGCAGCCGCTACGGCACGCCGTTCACCGTATCGATCGAGTCGCGGCATGGCGTGACCACGGGAGTCTCCGCGGCCGATCGCGTGGCCACGATCCGCGCCGCCACCGCGCCGGACGCGCGGCCGCACGACCTGGTGCGCCCCGGCCACGTCTTCCCGCTGCGCGCCACGCCGGGCGGCGTGCTGTCCCGCGCCGGCCACACCGAAGGGTCGGTGGACCTGGCGGTCATGGCGGGGCTGGCGCCGGCCGCCGTGCTGTGCGAGCTGATGAACCCGGACGGCACGATGATGCGCGGCGACGCCATCGATCGCTTCGCCGCGCTGCACGGCATGCCGATCCTGACGATCGCCGAGATGATCGCCTGGCGCCGGCTGCACGGCTGACCGTCACTCCGCCGCGCCGGCCGCCAGCCTGGCGGTGGCGCTTGCCTGCACATTGCGGTGGATGGCGAGGCAGGCCAGCGCGTAGGCCGCCGCGATGGCGCCGTACACGATGGCCAGCCGGGTGCCCCAATCCAGTACCGCGTGCAGGATGGTACCGGCCACCGCCACGCCGAGCAGCGCGCCGATCTGGCGGCAGGCGTTGAGCGCCGCGCCGGCGGCGCTGGCGTGCTCCTTGCCACCGGCCCCCATCACGGTCGATGTCATGGCCGGGATCGCGTAGCCGACGGCCAGGAACATCAGCGTTCCGCCGGCGATCACCAGCCAGGGCGGCGTGCCCGCCGTGGCCTGCGCCAGCAGCAGAGCGCCCATGGCGCCTCCCGCCATGCCTGTCAACAGCGGCAGGCGCGTGCCGTGCCGGGCCACCGCGCGCCCGGACAGCACATTGCCGATACCCGCCCCGGCCGTCATCGGCAGGATCGCCAGTCCGGTGCCCAGCGCCCCGCTGCCGTGCGCATCCTGCATCCACAGGCTGACGACGAACATGTGGCCGAACGTGCCCACATTGATCAGCATGCCCGTCAGTACGGCGGCGCGAAATGGCGCGATGCCGTACAGCGCGCGCGGCAGGATGGGCTGCGCGGCACCGCGCTCGCGCTGGACCAGCAGAACCGCCAGCAGCACGGCCGAGGCCAGCGCGCCCAGCACCGGCATCGAGAACCAGCCCAGTACCGGGCCTTCGATCAGCACGAAGGCCAGCGCCGCCAGCGCCCCCGCGCCCAGCGCGTGGCTCAGCATGCCCAGTTTCCGCGCGTGCGGCGCGGGTGCCGGCGCTTTCGCCTGCGCCAGCGCGATGCCCAGCAGGCCGAGGGGCAGGTTCAGCCAGAAGATGCTGCGCCAGCCGAATGCTTCCACCAGCACGCCGCCGGCCACCGGCCCCACGGTGGCGGCGGCGCTGACGATCGCCGCCCAGCCGGCGAACATCTTCGCGCGCCGCGCGGGGTCGTCCTCGGCATGCGTCAGCAGCGCCAGGGAACTGGGCATGAACAGTGCCGCACCGGTGCCCTGCAGCAGCCGCGCCGCCACCAGTGCGGCGCCGGAGGGCGCCAGCGCGCACAGCACGGAACCCAGCACGAACACCGCCAGGCCGCCCTGGTAGGCACGCTTGGCGCCGTAGCGGTCGGCCAGGGCACCGCCGGCCAGCAGCAGCGCGGCAAACGTCAGCGTGTATGCGTCGACCACCCAGACCAGCCCTTCCAGCGGCACGCCCAGGTCGGTGGCAATGTCGGACAGGGCCGTGTTCACGGCCGTCACGTCGATCATCGCCATCACGAAACCGATGGCGAGGGTAAACAACAGCATGGCGCCTCCTTGGCGGGCGATTCTTCGGGATGCCGAAAGGTTAAGGCCCTTGCCTGATGCAGTAAACATGCATACCATCGGCACCCTGATGCAAAATTGCATGACGGAGCACGCATGGACTGGGACGACGCCCGCATATTCCTCGGTATCTACCGGGCCGGCACGCTGCGCGGCGCCGCCGCCCGGCTGGGCATCGACCAGGCCACGGCGGGCCGCCGGCTGGCCGCGCTGGAAGCCGCGCTGAATGCGAAGCTGTTCCTGCGCACGCCATCGGGCTACGTGCCCACGCCGGCCGGCGAGATGGCGGCGCGGCCGGCCGAGGCGATGGAACAGGCGGCCCACCGGCTGGAGCGGGAAATGCAGGGCATCGACAACCGGCTGTCCGGCACGGTGCGGGTGGCCACCACGGATACCATGGCGCAGTACTTCGTGATGGATGCGATCCGGGCGCTGCATGCGGAGCATCCGGACATCCGCGTGGTGCTGCACGTGAACACGGCGGTCACCAGCCTGACGCGCCGCGAAGCCGATCTCGCCGTGCGCACGCTGAAACCCACCGATCCCGACCTCGTATCGCGCCACCTGGCACGGCGGACTTCCGGCCTGTACGCCAGCAAGACCTACCTGCGCAGGCGCGGCATGCCGGCGGCCGACACCGGCCTGGCCGGCCATGACCTCGTCATCTACCACGCCTCGGTCGCCCCGCGCCAGGCCAACCACGTGGCCGGCGTGCCCGTGGCCGGGGCGCGCGTCGCGCTCGAGGTCAACACGGGGCTGATGCTGATGGATGCGGCGCGCGCCGGCATCGGCATCGCCGAACTGCCGGTGCACATGGCCGACCAGGATGCGCGGCTGGTGCGCATCTTCCCGGACCGCGTGCACCAGTACGACATGTACCTGGTGATGCACGGCGACCTGCACCGCAGCGCGCGGGTACGCGCCGTGGCCGACGCCATCATCGCTGCCGTGCCATAAGCTGACCTATTGGATGATAAGATCGCAATATGTCCACCCATGCATCACTGTTCCCGTCGCTGGCGCGGCTGCACCGCGCCACGATGATCTGGCTCACCAGCTGGTGGCGCCTGCTGCAGTTCGCCGCGCTGATCCTGGCGCGCGGCGCCGCGCCATCCACTTACCGTCGCGACAACCATCGCGCACTGGCCAGCCACCTGGTGCTGGGCACCGCGCCTAACCTGCTGTGGTTTTGCGTGCTGTCGGCGCTGATCAGCCTCGTCATCATCCGCATCGTCGTCGTCACCGCCACGTCGTACGGCCTGTCCGGCTATGCGCTGGAGATGGTGGTGCGCGTGCTGGTGCTCGAACTCATCCCGCTGACGGCGGCGCTGTTCGTGGCGCTGCGCAGCACCCTGCCGGCCGGTGTCGAATTCGCCCAGCGGCGGCTGGCGGCTGCCGCGGCGGCGCCGGCGGGATCGGCCGGCCCGGCCGCCGATCCGGGCGAGGTGCTGCGCCGCGAGTTCTACCCGCGCGCCTCCGCCGGCATCTTCGCCGTGTGGCTGCTGGCCGCCATGAGCTGCATCCTCACGCTGGTGCTGGCCTACCTGATCATCTATGGCTTCACGCCGTATGCGCTGCCGGGCTACACGCGCGTGGTCGGGCAGATCTTCAACCCGGCGGTGGCGCTGATCCTGGTGCTGAAGATCTTTTTCTTCTCGCTGGCGGTCGGCATCATTCCGCTGGCTTCCTCTTACTACGACGCGGCCGTCAATCCGTTCGCGGCGCGGCTGCGTTCCACGCACGGGCTGGCGGACATGGTACGGATGTTTTCCGTGGTCCTGCTGATCGAAGCCGCTTCCCTGATGGGCAATTATTACTAACGACATGACCGACACTTCTCCCCCAGCTCCGGCCGCTCCGGCCGAACCCGCGCCGGTACGCAATGCCGAGGTCAAGGCCGCGCTGCTGCTGGTCCTGATGATGGCGCTGATCGCCGGCGCCGCCCTGTACCTGCTGTATGCGCGCGGCGCGTTCGAGGCCACCCAGCGCCTGGTGCTCACGGCCGACGATTCCGAGGGCGTGGCGGTCGGCATGGACGTGACATTCGCCGGCTTCCCCATCGGCCGCGTGCGCAGCATCGAACTGTCGCGCGAAGGCAAGGCGCGCGTGCTGGTCGACGTGCCCGAGAAGGATGCCCACTGGCTGCGCTCGAGCAGCATCTTCACGCTGGAGAAAGGCATCGTCGGCGGTGCCAAGCTGCGCGCGTTCACCGGCATCCCGACCGATCCGCCGCTGCCGGACAAGGCCGAGCGCCCCCTGCTGGTGGGCGACGTGGCGGCCGAGATTCCCCGGCTGCTGTCCGCCGCGCGCGACATCCTCGCCAACGTCACGGCGCTGACCGCGGCCGATTCCCCGCTCGGACAAAGCCTGGCCAACGTGCAGGGCGTGACCGAGAAGCTGAACGGACCGGGTGGCGCGATGGGTCTCATCGCCGGCGAAGACCGCAAGGCGCGCGAACTGCTCGCCAACGCCAATTCCCTGATAGTGCGCGCCGACCGGCTGGTGGGCAACGCGGACAGCAAGGTATTCGGCGACAAGGGCGTGGCCACCGATGCGCAGGCCGCGATCGTGCAGTTGAACGGCTTGCTGGCCGATGCGCGCGCCAGCATGAAGAAGCTCGACGCGGTGCTGGAGGAGGCGCAGGCGGTCGGCAAGAATGCCCGCGTGGCTACCGAGGACCTGGGCGCGCTGCGCGCCGACGTCGACGCCAACCTGCGCAAGATCGAGCAGCTCGTCAACGAAATCAACCGCAAGTGGCCGTTCAAGCGGGAAGCGGAGATCAAGCTGCCATGAAGCCTTACTTCATCCTGGCCTTCCCCGTGTTCCTGGCCGCCTGCAGCAGCGGGCCGCCGGTGCCCGACTGGAAGATGAATGCGCAAAGCGCGCTGGAACGGTCCACCGGTGCTTACATGGCCGGACGGGACCTGGTCGAACAGAACGAGTTCGCCCATGCCCGCGACGACATCGCCGCCACCGGCAAGGTCGAGCTGGTGATCCGCGCGGAGCTGATCCGCTGCGCCGTGCGCACCGCCGCCCTGGTGTTCGGCGACTGCACCGGTTTCGCGGCGCTGCGTGCCGATGCCGCACCGGCCGACATCGCCTATGCCGATTACCTCGCCGGCCGCGCCCAGCCGTCCGATGCCGCGCTGCTGCCCGAACCGCAGCGCGCCGTGCTGGCTGCCCCGTCCGACAGCGCGGCCGCCGCGGCCGTGAAAGGCATCGCCGACCCGCTGTCGCAACTGGTCGCCGCCGGCGCGCTGTTCAAGGCCAACCGCGCCACGCCGGAGCTGGTGGCCCAGGCCATCGCCACGTCCTCCGACCAGGGCTGGCGCCGCCCGCTGCTGGCCTGGCTGAACGTGCAGGCCCTGCGCGCCGACAAGGCCGGCGACCCCGCCGAAGCCGACCGCATCCGCCGGCGCATCGCGCTGGTCGAAGGCCAGCCCCGCTAACCTCCCCGACAGCCCAGCTGGTTGTTTTACAACACCGGGCAACACCGGGGACAGTCCCCTCTGGAGGGACAGTCCCCAGTTTTTTTACAACAGATTTCAGCGCAGCAACCGGGCGACGGCGGCGCGGGCGTCGGCGGCGAGTGCGCGCAGGTCGAGGCCGGGGATGGCGTCGTGTTCGACGACGGGTTTGCCGGCCACGGTAAGCAGGCGCAGCGCCGGGCGGCCGCCGGAGGCGACGGGGCCGATGGCGATGTCGTGCAGCCCGAAATAGCGCGGGTCGTCGAGCGAGTAGACGGCGATGTCGGCGGCCATGCCCACCTCCAGCGTGCCCAGGCCATCGAGGCCGAGCACCTGCGCGCCGCCGCGGGTGCCCCAGCGCACCACGTCTTCGATGGAAGCGGCGTCGGCGCCGCCTTCGAACGTGCCGCCGCGGTGCGTGGGCCGCGCGTCCTGCCCGCCGCGTGCGCGCTGCATCAGCCAGGCGGCGTGCGTTTCGGAGATCATGTCGGCTGCCTCGTTGGATGCGGCGCCGTCGACGCCGATCGAGATCGCGGCGCCGGCCGCCTCCAGCTGGCGGATCGGCGCGATGCCGCTGCCGAGGCGCCCGTTGCTCTGCGGGCAGTGCGCGACGCCGGTGCCGGTGGCGCCCAGCAAGGCGATTTCCTCGTCGTCCAGCTTGACCAGGTGGGCGAACCAGACGTCGCTGCCCAGCCAGTCCTGTTCGGCGGCGAAGCGTACCGGCGTGGTGCGGTGCTTGCCGTGGGCCGCGTTCTGGTACTCGACGGTCTCGGACAGGTGGCTGTGCAGCCGGATGCCCAGCCGCCGCGCCTCGGCCGCCACGGTGCCCAGCTCGGGCGGCGTCATCGAATACAGCGGCGTGGTCGGCGCCATCACGACGCGGCGCATCGCATCCGGCGCGGGATCGTGCCAGCGTTGCGTGATGCGCTCCATGTCCGCCAGGTAGCCATCCAGCGTTTCCGGCCGCAGGCAGGCCGGCAGGTCCGCTTCCAGCTGGCGCGTCTGCGTGGCGCCGCCGCGGCACAGCACGAAGCGCATGCCGAGCCGCTCGGCTTCCTCGAACAGGATCGCCGAGCCGTCGAACGGCATGCCGGGCCAGTACAGGTAATTGTGGTCGGCCACCGTGGCGCAGCCGGAGCGCAGCAGCTCGACGAGCCCGATGCGTGCGGCGAGGCGGAACAGATCTTCGTCGAATGCCGCGCGGAAGCGGTAGGGCGTGGCGGCCAGCCAGGCCGTCAGCGGCAGGTCGATGCCGGCCGCGTCGCCCTTCAGCAGCGACTGGAACAGGTGGTGGTGCGTATTCACCCACGCCGGATAGACGACGCAGCCGGTGGCGTCGACAACGCGCTCGCCGGGCAGCGGCTCGAGCCGGCCCAGCGCCGCGATGCGGCCGTTGGCGACGCGGATGTCCGGGCCGGCATGGCGCGCCGCCTCGCCTTGCAATCCGGTGACGATCGCACCGGCGTTCCTGATCAGTAAATCGTTCATCGGTTCTCCTGTTCAAAGGTCCAGCACCAGCAGCGGCGTCCGGGAACGCGAGCAGCATGGCAGGAAGCGGTCGCCCTGCGCCCGCTCGGTATCGGTGAGATAGCAATCCTGGTGATCCGGTTCGCCTTCCAGCACGGTGGTGAGGCAGCTGCCGCACACGCCCTGCCGGCACGAGACCGGAATCGCCACGCCATGCTCCGCCAGGCAGTCGACGACACTCTGCCCGGCCGGCACAGCCATCGTCTTGCCGGTACTGGCCACGCGCACATGGAACGAGGACGGCGACGACGATATGTCCACCAATGCGTTGGCATTGGCGAAGTGCTCCACGTGGACGCGCTCCGCCGCCATGCCATGCGCCAGCGCCGCCTGCTTCACCATCGCAATGAAGCCGGCCGGCCCGCACACGTACACATGCGTCTCTGCGCCGCCACCTGCCAGCAGCGCCGGCAGATCGAAGCGCTGCGAAACCGGCCCGTCGTCCGCATGTACCTGCACGCAATGCGCGAACGGTGCCTCGCGCAGGCGCCCGGCGAAGGCGGCGGCGTCCATCGAACGCACACAATAATGCAGGGCGAACTGCCGGTCGAGTATGTTCAGTCGTTCCGCCATCGACAGTAGTGGCGTGATGCCGATGCCGCCCGCCAGCAGCAGCGAGCGCCGCGCGCCGGTATCGAGCTCGAAGCCGTTGCGCGGCATGCCGAGCGTGACGAGCGCGCCCTCTTCCAGCGCGTGCATGGCCCGCGAACCGGCGCCTTCCTGCAGCAATACCGCGATCACGTACCGCGACGTGTCGCGCGGGTCGTTGCATAGCGAATACTGGCGCACGACTCCACCCGGCAGGTGCACGTCGACGTGGGCCCCGGCCGTGAACGGCGGCAGTGCCGTGCCGTCCGGGTCGCGCAGCTCGAAGGCCTGGATGCCCTTCGCCTCGCGCCACGCACGGGCCACCCGCACCGTGAAGGTCGCGTTCATGCCTCGGCCTCGCTTTCATGCCAGTGCTTCAGCGAGAAGCGCGCCAGTGCCGACATCAGCGCGAACAGCAGCACGCCGGTGACGGTGATCATGAACAGCGCCGCGAACAGCCGCGGGATGTTCAGCTCGAAACCGGCCTGCAGGATCTGGTAGGCCAGCCCGGTGCTGCTGCCGCCCGTGCCGGCGACGAATTCGGCCACCACGGCGCCGATCAGCGCCAGCCCGCTGGCGATGCGCAGGCCGCCGAAGAAGCTGGGCAAGGCGCTGGGCACGCGCAGCCGCACCAGCACCTGCCAGCGCGTGGCGCGGTTCAGCCGGAACAGGTTCAGCAACCCGGGATTCACGCTGCGCAGGCCCAGCACCGTATTCGAGATGATCGGAAACACGGCCATCATCGTGGCGCAGATCGTCAGCGCGGCGGCCGGCGTCTTGACCCAGATGATGATCAGCGGCGCGATCGCCACGACCGGCGTAACCTGCAGCAGGATCGCATACGGGAACAGGCAGGCTTCCAGCAGCTTGCTCTGCACGAACAGGAACGCCACCAGCACGCCGGCCACCGTGGCCAGCGCGAAGGCGAAGAACGTGATGCGCAGCGTGACCAGCAGCGCGTCGAACAGCAGCGACCAGTCGTTCAGCAGCGTGCCGGCAATCGCGGCCGGCGACGGCACCAGGTAGACCGGCACCTGCAGCGTCACGCAGACGGCCTGCCACAGCGCCAGCAAGAGCAGCCCGAGCGCCAGCGGCGCGAGGGCGCGGCGCACGCGCGCATCGTCGATCAGGGGTTTTTTCAGCATCGCGGTTCTCCCTCAGTGGTGGCCATTCGCCTCGACCAGCAGGTCGGACAGCTGCTTGCAATACGCCATGAATTGCGGCGAGATGCGGAACTCGTCGTCGCGCACGCGTGGCCCGTCGATCGGCACGTCGGCGATCACACGGCCGGGCCGTGCCGCCATCACCACCACGCGCGAGGACAGGTAGACCGCCTCGTAGATGCTGTGGGTGACGAATACCACCGTCAGGTCGCGCCGCGCCCACAGTTCACGCAGGTCGGCATCGAGCCGGTTGCGGGTGAATTCGTCCAGCGCGCCGAACGGCTCGTCCATCAGCAGCAGGTTCGGCTCGGTGGCCAGCGCCCGCGCGATCGACGCGCGCATCTGCATGCCGCCCGACAGTTCGCGCGGGTAGACGTGGCCGAACTTCGCCAGTCCCACCAGGTCCAGCGCCTGTTCCACGCGCGGCGCCGCCTGGTCGCGCGGCACGCCCTTCAGGTCGAGCGGCAGCCGCACATTGTCGGCAACCTTCGCCCACGGCATCAGCGTGGCTTCCTGGAACACCATCGCCAGCGTACGGTCCGGCGTGTCGACGGTGGCCATGCCCTCGCCCCACCAGCGCACATGGCCGGCCGACGGGCTTTCCAGCCCGGCGAACATCTTCAGCAGCGTGCTCTTGCCGCAGCCGGATGGCCCCAGCAGCGACACGAACTCGCCGCGCCCGATGCGCAGCTTCACCGGGTCCAGCGCGCGGGTGCCGTTCGGGTAGGTTTTCTCCACGCCATTCGCGTACAGCACCGCCGGCCCGGAGGGAGCCGCGGGCGTTGCCGGCGCCAGCAAAGGATCGTCGTCGCGTTTCATCATGCCTCCGGCGGGTTGTGCACTTCGCTTTCGCCATGCCGGCTCAACAGGTCCATCAGCATGCGGCGCATCATCAGGCCCGGCTTGTCGGACTCCATGTGGAATTCGACGCGGCGGCGCGTGTCGACGCAGGCATCGGGATCGGTGGCTTCCAGGATGTCGCGGTCTTCCGACGTGATCGGACGGTCCCAGTCGATCAGTTCCTGGGTCGAGCAGGCTTCCTCGCTGTCGTTGCGGTACAGCCATTGCACCAGCATCAGCCTGCCGTCGTCGATCGGCGTGGCGCAGTTGTAGATGATGTGATGGATGCCTGACGCCGGGTACACGCAGCCGAAACGCCGCGAGAACGGCATGTACCAGCGGTTCGTCAGGTGGCGCTCGGTGACCGGCTCGGTGGTGCCGGTGATGCGGAAGCTCGCCTCCGGGTTCCGCACCGGCACGTGGGTCTCCGCTTCGAAGCCCCAGTCATTCGGCCGGAACTCGTACTTGGCCGGCACCGGGTTGTCGATCATGCCGAAGTTCGCCTTGTGCACGAAGCTGAAGTGCGAATTGTCGAAGGAGTTTTCCATCACGCGCAGCGGCGACGTCTTCCATTCTTCGTAGAACTGCAGGATGCGCCGGTAGCCCGGCGCGCCTTCTTCCGGAAAGTACGGGATCGGCTGCAGCGGATCTTCCAGCGCCACCCACACATAGCCATAGCGCTCGTCGCAGTGATAGGCCGTGACGCGCGCGCCGGCTGGAATGCCGGTGTCGGGGCTTTGCGGGATGCGCACGCAGGTACCCGAGCAGTCATAGGTCCAGCCGTGGTAGCCGCAGACGATGTTGCCGTTCTCGACGAAGCCTTTCGACAGCTTCGCCGTGCGGTGGCAGCAGCGGTCGCGCAGCGCGGCCGGCTTGCCGTCCTTGCCCTTCCATACGACGATGTTCTCGCCCAGCAGCGTAAATGGCTGCGGGCCGGCGTCCAGCGCGGACATCGGCATCAGCGCGTACCAGAATTTACGCAAGACTTTTTGTTGGGTGACGAGCATGGTTGACTCCTGTTACAAGGGTGGGCCGGCGTGCCGGAATGGTCGCCTTCGCCCGGGCATGGTCGAATGACATGCGGTATTCCGTGATTGCGTTATTGCGTTATTGCGTTATCGCGTTATTGCGTTATTGCGGTGGCTGGCGCGGTTCAGGGCAGCACTTTCAAATCCCTGACGAACTGCGTGGTGTAGGCCTGTTTCCAGTCGGTTTCCTTCTTCAGCAGGCCGGCCGACACCATGAAATCGTAGGTGCGCCGCCAGCGCGCGTCGGTCATCGTGCCGATGCCCTGCGTGGCGGCGTCGCCGCCGGTCACGAAGGCGTATTCCTTCAGCTTGCCCACCGCATAGGCCAGCTGGTCGTCCTTCATGTTCGGGTTTTCCTGCTTGATCAGCGCATTGGCCGGTGCCGGGTTGGCCAGGTAGCTCTTCCAGCCTTCCATCGAGGCGCGCACGAAGCGGGCGACCAGCTCCGGCTTTTCCCTGACCAGCTTCTGCATGGCGACCACGGTGGTGCCGTAAGGCGGGTAGCCATCGTTGGCGAACAGGTAGAAATTGGTCTTCGCGCCGGCCTTGGCGGCCTGGAACAGCTCGGACGACGGGTAGGCCTGCTGGGCGAAATCGGGATCGGCCAGGAACGGCTGCAGGTTGAACGTGTACGGCCGCCCCTGCGCCTCGGCCAGGCCGTATTTGGCCTTCAGCCACGGCCACCAGGTGGTGCGGCCGGACGTCGATACCAGCACCGTCTTGCCGTTCTTCAGGCCGGCCAGTCCCTTCACGTCGGTGTGCGTCATCATGCCCTGCGCGTCGGTCTGGAAGCTGGCCGCGACGGTGGTGGCGGGAATGCCCTGCTCCACGCTTTTCAGTACCTGCAGGTCGTAGCCCATGAAGAAGTCGGCCTGGCCGCTGGCCAGCAGCTGCATGCCGTTCACCTGCGGGCCACCCATCCGGATGGTCACGTCGAGGCCGTGCTTGCGGTAGATGCCCTCGGCTACGGCCTGGTAGAAGCCGCCATGTTCGGCCTGTGCATACCAGGAGGTGAGGAAGGTGACCTTGTCGGCTGCGGCGGCATTGCCGGCCATGGCGCCGAATGCGGTGACGAGGCAGAACGCCAGCGCTGCGCGGCGCGCCGGTTGCGGGACTGGGATGGATTTCATGGGCACTCTCTGGGGTTGGAAAGGCGGGAGGACGCAATGCGGAACGCAGCCGGTCGCCTGCCGGACGAAGGGCATGCGCGGCAATGCATTGCGGGGAAATGAAACCGGGAGGAACGCCGCGCAGCCGCGGCGGATCATGCCAAGGGGGCTGGCGAAAATGGGGCTGGCGAAAATCGGGCTGGCGAAAATCGGGCTGGCGAAAATCGGGCTGGCGAAACGGTGCGGCATGGCGTTCTCTCTTGAGGTCTGTAAAAAACCAGATGCACGTCCCGTCGGGGACGTGTCCACAAGAGCAATGCCCCATGTTTTCCACTGGCGACGTTGCGTCGCCGGAAAACACTAGCCGCTTCTACTCATACAGCAGGTAATGCAAACGCCGTGCCAGCGCGCCGTGCCAGTGTTTCAGGGCTGCCGGCTGCCGGCCGGCCGATCTGGGCGCCAGCGGCGCACCATCGTGGAGCACGAGGGCGCCAGTGGAGCACCAGCGCGGATGAAGCGCGTCCTTATTGTGCAACTTGTTGTGCAACTTGTTGTGCAGCCTCTTGTCGAGCCTACACCTGCTTGGCGGCGGCTTCGCGCAGCTTGTCCTTCTTGCTCTTGCGCTTGCCCTTGACGCCGCCGTTCGGGTCGCCGGCCAGCGACGTGGCGGCTGCCGCGACGGCCTCCTCCGAGGGTTCGAAGCCGGCGATGCGCTCGCGCGGCACGCGCTTGCCCTGGCGCTTCTCGATCAGCCGGAAGTGCGCCTCGGCGTCCGGCGTGATGAAGCTGACGGCCGTGCCGCTGGCGCCGGCGCGGCCGGTGCGGCCGATACGGTGCGTGTAGTCGGCCGCGGCGCGCGGCAGGTCGTAGTTGACCACCACCGGCAGCTGCGCGATGTCGATGCCGCGCGCCGCCACGTCGGTGGCGACCAGCACCGTCATGCGGCCGGCCTTGAAATCGGCCAGCACTTCGCTGCGCGCGCCCTGGCTGAAGTCGCCGTGGAAGGTTTCCGCCGCGATGCCGTTGCGGCGCAGCTTGTCGGCCACGTGCTCGGAGGCGTACTTGGTGGCGACGAATACCAGCACCTGCCGCCAGCCGTGTTCCCTGACCAGGTGCCTGAGCAGCTGCAGGCGGCGCGGTGCATCGACTTCGATGGCGCGCTGGGCGATATCCGGCTCGTGGGCCGCCGCATTGTCCACCTGGGCGCGTTCCGGATCGTGCAGCAGCGACGTGGCAAGCGACTGCACGGCGGACGGGAAGGTGGCGGAGAAGAACAGGTTCTGGCGCTTCGCCGGCAGCAGCGCGAGGATTTCCGCGATCTCGTCGGCAAAGCCCATGTCGAGCAGCTTGTCCGCCTCGTCCAGCACCAGCGTGGCGACGCCGTCGAGCTTGACCGCGTTATGGCGCGCCAGGTCGAGCAGGCGGCCCGGCGTGGCGACGATGATGTCGGTACCGCCGCGCAGCGCCATCATCTGCGGATTGATCGACACGCCGCCGAACGCGATCGATACCTTGATGGTGGATGGCAGGTGCTGCACCAGCGCGCGGATCGCGTCGCCCACCTGGGCGGCCAGTTCGCGCGTGGGCACCAGCACCAGGCCATGCACGCCGCGGCGCGTGCCCTGCCGCGCCAGCAGCGCATGCAGCATCGGCAACGCGAACGCCGCCGTCTTGCCGGACCCCGTCTGCGCCGCGCCCAGCACATCCCTCCCTTTCAGCGCGGCGGGAATGGCGGCCGACTGGATGGCGGTCGGGGTGTCGTAGCCGATGGCGGCCACGGCATCGAGCAGGGCGGGCGCGAGGCCCAGGGAAGCGAATGACATGGAGAGACGGGCAGGTGAATGAGCGCGCAGTATAAAGCACGCGGCAGGCCGGCCCGCCGCGCGGCGATCCGGTGGCCGGTTTTTCGTTTCCGCTTTTTCGCTTTTTCGCTTCTTCGTTTACATGCCCACGTCGCCGTACGGGCCGGCGATGACGACCACGTAGCCATCCAGGTCGCGCAGCCAGATCTCGCGGTGCTGCGCGTTGCGATTTTCCTTCGGGCCTTCCAGCACCGCGGCCCTGGCGTCGGCGGCGCGGTCGACGGCATCGTCGAAATCGTCGGTCCAGAACCACAGCAGCACGCCGTTGCCGTATGGCCGGCATTCGGGGTCGCCGATGTGCGCGTGGTGATGCGCATCCCAGCGGTGCAGCTGCAGGATCATGCGGCCGTCGAACGTCAGTTGTTCATACTCGCCGCCGCCGTGGGCACTCTTGCAGCCCAGTACGGCCTGGTACCAGCGGCTGGACGCCGCCACGTCGGCGACGGCGATCAGGGGTTGCGCTTGCATGGACACCTCCCGTGAAGTTGAGGCCACAGCATAGCACCGGGCAGCCCGGCCGCGCGGCCCGTTTCGCCGGCCGCGCACGTGCATCCCTACGCGTGCCGCGCCGCTGGTACGTGCCGCACCTTCGCCACATCCCGCACCGGCAGCCACTGCACGATGCCCCACGCCAGCTCGGGCACGATGAACAGCCACAGCATGGGCATGCCGGTCTGCGCCAGCGTCCAGGCCATCCACAGGCTGAAGCCGAAACGGCCGATGCCGTCGTAGCGGCCGAAGCGTGGCTGCGGGTCGCCGATGCGCAGGATGGACCACAACAGCACCACGGTGCCCATCAGGCAGCCGAACAGCACGTGCACGGGGGCGAAGGCGGGCAATGGTGCGCCGCCCAGTGCCGTGTTGATGGCGGAGAGGTGCCCGTGCACCACGGCGAACGTCCATGGCGTGGCGAACGGTGCGGTGACGAGCAGGTCGTAGATGCCGCTGGCGCGGACGATGCGTGAAAAAGTCGTGGTGTGCATGAGGGCTCCTCGAAGATGGTGACCCGATGCTAAAGGCTGGAGTACACTCCAGGGTCAAGCATTTTCCGCACGGAGGCCTGGTGAAGATAGGCGACATCGCGCAGGCGACCGGCATCAGCCGGGATACGCTGCGCTTCTATGAAAAACGCGGTCTCCTGACGGCGCGCCGCAGCGGCAACGGCTACCGCGACTATCCGCCCGAGGCGGTGCAATGGCTGACCTATATCCGCACCGCGCAGTCGCTCGGCTTCACGCTGGCCGAGATCGAAGCCGACCTGCCGCTGCTGGCCGACCCGGGCGGCTCGCCGGAAGCGATCCGCGCCGCATTGCGCACCAAGCTGGGGGAAATCGACCGGCGCATCGAGGGCCTGGCGGCCTTGCGCGCGGACCTGGCCGCGCGGCTCGATGACGCGGGCGACTGCCCCCTGCGGCCCGCGGCCGGCGCGGCGACGATGAACGACGCAGTGGCCCCCCGTTCGGGCACCGGTTCCTGACGGCGGCCATGGTCACCGCCACCTTCCGCTTCGATGCCGCCCTGGACTTCTTCCTGCCGCGCGGCCAGCGCGGGCAAGCGGTCGTCACGCCATGCGCTCGCGCCGCCACGGTCAAGCACATGGTCGAAGCACTGGGCGTGCCGCACACGGAGGTGGGCGAGGTGCGCGTCAACGGCCACCCTGCCCCGCTCGACCTGCTGCTGGAGGATGGCGACGACGTCGTGGTGCCGCCGGTACCGCCGATGGACCTGGCGCCGGCCGAGGCGCGCTTCGTGGCCGACGCCCACCTGGGCGGGCTGGCCCGGCTGCTGCGCATGGCCGGCTTCGACACGCTGTATGACAACGATATCGACGACGCCGAGGTGGAAGCCTTCGCGGAACACGGCGGGCGCATCGCGCTGACCCGCGACCGGGAACTGCTGAAGCGCCGCGGCGTACTGCGCGGCGCCTACGTGCGGGCGCTGAAGCCGGAACAGCAGTTGCGCGAAGTAATGGCGCGCTTCGGCTTGCGCGAGGCGATGCGCCCGTTTTCGCTGTGCCTGGCCTGCAACGTGCCGCTGCGGCCGCGCGCAAAGAGCGACGTGCTGGACCGGCTGCCGCCCTCGGTGCGGGACAGCCAGCACACATTCCTCGGCTGTCCGCGCTGCGGCGGCGTGTTCTGGCAAGGCTCGCACTGGCGGCGCATGCGCGCGCTGCTGGACGGCGTGCGGTGAGGCGCAGGGGCCCGGCCCTGCCGCGCCGGCAGCGGGCGCGCCGGCCACACGCGGGCTATAATGGCCGGCTGACCGTCCATGCATCACCAGAAAACACGCGCAGCCGTGCGCCTTCCTGAGACCCGACGTGAATCCCGACGTGAATCCATTACTCGACAAGCTGCACCCGTATCCGTTTGAAAAACTGCGCCAGCTGTTCAGCGGCGTGACGCCCGATCCGGCCTGGCGCGCCATCAGCCTGGGCATCGGCGAGCCGAAGCACCCGACGCCGCCGTTCATCTGCCAGGCGCTGGCCGACAACCTGTCCGGCCTGGCCGTGTATCCCGCCACCGCCGGCTCGGATGCCCTGCGCGGCACGATCGCCGCGTGGCTGGAGCGCCGCTATGGCCTGCCGCCGCTGAACCCGGCAACGCAGGTGCTGCCGGTGAACGGTTCACGCGAAGCCCTGTTCGCATTCGCGCAGGCGGTGATCGATCCCGCCGCGGACGCCGACCACAAGGCGCTGGTGGTGTGCCCGAACCCGTTCTACCAGATCTACGAAGGCGCCGCGTTCCTGGCCGGCGCCGAGCCGTACTTCGTGAACTCGGACCCGGCGCGCAATTTCGGCTGCGACTACGACAGCGTGCCGGCGGAAGTGTGGCAGCGCGTGCAGTTGCTGTACCTGTGCTCGCCCGGCAACCCGACCGGCGCCGTGCTGTCGCTGACGGACTGGGAAAACCTGTTCGCGCTGTCCGAACGCCATGATTTCATCATCGCCGCCGACGAGTGCTATTCCGAGATCTACCATGGCGACGAGCCGCCGCTGGGCGCGCTGCAGGCGGCCCACATGCTGGGCCTGTCCACGGTCGACAAGCCGTATGCGCGGCTGGTCGTGTTCTCCAGCCTGTCGAAGCGTTCCAACGTGCCGGGCCTGCGCTCGGGCTTCGTGGCCGGCGACGCCGACGTACTGAAGAAATTCCTGCTGTACCGTACCTACCACGGCGGCGCCATGAGCCCGCCGGTGCAGGCCGCATCGATCGCGGCGTGGAACGACGAGTCCCACGTCGCGGAAAACCGCGCCCAATACCGCGCGAAGTTCGATGCCATCACGCCGCTGCTGGCCGAAGTGCTCGACGTGGCACTGCCGGACGCCGGCTTCTACCTGTGGGCCGACGTCAGCCGTACCGGCCTGTCGGACACCGAGTTCGCGCGTCGCCTGTACGCCGAATATAATGTCACGGTCCTGCCGGGCAGCTACCTGGCGCGCGAAGCCCACGGCAGCAATCCCGGCCGCAACCGCATCCGGATGGCGCTCGTGGCGGAAACGGCCGAAGGGCTGGAAGCCGCGCAGCGCATCGTCCGCTTCTGCAAATCCCTCTCTACTGAAGACGCATCATGACTCAACAACTCCAGCAAATCATCGAACAGGCATGGGATAACCGCGCCGAAATCAACCCGTCGAACGCCAGCGCCGAAGTGCGCGACGCGGTCAACCATGTGCTGGCCGGCCTGGACGACGGCAGCCTGCGCGTGGCGCAGAAGGATACCGGCACCTGGGTGGTGAACCAGTGGATCAAGAAGGCCGTGCTGCTGTCGTTCCGCCTCGAGAACAACGTGGTGCTGCCATCGGACGGCACCATGCAGTTCTACGACAAGGTACCGACCAAGTTCGCCAATTACACGCCGGAAGATTTCGCCAAGGGCGGCTTCCGCGTGGTGCCGCCGGCCGTGGCCCGCCGCGGTTCGTTCATCGGCAAGAACGTGGTGCTGATGCCTTCCTACGTGAATATCGGCGCCTACGTCGACGAAGGCGCGATGGTCGATACCTGGGCCACGGTCGGTTCGTGCGCGCAGATCGGCAAGAACGTGCACCTGTCCGGCGGCGTGGGCATCGGCGGCGTGCTGGAACCGATGCAGGCCAACCCGACGATCATCGAGGACAACTGCTTCATCGGCGCCCGTTCCGAGATCGTCGAAGGCGTCATCGTCGAAGAAAACTCGGTGATCTCGATGGGCGTGTACATCGGCCAGTCGACCAAGATCTACGACCGCGCCACCGGCGAAGTGAGCTACGGCCGCATCCCTTCCGGCTCCGTGGTGGTCTCCGGCTCGCTGCCGTCGGCCGACGGCAAGTACAGCCTGTACTGCGCGGTGATCGTCAAGCGCGTGGATGCGCAGACCCGCGCCAAGACCGGCATCAACGAACTGCTGCGCGGCGTTTAAGTCTTTTCACCCCAACGGCAGATGCTGGGGTCAGACCCGCCGGGTCTGACCCCGGATCTTGCTTCTGGGGTTTCTCCTGGCTGATCTGCCCATTGACCTTGAAGGTTCCCGCCATGATGGACCGCCTGTTCCAGCTGATGAAAGAGAAGAACGCGTCGGACATGTTCTTCGCGGTGAATTCGCCGGTGCACCTGAAAATCAACGGCAACCTCATTCCGGTCAACCAGCAGAAGCTGGAACCGGAAAATATCGATGCGCTGCTGGCGGAGGTCTGCACGCCGGCGCAGCTCAACGAACTGGCGCAGACCAATGAACTGAACATGGGCATCCCGGTCGCCAGCCTGGGGCGCTTCCGCCTGTCGGCCTTCCGGCAGCGGGGTACCATCTCCGCCGTGTTCCGCTACGTGCCGGCCACCATCCCGGCACTGGAAGAACTGAGCCTGCCGCCCATCCTGGCCGAACTGATCATGGAAAAGCGCGGGCTGATGCTGGTGGTGGGCTCGACCGGTTCGGGCAAGTCGACCACGATCGCGGCGATGCTGGACCACCGCAACGAACTGCGTTCCGGCCATATCCTCACGCTGGAAGACCCGATCGAGTACCTGTTCAAGAACAAGAAGGCGATCGTCAACCAGCGCGAGATCGGCAGCGACGCCAGCGATTTCGGCACCGCGCTGCGCAACTCGATGCGCCAGGCGCCGGACTGCATCCTGATCGGCGAGATCCGCGACCGCGAAACGATGGCCGCGGCGCTGGCCTATGCGCAATCGGGCCACCTGGTGCTGGCCACGCTGCACGCCAACAACAGCTACAACGCGCTGAACCGCATCATCAGCTTCTATCCGATCGAGAACCGCCCTGCCCTGCTGCAGGACCTGGCGTCGACCATCCGCGCCATCGTGTCGCAGCGGCTGGTCCGCTCCAGCGGCGGCGGCACCCGCACGCCCGCCGTCGAAGTGATGGTCAACACGCGCTACGTGTCGGACCTGATCGAGAAAGGAGAAATCGGCCAGCTCAAGGAAGCGCTGGACCGCAGCCTGTCGCCCGGCTCGCAATCGTTCGAGCAGGCGCTGTACAAGCTGGTCAAGGATGGCCGCATCACGCAGGAAGAAGCGCTGGCCAACGCCGATTCGGCCACCAACCTGCTGTGGCTCCTGAACAATGGACCCGACAGCCGGCAGGCCGATGCCGAGGCGGAGCGCAAGGCGGCTCCGCCCGAGGCGTCATTTACCGAATTTACGCTGAACGGCTGACGGCGCTGCCCTTGCGGCGGCGTGCCAGCGCGACGACGCCAAGGCCTGCGGCGAGCATGCCGCAGGTGGCCGGTTCGGGCACCGGACTCAGCAACACATTGCCGCAGCCATGGCCCAGCTGCCAGTTGCATCCCCATGCGAGAACCTGGCCCGCGTCGTTGACGTCGACGGCAAACTCGATCCGCCAGCCGGGGCCCGCCAGTTCAGCCAAGGCATAAGAGGCTTCCGGCGTTGCCAGCATCGCTACCGTGCCGTCCCGGTTCCTGCCGAGCATGTATCCTTCCGCCATGCTGGAGACAATGGCGAAGTCGCCCGTGGGTTGCCAGGTCGAGCGCTCGATGATCATGCGCGGGACCAGATTGCCGGCCGCATCCGCTTCCCAGCGGTTGCCGAGCAGTTCCCCGTTCGGCCCGATGCCGTGGATGCCAGGACCATACAGCGTATCGAGATCGATCATCGTACCGCCGCTGTAAAGGAAGGTGTGCCATTCGCCCGAGGCGGTGAAGGAAGTACCCAGTACTTCGCCTGCCTCGCTGATGCCATGGGCCTCGCTTCTCGCGCCGCCCAGCGTGCCCAGATCCTGCATGCCGCCGTCGGGCGTGTACAGGAAGGCGCGCGCCTCACCCGCGGCATTCCGGGATGTCCCGACCACGGCGCCCGCATTGTTGATGGCACTGGCACCGCTGCTCAGGCCGCCCAGCGTGCCGAGGTCGCGGGTTTTCCCGTCCGCATGCACGAACGCATGCGACCTTCCGTCAAGGTGGGTGGCATAACCCGTGACCACGCCGGCATCGTTCACGGCGGCGCCGTAGACATCCGGGCCGCCGAAGCCATCGATCGCCACGACGCCGGTCCGGGTGGAAAGCGAACTGGTGTAATGGCCATCCACGTAGAGATTGTTCAGTACCGCGCCGTTGTTGTTGAGGTCAGTCGGGGCGTGTGCCGCCCCGAGAAATTCGGCCTTGTAGATCGGCGTTGCCGCGCCAGCCCACGCATGCGCGGCGAGCAACAATGCCAGACACAGTTTGTTCATCGTCGTCCTCGCAGTTCGTAAATGAAGAAATTCACCGTTACCGCACTGCCATCCTTGCCGGCCAGCCGGACGGAGCCAACGGCGCTCCGCCCGCGGCTTCTTTTCCGGAACTATGCCGACCGGCTGGCGGCGGCGCCTTTCCGGCGGCGCGCCAGGGCGACGACGCCCAGGCCGGCGGCCAGCATGCCATACGTGGCCGGTTCGGGCACGGGGCTCAGCAGGACGGTGGCACAGCTGCCGCTGTCCCAGCTGCAGCCGTATGCGAGGATCTGCCCGCTGTCGTTGACACCATGGGCGTCGAGGAACGTCCATTGGCCTTCCGTGAAGCTATCGAGACTCCAGTAGCCGTCCGCCGTGGCCAGCATCGTGCCGGTGCCATAGTTGTTGGTACCGACCATGTAGCCGTTCGACATGTCGCTCGGTATCGCCAGGTTGTAGTTCCATTCGCCAGCCGGGGACCAGGCGGAGTTGTACAGTTCCAGGCTCCACTGGTTGCGCGTCGAGTCGTACGAGGTGCCGTACAGTTCGCCGTTCGCTCCCAGGCCGGACAGGTTGCCGCCCCAGTCATGGATATCGGTCATGACGCCGTCCTTGTACAGGAACTTGTGCCATTCGCCGCTCTCGGTCTGCGCACTGCCCAGGATTTCGCCGGTGTCGGCCACGTCGAGGATACTGCTCTGTGCACCGCCCAGCGTGCCGATATCTCGCATGCCGCCATCAGCGGTGTAGATGAAGCCGCGGGTGCCGCCGCCGGCCACGTCCGAGGTGCCGACCACCAGCCCGGCATTGTTGACCGCCACCGCTGAGCTGTTCAGCCCGCCGAGCGTGCCGATGTCGCGCATGGCGCCGTTTGCATAGACGAAGGCATGTGTGGCAGTGTTGCCCGCCAGGGATGAACTTCCCACGACGGTGCCGGCGTCGTTCAGCTCGAAACCTTCCACCTTGGTGCCTCCGAGCGAGCCCAAGTGGACGGAACCGGTCGTGGTCATCAGCCATGCCTGGGAGGCGCCGCCCGTCTCCAGCCCCAGGAGAGCGACGCCACTGTTATTGATATCGGCTCCCCTTCCCGCCGGGCCGTCGACGAGTACATCGAGCCGGTATTTCGGTACTTCCGCCTGCGCCGCGATGGGCAGCATGGCAAACAGCATGGCGAGCAGCTTCCTGGTCATGTTCTTGTCCTCTGTCTGGGTAGTTATCGATCACTGGATGCGGTTGCGATACCGCAGCGAGGAGACTAATACAAACCCTGTATCCATGCAATTTTGATAATAGCTATCAAACAACAAGCAACACTCTCCTGCGCGGGGCTCGCCGGCGGCGCCCGCCGGAAGACGACCGGCTATAATGGCGGACTTCGTTTTGTCCTAGCCTTCGCGCTCCCCGGTTCATGATCACTCTCTACGGCATCCCCAACTGCGACACGGTGAAGAAAGCCCGCGTCTGGCTGGCCGACCAGCAACAGGATTTCACCTTCCACGATTTCAAGAAGCAGGGCCTCGATGCCGCCACGGTGCGGCACTGGCTGAAGCACGTGGACTGGGAAATCCTCGTCAACAGGAAAGGCACGACGTGGCGCGGCCTGCCGGACGAGCGCAAGGCCGCCGTGCTGGACGCGGCCAGCGCCACCGCGCTGATGCTGGAAAACCCGTCCGTGATCAAGCGCCCCGTGCTGCAAACCGCCACCACGTGCCACGTGGGATTCAAGCCGGAGCAGTATGCCGAGATCTTCAACCATTAAAACGCCATGACCGAATCCCGTACCCTCGCGCTGACTGAAAAACTGATCGGCCGCTCATCCGTCACCCCCGAGGACAAAGGCTGCCAGGAGCAGCTGATCGCCCTGCTCGAGCCGCTCGGTTTCCGTTGCGAGACGATCGTTTCCGGCGACGTGACGAACCTGTGGGCGCGCCGCGGCACCGAACAGCCGGTGTTCGTGTTCGCCGGCCACACCGACGTGGTGCCGACCGGCCCGGTCGAGCAATGGACGTCGGAACCGTTCTTCCCCACCATCCGCGACGGCAAGCTGTATGGCCGCGGCGCGGCGGACATGAAGACGTCGATCGCCGCGATGGTGGTGGCCTGCGAGGAATTCATCGCCGCCCATCCGGACCACAAGGGTTCGATCGCCTTCCTGCTGACCAGCGACGAGGAAGGTCCTGCCACCGACGGCACCGTCATCGTCTGCAACAAGCTCAAGGAGCGCGGCGAGGCGATCGACTATTGCGTGGTCGGCGAACCCACCTCCAGCGCACAGCTGGGCGACATGATCAAGAACGGCCGCCGCGGTTCGATGTCCGGCTGCCTGACGATCAAGGGCATCCAGGGCCACATCGCCTATCCGCAACTGGCCAGGAACCCGATCCACCAGGCCGCGCCGGCGCTGGCCGACCTGGTGGCCGAGGTGTGGGACGAAGGCAACGAGTACTACCTGCCCACGTCGTGGCAGATGTCGAACGTGAAGGCCGGCACCGGCGCGAACAACGTGATCCCCGGCCAGATAGTGATCGACTTCAACTTCCGCTTCTCGACCGCCAGCACGGCCGAAGGCCTGCAGCAGCGGGTCCATGCGATCCTCGACCGGCACGGCCTCGAGTACGACCTGAAATGGACCATTTCCGGCTACCCGTTCCTGACGCCGCGCGGCACGCTGTCGACGGCGCTCTGCGAGGCGATCAGGCGCGAGACCGGCATCGAAACGGAACTGTCGACCACGGGCGGCACGTCCGACGGCCGCTTCATCGCGCAGATCTGCCCCCAGGTGATCGAGTTCGGGCCGCCGAACGGCAGCATCCACAAGATCGACGAGCATGTCGAAGTGCGCTTCATCGATCCGCTGAAGAACATCTATCGCCGCACGCTTGAAAACCTGCTCACCTGACCTGCTCGCCCGAGCTCCGGCATAAAGGAAGAACCTACCATGACGACCATCTTTGCCACGCCGCGCGACCTGCTGCGCTACGCGACCACCCGCTTCAACACGGAAAAGCTGTTCTTCGGCCACGGCAGCGCCGAGGCCTTCGACGAGGCGGCCTACCTGCTCCTGCACACGCTCAAGCTGCCGCTGGACAAGCTCGATCCCTTCCTCGATGCGCGCCTGCTGCCGGAGGAAATCCAGCGCGTGCTGGACGTGATCGAACGCCGCGCCACCGAACGCGTGCCGGCCGCCTACATCACCAACGAGGCGTGGCTGGGCACTTACCAGTTCTACGTGGACGAGCGCACCATCGTGCCGCGCTCCTACATCGCCGAACTGATCCCCGATTACTTCGCGCCTTGGGTCAACAACCCGGAAGGCGTGGCCAATGTGCTGGAATTGTGCACGGGCTCCGGCTGCCTGGCGATCATGATGGCCGACGCGTTCCCGGACGCGCAGGTCGATGCCGTCGACATCTCGCCGGATGCGCTGGAAGTGGCGCGCCGCAATGTCGAGACGTACCAGCTGGCGGACCGCGTGAACCTGATCCAGTCGGACCTGTACGCGAACGTGCCGCTGAAAAAATACGACCTGATCGTCACCAACCCGCCCTACGTGAATTCCGGTTCGATGGCGCGGCTGCCGCAGGAATACCGCCACGAACCGCAGATCGCGCTGGACGGCGGCGTCGACGGCATGGACCTGGTGCGCCGCATCGTGGCCGGTGCCGCCGAGCGGCTCACGGACGACGGCTTGCTGATCGTCGAGATCGGCAACGAGAAGGCGTTCGCGGAAGCGGCCTTCGGCGACATGGGGCTGACATGGCTGACCACCAGCCAGGGGGATGACATGGTCTTCCTGCTGACCGCCGACCAGCTGAAGCTTTAATCGACTTCCGTACATGCGAACGATCCTGCCTGCCCCCATGGGCGCAGGCCGGGCACCGGGGTCTTCCCGACCACCGACCAATTGAAGCTTTGAAAATCTAGAATGATTCGTCTCGAACAAGTAAGCCTGATGCGCGGCGTGAAGCCGCTGCTGGAAAACGTCGACCTGACGCTGAACCCCGGCGACAAGATCGGCCTGATCGGCGCCAACGGCGCCGGCAAGTCCAGCCTGTTCGCGATGCTGCGCAACGAGCTGCATCCGGACCAGGGCAACATCGATTTCCCCGCCAGGTGGCGCATGGCCTACGTGGCGCAGGAAACGCCGCCGCTGCAGCGCAACGCGCTCGACTACGCGATCGATGGCGACGTCAACCTGCGCAAGCTGCAGGCCGAACTGGAGCGGCTGGAAGCGCTGCCCGACTCCGCCGAGCAGGGCCTGGAGCTGGGCAATGTGCACGTGGCGCTGGCCGATGCGGATGCCTACACGGTGCAGTCGCGCGGCGAGCAGCTGCTGCTGGGCCTGGGCTTCACGCTGGACCAGATGCAGCAGCCGGTGGCCAGCTTCTCGGGTGGCTGGCGCATGCGCCTGAACCTGGCGCAGGCGCTGATGTGCCCTTCCGACCTGCTGCTGCTCGATGAACCGACCAACCACCTGGACCTGGATGCCATCATCTGGCTCGAGGACTGGCTGAAGCGCTATGCCGGCACGCTGATCATCATTTCGCACGACCGCGATTTCCTCGACGAGATCGTCAACGTGATCGTGCATATCGACGACCGCAAGCTGAAGCGCTACTCCGGCAATTACTCCAGTTTCGAGCGCCAGCGCGCCGCGCAGATGGTGCTGATGGCGGGCACCGCCGAGAAGCAGGCGCGCAAGAAAGCCCACCTGGAATCGTTCATCGAGCGCTTCAAGGCCAAGGCATCGAAGGCAAGGCAGGCACAGAGCCGCATGAAGGCGCTGGCCAAGATGGAAGAGCTGGCGCCTCTGCGCGCCGCCGCCGAGTTCTCGTTTGAATTCCGCGAGCCGCTGTCCGCGCCGAATCCGCTGCTGGTGCTGGAAGACGTGGATGCCGGCTACCGCAGCGAGGATCCGGCCACCTACGAGGTCAAGGAAAAGACCATCGTCCACGGCATCAACTTCAGCCTGCAGACGGGCCAGCGCATCGGCCTGCTGGGCGTGAACGGCGCCGGCAAGTCGACGCTGATCAAGACCGTTGCGGGCGAGCTGGCGCCGCTGGCCGGCACCGCGACCACGGGCAAGGGGCTGATCATCGGCTACTTCGCCCAGCACCAGGTGGAGATGCTGCGGCACGATGAGTCGCCGCTGTGGCACCTGGCGAAGATCGCCCCGACGGTGCGCGAACAGGAGCTGCGCAACTTCCTGGGCGGCTTCAATTTCCCGGGCACCATGGTGACCAGCCCGATCGCGCCGTTCTCCGGTGGCGAGAAGGCGCGCCTGGCGCTGGCGCTGATCGTGTGGCAGCGCCCGAACCTGCTGCTGCTCGATGAACCGACCAACCACCTGGACCTGGAAACGCGCGAAGCGCTGACGGAAGCGCTGGCCCAGTTCGAAGGCACGCTGGTGGTGGTATCGCACGATCGCCACTTGCTGCGGGCGACGACCGACCAGTTCATCATCGTGGCCGACGGCATGCTGCAGCCGTTCGACGGCGACCTGGACGACTACAAGGACTGGCTCTTCAAGACCAAGCTGGGCAAGGGGACCGACGTGCTGCCGGCCGCCGGCAAGGAACACAAGACGGCCTATCCCTCCACGTCGCCGGTGGCGCCGCCACCGGCCGCGCCGGCCGTCGACAAGCGCGAGCAGAAGCGCCTGGAAGCGGAGCAGCGCCAGCGCCTGGCCGCGCAACGCAAGCCGATCGAGAACAAGATCAAGCGGCTGGAAGAACAGATCGCCAAGCGCAATGGGCAGAAGGCGGAAGTCGATGCGCAGTTGCAGGATCCGGCGATCTACGAAGCGGCCAACAAGCCGAAGCTGAAGACGCTGCTGGCGGACCAGGCGTTCTATGCGAAAGACCTGGCGCAGCTGGAAGAGGAGTGGCTGGGCTTGCAGGAACAGCTCGAAGCGCTGGCCGCCTGACCGCACCTCGCGGCCCGCGTGGCACGAGAAAAGCGCCGCCTTCGGGCGGCGCTTTTTTTCACCGCCCCCGTCACGCGGCGGCGTCCAGCCTGTCGTCGCTGGCGCGGCGGATGGCCATCAGCTTGTCGATGTCGACGACGATCAGCCGGCGCTGGCCGGCGTGGGCGATTCCCAGCAGGTAATCGACATTCAGGCTGGCTTGCGCATCCAGGTTCGGAATCGGCCGGATATCGCCGCCGGCCAGGGTGACGAGGTCGGTCACGCCGTCGGTCACCATGCCCATCACGCAGGTCGACAGCTTCAGGATGATCACGTCGGTGCGCGGATCGTGCACCGGCGGCCGCGGGGCGAACGCGATGCGCATGTCGACGATCGGCATGATGACGCCGCGCGAGACAGCCACGCCGCTGATGATTTCACCGTCCGCCGCGAAGCGCTCCAGTGCCCGCAACGGCCGCAGCTCCTGCACGTTGCGGTAGTCCAGCGCGTATTCCAGTCCACCGAGGCGGAAAGTCAGGTACTGCCGTGCCTCGGCATCGCCTTGCGCGCCGCCATCCTGCTTTGGCGTTTCACGGCCCTTCAGCGCTTGCGGCGCCTTGTCCGCCGCCGATATGTGTTGGGGTTGCATGGTAATCCTTTCATCCGTCTTGCGGTAAATTCAGGCAAGTTCCATGCTAAGGTTGCCTCGAGTGAACGCGTTGAGAACGCTCAATGTTTCCTGTTAGGATTATTCGCAACGGGGGCTCCTGCTTGTCGTATTGCGTCGATGATGACTGCGTCGATGATCACTGCGTCGACGACCACTCGATCGGCCCCTCGGCCGCGTGCAGCACCGGCGCATGGTTCCAGGGCGCCGCCCTCAGTCGTTCCTTGATGTCCTTCGGCGCCAGCTCATAGGGCGGCCCGGCGTCCGGGTGGTACAGCATGGTGCGCAGGACCGTGTCGCCATCGACCCGCTTGACCTTGCACGACGCCGGGATGGCGATCTCGCTGCGGCGCCGGCGCGCCGTTTCCAGCTGCTCCTGGAATGCGTCGTGCCGGGCGCGTGCGGCGTTGCTGGCTCGCAACAGCTGGGCAAGCTCGGTCAGCGCCGGCTCGACCTGGCCGGCCATCTTCTTGTACAGCGCCTGCTGGGCGGCGGTGAGCGTGACCTGCTTGGCGCGCACGTGGGCGGACAGCGCCAGGTAGCTGCGCACATCCTGCCGGACGGCGATGGCGTCGGACGCGGCGCGGTGCGCGCTGGCCTGCGCCGCGCAGTCGCTGGCGCGGGCGGCCAGATCGGCGATGGCCTCGTCGTAGCGCCGCGTATCGGGCACCAGCGCGAGCAGCAGCATCTCGCTGCCCTTGCGGGGCCCGGCGCCGGAAAGTGTCATGTTGCGGCCGGCCACCGCGCAACCGCTGGCGCTGCCGATCGCCACTTCGTCGGCAAGGATCTCGCAATTGGCCGCCTCGCCGATGGTGACCCTGGCCGCGGTGATCACGCAGTTCTGCGCCTTGCGCACCGTGATCTCGCCGCCCTTCGCCTGCAGGACCGCGTGCGACGCCGTGCCGCCGACACGGATCGCGCCGGCGGCATTGACGATGGTGCCGCCCATCAGGTTGCGCTTGAGGTGCACGGTGCCGCCACGCGAGGCGATGCGGCCGAACACGTCGCCGTGGATCGTGATGCTGCCGCCTTCGACGACGCGGTTTTCCTGCACCTCGCCGAATTCCTCGTAGTCGCCGCTCAGTTGCAGGTTGCCGGTGGTGCGCACGCTGACGCCGTCGCGGCTGATGATCTTCTGCCCGATCGACAGGCGGCCGCTCTTCGTGTCGACATTGATGAAACCTTCGACGGCGGACACCAGGTAGTCGTGGCCGTCGGCGTGCTCGATCACGGTGCCGTCGCCGGCCACGCGGGTCAGTTCGAGATCCTTGCCGGGGGCCGCTTCCACCGGCACGCCGGTCAGCTTGAAGCCGCGCGTTCCCATGGTGCGCGGTTCCTTGCGCAGCAGCCGCACCTGGGCCTTCACCTGCGGAAAGCGGTTCTGGAAGGTGTGCAGGTCGAGGCGGCCGTTGCCCAGGTCGCGCGGTGCGTTGGAGCGGTGCAGGTGTTCCGATACCTCGACGAAGGCCGCGTCGCGCCCCGGCACCGGGTCGAGGGGCCGCGCCACCACGCGGCGCCCCGGCCTTGCGGCGGCGATTCCTTCCCGCACGGCGCCGGCATCGATGCCGAAACGGATGCCCTTGACCCACATGTCGGCCACGAATTCGTCGAAGACCAGGGTGGCCGGCCGCGGTTCGCCTTCGCCGGTATCGATGAACACGGGTTCGAAGAGGTAGTCGGCGGCACCGGCGGCATACTTGACGGCCTTGTAGAGCGCCCGCCGGGCCGGCGGAAACGGCACGATGGCGTCGGCGACCCGCACCAGCGGCTGGCCCTGCAGCGCGGCCGGCAGCTGGGGCCCGGCCCCGTACAGCAGGCGCAGGAACGTGCCGTAGTCCAGCCCCACCAGGCAGGCGCCGGACAGGAACACGTCGCCGGCCGCCGCGTGCAGGACCGGTGGCGGCACATCGGCGCGCAACCACACGCCATCGTCGCGCTGGACAATGGGCGCTTCCTCTTCGCCGGCTGGCAAGCCGGGCAGTTCCGTGCTGTTTTCCACTGGCATCCCCATATTGCGCAACGTCAATAAATGCAAATGGGTAATTTATAAGGTCTGCCGGGGACCGATTTGATCGGGCGCAAAGCCGGGCGCCGGGTGTGTCGGAAAAGCCTTACCGGGAACTGTCGTGCCGGGAACTGTCGTGCCGGGAACTGTCGTGCCAGGAACTGTCGTGCCGGGCGCGCATCGCGGATGGCACCGCGAGGGATGGTGCAGGAAGAACGACCAATGCAAAACGGGCCGCTCATCTGCATGAGCGGCCCGTTGGAGGGAATCCGGCGTGCCGGCGGGTCAGCGCTTCGGCGTGTTGGAATACACTTCCATGCCGGCTTCATTGATCTGGCGGCGCAGGTCGCGGCGTTCGTCGGCGGTCATGCGGCTCATGCGGCGCGACATTTCCGCGTTGTTGGCGCTTTCCTGCATCAGGCGGCGCTGCTCTTCGGCGCGGGCTTCGAACGAGCGCGATTCCAGCGCACGCGATTCGGCGTTGCCCCAGCGGGGCTCGCGGCGCTGCTGTTGCTGGGCCTGGTCGTCGCGGCGTGGCGGTCCGTCGTTCGGACCGGCATGGACAATGGATGGCAACACGCCACAGACCGCGAACACGAGGGACGCGATCGCGGCGCGCGCGCACTGCGCGCTTGCCCTGCTCCGATCGTGTGCCTGCTTGCTCATGCGAATATCCTCGTTCGTGTCTGGTAACCTGTACCCGATGGACGAAGTGTATGCCCCTTTACCCCCAGGCATAAGGGTGATTGGGTAAAGTTTGTAACACTTTGTAATGGGTACTGCCGTGCGCGCCGCCCAGCGCGTTAAGACGTTACCATAGCGACATGCTTCTGACAATTCCGACAGCAATATGACCACATCGAACGACACCGGCAACAACGGCACCCCCTCCTCCACCAGCGCTTCCCATGGCGGCCACCAGGCCAAGATCATGGTCGTGGACGACGACGTCCGCCTGCGCGACCTGCTGCGCCGCTACCTGACCGAACAGGGTTTCAATGTGTTTACCGCGGAGAACGCCACCGCGATGAACAAGCTGTGGCTGCGCGAGCGCTACGACCTGCTGGTACTGGACCTGATGCTGCCGGGCGAGGATGGCCTGTCGATCTGCCGCCGCCTGCGCGGCGCCGGCGACCAGACGCCGATCATCATGCTGACCGCCAAGGGCGAGGACGTGGACCGTATCGTCGGCCTGGAAATGGGCGCCGACGACTACCTGCCGAAGCCCTTCAACCCGCGCGAACTGGTGGCCCGTATCGGCGCGGTGCTGCGCCGCAAGGCCCCCGACGAAATCCCCGGCGCGCCATCGGAAACCCCGCAGACTTTCGAGTTCGGCCAGTTCGTGCTGGACCTGGGCACCCGCACGCTGAAGAAGAATGGCGAAACGGTGCCGCTGACCACCGGCGAATTCTCGGTCCTGAAAGTATTTGCCCGCCATGCGCGCCAGCCGCTGTCGCGCGAGAAACTGATGGAACTGGCGCGCGGCCGCGAATACGAAGTCTTCGACCGTTCGCTGGACGTGCAGATCTCGCGCCTGCGCAAGCTGATCGAGCCGGACCCTTCCAGCCCGCTGTACATCCAGACCGTGTGGGGCCTGGGCTACGTGTTCATCCCGGAGGGACAGCCGCGCTGATGCGTGCCGTTCGATGAAGTTCCGACCCTTAAGTCTGGCCCGCCTGAAGAGCGGGCTGTTCTGGCGTACCTTCCTGCTGCTCGGCGTGCTGACGACGCTGTCGATGGCGTCGTGGACCGGCATGATCAGCTGGGTCCAGCGCGGGCCGCAGGCGCAGCAGCTGGCCGCCCAGGTGATCTCGGTGGTCACCATCACACGCGCCGCGCTCACCCACTCCGCCCCCGAATTGCGCACCGAGCTGCTGTTCGAACTCGTGTCGAACGAAGGCATCCGCGTCTTCCTGCTGGAAGAGAACGACGAAGTCGACCCACCGCCGGACATCGCGCTGATGCCGGACATCGAACGGCTCGTCAAGGCCAAGCTGGGCAAGAGCACCCGCTTCTCGGCGCGCGTGAACGGCATGCGCGGCTTCTGGGTCAGTTTCAATATCGGCGAAGACGCCTACTGGCTGATGCTCGAGCGCGAGCGCATTCCCTGGCTGACGGGGATCCAGTGGCTCGGCTGGGCGGCTGTCGTCTCGCTCGTGTCGCTGCTGGGCGCGGCCGCCATTTCCAGCCTCGTCAACGCGCCGCTGCGCCGGCTCACGGCGGCGTTCCGCGCCATCGCGCAGGGCCGCCATCCGGAGCCGCTGCCGGAAAAGGGGCCGCAGGAAATCCGGCAGGCCAACCGCAGCTTCAACCAGATGGTGGACGACCTGCAGCAGGTGGAATCGGACCGCGCCGTGATCCTGGCCGGCATCTCGCACGACCTGCGCACGCCGCTCACGCGCATGCAGCTGGAAGTGGAGATGGCGGACCTGGCGCCGGATGCCCGCGATGGCATGAAGTCCGACCTGGCGCAGATGGACGCGATCATCGCCCAGTTCCTCGATTACGCGAAACCGACCGAATCGTCCACCTTCGTGCCGATCGACGTGACGGCCATGCTGGAGGAAGTGGCGCATGAAGTCTCCCGCCTGCCGGACGTGAAGGTCACCACCGACATCTCGTGCGCCGCCCAGATCAGGGGCAACAGCACCGACCTGAAGCGGGTGTTTCATAACCTGATCGAGAATGCCCGTCGCTACGGCAAGACGCCCGGCACCGACCTTGCCGAGATCGATATCCGCTGCACCATCAAGGGCATGCACACGGCCCGGCGGGTGGTGATCGACGTGCAGGACCATGGCGTGGGCGTGCCGGAAGAGCGGATGGCCGAGTTGCTGAAACCGTTCACCCGGCTCGACGAAGCGCGCAGCCAGGCCAACGGCGCCGGTCTCGGCCTGGCCATCGTCGAGCGCGTGCTGCAACGGCATGGCGCGGAACTACAGCTGAGCAATCGGGACGGCGGCGGCCTGTCGATCCAGATCAGCATGGAAGCGGCCTAGGCGCCTGCGCGCAGGCTACTGACAGCACCTGTCAGTGGCCTGCGCCATCATGGCGGCCGCACGTGCCCACGCGCGGCCGGCCGGCGCCACGAAAAAAAAATTCAGCAGCTTGTCGATCTGGCGTTTCGCCGTCCGTCGTGGGAGTATGGGAACGCGGTTCGTGTTCCTTAACCACCATCGAGGAGATAGCCATGAACGAAGCTCAGAAAATCCCGGCCGACATGCCCAGCGTGACGCCGCACCTGGTCTGCCGCGGCGCGGCCGACGCGATCGAGTTCTACAAGAAAGCCTTCGGCGCCATCGAACTGGTGCGCATGCCGGTGCCCGATGGCGGCGGCAAGTTGATGCATGCAATGATCCGGATCGGCGATTCGCCGGTGATGCTGGTCGACGAATTTCCCGACTGGAACAGCATTGGCCCGCAGGACTTGCCCAACTCCCCCGTCACGCTGCATTACAACGTCGCCGATGTCGATGCCGCGTTCCGGCGCGCGGTCGAAGCAGGCGGCAAGGCCGTGATGGAACCGCAGGACATGTTCTGGGGCGACCGCTACGGCGTGCTGCGCGACCCGTTCGGCCATAACTGGTCGCTGGCCACGCATATCCGCGACGTCAGTCCCGAAGAGGCGCTGGAAGCGTCGAAGACGGCCATGCCCTGCCCCGAAGTCGCCCAGTAAGGAGAGCGCCATGCGATTCATGATCATCGTGAAAGCGTCCGCCGCCAGCGAAGCGGGCAAGATGCCCTCCACCGAACTGCTCGAAGCGATGGGCAAATACAACGAGGAGCTCGTCAATGCCGGTGTGATGCTGGCCGGCGAGGGCCTGCATCCCAGCTCGAAGGGCGTGCGCATCCGCTACCACGGCAAGGAGCGCACCGTCATCGACGGCCCCTTCGCCGAAACCAAGGAGCTGGTTGCGGGATTCTGGCTGATTCAGGTAAAGTCGCGCGAAGAGGCGATCGAATGGCTCAAGCGTGCGCCGATGGAAGACGGCGATGAAGTCGAGATCCGCCAGGTCTTCGAGGCGGAGGATTTCGGCGCCGAATTCACGCCGGAACTGCGCGAACAGGAGGACCGGCTGCGCGAGCGCCTGGCGGCCGATCCGGCCTGATTTTTCCTTCACCGACGTAGAGGAGAATGGGATGCATTTCATGGTGATACGGCGCGCCGACGCCGCTTCGGAAAGCGCTGATTTTCCAGCCGCGCCGCTGGCCGCCAACCTGGCAGGCGCGGTGCCGGGCGCCCGCTGGCTGCATCCCGGTGGCGAGGCAGCGCGCCTGCATCGCCGTGCCGGCGCCTGGACGATCGAACACGGTCCATTCCCCGCCGGCGAACTGGCGGCCGGCTTCGCCATCATCGACGTGCCATCGAAGGAAGCGGCGATCGCGTGGGCCCTGCAATGGCCCACCGCCGATGCCGAGGGCGGCGCGGTGCTGGAAGTGCGTGAAACCGGCTGTTCCGGCGGCTGCGCCGGCATCGACACGCAATCGCCGCCCCAATTGACGCCATACGCGGTACTGCTGCGCTCCAGCCCCGGCCTGGAAGCGGACGACATGCCGCCGCCTGAAGTCATCGCCCGCATGAATGCGCGCAATGCGCACGATGCCGAGGCCGGCGTGCTGCTGGCGGGCGACGGCCTGAAACCCACGGCGAAAGGCGCGCGCGTCAAGTTCAAGGGCGGCCGGCCGACGGTCGTCGACGGTCCGTTCACCGAGATCAAGGAACTCATCGCCGGCTTCTGGCTGATCCAGGCCGCCAGCCGCGCCGAAGCCATCGCATGGGTGGAAAGCTATCCCTTCCCCTGGCCCGAGGTGAGCCTGGAATTGCGCGCGGTGGCCGCTCCGCCTCCCGGGCCGGCCGCGCATTGAACGAGCGGGTCCATCGCACCGTCGAGGCGGTGTGGCGCATCGAATCGGCGAAGATCATCGCCGCGCTGGCGCGCCTGCTGCGCGACGTCGGCCTGGCCGAGGAAATGGCGCAGGAGGCGCTGGTCGCCGCCCTGGAAACCTGGCCGGCCAGCTTTCCCGACACGGGCACGCCGGACAATCCGGCGGCATGGCTGATGGCCACCGCGAAAAACCGCGCGCTCGATCACCTGCGCCACCGCAAGCTGGCGCAGGACCGCGAACCGCAGCTCACCTATGAAATCGAAAGCCTGCTCGAGGATGCCGCGCACAACCAGGAGCAGGCGCTGGACCGGGCGCTGGACGACCGCATCGGCGACGACCTGCTGCGCCTCGTCTTCATCGCCTGCCACCCGGTGCTGCCGACCGAAGGCCGGGTGGCGCTCACCTTGCGGCTGCTGGGCGGCCTGACGACGGATGAAATCGCGCGCGCCTTCCTGGTGCCCGAGCCCACGGTGGCGCAGCGCATCGTGCGGGCCAAGCGCACGCTGGCGGAAGCACGCGTGCCGTTCGAGGTGCCCGTGGGGCAGGAACTGGTCCAGCGGCTGTCTTCCGTCCTGCAAGTGATCTACCTGATCTACAACGAAGGCTATTCGGCCAGCGCCGGCACCGACTGGATGCGGCCCGCGCTGTGCGACGAGGCGCTGCGCCTGGGCCGCATCCTGGCTGGCCTGGCGCCCCACGAACCGGAAGTGCATGGCCTGGTGGCGCTGATGGAAATCCAGTCGTCGCGCGCCCGCGCCCGCCTGGCGCCGGATGGCTCGCCGGTGCTGTTGCTCGACCAGGACCGCGCGCGCTGGGACCAGTTGCTGATCCGCCGCGGCCTCGCCGCCCTGGAGCGTGCCAGCCAGCCCGGTAAAAGCCTGGGACCGTACGGGCTGCAGGCCGCGATCGCCGCCTGCCATGCGCGTGCCCGCAAGGCGGCCGACACGGACTGGGAACGCATCGCCGCGCTGTATGACGGCCTGGCCCAGCTGGCGCCGTCGCCGGTGGTGGAGCTGAACCGGGCGGTAGCGGTGGCGATGGCCTTCGGCCCCGCCGCCGGCCTCGAAGTAGCCGACACGCTGGTCGACGAACCGGCGCTGCGCAACTACCACTTGCTGCCCAGCGTGCGCGGCGACTTCCTGTTCAAGCTGGGCCGGCTGGACGAGGCGCGCGCCGAATTCCTGCGCGCCGCCGAACTGACGCAGAACGAACGCGAACGCACGCTGCTGGTGTCGCGCGCGGCGGCTTGTCCGGTGCTGGCGGCGAACGCCGGTCGGGACGCTGGATGAGCGCCCTTACGATGGGATGTCGCGCACGCTTTCGCCGCGCGTGCGCAGGTAGCGTGGCAGGGTATCGGCCAGCTGCAGCCAGCGCAGGTGGCTCTGCATATAGGTATGGTCACCGGGCGGCACCAGCTCCGGGTCGTCCAGGCTGGCCGTGGTGACATCGAGTTCGCCCGGGCAGCGCGCATCCTCGAAGGTGACCTGGGTGCCGCAACCGGCACAGAAGCCCCGCTGCACGCCGGCGCTCGACGCATAGTAAGCCAGGCTGCCGGCCGTGAAATGCAGGCCGGCGCGGGGCACTGAAAACCATGCCACGCACGGCGCGCCGCTGGCGCGGCGGCACATGGTGCAGTGGCACAGCGTGCTGTTGAACGGTTCGGCCGTGACCAGGTAGCGCACGGCACCGCAGAAGCAGCCTCCCTGGTGCATCGCCCTCTCCTTCCAGGCCGTGTTCCAGCCTCTTGTTCCAGCCCTGTTCCAGCCCTGTCCTGAAGCTGTCCTAGCCCTGTACTGGCCCTGTTCCGGCGCTGTCCTGGTCCTGTTCGAGCAGCTTGGTCAACAGCAGCTCGGTGGAGCCGTAGCCGTACAGCGAATCGCTTTCCAGGCCCGCCGTTTCATACGGCACCGATACTTCGCGCTCCGGCTTGGCGGGATCGTCCGCATAGGTGGCCTGCCAGGCGCGCTTCAGCGCGTCCGAACGGCGGATGAACACCGGCACCGGCCAGTCGTTGCGTTCGAAATGCCCGGCTTCGCCCAGCACCGGCCAGCGGCCGTTGGCCAGCGCCATGTCGCCGGTGCGGATCGCCTTGACGGCGTCGCCCGCCTTCAGGCCCTGCACATCGGCCAGCGTGGGCATGGTGGCCCGTTTCGGTCCGAACAGATAGGCCAGCATGATCTTCCCCTGGGGCGACATGCGGGCAACGAGCCCGGCCGCGTAGCCGCCGTTAATCAGCGGAACGGCAAACCAGCTTCCTTCGTGGTACGGCTGCTTCATTCGATTCTCATTATGTGGACTGCCTTACATGTTCTCGTCGTAGCGGTATTGGGCCGCGATCGGGCCGGCCTTGAACAGCGCATCGCGCAATTCCTTGTCCAGCTTCGGGTCGCGCCGGCGCGCCCACTCGATCAGCATGGCCACGTGCTTGCGGGCACTGTCGCGCTGGCTGGCCAGCACGAGCTTCAGTTCCGGGTCGGTGCAGGCCGCGCAACGCTGGTTCGCCATGTCCAGCGCGCCCAGCCGGTCGATCAGCGACGTCAGCGCGCGATGCATGTCGAGCACCTGGGCATCCAGGCTCTCGCGGTTTTCAACGACATGTTCCTGCGTCATGGCGCCCTCCTGTCGGCGTGGCATGGAAAACCGGTATTGTCGGTCGGAGTCCATGTTTCCACAAGTATAACAATGGCGCCGGACGGATGGCGCACGACATTGCATTCAAATGTGATAAGCTTCCGCCTTCGCTAGGGGTCCTGGGCATGCTTGCATGATCCGGGTGAGAGATACCCTTCGTACCTGATCTGGATAATGCCAGCGAAGGAAAGCGCAGTACGGTGCTCGTCACTCTCCCCCTCGGAGCCGGTCGCAGCACTTCCCGGGTGTGCTCCTCGCTGGTTCGATAACGAACGAGAACGACAACAGCACCTCGATGAACAAGACCACTTTCGCCGTATCCGCCGCCGCGCTGGCCATCGCGCAGGCTTTCCCCGCACTTGCCCAGCAGGGCACGACCGGCACCAGCGAACCCGCGATGACGGAAATCGTCATCACCGCGGTGCGCGGGACCGCGGAAAGCGCTTCCGTCGCCGGCTTCTCGGAACGGCCCCTGCTGCTGACGCCCGCCTCCGTCAGCGTGATCACGCGCGAGCAGATGCAGGCGCTGAACATCCGCTCCACCACGGACGCGGCGCGCTACGATGCCAGCATCAGCGACGCCTACAACGCGGTCGGCTACGCCGAACAGTTCTCGATCCGCGGCTTCAAGCTGGACAATGCGAACAGCTACCGCAAGGATGGCCTGGCGATTTCGGCGGATACCCAGATCCCGCTGGAAAACAAGGAGCGCTTCGAAGTGCAGAAGGGCCTGGCCGGCATCACGGCAGGCATCGCGGCACCGGGTGGCGTGGTGAACTACGTGACGAAACGCCCCACCAGCACCACGCTGCGCTCGGTGCTGTTCGAAGTGAGCGAACGGGGC
This sequence comes from Pseudoduganella sp. SL102, assembly GCF_027856995.1. Lineage (NCBI taxonomy): Bacteria > Pseudomonadati > Pseudomonadota > Betaproteobacteria > Burkholderiales > Oxalobacteraceae > Pseudoduganella > Pseudoduganella sp. SL102. The sequence goes on from NZ_CP115554.1 coordinate 5,688,789, forward strand.
AGCCTGCTGGGCACCGTCGACCTGGGCGGCCGCTTCGAGGACCGCCGCTTCGGCTACCGCATCAACCTGGCCGGCGAACGGCTGCGCTCCTACGTGGATGGCGCGGATGGCCGGCGCAGCTTCGTTTCCGGCGCATTCGACTGGCAGATTTCCCCGCAGGCCCTGCTGCAGGTCGATGCCGACTACCAGAAGAAATCGCAGGTGTCGGCGCCCGGCTTCCAGCTGATCGATAACGTCTCGCTGCCGGCGGTGGATCCCGCCACGCTGCTGAACGACCAGCCATGGAGCTACCCGGTGGCCACCGAAAGCATGAACTTCGGCGCGCGCTTCCAGTACCAGCTGGCGCCGGACTGGAAGCTGGAAGTGAAGGCGAACCGCCACGTGTTCAAGCGCGACGACTACACCGCCTTCCCGTACGGCTGCTCGGCCCAGGAACTGTACCCGGGCTTCTGCGGCAATGGCGACTACGATGTGTACGACTACCGCAGCCTGGGCGAACAGAAGAAGCCGCTGGCCGCGCAGGCCATGCTGCAGGGCCGCTTCGCCACCGGCACGCTGTCGCACGAGCTGTCCACCGGCTTCGCCTACTACGGCAACAAGGAAAGCTGGGGCGAGGATGTCTACGAGTATGCCGGCACCAGCAACATCTACCATCCGGTGGTGGTGCCGCCGCGCAGCGACCTGTCGACCGGCCCCGCATCCGTGCAGCGCAAGGACAACGAACGCGCCCTGTTCGTGCAGGACATCGTGAACCTCACCGGCGAACTGGCGCTCCATGCCGGCGCGCGCTACGTGAAACTGAAGCGCGACGAAGCCGGCGTGGCACCGAGCAGCGCCAACTTCTGGCTGCCGAACGTGTCGCTGGTGTACAGCCCGCGCAGCGACGTGGCGCTGTATGCCAGCTACGCGCGCGGCCTGCAGCACGGCGGCATCGCGCCGCTACAGACTGTCAACGAAAACCGCGCGCTGGCGCCGTCGACGTCGAAGCAGGTGGAGATCGGCGCCAAGGCGCTGTTCGGCGGCATCAGCTATGCCGCCGCGCTGTTCCAGATCGAGAAAGGCCTGGAATACATCGATGCCACCAACACCTTCGTGCGCAATGGCGAGGCGCAGCACCGCGGCGTCGAGTTCTCGGCACAGGGCAAGGCCACGCGCGAGCTGACGGTCGGCGCCTCGCTGGCCGCCTTGAGCACGAAACAGGGCGGCACCGGCCAGGCCATCTACGACGGCAAGCGCGTGACGAACGTGCCGGCCATCCGCTCCACCGTCTTCGCCGAGTACGCCCTGTCGCCGGCATTCAAGGTGAACGGCGACTGGCAGTTCGCCGGCAAGAAGGCGTTCGACGAAGAGAACCGGGTATTCGTGCCGAAGTACCACCTGCTGAACCTGGGCACTTCCTACGTGACGCGCGTGAACGGCATGCCGCTGATGCTGCGCGCGCAGGTGCGCAACGCGCTCGACAAATTCTACTGGCGCGACGTGACGCCGGACCTGGGCGGCTACCTGATACCCGGCCTGGGCCGCACGTTCCGGGTATCGGCGCAGCTGGACTTCTGACGGCTCCCCCGTCTGAGCTCGTGTCAGCGTGGCATTGCAGGGCCTTCAAGGAGCACCGCTCCTTGCCTGCCATGCGGTGACGCCTTGCAAGGCGTCACTCCTTCCAGGCACCATGACACGGGCTCAGGCGCTGCCAAGCACCTCTTCCACCTGCCGCAGCCGCTGCGCCAGCGGTCCGCTGATGCGCACGTGGGCGATCGCGCGGGCGGCCAGTTCCTCCGACAGGATCGCGTTCACGGCCGCACTCTGGTCTTCCGGCTCGCGCTGCAGGCCGTCCGGCTTCCACGGCATGTCCGGCGCGCAGACGAACGTGACGTCGTAGCCGCGCGCGGCCACCAGCGCCGCCAGGCGCGGGTCGATGCGGCCGAAGTAGTGGCGGCTGTACACGGCCGTCATCAGCGGCGTGGTGTCGCAGAACAGGAAGCGGCTGGCCCGCGCCATGGCGAGGTCTTCGCGCGCGGCCTGGGTTTCGGCGATATGCAGCTGGTCGGCTTCGACCGGCACGCGCTGGCGCTGTTCGACGAACTCGCGCAGGTATTCGGGCACCCACACATCGCGATAGTGCCCGGCCAGGGCCTGGGCCAGCGTGGTCTTGCCGGATGAAGCGCTGCCGACGATCGCGATGCGCATCGTCCTCATCGCAGCACCATCGCTTCGCTGGCGCGCTGTTCGGCCAGCATCGACTTGCGCCACGCCAGCAGGCCGATCGCCGCCATCGCCACGAACAGCCCGTACAGCAGCGCGGTCAGCATCAGGCCCTTGTGCACGTAAAGCGCCACGTACAGCACGTCGACGATGATCCACACGTGCCAGTTCTCCAGTTTTTTCCGCGACAGCAGCAACTGGCCCACCAGGCTGCCGGCCGTGAGGAAGCCGTCCGCGAACGGCACGTCGGTATCGGTGAACGTCATCAGGAACCACGCCAGCGCGGCGAATCCCGCGAGCCAGCCCAGCGCCGCGGCCGCCCTGCCCCGCCACGCCAGCTGCGTGACCGGCAGCCGCGCATGCGTGTCGTCGCCGTGCAGCCACTGGTACCAGCCCCACACCGAGACGGTGATGAACACCAGCTGCAAGCCCATGTCGCCATACAGCTTCGCCTGGAAGAACACCACGCCGTACAGCGCGGAAGACAGGATCGCGAACAGCCATGCCCAGTGGTTCTGGCGGATGTTCAGCCAGACGGTGGCGATCGACAGCACAAAGGACAGCAGTTCGAGCGGCGTGGTGGACAGGCCGAGCAGGTTGAGGGTTTCGTTCATGAGGCAGCGCTCTGGAGGACGGCGGATTATGCCATGGGGGTGGGAGATGAACCAGCGGCGCCGCTGCTCGCTGTTGCAATTGTGAAAATTCTATATAACAACTATAATTTCCGCAAAATAAGGAACCCATGACTTGCCTGCCCGCTCTCCTCGCCCTGCTGCCGTTCGCGGCGATTGCCGCAACGCCAGCGGTGTCGACACCGCTGCCCATCGAGACCTTCATCGGCGCAGAACCATCTGCCGCACCGCGGATATCACCGGACGGAAAACATCTCGCGGCAGCCACGACGACGGTGCACGATGGCCGCAAAGTCGATGCGCTGGGTATCTATCGTTTGCCCGAGCTCACCGTCGAGAGCCTGATGCCGATGAAGGCGCCGCTGTTACCCCTGCAGTACGCGTGGGTTGGCAATACCAGGCTGGTCGTGGCCCAGGGCAGCCGCAAAGGTTCGCGCGGCGCCGTCCATTCGGCAGGCGAAGTGCTCGCGGTGAATCACGACGGCAAGAAGCAGCAGTATATCTACGGCTACGAGCGGCTGCGTGCCGTCCCTGGCGGCGGCAACGAAGATCATGGGTCGGCTTACATTGCCGACGGGCTGCCGGCACGGAACAACCGCATCCTGCTCGGATCGGTATTGTGGGAAGTCGGCGCGACCGACCTGATCGATGTCGACACATTCAATGGCGCACGCAGGACGCTGACGCGGGTCGACCAGGCCCATGCGATCTTCGTACGGCAGAACGACGGATTTGCGCGTTTCGCACATGGCCGGACCGAGGGTGGCGGCTTCAAGCTGTTCCGCCGCGAAAATACCGAGGCGCCCTGGCTGCCGGTAGCCGCGGCGCGAACTGGCACGCAATTGACACCGGTGGCGTTTTCCAGCGACGACAGCGAATTTTTCGCCCTCCACTCGGCGGACGGGGGACCGGCAGCGCTGATCGCCGAAAACGTCGCTACCGGCCAGCGGCGCGTACTGGCGTCGGACCCGACCGGATCCATCACCGGCCTGATGTGGGGAAGCCGGCGTACGCAGCCGTTCGCGGCATTGGCCACGACCGGCATTCCGGTGGTTCGCTACCTCGCCCCGGATACCGACCCCGATGTGATGCTGCATCGCGACCTGTCCCGGCAGTTTCCCGGCGCAGTGGTCGAATTCACCGATGCTTCCGACGATGGCGGCCTCCTGCTGTTTTCCGTGCGCAGCGACCGTGACCCGGGCGCTTACTACCTGTACGACCGCAAGGCCAACACCGCTGCCATGCTGTTCGAGAAAATGGCTGCGGTGGATCCGGAACGCATGGCGCCACGCCTGCCGATCACGTTCCCCGCCAGGGATGGGCTGCCGATCCATGGTTTCCTGACGATGCCGCCCCACCCCGCCGGCACGAAACTTCCCCTGGTGGTAATACCGCATGACGGCCCGTATGGCCAGAAGGATGACTGGTTCTTCGACGCGGATGCCCAGTTCCTGGCCAGCCGGGGCTACGCCACGTTGCAGGTCAATTTCCGCGGTTCGGCAGGCCGCGGCGAATCGTTCCGCAAGGCGGCGTTCGGGGAGTGGCGTGGCCAGGTGATCGACGACCTGGCCGACGGCGTTCGCTGGGCCACGCGTCAACACGACATCGACGGCAAACGGATGTGCGTGTTCGGCACCGGGTTCGGGGCCTTCGTCGCCATGACATTCGCGTCCCGGGAGCCCGGCGTGTTCAAGTGCGTCGTCGGCTACTCCGGCATCTACGACCTTGCCGCCTACCAGAAGAACAACCTGCTGCAGGACGTCGGCTCTCCCGAACACGTCAGGCGATTCGTCGCCGGCGACCGCTCGGCGATCGACCAGCTCGCGCCGGCATCGCATGCGCAGTCGATCACGGCAAAGGTGTTGCTGATCCACGGCGGCAAGGACGACGTCGCGGCGGACAGTCATGCGGTGCGCCTGCGCGACGCGCTGGAGAAGGCCGGGCGGGCACCGGAATGGTATCTCGAACCTGCCGAAGGCCATGGTTTTACCGACGAACGCCATCAGGTCGAGGTCTACCGCCGCCTCGAAGCCTTCCTGGCGAGGAACATCGGCAAATGAACGCGGCGATCGGCGATATACTGCCAATTCGCTCCGGAGACCGCGCATGCCATTCGACCTCGCCCGCTTCATCACCGCCCAGGACCGCGTCTACCACGACGTGGTGCGCGAGTTGCGCGCAGGACGCAAGACAAGCCACTGGATGTGGTTCATCTTCCCGCAGCTGAAGGAACTGGGCCGCTCGGACACCGCGCAGTTCTACGGCATCGCCTCGATCGACGAGGCGCGTGCCTATCTCGATCATCCGGTACTGGGCGCCAGGCTGCACGAATGCACGCGGCTCGTCAACGCCCATGCGGGCACGCCGGCCGATGTCATCCTGGGGCACGTCGATGCGCTGAAATTCCGTTCGTCGATGACGCTGTTTTCCAGCGCGGCTCCCGGCGAAGCCTGCTTCGCCACGGCGCTGGCGGCGTTCTACGACGGCAAGCCGGACCAGGCCACGCTGGGCCTGCTGGACGCATGAAAAAAGCCGCCACCCTCGCGGATGGCGGCCTGCCCTGAGCGCCGCGGCGCTTACCTGCGCGGATTCGTCTTCGGATACCTGATCGTCATTTCCTTCAGCAGGTTGTCGGCACCGTCGACCTCCTTCATCACCCACAGCATGTAGCGCACGTCGAGGTGGATCGCGCGCGTGATGGCGGTGTCGAAGTACCAGTCCTTGGTGATCGATTCATACGTGGAATCGAAGTTCAGCCCGATCAGTTCGCCGCGCTTGTTGACGATCGCCGAACCGGAGTTGCCGCCGGTGGTGTCGGCGCTGGACAGGAAGTTCACCGGCACGGTGCCCAGCACCGGGTCCTTGAACTGGCCGTAGCGCTTCGCCTTCACCGCGTCCAGCAGTGCCTGCGGCGCGTTGAACGGATCCTTGCCGGTGTGCTTCTCGACGATGCCTTCCACCGTGGTGAACGGACCCTTGGTCAGGCCATCCTTCGGCGAGTACGAATCCACGGTACCGTAGGTGACGCGCAAGGTCGAATTGGCATCCGGGTACACCGGCTTGCCCTGCGACTTCTTCCACGCGATCACGGCGCTCATATATTGCGGGATCACCTTTTCCAGGTTGCCTTCCGATTCCTTCGAGCGCTCTTCCAGCGCCAGCGCGAACGCGTGCATCTTCACGGCCAGCTGCATGAACGGGTCATCCGACCGTTCCAGCGTGGCGGCATCGGCATCGAGCAATGCCAGGCGGGTCTTCGTGTCGCCCAGCTTGCTCTTCCGGTACAGCGCCGGCACGTCGGCCACGGCGGGCAGCAGCGCATCCAGGCCTTGCGGATGGAACGGCGCTGCCAGCTTCGCGTAGCGCTGCAGGCCGGCGGTGAAGCGGGCCTGGTCCACGCTGTCCACGTACGACTGCTCCAGGCGCGCCAGCCGGGCCTTGATCATCGCCAGGTCGCGGTCCTGGTAGCCGGATTCGCGCTGCGCATCGGGCTTCCTGCGCTCCAGCGCCAGGCGGTACAGGGTGCGGGCCGACCTGAACAGGTCGGAGTTGGTGGCCACGTTCCAGCCGAAGGTCTGCTGTTCCAGCGCCATGTCGGCGGCGATCGCCGCATCCAGCTCCGGCAGCATCGACGCCGACACGTTCGCCTGCCTTCCATACCAGGCGCGGAATTCGGCATCCTGCACGTCCTTGATGGCGGCGATGTCCTTGCGCGCGAAGCCATCGAGCAGGCCCTGCGTCTTCTTCATGCGATTGTTGATCGATTTCGCCACCGAGGCGTAGCGCACTTCGTCGTTCTTGTTCTGCTTCGTGGCCGCCGCGATCGTGTCCAGGTCGGCCTGGTATTCGGCCACCATGGCGGGATACGAGGTATCGCGCGCGAAGCGGATCTCGGCCGGCAGCTTGTAGCGGCTGGTGCGGCCAGGGTAGCCGGCCAGCAGGATCGGGTCGCCCGCCTTCAGGCCTTCGGCCGACACCACCAGGAAGTCCTTCGACTTGTACGGCACGTTGTCCGGCGAAGGATCGGCCGGGCGGCCGTCCTTTCCCACGTAGGCGCGCAGGAACGAATAGTCGCCCGTGTGGCGCGGCCACTCGTAGTTGTCGATGTCGCCGCCGTAGTTGCCGACCATGTCCGCCGGCGCGTAGACCAGGCGCACGTCGCGGATCATCATCTGGCGGATGCGGTAGTACTCCAGGCCGCGGTGGAACGCCGGCACCGAGCAGCGGTAGGACTTGTCGGTCTCGCATTCGGCGGTCAGCGCCTTGATGCGGCTCTCGATCGCTTCGTGGCGCGCCTTGCCGCCCGTGTTTTCCAGCCCTTTCAGCACGCGGTCGGTCACGTTCTCGACCTTCTCGGTCACGTACACGAGCGCATTCGGACCACCCGGCAGTTCCTCGGCGCGCGTCTTCGCCAGGAAGCCATTCACGATGTAGTTCTTCTCCGCCGTGGAATTGCGCTGGATCGAGCCGTAGGCGCAATGGTGGTTGGTGACCACCAGGCCATCCGGCGACACGAACGATGCCGAGCAGCCGCCCAGCGACACGATGGCGCTCATCGGGTGCCTGGCCAGGTCGGCAAGCCGCTCGGCCGGGATCTGGATACCGATGCGCTTCAATTCCGATTTCAGTTGCGGCAGCTGGTGGGGTTGCCACTGGCCTTCGTCGCCGTGTGCGACACCGAAGGCGGCCAGCAGAGCGGCCGGCAGGACTAGTTTTTTGAACAAGATATGTTCCCCTGGGGTTGATGAAAAGCCGGGGAAGTATAGGTAAAAAAACGGTGACAGGCACTATTTTTTCACCCAACGGCAGAAGCGGGGGCCAGACCCGCCGGGTCTGACCCCTCGGCTCGTTTTTGGGGCGGGTTTTACTGCTGTAGCCCTCCAACGTTCCATCCGCCGCCTAGAGACTGGATCAGCGCTACCGCCGTGGTCTGCCGGTCCGCCTGCACCTGGATCAGCGCGCGCCGGGCGGACAGCGCGGTGACCTGGGCGCTGACCACTTCCGTGTAGTTCACCTGCCCGGCCCGGTAGCGGTTTTCCATCTGCTGCTCGACCTGGTCGGCCGCTTCGGAGGCTTGCCGGCGCAGTTCCTGCTGCTGGGCCAGCGCCCGGGTGGCGGCCAGCTGGTCCTCGACGTCGGCGAAGGCGGCCAGCACGGTCTGCCGGTAGCGGGCGATGGCGGCGTCGCGCGCGGCCCTGGTCTGCTCGACGCGGGCGGCGATGGCGCCGGCGTCGAACAGGGTCTGCGCGGCCGACAGGCCCAGCGACCACAGGCTGTTCGACGCGCTGAACAGGCCGCCCACCTGGCTGTTGCCGTAGCCGTACGAGGCCGAGAGGTTCAGCGACGGGAAATACGCCGAGCGGGCGATGCCGATGTTTTCGTTGGCGGCCGCCACGTCCCGCTCGGCGGCGGCGATGTCCGGCCGGCGCTGCAGCAAGGTCGACGGCACGCCCGGCGGCACCTCCGGCACCACCACGCTCCACGCGGCCGGCGCCAGCGAGAACTGCGCGGGGGCCTTGCCCAGCAGGACGGCGATGGCATGCTCGTACACGGCGCGCTGGCGGATCACGGTCAGCTGGTCGGCGCGCGCGTTGAAGAGCTGCGTCTGCGCCTGCAGCAGGTCGGATTTGGCGGTGACGCCGGCGCTCACGCGGTTCTGGGTAATCTGCAGCACGCGTTCGTAGCCTTGCACCGTGGTGTCGAGGATCTGCTTTTCCACGTCGGCCTGGCGCAGGCCGATATAGTTGGCCACCAGCTCGCCCTGGGCGGACAAGCGCGCCGCGGCCAGGTCCGCCGCGCTGGCCTGGGCACTGGCCTGCGCGCCCGTCACGCCGGCCCGCAGGCTGCCCCACAGGTCCGGCTCCCAGCTGCCGCCGATATCGACCCGGTAGTTGTTCGACGGCCGGGTGTCGCCGCCGCCCGACCGGCTGCCCGAGCCGTTCAGCGCCACGGTGGGGAACAGCGAAGCGCGCTGCTCGGCCACCACGGCGCGCGCCTGCGCATACTGCGCGGCCGCCAGCGCCACGTTCTGGTTGTTCACCTCCAGCGAGGCGGCCAGTTCGTTCAGGACCGGATCGCCGAACAGCATCCACCACGGGCCGCGCTCCAGCGCATCGGCGGGCGCCGCCGGTGTCCAGCCCTCGGCTTCCTTGTAGGTGGCCGGCGTGGCCGCCGCCGGCACCTCGTACTTCGGGCCGACGGCGCAGCCGCACAGCGCGGCGGCGAGAGCGAGGGTGGACAGGCGATGCATCATGGTGGTCTTCATGTGGTCAGGGGCGCGTCGCCGGCGCCGGCGCGGCTCAGGTTGCGTTCTTCGGGATTGCGGGTGCGCAGCTTGTCGAGCACGATGTAGACGACCGGCGTCGTCAGCAGCGTCAGCAGCTGGCTGGCGATCAGGCCGCCGATGATGGCGATGCCCAGCGGCTGGCGCAGCTCGGAGCCCTCGCCGAAGCCGATCGCCAGCGGCAAGGCGCCCAGCGCGGCGGCCAGGGTGGTCATCAGGATCGGGCGGAAGCGCAGCAGGCAAGCCTCGCGCACCGCGTCGAGGGCGCTCAGCCCGCGCGCCCGCTCCGCCTCCAGCGCGAAGTCGATGATCAGGATGGCGTTCTTCTTGACGATGCCGATCAGCAGGAACACGCCGATCAGCGCGATGATCGAGAACTCCATGCGGAACAGCAGCAGCGCCAGCACGGCGCCCACCCCGGCCGACGGCAGCGTGGACAGCACCGTGACCGGATGCACCAGGCTTTCGTACAGGATGCCCAGCACGATGTAGATGACGACGATCGCGGCCAGGATCAGCAAGGGTTGCTGCCTGTTCGATTCCTCCGCCTGCCTGGCCTGGCCCTCGAAGCTGCCGCGCACATTGTTCGGCATGGCGATATCGGCCTCGGCCTGCTTCACCGCTTCCTGCGCCTGGCTCAGCGTGAATCCTTCGCCCAGGTTGAACGAGATCGTCGTCGCCAGCTCGCCATCCTGGTGGTTGACCGAGGTGGGCGTGGCGCTTTCGGCGAACGAGGCGATGCCGGACAGCGGCACCATCGCCGAGCGCGCGGTCGACAGTGCCGCGCCGGTCGACGAGTCGCGCTGGCCCTGCGCATTGTTGGCCGATGCGTTGCTGCCGCCGGAAGTCGCGGAAGTGTCGGTGCCAGTGCCCGTCTCCACCGTCTCCGCCGCCTTGCCCGGCACATACACATCGCGCAGCGCCTCGGGACTCTGCGCATACTCCGGCGCCACTTCCATCACCACCTTGTACTGGTTCAGCTCATCGTAGATGGTGGCCACCTGCCGCTGGCCGAAGGCGTTGTACAGCGAGTTGGTCACGTCGCGCACCGTCATGCCGAAGCGCGCCGTGGTTTCCTTGTCGATGGTGACGAAGGTTTCCACGCCGTTGTCCTGCTGGTCGGTATCCACGTCCGTCATTTCCGGCGCGTTCTTCATCGCGTCGGCCAGCTTGACCGCCCAGTTCTTCAGGTCTTCGCGGTTATCGCTCTTCAGCGTGTACTGGTAGGTGGAATTGCTGGAACGCCCGCCCATGCGCAAGTCCTGCACGGGATTCAGGAACAGCTGCACGCCGGTCACCTTCGCCAGCTGCGGGCGCAGCCGGTCGATCACGGCCTGGCCGGCCACGTCGCGCTGGTCCGCCGGCTTCAGGTTGACGAACATGAAACCGCCGCCGGCGCGCGATCCGCCCGTGAAGCCGACCACCGTGTCGACAGCCGGATCCTTGCGGATGATGTCCACCAGCTGCCGCAGTTTCTGCTGCATCGCCTGGAACGAGATGCTCTGGTCGGCGCGGATGCCGCCGTTGATCTGCCCGGTATCCTGGCGCGGGAAGAAGCCCTTCGGAGCGGCCGCGAACAGGTACACGTTGAGCGCCACCACGAAGCCCAGGATCAGCATCACCAGCCAGACGCTGTGCAGCGCCCAGTCCAGCGCATGCGCATACACCCGCTGCATCCAGTCGAACCCGGCTTCGAACGCACGCGAGATGCGGCCCGGCGGCTTGCGGTCCTTGTCGGCGCGCAGCAGCCAGGCGCACATCATCGGCGTCGTCGTCAGCGAGATCACCAGCGAGATCATCACCGCGGCCGACAGCGTTACCGCGAACTCGCGGAACAGCCGGCCCACCTGCCCGCCCATGAACAGCAGCGGGATGAACACCGCCACCAGCGACAGGCTGATCGACAGCACGGTGAAGCCCACCTCGCGCGCGCCCAGCAGCGCCGCCTTGAAGCGGTCCATGCCGCTCTCGACGTGGCGCGCGGTATTTTCCAGCACCACGATGGCATCGTCGACCACGAAGCCGGTGGCCACCGTCAGTGCCATCAGCGACAGGTTGTTCAGCGAAAAACCCAGCATGTACATCACGCCGAAGGTGCCCAGCAGCGACACCACCGTGGCGATGGCGGGAATGATGGTGGCCCGCACGCTGCGCAGGAAGGCGCTGACCACGAGTACCACCAGCACCACCGACAGGACCAGCGTGAACTCGACCTCGTGCAGCGACGAGCGGATCGAGGTCGTGCTGTCCGACGCGACGGAGACGGTGATGTCCTGCGGCAGCTGGGCGCGCAGCTGCGGCAGCAGCGCGCGCACGCTGTCCACGGTCTCGATGATGTTGGCGCCCGGCTGGCGGGTGATCAGCACGATCACCGCCGGCTGGCCGTTGAACAGCCCCAGGGTATTCTTGTTTTCCGGGCCATCTTCCACGGTGGCCACGTCGCGCAGGCGGATCGCCGCGTTGTTGCGCCAGGCGACCACCAGGTCGCGGTAATCGGCCGCGGTCCGTCCGCCGGTCGCCATGCCGGGCGCGGCGTAGATCTGCAGGCGCCGGCCTTCGCTTTCGATGGCGCCGCGCGGCCGGTTGGCATTGGTGGCCTGGATCGCGGCGCGCACGTCTTCGGTGGACACGCCATACTGGTTCAGCGCGAACGGCAGCAGTTCGATGCGCACCGCCGGCAGCGAGCCGCCGCCGATTTCCACGTCGCCCACGCCCTTCACCTGCGCCAGCTTCTGCTGCACGATGTTCGACACGGCCTCGTAAATCTGGCCCGGCCGCCGGGTCGGCGATGTCAGCGCCAGGATGATCACCGGCGAATCCGACGGATTCATCTTGCGGTACGTGGGGTTGCTCTTCAGCGTGGCCGGCAGGTCGGCGCGCGAAGCATTGATCGCCGCCTGCACTTCGCGGGCGGCGGAATCGATCTTGCGGTTCAGGTCGAACTGCAGGTTGATGCGCGTCGAGCCGGACGACGAGTTCGACGTCATTTCGTTGACGCCGGCGATCACGCCCAGCCGGCGCTCGAGCGGCGTGGCCACGCTGCTGGCCATCGTATCCGGGCTGGCGCCGGGCAGGTTCGCCGACACGGAGATGGCCGGGAAATCGACCTGCGGCAGCGGCGACACCGGCAGCACGAAGAACGCGGCAATGCCGGCCAGCGCCAGGCCGATCGTCAGCAGGACGGTGGCGATCGGGCGCCGGACGAACGGTTCGGACAGGTTCACGATGCCGCTCCGCCAGGATTCCGGTCACCCGCGGAGAGCTCCGGCTTCCGGCCGAAGCGCTGCGCCAGCCGGTCGAAGCCCAGGTAGATCACCGGCGTGGTGTACAGCGTCAGCAACTGGCTCAGCAGCAGCCCGCCGAAGATGGCCAGGCCCAGCGGCCGGCGCAGCTCGGCGCCCTCGCCCCAGCCGAGCATCAGCGGCACGGCGGCGAACAGCGCAGCCAGCGTCGTCATCAGGATCGGGCGGAAGCGCAGCAGCGCCGCCTGGTGGATCGCTTCCCGTGGCGTTTTGCCGTCCTCGCGCTCGGCCTCGATGGCGAAGTCGATCATCATGATGGCGTTCTTCTTGACGATGCCGATCAGCAGGATGATGCCGATGATGCCGATCACGCCCAGGTCCTCGCCGGACACCATCAGCGCCAGCAGGGCTCCCACGCCGGCCGACGGAAGCGTCGACAGGATCGTCAGCGGGTGGATATAGCTTTCGTACAGCACGCCCAGCACGATGTACACGCAGACCACGGCGGCCAGGATCAGCCACAGCTGGTTGGTCAGCGAGGCCTGGTAGGCGCCGGCGGCGCCCAGGAACGTCATGGTGACGGAACCGGGCAGGCCGATCTCGGTGGCCGCTTCGCGGATCGCCTCCACCGCGCGGCCCAGCGATACGCCATCGGCCGTGTCGAAGCCCAGCGTGGTGGCCGGGTACTGGGCCACGTGCGTGATCTGCAGTGGCGCCGGCCGTTCGGTGATAGTTGCCACCGCCGACAGCGGCGTGGGCTTGCCGCCGCCGGTGCGGATCTGCAGGTCGCCCAGCGACTGCGGTGTCGACAGCATGCCCTGCTCCGCTTCCAGGATCACGCGGTACTGGTTCGTCTCGGTGAAGATGGTGGACACGATGCGCTGGCCGAACGCGCTGTAGAGTGCATCGTCGATGGCCGATGCCGTGATGGACAGGCGCGACGCGGTATCGCGGTCGATGTCGATGTAGGCGGCGGCCCCGGTGGCGCCGGCATCGGACACCACGTTACGCAGCTGCGCCTTTCTCGCCATCTGCACGGCGAGCCTGTTGGCCCATTCGTTGACGGTGGCGGTGTCGGCACCTTCGATCGACACGCGGAACTGCGTCGGGCCGCTCTCGGCGTCGATGGTCAGGTCCTGCGTCGGCTGCAGGTAGATGCGCACGCCGGCAACGCCGGACACGCGCTGGCGCAGCCGCTCCATCAGCTCACCCTGGTCGCCCCGGTCCTGCTTCAGATTGATCAGCATGCGGCCGGTATGCAGCATCGTGTTGTTGGCGGCATCGACACCGACGATGGAGCTGAGCGACTGCACTTCCGGATCCTCCAGGATCGCCTTTGCGGCCTGCTGCTGCAGCTCGGCCATGCGGGCGTACGGTACGGCCTGCGCCGCTTCGATGCGCGCCTGCAGCTGGCCGGTGTCCTGGGTGGGGAACAGGCCTTTCGGGATCAGCATGTACAGCAGCGCCGTCAGCACCAGCGTGCCGAGGGCGACCAGCAGCGTCAGGCCCTGGCGCAGCAGCACCCACTGCAGCGAGCGGTCATAGTGGTGGATTACCCGGTCGAAGAAGCGCTGCACGCGCGCGCCGAAGCCGTTCGGGTCGTCGTCCTTGTGCGAGGTCAGCCAGCGCGCCGACATCATCGGCACCAGCGTCAGCGACACCACGGCCGAGATCAGGATCGTGATCGACAGCGTGACGGCGAATTCGCGGAACAGCCGGCCCACCACGTCGCCCATGAACAGCAGCGGAATCAGCACGGCGATCAGCGATACCGTCAGCGAGATGATGGTGAAGCCGATCTGCTTCGCCCCCTTCAGCGCGGCGGCCATCGGCGTTTCGCCTTCCTCGATGTAGCGGGCAATGTTCTCGATCATCACGATCGCGTCGTCCACCACGAAGCCGGTGGCGATCGTCAGCGCCATCAGCGACAGGTTGTTCAGGCTGTAGCCCATCAGGTACATCACGCCGCAGGTGCCGACCAGCGAGATGGGGACCGCCAGGCTGGCGATCACCGTGGCGCGCACGCTGTGCAGGAACAGGAAGATCACCAGCACCACCAGCACCACGGCCAGCAGCAGTTCCAGCTGCACGTGGTGCACGGAACCGCGGATGCCGGTGGTGCGGTCGGACAGCACGTCCACCCGCAGCGCGCTCGGCAGGCCGGCCTGCAGCTCGGGCAGGCGCTGCTTGATCGCATCCACGGTGGCGATCACGTTGGCGCCGGGCTGGCGCTGCACGTTCAGGATGATGGCCGGCTTCATGTTGGCCCAGGCACCCAGCTTGATGTTCTCGGCCGAATCGACGACCCGCGCCACGTCGGCCAGCCGCACCGGCGCGCCGTTCCTGTAGGCGACGATCAGGCTTTTATAGTCGCTGGCGGTCAGCAGCTGGTCATTGGCGTTGATCGTGAAGGCGCGCGTGGGACCGTCGAACGACCCCTTGGCACTGTTCGAGTTGGCATTGCCGATCGCCGTGCGCAGCGTGTCGAGGCCGAGCCCGTAGCTGGCCAGCGCCAGCGTATCGGCCTGGATGCGCACCGCGGGGCGCTGGCCGCCGGACAGGCTGACCAGGCCTACGCCCGAGACCTGGCTGATCTTCAGGGCCAGGCGCGTGTTGACGATGTTCTGCACTTCCGTCAGCGGCATCGTGTCCGACGTGATGGCCAGCGTCAGCACCGGCGCGTCGGCCGGGTTGACCTTGGCGTACACGGGCGGCGCCGGCAGGTCGGTGGGCAGCAGCGAGCTGCCGGCGTTGATGGCGGCCTGCACTTCCTGCTCGGCCACGTCGAGCGTCTGGCCCAGGCCGAACTGCAGGGTGATGATCGAGACGCCGGCCGCGCTGTTGGAACTCATGCGCTGCAGGCCGGACATCTGGCCGAACTGGCGTTCCAGCGGCGCCGTCACGGTCTGCGCCATCACTTCCGGGCTGGCGCCCGGGTACAGCGTCTGCACCTGGATGGTGGGGAAATCGACCTGCGGCAGCGCCGACAGCGGCAGGAACTTGAAGCCCACCAGGCCGGCCAGCATGATCGCCAGCATCAGCAGCGAGGTCGCCACCGGCCGGCGGATGAAGGGGGCCGATGGACTCATCGTGCCGGTGCCGGCTGTTCGCGGCGTTCGCTGGCGCGCTGGCCACCGCTCATGCCGGCGGCGGTACTGGTGCCGTCCGCGGCGCTCGGCGCGCTGCGCCCGCCCGCTTCCGGCATCGAACGCTCGGGCGCTTCCCCTTGCGTGGCGCGGCGGTCCTGCATCTTTGCCGCATCGCTGCCCACCGCGCCTGGCGCCACGTCCGGCGCGCCGGCCGGCCGGTTATCGGCCTGCGCCCCCGCCTGTGCCCCCGCCTCGCCGCCCTGGGCGCCCTGCCGCTGGCCGGCGTTGCGCCCCTGTCCCGCACCGCGCTGGCCCGGCTTGTCGCCCGGCAGCGTCACGTTGGCGCCTTCCTTCAGCCGGTCGGCGCCCTCGGTGATGACCTTCTCGCCGACCTTCAGGCCGGAAACCACCTGCACCTTGTCCACCGTCGCCTGGCCGCGCTTGACCGGCCGCATCGTCACCGTGCGGTCATCCTTCAGCACCCATACGTAGTCGCCGTCGGTGCCGTGGCGCAGCGCCGTCACCGGCACCAGCACGGCATTGGCGATGGTGCGCATTTCCAGGCGCACGTTGACGAACTGGCTGGGGAACAGCGTCATCCTGTCGTTGTCGAAGCGGGCCTTGGCCATCACGGTACCGGTCGACGTGTCGACCTGGTTGTCCAGCGCGGCAAAGCGGCCGCTGGCCAGCACCTCGGTGCGGGTGCGGTCGAAGGCCTGCGCGACCAGCGTGGCGCCGGTGGAGGCACGGCTCATGATGTCCGGCACGCGGTCCTGCGGCACGGCGAATTCCACGTCGATCGGCGATTGCTGCGTGATCACGGCGATGCCGCTGGCATCGCCGCTCGACACGAGGTTGCCCACGTCGACCACGCGCAGGCCCACGCGGCCGGTGATCGGGGCCACCACCTTCGTGTAGCCCAGATTGAGTCTTGCCGTGCCTTCGGCGGCGCGGTCCGTCATCACCGTGCCTTCCAGCTGTTTCACCAGGGCGGCCTGGGTATCGACGTCCTGCCGGGCGATCGAGTCCTGCGCCAGCAGCGTGCGGTAGCGCTCCAGCGTCAGGCGGGCGTTTTCCAGCTGCGCCTCGTCGCGCTGGCGCTGGCCGGTGGCTTGCAGCAGCGCCATCTCGAACTGGCGCGGGTCGATCTGCGCCAGCACCTGGCCCGCTTTCACGAGCTGCCCTTCCTTGAACAGCACCTTTTGCAGGATGCCCGATACCTGCGGCCGCACCGTGGTGGTGGCGGCCGCCGTCACCGTGCCGAGCGCATCGAGCGTGACCGGCAGGTTGGCCTGCTCGGCCGTGGCGACGCCGACCGTGGTCGCCATGCCGCCGCGGCGCCCGCCCGGTCCGCCGGGACCACCGGGGCCGCCCGGACCACCCATGCCCGGCCCGCCAGGGCCGCCTTCGGCCGGCCGGTGCGTGAGATACCACGCCAGCCAGCCGATGGCGACAATGGCGAGCAGGGCAATCAGGGTTCCAAGGATGCGGGTACGGCGGCGGGGTTTGTGGGGGTTCGTGAGCGCTGCTGGCGAGGTCATCGCTGATCCTTGTGGCTGTTCAGTAGAGTAACTATGCTTATCAAATCGACTCTATCACAGCGACTTCGGCGCCTTGTTTCGCTTTGCTTACATTTACACGCTGAAACGGGCTGGAACGGCGGGAGGCTGGGGATCGCACCGGCACGCGTGCCGGTGGAAATGCTGAACTGGCGGGGTTTGCGCGGTGCCGGCCGCGCCGTGGGGAATACCGGCGGTCGTTACAAACTGGCTACAAATCTCCGCGCCACGCTCATGCGCGCGACAGCAGCCGGGCATAGTTCTGCGGGGCGGCGACACCGGCCATCATCGCATTCGTGAAGGCCGAACCCATCAGTGTCATGGCCTCCTGGTTGGCGCCGACGATGTCGGCAAGTGAGCGCTGCTGGATATCGACGGCATTCCTGGCCAGTGCGGCCATGCAATCCTGCGACGCGTTGGCGATGGCGCGCGCGGCGTGTTCCTGGACGATGCGGATGGAGCTCATCCATATTTCCTGGGTGGTCGACTGCAGCGAGTGCGAATAGGCATTCCCGAGCTGGGCAAAGATGTTCAGGAAGTCCGCGCCCTGGCCGGCAGGCGCAAATGCAGGATACGTAGTCATGGCGGTTCCTATCGAGAGTTGCGGCTAAAAAGGGTTGCGACGAAAAAGGGTTGCGGCGAAAAAGCGTTGCGGCGAAAAAGGATTGCGGCGAACGAGGTGCGCGAAGCGGTGCGCGAAGGGCATGCGGCGCGACCAGCATAGGCCCGCGCTTGCGCGGCGGTCAAGCGAATTCACCCCGCGCGGCGCCGCTCCCCCCTTGCAGCAAAGAAGCGGCACGCCGGGATACTGTCCCCGGCGTGCCGCTGTCGCTGTCCGAACCGGCTACAGCATCGCGATGGTGGTCGACATCGTGCCCGCCAGCGCGATCACTTCCGCCGCGTCGGCGAAGCCAAGCAGCACGTCGCCGCGGTCGGCCCCGCCGCTGGCCAGCGCGTCGAGCCAGTAGCTGGCTTCGCCGTCCGCGGCTTCGCGGTGCAGGCCGTTCCGGTACAGCGCTCCGGTGAATTGCGCATCGCTCATCGCCCCATGCAGGGCCATGCTCTCGCTGCTGGCCATGAAGGCATCGGCGATGTCCATCATCGACATGCCGCCTTCGTGGGCGCCGATCCAGTGGTTCAGGCCCGCCGCATCCGGCGCCCGGTCGAACAGCACGTCATACAGCCGCACGATAACCGCCACGTCGGTGGCATGGAACGCCACCTCGGCGGGCATCGCCAGCTTCTCGGCGGAATTGGCGATGCCCAGCGCCACGTCGGAGCGCGCCGTGCCGGAGGCCAGGTAGCCGACCCAGAATGCCAGCCCTTCACTGTCGGGCACGCGTTCAAAGGCATTCCGGTACAGCTGGCCGACGAACGCGGCATCGTCCAGTTCCGCGGCGCCGAAATGCCCATACAGCGCGTCCGCAACCTGGGACAGGCCGGCGCCCTCCTCCGCCATCCGCACCATCGCGTCCAGCGTGGCCACGCTGGCCTGCTTGCCGGCCAGCGCTTCCACCAGGCGCGCCGCCGTGCCGGCCACCGACATGTCGGCGCCGGTGAAGCGCAGCGTTTCCACGCCGCGGATCATGTCCGTGCCATCCGCGCCACCAGCGCGATGGCTGGCCACGAGGCCGCCATCCACCACGCGGAAGCCGTACTCGCCGCGCCCGGCGCCGGCCAGTTGCACGGTATCGTTGCCGCTGCCGCCGTCGACCGTGTCGTTGCCCTGGCCGCCGAACACCACGTCATTGCCGGCGTCGCCGAACACCATGTCGTTGCCGGAGCCGCTGCCGACGATATCGTTGCCGCCGCCGCCGTGCAGCACGTCGTCGCCCTCGCCCAGCATGATGTCCTGCGCCGCACTGTCGCTCCACACGACCTGCGCGCCGGTCTCGCTGATCACCCGCACCGGTCCCACCACCACCGCGAACTCCACGTCGTGCAAGGCGATGCTGGAGCCGGGCGGCAGCGCACGGGCATCGATGACGAGCGCCGTGGGTGCCTGCCCGGCGGCTTCCGGTGCTCCGGAGATCGCCAGCGTGCCGGGTGCGGCATTGCGCGCCGCGGTCGGCACCAGGGTGTGGACCAGCAACGCGGCGGCGTCATCGAGGCTGTCGATGTAGCCGCTGCCGGCCCGGGTCAGCTGCGCCTGGTCGGCCGAGCCGTCCGCGGTATGCGCACGGATTTCCCGGACCAGGTCCGTCAACGCGGCGGCCACCGGTGCCGGCCGCGCCACGCCGCTGGCTTCCAGGCCGAAGCCCAGCGGCACCTGCGCGGTCAGCAGGCTGGTACCGGCCGCGCTCTTGACCAGCGGAATGTCGGCGCGCTCCCTGTCGCCGACCTGCTCCACCCGGGTCGATGTCACGACAGGAACCGTCACGACCTGCGACACGGAACCGTCGCCGCGGGTGGTGACGACGGTCCGGACGACGAGCCCGTCGATCAGGGGATCCGTGGGTGGCGGATCGACCGGCGGCGGATCGACCGGCGGTGGATCGACCGGCGGTGGATCGACCGGCGGTGGGTCGACGGGCGGCGGATCGACCGGCGGCGGATCCACAGGCGGTGGGTCGACGGGCGGCAGTGTCGTGTTCACGACCGGCGCCGCCGCCAGCGGCGCCGCGTCGTTGCCGGCCGCATCCTGGATCGCGGCGGCATCGTTTCCGCCCGTCGGGTCGGCGTAGGCCACCGTCACCGGCTGGTCATGGCGCACCGCCGTGGCGAGCGTCAGCGTGACCGTGCGGGCGGCGGCGTCGACGGCGACCGCCGATACCGCGATGGCCGTGCCGCCCGCCATCACCGTGAACGCACCGGTGGCCGGGCCATGCGCGGCGTCGAGCGGGCCGGCCTCGTCGTACGTGAGCACCAGCGTGCGGCGGTTGACGGTGGCGCCGGCGAACGCCGGCGCGACGGTATCCGGCACGCTGCCCTCGACCAGCACGCCATCGAGCGGCGGTACGTGCCCGGCCAGGGCCAGCTCGGCATCGTTGCCGGCGGCGTCCCTGATCGTGCTCGCGCCCAGTGCCAGCGCGCCGATCGCGATGCCGTCGGCATCGGTATCGCCGGCCTGCACCGTATAGCGGTACGTGACGGTGTTACCGCTGGCGGAGACGAAGGTGGCGGCGCGCGCGGTGCCACCCACCATCAGGCCCAGCGTGCTGCCGGTGCCGGTGACGATCACGTTTTCGTCGAAACTCACCGTGAACTCCAGCTGCCCGCCGACGGCATACGTGCCGTTGGCCGGTATGCCGACGATGGCGACCGACGGTGCCTGCGTATCCAGCGGTGGCGGGACCGTGGTATCGACCAGCACGCCGCCCAGCGGCGGCAGGTGGCCGGCCAGGTCCAGCGCCGCGTCGTTGCCGGCGGCATCCCTGAGCGTGCCGCCATGGAGCGCGATGCCGAGTACCGCGATGCCGTCCCCATCGCCGTCGCCCGCTTGCACCGTGTAGCCGTAAGTCAGCGTGCTGCCGCTGCTGGACAGTAATTGCGCGCTGCGAGCGCTTCCGCCGATCGCCAGGTCCAGCGTGCTGCCGGTGCCGCCGACGGTCACGTCCTCGCCGAACGCCACGGTGAAGACCAGTTGCGTGCCGGTGCCGTAGACGCCGTTGCCGGGCACCGCCACGCCGGTCACCGCCGGCGCCTGCGTGTCGACCAGGATGCCATCGGTCGAGGGCAGCTGGCCGGGCAGCGCCAGCGACGCATCGTTGCCGGCCGCGTCCCTGATCGTGCTCGCGCCCATTGCCAGCGCGCCGATCGCGATGCCGTCGGCATCGGTATCGCCGGCCTGCACCGTATAGCGGTACGTGACGGTGTTACCGCTGGCGGAGACGAAGGTGGCGGCGCGCGCGGTGCCACCCACCATCAGGCCCAGCGTGCTGCCGGTGCCGGTGACGATCACGTTTTCGTCGAAACTCACCGTGAACTCCAGCTGCCCGCCGACGGCATACGTGCCGTTGGCCGGTATGCCGACGATGGCGACCGACGGTGCCTGCGTATCCAGCGGTGGCGGGACCGTGGTATCGACCAGCACGCCGCCCAGCGGCGGCAGGTGGCCGGCCAGGTCCAGCGCCGCGTCGTTGCCGGCGGCATCCCTGAGCGTGCCGCCATGGAGCGCGATGCCGAGTACCGCGATGCCGTCCCCATCGCCGTCGCCCGCTTGCACCGTGTAGCCGTAAGTCAGCGTGCTGCCGCTGCTGGACAGTAATTGCGCGCTGCGAGCGCTTCCGCCGATCGCCAGGTCCAGCGTGCTGCCGGTGCCGCCGACGGTCACGTCCTCGCCGAACGCCACGGTGAAGACCAGTTGCGTGCCGGTGCCGTAGACGCCGTTGCCGGGCACGGTCACGCCGGTCACCGCCGGCGCCTGCGTGTCGACCACGATGCCGCCGGTCGGCGGCGCGTGCCCGGCCAGCGACAGCACGGCATCGTTGCCCGCCGCGTCGCGGATCGTGCCGGTGCCCAGGCCGATCGCGCCGATCCCGATGCCATCGGCATCGTTGTCGCCGGCCTGCACGGTGTAGCGGTACGTCACGGTATTGCCGGTACCGGACAGGAACACGGCGCTGCGCGCGGTGCCGCCGATGTCCAGGGCCAGCGAGCCGTCGGTGCCGGCGATGGACACGTTTTCGTCGAAGGCCACCGTGAAGTCGAGGTGTTCGCCGGCGCCATGGCTGCCGCCCTGCGGTACCGTCACGCCCGTTACCACCGGCGCGCGCGCATCCACCACGATGCCGGCGGTCGACGGTACCTGGCCGGCCAGCGACAGCACGGCGTCATTGCCGGCCGCATCGCGGATCGTGCCGCTGCCCAGGCCGATCGCGCCGATCCCGATGCCGTCGGCATCGTTGTCGCCGGCCTGCACGGTATAGCGGTAGGTCACGGTGTTGGCGGTGCTGGACAGGAACGCCGCGTTGCGCGTGGTACCACCGATGTCCAGGGCCAGCGAGCCGCCGGTGCCGGTAACGGTCACGCTGGCGTCGAAGACGACCGTGAAGTCGAGTACCGCGCCAGCCGTATGGGCGCCGTCCTGCGGCAGCACCACGCCGGTCACGGCGGGTGCCTGGGTGTCCACCGTGATGCCGGCGGTCGATGGTACTTGCCCGGTCAGCGACAGCACGGCATGGTTGCCCGCCGCATCGCGGATCGTACCGGCGCCGGTATCGATCGCGCCGATGGCGATGCCGTCGGCATCATGGTCGCCGGGCTGCACCGTATAACGGTAGGTGACCGAGTTGCCGGTGCTGGACACGAACGCCGCGCTGCGCGCCGCGCCGCCGATCGTCAGCTCCAGCGTGCCATCGGTGCCGGTAACGAACACCGCGCTGTCGAAGGACACCGTGAAATCGAGCGCCGCGCCAGCGGCATGGGTACCATCCGACGGTACCACCATGCCGCTCACCACCGGCGCCTGCGTGTCCACCAAGATGCCGCCGGTCGGCGGCAGATGCCCGGTCAGCGACAGCGCGGCATGGTTGCCCGCCGCATCGCGGATCGTACCGGCGCCGGTATCGATCGCGCCGATGGCGATGCCGTCGGCATCATGGTCGCCGGGCTGCACCGTATAACGGTAGGTGACCGAGTTGCCGGTGCTGGACACGAACGCCGCGCTGCGCGCCGCGCCGCCGATCGTCAGCGCCAGCGAGCCGTCCGTGCCGGTGACGGCCACGTTCTCGTCGAAGGTCACCGTGAAGTCGAGTTGCGCGCCGACGCCATGGCTGCCACCCTGCGGCACCGACATGCCGGCCACCGCCGGCGCCTGCGTGTCCACCACGATGCCGCCGGTCGGCGGCACGTGCCCGGCCAGCGACAGCGTGGCATGGTTGCCTGCCCCGTCGCGGATGGTGCCGGTGCCGGCGCCGATCGCGTCGATCGTGATGCCGTTGGCCCCGTCCCCGGCCTGCACCGTGTAGCGGTAGGTGATCGTGTTGCCGGTGCTGGACAGGAACGCCGCGTTGCGCGCGGCGCCGCCGATGGTCAGGGCCAGCGTGCCGTCCGTGCCGGTGACGGTGACGTTCTCGTCGAAGGCCACCGTGAAGTCGAGCTGCGCGCCGACGCCATGGCTGCCGCTCTGCGGCACCGTCACGCCCGAAACCACCGGCGCCCGCGCATCGACCAGCACTCCCGCGGTCGACGGCACGTGCCCGTCCAGCGACAGCGCGGCATCGTTGCCCGCCGTGTCGCGGATCGTGCCGGTACCGGCATCGATCGCGCCGATGGCGATACCGTCGGCGTCGCTGTCGCCTGCCTGCACGATATAGCGGTAAGTGATCGTGTTTGCGGTGCTGGACACGAACGTCGCGCTGCGGGCAGTGCCGCCGATCGTCAGCGCCAGCGTGCCATCGGTACCGGTGACCGTCACGTTCTCGTCGAAGGCGATGGTGATATCGAGGTGCGCGCCGGCGCCATGCGTGCCGTTCTGCGGCAGCGTCACGCCGCTGACCACCGGTGCCTGCGTTTCCACCACGATCCCCGCGGTCGATGGCACCTCGGGCGCCAGGTACATCCCGACCTGGTTCCCTGCCGGATCCAGGATCGTCGTGGGGTCGAAGTCGAGCTCGCCGACTTCGATGCCGTCCGCATCCTTGTCCCCGGCCTGCACGATGTAGCGGTAGCTGACCGTGTCGACGTCATGGGACAGGAATGCCGCGTAGCGTACGACTCCGCCGATCGTCAGGATCAGCCTGCTGGCGGAGTCCGTCACGGTCAGCACCTCATCGAACGTGATCGCGAAATCGAGCGCGTCCCCGGTAACATAGGTACCGTCCTGCGGTACCGTCACGCTGGTGATCTGCGCCAGGGCCGTATCGATGAGGATGCCGCTGGTCGGCGGCACGTGCCCGGCCAGCGACAGGATCGCATCGTTGCCCGCCGCATCGCGGATCGTGGCGCTGCCGGCACTGAGCAGGTCGACCGTGATGCCGTCGGTATCGAGGTCGGTGGAGACGATGTAGCGGTAAGTGATCGTATTGCCGCTGCCGGAGAAGAAGTTTGCGTAGCGCGGGCTGCTCCCGACCGTCAGCCGCAGGAAGCTGCCGGCATCGGGATCGGCACCGCCAACGATGACCGGCTCGTCGAAGGTGACCGTGAAGAAGAGCTGCGTATTGTCCGGGTAGATGCCATCGGCCGGTACCGTCATGCCGCTCACGACGGGCGCGCGCCCATCCACCGTGATGCCGCCGGTCGGCGGCACGTGCCCGGCCAGCGACAGCGCGGCATGGTTGCCCGCCGCATCGCGGATCGCGCCGCTGCCGGTGCCGATCGCGCCGAGTTCGATGCCATCGGCATCGTCGTCGCCGGTCTGCACCAGGTAGCGGTACGTGATCGTGTTGCCGGTGCTGGACAGGAACGCCGCGTTGCGCGCGGTGCCGCCGACGTTCAGGCCCAGCGTGCCATCGGTGCCGGTGACAACCACGTTCTCGTCGAAGGCGACCGTGAAATCGAGCGCCGTGCCGGCGGCCCGGGTACCGTCGGCAGGAACCGTCATGCCGCTGACGGCAGGCGCCCGCGTGTCCACCGTGATGCCGGCGGTCGGCGGCACCTGCCCGGCCAGCGACAGCGTGGCATGGTTGCCCGCCGCGTCGCGGATCGTGCCGGTGCCGGCGCCGAGCGCGCCGACGGCGATACCGTCGGCGTCATGGTCGCCGGCCTGCACGGTGTAGCGGTAGGTCACCGTATTGCCGGTGCTGGACAGGAACGCCGCGCTACGCGCGGCGCCGCCGATCGTCAGCGCCAGCGTGCCGTCCGTGCCGGTCACGGTCACGTTCTCATTGAAGGCCACCGTGAAGTCGAGTTGCGCGCCGACGCCATGGGCGCCGTCCTGCGGTACCGTGACGACGGCCACGACGGGTGCCTGCGTGTCCACCACGATGCCGGCGGTCGGCGGCACTTTCCCGGTCAGCGACAGGGCGGCATGGTTGCCTGCCGCATCGCGGATCGCGCCGGTGCCGGTGCTGATCGGGCCGACCGCGATACCGTCGGCATCGTTGTCGCCAGCCTGCACGACATAGCGGTAAGTCGCTGTCCTGGCCGTGCTGGACACGAACGCCGCGCTGCGCGCGGCGCCGCCGATCGTCAGCTCCAGCGTGCCGTCCGTGCCGGTGACGGTCATGTTCTCGTCGAAGGTGACAGTAAAGTCGAGCGCCGTGCCGGTGCCGTGGGCGCCGTTTGGCGGCACCGCCACGCTGGTCACCGCCGGTGCGCGCGTGTCCACCAGGATGCTGGCCGTCGAGGGAACGTGCCTGAACAGCGTCAGCGAAGCGTCGTTGCCGGCCGCGTCGCGGATCGTTCCCGTGCCGGCGCTCAGCGTGCCGACCGCGATGCCGTTGGTATCGTTCTCGCCCGCCTGCACGGTGTAGGTATAAGTGATCGAATTCTGGTTTTTCGAAGCGAAGGTGGCCGAGCGCGCCGTGCTGCCGATCGTCAGGCCCAGCGTGCTGTCGGTGCCCGTGACGATCACGTTCTCGTCGAAGGTGACGGTAAAGGTCAGCGTTTGCCCGGCACGGTAGGAGCCGGCCGCGGGCACGCTGATGTCGCCGGTGACGGATGGTGCGACACTGTCGACCAGCACGCCCGCGGTGCTGGCCACGCCCTGCAGCGCCAGCACCGCATCGTTGCCGGCGGCATCCTTCAGCGTGCCGCCGTTGCCCGACAGCGCGCCGATCGTGATGCCGTCGCTGTCGGACCTGCCGACTGCCAGGTTATGCCGGAAGAGCAGCGCCGTGGTACCGCTGCCGCTCACGTAGTTCGCGTAGACGGTCGTACTGCCGATGACCAGCGCGAGGCGCGGCGTGCCGCCGCTGGTGTCGACGGTAACGGCTTCGTCGAGCGTGACCGTGAAGTTCAGCTGTCCGCCTTGCGCATAGGTGCCCGCCGCCGGTACGGCGACCGCAACGACAGCAGGTGCGAAACTCTCGACCAGCACGCCGGTGGTGTCGCCCACGGCCTGCAGCGTGATGTCGGCTTCGTTGTCGGCAATGTCGCGGATTGCGCCGCCGTGCAGCGCCAGCGTGGTCACCTCGATGCCGTCGGTGTCCGCCAGCCCGGCAGCCACCGTATATCGGAACGTCAGCGCCGCGGTTCCACTGCCTCCCGTGTAGACCGCCTGCACCGTCTGGCCGCCGATGACGAGATCCAGCGCCGGCGTGCCACTGTTCGTGTCGACCAGCACGGTTTCATTGAACGCGACCGTGAAGTCGAGGTGTTGACCTGCGCTGTAGGTGCCCGGGGCGGGCGGGCTGACCGAGTCGACCAGTGGTGCGGTGGAGTCCGGCGGGAGTTCTCCCAGCAGCACCTCGCCGGGACCGATAGCGCTGAAGTTCGCCGAACCGGTGGCGTCGGCGGCATACGTGGTGACCACCATCACATAGGTATGGCCGGCGATCAGCGGCATGTTCGGCAAGTGCGACAGCCAGTTGACCGGCTGGTCGTTCTCATCCCTGAAGTCGATGTCCTCGTTCGCGGCGATGATATTGTCGAGAGGGCGGTCCGGATCGAAAGTGGTGTCGTACAGCCAGATCTGGGTGTCGGAGCGGCCATCGGCCACCAGGCCCACCGCGGAGTCGACCGTGAGCGTGTAGCTGCCCGAGACGGTCGGCGTCAGCACTTCCGTCGCGTAGTTGTAGAGCACGTTCTGATTCGTCTGGTCGACCGCGACGATGTCTGGTCCGTACCAGATCGCGGAATAACCGGTGTCATTGTCCTGGCCGTTGAACAGGTACGGCAGGCGGGGGCGGTAGTATTGATGCTCGCCGTCCAGCACGGCTGAGAACTGTGTCGTTTCGGAACTCATCGCGATTTCCCAACAGTAATTTCGGAAATCAGATGATGCCGGTGGGATATATCGCGCCTTTGCCCTGCATCAAACATGGCCGATAAGATGCGCCGGCAGTCGCGCTTGAACGACAGAAACGGTGCGTTTCCTGTTGCTGGCGCAAGGCAGCGCCGCCACAGTTGTCATTCGTGTATCGGCGATATAAGGCGGCGTGCTCTTCCATACAGGCCGGCCATTCGCTTCGCCGCCAGGGCGGGAAAAATTCTCAGCACCATTGGAAGTTACATACGAGAATTTTTCGTGGTAGGGTGGCATGGCGCAGCTTCGTCCATGAATCGGACATCGCTGGCCGCAATGGCCATGCTCCCTGACCCGGCAATGCCGGATGACAGCGCGGCCGATACCCTGCCGGGCCGCTACCGGCCAGCGTCAGGCGTGCGCCGGGCCTGCCGCCCCCTCCTCATCGAGCCACTGCGCCAGGTGCAGCAGCACGCCGGCCGGATCCCATACATACGTGACCAGGGCGCCGTAAGGCTCGCGCTTCGGCGGCGCCAAGCGCGCGCCGCCGAAGGCGCCGGTGTCGAGCAGCGCTTTGACCTGCGCATGCGCCGCCGCGGCGTCGTCCACGGTGATGTGCAGCATGGTGTTCTCGACCCACTCCTTCGCGTAGGCGTTCTGCAGGTAGAAGCAGTGGCCGCCATTGGCCAACAAAGCCAGGCTCGCGTCCTCGTACTCGACCTGCCAGCCCAGCGCCACGTAAAACGCCTTCGACACGGCGAAGTCGGCGGCGCCAATGAAAGGCCGCACGTCGCGCACGCGCAGGCCGGCCGGCGGCGGCGTCATTCCGGCACGCCGCACAGGCAGTGCGTCAGCGCCATGAACGGTTTCTTCTGCGCCGTCATCTCGTTCAGCCAGTTCAGTTCCTTCACGACATGGCCGGCCATGCCGGCCGGGATGCCGGCCGGTGCCAGCACGCTTCCCACCTGCCGCGCCACGGCGGCGTCGACCAGGTCGGCGACGGCCTGCGGCGCGCCGAAGAAATCGAGCAGCTTGTCGAAGCGGGTGGTTTCGCGCTCGATGTAGACGATGCGCGGGTCGGCGCCCAGCTTGGCACGGCGCGCAGCCGAACGCACCGCGTCGTTGAAGCTGCCCAGCGTGTCGACCAGGCCGCGGTCCTGCGCCTGGGCGCCGGTCCATACCCTGCCCTGCGCCACGGCGTCGATCTTTTCCGGCGTGCTCTTGCGGGCTTGCGCGGCCTTCGTCGTGAATTCCGCATACACGTGGTTGATCGACGATTGCAGCAGCTGGCCGAAGCGCGGGTCCATCGGGCGCGTCGGGTTGCCGGCATCGCCCAGCCAGGTGGTGGGCTGGCCGCCGCTGTGGATACCCAGCTTGTCCATCACCTTGTCGAACGTGGGGAACAGGGCGAACACGCCGATCGACCCGGTGATCGTGGAAGCGTCGGCGATCACCTCGTCGGAAGCCATCGAGATCCAGTAACCGCCCGACGCCGCCAGGTTGCCCATCGAAACGACCACCGGCTTGCCGGCCGCGCGCGTCAGTTCCAGCTCGCGCCGGATCAGTTCCGAGCCGAAGGCGCTGCCGCCGGGCGAATCGACGC
Source organism: Pseudoduganella sp. SL102 (assembly GCF_027856995.1). Taxonomy (NCBI): domain Bacteria; kingdom Pseudomonadati; phylum Pseudomonadota; class Betaproteobacteria; order Burkholderiales; family Oxalobacteraceae; genus Pseudoduganella; species Pseudoduganella sp. SL102. The sequence continues at coordinate 5,717,186 of NZ_CP115554.1, forward strand.
GCAGCACGATGGCCTTGATATTGTCGTCCTCGCGCGCCATGCGGATCAGGTTCGAGGTCGACAGGCCGCCGATCGAGCCCGGCGCGGCGATGCCGTCGCCGATCTCGCCGACCGCCATCACCACGCCGATCGCGTCGCCGGACAGCCGGGGCGCCAGGCGCGCCAGGTATTCGTCGAAGCCGACCTGGCGGAACGACTTGTTCTCCGGGTCGGGCACGCCATGCTTGAGCACCAGCGCGCGGATCTCGTCGCGGGTCTTCAGGCCATCGACCAGCTTGATCCCCTGCGCCAGCCGGGCCAGGTTGCCGCCGTGCTGTTCCATCAGTGCCGGCAGGTTGTCGATGCCGCGCGCGATCGTGCCGGAGGGCAGCTTGCGGGCCTGTTCCACGTCCTGCAGGTAGCGGTTCCACAAGTCGTTGTTCAGGTAGGCTTCCGCTTCCATCGCGGCGGGCGACGGCCCGTTGGCCACCAGCGGCTCGGCGGCGCTCTTGAAATTGCCCACTTTCAGCAGGTTCACCGTCACGCCCAGCTTGTCGAGGGCTTCCCGGTAATAGGTGCGGTACTTGCCGTAGCCGTCCAGGATCACGGTGCCCATCGGGTGAAGGTAGACTTCACTGGCGTGGGCGGCGATCTGGTACTGGCCCTGGTTGTAGTTCGAGCCCCAGGCCACCACCCGCTTGCCGCCGGCGCGGAAGCGGTCGATGGCCGCCGCGATCTCGCGCTGCATGGCCGGGCCGCCGCCTTCCATTTCGTCGACCAGCAGCAGCGCGCCGGCGATGTCCGGATCGCGGGCCGCATTGTCCAGCACCCGCAGCACGTCGCGCAGCTGGATGTAGCGGCGCACGTTGTCCTCGCCGAGATTGGCCAGCGCGGCCAGCTTGGCGCCGCCCGGCGCCTGCTCGACCAGCTGGCCGTTCAGGTTCAGCACCAGCATGGTCTTGTCGCCCAGCGGCTTGGCGCCGCCGCCGAAGATCGCATACAGCAAGGCAATGACGATCACCAGGAAAATCAGGTTCATCACGGCGCGGCGGCTGGCATCGATGAAGCGCCACACGCGGCCAAGGCCGCCACGGACGTAGGAAAACACGGATCGGGACACGGGCAACTCCGGAGAATGTTGAAAAGGTAACGCTATACTTGAACTGTATCAGTTTGCGTCTGTTGCCGTGGCACCGGCGGCTCCGGTGCCTTCTTTGCCCTTGCCACGGCTTCCGGGTGAGGAAACCAGCCACAGCCCGGCAAACACGAACAGCCCGTTCACGACCAGCAGTTCCAGCCCCAGCCTGTACGTGCCGAAGAACAGGTGCTGCCAGTGTTCCAGCAGCGCGCACTGCAGGGGCCCGGCGATCACGACGGCGGGCACCAGGCGGTCGCGCACCACGCGGCGCGTCAGCAGGCCGAAGCCGAACAGGCCCAGCAGCGGGCCGTAGGTGTAGCCGGCCAGCTTGAGGATCACGCCGATCATGCTGGCGCTGTCGATCCACTTGAACACCATGACGAGCAGCAGGAACAGCGCACAAAAGCCGAGATGCACGCGGTGCCGCCAGCGCATGGCCGTCCGTTCGTCCAGCGCCTGGGCTGCCTGTCTGCGCTGCATGCCCAGCAGGTCGATGCAGAACGACGACGTCAGCGCCGTGATCGCGCCATCGGCGCTGGGGAACAGCGCCGACACCAGGGCCACGAAGAAGATCAGCTGCATCGCGGGCGGCAGGTGCTCCGTCACGATGGCGGGAAACAGCCTGTCGCCGGTGGCCGTGACGCCGGCCTGCGGCGCATACAGGTGCAGCAGGCCGCCGAGGAACAGGAACAGCCCCAGCACGATCACCAGGATCAGCGTGAGCAGCAGCATGTTCTTCTGCGCACCGGCCAGCGTGCGCACCGAGATATTCTTCTGCATCATCTCCTGGTCCATGCCGGTCATGGCGATGGTGATGAAGGCGCCGGCGACGACCTGCTTCCACAGGTAGCCGGGGCTGTCGACGTCGAAGTCGAACACCCGCGCCAGCCCGGCCGCCCGCATCTGGTCCAGGCTGTCCGCCACCGACAGGTCCATCGCATGCAGCAGGAACCACACGCAGGCGGCCAGGCCGGCCAGCATGCCGGTGGTCTGCAGCATGTCGGTCCAGACGATGGTCTTCACGCCGCCCTCGTAGGTGTACAGCAGGATCATCAGGAGGATCACCAGGTTGGTGGCCCAGAACGGCACGCCGAGGCGGTCCAGGATCGCCGCCTGGAGGATGTTGACGACCAGGTACAGCCGCGCGGTGGCGCCCAGGGTGCGCGAGACGATGAAGAACGCCGCGCCGCTCTGGCCGGCGCGCCGGCCCAGCCGCACCTCGAGGTAGTGGTAGATCGACGTCAGCTTCAGCCGGTAATACAGGGGCAGCAGCACGAAGGCCACCACCAGGTAGCCGATCACGTAGCCGGCCGTGATCTGCAGGTAGCCGAAGCCGTCTCGCCCGACGGCACCGGGCACGCTGACGAAGGTGACGCCGGACAGCGTAGTGCCGACCATGCCGAACGCGACCAGCGCCCACCGGGAGTTCTTGTTGCCGATGAAAAAACTGGCATTGTCGGCGTTGCGGGACGTGGCCCAGGCCACCGCCAGCAGCAGGCCGAAATACACGAAGATGACGAAAAACAGGAAAGCCGGGGACATGCTTGGAACATCCAGAGTGTGAATCGGCAGCAATATACACCGGCGGCCGGCTACAATCGGCGCAGCAGAAAGAGGAACCACCATGTACAGTGCCGCAACACGACAATTCGCACGCGAGCAGGAAGCGCTGATCCTGCCGCTGGAAGTGCGCGTCCATGCGCAGGCCGATGGCCGCGCCGAGGGCCGCGAGGAATGCATGCGCGACTACGCGCGCGTGCTGTATTCATCGTCGTTCCGCCGGCTGCAGGGCAAGATGCAGCTGCTCGGCGTGGACGCCAGCAACTTCAACCGCAACCGGCTCACGCACAGCCTGGAAGTGGCCCAGATCGCCCGTTCGATCGCCGCCGACCTGGGACTGGAACGCAGCGTGGTGGCGGAAACCTGCGCGCTGGCGCACGACCTGGGCAATCCGCCGTTCGGCCACTATGGCGAACGCATCCTCGATGAACTGGGCAAGGAACACGGCGGCTTCGAAGGCAATGCGCAGGCGTTCCGCATCCTGCGCACGCTGGAGAAGAAGCACCATGCCTACCCGGGCCTGAACCTGACGGTGCGCACGCTGGCCGGCATCACCAAGTACTTCCACCGCCGCGCCGACAATCCCCGGAAGTTCCTGTACGACGAGGATTTCCATTTCCTGTCCGGCGAGCTGGCACGCCATGGCCTGGCGATCCGCAAGACGATCGATGCGCAGATCATGGACCTGTCCGACGAGATCGCGTATGCCGCCCACGACCTGGAAGATGCGATGAGCTTCGGCATCATCACATGGGGCGAGATCCTGCACGAGTTCCGCATCAGCCGCGACTTCGCCGATGCCTTCGAGCCGTTCTCGCGCATCGCCCACGGCGCCCACGAAGAGGCGCTGAAAAGCGAGGCGCAGGCCAGTTCGGAGGAATACTCGATCGTGCTGCGCAAGGAAATGACGTCGCAGATCGTGCACGAACTGTGCCGCGACATCGCCGTCATCGATGGCGCGCACGGCCAGGAACTGGGCTACCGCAGCATGGGGCCGCTGGCACGCGGCCTGAAGACGCTGCTGTGGAAGGCGATCCTGCGCAAGAAGGATGTGCAGCTGTACGAGAAACGGGGCGAGAAGATCATCCGCGGCCTGTTCGAGGTGCTGACCGACCGGCGCTACAACCGCGACAACGTGCTGCTGCCGGCGGAACTGCGCTGCCTGAAGGATTCCCGCGAACGGCTGGTGCTCGATTACCTGGCCGGCATGATGGACGTGAACGCCGCCGTCGAATATGAAAAGTATTTCGGCAAGGGCAGCCTGGAGCGCATCTATGGATGACGGCGCGATCGGCGGCGCCGGCGATCCCTGGCGCGAGGCCGAGCTGGCAGGCTTCCTCTTGCCGGAACAGCAGGCGCGCCTCCATGCGCACGGCTGGCTGACGATGCTGGCGCCGCGCGCCGCCGGCGGCGCCGAGCTGCCGCTGCCCGAGGTGGTCCGGCTGGAAGAGGAAATTGCCGCCACCGATGGCAGCCTGGGATGGGTGGTCACGCTGTGCGCCGGCGCCGGCTGGTTTGCCGGCTTCCTGCCCCCTGCCCTGGCACGCGGGATCATGGCCACGCCGGGCGTGTGCCTGGCCGGCAGCGGCGCGCCGACCGGCTTCGCCGATATCGATGGCGACGATGTCGTGATCACCGGCCGGTGGGACTACGCGAGCGGCGCGCCGATGGCCACGCACTTCACGCTGAACGCCGTGCTGCGCGAGCGCGGCGAAGTGCTGCGCGACGAACAGGGCAAGCCACGCATCCGCGCCTTCATCGTGCCGGCGCGGCACGTGGCGCTGGAGGCTTCGTGGCAGGCGATCGGCCTGCGCGCCTCGGCCTCGCACGCCTACCGCCTGGATGGCGCGCGGATACCGGCCAGCCACGGCTTCACGATCGACGCGGCCCATGCGACGGCCGATGGGCCGCTGTACCGCTTCCCGTTCATGGCGCTGGCCTACGTGACGCTGGCCGCCAACCTGCTGGGCATGGCCAGGCATTTCCTGGCGCTGGCCGGGCCGCTGGTCGCCGCGCGGCGCCAGCATGGCAGCGGCGTGCCGCTCGGCGAAGTGCCCGCGGTGGCGGCGTGCCTGGCCCTGGCGCGGGAGGAACTGGCCGAACACCGCACCGCCTTGTACGAAGTGCTCGACCGCGCGTGGGACGCCGTGGTGCGCCACACGCTTGCGGACGAGGCGGCCCTGCAGCGGGTATCGCTGCAGCTGGTGGATACCTGCCGCCGTACCGTCGACAGCCTGTACCCTTGCTGCGGCCTGCAGGCGGCGCGCGAAGATGCGGAGATCAACCGCGTGTGGCGCGATTTTCATACCGCCACACAGCATGCGCTCTTGCTGCCCGACTGAGGTGGTCAGTCGCGGCGCCTGCGCGCGTGGCCGTACAAGGCGAGGCCACCCAGCAGCAGCATCGCGTACGTGGAAGGCTCCGGTACCGGCGTGAGCATCACCAGGCTGTCGCAATCGCCGTTGATGCACCTGGCCGTCAGGATTTCGCCGTGCTCGTTGACGGCATCCACGCCGAAGGTCAGGCCGGACGCCCCATCGACCAGGTCGGCGATGCGGGTGATGGTGTCGCCCTCGACGATCACGGCATTGAAATCGTGGTCACGGCCATAGATCCGGCCGGCCGAATCGATATGGAAGATGCGCGACAGGTAGTCGTAGTGCTCGATGCCGCCATCCTTGATGACCCAGGCCCGGCTGCCGAACCAGTCCGTTTCAGTCCCGAGTACATGGCCGAGCTCGGAAATGCCGCTGATATTGTTGCTGAATTCTCCGCGGACGAGTCCACCAAGGGTGGTCATCGTGCCGTTTTCCCAGAGGAACGGCACGAAGCGTTCGTCGGTATCTCGCGTCACTCCTGCCACTTGTCCCTGGTCATTGATTGCGATCCCATACGTGTCGCCATTCGAACCCAGCATACCCAGGTCCACCGTGCTGCCGTCCGCATTCACGATGTAGCTGCCGTTTACGTCCCCTTTCCTGTCGGTACGAACATAGTTGACCAGCACGGTTTCGGCATTGTTGATGTCCCGGGCTGTGCTGAGGAGATCCTGCGATCCGCCGATATCGCGGTATACGCCGTCCCGCATCACGAAGGCTCGGTAGTGCCAGGAGTCAAAGGTTGTCGTTCCGACAAAAGTGTTCGCGTCATTGATGGCCCGCGGTGTGTGTTGCCCCGGCAACGCGATCGGCATGGCAGTAATGCCATCCCGGCTGAACATCAGCGGAGCGTTGATGCCGTAGTCATAGCCGATGCCGATCCCGCTATTGTTCATGCCCTGCACGTTGTAGGAACCGAGATCGGCGACCACCGTCATCGTATAGTCCGGTGCGGCCACTGCCGGCAGTGTCGCCAGCGAGAAACACAATGAAACTGCCAGTTTGCGCATGAGTTTCGACTCCATTGATTGAAATACATGCAATGTATGCCATCAATGTGGCTTGCTGCCTGCAAGTGTTGTCCGGACACCACCTGGCCGCTTCGCGCCAGCGCGCATGCCCGTGCGGCAGGCGGCCGCCGCTCCGCGAGGACCGCTGATAAGCTCCAGTCTTGTCATGCGTTCACCCGGAGAAGCCGATGAAACAGCACCGCTACCGCATCACCGTCGAACACCTGCAGGACCCGGGCGGCAACCCGGTCACGCGCGATCCGCTGACGTTCGAGACCGGCAACCACGACGACCTTTTCGCCATCGTCGAACGGATGCGCGGGCGCGGCGATTTCGACGCGGCGACCGCCACGTCGCTGGCCGTCGGGCTGAAGCTGTTTTCCGAAGTGATGCTGGAGAACCGGGACCACCCCTTGTTCACCGAATTGCAGCCGCATTTCAAGCAGTTCATGAAGCACCTGAAAAAAGGACCCGCGACACCGGGCGAGTCCTCTCCGGACCCCGAAACGCCTTAATGGGCTGCCGCGTGCACCGGTTTGCCTGACACGGCCGGCCGCGGGTCCTGCCGGTCCAGCCGGCCGGACAGTACCGTCAGGCCGTAAGCCACCAGCACCACCAGCGCGCCGATCCAGCCGGTATGCACGAGGCCGAGCCGGTCGACGATGTGGCCGCCGCCCCAGGCACCGCCGGCAATGCCGAGGTTGAAGGCGGCGATGTTCAGGCCCGATGCCACGTCGACGGCGCGCGGCGTGTGGTGTTCCGCCTGCCGCACCACGTAGACCTGCAGGCCGGCCACGTTGCCGAATGCCACCGCGCCCCACAGCAGGACCGTCAGCACCACCAGCCACGGGTGCGGCGCGGTGAAGGTCAGCACCAGCAGCACGGCCGCCAGGCCCAGGAAGATGATCTTCAGTGCGCCGATCGGGCCGCGCCGGTCGGCCAGCCTGCCGCCCCAGATATTGCCGGCCGCCACCGACACGCCATACACCAGCATCACCGCGCCGACGGCGCTCTCGCCGAAGCCGGCCATCTGCTGCAGGATCGGCGCGAGGAAGGTGAACGCGATGAACGAGCCGCCGTAGCCGACCGCCGTCATGGCATAGACCAGCAGCAGGCGGGGCTGCCCCAGCACCCGCGCCTGCGCCAGCAGCGAGGCCGGCCTGCTGTGCTGGATGTCCTTCGGCACGAACAGCAGGCTGCCGAGGAAGGCGACGACACCCAGCGCCGAGACGGCCAGGAAGGTTTCGCGCCAGCCGAAGTGCTGGCCGATGAAGGTACCCAGCGGCACGCCGGTGACCAGCGCCACCGTCAGCCCGGTGAACATGATGGCGATCGCGCTGGCCGCCCTGTCCTTCGGCACCAGCGAGGTGGCGATGGTGGAACCGATCGAGAAGAAGACGCCGTGCGCCAGGCCGGTGAGGATGCGCGCGGCCACCAGCGACTCGTAGCCGGGTGCCTGCCAGGCCAGCAGGTTGCCGGCGGTGAACAGCACCATCAGCGCCAGCAGCAGGATCTTGCGCGGCAGCTTGCCCGTGAGCGCCGTCAGCACCGGGGCGCCGACGGCCACGCCCAGCGCATACAGGCTGACGAGCAGGCCCGCCGACGGCAGTGTGACGCCCAGGTCGGCGGCGATGGTGGGCAACAGGCCGACGATGACGAATTCGGTGGTGCCGATGGCGAAGGCGCTGATGGTCAGCGCCAGCAAGGCGATGGGCATGGATGACTCCTGTAAAGTGACGGATGCCGTGCAGTATCACGGAAGTCATTCTTTCGAAAAATACCCTTTCAAGCAGAAGTTCTTTGACCCACGCGCAACAATCGCCACCATGAATAGTGAAGCCCTTGCCCTGCTCCTCGTCCGTGAAATGCCATATGGGAAATACCAGGGGCGCAAGCTGGCCGACCTGCCCGGCCATTACTTGGGCTGGATGGCCCGCGAGGGGTTTCCCCGAGGCGAGCTGGGGGCGCTGCTGGCGCTGATGTATGAGCTCGACCATAACAACCTGCGCGGCTTGCTCGATCCGTTGAGGGCCAGTCGTCCGGCTGGCCGGTAACGGGGGCAGGCTTCGTCAACCAGGGATCGACGGTTCGTCGCCGGCACTGCGGACGACGAGCTCGGGATAGCCGGTCGCGGGATCGACCTTTCTGCCAAAAACGTGCGCCGGCAGTACGGCCGCCAGCAACTCCACCGTGGTGCGCACCGTGCAGCCGGGAGCGACGTGGCCGCCGAGCACCTGCCCATCCGCGTCGGCGATGGTCATGTGCAGGTGCGCGCCATCCGGCGACACGGAGCCGGCCAGCGTGAGGATTTCGATATCGCCCACCAGCTCATCGGCTTGCGGCCGGCCGGCGAAACGCAGCCGCGCGACGGACAGCGAGCCGATGCCCTGCAGGACAAAGGCCGCGCCATGCGGCCGCAGCAGCGCTTCGATGGCGCCGCGCACGTCATCGCCGGGGCCCAGCCGCAAGGGCTGCGCATGCATCGCGACAGGGACCTGGCCGGCCTGGGAAGGAAGGGAAAACGCTGGCGTTGCAGAGGAAGTCATGGGGTTCCGGCAGGGCTATGAATGTTACATCATCCAATTGCTGTGTTACTTTTCCATGCGGCGTTGTCCTACAAGGCACTGTCCTGACCTCTTATAAAAACGTCCATCCGATGGGCCTAAGATGAGCGCTCCCTTACACGACTTGCACGCGGTTCCAGGCGTGACGACAGGTCAGGTAAAGGATGTGCAATGTTCATCACATTCAAGGAGATAACCATGGCATCTAAAGAAGGCAATAACCAGGGCGGCAACAAGGGCAACAACCAGAGCGGCGATACCAGCAATCGCGGCTTTGCCTCCATGGACCCACAGCGCCAGCGCGAGATCGCCTCCGAAGGCGGCCGTGCAGCGCACGCTTCCGGCAATGCCCACGAGTTTACCTCGGAAGAGGCACGCAAGGCCGGCAGCATGAGCCACAAGAACGACGGTAATCGCCAGAGCGGCAACCAGGGTTCCAGCGGCGGCAATCAGGGCAGCCAGGGCAACCAGGGGTCGAGCGGTGGCGGCACCCGGGGCGGTACGCCCGAGCAGCATGCCCAGGCCGGCCGTCAAAGCCACAAGAATGACAAGGGCTGAGCGCTGAGCGCTTTCCCGCCGCGCCAAGGCGCAATTTCTGGCCATTCGGAAATATCGAAAGCCGCTCCACGGAGCGGCTTTCCCGTTTTTATCCGCGGCGCTGTGAGCGGTAATTAAGCGAACTTCCCGCCGGAATCGCGGTCTGACTTCCTGTTGAGATACTTCATGTATATCAGGAGGCGGCATGGGCACGGCGGAGGTTCGAGTACTGATCGAAGCATTAATGCAGCAACCGCTTTCAGAAGATCAGGTCGCGTTGCTGCAGGGCTTTCTTGCCTGCGTCGAGCAACCAGGGCAGTGCCATCGCCTGATCGAGGAAGCCGCCGGAAAGCCGCCGTGTCCGCATTGCGGCCGCGAGAAGTCTCACCGTTGCGGTCAGGCTAGTGGCTTGCAGCGCTATCGCTGCGTGGCGTGCCGGCGCAGCTTCAACGCCTTGACCGGTACACCGCTGGCCCGTCTGCGCCTGCGCGACAAGTGGCTGCAATACCTGCAATGCCTGATCGAGTCGACCCCAGTGCGCTCGGCGGCCAAGCGCGTGGCGGTGGCCAAGTCGACCAGCTTTCGATGGCGCCACCGTTTTGTGGCCGCCATTCTCCGGGCGCCCCGTCCGCAGCTGTCTGGCATCGTCGAGGCCGATGAAACCTACCATCTGGAATCACAGAAGGGCTCGCGCCACCTGGACCGCCCGCCCCGCAAACGCGGCGGCAAGGCCAGCCGGCCCGGCATCAGCAGCGAGTTGGACTGCATCCTCGTGGCTCGTGACCGCAACCGGCAAACGTGTGACTTCGTCACGGGCCGCGGCCCGGTCAGCGCCGGCCAGTTGATGAAACACCTGAAGCCCGTGCTGGCGCCCGATGTGCTGCTCGTGACCGATGCCGCCAAGGCGTACCAGGCTTTCGCCAAGCAGGCCGGCATCACGCACGAAGCAATCAATGTGCGTGCCGGAATCCGAGCGCGCGGCGCACTGCATATCCAGGGTGTCAACGGATGGCATGGCCGCTTCAAGACCTGGCTGCGGCGATTCAACGGTGTCGCTAGCCGCTACCTGGCCAATTACACCGGCTGGCTACGCGTGCTCGATGCCGCCGTGTTGACGACACCGCGGCAATGGTTACGCATTGCCGTGGCGCCAGCCTAGGGTCGTCGGCTCATTGTCGCGCCCGGCATGCAAGAAAGTTCCGTGACCACCGGCAAGGCTATTCAACGCGAACAGCGCCTTTCTACCCCATTCACCGCGATGCCTCCCCGGCCACCGGCGCACGCCGCCACCCCGGCAGTTTCACCAAGCCCATCGTCAGTGCGCAGCCGGTCAGGATCACGCCGCAGCAGGCCGCCATCCGCGCCGTGAAGGGTTCGTCCAGGAACAGGCCGCCCCACAGTACCCCGAACGCGGGAATCAGGAACAGCGCGCTCATGGCGCGGCTGGCGCCGAGGCGCGCGACCATGCCGTAGAACAGCACGTAGGCAAAGGTGGTGCACAGCGCGCACAGTGCCAGCAGCGCCGTCCAGGCATGCGTGGACGGCATCGTGTCCGGCCAGGTCACCGCCATCGGCATGGCCAGCAGCGCGGCGGCCGCGACCTGGCTGCCGGCGGCCACGGCCACCGGCGGCACGTGCGCCAGGTAGCGCCGGGTAAAGTTGCCCGTGAAGCCGTACAGCATCGTCGCGGCCAGGCAGGCGACGCTGGCCGCCAGCGTTTGCCACAGCGGCCCCTGGCCCAGGTGCACCTTGTCCGCCACCAGCAGCAGCACGCCGGCGAAGCCGATGGCCAGGCCAGTCATCCGCTGCACCGTCAGGGCCTCGCCGAGCCAGATGGCACCGATCAGCGCGGCGAACAGCGGCGTGGTCGACGACAGGATGGACGACAGTCCGGCCGGAATCGCCAGCGCGGCGAAATTGAACAGGAGGAAAGGCAGCGCCACATTGGTCACGCCGACCAGCGCAATGCCCTTCCAGTGCCGCAGCGCCGTGCCGCCCAGGCCCTGCCACAGCAGCAGCGGCAGCATCATCAGCGCCGCCAGCAGTGCCCGTGCGCCGGCCATCGCGACCGGCCCGAAGGCCGGTGCCGCGATGCGGATGAACAGGTACGATGCGCCCCAGATCGCCGCCACCAGCACCAGCTGGCCCGCGTCGGCGCGCCTGATGGCCGCGCCCGCCGCATCCGTGGTTTCCATGGTTCCCTCGTCTGTGATCGAAGGACCATTCTCGCCGTGCCGGAGGCTCTTTCCAAGAGCCAGCGTTCAGCGATCCGGTGGAGCCAGCGCCAGGCGATGGCCATCGCCCATCATGCGTTCGAAATCGGCGGCGGGGATCGGCTGGCTGAACAGGTAGCCCTGCAGCTGGTCGCAGCCCAGCTCGCGCAGGAAAGCCATCTGCTCCCGCGTCTCCACTCCTTCGGCGACGATCTCCTGCCGCATCTGCTGGGCCATCGTGACGATGGCCCGCGCGATCGCGCAGTCATCTTCCTCGTGCGGCAAGCCGGTGACGAAGGCGCGGTCGATCTTGAGCGTGCTGATCGGGAATTTCTTCAGGTACGCCAGGCTCGAGTAACCGGTGCCGAAGTCGTCCAGCGCCAGCGCCAGGCCCATCGCCACCAGCTCGTTCATGATCGCGATCACGCTGTCGGCGCCGCGCACCAGCAGGCTTTCGGTGATCTCCAGCATCACCTGCCCCGGGTCCACGCCGTGGCGTTCCAGCGCGTCGGCCATGCGCTGCGGCAGGCCCCGGTCGAACTGGCGCGCCGACAGGTTGATGGCGACCGGCGGCATGGCCAGGTCCGCCTCGCGCCATCGCCGGATCTGCCGGCAGGCTTCCTCGATGACCCAGTTGCCGAGCTCCATGATCAGGCCGGTTTCTTCCGCCACCGGGATGAACACGCCCGGCGAAATCAGCCCGCGCACCGGATGGCGCCAGCGCAGCAGCGCCTCGGCGCCGACGATCCGGCCGCTGCGGAGGCTGACCTTGGGCTGGTAGTACAGCAGCAGCTCGCCGTTCGCCAGCGCTTCGCGCAGTTCGCTTTCGATGCGCCGGTGCTCGTTGACGCGCTGGTTCATCTCTTCGGAAAAGAACAGCAGCGCCGGTTCCATGCCGGTGCCGGCGCGCGCGGCGGCCACGTCGGCGCCGCGCAGCAGCGCGCCGGGTTCCTGCGCATCCTCGGGCCAGACGGCGATGCCCACCTGGGTGCCCACTTGCAGCGCGTGCTTGCCGACGGCGACCGGCGCGGCCAGCACGTCGACCAGCTTGCGCGCCACCAGCGCGGCGTGTTCGCGCCGTTCGATGCGTGGTAGCGCGATGGCGAACTTGCCGCCGCCCAGCCGCGCCAGGATGTCGCCCTCGCGCAGCCGTGAGCGCAGCAAGCGGGCCGCCTCGACCAGCAATGCATTGCCCACGTCGTGGCCCAGCGTGTCGGCGATGGCGCCCAGCCGCGTCACTTCCACGACCAGCAGCGCGCCGGGTTCGCGGTTGCGCCGCGCCTCGGTCACCGCCTGCCCCAGCAACTGCATCAGCAAGCCCTGGTTCGGCAGGCCGGTCAGCGGGTCGTGGCTGGCCATGCGCTGCACGCGCGCCTCGGCATCCTTGCGCACGCTGATGTCGGTAAACAGCGAATAGCTGTGGCTGATCGTGCCCGCCTCGTTGCGCACGGCGCCGACCACCACGGCCTGGGGGAACAGCTCGCCATTCTTGCGGCGGCCGACGATTTCGCCGCGCCACGGCGCCGCGCCGCGCAGCACGGCCCGCACCTGCGCGGGGAGCCCTGTGTCATGGGAGCCGGAGCGCAGCAGGTCGGGCGTCCTGCCGATCGCCTCGGCCATCGTGTAGCCGGTGATGCGGGTGAACGCACCGTTGACGGAGACGATGCGTTCATCCGCATCGGTGACCAGCACACCCTGGTCGGTGTCTTCGATGATACGGGCATGCAGGCTGGCCTTGTCGGCAGCCGGGAGGCGGTCCTCGACGCGTGCCAGCGCCACGTGCATGCCGGCCGGATCGCCCATGCCATCCTTCACCAGCGTGATGGCGAGACGTACGCGGATCGTCTCGCCGGATTTCCTGCGGCGGACTACCTCGGCGCTGGCCCGGCCGGTTTCCCCGACCAGTTCGGTAATGCTGCCTTCCTCGTCGTCGTCCGTGTACAGGCACAGGACATGCCGGCCGAGCGCTTCCCCGGCCGTATAGCCGAACATGCCGGCGGCGCCGGCGTTCCAGGCGGTGATGTAGCCGGCCAGGTCGAGCTCCAGCGCGGCCTCGCCGGGTTCGGCCGCTTCGGCCGCTTCGGCAACCTTGGCCGCTTCGCCGGGCGCTGGCTGGCCAGCCGCCGCGCCGGCCAGTTCGCCAAGCTCCCGCTCCAGCTCGCCCAGCGTACTCGCCAGGGCGGCGCCCCGCAGCGAGCGGGCCGCGCGGCACAGCGCCAGGCAGCGCGCGATCACCGTGTCATCCATGGGAACCGCCCGTTACGCCGCAGGTCACGGCCAGCATCCAGTCGCTGGCGTCGGCCACCATGTCGTTGAACTCTGTGGCAGACAGCCGGGCACGGTCGAGCGCGGCGCACACCGTAGCGAACTCGGCCCGTTCCGCCGCTTCCACCAGCGCCAGCAACGCGCCCAGCTCGCCATGGCGATGCAGCAGCGCGCGCTGCACGCCATCGTCGATGGCCAGCGGCGCCAGCACGTCGGCCAGCGGCGCGCCGAACAGCACGCCCAGCAGCGAAAACATGCCGGCCATGAATGCCAGCTCCTGGTGCGGCCGGTCCAGGCCGGTGGCGCGGGCCAGCAGTTCCATCAGCCGTGCCCGCACCGATACCCGTGCCAGCAGCACTGCCGACCGTTCATCGCCGCGGGCGGCGAACAGCATCAGGTTCAGCCAGCGGCGCAACTGCTGGCGGCCCAGCAGCAGGATGGCCTGGGAAAAGCTCAGTACCTTGCGGCCATTGACCAGGCCGAGCGAATTCACCAGCCGCAGCAGGTGATACGACAGCGTGGCATCGTGGCGCAGCAGTTCCTCGATCTCGCAGGTGTCCGCATCCGCGTTCACGCGCTGCACCAGGCGCAGCGCCAGCGCCCGCGACGCCGCGCCGTTGCCGGCGGGCCGCTTCGGCGGCGCCAGCGCCCAGTCGCCCTCGATCCATTGCACATGGCCGGGCAAGGTGCCGGCAAGGGCCGTGTCGACACGCGCGGTGCGGCCGGAAGGCAATTCGTGCCAGCCCGCCTGCCGCAACGGCGCGGCAAGGGACTCGGCCAGCTCGGTCCGGTAGAAACAGGCGGTTTTCGCCGCCAGGCCAAACAACGGCTGGACGGGGCCATGCTGCTGGCCAGCGAGGTGGCCATCCGTGACCAGCAGCAGGCCGGCGGGTTTGCCATGGCGATCGGCAAGCAACTGCAGGAAGAACATAGTCATGGGCAAATCCCTGGAAGGCGCTGAGCGACGAACAGGATCTTACCCTTGAACAATTGGCGACAGTCAACAGTTACCGCAACTCAATATCACGAAAGTTCTTTGCTTCGCGCGCCTTATTGACGCATCGCAATCATGCTGCGGGAAGGTGCCGGCACATGCGGTCGAACAGCGCGCCGGCACGCATCCGCGCCAGCCACCATTGCAGCGCGGCGCCGGTTTCGCCGGTGCGCCAGGCCAGATAGAACGTCTCGTCCGGTTTCGGTTCCTCGACCTCCTTTTCCACCAGCAGGCCGGCGGCGATCGCCGCGCGCGCGCAGGGCTCGGGCAGGAAGCCGAAGCCCAGGCCGGCCACCTGGTACTGCACCTTGGAGGCCATGTCGGGAACTGTCAGCGTATCCTGCCCCAGCAGCAGGCCGACGGTGCGGGGAGCCATCTGCCGCGCCGAATCCGCCATCGCCACGGCACGATGCTGCTGCAGGTGCGTGCGCCCCAGCCGGCCTTCCACCGCGGCCAGCGGGTGGGACGGCGCCACGGCGAAGACCCAGGCCAGCGTGCCGATGGGCTCGGATACATAGCCGCCCCCGGCGGGGCCGTCGCCCGGGGCGCCGACCACCAGGTCGACGCGCCGGTCCAGCAGGGCTTCCCACGTGCCGGACAGCGCTTCGCGCACGATGCGCAGGCGGGTCTGCTGGGCGACTTCGTAGAAGGCGCGGATATCGTCGCCGAACGCCAGGCTGGAAAACATCGAATCGTGGCCGATCGCCAGCTCGGTTTCCCAGCCGGACGCCACGCGCCGCACGCGGTGTTCCAGGTCTTGCGCGGCGCGCAGCAGGTAGCGCCCTTCCTTCAGCAGTTCGCGGCCGGCTTTCGTCAACTCCACTTTCGGGCCGTTGCGCTCGAACACCTGCACCCCGAGATCGTCCTCGAGCTTGCCCACCGTGTACGAAATGGTCGAAGGAACGCGGTGCAATTCCTTGCCGGCCGCGGAAAACGAGCCGCGGCGGTCGATCGCATCGACGATCTGCAAGGCTTCAAGGCTGAGTCTGAGCATATTCGATTTTTTCGATAATACAGGGGTAAATTTTCCGTTTTTTTAATCGTTTGCGCCCGCCTATACTCTCTTCATCCGAGCTGACAACACACTGAACGGTGTGTTCGAAACGATCGCAAACAACAATCAAGGAGCATATCATGCAAGAAGTCCGTCGCAGTGAAGAACGCGGTGCCGCCAACCACGGCTGGCTCGATTCGCGCCATACTTTCTCGTTCGGCCATTACCACGATCCGCGCCACATGGGCTTTGGCCCGCTGCTGGTGATCAACGAGGACAAGGTGATGCCGGGCCAGGGCTTCGGCACGCACGGCCACCGCGACATGGAAATCATTTCCTACGTCCTGGAAGGCGCGCTGGAACACAAGGACAGCATGGGCAACGGCAGCGTGCTGCGCTACGGCGACGTGCAGCGCATGACGGCCGGCACCGGCGTGCGGCACAGCGAGTTCAACCACTCGTCCACCGAGCGCGTGCACTTCCTGCAGATCTGGATCCAGCCGTCGGAAACCGGCATCGCTCCGGGCTACGAGGAAAAGCACTTTTCGCCGGACAGCAAGCAGGGCAAGCTGCGCCTGATCGCCTCGCCCGACGGCCGGGACGGCTCGGTGGTCATCCACCAGGATGCGCGCATCTACGCCACCATCCTGGACGAGGCGGACAGCGTGACGCACGTCCTGGACGATGAGCGTACCAGTTATGTGCACGTGATCCGCGGCACGGTCAGCGTCAACGGCACCGCGCTGAAAAGCGGCGACGCACTGAAGATCACCCGCGAAACGCAGGTGAAGCTGGACCAGGCCGAGGCGGCCGAGGTGCTGGTGTTCGACCTGCCGTATTGATGCCAGGCCAGGCTTGATGTAACGGCGAGCCCGTCCCCACCGCGGGGCCGGGCACGCTGGCTGGACTCCTCCGGCGGGCAGGAACCCTGTTGTGATGGCTTGCAACAACGGGGCCGTGTCCGCTTTCCTGCCTGGCCCCGGGGTAGCCAGGGCCCCGGCCGGCCGCCGCCGGGCCGAAAGCACAATTTTTGTTATGATGAGGGGCTATACCGTCCCTATCAAAAGAGCTTAGCCATGCAGCCCGTTGCTGAAATTCCCGTTGATCCCGCCGCCGATCTCGAATACGTCACCTCGTGCGCGCTGCCCACGCCGTGGGCGGAGTTCACGCTGCATGCGTTCATCGAACATTCGACCGGCAAGGAACACCTGGCGATGGTGCTGGGCGATATCGGCGATGGCGCGCCGGTGCTGGCGCGCGTGCACAGCGAGTGCCTGACGGGCGACGTGCTGTTTTCCCAGCGCTGCGACTGCGGCGCCCAGCTCGAAGGCGCGCTGCAGCGCATCGCCGCCGAGGGCCGCGGCGAGCTGCTGTACCTGCGCCAGGAAGGCCGCGGCATCGGCCTGCTGAACAAGATGCGTGCCTACCGGCTGCAGGAAGCGGGTGCAGACACGGTGCAGGCCAACGAACAGCTCGGCTTCAAGCCGGACCAGCGCAGCTACGAGCTGGTAGCGCCGATGCTGCACCAGTTCGGCGTGCGCAGCCTGCGCCTGATGACGAACAACCCCCGCAAGATCGCCGCGATGGAAAAGCTGGGCGTACCCGTGGCCGACCGCGTGCCGCTGCTGGTCAACCGCAACGTGTTCAACCAGCATTACCTGAATACCAAGGCGCAGAAACTGGGGCACATGATGTCGCCCGTCGTGGCCACCGCCACGAGCGATGGGGAGCAATGATCTTTCTATCAAGATCAGCAAGGAAAAAGTAACCAAGCGTAACGAGCGGGCCCGCGACGCCCCCGGCCGGATTTCCTGAGGTACACTCTTCGTTGTCGAAAAGTAGTTCAGGAACTGCATGAAACCCACCCGGCTTGCCGCAACCGTTCAATTCGCGATCACCGTGACCTGGGGTGCCGCCGCAGTGGCCGCGCCCGTTCCGCCATCGGCACCAGCGCTGCCGGGCATGCAAGCCCCGCCCGGCGCCGCACCCGCGCCGCGCCGCGTGCCGGCGCCGGGCGCGCAAGGGGACTCCGCCCCGCTGCCCACGCCCTCTTCCGCCGCGCAAAAACTGTACGCGGCGGCCAAGGCCGACCTGCTGCAGGTGCGTTCGCTGCTGAAAAGCGGCCGCACGCAATCCTCGGTGGGCTCCGGCTTCCTGGTCGGCACATCGAACCTGGTGCTGACGAACTACCACGTGGTGTCGCAATTCGCGCTCGACCCGGAAACCTATACGGGCGAATGGGTCGATACGTCGGGCCAGCGCGGCAACATCGAGTTGCTGGCGGTCGACGTGCTGCACGACCTGGCGGTGGTGCGCGTGAACCGCTACGGCACCGGCTTCTTCAAGGTGCCGGAAAACGCCGTTGGCCTCACCCAGGGCCAGTACCTGTACTCGCTCGGCAACCCGCTGGACCTGGGCTTCGCCATCTCGGAAGGCGCCTATAACGGCGTGATCTCGCGCAGCTTCTACGACCAGCTGATGTTCACCGGCCCGATCAACTCCGGCATGAGCGGCGGCCCCAGCGTGACGGCCGACGGCCAGGTCGCCGGGGTCAACGTGGCGAAGCGGCTGGACGGCGAGCTGGTCAGCTTCCTCGTGCCGATCCGCTACGCACAGCGGCTGCTGAAGCAGGTCGGCGAAAAAGCCGTGGCACCCAAGGATTTCACCGCCGTCGTCACGCAGCAGCTGCTGGCGCACCAGAAGGCGATGGTCGACCAGTTGCTGGCCGGTCCGCTGACGAAGAAGACCATGGGTCCCTACGAAGTGCCGGTGCGGGAAACCGAACAGATGCGCTGCTGGGGCAATTCCAGCGCCCAGGTCACCTCGCGCACCGAGAAGCCGTTCGCGGTCGATACCACCAGCTGCACGATGGAGTCGTCGGTGTTCGTCTCCGGTTCGCTGCAGACGGGCGCGGTCGGCATCCGCCACCAGTACCTGCGCAGCACCGGGCTCGATGCGATCCGTTTCGCGCAGCTGTCATCGAGCTCGTTCAAGAACGAATCGTTCGGCAGCTACAAGGACAGCCGGCTGACCGGCCCGCAATGCACCGAACAGTTCGTGACGAACGGTTCGCTGCCGATGCGCGCCGTGCTGTGCGTGCGCGCCTACCGCAAGTTCGCCGGCCTGTACGATTTCTCGCTGCTGACGGCCAGCACCGACGACGGCATGATGAACCTGCAAAGCCGGCTGGATGCGCGCGGCGTGTCCTACGAGAACGGCATGCGTACCGCGCGTGCCTTCCTCGAAGCGCTGGCGCGCACGGGTGTCAAATGACGGCACCCTACTTCATCGAGATCCTGGCCCGCAACGGCGACGTGCTGTCCCGGCAGCGCTTCGAAGCGCTGCCCGTCACGCTGGGCCGCGGCTACGACAACGACTTCGTGCTCGACGACGCGCATACGGCGCCGCGCCACGCGGTACTGGAACGGGACGGCGACGGCGCCCTCGTGCTGCGCGACCTGGGCAGCCAGAACGGCATCGTGCTGCACGGTCGGCGCCAGGACGCGGTGGCGCTGGACGGCACCACCGCCGTGCGGCTCGGGCACACGCGCCTGCGCGTGCGCGACGCTGCCTTCCCGGTCGAGCCGGAGCTGACGGATACCACGATGCATGCGTGGGAAGGCGGCGCGCCGGCGATGGCCGGGCTGGCGCTGATCGCCCTGTTCCTCGGCGTGGACGAGGCGCTGACCGATACCGAAGGCTTCCAGGCGATCCGCTACCTGCTGACGATCGCCACCGGCCTGGGCGCCGGCCTGGTGTGGAGCGGCGTCTGGGCGCTGGTCAACCGGCTGTTCGGCGGCCATGCGCGGCTCGGGCGGCACCTGTTCATCCTCGGCGCCGGCCTGGTGGCCATCGGCGCCTGGAAGGTGCTGTCGGCGGTCCTGGCATTCGCCTGGTCCGCCGAGATCTTCACGCGCTACGGCAACCACATGACGATCCTGATCGTCTGCGGCATGGTGTACTTCCACGTGCGCACCGTGCGCCCGCACATCTCGACGAGGCGGCTGCAGGTCGCCTGCGGCGTGCTGCTGGCGCTTGGCTCGGGACTGGAAATGATGAGCAACCTGCAGGGGACCGGACGCCTGTCGGATGAACTGTACATGTCGGTGCTGCTGCCGCCCGCCGTGCGCCAGAGCCCCGACCACAGCGTGGACGATTTCATGGGTTCCGCCGCGCGCCTGCGGCTGGAAGCCGATGCCGAGCGCAAGCGCGATGTGCCGGGCGACGAGACGGACGAACCGGACGAATCGGACGGCGACAGTACCGAGTGAACGATACAATCACGGGATGACCGCCGAACGCATCGACATCCTCGCCGCCTTGCGCGACGCAACCGCCACCCGCCACGCCGAGCTGGATGGCGGCATGCCGCTCGCCCGGCCGGCGCCCACCCTGCAGGACTACCGTGACCACCTGGCGCTGCTGCGCTGCTGGCTCGTGCCGATCGAGGCCTGGCAGGCCCGTTTCAGCGACGGCCCGCAGGATGCCGCACTGCTGCCGCCACAGCCCCACCTGCCGCAGATCGAGGCCGACCTGGCCCACCCGTCGCTCGATGGCGCCGGCCCGCGGCTTGCCGCCGCGCCCTGGCATGGCGGCGACAGTGCCGACTATCGCTGGGGTGTGTCGTACGTGATCGAAGGCTCGCGCCTGGGCGGCGCGGTGCTGTACCGCCGGCTGGCGGAGCGGCTGGCACCGCATCCGCTGCGCTACCTGCATCCCGGCGTGCCGCCCGGCCCGCGCTGGCAGCAGTTCCTCCGCGCGCTGCGCGAGCATGTGCACGGCGAAGCCGCGGTGGCCGAAGCGTGCCGCGGTGCCTGCGATGCCTTCGACAGCCTGATCGCGCTGCGCCTGGCCGCCACCGCCGCGCCGGCGCGGGCCGCCGCATGAGCGAGGCGCCGGCTCCCCGGGCGCAACCGCCCCAGCCGGTCGGCCTGGACAACTGCGCCGACGAACCGATCCACATCCCCGGCCTGATCCAGCCGCACGGTGCGCTGCTGGCGTTCGCGGCCGACGGCACTCTGCGCGCATGGAGCGCCAACGTGGCCGGCCTGCTGGGCATCACGCCGGCGATGGGTATTCCCTACACCGGGCTGGCGCTCGAGGCGGGCGTGGTGGAGCAGTTGCGCGCCTGCCTGGAAGAAGGCGCCGACTCGCCGACCGGCATCGAAAGCCGCGGCAACGGCCATACCTTCGATTGCGTCGTGCACGGCAACGGCACGCAGGCGATCGCCGAATTCGAACTGCGCCAGGTGGCGGCCGATGCGCTGGCCGCTTTCGCCCTGAAAGCGCACGCGGCGATCGAACGGCTGCGCCGCCAGCGCTCGATCGAGGCGCTGCTGCGCCATGCCGTGGAACAGGTGCGCGAGATCACCGGTTTCGACCGCGTGATGGCCTACCGCTTCCGCCACGACGACAGCGGCGACGTCGTCGCCGAAGCGCTCCGCGACGAGCTGAAGCCGTTCCTCGGCATGCGCTACCCGGCCGGCGACATTCCCGCCCAGGCCCGCCGGCTGTACACGATCAACACGCTGCGCCTGATCGCCGACGCCGGCTACACGCCGGTGCCGGTGCTGGGCGCGGCCAGCGATGCGCCGCTGGACATGAGCCATTGCGTGCTGCGCAGCGTATCGCCGATCCACATCGAATACCTGCAGAACATGGGCGTGGGCGCGTCGATGAGCGTGTCGATCGTGATCAACGGCCGGCTGTGGGGGCTGATCGCCTGCCACCACATGGCGCCGCTGCGCGTGCCTTACTCGGTGCGGATGGCGTGCGACGTGATGGCGCAGGTGCTGGCCGCCGCCGTGCAAAGCCTCGACTCGCGCGAGCGGGCCGCGCTGGCCGAACAGGCCGCGGTGGCGCGCACGCGGCTGATCGAAACGCTGCTGCAGGAGGACGACGTGCTGGCCGCGCTGGAGCGCCACGCCGACGAACTGGCCGGGAACCTTGCCGCCGACGCACTGGTGTTCGCGCAACAGGGCAAGCTGACGGCGCACGGCGTCGACGACGACCTGGCCGCGGCGATCGTGGCCTCGCTGCCGCCGGACGGCGACGAGATGGTGCACCGCTTCAGCCGCGAGCAATGGCCGGAAGCGCTGCGCGAACGCCTCGGCCCCTGGGTCGGCCTGCTGGCGCTGCACTTCGACCCGGCCACCACGGGCTGGCTGCTGGCATTGCGCAAGGAGCAGGTCGAGACAGTGCGCTGGGCAGGCAAGCCGGACAAGCTGGAAAAGACCGGCCCGCTGGGCCACCGCCTGACGCCGCGCGGCTCGTTCGACGAATGGGTGGAATCGGTGCACGACAAGGCGGTGCCCTGGGAATCGGCGCGCCTGATGGTGGCCGACCAGCTGCTGGGCGAGATGCACCGGGCCAGCATGGCGCGCCATGCCGAGACGGAAAAGGCACGCATGCAGTTGCTGGCGATGCTGGGCCACGACCTGCGCGATCCGCTGCAGTCGATCTCGATGGCCGCCTCGGTGCTGCAGCACGGCGCCCAGCCGCAGCAGCTGGGGCAGCGCATCGAGCGATCGTCCGGCCGGATGCAGCGGCTGATCAGCCAGGTGCTCGACATGAGCCGCCTCGACAGCGGCCTGGGGCTGGCCATGCGCAAGACCGAGGTCGACCTGTCGAAGGCGCTGGAAGACCTGCTCGACGAAGCGCGCATGGCCCACCCCGGCACGATCTACCATGCCGCGATCGAGCCCGAGGTGCATGGCTGCGCCGATCCGGACCGGATGGCGCAGGTGATCAGCAACCTGCTCAGCAACGCGCGCCACCACGGCGCCAATGGCCAGCCCATCCTCGTTTCGCTGCGCGCGGTAGAAGGGCAGGCGGTGCTCGAAGTGCGCAACGACGGCGCGCCGATCGCGCCCGAACTGGCCGCGCAACTGTTCAATCCCTTCAAGCGCATGGCGCTGCAGAACCGTGCCAACCGCAGCGGCATGGGGCTGGGCCTGTACATCGCCGAGAACGTCGTCAAGGGGCATGGCGGCAGCGTCACGTACCGCTACGAAGCGCCGCACGTGGTGTTCCGGGTGGCGTTCCCGCTTCGGCCGGCCTAGCGGGCGGCGCGGCTATCGGCTGGCCGGGTAAGGCGCGCCCTTCAGCTCCACCGTATTGCCCTCCGGGTCCGTGATGTAGATCGACGGCCCCTCGCCTTCGGCGCCGTAGCGCGCTTCGACCGGCCCGCTGGCAACGCCGAACCGCTCCAGGTGCGCGCGGATCGCGGCTTCGTCGAACGGCTCGACGCGGAAACAGAAGTGGTCGACATTGCGGCCCTCCTTCCCCGGCGGCGCGCCGCCCATCCGCCCCAGCTTGCCGTCGACGGGTACCAGGTCGACCAGCGCGCTGCCGGCGCGCAGCTGCACCAGGCCGATCTCGTCCTGCCGCCGCTCGACCGGACAGCCCAGCACCTCGGTGTAGAAGCGCATCATGCGCTCCAGGTCGACCACGCGCAGCACGATGTGGTCGAGTTCACGAATGGCGATCATCGGGCCTCCTGTTTTCCCGGCCATGTGGCCATGACGAAATCGATGGTGCGATGCAGGTCGTCCCGGGTTGCGCCGCCGGCGGCCTGCACCGCCATGCCCTGCACGATGGTGGCAACGAAGCTGGCCAGCTGCGCCGCGTCGGCGTGGGCCGGCAGGTCGCCTTCCGCGACCGCCCGTTCCAGGCGCAGGCGCAGGCGCTGTTCGCGCGCGCTGCGCAGTGCCACCAGTTCGTCGCGCAGCGGGCGCGCCTCGTCGCCGCAGGCCAGCGCACCGCTGGTGCCGAGGCAGCCGTGCGGGCTGTCGGGGCACGTCTGCACATCGGCCGAGCCGCGCAGCAGCCGCTCCACGACCTCGCGCGAAGTGGCCGCCTCCAGCGCCGCGTCGCAGAAGTCCAGCCGCGTGCTCTGGTAGCGCGCGACGGCGCGGCGGAACAGCCCCTCCTTGTTGCCGAACACCGCGTAGAGGCTGGGCCGGTTCATGCCCATCGCGGCGGTCAGCTCCGGCAGCGAGCTGCCCTCGTAGCCTTTTTCCCAGAACACTTCCATGGCGCGATCGAGTGCGTCGTCCTCGTCGAACGTGCGCGGGCGCCCCGTGCGCGGGCGGGCCGGCCGGGCCGGCGGCTCGCTTGCCTGATGCTTATCCAGTTCTTTCATACCGATCGGTTAAAAAATTCCTTGACGTGTGGCGCTACCCCGGTAGATTATAACCGGCCGGTTAAAAACTCAAGGAAAACATCATGCACGCACCCGCCACGGCCTCCTCCGATCCCCTTGTCCCCGCGCCCGACGACGGGCCGCCCGGCCTGGCCGCCTGGCTGGCCGTGCTGTCGGTGGGCATCGGCGCGTTCGCGCTGGTGACCACCGAGTTCCTGCCGGTCGGCCTGCTGCCGCAGATGGCCACCGAGCTGCATGTCACCGAAGGGCTGGCCGGGCTGCTCGTCACGGTTCCCGGCATCGTCGCGGCCATTGCCGCCCTGGCGGTAACGGTCGGCGTGGGGCGGGCCGACCGGCGCCACGTGCTGTGGGCGCTGATGGGCGTGATGGTGATCTCGAACCTGCTGGTGACGTTCGCGACGTCGTTCTGGCCGATCCTCATGGGCCGCTCGCTGCTGGGGATCGGCGTGGGCGGTTTCTGGTCGATCGGTGTCGCCATCGGCCCGCGGCTGGTGCCGCTGCGGTACGCCACCCGCGCCACGGCGTTGATCTTCGGCGGGGTATCGATCGGTACCGTGGCCGGCGTGCCGGCCGGCGCCCTGATCGGCGAACTGTTCGGCTGGCGCACCGCGTTCGGCATCGCCGCCGGCATCGGCGTGCTGGTGCTGGCGATCCAGGTATTCCTGCTGCCGCCGCTGCCGCCGACCAGGGCCACCCGGGCGCGCGACCTGCCGCTGCTGCTGAAGAATGCCAAGGCCCGGGTCGGCCTGGCGGCCACGGTGCTGATGTTCATCGGCCAGTTCGCTGCCTACACCTACATCACGCCATTCCTCGTGCAGGTATCGGCGATGAGCGTGCGCACGGTCAGCGTCCTGCTGCTGGCCTATGGCGCCGCAGGCTTTGTCGGCAACATCATCGGCGGCTGGGCCGCGGAACGCAGCGCCCGTGCCGCGCTGGTCGGCACCGGGCTCGTTGTCGGCCTCGCTACCGTGGCCCTGCCGCTGTTCGGCCAGGGCGCGATCGCCGCCACGACCCTTGTCATGATCTGGGGGCTGGGCTTCGGCGCGATGCCGATCTCGCTGCAGAACTGGATGTTCCGCGCCGCGCCGGATGGCATGGAGACGGGCGGCGCGCTGTTCGTCGCCACCGCGCAAGTGGCGCTGGCCTCGGGCGCCGGCGTGGGCGGCCTTGCCGTCGACCACCTGGGGGTGCCGAGCGCGATGGTCGTCGGCGGCATGTTCGCGCTGGCCACTGCCGCCGTCGGCTGGCACTTCGGGCGCGACCGGCACCGCAGCGCCCTGCATGCCGTGCATTGAGTTACCCCGGTCGCCGCCGCCATCTGTGTGCCCGGCAAATGTTTCCTGAAAACCGGTGACAGGCTCCATTTTTTCTGGAACACCTGTTGCCGATTAATCGGAGCCTGTCACCGTTTTTTCTGGAACATCTGTTGCCCATTAAATGGTGCCTGTCACCGGTTTTCGGGGAGTGTCAGATGCGGCCCCGCCGGAATTCGGCGAGGAATTTTCGTGCCTGCGCGGGGCTGAGGACCACCACCGGATCGCCGTGGTAGACGTACAGGAACGGCGGGCCGCCGAGGCGGTCGGTCAGCTTGGCATGCACGAGAAAGCGCGTGCCCACCGGATGGTCGGCGACCAGCGCGCGCGAGCACTGCACGCGCAGCAGCGGGTGGTAGGCCTGGCCGACAACCGGGCGCACGCGCACGGTGCCCCGGTCGTCGAACGATTCCACGGCCACCTCGCGGTAGGCGGACAGGTCGCGTGCCATGGTGCGCGCCGTCAGTCCGCGCGCAGCACCAGCAGCGCGACGGCTTCGGCATTGATGCCCTCCTCGCGCCCCAGGTAGCCCATCTTCTCGTTGGTCTTGGCCTTCACGTTCACCTGGCCCGGCTCGACGCCCAGGTCGGCGGCGATGTTGGCGACCATGGTGGCGATGTGCGGCGCCATCTTCGGCTTCTGAGCGATGATCGTCGCGTCGACATTGCCGATGTCGTAGCCGGTTGCTTTTACCCGCTCTGCGGCGACACGCAGCAGCACGCGCGAATCGGCGCCCTTGAATTCGACGGCGGTGTCGGGGAAATGCCGGCCGATGTCGCCCAGCGCCGCGGCGCCCAGGATCGCGTCGGTGACGGCATGCAGCAGCGCGTCGGCATCGGAATGGCCATCCAGGCCTTTCACATGGGGGATGTCGACGCCGCCGAGGATCAGCTTGCGGCCCTCGACCAGGCGGTGGCTGTCGTAGCCCTGGCCGATGCGGAACGGGAGTTTTTTCATTGGGTGGATTCCATCGATAGATACATTTCAGCGATGCGGATGTCGGCCGGCAGCGTCACCTTCAGGTTGCGCGGATGGCCCTCGACCAGCCGTGGCGACAGGCCGAGCAGTTCGACGGCGCTGGCGTCGTCGGTGATCGCATCGGGATCGGGCGCTTCCTCGAGCGCCCGGCGCAGCAGCGCGTACGGGAACATCTGCGGGGTCTGCGCCAGCCACAGGCCGTCGCGCGGCGTCGTGGTGACGCCGCCGCCGCGCGTGCTCTTCACGGTGTCGACGACCGGCAGCGCAAGCAGCCCGCCGGCCGGTTCCGTGCCCGCCTCGGCCACCAGCTTGCCGACCAGTGCCGGCGTCAGCCCCGGCCGCGCCGCGTCGTGCACTAGCACGCGGTCATCGGCACCGACCATGGGCGCCAGCAGGCGCAGGCCGTTGCGGATGGACTCCATGCGGGTCGCTCCGCCACAGCGCAGTACCGTCACCCCCGCCATGTCGGGCGGCAGGACGTCGGCCACGTAGCCATCCTCCGGGCTGACGACGACATAGGTATGCGCGATCAGTGGGGACCGCAGGAATGCCTCGACCGTATGGCGCAGCATCGGCCTGCCCAGCAGCGGCAGGTATTGTTTCGGATAGCCCACCGCCATCCGGGCGCCCACGCCGGCGGCGGGGATCAGTGCAAAATAATTCATTTCACCTTCAACATCGTAAAAGCCGGCAGAACCGGACCTTCCGACGACACATTTTCAGGGAAGCCGGCTTGACACATGGCGGAATCACCGACCTGTCGCGTACCAGCTACACAATATGTTGCCAAAAATCGGGGACTGTCCCCATTTTTCGGCAACCTTTTTACTTCAGATACCGCATCTGCGCCGAGATTCCGGCAAATACGTTCAACGCCAGGCGATGACTTATATCGCCGACACAAAATTTCCAGGAATCGGGGACAGTCCCCGGTTTTTGGAAATATTTCCTGGATGCGGGGTGATCGGCTGCCCCCCGGGATCGGCAAACCTCAGCGGCCCGCCCGCGTCTTGACCAGGATCTTCTGGATCTCGCCATTGCAGGCCTTCGACAGCCGGGCATATTCGGCCGGCGCGTCGATCGCCGCCTGCACCGCTTCCACCTTGGCCATCTCGGCCTTGATGTAGGGCAGCCAGCCGGAGTCGATCTCGAAGGACAAGGCCGTGCGCGCGGTGCCGCTAGGCGCGTAGAACGGCTTGCCGCCGAAGCGCTTGGCCAGCGCGGCGGCGACGGTTTTTTCCACCTTCGGCAAATGATCCATGTAGGCCTGCATGTGCCGCATCTCGTGCGCCAGGATTTCCCGGTAGCCGCAGGAACCCGCAGGGAACTCGCTGCCCACGTAGATCTTCACCGGCGCATAGGTCAGTTGCACCTTCAGCCGCGGAGCGATGCACTCGTAGCCGCTGAGCCGGTCCTGCAGCATCGCCCCTTCCGCCCCGATCTGCACCATCGATTCGGTGCGCGTCAGGCCCAGCACGAATT
This sequence comes from Pseudoduganella sp. SL102, assembly GCF_027856995.1. Classification (NCBI taxonomy): domain Bacteria; kingdom Pseudomonadati; phylum Pseudomonadota; class Betaproteobacteria; order Burkholderiales; family Oxalobacteraceae; genus Pseudoduganella; species Pseudoduganella sp. SL102. The sequence goes on from NZ_CP115554.1 coordinate 5,744,755, forward strand.
CGTTGCGGCGCGCGACGCCCTTCATCGTCGTCAGCATCTTGTACGACAGCTGCGTGTTGATGGTGTAGCCGTTCTGTTTTGCCGAGAACACCGAGACGGTCTTCGTGATCGTATCCTCGCAGCGCGCCTGGAAGGCGGTGCGCGTCGGCGCGGCCTGCGCCTGCGTGGGCAGCCACGGCAACGCCAGCGGAACAAGCGCCAGCAAACGAGGCAGCGAACGTGGCAACCAGCGTGGCAAAAAGCGCGGCAAAGGACGCGGCAGAAAGCTCCAAAGATGAAGCGGCAGCGGCGAAACACGCGGCATGGTCAGTCCAGCTTCCAGTCTCCGCGGTGCAGCTTGTCGAGCCAGAGGGTGCCGATGATCGTCTTCACATCCGTGATGCGGCCGCTGCGCACCCAGTCCAGCAGCTCGTCGAGCGTGGCGGTGATGCATTCGACGAATTCGCCTTCGTCCAGCTTGGCCGGGCCGGGCTTCAGGCCGCGCGCCAGGTACAGGTCCAGGTGCTCGTCGGAATAGGCGATGGCGTTGTGGATGGTGGTGACGAAATGCCATTCGGTGGCGGTGTAGCCGGTTTCCTCTTCCAGCTCGCGCTTCGCGCATTCCAGATGGTCTTCGCCCTCGTCGATCTTCCCGGCCGGGAATTCGATGAAGACCTGCTCGTTCGGGTAACGGAACTGGCGCTCGACCAGGATGCGGCCATCATCCAGCACCGGCAGGATGGCCACCGCGCCCGGGTGGCGGATGTATTCGCGGTGGGTGATGGCGCCGTTGGGCAGCCGCACACGGTCTTTGTGAATCTTGAGGAAACCGCCGTCGTAGGCGATGCCGCCGTCGATCTTCACTTCCTTCAGGTGAGCATCGTCGCTCATGAACGCTCCTGTGATCGTAAAAGCCACAGTGTAGCAGCGCGGGAAGGCAAGTGAAGCCGCGGTGGCGGGCCGCCGCCGCTCAGTGCTTCTTCTTCAGGTAGCGGACGACGAAGCCGGGGAAGGCGAGGACGATGAACATGCAGGCGCTGATCGCGTAGAACTCCCACGTCTGAGGGAACACGGTACCGATGCGCCCTTCCAGCGCGCGGCCGATGCCGCCGACGATGAAGAACAGCACCGTCAGTTCGAGCAGCCGCACGAAGAAGGGTTTGACGGGCGCCTGCCCTGCCGCGCCCGCCGAAGAAAAGGCGAGCGGCACCAGGGCAAACACGCGCTCATTGAAGAACGGCAGGTTGGCCAGCACCAGTGCCAGCAGGATGACCAACCAGGCCGAGGCGCCGACGTCCATCGATTACGACGCCAGCGTCTTGCTCATCGCGTGCATGCACGCGTTCAGCAGCGGGCCGGGCACCACGCCCAGCACCACCACCATCAGGCCGTTCAGGCCCAGCACGATGTTCTTGTCGCCAGCAACGCGGATCGGTGCCGTGTCGCTCGGCTCGTCGAACCACATCACCTTCACGACGCGCAGGTAGTAGAACGCACCCACCAGCGACGCCATCACGGCGAACACCGTCAGCCACAGGTGGCCGGTCTTCAGCACCGATTGCAGCACGGTCAGCTTGGCCATGAAGCCCATCATCGGCGGCACGCCGGCCAGCGAGAACAGCAGCACGGTCATCAGCAGCGCGTACCAGCCGGAACGCTTGCCCAGGCCCTTGAAGTCGGCCAGTTCCTCGGCTTCGTGGCCGGCGCGGGCCAGCACCATGATCAGGCCGAAGGTGGCCAGCGTGGTCAGCACGTAGGTGATCGAGTAGTACATCGCCGAGCTGTACGCGGCCGACGCGTTGGACTGGTCGGTGCCGACCACGCCAGCCATCATGCCCAGCAGCACGAAGCCCATCTGTGCGATCGTGGAGTACGCCAGCATGCGCTTCAGGTTGGTCTGCGCGATGGCGGTCAGGTTGCCGATCACCAGCGACATGACGGCCAGGATCAGCAGCATCTGCTGCCAGTCGAAGGCCAGCGGGATCAGGCCTTCCACCAGCAGGCGCACCACGATGGCGAACGTGGCCAGCTTCGGCGCGCCGCCCAGCAGCAGCGTGACGGCGGTCGGCGAACCCTGGTACACGTCCGGCACCCACATGTGGAACGGCACGGCGCCCAGCTTGAACGCCAGGCCGGCCACCACGAACACCAGGCCGAACACGAGGATCGTGTTGTTGATGGTGCCGGCGGCGATCTTGGCCGACATCGTGCCCAGGTCCAGCGTGCCCGTCGCGCCGTACAGCATCGACATGCCATACAGCAGGAAACCGGAAGCCAGCGCGCCCAGCACGAAGTACTTCATCGAAGCCTCGGTGGCGTTGGTGTTGTCGCGGCGCAGGGCGACCAGCGCATACAGCGACAGCGACATCAGTTCCAGGCCCAGGTAGATGGACAGGAAGCTGCTTGCCGAGATCATCACCATCTGGCCCAGCGTGGCGAACAGCGCGAGGCCGTAGAATTCGCCACCCAGGTTACCGCTCAACATGCCGCGGTCCGTCGTGTACTGGCGCGCATACACCAGCGTGACACCCACTGACAGGTAGGTGAACAATTTCAGCAGGTTGCCCATCGGGTCGGACACGACCATGTTGTTGAACGCATAGGTCGTGGTACCGGCGGCGAAATCGCCGTACGTGATGAAGGCGGCGCCGGCCAGGGCCAGCAGCGACAGCATGTACGTGATGTTGCGTTTCGCGGCAGGCAGGTACACGTCGATCAGCAGGATCGCCGAGGTGGCGATCAGCAGGAAGATCTCGGCGTAGATCGGTGCGAGATTGGTATCGGTCGGATTCATAAAACTAAGGTCCTATCTGCAATCATTGGGCCAGCTTGGTCTGCGACACGTGCTGCAGCAGGTCGGCCACCGAGGTTTGCATCGTGTCGGTGAACGGCGCTGGATACAGGCCCATGTACAGGGTCGCGATCGCCAGGAGACCCAGCATCAGGAATTCGCGGTTATTCAGGTCGACCAGCTCGGCCACGTGGTGGTTCGCCACCTTGCCGAAGATGACGCGCTTGGCCATCCACAGCGAGTAGGCGGCGCCCAGGATCAGCGCGGTCGCGGCCAGGATGCCGGTCACGAAGTTGAACTGCACGGCACCCAGGATCACCATGAATTCACCCACGAAGCCGGAGGTCGCCGGCAGGCCGCAGTTGGCCATGGAGAACAGGATGAAGAACGCGGCGAACTTCGGCATCTTGTTGACGACACCGCCGTAGTCGGCGATCTGGCGCGAGTGCGCCTGGTCGTACAGTACGCCGATGCACAGGAACATCGCGCCGGACACGAAGCCGTGCGAGATCATCTGCATGATGGCGCCCTGCGTGCCCATCGCGTTGAACATGAAGAAGCCCAGCGTGACGAAGCCCATGTGCGCGATCGACGAATAGGCGACCAGCTTCTTCATGTCCTTCTGCACCAGGGCCACCAGGCCCACGTAGATCACGGCGATCAGCGACAGCACGATGACCATCGGCGCCAGGTACTGCGAGGCGTCCGGGGTAATCGGCAGGGAGAACCGCAGGAAGCCGTAGGCGCCCAGCTTAAGCATGATCGCGGCCAGCACGGCGGAACCGCCGGTCGGCGCTTCCACGTGGACGTCCGGCAGCCAGGTGTGCACCGGGAACATCGGCACCTTCACGGCGAAGGCCATGAAGAACGCCAGGAAGATCGCCACCTGCTCGGACATCGTGAGCGGCAGCTGGTGCCATTCGAGGATGTTCCACGAACCGGACTTGTTGTACAGGTAGATGATCGCGACCAGCGTCAGCAGCGAGCCGAGGAACGTGTACAGGAAGAACTTGAACGCCGCGTACACGCGGTTGGCGCCGCCCCACACGCCGATGATGATGTACATCGGGATCAGCGTGGCTTCGAAGAAGAAGTAGAACAGCAGGCCGTCGAGCGCGGTGAACACGCCGATCATCAGGCCGGACAGGATCAGGAAAGCGCCCATGTAGTGGGCCACGCGCTCCTGGATCACTTCCCAGGCGGAGATCACGACGATGATCGTGATGAACGCGGTCAGCGGCACGAACCACAGCGACAGGCCGTCGATGCCGAGGAAGTAGTGGATGTTGAAGCGCTCGATCCACGGGCTGCTTTCGGCGAACTGGATGCCGTGCGCTGCATTGTCGAACTGCGTGAACAGCGGGATCGTCGGCAGCAGCGAGACGATCGAGCCGATCAGTGCCAGCACGCGTACCAGTCCGGCGCGCGAATCGCGGCCGATCGCCAGGATGATGACGCCGAACAGGATCGGCAGCCAGATCGACAGGCTGAGGTAAGGAGGAAGATTATTAATCGTTGACTGCATCTTTTATCTCTTTTGCGTGTGGCGTTAGGCGTGCCAGAACGGCAGGAAGTACACCAGGAAGCCCAGGATGCCGATGATCATCACGAACGCGTAGTGGTAGATGTAACCCGTCTGCGCCAGGCGCGTCAGCGACGAGAACCAGCCCACCAGCTTGGCCGAACCGTTGACGACGAAGCCGTCGATGATGGCGCGGTCGCCCACCTGCCACAGGCCGTTGCCCAGCACGCGCGCGCCCTTGGCGAACACGGCCTGGTTGAACGCATCCATGTAGTACTTGTTGTCCAGCAGCGTGTGCAGGAACTTGAACTTGTCATAGAACCATGCCGGTACGCGCGGATTGACCATGTAGCAGTAGTACGACGCCACGACGCCGGCCAGGGCCAGCCAGAACGGTGCCGTCTGCAGGCCGTGCAGGGCCATCGCGACGGGGCCATGCCACATCTTGTTCAGCTCGGCCATTGCAGGGTGCCTGGCGGCGTCGACGGTGATGACACCGTTGAAGAAGTCGCCATGCAGCATCGGGCCGGCGGCCAGGAAGCCGATGATCACCGAAGGAATCGCCAGCGCGGCCAGCGGGAACCAGACGACGAACGGCGACTCGTGCGGTTTTCTCGCCCGGTGCCAGGCCATGGTGGCCGTGGTCGTCTTCTTCCTCTTCATGGTGCGCGTCCGAATCGTGCAGCGCGTGCGGGTCGCCATGGGCGGCCTTGGCCGTCGCGTGGTCGTCATGCTTGGCATGATGGTCGTCGTGGCCGTGCGCATGGGCTTTACCGAAGTTTTCCGGACCGTGGAACACGCGGAAGTACATGCGGAACGAGTAGAACGCCGTGATGAACACGCCGGCCAGCACCGCGAAGTTCGCGAAGCCGGCGCCCGGCAGGTTCGTGGCGTGCACCGCCTCGATGATCGAATCCTTCGAGTAAAAGCCCGAGAAGAACGGCGTGCCGATCAGTGCCAGGGAACCCAGCAGCGACGTGATCCACGTGATCGGCATGTACTTGCGCAGGCCGCCCATGTTGCGCAGGTCCTGGTCGTGGTGCATGCCGATGATCACGGAACCGGCGCCGAGGAACAGCAGCGCCTTGAAGAACGCGTGCGTCATCAGGTGGAACACGGCCACCGAGTAGGCCGACGCGCCCAGCGCGACGGTCATGTAGCCCAGCTGCGACAGCGTCGAGTAAGCCACCACGCGCTTGATGTCGTTCTGGATGATGCCCAGGAAGCCCATGAACAGCGCGGTGATCGAGCCGATGATCAGGATGAACGACAGTGCCACGTCCGACAGTTCGAACAGCGGCGACATGCGCGACACCATGAAGATGCCGGCGGTAACCATCGTCGCGGCGTGGATCAGTGCCGAGATCGGGGTCGGGCCTTCCATCGAGTCCGGCAGCCACACGTGCAGCGGGAACTGGGCCGATTTGCCCATCGCGCCGATGAACAGGCAGATGCAGGCCACCGTGATGACCATCCAGTCGGTGCCCGGCAGCGTTGCGTTGACCAGCAGGTCTTTCCTGGCGAACGCTTCCTGGTAGTCCATCGTGCCCGTGTAGGCCAGGATCAGGCCGATACCGAGGATGAAGCCGAAGTCGCCCACGCGGTTCACGAGGAACGCCTTCATGTTGGCGAAGATCGCGGTCGGACGCTTGTACCAGAAGCCGATCAGCAGGTAGGACACCAGGCCCACAGCTTCCCAGCCGAAGAACAGCTGCAGGAAGTTGTTGGACATCACCAGCATCAGCATCGAGAAGGTGAACAGCGAAATATACGAGAAGAAGCGGTTGTAGCCTTCGTCCTCGGCCATATATCCAATGGTGTAGATGTGCACCATCAGCGACACGAAGGTCACGACGCACATCATCATCGCGGTCAGCGAGTCGATCTGGAAGCCCACTTCCAGGTTGACGCCGGCCACGGTCATCCAGCGATAGACCGTTTCGTTGTAGGCGATGCCTTTCACGTCCATCACTTGCATGAAGACCTGGAAGGAGATCAGGAACGCGACCAGCACGCCCAGGATCGTTGCCGCCGTGGCGACCTTGCGGCCGACCACGTTGCCGAAGAACTTCGTGCCCAGCAGGCCCGCGATCGCGGACCCCGCCAACGGCGCGAGGGGAACAGCGAGGAGAAGGTTAGGGTTAAGCCCCGTCATGATGAACCTATCTGTTTATTATTCGAGGGTTAAAAACTAGCCTTTGAGGCTGTCCAGGTCTTCGACGTTGATGGTGTCCAGGTTACGGAACATCAGCACGAGGATCGCGAGGCCGATTGCCGCTTCCGCCGCCGCCACCGTGAGGATGAAGAACACGAAGATCTGCCCCGCCGCGTCGCCCAGGAAGTGGGAGAACGCGATGAAGTTGGTGTTCACCGCCAGCAGCATCAGTTCGATCGCCATCAGCAGCACGATGACGTTCTTGCGGTTCAGGAAAATACCGACGATCGCGATCGCGAACAGGATCGCGCCCAGGACCAGGTAATGTGCCAGTGACAGGGTCATGGTGCCTCCTTGGTTGCTACGGTGGACGCGACTTCTTTCTTGACGGCGTCCATCTTGACGATCTTCAGGCGGTCGTTGCGCTTCACGCGCACGGCTTCGCCCGGATCGAAGTACTTGATGTCCTTGCGGCGGCGCAGCGTCAGCGCGACAGCGGCGACGATCGCCAGCAGCAGGATCACGGCGGCCACTTCGAACGCGTAGATGTATTGCGTGTAGATCAGCAGGCCCAGCGCCTTCGTGGTGCCGATCGTGTTGGCCGCTTCAGGCACCGGCGTTTCCACGCCGAAGCTGCGCCACAGCACGGAAGCCATCTCCAGCACGATGATGCCGCCGACGATCGAGGCTACCGGCAGGTAGCTCCAGAAGTTCTTGCGCAACTCGGTCTGGTCGATGTCGACCATCATCACGACGAACAGGAACAGCACCATCACGGCGCCCACGTAGACGAGCACCAGCACGACGGCGAGGAACTCGGCTTTCAGCAGCATCCAGATGCCGGCTGCCTGGAAGAAGGCCAGCACCAGGAACAGTGCCGCCGTCACGGGGTTGCGCGCCGTGATCACGCGTGCCGCGGAAACCACCATGATGGCCGCGAACACGTAGAACAAAACGGTTGTAAAAGTCATGTGTAAGTCCGATCCAGATCAGCGGTACGCGGCATCCGCGGCGCGGTTGGCGGCGATGTCCGCCTCGTAGCGGTCGCCGACAGCCAGCAGCATCTCCTTGGTGTAGTACAGGTCGCCCCGCTTTTCACCGTGGTATTCCAGCACGTGCGTCTCGACGATCGAGTCGACCGGGCACGATTCTTCGCAGAAGCCGCAGAAGATGCACTTGGTCAGGTCGATGTCGTAGCGCGTGGTGCGGCGCGTGCCGTCGTCGCGTTCGTCGGATTCGATCGTGATCGCCATGGCCGGGCACACCGCTTCGCACAGCTTGCAGGCGATGCAGCGTTCCTCGCCGTTCGGATAGCGGCGCAGCGCGTGCAGGCCGCGGAAGCGCGGCGACATCGGCGTCTTCTCTTCCGGGTACTGCACCGTGATCTTGCGCGAGAACATGTACTTGCCCGTCAGCGCGAGGCCCTTGATCAGTTCGGTCAGCATCATGCTGCCGATAAAATCTTTTACTCGAGTCATTTTTGCGCTTCCTTACTTCCAGATGTTCCACGGCGTCTGCATCCAGGTCGCGACGAGCACGAGCCAGAACAGCGTGAGGGGAATGAAGACCTTCCAGCCCAGACGCATGATCTGGTCGTAGCGGTAACGCGGGAAGGTACCACGCACCCAGATGAACAGCGACACGATCAGGAACGTCTTCACGAACAGCCAGAAGAAGCCGCCGAAGCCGCCGCCGAATTCCAGGAAGGCGAACGGTGCGGACCAGCCGCCCAGGAACATGATCGATGCCAGCGCGCCGACGAGGATGATGTTGGCGTATTCGGCCAGCATGAACATCGCGTACGACATGCCGGAGTATTCCACCATGTGGCCGGCGACGATTTCCGATTCACCCTCGACGACGTCGAACGGCGCACGGTTCGCCTCGGCCAGGCCGGAGGTCAGGTAGACCACGAACAGCGGCAGCAGCGGCAGCCAGTTCCACGACATGAAGTTGACGCCCATGTCGGCGAAGCGGCCGGTCTGCTGGCTGACCACGATGTCGATGAAGTTCAGCGAGCCGGACACCATCAGGATCACGACCAGCGCGAAGCCCATCGGGATCTCGTACGAGATCATCTGCGCCGAGGCGCGCATGGCGCCCATGAACGAGTACTTCGAGTTCGACGACCAGCCGGCGATGATGATGCCGTACACCTCCATCGAAGTGATCGCCAGCAGCACCAGCAGGCCGGCGTTGACGTTGGCCAGCACGGCTTCCGGGCCGAACGGCACCACCGACCAGGCGGCCAGCGCCGGCATGATGGTCATCACGGGGCCGATCACGAACAGGCTCTTGGCCGCCTTGGTCGGCACGACGATTTCCTTCAGCAGCATCTTGATGCCGTCGGCCATCGGTTGCAGCAGGCCCATCGGGCCCACGCGGTTCGGGCCGATACGGATCTGGATGAAGCCGATCAGCTTGCGCTCCCACAGCGTGGCGTAGGCCACCATGCCGAGCAGCGGCATCAGCACGCACAGCAGCTTGATCATCGTCCACACGAACGGCCAGGCCGAACCCAGCGCATCGGCGCCGGCGGTGTTGATGGTATTGACGAATTCCAGTGCCATTATTTGCCCTCCCCTGCGGCAGTTCCAGCTTTGGCCACGGAGATCGGACCAAACATGTCGCCCAGCGTCGCGGTCGAAGCGTGGGCTGCGGAGACGCGCACCACGTTGGCCGGCAGGCCGGCATCGACGCGCGCTTCCAGGATCGCGGAGCCGGCGCCTTGCAGCACCTGCACCATGTCGCCGGTCTTCACGCCGATCTGTCCGGCCAGCGCGGCCGAGATGACCGCCTTCGGCGCCTGCGCGTCGACGGTGGCCTGCAGCGGCGGCGAACGGCGCACCAGTGCGTCGGCGAAGTAGATCGGCACGTCGGCGATGCGTTCGAGCTTGTCGCCGGCACCGAACGAGGCAGACGTCAATGCCACGCTGGACACGTTCGACAGCTTCGCGGAGACGTCGGTCACGCCGGCGCCCAGCACTTCGTCGCGGACCGATTCCGAGGTTTCGTAGTCGAAGCCCGGCAGGCCGAGGATGTTGCCCAGCACGCGCAGCACTTTCCAGGCCGGGCGGGCTTCGCCCAGCGGTTTCACGGTGCCGTTGAAGCTTTGCGCGCGGCCTTCGCAGTTCACGAAGGTGCCGGAGGTTTCGGCGAACGGCGCGATCGGCAGCAGCACGTCGGCATAATCGGCGCCATGCTTGAAGGCCGACATCACCACGACCATCTCGGCGCCCTTCAGCGCGGCCACGGCCTGCGCCGGGTTGGCGGCGTCGAACTCGGGCTCGGCGTTCAGCAGCACGTAGGCCTTCTTCGGCGTAACGAAGGCGGCTTCGGCTTTCTGCGAGAACGCGCCGGCGATGTACCCGCCGACGGTGTTGGCCGCTTCGGTCAGGTAACCGAGCTTGGCGCCGGTCGCGTTGGCGATCCACTGCGCGGCGGCGGCGATGGCCGACGCTTGCGGGTGGTGCACGGCGGCGTTGCCAAGGAAGACGGCTTTCTGTTCGCCCGACAGCAGGCTCGCGGCCGCCGCCTTGGCGGCGTCATTGAACTCGCCGGAGAAGCCGCCTGGCGCCGCTTCGCCCTTGGCGGAGGCGATGGCGGAGACGATGCCCGACAGCGCGGCCAGCCAGTCGGACGGCGCGGCCACGATATTGTTGGCCACCGTGATCAGGCTGTCGTCGCGGGTGGCGTGGACCAGCGTCAGCTGGCCGCCGTTCTTCACGGCGGCGCGCAGGCGCGATGCCAGCAGCGGGTGATCCTTGCGCAGGAACGAACCGATGACCAGCGCACGCTGCAGGTTCGACACGTCGGCAATCGGCATGCCCAGCCACGGCGTGACCTGGCCGTCCAGCGCGAAGTCGCTCTGGCGCAGGCGGAAATCGATGTTGTCCGAACCGATGCCGGAGGCCAGCTTCTTCAGCAGTGCCAGCTCTTCCAGCGTGGAGTGCGCGGTGGCGTAGGCGGCGATCGCCTCGGCGCCATGTTCGTGACGGATATTCTTCAAGCCGTGCGCGACATATTCCAGCGCGGTCTGCCAGTCGACTTCCTTCCATTCGCCGCCCTGCTTCAGCATCGGCTGGGTCAGGCGGTCGGCGGAATCCAGGGCTTCGTACGAGAAGCGGTCCTTGTCGGAAATCCAGCACTCGTTGATCGCTTCGTTTTCCAGCGGCAGCACGCGCTTGACCTTGCCCTGCTTGACCTGGACGATCAGGTTGGCACCCAGGCCATCGTGCGGCGAGACGGATTTGCGGCGCGACAGTTCCCACGTACGGGCGCTGTAGCGGAACGGCTTCGACGTCAGCGCGCCCACCGGGCACAGGTCGATCATGTTGCCGGACAGCTCGGAGCTGACGGCTTCGCCGACGAAGGTGGTGATCTCGGCGTGTTCGCCGCGGCCCAGCATGCCCAGTTCCATCACGCCGGCCACTTCCTGGCCGAAACGCACGCAGCGGGTGCAGTGGATGCAGCGGCTCATCTCCTTCATCGAGACCAGCGGGCCGGCCTCTTTCGGCACGACGACGCGCTTTTCTTCCTCGTAGCGGGAGTTGTTCTTGCCGTAACCCACGGCCAGATCCTGCAGCTGGCACTCGCCGCCCTGGTCGCAGATCGGGCAATCCAGCGGGTGGTTAATCAGCAGGAATTCCATCACCGACTTCTGCGCCTGCACGGCCTTCTCGCTGTGCGAACGCACGATCATGCCCGCGGAGACGGGAGTGGCGCAGGCCGGCAGCGGCTTCGGCGCTTTTTCCACCTCGACGAGGCACATGCGGCAGTTCGCTGCGATCGACAGTTTCTTGTGATAGCAGAAGTGCGGGATGTAGGTTCCCAGTTTGTTGGCAGCGTCCATCACCATTGAACCCGGTGGGACTTCTACCTTTTTGCCGTCAATTTCGATTTCAACCATGATCAACGCTTTAGAAGGCCGACACAGGCACCAGGCAGTGCTTGTGCTCGACGTGATATTCGAATTCTTCGCGGAATTGCTTGATGAACGCGCGCACCGGCATCGCCGCGGCATCGCCCAGTGCGCAGATGGTGCGGCCCTGGATGTTGTCGGCGATCGAGTTCAGCATGTCCAGGTCGGTCTGGCGGCCCTGGCCATGCTCGATGCGGTGGATCATCCGGTACATCCAGCCCGTGCCTTCGCGGCACGGCGTGCACTGGCCGCACGATTCCTCGTAGTAGAAGTACGACAGGCGTTCCAGCGCCTTGACCATGCAGCGCGTCTCGTCCATCACGATCACGGCGCCGGAACCCAGCATCGAACCCGCTTTCGCGATCGAGTCGTAGTCCAGGTCGGTCTGCATCATGATCTCGCCGCGGATCACCGGGGCGGACGAACCGCCTGGGATGACGGCCTTGATCTTCTTGCCGCCGCGCATGCCGCCGGCCAGCTCCATCAGCTTCGCGAACGGCGTGCCGAGCGGAACTTCGTAGTTGCCCGGACGCTCCACGTCGCCGGAGATCGAGAAGATCTTCGTGCCGCCGTTGTTCGGCTTGCCCAGGCCCAGGTAGTTCTCGGCGCCGATGTTCAGGATGAACGGCACGGCCGCGAAGGTTTCCGTGTTGTTGATCGTGGTCGGCTTGCCATACAGGCCGAACGAGGCCGGGAACGGCGGCTTGAAGCGCGGCTGGCCCTTCTTGCCTTCCAGCGATTCCAGCAGCGCGGTTTCCTCGCCGCAGATGTAGGCGCCATAGCCGTGGTGCGCGTGCAGCTGGAAGCTGAACTCGCTGCCCATGATCCGGTCGCCCAGGAAGCCTTCGGCGCGGGCTTCTTCCAGCGCTTCTTCAAAGCGCAGGTAGTCCTGGAAGATCTCGCCGTGGATGTAGTTGTAGCCCACGGTGATGCCCATCGCGTACGCGCCGATGGCCATGCCTTCGATCAGCGAGTGCGGGTTGTAGCGGATGATGTCGCGGTCCTTGAACGTGCCCGGCTCGCCTTCGTCGGTATTGCAGACGAGGTATTTCTGGCCCGGGAACTGGCGCGGCATGAAGCTCCACTTCAGGCCGGTCGGGAAACCCGCGCCGCCGCGGCCGCGCAGGCCGGACGTCTTCAGCTCGGCGATGATCTGCTCGGGCGGGATCTTTTCTTCCAGGATGCGGCGCAGCGCCGAATAGCCGCCACGCTTCACGTAGTCGGCCAGGTGCCAGTTGTCGCCGTTCAGGTCCTTCAGGATCAGCGGATTGATGTGGCGGTCGTGGAGGGAAGTCATTTCTTCAGTTCCTCCACCAGCGCGTCGAGTTTGTCGTTGTTCATGAAGCTGCACATGCGGTGGTTGTTCACCAGCAGCACCGGCGCGTCGCCGCAGGCACCCATGCACTCGCCTTCCAGCAAGGTGAACTCGCCGTCGTCGGTGGTGTCGCGGTAGTCGATGCCCAGCTTCTGCTTCAGGTGCTCGCCGGCCTTCACGCCGCCGCTCAATGCGCACGGCAGGTTGGTGCACACGGTGATCTTGTGCTTGCCGACCGGCTTCAGGTTGTACATGTTGTAGAAGGTCGCGACTTCCTGCACGGCAATCGCCGGCATGCCGATGTAGTCGGCGATTTCCTTCATCGTTTCAGGCGACAGCCAGCCCAGTTCGACCTGGGCATGAGCCAGCGAGGCCATCACGGCCGACTGGCGCTGGTCGGCCGGGTACTTGGCCAGCTCGCGGTCGATTTTTTTATAGCACTGCTCGGATAACATAATCTTTTCCTGCCTCGTTAGCGGTCGATACTGCCGAACACGATGTCCTGCGTGCCGATGATGGTGACGGCGTCGGCGATCATGTGACCGCGCGCCATTTCATCCAGGCTTTGCAGGTGCGTGTAGTCCGGCGTACGGATCTTCAGGCGGTACGGCTTGTTGGCACCGTCGGAAACGATGTAGATGCCGAATTCGCCCTTCGGGTGTTCGATGGCCGTGTAGACCTCGCCCGGCGGTACGTGGAAGCCTTCCTGGAACAGCTTGAAGTGGTGGATCAGCGATTCCATGTTGGACTTCATGTCCACGCGCGACGGCGGAGCGACCTTGCGGTTGTCCGTCATGACCGGGCCCGGGTTGTTGCGCAGCCATTCGATGCACTGCTTGATGATGCGGTTCGACTGGCGCAGCTCTTCCACGCGCACCAGGTAGCGGTCGTAGCAGTCGCCGTTGGTGCCGATGGGGATGTCGAAGTCCATCAGGTCGTACACTTCGTACGGCTGCTTCTTGCGCAGGTCCCACTGCACGCCGGAGCCGCGCAGCATGGCGCCGGTGAAGCCCATGGCCAGCGCGTCTTCCGGAGTCACCACGCCGATGCCGACGGTACGCTGCTTCCAGATACGGTTATCGGTCAGCAGCGTTTCGTATTCGTCGACATAGCCGGGGAAGCGGGTCGTGAACGCTTCCAGGAAGTCCAGCAGCGAACCCTGGCGGTGTTCGTTCAGGCGGTCGATTTCCTTCTGGCTGCGGATCGACGACGGACGGTGCTTCGGCATCGCGTCCGGCAGGTCGCGGTACACGCCGCCCGGGCGGTAGTAGGCCGCGTGCATGCGCGCGCCGGATACCGCTTCATAGCAGTCGAACAGGTCTTCGCGGTCGCGGAAGCAGTACAGGAACGGGCCCATGGCACCGACGTCCAGCGCGTGCGCGCCCAGCCACATCAGGTGGTTCAGGATGCGGGTGATCTCGTCGAACATCACGCGGATGTACTGTGCGCGCAGCGGCACTTCGATGCCCAGCAGCTTCTCGATGGCCAGCACGTAGCCGTGCTCGTTGCACATCATCGACACGTAGTCGAGGCGGTCCATGTACGGCACCGACTGCAGGTAGGTCTTCTGCTCGGCCAGCTTCTCGGTGGCGCGGTGCAGCAGGCCGATGTGCGGGTCGGCGCGCTGGATCACTTCGCCGTCCAGCTCCAGCACCAGGCGCAGCACGCCGTGCGCTGCCGGGTGCTGCGGACCAAAGTTCAGGGTGTAATTCTTAATCTCAGCCATTATTTCATCCCGTATTTTTCTTCCCGGATCACGCGCGGCACGTTTTCGCGCGGCTCGATCGTCACGGGCTGGTAGATCACGCGGCCCTGTTCGGCGTCGTAGCGCATTTCCACGTAGCCGGCGACCGGGAAGTCCTTGCGGAACGGGTGGCCGATGAAACCGTAGTCGGTCAGGATGCGGCGCAGGTCGTTGTGGCCTTCGAACAGGATGCCGTACAGGTCGAACGCTTCGCGCTCGTACCAGTTGGCGGCACGCCAGATGTCGGTGATCGACTGCACCAGGGGCATCTCGTCGTCCGGGCAGAACACGCGCACGCGTACGCGCCAGTTGTGCTTGACGGACAGCAGGTGGGTGACGGCCGCGAAGCGCGGGCCTTCCCACGTGCCTTCGCCATAGGCGGAATAGTCGATGCCGCACAGGTCGATGAAGGTATCGAATCCGAGTGCGGCATTGTCGCGCAGCGTCTGCATCACTGCGTGGTAGTCGTCGGCCTTGACGACCAGGGTGATTTCACCGAGGGCCACGCTGAGCGTGACGCGCTCGCCCAGGGCGCCGGTAATGGCGCCTTGCAAAGCTTCCAGTTGTGTTGTCATATATCTTGAGCGCCCCGTTACCGTGCAATCGTATTGGTGCGCTTGATCTTGTTTTGCAGCTGCATGATGCCGTACAACAGTGCCTCGGCGGTCGGCGGGCAACCCGGCACGTAGACGTCGACGGGCACGATGCGATCGCAGCCGCGCACGACGGAGTAGGAGTAGTGGTAGTAGCCGCCGCCGTTGGCGCACGAGCCCATCGAGATGACCCAGCGCGGTTCCGGCATCTGGTCGTACACCTTGCGCAGTGCCGGCGCCATCTTGTTGCACAGCGTGCCGGCCACGATCATCACGTCGGAGTGACGCGGCGACGGACGGAACACGACGCCGAAGCGGTCCATGTCGTAACGGGCAGCGCCCACGTGCATCATTTCAACCGCGCAGCACGCCAGGCCGAACGTCATCGGGAACATCGACCCGGTGCGTGCCCAGTTGATCAGCTTGTCGGCCGAGGTGGTGATGAAACCTTCGTTTAATACGCCTTCAATAGCCATGGCTTATTCCCAATCAAGGGCACCTTTCTTCCAGATATACCAAAAACCGACGACGAATTCAGCGATGAACACCATCATCGTCACGTAGCCCTGCCAGCCCAGTTCGCGCATGGAGACGCCCCATGGGAAGAAGAAAGCCGTTTCAAGGTCGAACAGAATGAAGAGGATTGCGACGAGGTAGTAACGCACGTCGAATTTCATGCGCGCGTCTTCGAAGGCTTCGAAGCCGCACTCGTAGGGGGAAAGCTTCGCCGCGTCGGGGCGATATGGACCCAGCAGACGGCCCAGTACCTGGGGGGCTACACCGACACCGATGCCGACCAGGATAAATAGAAGTACGGGGAAATAAGTTTCGAGGTTCACGATAGGGTCACAGCTGTTGTTGAACGACCGGTTGGCGAGGCACCACACCATTGCGGTGCGGTCTGGAAGCTCGACCCCTATCGAATGCTGAGACGGGGACCGAACGACACATCCTCGTAAAAAAACCAGCTAGAGGCTGTGAGGACAAACTCCTGGGCCTTTTGCTGGCTTCTCAAATTTCTGGTGCCGACGACGAGACTCGAACTCGTACAGCTTGCGCCACTACCCCCTCAAGATAGCGTGTCTACCAATTTCACCACGTCGGCATTAAGGCCGCTATTCTACTCGTCTTTGCGCCGTTTGTTAATGTCAATTGCGCGATATCAAGGAGAAAAACGGCAAAAACTTCAAAATTATTCGTTTTACTTCGGTGCTGCGGGCGCGGGAGCCGTTGCCGGCGCAGCGCCTTCAGTGACACCTTCAGCGGCACCTGCTGCAGCGCCTTCGTTCGTGGCAGCGGGCACGCCGGCATTCGAGGCAGGTGGCACGCCGGCATTCGCTGCCGGTGCTGCCGGCGCGGCCGGTGCCGCCGCCGGAATGGCCGCCGAACCCTTGACCGGCACGGTCACGTTCTGCAGGATGCCGCCACCGCTGTTCGCGGTACGGCCATTGGACATCACCGCCAGCCCGAGCGTCGCACCGAAGAAGATCGCCGCCGCCAGCGCCGTCGACTTCGACAGGAAGTTCGACGAACCGCTGGCACCGAACAGGCTGCCGGACGAACCGGAACCAAACGCGGCGCCCATGTCGGCGCCTTTGCCGTGCTGCATCAGCACGAGGCCGATGATGGCCAGCGCCGATAAAACCTGTACTACCACGACCAGATTGAACAAGGTGTTCATGCTATTCCATTCTCAATTTTAAATGCGCGGGCTTGCGGCCCGCCTACCCCACCCGTTGCCGGGATGTTCATGCACTGCCGGCCGATTGGCCGTTCAGTTAATATCATTATCGGTACGCCAACCCGGCAATTACCGCATTTGCTACCGGGCCATTGTCAGCCGATTACCAGCGGCTACCACGCAATAGCTGGTCAATAGCCGCTCAATAGCCGGTCAATCAGCGATTCAGGCGCGATTACCGTCCGGTTACCACATCACCGGCAGGCTATTACCAGCCGTTACTTATCCGGCATTACCGCTGGCGTTTGAAAATCCATTTACGGCCGAATCTGCTGCTTGATTTGCTGCTCAGTTCGCTGCTCAGTTTGCCGCTCAGTTTGCTGCTTGATTTGCCGCTCAGTTCGTCACCAGTTTGCCGCTCAGTTTCCTGCTCAGTTTCCTGCTCAGTTTCCTGCTCAGTTTCCTGCTTTCGCGATGCCCAGGAAATCCTGTGCCTTCAGCGATGCGCCACCGATCAGGCCACCGTCGATATCGGCCTGGGCCATCAAATCTCCCGCATTCTCGGGCTTCATGCTGCCGCCGTACAGGATCTGCAACTTCGCCGCCGCCTCCGCGCTGCGCACCGCTACCTGCTTGCGCAGCGCTGCGTGCACTTCCTGCGCCAGCGCCGGCGTGGCCGTCTTGCCGGTGCCGATCGCCCACACGGGCTCGTAGGCCAGCACGATCTTTTCCAGCGCCGGATTTTCCAGCACGTCGAGCACGGCTTGCAGTTGCGCGCATACCACGACGTTGGTCCTGCCCGCCTCGCGCTGCTCCAGCGTTTCACCCACGCACACCACCGGGGTCAGCCCGGCGTTGAGTGCGGCAAGCGCCTTTTGCGCCACCAGTTCATTGCTTTCGTGGTGGTACGCGCGGCGCTCGGAGTGACCGACGAGCACGTAGCGGCAACCGAATTCCTGCAGCATCGAGGCCGCCATCTCGCCCGTGTAGGCACCGGCGGCATAGGCCGACACGTCCTGCGCGCCCCACGCGACCGGCGTTCCGGACAGCTCCGCCTGGCACTGCGCCAGGTACGGCGCCGGTACACACACTGCCATATCGGCATTGCCGGCGGCATGGCCTGCGACGATCCCGCGTAATAATACAGAATTGCCGGCAAGGCTGCCGTTCATCTTCCAGTTTCCGATGACGAGTTTGCGACGCATGGCTGTCCGAGTTGTTTGAGTTGTAAGGTAACCCGGGATTGTAACGTGCTCGGCAATACAGGGTCAAACCCGCAATCGTCAATTCGATGAGCAAGCCTGCAGGGGTACTATAGCGCCCTGCCGTGACAGCCCGGTGACGCGGCCATCACGGCGCCTCAGGTCACCTGCAGCATGATCTTGCCGACGTGGGTGCTGCTCTCCATCAGCTTGTGCGCCTCGACCGCCTGCTCGAGCGGGAAACTCTCATAGATCACCGGGCGGATCTTCTTCGCCTCCAGCAGCGGCCACACCTTGTCGCGCAGCTGGTGGGCGATCGCGGCCTTGAATGCCACCGAGCGGGGCCGCAGCGTGGAGCCGGTGACGGTGAGGCGGCGGCGCAGCACCTGGCCCATGTCCAGCGTGCCCTTGGCGCCGCCCAGCAGCGCGATGATGGCGATGCGGCCATCGTCGGCCAGGCAGTTGATCTCGCGCGGCAGGTAGTCGCCGCCGACCATGTCGAGGATGACATCGACGCCGTTGTCGCCGGTGAGCTGCTTGACGCACGCGGCGAAATCCTCGCGCCTGTAATTGATGCCGCGCTCGGCGCCGAGCTGCTCGCAGGCGCGCGCCTTGTCGTCGGTGCACGCCGTGGCGAACACGCGGTGGCCCAGCGCGCTGGCCAGCTGGATCGCCGTCACGCCGATGCCCGACGTGCCGCCCTGCACCAGCAGCGACTCGCCGGGGCCGAGCCGGGCGCGGTCGAAGACGTTGCTCCACACGGTGAAGTAGGTTTCCGGCAGCGAGGCGGCTTCGATCAGGGACAGCCCGTGCGGCACTGGCAGGCACTGTTCGACGGGCGCGACCACGTATTCGGCATAGCCGCCGCCCTGCACCAGCGCGCAGACCAGGTCGCCCGCGCGCCATTCGCTGTTGGCGAAATCGCCCTCGACCACCTCGCCCGCCACTTCCAGGCCCGGCAGGTCGGACGCCCCGGGTGGCGGCGCGTAGCTGCCGAGCCGCTGGAACACGTCAGGGCGGTTGATGCCGGCCGCGTGCACGCGGATCAGCACTTCGCCGGGACCGGGCTGGGGCTTGTCGCGGTAGCACAGCCGGAGTACGTCCGGCGGGCCGGCCTTGGTGATCTCGATTGCGCGCATGGTCATCCTTTCAGGGAAAGGGCGATTTTAGCGCGCCGGCCGAAAAACCGGGGACAGGCTCCGATTTTTGGGAAAGATTGCCTGGGAATGGGTGTTCCAGCGTCGTATTGTCCAGCGGGTGTGAAAACCCGGTAGAACATTTGATTCGCTACCCCCTGGCTGAGGGATTACCAGTCCAGCGGGCCGGTTGGGTCCGGGTCACGAATCACGTAGCAGGCAAGCGTTCCAGGGTGATTCGTGGAAAAACCGCTGGCCTTGTGTTGACGATAGCTGAGTTCATCGGGATAGCCGATGGCGTTCCATCCCATGTCAGGCCCCTCCGCGGTTCTGTGGGTCAGTGACACGACCTGGTATCGGCACTCCGACGCGATCTGCTCCATCCGATAGGTGGTTCGCCCGCGACCCTGTTCGATGATCCCGAAACGCACGGGCTCGCATCGGCTGAAAGGCGTCACCCAGGACATTTCCCCGGGCGTAATGGTCAACGCGCCGTAGCATGCGCGGCCAGTCCCAAGGAAACGTTCTGTCTTTGGCGGCACGGCACTGGCGGCCATGGCAGCAGCAAGGCCGGCGACGACAGCGCAGCACCGCCAGCGTTTCATTCGCATGCCGGTTCTCCTGGCTTGCTGCGTCGCATAACCTCCAGGCAGTAGTTCAATTTACGGCTGTACTCTGAGTCCCCGACGTTGTAACGCCTTGCAATGCTGGCGGGGGTGATTAATTCCCATCCAACGATGGCCTTCCTCAAGCGTCCCTTTTGGTATTGCAGTGTTTGCCCCGGGCGCAGTACCGCGGAGCTGGCATTGCGCTGCTTGAGGATCTCGATTGTCGTATCGTTTTGGCGGGCTATCTTGTCTAGGCTGTCACCAGCCCTGACCTCAACAGTGTGGATGCGCGTGTCATCAACCTGGCGAACTGTCCGGATATCATATCGAGCATGCCGCATGAGCAGATAGGCGGTACCTGCCTCGATATTCTTCCGCGGCGTACTGGCAACCGAAGTGATGGTAAGTTGTTGGCGTAGCGTGGCTGGCATGATTAGTTCACCACCTTCATTCCCGAATAACAGAGCACGTAACCCGGGATCACCTTCGTTTCCGATTTGCATAGGGTTACTTTTCCATGCCGGATTCTTGGGACCGCCGCTCTCAGTCCAGATCATCGCCTTTACGATCCTCCAATCCAGAGGTACATAACCACTGCCGGTCAGGTGACGATTGAACGTCGTCACCGTACGCTGAATATCGCAGTCATACTCATGCCACCTTGCATCCCGCACCGCATCGTCGACCGTTGCCTGCCATCGTTCATATTTCGATTTCCCGGGTGACTGCTTTGTAAGTGCTCCAGCCTTGCTCATGTCGCCTCCAGTTGTGCATTGACTGAGGCATCGTAGAGCGACAATCGCATGACAAAGATGCGCTACCGCAACAATCGCTAAAAGGAAAGGACGACTTAGGCGGCACCAGGGCATCTTCGACACTGCTTCGACTCAGGCGCAAATGATCATGCATCCAGCCGTAGTCTTTCAAGGCTGCGTCGTTCAGCGGACGCGAAGCAGTGCTTCGCGAAGGTGCGGCAATGCAGGGCCGCACCGCTCGGCCGGCTCGAAGCGATGCTTCGCGAAACCCGACTCGAATGATCATGCATCCAGTCGCAGCCTTGCAAGGCTGCGTCGTTCGGCGGGCGCGAAGCAGTGCTTCGCGAAACCACCGCCTCACCCTCCGGTGCGCGAAGTGCGGGGGAGTGGCTTGCCGGGGCGCCAGGCGGCGGAGAGGGCTTGCCCTTCCTCGATCTGCTCGGGCGTCATCTTCTTGGCGACGGCGGTGCGCTGTTCGGCGGCGTTCGGGTTTCCGCCGGCAGCGGCGAGGTTCCACAGCATGTAGGCGATCACGTTATCCTGCGGCATGCCGCCGATGTGGTACCGGTACATCAGCCCCAGCACCTGCTGCGCGTCCGGGTGGCCCTGCTCGGCCGCCTTGCGGAACCACGTGACGGCCTGCCGGTGATCCTGGATCACGGCGTTGCCGGTGTAGTACATGGCGCCGACCACATACTGCGCGTCGGCCTTGCCCTGCAGCGCGGCGCGGCGGTGCCACATCAGCGCCTGCCGGTAATCCTGCTGCACGCCGCGGCCCATGTAGTACATCAGGCCCAGCAGGTGCTCCGCGTCGGCGTTGCCGGCCCGCGCCAGCGGCAGGATTTCCTTGTAGGCGAGGCCGTAGTTGCGGTTGTTGTACGCGGTCGCGCCCTCGGCAAAGCCGGCGATCGCGCTGCCATGCAAGGCCAGCGCGATCACGGTGGAGGCGGCGAGCGCCATCATGAAACGTCCTAGTTTTTTCATCGCGAGAATGGGATTCGTTCTTTTACTTGTTCCGTCTCGTCCGGAGCCAATGTCCGGTCGCGTTTTCTTTGTGGCTACTTCCAGCTGACCTTGCCCAGGCCATCGACGCTGACGTTGCGGTTCAGCGGCTTGCCATACACGGTGACCGAGCCGAGGCCGGACAGGTGCAGGTTGGCGTTGGTCCGCGCATTCACCGTCGCATTGCCCAGGCCGGACAGGTCGATGTCCACCGAATCGGCCTGGAACTGCTGCGCATTCAACCCGCCCAGCCCGCCCAGCGACGCGCGCAGCTGCTTGCTGGTGCCGCCCAGCGTCACGTAGCCGGCGCCGCGCAGGTCGAGTTCCACTTCCTCGCCATCGGCGACCCACACGTGCATGCTGCCCATGCCGCACAGGGTCGCCCTCAGGCGCCGGTACGCGCTGACGATCTTCATGCTGCCGGCGCCGTCGAGCGTGATGTCGATCTCGTCGCCGGAAAAACCGGAGACTTCCGTGCTGCCCACGCCTTCGGACACCACTTCGCGCAACTGCGGCAGCACCAGTTCGGCGCGCAATCCCGCGCGGCGGAGCTTGCCGTCATTGGTATCGCTGTCCAGCTGCAGCGTATCGCCCGTCTGCACCGCGATCGCCTTGTCGACGAAGCGCCGGTCGCCGATGATCCGCAGCGACGGTTCGGCACCCTGCATCAGCCTCAGGTCCATCACCCCGTCGAGCTTGACGCGCACCACCCTGGCGTCGATGGTCCTGGTCGCGGTGGCGTCCTCGGCGCTGGCCGCGCCGAGCATCAGCCACAGGGTCGTCATCAGGAGGGCAAGGCTGAGTGGTTTGTGCATGGTGCTTCCTGTTCTCGGGTTGATTGCTCAGCGGGCGGCGTGCGCCGGCTGGACCCGGAAGGGACGACAGGTAATGTGTGCGGTGATCATGGCGTGCTCCTTCCGGGTATGTTGGGTCGATGCTGCCATGGTAGCCCGGACGGCGCCCGGTGGACCGCCGGCTGCGACGAAATGCACGATTCGCGGTGCAGACGACGAAATCGGGGTCCTGGCCGCGCCTTCCACGCCGCATGCTCCCCGGTGCAGCGCCATCTTCACGCAACAACGGAAGCGGGCACCACGGGGCCTTCCGCCGCCAGCGGGCGCCATTCCACCGCTGTTTAGTAAAGGCGATTAAACAGCAACGGCATTTTGGGAATTGCTTGATCTTGCTTTTTTAAAAATGAATACTCGTCTCGACAAAAAGGCCGCCCCCGGCCGATATTCCAAGGAGACGAAATGCGATTCAGAAGAACCATGATCAGCCTTGCCGTGGCCAGCGCCTGCAGCCTGGCCGCGGCAGTGACACCGCTGTCCGCGCATGCCCAGGCCGGCGCGACTGCCGAAACCGATCCCGCGGCGGCCGCCAACGCTACCCCGCCGGCCGAGGCGCCGACGCTGGGCCCGACCAATGCCGGCGACCAGATCCCCGAAGTGAAAGTGACGGCGACGCGCTATTCGACCTCGCTGCTGCGCACGCCGCTGGCCGTGTCGGCGTTCAGCCAGGAGCAGCTGACGCGCAAGGGCGCCACCAGCCTGCGCGACCTGGCCAATGAAATCCCCAACGTGGTGATCGAGAGCGGCAGCCTGGATTCGGCCGTGCAGGTGACGATCCGCGGCATCACGTCGTCCAACTTCACCGAGACGGGCGATCCGGCCGTCGGCTTCCACGTCGACGGCATGTATTCGCCGCGGCCGCAGGGTGCGCAGGCGCTGATGTTCGACATCGACCAGGTGGAGGTGCTGCGCGGGCCGCAGGGCACGCTGTTCGGCCGCAATTCGACCGGCGGCAGCATCAACGTCATCTCGGCCAAGCCGGACTTCTCGGGCACCTATGGCAAGGCCAATATCGACATCGGCAACTACCGGAAGAAGCAGGTCTCGGTGGTGCAGAACGTCGCCGTCAACGACAAGCTGGCCCTGCGCGGCACCTTCATGGTGGTGCGGCGCGACGGCTATGCAAACCAGATGCGCGACCTGTCCGAAGCCAATGCGCCGGAATATGGCTGGGTCCCGAACGGCAAGCCGGATGTCGACCAGCGCTTCAACGCGGTGATCGGCAAGGACAAGTTCTACACCAACCAGGACCAGTGGGCGGCGCGCCTCTCGGCGCTGTACAAGGTGAACCAGGACCTCACGCTGAGGGCGGCCTACGAGCACTTCCAGGACAACGGCGCGGGCGGTGCCGACTTCCGCGATTGCGCCGCCACCGTCGGCACCCGCTACGCCTGCGCGCCGGGCACCGGCAAATGGGACCTGCTGATCAACGTGCCCGGCTCGGTCGACATGCAGATCCGCACGCTGCGCACCGGCCTGTCGTGGACGATCAATCCCGACACCACCTTCGACTACACGTTCCAGGTGGCCGACCAGAAGCGCTCCGAAATCACCGACGACGACCGCGGCATGCAGCACGCCGCGCCGTTCCAGGTGAACGGCATGTATCCGAACACGCCGACCGGCAACTGGGGCACCTGGCCGATCAAGGACGTGTTCCACCGCACGCTCGACTCGCGCTACCTGTCCACCGTGCATGAAGCGCAGCTGAAGCAGACGTTCGGCCCGTTGCAGTACGTGGCCGGCCTGTTCTGGATGCACGAGCGGAACAGCATCGACTATGAAATGACGGAGACCATCCAAAAGCCGTTCGGCGACGTCGGCTCGGTGCTGTACCACCAGCCGAACCGCCAGGTCGACGCCAAGGCCGCGTTCGCGCAGGCGGACTGGAAGTTCGCGCCCGGCTGGACCGGCACGCTGGGTGCCCGCTACAGCCGCGACAGCAAGGAAGACCAGGGCGGCGAGGTGTATGGCGCCAACTGGATCGGCAGCCCCAATTACTACAATGGCCTGTACAGCCAGGGCACGCCGGGCACGCCGGGCTTCCATGTGCACGACGGCACCGACCTCACGCCGGCGATGGGCGGCAGCGTGGGCGCATATCACCTGTATGGTTCGCCGACCTCCAACGACCACAAGGAAACCTGGAAGAAGGTCACCTGGCGCGTCGGCCTGCAGAAGCAGTTCACGCCGAACCAGATGGGCTACGCGTCCGTCTCGACCGGCTACAAGGCCGGCGGCTTCGCCGACAAGACCGACAGCTGCAACTACCAGATGTGCGCGGATGGCAAGCCGGGCGTGGTGACCTTCCTGCCGTACGGCCCGGAAACCGTGACCAACTTCGAGCTGGGCTACAAGGGCAAGTTCCTGGACAACCGGCTGTCGCTGTCGGCCACCGCCTTCTTCATGAAGTACAAGGACATGCAGCTGACCGGCACCTACTTCATCAACCAGATCATTCCGGCCGCCGGCCTGCCCTGCCCGTCCGACCAGCCGAAGTGCGACGTGTATGAAGGCTGGCGCACGATCAACGTCGGCAAGGTGGACATCCCCGGCCTGGAGATCGAGTGGGACTACCGGCCATGGCGCGGCGCGCGCTTCGGCGGCGGCTTCGCGTTCATCAACACCGACGTGCACGACTTCAAGGAGGTTCTCCGACGACTACCAGTGCGACGTGCGCGTCGAACTGGGCATCGAGCCCTGCCCGACCGCTTACGCCGGCCCGGACAAGGCGCTGATCGGCCGGCGGCTGTACAACGTCGACGGCAACCACCTGCCGAACACGCCGAAGTACCAGGTCAACCTGAACTTCTCGCAGGAATTCGCGCTTGAAAACGGCTACCGCATCACGCCGTACGTCAAGGTCAACTGGCGCGACAAGGCCTACTTCGACATGCGCAACTCCGAGTTCGCCCACATCGGCCGCTACCAGAAGGCTTACGCCATGGGCGACATGTCCGCCCGCCTGGATGCCCCGAATGACAAGTGGTACGCCGAGCTGTACGTGCGCAACGTCTCGAACAGCCACGCCGCCAAGAACCGCGACTCCGTCAACGGCGGCTTCATGAAAGCCAACTTCGTCGAACCCCGCATGTTCGGCGTGCGGCTGGGCGCCGAGTATTGACCCCTGCTCCGAGGTGACCTCACAGCCGCGCTCCGCGCGGCTTTTTTACAACAGGGACAGTCCCTCTCAGGGGGACAGTCCCCAAACTTTTTACAACACCTTGTCGTGGTGCAAGCGTGACAAGGTTGAGCAACCGCAGTAGCGCCAAGTCGTCGGATGGCAATGTTGAGCTTTTCCCGACGGAGTCACTCATGCCTCGCCGCGCCAGACTTCTACTGCCCGGATATCCACTACACATCATCCAGCGCAGCCACAACCGCCAGCCCTGCTTCCTTCAGCGTTCCGACTTCTCCCGCTATCTCGAATGGCTTGATGAGTATTGCAGAACCTACGATGCAGCGATTCACGCATATGTGCTCATGACGAACCATGTGCATCTGCTGGCATCGATCGCCGATGTCGCCATGTTTCCGGTACTAATGAAAAGCGTCGCGCAGAACTATGCGCAGTATCTGAACCGGCGCTGCGGACGTAGCGGCAGCGTATGGCAAGGGCGGTATTACTCTTCGCCCGTCACGAACGATCGATATTTCTTGACCTGCCAGCGCTACATCGAACTCAATCCGGTACGGGCACACATGGTTGGTACCCCTTCCAGATATCGATGGTCGAGTTTTTCCGGCAACGCCGGCCTGCTCGCAGACGACTTGCTGAGTCCCCACGCAACCTATCTCGGTCTCAGCGCGAACGAACCGAAACGGTACGAAGCCTATCGGGGCTTGTTTGCGGACGCCATTTCGCCGGGCGACCTGCACTTGATCCGCCGCGCTATAACCGGCAATCGGCCACTCTGAACGTTCCAACTCTGAATCACTGCCCTGGCTAGGTCGTCGGGGCAGCACAGCGCCTCGCGACAACTGTTGTAAAAAACTTGGGGACTGTCCCCGGTGTTGACAACTGTTGTAAAAAACTTGGGGACTGTCCCCGGTGTTGTTTTGCTACCAGCTCATCAGTTGTCGCAGGGCTGGAACGAGGTCGTTGGCCATTTGCTGGTGCTGGTCGCGGGTGGGGTGGGCGTCCTGGGTGTCGCCGGGGTAGTGGCGGGAGGGGATGTGGTGCACGCGGGGGCTGGCCGTGCGGGTGATGGTTTCGGTGATATAGGCCGTGAGGGCGGCTTTCTTGTCGCCGTCGAGGATGGCGCCTTCGGTCAGCACGATCTGCGCCTGCGGGTGGTCGCGCAGCAGCGTGCGGACGAACGCGGCATAGGTTTCGACGTACTGTGCGCGATCGGGGATGCCCTGGTTGAAATCGTTGGTGCCGATCGCGCTGACGATCAGGTCGGGCGTGTAGCGACGCTGGTCCCACGGCTCGGGCGCATCGGGCGCGGCGATGGCCAGCCCGTAGAAGCGGTCCAGGTTGAATTCATCGGTGCGGCCGTTCCAGCTGCGCACCAGGCCCCGGCCGCCGTGGCAGACCAGCTGCACCTGCGCGCCGAGCGCGTTGGCGGCCAGCATGCCGTACGACAGCCGCGGGTTCCACCAGACGGGCTGCTTCGCTCCCGGCGGCGTACGCTCGAGGGCTTCGCCGCAGGTGACGGAGTCGCCAAGGAACAGCGCCCGGCGCGCCGGCAGCGAAGGCGGCGCGAGCACTTGCCCGTCGGTCGCGAAGCCGTGCAGCGTGACGATGCCATGCCACGTTTCGGAACGATGCAGCACCTGCACCGTGTGCGGGCCGGGCGCCAGGCCTTCCGCCAGACGATAGGCCGAGCGGCGCGGCGACAGCTGGATGGAGCGCGCGTAGGCGCCGTCGACGATCACGTCCAGGTAGCTCTTGTCTGCCGTGGTGGAAGCCTCGAGTACCAGTTCGCGCCCTGCGAAGTGGATGAACGACGACACGCCCGGATAGGCGAACCGCACCGCCCCACCGGGCGCATCGGCCATCCGCCCCATCCGCGCGACGCTGTCGCCACCGGCCAGCACCGCCTCGGCGCCATGTGCCGCGCCGGCGCCACCCAGCAGTACCGCGAGGCAGGCAAGCTTGCCCGGCCAGCGCATCACTGTGCAGGCTTGCTCTGCGCCGGCTGCTCGCGCGCTGGCTGCTCGGGCGTCGCCTGCTCACGCATCGGCTGGTCGCCCATCAACGGCTCACGCATCAACAGTTCGATATCCGGCCCCATCGCCTCCGCCCACGTCGCATAGGCCTTCGGCGTCAGGTGCAGGAAGTCCGGCATCGTCTCCGCCGCGATATCGCCGTTCGGCTCCAGGAAGCGCGCACCGTAATCGCGGAAGAACACGTGCCGGCCATCGTCCAGCGCGGCGATCGCGCCGTTCACGGCCCTGGCCTTGGCGCGCCGTTCGTCCTGCGCCAGCTGCCCGTTCGGCAGGATGCCGTTAAGGAGGATCCTGGCATCCGGATACAGCGTGCGCAGTTCCGCGACGACCGCCTTCACGCCGCCGGTCACCTGCTCCGGCTCCTCGTTGCACAGGCCGAAGTTGTTCACGCCGATCAGCAGCACCACGACCTTCGGCCGCAGCTTGTCCATGCCGTCGTTCTTCAGGCGCCACAGCACGTTGCCGGTGTGGTCGCCGCCGATGCCGAAGTTCGCCGCGCGGTACTTGCCGAAACGGCCGTCCCAAGCGGTCTTGTCCCACATCTCGGTGATCGAATCGCCGAGGAACAGCACGTCGACATCGCCCTGCGTGGCGCGCGCCTTCAGGCCATCGTTCATTTCATGCCAGCGCGCGATCGACATCCATGGATACTCCACCGTGCGCGGCTCGACGTTCAGCGCGCACGAACGCTTCTCGTCCGCGGCCGAGGCGGCCCCCGAGAACCCCAGCGCGGCCAGCGCCGCCAGCAACATCACCTTCTTCTTCAACTTCATCTCCTGTGTGGTCGTGAACCGGTGGCGGAATGATAACCCGCCACCGGCCTCCAGGGGCCGCGCTGAGCCGCCCGGCGCAGCTTCAAGCGCCGCACTATCGATCGGCCCGGCCGTTGGCCTGCTTACTTGCGCTCCAGCGCATGCAGCCGGTCGGCATAGCCGCGGATCAGCGCGATGGTCGACTTGTCGGTGTCGAACACGGAATACAGGCCCTGCTCTTCCTGTGGCGGGTCGCCCATCAGGTCATTGCCCTCTTTCCACCAGTAGTCGGCGTTGGCGGCACGGCCGGCGCCACCCCAGGCCCAGAAGTTGAATCCGGCGATCGGGTCGCCCTGCTCGGCACGGCCGACCACCACGTCGAACACCACTTTGTAGAAGCGGTCGCGCACCGTGGTCGGCGCCTTGATGTCGAAGGAGGCGCCGTCGCGGTCCATGCCGAATTCCTCCAGCACGATCGGCTTGCCCATCTTTTTCGCGTAGTCGATGTGCACGTTCAGGTAATGGCTGCTCTTCTCCAGCGCGCCGTTCCAGGTGGCGTCGACCCGCTTCGAATCGATCCAGCCCCAGTTCTTCGGCCACAGGTGGTAGGTCAGGTAGTCGACATCCTTCGATGCGTGGGCTTTCTCGAACAGTTCGGCATCGTGCGCCGAGCCGGCCAGCCCTTCGCTGCCGGTGCTGACCAGGTGGTTCCTGTCGAGGCCACGGATGTAGGCCGCCGTGTCGGCGATCCATTTCACGTAGACCGCCTTTTCCTCCGGCGTGGACGAGGCGTTGCCCGGGCGCGGCTCGTTGGCCAGCTGCCACGACATGATCACCGGATCGCCCGCATACGGCTTGCCGGTCACCGTGTTCTTCCGGTTGATGAAGGTGCGGATCACGTTGCGGTACTCGGCCTGCGCCTTCTCGTTCGTGTAGAAGCGCGCCGTCTCGCGCATGTAGGTCTCGTAATCCTTCGTCACGTTCGGGTCGAGCGCCGGCGTGCCGGCGAACCAGTTCAGGTACTGGGTCATGCCGCCCGACCATTGCCAGAAGTTGTTCAGGTAGATCACCGCCGTCATGTCGCGCTTGGCCATCTCGGCCAGCAGGTAGTCCATGCCGGCCAGCAGGCGCTCGTCGTACTTGCCCGGCGCGCTGGTGGTGGCGGGACGCACGGCGCTCTTCATGTCGGTCTTCTCGGAAACGGCCAGCACGCGCAGGTTGTTGATACCCATCGCCTTCATGGTATCGAGTTCCTTGAGCAGCCGCGGGCGGTCGTTCGCGCCCAGGTACGCGCCGTACCAGAAATTGGCGCCGGCGATGTAGTACGGGTGGCCATTGCGGGTGAACTGCGTCTTCTTCACGGCCACGAACTCGGGAGCCGCCGCCGAAGCCGCCGGCGCGGTCGCCACAGCACCCATCATCAGCAGCGAGGCTGCCAGTGCGATCATCTTTTTCATCGTCATCCTTTCTTCTTCATCGTTATCGGTCGGCCTGCCACGTCCAGCACCTGGGCAGGCAATTGAATCGTTACGGTCTGTGCTGCGTCGTCGCGCGCGTGGCGCGCCAGTTTCACCTGGTAGCGGCCACCGGCCACGTGCCAGGTATTGGCGCTGCCCTTCACCATGCCGAACAGGCGCGGGTCGATGGCCAGCGTCACGTTCGTGCTGGCGCCGGGCGCCAGGTCCACCTTCTCCCAGCCGGCCAGGCGCTTGGGTGCCTCCCATTTCGCGGACAGGGGCGACACGTACACCTGCGGCACGTCCTTGCCCCGCACGCCGCCGGTGTTGGTGACGGTGAAGCGCACCTGCACCTTGCCGTCCACCAGCTGCGCCTTCAGGTCCCGGTAGCCGAACTGCGTGTACGACAGGCCGTGGCCGAACGGGAACAGCGGCTGATGGCCCTTCAGGTCGAACCACTTGTAGCCGATGGCGGCGCCCTCGTGGTAATCGACGGTGAAGCGCTGCTCGGGCTTGGCCGGGTCGCCGTCCAGCTTCGGCCGCGGCAACTGCTGTTCGGAGACGGGGAACGTGGCCGGCAGGCGGCCCGACGGGTTCACCTCGCCGAACAGCACGCGGGCGATGGCTTCGCCGCCATTGGTGCCCGGGTACCATGCCTCGACGATTCCGGCCACCCGGTCCACCCACGGCATCAGCACGGGGCCGCTGTTTTCCAGCACCACGGCCGTCTTCGGGTTGGCTGCCGCCACGGCGGCGATCAGCGCGTCCTGGTTGTCGGGCAGCGACAGCGACGTGGCATCCAGCGCTTCGCCGACCCACTGGGTGGCGAAGACGAGCACCACGTCGGCGCCGGCCGCGGCGGCGGCCGCCTTCGCCGGATCGCTGCCGCTGTCGAACACCACCTGCGCACCGGGCACGCGGGCCTGGATCGCCTTCAGCGGCGACGACGGGTAATACATGATCGGTCCCGGCCAGGTGGCCGGCAGCAGGCCGGGCACGGCATTGCCGCCGCGCGGATACACCAGCGACGAGCCGCCGCCGGCCAGCACGCCCTTGTCCGCATGCCCGCCGATGACGACGATCTTCTTCGCCTGCTTCGACAGCGGCAGCAGATTGCCGGCGTTCTTCAGCAGCACGATGCCTTCCTCGGCGTCGGCCTGGCTGACGAGGCCATGGGCCTGGTAGTCGATCGCGCCGTCCTGCTTCACGGGATGGTCGACCACTCCCTTCGCGAACATCGTGCGCAGCACGCGCAAGGCCATGTCGTCGAGCCGCTTCTGCGGCACGAAGCCGCTTTCCACCGCCTCTTCCAGCGCGCCGCCGAAATAATGCGAGCGGTCGAACTCGAAGCCGGACTGCTGGTCCAGGCCCGCATTGGCCGCTTCCACCGTGCTGTGCGTGGCGCCCCAGTCGGACATCACGAATCCCTTGTAAGCCCAGTCGCCCTTCAGCACGCCGTTCAGCAGCCACGGATGCTCGCAGCCATACGGCCCGTTGAGCCGGTTGTAGGCGCACATGAACGACCCGGCATCCGTGAGTTCCAGCGCCACCTGGAATGCGAACAGGTCGGACATGCGCAGCGCGGCCGGATCGATCCGGGCATCGAGCTCGAAGCGGCCGGTTTCCTGGGCGTTCAGCGCGTAGTGCTTGATGGTGGCGATCAGGTGGTTCGATTCGATGCCGCGCACCTGCTCGCCTACCATCACGCCGGCCAGCAGCGGATCTTCCCCGCCGTATTCGAAGTTGCGGCCATTGCGCGGTTCGCGCAGCAGGTTCACGCCGCCGGCGAGCATCACGTTGAAGCCGGAAGCACGCGCTTCGGCGCCGATCATCCGTCCGCCTTCGTAGGCCAGCTTGCGGTTCCATGTGGCCGCGGTGGCGATGCCCGACGGCAGCGCGGTGCGTTCGCGCGGCGTGGTGGTGTTCTGCGTGGCCACGCCGATGCCGGCATCGGTCAGGAACAGCGCCGGCAAGCCCAGGCGCGGAATCGGCGGCACGTAGCCGGCCGAGAACGGGATCGCTTCCGGCACTTTCTTGGTCTTGTTGCCGGCATGGTCCGCGCCGAAGTGGCTCGACACCCAGTTCAGCTTTTCCTTCTGCGTCATTTCCTTCAGGACCAGCGCGGCGCGCCGGTCGGGATCCAGGCTGCCGTCCAGCCACGGCCTGGCGGGATCGGCGGCCGCGGCCAGGCACGGCAATGCGGCCAGCGCCATCAGGAGTGCTGCGTTGTGCTTCATGGTTTTCCTTGTTCTATACGAGATCGGCGACCGGTTACTGCTGCACGTACATGCGGGCATAGCGGATGCCGAAGTACAGGATGTAGACATAGCAGGCGGCCGGCACGAAGAACGACCATTGCAGGCCGATCGCATCGGCCAGCCCACCCTGCACGAACGGCACGATGGCGCCGCCGACGATGGCCATGCACAGGATGCCCGAGCCCTGCCCCGTCTGCGCGCCCAGCCGGTGCAGCGCCATGCTGAAGATGGTCGGGAACATGATCGAATTGAACAGGCCCACGGCGATCACCGCCCACATCGCCACCGCGCCGGTACTGAAGATGGCCAGCAGCAGCAATGCGATGCTGGCCGCAGCATTGAAGGCCAGCGCCTTGCCGGGGCTCACCCGCCGCATCACGAAGAAACCGGCGAAGCGGCCGATCATCGCCGCGGTCCAGTAATAGCTGACATACTTCGCCGCCGCGCCGTGATCCAGGCCGGCGATCTGCGGCTCGCCGATGAAGTTGATCAGGAAGCTGCCGATGGCGACTTCGCCGCCCACGTACAGGAAGATGCCGATCGCGCCCAGCACGAGGTGGCGGTGCGCCAGTACGGACGCGTCCACGGCCTGCGGCGTATCGTCGGCATGGCGGATCACCGGCAGCCGGACCAGTGCGAACAGCACGGCCAGCACCAGCAGCGCGGCGGCCAGCGCCAGGTACGGCCCCTGCACCGCCGCCGCTTCCTGCAGGCGGTAGCGGGCCAGCGCCTCGCCGGTCAGTTGCGCCACGTCGGCCGCGGCCGGGAAGCCTTCCAGGATCAGCAGGCCGCCCAGCGTGGGGGCGATGGCCGTTCCCAGCGAGTTGAACGCCTGCGTCAGGGTCAGCCGGCTCGACGCCGTCGCCGGCGGGCCGAGCACCGTGACGAACGGATTGGCCGCCACCTGCAGCACCGTGATGCCGGCGGCCAGCACGAAGAAGGCGAACAGGAACAGCGCATAGCCGCTCGTAGCCGCCGGATAGAACAGTGCGCAGCCGAGCGCCGCGACCGTCAGGCCGGCTACCGCGCCGCCCTTGTAGCCGATACGGCGGATCAGCGCGCCGGCCGGCAGCGAGACGATGAAATAGGCGCCGAAGAAGCAGAACTGCACGAGCATCGCCTGCACGTAGTTCAGTGTATAGACCGATTTCAGGTGGGGAATCAGCACGTCGTTCAGCGATGTGAGCAGGCCCCACATGAAGAACAGCACCGTGATCACGACGAGGGGGAAGGTTTGCTGCGGCTGCGCGGGCGCGCTGCCCTGCGGCGCCAGCGCCGCGGGTGACATCTGAGCCATCGATCGTCTCCTGGTATCCGGCCACGCCGGGTGTTGTTATGGCAATGATTCTCCATAAGCGTTCAGCACGGGTCAAACATGATCGGCGAAACGGGGCCAGTTTAGCGGCGTTCACTAAACAGCCAGCGCCACCTGTTCCCCATGGCGCGCTGCAACATGGACGGCGCGTGCCCACCTTGTTTAGTAAATGCGACTAAACTGCCGCGCCCCGCCCATCGGCTGTTTGACCATGCGCGCGCCGCTGTGCAAGACTGTGCCCATAAAGAGCGGCCAGTGATTCCGTCACCCAGGCGCCGCTCGACCATAACGGAGGCAATCCATGAGCAGAATTCCAGCGGGCGGCCGTCCATGAGGGCCGCCGGCGCAACCCAGGGCGGCGTCACGATCCGCGACATCGCACGTGCCGCCGGCGTATCGGCGGGAACCATCTCGCGGGCATTGAAGAACGAACCGGGGCTGACCGAAGTCACGCGCCAGATGGTGCTGGAAACGGCCCGCGACCTGGGCTACGACTTCTGCAAGCTGCGGCCGAAGCGGCTGCGGCGCCTCACCTTCCTGCTGCATCGCCAGCACAACACGGCTTCCAGCAGCCCGTTCTACTCACCGGTGCTGCACGGCGCCGAGGAAGCCTGCCGCAAGCAGGGCATCGTGCTGTCGTTCATGGCGGTCGGCCCGGCGGACGGGCTGGTGGACCAGCTGCGCATGCATGCGCCGGATGCCATCGTCTGTGCCGGATTTTTCGAACCCGAGCTGCTGACGGCGCTGCGCGCCACCGGCAAGCCGATCGTGCTGATCGACATGAAGCTGCGCGGCTACAGTTCCGTGAACCCGGACAACATGATGGGCGGCTACCTGGCCACCCGGCATTTGATCGAGCGTGGCCGCGAACGCGTGGGCTTCATCTGCGGTTCGCTGTCGCACTACAGCATCCGCGAGCGGGCGCGCGGCTACCGGCAGGCGCTGTTCGACGCCGGCATCCTGGCCGATCCGCGCCTGGAAGCGCCGCTGCCCGATGGCGTGGAACTGGAACAGGGCGCGTGGGAAGCGATGGAAGCGCTGCTCGCGCTGCCGAAACCGCCGGATGCGGTGTTCTGCTACAACGACAGCGCCGCGCTGGTGGCGATGCGCTGCTGCCTGGCCAAGGGCTTGAAGGTGCCGCATGACGTGGCGATCGTGGGCTTCGACGATATCTCGACGGCCGTGCTGGGCCACCGCCCGCTGACGACGCTGCGCATCAACAAGAAGGAACTGGGTGCGCTGGGCGTGGAGCTGTTGCTGAACGGCCGCGCCGACGATGTGGTGGAACGGGTCGCGCCGGTCGAGCTGGTGGTACGCGCCAGCACAGTTTGCTAGGAGGACAAACTCTGCCAGGAGGACAAACTCTGCCAGGAGGACAAACTCTGCCAGGAGGACAAACTCTGCCCGGAGGACAAACGGACCGCCACGCTTCCAAACCTATCCCGTATTAGCCCGGGCATCGCCTGGTGCGTCTGCCGCGGCCCTGGCCGCGCCGGGCACCGCTTTGCCCGCGAAACGCAACGACAGCACAGCGATGTGCACTGCCGCTCGATTTGTGCTGCCGGTCGATTTGCAGTGCCGGTCGATTTGCAGTGCCGGTCGATTTGCAGTGCCGGTCGATTTGCAGTGCCGGTCGATTTGCAGTGCCGGTCGATCTGTAGTGCCGTCGATTTGTAGTGCCGATCGATTCGTGCTGCCGGTCGATTTGAATTGCCGATCGTTTTTTACTGCCGATCGATTTGTATTGCCAGACGATTTTCACTACCCGCTCCAAGCCCGGCACTCATCCTTCAAATGAGCATCGGCACAGCGCAAGAACCTTTTAGAAACGGACGATCGATGTTACCAGATTTCCATTCCCGCGAAACGCTGCTGCGGCATATCCGCGACACCCGCAATTTCTACGATCCCCGCTCGGTCGACCCCGGCGGCGGCTTCTTCCATTTCTACAAGGACGACGGCACGGTCTACGATGCGCACACGCGCCACCTGGTCAGCAGCACGCGCTTCGTGTTCAACTACGCGATGGCGTACCGCCACTTCCACGACGCGGCGGACCTGCAGCGCGTGCGCCATGGCCTGGCCTTCCTGCGCGACGTGCACCGCGACCCCGCCACCGGCGGCTACGCGTGGGAGCTGGACTGGCGCGACGGCGCGAAGACCGTCCGCGACGCCACCAACCATTGCTACGGCCTGGCGTTCGTGGTGCTGGCCTATGCGCATGCGCTGCTGGCCGGCGTGGAGGAAGCGCGCGGCTGGCTGGCGGAAACGTACGACCTGATGGAAGCGCATTTCTGGGAAGCGGAACACGGCCTGTATGCCGATGAAGCGTCGGCCGCCTGGGAAGTGTCGCCGTACCGTGGCCAGAACGCCAACATGCACTCCTGCGAAGCGATGCTGGCCGCGTACGACGCCACCGGCGAAGTGCGCTACCTGCACCGCGCCGAAACGCTGGCGCGCAACATCACCGTGCGGCAGGCGCAGCGCGCGGACGACCTGGTGTGGGAACACTACCGGCAGGACTGGTCGGTGGACGCCGACTACAACCGCCACGACAGCACCAACATCTTCCGCCCGTGGGGCTACCAGCCCGGCCACCTGACGGAATGGGCCAAGCTGCTGCTGATCCTCGAGCGCCACGCCGGCCAGCTGGCCGGGCCGGCCGACTGGCTGCTGCCGCGTGCGATCCACTTCTTCGACACCGCGCTGGCGAAGGCGTGGGACCAGCGGCATGGCGGCATCCACTACGGCTTCGCGCCGGACGGTTCGATCTGCGATGGCCATAAGTACTTCTGGGTGCAGGCGGAAAGCTTCGCCGCCGCCGCGCTGCTGGGCGCGCGCACCGGGGAACGGCGCTACTGGGACTGGTACGACCGCATCTGGCAATACAGCTGGGAGCATTTCGTCGACCACGCGCACGGTGCCTGGTACCGCATCCTGGGACCGGACAATGCCAAGCTGACCGATGAGAAGAGCCCGGCGGGCAAGACCGATTACCACACGATGGGCGCCTGCTACGAAGTGCTGGCGGTGCTGCCATGACGGAGCCGGTCTTCATCTCCGCCGGCGAAGCGTTGACCGACCTGATCGTGGCCGATCCTGCGCGCACGCAATGGACCGCGCGCACCGGCGGCTCGACCTGGAACGTGGCGCGGGCCATGGCCAGGCTGGGCGTGCCCAGCGCGTTCGCCGGCGCGATCAGCCGCGACGTGTTCGGCGACGCCTTGTGGGAAGCCTCGATGGCTTCCGGACTGGACGCCCGCTTCCTGCAGCGCCTGGACAAATCGCCGTTGCTGGCCATCGTGCACCAGCTCTCGCCGCCCAGTTATTTCTTCGTGGGCGACGACAGCGCGGACTTGCACTTCGACCCGCGCGCACTGCCGGAAAACTGGCGCACGCACTGCCGCTGGATGCATTTCGGCGGCATCAGCCTGGCGCGGCGGCCGCTGGCGGACGCCCTGGTGGAACTGGCGCGCGAGGCGAAGCGCGCCGGCATCCGCATCAGCTACGACCCGAACTGGCGTTTGCTGATGGACGAACGCTACGACGCCACGCTGCGCGCGATGACGGAACTGGCCGATGTGGTGAAGGTCTCGGACGAAGACCTGGCTGGCCTGTTCCGTACCGATGACATCGAAGCGGCGTTCGCCACGCTGCGCAGTTTCAATCCGGCGGCGCAGTACCTGTACACGCGGGGCGAACATGGCGCTTCGCTGCACGTGGGCGACGCGGCATGGCATGCGCCGGCGGTGGCCGTGCCGGTGGCGGACACCGTGGGGGCCGGTGACGCCAGCATCGCCGGTTTTGCCTTCAGCCAGCTGGCCGCGCCGGCACGGGCCCCGGGCGAGCACCTGCGTTTCGCCGTCGCGGCCGGCGCCGCGGCCTGCATCGGCGCCGGCGCCACGCCGCCAGCGCTGTCGGACGTGGAAAAACTGGTGCTGGAGGCCAACCTCAGTTGAGATTATGATGGCGGATTGCCAACCCGACCGGAGTAATCGATGAAGTTTGTCCTCCCCTTCGCCCTGCTGGGCGTTGGACTCGCCGCCGCCGCCCATGCCGCGCCGGCCGCGAACCAGGTAGCCGAGGCCGCGCGCCTGTACCAGAACAATTGCGCGTCGTGCCATGGCGTGAAGCTGGAAGGCGCGACGGCGCCCAGCCTGGCCGACAACCAGTGGATCCATGGCACGCCCAACCGCGCCAACCTGTCGAAGATCATCGCCAAGGGCTTGCCGGACAAGGGCATGCCGGGCTGGGAAGGCACGCTCGACAAGGCACAGATCGCCCCGCTGGCCGATTACGTGGCGCCGGGCGGTCGCAAGAACGCCGTCCCCGCCAAGGCCACGCACCCGTCCGCGCCGGCCAGGGCCGACGACGGCCTGGCGCGGCTGACACTGCCAAAAGGCTTCTCGATTTCCGTGTATGCCGAGAACGTGGACACGGCCCGCTCGATGGCCGTGTCGCCCGGCGGCATCGTCTACGTGGGTTCGCGCAAGGCCGGCAAGGTGTACGCGGTGGTCGACGAGAACGGCGACAAGAAGGCCGACAAGGTCGTCACCATCGTCCAGGGCCTGGACAACCCGATCGGCGTGACGCTGCTGGACGGCGCGCTGTACGTGGCCGAGATCGGGCGCGTGATCCGCTTCGACGCGATCGACAGGACTTACGCGAACAAGCCGGCCTACGAGGTGGTCAAGGACGACCTGCCAAACGACAAGTGGCACGGCGAGAAGATCATCAAGGCCGGCCCGGACGGCAAGCTGTACATCCCGGTTGGCTCGCCCTGCAATACCTGCGACAGGGACGACGAGGTGTACTCGAAGATCTGGCGCATGAACCCGGACGGTTCGGGCTGGGAAATGGTGGCCAACGGCATCCGCAACACGGTCGGCTTCGCGTGGCATCCGGTCACGAAGGACCTGTGGTTTACCGATAACGGCCCCGATGAAATGGGCGACAACAACCCGTCCTGCGAATTGAACGTGGCGCCGAAGACGGGCCTGCACTTCGGCTTCCCGTACTGCCATGGCGGCGTGGTGCCGGACCCGAAATTCGGTACCGCCCGCAGCTGCGCGCAATTCACGCCGCCGGTGGCCAAGCTCGGCCCGCACGTGGCCCCGCTCGGCCTGGCCTTCTACACGGGCACGCAGTTCCCGTCGCAGTACCGCAACCAGGTGTTCGTGGCCGAACACGGATCGTGGAACCGTACGCAGAAGATCGGCTACAAGGTCAGCCTCGTCACCTTGCAGGGCAACCAGGAAGTGACGACGACCACCTTCATCGACGGCTTCCTGCAGGGCGACGACGTGAGCGGGCGGCCGGTGGATATCGCCGTTGCCGCCGATGGCGCGATGCTGATCTCCGACGACCATGCCGGGAAGATCTATCGCGTGACCTATACGGGCAAATAACCCGCCGTATGCGCCGATAAGCAACTTTCAAGCATAAACGCAACAGTGGTGCGACGTCGTACCACTTCATATGTTGCGTTGCGTCAATACGCATGCTAAGGTTAGGGTCTTCGCTCCTGGAACGAGACGGCCCCAACCTTCCGCCCGCCTCCCAGCCCGCAACACGGAATTCCGGCAGCATCGCGCCACGTCCCTGCGCATACGTCCGCCATGTCACTTGGCGATCCGACATCGCCAGGGCACGCTCGCCCTGCTCTCAACGGAACCATCCATGTTCAAGCGCCTTACCATCCGAACCCGCCTCATTGCCACCATGGCCGTCCTCGGCCTGCTGATCGCCGTCACCGGCACACTGGGCATCTACGGCGTCCACTCCGTCAACGTGGCACTCGAAGAGACCTATGGCAACCAGCTCGCGTCATCGCAGGCGACCGCCGACGCGAAGACCCTGCTGATGCGGGCACGCCTGGTACAGGATCGCGCCGTGTTCCACCCCAACTCGCCGGAAATCCCGGCCCTGCTCAAGCGGGCCGATGACTTCGTGGCCAAGTCGGAAGCGGCCTGGCAGCGCTACCTGGTGCTGGAACAGGACGCGGAAGAGAAAGCGCTGTCCGACCAGGTGGCGGCCACGCGCAAGGACATGATCGACAACGGCCTGGGCGCGCTCGCACAGGCGCTGCGCGATGGCGACACCCCCCGCATCAACCAGGTCGCCATGAAGGACATGCAAAAGCTGTTCTCCGCCTACAGCGACGCTTCCGACAAGCTCGACGACTACCAGATG
Organism: Pseudoduganella sp. SL102; assembly: GCF_027856995.1. Taxonomy (NCBI): domain Bacteria; kingdom Pseudomonadati; phylum Pseudomonadota; class Betaproteobacteria; order Burkholderiales; family Oxalobacteraceae; genus Pseudoduganella; species Pseudoduganella sp. SL102. The sequence continues at coordinate 5,784,159 of NZ_CP115554.1, forward strand.
CAGGCCGCGAAGGGCAGCTTCGAGGACAGCCAGCGGCTGTACGGCACCGTGATGAAACTGTCGATCGGCGCCATCGTGGCGGGCATTCTGCTGATCGTGGGCGCTTGCGCGGCGCTGCTGCGCGCCATCATGGGCCCGCTGCGCGAAGCCCTGGAGCATTTCGATGCGATGGCGGCCGGCGACCTGTCGCGCCAAGTCGACACCGCTCGGCAGGACGAAATGGGCACGCTGATGAAAGGCCTGGCCCGCATGCAGGAAAAGCTCGCCGACACGGTGCGCATCGTACGCGAAGGCAGCGGCTCGATCGCCGTGGCCAGCAACGAGATCGCCGACGGCAACCTGGACCTGTCGCGCCGCACCGAGCAGCAGGCGGCCAGCCTGGAAGAAACCGCCTCGTCGCTGGAAGAGCTGACGTCGACCGTGCGCCAGAACGCCGACAATGCGCGCCAGGCCAACGGCATGGCGGTCTCCGCATCGCAGGTGGCGCAACAGGGCGGCCAGATCGTGGCCAAGGTGATCGACACGATGGGCGCGATCACCACGTCGTCGAAGAAGATCGAGGACATCATCGCCGTCATCGACAGCATCGCGTTCCAGACCAATATCCTGGCGCTGAACGCGGCCGTGGAAGCGGCCCGCGCCGGCGAACAGGGCCGCGGCTTCGCCGTGGTGGCCAGCGAGGTGCGTACGCTGGCCCAGCGTTCGGCCGCCGCCGCCAAGGAAATCAAGGAACTCATCGATGCCTCGGTGGCCAGCGTGGAAGCCGGCTCGACCCTGGTGGGCCAGGCCGGTACCACAATGGACGAGATCGTGACCGGGATCGCGCGCGTGGCGGACATCATGGCCGAAATCATGTCGGCCACGTCCGAACAAAGCACCGGCATCGACCTGATCAACGACGCTGTCACGCAGATGGACCAGGTGACGCAGCAGAACGCCGCCCTGGTCGAGGAAGCCGCGGCCGCCGCCGGTTCCCTGCAGGAGCAGGCCGCCACGCTGGAGCAGACCGTCGCCGTGTTCCGGCTGGACCAGCAGGCGCCGGCACGCGCCGCTGCTGCGCCATCACGCTCCGCCACCCGCCCGAGCGCCCAACTGGCCTGGCAGTAGATAACTGCTCGGCTGGTCTCAAAACAACATGGGGACAGTCCCTCCGGGAGGGACAGTCCCCCTGTCTTTTACAACACTTCCTGCGGCTTCAAGCCACGCTCACGCCTTGTTCGCGGCGGCCTGGGTGCCGCAGCTGTAGCAGAAGCGCGTGAAGGCGTTCTTGCGGGCTTCGCAGCAAGTGCAGCGGTTGAACAGGCCGATGCCGCAGTGCGGGCAGAAATCCAGTTTCGGATCCTTCAGGTCGACCCCGCGTTCGCAGCCGGGGCAGACGCTCTTCCCCATCCGCGCCAGCGCGATGTCATAACCGAGGCTTTCGCGCCGCTGCGCATCCGGCTGCGCCTCGGCGGTACGCTGGCGTTCCAGGTAGCGCTGCAGGCCGAGGATGGCCTGCCGGCCGACGACCACCGTCAGCAGGATGCCGACCACGTAGCGCACGTAGCCGCCGTAGCTGGGCAGGTAAGGGACCAGTTCGACGAAGAACGCGAACAGCGCGAAGAAGATGAAGCCCCACACGAACGGCCACCACGTGCTCTTGCGCCTGTTCTTCCACAGCCAGCCGGCGACCAGCAGCAGCGGCAGGGTCAGCGCGAGGCGGTAGCCGAACACGCGCAGCTCGCGCATGTGCAAGGCCCGGTCGAAGGCAGGATGCGCCGCCTCCTGGAGGGATTGCAGCTGGGTGTGGGCTGCCGCCCGCGCCTGCCGCGCATTCAGCTGGATCTGCTCCTGTTCCTGCACGCCGGTCAATGCCTTCCGCTCCGCCGCGGCCAGGCCATCGAGCTGGCGCGTGCGGGCGATCAGGTCCGGATCCTGGTCGGGCCGGGCCGTGGCGTGGCGGGTCGACAGCCAGTTGTCGAATGTTTCGCGGGCCGATGCCGTGTTGGCCTTGGCCACCCGGTGCTGCTGCTCGGCTTGCTCGAGCGCGTTGTCGGCGGCCCGCGCATTGCGCTCGGCGACCTCGATCGTGTCGCGCACGGCCGCCAGCCTGGCGGGATCGATGAACTGCTCCAGTTCGATCGGTTCCTCGACAAGATTCAGGTTGTCGACGATCTTGCCGCCCAGGCCGATCAGGAAGCCGGCAAACAGGAAAGCCACCAGCCATAAACCGCGCTGGAACCATTTTTCGGAGAGACGCAGGGCCTTGCTCATCGTGATGCTCCCGGTTAGTTGGACCGGAACGGAGCATAGCGGCTTTCGCCGGCGCGATGCTGTGGCGGCACTCTAATTATGGGCTGGCGGTTCGCGGGGGACCGGGAAATCACAGCCCATAAAAAAACCGCCGGGCTTGCGCACCGGCGGTTCCTGTCATCCGCGAAGGACGATTACTTGGCGGCGGCGCCTTCTTCGGCGGCAGCCTTCATCGACAGCTTCAGGCGGCCGCGATCGTCCGTTTCCAGGACTTTCACGCGCACTTGCTGGCCTTCCTTCAGGTAGTCGGCCACGGCGTTGACACGCTCGTTGGCGATCTGCGAGATGTGCAGCAGGCCATCCTTGCCCGGCATGACTTGCACGATCGCGCCGAAGTCCAGCAGCTTGAGCACGGTGCCGTCGTAGGTCTTGCCCACTTCGACCGACGCGGTCAGCTCTTCGATGCGGCGCTTGGCTTCCTGGCCGGCGGCAGCGTCGACGGAAGCGATGGTGACCACGCCTTCGTCGCTGATGTCGATCTGCGTGCCGGTTTCCTCGGTCAGCGCGCGGATCACGGCGCCGCCCTTGCCGATCACGTCGCGGATCTTCTCGGGGTTGATCTTGATGGTGATGAGGCGCGGCGCGAAGTCGGACAGTTCCGTCTTCACGTGCGGCATCGCCTTCTGCATCTCGCCCAGGATGTGCTGGCGGCCTTCTTTTGCCTGCGCCAGCGCGACCTGCATGATCTCTTTCGTGATGCCCTGGATCTTGATGTCCATCTGCAGCGCCGTGATGCCGTTGGCGGTGCCGGCGACCTTGAAGTCCATGTCGCCCAGGTGGTCTTCGTCACCCAGGATGTCGGACAGCACGGCGAACTTGCCGCCTTCCTTGATCAGGCCCATGGCGATACCGGCCACGTGCGCCTTCATCGGCACGCCGGCATCCATCAGCGCCAGGCAGCCGCCGCAGACCGAAGCCATCGACGAGGAACCGTTCGATTCGGTGATCTCGGACACCAGGCGCACGGAGTAGCTGAACTCTTCCGGCGACGGCAGCGCGGCGACCAGGGCGCGCTTGGCCAGGCGGCCGTGGCCCACTTCGCGGCGCTTCGGCGTACCGACGCGGCCCGTTTCGCCGGTGGCGAACGGTGGCATGTTGTAGTGCAGCATGAAGTCGTCGGTGTACTCGCCCATCAGCGCATCGATCTTCTGCGAATCGCGCGCGGTGCCCAGCGTGGCGACGACCAGTGCCTGGGTTTCGCCACGGGTGAACAGCGCGGAACCGTGGGTACGCGGCAGGACCGAGGTGCGGATCGCGATCGGACGCACGGTGCGGGTGTCGCGGCCGTCGATGCGCGGTTCGCCGTTCAGGATCTGCGAACGCACGACCTTGGCTTCCATGTCGAACAGGATGTTGCCCACTTCGACGGAATCCGGTGCGTCGACGCCTTCGGCGGCGGCTTGCGCGGCCAGGTCGGCGATCACTTCGCTCTGCATGGAACGCAGGGCTTGCTGGCGGGCCTGCTTGTTCTTGGTCTGGTACGCTTCGTTGATCTTGGCTTCGGCGAACTGGGCGACCTTGGCGATCAGCGCTTCGTTCTTGGCAGGCGCGGTCCATTCCTGCTCCGGCTTGCCGCCTTCTTCCACCAGCGCGTGGATCGCGTCGATCACGGCCTTCATCTGGTCGTGGCCATAGACCACGCCGCCCAGCATCACTTCTTCGGACAGCTGCTTGGCTTCCGATTCCACCATCAGCACGGCGGTTTCGGTACCGGCCACCACCAGGTCCATCTCGGACGTCTTCAGCTGGCTGGTGGTCGGGTTCAGGATGTACTGGCCGTTGGCGTAACCCACGCGGGCTGCGCCGATCGGGCCGTTGAACGGCACGCCGGCCACGCACAGGGCGGCGGAGGCACCGATCATCGAGGGGATGTCAGGGTCGATTTCGGGATTGACCGACAGAACGTGGATGATGACCTGCACCTCGTTCATGTAACCTTCCGGGAACAGCGGGCGGATCGGGCGGTCGATCAGGCGGGACGTCAGCGTCTCCTTCTCCGACGGACGGCCTTCGCGCTTGAAGAAGCCGCCGGGGATCTTGCCGGCTGCATAGGTCTTCTCGATGTAGTCGACCGTCAGCGGGAAGAAATCCTGGCCGGGCTTGGCATCCTTGCGCGCCACCACGGTCGCCAGCACGACGGTGTCGTCCATCGACACCAGGACCGCACCGGAGGCCTGGCGAGCGATCTCGCCGGTTTCCAGGGTCACGGTATGTTGGCCGTACTGGAAGGTTTTCGTAACTTTGTTAAACATGGGTAATCCCTTTCTATTTGCCGACAGATTTTCAGGCGCTGTCGTTCACCTCACCACGGGCGACTGGCTGATGCCTGGCGCCTTCTTGCCCTACTTTGCCTGGCAAAACGCAGAGTGCATTCCGCTTGGCAATAAATCATGATCCAGAATGCAAAATGCCCGCGTCAGCGAACTGGCGCAGGCATTTACTGAAGCCGGTGATGCAAGTATTACTTACGCAGGCCGAGCTTGGCGATCAGGTCGCGGTAGCGGGTTGCGTCCTTGTTCTTCAGGTAGGACAGCAGGCTCTTGCGACGGTTGACCATCATGATCAGGCCGCGGCGGGAGTGGTGATCCTTGCTGTGGGCCTTGAAGTGGCCGTTCAGTTCGTTGATGCGTGCGGTCAGCAGCGCAACTTGCACTTCCGGCGAGCCGGTGTCGTTCTGGGCACGTGCGTTGTCCGCGATGATCGCGGATTTGTTGATGTTTTCTACGGACATGATAAACCTTTCACATGCGATGCGCGGAGTAAGAAACCCTGCACATCGTGAATTACGATAAATGAATAAGCCTGCCCGAAAGGACAGGCCCGCAAGTATAACGGAATTCGCGCGCCCCGTATCGACTTCTCACTACAATTATTGGATGACCCGGGGGAAAAACATGAAAAATCTGATGGTTGCGGCAATTTTCGGGACGGCATTGGCCGGCTGCGCGCTGGGCCCGCCGCCCCAGCCCGGCGAGCCGATGGCCGCCGTCGAATCGCGCCTGGGCCATCCCAGCGCCCGCTATGCGGCCGAAGGCGAAACCATCCACGAATACGGTGCCGGCGCGTTCGGCCAGTTCACCTACATGGCGCGCTACGGCGCCGATGGCCGGCTGCTGTCGTACGAACAGGTGCTGACCGACGAGAAATTCGCCACCATCAAGCTCGGTGTCGACGACAAGCGGACCATCCTGCACACGTTCGGGCAGCCGGCCGAGACGATGTACCTGTCGCGCCGCGACCTGGAAGTGTGGAGCTACCGCTATAAACAGTCGGGCGTGTGGGATGCGATGATGCACGTCCACTTCAGCCGGGACGGCAAGGTGCGCGAGATGATGGCCGGGCCGGATCCGATGCGCGATCATCGGGAAGGGTTTTTCTGAGGGTGCGGCGGGTGAAAACTGGGATAGGACTAGTATAAGCGCACCCCAAGTGCAAATTCGGGGGTCAGACGGCAGTCCTGGCGTGCATGCCAGCACCGTTCCGCAGGCGCGAAGCATGCTTCGCGAAACCCCTGCTTCACCCCGGCGGGTCTGACCCCAGCCCTTCGCTGTTGGGGTGAATCCGTGCGCCTTCAATTTGACGGATAACGCATAACTCACCTCTGGTGTCCGACACCAGGCTGCGAGTGGTGCCCGACACCAGGCCGCTGGCAGGATCGGGTTCCGCTAACCGAACGGTATCGGGGCTGGCCCTACTCCGTCTGCGGATTGACCCGCGCCTTCGCATGCAGCTTGTTCAGGGCGGCCAGGTAAGCCTTGGCGGAAGCGACCACGATATCCGGATCGGCGCCCACGCCGTTGACGATGCGCCCGGCCTGCGACAGGCGCATGGTGACTTCGCCCTGCGATTGCGAGCTGGGGCTGATCGCGGCGATGGAAAACAGCACCAGCTCGGCACCGCTCCTGGCCTCGCCTTCGATCGCGTTGACGATCGCGTCCACCGGCCCGTCGCCGCTGCCTTCGCACGCGACTTCCCGCTCGCCCATCGCGAACACCACGCGCGCGTGCGGCAGCTCGCCCGTTTCGCTGCGCTGGGACAGCGACACCAGCCGGTAATGCTCGCCCTCCTCGCGCTCCTCGGTGGAAACGAGGGCCATGATGTCCTCGTCGAAGATCTCGGCTTTCCGGTCGGCCAGGTCCTTGAAGCGGGCGAAGGCGGCATTGACATCGCCTTCCGAATCGAGCTCGATGCCCAGCTCCTGCAGCCGCTGCTTGAAGGCATTGCGGCCGGACAGCTTGCCGAGCACGATCTTGTTGGCGGTCCAGCCCACGTCCTCGGCGCGCATGATTTCATAGGTTTCGCGTGCCTTCAGGATGCCGTCCTGGTGGATGCCGGAGGCGTGCGCGAACGCGTTGGCGCCGACCACCGCCTTGTTCGGCTGCACGGCGAAGCCGGTAATCTGCGACACCATCTTCGACGCGGCCACGATCTGCGTGGTGTCGATGCCGCATTCGAGGTTGTAGTAGCCGCCGCGCGTGCGCAGCGCCATCACCACTTCTTCCAGCGCCGTATTGCCGGCGCGTTCGCCCAGGCCGTTGATCGTGCATTCGATCTGCCGCGCGCCGCCGATCATCACGCCGGCCAGCGAATTGGCCACGGCCAGGCCCAGGTCGTTGTGGCAGTGCACCGACCAGACGGCCTTGTCGGAGTTGGGGATGCGTTCGCGCAGCCGGCGGATCGATTCGCCGAACAGTTCCGGTACGGCATAGCCCACGGTGTCGGGGAAATTGATCGTGGTGGCACCCTCGGCGATCACCGTTTCCAGCACGCGGCACAGGAAATCCTCCTCCGACCGGCTGCCGTCTTCCGGAGAAAACTCGACATCGTCGGTGAAGCGCCGGGCAAAGCGGATGGCCTGGGTGGCCTGCTCGAGCACCTGCTCGGGTTCCATGCGCAGCTTCATCTTCATGTGCAGCGGCGAGGTGGCGATGAAGGTGTGGATGCGCTTGCGGGCGGCCGGCTCGAGGGCCTCGGCGGCGCGGGAGATGTCGCGGTCATTGGCGCGCGACAGCGAGCAGACGGTGGAATCCTTGATGGCGGCGGAAATGGCGCGGATGGCCTCGAAGTCGCCCGGCGAGGCGGCGGCAAAGCCGGCTTCGATCACGTCCACGCGCAGCTTTTCCAGCTGGCGCGCGATGCGGATCTTTTCTTCCTTGGTCATCGACGCGCCCGGCGACTGCTCGCCGTCGCGCAGCGTGGTATCGAAAATGATCAGGCGGTTGCTCATGGGGTCTCGCTCCTTGATATGGCCGCTGATCCAAAGCTCAACGGCGTTCGTTGTCCTCGGGTTCCTCGTCGACCTGCACGATCGACACCGGCTTGCCTTTCGCCAGCCGCACGGCGAACACCACGTAGCCTGACAGCCCGTACAGCACGAACAGCAGGAACATCACCTTCGGCGGATCCAGCGACACCAGCGTGAAGGCCAGCGCGATGAGGAACACGGTGATGAACGGTACCGACTTCTTGAAGTTGACGTCCTTGAAGCTGTAGTACGGCACGTTGGTGACCATCGTCAGGCCGGCGAACAGCGCCAGCGCCCACGAGGCCCACGGGTAGTACACGCCGTGCTCGCCCATGTCGACCATCACCAGCACGAAGCCGGCGATCAGCGCCGCCGCCGACGGACTAGGCATGCCCTGGAAGTAGCGCTTGTCGACCACGGTGATGTTGGTGTTGAAGCGGGCCAGCCGCAGCGCGGCGCCGGCACAGTAGACGAAGGCGGCGATCCAGCCCAGCTTGCCCAGGCCGCGCAGCGACCATTCGTAGATGACGAGCGCCGGCGCGGCGCCGAACGACACCATGTCGGACAGGCTGTCGTACTGCGCGCCGAATTCGCTTTGCGTGTTGGTGAGGCGGGCCACGCGGCCATCGAGGCCGTCGAGCAGCATGGCCACGAAGATCGCCCAGGCGGCGTGCTCGAAGCGCTGGTTCATCGCCATCACGATCGCGTAGAAGCCGCAGAACAGCGCTCCGGTCGTGAAGGCGTTCGGCAGCAGGTAGATGCCGCGGCGCGGCCGGAGTTCGCCCCGCTCGTTGTACTTGCGGGCGAACCTGCTGAAGGCGCTGCGGCGCGGCGCCTTGCCATTGGGAACGGCGCCGGGCTTGGGCCGGCGGCGAGGGAATTTAGCCATTGAGTACCTGGTGCAAAATTATTGCATCAGCGTGCTGCATCACCGTGCTATATCAGCTTTCGACATCAGCTTTCGACATCAGCTTGCGACATCAGCTTGCGACATCAGCTTGCGACATCAGCTTGCGACATCAGCTTGCGACATAGGCCTGCTACAGAGCGCTGCGCTATTGTTGTGTTCCGCCAGGGCATTCCTGCCCGGCCGGCTGAACCCTATTATAGAGGAGCACGCGGATCGGGGAGCACTCAGGTCGGGTGGCTGGCGTGCGGGACGATCGTCCCGCCCCTCCTGCTCAGCGGAAGCGCACCTTGCCCACCAGGCGCATCTGCAGCGTGGTCTCGCCCGGCTCGAACGACGGCTCGGCCACTTCGGCCGTATCCATCGCGCGCTTGCTCATCGCCATCATCGGCGCCGGGGCGCCGCCTTCCGGATGAGCGTAGTTGCCGGAACCTTCGAAGTCCACGGTATCCAGCACGGCATCGGTCACCGGCCGGCCCATCGCCGTGGCCACCGAGGCGATGCGCTCGTTCAGGTTCCTGTAGGTGGCGGCGATGCGCTGGTCGTCCAGCTTCTTCGTCGCCGCCGGCGTCAGGCCGAAGTTGATCGCGTTCAGCGTCAGTACCTTCTGCGCCGCGGCCACGGTCTTCGGCAGGCCGGCCAGGTTGGTCGTCTTCACCTCCACGTAATGTCCCACGCGCCAGGCGGTGGGCACGCGCGGCTTGTTGCCCGCCATCGGCTGCACCGGCCGGTCTTCCGGATACACCGGGTAGGTGTAGTAGTTCATCGTCGTCAGGCTGGCCTTGGGGTCTTCGCGCTTCAGGATGTCCAGGCCCTGCTTCATCTTCTGGTTGACGCGCGAGGCGGCGGCGGCCTTGTCCTTGTCCTGTTCCTCGATCGCCAGCACGGCGGTGGCCTGGTCGTTCGGCGCCGTCACCTCGCCGTAGGCGGGGATGATGACGGTGGTGCCGGTCGTCGGCACCTGCGCGCCCGCGTGGGCGGCGCCGAGCAGGAACGTCATTGCGAGTGCGGCGGGGGCCACGGTTTTCAGCAGGGTCATGAGCCTCTCCTCGGTTGAAATGGTGAGCGCACTTTAACCGATCCGCCCCGCCCCGCAGGGAACAGTTGGTGAACGTTTGTAACAGCGCGTCATCGCGCCGACACGCGGATCTGGCATGATGGCGGACTGACCGTTTTACGCGACCAAACAATGAAAGCAACCATCTTCCTGCCGCTGGCCCTGTCGATATCGGTGTTCTTGCCCACCCTTGCCTCGGCCGCCCCCGCCAAACCCAACCCCGCGCCGAAACTGGTCGTCGTGATGGCCGTCGACGGCTTGCCGCAGGAGCAGCTGGTGCGCTACCGCGAGCAGTTCGGCAAGGGCGGCTTCCGGCGCCTGCTCGATGGCGGCGCCTGGTTCAGCGATGCACACCAGGCGCATGGCACCACCGTCACCGCGGTGGGGCATGCCGCCATCCTCACCGGGGCCTACCCGAACCAGCATGGCATCGTGTCCAACTACTGGATCGACCGCGCCACCGGCCAGCAGATCTACTGCACCGAAGACCGCAACCATCGCTACATCGGCGAAGAGACCGCGCCCGACGACGGCACCTCGCCGGCCAGGCTGCGCGTCGACACGCTGGGCGACCAGCTGCGCTATGCCACCGGCAACCGCGCCAAGGTGGTGGCCGTTTCCGGCAAGGACCGCGGCGCGATCCTGCTGGCCGGCAAAGGCGGCACGGCCTATATGTACATGGAAGACAGCGGCAATTTCGCCAGCAGCACCTGGTACATGCAGCAGCACCCGCAATGGGTGCAGCGCTACCTGGCCGGCAAGCCGCAAGACCGCTACTACGGCCGGAAGTGGCGCCCGCTGCTGGCCGACAGCGCCTACGCCGGCGATGCGGAAGGGCCGCTGTTCGATTTTTCGTACTACAGCGAGAGCGGCAAGCCCGATGCCGGCTACTACAAGCGCCTCAAGGAAGGGCCGGCCGTCGACGAGCTGACGCTGGACTTCGCGCGCGCCGCCATCGATGGGGAGGCACTCGGCGCCAACCCGGCCGGTGTGCCGGACCTGCTGGGCGTGAGCCTTTCCGGCCATGACTACGTGAACCACCGCCACGGCCCGGAGAGCAAGATGTCGCACGACCACCTGCAGCGGCTGGACCGCATGCTGGCCAGCTTCTTCAGCTACCTGGACCAGCGCGTGGGCGCGGATGAATGGATGATCGTGCTGACGGCCGACCACGGCTTCGCCAACAGCGCCGAATTCTCGCAGCGGCAGCGCATCGATGCCGGCCGCATCGACGGCAAGAAGATGCTGGCCGGGCTGGAACAGCACCTGGCCGCCACGTTCAACGGGGTGAAACCGATCGCCAACGCCGTGCCGCCGAATATCTATTTCGATGATGCGGCGATCGGCAAGGCCGGGCTGAAACGCGCCGACATCGAGGCTGCCGCCAGCACATGGCTGCTGGCGCAGGCCGGTGTCGCCGATGTCTACACCCGCACGCGCTTCGAGGAGAGCGGCGCCACCGGCACCCGGCAGGACTTGCTGATGCGCCGCGGCTGGCACCGCCATGAATCCGGCGACCTGGTCGTGGTGCCGCGCGCCTACTGGGCATTCGGCTCGGGCACCAGCGGCGCAACGCACGGCACTCCGTACCGCTACGAAACCAGCGTGCCGATGATCATGATGGGCAAGCGGTGGGTGGCGCCGGGCAACTACACGCAGTATGCCGAGGTGGTCGACATCGCGCCGACGCTGGCCGCGCTGCTGCAGGTGCGGGCCCCGGCCGGCGCCGAGGGGCGCGTGCTGACGGAAGCGCTGCGCCGCCGATAGGCCTGGTGCCGGACATTGCTTCCAGCGGAATCAGTGTCCGGCACAAATGGCGCTTGGCCAGGTGAACCCCAAGTGCAGATTCCGGGGTCAGACCCGCCGGGTCTGACCCCAGCCCTTCGCTGTTGGGGTGAACGCATGCGCTTTCAATGTGCCGACTACGCTCAACTTAACGGCCTCAACGTCCGGCACCGCTCGTCGCCAGCCTCACCTGAGCGCCTGGTACAACTCGGCGATATCGTAGGGCTTGGCCAGCAGCCGCACGCCGGGCAGGTTGACCCGGCTGTCCGTATAGCCGGTGGCGAGCACGATCCGCACCTGCGGGAAGCGGGTCAGCACGATGCGCGCCAGTTCCACGCCACCGATCGCGCCGGGCATCACGATATCGGAAAACACCTGGCGCACCGGCGCGCCCGACTCCAGCACGGCAAGCGCCTCGTCGCCACTGGCCGCCGCGCGCACCTCGAAGCCGGCGGTGACGAGCGCGGCCAGCATGGTTTCCCGCACCAGGGGATCGTCCTCGACGAACAGCACCAGCCCCTCGGCCGCCTTCAGGTCGGGTGGCGCGGCTGGCGCGCCCTCTTCCACGGCCGTCGCCGCGCCACCCGCGCGCGGCAGCCAGATCGTCACCGTGGTGCCGGATCCCGGTGCGCTGTCCAGCACCAGCCTGCCGTTCGACTGGACCGCGAAACCATAGGCCTGCGGCAGGCCGAGACCGGTGCCCTTGTCGACGCCCTTGGTGGTGTAGAACGGTTCCAGTGCGCGCGCCAGCGTATCCTGGCTCATGCCGGTGCCGGTATCGGCCACCGACACGCGCAGGTAGTCGCCCGGCGCCAGCTCCACTGCCTGTCCTTGTCCTTGTCCTTGTCCTTGTACCTGTCCTTGTCCTTGCCCCTGCGCCGCGGCCGGCAGCGTTTCGTTGCGCAATGCGACGCTCACCTTGCCGCCGGCCGGCATCGCATCGCGCGCGTTGATGACGAGGTTGAGCAGGGCCAGTTCCATCTGCAGCGGATCGATGGTGACGGGCCACAGGCCTTCCGGCGCCGGCTGCAGGTCGAGCGCCAGCTCCACATTGTTCGGCAACGCGTTCCTCAGCATCGGCAGCACGTTGTGCACGGCCGTTGCCGGGTCGATGGTGGCCAGCCGCGCGTCCTGCACCGTCCCGAACGAGCGCATCTGCCCGGTCAGCGTGGTGGCGCGCGCGATGGCGCGCTGGCATGTCCCGGCCAGCGCCTGCACCCGCGCGCGGTCCTGCGTCAGCGGAATCAGTTGCAAGGCGCCGGACAGGGTTTGCAGCACATTGTTGAAATCATGGGCGATGCCGGCCGTGAGCCGGCCCAGCGCCTCCAGCTTCTGGCCCTGCAACAGCGCGCGCTGGGCACGCTCGGCCGCGGCCACCGCCTCGGCCACCTTGCGTTCCAGTTCCGCCTCGTTGTCGCGGATCCTGGCGGCGGCATCGGCCAGGGCCCGGCTGACCGCATCCGCTTCGGCCATGCCGGAACTGAGCGCCGCCACCGGCTCGCCGGCCCCCAGCGCTTCGGCACTGCGGCGCAGGCGTTCGATGGGCGCGGCGGTGCGCCGCGCATACCAGTGCGCACCGGCGATCGAGAGCACCAGCATCACCACGATCATTGCGGCAAAGCCGGTGGCGGCGTAAATCGCCGGCCGGCGTATCTCCTCGAGCGGCACGCTGAGGATCACGGTCCAGCCGGACAGCGGTGCGCGGCTGAAGAACGCCATGGTCTGGATGCCCGACAGCGTGACGCCCTGGTGCACCCCGGACTGTTCACCGGCCTGGATGCGCGCGCGCAGCGCCGGCCGCACGCTCATGCCGATGTACTTCTGCGCATCGCGGCTGCGCGCGATCACACGGCCCTGCCGGTCCGTCAGCGAGGCGGTCCACTGCTGCGGCAGCCCTTGCTGCACCAGCAGTGGCACCAGCCGCTCGGCCGCCAGGCCCATCGCCAGGTAATAGCGCAGCCGGCCGTCGACCTGCACGGGGATCTGCACCGCGATATCCGGACGCTTGCCGACCGGTGCGACGAACAGGTCGGACACCACGGTGCCTTGCGCGCCCTTGACGCGGCGCAGCGCCATCAGGTTCGACCGCCCCTTCGGCAGCGGCCCGCCGAACGGCTGCCGGCTGTTGAGCAGCTGGCGGCCTTCCAGGTCGGTCACGACGATCACCGAATGGCCGGGCGGCGCCACGCGCCGGGCCTGGTCGTGGAACGCGCGGAGGTCGCCCCGATGCAACGCCGGCGCCGCGGCCAGTGTGCGCAGGATGCCTTCCATCGCCAGCAGCTCGCGATCGGCCAGCAGCGACAGCGCGCGCACCGCTTCCTTCGTGCCGGCCAGCTCGGCCTTGCGCTGTTCCTGGTACACGTACCACAGCGCGACCGATGCCACCACCACGGCGGGGAACAGGATCGACAGGATCAGCAGCAGCAGGCGGGTTCGGATACGCATGGACGTCGGGGCGAGGGTCAGGAAACGATGAGGGCCAAGAGGCGATGATAACGAAACGACAATACCGATTCTATCCGAGCAAGGCTTCGCGCGTTGGAAACGCTTCGGCGCGTACCGCCACCGGTTCGCCGCAAAGGGTTTCCGCCGGACCGGCCGTGGCGCTACATTGCCAGCACCGCCCCTGTCCTGGAGGAACCCGATGAAAAAACTGCTGGCGACTACCCTGCTGCTGTCAGGCCTGCTGCTGTCCGCGTTCGCCCCGATGACCCGCGCCGAAACGGCCGGCGACGATCCCGCGGCCGTGATGGAGATCGACACCATCGTCAAGGCTTTCCAGGCCGCGATCATCGCCAGGGACCGCGCCGCGCTGGAAGCGATGTTCCTCCCCGCCGACAACAGCTGGCTGACCGTGGCCAGCGAGCGCATCAAGCTGAAGCCGGGCCAGCCGCGCGTCAGGCCGTCCACCTACCGCCAGTTCGCCGAATTCGTCGGCGCCAGCAAGCTGCCCATCGAGGAGCGCTTCCACAACGTGCGCATCCACAGCAATGGCAGCATCGGCACCGTCTACTTCGATTTCGAATTCGCCGAGGATGGCAAGGTCACCAACCGGGGCGCCGAATCCTGGCACATGGTGAAGACGGAAAGCGGCTGGAAAATCAGTTCGATGGTATTTTCGCTCGGCTGAAGTCCCGCCACTGCGGCTACAATCGCCCGATGTCCCTCCGTTCGTTCGACACGGCCAGCCTGGCCGATCCGCCCTTCCACCACGCGCTGCTGGCGGCGCTGCCGATCACCGTGTGCATCGCGATCATGGGGCTGCCGGACGTCGGCCATGAACGGCCGCTGATCTTCCGCACGCTGTACCTGTGCACCTACCTGGCATGGATCGCGCCCACCGCCTGGCTGCAGCGCGCGCTGTGGCGGCGCGGCCTGCCCTGGTGGGGTACCGCGCTGGCGCTGCTGGCGGCGACCTACGCGATGTCGGTGGCGAACAGCCTGCTGGGTCAGACGGTCGCCGTCCGCCTCGGGCTGCGTGCCACGCATGACTGGGCCATGCTGTTCGCTGGCCTGGATGGCTGCTGGCTGCCGCTGATCGCATTCTGCGCCAGCCATGCGGTGGTGGCCTATAACAGCGCGCTGCGTGACGAACGCACGCGTTCGGCCGAGGCCCTGCTGCTGGCGCGCGATGCCGAACTGCGCGCCCTGCGCTACCAGCTGCAGCCGCACTTCCTGTTCAATACACTCAACGGCGTGTCCGCGCTGGTGGCCACGGGCCGCGACCGGGATGCCAACCGGATGATCGCGCAGCTGGCGGACCTGCTGCGTGCCACGCTGGCCACCGAGCACGCGCACGAGCACGCGCTGGCCGACGAGCTGGCGCTGACCGAGAACTACCTGGAGATCGAGAAGGCGCGGCTGGGCGAACGGCTGCGCATCGCCATCGAGGTCGGCCCCGGCCTGCTCGATGCGCAGGTGCCCTGCCTGCTGCTGCAGCCGCTGGCCGAGAACGCCGTGCGGCATGGCATCGCTCCCGATCCCGCTGGTGGCGCACTGGGGCTGACGATCGCGGCCAACGGTGGCACGCTGCACATCCACGTGGTCAACGACGCCCGGATGGTCGGCGACAATGGCGCCTCCCTGGGCGTGGGCATGCGCAACGTGGCCGAACGGCTGCGCAAGCTGTATGGCGGCGCCTACCGCTTCACGGCCCGCCACGTGGCCGGCGGCCGCTTCGAGGTGTCGATCGAACTGCCGCTGCGGCGCGAATCCGTCGCGGGCGCATCGTGGGAGCGTGCATCATGGGTGCGTACATCAGGGGTGAGCAAGTCAGGGGTACGTGCGACAGGGGAGCGTACATCAGGGGAGCGTGCGGCATGATGCGCGCGCTCGTCGTCGATGACGAACCGCTGGCGCGCGCCGGCGTGCTGGCCCGGCTGCGGCAATGCCCGGATATCGACGTCGTCGCCGAATATGGCGACGGTCCCGCCGCGCTGGCCGGCATCCGCGATGCCCGGCCCGACCTGGTGTTCCTCGATGTCGAGATGCCCGGCTTGAACGGCCTCGGCGTGCTGGCCGCGCTGCCGGCGGCCGAGCGCCCGCTGGCCGTCCTGCTGACGGCGCACGAGCAGTTCGCCGTGCAGGCCTTCGCGCTGGACGTCGTCGACTACCTGCTGAAACCCGTGGAAGACGAGCGCTTCGCCGACGCGGTGGCGCGGGCGCGGCAGGCCTGGCGCTTCCGGTGCGGCGCCCCCGAAGCACCGGGGCCGCAAGCCGGCTACCTGTCGCGCTTCACGGTGCGCTACGGCAGCCGCCTGGTGTTCGTCGACGTGGAGGACGTGGAATGGATCGACGCGGCGGGCGATTACGCCACGCTGCACGCGGGCGGCCGCGAGTACCTGGTGCGCACGGCACTGCACCGGCTGGTGGAGTCGCTCGACCCGGCCGCGTTCGCCCGCGTGCACCGCTCCGCCATCGTGCGGCTGGACCGCGTGGCCGAACTGCGCACACTGGGCAACCGCGACGCCATGCTGCGGCTGCGCGACGGCACGCCACTGCGCGCCAGCCGTACCTATATCGACGCGCTGCTGGCGGCGCTGGAGCGGCAGCGCAGCACCATGGATCGCGGCTGACCGGAACACCGGCGGAAAGGCACCGGAAGCCATCCCAGCACATCGAAGCGGATATCAGGTCTTCCTTGTCGCTTATGCAGCTTGCATCTATATTGAACCTGACATCCGCACGGCGGTTGTCGGGCCAGGCACTTCGCGCGTACGGGCTTGAAGAGTGCCGCCTTCCATCTTCTCGGGCACGCGTCACCAATGCGTTCGACGACAGCTTAACGAAAGGATGCTCATGAATCTCCCGCCGCTCCACTCCTTCGTGTGCCGGGCCACGGTCGCAGCGGTTGTTTCACTTGCGATGTTCGCACCCTCGACTGCCGTGGCCGAGTATGTCCTCACTACCACGGCAACAGGCAATGGCAATTTCAGCCTGTGGGGACAGTTTTACGGCCCAAGCGGGCTGGACGGGCCTGAGGGATCAGGAACGTTCACAGCGAACATGACGACCCGCTTCGATATTGACAACTGGTGGTCAACGGATACCCACGTCGGCTTCGACGCCGGCAATGCCGCATTCACATTGGAGCTGACGGTAAATGGCGCAACGTACTCCACGAGTACATCCTATGCCGATGTCCGGGTGTATTTCCTGCATGGTGGCACAGCAAACGTCGATTCCTTGCTGTATGAAATCTCATATACCCCACCGACCGGCTATGGCGACTATGCCGATATCCATCAGAGAGCGTACCTGATGCCCGAACTGCTCCCTGTTACCGAGGTGACAGATGCATTACAGTTCGGGCGCAATGACTTCCATTCCACCGTATTCGTGGCCGACGTAACAGCATTCCATGATGACATGCCGCAGCCGGTCTCTGTAGGGAGTGCGATCGGCACCGTCGACGCGTTTACCTTTGCCTTGGCGGTGCCTGAGCCGCACACCTATACGCTGACGCTTCTAGGCTGTGTCGTCGCCGCCGCCGGGGCGGCTATGCGCAAACAGCGGCCTAGCAAGCGGAGACTTACAGATACTGCCCGCATATGAAAAACGGCCCGCGAGGGCCGTTTTCGTGAGGCGAAAGCCGCTTAGTTCTTCGACTTGTCGACCATCTTGTTGGCGGCGATCCACGGCATCATCGCGCGCAGTTTCGCACCCACTTCTTCGATCTGGTGCTCGGCCGTCAGGCGGCGGCGCGAGATCAGCGTCGGGGCGCCGGCCTTGTTTTCCAGGATGAAGGACTTGGCGTATTCGCCGGTCTGGATGTCCTTCAGGCACTGGCGCATGGCTTCCTTGGTCTCGGCGGTGACGACGCGCGGGCCGGTCACGTATTCGCCGTATTCGGCGTTGTTCGAGATCGAGTAGTTCATGTTGGCGATGCCGCCTTCGTAGATCAGGTCGACGATCAGCTTCAGTTCGTGCAGGCACTCGAAGTACGCCATTTCCGGCGCGTAGCCCGCTTCCACCAGCGTTTCGAAGCCGGCCTTGATCAGTTCGACGGTACCGCCGCACAGCACGGCCTGTTCGCCGAACAGGTCGGTCTCGGTCTCTTCGCGGAAGTTGGTTTCGATGATGCCGGCCTTGCCGCCACCGTTGGCCGAGGCGTACGACAGGGCGATGTCACGGGCGGTGCCGGACTTGTCCTGGTACACGGCGATCAGGTGCGGCACGCCGCCACCCTGCTTGTACGTGTTGCGCACGGTGTGGCCCGGGGCCTTCGGTGCGACCATGATCACGTCCAGGTCTTCACGCGGCACGACCTGGCCGTAGTGCACGTTGAAGCCGTGTGCGAAGGCCAGCACCGCGCCCTGCTTGATGTTCGGTGCCACGTTTTCGTTGTAGACCTGGGCGATGTTCTCGTCCGGCAGCAGGATCATGACGACGTCGGCCGCCTTCACCGCGTCGTTGACTTCGGCAACCTTGATGCCGGCCGCTTCGACCTTCTGCCACGACGCGCCACCCTTGCGCAGGCCGACGGTGACGTTCACGCCGGATTCGGTCAGGTTCTGTGCGTGCGCGTGACCCTGCGAGCCGTAGCCGATGATGGCAACGTTTTTACCCTTGATCAGGGAGAGGTCGGCGTCTTTGTCGTAGAAAACTTTCATGGTCATTCCTAAGTATTTTGTGTGAATCGTATTAATCAGTTTTAACCCGGTCGCTTTGACCCGGTCGCTTCAACCCGGTATCAGTACCGCGTGCAGCGTGTTCAGAGCTTCAGGATGCGTTCGCCGCGGCCGATGCCGGAGCCGCCCGTGCGGACGGTTTCCAGGATCGAGGTGCGGTCGATCGCATCGATGAACGCGTCGAGCTTGCTCTTGGCGCCGGTCAGTTCGATCGTGTAGGTCTTCTCGGTCACGTCGATGATGCGGCCGCGGAAGATGTCGGCGGTGCGCTTCATTTCCTCGCGCTCCTTGCCCACCGCCCGCACCTTGATCAGCATGAGCTCGCGCTCGATGTGCTGGCCTTCGGTCAGGTCGACCACCTTCACCACTTCGATCAGGCGGTTCAGGTGCTTGGTGATCTGCTCGATGATGTCATCCGAGCCGCTGGTGACGATGGTCATCCGCGACAGCGTGGAATCCTCGGTCGGCGCCACGGTCAGCGTCTCGATGTTGTAGCCGCGCGCGGAGAACAGGCCGACGACGCGGGACAGCGCGCCCGCCTCGTTTTCCAGCAAAACAGAAATGATGTGTCGCATATCAGAGGTCCTCCGAACCGAGCAGCATTTCGGACAGGCCCTTGCCCGTCTGGACCATCGGCCACACGTTTTCGCTCTGGTCGGTGATGAAGTTCATGAACACCAGGCGGTCCTTCATGCCGAACGCTTCGCGCAGCGCGCCCTCGACGTCGCCCGCCTTCTCGATGCGCATGCCCACGTGGCCATAGGCCTCGGCCAGCTTTTCAAAGTCCGGCAGCGAATCCATGTACGACTCGGAATAGCGCGAACCGTAGTCGAGCTGCTGCCACTGGCGCACCATGCCCAGGAAGCGGTTGTTCAGCATGATGATCTTCGGCGTCAGGTGATACTGCTTGCACGTGGCGAGCTCCTGGATGTTCATCTGGATCGAGCCTTCGCCGGTGATGCAGGCCACCGTGGCATCCGGATTCGCCATCTGCACGCCCATCGCGTACGGCAGGCCGACGCCCATCGTGCCCAGGCCACCGGAATTGATCCAGCGGCGCGGCTTGTCGAACTTGTAGTATTGCGCGGCCCACATCTGGTGCTGGCCGACGTCCGACGTGATGAACGCGTCGCCACGGGTGATCTCGTAGAGTTTCTCGACGACCGATTGCGGCTTGATGATGGTGTCCGAGGTCGGATACTTCAGGCACTGGCGGTTGCGCCATTCGGTGATCTGGCCCCACCATTTCGACAGCTGGGCCGGATTCGGCTTGTGGTCGGCGGCGTCGAGCTGGGCCAGGAATTCGATCAGCACGTCCTTGACGTTGCCGACGATCGGAATGTCCACCTTGACGCGCTTGGAAATCGACGACGGATCGATGTCCACGTGGATGATCTTGCGCGGGTTCGAGGCGAAGTGCTTCGGGTTGCCGATCACGCGGTCGTCGAAGCGGGCGCCGATGGCGATCAGCACGTCGCAGTTCTGCATCGCCATGTTGGCTTCATACGTGCCGTGCATGCCGGGCATGCCGACCCACTGGTCGCTCGAGGAGCGCGAGCCGCCCAGGCCCATCAGCGTGTTCGTGACGGGGAAGCCGAGGCGTTCGACGAGTTTGTTCAGTTCATTGTGCGCATTGGCCAGGATCACGCCGCCGCCCGTGTAGATCATCGGACGTTCGGCCGCCAGCAGCAGCTGCACCGCCTTGCGGATCTGGCCCGAGTGGCCCTTGTCGACCGGCCGGTACGAGCGCATCTCGATCTCCTTCGGATAGGAGAACACATGCTTGTGCATCGAGATATCCTTCGGGATGTCGACCAGCACGGGGCCGGGACGGCCGGTGCGGGCGATATAGAAGGCTTTCTTGACCGTTTCGGCCAGGTCCTTCACATCCTTGACGAGGAAGTTGTGCTTGACGACGGGGCGCGTGATGCCGACCGTGTCGCATTCCTGGAATGCATCCTGGCCGATCGCATGGCTCGGCACCTGGCCGGAAATGACGACCATCGGCACGGAATCCATGTATGCGGTCGACAGGCCGGTCACCGCATTGGTGACGCCAGGGCCGGACGTGACGAGGGCGACGCCGACTTTCTGCGAGCTGCGCGAATACGCGTCCGCCGCATGGATGGCGGCCTGCTCATGGCGAACCAGGATATGCTGGAATTTGTCCTGCTTGAAGATGGCGTCGTAGATATAGAGGACTGCTCCTCCGGGATAGCCGAAGACGTGTTCGACGCCCTCTTCGGCCAGGCAGCGCACGAGTATCTCGGCGCCAGTGATGGCTACTTCGGTGTTCATGAAACATTCCTTTCAAGGTCCATAGGAGATTGAACGGATGCTCTTGCCTGTCGAAGTTAGCCTATCGCCACAGCTCCCTCGAGCGTACTTGCATTTGCGGTCACGCCGGCTGTTCCCCCAACCGTAGTGGGGTGCGAGACGGACGCTGTAACGCAATTATTTCCGCTGGAGTTTCTGCAGCTGTTCGGCCGACCTCTCGCGCTTTTGGCACGGGCTGGAGCAAACTGCTGACATATGAAAGCGGACCGGGCACGGCGGCCTTTTGTGCAGCGGCGCGCGATCTGGGAGCCTCGTGGTGTGCGAAGCATTCCATACGTTACTGCGTTGCACCATCAATGGTCAAGGAATATTATGATTTTTTCGACCTTGTGCGCCGGTTCGGTGCATGAAAAATGGACAAGCGTGGTGAAAAGCGCCAAAAAAATGCGGAAATACGTGAATTTTGCTAGGATGCACAGTCTCGGGAACCGCTGATGTATTCATGGCGGCGATCTTAGCCCTGAGAAAACGCGCCCAGCGGCGCCACAAATGCCCCGCCATACCGGCGGCCGTACCCCCCGGTATGACGGGACATTTGCGTCTTGCTGGACACGTTTTTCAAGACTAATCTCATCCACCAGCAATAAATCAGCGCTTTCCTAGAAGACCTCAACGGCACGCCCCCCCCTCCTGATGGCAACAGATAAAGAACTTTCAGACTTTCTGGAAAACGTCGAACGACGTGCCTTCAAGCAGGCGGTCTATGCGGTACGCAAGGATGAGGCGGCACTGGACATCGTCCAGGACGCGATGATCAAGCTGGCGGAAAAATACGGCGACAAGCCGGCCGCCGAACTGCCGCTGCTGTTCCAGCGGATCCTGCAAACCACCATCCTCGATTACTTCCGCCGCGAAAAGGTGCGAAATACCTGGGTCAGCTTGTTTTCCGGACTGGGAAATTCCCAGGAGGAACATGAGGATTTTGATATACTGGAATCCTACGAGGCCGAACAGGGCACCCAGGCCGCCGAGTCGAGCGCCGACCAGGTCGAACGCATGCAGGTCCTGCAACTCATTGAAGATGAAGTGCAAAAGCTCCCGACGCGTCAACGGGAAGCATTCCTCATGCGTTACTGGCAGGATATGGATGTAGCAGAGACGGCCGCAGCGATGGGATGTTCCGAAGGGAGCGTGAAAACACATTGCTCAAGAGCAAATCACACTCTCGCCGAAGCACTCAAAGCCAAGGGAATCACACTATGAATACCGAAGAAATCAATTTCGCTTACCGCGTGCGCCATGCGCTCAACGAGAAGCTGGACGATTTGCCGGCCTCGACTACCGACCGCCTTGCCGCCGCCCGCCAGGCCGCCCTGGCCCGCAAGAAGCCGCACGTGGAGGTGCGCGTGACCCGTACCGCGACGGTGGCTGCCACCGCTGGCGGCAATGGCTTCTTCTCGGCGCCGTTCGGCTGGATCAGCCGCTTCTCCGTGGTATTGCCGTTGCTGCTCGTGATGGGCGGCATGGTCGGTGTCTACCAGTACGAGCAGCAGCAATCGATCGCCGAACTGGCGGAACTCGATGCGGCCCTGCTGTCGGACGAATTGCCGCTGTCGGCTTACCTGGATAACGGTTTCAACGCCTATCTTGAAACCCGCGGGCGCTAGGGATGGCGCGTAGGATGGCGCAAAAAAACGGGCGTGCATGGCTGTTGGGCGGTGTCGCGGCGCTGGTCGTTGCGATCGCCGCAGGCTTTGCCGTCCTGCGCCATGGCGGTCCGGCGTCGGCGCCATCGCCCACCGCGTCCGCCTCGACGCTGCTGTCCCCCTCCGTCAACGAATTGCGCTGGCAGGATCTCACGCCCGCACAGCAGGAGGCGCTCGCCCCGCTGAAATCCGGCTGGGACGACCTGGGCCCCGTGCGCAAGCAGAAGTGGCTCGAGATCGCCGGCCGCTACGCGTCGATGAAACCCACCGAGAAGAAACGCATGCTCGAACGCATGCGTGCCTGGACCGAAATGTCCCCCGAGGAACGCAAGGCCGTGCGCGAGAACTATGCGCGCGCCCAGCGCGCCGTCGGCGGCAAGAAAGCGGCCCAGTGGGAAGAGTACCTGCAGCTGTCGGACGAGGAAAAGCGCAAGCTGGCCAAGGCCGGCACCGCGAAAAAGCAGCAGGTCGCCAAGCCGCCCACGCCGGCGCAAAGCCTGGCCAAGACGCCGCAACCGGTCAAGCCGCATGTGCCGGCGGTTCCGCCGCCAGCGGTGGCCACGATGCCGCCGCCCGCTCCCGTGCCACTGCCGCCGCCACTACCCCAGCCGGCGCAGGAACTCGTGTATCCGCTGGAAGGCGCGGCCACGCCAGCCGTGATGCTGCAGCAAAATCCGCCCGCACCGGCGCCCGCACCGGCAATGCCGGCGCCACCGGCCGCCACCCCTCCGGTGCCGGCAACCGCGCCTGCACCTGCGCACACCGCTTCCCCGGCGGCCCAGAATGCCACCAGATAACGCGACAGTCTCGATGCCATCGATCCGGCGCCGCCTGGTCTCGATGGTCTACGAGCTGCTGCTCGCGTTTGCCGCATTGTTCCTGCCATTCCTCGTATTCGAGTTCGCCGTGGACGCCAGCCATGCCGCCGCCGTCGAGCATGGCCGCCAGGCCCTCGCGTTCTTCGTGCTCGGCGCGTATTTCATCCATCAATGGAGCCGCAACGGCCAGACGCTGGCGATGCAGACGTGGCGCCTGCGCGTCACGCAGGCCGACGGCACGGCGCTGCCGCCGAGGCGCGCCGCGCTGCGCTACCTGCTGGCCTGGATGTGGGTGCTGCCGGCGCTCGTTGCCAGCTGGGCATTCGGTCTCGAACACTGGCATGCGCTGGGCGCCATCGCGATCGGCATCGCCCTGTGGTCGCTGACGGCTTTCCTCGACCGCGACCGCCAGTTCCTGCACGACCGCATCGCCGGCACGCGGCTGGTGCAGCTGCCCAAGCCGGCGAAGAAGAAGGCTCCCGCGCAGGCAGCCTGACCTTGCCGGCGGCTTGACCTTGCAGGCGGCCACTGCCGCCCTCACCTGCGCCGGATGATCCCGGACGACGATTCCCCCACCGAACCGCTGTGCCCCTTGTGTCCGCTATGCGGCCGCCCGCTCGGCACGGTCAACATCGACCGGCACCACCTCGTGCCGAAGACGTTCAAGGGCCGCGCGCAATTCCCCATCCACAAGATCTGCCACCGGAAAATCCATTCGGTATTTACGGAGAAGGAATTGTTCCGCACGTATCACACGTGGGACAAGCTGCGCGAAAACGAGGACATCCGCACCTTCATCGACTGGGTCGCGCGCAAGCCGCCCGAGTTCTATACGACCACGGCGACGGCGAACAGCAAGAAGCGGAAATGAGCAGGACCGATGGGTTCGCTTGAATAAACCGGTGACAGGCTCCGATTATGAGCATAATCGGAGCCTGTCACCGGTTTTATCGGAGCCTGTCACCGGTTTTAAGGCCGCGACGGTCAGAACCGCTCGTAGCCCAGCAGGTAGCGCCATTGCCCGACGGGCAGGCTGCCCATCGAAAGGCGGCCGATGCGCAGGCGCCGGATGGCGGTGGGGGTGAGCCCGACGGCGCCGCACATCCGCTCGACCTGGCTGGGCTTCGGGCCCTTGACGGCGAAACGCAGCCGCCGTTCGTTCTGCCAGCTGACCTTGGTGGCGCCCTGGTTCAGTTGCGCCAGCCCGTTTTCCACGATGGTGCCGTCGACATCGACGATCAGTTCCTGCTCCACTGAACCCGGCTCATCCACCAGCTTGCGGATGACGCGGTAATCCTGCGTGAACACGAACAGGCCGCTGGCCGACGGGTCCAGCGGCAGCACCGGCGTCAGGTTGTGCAGGTGCCGCTTCAGGAAGCGCTCCTTTGCCGCGTGCTCGCTGCGGGCTTCCGGCACCAGGCAGCGCAGCGCATCGGCGCCGGCCGGCTTGTTCAGCAGGATCGTCACCGGCACGATGTCGAGCAGCGTCGCATCCGCCGCCAGCGCCACCGATTGCGCGGGAGCGACGCGGGTGCCCGGCTCTTCCACCACCACGCCATCGACCAGCACGAAGCCGCCTTCGATGTACAGCTCGGCCTCGCGCCGCGAGCAGCCCTTTTCGTCCATCACCCGCTTGGACAAGCGGATCGTCTCGTCACTCATTGGGAACCTCATTGGCAACCTCATGGGCGGCCTCGGCGCCGGTATAGAAACGCTGGCCCATCTCCTGCAGCCCGACGGTATCGAGCACTTCCTTCAGGCGGTCGGCGGGACGCTTGCGCGGCAGGTTCTTGTAGGTGGCGATGATCAGCTCGTTCTTCATCGAATGTTCCCAGCCCACCAGTTCCGTCACGTTGACCTGGTAGCCGTGCGCTTCCAGCTGCAGGCAGCGCAGCACGTTGGTGATCTGGCTGCCGAACTCGCGGGTATGGATCGGGTGGCGCCAGATTTCCGTCAATGCGCTCTTGCCGAGCGACTGTCCCTTGTTCTTCTTCAGCACCGAAGCGACTTCCGCCTGGCAGCACGGCACGAGCACGATGTGCCGGGCGCGTTTCTTCAGCGCGAAGTCGATCGCGTCATCCGTTGCCGTATTGCAGGCATGCAGCGCGGTGACGATGTCGACCGTCGGCGGCAGTTCGGACGAGGTCGTCGATTCGGCCACCGACAGCGGCAGGAACGACATGCCCGGGAAATCGAACTTCGCGGCCAGTTCGCGCGAGCGCTGCACCAGTTCGTCGCGCGTCTCGATGCCGTAGATACGGGAATGGCGATGCGCTTCTTCCTGCAGGCCCTTGAAGAACAGGTCGTAGAGGATGAAGCCGAGGTAGGACTTGCCGGCGCCGTGGTCGACCAGCGACACGGCGCCCTTGTCCTTCACCACGTCGTTCAGCAGCGGCTCGATGAACTGGTACAGGTGGTACACCTGTTTCAGCTTGCGCCGGCTGTCCTGGTTCAGCTTGCCGTCGCGGGTGAGGATATGCAGTTCCTGCAGCAGCGCGACGGACTGGCCCGGCTTGACCTCGGGGATATCCGTCACGACGCTCGGCAAAGGCGCGGCTGCGGCGCCCTTTGCGGCCTTATTGCGCTTCATCGATCCACGCCTGCTGGATCGCTTCCAGGATCTTCTCGCCGCCGCGCTTGTGGTCGTCGTCGAAACCTTCCAGCGTCACCACCCAGTTGTGCAGGTCGGTGAAGCGGATCTGCGTCGGGTCCAGGTGCGGATACTTGTCATACAGCGCTTCCGCGATCGCCGTGATGTCCGTCCATTTCATCTCAGTGCGAGCCTTCGCTGGCGTGGTTGATGGTGTATTTCGGGATTTCGATGACCAGGTCCTCGTCGGCCACGATCGACTGGCACGACAGGCGCGACTGCGCTTCCAGGCCCCAGGCCTTGTCGAGCAGGTCTTCTTCCGTTTCGGTGGCTTCGTTGAGCGAATCGAAACCCTCGCGCACGATCACGTGGCAGGTGGTGCAGGCGCACGATTTCTCGCAGGCGTGCTCGATGTGGATGTCGTTGTCCAGCAGGACATCGCAGACGGATTTGCCCGCTTCCGTCTCGATGACGGCACCTTCGGGGCACAGCTTGGCGTGGGGCAGGATGACGATTTGTGGCACTTGCTACCTCTGTAATGATTGTGGTGTACGCGATCTGCTTATGCGGTCGGGTTACGCGACCTGGTCGAGCGATTTGCCCGCCAGCGCGCTGCGCACGCTGCGGTCCATCCGGCGCGAAGCGAATTCCTCGGTGCCGTGCGCCAGTTCCTCGACGGCGGCTTTCACGGCCAGGTGGTCCACCGCGCCGGCCACCGACTGCGCCAGGGTCTCGCGGGTCTTTTGCATCAGCGCATCGACCACGGCATGCTCCTCGTCCGACAGCAATGCGGCGTCTTCATCGAGCGCCGACTGGGTGGCCAGCAGGATGCGCTCGGCTTCGACCTGTTCCTCGCGCAGCGCGCGCGCTTTCATGTCGCTTTCGGCGGACGTGTACGACTCCTGCAGCATGCGCGCGACATCGTCGTCGCCCAGGCCATACGACGGCTTCACCGTGATCGACGCCTCGACGTTGGAACGCAGCTCGCGCGCCGAGACCGACAGCAGGCCATCGGCATCGACCTGGTAGGTGATGCGGATGCGCGCTGCGCCGGCCGCCATCGGCGGAATGCCACGCAGCTCGAAGCGCGCCAGCGATCGGCAATCGGACACCAGTTCGCGCTCGCCCTGCAGCACGTGCACCGCCAGCGCCGTCTGGCCGTCCTTGAACGTCGTGAATTCCTGTGCGCGGGCGCTGGGAATCGTCGAGTTGCGCGGAATGATCTTCTCCACCAGGCCGCCCATCGTCTCGATGCCCAGCGACAGCGGAATCACGTCCAGCAGTAGCCAGTCGTCGCCGGCGGCGCGGTTACCGGCCAGCAGGTTGGCCTGGATCGCCGCGCCCAGCGCCACCACCTTGTCCGGATCGATGTTCGCGTGCGGGATCGTGTGGAAGAACTCGCCCACGGCGCGCTGCACGTGCGGCATGCGCGTAGCGCCGCCCACCATCACCACGCCGTCGATATCGTCGGCATCCACGTTGGCGTCGCGCAGCGCCTTCTTGACGGCGTTGATGGTCTTGGCCACCAGGTGCTTGGTGATCTCGTTGAACGTTTCGGCAGTGATGATCTGGTGCACGTTCTCACCGGACGACAGGCTGGCATCGACCAGCACCTCGTTCTTGGTCGACAGCAGTTCCTTGGCTTCGCGCGCCTTCACCATCAGCACGGCGGTGTCTTTCTCGTTCAGCGGCGCCAGCTTTTCCTGCGCGTGGATCCAGCAGAACAGGCGGTGGTCGAAATCGTCGCCGCCCAGCGCGGAATCGCCGCCGGTGGCCAGCACTTCGAACACGCCTTTCGACAGTTTCAGGATCGAGATGTCGAAGGTGCCGCCGCCCAGGTCATACACGGCGAACAGGCCTTCGGAACCATTGTCGAGGCCATACGCGATCGCCGCGGCGGTCGGCTCCGACAGCAGGCGCAGCACGTTCAGGCCGGCCAGCTGGGCCGCATCCTTGGTGGCCTGGCGCTGCGCGTCGTCGAAGTATGCCGGCACCGTGATCACGGCGCCGACCAGGTCGTCGCCCAGCGCATCCTCGGCGCGCTGGCGCAGCGTGGCCAGGATCTGTGCCGAGGTCTCGACCGGGCTTTTCACGCCGGCGACGGTTTTCAGCTGCACCATGCCGGGGGCGTCGACGAAGTCGTAGGGCAGGTTCTCGGCGTAGGCGATGTCCTTCAGGCCGCGGCCCATGAAGCGCTTGACGGAAACGACCGTGTTCTTCGGGTCGGTGGTCTGCGCGGCCAGCGCCTTGTAGCCGATGGTGGCATGGCCATTCGGCAGGTAGCGCACCGCGGACGGCAGCAGCGGGCGGCCATCCTCGTCGTTCAGCACCTCGGGAATGGACGAGCGCACGGTGGCGACCAGCGAGTTCGTCGTACCCAGGTCGATGCCGACCGCCAGGCGGTGCTGGTGCGGGGCGGTGGACATGCCGGGTTCGGAAATTTGCAGAAGAGCCATGTGAAACCTGTTGTTGTTGTGCGCTGGTTGTATGCTGCGTGCCGCCGGGGACTACGCCGCGGCGCTTGAGGAATGTCCGCTAGGCGTCCAGCGCGTCGAAGGCAAAGCCGACTTCTTCGCCGAATTTTTCCAGGAACATCAGCGCGCGCACGCCTTGCGCGGCGGCGTGGTAATCGCCCGCGTCCAGCTGCGCCTCGATGTCCTTCAACTGGTCCTTGCGGGCGGTGCGCAGCTGGCCGTCGAGCTGGTCCAGCAGCTCCGCGTTGCGCGCCGCGCGCGCCTCGGCCAGTTCCTCGCGCCATTCCATCTGCTGCATCAGGAACGCCATCGGCATCGCCGTGTTCGATTCGGTCTGCAGGTCCACGCCGTGCAGCTCGCACAGGTACTGCGCGCGGCGCTGCGGATTCTTCAGCGTTTGATAGGCTTCGTTGGCGCGGGTGGCCCACTGCATCGCGACACGCTTTTCAGCATCCGTGGCGTTCACGAACTTGTCGGGGTGGACGCGGGCCTGGACTTCGCGGTAGGCGGCGTCCAGCGCGCCGGCATCGATGGCGAACTGCCGCGGCAGGTGGAATAACTCGAAGTGGTTCTGCACGGTGATGGGTTCCGCAATACGGTCAGACGCGGAAGCTCTCGCCGCAACCGCAGGCGTCTTTTTCGTTCGGGTTGTTGAACTTGAAGCCCTCGTTGAGGCCTTCGCGCGCGAAGTCGAGTTCCGTGCCATCGATGTACGGCATGCTTTTCGGATCGACGAAGACCTTCACGCCGTGCGATTCGAACACCGAGTCTTCCGGCGCCGCTTCGTCGACGTATTCCAGCTTGTACGCCAGCCCCGAGCAGCCCGTGGTACGCACGCCGAAGCGCAGGCCGACGCCCTTGCCGCGCCGTTCGATGTAGCGGGAAATGTGCTTTGCTGCTTTTTCGGTCAGGGTGACTGCCATGCGAATTCCTCCTTCATCGGGGCCCGCCACGCGGGCCCCGTCGTACCGTATTGCTGATTAAGCGGAATGCTTTGCCTTGTAATCGCTGACGGCTGCCTTGATGGCATCCTCCGCCAGGATCGAGCAGTGGATCTTCACCGGCGGCAGCGCCAGCTCTTCGGCGATCTGCGTGTTCTTGATGGCCAGCGCTTCGTCCAGCGTCTTGCCCTTGACCCATTCGGTCACCAGCGAGCTCGAAGCGATCGCCGAGCCGCAGCCATAGGTCTTGAACTTCGCGTCTTCGATCAGGCCATTGGCGCCGACCTTGATCTGCAGTTTCATCACGTCGCCGCAGGCCGGCGCGCCGACCATGCCGGTGCCGACGGTGTCATCGCCCTTTTCAAAGGCGCCCACGTTGCGCGGGTTTTCGTAGTGATCGAGTACTTGTTCCGAGTAAGCCATTTTGATGCTCCTTATGTCCCGGCATCACGCCGGTTCGAAAATTTGTGTTCCTTCAACGTCTCGGGGCCTCGAGAAACCGTAATGAGCGACGTCCTATCTGGTTGAGGCGCGGAGTCGTACTTTATGTACGGCCGGTCCGCCGAAGCGGAGCACCGCAGACCAGCATAGGGCGTTGCGCAATAGGTTTATCGAGGTCCCATCAGTGCGCAGCCCACTGGATCGAGCTGATGTCGATACCTTCCTTGAACATGTCCCACAGCGGCGACAGTTCGCGCAGCTTGCCCACTTTCGACTTCATCAGTTCGATGGCGAAGTCGATATCCTGCTCGGTCGTGAAGCGGCCGATCGTGAAGCGGATCGAGCTGTGCGCCAGTTCGTCGCTGCGGCCCAGGGCGCGCAGCACGTAGGACGGTTCCAGGCTGGCCGACGTGCAGGCCGAACCGGACGATACGGCCAGGTCCTTGACGGCCATGATCAGCGACTCGCCTTCCACGTAGTTGAACGACACGTTCAGGTTGTGCGGCACGCGGTGATCCATGTCGCCGTTGATGTAGACCTCTTCGATCTGTTGCAGGCCAGTGGCCAGGCGGTCGCGCAGCGCCTTGATGCGGGCGATCTCGTCGTCCATCTCGACCTTGGCCAGGCGGAAGGCTTCGCCCATGCCGACGATCTGGTGCACCGGCAGCGTGCCCGAACGCAGGCCGCGCTCGTGGCCGCCGCCGTGCATCTGCGCTTCCAGGCGCACGCGCGGCTTGCGGCACACGTACAGCGCGCCGATGCCTTTCGGGCCGTAGGTCTTGTGCGCGGTGAACGTCATCAGGTCCACTTTCAGCGCCTGCACGTCGATGGCCAGCTTGCCGGTCGCCTGCGCGGCGTCGCAGTGGAAGATGATGCCCTTGCCGCGGCAGAAGGCGGCGATCTCGCCGACCGGCTGGATCACGCCGATCTCGTTGTTGACCAGCATGACGGAGACCAGGATCGTATCCGGACGCACGGCCGCGGCCAGCTGCTCGACGGTGATCAGGCCGTTGTCCTGCGGGTCCAGGTAAGTGGCTTCGAAGCCCTGGCGTTCCAGCTCGCGCACGGTATCCAGCACGGCCTTGTGCTCGGTCTTCACCGTGATGATGTGCTTGCCCTTGGTCTTGTAGAACTGCGCCGCGCCCTTGATCGCCAGGTTGTTGCTTTCAGTCGCGCCGGAAGTCCAGATGATTTCACGCGGATCGGCATTGATCAGCGCCGCCACGTGGCCGCGTGCCTCTTCCACGGCCGCTTCGGCCGTCCAGCCATACATGTGGCTGCGCGAGGCCGGATTGCCGAACTGCTCGCGCAGGTAGGGAATCATCTTGTCCGCCACCCGGGGGTCGATCGGCGTGGTGGCCGAATAGTCCATGTAGATCGGGAAGTGCGGCGCGGTCTTGAAGTCGACCGGGGCAACCTTGGGGACGTTTTTTTCAGGGGCGTTCATCTTTTCACTCCAGTGCTGTGCGGCGTATGTGGGTATTCTGGGACAACCGGATGCCTACTTTGCCAGGGCGGCGTGTTCATTGCGGTGCACGACCACCACGTTCTGTTCGGCGTTCTTCTGCTTTTGCTGGTCGACCAGGTCTTGCAGCGAGACCGAGTCGAGGTAATCGACCATTTTTTCGTTCAGCGTGGTCCACAGTTCGTGGGTCATGCAGCGGGCGCCGCTGGCGTGGTCCGCGCCATGGCAATTTTCCTTGCCGCCGCACTGGGTCGCGTCCAGCGGTTCATCGACGGCGATGATGATGTCGGCCACCGTCACCTTGTCGGCACGGCGGGCCAGGCTGTAGCCGCCGCCCGGACCGCGGATGGATTCCACGATCTCGTGCCGGCGCAGCTTGCCGAACAACTGTTCCAGGTAGGACAGCGATATGGCTTGCCGCTGGCTG
The DNA here is from genome assembly GCF_027856995.1 of Pseudoduganella sp. SL102. Classification (NCBI taxonomy): domain Bacteria; kingdom Pseudomonadati; phylum Pseudomonadota; class Betaproteobacteria; order Burkholderiales; family Oxalobacteraceae; genus Pseudoduganella; species Pseudoduganella sp. SL102. Next base: position 5,815,714 of record NZ_CP115554.1, read on the forward strand.
ATGCCAGAAAGCGTGACGGGACCCTTGCCCTGGCGCATTGCCAGGTCGATCATTGCCGTCACGGCAAAGCGGCCTTTGGTAGTCAGACGCATACGACCTCGAATAAATGCCGCCGGGAACAGCGCAACCCGGCACGTTGCCAACTCGGTGTTCAATGACTCAGCGTTAATCAAGGTGGCGAAAAAACCCGGCGCAAAACGCGGAGCCTTCTGAGCATTGAATTCTGAGTATTGAACTAAGGTAAAATCTCGTGCTTCTTCTAACAGATTCATCCGCAAACACCCTGCGGCGCCGCAAACAAAACCTGATTAGTTGAACGATTTAGTCAAGTATAACAGCTTCGCCGAATCCTTGCCCGGGGCGGCACCGTTTTCGATGCAAGCCGCCAGGCGCCCCCGGCCCTGGCCGCCCTGCCCGCCCGGGAAGTTAGCTGCGGTGCAACAAACGCATCGGTTCGAACAGCGCGTGCATGTCCCGGTTAGTGATGAACGACAGGTTGTATGGGTGCTCGGCCACCGCCTGCGGCATCGCGCGCACGGCCGGCAGCTTGTTCAACTGTTCAGCGATCTTTCCCCATAACACCAGCCTGGGTTGCTCCGCCCGTGCCGCGAGCGCATCGATCACGGTCGCAAAGAACGGCAGCCAGGCCCTGGCATCCTTGACCGGCGCCACGTGCGGACGAAATACCAGCGACGCGTTCAGCAGCAGGAAGCCATGGCCCATCAGCCGCTGCTGCAGTTCGGCCAGCGTGCCGATCGCCGCGCCGCTCCGGGCGCGCGTGGCACACGCGGCCAGTGCGGCACCAGCCGTATCCGCCTCGTGCAGCTGCCCATCCGCCACCAGCAGCATCTTCATGAAATTGCGCAGCGACGTGGCCCGGTTGACCCGCTTCGACAGGCCGCCACCGGCTTCGTCCGACCACAGGCTGCCCACGGCGCCATCCATGAAGCCGATGCCGGTCGCGCTTTCCGCACGGGGATACGGCCCCTCCCCCACCAGCACATAGCGCACCTGCTCCAGCGGCAGGGCAAAGGCGGCGAACAGGCGCAGTTCGGTGGGCAGGTAGCTATCTTCGGCGAGGGCCGGCAGGTAGGCGGGATCCGCGGCGGCGATGGCTTCCAGGCCCTTGGTCAATACCGGATGCCAGGAGGGGCCGGCCCTGTCGAGGGCGGCGAGGAAATGCGGGGGGATGGTCATGCGCGGAAGGAGGCAAAAGGCGGGATTTTACCGTACTGCCAGCCCTGGATCGTGGGAAGTATTTCCCGGAAACTGTTGCCCGGAAAATGGGGTACGTCCCCATTTTACAGGCAACATTCCTGGCAACCTTTGTACCGTGGCCGCTAGCGCCCCAGCAAGTCGTGCGCATCCAGGATGGCGAAGGCGATTTCCGGGCGGGCTTCGAGGCAGCGCCGGATGGCGGCGGGTACCGCTTGCCGGGTCTTGCGGCACAGCCCTGGCCGTGGCGCCAGTTCGATGGCGAAGCCGCGCACGGTGCGCACTTCGTTCGGCCCGGGCGCGATCGTCAACGTCACGCCCAGCTGTTCTTGCAGGCGCTGGCCAACCCGCACGAGCTCGGCGTAGCTGCCGATCGCCTCGATCCGCTCGACCAGCCGCTTTTCCTCCTCGCGGGTCAGCCGCAGCACGCGCGCATCCGCCTGCGGATCGGCTTCCAGCAGCTCGCGCCTGCAGTCACAGGCGCCGGGCGGGCACTCCTTGCGGATCGGAAATGGGAAGGTCATGGCGGGAAGGGAATGACCATAAAAGTATGGAGCGCACGATAGGGACTGTCAAATGAAGGACTGTCCAATGCGCCGCTGTCCTAGGCTAGACCTCCACACCAAACGCCAGGTTACTCGCTTGCCTTATGTTGTCATGAACAAAAACTGAACTGCCGGAAATGCCTATCGTGCGCGACTGGCATGGCGGGATGCCGTAAAGTGGACAATTATCAATATTGCAGATTCTTTTGCAAACTTCACGCGGAGAGCGGCTTGAGGGACCACGAGCAGTCGGCGCACCCCGTTGTGCCTGCCCACCTGGGCTTCCTTGCCGCCCCCGGCGCGATGGCGGGCCTGATCGCCGCCCATGACTGGTCGGCCACGCCGCTGGGCAGCCTGGAGGCATGGCCGCAGAGCCTGCGCACCACCGTGAGCCTGATGCTGAACTCGAGCCATCCGATCTGGATCGGCTGGGGTCCCGAAGCGACTTTCCTGTACAACGACGCCTACGTGGACGTGCTCAGCCGTGCCAAGCATCCGTGGGCGCTGGGCCTGCCGGCGGCGCAGGTGTGGGCGGAGATCTGGGATTTCTGCGGACCGCTGGCCGACAAGGTGTTCCGCCAGGCCGAGGCCACCTTCGTCGCCAATGTGCAGCTGTACATGAACCGCGGCGATTACCTGGAAGAGACGTGGTATTCGTTTTCGTACAGCCCGATCGTCGATGAGTCGGGCGGCGTGGGCGGCCTGTTCTGCCCTTCCACGGATGTCACCGCCAGCAACCTGAACACGCGCCGGCTGGCCACGCTGTCGGCGCTGGCCGCCGCGGCCGGCGAGGACAACGTGGCGCGCGCCTGTGCGACGGCGATGGCGACCATCGGCCGCAATCCGCTCGACATGCCGTTCGCCCTGCTCTACCTCGTGGATGAGGAAACCGGTGCCGCGCAGCTCCAGCAGGCCGCCCACCTGCCAGCGTCCGGCCACGCGGCGCCCGCCGCCATCGGTCCCGGCGATGCCGGCACGCCCTGGCCCATTGCCGAGGCGTGCGCCACCGGCAGCCCCGTGGTGGTGCCGGCCGGTGCCGTGGCGGGACTGCCGGCCGGCGTCGCCGGGCAGCCCGTCACGCAAGCGATCGTGCTGCCGCTGGCCATTCCGGGACGCACGGCGGCCGCCGGCGTGCTGATTGCCGGCGTGAACCCGGCACGGCCGCTCGATGCCGAGTACCGCACGTTCTACGGCCTGGTGGCCGGCCAGGTCGCCGCGGCGCTGCAGAATGCCACGGCGGCCGAGGAACAGCGCCGGCGTGCCGATGCGCTGGCCGAACTGGACCGCGCCAAGACCGCGTTTTTCTCCAATGTGAGCCACGAATTCCGCACGCCGCTGACGCTGATGCTGGGGCCCGTGGAAGATGCGCTGGGCGACGAGACAGCGCCCTTGCCGGCGGCGCAGCGCCACCGGCTGGAACTGGCGCGCGACAATGCGCTGCGCCTGCAGAAGCTTGTCAACACGCTGCTCGATTTCTCGCGCGTGCAGGCCGGCCGCATGCAGGCGGCGTATGCCGAGGTGGATTTGGCGGCGCTGACGTGCGACCTGGCCAGCGGCTTCCGCTCGATCGTCGAAAGCGCCGGCCTGGCACTGGACGTGCACTGCGAGCCGCTGCCGGCGCCGGCCTGGGTGGATACGCAGATGTACGAAAAGATCGTGCTGAACCTGCTGTCGAACGCCTTCAAGTTCACCTTCGAGGGCCGCATCGCGGTCGCGCTGCGGCAGGAAAGCGGCCGCGCCGTGCTGACCGTTCGGGACACCGGCGTGGGCATCGCGGCGCACCACCCGGACAAGATCTTCGAGCGCTTCCAGCGTGTCGAAGGGGCGCGTTCGCGTTCGCACGAGGGCTCCGGCATCGGCATGGCACTGGTGCGCGACCTGGTGGACCTGCATCACGGCGCGATCACCGTCGCCAGCGAGCCCGGCAGCGGCACCTGCTTCACCGTGACGCTGCCGCTGGGCCGCGCGCACCTGCCGGACGACCGCCTGGCGGGGCGCGCCGACGGCACCGCGTCTTCCGCCACGCTGGCAGCGTACTACGACGGAAGCGCGGCGCTGGCTGCCGCGCCAGGACGCGGACAACGACGAGGAGGCGGAGGAAGATCGCACGCTGCTGGCGCATGGCGCCCACGTGCTGGTGGCGGACGACAACGCCGACATGCGCGGCTACCTGGAGCGCCTGCTGCGCCAGCGCTGGCGCGTGACGGCGGTGGAGAACGGCCGCGCCGCGCTGGAGGCGGCCCGGCGCGAACGGCCCGACCTGGTCGTTTCCGACGTGATGATGCCGGAGCTCGATGGCTTCGGCCTGATCGCCGCCCTGCACGGGGACGACGCGCTGCACGACGTGCCGGTATTGCTGCTGTCGGCGCGCGCCGGCGAGGAAGCGCGCATCGAAGGCTTGAATGCCGGCGCCGACGACTACCTCGTCAAGCCATTCTCGGCGCGCGAACTGCTCACGCGCATCGAATCCCAGCTGATCCGCTACCGCATCCGCCAGGTCGAGCGCGCGCATGCCGAGCGGATGGCCGAGGTGTTCATGCAGGCGCCGGCGGCGATCGCGATCCTGCGCGGCACCACACTGGTGTACGAACTGGTGAACGAGCGCTACGCGGACCTGATCGGCCGGCGCGACGTGCAGGGCACGCCGTTCCGGCAGGCGCTGGCGGAAGTACCGGACCAGGCGCTGTTCGATGAACTGGAGCACGTGCTGGCCAGCGGCGAGCCGGCGGTGGGCCAGGCCCGCCGCGTGTGGCTGCAGCGCCAGCCCGGCGCCGAACCGGAAGAATGCTTTTTCGACTACGTGCACCAGCCGATCCGCAACACGGCCGGGCAAGTGGACCGCGTGGCCATCGTGGCGTTCGACGTGACAGCGCTGGTGCGCGCGCGCAGCGATGCCGAGGTGGCGAACCGCGCCAAGGACGAGTTCCTGGCGATGCTGGGCCATGAGTTGCGCAACCCGCTGTCGCCGATCCTGGTGGCGCTGGAACTGATGCGGCTGAAAGGCATCGGCTCGCTCGACAGGGAACACGCGGTGATCGAGCGGCAGGCGCGCCACCTCGTGCGCCTGGTGGACGACCTGCTCGACGTGGCCCGCATTGCCCAGGGCAAGTTCGAACTGCGGCGCGAGCGGGTCGAGCTGGCGGCGCTGGTGACGCAGGCGGTGGAAACGGTGAGTCCATTGCTGGAAGAGCGGCGGCACCGGCTTCGCCTCGACGTGCCGCCGGCCGGCATGGTGGTGGACGCCGACGCGATGCGCTTCGTGCAAGTGTTGTCGAACCTGCTGACGAATGCCGCCAAGTACACCAGCGATGGCGGCGACATCGCCCTGGAGGCGCGCCGCGCGGGCAACGAGGCGGTGATCCGCGTGACCGACAACGGCATCGGCATCTCGCGCGAAATGCTGCCGCAGCTGTTCGACAAGTTCGTGCAGGAGCGCCAGGCGCTGGACCGCTCGCGCGGCGGCCTGGGGCTGGGCCTGGCGATCGTGAAGAGCATCGTCATGCTGCATGGCGGCACCGTCACCGCCAGCAGTGCCGGTGCCGGCCGGGGCAGCGTGTTCGAGGTGCGCATGCCGCTGGCCGATGCCGTCATCGACCTGCCCGCGCCGCTGCCGGTGCCAGGCATGGCCGCCATCGCGGCGCCGGCGGCGGAGCAGCTGGCGGCCGGACGCAGCCGGATCATGCTGGTGGACGACAACCCCAACGTGCTGGACGGACTGCGCGCCGTGCTCGAGCTGCGCGGGCACGAAGTGTACGCGGTATCCGATCCCGCCACCGCCTTGCGGCTGGCCGACAGCCTGGCGCCCGACCTGGCCATCCTCGATATCGGCTTGCCCGGCATGGATGGCTACGAGCTGGCGGCCGAGTTGCGGAGCCGGCCGCACCTGCGCGACACGCGGCTGATCGCGCTCACGGCGTATGGCCAGCAGGCCGATCACCGGCGCGCCGTCGCGGCCGGATTTACCGCGCACCTGGCCAAGCCGGTCAGCCCGCGCGAGCTGCAGGCGCTGGTAGAGCAAGAGGCCCGGGTGTCGTAGACCGGCCGTCGCGTGTCTGCAACGGTACAGGCATAGTTTCCACATGGAACTTAAATCGGGAGCCGGCGTGTTACACTTTTCTTGAGGTAGCGGCTTGCGCCGGTGCCGATGCTAGACCGCGGCCTGCCCGCCCCCGTTCGTAGCCGCTGACTGCCATCCGATGCATTGCAAGCTGTCCTTCGGCCCGCGCCGCGCGCCGCCTCTCCAGTTGCCTTTCCCGCTCTCCCGGCTGGTGGCCGGCTGCTGGCTGGCGCTGGCATTGGCGCTGGCCCTGTTCCCCGCGCAGGCGGCCGGTGCGGAACGCCGGGTGCTGGTGCTGTACTCGCTGGGCCCGGATGCCATGTCGAACTGGCAACGGCTGCTGCACGACGGGATGGTCGACGAACTGGCCAGGCGCGGCACGGCCGCGATGCCCGTGATCCATGAAGAACGCCTGGATGCGAACCGCGTCGGTGCCGTGGCCGCCACGGCCGGCATGGCGCCGCACTTGCGCAGCAAGTACGCCAGGGTGCGCTTCGACGTGGTGGTGGCCGAGGGGCAGGTCGCCGCCCTGTTCCTGGGCGCGCATCCGGAGCTCTTCCCGGGTGCGGCGCGCTTCTATGTCAACTATGGCCATACCGGCTGGCAGCCGGCGGACGGCACGCCGGTCGCGGTGCACCCCGACTTCGACCGCGCGGTCGGCATCGTCACGCGCACGGCGCCGCAGGTACGCCGCCTGGTCGTGGTCGGCGACAGCAGCGCGCGCGTGCAGCGCTGGATCGCCGCGATCCGGGGCGCGGCGGCGCGCCATCGGGGCCGGCTGGCGTTCGAGTACTGGACCGACAAGGATTTCGACCAGGTGGCGCGCAAGCTTGCCACGCTGGACCGGGACAGCGCCCTGCTGCTGCTGGCCGCGGGGCTGAACGACAAGGGTGGAAAACTCGATCCGCACGAGCTGGCGCACCGCATTGCCGCCGCCAGCCCGGTACCGGTCTATACGCACCTGGATTCGCTGGTACTGCCCGGCATGGTGGGCGGCTATGTCGTCAGCGGCGAAGGCATCGGGCGGGTGATCGGCCGCATCCTGCTGGGCGGGCGCACCGACGACATTCCCCTGCAGCGCTACGTGTTCGATGCACCCACGGTCGAGCGCTACGGCCTGCGCGACCTGCCGCCGGACGCCAAGCTGCTGAACCGGCCGGACAGCGTGTGGGAACGGTATCGCTGGCAGATCGTTTCCGGCCTCACGCTGATCGTCTTGCAGGGCGTGCTGATTTCCGCGCTGGTGGTGGCGCTGCGCGAGCGCCGCCGCACGCTGGCCGCGCTGAACGACGAGCGCGACCACCTGGAAGAGCGCGTGCAGCGGCGCACGCTGGAACTGCGCACGGCGAACAGCATGCTGGAGCAACTGGCCACCACCGATCCGCTGACCGGCATCGCCAATCGCCGCAAGATGACGGAGCAGATCGAAGCCGAACTGGAACGGGGCCGGCGCTTCGGCCACCCGGTGTCGGTGCTGATGGTGGACATCGACTTCTTCAAGCGCATCAACGATACCTTCGGCCACGACACGGGCGACCGGGCCATCGTGGCGGTGGCGACACTGCTGGACGCGGCGCTTCGGACGATCGATACCGCGGCCCGCTTCGGCGGCGAGGAATTCGTGGTGCTGATGCCGGAGACGGAGGAAGCGGTGGCCGCCGTGGCCGCGGAACGCCTGCGGGCCGCCGTGGCCGCGCTTCGCATCGACGCCGACGATGGCGGCGAAGTGACGCTGACGATCAGCATCGGCGTCGCCTCGGCGGTCACCGGCGACACGCCGTCGACGCTGCTGATGCGCGCCGACCAGGCGCTGTACCGCGCCAAGCAGGAAGGCCGCGACCGCGTGGTGCGGTTCTAGGCATCCGCCCGGCAGAGGGGGGCTCGGCCCCGCATTGGGCCTTTCACCGCCACGAGTCCCGGGATCATTCCGCGTCGGGCTGCTGAGACGGGTGCGCTGCCTGGAAGGCGGGGATGCCGGCGCACGCCGCGTCGATCGCGGCGATCGTCGGGAACGGCGCCAGGTCGACGCCGACGCGCCTGGCGTTGAAGACCTGCGGCACCAGGCAGCAGTCGGCGATCGTCGGCATGTCGCCGTGGCAGAAGCGGCCCGTGGCGGGGCTGTTCGCCAGTTGCGCTTCCAGCACGCGCATGCCCTCGCCCAGCCAGTGGCGGTACCAGGCGTTCTTGTCGTCTTCCGACAGGCCCAGCGTGCCTTTCAGGTGGCGCAGCACGCGCAGGTTGGTCAGCGGGTGCGTATCGCTGGCAATCGTCTGCGCCAGCGCGCGCACGCGGGCACGCCCCAGCGCATCTTGCGGCAGCAGCGGCATGACCGGATGCACTTCTTCCAGGTATTCGATGATCGCCAGGGATTGCGCCAGCGTGGCGCCGTCCGTTTCCAGCGCAGGGATCAGCTCGCTGGGATTCACGGCCCGGTAGGCGGCGCCATGCTGCTCGCCGCCGTCCTTCAGCAGGTGGACCGGTACCGCATCGTAGGCGACGCCCTTCAGGTTCAGCGCGATGCGCACGCGGTAGGCGGCGGAGCTGCGGAAGTAGGTGTACAGCTTCATGGTGGGGTCTCCGTATTATTCAGCCGACATATTAGCCGCTCCCGCGGGCAACCGGCCATGGCCGGCACGCCGGGCGGACCGGCCGCCTATAATTGCCCGGTCCACGTTTCCACACTGCCTCCATGTCGCACAACACCATCGAGATCAACCGCGCGATGGACCGGTTCGACGGCCACCATAGCGTGTGGCTGTTCGGCTACGGTTCGCTGATCTGGAAAGCCGATTTTCCCTACCTCGAACGCCGCCCGGCCTGCATCGCCGGCTGGGTGCGCCGTTTCTGGCAAGGGTCGCACGACCACCGCGGCACGCTGGAAGCACCCGGCCGTGTCGTCACGCTGGTGCCACAGGAAGGCGCGCTCTGCTACGGCATGGCTTACCTGGTGACGCCGGAAGAATTCGCGCACCTCGACCACCGGGAAAAGAACGGCTACCTGCGGCTGCCGATCGATATCCGCTTCGACGGCGGCGGCAGCGAGGAAGGCCTGGTCTACATTGCCCGGCACGACAATGCCGCTTACCTGGGCGAGGCGCCGGAACTGGCGATCGCGCGGCAGATCGCCGGCGCGCGTGGGCCCAGCGGACCGAACGTGGAATACCTGGTGCACCTGGCGCACGCGCTCCGGGAGATGGGGCACGTGGACGAGCATGTGTTCGCGATCGAGCGGCACCTGGCCACGCTGGCCAAACAACAGACCAAATAACGGACCGATAACGGACCGATACGGCGCCGCGACCGCGGCAACCGGCTCAGAACAGGCTCATCTGCCCCACCGCCTCCGCCCGCTTCGCCTTCGCCCCCACCGGCGGCACCACCAGCGGGCGCCTGAATTGCGTGCAATCGAGCTGCCTGAACCGGCTGCCCCGCCCGGCCATGCCGCAGCGCTGGATGGCTTTTTCCACCCGTTGCCGGATCAGGTCCGCCCACAGGCCCTGGCCGCCCATCCGCGTGGCGAACGAGGCATCGTAATCCTTGCCGCCGTGGATTTCACGCACGCGGTTCATCACGCGCTGGGCACGGTCCGGGAAATGCGCTTCCAGCCATTGCTGGAACAGCGGGTTGACTTCCCATGGCAGCCGCAGCACCACGTAGCTGGCCTGGATGGCGCCGGCATCGAAGGCGGCCTCGATCACTTTTTCGATTTCCGGTTCCGTCACGAACGGGATGATCGGCGCCACCGACACGCCGACCGGTATGCCCGCTTCGGTCAGCGTGCGGATGGCCCGCAGCCGGCGCTCCGGCGCCGCGGCGCGCGGTTCCAGCGTGCGCGCGATCTTCGGGTCCAGCGTGGTCAGCGTGATCGACGCGGCGGCCAGGCGCTTTTCCGCCATCGGTGCGAGGATATCGATATCGCGCTCGATCAGGGCCGATTTCGTGATCAGCCCGACGGGATGGCGGCATTCCTGCAACACCTCGAGCACGCGCCGCGTGAGTTTCAGCTCGCGCTCGATGGGCTGGTACGCATCGGTATTCACGCCCAGGGCGATCGGCTCCACCGCATAGCCGGGCTTCGACAGCTCGCTGCGCAGCAGATCGGCCGCGTTGACCTTTGCATACAGCTTGCTTTCGAAATCGAGCCCGGGAGACAGGCCCAGGTAGCTGTGCGATGGGCGCGCAAAGCAATAGATACAGCCGTGCTCGCAACCGCGGTACGGGTTCAGCGAGACACCGAACGGGATGTCCGGCGACTGGTTGCGCGACAGGATCGACTTCGCCGTTTCGTCGGTGACCTGGGTGCGCCAGACGCGGGGCTCTTCTTCCTCGCGCAGCCAGCCGTCGTCGAAGGTTTCGCGCACATCCACTTCGTAGCGCCCCTGCACGTTGGCCACGGCGCCGCGGCCCTTCAGCGCGCGCAGCGAACGGGGCATCAGCATGACCTGCTCGGCTTGTGGATCGACGTTGCGGGCAAAGTCGCTGCCAGCGAAATCGTTGCCTGTGAAATCATTGCCAGCGAAATCGTTGCCTGCGTTGTTGAGGTGGTTCGTGGTGAAGTTGTCTCGGTGCATGATCGCTCCAGCGTCTCACTATGACTGTATGTATATACAGTATTCTAGGCCGTTCTTCAAGGGCATGCAACCGCCGCACGCACTTGGCAGTTCGCCAACTGGTATGATTCGCAATTGCCCGTCCGGAGCCAACCCGGACCCACCACACACGAGCAATATGACTACCAAAAATCCGTCCTTCCTGGCCAGGATCCCGCTTGCCTTCAGCGCTTTCTTCAAGACGCTGGGCGACGCCGAATTCGCCGGCCGTTACCAGAATGACCAGATCGGCCCGGTGGCTGCCCCTCCTGCACCGGCGCCTGCACCTGCGCCAGCCCCGGGACCCGCGCCAGCCCCCGCGCCGGTAGCGCCGCCGCTGCGCGAAGCGACTCCGGATGCCGCGCTGCAACTGCTGTCGCTGCTGCAGCGCGAGGCACGCCTGATCGACTTCACGCAGGAAAACCTGGCCGGCTATTCGGATGCCGATATCGGCGCGGCGGCCCGCGTGGTCCACGAAGGCTGCAGCAAGGTACTCAAGGAACACTTCACGATCGAACCGGCGCGCGCCGAAGCCGAAGGCAGCCGCGTGACGCTGGAAGAAGGCTTCGATGCCGCCGCCGTGCGCCTGACCGGCAACGTCGTCGGCAAGCCGCCCTTCAAGGGCACGCTGAGCCACCGCGGCTGGCGCGCCACGGCCGTGCGCCTGCCGAAACTGGCCGAAGCGCATGACGCGAAAATCCTGGCACCGGCGGAGGTGGAACTGTGAGCGACGAAAACATTACGCCGCCAAGCAACACGCCACCAAGCAACACGCCCCGTTATGCGATCGGTATCGACCTGGGCACCACGCACAGCGCGCTGTCGTACGTCGACCTGGCCGGCAGCGATGGCGAGAAGACCCGGCAGTCGGTGCTGGGCGTGCCCCAGCTGACGGCGCCCGGCACGGTCGAGGACCTGCCGCTGCTGCCCTCGTTCCTGTACCTGCCGCACCCCGATGAACTGCCGCCCGGCGAGCTCGCGCTTCCGTGGAGCGCCGAAGGGGAAACCTCGGTGGCCGGCGAAATGGCGCGCAGCCGCGGCGCCACCACGCCGATCCGCCTGGTGTCCAGCGCGAAGAGCTGGCTGTGCCACCCCGGCGTGGACCGCCGCGCCGCCATCCTGCCGAACGACGCGCCGGAAGAAGTGACGCGCGTCTCGCCGCTGACGGCGTCCACCCGCTACCTGGCCCACCTGCGCCAGGCGTGGAATGCCGCGCATCCCGAAGCACCGTTCGGCGAACAGGCCGTGACGGTGACGATCCCCGCCTCGTTCGACCCGGCCGCCCGCGAACTGACCGCCGAGGCGGCCCGGGCCGCCGGCTACCAGGCCGTGACCCTGCTGGAAGAACCGCAGGCCGCGCTGTACAGCTGGATCCAGGGCAGCGAAGGCCGCTGGCGCAAGGAAGTGAAGCCCGGCGACATCATCCTCGTCGTCGACGTGGGTGGCGGCACCAGCGACTTCTCGCTGATCGCCATCACCGAGCGCGACGGCGTGCTGGAACCGCACCGCGTGGCCGTGGGCGACCATATCCTGCTGGGCGGCGATAACATGGACCTGGCGCTGGCGCACCTGGTGGCCCGCAAGCTGGCGGCCAACGGCACGCAGCTCGACCCGTGGCAACTGCGCGCGCTGACCTATGGCTGCCGCGCCGCCAAGGAAAACCTGCTGGCCGACGCCAGCGCGGAGAGCTGGCCGATCGTGGTGCCGAGCCGCGGCTCGAAGCTGATCGGCGGTTCGATCCGCACCGAACTGACGCGCGACGAAGTCACCACCTTCATCACCGACGGCTTCTTCCCGAAAGTGGAAGCGGCCGCCCGCCCCGCCGTGCGCACCCGCGCCGGCCTGACGCAACTGGGCCTGCCGTATGCGCAGGATGCCGCGGTCACGCGCCACCTGGCCGCCTTCCTGGGCCGCCAGAAGGGTGCCACGGCCGACGTGCCGGGCTTTGCAGAGCGCCAGAATCCGGACCATTCCTTCCTGCACCCGAGCGCCGTGCTGTTCAACGGCGGCGTCTTCAAATCCGAACTGCTGGCCCGGCGCGTGATGGAAACCATCAACGACTGGCTGTACATGGAAGGCGCCGAACCGGCACGCATGCTGGGCGGCGCGGACCTGGACCTGGCCGTGGCGCGCGGCGCGGCGTACTACAGCTATGTGCGGCGCGGCGCCGGCGTGCGCATCCGCGGCGGCACGGCCCGGTCGTACTACGTGGCGGTGGAATCGTCGATGCCGGCCATTCCCGGCATGGAGCCGCCGATCCAGGCCCTGTGCGTGGCGCCGTTCGGCATGGAAGAAGGCAGCGAGCTGGAATTGCCTGGGCAGGAATTCGGCCTCGTGGTGGGCGAGCCCGTGCAGTTCCGGTTCTTCGGTTCTTCCACCCGCCGGCAGGACCAGATCGGCACCGTGCTGGACTTCTGGGGTCCTGACGAGCTGGTCGAGCTGAACGAGATCCAGGCCGAACTGTCGCCGGAAGGCCGCCAGCCGGGCGACGTGGTGCAGGTGCGCCTGCATGCGCACGCCACGGAAGCGGGCACGCTGGAACTGCTGGCGGTGGCCAATGACGGCCAGCGCTGGAAGGTGGAATTCGACGTGCGCGGCACCGCCGACGGGCAATGACGCCCTACCTGGTCAGCATCGACCTCGGCACCACCAACACGGTGCTGGCCTACGCGGCACCCGGCGCCGCCGAGGTACAACTGCTGGACATCGACCAGCTGACGGCGCCGGGCGAAGTGCACCGCGCGCTGCTGCTGCCGTCGAACCGCTACCACCCCGCAGAGGGCGAACTGGGGCCGAAGGAACTGCAGCTGCCTTGGCTGCAGCAGGACGTGGCCGGTGTCGAGCGGTTCGTCGTCGGGCGGCTGGCCCGTACGCTCGGTGCCCAGGTGACGGGGCGCTACGTGGCCAGCGCGAAAAGCTGGCTGTCGCATCCCGGGGTCGACCGCACGGCGCCGATCCTGCCGTGGGGTGCGCCCGAGGGCGTGCCCAAGGTCTCCCCGGTGACCGCCAGCGCCAGCTACCTGGCGCACCTGCGCGGTGCCTGGAATGCCCGTTTCCCCGACCATCCCCTGGAAGACCAGCGCATCGTGCTGACGGTGCCCGCGTCGTTCGACGAGGGCGCCCGCGCGCTGACGCTGGAAGCGGCCAGGCTGGCCGGCCTGCAGGGCGTGCGGCTGCTGGAAGAACCGCAGGCCGCCCTGTACGACTGGCTGTACCGCCACCGCGCCACGCTGGCTGCGGAACTGGCCGACACGCGGCTGGCGCTGGTGGCCGACGTGGGCGGCGGCACCACCGACTTTTCGCTGGTCCAGGTACGGATGGCGAACAACGAACCCGTGCTGGAGCGGATCGGCGTCGGCAACCACCTGATCCTGGGTGGCGACAACATGGACCTGGCCCTGGCGCACCTGGCCGAATCGCGCCTGGCCGCGCCGGACAGCCAGCAAAAGCTGTCCGCGGGGCGGCTGGCGCAGTTGACGGAGCGCTGCCGCGCCGCCAAGGAGCAGCTGCTGTCGGCGGGCGGGCCCGAACAGGCCAACGTCACGCTGCTCGGCAGCGGTTCCCGGCTGATCGGCGGCAGCCGGTCGGTGGCGCTGACCCGCGGCGACGTGGCGCAGGTCGTCGTCGAAGGCTTTTTCCCGCTGAACCAGGAGCAGGCCGATGCGCGCCGCTCGCGCGGCGGCATCGTCGAATTCGGCCTGCCCTACGCCAGCGATGCGGCCGTCACGCGCCATCTCGCCAGCTTCCTGCGCCAGCATGCCCAGGCGGCGCGGGCCGCGCTGGGCATCGCCGACGACACCACGTTCCCGGTGCCGGACACGCTGCTGCTGAACGGCGGCGTGTTCCGTGCCGGCGTGCTGGCGCAGCGGCTGGCGGACACGCTGACCGGCTGGCGCGGCCAGCAGCAGCTGGGGCCGGTCAAGGTGCTGCACAACGATAATCCGGACGTGGCCGTGGCCCGCGGCGGTGTCGCCTATTCGCTGTCGCGGCAAGGCATGGCGCCGTCGATCGCCGGCGGCTCCGCGCGGGCCTACTACCTGCTGCTCGATACCGACAAGGCGCCGGGCGTGAAGCGGCGCGCCGTCTGCATCCTGCCGCGCGGCGCGCAGCCGGGCAGCGAGGTGACGCTGGCCGACCGCACGTTCGGCCTGCGCGTGGGGCGGCCGGTGCGCTTCCACCTGGTCTCCACCGTGGCCGACCTGCGCCACGGCGCCGGCGACCTGGCCGACCTGGATCCGGCCGACTACGTGGCGCTGCCGGCCATTTCCACCGTGCTGAAGACCGACGACACGAAAGTGCCGCGGGAAGTCCCAGTGCGGCTCGCGGCCGCCCTGTCCGAGGTCGGCACGCTGGAAGTGCATTGCGTGGAAGCGGCCAGCGGCCGCCGCTGGCTGCTGGAGTTCCAGCTGCGCGGCGAGGAAGAGACAGCCGAACCGCAAGCGGAGGCGCCACCGCCCCGCTTTGCCGACGCGGTGGAGAAGATCGACCGCATCTTCGGTTCGCGCGTGCTGCACGTGGAAAGCAAGGAAGTGCGCCAGTTGCGCGGCCAGCTGGAACAGTTGCTGGGCAGCCGCGAACGCTGGCCGACAGCGCTGCTGCGGCACCTGTTCGATGCGCTGATGGCGCGCGCGAAAGGCCGCCGCCGCTCGCCCGAACATGAGCGCGTGTGGCTCAACCTGGCCGGCTGGTGCCTGCGCCCCGGCTTCGGCGCGCCGCTCGACGACTGGCGCATCGGCCAGCTGTGGGCCCTGTTCGACAGCGGCGCCCAGTACTTCAAGGATGGCCAGGTGCGCGCCGAATGGTGGACGCTGTGGCGCCGCGTGGCAGGCGGCCTGTCGACCGAGATGCAGCTGCGGCTGCTGGACGACTTCGCGTTCAACCTGCAGGCCAGCGCGGCGGAACGGGGTCGCCGCCCCGCCACGCTGGTCGACGGGGGCGAGGAAGACATGCTGCGGCTGGGCGCCTCGCTGGAGCGCATTCCGGCCGCCTACAAGGCCGAGATCGGAGACTGGATGGTGGGCACGATCGGCAAGCTGCCGGTCGCCGGCCCGAAGTTCGATGCCAAGGCGGCCGCCAGCTTTACCCGCTACCTGTGGGCGCTGGGCCGGGTCGGCGCGCGCAAGCCCTTCCATGGCAGCGCGCACGAAGTGGCGCCGGTGGCATCGGTGGAAGCATGGCTGGGCGAGATCCTGAAGCTGGACTGGAAGAAGATCGAGCCGGCCGGCTTCGCCGCCGCACACCTGGCGCGCATGACCGGCGACCGGTCGCGCGACATCGCCCCGGCCATGCGCGACGAAGTGCTGCGCCGGCTGACGGCCGTGGGCGCGCCGCCGACGTGGAGCACGATGGTGCGCGAAGTGGTGGAACTGGACCAGGCCACCGAGCAGCGCATGCTCGGCGACGCCCTGCCGCCGGGATTGAAGCTGATCAGCTGATCGGTTGATCGGTTGATCGGCCAGGCCGGTGCGCGGCGGCCAGTGCCTGCTGCTGGCCGACGAAGCCGTCGAACGCGTCGAGCAAGGGCGCAAAGCGGCTGTCATCCCCTTCGAGCCTGGCCAGCGCGTATGCCGCGGCCTCCAGTGTCGACAGCTGGCCGGGCGCATGCGCCTTGCGGATCAGGTAGTGCGAGGCCGGTACGTCGCGCAGCGCCAGCCGTGGCAGCGCCTGCAATGCCGGATTCAGGTACAGCATCTTGCGGCTCTTGCGCCACGTGGCATCGAGCACGACCAGCAGCACCTGTTCAGGCGCCGCGCCGCCGAACGGCGGCGGTGGCGCAATGCCGAGCGAGCGGTCGCCGGGCGTCTCCGGGTACAGCAGCACCGGCTGGCGCGGTCCCGCCAGCAAGCCCTCCATGTCTTCGAAGGTTTCGCCGATGGCGAGCGTGCTGCCGGGCAGGCACAGGTGCAGCAGGCGCGCGCTGTTCTTGGCATTGGCCGTTTCCATCGGATGCTGCAGGACCAGCAGCGCCGCGCGGCTCTCGATCGGGCGGATCCAATGGCAGATGCAGGCGCTGGCGGCGCGCAGGCAGGTGGGGCATTGCGCCCGTCTTGTCGTCATGCGCGCATTGTAGCCGGGCCCCCTTGCTTCAGGCGGACAGGGCGATGCGCTCCCCGTGGCCGCGATGATCCTCGCGGCGGCGCAGCGGCTCGGCCGAATCGAGCCGGAACACCGCCACCGCATCGGCCAACCGGTTCGCCTGCGCCTGCATGGTCGCTGCCGCAGCCGCCGCCTGTTCGACCAGCGCGGCGTTCTGCTGCGTCACCTGGTCCATCTGGGTGATGGCCGTGTTGACCTGCTCGATGCCATCCTGCTGCTGCGCGCTGGCATCGGCGATCTGGGTCATGATTTGCGTGACCTTGGCGATCGCGGCCTCGATGTCGCTCATGGTGTGGCCGGCGCGATCGACCAGCGCGCTGCCGGCCTGCACCTTCTGCACCGAGTCGCCGATCAGTTCCTTGATTTCCCTGGCCGCCGCGGCGGAACGTCCCGCCAGCGCGCGGACTTCGGATGCCACGACGGCGAAGCCCCTGCCCTGCTCCCCCGCCCGCGCCGCCTCGACGGCCGCGTTCAGGGCCAGGATGTTGGTCTGGAACGCGATGCCGTCGATGACGGCGATGATGTCGACGATGCGGCCCGACGAGGCATTGATGTCGTCCATCGTGCGCACGACATCGGCCACCACGCTGCCGCCCTGGCCGGCGATGGCGGCGGCGCCATCGGCCAGCGTGCGGGCTTCGCGCGCATTCTCGGCGTTCGAGCGCACGGCCGACGTGAGTTGTTCCATCGTGGCGGCGGTCTGCTGCAGCGCGCTGGCCTGCTGCTCGGTGCGCGACGACAGGTCGAGGTTGCCGGCCGCGATCTCGGCGGCGGCGGTGGCGATGGTCTCGGTGCCGTTGCGCACCTGGCTGACGATGGCCAGCAGGCTGCCATTCATTTTTTTCAGCGCGCGCATCAGCTGGCCCGTCTCGTCGGCCCGCGAGTCGTCGATGGCGCTGGTGAGATCGCCGGAAGAGACATTTTCCGCCACTTGCACGGCTTGCCGCAGCGGCGCGGTGATGGCGTGCGTGAGGCGCCAGGCCACCACCACGCCCGCCACGGTGGCGCCGAGGCCCAGCGCCAGCAGCAGGTTGCGCCCGGCGGCGTAGTTGGCCTGGATGGCGGCGGCTGTGACGTCGAGCGCGGCCTGCTGGGTTCTCAGCAGGCTGGCCAGGGCGCCCAGGTAGGCCCCGAGTGTCGTGTTCAAGTCAGTGGCATACAGGCGCTGGGCGGTGGCCATGTCGCCGGCGGCCTTGGCGGCCAGCATGGTCTTGCGCGTATCCGTGTATTGCTTGCGCGCGGCCATCACGGCCGCGTGGCCGCGGCGCGAGTCTTCATCGGCCAGCGTGCGCCCCAGCAGGTCCTGGATTTCGGTGGCCCGTTTCGACGACGCCGCCATCGTGGCCTCGATGGCCTTCTGCGTGGTCACGTCCGGCGCGAAGAAGGCGGCGATGGTGCGCGCCGCGTTGACCTCGATGACGGTGTTCCACTCGGTCATCAGCCGTTCATTGTGGACCCGCTGGGAGACCAGTTCCTCGGTCAGCCGGCTGGCGCCCTGCATGCGCAGCACGCCGGTGACCGTCATCGCGGCCAGCAGCGCCAGCACGAGCGCGAAGCCAAGCGCCAGGCGCGTGCCGATACCAAAATTCCCCATATTGCCTCCCTGCATGATCTTTGCAAGCCAGTCTGCCGATAACGCAGGGAGAATGCAAGCGGAACGCGGCGGCGGCGATCAATTCCCCGCCGCCGAAGCCGTGCCCAGCAACTCGTCCAGCTGTGCCATCTGGCCGGGATCCTTGACCACGGTGCGCAGCCATTGATGCAATGGCATCGCCGCCCAGGCCGCGGCCTTGTCGGCCAGATACATGGCGACCAGGTTCTTCTCGATCTGTTCCGGGCTGCCTTCCAGGGTCAGGTCGTCGCGGCTGGCGGTCTTCAGCACCCAGTCGGTGCTTTGCAGCTCCTTCGCCGACACATCGCGGATCGCACCGGCGACGTATTTTTCCCAGGCCTCGCGGGTAAACGTTCCGGCAATCGCATGGCTGCCCTGCACCAGCGCCGCATCGTGCTCGCCGACGATGCGGCCCACCGTCATGGCTGGAAAACGTGTCGCAGCGCGGGCGCGGATCTCGGCATACACGCGGTCGCGCGCCGGCATGCCGCGCACCACGCGCCGCAGGTTCTCGCGCGCACTGTCCACCAATGCCAGCTTCTGCTCGATCCGCGGCCACGCCGGGTCGCCCAGCTGCGCCAGGTGGAACGTCAGCAGCCGCTCGGCACTGCGGATCATCTGCTCGCGCGGCATGGCGCCACGGTTGGCTTCCAGCCAGCCGCGCCAGAACCGCGTCAGCTGGTCGTTCAGGTGGCCCGGCTCGGCGAGCGCCGGGTCGGCCAGCATCAGGTAGGTCTTCAGCGCGTTATAGCCATCTTCCACGCTGGTTGGCGAGGCATCGGCATACGCGCGCGCGGGCGCCTGCACCGGTGGCTGCGCGGGCTGTTGCAGCGTTGCCGCCGGCGCGGCCAGCTGGCCGGCATTGGCGTTCATCTCGTACAGCAGCGCCTCGAGGTTGCCGGCCACCGGTTTCACCATCACCTCGCGCACGCCGCCGAAGAACTGCTCGCGCAGCTTGAGTTCGAGCAGCTCGCCCTGGTAGAGGCCCAGCGACAGCGCCCACGGGCGCTCCCGGCGATACTGTTCGAGCTGCTCGATGCGCCGCTGCAGCACGTCCAGCGCTTCGAGGCGCGCCTGCAGGTCGAGGCGGCCATCCTGCAGGCGCACCACCTTGTCGAGATCGCCCTGCACGGTGGCCAGCAATTGCCGGTTGCCGAGGTAGGACCAGCTCCATCCCGCCAGCGACACGCCGAGCGCCACCGCCACCGCGATGAAGGCACCGTACTTGAACTGGATCTTGCTGCGGCTGGCGTACTGGGACACCAGGTTGCGGTCTTCGAAGATGACCTTGCGGAACAGGTCGAGCAGGAAGTAGCCGGTCTGGCGCATGTCGTGGACCGGGCCTGGCTGCGCCGTTGCCGCCCGGCGCGACAGGGCGAAGCGTTGCATCACGTGGCGCGACTGCGCGCATTCGGGCAGGCCTTCCTGCTGGGCGCTGGTGAAGTAGAAGCCGCGGAACACCGGCTTGAACTGGAATGCGTTTTCCTCGAACAGCGTGGCGAGGAAGGCGCGCAGCGGCACCCGCAGCGACGCGAACTCGAACGGGAATGTGAAGATGCCGGATGGCAGGCTGTCGCGCCGCTGCAGCGACATGTTGGCGATGCAGGTCTCCTTCAAGCCTTCATGCAGCTCGTCGAACGCGCCGTCGAAGAAGGCCAGGATTTCCTGCGTGCCGGCGCGGCGCTGGTAAGGCATGGTGGCGCCCCACGGCCGTTCGCGCTCGGCCCGCTCGAACGGCGCGAAGAAGTCGGCGAATCCCGCGATCAGGTCGGCCTTGGTGAATACCACGTAGACGGGTGCGAACACTTCGAGCCGCTCGATCAGGTCCTGCACGCGCTTGCGCAGGTTGCGGGCCAGCCGGATGCCGGCATCGGCGTCGGCGCCGCGCAGCTCGGCGATGCTGACGGCGACCAGGATGCCGTTGATGGGCGCCCGCGCACGGTACTTCTTCAGCAGGTCGAGAAAGCCGTGCCACTCGCCGCGGTGCTCGTCGTCGACCGAATAGCGGCCCGCGGTATCGAGCACGATGCCTTCGGTGGTGAAGAACCAGTCGCAGTTGCGGGTACCGCCCACGCCCTGCACCACCGTGTTCTCGGCGATCGGGAACTGCAGGCCGGAGTTGACGATGGCGCTGCTCTTGCCGGCCGCCGGATTGCCGATGATCATGTACCACGGCAATTCGTACAGCGCGCGGCTGCCGGTCTTGATGCCCAGCTTGGATCCGCGGATCGTGTCGATCGCCTTCAGCAAGCCGCTGCGGAGCACATCGACATCGTCCTCGACAGCGGCGGCGGGCGGTGCGGAGCTTTCCTCGATCGCCCGCTCCAGCCGGGCTGCGCTGCGCGCGGCCAGCACACGCCGCAGCCAGCGCACCAGCAGCCAGCAGAGCACCGTGGCGCAGGTGGCCGCGATCACCCAGATCAGCGCGAGCTCCAGCAGTTCGGCGCCGAGAAAATACAGGCCCGCCGTCGCGGCCAGTCCAAGGATTGCAAAGTGACGGGAGTCCGTCACGAACAGCCAGATTCGTCGCATCATGTGGCACCCGTTTGTTTCGTCGGATGATGGTGCCACTATCCACGGGGAAATTTGTTGACCAATCGCAACTTCAACGGCGGCGTGTGCGCAATTCCACGTGGCCGAAATCCATCATCTTCCAGCGCCCGCCCCATGTCAGCCCGGCCGCTTCCGCCACCTGCCCGTACAGCGCGTAACCGCGCATCGCCCACGGATCCTTTTCCGTGATCACCACCTTGCCGTTGCGCAGGAAGGCACAGTCGCCGGCCAGGCCGAACTGATGCCAGCTCTGGAACGCACGCGCGCTGGTGACGTGCCCGCCGGCGTCGGCCAGCCGGTTCTGCCGCTCGGGGCTGCGATAACCCTCCAGCAGCACCATGTCATAGCCGTACTGGTCGCGCATCACCTTGAACACCAGCAGCAGCCGCTGCGTGAAATCCGGGTCCAGCAAATCCCAATTGCGGTTCGCGCTGGCCAGTTGCGGGCGCACCAGCGTCACTTCGGCGGTGGTGAAGGCGGCCGGCGGCAATGGCGCCGGAGCGATCAGCCGTTCACCGCGCAGCAGCTCGGCCACCTGCCCGTTGACGGCGTGGTCCGGTGCCGCGACACCGGGCAGTTCCGCGCGCCCGGCCAGCAGCAGCGCGGCCAGCGGAGGCAGCAGCACGAGGGCGGCGCAACCGGAGGCCAGCAGAGGATAGCGACGCAGCAGCCGCACCCCGCGGGCAAGTGCCGCCCGCGCGCCTTCTCCGGCCGAGCACACGCCTCGCGCTCCCTGGACAGCCATCTGCCGCCATGCGCGGTCGGCATCGCGGCCGAGCCGCCCCACAACGGCGCCAGCCCCCTCCCGGCCTGCCGGGAACAGCATCAGCCAGCCGGCCACGCAGGCGCCCACGAACAGCATTAACATGAAAATAGGAAACATAGTGCGCTCCGTCAACACCCTAAAAAAGTGCCGGCGCGAAACTGTCTGTCGACCGGACGCCCATCGTATGACACGGACCGGCCAGCGCAAGACCGTCCACATCAAGCTTTGGAGAAGCAACTTGGATTCATCAAAATCCGGCAGGGGCATACTGGCCAGCCTCGAACGCAAGGCCGCGGCACCGCTGCGGCGCCCCGCCATTGCCACGCCTTCGGCAGGACGTGGCGTTGCCCTGGTCGTCGGTAGCGGTGTGGTGACCGGTGCCCTGCTGATGTGGTGGCTGTCCAGCGGCCCCTCGCCGCTGATCGTGCATGAAGCGCTGCCGCCCTTCGTGCAGGTTGCCCCGATGCTGCCTCGGCCCGTCCCGGCGGAGGCGATCGAGGCTGCCGCCATAGTCGACGAAGCACCGGCGCCGGCGTTGTCCCCACCGGCCGCCGTCCTGGCACCTGAACGCATCCCGGCGGTCGCGACGGGTCACGGCCAGGCGGTGATGGTGCCGCCGCCGTCGGCGCTGAAACCGACGGCGAAACACGCCGTGGCTGCACGCGAGAAGGCCCGCCGCACGCTGCACGCGGTCGCCGATACCGACGTGGAGTTGCTGTCGGCCCTGGTCGCCCATGCCAACGAGGTCGACGTCGTCGAAGCGCGCGTTGACGACCATACGGAAGACCTGCTGCAGCGTTGCCGGCGTGTCGGTGGCGAAGAAGGCCGCCTGTGCGGCATGCGCATCTGCGCCACCCGCGCCGGCGATACGGCCTGCCACGTCGAATAGAACTTCCCCTGGAACGTACGCGCACGCACATCCCGCCGCGAGGCGCCGTGGCATGCTTTCGCCCTCGTATTCACACAGGAGAACACGATGACGCAACAACTCAATGGCAAGAAAGTGGCGGTACTGATGACGGATGGCGTGGAACAGGTCGAATACACCGAACCTCGCAAATTCCTCGAGCAACATGGCGCGCTAGTCACGCTGGTCTCGCCGAAGGGACAGGGAGAACAGATCCAGGGCTTCGATCACCTCGACCCCGCGGAGAAATTCGAAGTGGAACGCGATGTGCGCGATGTCCGCCCCGCCGATTTCGATGCGCTGGTGCTGCCGGGCGGCGTGGCCAATCCGGACCAGCTGCGCCTGTCGACGGAAGCCATCACCTTCATCCGCGAATTCGGCCGCGAGAACAAGCCGATCGCCGCCATCTGCCACGGCCCGTGGACGCTGATCGATGCCGACCTCGTCAAGGGCAAGCGTGTGACCAGCTGGCCGACGCTGCAGCGCGACTTGCAGAACGCCGGCGCGCAGTGGACCGATGAGCAGGTGGTCGTGGACGGCAAACTGGTCACCAGCCGCAAGCCGGATGATATCCCCGCGTTCAACGAGGCGATCCTGAAGCAGCTGGCCGCCTGACGCCGCATCGCCGGAAATGCAAAAAGCCCGGCATCGCTGCTGGGCTTTTTCAATCCACCGCTCAAAGTGATGCGTCTGGCGGTATCGAATCAACAGGACTCGGCTGCAACTCTACACGTGCCGCGTGTCAAACAATCCTCCCATTCAGCTCGATATGATCGGCGACATCCAGGAGGAGACACAATGCGCGCTTACATGATTTCCCTGTCATTCTCGGTCCTTCTAGCGTCGAGCATCGATGCCGCGGCGCAGAAAAATGCTGCCGCGATCTACACAAATCTCTCCGGCAGCGCTTGTAGCAAGGCCATCGACGATGTGGCAACCGGCGCCCATACATTGGACTGCCCTGGAATTGCAGGCTATCGTCTGCAGGTCCTGCTGGACGATGAGCGCAGTTCCATCAATGTCGTGACACCGGACAAGCGAGTACTTCCGCTCGATTACTGGGAAGTGGTCACGCGAGGGTTTTCAACACTGGGCAAAAAGGCTGAGTGGCGCATCGCCAAGACGGGGGGACGGGTCGCGCCCATTGCCATCATTGTTCCCGTTGACACCTTTGAGCAAGGCAATCCGGAGCAGCCGAAACGCGTACCGATGCTGGTCATTGCCAGGATCTCCCATAACACCGCTTGCGTTACAGGAGCCATGAACGCAAATGTTCGGGACGCAAGCGTGAAGGCACGGCTAATTGCCGACGACGAGTACCTGCCATGCCTGCTTCGCGAGTCGAATCCGCACGCAGCGATCCAGCCGTAAACGCAAAAAGCCCAGCATCGCTGCTGGGCTTTTCTGTATTCTGGCTCCCCGACCTGGACTCGAACCAGGGACCTGCGGATTAACAGTCCGTCGCTCTACCGACTGAGCTATCAGGGAAAAGAGGCCGTATTATAGCGGCCGCTTTGACCGCTGGCAAGAAGAAACAATTCTTCCGCCAACGGTATCAAACAACGTCTGTTAGAACAGGCCCTTGAGCTGAACACCCCACTGGCGCGGCTCGTTGACGAAGCCGGTCAGGTTGTTGAAGTCGATCGCGCCCGTGATGCGGCGCTGGTCGGTGATGTTGCGGCCGAACGCGGCCACTTCATACTTGCCGCCCTGCCAGTTGTAGCCGACGCGCAGGCCGCCTTCCGTCAGCGGCGCGCCGGTGAACTCCTTCGCCTCGTACAGGAAGAAGTTGACCTTGCTGCGGTACGACCAGTCGGTCAGCACGAACAGGTTGCCTTCGGCCAGCGGCCAGTTGTAGCGGGCCGACAGGTTGACGATCCACTTCGGCGCCTGCGGCAGCGCGTTGCCGTCGATGACGACGCGGCCGGCGGCGTTGAGCGGGTCCAGCACCGTGCACTGGGCGCACTTGTTGACCGACAGCGAAGGATCCTGGATCTTCGTGTAGTTGTAGCTGGTCGATGCCGACACCTTGAAGTCCGGCGTGACGAAGCCTTCGATCTCCGCTTCGATACCGCGGCCCTTGGTCTTCTCGGCGTTGATCAGCGCGGTCACGTTGGAATTGCCGCCCACCACCGTCAGCTGCTGGTCCTTCACGTCGTAGTCGAAGATCGACAGCGAGGCGCGGGCGCGGCGGTTCAGCAGGTCGGCCTTGATGCCGGCTTCATACGAGGTGATGGTTTCCGCATCGGCGATCGTGGCCGGGCCGGAAGCCGACGGCGCGCCGATCGACGGAGCGCGGAAGCCCGTTGCCACGCGGGCATAGGCCGACACGTCCGGGTTGATCGCATACGTTGCCGACAGGTCCCAGTTGGTCTTGTGGCGTTCCGCGTTGATCGTGGCAGGACCCTGCAGCGTCGTGCCGGTCGCTTCAATGGTGCGGAAGTCCTTCTTGTCGTTGGTGTAGCGCAGGCCGCCGCGCACGGTCAGCGCATCGGTCACCGCGTAGTTCACGGAACCGAATGCCGCCCATGCCTTGTTGCGCTGGTTGCTGATGACGCGGCTGGTGCGCGCGCCGGCGGTGTTGAAGTTGTCGCTGCCGCCAGTGGCATCTTCGTCGAAGTAGTACACGCCGGCCTGCCAGCTCATCGGGCCTGCCTTCTTCGATTCGATACGGAATTCCTGCGTGTACTGCTTCAGGTCCGGCAGCACGGAAGCCGTCTCCACCTGGAACGGCACCACGCCCGGGCCGTAGACCGGATTGCCGCCGTCGATGTCGCCGCGGCTGTTGTACTCGGTGATCGACTCGTAGCCGGTCACGGAGTACAGCTTCACCGCGCCCAGGTCCCACGACAGGCGCACGTTGCCGCCGCGCGTCGTCAGGTTCTGGTAGTTCTGGCCGTTGGTGAAGACCGCGCCTTCATCGTAGTTGTCGACCAGCTGGTTGCTGCCCTTCTTGATGATGTTGGCCTGGAACAGGCGCGAGTTGCCCGTGGTGGTACGCTGGTGCACGTTGAACAGCGCGTTGAACGTGCCGTTCGGCTGGTACAGCACCTGCACGCGTTCGGCGTGCTCGTTGTAGCCGTCCAGCGACTCGCGGCCGTCGGTGAATTCGTTGCGGATGTAGTCGTCGCGGTGCTGGCGCAGCGTCGATACGCGCAGTGCCCACTCGTTCGACAGCGGAATGTTGGCCGCGCCTTCGACGTTGGTGGTGCCGTGCGACGCCACGGAGAAGTTGTAGTAGCCTTCCACGCCTTTCAGGCTCGGCTTGGCCGATTCGAACTTCACCACGCCGGCCGGGGTATTGCGGCCGAACAGCGTGCCCTGCGGGCCGCGCAGCACTTCGATGTTGGCCAGGTCGAACATCGGATAACCCTTCAGGATCGGGTTTTCCTGCACCACGTCGTCATAGATCAGCGACACGGGCTGCGAGGCGAAGATCGAGAAGTCGGCATTGCCGTAGCCGCGGATGTAGAAGCGCGGGAACACGCGGCCGGTCGACGATTCCACGTTCAGGCTGGGCGTCTTGCCGGCCAGCACGCGCACGTCCTGGCCGCCGGACAGGATCACGTCCAGCTTCTCGTGCTGCAGCATCGACACCGACACCGGCACTTCCTTGATGTTCTCGGCGCGGCGCTGTGCCGTCACCGTCACGGTTTCCAGCTGGCCGCTGGCGACCGGCTGCTGCGCGGCTTGCTGGGTGCTTGGTTCGGTATTTGCCTGGGTGGCGTCCTGGGCCATGGCGGCCATTGGCAGCGCGGCCGTCAGCGCGAGGAGACGCTTGTGCATCTTGGACAGTTTCATGATGTGCCTTCCTGGGTTAAGAATAATGCTGCAAGGGTGGTCAACGCTGTCTCCGGATTTTTAACGTCCTCGTGCGGATGCCCAACGGCGCGGCTCCGTCTCTGTGGTTGCACTGCCAACTACCTGTTCTTTCGTCATCGCCGCGGATAACAAAAAGCCGCGTCGAAACGCGGCTTTTGCAATTCTGGCTCCCCGACCTGGACTCGAACCAGGGACCTGCGGATTAACAGTCCGTCGCTCTACCGACTGAGCTATCAGGGAAAGGAGGCCGCATTATAGCGGCGCCCGGCAAAGTCGACAACACCATTTTTTAGCGCCCCGTCGTGACGCGAAGCAAAGACAGGCCGGGCGGTCAGCCACACGCCGCCGCATCGCGGTTTCACCGCCCGCAAAACCGGTTTCGTCGCATCCCGGTGGAGGGCTCGCCGGGTGGCCGGCAGCATGCTGCCATTACCCCACCGGAGAACCCCATGAAATTGCCTTTGTTCGCGCTGCTGCTGGCGGCCAGCCTTGCCGCAGCAGGCGCCCCTGCCCATGCTTCCTCCCCGTTCGCGCAGGCACGCGACCAGTTCCTCGCTGCCACCCGTGGCGACACGGCCGCGCGCGACGCCGCCATCGAAGCGTTCGCGAAGCTGGCCGAGAGCCAGCCCGAACATCCCGTCTATCTCGCCTACCACGGCGCCGCGCTCACGCTGAAAGGCCGGGATGCCAGCAAGCCGTGGGAAAAGATGCGGTTCGCCGAACAGGGCGCGGACCGCATCGAGAAAGCCCTTGCCCGCCTCGGCCCGCAGCACGACGCGGCGATCGCCGGCGGCAGCCCGGAAAGCATCGAAACACGCGCCGTCGCCGCCAACAGCCTGCTGGCCCTGCCCGCCATCATGCACCGCGGCGGCCCCGGCAAGCGTGCGCTGCAGGCGGCGCTCGACTCGCCGCTGCTCGATGGCGCGCACGCCGCCACGCGGGCCAGCGTCTTCGGCGCGGCCGCGCGGCTGGCCGCGAAGGAAGGCCGTGCCGCCGACGAGGCGCAATGGCAGCGCAGGATCGTCGCCCTGCCCGCCAACGCGGCAGGCATCGCGGCCATGCGCGAGCGCGCGGCGGCCCGCCTGAAGGAGCTCGGGCAATGAGGCCGGCACTGCTGTCGCTGGCGGATGTGCGCCGCACCTACCGGCTCGGGTCCAGCGCCGTACATGCGCTGCGCGGCGTCGACCTGCACTTGCAGCCCGGAGAGATCGTCGCCGTCACCGGCCCGTCCGGCAGCGGCAAGAGCACGCTGCTGAACGTGTGCGGCTTGCTGGACCGGGCCGACCAGGGCCAGGTGCTGTTCGATGGCACCGCGCTGCATGGCGGCGACGACGCCGGCCGCACGCGGCTGCGCCGCCAGGCGATCGGCTTCGTGTTCCAGAGCTTTCACCTGGTGCCGGTAATGAATGCGTACGACAACGTCGACTATCCGCTGGCGCTGCTGGGTGTGCCCGCTGCCGAACGCCGCGAGCGTGTTGGCGAAGCACTGGAACGGGTGGGCCTGGCCGGCTTCGGCCGGCACTTGCCGGACCAGCTGTCGGGTGGCCAGCGCCAGCGCGTGGCGATTGCCCGGGCGATCGTCAAGCGCCCGCGCCTGGTGATCGCCGACGAACCGACCGCCAGCCTGGACGCGACCACCGCCGGCCAGGTCACCGCGCTGCTGCGCCAGCTCGCGCACGAACAGGGCACCGCCTTCCTGGTGGCCACGCACGACGACCGCGTGCTGCCCCATTGCGACCGCGCGCTGGCGCTGGACGATGGCGTACTGGCAGGAGAACGCCATGCGCATTGATGTCACCTGGCTGGCCATGGCATTGAAGAACACGCTGCGCAACCGGCGCCGCTCGCTGGTCACGGTGGCGATCGCCGCCACCGGCACGGCGGCGGCGCTGCTGGGCGCCGGCTTCGCGCAATACACCTACCATTCGCTGGCCGAATCGGCCGCGCGCGACACGGGCCACGTGATCGTGGCCGCGCCGGGCGGCTTCGACGGCATCGACGACACGCCGCTGCAGCATGGCCTGCAGGGCGGCCCGGCGCTGGCGCGGCAACTGCTGGCGCGCAGCGGCGTGCGGCGCGTGCTGCCACGGCTGCAGTTTTCCGGACTGCTGAGCAATGGCGAGAAAAGCGAAGTATTCGTCGGCACCGGCGTCGATCCGGCGCAGGAATTCGCCGTGCGCGGACCGTTCATCAAGGTCATCGCCGGCGACTTGCTGGAACCGGATGCGGCGCGGCCCGGCATCGTGCTGGGCAAGATGCTGGCGCGCAGCCTGGGCGCCGCGCCCGGTAACGTGCTGACCCTGCTGTCGACCACCACCGGCGGCAGCCTGAACGCGGTCGACGTGACGGTGACGGGTGTCGTCAGCAGCGGCTTCGCGGAGCTGGACAAGCGGATGGCGCTGGTCGACCTGGCTACCGCGCAAGGCCTGCTGGCCACGGATCGCGTGAGCACCCTGGGCGTCTACCTCGAAGCGCTGGACGACAGCGCCGCCACGGCGGCGGCCCTGCGCGGCACGTTCGGCAAGCGGTACGAAGTGCGCGACTGGCGCGACCTGGCGCAGGTGTACGCCAGCGTGCGCGGGCTGTACGACCGCATCTTCGGCTTCCTCGGCGTGATCCTGCTCGTGATCGTGCTGGGCGCGGTGGCCAACACGCTGGCGATGGCGGTGGTCGAGCGCACCCGGGAGATCGGCGCGCTGCGCGCCATGGGCACCACGCCGCGCGAGGTGATGCGCCTGTTCACGGTGGAAGGCATGGCACTGGGCGCCACGGGCGCCGCGCTGGGCATGCTGGGCGCGGCAGGCATCGGCGTGGTCCTGCTGGCCGCGGGCATACAGATGCCGCCGCCGCCCGGCCGCACCGGCGGCTATCCGCTGGACATCGTCATCACGCCGGCGATGTACGCCGCCGCCGGCATCGCCGTTACCGTGCTGGCCGGCATCGCCGCGCTGGCCGTCAGCCGCAAGGCCGCCCATCGTTCCGTCGTGGAGGCGCTCGCCCATGTTTAAGACAATACTCCTCATGCTGTCGCTGTCCCTCGGCACTTCCGCCAAGGCCGCCGACGTGGCAGCCATCCTGAAACAGGCCGATGCCTTCCGCCTGCCGGAAGGCTCGGCCCAGCTGGACACCCTGGTGCAGACCACGAAGGATGGCCAGCCCGACCGCGAGAAGCGCTACCAGGTGCTGGTGCGCGGCGATGGCAAGGCGCTGATCCTGTTCCGCTCGCCGGGCGAGACTGGCCACAAGGTGCTGGTGTCGGGCGACGATTTCTGGATGCTGCTGCCCGGCAGTGCCCGGCCGATCCGCATCACGCCGCTGCAGAAACTGCTGGGCGACGCGGCCACCGGCGATATCGCGACGCTGACCTGGTCCGGCGACTACAGCGGCAGCGTGGCGCGCGAGGTCGACGTCGATGGCGTACCCTGCCTGGAACTGGACCTGGCGGCGCGGCGCCCCGCGCTGAGCTACCAGCGCGTGGTGCTGCGCGTGGCGAAGCACGATTCCCGCCCCGTGCATGCGGACCTGTACGCGGCATCGAACCGCAAGCTGAAGCAGGCCCGCTTCGAATTCGGCACGCGCAATGGCCGTACCGTCGTCATCCGGATGACGCTGCAGGATGAAGTGCAGACCGGCCGCACCACGGTGGTGACGACGCTGTCGTCCACGCCGCGCAAGTTCGCCGACGCGCTGTTCAATCCGATGACGCTGAGCCGCGGCGACGTGGCGCCATGAGGCGGACGGGCTCAATGCGCGTGCCCGCGGCGGTGCTGGCGGCAGCGCTGGCCCTGCCCTGCGCCGCCGAGAACGTCGTGTCCGGCCAGGCACGCGCACAGGCCGAGACCTGGCACAGCCCCTCCCCCGAACGGGATGGCACGCAGCCGCGCCAGGCCATCGACATGCGCTGGCAGGTGGCCGCACCGGTGGGCGCGCAGCTGCATGGCAGCGCAGGCCTGCGCCACGATGCAGCGGGAACCGGCGTGCGCCTGTTCGAACTGGCACTGGAGCGGCCGCTTGCCGGCGGTTACGCGACGGCCGGCAAGAAGGTGATGAGCTGGGATGTCGGCTATGCGTTTCGCCCGCTCGACGTGGTGCAGCAGGAAGACCGCCGCGCGCTGTACCCCGGCACGCTGGAAGGCGTGCCGCTGCTGGCCTGGGAAGCGTTCGACGCCGAGCGCGCCGTGACCGTGGTGTGGTCCAATCCCGGCCACGGCAAGGCCGGCCAGCCCCGCGACGATGGCGCGCTGGCCGTGCGCCTGTACCGCCAGCGCGGCGCGCGCGATGAATACGCGGTGCTGCGCGCCTCGGCACGCAACGGCATCGAGGCCGGCGCCTCGTTTTCCCAGGTCGTCAACGATGGCCTCGAGCTCCACGGCGCGCTGCTGGCCCAGCAGCGCCACGACGAATGGGACGGCATGCGCTGGCAGCCCCGCAGCGGTGGCGGCAAGGCGCTGGCCGGCTTCACGTGGACTACCGAGGGACGATTGTCGGTACTGGGCGAGGCCTGGGTCGACCGCACGGTGCCCGCGGCGCAGCGCCGCAACCTGCTGCTGCGCGCCGCGCAAAAGTTCGGTGACGTGGAATTGGTGGCCGATGGGCTGTGGCGCCGCGCCGGCCGCGTGGCGACGCTGGGCGCCAGCTGGAAACCCGATGCCTGGCTGCTGTCGGCCACCTGGCGCCGCTACGACGGCATCGGCAGCGTGGCCTTGCTGACGGCCGAGCGGGGGTTCTGATCACACGCCATGGCGCGCTTGTCACATCTGGCGGAACAGGTGCGCGTACAGCGGACTGACACGCACTTTCTCGGGCCGGTGTTTCATGTTCAGCGCGAGCTTGCCGGCTTCGTCCTTCACCGCGCTCAGCACGCACGTGGCGTTCACGATCGTCCCACGGTGCACTTGCCAGAACTGCCGGTCGTCCAGCTGCGGCAGCAGCTCCCTGAGGCTGGTGCGGATCAGGGCCTCGCCTTCCGCCGTGACCACGTTGACATATTTGTCGGTGGCCTCGAAATACACCACGTCGGCCACCGGGATCATCCTCACCTGGTTGCCAACGGCCGCGCGGATCACGGCCAGCCGCTCCACGGGCGCCTGCGCGGGCTGCGGCTGGAGCTGGGCGACCGCGCGCAGTTGCGCCAGCAAGGACTCCATGCCGCCGGCCGGCTGCGCTTCCAGGCGCTGGCGCAGCCGCTGCACGGTACGGCCGAGGCGTTCGTCGCTGACCGGCTTGAGCACGTAGTCGGCGGCGGCGTTGTCGAACGCCTGCACGGCGTATTCGTCGTAGGCGGTGACGAACACGATCTGCGGGAACGGCTTGCCGGCCGGCCATGCATCGGCCAGTTCCTCCGCCACGTCGAGCCCGGTCTTGCCGGGCATTTTGATATCGAGGAACAGCACGTCCGGCTGGCGCGCCAACGCATCGGCCAGGGCCGCCACACCGTGCGGGCACGTGGCCACGATCTCCAGGCCGGGCCACAGCCGCTTCAGGCTGGCCGCCAGCGTGGCGGCGAGGATCGGTTCGTCTTCGGCAATCAGGGCAGTCGTCATGGTCAGGTTTTCACTCGAGGGGAATGGTGATGCGGGCCACCGCGCCGCCGGTATCGGCCGGCTGCAGCGTGACGGAGGCGCGTGCGCCGAACAGGACGTCCAGGCGCGCACGCGTGTTGGACAGGCCCAGGCTCGTGCCGGCCTTGCCGGGCCCCGCCGCCAGGCCGCGGCCGTTGTCGGCGACGCTGAGGGTCAGCAGCTTGTCTTCGCATCGCGCGCAAACGTGGATATGGCCGCCGTCGATGGTCGGCTCCAGCCCATGCGCGATGGCGTTTTCCACCAGCGGCTGCAGCAGCATCGGCGGAATCTCGACGGCGCGCAACGCGTCCGGCAAGTCGAAGCCATATGAAAGCCGGGCGCCCATGCGCACCGACATCAGGCCGAGATAGGCTTCCAGCAGCGCGAACTCCTGCGCCAGCGTGGTCCGCTGTGCACGCGAAGACGATAGCGTGGCGCGCAGGTACTGGATCAGCTGGTCCAGCATCTGCTGGGCGCGTTGCGGATCGAGCGCGATCAGTCCCTGCAGGTTGGCCAGCGTGTTGAACAGCATGTGGGGCTCGATCTGCGCCTGCAGCAGTTGCAGTTGCGCCTGCAGCGCCTGGCGTTCGACGGCTTCCGCGCGCGCCCGCTCTTCCGCGGCGGCGGCCTCGGCCCGTGCCAGCCTGTCGCGGCTGGCGAAGAACAAGGTCACCGCGCCCGTGGCGAGCAGTGTGAACACCAGCATGCCGGTGGTGCGGCTCGATCCCAGCGTGTGCAACCCCGTCAGTTCGCGCCCGAGCAGCCAGCCCGCCAGGCGCGCGCCGGCGATCTGCCCGACCGGGACGCCCACGGCGATCAGCGCGGCGAACGCCAGCCAGTGGGGCCGCACCTTCTCGCCCCAGAATGCCAGGCGCACGCCGTCGATGATGGCGAAGGCGATCGTGCCGATGCAGGCCGAGACCAGCAGGTTGATGCCGAAACCTGTGCCGTCGCCGAACGACCAGGTGATGACCACGGCGCAGATCACGACCAGCACCAGCATCCAGCATGCATCGGTGGCGAAACGCCGCCATGGGAAACGCCGTCCGGGGCGGGGTGAGTCGAGGGTGGCGGTATCGGTCATGGCGGCTCG
Organism: Pseudoduganella sp. SL102; assembly: GCF_027856995.1. Classification (NCBI taxonomy): domain Bacteria; kingdom Pseudomonadati; phylum Pseudomonadota; class Betaproteobacteria; order Burkholderiales; family Oxalobacteraceae; genus Pseudoduganella; species Pseudoduganella sp. SL102. Next base: position 5,848,530 of record NZ_CP115554.1, read on the forward strand.
CGGTGGATGATCCACCATTCTGGACCGGCGCTGGCCAGGTTGGCAACGGCGGGGCGACGAAACCGGTGGGGCGGGGAGTGAATCGGGTGTGAGGCGGCGCCACTATTCAATCCGATGACTGGATCCGACCGGCACTCGCGCAGCGGTGACAAAAAAATGCTGGCGATGGCATGCGCCGCTGCCTATATTACAAACCAGGGCACGCGAGTGTGTCAGGAGTTTTAGCGATTGGCGCCTGGCGGCGGCAGGGCCAGTTCCCTGGGAACGTATTGAATTCGTGAATGCGAGGCTCCTTCATGGGAGACAGGTACGCAGAAGAGCGATATGACCCCTCACTGGCGATGTGCAGCAAGCTCGCACTCACATTCAATGGGAAGACGCTTGCAATGACTGGCGGAAGCAAGACATATTCTTACCCAGCCGCCTCTGGGAAGCCGGACAAGAGTGGGGCGTTCAGCTATACAAAGGAAGCGCAAATTGCCGGGTTCAGCGGGCCCATACCGGAGGGCATTTACTGGATCAACCCCGATGAGCTATGGGTCAATCGCTGGTATAAGCGCGGAAGTGAGGCCTCGTGGGGGAAATACCGCATCACAATCCATCCGTTCACCACCACTGAAACCTACCAGCGTGGAGGATTTTTCATTCATGGAGGCAAAGTTCTCGGCAGTATTGGCTGTATCGATCTGACCTCGCATATCGATGCTTTTGTCGCCGATCTTCAGGTGGAAGGCGCGATGCGCAAGTGCCAGATCCATTTGTGCGTCCAATACGCACCGGCCACGCCGTGAAAACACCAGGCTTCGCGATCCTCACGTTCATCATTGCAGGCTTGCTGGTCGCCGGAGCGGCTTTCGTGAGCTACCAGGCGCTGGTGGAGGCATATGGCCCAGGCCCGCCGTACTACTCGCGCACCACCAATATGGACAAGTGGAGCGATCCGCTGCCCGAAATCGTCATTGCCGACGTCATCGCCCTGGCGATTGCAGCGGCTCTCGTGCGGACAGGAGTCCGCAGGCTGGGGAAAACCGACTGATGACAGCGTGGCGCGCAGGTACTGGGGGGCAGTATCGGTCACGGCGGCTCGCGGTGGGTGTTCCGCACTCTGGCCCGGCGCTGGCCCGCTTGGCAACGAAGGGGCAACGAAACACTGCAGCGGGGAGTGAAACAAATAGACGACAGCATGAAACCTATGGCTTAGCGCAAGCCATATACTTGAAGATCACGAGTCGCTACTGCCAGACGATTGCAGTTGATCAGATCATCGCACAATGACACATTGCTTTCGAGTCGAACGAACTGAACGCGGCAACTATGCCACCGAACCTGAAGAAAAGCCCGCGGTCAATTGCGGGCTTCAAGATTTTCATTCACGCTGCTCTTTCGTGGCGCAAGGTATTAGCAATCTACATTGGTCTCGGTGTCACCAGTTACAAGATTGATTCCGATCCAGCACCGGTAGGGGCCGCCTTTTGCTTTCACATCGGCCGGGTCATATGCACAATAAATGCCCTTCTTGCGTCGGTCTCGGTTCCCCGCCCCTCCATCACAAGTCGGCTGCACGTCAGGCCCGATCGAATCAAAGATTTCCCGTGCAGCATTGCCATCCACATGGACCGTCAGCTTGCGATCGCGCCCTGCTGGCGGCGTACGATCAGCAACACTTCCAGAGTGGACTTTGTAGATACCCGGGAAGATCTTCCATAGCCCGGATGGGTCGCCCGACAGATCAGCAGCTTGCGAGATGGAAAACCCTACTGCCGCTACGGACACTAACCAAGTTGCGACACGCAAGCTTACCCCCTTAAATCCAAATGGAAATGGTCATCGTGCCTCTCGGCTCTAACCAGGAAAGGGATTCCCGGGTCGTTAAAAATAACCCTTTGAACCTGCGCGAAGATATGAAAGAGATTGATTAGCGCATAAGTAGCAACTTGATCGTACTCCGGGTCACTCCACTTCACAGGTTCTTCGCGTCCGTCTTTTCGCAACGGACGAATGTCCACATTCAAGCCACTCTTGTGCCCTCCGTGATCAGGCGTTTTAATTCCACCCGGCAAGCTGATATCGCCCACTCCAAATCGGCGAGTGTCCATTGCTTGCCATTCGAGCCCCACGTTCAAGATAGCAGTCATCATGAGCGGGTGCGCATATTGATACGCGCCTTTCGCCGGCCGCTGGTAAAGATTACCGTAAACGTAATAACCTGAATCCATCGGAGCTTGAGGAAGCATGAAAAAGCCGCGTGAATCGCTCGGCGGGCGAGGGCGACGTGGATCATTGTCTTGATTGAACATGGCGTACCTCGTCACACGCATTTATTGCATGCCAAGTCCCAACCACCGGACGTATTGCCACCACTACCGCCGCCAATCTTCTGTTGAGTGTACTTCCACTTAACCTTGGAAAAACGTAGCCCAATCGAATCGTGCAGAATACAACCTTCGCTGATCAATTGCTCCATATTGGCGATCATCACATTTTCCAGCTCGACCTCGTAATATCGCACTGGATTTCCTTGGCCATCCGCGCGCATGATTTCAAGTTTCGCTTTCGGGATCGTCTTGCCCATTGAACAGTGCTGCATGAGGACAGGTGACGAAAGATCAGAGAGCTTGGAGAGCGATAATGTACGATGCTCACAACGCTCTGCAGTATGTCCGCCACCTGTCGATGCAGTGGCGCTTCGAGGCTGTAACACGCCCCAGTGAGCGGATGTGATCTCGATCCAACCCTGATGCGTTGCATCCTGTGACTCGCCCTTGATGCCGTCAATTTGAAAATAGACATCGATCGCCATAGTGTCGCTCCTTCTTGAGGAATGGAACTGCCTGGCACATTAGCGACTGCGATGCGCTGGCCAGTGCAGTGGAAGATGACTCCTCCTTCGGCATTTTCAGTGGCTGAGATGCGCTTGACATTGAAACGCGTCAATATTGCTTTTCTTTACACAAAGAATATTGTTGACTGCGAATCCAGCTCAGTTGAGGATGCAGGAATCCAAGCTGCGGGCAGCAAGGTGGCGTAATGGAGCAAGATGACGACGGTGGTGAGAGCAAAAATAGAATGGCCGCGCTCGCGCGCGGCCATTTAGTCTGAAGCCCTGTTCGAACGACGTCCTACTGGCCCGTCGTAAGCCTCAAGACCTCAAAGCATAATTATTGCCCCAGGCAGATGATCTTCGTGTCGTATTCATGGGCGCCGGCCTTCTTCTCCTTCGCCCAGTCGACCGCTTCCTGCGCCTGCGCGATCGTCATCACCGTCGCCTTTTCCTTGTTCTTGATGAAGGAAACGCCTTCGAACACGCCTTCCTTGCTGCGCATGACCTTGGCGAACACGGGCGGCTTCTTGTCGCCGTCGCTGATTTTGTTTTGCTGGACCAGGTAGCGCTGATCGGTGTTGTCCATGATGGCTCGAATCGAAAAATGGATGAAAGAATCACAGCCGGGCCGTGAAATGCAAAAAGCCCAACCGATCAAGGCTGGGCTTCTCACATGAATTCTGGCTCCCCGACCTGGACTCGAACCAGGGACCTGCGGATTAACAGTCCGTCGCTCTACCGACTGAGCTATCAGGGATTAGAAGCAGTATTTTATACGTTCAAAGCAACATTTGCAAGCTTGCTTTTTGGTACCGTCTACTGCGAACTACTTTGTTTCTAGCTTTCTTCGCTGACGTGCATCAACGAAGAAGCAAGATTTTAGAGAACTTTGGCGATCGCGTCAACAACGATGTCGATATTCTTGGAGTTCAGCGCGGCCACGCAGATACGGCCGGTGTCCACCGCGTAGATCGATTGCTCGCGCAGCTTGGCGACCTGCTCTTTCGTCAGGCCCGAGTACGAGAACATGCCGACCTGCTCGCGCACGAAAGCGAAATCGTGGCCGGGAGCTTTCTCTTTCAGCTTTTGCACGAACTCGTCCCGGGTGGCCTTGATGCGCACGCGCATGGCGCCCAGCTCGTCTTCCCACAGCTGGCGCAGTTCCAGCGTGGCCAGGACGGTGGCGACCACTTTGCCGCCGTGTACCGGCGGGTTCGAGTAGTTGGTGCGCACCACGCGCTTCAGCTGCGACAGCAGGCGGGACGCTTCTTCGGCGGTGGCGGCCACGACGGACAGCGCACCCACGCGCTCGCCATACAGCGAGAACGACTTCGAGAACGAATTCGACACCAGCAGGGGCACGCCGGTGGCGGCGAAGCGGCGCACCACGGCGCCGTCTTCGGCGATGCCGGCACCGAAGCCCTGGTAAGCCATGTCCAGGAACGGAATCAGGCCGCCGGTCACGACGGCATCGATCACCTGGTCCCACTGCGGCTGGGTCAGGTCGGCACCGGTCGGGTTGTGGCAGCAGGCGTGCAGCACCACCACGGCGCCTTGCGGCATCGCCTTCAGCGCGGCCAGCATGCCTTCGAAGTTCACGCCATGGGTGGCGGCATCGTAGTAGGCGTAATTGTTGACCTTGAAGCCGGCGCTTTCAAACAGCGCGCGGTGGTTTTCCCAGCTCGGATCGCTGATGAAGACTTCCGACGATGGCGAGAAACGCTTCAGGAAATCGGCGCCCAGCTTCAGCGCGCCGGTGCCGCCCAGGGCCTGCACGGTGATCGCGCGGCGCTCTTGAACTACGGCACTGTCGGCCCCAAATACCAGTTCCTGCACCGCCTTGTCATACGCGGCCAGGCCTTCGATCGGCAGGTAGGTGCGCGGGGCTGGCTGTTCAATCAGGATGTTTTCAGCTTTCTGCACGCACGACAGCAGCGGCACCTTGCCATTGTCGTCATAATAAACACCCACGCCCAGGTTGATTTTATTGGGGTTGGTGTCGGCGTTAAAAGCTTCGGTGATACCCAGGATAGGGTCGCGCGGAGCCATCTCGATGGCACTGAAAACGGAAGGATTCGTCATGATAGGATTGGATTCGATTGGATGCGATTCGCAGCGGATGAGCACTACAACATTACTGAGCATGTTACTGAGCAAATTCAGCGGCAATTGCTCTGGACAGTGATGACGGTGCACAGCAATTCCGATGCGCGGCGTTGGCCAGGTGTGCCGGCCGCCGCGCAATGACTGCACAATGTGGTGTGCAACTCCCTATTCTAGCAAAGGTCTGACTTCATGGCTGATTTATCACTGGCCGGCGCTCCCGAGCCCACCGTGCTGACGTTCCCGGATTCACCGTTCAAGCTGCACCAGCCCTTCCCGCCCGCCGGCGACCAGCCGACCGCGATCGAGGCCCTGTGCGAAGGTATTGGCGACGGCCTGTCGTTCCAGACGCTGCTGGGCGTGACGGGTTCCGGCAAGACTTACACGATGGCCAACGTGATCGCCCGCATGGGCCGTCCAGCGATCGTGTTCGCGCCGAACAAGACGCTGGCGGCCCAGCTCTACAGCGAGTTCCGCGAGTTCTTCCCGCAGAATGCCGTCGAGTACTTCGTGTCGTACTACGATTACTACCAGCCGGAAGCCTACGTGCCGCAGCGCGACCTGTTCATCGAGAAGGATTCGTCGATCAACGAGCACATCGAGCAGATGCGGCTGTCGTGCACCAAGTCGCTGATGGAGCGGCGCGACGTGGTCATCGTGGCCACCGTGTCGGCCATCTACGGTATCGGTAATCCGAACGAATACCACCAGATGATCCTGACCCTGCGCGCCAAGGACAAGGTCAGCCAGCGCGACATCATCGCCCGCCTGATCCAGATGCAGTACACGCGCAATGAAGTGGACTTCGGCCGCGGCACGTTCCGCGTGCGCGGCGATACGATCGACATCTTCCCCGCCGAACACGCCGAACTGGCGGTGCGCCTGGAAATGTGGGACGACGAACTGGAGTCCATCCAGCTGTTCGACCCGCTTACGGGCCGCGTGCGCCAGAAGATCCCCCGCTTCACCGTCTACCCCGGCTCGCACTACGTGACGCCCCGTTCGACGGTGCTGCGGGCGATCGAAAGCATCAAGGCCGAATTGCGCGACCGGCTGGAATTCTTCCGCAAGGAAGGCAAGCTGATCGAAGAGCAGCGGCTGGAGCAGCGCACCCGCTTCGACCTGGAAATGATGGCCGAGATCGGCTTCACGAAAGGCATCGAGAACTATTCGCGGCACCTGTCCGGCGCGATGCCGGGCCAGCCGCCGCCAACCCTGATCGATTACCTGCCGCAGGACGCGCTGATGTTCATGGACGAGTCGCACGTGCTGGTCGGCCAGCTCTCGGCCATGTACAACGGCGACCGTTCGCGCAAGACAAACCTGGTCGACTATGGCTTCCGCCTGCCGTCCGCGCTGGACAACCGGCCGCTGAAGTTCGAGGAATTCGAGGGCAAGATGCGGCAGACGATCTTCGTTTCCGCCACGCCGGCCGAGTACGAGCAGAAGCATGCCGACCAGGTGGTGGAACAGGTGGTGCGCCCCACCGGCCTGGTCGACCCGCAGGTAATCGTGCGGCCGGCGCGCACGCAGGTGGACGACCTGCTCTCCGAGATCAACGACCGCATCGTAAAGAACGAACGGGTGCTGGTGACCACGCTGACCAAGCGGATGTCCGAGCAGTTGACGGAATACCTGTCCGACCACGGCATCAAGGTGCGCTACCTGCACAGCGATATCGAAACGGTCGAGCGCGTGGAAATCCTGCGCGACCTGCGTATCGGCACGTTCGACGTGGTGGTCGGCATCAACCTGCTGCGCGAAGGCCTGGACTTGCCGGAAGTGTCGCTGGTGGCGATCCTGGATGCCGACAAGGAAGGCTTCCTGCGCTCCGAACGTTCGCTGATCCAGACCATCGGCCGCGCCGCCCGCAACCTGAACGGGGTGGCGCTGCTGTACGCGGACCAGATGACCGAGTCGATGAAGCGCGCGATCGACGAGACCGAGCGCCGCCGCGCCAAGCAGCTGGCCCACAACGAGAAGCACGGCATCATCGCGCGCGGCGTGAACAAGGTCATCAAGGACATGATCGACGGCGTGTACGACCCGAACAAGGAGTCCACCAACCTGAAGGCGGCGCAGGAGACGGCGAAGTACGAAACGATGAGCGAGAAGCAGGTCTCGAAAGAGATCAAGCGCCTGGAAAAGCTCATGATCGAGCATGCCAAGAACCTGGAGTTCGAGAAGGCCGCGCAGGTGCGCGACCAGCTGCACCTGCTGAAGGAGCAGATGTTCGGCGCGCCGGGGGCCGACGTGATTTCGATCACGGGCAAGTAGGCCGGAAAATACGCTGCCGAACAAGCCAACCCTGCATGAAAAACGCCGCGTTCACGCGGCAATGCCGTTAAGTTAAGCATCATCCGGCACATTGAAAGCACATGCATTCCCCCCAACCGCGAAGAGCTGGGGTCAGACCCGCCGGGTGTATGGTCGGGGGACATAGGTAACACATGTCGGGAGACATGGGTTACACATCATGGACCTATGTTACGACGGATTCTGGAGGTCTATCTCCCGAACTTTATGTTTGCAGAAGAAGACCTCCAGTAGACCGTCGGTGCAAGTTGGACGGATCGCCACAGATTCAGCATGCAGGCCTTCGCCGACGAAGTAGCGGTGATGGCCGTAGGAGAGGTAGCCGTTCTTGTCGACCTTCCTGATCTGGTCATCGGGGAGGTATTCGACAGGTGGCAGGACCGATGGAAAGGACCTGCCGCTACACCGGTACCTGCTAATCGGTGGCTGCTGATTGAGCGATTGGTGAGGTCGTACAGCGTTATAGATCTCGCGCCAAGCATCGAACGCGCTCTGACACTGAGCAAGCGAGCCGTAGCCTCTTCGCCCTATTACCTCAAGTTTCAAGGTTCGATGGAAACGCTCATCCTTACCTTGAGTCTGCGGATGGTTTGGCCTGCTGTGGCCCACAGCAATACCCAGCCGTGCCAGCCATACCTCAAGCTTTGTCAGTCCGATGAGACCTGTGCTGCCCCATGGCGGGCCGTTGTCGGCGGTGAAGCGAGCAGGCATTCCGTAACGCTCAAATGTCGACTGCAATGCCGTGCGCACAGTGGCGTAGCGTTCGTTACCGCAAGCAGCGATACATAGGCTAAATCGCGAGTGGTCATCTAAAATTGTCAGCGGATGACACCGACCCGCAGCTGTGTCTGTCAGTGCAAAGTGTCCTTTGAAGTCCATCTGCCAAAGGTCATTGGGCAACTCATGCTCAAAGCGCTTGAACACGACGCTCTGACTAATCGGCACGCCAAGAACCTGGCACTCATGGCGCTGCAAGATCGCATGAACGGTGCTGTGATGGGGCCGCTTGACCGTATCCGGCAGTAGCGCGCAAAGCTTGCGAGCTCCCCAGTACGGGTACTCAAAATGCAACGCCAGAACTTGCATCTCAAGCTCACCGTCAGCGGTGCAGGGCGAACAATGCGGCTGCCGTGAGCGATCCTGCAGGCCCCCTTCGCCTTCAGCATGATAACGCTCCAACCACTTGTAAGCAGTCTTGCGGCTGATGCCAAATCGGCGGCAAAGCTCAGCGATGTTTGCCGAAGCGCTCAGTACGAGCAGCACGAATTCCAGTCGGGATGACATAGAGGTGGACTCCTTCCAAGGCATTGCACGCTCCCGTTAATGGATGTGCAATGATCATAAAAGGTGTTACCTATGTCTCCCGACAGATGTTACCCATGTGTCCCGACAAAACACCCGCCGGGTCTGACCCCGGAATTTGCGCTTGGGGTGGACTTGATTTATCGGCACTAGCATTCGCGCGGCGTTTTCTTATAGCTGCCCTGCCCGCTCCAGCCGCTTGTACAGCACCAGCGAATACAGTACCGGCAGCAAGGCGCCGATGACGACGAGTCCGATCGCCAGCTCGCCCGATGCGCCGAGCAGCGCCGCCAGCAGCCCCACCACGCCCGCCCCCACCATCAGCTTCGCACCCACGCGGTGGGTCGAATACCACACTCGCTCGCTCGCCAGCGTCCATGGGGTGCGGATACCGATATAGAAATTGCGGCGCACCTTGCTCAACGAGTTCCCGATCAGGGCCAGCACCAGGCAGATCCCGGCCGGCACGGCGCGGCCCACGTCGAACGTTGCGTTGAAGATCGAGGTCAGGAGCAGCACCTGCATCAAGCCCATCAAGCCAACCACCAGGGTCATGATGTAGCCGGCTGTCGAGCCGGACGCACCCACGTCATACCCTTTCGGCGACAGGTAAGGCAGCGCGGCGCCGATCGCCAGGGCGAACGCCATCGTTCCCGGCCCGGTCAGCCAGACGATCCAGCGCGGACCGAAACCATCGGCTTCGCCCTGCGCATTCCAGTGGATGGGGATGGTCTCGGCGAGGCTGGGCCAGCACAGCGCGGTCAGCACCGTGGCGGCCAGGATCAGGGAAACGCTTGCAATCAGGTGCTGACGGTTCATGCCTTCCTCCTTTTGGTCTGTGGTTCGGTCAGGTCCATCATCCATGCCACGACATCCTGCAACACCGTCGTGTTCAATCCGTACCAGATCGTCTGGCCCTCGCGGCGACGGGTGATCAGGTCTGCGTCGGCCAGCACGGCGAAATGGTGCGACATGGTCGGCCGCGTCATGTCGAAATGCTCGGCCAGCTGGCCTGCCGTCATTTCGCCGTCGCGCAGCAGTCGCAGGATCTCGCGGCGCGCCGGATCGGCCATGGCCTTGAAGGCATCGGTGGGGGCTGGCATCGTATTTCGATCAATCGCTAATTAGATGGATATCTAAATATAGATCAAAACAAAGGCCGGGGCAAGCCCGGCCTGCGTCGTCGCGCACGACAGCGGCTACAGCGACTTCACGAATTCGCGGATCCCGCCCAGCATCATCTCGACCGACATCGCCGCCAGGATAAGCCCCATCAGGCGCTCGAACGCCGTCATCACCTGCGTGCCCAGCACCTTCTGCAGGCGCTCGGCGCCCAGGAACACGGCCAGCCACACCACCACCACGGCGGCCAGCGCGGCCACGTGGATCATCACGTCGCCACGCGTCTCGCTGGAGAACAGCAACACCGTGGCCAGCGCCGACGGGCCGGCCAGCGCGGGAATCGCCAGCGGCACGATGAATGGCTCGCCGCCCTCGTTCCGGCCCAGTACACCGTCCGGATGCGGGAACACCATGCGGATGGCGATCATCAGCAGGATCACGCTGCCGGCGATGCGCAGCGAGACTTCGGAAAGGCTCAGCGCGTGCAGGAACGGCCGGCCGAAGAACATGAACACCAGCAGCACGGCGAAGGCGATCAGGCATTCACGCACCACGATCTTCGGCCGCCGGGCCGGCGCCACCGGCTGCAGCGCTGCGGCGAACAGCGGCACGTTGCCGAACGGGTCGGTGACCAGCAGCAGCAGGATGAAGGTCTGGAAGAAGTTTTCTGTCATCGATTTTTCTTTCGTGTTATTTCGATGGTATATCAGGTGAACAGGAATGGACACACCAACGAAAATGGCGGAAAGCTTCGCAGCTTTCCGCCATTTCTCAGCGTCCCGATAACGTCTCGGGACCTCGAGAAACCGTAATGAGCGGTGTCAGATCTGGTTGAGGAGCGGAATCGTACTTTATGTACGATCGGTCCGCCGCAGCGGAGCACCGGAGACCAGCAGCTGGCGCCGCGCAATAAGTTTATCGAGGTTCCCTCAGTTCGAAAAATGGCGGAGGGCCTTCCGGCCCTCCGCCATTGTCGCGCAGGCGCAAATGCTTAAGCGTTCTTTTCGCCTTTTTTCAACCACGAGGCCAGCTGGTGCGGGCGCAGGCCGTCGTAGTCCTCGAACGGCTGGTGGATCCACGGGTTGTGCGGCAATTCCTGCATCTGGTAGTCCGGCTTGAAGGCCGAGCTGCCCTTGGTCCAGATCACGGCCGAACGCACTTCCTCGACATCCTTGTAGTTCGCCTTCAGATGGTCGATGACCTTCATCAGCGTGACACCGGAATCGGCCAGGTCGTCCACCAGCAGGATCTTGCCGGCCAGCGAGCCGCGCGTCACCGTGATGTACTTGGCGATATCGAGGTCGCCCTGCACCGTGCCCTTGTCGGCGCGGTAGGAACTGGTCGACAGGATCGCCAGCGGCACGTCGAAAATGCGCGAGAACACGTCGCCGGGGCGCACGCCGCCGCGCGCCAGGCACAGCACCATGTCGAACTTGAAGTTCGATTCGTAGACCTTCAGCGCCAGGCCTTCGACCAGGCGGTTGTACTCATCCCAGGTCACCCACAGGTGCTTGTCGTCGGATTGAGGGGAGCTCATGTAATTCCTTCCTGCTTGTGGCGTGGTTTGCCTGTTTTTATTCGAACGGGTGACGGAGCACGATGGTTTCTTCGCGGTCCGGACCAGTGGATACCATGTCGACGGGTACGCCGACCAGTTCCTCGATGCGCTTGATGTAGGCGCGGGCGGTGGCCGGCAGCGCAGCCAGCGATTTCGCGCCGACGGTGCTTTCCTTCCAGCCTGGCATTTCTTCGTAGATCGGCTCGCAACGCGCGGCGTCTTCGGCACCGACCGGGAAGATGTCGACGTGGCGGCCGTCCAGCATGTAGCCGGTGCACAGCTTCAGCGTTTCCAGGCCATCCAGCACGTCCAGCTTCGTCAGGCACATGCCGGACACGCCGTTGATCTGCACCGAGCGGCGCAGCAGCGCGGCATCGAACCAGCCGCAGCGGCGGGCGCGGCCCGTCACGGTGCCGAATTCATGGCCGACTTGCGCCAGGTGGTGGCCCACGCCGGCATCGGTCGGCAGCTCGGACGGGAACGGGCCCGAGCCCACGCGGGTGGTGTAGGCCTTGGTGATGCCGAGGATGTAGTGCAGCATGTTCGGGCCCACGCCGGCACCGGCGGCGGCATTGCCGGCCACGCAGTTCGACGAAGTCACGAACGGATAGGTGCCGTGGTCGACGTCCAGCAGCGAACCCTGGGCGCCTTCGAACAGCAGGTTGGCGCCGGCCTTGTGCGCGGCATACAGCGCGCTCGACACGTCGGCCACCATCGGGCGCAGGCGCGGCACGTAGGCCAGCGCGTCGTCGAGGGTCTTCTGGTACTCGACCTTCGGTGCCTTCAGGTAGTTTTCCAGCACGAAGTTGTGGTAGTCCAGGTTCTCGGCCAGCTTTTCGGCGAAACGCTTTTCGTTGAGCAGGTCGGCAACGCGGATCGCGCGGCGGGCAACCTTGTCTTCGTAGGCCGGGCCGATGCCCTTGCCGGTGGTGCCGATCTTGGCGGCGCCGCGGGCGGCTTCACGGGCTGCATCGAGCGCGGTGTGGTAAGGCAGGATGACCGGGCAAGCCTCGGAGACCTTCAGGCGCGACGCCACTTCCACGCCCACGGCTTCCAGCTTGTCGATCTCGCGCAGCACGTCCGGCACGGACACCACCACGCCGTTGCCGATGTAGCAGGCCACGCCCGGGCGCATGATGCCCGAAGGGATCAGCTGCAGCGCGGTCTTCACGCCGCCGATCACCAGCGTGTGGCCGGCGTTGTGGCCACCCTGGAAACGCACCACGCCTTGCGCGTGTTCCGTCAGCCAGTCGACGATTTTGCCCTTGCCTTCATCGCCCCACTGGGTACCGATGACGACCACGTTTGTTGCAGTGATTTTTTTTGACATCACACTAACCTAAGTTTTTAAGAATCCAGTTACTACCACTCTCGTCGAGCACCAGCGCGCGGTCGCACTCGAACTCGTCCTGTTCATCGCTGTGACCCGGCAGGGACTGGATCACAACCTCGCCGGACTTGCGCAGCTCGGCGATACGTTCCTTCAGTTCGGGCGAGTTGCCCCACGGTGCCCGGATCGCATGCTTGCGGTCGGCCGTCGGCAGCAGCCGGGCCAGTTCGCGCAAGTCCATTGAATATCCGGTGGCGGGACGGGCGCGCCCGAATGCCTCGCCCACGTGATCGTAGCGGCCGCCGCGTGCCACGGCGTTCGGCAGGCCTGGCACGTACAGCGCGAACGTGGCACCGCTTTCATACTGGTAGCCGCGCAGGTCGGCCAGGTCGATTGCCACTTCGGCACGGCCGATCGCCGATGCCGCCAGCGCCGCCAGTTCGGCCAGCGCCTTGGCAATGCCCGGCAAGTCGGGCAGCGCATGCTTCGCGCTGGCCAGCACATCCACGTCGCCATACAGGTTCGGCAGGGCCAGCAGGGCCTCGCGCGTGGCAGGCGCGTAGCCTGCGGTCAGCTCGCACAGCCCCGGCACATCCTTGGCGCGCAGCAACTGCACGATGGCATCGTGGTCGCGCTGCGCGGCGGCATCCTGTTCGAGGATCGCGCGCAGCACGCCGACGTGGGCCAGGTCCAGGCGCACGCCGGTGAAGCCCGCCATTTCCAGCGAGGCCAGGGCCAGCTCCTGGATCTCGGCATCCGCTTCCAGGCCGGCATGGCCATAGATCTCGGCGCCGATCTGCAGCGGCTCGCGGGTGGCGTGCAGGCCCGAAGGACGGGTATGCAGCACCGGGCCGGCGTAGCACAGGCGGGTGACGGAAGCGCGGTTCAGCAGGTGGGCGTCGATGCGGGCGACCTGGGTGGTCATGTCCGCGCGCAGGCCCAGCATGCGGCCGCTGATCTGGTCGACCAGCTTGAAGGTACGCAGGTCGGTATCCTGGCCGGCGCCGGTCATCAGCGACTCGACGTATTCCAGCAGCGGCGGCATCACGAGTTCGTAGCCGTAGCGGCGGAAGTTATCCAGCATCAGGCGGCGCAGCTCCTCGATCTTGCGCGCCTCGGACGGCAACACGTCCGCGATATGTTCGGGCAAAAGCCAATTCGGCATGGGAAAACCGGTTTGTTGAAAAACGTTCAATCGGCACGATGCGCAAGCGGATGGCGCAGGCCGAACCGCATATTTTACGCGAAAACGTGGCTAAACAGGTAAAACTCTGGCGACGAGGCCATTCCAGTGGCAGTGCATTTGCAAAACAATGAACCCCAAAGGCAAAAAACTGGGGTCAGACCCGGTGGGTCTGACCCCTGCTTGTGCACTTGGGGTTTTGCCTTGACAGCGCAGTGCCGGGCTTATTTACCAGCCGATCCGCTGCCCTTGAAGTACCTGAAGAACTCGGAGTTCGGGTCCACCAGCATCACGTCGGCCTTGGTCCTGAACGACGAACGGTAGGCTTCCAGGCTGCGGTAGAACTTGTAGAACTCGGGATTGCGGCCGAATGCCTCGGCATAGATCGCGCTGGCTTTCGCATCGCCTTCGCCGCGCACCTTCTCGGCCTCGCGATACGCTTCGGCCAGGATCACGGCGCGCTGCTTGTCGGCATCGGCGCGGATCTTTTCCGAATCGGCCGCACCGGTCGAGCGCAGCTCGTTGGCCACGCGCAGGCGCTCGGCCTTCATCCGTTCATACACCGAGTTGTTGATCTGCTCGACATAGTCGACGCGCTTCAGCCGCACGTCCAGGATCTGCACGCCGATCTGCTTCGCTTCATTCTCCACCTTGGCGCGCAAGCCTTCCATCACCTTGCCGCGCTGGCCCGAGATCACTTCGCGCACGGTGCGCTTGGTGATTTCCTCGTTCAGCGCCGCCTTGACGATCTGCGCCATGCGGTTGCCCGCGCGCCCTTCGTCGCCGCCGAAGCGGACGAAGTACAGGCGCGGGTCGACGATGCGCCACTTGACGAACGAATCGACCAGGATGTTCATCTTCTCGGCCGTGATGAAGCGGTCCGCTTCCGGCGAATCGAGCGTCTGGATGCGCTTGTCCAGGTAGATCACGTTCTGGAACGGCGGCGGCAGCTTGAAGTGCAGGCCCGGCTCGCGGATCACCTGCTTGACTTCACCCAGCGCGAACACGATGGCGAACTTGCGCTGGTCCACCACGAACACGGTGGACGACAGCAGCATCAGCGCGATGAACGCGGTGACGACGAGAGTAACGATACGGTTCATTAACGGCCCTCCCGGCTACGGGACGATTCACGCGCGCGGTTCTGGTCGCCGCTATAGGGTTGATCGGGCTGCGGCAGCAGCACGGCGGTCGGCGGCGGCGCCGTCACGTTGGCACGCTGCGCCTCGGTGGCCGCCACTTGCGCGATCAGCTTGTCCAGCGGCAGGTACAGCAGGTTGCTGCCGGCCTTCGCATCGACCATGACCTTGCTGGTATTGGCGAAGATCTGCTGCATCGTATCGAGGTACATGCGGTCGCGCGTCACGCCCGGCGCCTTCTGGTACTCGACCAGCACGGACTTGAAGCGGTCGGCGTTACCCGAAGCGTTTTCCACCACCATCGAGCGGTAGGCTTCCGCCTCCTGCAGCAGGCGGAACGCCGCACCGCGCGCCGTCGGCACGACCTGGTTCGCATAGGCCGCGCCTTCGTTCTTCAGGCGTTCGCGGTCCTGGCCGGCCTTGACGGCGTCGTCGAACGCGGTCTGCACCTGCTCCGGCGGCTGCACGCCCTGCATCGTCACGTTGGTGACCAGCGCACCGGACGCGTAGCGGTCGAGGATATCCTGCATCAGCCGCTGCGTGTCGTAGGCCACCTTCTCGCGGCCTTCGTACAGCACGTAGTCCATCTTGCTGCGGCCGACGATCTCGCGGATCGCCGTTTCAGCCACCTGGCGCACGGTATCTTCCGCGTCGCGGTTGTTGTACAGCCATGCCACCGGATCGCTCAGCTGGTATTGCACGGCGAACTGGATGTCGATGATGTTTTCATCATCGGTCAGCATCAGCGATTCGCGCGCCTGCTTGTTGCGGGTATTGCCGCGATAGCCCACTTCCACCGTGCGCACCTGCGACACGTTGACGGTTTCGTTGGCCTGGAACGGATACGGCCAGCGCCAGTTGAAGCCTGCCGGGGTTTCATGGCTGAAGCGGCCGAAGGTGGTGACGATGCCCTTCTGGCCTTCCTGCACGATGAAGGCGCCACTGGCCAGCCAGACCAGCAGGGCGATCACCGCGACGGCACCGATGGTCACGCCGGCACCTTTCAGTTCGCCGCCGCCACTGCCACCGCCGCCGCCTCCGCCGTTGTTGTTGCGGTTCTTGTTGCCGAACAGGCCATTCAGGCGCTGGTTGAAGTCGCGCCACAGCTGGTCGAGGTCCGGCGGTCCGTCGCCGGGCTTCTTGCCTTCCTGGGCCTGCCTGTTGTTATCCTTGTCCTGGCCCCAGCGGGGGTCGTTCAGGGACAGCTTCAGGCCTAATCTTTTCGCTAGTGAGGAAAGAGGCATGTTTTAGACATCGGTGAATGTGGAAATGGCATCGGGTGGCGTGTCGTCCTTCGGACGCAGGTTCGCTTCCCGTTGTACCTGGGCTGTCTCGGTAATGGCCGCGCGCAGAAGATCGAGACCTTCGCCAGTGCGGGCACTGATGAATACGCGTGAAATCTTATCATGTTCATCACGTTCCACCGCCGGCTCCAGGCCGGCCGCGTCGATCTTGTTCCAGACCAGGATCTGGGGAATATGGTCGGCGCCGATTTCGCGCAGCACGGCATTGACTTCCTCGATCTGCTCCATCCGCACCGGGCTGGCACCATCGACGACATGCAGCAGCACGTCGGCATGGATGGTTTCCTCCAGCGTGGCGCGGAAGGCGGCCACCAGCTGGTGGGGCAGTTCGCGCACGAAGCCGACCGTATCGGAAATCACGACATTGCCGGCATCCTCGCCCATGTACACGCGCCGCGAGGTGGTGTCGAGCGTGGCGAACAGCTGGTCGGCCACGTACACGCCGGCCTTGGTCAGCGCATTGAACAGGGTCGACTTGCCGGCATTGGTATAGCCGACCAGCGACACCGAGAAGGCATTGTTGCGGCCGCGCGAACGGCGCTGCGTTTCATGCTGCTTGCGCAGTTTCGCCAGCCGCGCGCGCAGCATCCGCACCCGCTCGCCGATCAGCCGGCGGTCCGTTTCCAGCTGGGTTTCACCGGGGCCGCGCAGGCCGATACCGCCCTTCTGGCGCTCCAGGTGAGTCCAGCCGCGGATCAGCCGCGTGGACAGGTGCTGCAACTGCGCCAGTTCGACCTGCAGCTTGCCCTCGTGGCTCTGGGCACGCTGGGCGAAGATATCGAGGATCAGGCTGGTGCGGTCCAGCACGCGGACATTCAGGCGCTTTTCCAGGTTGCGCTGCTGCGCGGGCGACAGCGCATGGTTGAAGATGACGATCTCCAGCCCGTGATCCTGCACCGCATGGCCGATCTCGTCGGCCTTGCCGCTGCCGACGAAATAGGCGGCATCGGGGCTGGATCGCTTGCCGGTGACGGTCGTGATGGGCTCCGCTCCCGCGGAACGCGCGAGCAGCATCAATTCGTCGATACTGGCGGCGAAGTCGCCCTGACCGAAATCCACACCGACTAAAGCTGCGCGCATGGGACGGTCAGGGGAAGATGAAGCGGATGGCAAAGCTGCGGCGTTGTCTCAACGATCAACGCGTTACTCCGCCTCGGAATCGATATTGAGGTTGACGGCGCGGGCCGGCACCACGGTCGAGATGGCGTGCTTGTACACCATCTGCGTGACGGTATTGCGCAGCAGGACGACGTACTGGTCGAACGACTCGATATGGCCCTGCAGCTTGATGCCGTTGACCAGGTAGATCGAGACGGGAACGTGCTCCTTGCGCAGCGCGTTCAGGAATGGGTCTTGTAACAATTGCCCTTTATTGCTCATAACAGCTCCAGTTTATGTTGTTGTGTTGGAATTGGAGGCGAAACGCTTGAATTCAAGTGCCGGCTACTCCTTATTGCAGAGGTAAAAACACCCTCCGCCAGACGGAAATGCTTCGAAGCTACTGTAACCGGTTTTTGCGATTTATGCAGGGGTGTCCGAATGAAAACAAGGAAAAAATTGCATTCGGAATGTGAAGTTGGTGTGCCTGCAACCGACCACTCGGCCGGTCATTGCAGGCGTGCGAACACCGGGGTTTGGCGCCATGCCGTGAAGTCAAGCGTTACAAAACATATTGAAAGCGCATGAATTCACCCCAACAGCGAAGGGCTGGGGTCAGACCCGCCGGGTCTGACCCCGGAGTTTGCACTTGGGGTGGGCTTATCCAAGCGGCATCGGTGTCCGACACCGGTTCTTTTATGCCGCGGTATCAGCTCTTCTCGCGCTTGTCGAACGGGTTCTTACCCGTCCGCAATTCGATGCGCAGCGGCGTACCGACCAGCTGGAAGGTGTCCCGGAAGTGCTTTTCCAGGTAGCGCTTGTAGGGATCGCTGATGGCATCGAGCGAGTTGCCGTGGATGACGATCACCGGCGGGTTCATGCCGCCCTGGTGGGCGTAGCGCAGCTTCGGCCGCAAGCCGCCCTTGCGCTTCGGTTCCTGCTTCTCGATCGCTTCCTGCAGGGCGCGCGTGAGCTTCGGCGTCGACAGGTCGGCCGTGGCGGCCGCGTAGGCGGCGTCGACGGACTTCATCAGCGGGCCGATGCCGGTGCCCTTCAGCGCCGAGATGAAGTGCGTCTTGGCGAAGCCGAGGAAGTCCAGCTTGCGGTCCATGTCGTTCTTGACCTGGTCGCGCTGGTGCGTCTGCAGGCCATCCCACTTGTTCACGGCCAGCACCAGGGCGCGGCCCGATTCCAGGATGAAGCCAGCGATGTGGGCATCCTGTTCCGAGATGTCCTGCTGGGCGTCGAGCATCAGGATCACCACGTTCGCTTCCGAGATCGACTGCAGCGTCTTGACGACCGAGAATTTCTCGATCGCCTCGAACACCTTGCCGCGCCGGCGGATACCGGCCGTGTCGATCAGCGTGTAGTGCTTGCCATCGCGTTCGAACGGGATCTCGATCGAATCGCGCGTGGTGCCCGGCATGTCGAAGGCGATCACGCGCTCTTCGCCCAGCAGCGTGTTGATCAGCGTGGACTTGCCCACGTTGGGGCGGCCGACCAGCGCAAGCTTGATGCCGCGTTCGGACGGCAGCAGCTCTTCGGCATCTTCCGGGCGCGAGGCGAAGGCCTTGTCCAGCGCTTCATACACCAGGTCCGTCACGCCGTCGCCGTGCGCGCCGGAGATCGCATACGGATCGCCCAGGCCCAGTTCGTAGAAGTCCGACACGGCCGAGGTGTACTTCATGCCTTCGGCCTTGTTCACCACCAGCAGCACGGGGCGGCCGCTGCGGCGCAGGAAATCGGTGATGGTCTTGTCGTGCGGCGTCATGCCCTGGCGGCCGTCGACGAGGAAGATCACCACGTCCGCTTCGGCCACGGCCTGCTTGGTCTGCAGGGCCATCTGGAACATGATGCCTTCCTTGGCGACCGGTTCGAAACCGCCCGTATCGATGACCAGGAAAGGACGTTCGCCGACGCGGCCCTCGCCATAGTGACGGTCGCGCGTCAGACCAGGCAAGTCCGCCACCAGCGCGTCGCGCGAGCGGGTCAGACGATTGAAAAGGGTCGATTTCCCGACGTTCGGGCGGCCCACGAGTGCGATTACCGGCTTCATTTGTTTTCTGCTCGACCGCGTTGGCGGTCATTAGTACTGCTTGGTTTTTGAAAATACTGAATGACCGCGCTCGCGGTCATTCTCACTGCGCAGCTGCTTGTTCAGTTACGAATTGCTGTATTACTCGACCGCGATCGCGGTCACCGTTCCCGACTGGGTCTGGAAGATCATGTTCGAACCCGCGACCACCGGCATTGACTTGATCGGGCTGCCATCGGTGGCCACGCGGCCCAGCATTGCACCGTCTTCGCGCGACAGCAGGTGGATATAACCCTGGAAATCGCCGACGGCCACCACGCGGCCGTACGACAGCGGCGTGGACAGGGCGCGATTGCCCAGGGAATCGTTCTTCCACGCGCTGGCGCCGCCTTCGCGGCTGAACGCGGACACATGGCCCTTGTCGTCCGCCACGAAGACGAAGCGCTGGTCGGCGCCCACGCCCACGTCGGACGATGCCGGCTTGCTCCACTTGGCCGCGCCGGTCGACAGGTCGAAGCAGCCGACCTTGCCCTGGTACGTCACGGCGCAGATATCGCTGCCGATGACGACCGGCGTGCCGCCGATGTCGGACACGCGTTCCAGTTCGGTGGCACCGCGCGGCTCGGCCACGGAGAACTCGAAGCGCGGCACGCCGTTCGACAGGGCCAGCGACAGCAGCTTGCCGGCCGGCTGCGCGACATACACGTTCGGCTGCGCCACCACCATGCCCGGCGCGTTGCGCAGGGTCAGCGGCGGCGTGGTGCGCTGCAGGAACCACTTGCGATCGCCCGTCTTCGTATCGTAGGCGGTGATCTTGTTGTCCATGCTGCGCACGATGACCAGCTCGTCGGTCACGGCCGGTGCCGACAGCACTTCGGACGATGCCTGCACTTTCCACTGGACCTTGCCGGTGGCCGCGTCGAAGGCCATCACGGTGCCCTTCGCGCCGCCCACCGCCACCAGCTTGCCGTTGGCGCCCACGCCCGCGGTCAGGTCGGTGCCGGCCTTCACTTTCCACTGCGAGCGGCCGGTGGCCGCATCGAGCCGTTCGATATTGCCGTCGGCATCGGCCACGAACAACGCATTGTCGGCCAGCGCCGGCGAGAACACATACAGGCCGGCCTTGCCGACGGAATGCTTCCACACGACCTTGGCGGGAATCGGCGACTTGATATCCACCAGCGCGGCCGGTGGGTTCTTGTCCTTTTCCTTGAACGGATTCAGCGAGCTGAGGGAACTGCACGCGGCCGTCATGGACAGCAGGCTCACGCCGATGAGTTTACCGGTGATACGCATAAATTAAACCTTGCTCCTTACAAGTGGAAGGCGGTGCGGGTGACGCGTGCCCGCGCGGTCAAGCCGGCCGCGGGCGGGATGCGACTGCCGCTCAAGCTGCCGGGAATCAGGCAGCGGCGGGTTTCGGTTCCGGCACCGTGCCGCCGACGGCTTCGAGTTTCAGCTCGATCAGCTGGCGTGCCGGATTTTTCTCGTCGGTGCCCGAGAGCGCGGCCTGGTAGGCGGCACGGGCCTCGGCCAGCTTGTTCTGCGCCGCCAGCACGTCACCCTTGCGGTCGCTCACGGCGGCCTTGAACTGCGCCGGCACATCGCCGTCGAGCGTCTTCAGGGCGTCGGCGTAGGCCTTCTCGTCCAGCAGCAGCCCGGCCAGGCGGATCTTCGCCACCGCCTTGTATTCGTCGTTGCCGTGTTCCACCACCCACTGCAGCTTGGCCTTGGCGGTCTTCAGGTCGTTCGCGTCGAACGCGCTTTTCGCCGCCGTCAGCGCGGCCATCTGCGCATACAGCGTGCGGCCATAGCGGCTCTCGATATCGCCGGCGGCGCGCTGCACCTTGGCGTTGTCCTTGCCGACCGAGGTTTGCAGCTCGTCGTACAGCGCGGACGCCTCGACAGCCTGGGTGCGCTGGTAATACTGCCAGCCCGCCCAGCCGGAGTATGCGGCCAGGCCGGCCACCAGCACCCAGGTGGCGGCGTTGCCGTACTTGGCCCACCATGCCTTCAGGGATGCGAGCTGTTCTTCTTCTTGGTGATCGAATGCCATGGAATCTATCCTTCGGGATCAATGATGGTGGTGGTGGTCTTCGCAGTCGTCGCCGCAGTCGTGGCCGCCGATGATCTGGTCGACCACGTAGCCGACCACTTCCTCGAACGCCACCGTGGCCTGCTGCTGCTCGCCTTCGGCACCGCGCAGCGCCTTCACGCTGGCGGTATTGTTGGCCACTTCGTCTTCGCCGATGATGATGGCGAACGACGCGCCGCTGCCGTCGGCCTTCTTCATCTGGCTCTTGAACGAGCCGGTGCCGGCCGCGGTGGCACAGTGCAGGATCACGTCCAGCCCGGCGTCGCGGATGCGTTCGCCCAGGATGAAGGCCTGCATCTGCGCTTCCTCGCCCTGGTGCACCAGGTACACGTCGCACTGGTTCGGCGCGGCCGTTTCACCGGCCGACTTCATCAGCTCGATCAGACGCTCGATACCCATCGCGAAGCCCACCGCCGGCGTCGGCTTGCCGCCGAACTGTTCGATCAGCGGATCGTAGCGGCCGCCGGCGCACACGGTACCCTGCGCGCCCAGCTGGTCGGTGACCCATTCGAACACGGTGCGGTTGTAGTAGTCGATGCCGCGCACCAGGCGCGTGTTGACGGTGTACTGCACCGCGTTACGGTCGAGGATGTTCTTCACGCCTTCGAAGTGTTTCAGCGATTCCTCGCCCAGGTAATCAAGCAGCTTCGGCGCATTGTTGACGATGTCCTGCAGGGCCGGATTCTTGGTATCGAGGATGCGCAGCGGATTGGTGTGCAGGCGGCGCTTGGCCTCCGCATCCAGCAGCTCTTCGTGCTGTTCCAGGTACTTGATCAGGTCAACGCGGTGGGCGGCCCGTTCGGCGGCGTCGCCGATCGAGTTCAGTTCCAGGCGGATCTCCGGCAGGCCCAGGTCATCCCACAGACGGCGGCACAGCATGATCAGCTCGGCGTCGATGTCCGGGCCCGTGAAGCCCACGGCTTCCGCGCCGAACTGGTGGAACTGGCGGTAGCGGCCGCGCTGCGGGCGCTCGTGGCGGAACATCTGGCCCTTGTACCACAGGCGCTTCGGGCCGTCGTACACCAGGTTATGTTCCAGCACGGCGCGCACCACGCCGGCCGTGCCTTCCGGACGCAGCGTCAGCTGGTCGCCGTTCATCGAATCCTCGAACGAATACATTTCCTTTTCGACGATGTCGGTCACGGCGCCGATCGCGCGCGCGAACAGGCGGGTTTCCTCGACGATCGGGGTGCGGATGTTCTGGTAGCCGTAGCTTTGCAGGATGGACTGCGCGGTGTTCTCGAAGATTTCCCACAGGTGGGCATCGGCCGGCAGGATGTCGGGCATCCCTTTGACCGAGGTGATCTTCTCTGCTTTTTTATTGTCGGACATGGTTTTATACCGATACTGATGTGTAGTTTTTCTGTACGTAATCCAGCACGATCTGCTGGAACTCCTGCACGATCGTGTCGCCGCGCAGCGTGGCCACTTTCTGGCCGTCGACGAAGACCGGCGCGGCCGGCGATTCGCCGGTGCCCGGCAGGCTGATGCCGATGTTGGCGTGCTTCGATTCGCCGGGGCCGTTGACGATGCAACCCATCACGGCCACGTTCATCGCTTCCACGCCCGGGTGGCTCTTCTTCCATTCCGGCATCTGTTCGCGCAGGAAGGTCTGGATATCGTCCGCCAGTTCCTGGAACGTGGTCGACGTGGTGCGCCCGCAGCCCGGGCAGGCGATCACCATCGGCATGAACTTGCGCAGGCCCATCGTCTGCAGGATTTCCTGGCCGACGATGACTTCCTTCGTGCGGTCGCCGCCCGGCTCCGGCGTCAGCGAGATGCGGATCGTGTCGCCGATGCCTTCCTGCAGCAGCACGGACAAGGCCGCCGTCGAGGCGACGATGCCCTTGCTGCCCATGCCCGCTTCGGTCAGTCCCAGGTGCAGCGCGTAATCGCAGCGCTTGGCCAGCTCGCGGTACACGGCGATCAGGTCCTGCACGCCGGAGACCTTGCACGACAGCACGATCTTGTCGCGGCCCAGGCCGATTTCCTCGGCGCGCTGGGCATTCTCGATGGCGGACGTGATCAGTGCTTCGTACATCACGGCCTGCGCGCTCCACGGAGTGGCGCGGGCCGCGTTCTCATCCATGATGCGCGCCAGCAGCGCCTGGTCCAGCGAACCCCAGTTGACGCCGATGCGCACCGGTTTCTGGTGGCGGATCGCCACTTCGATCATCTGGGCGAATTGCGTGTCGCGCTTGGCGCCCTTGCCCACGTTGCCGGGGTTGATGCGGTACTTCGACAGCGCGGCGGCGCAATCCGGATACTCGGTCAGCAGCGTGTGGCCGTTGTAGTGGAAGTCGCCGACCAGCGGCACGTCGACGCCCATCTTGTCGAGCTGCTCGCGGATGTAGGGCACGGCTTGCGCGGCCTCGGGCCGGTCCACCGTCAGGCGCACCAGCTCGGAACCGGCGCGGGCCAGCTCCTTGATCTGGATCGCGGTGCCGACCGCATCCGCGGTATCGGTATTGGTCATCGACTGCACGACGACGGGGTGGTCGCCGCCGACCCACACCTTGCGGTCGCCGTGCGCCACCAGCACGCCCTTGCTGGCGCGGCGCGCCAGGGGGCCGGAAGGGATCGCGTTGGAAGGTATGGCGGTAATAAGTTCAGACATGCTGGTTACTTGATCTGGACACGTGAAATGGTGCCGTTCGCTACTTTCGGCAACGGCAGCGGCTGGCCGCGCAACGTGGCGCGCACGCCTTCCGGCGCGCCAACGGTCAGCTGCGACTGGCGGTCGATCTCGAAGCTTTCGGTACTGCCGGCCTTGACGAGACGGGAAATCAGCGGCGATGCGCCGGGCCGCTTGATCTCGACCCACGAATCGGCCGTGAAGACCAGCGTCAGCGTGTTGGCGCCCTGCGGTGCCGGCGTGGCCGCGGCCGGAGCCGGCGTGGTGGCGGCTGGCGCAGTGGCGGCGGGTAGCGGCGCAGCCGGAGTCGTTGCAGCCGGTGTCGTTGCAGCCGAATTCGCCGCCGGCGCGCCCGCGATCGCGGTGTTCGGCGGGGTCGTCACCAGCGGCGCGGTATTCTCCGGCGTGGCCGGCCCCTGGGACGGCGTCGATACCAGCGGTACGTTAGGCGACAGCAGCGGCGGCGTGGTGGCGGTGGTGCCGGCGGTACCTGGCGCGGCCGGCGCGGTAGCCGCTGGCGCGGCAACGGTGGCCGGTTTGCCGAGTGCCGCCGGCGAGATCAGGCCGGCCTGCCATGCGCCGGCAGCGGCGATGACGGCCAGCGCCACCACGCCGCCGATGATCCAGACCTTCGGCTTCGACTGGCGCGAGGCCAGCGTGGGAAAGCGCGACTGGGAAAACGTGGTGGGAATCTTTTCGCGCCTGATCGGCGCATGATCGCTCGACGTGGTAACCGATGGCGTGACTTCGATCTGCGCGACCAGCGGTGCCGGATCGAGCCGCACCACTTTCGCATAGGCGCGAATGAACCCCCGCGTGACGGCCATGTTCGGCAGCGAAGCGAAGTCGCCCTGCTCGAGCGCGACGACCTGGCGCGGCGCCAGCTTCAGCTGATCGGCGATCTGTTCCACGGTCAGGCCCATCGCTTCGCGCTGCGCGGCCAGTGTTGCGCCCGGCGCGGCGGCACGCTGCCGCTCCTGTGCGTGCCCCTGCCCGTGAGGCTGACCCTGCGGCTGCTTTTGCCCTTCTGAATCCATTATTACCCCTGTCTCACTCATCAAACGCCCCGCGCTGATACGCAGCATACTCGGGCGAGGCGGCATGGTGGCGCCGCAGCTGTGTCGCCCAAGCTTCTTCCGCCCCCTTGTCGCCGAGCCGGTGCTGGACCCGGACCGCGAGCCACAGCACATCGGCCGGCAAGCTGTCGGGCCGGGCAACCTTGCCAAGCCGGGTAAGGAAGAAGTTGGCGCGCGCGTAGTCGCGACGCTCGTAATAGACCCGCGCCAGGTTGGCGCTGGTCGACGGCTGATCCGGTGCCAGCTGCAATGCTTGCAGCAAATATTGCTCGGCCCGCTCGTAATCCTTGCTCTTCAGCGCGCAACTGCCGGCATTGTTCATCGCCTTCACGGGCGAAGAATACTGGCGGCTGGCCAGTGCCGCGTCGAACCAGCGGAACGACTCGGCCACGCGACCGTTCTGGCACAGGTACGAGCCATAGTTGTTCGCGATATCCGGGTTGTTCGGCGCCAGCTGCAGCGCGCGCTTGAAATTATCGTCCGCCAGCGTCGCCTCGCCCATGCCCATGTAGATCAGCGCGCGCACGCCATAGGCGTCCGCATAGCCGGGATCGGCGGCGATCGCCTTCTTGATCTCATCGAGCGCGACGGGCAACTGGCCCTGCTCATAGTAGCCGACCGCCAGCTGCATGCGGATCTGGGCGCGCTTTTGCGCAGCCGTGGCATCCGACAGCGTGGGCAGCTCGGCCCTGCCGCTGGTATCGCCGGCACCCGTGCCCGCGGGGCCGCCCGTACAGGCGGCCAGCAGCAGCATGGGCAACAACGCGCCCAGCAGCCCGGCGGAACCGAGCCTGGCGCTGCGCGCGCGGCACTGGGCGGCTGCGGTCATCAGGACCGGATCTCCACGATCTTGCCGAAATCGGCACCGAACTTGGTTTTATATTCGGCCATCTTTTCCATGCGCTCGGCCACGCGGGTACGGTCCTTGACCTCGCCGGCGAGCTGGCCGCAGGCGGCGTCGATGTCGTCGCCACGGGTCTTGCGGATCGTCGTCACGATGCCGGCGTTCATCAGGATTTCCGAGAAGGCCTTGATGCGGGGATTCTTCGAGCGCGTCAGGCCCGATTCCGGGAAGGGGTTGAACGGAATCAGGTTGAACTTGCAATTGATGCCATATTGCGGATGGTTCACCAGCGCGATCAGTTCGCGCGCATGCTCGTCGGAATCATTGAAACCGTCCAGCATGCAGTACTCGAACGTGATGAAGTCGCGCGGGGCGAATTCCAGGTACCGCTTGCAGGCCGCCAGCAGGTCGGCCAGCGGGTACTTCTTGTTCAGCGGCACGAGGCCGTTGCGCAGCTCGTCGTTGGAAGCATGCAGCGACACGGCGAGCGCTACCGGCACGTCCTGCGCCAGCTTGTCGATCATCGGCACCACGCCGGAAGTCGACAGCGTGACGCGGCGGCGCGACAGGCCATAGGCGTTATCGTCCAGCATCAGCTTCAGCGCGGTGGCGGTCGGCTCGTAGTTCAGCAGCGGCTCGCCCATGCCCATCATCACCACATTGGTGATCTGGCGCTCGCCTTTCGGCCCCGGCTCGATGCCCTTGGTCTTGCGCAGCTCGAACTCGGCCATCCACAGCTGGCCGATGATCTCGGCGACCGTCAGGTTGCGGTTGAAGCCCTGCTTGCCGGTCGAGCAGAAGCGGCAATTGACGGCGCAGCCGGCCTGGGTGGAAATGCACAGCGTGCCGCGGTTTTCTTCCGGAATGAACACGGTTTCCACGGCATTGCCGTTGCCGACATCCACCAGCCACTTGCGCGTGCCGTCGGTCGAGGTATGGTCGCTGATGACGGCCGGCGCCGTGATATGGGCGCGCGTCTTCAGCTTCTCGCGCAGGGACTTGGCGAGGTCGGTCATGCTGTCGAAGTCCGACGCGCCGAACTGGTGGATCCAGCGTTGCAGCTGCTTGGCGCGGAACGGCTTCTCACCCAACTGCGCACAGTAGTCGATCAGTTGCGCGGGATCGAGGTCCAGCAGGTTGGTGAGGGTCGTTTCCATAACTAGTTTCAATCTTTTTTTCAAAACACCTCCGCCCCGGACATGCCGGGGCGTCAGGCGATACTACCGATGTAGTGCTATCGCACCGTTAACCTTGGCGATTAACGGGAGTACACGTTCAGTGCTGGGAAGAAGTAAGCGATTTCCGTGGCGGCGGTTTCGGCGGCGTCCGAACCGTGAACGGCGTTGGCATCGATGGAGTCGGCGAAATCGGCGCGGATCGTGCCTTTTTCAGCTTTCTTCGGATCGGTTGCGCCCATCAGGTCGCGATTCTTGGCAATGGCGCCTTCGCCTTCCAGAACCGTGATCATCACCGGGCCGGAAACCATGAAGTCCACCAGGTCCTTGAAGAAAGGACGGGCAGCGTGCACGGCGTAGAAGCCTTCGGCTTCGGCGCGCGACAGTTGGGTCATGCGGGCAGCCACGACTTTCAGGCCAGCACCTTCGAAACGGCTGTAGATCTGGCCGATCACGTTCTTGGCCACTGCGTCCGGTTTGATGATGGACAGGGTGCGTTCGATTGCCATTATTAAAAACTCCAGTAAAAAGAAAGGGTTAAAACGTAATTGATTTCTCGATCAACCTTTGATTTTAGCATACAACACCCCATATACTATGCGTGTTGGGGCGGAAGATGGCGTAACAAGCGGCGGAAAGCCGTATCGAAACCCCGGAATGCGCACCGAAGCGGACGGTATTGGCTGGGAAGCCCAGCCGTTCGCAGGCAGTTGGGCGGATTCCGGAGGATTTCAAGAGCCGGATCAATGGATCGATCCGGCATCACAGACCATCCCGGCGGGCTTCAGCCCTTTTCGGCACCACGCGTGCTAAGCTTTGGCAAGGGTACACCGTACCGACAAAAGGAGTGCAAACTATGGCGAACTTGGAAAAAACTTATCAATATGCGGGCGGGCAGGCAGTCACCCAGAACCGCGTGCTTCGCAACACCTACTGGCTGCTGTCGCTGTCGATGGTCCCGACCGTGCTGGGCGCGGCCGCCGGCATGACATTCGGCATCCCGATGCCGGGCGGCTTCCTCGGCGCGCTGCTGTTCCTGGGCATCGCGTTCGGCTTCATGTGGGCGATCGAGAAGAACAAGCACAGCGGCGCGGGCGTGGCCCTGCTGCTGGGCTTCACGTTCTTCATGGGCCTGATGCTGACGCCATTGCTGATGCGCACGCTGTCATTCGCGAATGGCGGCACGCTCGTCATGCTGGCCGCCGGCGGTACCGGCGCGATCTTTGCCGTGCTGGCAAGTATCGCCACCGTGTCGAAGCGCGATTTCTCGGGCGTCGCGAAGTTCGCGTTCATCGGCCTGGTGCTGATCATCCTGGCATCGCTGGCGAACATCTTCTTCCAGATCCCGGCCCTGTCGCTGACGATCTCGGTGCTGGCCATCGGCATCTTCTCCGCCTTCATCCTGTATGACGTGCAACGCATCGTCAACGGCGGCGAAACCAACTACATCAGCGCCACGCTGGCGTTGTACCTGGACGTGTACAACATCTTCACCAGCCTGCTGTCGATCCTGGGCTTCACCAGCGGCGACCGCGACTAAGCACTGCATGCAGCATCCCGAAGCCGGCCTCGCGCCGGCTTTTTTATTGCGCCTTCTTTATTGCGCCTTTACTGCCGAGCTGGTATCAAAACAACACCGGGGCGGTACGGCGCTCCGGCAGTCCCCGAATTTTTGCAACACAATCGTTGAAGTGGCGCGACGGCGCAGGTTGTTGCCGATGCGCTGCCCCGCCCCTATTCGGCGCCTCGCACGGTGAACGTGGTGCGATCGACTTCCCTGCCTGTTCCGTCCAGCAGCACCAGTTCATGCCTGCCGGGCGCGGGAGACCAGCCTGCCTGCTGGCCGGTGGAGCCTGCTTCCGCGCCGTCGAGCCGCCAGCGCAGGTCGCGCGGACCGTGTGCCAGGAAGAACACGCGCTGCCGGCCTGGCGGGATGTCGGGGTCGACCGCCAGGATCGCCCCATCGGCGGGATAGACGATCTCGGGGAGCCGCTGTTCGGCCGGCAACAGCGCCACGCGCGATGTCTCGGTGCCTTTCAGGAACCATTCGGGCCGCGCCGCTTCCAGCGCAGGCTGCCACGTCACGGTACGGCGCACCACACCGGCCGGCGCTTGCGGCGCACGGCCGGGAAGATCGCGGTTCAGGTAATCCATCACGTCGCGCCAGACCGGCGCGGCGCCGCTGACGCCGGACACGTCCCACATCGCGCTGCCGTCGAAATTGCCGACCCACACGCCGACGGTATGGCGCCCGGTAAAGCCGATGCACCAGTTATCCCGCATGTCCTTGCTGGTTCCCGTCTTGACGGCCGCCCAGTACGGCGCCGCCAGCTCGTTCTTCAGGCCGAACGTGGCCGCCCGCGCCGCGCGGTCGGCCAGGATGTCGCCGACGATGAACGCGGCGCCCCCATCGACGACGCGACGCCCGGGTACCGGCCGCGCGCGAGCCTGCAAGGTGGCGCCGCCGGCCACGCCGCCGTTGGCCAGCGCCCGGTAGGCATTGGTCAACTCGAGCAGGGTGACGTCGGCAGACCCCAGGGCCAGCGACGGACCGTAGAAATCGGCTTCTTCGCCGAGGCTGGAAAACCCCAGTGCGCGCAGCTGCGCGGCGAAGCGTTCCAGCCCGACCAGCATCAGCGTGCGCACGGCTGGAACGTTCAGCGAACCGGCCAGGCTGGCGCGCGCCGTGACGATGCCCTTGAAGTCGTGCTCGTAGTTCTGCGGCGCATACAGGCCGGACGGCGTGGTCACTTCCAGCGGCGTATCGTCCAGCGGCGACGCCGCCGTCAGCAGCCGCCGCTCCAGCGCCAGCGCATACAGGAATGGTTTCAGCGTCGATCCGGCCTGCCGCGGCGCGGTCACGCCATCGACTTCGCTGCCGCCGGCATTGCCCACCCAGGCCAGGATCTCGCCGGTGGCGTTATCCAGGACCAGCACGGCGCCATCGGCCACGTGCCGCTCGCGCAGCGCCATCAGCTGCTGCCGCAGCACCGCCTGCACGTGGCGCTGCAGCGTGCCATCGAGCGTGCTGCGCACGTTCTCCCCGGCCCCCTTCAGCAATTGCGCAGCCGCCTCGCGTGCCGGCGGCAATGGCGCCATGGATGCCTGCCGCGAGAACGCCCGCTGGACGAGGGCATCGATCGCGGTGCACGGCGTGGCCGCTTTCAGGTCCCTGGCCAGTGCGCAGGCCCGCCGCGCCACGACAGCCCGGGAGGCGGACGGTGCCCGCAACAGGCTGGCGAGGATCACCGACTCGGCCACGTCCAGGCCGGAGGGCGCCTTGCCGAACAGGCCCTGCGCCGCCGCGCCCACGCCCTGCAGTTCGCCGCGGAACGCCACCAGGTTCAGGTACGCTTCGTGGATCTGCGCCTTGCTCCATGCGGCATCGAGCGCGCGGGCCGCCACAGCCTGGTCCCATTTCTGGCCCAGCGTGCGGCCGCCCGGCCCCGCCTTCAATGCCGGATCCAGCAACCCGGCGAGCTGCATCGTGATGGTCGACGCGCCGCGCGGCCGCTCGCGGAACAGGTTGTCCCACGCCGCCTGTCCCATGGCCCGCAAGTCGACGCCGCCATGTTCCATGAAACGCGTGTCCTCCGCCTGCAGCACGGCCAACGGCAGTGCCGGCGAGATGTCCGCCAGCGCGACCCATTGGGCGCGGCGTGCCTGCCGGTCGACGCGTAATGCCTGCACGGGTGCGCCATGGCGGTCCAGCATGACCGCGTCCGATGCGCGCCACTGCGCCCTGACCTGCTCATGCGCCGGCACGGCGGGCGCCGATGCCGCGGGCGCCGCGGATGCCGCCAGCAGCACGGCGATGGCAAGGGAACGTACCGGCAGGATACGCATCGGCAGGATACGCATCGGCAGGATACGCATCGGCAGGATAGGTAGCGCCAGGGAGCGCATTGGAAAACAGCGCATCACTTCACCTCGACCGCCGGATTCGGCGACTCGCCGAACATCTCCGGGCTGTACATGGCCTCCACCCGCGTGGGCGGCAGGCCGAAGCGGCCGGCATTGTTCAGCCGCACCGTGTACTCGACCGTCCACTTCCCCTTCGGCACGAAGGCGTAATAGGAACGGAACGCGGCGAACGTGCGCTCCTGGAACGCCGGCCACGCCCAGCCGGAAGCCTTCTCGCCGCGCGCGCCGATGCGTGAATCGTTGCCGAGACCGGAGCCGAGCACGGTGGCGCCGGCGGGGATCGGGTCGTCGACCACCACCCACGTCATGTCGCTCTGCGCTTCCAGTTCCAGCCTGACGCGATAGGTATCGCCACGGGCCCACGCGCCCGCCGCCGCCTGTTCCAGCGGCGTGACCGTCTTCCTGATCGCGTAGCCGGAGGACAGCGGCGCCGCCAGCGGGAGCGCCCCCAGGCTTTGCACGGTCACCCACGGCTTGCCGCCGCCCTCATGGCGCATGTCCAGCGACGCGGCGCCGCGCGGCCATGGCAGCGTGACGGCCGCGGCATGCGCATCGCCCTGCGCGGTCGCCGTCGCACCGTCCTGCAACGCGACGCTGCGCCGCTCGCCGCCAAGCGCCACGACGGCGCTGCCCGTCACGGCTTCCGCCTCGAAGGCCCGCGAGAACTTGCGCAGCGCGAGGGCGCCCCAGGCATTGGCAACGGTGGTGCTCCAGCGCCCGTGCTTCTGCCTGCCCAGCGCACCGCGCGCCAATCTGCCCATGTCGGCTTTCCAGGCCGGGTCGTCCAGCACCGCCAGCAGCAGGCGGTTCGCGTTGACGTCGGCGGACACCATCAGCCACCACCAGGCGTCGGTGCGCTCGGTCGAGAAGGTCATGGTCGTGCCTTGCAGGTTCAGGCGGGACTTGATGATCTGCCCGGCCTCGCGCAGGCGCGCATCCCGCTGCGGCAGCTCCGGCGTGCGCGCCAGCACCAGGTACCAGTCGATGACGGCCGAGGTGGGCCACAGGTTCGGCTGCAGCGTGAACGATTCCGTCATGCCTGGCTTGACGCGCCCTTCGCGCGACAGCGCTTCCAGCGCGGCAAGCTTGCGCACCGCCAGGTCGGCCGTCGGCAGCGGCGAGCCGCGCACGATGCGGCCTTCGACGAAGGCTTCCAGCCCGTCCAGCATGCGCGACCTGTGCATGGCGGGCAGTTCGTAGCCCGCTTCATGGCTTACCGAGAGCAGGTAGGCCGTCAGCGTATCGCTGCCCTGCTCCATCGGCGCGAAGTACTTCGCCAGCCCGTCGCCATCGAGGTAGGCAGGCAGCCCATCCGCCACGCGGCTCCACATGGCCGCGTCGCCCAGCGCCACCGCGCGCGAGGCCTGCTGTTCCAGGCAGGTGTACGGGTAAGCCGCCATCCAGTCGCGCACGCCGGGCAGGTCGCCGCCCAGGCGCGCCGTGAACGATGTGCGCACGCCGCCGCGGCCGGGTACCGCGCCGGCGGGCAGCTGCACCGTCATGGCCTGCGGCTTGTCCAGCTGCAGCAGCGTGGCCTGCATGGTGCGCACCGGCACAACGGGCTGCACCTGCTGGCGGACGCGCAGCCGGTCCGTGGTGCCGCCGGCGCTGGCGGCGACTTGCCAGGCCAGTTCCGTCACGCCGGCAGGCACCGTGACGTCCCACGCCACCTCCTGTGCCTGCCCCGCCGCGAGGCTCACCTTCCTGGCCGGCAGCGCCTTGCCGGCCAGCGTCGCCCCCAGGTCGGCCTGCAGCGCCGCGCCGGTGGCGTTGCGCACCGTGAACGCTGCCCGCACCCGGTCTCCCTCACGGACCAGCGGCGGCAGACCGGACAGCAGCATCAGGTCTTGCGACGTGCGCACGTCGGCCTGGCCGGTGCCGAACAGGTCGGCATTGCCGTGCGCGATGGCGACGATGCGGAAGGACGTCAGCGAATCGTTCAGCGGCACCTGCACCCGCGCCTCGCCATTGCCATCGACCTTGACGCTGGCCTGCCAGAACAGCAGCGTGTCGAACAGCTCGCGGCCCGCGCCCTTGCCGCCGCCACCGCCGCTGGGCACCGCCTTGCGGCCGAAGTGCCGCTTGCCGACCACCTGCATCTGCGCGGTGGACGTCGCCACCTGCAGCCCGCGCTGCCGCATCATCGATTCCAGCAGCTGCCAGCTGTCGTTCGGCATCAGCTCGAGCAGGCCGACATCGACCGCGGCCAGCGCCACTTCGGTGCCGGCGGGCGGCCGCGTGCCATCGGATCGCGCCACGCGCACCGTTACCGCGGCTTTCTCGCGCACCTTGTAGACCGGCTTGTCCGCCGCCACGCGCACCTTCAGTTCGTTGGCCGCCCAGCCGACATTCAGCGCGGCGATGCCCAGCTTGTAGGCCGGCTTGCCCAGGTCGACCAGGGCGGTCGGCGCGATGCCGCCAACCCGGCCGCGCACCACCATGGCCGACACGAACACGTTCGGCGCATACGCCGGCTTCATCGGGATCGTGATCACGGGGGCATCGCCGGACAGCTCGCGCACATAGGTATCGAGGATGCCCTCGCGCTCGACCGTCACCAGCGCGGTGGCCTGCCGGAACGGCATGCGCACCTGCAGCGTGGCCTGCTCGCCCGGCTCGTAGCGCTTGCGCTCGGGCAGCATGTCGATGCGGTCGTTGTCGGTGACCTTGTACCACCAGTCTTCGCCATCGGCTACCCAGGTTTCGCGGCTGGTCACGGCGTGGTTGCCCCGGCCGTCGGTGGTGGTGGCGCGCAGCAGCAGGTTGCCGCCCTGCGGGGCCGCGCCTTCGCAGACCAGCAAGCCCTTCGCATCGGTGCGGCCGGCGCACGCCTGTCCGAGCGCCTTGATCTCGCTGCTGTTCTCGTACGAGTAGAAGCCGCCGATCAGCCGGCGCCGGTGCGTGTAGGTGTCGCGCTTGAAGTAATCGACCCGCACCGGCGCATCGGCGACCGGCCGGCCTTGCGTATCGAGCACCGCCACGGTGAATTTCAACGCTTTCCTGCTCATCACCCAGCCGTCCGGCGCGATGCCGATCACGTACGCCGATGGCCACAGCGCGATGCGCGCGGAGCCGGTCAGCGTTTCGCCATTCGGGTCCTGCCACGTCATCTCGGCCAGCAGCTCGGCCGGCTGGGCCGGCTGCGGCAAGCCATCGAGCATGACGCGCGCGCCGCCGGCGCGGTCCAGCGTCACGTTGCGCGTGCGGACCGCGGCGCCGCTGCCGTCCTCTTCCTCCTCGAACGTGCCCTCGTCATCGTCGAACGCGGCGCTTTCGCGCTCCACGCCTTCGCGGATGTCCGGCCCGGCGAACGCGTATTCCTGATAGTCGGGAAACTGTACCGGCTTCGGCTCCACCAGCGTGGCGACCTTGACCTGCGCGCCGCCGGCGCCGCCGCCGGACAGGTAGGACAGTTGCACGTCGAGCGGCACCTGGGTGACGCGCACCGCCGGGTCCTTCGGCCCCTGCAGGACCGCCTTCATCGTCGGAACGCGGAACTGCTCGACGCGGAAACGTCCCGATTCCTGGCCGTTCAGCATCACCTGGTACCAGCCCTGCTTCGCATCGGCCGGAATCTTCCAGTCCACCGCCGCGCTGCCGTTGCGCCATGCCAGCGGCAGCTCGTAGCGCTGGTCGCTGCCTTCATGCAGCAAGAATACCTTGCCCGGCATCGCGGCATCCTCGACCTTTTTCGTCGTGCCGCTTTCCGGGTCGTAGACATCGCGCGACACGCGCTCGCCGGCGCCGGCGAATTCGATGCCGGCCGTGGTATGCCGGCGCATGAAGTGCTTCATGTGCACCGTTTCGCCCGAGCGCAGCAGCGTGCGGTCGAACACGGTGGCAGCGATCAGGTTATGCGCCGCGTGGTCCTCGGTGTTCACGTTGAAGCGCCACGGCTCGATGCCCTCGTTCCAGTCCGACAGCGTGAACGTGAAATCGCCGCCGCTGCGCGCGCTGACGAAATAGCGGTCCTGGTAGCCGCCACAGCGTGCCGGCGGCAGTTCGATGCCGATGCGGGCCAGGCCCTGCGCATCGGTGGCGCCCTGCCACAGCAGCGCACCCGAGCAGGCGCGCACGGCCACCTTCGCCCCGGTTACGGGGCTGCCCTTGTCCAGCGACGTGACCCAGACCAGCGACGAGGTCTTGCCGTGCTTGAAGTGGGCCGCCATGTTCGTCACCAGCGCGGCCGTGCTGACGTACGCCGTGCCGGGCTTCTTCAGCAGCGCGGCACCCAGTTTGGGGCTGGCGAGTTCGACGATGTGGAAACCCCGGGCCAGCGGGATGCCGATCACTTCGAAAGCCTTGCGGCCGCCGGGCTTGGGCAGCGCGAAACGCTTGCCCGCCCCGCGCAGCAGGGAAGCGGCCATGGTGTCGGCATATTGTTCGTCCGGTTTCCAGCCGTGCGGGTTGGCCAGCTTGCTCAGCCAGGCGATGACCTGCTCGTCGGCGTTGTCCGCCACCCGCAGCGCGTTGCCCTGCAAGGCCGCGGACTTGCCTGCCAGCCGTGCCTCGACGTTGCGCACGGTGACCGGCAGCAGTCGGTCGCCTTTCGACTCGATGATGCCGAAGCGGGCCGGGAACTTGACGAGCGGCGGCGCGGCGCCGGTACGCACCACCAGCGGGAAGCGCGCCGCGTTGACGAGCGGCCGGCCGGCATCGTCCTTCAGGCCGGCCGGCAGATGCAGGCGGTATGTGGTATTCGCCGCCAGCGGTGCGGCGAAGGTCACGCTGTCGAGCGTCATGCCGCTTTTCACTTCGCCGTCGAACGACGGGGCCGTGCGCTTGCCGTCCGGCCCGACCAGGGCGATCTCCTGCAACTGGGCGACCGGCAGCGGCGCCGTGAATGTCAGGCGCGCCGGCAGAACGGGAATGCACGGACCGTTGCGGCGGGCGCGGTCGCAGCTGAATTTCGCGCTGAAATCGGGCTGGCTGCGGTAGGCAAGCGGCTGGTCCTCGGTGGTGGCGATACCGCTCGCGCTGGCGATCCCGGCACCCCAGACCAGCGTTACCTGGGCATCGGCCGGCAAGGTGCGGGCGCATCGCAGCACCTGCACCGGCAGCGCGGCGTTGCGGTCGCCGGTGACCCGCACGTTCGCCTTCCGCGTGACGCCGCGTGCTTCGTGGAAGACGGCCAGGT
Organism: Pseudoduganella sp. SL102; assembly: GCF_027856995.1. NCBI lineage: Bacteria > Pseudomonadati > Pseudomonadota > Betaproteobacteria > Burkholderiales > Oxalobacteraceae > Pseudoduganella > Pseudoduganella sp. SL102. Next base: position 5,884,727 of record NZ_CP115554.1, read on the forward strand.
GGCGCTGCACGAAATGCTTGCGCGCGGCCAGGATCTGTTCGCGCTCGCTGCCGGTCACGGCGCGCACGGGAATCCTTTCGCTGATCCCTTCGGCGCGGCACCAGGCGTTGGCGATCACGGTTTCCTCGCGCGGCAGCGCATCGAGCCCCAGCACGAAGACCTGTCGTTCGTCGATGCGGTCGCCTTCTTCCGGCAAGGCGGCGATCACGGCCGGGCCGCCGGTATCGAAGGCGTACGTGCGTTCGCCTTGCAGCGGCTGCCCCGCCAGGTCGTTCAGGCCGGCTTTCAGCGTGAAACGGCAGGCCACGCCGGCCGGCAGGTCGCGCTCGAAATCGTAGCTCCAGTTGCTGCCATCGATCCAGCGGCCCTTGCCGGGCTGCGGGCAATCGATGTCGAAGGGATCGGCCAGGCGCAAGTCGCCGAATGCCACCATCTGGCCGGAAAAGCGCGCCTGCACCTGGCGCACGCCTTTCACGGTACCTTGCGGCGTGAACGATTCAATGGTGGTTTGCGCCCGCGCCGCGCCGGCCATGCAGCACAGCCAGAAAAAGAACAAGGACAGCAGCGGGAGCGGCGGTGGCGACGGGGAGCGAAAGGCGCGCATGGGTTCTCCGGAGGTGGGAACCCAGTCTTGCAAGAAGTGCAACCGGTGTCAATATGCCGGCACCTTCAGGTGCCGGGCAGTTGCGCCGCGACGTCAGACCGCATGCGAAGCACGCGGGACTTGCGTCCGGCGGCCGGGCGCAAGCGTGGATGGCATCCGCTCAGGCGAGATCGAATACCGCCATCGATTCCACGTGGGAGGTATGCGGGAACATATTCATCACTCCCGCCTGCGACAGCACGTACCCGGCACGGTGCACCAGCACGCCGGCATCGCGCGCCAGCGTCGACGGGCTGCACGACACGTAGACGATCCGCTTCGGCAGCAGTTCCGGATGGCTTTCCTTCAGCTCGGCCAGCGCCAGCGACAGGGCCATGGCGCCGTCGCGCGGCGGGTCGACGAGGATGCGGTCGAACTTGCCCAGCGCGATCAGGTCGTCCTTCGTTACTTCGAACAGGTTGCGGCAATAGAACGTGGTCTTGTCGCCGACACCGTTGACGACGGCGTTCTGCTGCGCCCGTTCCGTCAGCGCGGTACTGCCTTCGATGCCGACCACTTCGCGCGCCTGCGTCGCCAGCGGCAGCGTGAAGTTGCCGATGCCGCAGAACAGGTCGGCCACGCGTTCGCCCGGCTGCACGTCCAGGTGGCGCAGCGCCTTGTGCACCAGCACGCGGTTGATCTGGTGGTTGACCTGCGTGAAGTCGACCGGCTTGAACGGCATGCGGATGCCGAATTCCGGCAGCAGGTAGTGCAGCTCCTTGTCCAGCGGGTAGAACGGATACGCGGTATCCGGGCCTTTCGGCTGCAGCCACCACTGGATGTCGTACTCGTCGGCGAAGGCTTTCAGCTTGGCTTCGTCGTCGGCCGTCAGCGGCACCATGTTGCGCATCACGAGCACCGTCAGGTCTTCGCCGATCGCCAGTTCGATCTGCGGCACCTTGTCGAAGATCGACAGCGATCCGATCAGCGCGCGCAGCGGCATCATCATGTCCGACACGTGCTTCGGCAGGATCTGGCAGCTCTGGATATCGGCCACGAACACGGACTTCTTTTCATGGAAGCCGACCAGCACGGTGCCCTTCTTCGCCACGTAGCGCGACGACAGGCGCGCTCGGTAGCGGTAGCCCCAGGTCGGGCCATGCAGGGGCCGCATCATCACGTCCGCCTTCACCTTCGACAGGTGCCACAGGTTGTCCTCCAGGACGCGCTGCTTGATCGCCACCTGCGCCGACGCTTCCAGGTGCTGCATCGAGCAACCGCCGCAATAGTCGAAGTGCACGCATTTCGGCTGCACGCGCATGGCCGATTCACGGTGGATCTGCGTGACCCTCCCCGACTCCCAGTTCTTTTTCTTGCGCAGCATCTCGAAGCTGACACGCTCGCCCGGCAGCGCGCCTTCCACGAACACCACCTTGCCCGGCGTGCCGTCTTCGTTATCCTGCATGTGGCCGACGCCACGCGCGTCCATGTCGAGCGATTTGATTTCGATGCTGTTGTCTTGCATGAGTGTCTATCGGTAGGCCGGCGAGGCGGCGATTTGGGAGGCCGGTATGATAGCAGAAGCCGATGGCGCAAGAATGGTTTGAAGCACCGCGGAAGGGCGCGAGGAAACAGCGTTTGACACAATCGAATACAGGAAAACAGTGTCAGGCACCAATGCCGCTACGTTAACCGCGTTATCCGACACATTGGAAGCGCATGCATTTACCCCAACAGCGAAGGGCTGGGGTCAGGAAGGAATGCTGGCCGGTATGCCAGCACCGTTCCGCAGGCGCGAAGCATGCTTCGCGAAACCCCTGCTTCACCCCGCCGGGGCGTAGCCGGGGTTTCAAGGAGCATCGCTCCTTGCCGGCGTAGCGGTACTGGCCTGCCAGCCAGTACTCCACCCTGACCCCCGAATTTGCACTTGGGGTGGGCTTGAGCGCAATAGTGTCAGGCACCGGTTTCCCACAGCGGGCCCCCGCTCTTCACAACAGCGAATCGCGCACCACGCCGCGCGCGGCCATGGCCCGCTTCAGCTTGACGAGCGCTTCCTGCTGGATCTGCCGCACGCGCTCGCGGGTCACGCCCATTTCCTCGGCAAGCGTTTCCAGCGTGGCGGGATCGTCGTTGTCCAGGCCGAAGCGTCGCATGACGACGATGCGCTGCTTGTCCGGCAGCCGCGACAGCCAGTCGCGCACCAGGTGCGTCATTTCCTGGTGCTCGGCGCGTGCATCCGGGCTGTCGTCCGCGTCGCCGGGCAACATGTCCATCAGCGAGGACTGCGGATCGTTGTCGAGCGGCGCATCGAGCGACGTGGCATGCTCGGACAACGCGAGGATGTCCTGCACTTCTTCCACCGGCCTGCCGACCAGGTGGGCGATATCCTCCGCGCTGGCATCCTTGCCGTTGTGGTGTTGCGCCTCGAGGTGGTATTTGCCGCGCAGGATCTGGTTCAGCTCGCGCACCATGTGCACCGGCAGCCGCACCGTGCGCGCCTGGTTCATGATGGCGCGTTCGATGCTCTGGCGAATCCACCAGGTCGCATAGGTGGAAAAGCGGAAGCCCCGCTCGGGTTCGAACTTGTCGATCGCCCGCATCAGGCCGATATTGCCTTCCTCGATCAGGTCGAGCAGCACGACGCCGCGGTTGATGTAGTGCTTGGCGATCGAGACGACGAGCCGCAGGTTGTGCTCGATCATGGTTTGCCGGGCGGCGAAATCGCCCGCCTTGGCCAGCGTGGCGAAATGGACTTCCTGGGGCGCCGTCAGCAGGGGCCGGGTGCCGATCTGGTTCAGGTAATGCTGCGTGGTGTCGGTGGAGAGCTCGGCGGCCAGCACCTTCTTCAGCTCGTCCACGCTGGCCAGCGCGGCACCGCGGCCAGCGACCGGGACGCTGCCACTGTCGCCGCCGCCGCTGTCATCGTCGCCATCTTCGGCAAGGCGCTCGTCGGCCAGGTTGTCGCCCACGAAATTCTCGTCCGCCAAGTCGTCCGGGAGGGAGTCGTCATCCAGAGGATCGTTCGGCGAGCTTGACATGGGCGTTACCTCATGGGCGGAACCTGGCGCTGATCCTGCGCGGAATGGTACAAAAGTGACGAGTTACCTGATGCAAATGCCTGATGCAAATGCTTGATGCAAAATGCCTGATGCAAAATGCCTGATGCCATGCATGGTGCGGAAACCGGGGACAACTCCACAGTGCCCGGCACGGAGCCGGGCGCCATGCCTTACCGGTTCGGCAAGAACTTGGAAGGATCCACCGGCTTGCCCTGCTGCCTGATCTCGAAGTGCAGCTTGACGCTGTCGGAATCGGAATCCCCCATCTCCGCGATCGCCTGGCCCTTGCCCACCGTCTGGCCTTCCTTGACGAGAATGGACCGGTTGTGGGCATATGCGGATAGCAAGCCGTTACTGTGTTTTACGATGACAAGATTACCATAACCGCGGATGCCGCTACCGGCATACATCACCTTTCCTGCACCTGCGGCAAGCACCTGCTGCCCAGGCCGCCCGGCGATGTCGATGCCCTTGTTCTTGCCTTCGTCGAACTGGCCGACCACCCTGCCCTCGGCCGGCCACATCCAGCTGACTTCGCGGTCTTCGGCCGACAGCGCGGGCGCCGGCGCCGCGGCCGGCACCGACGGTTTCACGCTGGCCAGCTGCACCGGCTTGTCGGCCGGTTTCGGGGCCGGGTCCGGCTTGCCGTCGCCATCCTTGTCGTTTTTCAGGTCCGCTTCGGCGTACGGCTTCTTGTCGCCCTTCGGTTCCGTTTTCTTCGGCACCGGCGGCACGACCTTCGTCGTATCGGGCGGCATCACCACTGCGGCCGTGCGCACGCCGGGCGCATCTTCCGGCGGCGCCACGCGCAACACCTGGTCCACCTTGATGTCGTTCGGATTGGCGAGGTTATTCCACGTCACGAGGTCGCGGTAATTCTGGCCGTGATCGAGGGCGATGCGGATCAGCGTATCACCCTTCCTGACCGTGTAATAGCCCTCCCGGTTTTCCTGGACGGGCGCCGGTGCGGGCGCCGGCGGCGGCGGGCGGCGGCTGATGGGGCGCTCCACCACGGGCGCCTGCTGCGGGGTGGAAGTACAGGCGGTCAACACCGCCAGCGGCAACAACAGGTACAGGGAACTTTTTTTTGTCATGCTCATCTGAATTGATATCTCTCGGCTACACCCTGCAGGCGGCACGCGGCGTCCCGGCCATCGGAATCGTCAGGATCACGGGCGTCACGAGAAGCGTGAGCGCCGCAGGCATCGTCAGAGTCCTCAGGACCGGTCATCAGGTGCGGCCAGGCGGGTTGTTACTTATTCTTCGCAGCTTCCTGCACCGTGCGTTGCACGCAATGCGCAGGAAACGGCATTCTTCACACCGTACCGGGCCGCAGCGGTACGAAATGGCAATCTTCGAGCATCTGGCGTTGCCATTCGCTCTTTGCCACACGCGTCACCAGCTCCAGGTGCTGGCTGCGCTCACCCACCGGCGCAACCAGTCTCCCGCCGATGGCCAACTGCTCCAACAGCGCCCGCGGTACTTCCAGACCCGCGGCGGCGAGGATGATGCCGTCGAATGGCGCTGCCTGTGGCAGCCCAAGCATACCATCTCCGTAGTGCAACCGCAGGTTCGGTACCCGCAGCGGCCGCAGGTTGGCTTTCGCCAGCTCATGTAACGGTTTGATGCGCTCAATGGAATACACGTCTTGTGCAATACATGCAAGAACAGCTGCCTGGTAGCCGCAACCGGTGCCGATTTCCAGTACCCGCTGCAATTGCGCCCCCTGCCGCATCACCTCGATCATGCGCGCCACGATGTAGGGCTGCGAGATCGTCTGGTGGTGGCCGATCGGCAGCGACGCATCGATGTACGCCTGCGGCGCCAGCCCTTCCTCGACGAACAGGTGCCGCGGCACGGTTTCCAGCGCGCTCAACACGGCCCGGTCGCGCACGCCCTGTTGCGCCACCCGCGCCACCATGGCCCGCCGCACGGCGCCGGACACCAGCGCATCCTGCCGGGGAGCGGCGGGCAATGCGCGCTCGACCGGCACGCCCGGCCGCGCGGGCCGTGCATTGGCGCCAAGCGGGACGGGCACGGCGTGCGCCGGCTTGTTCGGCGGCACAGGGGCCGCGCCATGCAGCGCGTTATAGGCGGCATTGCGGGTCGCCGTCTGCGGCGTTGCCACCGGGCCGAACACGGTTTGCTTCTTTTGCCCCTTGTCCGTCACCGACGACAGGGGCAGCGGAAAGTTTCGGGGCTTGTCGGTCATCCGAGGGCCTTTGCCAGGAGGTCGAGTTGCGTTCTGTGGGTCAGGTCGATCTGCAGCGGCGTCATGGAAATGTGGCCTTGCTGCACGGCATGGAAGTCGGTGCCTTCGCCGGCATCCTTGCAGGCGCCCGGCGGGCCGATCCAGAAAATTTCCCGGCCGCGCGGGTCGTGCGACTTGATGACCGGTTCGGCCTGGTGACGGCGCCCCAGCCGCGTGGCCACCGGCCGGCCCAGCGTGTCATAGGGGCGGTTCGGGATGTTCACATTCAGCAGGTAGGGCTTGTCCAGCGCTTCAGCATAGCGCAGCACGATGTCGCGCGCGGCCCTGGCCGCATCGTCGACATGGGCCCAGCCCCATTCGCCCTGCGAGAACGCGATGGCCGGGATGCCGAACAGGTAGCCTTCGGTGGCTGCCGCCACCGTGCCGGAATACAGCGTGTCGTCACCCATGTTGGGCCCGTTGTTGATACCGGAAACCACCAGGTCCGGGCGCTCGACCAGCATGCCCGTCAAGGCCACGTGCACGCAATCGGTCGGCGTGCCGTTGACAAAATAGAAACCGTTGGCCGCTTGCTGCACCGACAGCGGCCGGTCCAGCGACAATGAATTCGATGCCCCGGAGCGGTTGCTGTCCGGTGCGACCACCACGATCTCGGCGATCGCGGCCAGCGCATCGGCCAGCGCGTTGATGCCGGGTGCCAGGTAGCCGTCGTCGTTACTGATAAGGATCCTCATGCGAGAATTTTACCTGAAGCAACGCGCCGCCAGCGCATGCGGATGCGCGACCATGCTGAAAATTGTGGCGCTTTCAGCGCAGGCGCGACGGCGACACGTCGCCATCCACCGCCAGCTCGTCCGGGCTGCGCCGGCGGCCCCGGCTTGCCGGGTACGCGGCATGCGGCTGCTCGGCGGCGGCACCGTTGCCGTCGCGCGCCCGCTCGTGCGCTGTCTCCGTGCCCCATCCGGTTCCCCGCTCCTGCCCGCCATCGTGGGCATGAATGTCCCGCCCGGCCGGCGTTTCGGGGTGTTTTGACCGGGTGCGCGTGTGGGCCAGCACCTTGCGGGTGCGCACCGTGTCCGCATGCTCGGGTCCCAGCAGCCGGCTGCGCAGCGCCAGCACCTGTTCGAGCAATTCCACGGCGCCGGCGAGTTGTTCGCCATGGCACAGGATATCGGCACGGACCGCCAGGCTTTCGACGGTGGCCAGGTGCTCGTGGCCCAGCTGGCGCTGATGGGCGTCGATTACCGCATCCTGCAACGCCAGCGCATCGGGAATCTGGTTCAGCTGCGCCAGCGTAGCCGCCAGCGCGGACGCCGCCTCCAGCGTCACCGGCGCGCCGGCACCGAACAGTTTTTCACGCACCTCCAGCACGGCTTCCTGCAGGAATTGCGCTTCGCCGTATTTCCCCTGCTCGAACAGCAGGTCGGCCAGTGCCGCCTTGCTGGCCAGCGTGTCGACATGGTCGTCGCCGAGGATCAGCACGTGCAGCGACAGGCTCTCTTCCAGGCAGGCGCCAGCCGGTTCCAGCCGGCCTTCACGGCGGTACAGCTCGCCCAGGCGGGCCAGGTCGCGCGCCAGCGGCAGCGAAACACCGCGCCCGCCGCCGCGCTCCATCGCCGCCCGGCCCTGCGCCACCGCGGCCAGCAGCGGAATCTCGTCGCGCGATTGCCACGGCCGATAGCCGCCGAGGAACCAGCCGAGGAATGCCTGGAATGTGCGCGTGACGGAGAAACGGTCGTCTTCCTCGTCGGCATATACCGGCAACGGCTCGCCGCACGCCAGGCTGCGCGCCTGCTGCAGTTGCACCTCGTCGAAATAGCTTTCCAGCGACATGCGCGACATGCCGTATGCCTCGGCGAACGCGCGTTCGAACAGCGGCTGGTAGCCGGCGATCCCCCGTTCGGGATCGCCGCGCCGCCACAGCGCGCGGTGGGCCGCATCGTCCATCGCGATGCGCGAAGGCAGCGGGTAGATCAGCATCTGGCGCTGCTCCTCCTCGTGGCTGCGGCGCCAGGTGGTGGCGCGCTGCACCAGCGCTTCGATGCCTTCCAGGTGCTGGCGGTTCGGCGCGAATACCAGCACAAGCCTGGTCGGCAGCAGGGTCGTGCAGATGCCCGCCGTGCCGCTGCGCTCCGAGCCCGAGTCGACCAGCACGTGGCGGAAACGGCGCGCCAGGTTGTCGGCGAACACGCGGAACAGCGCCGGGCAAGCGTCGAACAGCGCTTCCCAGTCCAGCCGCGCGAGCCGTTCCGCGTAACTCGCATCCTGCCGGCCGGCGCGCATCATGTACAGCGGGCGGCCATTGTCCGCCCGGGTCACGTACTGCTCCCAGCCGGCCGCGTCCAGCACGGCCTGCGCCAGCGCCGCGTCATCGTGCCCGGCGGCCAGCCGCGTGCGGCGCAGCAGCTGGTCGCGGCAGGCCTCGAACAGTTCCAGCACGCCCGGCCCGTCCCCGACCGGCCTGAAGTAGTGGTGCAGGCCCGGCGCCTCCAGGTCCCAGTCGATGACCAGGGTGGGCACGGTCGCGTTGTCGCGGCGTGCCAGCATCACGGCAAGGTTGGCCAGCGCCATGGTCCGGCCCGCGCCTCCCTTGTGCGAATAGAAGGTGGCGACTTCGCCGGGTTCGTCCAGCGGCGGTAGAGACAGTCGGTGCGTTTCCATGGCGAGCCCTTATATGGTTGACCCTGCAAGAGAGGGAAAAAACAGACACTGGAGACGTGGAGATGCACGCGTGGCGACGCCGGGCGACAGCGCTCGCAGCCGGTTGCCAGGCTTCAGCGGGGAAAGTGCGGCGGCGGCACCGGGCGCCACTCGGGCGGCGCCGGCGGCAAGGCGAACCGGTCGCAGTCGTGCCCGGGCGGAATGCAGTACTTCAGGTAGTGATAATGGGCGACGATGCGCTGCACGATCCTGTCGATGTCCGGCAAGAAATCGGGATTGGTCTTCAGGTCACCCGTGGCCAGCGTGTAGCGCGAAAAGTCCACGTAAAAACCCGGTTCGCTGATCTGCGGCGGCAGGCCGATCGGATGCCGGGTCATCACCACGGGGATGATCAGGTGGCTGGGCAGCGGATACCAGGTGCGGCGCTCGGCCTCGATCATCTGCATGGCGGCGAATTCACGCCGGGTATAGGCATGGGCCTCGTACTTGGGCGTGTAGATCATGATCATGCAGACGCTTTCACACATGGCGCGCGCGATGCGCGCATCGGGATCGTCGCCGCCACCGAGCTGTTCGCTGTCGACGAACAGTTCGGCTTCCGTATCGAGGTGTGGTTCGAGATAGCAGCGCAGCGCGTCCACGAGGGCGTTGCGGAACTCCCTCATATATGCGTGCTGGCCGTGGGCATAGCTGAAGAAACAGCCATAGCGGATCGTCATGTCGTCCTCTCCTGTTTCTCCCCTGATCATGGAGTTTTTTTATGTAACTGCTGCGGCCCACTGTAACAAGCTGGTCAACGGTTACTTTGCGCTCGCGCAAACCTTATTTGCAATTTGAATGCGCAGTCAAACGGCTGCGCGAGCGGGAAAATCAGGGGGCTTCGGGCGGCTGGAAGAAGGCGATCACGTCGGCCTGCTCGCGCGTGCGCTTGAACGGCGGCAGGCTTTGCCAGATGCGGCGGCCATAGGGCTTGGTGATCACGCGCGGGTCGCACAGCATCAGCACGCCGCGATCGCCTTCGTCGCGGATCAGGCGGCCGGCGCCCTGCTTCAGGTTGATGATCGCCTCGGGCAGCGTGTGGTGGACGAAACCATTCATGCCCTTCTTTTCCATCACTTCGATGCGCGCGGCCAGCACCGGATCGTCCGGCGGGGCGAACGGCAGCTTGTCGATGATCACCAGCGACAGCGCCTCGCCCCGCACGTCCACGCCTTCCCAGAAGCTCTGGCTGCCGATCAGCACGCCGTTGCCGGCCTTGCGGAACTGGTCGAGCAACTCGGTGCGGCCCCGGTCGCCCTGCACGAACAGCGGAAACTTCAGGCCGCGCCGCTCGAATTCGTCGCGCAGGCGTTCCGCCGCCCGCTTCACCGCGCGCAGCGTGGTGCACAGCAGGAAGGTGCGCCCGCCGGCCGCCTCGATGACGGGCAGCGCGCAATCGAGCACCGCGTCCGTGTAGCCCAGCGAATTCGGATCGGGCAAGCCCTGCGGCACATACAGGATGCCCTGCTCCGCGTAGTTGAACGGGCTCGGCCACGACATGGCCGGTTCGTCGTACAGCCCCAGCTGGTGGGAAAAATGCTTGAAGTCGTTTTTCACGGCCAGCGTGGCCGACGTGAAGATCCAGCTGCGCGGCGTGCCTTCGCGCTGGTTGCTGAAGATCTGCGCGATCGACAGCGGCGTCTTGTGCAGCTGCAGCGAGCTGGCGAACGCCTCCACCCAGTACACCGCTTCCTGCCCCGGCGGCACCTTCACCTTCGGGTCGTAGGTCCAGTCCTTGTACTTCTGCGCCAGTTCTAGGCCGCGCGTGCGGCAATGCTCGATGGTTTCGGCGCGTTGCGCCTGCCCTTCCAGCACTTCGAGCATGCCGTCCAGTTCTTCCTTGAGCTTTTCCAGCGCCGGGAAAAAGTCCGACGACGGCGCGATCTGCGGCAGCGACAGCCGCACCACGTCCTGCGGGAAGGTCAGCCGCAGGTCGCGCGCCGCCTTTTCCACCACGGAGACCACGCTGGCCCAGTTGGCGCCGTCGCGGGCATGGGCCAGGCCTTCGGCCAGCACGTCGCGGCACAGTTCCAGCACCTGGCTGGTCGACACCGTCTCGCCGAAGAACAGCGTGGCGGTATCGGGCAACTGGTGCGCCTCGTCGAAGATGATGGTGTTCGCCGACGGCAGCAGTTCGGCCACGCCGGTATCTTTCAGCGCCACGTCGGCGAAGAACAGGTGGTGGTTGACGACCACCACGTCGGCCTGCTGCGCCTCGCGCCGCGCCTTCAGCACGAAGCAATCCTGGTTGTACTGGCACTCCTGGCCTAGGCAGTTCTCGCGCGTCGACGTGACCAGGTTCCACACCGGCGCGTTTTCCGGCACGCGCGCCAGTTCGGCCTTGTCGCCGGTCTGCGTCATCTTCAGGAAACGCGAGATTTCGCGCAGGTAGCCGACATCCTCGCGCGACGTCATCCGGCCATTGGCCAGCGTGCGCTCCAGGTGGTAGTGGCACAGGTAGTTGCCGCGCCCCTTCAGCAGCGCCACCGACACGGGCGCCTTCAGCGCCGCGCGCACGGTGGGAATATCGCGCTGGAACAGCTGGTCCTGCAGGTTCTTGGTCCCGGTCGAGACGATCGTCTTGCCGCCCCACATCAGCGCCGGCACCAGGTAGGCGAACGTCTTGCCCGTGCCGGTACCCGCCTCGGCGATCAGGGTCTGCTGTTCGGAAATGGCTTGCGCGATGGCCTTGGCCATTTCGGTTTGCGATTTGCGGGGACGAAAACCGCCGACCGCCGGGCCCAGCGGGCCGCCGACGCCGAACAGCCGCTCCACCTCGGCATCGTATTTGCCGGGAGCGTCCGCGGAAACGGCGGCGGAAGTGGATGCGTCGCCATTGCCGTCGGGGACGGCTGGCGTCTGGTCGTGGTCAGTCACTGTGCTTGTTGTCCGGCTATTGCGTGGAATCTGGGAAATCAGGCGGGTACGTCGGGCACCAGCTGCATCTTCAACAGCGTGATGTAATCTTTCAGTTGCAGCTTGCGCTTCTTCAAACGACGCAGCTGCAGCTGGTCGTGATGGCCGTCGCGCGTCAGCATTTCGATCACCGCATCCAGGTCGCGATGTTCGACGTCCAGCTCGACGATGCGGCGCTGAATCTCTTCTTCGTTCTTCATGGGGAATTCGCTACCAGTGTGGGGCCGGGGCTTACGACGTCACCTGCCAATATTGCAACAATCCGTGTGGCAACAATTGCTTGCCATCAAATTGCTTACCGGTGCATAGTTTAACCCACATAAGCACTGGAAAGAAGCAGGGAGCATTATTCCCGCCATCATGAGCACCTACAAACTCGAAGCCGGCACCTCCCAGCACCTGGGCCACCGCCCTTACCAGCACGACCGCGCCGCCCTGTTCACCGCCGCCCAGGCACCCGGCTATGTCATGGCCGTGGTCGGCGACGGCGGTGCCGCGAATGGCGCCGGCGCCGAGCAACTGCTGCATACGAGCAAACAGCTGTTCGACGAGTTTCGCGGCGACACGTCCGGCATCGACCGGATCGGCCAGCTGTTGCGCGCCATCGCCCAGGAAACGCACGAGGTATTGCTGATGAATCCCTTGCCGGAGGCCGCCGATGCCCAGTCGACGATGGCGCTGCTGGTCCTGACACCGGACCGCCAGGCGGTCTGGGCCACGGTAGGAGACACCCGGCTGTATCGTTTCGCCAACGGCGCACCCGCCGAAAAAACGGGCGACGCCGCCTACATCGACCACCTGGTCGCCAATGATGGCCTGTCCGAAGCGGCCGCGCGCCGGCATCGCGGCTCGCGCCTGCTGAACAATGTGCTGGGCAACCGTTTCAAGGCGCCGTTCGTGTCGCTGGGTTCGCGCCGGGACCTGCAAGCCGGCGACGGCTTCCTGCTGTGCACGGACGGCCTGTGGCCCTGGTTCGCCGATGGCGAACTGGCCGCCGCCGTATCGCGCCGCACGCCGCGCCAGGCCGCCGAGCTGCTGGTCGGCAAGGCCGTCGAGCGCGCCGGCGGCAACGGCGACAACTGCACGATGGCGATCCTGAAACTGGTGGCGTGACCTTCCCCTGCGCTCCCCAGCGTCTAGAATGAGGGAAGCGCAACGGAGCGGGCCGCGACAGCGCCTTGCCGTAGCGCGGGAGACACATCATGTTCCTCCGCACCGCCGAGTCGGCCAGACGCCATGCACCGGCTGGCATGCACGCCATGCCGGCCGCCGCTTCACACGGCACGCATGCCCCGCCCCGCTCGGCCGATGCCTGCGCTTGCGGCGGCAACTGTCCCCGCTGTGCCGGGATCCCGCTGCAGCGCAAGGCCAGCGTCAGCTCGGCTGGCGATGCCAGCGAACACGAAGCGGACCGCATGGCGGACCGCGTGATGCGCTCGCCCGGCGGCGCCAGCCCCGGCGCCATCGGCGCGGCGGGCACGGCCGGCAGTGCCGGGATCGAACGGGAAGCCGCCACCGTCGCGGAAGCGGAAGCAAACAGCGGCGGCGCACCGCTGCCGCGCGAACTGCGCGCTTTCTACGAACCCCGCTTCGGGCAGGACTTCAGCGGTGTCCGCCTGCATACCGGCTCGGCCGCCGCGCACGCGGTGCAGGCCCGCGCCTACACCTTCGGCAGCCATATCGTGTTCGCGCCCGGCGAATACGGCCCCGCCAGCAGCCGCGGCGCGCACCTGCTGGCGCACGAACTGGCCCACGTGGTGCAGCAGGGCCACGGCCACGCGGGTGCCGCATCCACGCAGGCGCGCCGCATCGACCGGCAGGAAATGTCCCCGGCCGAGGTGTGCAGGATGCGCGAGCCCCTGTATGGCTGGGACAATATCCGCAACCGGTCCCGCGAGCAGCTGCGTGCCGCCGGATTCGTGTTTTGCGGTCCCGATCACTTCATGGGTGCGCGCCACTGGGAAAGGTGGGTGCACCCAACGCGCGGCGTGCTGCACTTCCAGGTCAGCTGGCCGGACAGCCCGGAGCCGGAGCCTCGTCCGCCCGAACCCGCGCCCGACGACCGGCAGCGGCGCTGTGCCGACCCGTGCATGGCGGAATCCGACGACGAGGAATCCTGCCACGAATGCTGTGACGACACGATCGACGAGGCTGACGGACCCTGCCGGCGCACTTGCCACGTCGCCTGCGGGCTCAAGCTGTAAGGGCATCCACGCCGGTTGCCAGCCGCAAGCACCTTCAGGCCGGGCCGGGATCGCTCAACAAGACCAGCGCAAGCAGCCCGCCTCCTTCGCGGTTCCGCAACACGATCTCGGCGCCCAGCGTGGTTGCCAGCTGCCGCACGATCGACAAGCCGAGTCCGGTGCCGCCGGTATCGCGGTTGCGCGACGTTTCCAGACGCACGAAGGGCTCGAACACCGCCGCCAGTTCTTCCTCCGGAATGCCGGGGCCGCGGTCCAGCACGCCGATCGCCACCCGGCCGCCGTCGACGCGGGCCACTTCCACCTCGGCCGCGCCGCCGAATTTCAACGCGTTGTCGACCAGGTTGCCCAGGATGCGCTTCAACGCTTGCGGCTTCGTGACGAGCGGCGTGCCGATCGTGCCGCGCAGCGTGACATTCTGGCCCGCGTCCACGTAATCGCACACCAGGCTGTCGATCAGCGCATCCGGGTCGATCCGGCATGCTTCTTCCTGCGCGCCGTGCAGTGTCTTCGCATAGGCGATGCCCTCCTTGACCAGCGTTTCCAGTTCGCGCAGGTCCTGCCGCAATTTGGCCTGGTCGGCGCTGTCGTCCATCATGTCCACCCGCATCCGCATCCGCGTGATCGGCGTCTGCAGGTCATGCGAGATCGCCGCGAGGATGCGGATCCGTTCGGCCACGTACAGGGCGATGCGCTCCTGCATCGCATTGAACGCGCGCGCCGCGCGCGCCACCTCGGACGGCCCGTCTTCCGGCAGCCGGGTGGCCTGCAGCTCCGGCCCCAGCCCGTCGGCGGCCTGCGCCAGCTGGTGCAAGGGGCGCGTCGCCAGGCGCACCGCGAACCAGCAGCACAAGCCCAGCAGGATCAGCTGCATCGCCAGCAGCGCGGGCAGCCAGCCGGACAGCGGCGCGCCGGCCATCGGCCGCATGTCGATCGTCAGCGGCATGCCGTCCGACAGCGCCAGGTGCACCTGGAAACGTTCCGCATCGCCCGGCACCGCATTCACGGTGAGCGCATAGCGCCTGCCGATGCCGTCCGTGATCGCGGTTGCGAAGCGTTGCGACAGTTCCGCATCCGGCGTCACCCCGGTAATGCCGGGCCCGAGGATGAAGCGGTAGCTGCGCCGCGCCAGCTGCGGCAGCCAGCGTTCCCGCTCTGCGGCCGGCAGGTGGTCGAGCAGCGCCACCGACGTCACCACTTCCCGCTCCACATAGCCGGTCATGATGTCCAGGGTGGCGCGGTCACGCTCCATCATCGTCAGCCAGCTCGACAGCCCCTGCGCCGCGGCCAGGCCCAGGCACAGGATCAGCGTGATGCGTGCGAACAGGCTGCGCGGGACCGGGAAGCTCACGGCGGGTCCGCCAGCAGCGTCACCGCCGACGAGAACACATAGCCCTCGTTACGCAGCGTCTTGATATAGCGCGGTTCGCGCGCACCGTCGCCCAGGCGCTGGCGCAGGCGGCTCACCAGCAGGTCGATCGAGCGGTCGTAGATGTCCGCGTTCTTGCCCTGCGTGAGGTTCATCAGCTGGTCGCGCGTCAGCACGCGCTGCGGATGGTCGAGGAACACCCGCAGCAACCGGTACTCGGCGCCGGACAGCGCCACCATCGTGCCCTGCTCGTCGAGCAGGTGCCGGTGCGTGGTGTCGAGCTTCCACTCGCCGAAGCCGAGCATCTGCGCGCTTTCCGTCACCTGGATGTTGGGCGGCAGCATGCGCGTGCGGCGCAGCACCGCTCGGATGCGGGCCAGCAGCTCGCGCACGCCGAACGGCTTGGCGAGATAGTCGTCGGCGCCCATCTCCAGGCCGATGATGCGGTCCACCTCGTCGCCGCGCGCGGTCAGCATCAGCACGGGCACGTTGCGGTGCTTGCCGGCGCGCAGCTCGCGGCACAGCGCCAGGCCATCCTCGCCGGGCAGCATCAGGTCCAGCACGATCAGGTCCGGTGTGGCCGCTTCCAGCGCGGCGCGCATCTGGCGGCCGTTCGCCGCCGCCGTCGTTCGCATGCCTTCCTTTTCCAGGTAGGTGGCGAGCAGTTCGCGGATACCGCGGTCGTCATCGACGATCAATACATGGTCGGAATCGTTCATCGCATCATCTTAGCAAACGGCGTTTCACTTGTACTGTCACCAAAGGACAGGGTCCCGGGTGATGCAGCTCGCCGGCGATGCCCGCGCCGGCAAACAGCAGGGCCGCCAACAGGCGCCTGAACCGTGCGATCGGCCCCGCGGCCGGCTTCATTCGTTTCGTCATGTGCAGCCTCCATGGCTGCTTTATAGCCGACCGGGAAGCGGCCTTTGTATGCCAATGTATCCGGTCCGCTTGCGGACATGTGGCGTTTCACTTCTCCCCGTGGCGCGACACATCGCGGATACGTGGCGGCGGTCCAATGGACCCATCGCCACTCACTGGAAATCCGCCATGAACCACCTCGAAGCACCGCTGGCCCTGGCCGCCGGCGTATTCACCGTCGCCTCGCCCTGCATCCTGCCCGTGCTGCCGATCCTGTTCGGCAGCGCCGCCGGCGCATCGGGGCGCAGCCGGCCCTTCATGACGATGGCCGGCTTCATCGTCACCTTCACCGCGTTCGGCCTGCTGCTGGGCGCCGCGTCGAGCGCCGTGCACGTGGCGCAGGAAACGCTGCGCAACGCTTCCCTGCTGCTGCTCGGCGGCTTCGGCCTGCTGCGCATCTGGAGCAGGCCATACGACTGGCTGATGGCGAAGCTGCCCGCGTTCCCCCTGCCGTCATTCCGGGACTCGGCCAGCGGCGGCTTCCTGCTGGGCGCCTCGCTGGGCGCGGTGTGGACACCGTGCGCCGGACCCGTGCTGGCCTCGATCCTGGTGCTGGTGGCTGGCGCGCAGGATATCGCGCGCTCGGCCTGGCTGCTGTTCCTGTACGCGGCCGGCGCCGCCGTGCCGATGCTGGCGATCCTGCTGGGCGGCCAGGCCGTTACCGGGCGGGTGCGCCTGCTGGCCCGCCACAGCGCCCGGCTGCAGCAGGTGTTCGGCGTGCTGATCGTCGCCACCGCGCTGGCCATGTACCTGCAATACGACGTGCTGATCTATGCCAAGGCCGCCGACTACTTCCCCGATTTCTTCTGAGCTGAAAGGACCCTGAACATGCGTACCATCGTCAACTTCGTCAACGCCGGCGTCGCCGCGGCCCTCGCCGCCACCCTCGCCATCGCCCTGCCCGGCACCAGCGTGGCCGCCGCGCCCCTTGCCGCCTCGGCCCCTGCGAAGGCGCCCGACTTCGCCGGCATCGAGCAATGGCACAACAGCGCGCCGCTGACAATGCAGCAGCTGCGCGGCAAGGTGGTGCTGGTGGATTTCTGGACCTACACCTGCATCAACTGCATCCGCACGCTGCCGCACGTCACGGAATGGCACCGCAAGTACAAGGACCAGGGGCTGGTCGTGGTCGGCGTGCACACGCCCGAGTTCCCGTTCGAGCGCAGCGCCAGCAACGTGAAGAAAGCCATCGGCCGCTTCGACATCACCTACCCGGTGGCGCAGGACAACCGCTATGCCACCTGGAATGCCTACAGCAACCAGTACTGGCCGGCCGTCTACCTGATCGACAAGAAGGGGCAGGTGGTCTACACCCACTTCGGCGAAGGCGCCTACGCCAAGACCGAAGCCACCATCCGCGCGTTGCTGACCGAGAAGCCCTGACGGTTCGCAGGGTAGCCGCGATACCGGCCGCGCTACCCATCCTCTCACGCCGGACAACGAAAGAAAGACACCATGAGCCAGATCGACAAAATCCTGTACACCGGCCGCACCACCACTACCGGGGGACGGAACGGCGCCGCCCGCAGCGACGACGGCCGCCTCGACATCCTCCTCGCGCCGCCCGGCGCCGCCGGCAACGGCACCAACCCCGAGCAGTTGTTCGCCGCCGGCTGGTCCGCCTGCTTCATCGGCGCCATGGGGCTTGCCGCGGCCGAACTGAAAGTGGCGCTGCCGAAGGACACGGGCGTACACGCCGAGGTGGACCTCGGCACAGGCACCGGCGGCTACTTGCTGCGGGCGCGGCTGTCCATCAGCCTGCCCGGCCTGCCGCGCGACACCGCCCAGGCCATCGTCGACAGCGCCCACGCGAATTGCCCGTACTCGAAAGCCACGCGCGGCAACATCGGCGTCACGCTGACTTTGCTGTGAGTAAAAGTGCCGGCAAAAAAAAGCCGGCATCGCTGCCGGCTCCCTGGTGTGCGACAGGGGCTTACTTGCCCTGCGCGTTCTGCTTTGCCCGTTCCGCTTCGGCCGCCTTCTTCGCGGCTTCGTCGGCTTCGCGCTTGGCGCGCTTGGCGGCGCGTTCGGCCTGCTTTTCGGCGACGCGCTTCTGGCGCTCGGCGGCGTCGGCCTGCTTTTGCTCGTATGCCTCGACCTTGCTGGCGCGCTGGCCCGCTTCGGCCGCCGCTTCCGTGGCACGCTGCTTTTCGCGGGCGGCGTGCTCGGCCTGCCGCTGGGCGGGCAGCTTGCCGGCCGGTTGCGGACGGGGCTTGTCGGCGGGGTCGACATGCGGGGCCGGCGGGTTGGCGGCGCGTGAAGCTTCCTCGGCGGCGTCGCGCTCGTTGCGGTCGTGCAGTTCGCGGTCGCGCAGCTCGACGGCGCTCTTGCGCTTGAAATAGTTCGCGTCGATCTCGCGCGTGCGCAGGCCGGCCAGCCGCTCGCGGCGCTGTTCCTTGGCCTTGTCCAGGCAGTTATTGACGAAGAACTTGGTGTAGCACACCTGCTCGCTTTCGGCGTAGCTTGCCTCCGCCGCGGCGCGCTCCCTGGCCACCTCCGCCAGGATCGCATCGGCCTGCTCGACCGACCGTACCTGTGCCGGCGCATCCGCCTGCGCCAGCGCGCCACCGGCCAGCAACAGGCCGCCCATCCACATCCAAGCTTTCAAGTGCATTGCCATCATTTCGATCCGTAGATTCCCGCTGCAGGTCAGGTCAGAGCCGCGGCACCGCCACGCTGCGCCTTTTCCATGTACTCGCGCGACTGCATCTCGACGATGCGCGACACGGTGCGGTGGAATTCGTTGGCCAGCATGCCCGAGGTGTACAGCTCTTCCGGCTCCACCTCGGCGGACATGATCAGCTTCACGCCCTGGTCATAGAACACGTCGATCAGCCAGGTGAAGCGGCGCGCTTCGGACGACTGGCCGGCCGACATCATCGGCACACCGGACAATATCACGGTATGGAACCGGCTGGCGATCTCCAGGTAGTCGTTCTGCGAGCGGGGGCCGCCGCACAGCGTCTGGAAATCGAACCAGATCACGGTACCGGCGCGGCGCAGCGCATGCAGTTCGCGCCCCTCGACCGACACGTGCGGATCTTCCTCCTGCGTATCGGCCAGCCTGGTGAACGCCTCGCGCAGCTTGGCATCGGTGGCCGCGTTCAGCGGCATGTAGTACGCCTGCACCTGTTCCAGCGCGCGCCCGCGGTAGTCCACGCCGGCATCCACGTTCATCACGTCCATGCGCTCCTTCAGCAGCGCGATGGTGGGCAGGATGCGGTCGCGGTGCAGGCCGTCCGGGTACAGGGTCGACGGCTCGTAGTTCGAGGTCATGATGAACGACACGCCGTTGTCGTACAGCGCCTTCATCAGGTTGTACAGGATCATCGCATCGGCCACGTCGGAGACGTGGAATTCGTCGAAGCAGATCAGCCGGTACTTCTTGGCGATGCGCTTGGCGACCTCGTCGAGCGGGTCGGCGATGCCCATCAGCTCGTCGAGCTGGATGTGCACGGCGCGCATGAATTCATGGAAGTGCAGGCGCGTCTTGCGCACCACCGGCACCACCGAATAGAACGAATCCATCAGGAACGATTTGCCGCGCCCCACGCCGCCCCACATGTACACGCCGCGCGGCACGTCGGGACGGTTGATCAGGCGCTTGAAGCTGTTCGAGCGCTGCGCCTTGTATTCCACCCATTCGTCGTAGCATTGCTGCAGCCGTTCCACGGCGCGGCGCTGGGCTTCATCGGGCTTGAAGTTGCGCTGTTCCAGCGCGTGCTGGTAAAACTCGAGGACGTTCATGACAGATTCGGTTCGTACAAAAACACCGGGCCGACAGTGGTGGGTCGATCAACGACCCAGCACGGCCGGCCCGGAGGATATCTAAGACAGGCTTAGAAGTTCAGCGTGCGCTTGTCGACGGCCAGTGCCGCTTCCTTGGTGGCTTCCGACAGCGACGGGTGCGCGTGGCAGATACGGGCGATGTCCTCGGCCGAAGCCTTGAACTCCATCGCCACGACGGCTTCGGAAATCAGCTCGGAAGCCATCGGGCCCACGATGTGCACGCCCAGGATCTCGTCGGTGGTCGCATCGGCCAGGAACTTCACCATGCCCGAAGTATCGCCCAGCGCGCGCGCGCGGCCGTTGGCCAGGAACGGGAAGGTACCGGCCTTGTACGCGGTGCCGGCCGCCTTCAGCTGCTGCTCGGTCTTGCCGACCCAGGCGATTTCAGGCGACGTGTAGATCACCCATGGAATCGTGTCGAAGTTGGTGTGGCCATGCTGGCCGGCGATACGCTCGGCCACGGCAACGCCCTCTTCTTCCGCCTTGTGCGCCAGCATCGGGCCACGCACCACGTCGCCGATCGCCCACACGTTAGGCAGGTTGGTCTTGCACTCGTCGTCCACGGCGATGAAGCCGCGTTCGTCCAGCGCCAGGCCGGCCTTGTCGGCAGCCAGGCCATTCGTGTTCGGGGTACGGCCGATCGAAACGATCAGCTTGTCGAACACGGCTTCCTGGGCGGCGCCCGACGCGTCCGCGTACTTCACGGTCACGTTGTTCTCGCCGGCGGTCACCGAATCCACCTTCACGCCCAGGCTGATCTTCAAGCCCTGCTTGGTGAACATCTTGTGCGCTTCCTTGGCGATCTGCTCGTCGACAGCGCCCAGGAAAGTCGGCAGGCCTTCCAGCACGGTCACGTCGGAACCCAGGCGGCGCCACACGGAACCCATTTCCAGGCCGATCACGCCGGCGCCGATGACGCCCAGCTTGCCCGGCACTTCCTCGATCGCCAGCGCGCCCGTGTTCGACAGGATCAGCTTTTCATCGAACGGTGCGCCCGGCAGTGCGCGCGCGTTGGAACCGGTCGCCACGATCACCTGCTTGCCGGTGATGGTTTCGGTGGTCGGGCCGGAAATCTCGATCGGATAGCCTTCCGCACCGGCTGCGCCGCCGAACGCGCCGCGGCCGTGGAAGAAGGTCACCTTGTTTTTCTTGAACAGGTACAGGATGCCGTCGTTGTTCTGCTTCACGACGCCGTTCTTGCGCTTGAGCATCTGGCCCAGGTTCAGCGCCAGGCCGGACACTTCGATGCCGTGCTCCTTGAACGCGTGGCCGGCATGCTCGAAGTGCTCGGACGATTGCAGCAGCGCCTTGGACGGAATGCAGCCGACGTTGGTGCAGGTGCCGCCCGGTGCCGGGCCGCCTTTTTCATTGGCCCATTCATCGATACATGCCACCGAAAAGCCCAACTGCGCCGCGCGGATTGCCGCGATATAGCCGCCTGGGCCGGCACCGATCACCACTACGTCGAATTGTTTAGTACTCATGTCATTTTCCAATTATGTCGCCGCCGGGAAGAGGTTCTTCTTCCGGGACGAATATCCACAACAGAATGTAAATCACCAGCCCGAAGCCGAACGAGATCGTGAACAGCACGAACACGAGGCGCCAGATCCATGCATCGACACCGGAAGCGCGTCCCAGCCCGCCGCACACGCCGCCCAGCCAGCGGTTGGCGCGCGAGCGCCGCAGCCTGGAAAACTCGCTGGCCAGGTCGCCGTCGCCGGCCGGCTGGCCGGGCGCGCCGTCCAGCAGCCGTTCCTTGGCACGCGCGAATTCCGCGTCGGTCAGCGCACCGGCCTGGTGGAGTTCGTGCAGGCGGCGGATTTCGTCGGAGATGGTCATGAAAAGCTCCTGGGACGCTGTCACCCGGTGCGGGCCGAGGTCAGCTTTCAACCCAGAGGCATGAAGCAGGGGTCAGGGTGTTGGCCTGCAGGCCAACACCGCTTTGCCGGCGGAGAGCATGCTCTCCGAAACCCCGGCAAAGCCCCGTCGGGTCTGACTCCAGCTCGTGCACCTGGGACGAAAACTGGGATTTACCTACTCAAGCCAATTACAGGTCCAGCAGCAGGCGCGACGGATCTTCCAGCGCTTCCTTCATCGCCACCAGGCCCAGCACGGCTTCGCGGCCGTCGATGATGCGGTGGTCGTACGACATCGCCAGGTAGTTCATCGGGCGGATCACGATCTGGCCATCTTCCACCACGGCGCGGTCCTTGGTCGCGTGCACGCCCAGGATCGCCGACTGCGGCGGGTTGATGATCGGGGTCGACAGCATGGAGCCGAAGGTGCCGCCGTTCGAGATCGAGAACGTGCCGCCGGTCAGGTCGTCCAGCGTCAGCTTGCCGTCCTTGGCCTTGGCGCCGAATTCGCCGATCTTCTTCTCGATCTCGGCGATCGACATCTGGTCGGCGTTGCGCAGGATCGGCACCACCAGGCCGCGCGGCGAGCCGACGGCGATACCGATGTCGAAGTAACCGTGGTAGACGATGTCGTTACCGTCGACCGATGCGTTGATGATCGGGTACTTCTTCAGGGCGGCCACGGCGGCCTTGACGAAGAACGACATGAAGCCCAGCTTGACGCCGTGCTCTTTCTCGAACTTGTCCTTGTACTTGTTGCGCAGGTCCATCACCGGCTTCATGTTCACCTCGTTGAAGGTGGTCAGGATGGCGTTGGTGGATTGCGATTCGACCAGGCGCTCGGCGATACGGGCGCGCAGGCGGCTCATCGGCACGCGCTCTTCCGGACGGTCGCCCAGGTTCAGGCTGACCGGTGCGGCGATCTTCTGCAGCGCGGGCTTGGCGGCTGCCGGCGCGGCGGCCGGTGCCGGTGCGGCGGCAGGCTTGGCGGAAGCGGCCAGGGCGTCGCCCTTGGTCACGCGGCCATCCTTGCCGGAGCCGGACACGTCGGTCGCGGACAGGCCTTTTTCGGACAGGATCTTGGCGGCGGCCGGCATGGCCACGTCGCCTTTCGCGCCACCGGTAGCTGCGGCGGCAGCCGGTGCCGGGGTCGGCGCGGCTTCGGCGGCGACCGGTGCGGCGGTGACAGGAATCGGCGATACCTTGGCAGTGGCTTCGGTGTCGATGATGGCGATCACCTGGTCGGCCACCACGGTGGCGCCGTCGTTCTGAATGATCTGCACGATCACGCCGGCGCTTGGCGCCGGCAGTTCCAGGACCACTTTGTCGGTTTCGATGTCGATCAGGTTTTCATCGCGTGCAACGGTGTCGCCGACGCGCTTGTGCCAGGCCAGCAGGGTCGCTTCGGCGACGGATTCCGACAGCTGAGGAACTTTGACTTCGATTTGTGCCATGTTGTTGTTACTCCGTGAATTCGATAGATGCGTTGCTGCCGCGCGGGCCGTCGAAGGGCCGCGCGGCGTACTGTGCTTACTTGGTCAGGATGAAGCCCTTCAGCTTCGAGAACGCCGTTTCCAGCAGCTCTTTCTGCTGGGCGTAGTGCTTGTCGTAGTAGCCGACAGCCGGCGACGCGGAGGCTGGGCGGCCGGCATACGCCAGGCGCTGGCCCGCATCCATGGACTCGAAGATGTTGTGCTGGATCTGGAACCATGGACCCTGGTTCTGCGGCTCGTCCTGCGCCCACACCACTTCGGTCAGTGCCGGGAACTTCTTCAGTTCGGCGGCGAACGCCTTGTGCGGGAACGGGTACAGCTGTTCGACACGGATGATGGCCGTATCGGTCTGGCCGCGGGTCTTGCGGGCATTGGCCAGGTCGTAATACACCTTGCCGGAGCAGGCGATCACGCGCTTGACCTTCTTCGCATCGATCTTGTCGTCGGTCTCGCCGATCACGGTCTGGAACGCACCCTTGGCCAGGTCGGACAGCGGCGAACCGGCATCCTTGTTGCGCAGCAGCGATTTCGGGGTCATCACGACCAGCGGCTTGCGGAACTGGCGCACCATCTGGCGGCGCAGCAGGTGGAAGATCTGCGCGGCCGTGGTCGGCTGCACCACTTGCATGTTGTTCTCTGCGCACAGCTGCAGGAAGCGCTCAGGGCGGGCGGACGAGTGTTCCGGACCCTGGCCTTCGTAACCGTGCGGCAGCAGCATCACCAGGCCGGAGGCGCGGCCCCACTTCACTTCGCCGGAGCTGATGAACTGGTCGATCACCACCTGGGCACCGTTGACGAAGTCGCCGAACTGGGCTTCCCAGATCGTCAGCGTGTTCGGCTCGGCGGTCGAGTAGCCGTATTCGAAGCCCAGCACCGCTTCTTCCGACAGCACGGAGTCGATGACGGTGAACGGTGCCTGGTTGTCGGAGATGTTCTGCAGCGGCACGTAGGTGCCGGCATCCCAGCGCTCGCGGTTCTGGTCGTGCAGCACGGCGTGGCGGTGCGTGAACGTGCCGCGGCCGGCATCCTGGCCGGTCAGGCGCACGGCGTAGCCGGACGATACCAGCGACGCGTAGGCCAGGTGTTCGCCCATGCCCCAGTCCAGGTTCAGTTCACCTTTGCCCATGTTGGCGCGGTCGGCCAGCACTTTTTCCACCAGAGAGTGCACCTTGAAGCCTTCCGGCACCGTGGTGATGCGGCCGGCCAGGCGCTTCAGTTCCGTCAGCGGCACGGCGGTGTCGGCCGCGTCGGTCCACTTGCGGTTCAGGAACGGCAGCCAGTCGACGGCGAACTTGTTCTTGAAGTTCGAGATGACCGGATCGACGGTGTGCTTGCCGGCGTCCATCGCATTGCGGTACGCGGCCACCATCTGGTCGCCGCCGTCGGCCGGGATCACGCCCTGGGCCGCCAGCTTGTCGGCGTACAGGCGGCGGGTGCCCGGGTGTTGCGCGATCTTCTTGTACATCAGCGGCTGCGTCAGCGCCGGGGTATCCTGCTCGTTGTGACCCAGCTTGCGGTAGCAGATGATGTCGACGACGATGTCCTTCTGGAACTGCGCGCGGTAGTCCAGCGCGATCTGCGAAGCCAGCACGACCGCTTCAGGATCGTCCGCGTTCACGTGCAGCACCGGTGCCTCGATCATCTTCACGACGTCGGAGCAATAGATCGTCGAACGCGCGTCGCGCGGGTCGGACGTCGTGAAGCCGATCTGGTTGTTGATCACGATGTGCACCGTGCCGCCCGTGCCGTAGCCGCGGGTCTGCGCCAGGTTCAGCGTTTCCATCACCACGCCCTGGCCGGCGAACGCCGCGTCGCCGTGCACCAGGATCGGCAGCACTTGCGCGCCTTGCGTATCGCCGCGGCGGTCCATGCGCGCCTTGACGGAACCTTCGACCACCGGGTTGACGATTTCCAGGTGCGACGGGTTGAATGCCAGCGACAGGTGGACCGGGCCACCGGCGGTGGAGATGTCGGACGAGAAGCCCTGGTGGTATTTCACGTCGCCGGCCGGCAGGTCGTCGCCATGCTTGCCTTCGAATTCCTCGAACAGGTCCTTCGGTGCCTTGCCCAGGGTGTTGACCAGCACGTTCAGGCGGCCGCGGTGGGCCATGCCGATGACGATTTCCTGCACGCCCTTTTCGCCGGCGCGCTGGATGATCTCATCCATCGAGGCGATGAACGTTTCGCCGCCTTCCAGCGAGAAGCGTTTCTGGCCCACGTACTTGGTGTGCAGGTAGCGCTCGAGGCCTTCGGCGGCCGTCAGGCGTTCCAGGATGTGCTTTTTCTTTTCAGCCGTGAAGTTCGGCGTCGAGCGGATCGACTCCAGGCGCTCCTGCAGCCAGCGCTTCTCTGCCGGGTCGGAAATGTACATGAACTCCGCGCCGATCGAACGGGTGTACGTTTCGCGCAGGTAGTTCAGCAGGTCGCGCAGCGATGCGGTTTCCGGACCGAAGTAGGTATTGCTGATGTTGAACACGGTGTCCATGTCCGCGTCGGTGAAACCGTACGAGGTCGGATCCAGTTCCGGAATCGCCGGGCGCTCCTGGCGCTGCAGCGGATCGAGGTTGGCCCAGCGAGAGCCCAGGTAGCGGTAGGCTGCGATCAGCTGGGTGGCGGCCACGCGCTTGCGGCCCATCTCGGCGTCCGCCGTCGCGGTCACGGTGCGGATCGGACCGGCTTTCGCACGCTCGGCGAACGAAGCGATCACGGAGGAGTGGTTGACGTCGGGTTTGTTCGAGCCGTCGACGGCAGGCACGTGCTGCATCGCGTCGAAATAAGCGCGCCAATTGTCGGGCACGGAGCCCGGGTTTTCCAGGTACGCTTCGTAGAGTTCCTCTACGTACGGCGCATTCCCACCAAACAGGTAGGAGTTGGACGTCTGTTGCTGCATCATTCTTGCTCACCTTTCTTCGCGCTTCGCGAGTATGGGGCGGGTTATACAAACCTTCCGCGACACGGCCTGACCGGTTAGCGGATCGCACATCAAGTTGTGGGGGAAGGACCTCTTTGGTTGCCCGAAAGACAATTTACTTCCAAGCTTCCAGAAATAGCCACTTAGGATAGCACGCTGCCTTGAGATGCAACAACCACCATTGAGTTAATTGGACACTTCTTTCCGGCGGAATCCCGCGGCTTCGGGCCGGCTCCGGTAGACATCCCTTTCTAGATCATTTATTCTACTTCCGGATCCCCCAGGAAGACCGCCATGAGCACGCCCCCCACCAAGCACCCCCGCCCCACCCCCGCCGAACTGGAGATGCTGCGCCTGCTGTATGCGCTGGGCCCGGCCACGGCAAAGCAGGTGCACGCGGCCGCCCTCGATGGCCGTCCCGAGCTGACCTATGCCAACGTGCTGCGGCTGCTCCAGGTCATGCACGGCAAGGGCCTCGTCACACGCGACGAGAGTGCGCGTGCCCATGTGTACGCGCCCGCCGAGGAACAGGATCGCCTGCAGACCCACCTGCTGAAGGACCTGATCCAGAAAGCGTTTGCCGGCTCCGGCAAGGCGCTGGTACTGGCGGCGCTGCGCGGCGGCCACGTCTCGGCCCGCGAGCGCGCCGAGATTTCCGCGCTGCTGGACGAAGAGCGGCTTCCGGACTGAAACTCTTGCTCATCCATGCGCGGCAACCGCGCGTCACATTTTTGTGATTTCATCCACACTTTAGTCATGTTGTATAAATGGCAGCGTGCCGGCGCGCGGCCAGGTCTTCCAGTGTGGTTGCCGGCATCCGAAAGCACGCAGGCGGCACGTTCGATCGCATTTTCGGTCGTGCGTACCTTGGCACGGCCATGGGAGGTGCCCGGAGACGTACCAGGGAAGTCCCATGGACGCAGCCGGGCGTGCAGCCGGTCGTTTGTCCCTCATCGGGTCGGCAATGATTCGGCAATAGCTCGGCAGTAGCTCGGCAATAGCGCGGTAATAACAACAAGTCATTCGGGGAGATCGCATGGAAAGCGCGGCAGCGCTCGTCGGTAATCTGCCATTACGGGACGTCATCGACCTGCTGGCCGGGACCTTCTATGTAATGGACGAGTCCGGCTACTTTGTCTTATGGAACCGTCAGCTCGAACAGGTGACGGGGTTGTCGGCCGAGCGCCTGCGCTCGATCCACATGCTCGAGCTGTTCGAGCCGGATATGCGCGCCCGGGTCGCGCGCGCATTCTGCGCCGTGTTCCAGAGCGACGAGCGGGTACAGGTGGAAGCCCGGGTGCGTAACGCCAATGGCGGCACCACGCCTTTCCTGTTCGTCGGTTCGCGGCTGTCGATCGTCGGCGACGGCCGCTACCTGTGCGGCATGGGTGTCGACCTGACGCGGCATTATCGCCAGCGCGACAAGCTCGAACTGTTCGAGCGTGCACTGATGGCCGCCAGCAACGGCATCGTCATCACGCGCCATGAAGGGCGCGACAATCCGATCGAGTACGTCAACCCGGCGTTCGAGCGCATCAGCGGCTACGGCGCCCTCGAATCGATCAACCATGACTCGCGCTTCATGGCCGCACACGGCATGGACGACGACCAGCGCACCTACCTCGCGAACGCGATCGCGGAACACCGTACCGCCACCGTGGTGTTCCGCAACAAGCGCAAGAACGGCGAGCTGTTCTGGAACCACCTGTCGGTCACGCCAGTGCGCGACGCGGCCGGCGATGTCACGCATTTCATCGGCATCATCGAGGACATCACCTCGCTGAAGCAGCGCACGGCCCAGCTCGAACACCTGGTCACGCACGATCCGCTGACCGGGCTGGCGAACCGCCTGCTGCTGCGCGACCGGCTCGAGCACGCGGTGCAGGCGGCCCAGCGCAACCAGGAAAAGGTGGCCGTGATCCTGATGGACTTGAACAAGTTCAAGGAAATCAACGACACGATGGGCCACTCGGCCGGCGACCAGGTGCTCAAATGCGTCGCCCAGCGCCTGCAATCGGCGCTGCGCGAATCGGACACGGTGGCGCGCCTGGGCGGCGATGAATTCGTGATGGTGCTGGCGGCGCAGCCCAGCCTGCGCTACACGCTGAAGATGATCGAGCGGATCCGGCGCACGATGGCGCCGGAAATGGAGATCGACGGCCGCATGCTGTCGGTGGGCGCCAGCATGGGCGTGGCGGTCTGGCCGGACGATGGCCGCACGCCGGGCGAGCTGCTGCAGGCGGCGGACACGGCGATGTACGAGGGCAAGCACGGCGGGCCGGATGCCGTGCACTTCTACTCGACTGTCATGGCGGACAACTCGGCAGCCCGCCAGCGCATGGAAGCGGCACTGCGCGAAGCGCTGGAACGGGATGATCTCTACCTGCTGTTCCAGCCGCACGTGGCCGTCGACAGCGGCAAGATCCTGGGCGTGGAGGCGCTGCTGCGCTGGCGCCACCCGGAACGGGGCGAGCTGCTGCCGGCCGACTTCCTGCCCGACGCGGAGGAAAGCGGCCTGATCGTGCCGCTCGGGCGGCGCGTACTGGAAGACGTGTGCTCCACGCTGCGCCGGCTGGCCGAACTGGGCTTTCCGGACCTGCCGATTTCCATCAACACATCGTCGCGCGAGTTTTCCCAGCGCGACTACCTGCCCCACATCGCCAGGCGCGTGGCGCACCACGGCGTGAACCCGGCCAGCCTCACGCTGGAAATGCGCGAGGAGCAATTGATGAACAACCCGGAACAGGCCACGCGGCTGGCCAACGGCCTGCAGGAACTGGGCATCCGCCTGTCGGTGGATGAATTCGGCGCCGGCATGAACAACCTGTCCTGCCTGCGCCAGCTGCCCGTCAGCCAGCTCAAAATGACGCGCCAGCGGGTGCAGGAAATCGACGGCTTCCCCGGCAGCGGCGCGCTGGCCAAGACCATGCTCGACATCGGCAACAACCTCAACATCCGCGTGGTGGCCACCGGCGTCGAAACGCGCGACCAGCACGACTTCCTGGCCGCCCACGGCTGCACCAGCGTGCAGGGCAACTACATCAGCCAGCCGATGACGCGGCCCGCGCTGGAGGAATGGCTGGCGGCGCATTGAGCGGGAGGGGCCGCAGGAAAAGCCGACGGCATCCCCTTGGCTCAGCCGACGGCGTCCCCTGGGGTCAGCCGACGGCGTCCCCTGGGGTCAGCCGACGGCGTCCCCTGGGGTCAGACCCCCGATCCCGCAAACGACGAGGTCACTGCCAGCGGCGTTGGGGGTCTGACCCCGGCCTCTGCCGCTGGGTGTGACGCCGGCCTCTGCCGCTACGAAAAGAAATGTCAGACACCGGTGTTTGCCAGTGCCCCAACCATGCATCGGCAAACCGGTGTCAGACACGATTTTTGGATAATCCGTCCAAAAAATGTGCCTGACACCAGGCGCATCCGGCATTAGCCTCAAGCCGGCTTGAAGATCAGCTGCACCGCCGCCCGCAGCTTCGGATACACCGCCGGCACCGTCAGCATCGTGCTCCCCACGGCCATCAGCAACAGCGCCGTGAAGGTCTCGCTGGAAATGATGCCCTTGTCGAGCAGGATATTGGCGAAGATGATCATCACCAGCCCTTTGGTCTGCAGCAGCCAGCCGATCACCGAGGATTCGGTGCGGCTCCAGCCCAGCAGTTTTCCGGCCGCGTGGGCGCCGGCCAGCTTGCCGGCGGTCGACGCCAGCAACAGCACGCCGGCGGCAACGAACACGGCATAGCCGCCCACCGCCCAGTTGGTGCGCAAGCCCGTGCTGAGGAAGTACACCGGCATCAGCGTCAGCAGCAGCACCTGGCGCATCTTGTCCAGCTTTTCCTCGCCGAACCACTCGGCATCCATCACGGCACCGGCCAGGTACGCGCCGACCATGAAGTGCAGGCCCGCCCAGTCGGCCGCGAACGAGCAGAGGCACAGCCAGATCAGCGCCACGAACCAGCGATCGCGCTCGGCCAGCCTTTCCATCAGGCGGCGGAACAGCATCGTCACCGGCACGAACAGCACGATGAAGCCGGCCTGCCGCCCTACCCTTTCCCACTCCAGCAGGATCAGCGCCAGCACGCCCCAGACCAGCAGGTCGTCCAGGCTGGCATAGCGCAGCACGCGCTGGCCCAGCGGCTGGCGCAGGATCTCCAGCTTTTCCATCAGCATGATCAGCACCGGCAGCGCCGTCACGGCGCAGGCCATGCCCACGCCGGTAACGAACTGCCAGCCGGCGGCCTGCGTGCCGGCCCAGCCGTCGAACGCCAGCAGGCAGCCGGCCGCCACGCAGCCCAGCACCAGCGGCGTGCCCAGCGCGAGGCCAGCCGTGATCGAGCTTTCGCGGCGGTGCGCCCACGCCTTCTTCAGGTCCAGCTCGATCCCGGCCAGCATCACGAACAGCATCACGGCCCACCAGGCCAGGCCATTGAGGCAATGGATGACGGCTGGCGTGAACACGAAGCTGTAGTACTCGGGGAAGGCCTTGCCGAGAATGCCTGG
This sequence comes from Pseudoduganella sp. SL102, assembly GCF_027856995.1. NCBI lineage: Bacteria > Pseudomonadati > Pseudomonadota > Betaproteobacteria > Burkholderiales > Oxalobacteraceae > Pseudoduganella > Pseudoduganella sp. SL102. Next base: position 5,915,237 of record NZ_CP115554.1, read on the forward strand.
GCCCAGCACGATGCCCGTCACCGTCTGCACCACGACCAGCGGCGCCCAGTAATCGGTGTCGCCCAGGCGCCAGACCAGGTATGGAATACCGACGATGGCCGTCATCGCGATCAGGAACAATTCGGTGGTACCCATGTGCATCGTGCTCTCCTTGCCTCGTATCGACTGCGGGTTGCACGCGGTTTGCAATGCCCGGTCGAAAAAAATTGCGGGGGAGACGATACCAGAATGCCAAGCCATTGGATACCGTTGAGAAAACTTTCGCGCAAATGCGCAACAACGCAAAGTCGCGCGCGGCGCGGCGGGTGGCCGGTGTACGATGGACCCGTCTGCCACTTTTCCCGACCGCCATGCTTGCCGAAACCACCGTTGTCGCGCGCCCGCTGCTGCGCCATGTCGTGCTGTTCGCCTTCAAGAACGATGCCCCGGCCGACGCCGTCGACGCCGTGGTGAGCGGCTTCGGCAAGCTGCCCGACACGATTCCCGGCATCGTCGGCTACGAAACGGGCACCAACGTCAGCCCGGAAGGCTTGAACGATGGCTACACGCATTGCTTCGCACTGACCTTCACCAGCGCCGAAGCGCGCGACGATTACCTGAACCACCCCGATCACGTGCGCTTCGTGGAAACGCTCGGCACCTGCCTGGAGCGCTCGCTCGTCATCGACTACTGGGCGCAGCAGCGGCCGGGGCCGGAAGAAGAACAGGCAAGGATACTGGCCAGCGTGTCGTGAGGCTGTCGCGCCACGGATAGATCACCGGCTGCCCTGGCGCGCTACTGCGCCAGGCGGTCCAGCTCGATCGACAGCTGCCGGCAGCCGCCGGCCGCCTTCCCCGCCAGGCGCTCCAATTCCAGTCGACACCGGGACTCGACAAGTATTCCGCTTGCCGCTGGATGAACCGCAGCAGTTCGACATCGCGGCAGGAGCGGAAAGGCGAGCATGGGACCGGGCGCCGGCTGCGACACTTACAGCGTCGCCCCCGAATGCAGCGCCTATAATGAATTGGGCTACAGGACCAACAGGCATCTTCACGCGGGGAGAGCGAGATGGCTGGTTCGCGCATGCCCGGCCCCCTGGGCCGGGATCCGGAGGTGCACGACATCGATGACGGAACGTCGACCCGTGTGCTGTCGCCGCGTCCCGGACCTGTCGGCTCGTCCATGGTCACCATTCGCAGCATCCATGGCATCGGTCCATCCGGCACACCACGCAACACGCCGATTCCCCGCGCGAATTCCGCCGACTCCAGGATTCATGTGCTGCGCGAAGGCAGCCAGGGAACGGCGGTGCAAAAGCTGCAGCGGCAACTCAATGCCCGCTTGACGCCATCGCCGCGACTCGCGGTGGACGGTCAGTTCGGCCCCCGCACACATCAGGCGGTGCTCCAGTACCAGCGCGGCATTTCCATTTCGGCGGACGGCGTCGCCGGGAAGCAGACCTGGTACCACCTGCTGAAGGGTGACAAAGCCGCCCTTCTTCAGGAAGCCGGCACCGCTGGGCAGGTTGCCACCGGTGGATCGCCAATCCGCCCGGACAATCCGGCAGCGGCGGGTGCGAGCAACGTGACGCTCCTGCACATTGGTGCAAGCGATGTGTGGGAGTGGCCATTGCATGACAAGTTCATTCAAGCATTGCGCCGGACCGCGACAAAACTCCCCGGCAACATGCGGCAGGAATTCGACGCGCTGTTGAGTGCCGCCAATCTTGCGCTCATGGCCGGTATCCTGGTGGTGTGGGCCGGGTCGCACGCCTTTGGCGTCGGGCAGGCCGTCGATATCGTGCTGCTGGTCAGTGGCGCCATATTCCTGGGGATGGCCGTGTTCGATGTCGCTAGCGAGCTGGGCGATTTTCTTGTCAAGACCTGTACCGCCGCGGATGAGAGGGAGCTCGACGAGGCTGCCGCTCACCTGGCAGCAGCCATTGCCATCATGGGGGTCGCCGCTTTTATCGCATTGCTCGGCAAGGTTGCGAGAGCGAAAGGTCGCACGGGTGGCACGGCTGGCACGCCGGTCAAACCACCGCCGTCGGCTCCCGCGCAAAAGCCAGCCCGGCCGGCCCCGCCACCGGCACCGCAGCCCAAGGCCGGCGCGGGCGAGACCCGGCTTCCGGAGGAAGCGAAAACCCGTCCGCAGGCGGCAAGGAAGGTTCCACGCGGCCATACGGAGCCAACCGGTCCCCTGGGCGATCAACCCTCGGGCAAGCGCACCCGGATTTCAGCAGACGATGACGCCGCCACCGTACGCTCCCTTGAAGCGGAAAACCGGTCTGCGGACATCCTGGCCAAGGCCGGCTACAAGGTACAACAAAATCCGGTAGTGCCAGGCACCATGAAGCCTGATTACCTGATCGAGGGAAAGCGTTTCGATTGCAAGGCTCCGGAAAGTCCTCGCGCGCGCAACGTCTGGAGCGAGATGCAGAAATCTGTTAAAAGAGGTCAAGCTGATCGTATCGTGCTGAACCTGGAAGACAGCCCCATTCCATTGGAGACGATGAAACAGCAGTTAAGCAGCTATCCTGTCGAAGGACTCAAGGAAGTCATCGTCATCAGGGGTGGCCAGGTCATCCCCTTCTGGCCCTGAGGAACAGCCATGTCACTCCATTACACACTCTCGATTGCCGCACCCGGCCTGTTCGACACCCTGGCGAAACGGCTCCAGGAACTGCCTGGCTACAGACCGGCTGCCGGCGGTATCGCTGCCCCAGGTCTGCAGATCGACATGTCGCCGCCGGACGCGGTCGAAGCCGGCATCATCGAAGAGGCGTTCGGCTTCACGCCAACGGCATCGATTTCGTTCTGGGTGGACAAGGAAGCCGAGCGCGTCGCGATGCGCACGGCCTTGCTGCGAGGATGCATGGCACTGTTGGAGATCACTGCTGGCGACGCGGTACTGTTGTTCAACGGCGAGACCGTCATCCTGCTGCGCCGACAGGACGCGCTCCTGCTCAATCCCCTGGAGAAATTCTGGACCGATGAGGTGCTTGCCGTGCTCCCGGCCGATTACCGGTTCAAGGCCATGCCCGTCATCTGACGTGCGATCCGCTCCAGCGCGCGAGGCAGCCAGCGGACACGCCAGCACGGTAGTCAGTATGCCCACGGCACGGCGTCGTCAATTCCTCGGCACGAACAGGAAATCCCCGGATTCACCACCGGCGAACCTGATCGCGCCATACTCGGGCCGCTGTTCGAACTTCTGCCGCAGCGCGATGTTGACGACCCGCGCGGAAATCTCGCGGTAGATGCGCATGCCTTCCAGCACATCCTGGTTCTGCGACAGGATATCGATGAAGATCGAGGCGAACACCGAAAACTTCCCGCCGCCGCCATCGAGCACGGGCTTCAGCCCACCGCTGGTCAGCGCCGTGCGCGAGCGCGTGGCGGCGATCTGCTTCAGCCACTCGAACCGGGCTTCCTCGGTCAGCCCGGTTTCCAGCTGGCCGACCGAGGAACGCGTCAGCGCGCCTGAATAGCATGAATCGGCTACGACGAGGATGTGCCTGGCCGCCATGGCGTTGAGCATCTCGGTGATGCTGGAGCTGGAAATCCAGTTGGCATTGCTGGACGGCTCCGCATCCACCGGCAGCCAGTTGGCCAGGCCGTTGACACGATCGAGCTCGCCGTGGCCGGCATAGTAGATCAGCAGGTTGTCCTTCTCCGTCAGCCTGGCGCGCAAGTCGTTCATCGCGGTGAGGATCTGGTAGCGCGTGGCGTTCAGCAGGAGCGTGACCTTGAAGCCGTACTTGTCGCGCAGGATGGGCGCCAGCTGTGTCACGTCCGCTTCCGGGGTTTCCAGCGGTTGCAGCTTCGTGTATTTCTGGTTGCCGATGATGAGCGCGTGATAGTTGCCGGTAGCGATGCCCGGCAGCCTTGGCGGTGCGACCGCCGTGGGCGCCGCACTGCGGGCATCCGGTTCCAGGTAGAACTGGAGCTGCGACACCTTGCCCTGCCGGTCCACCGCCAGCAAGGCCACCTTGGTCTTGCCCGTCCCCAGTTCGACCGTGGTCTTGAACATGCCGTTGCCATCGACCTTCTGCGCGAGGTCGTTCGCGGTCAGCGACATCAGGCCGGCCGGGGCGGTCACCCGGCCGACGATCTCTCGCGTCTGCACACCGGAACGCACCTTGACCGTGATGATGTCGCGCGTGATGACGACTTGCGGATCGAGGATCTGGATCGACGGCGGCGCCACCGCGGCCGCCAGCCGGGACTGCGCCGCTTCCAGCTTCGCCGGCTGGGCCGTTTCCAGCCTGGCCACCCTGGCCTTGTACTCGCCGACTTCGCGTTCCAGGCGCTCCACGTTCGCCTTCTGTTGCGCCAGCTCGCCTTCCCGCCCCTTGAGCAGCGCTTCGAGCCGGCCCGCCGCCGCCTTGTCGCCGGCAGCGGCGGCCTGCTGTTTCCGTGCCTGCAGGCGTTCGATTTCCTCGCGCGAGGTACGCCGGTTCTCTTCCAGCAGGCGGCGCGCTTCGTCCAGGGCCTGCCGCGTCTCGTCCAGCGCGGCGGCCTGCGCCTTGTAGCTGCCGACCTCGCCCGCCAGGCGTTCGATCTCGCCCTTCTGCTTCGCCAGTTCCGCCTCGCGTGCCGCCAGCTGCGCAGCGAGGCGCCGTGTGTCTTCCTGGTTTCCCGCCGCGACGGCTTGCCGCTGCTCGGCCCGCAGGCGCTCGATGTCCTGGGCCGACTTCCTGCGCTGTTCGTCCAGCAGGCGGCGCGTCTGGTCCAGTTCCTGCCGGGTCCCGTCGAACGCGGCCAGCCTGGACTTGAAGCCGGCGGCTTCGCCCTCCAGGCGCTCGACCTGTTCCTTCTGCTTCGCCAGTTCGGTTTCGCGTGCGGCGAGCAGCGTTTCAAGCCGCCGTGTTTCTTCCGTGTTGCCGGCCGCGGCGGCCTGCTGCTTCTGCATCAGCAGGCTTTCGATCTGCCGGCTCGACTTCAGCCGGTTGTCATCGAGCAGGCGGCGCGACTTCTCCAGCTCGTCGCGGGTGCGCTCCAGTTCCTTGCGCAAGGCGTCGATCTCCTGCCGCGATGCCGCGGACGTGTCGCCGCCTTCCAGGCTGATCGTGCCGGCAATGCCCGCCGCCTTGCGGTAGAGCTGCAGCGCCGCAACGGGATCCCTGGCCACGCCGAGCCCGCGCTCGTAAAGGAAGCCCAGGTTGGTCAGCGCGCGCGGGTAGCCCCGGTCCGCCGCCAGCCGGTACCACTTCGCGGCGTTCGCGTAGTCCGGCTTGCCGCCAATGCCCTTCTCGTAGATTTCGCCGACATTGGCCTGCGCCGCCTGGTCGCCGCCCTGCGCCAGCGGCAGCCATACCTTGAGCGCGGTGTCGAGACTGGCCCGGTCGTGGGCGGCATACTCGCCGCCGCGAATCGCGCAGTCCGACGCCGACGTCTTCACCGCGCGCCGCGGAGCCAGGTAGGTCATGGCGGTACCGAGCTGGCGCACCTGCGCCGGCAACGCGCAATCGACGATCAGGAATGCATCGCTGTCGCGGCCGGGCGGCGCCGCGGACGCGATGGACTGGGCGGCAAGGGCGGGCGCGCCGGAGACGGCAATCAGCGGGGCAAGAAGAAGAACAAGAATCAGAGGAACAGGAATCGCGGCCGCGATGGATCGGGCAACCCGCTCAGCCGCCCTTCGCAGGACCGCCAGCACTGCACGCGCACCCGGCCACCCTGCGTGGATGGCGCGCGCCCCGGCCAGCGAATCGATCGTGCTCATCTGCCTTTCCTCCCGCGGCCTTTCCGCGACGGCCCCGCGCACCTCTTGACACTTTAGTCCGATATTTCGCAGGCCGGGCGAATTTTCCACGTTATTCCACCTTGATTCCTCCCGGCTTTCTGCTTGTGATGCCTGGATGCGTCAACCGCGCATGGCGCATTGACTTCGCAACGAAAAAGCGAAACGATGATGTGGAGATCACAGGGAGGGCACCTTGATGAACGCTAGCCACAGCACTGCTTTCACGCTCCAGCGGTCCCACCGAACCTTTGCCTGCTGGGCCGCCGGCACACTGTTGATGAGCCATGCCGCCATCGCCTCCGCGCAGTTGCGGGAGCCCGGCCCGCTGCCCGGTTCCTACAACGCCCTGCAGCGCCCGGTTGCCGACGGCGTGTTCCGAACGTGCGCCAATCTGGTCGGCGGCCTCGGCGTCAGACCCGTCGCCACCGGCACCCCCACCGAGCGCCTGGCCAATGCGTGCAGCCTGATGGTCAACACGGCCAGGTTCGCCAACGGCGTGCAGGGCAACGCGTCGTTCGACCTCAAGCTGAGCAACAGCGAACTGCAGACCGCGATCCAGGCCATCGCTCCCGTCCAGGCCAATGCGCAAAAGCAGATCGGTACCGAGACGCTGAAGATGAATGCGATCGGCGCGCGGCTGCTCAACCTGCGCGGCGGGGCACGGGGCATGGTGCTCGGCATGAATGGCCAGGACATCCAGACCGGTGGCGGCGCCGCCGCGGACGATGTGCTGGGCGGCCGCTGGGGCAGCTTCGTCAACGTCGCCTCCAACTGGGGCGACATCGACAAGACCACGCTGCAGGACGCCTACGAGCAGCGCAGCTACAACGTGCTGGCCGGCGCGGATTACCGGATCAGCGAAGCGTTCGTGGCCGGCGTCGCGCTCAGCTACAGCGACACCACGGCCAAGTACGAGCAGGGGCTCGGCCGTGTCGAAGCCCGGACGAGCGGCACGGCCGCCTATGCTACCTACTATGCCGGCAGCTGGTACGTCGATGGACTGGTTGCCTACGGCACCACGGACTTCGATTCCAGGCGCAACATCAATATCGCCTCGCACAACCCGGCGCTGCCGGCCATCGCCGCATCGGCCACGTCCAGGCCGGAAGGCAATCAGTGGTCGGCCTCCATCGGCACCGGCAGGGATTTCCGGTTCGGCACGTTGAACGTCACGCCGAGCGTGCGCCTGAACTACCTCCATGTCGACAACGACGCCTTCGCGGAAAGCGAGCCGGTGGCCGGCCTCGGCCTCGCGGTCGATCGCCGCACGATCGAGTCGCTGCAGTCGGCGCTCGGGGCACGGCTCGGTAGCAACGTCAACACCTCGTGGGGCGTGCTGCTGCCCTATGCCAGCGTGCAGTGGATGCATGAATTCAAGAAGGACGCGCCGTCGCTGGTCTCCAGGTATGTCAACGATCCGAACGGCATTGCCTTCTCGATCCCCACGGCCACGCCGGACAGCAATTTCGGCATCGTATCCTTCGGCACCAGTCTCACGCTGCCGAACAACCTGTCGGCATTCGCGCAGTTCAGCAGCGCGGTGGGCCTGAAGGACGAGAAAAGCTACGCCGTCTCGGCAGGCGTGCGCGTGCAGTTCTGATCACCGCCGATGCGCGGACAACCGCATTCGGGCTCCGGCACGAACAAGCTGCAACGGGCTGGCAGGCACCGTGCCGCCGTGGCCGCCATCGCCGCGATCGCCATGCTGGCGGCTTGCGCGACGCCGGCCGAGCGCTTCGCACGGCGCGCCTCGCAGCTGGGCTTCACGCCGCTCGTCCTGCAAGGCGATGGCTTCGAGCACCGCGCCTTCGCTTCGCCGGCGGGCCAGGCAGCCGACACGCCGCGTGCCTCACTACCTGCCTCGCCGCATGCCTCGCCACCTGCCCCGCTGCACACTTCACTACATGTCTATATCGAACACGACGGCACGCCATGGACCGGCATCGGCCGCATGGCGGACGACCCCACGCCACGCACGCCCTACGCCCTCGAACTGATGGCCAGGGATACCGGCCCGCGCCTCCTGCTCGGCCGCCCTTGCTACTTCCAGGCGCAGGCCTCGCCGCCGTGCGGTCCGCTGGTGTGGACCCACGGCCGCTATTCGCCGCAGGTGGTCGCCAGCATGGTGGCGGCATTGCGCGGCTACCTGGCTGACCATCCGTTCCGGCATGTCGTACTGGTCGGCTACAGCGGCGGCGGCACGCTGGCCTGGCTGATGGCGGCGCAACTGCCAGAGGCCACCACGCTCGTCACGATCGCCGCCAACCTCGATGTGGCCGGCTGGGCGCGCATTCACGGCTACAGTCCGCTGGCCGGCTCGCTCGACCCGGCAGTGTTATCCGCGCTGCCGCCGGCCATCACCGAGCGCCATTACGTTGGCGGGCGCGACGCCAACGTCCCGCCTTCCGTGGCGCACTCGTTCGCGCGCCGCCATCCCCGTGCCAGCGTGATCGAGATCGCCGCGTTCGATCACGTGTGCTGCTGGCTGGAGCGCTGGCCCGAGCTGCTTGCCCCAGCCAGCGCACAATGAAGCAGGGTCGGTGCGCGCATAAAAAAAGGCGCTGTTCGCGTTAATTGGCTTTGCCGTTGATCACGGAACTTTTTTGCATGCCGAGCGCGACAAAGAGACGACGACCCTAGGATGCGCCACGGCAATGCGCAGCCATTGCCGCGGTGTCGTCAGCTCGGCGGTATCGAGGACACGTAGCCAGCCTGTGTAATTGGCCAGATAGCGGCTGGCAACACCATTGAACCGCCGCAGCCAAGTCTTGAAGCGGCCATGCCATCCGTTGACACCCTGGATATGGTGTGCACCGCGCGCCCGGATGCCAGCACGCACGTTGATCGCTTCGTGTGTGATGCTGGCCCGCGTCGCGAATGCCTGGTACGCCTTGGCGGCATCGGTCACGAGCAGCACATCGGGTGCCAGCACAGGCTTCAGGTGTTTCATTAGCTGGCCAGCATTGACCGGGCCGCGGCCGGTGACGAAGTCACAGGTTTGCCGGTTGCGGTCACGGGCAGCGAGGATGCAGTCAAGCTCGCTACTGATGCTGCGCCGGCTGGCCTTGTCGCCGCGCTTTCGGGGCGGGCGGTCCAGGTGTCGCGAGCCCTTCTGTGATTCCAACAGATAAGTTTCGTCGGCTTCGACGATGCCGGACAACTGCGGACGGGGCGCCCGGCGAATGGCGGCGATAAAACGGTGGCGCCATCGAAAGCTGGTCGACTTGGCTACCGCCACGCGGCTGGCCGCCGAACGCACGGGGGTCGACTCGATCAGGCATTGCAAGTATTGCAGCCACTTGTCGCGCAGGCGCAGGTGGGCAAGCGGAGTGCCGGTCAAGGCATTGAAGCTGCGCCGGCACGCCACGCACCGATAGCGCTGCAAGCCACTGGCCTGTCCGCAACGGTGAGACTTCTCGCAGCCGCAATGCGGACATGGCGGCCTTCCGGCAGCTTCCTCGATCAGGCGAAGGCACTGGCCTGGTTGCTCGACGCTGGCCAGAAAGCCCTGCAGCAACGTGACCTGATCTTCCGAAAGCTGTTGCTGCATCAACGCTTCGATCAATACTCCAACCTCCGCCGTGCCCATGTCGCCTCCTGATATACATGAAGTATCTCAACAGGAGGTCAGACCGTGATTCCGGCGGGAAGTTCCCCGAATTACCGCGAACAGCGCCATAAAAAAAGCGGACCCGCAGGTCCGCTTTCGGTCGACGCCAGAACGTCAATGGATTACTTGCGTTCCTTCAGCGGCGGCACGTCGCGCAGCGCGGAGCCGACGAACAGCTGGCGCGGGCGGCCGATCTTCTGTTCCGGATCGGCGATCATTTCGTTCCACTGGGCGATCCAGCCGATGGTACGGGCCATCGCGAAGATACCGGTGAACATCGAGACCGGGATACCCAGTGCCGATTGCACGATGCCCGAGTAGAAGTCGACGTTCGGGTACAGCTTGCGCGACACGAAGTATTCGTCTTCCAGGGCGATCTTTTCCAGTTCCATCGCCAGCTTGAACAGCGGGTCGTCCTGCAGGCCCAGCTCTTCCAGCACTTCGTGGCAGGTTTCGCGCATCAGCTTGGCACGCGGGTCGAAGTTCTTGTACACGCGGTGGCCGAAGCCCATCAGCTTCACGCCCGAGTTCTTGTCCTTGACCTTCTCGATGAAGGCAGGGATGTTCTCGACCGAGCCGATTTCCTTCAGCATGTTCAGTGCCGCTTCGTTGGCGCCGCCGTGTGCCGGGCCCCACAGGCAGGCGATGCCCGCTGCGATACAGGCGAACGGGTTGGCGCCCGAGGAACCGGCCAGGCGCACGGTCGACGTCGACGCGTTCTGCTCGTGGTCGGCGTGCAGGATCAGGATGCGGTCCAGCGCGCGCACCAGCACGTCGTTCACTTCGTACTCTTCGCACGGGTTGCCGAACATCATGCGCATGAAGTTGGCGCTGTACGACAGGTCGTTGCGCGGATACATGAACGGCTGGCCGATCGAGTACTTGTACGCCATGGCGACCAGCGTCGGCATCTTGGCGATCAGGCGGATCGCGGAGATTTCGCGCTGCTTGGCATCGTTGATGTCCAGCGAGTCGTGGTAGAACGACGCCAGCGCGCCGACCGTTCCGACCAGCACCGACATCGGGTGCGCGTCGCGGCGGAAGCCGCGGAAGAAGAACTGCATCTGCTCGTGCACCATCGTGTGCTTCGACACCAGCTTCACGAAGTCGGTCTTCTGCTGTTCGTTCGGCAGTTCGCCGTTGAGCAGCAGGTAGCAGCTTTCCATGAAGTCGGCGTTCACGGCCAGCTGTTCGATCGGGTAGCCGCGGTACTGCAGTTCACCCTTGTCGCCGTCGATGTAGGTGATCGACGAATTGCACGCCGCGGTGGACATGAAGCCCGGATCGTAGGTGAACTTGCCGGTGGCGCCGTACAGCTTGCGGATATCGATGACGTCCGGGCCGACGGTGCCCTTGTAGATCGGGAATTCGACCGGGGCGCTGCCGTCCGAGAACGACAGGGTGGCTTTGTTATCAGAAGTGTTCATGGCTCTTCCTTCCTGGATGAGGTGCGGCTATTGTAAAAAAATCAGGCGCGGCGCAGACGACCAAGCAGTGCATGCACGTGCGGCAGATCGAGCTCACCTTCCGGCTCGCTGCGCGCCAGCACCAGATCCATCAGCGCATTGTCCGACAAATCGAGAAGCCGCGTCAGCGCGTCCACTTCCTCGTCGGTCAATTCCGTTTCGTGCGCATCGAGAAAACGCGTCAGGATGATGTCGTTTTCCAGCAGGCCCCGCCGGGCACGCCAACGCAGGCGGGCACGGTTGGCGGGATCTGCCTGATGCGCACTGTTGTTATCGATACTCATGGCTTCGATCCCATGGTTCAAATGGCCCGGCGGACCATCAGTTCCTTGATCTTGCCGATCGCCCGGTTCGGGTTCAGGCCCTTCGGACAGACGTCCACGCAATTCATGATCGAGTGGCAGCGGAACAGGCGGTACGGGTCTTCCAGGTTGTCCAGGCGCTGGGCGGTGGCTTCGTCGCGCGAGTCGGCGATGAAGCGGTAGGCCTGCAGCAGGCCGGCCGGGCCGACGAACTTGTCCGGGTTCCACCAGAACGACGGGCACGACGTCGAGCAGCACGCGCACAGGATGCATTCGTACAGGCCGTCGAGCTCTTCGCGCTCGGCCGGGGTCTGCAGGCGCTCCTTCTCCGGCGGGATCGAATCGTTGATCAGGAATGGCTTGATCGAGTCGTACTGCTTGAAGAACTGCGTCATGTCGACGATCAGGTCGCGGATCACCGGCAGGCCCGGCAGCGGGCGCAGGATGATCGGTTCGGACAGTTCGTTCAGGTTCGTCGTGCAGGCCAGGCGGTTCTTGCCGTTGACGTTCATCGCGTCCGAGCCGCACACGCCTTCGCGGCACGAGCGGCGCAGGGCCAGCGAATCGTCCACGTCGGACTTGATGCGCTGCAGCGCGTCCAGCAGCATCTTGTCGGTGTCCTTCAGCTCGACCGTCAGGTCCTGCATGTAAGGCTTCTCGTCCTTGTCCGGATCGTAGCGGTAGATCTTGAATTTGAGGGTGCGTGCCATGTTCTTGCTACCTTAGAAAGTGCGTGCTTTGGGCTTGAAGGTTTCCACCGTCAGCGGCTTGGTGACGACCGGCTTGTATTCCAGGCGGCAGCCTTCGGAGAACCACAGCGTGTGCTTCATCCAGTTCTCGTCGTCGCGGTTCGGGAAGTCGCTGTGCGCATGCGCGCCGCGCGATTCCTTGCGGGCCACCGCCGAGGTGATGGTCGCCTTGGCCGTTTCGATCAGGTTGTCCAGTTCCAGCGCTTCCACGCGGGCGGTGTTGAAGACCTTCGACTTGTCCTTGAACGACACGTGCTTGCGGCGCTCGTCGAGCTTCATGATCTCGTCGAAGCCGGCTTTCAGCAGGTCGTCGGTACGGAACACGCCGCAGTACTTTTGCATCGTGGCGCGGATATCGTTGGCCACGCCCTGCACCTTCTCGGAACCGGTCGAGGTTTCCAGGCGGTTCAGGCGGTCCATGGCGAAGTCCGATGCATCCTTCGGCAGGTCCTTGTGTTCCTTCTGCTTCAGGTTCGACGCCACCACATGGTTGCCGGCCGCGCGGCCGAACACCACCAGGTCGAGCAGCGAGTTGGTGCCCAGGCGGTTCGCGCCGTGCACGGACACGCAGGCGCATTCGCCGATCGCGTACAGGCCGTTGACGATCTTCTGGCCGCCATCGGCCGACGGTGCGACGACCTGGCCGTGGATGTTGGTCGGGATGCCGCCCATCTGGTAGTGGATCGTCGGCACGACCGGGATCGGTTCCTTGGTCGCGTCCACGTTGGCGAACTTGTGGCCGATTTCCAGGATCGACGGCAGGCGCTTCTCGATGGTTTCCTTGCCGATGTGGCGCAGGTCGAGCAGCACGTGGTCCTTGTTCGGGCCCACGCCGCGGCCTTCCTTGATTTCCTGGTCCATCGAGCGCGACACGAAGTCGCGCGGCGCCAGGTCCTTCAAGGTCGGCGCATAGCGCTCCATGAAGCGCTCGCCCTGCGAGTTGATCAGGATGCCGCCTTCGCCGCGCACGCCTTCGGTGATCAGGACGCCCGCGCCGGCCACGCCGGTCGGGTGGAACTGCCAGAACTCCATGTCCTGCAGCGGCAGGCCGGCGCGTGCCGCCATGCCCATGCCGTCGCCGGTGTTGATGAACGCGTTGGTCGAGGCGGCGAAGATCCGGCCGGCACCGCCGGTGGCGAAGATCGTCGTCTTCGCCTGCAGGATCATCACGTCGCCGGTTTCCATTTCCAGCGCGACCACGCCGATCACGTCGCCTTCGCTGTCGCGGATCAGGTCCAGCGCCATCCATTCGACGAAGAAGTGGGTGCGGGCACGCACGTTACGCTGGTACAGCGTGTGGAGCAGCGCGTGGCCGGTACGGTCGGCCGCGGCGCAGGCGCGCTGCACGGCCTTCTCGCCGAAGTTGGCGGTATGGCCGCCGAACGGGCGCTGGTAGATCGTGCCGTCGGGATTGCGGTCGAACGGCATGCCGAAGTGTTCGAGCTCGTACACGACCTTCGGCGCCTCGCGGCACATGAATTCGATGGCATCCTGGTCGCCCAGGTAGTCGCCGCCCTTGACGGTGTCGAACATGTGCCAGAACCAGTTGTCTTCGGCCATGTTGCCCAGCGAGGCGCCGATGCCGCCCTGTGCCGCGACGGTGTGCGAGCGGGTCGGGAATACTTTCGACAGCACGGCCACGTTCAGGCCCGCTTCAGCCAGTTGCAGGGAGGCGCGCATGCCGGAACCGCCGGCGCCAACGATCACCGCGTCAAAGCGGCGTACCGGGATGGAAGATTTGATTGCTGCCACGATTTACACACTCCAGAGTATCTGCACCGACCACACGGCGCACGCGATCAGCCACATGGCCGACGCGGTTTGAATGAGGAAGCGGACGCCCACGTTCTTGATGTAGTCCTGGTAGACGGAAACGACGCCGACCCAGGCGTGATAGAACAGGCCGATCAGGGTGGCCAGCGTGAACAGCTTGAACCAGGTCTGCGCGAACAGGCCGGCCCAGCCTTCATACGAGAAGTTGTTCCCGGTGAGGAAAGCGGCCAGCAGCACGACGGTGTACACCACCATCACGATGGCGGTGGCGCGCTGCGCGAGGAATTCGCCGAGGCCGTAATGGGCGCCGACGACGAGGCGCTTCGGTCCGATATTGTTTTTCATCTCAGAACACTCCGAACAGTTTCAGGGCAACCAGGAAGGTCACCGCCAGGCTGATGACCAGCACGGCCACCGACGTCTTGCGGGCCGAATCCTTGTCCAGGCCGACGTGGGTATCCATCACCAGGTGGCGGATGCCGGCGCAGAAGTGGTGCATGTAGCCCCACACCAGGGCCAGGATCACGAGCTTGCTGAACGGGTGCTGGGCGATGCCCTGGAAGTGCGCGAACGAAATCTCGGAGCGGATGGATTCCTGCAGCAGGTACAGGATGAACGGCAGCAGCACGAACAGCAGCATGCCGCTGATACGGTGCAGGATCGACACGATGGCCGACAACGGCATGCGGTACTGGCCCAGTTCACCGATGTGGATGTTGCGGTACTCCCGGCGTGGCTTGCGCCGGGGGTCCTTGATGGCTTCAGACATGGCTTACCTCCCTTGTGTATTGCTTTTTGGTTTAGTGACTGCGTATGAAAGCGATTCAAGGCCGTCGAATGGACGCTCGACAGTGGCTCATCTGTGGCTATTTGCTGCTTTTGCTCACTTATTGCGCACTTTATGCTGCAACGTGATGAAACCATCATGCTGCGCCGCGATTCTCGCCCATTTCCCCACAACGACCAATATCTATTCTTACATATAACCAAATTTATGTTGCACCGCTCCATTCGTTTCCGCTAGCCAATCCGCTTGCCGGTCCCTGGACGCTGATTCCCGGTACAAACCCGGTTCACTGCGCCTGGTCCGGCCGTTCAGTTCAAGTCGTTCTGGTAGTGGTGGCGGCTGGTCAGGTACAGCCCGCGGCGCAGCTCCACCGGCTTGTCGCCATACGTGAACGACACGCGCTCCGCCGACAGCAGCGGCGTGCCGTCCGTCACATGGAGCAGCGCGGCATCTTCCGCGCTGGCCAGCACGGCGCGCACCTTTTCCTCGGCGCGGATCATGCGCGTGCCGAACTCGGATTCGAACAGGCCGTACATCGGCCCCTTGTATTCGGACAGGCGCTCGGCCGTCAGGCCCTTGAACAGCAAGCCGGGCAGCCACAGTTCCTCGACGATGGTGGGCACGCCATCGAACGATTGCATCCGCTTGATGTACACGGTGGCGTCGCCGGACTTCATGTCCAGCAGGCGCGCCACGTCCGCCGGCGCGCGCAGGCGCTTCACTTCCAGGAAGCGGCTCTCGGGATAATGGGGCTGCCCTTCGTCCGGACGCAGGCGCAGGAAACGGATGTGGGCGCGCGCTTCGTGGTGGGTGGACACGAACGTGCCCTTGCCCTGCCGGCGCATCACCAGGTTGTCGGCCGCCAGCTCGTCGATCGCCTTGCGCACGGTGCCCTGGCTGACCTTGTAGCGGTTCGCCAGTTCCACTTCGCTGGGGATCATTTCACCCGGCTTCCATTCGCCGGACTGCAGGCTCTGCGTGATCAGCGCCTTGATCTGCTGGTACAGCGGCGAGAAGGTGGGAGCCGGTGCCGCCCCGCCTGGCGCGGATGCGGCGGGGCCGGAATGCACGGAAGTAGCGGAAGTAGCGGAAGTAGCGGGGGTCGCGCCCGCGCCTGGCGCAGCCGGCGCGTTCGCACTGCTGCCTGGGCTGGGCTGGTTGGGCGTGACGGGATTCATAGACCGCGATTTCACCACAAAAGGCACTGTCCGTCCAGTAATAACCGACTAAGTTATATGTCTTATATAAGACATAAGATATCATTGACAGATATCAGCATGCAGCCTACACTCGCCGTCGATGTTAGTCCTGGCAAGGCGCCGATGGCGCACAGCACAGGATGGCACCGGAGGACTGGAAATACCCCCGCAAGGCTGAGCCTTCGCGCGGGGCGAATTTGGTATCATTGCAGTTTTACCAGTGGCCGCCGCTCTGGCACGCGGCACTGGTACAGGTCCTGCACTCCAGGTCCGTCAAGCTTCTTTATTCCACAATGGAGATTCATCATGGCTAAAACCCCACTGCGTGTTGCCGTTACCGGCGCCGCCGGCCAGATCGGCTATTCCCTGCTGTTCCGCATCGCTAACGGCGACATGCTGGGCAAGGACCAGCCGGTCATCCTGCAACTGCTCGAGATCGACAACGAAAAGGCACAGAAGGCGCTGAAGGGCGTCATGATGGAAATCGACGACTGCGCATTCCCGCTGCTGGCCGGCATGACCGCCCACTCCGATCCGATGACCGCCTTCAAGGATGCCGACGTGGCCCTGCTGGTCGGCGCGCGTCCGCGCGGCCCGGGCATGGAACGCAAGGACCTGCTGGAAGCCAACGCGCAGATCTTTACTGTGCAGGGCAAGGCGCTGGACGCCGTGGCTTCGCGCGACGTGAAAGTGCTGGTGGTCGGCAACCCGGCCAACACCAATGCCTACATCGCGATGAAATCGGCACCGAACCTGCCGGCCAAGAACTTCACCGCCATGCTGCGCCTGGACCACAACCGCGCCCTGTCGCAAGTGGCACAGAAGACCGGCAAGCAGGTCAAGGATATCGAGAAGCTGACCGTGTGGGGCAACCACTCGCCGACGATGTACGCCGACTACCGCTTCGCCACCGTCGACGGCCAGTCCGTCAAGGACCTGATCAACGACCAGGAATGGAACGCCAACACTTTCCTGCCGACCGTGGGCAAGCGCGGCGCGGCCATCATCGAAGCGCGCGGTCTGTCGTCGGCGGCTTCGGCGGCCAACGCGGCCATCGACCACGTGCGTGACTGGGTGCTGGGCAGCAACGGCAAGTGGACCACGATGGGCGTGCCATCCGACGGTTCCTACGGCATCCCCGAAGGCATCGTGTTCGGCTTCCCGGTCACCACCGAGAACGGCGAATACAAGATCGTGCAGGGCCTGGAAATCGACGAATTCTCCCAGGAACGCATCAACCTCACGCTGAAGGAACTGACCGAAGAGCGTGAAGGCGTGAAGCACCTGCTGTAATCATCCCCCGTGGAACCGGTCGTCAAGACACCGCTCCACACAGGTCGCCGCGCCGCCGAATCCGGCCGCGCGGCGGTCTTCTCAACCGGAACATCCACGATGCATCCATCCGAGGTCTTATTCCAGGGCGAACGCCAGCCGCTGCTCCTGCCAGCTTGCGATCATTACGCCGGCTCCGAGAAGCTGATGCGTAAATCGATGGCCCTGCAACAAGAGCTTGGCCCCGTGTTCGACATCACGTTCGACTGCGAGGACGGCGCGGCCGCCGGCAACGAGGAAGCGCATGCGCACCTCGTGGCCGAACTGGTCAATTCCGCCGACAACAAATTCAACCGCATCGGCGTGCGCGTGCACGACGTTTCGAGCCCGCACTTCGCCCGCGATGTCGAGATCATCGCCGGCGCCGCCGCCACCCGCCTTGCCTACCTGGTGCTGCCCAAGCCGGACAGCGTGCAGGATGTCATGAAGGCCATCGACGTCATCAACCAATACGCCAAGGCCGGCCGCGCGCATTTGTCCCGTGATTTACCTGTGCACGTGCTGATCGAAACGCACGGCGCGCTGCGCGGCGTGTTCGCCATCGCAGCCCTGCCCCAGGTCGAATGCCTGTCGTTCGGCATCATGGATTTCGTCTCCAGCCACTATGGCGCGATCCCCGCCAACGCCATGCGCACGCCGAACCAGTTCGTGCACCCGCTGGTGGTGCGCGCCAAGCTGGAAATCGCCGCGGCCTGCCATGCGCACGGCAAGGTCCCGTCGCACAACGTCACCACCGACATCAAGGATTCGGCCGTGGTGGCCAACGACGCCCAGCGCGCGCTGGCCGAATTTGGCTACACGCGCATGTGGAGCATCCACCCCAGCCAGATCAAGCCGGTCGTCAAGGCCTTCGCGCCGCGGCTGTCGGAAGTGAACGAAGCGGCGGCGATCCTGCAGGAAGCGGCCAAGGCGCACTGGGGCCCGATCAGCCAGCATGGCCGCTTGCACGACCGCGCGAGCTATCGCTACTATTGGACGATCCTGCAGCGGGCCAGGCTGGCCGGGCTGAACCTGCCGGAAGCGGCCGCGCAATTGTTGCAGCCGCTGCCGGTGCCTGTGCCCGAAACGCCGCAGGCACCGCAATCCAACGCAACGGAAAACACCTAATGTCCATCCTCAAACTCATCGCGGCCTGCGCTGCCGCGTGCGCACTGGCCTGCGCCCCGGTGGCCCACGCCGCCGTCGAGACCGCAAAGCCGAAAGCGGAGGCGAAGAAGAAGCCGGCCGCGAAACAGTCCAGGGCGAAATCGGCCGCCAAGTCGAAAACCAAGCCGGCGCCAGTGGCACCGGCGGTACCCGATCCCGAAGCCGACGAACCGACCGAACTGGGCTCCACCGTGGTCGACTACGACTGCGAACTGGGCAACAAGATCACGATCTACCAGAACGCCGGCGACGAAAGCCATGTCGCGCTGCGCTGGAAACAGCGGCTGCACCGCCTGACGCGCGTGGCCACGACCACCGGCGCGCAGCGCTTCGAGAACAAGTTCCACGGCCTGATCTGGATCGGCATTCCCGCCAAGGGCATGCTGCTCGATTCGAAGAAGAACCGCCAGCTGGCCAACGAATGCCGCAACGCCGAACAATTGAAACCGGCGGAAGCGCCGGCCGTCATCGAAGCGGCAGCACCGGCCACGTCGGCGGCACCATCGGCCTCGGCCACGCCAGCGGCGGCGCCGGCCGCACCGCAAGCACACATGTAGCCGCGGCGCCGTCATGACGCCGTAGCAATGGGGCTCTATACGTCGTCGCAACCGTCGTCGCAACCATACGCAGTACCCTCGCGCAGTACCCTCGATCAATAAATGACACCCACCTGAAGGAGAGGTTATGTCTAGCAACACTTTTAACACGCTCAAGGATTTCCCGATTTCCGGCAAAACCAAGGGCAAGCTGTACTCCCTGCCCGCGCTGGAAAAGGCCCTGGGCGCCAAGATCTCCCGTCTGCCGGTGTCGATCCGCGTGGTGCTCGAATCCGTGCTGCGTAACTGCGACGGCAAGAAGGTCACCGAGGAACACGTGAAGCAGCTGGCCAACTGGGGCGCCACCGCCGAGCGCACGGACGAGATCCCGTTCGTCGTCGCCCGCGTGGTGCTGCAGGACTTCACCGGCGTGCCGCTGCTGGCCGACCTGGCCGCGATGCGCAACGTCGCCTACAAGCAGGGCGCCAACCCGAAGAAGATCGAGCCGCTGGTGCCGGTCGACCTGGTGGTCGACCACTCGGTTACGATCGACCACTTCCGCGAGCCGGGCGCGCTGGACCTGAACATGAAGCTGGAATTCTCGCGCAACAACGAGCGCTACCAGTTCATGAAGTGGGGCATGCAGGCCTTCGACACGTTCGGCGTGGTGCCGCCGGGCTTCGGCATCGTCCACCAGGTCAACCTGGAATACCTGGCGCGCGGCGTGCACAACAACAACGGCGTGTACTACCCGGATTCGCTGGTGGGTACCGACTCGCACACCACGATGATCAACGGTATCGGCGTGGTGGGCTGGGGCGTGGGCGGCATCGAGGCGGAAGCCGGCATGCTGGGCCAGCCGGTGTACTTCCTGACGCCGGACGTGATCGGCGTGAACCTGACCGGCCGCCTGCGCGAAGGCTGCACCGCGACCGACCTGGTGCTGACCATCACCGAACTGCTGCGTAAAGAAAAGGTCGTCGGCAAGTTCGTCGAATTCTTCGGCGAAGGCACCGAATCGCTGTCCGTGACGGACCGCGCCACCATCGGCAACATGGCCCCGGAATACGGCGCCACGATGGGCTTCTTCCCGGTCGACGACAAGACCATCGAATACTTCGAAGGCACCGGCCGCACGCCGGAAGAAATCGCCGCGTTCCAGGCCTACTTCAAGGCGCAGGGCATGTACGGCGTGGCCAAGGCCGGCGAGCTCGACTTCACCCGCGAAGTGAACCTGGACCTGTCGACGGTGACCCCGTCGCTGGCCGGCCCGAAGCGCCCGCAGGACCGTATCGAGATCGGCAACGTGAAGTCGACCTTCACCGACCTGTTCTCCAAGCCGACCACGCAGAACGGTTTCAACAAGAACCCGGCCGACCTGACCAACGCCTACCAGACCACCAACGGCGTGCAGGTGAAGAATGGCGACATCCTGATCGCCGCGATCACCTCGTGCACCAACACCAGCAACCCGAGCGTGCTGCTGGCCGCCGGCCTGCTGGCGAAGAAGGCCGTGGAAGCCGGCCTGACCGTGGCACCGCACATCAAGTCGTCGCTGGCTCCTGGCTCGCGCGTCGTCACCGAGTACCTGGAAGCGGCCGGCCTGCTGCCGTACCTGGACAAGCTGGGCTTCGGCGTGACCGCCTACGGCTGCACCACCTGCATCGGCAACGCGGGCGACCTGACCCCGGAACTGAACGCGGCGATCACCAGCAACGACATCGTGGCCGCGGCCGTGCTGTCCGGTAACCGCAACTTCGAAGCGCGTATCCACCCGAACATCCGCGCCAACTTCCTGGCCTCGCCACCGCTGGTCGTCGCCTACGCGATCGCCGGCAACGTGACGCGCGACCTGATGACCGAACCGGTCGGCAAGGGCACCGGCGGCCGCGACGTGTACCTGGGCGACATCTGGCCGACCTCGGCCGAGATCGAGGCACTGATGAAGTTCGCGATGAACTCGGAAGTGTTCAAGGCCAACTACGCCCAGGTGAAGAGCAATCCGGGCAAGCTGTGGGAAGCCGTGTCGTCCGTCGAAGGCCAGGTCTACAACTGGCCGGAGTCGACCTACATCGCCGAGCCGCCATTCTTCGAGAACTTCGAGATGACGCCACCGGTTTCCGAGAACGCCAACATCACCGGCGCGCGCGCGCTGGGCGTGTTCGGCGACTCGATCACCACCGACCACATCTCCCCGGCCGGTTCGATCAAGGAAGACGGCCCGGCCGGCAAGTGGCTGAAGGAAAACGGCGTGATGAAGGCCGACTTCAACTCCTACGGCTCGCGCCGCGGCAACCATGAAATCATGATGCGCGGCACCTTCGCCAACGTGCGGATCAAGAACAAGATGATCCCGCCGAAGGCCGACGGTTCCGCGGTCGAAGGCGGCATCACGCTGCACCAGCCGAGCGGCGAACAGCTGTCGATCTACGACGCGGCCATGAAGTACGTGGCCGAAGGCACCCCGACCATGATCTTCGGCGGCGAAGAATACGGCACCGGCTCGTCGCGCGACTGGGCCGCGAAAGGCACGCAGCTGCTGGGCGTGAAGGCCGTGATCACCCGTTCCTTCGAGCGTATCCACCGCTCGAACCTGGTGGGCATGGGCGTGCTGCCGCTGCAGTTCATCGGCAACGACAGTGTGGAATCGCTGGGCATCACCGGCAAGGAAACCTACGACCTGCTCGGCCTGGAAGGCGAGATCAAGCCGCAGCAACTGGCCACCCTGGTGATCAACCGCGAAGACGGCTCGAAGCAGGAAGCCACCGTGCTGCTGCGCATCGATACGCCGATCGAAGTCGACTACTACAAGCATGGCGGCATCCTGCCGTTCGTGCTGCGCCAGCTGCTGGCCGCGTAAGCTGCCGCTGCTCCGCCAGAAACGCCGGGTTCTCCCGGCGTTTTTTATTGTTGGCATCGGTATTGGTGTCGGACACCGCTTTTTGGTGTCCGACACCGGTTTTCTTCGGAAGCATCCACACGTTCGAGCCAAAACCGGTGTCGGACACCATTGATGGTGTCCGACACCAGGCGCCGTGCCCCCTGGCTTGCCCCCGAAGCGCCGGGTTCGTTCCCGCGCTTTTTCAATTGCCGCCCATCCTTGCCGAATCAACTACAATACGTCTGATAAGTTATTCACCACTACCGAGATCGTTAGCGCCATGCGTCGCCCATCCAAAGATTCATCTACTAAATTGTCTGCCGACAGCCAGCGCCTTTCCACCCTTGCCCAGGCCGTCGGCCAGGCAGGCAGCCGTCTCGAAGAGCGCAGCTGGGAGCGCGCGCTGGACGTGCAATTGACGAAACTGCTCAAGACGAGCCACCAGGACACCGTCGATGCCGCGCTGAACAGCCTGTTCGCCGCCGACCTGACTGCCTACGACGTGCTGATGGACAGCGTGGAAGCCGTCAGCGAATCCGCCACCATCACCGTCGAGACCGACGGCGCGCCGGTGCAGTACGACGTGCTGCTTGTCGCCGCGCCGATCCTGGCCTGGACCAGGTACTCGATCGCCTCCGGCGCCATCCCGGCCGATATCCTGAACACGCTGTCCGCCCACTTCTCGGCCCACCTGCTGGCCGATGGCACCAAGATGGCCATGGCCTCGAACCTGTTCTCGATCGACCAGCTGCCGCGCACCCATGCGGAAACGTACGCCAAGATGCACAAGCTGGCGCAGGCCGCCGTGAAGGGCGTGGCCGTGAAGACGGACGTGAAGTCGCCCGAGACGGCGCCCTTCCTGGCGGATACGCGCTACCTGATCGCCGCCATCGTCGCGCCGGCCGGCGGGCCACTGTTCCGCTGGCAGATGCCGGGCGCCCACCTGCACCAGGCGGACGAGCGCCGCACCGCGCTGGAAGCCTGGCGCACCCAGGCCACGCCCACCGTGGCGCGCCTGCTGCCCGGCTGCGGCATCGAACTGCTGCTGCCCGAAGCGTATTACATGGCGTGCCGCGAAGCCGATAAACTGATCCGCCCGGTGTCGATCCGCGCTGCCGTGCATTACCTGACGCACACGCTGGTCTGCGAGCCGGCCGACCTGCGCGCCGTCATCGCCGGCTTCGGGGAGGAAGCGGCCGACGGCCAGGTGGACGAGTACCGCGTGGCCTTCACGCGCCGCTCGGATACCGATGTGATCTATGGCGTCGTCTGGCCGCTGTATGGCCAGGAAGACGAAGAAGGCACGCCGCCCGAAGGCCCGATGGCCGGCGGCCTGGCCACGCTGCTGCAGCCGCGCACGCCGGTCGAGGAAATCGTCGAACACCTGGGCGCGGCCGGCGTCACCGTCGTCAAGAAGCTGTCGGAGCGCTACGTTGCCGAATACTGCGACGATTGCGGCGCCCCGCTGTTCGCCGACCCGGCCGGTGAGCTAGTCCATGCCGAGATGCCGGAAGACGCCCCGGCCGGCACCGAGCACTTCCACTGATCGCTTCCCAAACGAAAAAACCTCGCAGACCGCGAGGTTTTTTTTCACCCGAAAACCGGTGACAGGCTCCGATTTCGATCGGATTCCGATCCAAAACCGGTGACAGGCTCCGATTTCGTTTGAAAGTTTCCAAACAATCGGAGCCTGTCACCGGTTTTTTTTAGGTTGCGTTTGCCCGCCTTATCCTTGCCATTGCTGGACGCCAGCCGAGGCGGACATGGCGTCAGCGCTTCAGTGAGCCTGCCGAGTTGCTTTCCGTGCCGGGATTGCTGCCGCTATTCGAGCCGTTGCTGGTTCCACCGCTCGTTCCACCACTGATGCCGGTACCGGTCGCACCGCCGGTGGTGCCCGTGTTCGAGCCGCCGCTGGTGCCGCTCTCGGTGCGGGTGGCATCCATGCCCTGGCCCGGCGTGCCGGCTGCCTGGCCGCCGGTGGTCGTGCCGCCGGTGGACGAACCGGACGAGGTGCCGGAGCTGGCACCCGCGTCCTTGCCGGCATGCTTGCCGCCGTGCTTCTTCGTCTTCGACTGTTTCGTGTCGCCGGAAGTCGCCTGGTTGCTGGAAGCGCCCTGCGTGCGTTGCGGGTCGGTGGAACTGCTTTGGCCGCTCTGGGCGTAAGCAAGGGTCGCCATCGAGGCGAGGACTGCTGCGATCAATGTCTTGCGCATGGTAGGGCTCCTGTCATGGTCGTTCGGTCCCGATGACCGTGGACGACAAGATTAGCGTTTTCGCCACGCGCACAGCATCGGAGCCCGTACCTCCATCCGGTCGGAGGGCTCTTACCTCACTCGACAATAAGCTCCAATTCGCGGTGCGACACCCCCACCACTTTGGATAATCGGAGCCTGTCCACTGGTTTTCGCATGCTTTCACCCCAAAAGCGAAGGCTGGGGTCAGGTGGGAGTCCTGGCATGCATGCCAGGACCGTTGCGCAGGCGCGAAGCGTGCTTCACGAAACCCCTGCTTCACCCCGGCGGGGCGTAGTCGGGGTTTCAAGGAGCACCGCTCCTTGGCGACATAGCGATAATGGCCTGCAAGCCATTATTCCTCCCTGACCCCGGCATTTGCACTTGGAGTAGGCTTAACTGGACGGCATCGGAGCCTGTCACCGGTTTTTTTCAGAGGTTGCTGTTGCCCGTCGTCGCCTTGCCGTTGCTGGACTTGCGGCTGTCGGTGCGCTGCGTGCCGTGGCCGGACGTGTCGTCCGGCGCGGCCTTGTCGCGCCCTGCCCGGTTCGCCGTGCTGCCCAGCGGCGCCGGTTCCCGGCCGGGCACCGGGCGCACCTTGTCGCTGGTCTTCGGCGCGGTGGGCGCGGCCTTGCGGCTGGCCGCATCGCTGCTGGCATCGGCATCCTGCAAGCCCACGCTGCCCGGCTTGTTCTTCAGCGCGTCGCCAACCGTCGATTGCCCGTGCGCGGTGCCGGCCACTGCGGCAACGCAGAGTCCCATGATGATGAAGTTCTGTCGCATAACGCCTCCTGGTCTGTTCGCCGGCACCGCACGGTGTCAGCGGGTGGTACCGCCGCTCGTGCCCGACGAACCGCCGGTGCTGGACGTGCCGGATGTGCCGGACGTGCCGCCCGTGCCGGTGGAGCCACCGGTACCCGACGAACCGCCGGTGCCCGAGGAACCGCTGCCGCCCGACATGCCGCCGGTTCCGGAGGAACCGCCAGTGCCCGAGGTGCCGCCCGCGCCGGACGAAGTGCCGGAACCCGCCGTACCGGAAGCGCCGCTGCCGGAAGTGCTGCCGGAGGAACCGCCGGACGAGCTGCCCGAAGAACCGCTTTGCTGCGAACCGGCGTTGGAACCGGACTTGCTGCGCTTGGATTTCTTGGTCGACTGCTGATCCGACGAGCCGCTGCCGGACGTCGCGTTGTTCGACGACGCGCCGGACGTGCGCTGCGGATCGGTGGAAGTGCTGCCGCTCGCACCGCTCTGGGCGTAAGCGACGGTTGCCATCGTTGCGAGGACTGCTGCGATCAGGGTTTTGCGCATGGTAGAGCTCCTGTTGAGATTCGGACTGTGGGAGCGGTCACGGGGACCGCGGACAGCCAGAGTACCCACTTCGCGATGCGTGCTGCATCGGCGTGCATACCGTCATGCGGTCGGAAGGTTCCTACCTGTCTCGACAGTAATCGGGTAACACGCGATCTGCGATGCAGCGCAACCCTGGTCGCGGTCTGGAACCGGCGGCCCTACCAGGCCGAGTAGGGATGGCTGATCAGGTTCGAATTCAGGTAGCGCTTGTCGTGGGTGACTTCCTCGCCCACCCAGTCCGGCTTGTCGAACGCCGTGTCTTCGGCGGGCAGTTCGATTTCCGCCACCACCAGCCCGGCGTTCACGCCGAGGAACTCGTCGACTTCCCACACGAAGCCCGCGTACGGAATCCGGCGCCGGTATTTCTCGATGACCGGCTGCTCGCACAGCCGGTCCAGGAACTCGGCGGCGTCCGCCACCGGCAGCGGGTATTCCCACTCGCCACGCGACACGCCGACCGCCTTGCTCTTGATCGTCATGACGGCGTGGTCGCCCTCGATCCGCACGCGCACCACGCGCTCGGGATGCGAGGACAGGTAACCCTGGCGCAGCAGCACCGGCTGCACATGGGGTGCGCCCTCGGTGCGCCAGCCATCGTCCCGTACCAGGAACTTGCGTTCGATTTCAATGCCCATCAGTCGTCCAGTGACAGGAGAACAGGTTGCAGGATCGCGGCACCCAGCGCGGCGCTGCGGGCGCCGTTCCAGCCCACATGCGGCACCGGCAGGTCGGCGTTGTCCTTGAACGGCATTTCCAGCGTCAGCGACAGGCACTGGAAATGGTGGCCGACATACTTCGAGGCCAGCGTCAGCACGTCCGCCTTGTACTTGCTGACGGGGTAGCCCACCTTGTCCTGGAAGTCCGGGCTGGCATTCTTGTAGCGCTCGATGAAGGCCTTCTGCGCGGCGGCCTGCTGCGGCGTGAACGTCTCCAGCATCTCGTTGCCGGCCACGAAGTTGTACGGCAGCGCCTCGTCGCCATGGATGTCGAAGAACATGTTGACGCCCGTCTCGTGCAGCTTCTGCTTCACGCACAGCACTTCCGGCGAACGCTCCGCCGTCGGCGCCATCCATTCGCGGTTCAGGTTGGCGCCGGCCGCATTGGTGCGCAGGTTGCCGCGCACCGAACCATCCGGGTTCATGTTCGGTACGATATAGAACACGCAGCGCTGCAGCAGCTTGCGGGCGAGCGGATTGGCATCGTCCAGCAGCGCATCGATCAGGCCCTCGATGAACCACTCGGCCATCGATTCGCCCGGGTGCTGGCGGGCGATGAACCAGATCTTCTTTTCCGCCTGCGGGTCTCCGATCGCCACCAGGTTCATGTCGCGGCCATCCACCGACGAGCCCAGGTCGAGCACGCGCGCCACCGGATTTTCCGCCACTTCACCCAGCAGGCGCAGGTGCCGTTCCCACGAATACGGCTCGAAGTAGGCGTAGTACACGCTGTCCAGGTCCGGCGTGTGCCGGATCGTCATCACTTCGCCATCGAACGAGGTCGGCACGCGGAACCAGTTCTCGCCATCGTAGCTGGCCACCGCGCTGTAGTCCTCGAAGCCCTTGGCGTAGGTGGCCTGGCCGGCATTCAGGAAGCGCAGGTTCAACCCGGTGCCGCGCACGCCCTGCACGCGGAAGTGGAACCACTGGTGGATGTCGGCATGCGAATCGCTGCGCAGCTTCAGTTCGATATTGGCGGGATTCTCCGCGCTCACGACGTCGATCGCGCCGGAGTCGAAGTTCTGACTGATTTTGATGGTCATTGTGGGATCCGTCGGGTTTGGATGGCGTTATTGTCGTCGGGTTTACGGCAAAAGGGCAAGTCCACGGAACTTGCCCTTGAAGCAGTCATACTGCCGGCTTACCCCAGAGGCAGATGCCGGGGTCGGACCCGGCGGGTCCGACCCCAGGGTTACGCCGTTGGAGTTAACAACGCAGCCGGGTCATTGCACTCACATCAGTCGACGTTCCGTCCCCGCGCCTTCAGCGCCGCCCGCACGCCGGCGCCATACGCCGCATCGGCCTTGTCGAAATGCCCCAGCTGCCGCTGGATGATCTCGTCGGACACCTGCGACAGCGGCCCGGCCAGGTTGTCGAACAGGGCTTGCTGCTCGGCCGCGTCCAGCACGCGGAACAGGTTGCCGGCCTGCGTGAAGTCGTCGTCCGTGCCGCGCGGGTCGTACAGGCCGGCCGCACCGTTCAGCGCCAGCGCCGGTTCGCCATTACCCAGGCCCTGCACACCCGAACCGCCTGCCTGCACCGTGTGGTAGTTCTGCTCGGCGCCGCCGTTGGCGAAGGCCATCGCGCCGTCGCGCTGCTGGTTGTGCACCGGGCAGCGCGGCGCATTCACGGGCAGGTACTGGTGGTTGGTGCCCACGCGGTACAGCTGGGCGTCGTGGTAGGCGAACAGGCGTGCCTGCAGCATCTTGTCCGGCGAGTAGCCCATGCCCGGTACCACGTTCGATGGCGACAGCGCGGCCTGCTCCACTTCGGCGTGGTAGTTCACCGGGTTGCGGTTCAGTTCCAGCACGCCCACTTGCTGCAGCGGGAAGTCGCCATGCGGCCACACTTTCGTCAGGTCGAACGGATTCCAGCCGGTGCGCTGTTCCCATGCCGCCAGCTCGGCTTCGGTCGCCACCTGGATCGACACGGTCCAGCGCGGGAAATCGCCGCGGGCGATCGCGTTGAACAGGTCGCGCTGCGCATAGTCCGGGTCTTCGCCGGCCAGGCGCGTGGCATCGGCGGCGCTCAGGTTCTTGATGCCCTGCTGCGTCAGGAAGTGCCATTTTACGTAGACACGCTCGCCGGCATCGTTGATCAGGCTGTACGTGTGGCTGCCGAAGCCGTGCATGTGGCGGTAGCCGTCCGGCGTGCCGCGGCTGGAGAACAGCGTGGTCACCTGGTGCAGGCTTTCCGGCGCCTTGCTCCAGAAGTCGAACATCATCGTGGCCGACTTCAGGTTGGTTTGCGGATCGCGCTTCTGCGTGTGGATGAAGTCCGGGAACTTGATGCCGTCCTTCAGGAAGAACACGGGCGTGTTGTTGCCCACCAGGTCCCAGTTGCCTTCCTCGGTATAGAAGCGCACCGCGAAACCGCGCGGATCGCGCTCGGTATCTGCGCTGCCCTTTTCGCCGCCCACGGTGGAAAAGCGCAGGAACGTCTCGGTTTCCTTGCCGATCGCCGAGAACAGTTTCGCTTTCGAGAACTGCGAGATGTCGTGCGTGACGGTGAACTTGCCGTAGGCGCCGGAACCCTTCGCGTGCACTACGCGCTCTGGAATGCGCTCACGGTTGAAGTGCTGCAGCTTCTCGATCAGGTGGAAGTCCTGCAGCAGCAACGGACCACGGGCGCCTGCGCTGGCCGAATTCTGGTTGTCGGCAACGGGAATGCCGGATGCGGTGGTGATTGGCGGCTGGCTCATGCTTGGCTCCTCAGTGGTGTGAACGTGAGGAAATTTTACGTTCAAGCTTTGCATTGGGAAAGCCAATTAATTAAATGAGCATGATAGCTATTCCCAATGGTAGAGCTGCCCATCACCCGTTTTTGCAGGCCGCTGTTGTAATGCCGTCGCCGCGCTGTATCAAGCTACACAGCGCGCATGTGCTTGCTGGTCCGATAGCGCTCATGCCAAGAAAGCGCTTCTTCCAGCACGTGCGGGGTCTGCCCGCCGCGCAGCAGCGCGCGCTCGTAATAGTCGCGCAGCTGGCCGCGGTAGTCCGGATGGGCGCAGCGCTCGATGATCAGCGGCGCGCGTTCGCGGGGCGCCAGCCCGCGCAAGTCGGCCAGGCCCCATTCCGTCACCAGCACGTCCACGTCGTGTTCCGTATGGTCCACGTGCGCCACCATCGGCACCACGCTGGAAATGGCGCCATCCTTCGCCTCGGACTTGCTGACGAAGATCGCCAGCTCGCCGTTGCGGGCGAAGTCGCCGGAACCGCCGATGCCGTTCATCATGTTCGTGCCGCCTACATGGGTGGAGTTCACATTGCCGTAGATATCGAATTCCAGCGCCGTGTTCAGGCCGATGATGCCGAGCCGGCGCACGATCTCCGGATGGTTGCTGATTTCCTGCGGGCGCAGCACGATGCGGTCGCGGTACCGGTCCAGGTTGGCCAGGAAGCGCTCGTGCATCGGTGCCGACAGCGTGATCGACGAGGCCGACGCCAGCGCCAGCTGGCCCGATTCGAGCAGCGCGATGGCGCTGTCCTGCAGCACTTCGGAATACATCGACAGATTGCGGAACGACGACTGCGCCAGGCCATGCAGCACCGCGTTGGCGATGGTGCCGATGCCCGCCTGCAGCGGCAGCAGTTCCGGGCCCATGCGGCCGGCCGCCACCTCCCCCTCCAGGAAGGCGATCACGTGGCGTGCGATCGCATCGGTGCCTTCATCCGGCGGCAGCACGGACGACGGGCTGTCCGCGTGGTCCGTGACGACAATCGCCGCGATGCGCTCCGGGTCCAGCATGATCGCGCCGCTGCCGATGCGCTGGCCCGGATGCGTCAGCGGAATCGGCTCGCGCGCGGGGCGCGGGCGCGGCACGTAGATATCGTGCAGGCCCTCCAGCGCCGCGGGCGCCGCCAGGTTCAGCTCGACGATCACGTGCCTGGCGGCCTGCACGAAGCTGGCACTGTTCCCCACCGCCATGGTCGGCACGATCGCGCCATCCTCGCGGATCGCGCAGGCTTCGATGACGGCGATGTCGATGCGCGGCAGCGCGCCGCTGCGCAGTTGCTCGGCGGTCTCCGACAGGTGCTGATCGATGAACATGACTTCGCCCGTATTTATCTTGCGGCGCATCGACGCATCGGCCTGGAACGGCAGGCGGCGGCGGATCACGCCGGCGTTGGCCATCATGCCATCGCTGTCGTTGCCCAGCGAGGCGCCGGTGATCAGCGTGAGGCCCAGCGGCTGCTCGCGGGCCCGTTCGACGAGCGCGCGCGGCAGCGCCTTAGCATCGCCGGCCTTCGTGAAGCCGCTCATGCCTACCGTCATGCCCGGCTCGAACAGGCGCGCGGCCTGTCCAGCGCTCTGGATGCGGGCCAGCAGCCCGGGATGCCGGATGCGTTCCGCCACATTGTGCTCCACCATGGTGTCCTCCACTATTCTTGGTTCGATCAGTGGAGTATAGGAGTGCCATTCATGGATAATATGACTTAAATTCACCAATTCCATTCGAAAAATTCATGCCGCCCGCGGCGCCCCGCCACCCATGGATATCCGATCGCTGCGCTACTTCGTTGAAACCGCCCGCCTGTCCAGCTTTACCCAGGCGGCCGAGCTGCTCCACGTGACGCAGTCGACCATCAGCAAGATGGTGCACCAGCTGGAGGAAGAACTGGGCACCCCGCTGTTCGTCCGCGATGGCCGCCGCCTCGGCCTGACCGATACCGGGCGCGTGGTGTTCCAGCGCGGCGAGGAAATGCTGGCGACGATGCGCACGCTGGCCGCCGAGGTGCGCGACGTGCAGGCAGTGCGCCGGGGCACCCTCACGGTCGGCATCCCGCCGATGATCAATGTGCTGTTCACGCCGGTGCTGAAGGCGTTCCGCGAACGCCATCCGGACATCGCGCTCGTGCTGCGCGAAGAGACCGGCCAGAACGTCGAGCGGCTGGTGGCGGGCGGCGAGCTGGAACTCGGCATGACCGTGCTGCCTGCCGACCCGGGCCTGGCGGTGGAGACGCTGCCGGTGGCCACTTACCCGATGTGGGCGCTGGCGGCCGGGGGCACCTTCCAGCGCCAGCGGCGCACGCTGAAGCTGTCCGCCCTGAAGGAATTGCCGCTGGTGCTGCTGACCGACGACTTCGCGCTGACCCGCGCGCTGCGCCGCGCGTTCGCGCAAGCGGGGTTCGAGCCCGTGGTCGCGGCGCAAAGCGGCCAGTGGGACTGGCTGGTGGAAATGGCATCGGCCGGCATCGGCGTGGCGCTGCTGCCGGAACCCTTCATCGAGCGGCTGGCCGACGCATCGCTGCAGGCCGTGCGCATCGTCGAACCGGAACTGCCGTGGCAGGTGGCGCACGTACGCAGCGGCAGATATCTGTCGCACGCTGCCCGCGCGTGGCTGGAGGTTTCCGCAGAAGTGCTGGGCTAGCGCCGCATGTTCAACTCCTGCGCGGGCTTGGCTGGAGGTTTCCGCAGAAGTGCCGGGCTGGCGCCGGCCATCGGCCGGCGCACTGGCGGTGTATTGCCTCTGTGTATTGCCTCTGTATATTGCCTTACTTGCGCGCGAATTTGCGCCGTGCCGCCAGCAACAGCAGGCCGGCACCGAACATCGCATACGTCTGCGGCTCGGGAATCGCCGCCAGCGGTTCATTGCCATAGGTCGACGAACCGGAGGTCATGTACAGATAGATCCTGGTCGAGACATCGCTGTCATTGGCGAAGCCAAGGTTGAAATGGCCGGACCGCTGGCCGCCCGGCTCGTCCTGCCTTGCCCACAAGTCGAGGTCTTCCTGGACGGTCCGGCCCTGGTCGGATAGCTGGGCAAGCATCGAAACATTGGCGGACTGAGTGCCCAGGTCGTCGCCCTGCCGCGAGATGGACATCGCATAGTCGCCGGACAGCCACAACTCGCTGTGTGCCGCCAAGTCGACCCGGAAATACTGGATACCGCTACTGTAGAGGTGGCCCGCTGGCGACGGTCCGGGGAAAGACGCAAAGGTTTCGAGGCTGCCCAGGCTGCCATCGGTACGGACCCACGTGGTGGCCTGCCCTGCCGAGATCGATGCGCTGCCCGCCTGGCCAAGATCGGCGAAAGCCTCGTCTTCGTAGCGCGTCAATTCCAGGTCATTCGGTCCCAGTGCGGCAAACGATGACAGAGCCGTGTAGGACGTCGGCACGATGGCGTAGTTCGCAGCGATGCCGTCATCCGGCGCCAGGTCACGAACGCTCAGCTGGACGTTGCTGAAGGCGGTTCGTGTTTCGATGACCGATGCGCCGTGCGCGGGGAGCGCGGCGGCCAGCGCCACGGTTGCGCAAGTAGCGAACTGCAGGAAACATCTCATTGTTTGATCCCGTCTACGATAGGTGAATGTCGAGGTTTGGCGCGAGCGCCGTGCCGGCTGGCGCCGCATGACCCGATTCTATCCAGCGGCACTGAAACAGTAAAATATTAACAACACTTTCATAAGTGAATGAACGATTTACAACAAAGGGCGTGGTTGCGAAACGTCCCGTCGAGCCGTCGTCGAAAGTGCCGGGCTGGCGTGCCCGCGGCGTTGCGCCACTGTCATGGCATCCGCCCGGTCCGCAACGCGTGCGCCCAGTCGGGCCGGCCATTGCCCTCGGCCAGCAGCGCCGCGAATTCGCTGTCGTACGGCACGGCGATGTGCTCGACCATCCAGCCGGCCGCGGTGCGCTCGATGAGTGCGTAGCGCGCGTGCGGTGTCAGGTTTTCGGATTGGTGCGGGAATGGCTGGTCATGGTCGTAGGCCTGCAGGCCCACGCTGCCGGGGTTGACGACCAGGCGTCCGTCGTCGAGCCGCACGCTGCGCGGCACGTGCGTGTGGCCGCACAGGATCAGCGAGGCGCGCGCGTCGCCGGCCCGCTCCAGCACTTCGTCGTGCGTGGCGGGCCGCTGGCCCGATTCGGTGACGGTCTCGGTCCAGTACACCAGGTCGGACGACGGCGTGCCATGCACCAGCAGCACATCGTCCGTCAGCCTGAGCGTGGCCGGCAGCGAATGGATCGAGGCACGCTGCACTTCGGTGATCTGCTCGTGGGCATGGCGGTCCGACGCACCCATCTTTTCCGGTACATGCATCAGCACCTGGCGTTCATGGTTGCCGGCGATGGTCGGCATGTCCAGCGCCATCAGGCGCTCGGCCGTCTCGCGCGGTTGCAGCGGGCCGGACAGGATGTCGCCCAGGTTCACCGTCACGGTCGCGCCGCGCCGTTCGATATCGGCCAGCACCGCCTCCAGGGCGCCGAGATTGCCGTGGATATCCGAGATTGCCGCGATCTTCATGGTGTTCTCCCTGCTCTTTTCCACGTTTGATCCACCAGTATAAGCGGGCGGCGCGAGGCGGCGCGCGATGCTACATTGGCCACTTCACAGGCAACCGGCTGAGGAAAAGGCGATGGAATTCGACTACCAGGGATACACGATCCGCACCGAAGAGTACGAAGATACGGCCGCCGTGCACGATCACCAATGGCACTGCACGATCATCATCAAGGGCCACGTGGATACGTGGAGCGACCGCTTCACCGCCGAGCAGCGCTTTGCCAGCCGGGCCGATGCCGAGGCGGGCGCGGCCCGTATCGCCCGCGAATACCTCGACAAGAAGCTGGCCGGTTCCGGGCAGGGCAACCCTCAGGTATAGGCCAGCAGGCGGCCGCAGGCGATCACGCCGATCCACAGCAGCAGCGACAGCAGCGCATGGGCCCGCGCGCCGAGCGGTGCTGGCGTGCCCACGTTCCACGCACCCACGCCACGGTACACGCCGGCGTGGAATGCCAGCGCGTTCACCCCGGCCAGCGCAATCAGCGCCAGCTTCACGCCGAAGGTAGGGTTGGCGAGGAACTCCGCGGGCCCGCTGGCGAACAACAGCAGCCCGGCCGGCACGATCAGCAGCAGGCTGCCCGCCGCCCATGGCAGCAGGTGCGCACCCAGCGCGTCCACCGGCAGGCGGCGTGCACAGCCGAGCACGCGCAAATCGAACATGGCGACCGCGCCCACCAGGATCGCGAAGCCGACGATGTGCACCGTCTCGACGGCCGGATACAGCCACACGCCATCGCGCATCGCCACCGCCACGGGCGTGGCGGCCAGCCACTGCGCCGCTTGCGCCAGCGCGCCGGCCATCAGCGCAGCTCGACCGTCTTTTCCTTGCTGTCGACAGCCAGCGTGATGCGTTCGGCGCGCAGCTCGCCATCCTTGCTGCGGTGCGGGTAGCCGTAAACAGTGGCTTGCGCGCCGCTGGCCAGCGACTGCTTCGGCAAGCCGCGGCTTTCCATCCGCGATGGTGGCGCCAGCACCACGTGCCAGGTCTTGTCGGCGGCCTTCAGCGCCACATAGCCGTGCGGCTGGGAATAGCCGCTCTCGGCGATGGTGCCGGTCAGCGTGAGGGGCTTGTCGGCGTTGTATTCGCTCCAGCCGTGGTGGGCGAACGCGGACGCGGCGGCGCCCATGGCCAGCGCCAGCACGTGGGCAACGACGAGGGATCGCTTCATGGTCTCTCCTGCGGTGTCGGTACCCCGGCACTTTAGCTGAACGGGTTGAAAGTGCAAGCGCCGGGCCGTGCCGTGCGCACCCCTGCTCGCGCAACGAAACCCGACAGCCCTGCCGATCATTCATTCCCATATTTTTTATTGCCTGGCCAGCGCCCTGCCGCTAAGCTGCCGCTTCCATCGATATTGAAAAGACCATGGCGACCGCCGACATCCACCACGCCTCCGCTGCCCGCCCGCTGACCGGCCAGGACTACAAGACGCTGTCGCTGGCGGCCCTCGGCGGCGCGCTGGAGTTCTACGACTTCATCATCTTCGTGTTCTTCGCCACCACCATCGGCGCGCTGTTCTTCCCGCCATCGATGCCGGACTGGCTGCGCCTGTTCCAGACCTTCGGCATCTTCGCCGCGGGCTACGTGGTGCGCCCGCTGGGCGGCATGGTGATGGCCCACTTCGGCGACCTGCTGGGCCGCAAGAAGATGTTCAACCTGTCGATCGTGCTGATGGCCGTGCCCACGCTGATGATCGGCCTGCTGCCCACCTATGCCAGCGTGGGCCTGGCCGCGCCGCTGCTGCTGTTGCTGTTCCGCGTGCTGCAAGGCGCGGCGGTGGGCGGCGAAGTGCCCGGCGCCTGGGTGTTCGTGTCCGAGCACGTGCCGGCGCGGCGCATCGGCTACGCGTGCGGCACGCTGACCGCCGGCCTCACGTTCGGCATCCTGCTCGGCTCCCTGATGGCACGGGGCATCCACCACTTCTTCACGCCTGGCGAAGTGGAAGCCTTTGCGTGGCGCATCCCGTTCCTGCTGGGTGGCATCTTCGGCCTGGGTGCGATGTACCTGCGCCGCTGGCTGCATGAAACGCCGGTCTTCACCGAACTGCAGCAGCGCAAGGCGCTGGCCGCCGAACTGCCGCTGAAGGCGGTGCTGCGCGGGCACCGGCGCGCTGTCGTGCTGTCGATGCTGCTGACGTGGATGCTGTCGGCCGGCATCGTCGTGGTGATCCTGATGACGCCCGCGCTGCTGCAGAAGATCCACGGCTTCGACGCGCCCACCGCGCTGCAGGCCAACACCGCGGCGACGCTGTGCCTGGCGTTCGGCTGCATCGCCGCCGGCCTGCTGGCCGACCGGTTCGGCGCGCGGCCCGTGCTGCTGGGCGGTGCCCTGCTGTTCGGCGCCTGCACGTGGCTGTTCTACACCACGCTGCCGGCCCGCCCCGACCTGCTGCTGCCCCTGTACGCCGTGCTGGGCTTCTCGGTCGGAGTGGTCGGCGTGGTGCCCGGCGTGATGGTGCGCGCCTTCCCCCCGGCAGTGCGGTTTTCCGGCATCTCGTTTTCCTACAACCTGTCCTACGCCATCTTCGGCGGACTCACGCCCGTCATGGTGACGCTGCTGCTGAAGAACCATCCGCTGGCGCCGGCCTACTACGTGATGGGGCTGTGCGCGCTGGGCGCCGTGATCGCGCTGGTCATGAAAGAAGACCGGCAAGTAATGTGAACGCTTCGGCTCGCGGCCCCTGGCATCACCGGGCGACGCGAGGCAATCTGCCGGCGGTGTCCGACAATACCCGTCCATGGCGAAGGCGTGCCTCCTACAACGGTTGAGCTGTGCGGCCTACCCGCGCCGGCCAGCCGCCGGCCTATGATTTCCTCAACGATGACGCCGTGATGTCCACGGTATCCAACGAGGAGATCAACATGCCGAATACCATCAAGACCACGCCAGCCGCCAGCAAGAAAACCACCCTGCTGGCCAGCGCCGCCCCCAATGCGATCGAGCTGCTGAAAGCCGACCATGACAAGGTCAAGGCCATGTTCGAGCAGTACGAAGGCTTGAGCGGCCGCGCCGTCGCATCGAAGAAAAAGCTGGTGCGCGAGATCTGCCTGGAGCTGACCAAGCACACGCTGGCGGAAGAAGAGATCTTCTACTCGGCCGTCCGCAAGGCCCTCGGCGACGAGGACATGGTGGACGAAGCCACCGTCGAACACGCCTGCGCGAAGGACCTGATCGAACAGCTGCTGTCGATGGAGCCGGGCGACGACCTCTACGACGCCAAGGTGAAAGTGCTGTCCGAGCAGATCGAGCACCATGTCGAGGAAGAAGAGAAGGAAATGTTCCCGAAGGCGAAAAAGGCCAAGCTCGACATGGCTGAACTGGGCGAGGCGATCCAGGCACGCAAGGACGAGATCGGCCTGCCGCTGCCGCACTGACCGGCTGACCCGGCCGATCGCCCCGCCGGTCGCCTGATCGGCTGATTGGCTGGGCGCCTCTTGTCCAGGCATGGTCGGGCCGCCTTGTCGACTGTTCGGCAGCGCGGCGCGACAAACACAATATTATCTCGTTTGTCATGCTTTTCCCCGCGCTGCTAGAATGCCGTCATGTTCAAGACCCGGCACTGGCGCACCTGCTTCACCTGGTTGGCTCTCGCAGCCATCCTGGCTGCCGCATTGCTGCCGTCCGTGTCGCGCGCGCTGGCCAGCGACCGCATCGGGAACATCATGATGGCCGAGATCTGCGCGCCGAGCGGCATGAGCTATGCCGGCATGCAGGCCCCGGATGACCAGTCCATCGGCCACATGGACGATTGCGCCTACTGCCGCTTCCAGGCCGATACGCCGGCCCTGCCCGCCATGGCCTTCCTGGTCGGACCGGGCGGCATCGCCGCGCCGCGGCCGCATCTTTTCTACCATTCCCCCACTCCGCTGTTCGCCTGGACTGACGCGAAGCCGCGCGGTCCCCCTCTGCTGGCCTGATCGTCCTCCGCGTGCGGCTGCTCGTTGCAGCCGCTCATTGCAGCCGCTCATTGCAGCCGCTCGTTACAGCATGACCGGGCTGCAGCCGACCATCCACAGCAGAACAACATGAACATCGCCACCACCACGCCCGCGCCGGTGCGCACGCGCCTTTCCGTCCCCTGCCTGCTCGCACTGGCGAGCCTTGCAGCTTCCCTGCCCTGCCGCGTCCACGCCGAGGACGCCACGCTGCCCACCGTCGTCGTGACCGGGCGCGCCGACAACGGCGCCCTGGCCGCGCCAGCGGGCGCCGGCTCCAATCTTGGCCTGAGCCGCTTCGACACGCCGGCCAGCATCGACATCATCACGCGCCGGCAGCTCGACGAGCGCGGCGACATCGAGCTGCTCGAAGCCATCACGCGCGCGCCGGGCATCAGCGCCATGCCGCACCCGGGCAACGGCAATTCGTCGGTGGCCGCGCGCGGCTTCACCGACACCACCTCCGTCATGCGGCTGTACGACGGCATGCGCCAGTATGGCGGCGCCGGGCTGACCTTCCCGTTCGATACCTGGTCGGTCGAGCGCATCGAAGTGCTGCGCGGCCCCGCTTCCGTGATCCATGGCGATGGCGCCATCGGCGGTGTCATCAACGTGGTGCCCAAGCAGCCCACCCGCAATGCGCCGGAACACGAACTGCAGCTCGGCATCGGCAACCAGCACAGCCGCCGTGCCGCCTTCGGCAGCGGCGGCGCGATCGACGAACGCTGGTCGTACCGCGTCGACGCCAGCACGGAGCGTGCCGACGGCTGGGTGGACATGGGCGAACACAGCAATCGTGCCGTTTCCGGCGCCCTCCGCTTCGATGTATCGCCCGCGCTGAACATCCGCCTGAGTACCGCGCGCGGCAAGCAGGAGCCCATGCGTTACTTCGGCACGCCGCTGGTCGACGGCAAGCCGGTGCCGGCCATCGCGGACCGGAACTACAACGTGGCCGACAGCGTGATGCGCTTCGACGACCGCTGGACGGACGTGCTGGTGAACTGGCAGCCGAACGACACCACCACCGTGCGCAGCCGCTTCTACCGCATCGCCAGCGACCGCCACTGGCGCGACGTGGAAGGCTATTCGTACAACGCCGCGACGGGCGTGCTCGACCGGAGCGATGCCACCGAGATCCGCCATGACCAGTCGCAGGCCGGGAACACCACCGATTTGGTGGTCAAGGGCGGATTGTTCGGCCTCGACAACGCGGTGTCGCTTGGTTTCGACATCAACTTCACCGACTTCACCCACACCAACAACACCTACACGGGCAGCGCTCCTTCGGTCGACCTGTACCACCCGGTGCCTGGCGCGTTCGCCAGCCCGGTTCCCACCATCCCGCGCTACCACACGGAAGCAAGGCAGTTCGCACTGTTCGCCGAGGACCGGCTGCGGCTGACGGGGAAGTGGTCCGTACTGGCGGGCCTGCGCTATGACCACGCCGAGCTGGCGCGCGACGACCTGGTGGCCAGCCGGCAAGCGTTCGAGCGCACATTCACGAACGTGGGCTGGCGCCTCGGCACCGTGTACCAGGCCACGCCGGCGCTGGCGTTCTACGGCCAGTACGCGAACGCGGCCGACCCGATCGGCGCCCTGCTGTTCCTCTCCACCGCCAACAGCAAGTTCGACAACGCCACCGGGCGCCAGCTTGAAATCGGCGTCAAGCACGCGTTCGCGGCCGCCGGCGAATGGACCCTGGCGCTCTACGACATCAGCAAGACCAACCTGCTCACGCGCGATTCGGCCACCCCATCGCAAAGCCTGCAGGTGGGCGAGCGTTCGTCGCGCGGCATCGAGGCCACCGTGATGGCGGCGCTGGCTCCCGGCTGGCGCATCGAAGCCAACGCCGCCCTGCTGCGTGCGCGCTTCGAGGACTTCAATGAATCGGTCGGCGGCCAGGCGGTATCGCGCGCCGGCAACACGCCGCCGGACGTGCCCAGGCGCCTGGCCAACGTCTGGCTGAACTGGGACTTCCTGCCCGCCTGGACGGCCAGCGCCGGCCTGCGCTACGTGGGCGAGCGCAATGCCGACAACGCCAACACATTGAAGATGCCAAGCTATGCCGTCACGGACCTGTCGCTGCGCTGGCAGGCCGCACCCCGCACCCAGGTGGCCCTGCGCGCCGCGAACGTGTTCGACAAACGCTATTTCACGACCGCCTACTACATGCCCGAACAGTGGTTCTACGGGCCGCACCGCAAGCTGGACCTGGTCGTGAACCACCGGTTCTAGGCACATGAAACGCACCGTTTATCTCGTGCACCGGTGGACCGGCATCGCCATGTGCCTGCTGATGGCGATCTGGTTCGCCAGCGGGATCGTGATGCTGTTCGTCGGCTACCCGAAGCTGACCCCGGCCGAACGCCTGGCCGCCTTGCCGGCATTGGAACGGCCGGACTGCTGTGTCGATCCCGCGCAGGCGCTGGCTGGCGCCGGCATCGGCCAGGTGACATCGCTGGCGCTGACGTCGATCGGCGACAGGCCCCATTATGTGTTGCAGGATGCTACCGGTGCGCAAGTGTCGGTCGATGGCATCAGCGGCATTCCGCCTGGCGCTGTCGATCCGGAGCAGGCGATGCGCGCCGGCCTCGCGTTCGCATCGGGCTCGCCCGCGCGCTACGACGGCACCGTGTTCGAGGATCGCTGGACGCATGCGCGCGGGCTGAATGCGCACCGCCCGCTGCATGTCATTGAACTCGGCGATGCGGCCGCGACGCGCGTCTACGTCTCGTCCGCGACCGGGCAGGTGGTGCTCGACGCGCCGCGCGCGGAGCGCGGCTGGAACTACGCCGGCGCCTGGCTGCACTGGCTGTACATGTTGAAGAACCAGCCGACCGATCCCGTGTGGACGTGGACGCTGGTCGCCATCTCCGCAGTCGGCGTGTTCACGTCCATCACGGGCATCGTCAACGGCATCTGGCGCTGGCGTTTCAGTGGCCGCTACCGGAACGGTTCGCGCACGCCCTACCGCGAAGCCGCCATGCGCTGGCATCATATGCTGGGCCTCGTGTTCGGCGCCATCCTGTGCACCTGGGTATTCAGCGGCTTGATGTCGATGAATCCGGCCGGGGTGTTCGATGCCAAGGGTGCAAAGCCCGACGTGGCGGCCATGCAAGGCGGCACTCCCGGCGCTTTGCGCCTGCCGCTGGGGGCCGCCGATGTCCTGGCATTGCTCCTTCGCGAAGGATTCGCCGCGCGGGAACTGGAGTGGCGCGTGCTGGACGGCGAACCGTTCATCCTTGCGCGGGACGGCATCAACGACACCCGCATCGTTCGCGCTTCCGGGCAAGGCTTCGTTGTCGCCCGCGCCTGGCCCGAAGAAACGCTGCGCAGGATTGCCGCGCGTGCGCTGCCCTGGCCGGTCGCTTCGTTTGACAGGCTGGAACGGTACGACGCGTATTACTACCTGCGCGACCAGGCGTCGATGTATGGCGGGAACGAGCGGCGCCTGCCCGCGCTGCGCGTGGTGTTCGGCGATCCCTCCGCGACGTGGATCCACCTCGACATGCGCACCGGCCAACTGGAGCTGAGCGCCGACCGGTCGCAGCGCGTGGGGCGGTGGCTGTTCAACCTGCTGCACAGCTGGGACTTGCCGGCGATGCTGTCGACCGGATGGCTGCGCATCGTGGCAATCATCCTGCTGAGTACCGGTGGATTGGCCCTCAGCGCGACGGCGGCGATCATTGCCTGCCGGCGCCTGCGGCCAGCGCGTAGAATGCAGCCCTTTAAGGGATAACAACGAGGATGGAAACGTGAAGAAAACCGATCTGGCAAAATTCGACGCCAAGAAACTGATGGGCAAGGTTGCGGCACCAGGCGCCGCGTTCGGCAATGCCGTTGCACCCGCCGTCGATAAACGCGAACAGCGCAAGCGCGACCAGGCGCTGGGACTGGTGCCGTTCGCCGTGAAGCTCAACAGCGAACTGGTAAAGCAGCTGCAGGCGCGGGCCGCCGAGACGGGGCAGGATTTGAATGTGACTGTGGCGGAGGTGCTGGCCAGGGGCCTGGAGGCGACTGCGGATTGATGAATAAATGATGGGGTGCGGAACGACGCTCGTACAAAGCTAGCAGACGGCACGTACAGACTGCAGTTCCTATAGCCGCCCCAGTCAATTCGCCATCGAAATTTAGCCCAGGTTGCGTTACATGTCGCGCGACTTGCCGCTCAACTAGCAAGCTCTGCTATTTTGAATCCCCTCTGTCCGACTGTCATTCTATTGCAGCTCAAGAGCTTGCTGCAGAGTCACCCCATCATCGAACGTCTTGTAATTTCTCGGATATCCTTTGGGAAAATTGAGCGTCGGCCGCAGAGCGCGGTGAAAGACTTGTTCGAGCCTGCGGATGATCGTCGCGCCTGCATTGTTCGCATCTATCAGCAACAGGCGATGATGGCCTATTAACGGAAGAGCTTTGACATAATCCCCGTAGTTTTCAGGATCAAGCCCGAGCGATTTAACGGTCCTCCGCAAATAAGTATTCATCCCGTACTTGGGGGACATACCGAAATGGCCGCCAATCCGGTGCGCAAAATGGCTTGACGAACACTTTCCAACGTACGTGCAAGCGCCGGCTTCGTTGAAGAAGAGGTATACACCATGACGAAATGCACCATGCTCGTCTTTGCCATCGCGCAGTAGCATGTCGAACAGCGTCAACTCCGCCAATTGTCGCTTCGGCGATTCATGGAGTAACTTCACTATATCGCTCAGTGAAAGTTCTCGGATATCCTGGAGGCGAATCGAGATCCTGGCGCCATTCAGTTCGAACGACGTGACTCCTGACTCAACTGGGATCGGATCGGGCATGGATTATGGCTCCGGCACAGGCCTGTTAAGCGCTGCTAATGTTTTAAATACAGGAGAAGTGCAGCGTTGTCTGCGGAAATTGTCCAAAGGAGCGAGGCGTATCCGTCTCACGCAGGATCTGCATCGTTTTTCCCTGGCTGGAGCAGTACATTGCAGCATCTCGCATGGTTGCAGCTTTCAGTGCACCTAGGGAAGCGGCGGGACCGTTGTCCTCCCTTGCAACCATAAATTGATTGTTTCCAGTGCTGATCACGCCAGTGGATGAGGCGCATCCGGCGACAAGAAGTAGAACAAGGATGACAGATTGGGTTTTCATGAGGACATATTGCCGGGATGGGAGGCATGCCAACCGACAACAAATAATTTGCAATTTGAAATTATATTTGATAAGGAGAAATATAGCAATTGATCGCCGCTACACGCGAACGGGGATGATTGAGCAAAATGACGATATCTTAGAAAAATTCGCAATCATACAAAGGCCACCAGCAGTCGATGACGTCGATCCCCTTCTACGAACAACACGCGGCCCGGCTGGCCGGCCAGTACGAATCCCTGGATTTCAGCGAGGTGCATGCCGGCTTGCTGGACCTGCTTCCACCGCCCGGCGGGATGGTGCTCGATGTCGGCGCCGGCTCCGGCCGCGATGCCGCCTGGTTCGCGGCGAACGGCTACGAAGTCGTTGCCGTCGATCCGTCCGAGGCCATGCTTGCCCAGGCGCGCCGGCTTCACCCGTCCGGCCGGATCCGATGGCTGTCCGACAGCCTGCCGGACCTCGCCAAAGTACCCCGTCTCGGCCTGAGGTTCGATCTCATCCTGCTGTCCGCCGTCTGGATGCACGTTCACCCGGCGGACCGCCAGCGCTCGCTGCGCAAGCTGGCAACGCTGCTGGCCCCCAACGGCCGCATCGCCATCAGCCTTCGCCTCGGCATCCCGGACGCCGAACGGGCAATGCATGAGGTGTCGCTGCAGGAGCTGTCCTTGCTCGCCCGGCAGTTCGGGCTGCGTATCGTACGCACCAGCGACAGCCCCGACAAGCTGGGACGCGGCGATGTCTCGTGGACCAGCGTCGTGCTGGGACTACCCGACGATGGCCTCGGCGCCTTGCCCCTGCTGCGGCACCTGATCCTGGTCGACGAGAAGTCGTCCACGTACAAGATCGCGCTGCTGCGTGTCATCGCCCGCATCGCCGACACGGCGGCGGGCCTGGCGCGCCATGAAGCCGAATCGGTGGTCGTACCGCTGGGACTCGTGTCCCTGTTCTGGCTGCGCATGTACAAGCCGCTGATCGAGCACCAGTTGCCGCAGATGCCGGCGTCACGCCTGGGAACCGGGCCTGGCTTCGTCACCGATAACTTCCATGCGCTCAGGCAGATCGCTCCCGCCGAACTGGGCATCGGTTCCATGTTCACGGGCGATACCGCGAGGCACCTGCATCGCGCCCTGTCGGAGATCTCGCAAGTGATACGGGACATGCCGGGCAGATACCTGCGCTGGCCATCCAGCGACAAGCCGATCTTCGAGATCGTCCGGCGCCGGCAGACCTCCACGCCGCAGCAACAGCGCATCGACGACGCTTTCCTGTGCGGCTTCGGCGATTTCCGCGTGCCGCTCGACGTCTGGCAGGCGCTGACGCATTACAACGTCTGGATCGAGCCGGTGCTGGTATCCGAGTGGGTCAGGCTGATCGAAGCCTATTCCGCTGGCCGGGTGCCGGACGTGCGCATGCTCGCGCACCGGCTGCTCACATGGGCCGACCCCATTCGCGATACCGGCTTCGCCAGGGCAGCGGTCGAGCGCATTCGCGCTGATGGCAAGCCGGTGTACTGCGTGTGGACCGGCGCCAGGCTGCGCGACGAGTACGATATCGACCATTGCTTTCCATTCGCGGCCTGGCCTTGCGGGGATGCGTGGAACCTGATGCCGTCCGCACGCCACATCAATATCCAGAAATCCAACCGGCTGGTGACACAGGGAGCACTGGAGCGCGCCAGTGACTGGATCACCGAGTGGTGGGCGTCTGCGTTCATCGACCGGGGCGAGGAGCCGCGCCAGCGATTCTTCCTGGAAGCGGCGCAGACGCTGCCGCTGCTCGTTGCCTCACCCGGGACGGCCGATGTCATCGACGCGATGAAAATTCATCGGATCAGGCTGAGCAAGGATCAGGGCTTGCGGCCTTGGGAGCCGGGGCTGCGTGGCGGGAGATCTGGCGAGACGGCATCGTCCATTGAAGCGCCTGGTTCGGCTGATGTTTGACAGCGGAATCCAGGGAATCCTCCCTGATGGATGCCTCGCATGGGAGGCCTCTGGCGTGCATGAGGGAGCAGCCGCACTGGCGCTTGTATCGTAGGTAAATCCAACTTGGCGAACCGATGGGTTCAGGCTAGCCTATGTATTGCTTCCTTGAGCGGCTCGGCAGAATAGCGTTCTTCCCCATCCAGCTCACCGGCATCGTTGAACACAATGCGGCCCCATGCCTTGCAGAACGCGTAGGCGACACCCCTCGCAAAGAGCCAGCTCCCCCGAGTTTTCACATCAGCAAGAAGCGAACACTCCTCATCGCCGGTCACGTCCGTAGCGCAACGACTGATCGATACCCAGCATCGATCATTGTCCTCTT
The DNA here is from genome assembly GCF_027856995.1 of Pseudoduganella sp. SL102. Classification (NCBI taxonomy): domain Bacteria; kingdom Pseudomonadati; phylum Pseudomonadota; class Betaproteobacteria; order Burkholderiales; family Oxalobacteraceae; genus Pseudoduganella; species Pseudoduganella sp. SL102. Next base: position 5,959,689 of record NZ_CP115554.1, read on the forward strand.
GACCCTCGATCACGATGAAGCCATCGGCTAACGCACTGGAGAAGGTATCGTTGTTATCCAGCCAAATCCCAGGTGCCGGCAGTGCAAACGCCGCCAAGGCGGCGGCCCCAACAAAATCGGCCGCATAAACATCGCCAGTATGGGTCGCAGTCCGGCCTGCGTCATTTGCCCCAATAGCTTTATGAGGTTCGGTTAGGAAATCAGTCGAATTTCAGAGTGTTGTCTATTGAACTCCGCCTGTTCACTTTCCTCAACGAGGGCATGTGCGCTCTCAGGGATTCTTGTTCGAGAAATGTTGATCCCATGTTTGCAAACTTCACACCAGATTAATTTCCACCCAAAATTACTATCACGAAAACCAAAGTATTGGTACGCAAGCCCAAGCGAGCCACATGCCGGGCATGCACACTCACGAAGAGTCCCATCATCAGCAGGCAAAGCTTTTAACCAATCCATATACGTTGAATTATTGATTTTCATTTGAAACCATCCAGTCGGCCAGATCTATTGTTCAGGCCTACCCCGCCTTCTTCGGCTGCTTGTGTGACGTAGCGCATTTTCATCGGCACCTTCAGTTCAGAAAACTCGCCGACATACCTGTTCTTCGAAGAAGATCGACAGTCTGACTATTTGCTCCAATGGCATCAACTTTCGCACCTGTCCGTGCGGGCGATGCACTGCGTCCGCTATCAGGCAGCAACGACTCCACCGCCATGGGAACCGAATTATTCGGCCGCTCCTGCAACTGCGGATGTGCAAGCAGCCGCCCTTCGTTCGCGCTTACCCACCGTGCAAACCTCTCCCCAAGCGCCCGGCTCTGCCGGAGCTTCTGCACCAGCACGGCAATATTCCCTCGGCCCACCGTGAGATAAGCCACCGGTGCCATCAGGATGGCCGTCACCATGAGGACATGGCCTTGGGCCATGTGCCACGCGCCATTTAAGTCGTTATGCGCTTGATAAAATCGGACAAAACTGCCTTTACGGCTACCCCTGAACGATCTCGGAGAATGACAATGCGCTCCAACGTTGCTGGCGGAATCTTTAATTCCCCTTGCGATAAAGAGCGGAGCGAATCCGCTGCGGCTACCACTACTTTCTCATCATCTTCCTCCAACATGTCCAGCAAAATTTCCAGCACGATTTGCGACGGTTGCGAATCGAGAGTTTCGGCACACCGGACTTTCCAGATATCGGTATTGTCACGCCACCTTTTAGCAAGAGCACCCCAATCCTCGACGGGAAACTTGTTCAAAATTCCACAGGCTTCGGAAATTCCTTCGTTGGACCAGAAACTAATCGAAAATCCCTGACGCAAATAATCCTCAAATTCAGAAAACATACCCCGCCCTAGCGCTTTGGCGCATATGTATTGAGCGCAGTCCAAGTGCCACATGTTGGGCAAGCAGCAATAGCCTTTTTGCCAATTTTTGAAACTTCCAAATCAACCCCATCAGAGCAAAAACGTCTCTGTTAACCGCCGCGCTACAGGCGAAAAAAGTTTCGCAAGCAAAGCGACTGTCGTGCGAAGCGTGTTTTGCAAAGCGGATTCGATGCTAATTTTAAGAAAATTGGTATGTCACGTTGGCGTGCTCAACCCCGGTTTTCAGCCCGGTTACCTCAGGCGCACTGATCATCAAGGTCCAATGCCCAAATACAAATATGAGTTCCTGAAGCGCAATGACTTTTGTCATGGCTTCCCTCCTCTACCAGCTTTCGCCGCTTAATAACCCAGTTCAGTTTTTCGAACCGCTCTTTCGCTGGCATGCCAATCTAAGTCCCCCTTTTTCCAGGACGTGGGCGAACCGCTCGGCTAGGGTGAGATTTCAGCCATGCAACTCTCAACATCCTGCGTCTGCCGGAGCAATTTCAACTCTTTTTCTCAACTACAGAAAACTGACCGATCCAGTCAGCTTGTTGACAACGACAACCACGGGTCCTTCTACTAAAGTCTTCTCGGGACTATGTACGTCAAACACAACACCCCAATCCTCGGGTCTGCGCTCAGTTGTCTTAGCATGAGAGTCTGGCGAGCTGCCACTTCGCTAATCATGACCTAAATCCTCCAACATACTCAGTATAAGCGACAGCATGCTGCTGCACGGCTTCGTGTTTTCGGATCGTTAAGGAATTCGCCACGGCGGATAATAAAATCCGATATACCGACAACCATCTTTTAAATAAACTTATCCCAAAGATCAGGACGGCATTATGGATCTGCTGGAAAAGCATTGCCACTCGTATCGTCTATTTAAACCGCCGACATCCTGCCAATTGCCCCTTGAGCCTCAACGGCTCGACGATTATTTTCTCAGCATACCTTCTGGCCTCCCTCTCGCTATCAGCAGCATAAAGGTCATGCTTATCGAAAAAATCTATCCACGAAAACTTCGCGTCCGAAGATGCAAGGCTGACTTCCTTCGCTATCCGAGTGTGCCAATCTGCATCGCCTAGCATCCTCACATACAGATCCCTGCCCTCATCTTCAGTAAGGCCAAGATCGGCTTTGTAAACAGAACCCATCAAGCCATCAAGCAGTTTATATTTGCTCAAATGTCTCACCGAAAAAATTGTAATAGTTTCCGACTGAGCCCGCTGATCAGCACAATACCGTTATCGTTGCTGAATGTGATCACTCCAGATTGCACATATTGTGAGCCAGTGTGAAGATCTCACCAGCACCAATACATTTTCGTTGACTGCCAAGGAATGATGATTGGTTCGCTGCCGCCAGCAATCTGGAATCACGGCCAGCGTTAACGGTCCCTTCTTATGAGTCGACAGCCAAGAGATAAAATCCCGCCTTCCAACCGCAACGAATCCATGCTCTGAACATACCACTGGACAGCAGAATCGGAAGCATCCTCGCGCAAGTAAAGCCGGAGAATATCGTATACGAAATACGTATCGATCATTTCCATACGCTGGGGCTCAGGAATTCTCATGAATTCATCGAAAGTCGGGTACCTTATCGCACCGGTAAAAGGTGGATGGAATTCGCCGGTAATGTCATCATCACGTTTCAATTCTTTGACACATTCTGTGTATATTGGCTCAAATCGCTCGGCGAACTCATCACCCGGGGACGTCAGAGTAAAATCGACCCTGCCGCCCGAACGTCGCCCATAGCCTGATTCCGAAAAGGTAATGGCCTTACTTTCGACTTCGCGCCCGAAAACAGAAAATTTAATTCGGACCAATATCAATCAGCAGTGAGAGTCGGAGCAGATCAACATTACCAGGCTTCCTCGATTGATCGTTCTGGGCAAATGCACGGATATATGAAAACGACATCTTTAACAATGGGATAGATATTCTGTTAGACATATCCATCCTTCAGGAGCCTAATGATTCGTTCATTCAACATTCATTCTCGCTACGACTTTCCATAGCGCGGATCAGAGCGGAGCGCTGTTAGTAACTCATCCCAAGAATTTCTGCGGACCGAAAATGGCTGTTCCTTTATTTCATTTTCGTAGGCTATTGATGCTGCACGAACGAATGCATTGAATCTCTCAGCACATTGCTCTACGAGAGAAATGAATGACATTCCTCCATCATCGACAGGGCTATAGATCTCTTCTCGAACGTCTTCTTCCGAGTCGTTAAAATTCGGTCGAATTTTTTCAATGATGTAATCGAAATCTATCGAACTCAACGACACACCATTTTTCTCCGTCACCAAAATTGCACCGGCCATTTTTTCACCTCAAAATAATTATTTTCGACTGCAACTCGGGTGGTTGTTTACTTATAATATCCATTAATAAACCCTGGTTATGAGGCGTCAAGAACCTCATATCTAATGGTACAATATCCGCTTTGTTCAGGTGCAAGCCGAGTTGCTCAGAGAATCTAGCAGTATTTTTCGCGAAAAAATTATTTATCTTTCCTGCTTGAGCCATGCTATCCGGAGTAAGCATAAAGTCGACAGTTTTCCCGGCATTTGGGCCAGACGTAAAGATAAAATCACCTGGAGTACCTGGCAATGCCCTTTCCAAATTCCCTTTCATGTAATTCTGGAGTTCAGCTGCCGCGCCAGCCTCCCCCGGCCGTATCCGCCCAACAGCAGGATCAATCATATTCAGGCGTTTGAACTCGCCAAGATTCACCGCATCTCGAGCCGCAATCATTTGTGGACCGTTGATAACCTCAACAACCTCAACATTGCTGCTTTTCGTATTGGAAGATGCCCCTCGCCCACCGCCTGGCACGGGTTCCCCCATCGCCATGGGAACCGAATTATTCGGCCGCGCCTGCAACTGCGGATGAGCAAGCAGCCGCCCCTCGTTCGCGCTCACCCACCGTGCAAACCGCTCCCCCAGCGCCCGGCTCTGCCGGAGCTTCTGCACCAGCACGGCAATATTCCCTCGGCCCACCGTGAGATAAGCCACCAGTGCCGTCAGGATGGCCGTCACCATAAGGACATGGCCTTGGGCCATGTGCCACGCGGCGGCAGAAACATTGCCTGTCGGCAGAGCGGCACTGTTCCCGATGTCGCGCCGGTTGTCGGGTACGGCGCCCCAGGCTTCAAGGAAGCCTCGCTGGTAATGCTCCATTGCGTCTGGAAACATTGCACAGAGCCCTACGGCCAGCTCTTTCAGGCCCAGCAAAGTCAGCACCCAGATGCCGACTTGGGAGCCGGCCGCGGTACCGGCGATCGCACCCGGCACGGCGCCAACGCCTAACGCAAGACTGCCGACAGCGCCACCGACGACGGCACCGGCGACCACGGAGCCGCCGTAGTACAGGGCGATTTCCTTGCAGGCGGCGATCAGGATCTCCCAAACATCGGAAAGATCGATACCGGACAGCTGTTCCACCACGAGCCGTTTTGCCATGGGCCCGGATTGCTCGAGGGCTTGTCGCACCCTTTCGACCCGGGCTACACCCGCAAGCACCTGGTTGCTGTAGCTGACGAAGGTGCGTTCGCCGGGCCGCCCCATGGTGTCGTAGACGCGGCCGGCGGCAGCGCCGGCGTTCGTACTCAGCCATTGCTCGGCCCGCTCCAGCTCCCGCCAGAAGTGCACTTGCTCTTTATTATCCAGTAACAAGCCTGACTCCTCGGTCGTCACGCCTGGTGAGTGAGCGGCCGCGGCCGGTCAATGCTGAGGCATGGGATGTATCAGAACGAAAATAATATCATGAGCACAACAGCTGAAGATCGACTGGACTGGTGGGAATGCGCTGTTTCTGCGGCTACGGCACAGGGCGAAAGCTGATGGTGTGAGGTGAGGACAAATCAGGCACGAGGGGACGCGTCGCCACACATGGGAAGTAGCGGAAGACGGCCAGAAACAACAAGGGCCACTCAAAGAGTGGCCCTTATCGTTAATTCTTCTGGTCGGGGCGAGAGGATTCGAACCTCCGACCCCTTGCACCCCATGCAAGTACGCTACCAGGCTGCGCTACGCCCCGACGAGAGCCCGGATTATAGCAGAGGGGTTTGAGTTTTTGCCATGCGAATTTGCATCCAAGAAGTCTTGCCGAACGGCACCGATGCGCCGTGCGCGAAAGGCCGGGACAGCGCTAGAATCCGGCAATGACGACTTCACTCTCTTCCACTCAGCTCGACCGCGCTGCCGGCTTGATCCGCCGGGCGGACGCGCTCATCGTGGCCGCCGGCGCCGGCATGGGCGTCGATTCCGGCTTGCCCGACTTCCGCGGCAACGAAGGCTTCTGGCGCGCCTACCCTGCCCTCGGCGCGGCCGGCATTGCTTTCACGACAGCCGCCTCGCCCGCCACGTTCAGGGAAAATCCAGCGCTGGCCTGGGGCTTCTATGGCCACCGTTTGAACCTCTACCGCGACACGGTCCCGCACGAGGGGTTCCAGTTGCTGAAAAGCTGGGCCGGGCGCATGCCGCACGGTTATCACGTCTTCACCAGCAATGTCGACGGCCAGTTCCAGAAAGCCGGCTTCGACGCGGACAGGATTTACGAATGCCACGGTTCGATCCACCACCTGCAGTGCCTGGAACCGTGCGGCGACGCGATCTGGGAAGCGCGCGATTTCGCGCCCGAGGTCAACGAAAAAGCCTGCGAACTGACGAGCGAGGCGCCCCGCTGCCCGCATTGTGGCGGCATGGCGCGCCCGAACATCCTGATGTTCGGCGATTGGGGCTGGATCGAGCAGCGCAGCGAGCGGCAGGCGGCGCGGCTGGCGCGCTGGCTGGAGAAGGTCGAGCGGCCCGTCGTCATCGAATTGGGCGCCGGCACGGCGATTCCCTCGGTACGGCACTTCAGCCAGGAGGTGATACGGCGCGGCGGGCGGCTCGTGCGGATCAATCCGCGCGAGCCGGAGGTGCCGACGCCGCTGGATGTGGGGCTGGCATCCGGCGCGCTCGAGGGCCTGCTGGCCATCGCGGCGCGCCTGTGACCTGGCCTGTCAGCGACGAATGAGCCTTAAACGAAGCGGACGGCGATGTCGCTCAGGCCATCCACGTGGCCGACCAGGGTCTGGCCACGCTGCACGGCGCCCACGCCTTCCGGCGTGCCCGTGAAAATCAGGTCGCCCGGCTGCAGGGTGAAATAGGTGGAGAGGTTGGCGATCGTCTCGGGGATCGACCAGATCATCTCGTCGACATGGCCGGATTGCTTCGTGGCGCCATCGACCTTCAGGGTGATCGCGGCGGCTTCGATGCCCGTCACCGTGGCGGCCGGGTGCAGCGTGCCGACGGGCGCGGAAAAGTCGAAGGCCTTGCCGATTTCCCAGGGCCGGCCGGCATCCTTCATCTTGCCTTGCAGGTCGCGGCGCGTCATGTCGAAGCCGACCGCATAGCCGAAGATGTGCGCTGCCGCGTCTTCCACGGCGATATCGGCGCCGCCCTTGCCGATCGCCACCACCAGTTCGCACTCGTAGTGGAAATTGTCCGTCCGCGGCGGGAACGGCAGCTCGGCCGTACTACCCGGTGCCACCGCCACCACGGCGTGGACGTCACCCGGCTTGCTGAAGAAGAATGGTGGTTCGCGGCTCGGGTCCGAACCCATTTCGCGGGCGTGGCCGGCGTAGTTGCGGCCCACGCAGTAGACACGGCGAACGGGGAAACGGGCATCGCTGCCGTCGATGGCCAGCGCTGCCGCCGGGTGCGGAGGAAAAACGTAGTCGGTCATGGTGCTTTCGTGATGGGATGTCAGGTAAACAGCAGGGCCCGCAGCGCCAGCCGGAACGATTCGGTCAGCACGTCCGGGTCCATGTCCGGGTTGTGCACGGCGCGCACGGGCAAGCCCTGGAACATGGCAATGATAGCGTTCATCCGCCCGTCGAGCACGGCGTCTTCCACGGACAGGCCATGGCGCTGGCGCCCCACCTTCAGGATCACACGGAACAGTTCGCGCGTGCGGCGGTCCGCGTCGCGCGCCACGGCGGCGATCTTCGGATTGCGCGACGCTTCGGCCGTGATTTCCAGCGGCAGGATCCACGTCTGCGGGTCGAGGTCGTCGCGCACGCTGCGCGGCACTTCATCGAGCAGCGCCTGCAGCGGGTCTTCCTTCAGCTCGAAACCGCGCATCAATGCCGACACGCGTTCGACGTTTTCTTCGACGAACGCGGCAATGATCGCGTCCTTGCTGTCAAAGTAGTTATAGATGTGGCCGGCGCTCATGCCGGCGGCCTTCGAGATCTCGGCCATGCTGGCGCCATGGAAGCCGCTGCGGCCGAAGCATGCGGCGGCCGCGTCGAGTACCTGGCGGCGCCGGTGGCGCGCCTTTTCGGGATCGTGATGACGTTTTTCGGTAGTGCTCATACTGCCTTTCAGGGGCGCTGGCGGCACGGCGGGTCGCTCGACAACGGCGTGGCAAATAAAAGTGATGGATTTTCGTGCCAGGCTAGGCGCAAATGCCCCGGGATAGTTACTTATCCCGGGGTATTTGCAACAACGCCTGGCGCGGAAAGCCGCGCTTTTATGCCATGATCAGTTGTCGAGCGACCGGCCTATGGCTGGCAGCCCCGGTTTGTCAAACGGATCGCCCGTGCACCGGCACGGATGCTATCATTTTCTACGACCGCCACTTGCGCAAGGATGACCATGTCAACCAGGACCTCACGCACGATCGAAATGCGGCCGGCGGAAGCCGCCGACCAGGTTTTCATGGAAGTGCTGTTCGCCAGCACCCGCACCGCCGACCAGCGGATGGGGGCTTGCGACGCCTCCACGGAGGCCCTGCTGATGGCCCTGCAATTCCGCGCCCGGCAAACGCAGCTGCATGCGTACTATCCGTATGCCGACGTGGCCATCATCGTCGAGCGCGAGCGGCCGATCGGCGCGCTGCACGTCAACTACGGCTCCGACGAAATCCGCATCCTCGACCTCAGCCTGCTGCCGGAGTGCCGCAGCCGCGGCATCGGCCTGGGGCTGCTGCGCAGCCTGCAGGCGCAGGGCGTGCGCATGCGCGTGCCCGTGCGGCTGGACGTCCTGCCCGGCACCCGTGCCCAGCGCCTGTTCCAGCGCTGCGGCTTCACGCTCAACGGAGCCAACGGCCTGTATCTCTGCATGGAGTGGATGCCGGCGTTGCTGACCTGACGGCTGTTCAGCCGCGGCCCAGCCTTTGCGGCGCGTAGCGGCTGCTCATCATTACTACCCCAGACCAGGATCAGGGGTCCGACCCGCCGGGTCGGACCCCTGGTTCATGCCGTTGGGTCAGTTGCCGTCAACGGCTCGCTGGCCTTATTGCCAGCCACCACCAAGTACTTTGTAAAGAGTAACTTGGTTCGACGCCTTCGCCAGCCGCGCACTGATATACGTCTGCTGGGCCGCGTACAGGTTGCGCTGCGATACCAGCGCGTTCAGGTACGATTCCGCACCCTTCTGGTAACGCTGCTCGTGGATACGGTAGCTCTTGCCGGAAGCTTCCACCAGCGCGGCCTGCGACGCCACGCGCTCATCGATCGTGCCGCGCTGGGCCAGCGCATCCGACACTTCGCGGAAGGCCGACTGGATCGCCCTTTCGTACTGCGCCAGCGCGATATCCCGGTTGGCCCTGGCCAGGTCCAGGTTGGCCTGGTTGCGGCCGCCGGCGAAGATCGGCAGGTTCAGTTGCGGGATGAACGACCACGTGCCGGCACCCGCCTTGAACAGGTTCGACAGGTCGCCGCTGGCGGCACCGGCCGATGCCGTCAGCGAAATGCTGGGGAAGAACGCGGCACGGGCCACGCCGATATTGGCGTTGTTGGCCTGCAGCGTGCGCTCGGCGGCCAGCACGTCCGGGCGGCGCTGCAGCACTTCGGAAGGCACGCCTTCCGGCAGTTCCGCCAGCTGCGTCACCGATTGCAGCGCGCCTTGCGGCAGCAGCTCGGCAGGCACCGGGGCGCCGGCCAGCAAGGCCAGCGCGTTCTGGTCCGCCGCCACCTGGGCGGTGTAGACGGCCACGTCGCTGCGCGCCGTTTCCACGCTGGTCTGCGCCTCATACATGTCCAGGCCCGAGGTGGCGCCCGCTTCGAAGCGGCGCTTGCTGAGCTCATAGCTGATCTGCTGGCTCTTCAGCGTGTCCTGCGCCAGGCGCAGGCGCTCCTGGTCCGCCGCCAGGGTCAGCCAGGCATTGGCTACTTCGGCCACCAGACTGATCTGCTGCGAACGGCGCGCCTCTTCGGTGCCCAGGTATTGCTGCAGCGCGGCTTCGGACAGGTTCTTCACCCGGCCGAAGAAATCCAGCTCGAAGGCTGGAATGCCCAGGCCCGCCGAATACTGGCGCGAGATATAGGCTTCGCCGGTCGCCGACGAGTTGGCCGGCACGCGCTGGGCCGTCTGGCCCACGCTGGCGTTCACGTTCGGCACGCGATCGGCGCGCTGCACGCCGTACTGGGCGCGCGCGGCTTCGATATTGAGGATCGACACGCGCAGGTCGCGGTTATTGGCCAGCGCCAGTTCGACCAGCTTTTCCAGCTGTTCGTCGGCGATGAATTCGCGCCATTGCACGTCATACGCGCCCTTGGCATCCGCGGAGGCCGCGGATGGCTGGTATGCGTCGCCCTGCGGCCACGCCGGGGTTACCGGTGCCGCGGGCCGTTCGTACGTCGGCGCCAGGCTGCAACCGGCCAGCAGCGCGGTCACGGCCAGGGTAATCAGAGTCTTGGTCATTTCTCTACTTCCTTAAACAGTGGTGCCGGCGGCGGGCTGCGCGTTCTTCGCCGCTTTCGACGCGAACATGCTGCGCACCATCACGAAGAACACCGGCACGAAGAAGATGCCGAGGAACGTGGCCGACAGCATCCCGCCCAGCACGCCCACGCCGATCGCGTTCTGGCTGCCGGAGCCGGCGCCGCTCGCCAGGGCCAGCGGCAGCACGCCCAGGCCGAAGGCGATCGACGTCATCAGGATCGGGCGCAGGCGCAGCTTCACCGCTTCCAGCGTGGCCTCGCGCACGTCCATGCCGCCTTCCTGCAGTTCCTTGGCGAATTCCACGATCAGGATCGCGTTCTTCGCCGCCAGGCCGACCACGGTCAGCAGGCCCACCTGGAAGTACACGTCGTTCGCCAGGTGGAAGCCCCACGTGGCGATCACGGTACCGATGATGCCCAGCGGGATCACCAGCAGCACCGAGAACGGCACCGACCAGCTTTCATACAGCGCGGCCAGGCACAGGAACACGATGAGGATCGAGATCGTGTACAGCAGCGGCGTCTGCGAACCGGATTCGCGTTCTTCCACCGACAGGCCGGTCCACTCGTAGCCGATGCCCGGCGGCAGTTGCGCGATCATCTTTTCCACTTCGGCCATGGCCGCGCCGGAGCTCACGCCCGGCGCCGGGCTGCCCTGGATGTTCACGGACGACAGGCCGTTGTAGCGTTCCAGGCGCGGCGATGCGTAGATCCACTCGCCGGTGGCGAAGGCCGAGAACGGCACCATCTCGCCGGCGTTGTTCCGCACGAACCACTTGCCCAGGTCTTCCGGCACCATGCGCGAATCCGCCTGGCCCTGCATGAACACCTTCTTCACGCGGCCGCGGTCGATGAAGTCGTTCACGTACGACGAGCCCCAGCCGACCGACAGCACGCGGTTCACGTCCGCCACGGCCAGGCCCAGCGCCGTCGCCTTCTGCTGGTCGATCGTCACCTTGTACTGCGGCGTATCTTCCTGGCCGTTCGGGCGCACGCCCACCAGTGCCTTGTTCTGCGCGGCCATGCCGAGCAGCTGGTTACGCGCCGCCATCAGCGCGGTGTGGCCCACGCCGCCCACGTCCTGCAGCTGCAGGTCGAAGCCGGAAGCGTTACCCAGTTCGATCACCGCGGGCGGCGCGAACGAGAACACCATCGAATCGCGCAGCTGCATCAGCGCGCCCATGGCGCGGCCGGCAATCGCGCTGACCTTGTTTTCATCGCCCGAACGCTCGGACCAGTCCTTCATCCGCACGAACGCGATACCGGTGTTCTGGCCATTGCCGCCGAACGAGAAGCCGGCCACCGCGAACACGGAAGCGACATTGGCCTTTTCCTGGTTCATGAAGTAGTTTTCGACCTTCTCGATCGTTTTCAGCGTGCGTTCCTGCGTGGCGCCGGTCGGCAGCTGGATCTGCGTGAACAGCACGCCCTGGTCCTCTTCCGGCAGGAACGAGGTTGGCAGGCGCATGAACACCACGGCCAGCACGGCCAGCAGCACGGCGTAGATGATCATCGACGGCGCGCGGCGGCGGATCATGCCGGCCACCACGCCCTGGTATTTATCGGTACTCTTCTCGAACGTGCGGTTGAACCAGCCGAAGAAGCCGCGGTTGGTCAGGTGATGGCCCTTCTCGACCGGCTTGAGGAACGTGGCGCACAGCGCCGGCGTGAAGATCATCGCCACCAGCACGGACAGCACCATGGCCGACACGATCGTGATCGAGAACTGGCGGTAGATCACGCCGGTGGAGCCGCCGAAGAACGCCATCGGCACGAACACGGCGGACAGCACCATGGCGATACCGACCAGCGCGCCGGAGATCTGGCCCATCGACTTCTTGGTCGCTTCCTTCGGCGACAGGCCTTCTTCCGTCATCACGCGTTCGACGTTTTCCACCACCACGATCGCGTCGTCGACCAGCAGGCCGATGGCGAGCACCATCGCGAACATGGTCAGCGTGTTGATCGAGTAGCCCAGCGCGGACAGCACGGCGAAGGTACCCAGCAGCACCACCGGCACCGCCATCGTCGGGATCAGCGTGGCGCGGAAATTCTGCAGGAACAGGTACATCACGAGGAACACCAGCACGATCGCCTCGATCAGCGTCTTGACCACTTCCTCGATCGACAGCTCGACGAACGGCGTGGTATCGAACGCCACGACGGCCTTCATGCCTTTCGGGAACAGCTTGCTCATTTCCTCGACCTTGGCCTTCACGGCTTCGGCGGTGTCCAGCGCGTTGGCGCCGGTGGCCAGCTTCAGGGCGATACCGGTGGCCGGCTTGCCGTTGAAGCGCGCCACGGTGGCGTAGTTCTCGCGGCCCAGTTCCATCTTCGCCACGTCGCGCAGGTGCACGGTGGCGCCGTTTTCCTGCGTCTTGAGCAGGATCGCGCCGAACTGCTCGGCCGTCTGCAGGCGGCTCTGCGCCGTCACGGTGGCGTTCAGCTGCTGGCCCGGCACGGCGGGCGCGCCGCCCAGCTCACCGGCGGAAACCTCGGCATTCTGCGCCTGCACGGCGGTGATCACGTCGGCCGGCGTCAGTTGATAGCTGGTCAGCTTGGTCGGGTCGAGCCAGATGCGCATCGCATACTGGGAACCGAACAGCGTGACGTCGCCCACGCCCTCCACGCGCGACAGCGGGTCGAGCACATTGGCCGCCACGTAGTCGCCCAGGTCGGCCTGGTTCATGCTGTTGTCTTCGGACACGAAGCCCAGCACCAGCAGGAAGTTCTTGGTGGCTTTCGATACCACCAGGCCCTGCTGCGTGACGGCGGTGGGCAGCAGCGGCGTGGCCAGCTGCAGCTTGTTCTGCACCTGCACCTGCGCGATGTCCGGGTTGGTACCGCTCTTGAACGTCAGCGTGATACCGATGCCGCCGGTCGAATCGGACGAGGAGCTCATGTAGCGCAGGCCGTCGATACCCTTCATCTTCTGTTCGATGACCTGGGTGACCGCGTCTTCCACGGTCTTCGCGGAGGCGCCCGGGTACGAACCGGAAATGGAAATCGAAGGCGGCGCGATGCTCGGATACTGCGCGATCGGCAGGCTCCAGATCGCGAGGCCGCCCGCGAGCATGATGACGATGGCGATCACCCACGCGAAGATGGGGCGATCGATGAAAAATCTTGCCATGAAATGGACTCCTGCTTAGTGGGCCGCGGCGGCCGGCTTGGCGGCGGCGGTGTTTGCCGCGGCCGGTGCCACGACGGCGGGCGCGCCCGGCTTCACCTTCTGGATGCCTTCGACGATCACGCGGTCGCCGGCGGCCAGGCCGGATTTCACCAGCCACTTGTCGCCCAGCGTGCCGGTGGTGGCGATCACGCGCTGCTCGACGATGCCCTGCTGGTTCAGCACCAGCGTGGTGGCTTCGCCTTTCTGGTTGCGCGTCACGCCCTGCTGCGGCACCGCGATGGCCTGCTCGTTCACGCCGTTCTCGACGATGGCGCGCACGAACATGCCGGGCAGCAGGTCATGCTTCGGATTCGGGAACAGCGCACGCAGCGTGACGTTGCCGGTACCCGGATCGACCGCCACGTCGGCGAATTGCAGCTTGCCTGCCTGCGCATAGGTGGAACCGTCGGCCAGCTTCAGCGTGACCTTGCCCTCGGCCTTCTTCACGCCGCCGCCTTCCAGCGATTTCTTCAGGCGCAGCAGGTCTTCGGACGATTGCGTGACGTCGACATAGATCGGGTCCAGCTGCTGCACGGTGGTCAGCGCGGTTTCCTGGCCGGCCGTCACCAGCGCGCCCGGGGTCACGTTCGAACGGCCGATGCGGCCCGAGATCGGCGCATGCACCCTGGTGTATTCGACATTGATGCGGGCCGTCTGCAACTGCGCCTTCGCCGATTCCACGTCGGCGCGTGCCTGCGCCTCGGCGGCCACCGCGTCATCGTAGTCCTGGCGGCTCACGCCTTCGATCTCCACCAGCTCCTTGTAGCGCTTCACTTTCGGGCCGGCCGTCAGCAGGTTCGCCTCGGCGCGTGCCAGCGCGGCCTTGGCGGCGCTGAACGTGGCTTGATAGGCGGCCGGATCGATCTGGTACAGCTGGGTGCCGGCCTTCACGTCGGTGCCTTCGGTGAACAGGCGCTTCTGCACGATGCCGGCCACCTGCGGGCGGACTTCGGCGATCTGGTAGGCGGACGTGCGGCCCGGCAGTTCAGTGATGACCGGCAGCGCTTCGGCCTTGACGGTGTAGACGGACACCTGCGGCGGCGGCATCTTGCCGCCCGGCGCGCCGGCCTGTTGCTGCTTGTCGGAGTCGCAGCCGGCGGTCAGCGCCGCCGCGCATGCGAGGAAAAGGATGCCGGCCGAACGCAGCGGCGGGCGGGAGAGCGAGTTGTTCATAAAGACTGAACCTTCTGATTTTGAGGGGGGTGCTCGGTAGAATGAACGATCATTCTAATACAAATTAGAATCCTACGCATTAACTGACTTTAGAGTCATGAGTCAAAGGGAGCGCTAACAAGCGTTGCCAGAAATCGGGGACAGTCCCCCGTGTTGTTTTGCAACCAGCTCAACAGTTGATGCTTCCCGGCATCTTCGGCGAATGTGGCCGAAGAAGAAATCGGGGACAGTCCCCCGTGTTGTTTTGCAACCAGCTCAACAGTTGATGCTTCCCGGCATCTTCGGCGAATGTGGCCGAAGATGCGCTAATACCGCCGAACGCCTCGGCTGAGAATGTTGCCAAAAATCGGGGACTGTCCCCGGTGTTGCCCGGTGTTGTTTTGAGACCAGCTCAGCAGTAAAAACAAAAAAGCCTCCCAGCCGGTGGCGGGGAGGCTTTTTGCGGAGAGACGGCCGGATCAGGTCGTCGTGGTCGGCGGCACGTAGGGCACGAACGTCATCGTGACGTTCTGCAGGTAGATGCCGGTGGTCGCTTCGAAGCCGGAGTCGATGCCGAGCAGCACCCAGACCTTGCCCTCGCCATCGGTCTTCACCCGGATGCCGGTGTTGTTGGTGACCAGTTTCGATGCGTAGGTCTGCTTGCCGTCGCAAGGCAGGCCGTTGGCGATGTTCCCCAGCATCATCGAGGCGGCGCCCGGCGCGGCCTGATTGCCGTGGTCGATGTTCAGGCGGGTGTCGCCGTTGGTGGTCACCGGTTTCGGTTCGGTCGGCGAAGCCGCCGCGATCACCCAAACCGATTCGCCCGGCGCGCCGCCGACACCCATGCAGCCGGAGTGCGCGTTACTGAGCAGGTTCATCGACGGGACCGTGAACGTGTACTCGGTATTCACCGCCAGGCCGGTGATCTGCTTCTTCACGTACAGCAGCAGGTCGTCGCTGCGGTTGGTGCCGCTGATGAAGTAAGCCTTGGTGTCCTTGTAGGTGGCGCCGTACTGGCTGATGTCGCGCAGCTCGAAGACGACATTGGCCGGCGCGGTCTCGGTGGTGTAGTCGCTCGATTCGCCGGTCCAGCCGCCGGTTTCCACCTTGAAGTCCTGCGTCACCAGCACCGCGCGGGCGGTGGGCGTGGTGCCGCCTGTGGACGTGCCCGCGGGATCGTCGTCGTCACCGCCGCAGGCGGCCAGCAGGGCCAGGGTCGCTACCGACAAAGCGGCTTTCCAGGTACGGGTCATTGCGTGATCTCTTTTCTGTGCAGGGGAACGGAGGCAACATTTTAGAAAGGAATAAGCAACTCGTGTGATCTATTTGTAACGAGTTGTACGGGCGCCCCCGGCGCCCCTGCCTGATCCCTTCCTGATTCATTACTTCCAGTCGCCGCGCAGCGCCAGCACTTCCTCCTGCAGCCGCTCCGGCGTGGCCGCATGCGGTTCCACCGGCACACCCACCGCCAGCGCGAGGCGCGAACGCAGGCCCTTGCGGAAGGCGCGCTCGAACACGTTGTCCTGGCTGCGCGACAGCAGGTGGCCCCACAGCCCGCGCAGCGCCATCGGGATCACCGGCACCTGCGAGCGCTCGATGATCTTGGCGATGCCACCCTTGAATTCGTTGATCTCGCCGGTCGTCGTCAGGCGCCCTTCGGGGAAGATGCACACCAGTTCCCCCTCGTGCAGCGCGCGGGCGATGTCCACGTAGGATTTCTCCAGCAGCCACGGGTCTTCCTTGGCGGGCGCGATGGGGATCGCCTTCCCGGTGCGGAAGATCCAGCCCAGGATCGGGGTCTTGAAGATGCGGTGGTCCATCACGAAGCGGATCGGCCGCGGGCTGGCCGCCATGATCACGACGGCGTCGACGTAGCTGACATGGTTGCAGACCAGTACCGCGGCGCCCTCCTCCGGAATGCGGCCAGGCTCGATCACCTTCACCTTGTGCACCGTGTGGATCAGCAGCCAGGCCAGGAAGCGCATCAGGAATTCCGGCACCAGCGAGAAGATATAGACGGCCACGATGCCGTTCATGATGGCGGTGGCCAGGAACAGTTCCGGGATCGTCAGGCCCTGCCCCAGCAGCAGGATCGCCACGCCGGCCGCGGCCACCATGAACAGCGCGTTCAGGATGTTCATGCCGGCGATCGTGCGCGACAGGTGCTTCGGATCGCAGCGCAGCTGGATCAGCGCGAACAGCGGCACGATGAAGAAGCCGCCGAACACGCCGATCATCACCACATCGAACACGATGCGCCAGCTGCCCGGCTGCGCCAGCATGGCCATCGCATCGACCGACGCCGCGGGCGCGGCATAGCCCTGGCTGGCGAAATACAGGTCGATGCCGAACAGCGACAGCCCGATCGAGCCGAACGGCACCAGGCCGATTTCCACCTTGCGCCCGGAAAGCTTCTCGCACAGCAGCGAGCCGGCACCGATCCCCAGCGAGAACACCGTGAGCAGCAGCACGAACACGCTGTGATCGCCCTTCAGGTACGTCATCGCGTACACCGGGAACTGCGCCAGCACCATCGCGCCGTAGAACCAGAACCACGAGTTGCCCAGCATCGACAGGAAAACGGTGCGGTTGCCGGCCGAGTACTTCAGGTTGCGCACGGTTTCCGCGAACGGGTTCCAGTTGATGCGCAGGTCCGGCGCCGGTGCCGGCGTGACGGGAATCCGGTAGCTGGCCAGCAGGCCCAGGACCGCGAAGCCGACGGTGCCGGCGGCCACCACCGGGATGCCCAGGCCGGCATGCATCACCAGCACATCGCCGAACACCTGCCCGAGCAGGATGCCGACGAAGGTGCCCATCTCCACCATGCCGTTGCCGCCGGTGAGTTCCTCGGGTTTCAGCTGTTGCGGCATGTACGAATACTTGACGGGGCCGAACAGCGTGGAGTGCGTGCCCATCGCGAACACCGCCAGCACCAGCAGCCACAGGCTGTGCGTCATCCATCCCAGCGCGGCGACGCCCATGATGGCGATCTCGGCCCACTTGACGAAGCGCACCAGCCGCGACTTCTCGAACTTCTCGGCGATCTGGCCGGAAGTGGCCGAGAACAGCACATAGGGCAGGATGAACAGGCCGGGGATCAGGTTCGTCACCATCGATGGCGACAGGGTCGTCCAGCTGGCGGCGTCGAACGTGAGCACGACGATCAGTGCCGTCTTGAACAGGTTGTCGTTGAAGGCGCCGAGGAACTGGGTCCAGAAAAATGGCGCGAAGCGGCGTTGGCCGAGCAGCGCGAACTGGCTGGTGTGCTGCGTGGCAGCGGGAGTTGTCTGGCTCATGGGCAGGCAGGGAATCGATCGAACCGACAACATACCGCACATCGCCGTGGACAACAACACACCGGCGCTCGCGCCGGCGCCCAGGCCTGGCTAGCCGAGTGGCAGGCGGATCGCAATGCACGTGCCGCCGCCGTCTTCGCCGCCGCTGCCGATCGAGAAGCTGCCGCTCACCGCGTGCACGCGCTCGCGCATGCCGGCGATGCCGATGCCGTCGGTGCGCACCCCCGGCAGGCCCACGCCATCGTCGCACACTTCGATGTCCAGCGCGTCGCCATGCCGCGCCAGCGCGACACTTGCATGGCGCGCCCCCGCATGCTTGACGATGTTCGACAGCGCTTCCTGGATGATGCGGTAGGCGGAAATCGCCAGCTCCGGCTCCACGCCCGCCATGTCGCCTTCGATGCGGCAATCGAAACGGCAGTCCGGCTGGCTGTCGCCGACCTGGCGCACCATTTCCTCGACGGCTCCGCGCAGGCCCAGCATGTCGAGCACTTCGGGCCGCAGCCGCCGCACGAGCGCCCTGCCATTGTTGTACAGCCCCAGCGCCAGCTGCGTCACGGAGGTGGCGCGGCGCGCGATTTCCTGCGCCACCTCCGCCGGTGCGGCCTGCCCCGCGAGCGACGCAATGCGCTGCGATTCCAGGCGCACGGCGATCAGCGAGGCATTCAGTTCGTCATGGATTTCCAGCGCGATGCTCTGGCGCTCATGTTCCACCGCCGTGTTCAGCCGCCGCAGCAGCCGGCGCTTCTCGGCATCCGCGTCGCGCAGCGCCTGCATGGAAGCCTGCAGCGACGTATCGAAACCTTCCGACAGGCGCCAGGCCAGCGCGCCGCACAGCACCAAGCCGAGCGCGGCGGCCAGCAGTTCGAGGCGGAAGCGCGCCGCCTGGCGGGCCAGCATCGCATCCGGCGTCATCCGCACCTGCACGTAGCCGACCGTTTCAAAAGCTGGCCGTTGTGTACCGTTCGCGGCGCCGAATACCACGCGGCCATCCGGTGCCCGCATGTTCAGCCACACCAGCCGCTTCAGGACGGCCGCCTCGTAGTAGCGGCCTTCCGGCGCCCCCGTGGCGCGGCCGCGTAGCCGCACCAGTTCGCGGCGCCGCGCATCGAACAGGGCGACTTCGCGGATCGCGGGGTCCGTTTGCAGCACGCCGCGCACGCTGCGCCGCAGTTCATTGTACTGGCCCGAGATCACCGCGTACTCGCTGCTGTCGGCCAGCACCCGCGCCAGCAGCGTGCCCCGCTCGGCCAGTTCGGCGCGCACTTCGTCCTGGCGCGACTGGTAGCTGAACCACAGCAGCGACAGGCACAGCGCCACCAGCGGCGCCAGCGTGATCGCCAGCAGCCGCGTGCGCAGGTTCCAGCAAAGGCGCCAGTGCCGGCGCAGGAAGGCCAGCATCAGGCTTGCAGCAGGCCGTAGCGCACGGCCAGGCGCGTGATGTCGGCGGCGCGGTGCACGCCCAGCTTGTCCTTGATCGCCTGGCTGGCGTTGCTGATCGTCTTCGACGATACCGACAGCCGGTCGGCGATTTCCGCATTGGTCAGGCCTTCCGCCATCAGCGTGAAGATTTCCAGCGCACGCTCGTCGAGCACCGATTGCGGCGACATGTCGCCCTGTACCGACAGGCTGGCGAGCCGCTCGGCGATGCGGGGCATGAAGTACAGCGCGCCCGCATGCGCGCGGCGCACCGCCGCCGCCAGCTCCTCGGGGTCGCAATCCTTGGTGATGAAGGCGCGCGCGCCGATCCGGTAGCACTCCTTGATCAGGCTGTCCTGGTCGAATTGCGTCAGGAACACGATGCGTGCTTCCGGCTCGCGCTCGAGGATGGATCGCGCCACGTCCAGTCCCGTCAACGCTTCGCCGAAGCGGATGTCCAGCACCAGCACGTCCGGCCGCAGCGCCGCATGCTGCTCGAGCACCTCGTCGGGACTTTTCGCCTGCGCCACCACGTCGATGTCCGGCCCCGCCAGCGACATCGCGAAACCGGTCATCACGATCGGGTGGTCATCCGCCAGCATCACCCGGATGCGCGCTTCCCCTGCCTTCTTCACTTTCCACCTCCACGCAATCGTATCTGCTCACAGGCAGAAGCATAACATTCCACACGATTACTCGTTAACCCCTTCCATTTTTGCCATTACATGGAATAGTATACTTCCAACACGTAGCAAAAACCTCTACCAACCATGGCAAGGAGAATGGCATGAACTTCGTCAGTCAACGCAGGAACCCCACCGGTATCGCCGTCGTCGTGCTGCTGCACGTGCTTGCCGGGTTTGTCGCCCTGCAGAATTCCACGGTGCTGGTCGGCCGTACGCCGCCCGGCGTCGTCGACCTGATTCCGGTGGACCAGACGCCGCCACCGCCGCCCCCGCCGCCCGTGCCGATGCCCGATCTGGTGCAGCCGCCGACCACCACGATCGCCGTGCCGGAGTTGCCGAACGATGTGTTCCAGCCCACGGACCAGGTGCCGATGGCGACGCGTCCGGCCAGCGAACCGGCGCCGCCGGCCACCGCGTCGACGGGCACGGCGGCGCAGCAGCCGGCGGAGCCCGCACCCAGGGCGCCCGTGCGGGTGGCGGCGGTGGTCGATGCGAAAGCCTGCGCGCGGCCCGAGTATCCGCGCAGCGCGCTGCGCAACGGCGACACCGGCACCGTCACGCTGGCGCTGCTGGTCGGTACGGATGGCCGGGTGGCCGAATCGAGGGTGGAGAAATCGAGCGGCGTGCGCGACCTGGATCGCGCCGCCCAGGCGGGGCTGTCGCTGTGCCGCTTCCAGCCCGGCACGGTGGATGGGGTGCCCCAGCAGTCCTGGACGCGGATGGACTACGTGTGGAGCCTGGAAGACTGAAGGGATGCCGGCCGCGCGGTGGCGCGGCCGGCATGAATCACGGCTTGCGCGATCACGGCTTGCGCGCCACCAGGTTGATCAGCGTTTCCTCGCGCACGGCGCGCGGCTTGATGCGGAACACGCGCTCCAGCAAGCCCAGGTCCTCGCGGCTCCACCACAGGAACGGGTACGACACGGCGCTGTCCGGCACGTCGAAGCCGGCGCCGCGCACCATCGCCAGGTATTCCGGCGCGGTCTTCTGCACGTCCATCGGGTGGCGGAACAGCAGCCGGATGATCCATGAATGGATGTAGCGGCGCGTCGATTCCGCGAACAGCAGCACGCCGCCCGGCTTGAGCACGCGGAAGAATTCCGCGATCGCCCGTTCCTGGTCGATCAGGTGGTGGAAGGTCTGGTGGCAGAACAGCAGGTCCACCGACGCATCGGGCATGGCGATGTTCGAGCTGGAACAGCAGATGAATTCGGCCGGGATGCCATGTACCGCCACCTCCATGCCGGACGCCTCGATCATCTCGGGGTCGATGTCCATGCCGATCAGCCGCTTCGGCGCGAAGCGCGCGTGCAGCTTCGGCAGCGAGCGGCCATAGCCGCAGCCCACGTCGGCCACCACGTCGAAGCGCGTGCGGCCGGCCGGCATCAGGCGGCCGAGGTCCTCCAGCGCGCGCTCCAGCACGTGCACGGTCCACGTCTCGGTGCGCAGGAACCACTTGCCGAACTCCGTTTCCGGCACGTGCGGGTCGGTGGGCAACGGAGCCGGCTGCATTTTCGGTGGCTGAACATCCATACAATTTTCCTCAAATTTGATGCGGGCGGGCCCGCGCTGACCAATCTATAATGCAGCCCGTTTTTATGTGAAGCCACCAACGTGCCGATCCGACCACTCTTCTGTTTCATCCTTGCCGCCGCCGCGCACCTGGCACATGCGGGCGAGGAGCCTGCGCCGGCCGCGCCGGCACCTATCCCATCGGCGCCGGTTTTTACATCTTCTGCGCCGGCTCCCATTCCGTCGGCGCTGGCCGCGCCGGCACCTATCCGTTTCCTGCTCAGCTTCGACGACGGTCCGAGCGGTTCGCGCGGCGACAACTCCACCGCGCGGGTGCTCGACACCCTGGACCATAACGCCGTCCAGGACGGCATAAAGGCCGTGTTCTTCACGCAAACCCGCCACTGGCACGGCGGCGGCACCGAGACCGGCCGCGCGCTGATCCGGCGCGAGCACGCCGCCGGCCATGTCGTGGCGCTGCATTCGGCCACCGCGCTGCACGCGAACCACCGCTTCATGGCCGCGCCGGAACTCGACGAGTCGCTGCGCCGCGGCGTGGACGACCTGCGCGAGCTCACCGGCAACGCGCCGCGCCTGGTACGCCCGCCGTTCTGGGCCTACGACGCCGCCACGCTGGAGGGCTACCACCGCCATGGCCTGCGCATGCTGCTGACGGACCTGAACGCCAACGACGGCAAGATCTGGGGCGTCAACTTCAGCTGGCACAAGCGTTCCAACATGCTCAGGATGCTGGCCGACACCCGCGCGCGCTGGGCCGCCGGCACCATGCAGGTGGTCGATGGCCACACGCCGGTCATCGTCACCTTCCACGACGTGAATACCTACACGGCGCGCAACCTCGAGGTCTACCTGCGCATCCTCGTCGACGTGGCGCGCGAACTCGACATGCCCGTCGCCGCCAAGCCGTTCTACGACGCCCACGATGCGCTGGAGCGGGCCGCGCTGGCCAGTACCGTGAACAGCGCCGCCGAACATCCGCGGCTGCCGGGCTTGTGGAACTGGCTGTGGCAGTAGCCTCCTACCGCCCTGGTGTCTGACACTATTTTCTGGGCGGTTCCCAGAGAACGGTGTCAGACACTGCTGCCGTTAAGTTAAGTGTTACCCGACACATTGAGAGCGCATGCATTCACCCCAACAGCGAAGGGCGGGGGTCAGACCCGCCGGGTCTGACCCCGGACTTTGCACTTGGGGTTTGCTTAACCAAGCGGCATACGTGTCAGACACCAGCGACCTCACAAGTCCACGATTTGCAACCGGGGCACATCCGCCAGCGGCACGGCGCTGCACACCACCACCGACAATTCATCGTGCGGCAACGCATGCGTGCCGCCCGCTTCCACGCTTAGCTTGATGCGCGCTTCCTGCGTACTCCACGCCTCATAGAACGCATCGACCCGCGCGCCATCGGGCAGCGCGGCAAGCCGCGCGCAAGTGGCCGCGTCGAACGCCTGTTCGGCCAGCGCAGCGACATCGCGCGCGGCATCCTTCATTTCAATATCCAGCCCCAGCGCCGTAGCGAAGCTGACCGCACAGCCGACCCAGGGCCCGCTGTGCGACACCGACAGTCCCGGCAGCGGCACCGCCGGCGCGACCAGCCACGGTGCCCGCCCAGGCGCGCCGCCCAGTTCCACCGTGTCCGGTGGCACATCGAGCAGCGTGCCGATGGCGATCCGCAGCAGCGCCCGCGCGGCGATGAACTGGCGGCGGCGCGCTTCGCGCACGAAGCCGCGTTCCCGCTCGCCAGCGCCCAGCCAGCGCCCGTATTCGTGCAGCCGCGCTTCGTCCAGCCCGTCGCAACGGGCCAGCCACACGTGCGCGGCTGCCGTCACTTACTTGGCCAGCTTGACGAAATCGCCCTTCAGCGCCACGCCGCTGACGATATTGCCGTCATGGCATTCGAATTCCGTCTGGCTCGACATTTCCTTGTGCTTGTAGTTGCTGACGATGTTCACCACCGCATCGGCGCCCACCGAGTCGGCCTTCTTCTTCAGTGCCAGCATCGCCGACAGGAAGGCCCAGTGGCAGGCTTCCTCGGGCGACTTGCCCACGCTGTTGGTCTTCTGGCTGGTGCTGTCGGACGTGATCTTCGAGGCCACTTTCGGGGTCTTCTGGTCGCCGAAGTAGAACTTCACCGTGTCGCCCAGGCGGCCCTTCGCATCGTTGCTGTTCAACGCGTTCTCGATCGGCACCATCATCGCGCGATCGGCCGCGGTGGCCGGCAGGGAGGCAGCGACGGCGCTTGCCGCCAGGACCATCGTCAACATTGCTTTTTTCATTTTTCTTCCTTTGTTGTGGTGAGTGAACTTTGAATTGTTTTCAGGGGCGCTTGAAGATCAGCGACGTATTGATGCCGCCGAACGCGAAATTGTTCGACATTACGTAATCGCACCGCAGCGCGCGGCCCTCGCCGACGATGTAGTCGAGTGCCGCGCATTGCGGATCGACGCCATCGAGGTTGATGGTCGGCGCGAACCAGCCTTCGCGCATCATCTCGATGCTGATCCAGGCTTCCAGCGCACCGCAGGCGCCCAGCGTGTGGCCCATGTAGCTTTTCAGTGAACTGATCGGCACGCCGCCGCCGAACACCTGTTGCGTGGCCTGCGATTCGGCCACGTCGCCCTGGGCGGTGCCGGTGCCGTGCGCGTTGATGTAGCCGATCGCGGACGGTTCCAGCCCGGCTTCCTCGAGCGCCAGCAGCATCGCCGTCTTCATCGTTGCCGCGTTGGGCTGCGTCACGTGCACGCCGTCGCTGTTGGTGCCGAAGCCCACCAGCTCGGCGTGGATCGTGGCGCCGCGCGCCAGCGCATGCTCGCGTTCCTCCAGCACCAGCGCGCCGGCGCCTTCGCCGATCACCAGGCCGTCGCGCTGCGCATCGAACGGCCGGGGCGACGTGTGCGGCGCATCGTTGCGCGTGCTGGTGGCGAACAGCGTGTCGAACACGGCCGCCTCGGTGGCGTCGAGTTCCTCGGCGCCGCCGGCCAGCATGGCTGTCTGCGCGCCGCTCTTGATCGCTTCATACGCGTAGCCGATGCCCTGGCTGCCGGAGGTGCAGGCCGACGACGTGGTGTACACCCGCCCGGTCATGCCGAAGAACACGCCGATGTTGACCGGCGCGGTGTGCGCCATCATCTTGATGTAGGTGGTGGCGTTGATGCCTTTCGTGGTGCGGTCTTCCATCATGCGGCCGAAGTCGCCGATGGCGCTGGGCGTACCGGCCGAGGAACCGAAGGACACGCCCATCCGGCCCGAGGTCAGCAGCGGATGGTCGAGCAGGCCGGCGTCGAGCAGCGCCAGTTCGCTGGCGCGCGTGGCCATCAGCGCCACGCGGCCCATGCTGCGCGTGGTCTTGCGGTTGTAGCGCGCGGTGAGCTCGAACGGCGCGGCCGGCGCGCCCAGGTTCGTGTTCAGGCCTTCATAGCTGGCCCACTGTTCCATCCGCACGATGGCGTTGCGGTACTCGCCCAGCCGCTGGCGCACGCTGGCCCAGTCGTTGCCGATCGGGCTGATGCCGGCCATGCCGGTGACGACGACGCGGCGGCTCATGCCAGGCCACCGTTGACGGAAATAACTTGCCGGGTGATGTAGCCGGCATCCTCGCTCATCAGGAAGCTGACGGCGGCGGCCACCTCTTCCGGCCTGCCGACACGGCGCGCCGGGATCATCTTCAAGGCTTCCTCCATGGGCACATCGCTCGTCATGTCGGTATCGATCAGGCCGGGCGCCACGCAGTTCACCGTGATCGCGCGCTTCGCCAGTTCCAGCGCCAGCGCCTTGGTGGCGCCGATGATGCCGGCCTTGGCGGCGCTGTAGTTGACTTGCCCGCGGTTGCCGACCAGGCCTGACACGGAAGCCAGGGTGACGATGCGGCCCGGCTTGCGGCGCTGCACCAGCGGCATCACCAGCGGGTTCAGCACGTTGTAGAAGCCATCCAGGTTCGTGCGCAGCACGAGATCCCAGTCTTCGCCGGACATCGCCGGGAAGGCGTTGTCGCGCGCGATGCCGGCGTTGGCGACCACGCCGTAGTAGCAGCCATGTTCGGCGATGTCCGCCTCCAGCGCAGCGGCGGTGGCGGCGCGGTCGCTCACGTCGAACTGCAGCACACGCGCCGGGTTTTGCGAACCCGGGTTCATGGCGGCGATCTGCGCGGCCACCGCCTCGGCTTCGTCGCGCCCGCTGCGGCAATGCAGCACCACGTCGTAACCGTCGCGCGCCAGGCGCAGCGCGATCGCCTTGCCGATGCCGCGCGACGAACCCGTCACCAGCACACTGGGCGGCGTGGCCGCGGGCTTGCCCATGGGCGCATTGTTAAGTTGATCCGTACTCATACCGCTGTTCCACCTGAAAGAAACTCATTGACATTGTCGGGCTGGAATACCGTCACGGTAGCCGTGGCCACGGTATTCCCCCCTGCGTCGATCCTGCATTCGAACGCGCCCAGGCCGTTGTCGCCCTGCAGCGCGCGGTGCGCGTGCACGTGCAGCACGCTGCCCACGTCGAACGCGGGAACGCCCGCCTCATACTTGCGCGACCCCAGCAGGAAGCCCACCTTGACGGCGTCGCCGCGGCGCCGCGCCAGCCAGCCGGCATGCGCCGCGATGGCCTGCGCCATGTACTCGATGCCGACCCAGGCGCCGACGGCCGTGCCGTCGCAGAACATGCTGTCCGGCCGGATCACCACCTCGGCGCACAGGTCGTCTTCGCCGACGCTGACGACACGGTCGAGCAGCACCATCTGGCCGGAATGCGGAAGGATGTCGGCGACCGGTGGAAGGGTCGCCGCATCCTGCGCCGGCGGCGCCGCGCGCCCCAGCACCAGTACCGCGTTCGAACCGCCGAACGCGAAGGAATTGCTCATCACATGGCGCACTGGCCGGCCCAGCGTGGCGCCCACCGGCACCAGGTTCAGGGCCGGCAGCGCCGCATCCGGCACGCCATCCCACAGGTGCGGTGGCAGCGCGCCGCGGTCGTTGTCCGGCTGCAGCGCCAGCCAGCACAGCGCCGCCTCGATCGCCGCCGCCGCGCCCAGCGTGTGGCCGGTGAACGGCTTGGTCGAACTGGCCGGCACTTCGCAGCCGAACAGCCCGGCGATCACCTTCGATTCCATCGCATCGTTCTGCGGCGTGGCGGTGCCGTGCATGTTGATGTAGTCGATGTCGGCCGGTTGCAGGCCGGCGCGCCGCAGCGCGTCGAGCATGGCGATGCGCGCGCCGCCGCCGGCCGGATCGGGCGCCGACATGTGATGCCCGTCGGACGATTCGCCCCACCCGGCCAGCGTCACCGCCGCCGGCTCGCGCGTCAGCAGGAACAGCGCGGCGCCTTCGCCGATATTGATGCCGTCGCGGTTGGCGCTCATCGGGTTGCAGCGCGCCGCGCTGACCGATTCCAGCGCGGAAAAGCCGGCCACCGTGAAGGTGCACAGCGAATCGACGCCGCCCGTCAGCACCGCGTCGCACAGGCCCATGCGGATCAGCCGCGCGGCGCTGGCCATCGCCTTGGCGCTGGACGAGCAGGCGCTCGAATGCGCGTATGCCGGCCCGGCGATGCCCAGCTCGTCGGCCAGCAGTGCCGCCGGCGAGCCCATTTCCTGCTGCCCGTAATGGAAGCCGGGCGCCAGCTCGCCATGCGCGGCGCGGTGCATCAGCGCCTTTTCCGTTTCGGCGATGCCGGACGTGCTGGTGCCGATGATGACGCCCACGCGATCGGCGCCGAAGCGCGCCACGGCCGCGTCCACGGCCGGCCGGATCTGCGCCAGCGCGGCCAGCGCCAGTGCGTTGTTGCGGCTGCGCTGCGCCGGCGGCAGGTGCGCGACCGGCGGCAGCGCCGCGCGCACCTGGCCCAGCGGCAGCTCGCGGCCCGGCGAGCATTCGGTGGCGGGCAGCGTGCCGGGCGTGCCGGCGAACAGGTTCGCCCGCACCTCTGCGAGGCCGGTGCCCAGCGCGCACACGATGCCGCACTCGTTCAGGTAGACGTTCATTGCACTCATTGACAACTCGATATCAAAACTCTTTACTCGGCGGCGAACTGGATCGTCAGCCGGTATTTATACCGCAGGTTGTCCAGCACCACCGTGCCGCTCCAGCGCGGGCTGCCGCTGTAGGCGATGCGCATGATGGGCTCGTCGTTCAGGTACAGCGTCCGGCGCAATCCATCCTCGGCGATGCGCCAGCCGGGCGGCAGCGCCCGCGCCACCGCTTCCACGGGCCACAGGGTCAGCTGCATGTCTTCCAGCACGTCGTCCGCGCGCACCTGGCGCGGCAGCATCACGTGCCGCCATTCCTTCACTTCCTTGCCGTCGTAGTGCACGGTCAGCACGCGCTGGCCGAACGCCAGGCCGACCATGTCGATCGCTTCCGGCTCGACCTGCAGCGCCACGTCCATGTCGTCGATGCGGCCGGCGCGTTCCACCTTCAGGTGCTGCTGCACGCTGATCGACTGGCCCAGCGCGGCCGGGTGCAGCTTCAGCCCGAGCCGGGCCGGCACCGGTGGCGACGACGCACAGCCGGCCAGCGCGGCGGCCAGCACCAGCGCCGGAACCAGCCGCCGGTTCGACCACGCCCTCAGGCGCGCCTTCAGCCCAGTTTGCACGCGGCCTCCAGCGCCGCCAGCCGGCGCGCGGTTTCCTTCACGTACGGGTTCGACTGGTCCCACGCGTAGCCGGCCAGGATCGCCGAGATCATGCGGCGGATTTCCGGCTGCTGGCGTTCATGGAAGATGATGGCCTGGAAGCCGCCCTCGTACCACGATTCGACGAACGCGCGGAAAGTATCGACACCCTTGCGCAGCGGCGCGCCGTAGTCGGCCTGCCAGTCCACCGTTTCGCCGGCGAACTGCCGCTTCAGCGCGGCGGCGGCCAGGCTGGCCGAGCGCACCGCGATCGTCACGCCGGACGAGAACACCGGGTCGAGGAATTCGCCGGCATTGCCCAGCAATGCATAGCCCTCGCCCCACAGCTTGTCGACGTTCGCGGAATAGCCGGTGATCTGGCGCGCCGGGGTATCCCATGCGGCATCCTTCAGCAGGCCGGCCAGCGACGGCTCCTCGGCCACGATCATCTGCAGCCGTTCGGTCGGCGAGCCCTGGTACTGCTCCAGGTACGAGGTTTCCGCCACCACGCCCAGCGAACAGCGGCCGCCGGCGAACGGGATGGTCCAGAACCATACATTGGTGTGCTTCGGGTGCACCGTGACGCGGATCTTGTTGCGGTCGAAGCCGGCATCCGGGCCGATGCCATCCTTGACGTGCGTGAAGATCGCGCCACGCACCGGGAAGTTCGATGGCGTTTCCAGCTTCAGGAGCCGCGGCAGGATGCGGCCGAAACCGCTGGCATCGAGGATGAAGCCGGCATCGACCTGGTACTGCATGCCGTCGGGATCCTTCACCGTGACGAGCGAGCGGCCGCCCGGCTGGCCCAGTTCGATGTCCAGCACTTCATGGCGGAAGCGGATCTCGGCGCCCTGCTTCGCGGCTTCCTTTGCCAGCAGGTGATCGAAGTCGGCGCGCTGCACCTGGTACGTGGTGCCCCAGCCTTCCGAATGCTTGTCGCGGAAATCGAAGTCCGTGTACACGCCGTCCTTCATGAAGGCGGCACCGTTCTTGTACTGGAAGCCCGCCTCGACGACAGCGCGCAGCATGCCCGCTTCTTCCAGGTACTGCATGCTCTGCGGCAGCAGGCTCTCGCCGATCGAAAAACGGGGGAACTGTTCGCGCTCGATGACGAGCACCTGGCGGCCCTGCTTGCGCAGCAGCGCCGCGGCCACTGATCCGGCGGGGCCGGCTCCGACGATCAGGATGTCAGCTGATTCCAATTGCTTCTGCATTTTCTTTCTCTTTGTTGAAGGTCACTACACCGAAACAGGGAACCGCCAGCCATACCAGCAGGGTACCCAGCAACATCGTCAGTCCGAACGCCTGCAGCGCCGGGGTGTTCGACAGGCCGAGCAGGCCGAACGCCAGCAGCGTGTTGGCGGCGGCGAGACCCACGGCCAGCCATGGCGTGGTGTCTTTCCTGTCCGGGTGTTCCTGCATGAAGATGCCGTAGTCGACGCCCACGCCCAGCAGCAGCATCAGCGCCAGCACGTGGAACAGCTGCAGGTTCTGGCCGGCATAGCCGAGGATGGCCAGCGTGGCCACGCTGGCCAGCGCGGTCGGCGCGATCACGCGCCATGCCTTGCCCCGGTAGCGCGGCAGCAGCAGCACGAACACCACGCAGTACGCGCCCAGCACGACGAAGCCCATGTTGACGCGATAGCGCCCCAGCACGGACGAGATCTCTTCCACCTTGTCGACCCACTGCACGCCGGCCAGGCCGTCGGCCAGCGGGCGCACGCGCGGCACGCTGGCCATCGACAGGCCGCGCAGCGCGACGATGCTGGCATATTCGCCCTCTTCCTTGCCGAGCCACAGGTGGCGCCACGGCTCGCTGGCCGGCGCCTTCATGAAGGCATCGACATCGAGCGGCGTGCCGGCCGCGCGCAATGCGTCGGCGGTGGCTTTTACCCAGCCGGCATCCTCGCCGGCCTGCCGCGCGACCGCGGCCAGCGGCCCTTCCGGTCCCAGCAGCTTCAGGTCCACCAGCGCGCGGCGTTCGGCCTGCGTGCGGGCCGACGGTACCCAGTTCGAGATGGCCTGGTAGCCCGACAGCTGGCCGGCGGCGATCAGCCGGTCGAGCCGCAGCTTCAGCGCTTCTTCGCGCTGCAGGACCGTTTCAGGCGACTCGCCGCGCACCAGGAAGAACTGCACGGGCGTGGCCGCGTCGAGCAGCTTGCCCAGCTTGATCTGGTCATCGACCAGGTGCTTAGGCGGATTCTGCAGCAGGCGGATATCGTCGTTGGCGCCCAGTTTCGCGATGCCGAAGGCGGCCGCCACGCCGAACAACGCCACGGCGATCCACGTACCGGCATTGGCGCGCAGCAGCGGCCAGCGCGCCAGTGCCGCGCCATAGGCATGCACCAGGGCGCCGCTCTTCAGGCTGCGCGGCCCGATCAGCTGGGGGAACCAGAACACCACCGTCAGCCACGCGAACACCAGGCCCAGCGCGGAAAACACGGCCATCTGCCGCAGGCCCGGGAACGGCGTCAGGGCCAGGCCCATGTAGCCGATGACGGCGGCCAGCAGCGTCAGCGCCAGGCCCGGCAGCAATTTCTTCAGCAGCGCGCGCGAATCCAGCGATTCACCGGCCGACAACCGGTTGCACAGGAAGTAGATACCGTAGTCCTGCGCCACGCCGACCAGGCTGGCCCCGAACACGAGCGTCATCAGGTGGATCTGGCCGAACAGCAGCCAGCACACTGATAGCGCGCCCAGCACGCCGACGCCGATCGACAGCAGGATCAGCACGATCGGCTTCAGGGTGCGGAAGCTCAGCCACATCAGCAGCACGATGCCGGCCACCGAACCCGCGCCGATGGTGTGCATCTCGCGGCTGGCCTGGGCACTGGCATTGGCGGCATGCAGGATCACGCCGGCCTGGATCACCTGCGCCCGCGGCGTGGCCTGGCGCGCCGCGGCGACGGCCTGCTCCAGCAGCGGCAGCACGCGGTCCTGCGCGGTCATCGACAGGGCCGGCACTTTCAGGGTCAGCGGCAGCAGCACGTACTCGGCGCCCCCGCCGCTGACGAACAGGTGGCCATCGCGCGGACGCACCGGCGTTTCCTGCGCCCGTTCCTGCACCCAGCCGGAGAACAGGCCGAAGGGATCGTCCTGCCAGGCGCCCAGCTTCGGGCCGCCGAACGGCGCATACAGCTTGGCCAGCGCCTGCTGGGTCCAGAACGCGGTGCCTTCCTTCTGCAGTTGTTCCTGCTGCGCCGGCGACATCAGCACCAGCCGGTGCCGCTGGAACAGCGACAGCCATTCGGCCTGCACGTTCGCGCCGGCGCTGGCCGCTTCGAACAGGTCGGGATGCTTCGCCAGCACGGCGGCATACGCATCGGCGGCGCGCTTGGCACCGTCCCATTCGGCGGCGCCGACCAGCACGATCACCCGCTGCTGGGCCGCGTCGACCATGTGCGCGAACGAGCGCTGCAGGATCGGGTCGCGTTCCTGCACCGGCAGCAGCGCCATGATGTCGGTGTCCGGCACGATGCGCTTGACCAGCCACAGGTAGCCGTTATGGCCCAGCAGCAGGGCCACGGCCACCAGCCACACCAGCGCGAGCGTGCGTCCCCTGGCCATCATCAGAACAGCGCCGCCTCGTCGGCGGTCATTGCCTTGTCGCCGGATTCGATCTTCGAGAACACGATGCTGGTACGGTCGCCCGACGCTTCGCTGATGACGATGTTGTTTACGTAGGCGCCGCCATCGAGCCGGATGGTGCCGATCGCCTTGGCGAGCGCCGGTTCGCGCGCTTCCAGCGTGACCTTCCAGCTGTCCGCGCCCACGGTGCCGTCCACCCTGAACAGCTGTTCGAGCTGCGCCAGGTCGCCGGCCAGCAGCGAGAACAGCACCTGGTTGATCATGCGCACCGTCGGTTCGGTCTTCGCGTCGAGCCGCATCGCCACGCGTTCGCCCTGGTAGTGGACGATCTCGCCCTTGGTCAGGCGCAGCGTGTTCGGGAACGGCTGCAGCGTGCGCCACAGCACGCCCTTTTCCTGCACCACGCAGAAGCGGCCATTGGCGGCCAGCGGCTTTTTCATGCCGGCCAGCGTCTTGCTCTGGTCGAAGCGGCCGCACATCACCTTCGGCTTGGCCAGCATGGCCTGGATCTTCGCCACCGGCACGGCTGAATTCGTGGCCGCATTCGTGGCGGAATTCGTGGCGGAATTCGTGGCGGAATTCGCGGCGGCGGCCAGGACGGGCAAGGCCAGCGCCAGCGGCAGCAAGTAAGTCAACATCGGTTTTTTCATGCGATCCCCAGTTTTTCCATCAGCACGGGCGGCGACACGTAGCACATTTCCTGCGTGGCCATGTTCACCGCCACCATCGTGGTGGTGGCGCGGTTCAGGCGCTTGCCCGATTGCGCATCCGTGATCAGGTAATCGATCTTCAGGCAGTTTTCCCACTCGACGATGTCGGCGCGCAGCCGGATCTTCTGGCCGAAGGTGGCCGGGGCCACATAGCGCAGGTGCATGTCGACCACCGGCCACGCAAAGCCGGACTGCTTCATCTGCGGGTAGTTGTAGCCGATCTTGTCGAGCAGCGCACAGCGCACCACTTCGAGGTACTTCACGTAATTGCCGTGCCAGACGATCTCCATCGGGTCCAGGTCGAAGAACTGGACTTCCATGTCGACCTCGGCGAACCAGCGGCTTTCCGCGAGTTTTCGTGCACCGTTACGCATACAGCTCCCATGCCTTGGCGCGGATGCTGGCCAGCAGCGAATGCAGGTCGCTGTCCAGGCGGCGGTCTTCGTCGATCGGCGCGATGTCCAGCGCCTCGATCATCGCGGCCAGGTGCGGCTGCAGCGCCAGTTCCGGACTGACGCGGCCACGCAGCCAGGCACCCTGCCGTACCGTGATCAGCAGGGCCGCCACGACCTGTTCGGTCAGTTCCAGCACGCGCAGGCAGTCGCGCGCGGCGATGGTGCCCATGCTGACCTTGTCCTGGTTGTGGCATTCGGTCGAACGCGAGAACACCGAGGCCGGCATGGTCAGCTTCAAGGCCTCGGCCGTCCAGGCCGAGGCGCTGATCTGCAGCGCCTTCAGGCCATGGTTGATGGCGGCGCGCGGCCCCGTGCTGCCGGACAGGTTGGCCGGCAGGCCGTTGTTGTAGCGCGCATCGACCAGCAGCGCCATCTGGCGGTCCAGCAGATCGGCCACGTTGGCCACCGCGTTCTTCATGCCATCCATCGCGAAGGCGATGTGGCCGCCATAGAAATGGCCGCCGTGCAGCACGCGCTCGTTGTCGCCATCGATCAGCGGGTTGTCGTTGGCGCTGTTCAGTTCATTCTCGATATTGCTGCGGAACAGCGGCATCGCATCGGCCAGCACGCCGATCACGTGCGGCGCGCAGCGGATCGAATAGCGGTCCTGCAGGCGCTTGCCGTTGCGTTCCCACACGGTGGTGGGCAGGTCTTCGCGCAGCATGGCGGCCACGCGGCCCATGCCGGGATGCGGCTTGACGGCGAACAGTACTTCGTCGAAGTGGTGGGCGTTGCCGTCGAGCGTGTACGAAGCCAGCGCCGTGATGCGCGTGGCCAGCTTGACCAGGTAGTCGGCGCGATCGTAGGCCAGGCAGGCCAGCGCCGTCATCACGGCGGTGCCGTTCATGATGGCCAGGCCTTCCTTCGGACGCAGGCGCAGCGGCGTGATGCCGGCTTCGCGCAGTGCCACCGACGCGCAGACCACCTGCCCGTTGCGCCATACTTCGCGCTCGCCGCACATCACGGCGGCCAGGTACGACAGCGGCGTGAGGTCGCCGGAGGCGCCCACCGATCCCTCGGACGGGATCTGCGGCAGCAGCCCGGCATCGAGCAGCCGGGTGATCTGCAGCAGCAGTTCGACCGAGACGCCGCTGAAACCCTTGGCCAGCGATGCCAGCCGCGCGGCCAGGATCGCCCGCGTCTGCGCCGGGTCGAAGAACTCGCCCAGGCCGCAGCCGTGGTAGGTGTACAGGTGATGCGGCAGTTCCGCCACCAGTTCGGGCGGCACGGCCACCGTGCACGAATCGCCGTAGCCGGTCGTCACGCCATACACGTTGCCGTCCTCGCGCAGCAGGCGGTCGAGGAAATCGGCGCCGCGCGCGATGGCGGCACGGAACGCCGGGTCGGGCGACAGCTCGGCGTTGGCGCGGCCCTGGGCGATATCGACGATGTCTTCGATGGTCAGCCGGTCGCGGTCGAAGCGGACGGTGCGTGGCGCGGCGTGCAGCACGGCAAAGTGTTCAGCGAGTTGCATCGTGGTTTTCCTGAAGTTCTTCCTGGGGGTGCTTCTGGGTATCGTGCTGGCCGGGACCAGCGTCCGGCAAGTGCCAGAAGTCGTAAAAATTGAACCACTGCAGCGGCGCGCGCGCGGCGTGGTGTTCCAGCCGGGATGCGTAGCCCTGCGCCATGGCGGCCAGCGCCTCGGTGCGCCCCTTGCGCGGCAGCCGCACGCCATCTCGGAAGCGCTCGATATGCACTTCGGTGACGCCGTTGACGCGCACGGTGAACAGCAGGTACACCGGGCATTGCAGGATGCCGGCCAGCAGGTAGGGCCCGACCGGGAACGGCGCCGGTTCGCCCATGAAGTCGGCGGTGGCGACGTGTTCGTTGCCGGTGACGGGAACGCGGTCGCCGGCGATGACGACGAACTCGCCGCGGCCGATGCGTTCCGACAGCATCATGGCGGTGGCCGGCGTCATTTCCGTCACCTGCAGCAGGTTGGTCTGGCTTTCCGGATTGAGCTTGCCCATCAGCCGGTTGAAGGCCTGGGCGTGCTTGGTGTGCACCAGCACGGTGGACTTGATGTCGTCGCGCTGGCGCGACAGCAGGCGCGTGAGCTCCACATTGCCAAGGTGCGAGCAGACCAGCACACCGCCGGTGCGCCGGGCGATAGCCTCCTCGATCACGTCGGCGCCATGGAACTGCACGCCGTCGAGCCGGTACAGGCCGCCCCACAGCAGCAGCTTGTCGAGCAGGTTTTCGCCGAAGCAGGCGAAGTGCGCCAGCACGCCGGCGACCGGCTTGCCCGTGTGGGCCCGCACGCGGCGCAGGTAGTCGCGCGAGGCGCGCCGTGCGCGGCCCTGCGTGAGCAGGTACCACGCCAGCACCGGGTACAGCGCGACGCGGAACGGCCAGCGGCCGAACATGCGGCAGATCCAGAACAGGAAGCGCATGCCGGCGACGAAGCTGACCTCGTCGATCGAGGCCCAGTGGCGGCGGCTGTCGTCCGCGGCTGCCGTCTTTGCTGCCGTCTTTGCGGCTGCCTTCGCGGTGGTCCTTGCGCTGCTCACCGGCGCCTCCATTTGCGGGCCAGCAGCAGCGGAATGCGCGGCAGCATGCCGAAGAACAGCGCTGTGTGCATGCCCGAGATCAGCACGTTGTCGCGCCAGACCAGGAAGTGCGATACGCCATCTTCCGGATAGCGCACGCGCGTGGGCAGGTTGACGATGTCCACGCCGCGCCAGTACAGCCGCACCAGCACGTCGGTATCGAAATTCATGCGGCGCCCCAGCTGCCTGCGCGCCGCCAGCGCGTTGATCGCCGCCACCGGGTAGACGCGGAAGCCGCACATCGAATCGCGGATATCGAACGAGAGCGTGTTGATCCACACCCAGACATGGGTGGCGTAGCGGCCGTACAGCCGCGCCTTGGGCACCGACGCGTCGTAGACCGGGCAGCCGCAGATCACCGCGCCGGGCCGCGCCCGGCCCAGCTCCAGGAAGCGCGGCACGTCGTTCGTATCGTGCTGGCCGTCGGCATCGATCTGCAGCACGTGGCTGTAGCCCAGCTGCGTGGCGCGGGCGATACCGGCCATCACGGCGGCGCCCTTGCCGCCATTCACGGCCAGGCGCACCAGCGTGACGCGGCGCGGTTCGGCGGCGGCGATCCCGTCCAGCACGCGCGCGCAGGCGGCCGTGCTGCCATCGTCGACCAGCACGCAGTGCAGCCCGTGCGCCAGCAGCCGCGCCGTGACGGCGCCGATGGCGCCTTCATGGTTGTAGACCGGCACCACCACGCAAGGATTGAACAGGGCATCAGCCATGCGCGGCCTCCGGGCGGAACAGGATGCGGCCGCTGGCATGCTGGCCGGACGGCGAGCGGAAGGCGAACGCCAGCTGGCCCTTGGCCGGGTCGTGCAGCAGTTCCAGCTCCACCGGCTGGCCGGGCTGGATCACATGCTGGAACTTCAGCGCGTGCATGGCGCGGAACACGGGCGGCAGCGAAAAATGCTCGCGGCCATAACGGATCGCCCATTCCACCTGCGCCACGCCGGGCAGGATCGGCGCCTGCGTGAAGTGGCCGTCGAAGTACACCAGGTTGGCGGGCGCGACGATCTCCAGCAGCACGCGGCGGCCATCGACATCGCGCGCCAGCTCGCGGACCTGCGGCAGCCGTGGCGCGGCGGCCGGTGCCGACTGCGGATCGGCAGGCCCCACATTCAGCAGCGCGAGCAGCGCGGCCACGGTGGTCTTGCCCTGCGCGTTGACGGGCAAGGCGTCGAGGTAGCGCCAGCGGCGCGGCAGAGCGACCGCGTCCACCACGCCCGCCAGCACGGCGCGCAGGCGGGCGTTCAGCGCCAGCTTGCCTTCCCGCTCGAGCAGGCTGCGCCCGGCCGGCGTCGGCACCACGAACGCGGCCAGCACCTGGCGATGGCCGGCATCCGGTTCGCACAGTGCCACGCGCGCTTCCGCCGCCAGGCCGCAGGCCAGCAGCGCCGCCTCGATGGCGTCGAGCGAGATGCGTTTTTCCTCGATCTTGGCGATGCGGTCGCCGCGGCCCAGCAGCTGGAAGCGCCGCTTGCCGTCGTTGCCCAGTTCCTGGGCATGGTCCGCCAGCGGCAGCCAGGCATCATCGGGCAGGTGCGGCGAGCGCACTTCCAGGAAGCTGTCGCGCAGGCGCCAGGCCACGGTGGGGAACGGTGTCCAGCCATCGTCGCCGACGGCCGGCATGGCGGCGCGCTGGCGCCAGGCGATGCCGCCCGTTTCCGAACTGCCGAAGACTTCGACCGGCACGCTGCCCAGCAGGCTGCCGCAGGCATGTGCCGTGTCGGCCGGCAGCGGGCCGCCGGACGAGAACACCATGGCCACGTGGCGCCGCGCGCCCTGCCAGTCCAGGTGCGCCGGCAGGCGTTTCAGGTGCGCCGGGCTGGCGACCAGCACGCAGCGTTGCGCGGCCAGTGCCGGCGCCAGCGCTTCCGGGAAGGCGATGCTGGCGGCGTGGATCGGCCGGCCGGTATTCAATGCCCAGAGTACCTTGAACAGCAGGCCGTAGATGTGCTGGTGCGACACGGTGGCGATGACGGCGGCGTCGCCGGCACGGGCACCGAACAGCGTCTCCAGCGTGGCGACTTCGCTGGCCATCTGGCGCAGCTTCTTGGGAATGGCCTGCGCCGCGCCGGTACTGCCCGAGGTGAACACGACGAGCGCGTCGGCTTCGGGATCGAGTTCCAGCCATGGCGCGGCGTTGCCTTCCGGCGTGGCATCCACAGTGGAATCCACGGCGGGCGCCAGCGGCGCGCACGCGGCCGGGAATTCGCCGAGGAAGCCGTGCACGTGTTCGCGCAGGTTGGCGCAGGTGGCGTCCAGGGTATCGGCGGCCAGCCAGACGGTCTTGCCGGCGTGCCAGGCGCCCAGCAGCGCGGCGGCGAATTCGATGCTGTCGTCCAGGTACAGCGCGAAGCGGCTGCCGGGATGCCCGGCCAGCAGGGTGCGCCACGCCTGCGCGCGCGCCAGGAAGTCGGCCGTGCCGACAGCGGCGCCTGCGCGCACGCCAACGGGAATGGATGACGGCCGTGCGGCAAGCCGCACGGCCAGCGTGGTCAGTGATTCAAACATGATGCAGCCGCTTGAAGCGCATCCGCACGAGGAATTCCCCGCCGAACAGCACCCCCATCAGGATGTAGGAAACCAGGCCAGTATACAGCGACCAGGCCGCGTCGCTGGCCCACATTGCCGTGCCCAGCGCCACGGCACCATTGAAAACAAAGAAGCCGCACCACACTTGCGTGACGGTGCGCATGTAGGCGCTGGCGACAGGTGGAAATCCGGACGATGACTGCGCTTCACCCGACAGCCGGGCCATCCGCTCGATCGCGGAGACGGGCGTGGCGAGGCTGGCGCCGAAAGCGCCCAGCAGCGCCAGGTTGACCAGCACCGGATACAGTTTCAGCGGCAGCAGCAGGTTGCTCCATACCGCGCAGCCGACCAGCACCAGGGCGCCGGCCACCGACCAGCGCGCCGGTGCCGAGATCTTCAATGCCGGCAGGCGCGCGGCGGCCGCCAGCAACAGCAGCAGCGCGAGCCAGCGCGGCTCGAACCGGCCATGGCCCAGCCAGATGGCCAGCGGATACAGCACCGTGAGGGCCACGGCCACGACATTGCTCAGCATCCGCTCAGGCCACCGGCTCCGTCATGCCGGCCAGCGCGTCGACCACGTCGCCGATCGTGCGGATCGTCTTGAACACTTCCGGCTGCAGGCGCTTGCCCGTCAGCTGCTTCAGTTTCACGGCCAGGTCGACGGCGTCGATGCTGTCGATGTCCAGGTCTTCGTACAGGTTCGACTCGGCGGTCAGCGATGCCTTGTCCAGCTCGAACATCTCGGCCAGCAGGTCGATCACCCAGCTCTGCAGCTGTTCGCCGCTCATGGTGGTCAGGTCAATCATGTGCACTCCTCATTGCTTGCGATTGGTTTCGATCATCGCCGCCAGGGCCCGCACGGAGGCGAAATGGCGGCGTGTATCTTCCGAGTCTGCCGAGAGCGAAATGCCGTATTTCTTCTGCAGGGCCACGCCCAGTTCGAGCGCATCGATCGAATCGAGGCCCAGGCCGTCGACGAACAGCGGCGCGTCCGTGTCGATGTCCTTCGGGCTGATATCCTCCAGCTGGAGCACGTCGATGATCAGTTCTTTCACTTCTTGTTCAAGCATGGCCTTGGTACTTCCCCGTAAAATAGTTCTGTAAAAATTCCGTCAGCCGGCGCGCCGCCATTACGTCGCTGCTGTCGTGGATGAAGGGTTCCACCGCCACGTCGTCCTGCACTTCCAGGGAGAAGCGCACGCGGCGCGGCGGTACCCGCCACCATTTTTCGCCCTTGCCCAGCGTGGGCGGATCGCAGCGGATCACCACCGGCGTGATGGCGCGCGCACCGCGCACCGCCACGTTGGCGGCGCCCCGCTTCATGCTGATGACGCCATTCGCAGGGGTGCGCGTCCCTTCCGGGAACACGATCAGGTTGTTGCCGCGCTCCAGCGAAGCGATGCAGGCCTTCACCAGGCCATCGCCGTCGCCGCCGCTGGTGCCGCCGTCATTGCTGATGTAGCCCGCGGCGCGTACCGGCCCCCGTGTAAACGGGTTGTTCCACAATGCGCCCTTGACGATGCAATCCGCATTGCGCACGAACGCCATCAGGAACACCGTGTCGATCAGTGTCGGGTGGTTCGCCAGGATCAGCAGACCGCGCCGCTCCAGCTTTTCCAGCCCGCGCACCTCATAGCGCAGCACGCCCAGCGCGCGCATCACGTCCACATAGGCCCGAAATGCCAGGCGGATGATGGCGCGCGCCGCCGTGACGCGCCGCTCGCGCCGCCACACCAGCAGGTACAGCAGCGGGAATACCGCCAGCCGCA
Organism: Pseudoduganella sp. SL102; assembly: GCF_027856995.1. Lineage (NCBI taxonomy): Bacteria > Pseudomonadati > Pseudomonadota > Betaproteobacteria > Burkholderiales > Oxalobacteraceae > Pseudoduganella > Pseudoduganella sp. SL102. The sequence goes on from NZ_CP115554.1 coordinate 5,999,239, forward strand.
GCAGCAGGCCGCCCACGCCGAACAATGCGAAGGACAGGCCGGTGGCGCCTACGCGCCAGGCCCGCCCCAGGCCTTCAATCACCGCGGCTCCAGCGCCAGCGCCGCCGGCCGGCGACCCGTTCGAGCTGCGGCGCCCCGGCGGCGTAGAAGCGCAGCACGTCGAGCGTGCCGGGCAGGCCGCCATGGTCTTCCGCGGCATCGCTGGCGGCCCATTGCAGCGACAGGCGCTCCGTGCCGCCATCGGCCGCCATCAGCCATGCGAAGGCATGCGGCTGTTCGGCGCGGTCGGCGAACGGCGCGAACGCCTCGGGCAGCGGGCAATCGGCGGCCACCAGCAGCACCGCCGGTTCGCCATCGGCCAGCAGGCCGCAAGCCTCGATCACCGCGTGCTCCAGCGTGCCGCTGCCGGCCGCGAGCGCGATGTGGTTGGCCTGGTCGCTCCGCGCGATCGAAAACAGGCCGGCATTGGCGTTGTGGACCGACATGCCAAACGCCGTCGGCGACAGCGGCACGCCGCGCGCCAGGTCATCCAGCAAGGCGATCGCCCGCGCCGTTTCGCCATGGCGCGAGCAGAACACGGTGGGAACGCCGGTACGCTCGCCCAGCGCCGTGTAGGCGACATCGAGCGCCATCTTGCCCAGCTGGCCAAGGCGGCGCCGCAACATCGGCGGCATGGCGCGCACGCCCGGCTCGCCCGCATGGGCGATCGGTGCCGGCGCCGGCGCCGCGGCCCAGGCTGCCCATTCTTCCGCTGCGGCCAGGCCAGGCGCCCAGGCGGCATGCCCGAGAATGGAAAAACTGACCCCTGCCCTGTACATTGACTATCCCCGTCGCGGTGGTGAAACTCTTTCGTGCGCCACTGCGAGTTATTCTGTGGCAGGAGTTAAGCGGAAATTATAAGCGAGCCCTGCAGTAAATAACAAAAACTATCCGCCGCTGAGCGTTGCGTTTGGGTCATTCGCGCCCGACTGTTGCTTGGATGAATCAGCAACGCGGGAGTTTAACAATGCCGGGGCACTTAAAAGTCAGCGAATTGTCACCAACCCTGCTTTTTTTTGTAACAACGGGCCGTAAATGCATGGATTCGCGTGGATTCTCACCAATTGTCACGCTATGATTCGCCCCCGCGCCTTGCAACCATGCCAGATTATTAATATCAGAAAAGCTGGTTGATAATTGCTCGGCGGAATTGCAAACACTGTCACCTGAGCAATAAAGCAACAGCTCGGCAGTGAATTCAACTATTATTACTTGGTTAACATTCTCCGCGAGTGCCGCCCTTGCCAAAGCTTTCGTTCCGACTGCTGTCGCTGATCGCCTTCCTGCTGATTGCGGCGCTGCTGAGCGCCACGTCGGTGCTCGCGCTGCTGACCCTGAACCAGCTTGCCGAGCATAGCCGCGAAACAGGCAACGACGCCATCGCCCTGACGGCCAATGCGCAGCGCGTGGCCGAACGCAGCGTGGCGATGGAGCGCAGCGCGCGCCAGTACCTGGTGCTGGACGATGTGGCCTTCCTCGACCGGTTCCGCGAAGCCTGGCGCGATGCGCTGGCGGCGCTCGACGCGATCGCCGCGGAGCTGCCCGGTGAAGCGCCGTCCGCGTTCGCCGACTGGCGCCGCAATGGCGAAGCGGCACGCGCCGCGCTGGGCATGCCGACCACCCACCGCGGCGCGGCGCAGTTGCGGCTCGATGCCGCGCTGGCGCAACTGCCGGCGATCAACAGCGAACTGGCGCACCTGGCCCAGGCCGAGGTGGACCGCCGCAATGCCGCGATCACCGAAGAACTGGAGACACGCCGCAACGTGCTGCGCGGCCAGCTGGCACTGTCGATCGCGCTGGCCGCCGTGCTGTCGATCGCGTTCGGACTGTGGCTGGCGCGCCCGCTGCGGCAGATCGAAAGCGCGATCGGGCAACTGGGCGGCAACCGCTATGACACGCCGATCGACGTGGCCGGCCCGGACGACCTGCGCCGCATGGGCCGCCACCTCGACTGGCTGCGCCAGCGGCTGGCCGACCTGGAAGCGGACAAGGCACGCTTCCTGCGCCATATCTCGCACGAACTGAAGACGCCGCTGGCGGCGATGGTCGAGGGCGTGGCCCTGCTGGAAGATGAAGTGGCCGGTCCGCTGGCGCCGAAACAGCGTGAAATCACCCACATCCTGCGGCAGAATACGGCATCGCTGCAAAACCAGATCGAGGACTTGCTGCGTTACAATGCCGCCAGTTTCGACGCCCAGCACCTGCTGCGCGAGCCGGTCGACATGGCCGCGCTGGTGCGCCGGGTGGTCGACAGCCAGCGCCTGCAATGGCAGGCGCGCAGCCTGGTCGTGATGGTCGAGGGCGGCGCACCGGAGATCGCGGCGGATGCCGCCAAGCTGGTGATCGTGGCCAGCAACCTGCTGTCGAACGCCGTGCGGTTTTCGCCCGAAGGCGGCACGGTGCGCTTCATCGTGGCCCGGGAAAACGGCATGCTGCGGCTGGATTGCATCGACCAGGGCCCCGGCGTGGCGCCGGCCGACCGGCAGCGCGTGTTCGAACCGTTCTACCAGGGCGAACGCCAGCCGCCGGGCGCACGGCGCGGCAATGGCATCGGCCTGTCGATCGTGCGCGAATACGTGATCGCGCATGGCGGCACCCTGCAACTCCTGCCCTCCTCGCCCGGGGCCCACTTCCGTCTCGAACTGCCTTATGAAAACTGATCCAAGTCCATTTCGCGCGGCGGCGCCGTTGCCGCCATCGCGGCTGCTGCCGCTGCTGTCCCTGTTGTCCCTGCTACTGCTGCTGTCGGCCTGCGGCACGCAGCACGGCGTGCTGACGCAGACGCACTACGGTGCTCCGCTGGCCGTGGCGCCGCTGCCGATCAAGGTGGAACCGGTGGCGCTGCCCGACGAGGTGATGCCGCTGCTGGTGTACCACCAGTCGCTGCGCAAGATGACCCAGGGCGAGTTGCTGAAGGAGCTGTCCGGGCTGCTGCAGCAGCAGCGCACGCCGAAGGTGACGCTGCAGACCGGCATGATCCTGATGCTGACGCGGGGCGGCGGCGACCTGGCGCGCGCCCAGGGATTGTTCGATGGCGTGGCGGCGTCGAACGAGTCGGGCACGCAGGGGGTGCGCGCGTTCGCGCAACTGCTGTCGAGCCACTGCGCGGAAGCGCGCCGGCTGTACGACCAGGCCGACCGGCTGTCCACCCAGCTGAAGGAAACCACGCGCAAGACCGAGCAGCTGAGCGATACGGTCGAGGCGCTGAAGGCGATCGAACGGGGCTTGCCGGTACGCCCGGCCAACGGCGCGAACGGCGCCTCGACACCGGGAGCACGCTGATGGCCGCCACGGGAGCCCACCTGCTGCTCGTCGACGACGACGACGACCTGCTGCGCCTGCTGTCGATGCGCCTGATGGCGAACGGCTACCGCGTGACCGCCGTCGGCAGCGCCGAAGCGGCGCTGGCCCGGCTGTCGATCGAACTGCCGTCGCTGGTGATCAGCGACATCCGGCTGCCGGACCGCGACGGGATGGCGCTGTTCCAGCAGATCCGCAACCAGCACCCGGCCCTGCCGGTGATCCTGCTGACCGCGCACGGCACGATTCCCGACGCGGTGGAAGCCACCACGCTGGGCGCCTACGCCTACCTGACGAAACCATTCGACGCCAAGATCCTGCTGGACCGGATCAGCCAGGCGCTGGCGCTGACCGCCCCAGCCACGGCCGGGCCGGATGGCGACGACAGCTGGCGTGCCGAGATCATCAGCCGCAGCCAGGCGATGGCCGAATTGCTGGCCGAGGCGCGGCTGGTGGCCGCCTCCGACGCCAGTGTGCTGATCCGCGGCGAGAGCGGCACCGGCAAGGAATTGCTGGCGCGGGCGATCCACCGGGCCAGCCGGCGCGCGAACGCACCATTCATCGCCGTCAATTGCGGCGCGATTCCCGAGCAGTTGCTGGAGTCGGAACTGTTCGGCCACGTGAAGGGCGCGTACACGGGCGCCGTCAGCAGCCGCGAAGGCCTGGTGCAGGCCGCCGACGGCGGCACGCTGTTCCTCGACGAGATCGGCGACATGCCATTGCTGCTGAAGGTGAAGCTGCTGCGCGTGCTGCAGGAACGCGTGGTGCGCCAGCTGGGCTCCGACGTGGGCCGGCCGGTCGACGTGCGCGTGCTGTCGGCCACCCACCGCGACCTGGACGCGGCGATGGTCGAGGGCCAGTTCCGCGAAGACCTGTACTACCGGCTGAACGTGATCACGCTGACCCTGCCGGCACTGGCCCAGCGGCGCGAGGATATCGGCCTGCTCGCCACCCGCTTCCTGCAGATGCTGGCGTCGAAGTACGGCAAGACCGTCAACGGCTTCGCGCCGGATGCGCTGGAGGCGCTGACGCGGGCCGCCTGGCCGGGCAATGTGCGGCAACTGTATAACGTGGTCGAACACGTGTGCGCCCTCGCGACCGCGCCGCTGGTACCGTTGACGCTGGTGCACCGGGCGCTGCGCGTGCCGACGCTGGAAGTGCTCAGCTATACGGAAGCCAAGCAGCGCTTCGAACGCAACTACCTGGTGCAGTTGCTGAAGCTCACGGATGGCAATGTCTCCGATGCCGCACGGCTGGCCGAACGCAACCGGACCGAGTTCTACCGCCTGCTGTCGAAGTACGACCTGAACGCGGCCCAGTTCCGCGAAGGCGGCACTGTCGCTGAAGAGCGACAGGACTAATCCCATAAGAATCAAATAGTTGGCTTAGCTGTACCGGGGCCCTGTCGCCGTTTCACGACAAAACGGCCCCGAATTGTCTCGAATTGTAATTCTTGTCGGCAAGATAACCTTGCCGGAATCTCCAAGCCCTTGATTATGCTCGATTTTTTCGAGCTGGCACGGCGCTTGCAAGTAGTAGCGCAACGTCACACGGCGTTCCTTAAACTACGATGGAGATTCATACCATGACGAACACCAAACTGATCGCCTCCCTGCTGGCTGCCGCTTCCCTGTCTTTCGGTTCCGCCGCCTTTGCCGCCGAGCCGCAACAGGATGCCGCCATGGCAGGAGCCGCCGCTGCTGCCGGCGACTCTGCGCTGACCTCGAAAGTCAAGGCTGCGCTGGCTGACCAGAAACAGATCGGTGTTTCCGCCAACCAGGGCGTAGTGACGCTGACCGGCTCCGTGCCGAGCACCGACGAAGGCACCAAGGCCATCCAGGCTGCTTCGGCCGTCGAAGGCGTCAAGGAAGTGAAGAGCGAACTGACCGTCGCATCCAAGTAATCACCAGGAGAGCATCACCGATTTTTCGGCCCCGGAGCAGGGGCTTGTATGGAGTAGTAGTACCGGTAGTAAGTAGCATCTGAGAGTAGCAGAAGTACCTCCCCTTCCAGCGGGCGCACGCAAGTGTCGCCCGCTTTTTTTTTGCTCCCAAGAACCGTTGTAAAACATCTGGGGACAGTCCCCCTGAGAGGGACAGTCCCCAGATGTTTTACAACAGACGTAAAAAAACGGCCCGCAGGCCGTTTTTTTGTGGCAGAGAAGCCGGATCAGGCCAGGTTCTCGAGGCGGATCTTGGTCACGCTGCCCAGCACGGTCGGCAAGCCTTCCATGCGGGCGATGGCGGCCAGGACTTTCTTTTCCTGCGTCTGGTGCGTCAGCATGATGATGTCGGCCTGGACTTCGCCTTCGCCCGGCTCCTTCTGCATCATCGCGTCGATCGAGATGCCGCTGTCGGCCAGGATGCGGGTCAGGTCGGCCAGCACGCCCGGCTGGTCGGCCACGCGCATGCGCAGGTAGTAGCTGGTGGTGATCTCGGCCATCGGCAGGATGGCGATATCGGCCAGTTCGTCCGGCTGGAAGGCCAGGTGCGGCACGCGGTGTTCCGGGTCGGCGGTGGCGAGGCGGGTGATGTCGACCAGGTCGGCGATCACGGCCGACGCGGTCGGCTCGGCGCCGGCGCCCTTGCCGTAGTACAGCGTGGCGCCGATCGCGTCGCCCTGCACCAGCACGGCGTTCATCGCGCCTTCCACATTGGCGATCAGGCGCTTGGCCGGGATCAGCGTGGGGTGCACGCGCAGTTCGATGCCGTCCGCCCCGTCGACGCGGGTGCGCTTGGCGATGCCCAGCAGCTTGATGCGGTAGCCCAGTTCCTCGGCGTAGCGGATGTCGATGGCTTCCAGCTTGGTGATGCCTTCCACGTGCGCCTTGGCGAACTGCACCGGGATGCCGAACGCGATCGCCGACAGGATGGTCGCCTTGTGCGCCGCGTCCACGCCTTCGATGTCGAAGGTGGGATCCGCTTCGGCGTAGCCCAGCGCCTGCGCTTCCTTCAGCACCGTGTCGAAGTCCAGGCCCTTGTCGCGCATCTCGGACAGGATGAAGTTGGTGGTGCCGTTGATGATGCCGGCCAGCCATTGCACGCGGTTGGCCGTCAAGCCTTCGCGCAGCGCCTTGATGATGGGGATGCCGCCGGCGACGGCCGCTTCGAACGCCACCATCACGCCCTTTTCCTGGGCCGCCTTGAAGATCTCGTTGCCGTGCACGGCCAGCAGCGCCTTGTTGGCGGTGACCACGTGCTTGCCGTTGGCGATGGCGCGCATGACCAGTTCGCGGGCGGTGTCGTAGCCTCCGATCAGTTCGACGACGATGTCGATCGACGGGTCATCGACGATCTCGAAGGGATCGGCCACCACCCGCACTTCGCCGTTGGTGCGTGCCTTCGCGCGCTCCAGGTTACGGGCCGACACGGCCACCACTTCGATGCCGCGGCCTGCGCGGCGGCGGATCTCTTCCTGGTTGCGCTTCAGGACGTCGAAGGTACCGCCTCCGACATTGCCCACGCCCAGCAAACCTACTTTGATCGAGTTCATGTTTCCAGTTTCATTGCTGGCGCGCGGTTCGCCGCGCGCCGGGTTGATCGGTCAGCCGATGTCGTCAGTCGTCTCGCTCAGCCATGCCCGTGCTTGCGGCGGTAGCCTTCGAGGAAGCGCGCAATACGCCCGAACGCTTCCGTCATGTCGTCAGTATTCGGCAGGAACACGACACGGAAGTGGTCCGGCGCGATCCAGTTGAAGCCGGTGCCCTGCACGATCAGCACCTTGGTCTCGGCCAGCAGGTCGTAGGCGAATTGCTGGTCGTCCGCGATCGGGTAGATCTTCGGATCGAGGCGCGGGAACATGTACAGCGCCGCCTTGGGTTTCACCACGCTGACGCCGGGGATATCGGTCAGCAGCTGGTAGGCCAGGTCGCGCTGCTTGAGCAGGCGCCCGCCGGGGCCGACCAGGTCCTGGATGCTCTGGTAGCCGCCGAGCGCAGTCTGGATCGCAAACTGGCCCGGTGCGTTCGCGCACAGGCGCATCGAGGCCAGCATGTTCAGCCCCTCGATGTAGTCCCTGGCATGCCGCTTTTCGCCCGAGACGACCATCCAGCCGGCCCGGTAGCCGCAGGCGCGGTAGTTTTTCGACAAGCCGTTGAAGGTCACGCACAGCACGTCTTCGCACAGCGAGGCGATCGACGTGTGGCGGGCGCCGTCGTACAGGACCTTGTCGTAGATTTCATCGGCGTAGATGATCAGCTGGTGCTGGCGCGCCAGCTCGATGATCTGCAGCAGTACCTCGTCCGGGTACAGCGCGCCGGTGGGATTGTTCGGGTTGATGACGACGATCGCGCGCGTGTTCGGCGTGATCTTCTTGCGGATATCGTCGATGTCGGGGAACCAGTCCTGCTGCTCGTCGCAGATATAGTGCACCGGGCGGCCGCCGGACAGGCTCACGGCGGCGGTCCACAGCGGGTAATCGGGCGCCGGCACCAGCACTTCGTCGCCGTTGTTGAGCAGCGCGTTCATCGACATCACGATCAGCTCGGAAGCACCATTGCCCAGGTAGACGTCGTCGATCGTCACGCCGGCGATGTTCTTGCCCTGCGTGTAGTGGACCACCGCCTTGCGCGGCGCGAACATGCCTTTCGAGTCCGTGTAGCCGGCCGCGTTCGGCAACTGGATCTTCATGTCCTGCACGATCTCGTCGGGCGGATCGAAGCCGAACACGGCCAGGTTGCCAATGTTGAGCTTGGTGATCTTGTGGCCTTCTTCCTCCATCTGCCGGGCCTTCTCAGGCACGGGACCACGGATTTCATAGCAGACTTCTGCCAGCTTGTTCGATTTCTGAATCGGTCGCAAAATCATCCCCGGAAACGCGAGTGTTGCACGCAGCGAGAAATACCAATGCTGCATTGCGAAAATGACCCATTCTGCCGAATAAAGTTCGATTAGGCAACCGCGCCGGGCCGATGGCGATGGCAAAACGTTACAATAGCGTCTCTTTCGCGAATCCAGATGAACATGAAGCGGCGAGTCCCATGAAGCTCCATTCCAGCAACACCCAGCAATACCAGACCGTCACCGGTTATTTCGCCGGCGGCGTGGAAATCAATGCCCAGCCGTTCGACCACAGCCTGCTCGTGCTGCCTGAAAAGGCGCCCCAGCCATGGCCGGTGGCGCGCTTCGAGGACCTGACCGTGGCGCATTTCGAGCAATTGCTGGCCGAAGGGCCGGACGTGGTGATCCTCGGCACCGGCGAACGGCAGCGTTTCGTGCACCCGCGCCTGTCGGCGCCGCTGACCTCGAAGCAGATCGGCGTCGAGTGCATGGACACCAACGCGGCCTGCCGCACCTACAACATCCTGATGGGCGAAGGGCGCAAGGCGCTGCTGGCCCTCATCATCGAGAAAGACGCGCCCCGGTAAGGACCCGGCCCGGCATCGGGCCATCCCTTGATTTACCGTATGGCGCCGCCATATCAAAGCTGCATCGCCCGACGCTCGCGTCGCCGGTGCACACCAATGCTTCCAGGAGAACCAGCGTGGCCGATAGCCCCGAACAAACCGATGCTCCCGTGGTGACCGTACTGCCCGCCGCACTGCCTGGCGCACTGCCCGGCGCACTGTCCAACGCACTGCCCGACGCATCATTGCCCAACTTCAGCGCCGCGATGACGAGCGGCCAGACGTTCACGCTGTCCGGGCGTCCCGCTCGCGCCACCGTGCTGTTCTTCTACCCGAAGGACAATACGCCCGGCTGCACCACGGAGAACATGGCGTTCCGCGACCTGCATGAACAGTTCACGGCGGCCGGGGTGGAAATCTATGGCATCAGCCGCGATTCGCTGCGCTCGCACGAAAGCTTCAAGGCCAAGCTGGGACTGCCGTTCGAACTGATTTCCGATCCCGAGGAAGCGGTCTGCCAGGCCTTCGGCGTGATGAAGCAGAAGAAGATGTATGGCAAGGAAGTCCGGGGGGTCGAGCGCAGTACGTTTGTCATTGACGCCCAAGGCAGGTTGGTGAAAGAATGGCGTGGCGTGAAGGTACCCGGTCACGTCGATGAAGTGCTGGAATTTGTAGCGCGCCGGGGCTAAGTATCGGACTCGGTTACAAGCCCGGCATCAAGCCCGGCACCAAGCTCGGTAGCAAACCCGGGATCGAAGCAGGTCCCGAACCAGGTTTCGGACCAGGTTTCGGACCAGGTCCTGAACCAGGCATCGAGTGCGGCGCGCACATTCCGGTTAACCCTAACCGTAGTACGTGCAGCCAGATTTTGAGTCGACAGCGTTCTCCTCTCCTTGTTGTAGCCACTCCGGTGGTTCCGCTATCCGGGCACCCTGCTGCCCTCTTGGCATCCCCTGTATTCCCCATCGACCTGTCTGCGTGGCCCATCCGGCCGCGCGGGACATTTTTTAAGACGAGATCCTGATGCCACTGCCAAAATTGCCCACCAAGCCGGCCACCCTGCTGCTGGCAAAAGATTACCCGAAGGCGAGCGGCGCCAACCCGGTACCGTTCCCCGAACATGACGAAGTGCCGAAGAAGAAATCCGCGCGCGGCAAGTCCGCTTCCGAGCGCAGCGAGCAATCGATTCCTGTGCTCGATGTCGTGACGCCGACCGTGCTGGCCGAGCCGCTGCCGCCGGTGGCGAAGAAGACCGCCCGCAAGGGTGCCGCGAAGACCGCGGCCGAAACACCCGCCGTGGCGGCACCCACCCCGGCCAAGGTGAACTACCCGGCGCCGGTCGCCGCCGCCCCTGCCCCCGCTGCTGCGCCGGTAGCCGCCGAAGCCGCGCCGGCAACGGCCAAGGCACCGCGCGCGAAAGTCACGCCGATCAAGGCCGAGGCACCGCATCCGGCCAAGCACAAGCCGGTCGAGGTGACGATCAAGTCGTCGACCAGCCGCCATGCCGACCAGATCGGCGGCACCAAGCTGTTCGTGCTCGACACCAACGTGCTGATGCATGACCCGACATCGCTGTTCCGCTTCGAGGAACACGATGTGTACCTGCCGATGATGACGCTGGAAGAACTGGACAACCACAAGAAGGGCATGTCCGAGGTCGCCCGCAATGCGCGCCAGGTCTCGCGCACGCTCGATGCGCTCGTCGCCAACACGGATGACGATGCGATCGAACAGGGCATCCCCCTGTCCAAGCTGGGCAACAAGGATGCCAAGGGCCGCCTGTTCTTCCAGACCCGCCTGCAGATCGCCGACCTGCCGGAAGGCCTGCCGCAAGGGAAGGCGGACAACCAGATCCTGGCCGTCGTCCGCTCGCTGGAAGCGGACCAGGAAGGCCGCGCCGTGGTGCTGGTGTCGAAGGACATCAACATGCGCATCAAGGCGCGCGCGCTGGGCCTGCCGGCCGAGGATTACTTCAACGACCACGTGCTGGAAGATACCGACCTGCTGTACTCCGGCATCGTGCAGCTGCCGGACGACTTCTGGAACAAGCACGGCAAGGACATGGAGTCGTGGCAGGAAAACAAGAATGGCTACAGCACCACGTTCTACCGCGTGACCGGGCCGTTCGTGCCATCGCTGCTGGTGAACCAGTTCGTGTACCTGGAACCGAACAACGGCGAAGCATCGTTCTACGGCCAGGTCAAGCAGCTGAACGGCAAGACGGCCGTGATCCGCGTGCTGCGCGACTACTCGCACAACAAGAACAATGTGTGGGGCGTCACCGCGCGCAACCGCGAGCAGAACTTCGCGCTGAACCTGCTGATGGATCCGGAATGCGACTTCGTCACGCTGCTGGGCCAGGCCGGTACCGGTAAAACCCTGCTGGCGCTGGCTTCCGGCCTGGCCCAGGTGCTGGAGACCAAGCTGTACAACGAGATCATCGTCACCCGTGTCACCGTGCCGGTGGGCGAGGACATCGGCTTCCTGCCGGGTACCGAGGAAGAAAAGATGGGCCCGTGGATGGGCGCGTTCGACGACAACCTCGAGGTGCTGAACAAGTCCGACAACGACGCCGGCGAATGGGGCCGCGCGGCCACCCAGGACCTGATCCGTTCGCGCATCAAGATCAAGTCGCTGAACTTCATGCGCGGCCGCACGTTCGTCAACAAGTTCCTGATCATCGACGAGGCGCAGAACCTGACGCCGAAGCAGATCAAGACGCTGGTGACGCGCGCCGGGCCGGGCACGAAGATCCTCTGCCTCGGCAACATCGCGCAGATCGATACGCCGTACCTGACGGAAGGCTCGAGCGGCCTGACCTACGTAGTCGACCGCTTCAAGGGCTGGGCCCACAGTGGCCACGTCACGCTGGCGCGCGGCGAACGCTCGCGCCTGGCCGACCACGCGAGCGACGTGCTGTAAGCACTCCCGCTCCATCCAGCCCCGCCCGCGCAAGCCGGCGGGGCTTTTTACTGCCCGCAATGTTTCTTGAAACCAGGGTCAGACCCAAATGCCGTTAAGTCAAGCGTTACCCGATACGTTGGAAACGCATGCATGCACCCCAACAGCGAAGGGCTGGGGTCAGGAAGGAATGCTGGCGTGCATGCCAGCACCGTTCCGCAGGCGTGAAGCATGCTTCACGAAACCCCTGCTTCACCCCGCCGGGGCGTAGCCGGGGTTTCAAGGAGCATCGCTCCTTGCCGGCGTAGCGGTACTGGCCTATCAGCCAGTACTCCACCCTGACCCCCGAATTTGCACTTGGAGTGGGCTTATCTAAGCGGCACTAGGATCAGCCCCCGGTTTTCTGCAACTATTTCGTCGACTTCAGGTAGGCACGCAGCCCATGGGTGAAGACCAGCGGGAATACGCTGGCGTGGTCTTCGTCGGCGAACACTTTCACGGTGGTGGACAGGCCGCGGTAGCGGTGCGCGGCGAGCGATGCCTGGAACTCGCGCAGGTCGGCGACCATGTCGGCCTGCTCCTTGCTGCGCGAGCGCGACTTGCCGGGCGCCAGCGTTTCCCGGGCGCCGATGCCGAAGAAGACCGAGGCCGGCATCTCCTTGTGCGCGGCGGCGTAGGCCTGCTCGCGGTCGAACATCACGCCGCGGTCGAACCACAGCGACGGGCTGCCGAGGATGTAGTGCTCGAAGGTGCGCGGGTTGGTCAGCAGCACCTGCAATCCCAGCAGGCCGCCGTACGAATGGCCGACGAAGATCTTGCGGCCCATGTCGGCCCGGTAGCCCGCCGCGATCAGCGGGAAGACGTCGCTGGCGATGAAGCGGGCGTAGGCGGCGGCCTCGCCGAAGGCGGGGGCACGGCCCGGCATGTCGGAGTGGTAGCGGGTGGCGCTGGGGCGCGGCACGCTCGGCGTGTAATCGCGGCCGCGGCTGTACGAGCCCGAGTCGCCCTGCGCATACGACAGCCCGACCACGATCGCCTCTTCCATGCCGGCATGCCTGTGCAGCCGCGAGGCGATATTGCGCGCGACCGGGAAGGCGTAGCTGGCATCGACGACGAAGACGACCGGATAGCGCCGGGTCGAGGTGCGATACGAGTCCGGCAGCGCCACGAACACCTGGTAGTCGCGCTTGAGCGCGGTGGCGTGCACGTCGCGCACCTCGGTGTTATCGAGCGTGTAGGGGATGGACGGGGCGGATGGCGTGGCCGGCGCGGCGGCACAGCTCCAGCACAGGGTGAGCAAAGCAAGCAGCGTTTTCAATGCAACGTCTCCTTCATGATCGGGTCGCCGATTGTGCCGCGCCCTGCCCGCGCCGCCGAGCCGCGTGGGACGGATTGCGGCATGCGCGGGACGGCCGGCCCCGGCGCGCCGCGAGGCCGCTGGTATACTTTTCGCCGATGACTACGCACAGCGCTTCCTTCTTCCACCTTCCCAGGCCCGCCGCGCGGACCGTGATCCTCAGCGCGCTGGTCTGGACAGCCATCAGCGCCCTGGGCGCGCTGCAGACCTACAGCGACAACCTGCGCACCGGCGTGGCCAGCCGCTACCCGGTGCTGCTGGCCACCTGGTTCATCGAATACGCGGTTCCGCTGATGGTGCTGTCCGCGGTGCTGGTCACCGCGCTGGGGCGCTGGCCCGTGCTGGTGGCCCGGCCGCGCAGCGTGGTGCTGCTGTTCATCGGCCTGGTGCTGCTGTTCCAGCCGGCGCAATGGCTGTACATCGCCTGGCTGCGCGACTACCTCGACATCGCCAGCTTCGGCGACGTGCGCCGCATGCTGATGAAGATGCTGCTGGTCGGCTGGTTCACCACCACCGCCACCTTCGCCGCCATCCTGGCGATCCACTACTGGCGCCAGGCCAAGGACCGCGAGCTGGCCTGGCAGCGCGCCCAGAACGACATGCTGAACCTGCGCCTGCAGCTGGAGGAACAGCGCATGCTGGCGCTGCGCGCGCAGCTGGAACCGCACTTCCTGTTCAACGCCCTCAATGCCATCAGCGCCCTGGTCCGCGCCGGCGACAAGCCCGTGGCGCTGGCCGGCATCGGCCGCCTCAGCACCCTGCTGCGCTATGCGCTGGCGGCCAGCACGGACAACACGGCGACCCTGGCGGCCGAACTCCAGTTCGTGCGCGACTACCTCGACCTGCAGCGCCTGCGCTACGGCGACCGGCTGCGCGTGGCCATCGAGGGAGCCGGCGACGCGCTGCTGGACGAAGTCGACTGCCCGCCCCTGTCGTTGCAGCCGCTGGTGGAAAACGCGCTGCGCCACGACATCGATTGCCACGATGGCCCGGGCGACATCACGCTGTCCTTCGCCCGCGACGGCGACGCCATGGTCGTCACCGTCACCAACCGCGTGCTCGCACAAGCCTCGCCGAACCCCGGCGCCGGCCTGGGACTGGCCAACACGCGCGACCGGCTGCAGCGCATCACGCCCGGTGCCGCGCTGCATGCCGGCGTGCGCGGCAAACGCTTCGTGGCCGAGCTGCGGCTGCCGCTGGCGAAGGAATGAGATGCCGATCCGCTACCTGATCGTCGACGACGAGGAACCGGGCCGCGCCAACCTGCGCCTGGCCCTGGCCGACCATTCCGGCTGGGAACTGGTGGCCGAATGCGACGGCAACGGGGCAGCCCGCGCCAGCTTGGCACAGCACGAGGTGGACGTGATCTTCCTCGACGTGCAGATGCCCGGCGAGACGGGGCTGGTGCTGGCGCGCGAGCTGTCGCGGCTGTGCGAGCCGCCGCTGATCGTGTTCGTCACCGCCTATGGCGCGCATGCCGTCGATGCGTTCGAAGTGCACGCGCTGGACTACCTGCTGAAACCGCTGGACGATGCGCGGCTGGCCCAGGCCGTGGAACGCGCCGCGGCGATGCTGCGCCAGCGCCAGCGCGAAGCCTATGGCGCCGCACTGCGCGACCATGCCGAGGCCGGTGCGTCGCCTTACCCGGAGCGCATCGGCGTACGCTCGGTGGGCCGCATCGAGCAAGTCATCGTCGACGAGATACTGTGGATGGAAGCCGCGGGCAATTATGTCGAGCTGCATCTGCCGGCCCGCACGGTGCTGCACAGGATCACGCTCAACCGCCTCGAAGCCCTGCTCGACCCGGCGTGCTTCCTGCGCGTGCACCGCGGCGCGATCGTGCGGCGCGACCAGATCGCCAGCCTGGTCAGCGGCGGCGAAGGCAGCCACAAGCTGATGCTCCGCTGTGGCGGCGTGGTGCCCGTCAGCGCCAGCTACATGGCGGCGCTGAAGGCCGCGCTGCACGCTTGACCTTCCCCCCGTGGGAAGGGTTACAGTGGCGCCATCGTCAATCGAGGAGTCATCATGTACGAACTGCAAGTGGAAAACATGAGCTGCGGCCACTGCGTCGCGGCGGTCACGAAAGCCGTCAAGGCCGTCGACGGCAATGCCCAGGTCGATGTCGACCTGGCCGGCAAGGGGGTGAAGGTGCAATCGGGCGCGCCGCTCGACGCGGTGAAGGCGGCCATCGCGGACGCGGGCTACCCGGTCACGAGCGCGCACTGACCGCTACTTCTCCAGTTCCGGATAGCGGCGGAAGATCCCGTCCTCGTTGAAGGGAATCCGCCGCTTCGACTTCAGGTACGCGGCGATGTTCGGCCGCGCCGCCACCTCGTCGCGCAGCGCCACCAGCCGCGGCCACTGCGGTTCGAGCTGCGCCATCGTCTTGGGGAATGCGTAGCGCAAGCCTTCGAGCAGCTGGAACAGCGACAGGTCCACGTAGGTCAGCCGCGCGCCGACAGCGAAATTGCCGCGCGCCGGATTCGCCGCCAGCACGCTCTCGAAATAGCCCAGGAACTTCGGGATCCGTTCCGCGCGAAAGTCCTTCGAACGGGCGCGCGCTTCCTTCTTCTGGTCCTCGTAATAGCTGTTCACCGAGATCGGGTGGTGCGAGTCGTGCGCCTCGGCCACGATGTCGGCGATCGTCAGCTGCAGCTGGTTGCACCACAGCCGGCCCTTCTCGGTGCGCGGCGCCAGGCCATGGCGGGCACCGAGGAACAGCAGGATGTTGGTGGTCTGCCCGATCAGCAGTTCGCCGGCGCGCAGCACGGGCGGCGCGAAAGCGGCCAGCGGCTCGCAGCGGAAGTCGAGCGACGCGTTCACCTGCGGCATGCCTTTCGCGCCGCGCGCCACGTCGCGGTAGTCGATGCCGGCTTCTTCCAGTGCCAGCCGCACGAACTCGCCGCGGCCCTGGATGGTGGGCCAGTAATACAGGGTATAGGGTTCCACAGCGCCTCCTTGGTCGGTTGGCGGCGATTCTAGCCCGGCGCGGCAGAGTACGGCGCCATCGTGACGCTACGCCGCTTCGGTCCCGGCCGCGATGCCGCGCAGGATCGGGCAATCGGGCCGCTCGTCGCCATGACAGCAGGCGGCCAGCGTGGCGATCGTGTCGCGCATTTCCGTCAGTTCGCGGATGCGCTCTTCCAGTTCGGCCACGTGGTCCAGGGCGATGCGTTTCACGTCGCCGCTGGCGCGGCTGCCATCCTGCCACAGCGACAGCAGGCCGGCGATGCGTTCCAGGGAAAAACCCAGCTTGCGCGCGCGGCGGATGAAACGCAGCGTGTGGATTTCCCTGTCGCCGTACACGCGGTAGCCGCTCTCCGTGCGCTGCGCCGCCGGCACCAGGCCGATGCTTTCATAGTAGCGGATCATCTTCGCCGTGACGCCCGAGGCGGCGGCTGCCTGCCCGATATTCATGCCTTTTACTCCTGCTTCCGATGGCGAGAGTCCCCGCGCTGCGGTTGCCAGCGCCCGGGTTGCCAGCGCGCGGGTTGCCAACGATTGAGCAGCAGCGCATTGGTGACCACGCTGACCGACGACAGCGCCATCGCCGCACCCGCCATCACGGGGCTCAGCATGCCCAGCGCCGCCAGGGGAATCCCGGCCAGGTTGTAGACGAAGGCCCAGAACAGGTTCTGGCGGATCTTGGCGAAGGTGCGCCGCGAGATGTCGAGCGCATCGGCCACCAGCGCCGGATCGCCCCGCATCAGCGTGATGCCGGCCGCCTCCATCGCCACGTCGGTGCCGGTAGACATGGCGATGCCCACGTCCGCCGCCGCCAGCGCGGGGGCATCGTTGATGCCGTCGCCCACCATCGCCACCCGCGCACCTTGCGCTTTCAGTTCCGCGATGTGCGCGGTCTTGTCGGCCGGCAGCAGGTTTGCCGCCACGCCGCCGATCCCCACCGCCGCGGCCACGGCTTGCGCGCTGCCGGCGTTATCTCCGGTCAGCATCGAGGTGGCGATGCCCTGCGCATGCAGCCGCGCCACCGCCGCCTGCGCGGTGGCCTTCGGCGGATCGTTGAACGCGAGGAGGCCCAGCAACTGCCGCCCGCCCGCATCGGCCAGCCAGGACACGGTATGGCCGGAGCGTTCCAGCGCATGCGCCTCGGCCAGCAGCGGCGCCAGGTCGACATGGCGTTCCTCCATGAGCCGGGTACTGCCCAGCACGAGGTCGCGCCCGTCCACCGCCGCCGCCAGGCCACGCCCGGGCCACGCCGTCACCGCCTGCGCCGCGGGGACCGCCGGCAGGTCCGCCGCGCGCTCCAGGGCCGCATCGAGCACGGCGCGGGCCAGCGAATGTTCGCTGCCACGCTGCAGCGCGGCGGCCAGCGCCAGCAAGTCCGGTTCCGCGATGCCATGCGCGCGCAACGCGGCAAGCACGGGGCGGCCCTGCGTCAGCGTGCCGGTCTTGTCGAAGACCACCGTGGTGACGCCGTGCGCGGTTTCCAGCGCCTGGGCATCCTTGATCAGGATGCCGTGGCGGGCCGCCACGCCGGTGCCGGCCATGATCGCCGCCGGCGTCGCCAGACCCAGCGCGCACGGGCAGGCGATCACCAGCACCGCCACCGCGTTGATCGTTGCTGTTTCCAGGTCGCCGGACGCCAGCCACCAGCCGGCCAGCGTGAGCGCGGCGATCGCCAGCACGACCGGCACGAACACGGCGCTGACGCGGTCCACCAGGTGCTGCACCGGCGCCTTGGCCGCCTGGGCATCCTCGACCAGGCGGATGATGCGCTCGAGCGTGGTCTCGGCGCCGGTGGCCGTGGTGCGCACCAGCAGCAGGCCGGCGCCATTGATCGCGCCGCCCGTCACGCGGTCGCCCGGCCGGCGCGCTACCGGCAGGCTTTCGCCGGTGACCAGCGCTTCGTCGACGTCGCTGGCGCCTTCCACCACCTCGCCATCGATGGCGATCCGCTCGCCGGGCCGCACCACCACGAGGTCGCCGGGGCGCACGGTGTCGACCGGCACGTCGCTGTCGATGCCATCGCGGCGCACGCGGGTCGATTCGGTCCGCAGCGTGCGCAGGGCGCGTATCGCCGACGTGGCCTGGCGCTTGTCGCGCGCTTCCAGCCACTTCCCCCGCAAGACCAGCGTGATGACGACGGAAGACGCTTCGAAGTACAGGTGGGCGGCATGGCCGGCCAGCATCAGGTAGACCGACAGCCCGTAGGCCGCGCTGGTGCCCAGCGCCACCAGCAGGTCCATGTTGCCGGCCCCTGCCCGCACGGCCTTCCAGCCGGCCCGGTAGAAGCGCGCGCCGAACAGGAATTGCACGGGCGTGGCCAGCAGCCATTGCAGCCAGGGCGGCGCCATCGCGTCGATGCCCAGCGGGGCAAGCAGCATCGGCGCGGCCAGCGGCAGCGACAGCAGGGCCGCCAGCAGCACCGGCAAGCCTTCGTTGGCGCCGCGCAGCCAGCGCAGCGCGAAATTGCCGCGATCCGGCGCCTGCTCGGCGGGAGCAGCCGCCGCGGCGACCGGCCCCGCTTCATAGCCCGCGTGCTCGACGGCCGCGCACAGCGTGTCGAACGGCAGCGGCGCGTCGGTCTCGACACGGGCGGTTTCGGTGGCCAGGTTGACGCTGGCGCTGCGTACGCCCGGCACGGCGGCCAGGGCCTTTTCGACACGGCCCACGCAGGCCGCGCAACTCATGCCGCCAATGCGGACGTCGTGGGAAAGCTGATTGCTCATCGGGATACTCCTGCTCCATGATGTCGCCATCATCAAGTATCCCATGATGGGAAGGTCAAGGCATTTCGCTTGGCGCTGTGCCCGCTAATTCGGGGAACTTCCCAACGGAATCACGGTCTGACTTCCTGTTGAGATACTTCATGTATATCAGGGGGCGACATGGGCACGGCGGATGTTGGAGTACTGATCGAAGCGTTGATGCAGCAACAGCTCTCGGAAGATCAGGTCGCGTTGCTGCAGGGCTTTCTGGCCAGCGTCGAGCAACCAGGCCAGTGTCATCGCCTGATCGAGGAAGCCGCCGGAAAGCCACCATGTCCACATTGCCGGTGCCAGCGGTCCCACCGTTGTGGACAGGCCAGTGGTTTGCAGCGCTATCGCTGCGTGGCGTGCCGGCGCAGCTTCAACGCCTTGACCGGCACACCCCTTGCCCGTCTGCGGCTGCGCGACAAGTGGTTGCATTATCTTCAGTGCCTGATCGAGTCGATCCCCGTGCGCTCGGCGGCCGAGCGCTTGGCGGTAGCCAAGTCGACCAGCTTTCGATGGCGCCACCGTTTCATCGCCGCGTTGCTCCGGGCGCCTCTTCCGCAGTTGTCCGGCATCGTCGAGGCCGACGAGACCTACCTTCTGGAATCACAAAAAGGCTCGCGACACCTGGACCGGCCGCCACGCAAACGCGGCGGCAAGGCCAGCCGGCGCGGCATCAGCAGCGAGCTGGACTGCATCCTCGTTGCCCGCGACCGCAACCGGCAAACCTGTGACTTCGTCACGGGCCGCGGCCCGGTCAGTGCCGGCCAGTTGATGAAGCACCTGAAGCCTGTACTGGCGCCCGATGTGCTGCTCGTGACCGATGCCGCCAAGGCCTACCAGGCATTTGCGAAGCAGGCCGGCATCACGCACGAAGCGATCAACGTGCATGCCGGCATTCGGGCACGCGGGGCACTCCATATCCAGGGTGTCAACGGATGGCACAGCCGCTTCAAGACCTGGCTGCGGCGATTCAATGGTGTCGCGAGCCGCTACCTGGCCAATTACACCGGCTGGCTACGTGTGCTCGATGCCGCCGACCTGACGGCACCGCGGCAATGGTTAAGCGTTGCCGTGGTGCAAGCCTAGGATCGTCGGCTCTTTTGTCGCGCCCGGCATCCAAGAAAGTCCCGTGATCAACGGCAAGGCTACTTAACGCGAACAGCGCCTTTCGCTTGCCCCCACGACAGGCTCAGCGCAAGGACAGGCTCAGCGCAACGGCAGGCTCAGCGCACCTCGCAGTCGACGCTGTTCGGCGCCGCGCTGCCGGGCCCGCTGTCGCCCGGGCCGATCGGGCTGTTGAACTTGACCGGCGGCGTGAACTGGATGCCGGGATTGGCCGGCAGCAGCTGCGGCGGCCGGGTAATGCCCGGCACGTAGCCGAACTGGCCGGCGTTGAAAGCGGCGCCGCCGGCACCGTTGGCGACGAAGATCATGCCGTCGAGTACCTGCACGTACAGGCCCGGTGGACGCGCGGGTTGGGCGCCGGACGGCAACGCGGGCGCGGCGCCATCCGGTGGCGCAACGAATTCGGCGATGAACGTGGTGCCGCGGATGCCGATCGTGGCGGCCGGCGTCTTCATCTCGAACTTTTCCTTGCTGCGCTTGCCCAGCAGGCCGGTGACCGAGCGCAGCCCGCCCTTGACGAGATTGAACGTCGCCGCGTCGCCTTCCGGGCGCTCGGCCGCGAAGCTGAAGTTCTCGATCGTCATCGTGGAGCCGGGGCGCAGCGTGATTTCACTGTTGTCGATGACTTTCACCATCGCGTAGGTGTTCTTTTCCGTCACCAGCGTGTCGCCGTTCTCGACCTCGGATTTCAGCGCGAGGATCTTCACGGCGCCGTTGGCCTTCTTCGCCAGCAGCGGGCCGGACAGGCGCACCACGACGCCGGCCACCGGCGCCGCCCACGCCAGCTGCGCGCAGCCCAGCAGCAGGCACAGCCACAGGACATGCCAGGGCGACAGGCACCACGGCGCCGGCGCGGGCCGGCGGCCGATGGCCGTGTCAGTTGCAGTAGTTCTTGACCACGGGTTTGTCATTTCTGGATCCTTGTTGCGCGGTGGCATTGCCTCCGCCGGTGTCTTCTTCATCCTCGGCCGGCGCCGCGTCGCCGCTGCCTGGCGCGGCAGGAACGGAACGCGCGTCGCTTTTCTTCACGTCGCGGGGGACGGTCGCGATGAACTCGTTCAACGCCACCTGCACGGGCTTGACCGGTTCGGTCGCCGTCGGCGGCGCGATAGCCTGGCAAGCCGGCAGCTGCGGCGCCAGCCGGCATTGATCCACCGACACCGGCGACGGTGGCGAAGGCGGCGGTGGCGGCGACGGCGCCGGTGCTGGCGGCGGCGGTACCGGTGCGGGCGGTGGCGGGGGTTCCGGTACCGGTGCCGGGGGCGGCGGAGGTTCCGGTGCCGGTACCGGCGGTGGTGGCGGAGGCTCCGGTGCCGGCGCTGGTGGCGGCGGAGGCGGCTCCGGCGCCGGCGATGGCGGCGGCGGTGGTTCCGGCGGAGGTGGCGGCGGAGGTGGCGATGGCGGTGGCGGCTCCGGTGCCGGTGCTGGCGGCGGAGGTGGTTCCGGCGGTGGCGGTGGTGGCGGCGGGATATTCGTGTTTTCCTGCAGCGTGAGCGTCCCGCGCGTGGCCAGGGTGGCGCCCGGCGACACCGTGATCCGGTCGCCGGCCGTCAGCCGGATCCCGCCCGTGTCGGACGTCACGCTTGCGGTGCCGCCCACCGTCAGCCGGTCCGCCGGGGAACCGCTGCGGGCCGCTTCCAGCGCGATGTCGCCGCTGCGCGAGACCACGGTACCGTCCACCGTGAGCGGGCTGTGCGCGGTGATCGCGATGGCGCCGCTGCCGGACTGCACCAGCCCTGCCGCGCCGATCGTCGTCGCGCCATGATTGCGCAGCGTGATCGCGCCGCCGTTGCCCAGGTCGAGTTTCAGGCGGTGCACGGTCAGCGCGTTCGCGTAGCCGGGGCGGTTGTTGGTGATGACGATCGGCGTGCTGCCCTCGGTGGCGGTGCCGGCGACGTCCAGCAGGCCGACCGCCGTCAGCAGCGGCGCCCCGGCCGCGCCGACGCTGCCGCCGGCCGTGACCGCGAGCGTTTCGCCGGCGATCGTGCCGCCGGCCGATGCCAGCGAGCCGGCCACCGCGAGGACGATATCGGTGCCGTGGATGCCGTCGATGCCGGCCAGCCGCGCGATGGCCAGGTCGCCGCCGTTGCGGAAGGCGACGGTGCCCGCCGACGCGACGGCCAGCTGGTCCACGTGATTGGCGGCATGGTCCAGCGCCACGGCGGTGCCCGAAACCGCCAGCGTGGCGGCCTGGATCGGCGCCGATTGGGCGACAGCCCCGCCGGTGGCCACCAGCGTGACGCCATCCTTCACGCGCAGCGCGCCGTCGACCGCCACGCTGGCGCCCTGCAGCGCCAGCATGCCGCCGGCGACCGGCGTGCCGGACAGGTCCAGCGCGCCGGTGACCGTGAGCTTGCCGCGGTAGCCGTCGCGCGTGCCGATCGCCAGCCTGCCCGCCTGCACGGTGTTCAGTTCGGCGCTGTCCAGGTAGGCGGCGCCCGCGCCCAGCGTGATCGCGGCCGTGTCGGAATAGGTATCGATGGCCACGTCGCCGGCGCCGATGCCGGCACCCGGGTCGATCGCCACGTCGTCCGAGCGCAGGATGACGCGCTGGCCGGCCAGCGCGGCGCCCGCCCCCAGCACGATGCGGCCGGCCGAGGCGGTGTTGGCGAGGTACAGGGTACCGCCGGTGCGCATGGCCGAGGCCACCGAGATGTCGCCGCGCGATTCGAGGAACAGCGCGGTGTTTTCCAGCGCGATGGCATCGGCGACCGCGATGCCGCCCGTGTGGGCGCTGTTGCCGACGTTGATTTCCCACGCGTCCACATTGGCCAGGCCGGCCTGCGCCAGCACCAGGCTCGATGCGTCGCCGCGGCCCAGCGCGATGGGCCGGCCGGCACTGGCCGTAGTGAAGGAAACGAAGCCGTTGCCGCCAGTGTCCACCTTGCCATCCAGGCGCACTTGGTCGGCCACGAACGATACCTGCGGCATGGCGCCTGCATCGCCGCCGGCATGCACCAGGGTGCCCGCATCCATGGCGACCTGCCCGCCGGCGGCGGCCTTCAGCAGCACGCCGGCGCCGGCGTCGATGCGCGCCTCGCCGGTGACAGTCACCTGCCCGCCCAGCACCTGTACGTCGCCCCCGCCGGGACTCCGGGCACTGGTCACGCTGCCCGCTTCGAGCAGCGCCGTGCGGCTGGCCTTCAGCACGATCCGGCCGTTGGCACCGACCGCCGCGCTGTCCGCGTTGACGGTGCCGCGCTGGCTCAGCAAGGCGCCGTAGATGCCCACGCGGCCGCCCGCGGCAACGATACCGCCCAGGTTCAGCGCCTCGTCTTCCGGCGCCGACACCACCACGTGCACGGCCGGGTCGTTCGAGTCCACCAGCTGCACGCTGCGGCCGGCGGCCAGCAGCACGTCGCCGTTCGGCGCGCTGATGAGGCCGGTGTTGTGCACGTTCGGCGCGACCAGCAGCACCTGCCCGCCCTGCGGCGTGGTGATGGTGCCCTGGTTGACGACACTGCCGCCGGCGCCCTCGAAGATGTGCTTGCCGGCCAGGAAGTCCCCGTTCGACAGGTTCAGCGCCGATGCCACCAGGCCGTTGACGTCGACCCGCGCATCCGGGCCGAACAGCACGCCGTTCGGGTTGACCAGGTAGACCTTGCCGTTCGACTGCAGCGAACCGAGGATGGTGCTGGGGTCGCCCCCGGTGATACGGTTCAGAACCCGGCTGTCGGCGCTTTGCTGGATGAAGCGGGTGATTTCGTCGCTGCCCACCGAAAAGCTCTGCCAGTGGATGATCGTGTTCGGCGCGTTGGTGATCGAGAACACCTTGCCGTCCTGGCTGAACGCGGCCTGGCCGGCCACCACCTGCGGCAGCGTGGGATTGGCCTGCGCGTGATGGACAGCGGACAGCCAGGTGGCGCAGCAGGCGGCGATGGTGGCGGCCAGCAGCTTGCGCCGCAAGGGCGCACGGGAAAGGATGTGGTTCATGGTGATTCCGTTGCCTCAGTAGGAAAGGCCGAGCCGCACATGCAGGCGGTTCGCATCGTCACGGCCGGTGGCGCCGCCGCGCAGCACGTGGCCATAATCCAGTTGCAGGTTGACGTGGCCGGGCAGCATCACGCGCAAGCCCAGGCCGGCGCTGGCGATCGCGGTGCTTTGCAGCTCGCCGGGCAGCGCATGGTTGCGCTTCACGTAGGCGGTGTCGTGGAAGGCCAGCGCGCGGCACTGCCAGGCCAGCTTGCCGCACAGGTTCGGCGTGTACAGTTCCAGGTTGCCGCCGGCGCCCGCGTCGCTGGCGATCTCGCGCTCGGCGAAGCCGCGCACCGAGGCCACGCCGCCGGCACCGAACTGCTCGCCCGGCACCAGCGCGGCGCCGGTCAGCTGCGCGTTGACGATGGCGCGCGCCTGCCATTCGCCCGGCAGCAGCCGGCTGTAGCTGCCGGACAGGCGCAGCAGCGTGTAGTCATCCCTGGCATGGCTGCGGGCGCGGGTGAAATCGGCCTGGCTGCCGCGCGAGCCGCCCGGCACGTTGCGCACCAGCGTGGCCGAGTCGGCCAGCTCGCCGTCCGGGAGCGTCCACGTGCCCACATACGCGGCGCTGAGCGGGCGCACCGTCACGTCGTTGCCCAGTTCCTGCCCCAGCAGCACGATGCTGTTGCGGAACGCCTTGTAGTCGATGCCGAATACCAGCCGGGCATCGTAGCGGCCACGCCGGGCCAGGGCGTGCGCGTAGCGGGCGCCGTACACCGCGCCCTTGCCGCTGACGGCCAGGTCGAACACGCCGGCCGTGACGCTGCCCGAATCGATGTTCGAATAGCTGCCGAAGACATCGAGCGAGCCGCCCAGCCCGTACAGCGGCACGTGGTAGCCGACGCCGTACACCTTGACGCGCCCCGGCCGCTCGACCGTGGTGGTGTACTGCAGCGAGAGCACGTGGTCGCGGTTGAACAGGTTGGCATGCTGCAGCACGAAGCCGGCATGGGTCCTGCCGGTCTGGCTGGAGCCGGTGTTGTCGAGGTTGGCCATGACTTTCCACGGCTGCTCGTCGGCCACGTCCAGCACCGCGTCCACCTCGTCGCCGGCGCTGCCGCCCTGCAGCTTCAGCGCGGTCTTCCTGGCCGGATTCTCGTTGGCCAGTTTCAGGCTGGCGGAAATGGCGGCGATGTTCGGCGTCTGCCCGCCCTGCAGGCCGGGCACGCTGCGGCGGATGTTGGCCTCGTCGAAATAACGGTTGTTCTTCACGGTGACGCGGCCGATCTTCGCCTGCACCACGCGCAGCCGCACGACGCCGCCATCGAGTTCCTGTTCCGGCAGTTCGACGGTGACCACGCTGTAGCCGGCCTGCTGGTACGCCGCTTCGAGCGCTTCCAGCGCGCGCTGCACGTCGCCGAAATCGCGCTCCTTGCCGGCATGGGGCGCCACCGCCCGCTCCACCACGGCGGCCGGCAGCAGGGTGTTGCCGGTGACGTCGAAGCGGTCGATCTCGAAGCGGAGCGGCGCGGAGCCGGTGTCCTGCATGGCGCTGGCGGTACTGGGCGCGCCGGCTGCGGCGGCAAGGATCGCGCCTGCCAGCAGGCGCGCGGAGCGGTGATTCATGGTGTGCGTTGGTTCCGGATATGGCTGTCGGCCCGCGCAGCGCTGCGCGGCCGCGGTTGAGCGCGCATTATCCGGCATTTATACAAAGAAATATCAATTTCAGTATGGCACTGACCGGAAGTGCAACGAAAAAGCGACAGATTGCCAGCGGTTGATAAAATCAAGGCAACGAGAACCAAGGCAACGTTGCCGGGACTGCGCGCACGCGCACCGGCCTTGGCCGAACCAGGACAACGTCGCGGGCATTTCGCGCAGGCGCGCCGCGACCCTATTTGCTGTCGAACGTGGTCACGCCATCCCAGTCCGGGCCCGGCGGGTGCTGCCGGTAGCGCGCCACGCGGCTGGCGTACAGCGTGTACAGCGCGCGTTCCGGGAAGCGCGCGCACAGGCCGGCAAGGCGCGCGCCGGCATCGTCCCAGCGCTGTGCGCGCACCAGCGCCAGCGCCTCGTGCCAGTCGGCCAGTTCGGCCTGGACGGAACCGTCGATCCCGTCCAGCGGCGCCACCGGTTCGTGGATCGCCACCGGCTCCTGCTTGCCCTTCACGCGCACCAGGTCCAGCTCGCGCCAGGCGAATTGCGGCGCGGCGGCGCGCGTGGCGGCGCCTGCGCAGATGCCCACGCCGTAGATCCTGGTCAGGCCTTCCAGCCGGGCGCCCAGGTTGACCGCGTCGCCCATCACCGTGTACGCGCGGCGGATCGACGACCCCATGTCGCCCACGTGCATGGTGCCGCTGTTGAGACCGATGCCGATCGCCAGCGGCGGCCAGCCGCGTTCGATGAATTCGGCGTTCAGCCGCGCCGCCGTGGCCTGCATCGCCAGCGCTGTCGCCACGCCGCGGCGGGCATGGTCGGCGAACGGCACCGGCGCGCCCCAGAACGCCATCACCGCGTCGCCGATGTATTTGTCGAGCGTGCCGCGATGACTGTCGCGGATGTCGGCCGACATGGCCGTCAGGTAGCGGTTGATGTATTCGCGCAGCGCCTGCGGCGCCAGGCCTTCCGAGATCGTGGTGAAGCCGCGTACGTCGGCGAACAGCACGGTCAGCTCGCGGCTTTCGCCTTCCATGCCGTAGCGCCGCGGGTCCTCGGCCATTTCGGCCACCAGTTCCGGCGCCACGTATTCACCGAAGCGCGCCACCAGCGCGCGGCCGCGCCGCACTTCGAAGAAGTAGCCCCAGGCCAGGTTCAGGATGAACAGCGCGAGGACCAGCAGCAGCGCCATCGACAGGTCGAGCGCCATGTCATGTATCGCGTACAGGTGGACATTGAGCCACCCCGCCGCCAGCGCGGCGCCCAGCGCCAGCACGATGGACGGGGCCGGCGCCAGCACGGCCAGCGCGAACGACAGCAGCACGCCCAGCGCCAGCACCTGCAGCAGTTCGGCGGCCGGCGCATAGTCGGGACGGGCCTTGAAGCTGCCATCCAGGATCGAGCGGATCAGGTTCGCATGGACTTCGACGCCGGGATACACCGCCGAGACGGGCGTGGCACGCAGGTCGTTCAGGCCGGCCGCCGTGGTGCCGACCAGGACGATCGCGCCTTCCAGCACCCCGGCCGGCACGGCGCCGCGCAGCACGTCGGCGGCCGATACGTAGCGGAAGGCGCCGCCGCGCGGGCCGCCCGTGCCGCGAAACTGCACGGTGGTCGCCAGGCCTTCGCCGACCGGGATGCGGATGCTGCCTTGCGGATGGAACAGCGCGATCGCATCGAGGCCGCCGGCGGCGCGGCCGGCCGCGGACAGCGTTTCGACCGTACCTTCCCACAACGGCGCGATGGCGCGCGCGTCGAGTGCCGCGGCCACCGTGGCCAGCGACAGCGCCGGGTAATAGCCGTTGCCGATCCTTTGCAGCAGTGGTGCCTGGCGCACCACACCGTCGGCATCCGGCACCACCGAGTAGATGCCGGCACCGCGCGCGGCTGCTTGCAGCCGGGCGATGTTCGCCTCGTAGCCGGGGGCGCGGTAAGCGTGCAGGGTGCGCCCGTTCAGCGCTTCCTCGGTAAACGCCGGCCGCGGCAGCACGCCCTTTGCCTGGGTGCTGCCGGTGGCGTAGCCCAGCACCACCGGCTGGCCGGCCAGCGCCGCCGCCAGCTGGCCGTCGTAATCGAGCCGCGGCCGCAGCCGCGCCAGTTGCGCGGCCAGGCCGGGGACGTCGCGCAATTCATTCCGCGCCAGCCCCTGCAGCACGCCGTAGCCGGAACTGTTGTCCGGTTCCGGGAACGCGATATCGAAGCCGACCGCCGCCGCGCCATGGTGCCGGGTCAGCTGCGTGACGAGCCGCGCCATCACGTCGCGGCTCCACGGGAAGCGGCCCACCTCGGTCAGGCTGCGGTCGTCGATGTCGACGATGACGATGCGCGGATCGAGTTCGGCCGGCTCGATGCGCATGCGCAGGCCGGCGATGAAGGTGTCCATGCGCGCCACCGTGTCGAGGTGCAGCCAGCCGCCGGCCTGCAGCGCCGCGCCCAGCGTCAGCAGCAGGCCGGCCAGCGTGCGCGCCGCATGGCGGCGCACGCGCTGGCGCACTCGGCCCAGCCTGTCAGCAAGGGCCGGCATCGTCATCGCACGGTGCCGCACAGGGCATGGGGAGGCGGAAGGAAGGCATCGGACGGGCAGTGTAACGGCTCGGCGCGGCGGCTGTACATGGGAATAACCCAGAAAAAGCGGGAAAAACCCGGCACGGCCGGAGAAACACCGGTCCGTGTTATTTTGCCAACAGGAAATTATCGAACGCGACGGAAAGGCGCCAGAAACGGCAAAAAAACCGCTATCATCCGTTGAGACTTGCCGGCACGGCCGGGCCGCAAGGCACGGGAATATGCACAGGAATAAGCACAGGAACAAGCACAGGAATGAGCACAGGATGAGATTCGGATGAAATTCAGATTCTGGGGGGTACGCGGCTCGATCCCCTCGCCGGGACCGCGCACGGTGCGCTATGGCGGCAATACCACCTGCATCGAGATCCGCAGCGACGACGATACCCTGATCGTGCTCGATGGCGGTACCGGCCTGTTCTGCCTGGCCCAGGCGCTGGTGGCCGCGCCCCACCGCCCCATCGAGGCCAATATCTTCATCACGCACAGCCACTGGGACCATATCCACGGCTTGCCCTTCTTCACGCCGCTGTTCATCAAGGGCAGCCGCGTGCGCCTGCATGGCGCGACCGACCCGGATACCGGCAACGGCATCGAGCACGTGATGGGCGTGCAGCTGCAGAACAGCTATTTCCCGGTCGGCGAGGCGCAGATGGCAGCGACCATCGAATACCGCACGCTGGCGGTCGGCGAGGCGCTGCCGGTCGGCGACGCGGTGGTGCGCAACGTGGTGATGAGCCACCCGGTGACCGACCTGGGCTACCGTGTCGACTGCAACGGCAAGTCGGTGTTCTTCACCGGCGACCATGAACCCCTATTCAACCTGTATCGCGAAGACCAGCCCGAACATGCGGCGTTCGCGCAGCATGTGGCGCAGCGCACGGCCGCCATCGACGACCTGGCGCGCGGCGCGGATGCGCTGATCGTCGACTGCTCGTACACCCGCGAGGAATATCCGTCAAAGGTCGGCTGGGGCCACGGCACCTTCGACGGCGCGCTGGCGATGGCCGTGCGCACCGGCGCCCGGCGCCTGTATTGCACGCACCATGAACCGACCCGCAGCGACGACGAGCTCGAAGCCGTGTTCGCCGAGGTGATGGCGCGCCACGCGCCGCTGCCCGGCGGCCTGCAGGTTTTCCTTGCATACGAAGGCCTGGAAGTCGATCTGGGATGAGCACGCTGGCCGATGGCGACACGCACATGCCGTTCCTGCGGGCGCTGGCCGCGGTGGTGGCACGGCTGCGCGATGCCGGCAGCCTGGATGAAGTGATGGCCGATCCGGCCGGTACGGTGGCCGGCCTGTTCGCCTGCGACCGCTTCACGCTGTACGCGGTCGATGCCGAAGGCGATTACCTGGTATCGAAGGCGAAGAGCGCGGCGGGCGCGTGGCGCGACGTGAAGGTGGCGATCTCGCCGCACGGCATTGCGGGCCACGTGGCAGTGGCGCGCCGGGCCGTCAACATTGCCGATGCGTACGACGATGCCGAACTGGCGCGCATCGCGCCGGGATTGCGCTTCCCGCGCGGCGTCGACCAGCGCACCGGCTACCGCACGCGGCAGGTGCTGGCCGTGCCCGTGCTGGCCCCAGGGTCGGGCGCGCTGCTGGGCGTGATCCAGCTGGTCAACACGCGCGACGGCGCGCCGTTCCCGGAACACGCGCTGGCAGGCGCCACGGAGCTGGCAACAGCGCTGGCGGAAGCGCTGGGAGGCGCGCAGAAGGAAGGGTCACGCAGGACACCGCCGCCACCAGCCGCGCCATCTACCCGCCCCACCCCGCCGGCGGCAGCGGATCGGCCGGTCGCCACGCGCGCCGTCGTGCCGGCGCCGGCCGGCGACGATGGGGCCCGGCTGCTGGCGCGGATCGTGGCCGATGCGCAGCGGCTGGGCGCGGCCGCGATCCACGTGGAGGCGGCCGGCCGCGCCGGCAGCGCGATCCGCCTGCGCCGCGATGGCGTGCTGGCACCCTACGCCAGCCTGCCGCCCGCCCAGGCCGCGGCACTGGCAGCGCACCTCGAAGCGGTTGTCCACTGGGTAAGCGCGGCGGCGGGCAAACCGCACGATGAGAAGCCCCACGACGGCAAGTCCGGTCATGGGCAGCCGCGCTACGGCACGCTGCGCGGCGGCGCGCATGGCTTGCCGGACGTGGTGCTGCACGCGGCCACGCTCCCGTCGACGGCCGGCATGGACGTGGTACTGCGCATCGCCGCGCCCAACGCGGCGGTGCCGCTGGCGCGGCTGGGCATGGCGCCGGACGACCTGTCCCGCCTGCGCGGAATGCTCGGCGAAGCGCGCGGCCTGTTGCTGGTGTGCGCCCCCGCCGATTCTGGCAAGAGCACGACACTGCATGCGCTGCTGGCTGGCCTGAACCACCCGGAGCGCAAGATCTGCACCGCCGAAGACCCGGTGACACTGGTGCAGCCCGGCCTGCGCCAGGTGCACGCCGGCCGTGCGTCCAACCTGGCGGTCGCCGCCGCCCTGGAAGCGTTCCGGCAAGCCGACGCCGATGTGATCATGGTCGATGCACCGTGCGACGTTCCGGCGGCCGGCCTGGCGGTCGAAGCGGCGCTGTCGGGCCGGCTGGTGCTGGCGGCGCTGCCGGCGCGGAACGCGGTGGAAGGAGCACGGCGCCTGCTCGACATGGCCGCCGATCCGTTCGGCGCCGCCGCCGCGCTGGCCGGCGTGCTGGCGCAGCGGCTGGCCAGGAAACTGTGCACGGCGTGCCGCCAGCCGTATCACCCCGGCGCGGCGGAACTGGACCTGCTGCTGACGGAGTACTGTGCCGAAATGCAGCCCGGCGACGATGCCGCCGCCGGCAACGACGCCCGCGTCGCCGCCTATGTCGCCGCGAACAATGCCGGCTTCGCGCGCGAGGAAGTGCTGGCCAGCTGGCGCGAGCGCCATGCCGATGCCGGCGGGCGCTTCACGCTGTACCGCGCGGTGGGCTGCGCCGAATGCCGCGGCGGCTACCGGGGCCGCGCCGGCTTGTTCGAGCTGATGACGGTGGGTGAGCGTACCGCGCGGCTGCTGGCACGGCGCGGCGCACCCGCGCCGCTCGCGGCGGCGGCGCTGGAAGACGGCATGCGCACGCTGAAGATGGATGGGATCGACAAGGTGTTGGCCGGCATTACCGACATCGGCATGGTGCGCGCGGCGTGCGCGCGGCAAGGAAGCGCATGGACAAACTGAAAGGTACCGTGACCGAACTGCGGCGCGGCAAAAGCGTGTCGTACAACCCGAAAACGGGCACCAGCGTGATCCACGCGGCGGTATTCCGGCTGGACGGCCAGCTGGTGAAGATCGTCTCGTCCACCCCGCTCGTGATCGCCGAGGGACAGGACATCGTGGTGGTCGGCCGGCGCCGCGCCAAGGTGTTCATGGCCTACGCCCACCGCAACCTCACCACCGGCCACGAAGGCCATGAAGGCTGGGCCACGCGGCTGCTGGTGACCATCTTCGTCGTCACCGCCGCGCTGTGGCTGGGCTCACTGATGGGCGGCCAGTATGCGGTGGTGTCCGGCATCGTGTTCGTGGCGCTCGGCTTCGCGATGGCGTGGCGCTCGCTGGAAGTGGTGCAGGCGCTGGTGCTGCTGCGCCGCTGAACACCTGGCGCCGGGGCGAGCCGGAATAGTGACCAGCCTCGCCCAGGCTCTCAGCGCGGCGGGCCGATCAGCGCCAGCGTGTTGGCGGTCAGGCGCCCGCTGCGCGGGTCGGACGACAACCCCGCGTCGACCGCGATGTCGCCGGAATGCAGCAGGTTACTGCGGTAGAAGATGGCGCGGTTGAACTTCGCCTCGACGCTTGCGGTGCGTTCGAACAGCGCCGTGTCGCCGCGGATGTAGCGCAAGCCGCGCCCCGGCTGGCGCCTTGCTTCCTCCATCACTTCCTGTTTCAGGCGCGGCGCATAGTCGGCGAGGCGCTGCCCGTCCATGCTGTCGAAACCGGTGCTGCGATGGCGGTAGAACGAGGTGCCGCCGAACCGTTCATCGCACAGGTAATGCACGCTGGCGATCCGGTTGCGCTCGACGCTGTCGAAATGGGGGACGCTCTGGATCGGGCGCAGTGCTTCCGGCGGCGTGGTGGCCAGCGACAGCACGCAGGACAGCGGCGTGATCGCCGCATCGCCGCCGGCGCCGAAGGTGGACAGCAGGAGCTCGCGCAGGCGGGCATGCACGGCACTTGCATACGCCATGTCCAGGGACTTGCGGATGCCCGGATAGAAATCGCCGTCCTGCCGCTGGAACGCCGTTCCCGTTTCCGCCCAGCGCACGATGGCCTCGGGATCGAGCAGCAGGCCGTCGACGATCAGCACCGGTTCCCGGTCGGCGCCCACGTAGAGCACCTGGTGGGCGGGGGACGGAGCGATCGCGAACGCCGCGTCATGCATGGCCGTATCCATGGCTACGCCCCGCGTGCAAGGCGCTTGTTGCGGCGGTCGATCATGGCGTAGACATGGCCGAGCGACGCCAGCATGGTATAGGCCGGGCCGAGGAAGCCCTGCGCGTGCAGGTGGGCAACCGCTGCCCCATCGAGCTGCTCCAGGCGGGCGTCATCGATGGTGTACAGGCCCTGCACCTGGGTCGACTCCTGGTTCGCGAACGTGATCTCCAGCTGCATCGGCACCAGCAGCTTGTGGTGCAGCAGCGTGTCGATGAATTGCCGTGTCGGCGCCTCGCCGTCGAGGAGTTCGGCCAGCCGGCCCTTGGCTTCCTCCAGGTACGCCGTTTCCCGCCCGTCGGCGTCGAAGATGCGTTCGCCGTCGCTGCCGATGCTGGCGTGCTCGATGTCGATGCACACGACGAAGTGGTCGCCCTCGCCCGCCTTGTCGGTGGCTTTGCCCAGGAAAAACGGCTGGCGCGAGACTTGCAGCGGGACGTAGATGGCGTCCCACCGTTCACCATCGGCGAACAGGTTCTCGCTGTCGTGGAAGCCGAACAGCGCGACGCAGGCGAAGCGTCCCGTGTCCTTGTCCTTGGTGAAGGCGATCGGGTATTGGACGACGAGCTTCAGGAACTCGCTCAATACCACCGGCACCATGGTCAGCGCCGCGCCGGCCGCTTCCACCCGGCGGCTGTCGACGCGGACCTGCCGGTGCGCCGTGTTGTCCAGTGAAATCAGATGTGCCATGCCTGTGTCCTGTGTCCTGTGTTCTGGGGAAGATAGCCTATACCGCCGGAAGGCCGTAGGCGTGGATCTTGGCGATCAGTTCGCGATGGGCCGGCAGCATTTTCAGCGCCTTCCTGGCGGCCGCGCTGTTCTGCGCCAGGTGCTCCTGCGCCGCGCGCTGCTCGCTGGCCGATGGCCGCAGGAATTCCGGGTCCGTCCTGAAGCCCATGCCGTACAGGACATACTGATAGCTGGCGGCCGGGAACACTTCGTTATTGCTGGTGAAGTCGCAGTTGCCGGGCGGGCGATGGCGCCACAGCCGCATCAGGTCCTTCAGGCTGTCGGGGATGGTTTCCGGTGCCCGGTTATCGGTCCAGAACGCATTGTCGGTACGCTTGCTGAGGATGTAATGCAGCTTCAGGAAATCGATGATCCGGTCCCAGCGGTACAGGAAGGTGTCGTTGAAGCGCCGGGCGACGATGTCCATGGTGTCGCGGGTGGCGGGCAACTGCTCGGCAAGCATGTCGGCCGACAGTTCCACCAGCACCAGCGCCGAGGCTTCCAGCGGCTCCAGGAATCCGGCGGCCAGGCCTACCGCGACGCAGTTGTTCTTCCAGAACAGCTGGCGATGGCCGGAGCGGATCGGAATGCTGCGCGTGCCGACCGATTTCCCCGCCGGCCTGATATAGGCGCGCAGCGCGGCTTCGGCCTGCTCGTCGCTCGTGTGCCGGCTGGAATACACGTAGCCGATGCCGCGCCGGGTCACCAGCCCGATATCCCAGATCCAGCCGGCGGCCTGGCCGGTCGAGATGGTGTGCGAAGCGATCGGCGCATCTTCGCGCTCGTACGGCACCTGGGCGGCGATGGCCTTGTCGATGAACAGGACGTCGCCCCGGTCGACGAAGGGCACGCCCAGGTGCTTGCCCAGCAGGAGCGAGTTGAAGCCGGTGCAGTCGATGAACAGGTCGCCCGCGATCTCGCCCTGCTGCGCGGTGACGATGGCCGCGATATCGCCGTTGGGCGCGCTGTTGACGGCGGTAACGTCGCCCTGGATATGCGTCACACCCAGTTTGGTGGTGCAATGGCGCGTCAGGAACCCGACGAATTTGCCGGCGTCCAGGTGGTAGGCGTAGTTGGCCACCGACGCGTATTCCGGCGTGGTGATCATCTTGGGCGCCAGCCCGTGTTCGCAGACCTGCTCCTGCAGGCACACGGTGTCGGAGAACGAGCGGCCGGCGCAGGCGCTCTGCCAGTAAGGCACCAGGTCCAGCTGGCCGAAGCCTTGCGGCAGCATCAGCGGGTGGTAATAAAAATCGTCGGCGGTGCCGTCGACCCAGCGTGCGAACTTGGCGCCCTGCTTGAAGGTCGCTTCGCATTCGCGCATGAAGTCGGTTTCCGAAATGCCCATCTTCATCAGCGTGCTGCGCATGGTAGGCCAGGTGCCCTCGCCCACGCCGATCGGGCCGATGGTGGGCGACTCGACCAGGGTGACGGTGATGCCGCTGTCCCGGGCGTGCCGGGCAGCGATGCGGCCCGCGGTAATCCAGCCGGCCGCGCCGCCGCCGACGATGACGATGTGTTTGATGTGCTGGTTCATGTCTGCCTTATCGATGTTGGGCATGAGACAGTTGAAACGGCGGGGCGCCGGCGCGGTTTTTGGCCCGCATTTGACCCGCTTTCGGCGCCCTTCCCGTCACGTCACGTCAGAACTTGGCGATCAGGCCGAGCGCGAAACGGCGGCCGGAATCTTCCGCCAGCAGGAACTGGTTGGTGTAGCGGCCATACTTCTTGACCACCGCTTCGTTCAGGTTGCTTGCCTCGAACACCACCGACAGGTTCTTCGACACTTCGTAGCTGCCGCTCAGGTCCCATTGGCCATAGGCCGCCACCTGGGTCACCCCGTCGCCGTTTTGCTGGGTCAGAGATTGCAGGAACTTGTCGCGCCAGTTGTAGGCCAGGCGCAGCTGGTACGGGCCCCGTTCGTAGAAGCCGACGACGTTGGCGGAATCGCTGATGCCGGTCACCGCGAACTTCTGGTTGACGTCGCCCGGGTTCAGGTTGGCGTCGCTGCGCACGATGGTGCCGTTGACGATGAAGCCCAGGCCGTTGTCGAACGTGTGCTGCACGGCCAGCTCGAAGCCGTGGACCACCGCGGATGGCCCATTGCTGGGCCGGGTCAGGGTGAACACGGCCGGGCCATCGGCCGGATCGGGCTTGAGCTTGTCGGTCCCTGTGCTGGGGTCGGTCAGCACGCCGGTACTGGTGTTGAATTGCCGCGTCGTGTTGCTGGAAACGATGAAATTGCTGACGTCTTTCCAGAAGAATCCGCCCGAGACATAGCTGGCCGGCTTGTAGTACCACTCCAGCGACAGGTCGAGGTTATTCGACTCGAAGGGCTTCAATGCCGGATCGCCCGAGGAGGCGGTCAGCGTGCCGGGACGCGTCGTGACGATGTTGGTGGCGGGCGACAAATCGTCGAGGCGCGGCCGCGTCAGCGAGCGGTAAACGGCCACGCGCGCCATCAGCGTGTCCGTCAGCTCGACATTCGCGCTGAAGTTGGGCAACACCGAGTAGTACGAATTGCTGACGTTGATGGCCGACTTGGCGCCATACACGGCGCTGAGCTCGGTGGCATCGAGCACGTTCAGCCGCTCGATATTGCCCTGGGTGCCCGAGACCTTGATATCGGTGTGTTCCAGCCGCGCGCCGGCGGTCATCCGCACGGGCCTGTCGGCCAGCGTGCCGGCGAAGGCCAGTTCCAGGTAGCCCGAGGTGGTTTTCTCCTCGACCGCATAGGAGTTGTCGCGCACCACGGCGTCGAAGTTCTTGCCGCTTTGCTGCTCGACGAACGCGAACTGCTTCTCGCCGTCGTGGCGCAGCCAGGAGGCCGGCGTGCGGCCGCTGCCGCTGACGCCCTTCAGGAAGTCGCTGCCCGCGTTGAACACGCTGAGGGTGCCGGCTGGAATGACCGGGGTATCGGCATAGCCGCAGTACGTGCAGTGAATCCCCACGCCCTCGTTGTCCCAACGGGTCAGCGCCTTGGTTTCCTGCGAGCGCTGGAGGCCGAAGCGGGCCGAAACCAGCCCTTCGCCGCTGCCCTCCTTCCAGACGCCATCGACCTTGTACTGGCGCACCGCGTCGTCGACGGCCCAGCCGCGGCGCAGCATCACGTGCGCGCGGGCGTTGGCCGGGTCGAGGTAATTGCCGACGGAATGGGTGATCGGCCGGCCCTGGGCATCGTTTTCGTACACCAGCCCGGTCGCCGGGGTGGCGAATTCGCTCACCCAGGGCAAGGTGGCGGAATCGGACTGGAAGCGTGCGCGGTTCTTGTAGCCGATCAGCGAAAGCTGGTCGCCGCCGCCGTTGTTGGGCTCGCGCGTCGCATCCGACTTCCACGCATCGAAGACGAAATTGAGCTTGTTCGAGATTTTCCAGTCGGCTTGCAGGCCGAACGACTTGGTGTTGGTCAGGCGGTCGAATTTCTTGGCATGGAAGTCCGTCGCCAGTCCGGTTTCCTGGTACAGGTCGGTGACGGTACCGTTGGCGTCGGTGCGGGCGCGCTCCACGTTCGGCGCGGTGAACCAGTGGCCGTACGAAGTGGCGTCGGTCTTGATGTCGAAGTCGGAATACAGCGCGTCGGCGGTCAGGGTCAGGCTGCTCGACGGCCGGTACTGCAGCACCAGGTTGGCATTGGTGCGGGTGCGCTCCTCGAACGTCACCTTGGTGTCGTAGTTACGGGGTGAAAACACGTTGCCGGCGAATCCGGCGCCGTCATTGAGTTCGCTGGCCGGGATGCCGGCGTTTTGCAGCCAGCCATCGGTTTGCGCCTGGTTCAGGCGCGTCCTGGCCTTCTTGCGCGAGACCGCCAGCAGCGCGCCGAACTTGCCGTTGGCGAAGGTATCGCTGACGAGCAGCGAGTATTCCGGCGTGGTCTCGCCGCTGTTATCGTCGTGCAGCGCCTTGACCGACCCGGCCACCTTGAAGCCGCCCAGGTTCAAGGGCCGGGCCGTGGTGATGTTGATGGTCGAGCCGATGCCGCCCGACTGCTGGGTCGCGGTGCCTGTCTTGAAGACATTGATGCTGTTGACCAGGTCGGCCGAGACGGTATCGAAGTTGAAGGCGCGGTTTTCATTTTCCGAGGCGACCTGGCGACCGTTCACCAGCACGGTATTGAAGTCGGGGCCGAAGCCGCGCACGGTGACCTGCTTGCCCTCGCCGCCCGAGCGGTCGATCGACACGCCGGTGATGCGCTGCAGGGATTCGGCCAGGTTCTGGTCGGGGAACTTGCCGATGTCTTCGGCCGAAATGGCGTCGACGATGCCGTTGCCTTCCCGCTTGGTGTCGAGCGAATTGATCAGGCTGCGCCGGATCCCCTTGACCACCACGGCATTGATCTTCGCGCCTTCGCCGGCCGGTTCGGGCGGGACCTCCTGCGCCACGCTATGGTGCGCGGTCGTCAACATTGCCGTGAAGGCCAACACGGCATTGGAAACGTTTCTATTTTTCATCTCGCTCCTCTACTCCTTGTATTGTTGTGCTTTGGGGTGGGAAGACTCTCGCGCTGTGGACGACGCGAGCACAGCAGGCCGGCAAGGGACAGGACAGGCTGACGCGTGCCATGTGCCGGTGAAGAGCGATGGTATGTCAATACTGCAAGTTTAGAAAAATATAATGCGGAGCTGATGTAGTTTTGGTACAGCTTGTTCCTTTTCGCGGGAAGTTATGTTAATGGTTACACGTATCTCCGCTTCGGTGGTCGGGCGATGGTTGCCCGAAGACTAGAACGCTCCTGGTTTCGTGGCGCGTAGTTTGAGGAAAGTGGCGCAAAATTCCGCATGGGATACCTGGGCTGGAGCAAGGCTCCCGGCTGCGGATGGATCGATATGACGGGCGGGCCGGCGAGGGCGTGAACCATGGTCGCGCCGCGTGGCATGGTGGATCTGCAAGTCGGAGCAGCGTTCCCGGGGTGGAGCGCTGCGGCGGGACTTGATGCCCCGGCCGGTGAAAGAGGTCGTGCCAGGCCTGCTACAGCCGCTTGCCGAAGCAGGCCGCAGCGTCGTTGCCGGCATACCTGCCGAAGTTCGGGATGCGCAGGTAGCCCTGTCCTTCATAGAAGCGCACCGCGCGTGTATTGACCTTGCGGGTTTCCAGCCACAGGCCGCGGTAGCCCAGCGCGGCGGCCTGCGCCTCGAGGAACGCCAGCACGGCCGAGCCGACCGCGGCGCCGCTGCCGGGCCGCGCATACATTCGCTTGATCTCGGCGATCCCGCTGAACTCGCCATCCAGCGGGCGCAGCGCGCCGCAGCCGACCGCCCTGCCCGCCCCGTCGCGGGCGATCGCGAACACCGTGCAGCCGGCGGGATCGAAGGACGCGGTGCCATCGTCGCCGGTGATGCCGCGCAGGACGCCGGACAGTTCGCGCATCAGCGCCAGCGCGTCGGCCGAGGCGGGATCGGCGCTGGCCACCTCGACGGCGGGGCCGAGCACCTTGTACATGACGCGTGTGGCGCCGAGCGTGGCGCCGGACAGGATGGCGAACTGGGGAATGTCGCCGGCCGTACGGTAACCCAGGCCGGCGTACAGGCGCTGGGCACCGCTGCCGACCCATGTGTCGAGCACCAGCAGCGTGCGGCCCAGCGCCCGCGCGCGCGCCTCGGCCGCCTGCAGCAGGCGCCGGCCCAGCCCCAGGCGGCGGCAGCGCGTGTGCACCAGCATCTTGTTCACTTCGGCGCGGTGGGCGCCGTTCGCGGGCGTGGCCAGCGCCAGTTGCACGGTGCCGCGCACCACGCCTTCCCCGTCGCGGGCCACGAACAGCGTGCGCGCGCCGGCATCGACCTGGCCGGCGACATCGAGCCAGAAACGGCGCGCATCGGCCAGCGTGAAGGGTGGCAGGAAGCCGACGCTGGCGCCGTGCGCCACGCAGTCATGCAGCACTTCGGCCAGTTCATCGGCGACGGCGCGCACGCCGTCGCCCGACAGTTCAGCAATCGTGGTCATGGTTCGCAAATGGCGATCAGGTAATAGGCTTCGCCCGGACCGGGGCAGGAAAAGCGCGTGGCGCCATGGAGGCGGAAGCGCAGGCAGTCGCCCGGCTGCAGCCGGTACGTGACGCCGTCGAGCGTGTAGTCGAGCAGGCCGTCGAGCATCCAGATGTGCTGTTCCAGGCCCGCCTGGGGCGGCTGCTCGTAGTCGATCAGGGCGCCGGCAGGCAGCCTCCCCTCGATCAGTTCGGCGCGCAGGCCTTGCGAGGGCGGCGACACCATGCGCCGCGTGAAACCGCTGGCGGGATCGGTCCAGGTGGCCTGGTCGGCCGCCCTGACCAGTTGTGCCCCGCCCTCCTCGACGGCGGCGATCAGGCGCGACATCGGCAAGCCGTAGGCCGCGCACAGCTTGCCCAGCAGCGCGGCCGTGGGACTGGTTTCGCCCCGCTCCAGGCGCGACAGCGTGGCGCGGCTGATGCCCGCGCGTTGCGCCAGCTCTGCCAGCGGCCAGCCGCGCTCCATGCGCAGGGCGGCCAGCCGGGCGACCAGCCTCGCTTCGAAATGTTCGTGATTTCCCATATCCGAGAATATATCCCGGATTTGAGAAAATGAAAAGTCAGTCGGTCGTCCGTTCCGCGAAGCGTTGCGCCAGCACGGAGCACACCATCAGCTGGATCTGGTGGAACAGCATGATCGGCAGGATGACCATGCCCACCGACGACGTGGCGAACAGCACCTTGGCCATCGGTACGCCGGAGGCCAGGCTCTTCTTCGAGCCGCAGAACACGATCGTGACTTCATCCTCGCGGGAAAAGCCCAGCTTGCGGCTGGCATACATCGTCAGCGCCAGCACGATCGCCAGCAGCACGCAGCAGACCACGCCCAGCGTGACCAGCACCTCGGGCGACAGCTTGTGCCACAGCCCTTCGTTGACCGCCGCCGAGAACGCCGTATAGATCACCAGCAGGATCGAACCCTGGTCGACATAGCGCAGCATCGGCTTGTGGCGATCGATCCAGTGGCCGATCACGGGGCGCAGCAGCTGGCCGGCCATGAACGGCACCAGCAGCTGCAGCACGATGGCCAGCACCGCGTCGCCGGTGGAGCGTTCGGCGTGGCCCTGCACGACAAAGGCGGATACCAGCAGCGGCGTGATGAAGATGCCGAGGAAGTTCGATGCCGAGGCGCTGCAGACCGCGGCCGGCACGTTGCCGCGGCCCATCGCGGTCAGCGCGATCGACGACTGCACGGTGGAGGGCAGCATGCACAGGAACAGCAGGCCGACATACAGCTCGGGTGTCAGCACCCGCAGGGCGATCGGCTTGAACGCCAGGCCGAGGATGGGGAACAGCACGAAGGTGCTGCACAGCACCAGCAGGTGCAGGCGCCAGTGCGTGATGCCGGCGATGACGGCCTGGCGCGACAGCTTGGCGCCGTGCAGGAAGAACAGCAGGCCGATGATGAAGGTGGTGAAGTCGCCGAGCACCACGGCCACTTGGCCGGTGCAGGGCAGCAGCGTGGCGACACCGACGGTGACCAGCAGGACCAGCGTGAAATTGTCGGGCTTGAACCTGGAGAGAGTAGCGAGAACGGAAGGCATGCGGCATTCTAGCCGAATACAAAAAAGGGAGCCTTGGCTCCCTTTCTTTACCGCATCGGTCGTGCTCGATCTGCTTGATCCTGCATCTGCCGTGCTTACAGGATCTGCGTGCCGATCCACCAGCCGATGGCGGCCACGAAGGCGGACGCGGGGATCGTGAAGACCCAGGCCCAGACGATGTTGCCGGCCACGCCCCAGCGCACCGCCGACAGGCGCTGCGCCGAGCCGACACCGACGATGGCGCCGGTGATGGTGTGCGTGGTCGAGACAGGCACGCCCCAGAAGGACGCCATCAGCAGGGTGATCGCGCCGCCCGTTTCGGCGCAGAAGCCGCCGACCGGTTTCAGCTTGGTGATCTTCTGGCCCATCGTCTTGACGATGCGCCAGCCGCCGAACAGCGTGCCGAAGCTGATCATGCCGTAGCAGGAAACGATGACCCAGGTGGGCGGCTCGGTCGCATCGGCGGCCACGTGGCCGGAAGCGATCAGCAGCATCCAGATGATGCCCATGGTTTTCTGCGCATCGTTGCCGCCGTGGCCCAGGCTGTAGGCGGCGGCGGATGCCAGCTGCAGGCGGCGGAACCACGTGTCGATGCGGCGCGGCGTGGACTTCACGAACACCCACGACACGATCAGCATGATCAGCGTGCCGAGGAAGAAGCCCAGCAGCGGCGCCACGACAATGAACACCACCGTCTTGATCAGGCCGCTGGCGATCAGCGCGCCGGTACCCGCCTTGGCGACCGCGGCGCCGACCAGGCCGCCGATCAGCGCGTGCGACGACGACGAGGGAATGCCGTAGTACCAGGTGATCACGTTCCACACGATGGCGCCCACCAGCGCGCCGAAGATCACGTGGTGGTCCACCACGTGCGGGTCGATGGTGCCCTTGCCGATCGTCGTCGCCACATGCAGGCCGACGACGAAGATCGCCACGAAGTTGAAGAAGGCGGCCATGGCCACGGCGGTCTGCGGCTTCAGCACGCCGGTCGAGACCACCGTGGCGATCGCGTTCGCGGCATCGTGGAAGCCGTTCATGAAGTCGAAAACCAGCGCCAGGGCGATCAGGAGCCCCAGCGCGTAGATGCTGATTTCTAAGGTCTGCATGTTGTTGTTTTACCCGTGCGGACGCTTACGCGTTCTCGACGATGATGCCTTCGATGATGTTGGCCACGTCTTCGCAGCGGTCGGTCACGGTTTCCAGGATCTCGTAGATCGCCTTCATCTTGATCAGGTTGCGCACATCCGGTTCGTCGCGGAACAGCTTGGACATGGCGGCGCGCATCACGTGGTCGGCGTCCGATTCCAGGCGGTCGATTTCCTCGCAGATGCCGACGATGTCGCGGGCATTGTCCATGTTCGACAGCAGGGCCACCGCTTCCTTGACCTTCTCGCAGCAGGCCAGCACCAGTTCGGCCAGGCGCTTGGCTTCCGGCGTGACGGCGTGCAGGTCGTACAGCGACACGGTCTGGCCGGCGTCTTCCATCATGTCCAGGATGTCGTCCATCTTGGTGATCAGCTTGTGGATGTCGTCCCGGTCGATCGGCGTGATGAACGTCTTGTGCAGCAGGTCCACCGTGGTGTAGGTGATCTTGTCGGCCTGTTTCTCGATGCTTTCGATCGCATGCACGCGGTTTTCCAGGTCATCGAAATTGGTCATCAGGCCCAGCATTTCTTTCGCGCCCTTGACGCACAGTTCAGCATGCTGGTTGAACAGGTCAAAGAATTTGCCCTCGGTGGGCATCAGGCGTCCAAACATTTTATTCTCCGTTGGTTGATTCGGGGGTGCTGCCAGGGCCGTTGCTCTATACGGCCCCTTTTGGTGCTGCCGGGTATCAGTCGCCCTGGTAGATCGACAGGTTACCGGTGTAGTTGCCGAACTTGGTGTACATGCCCATCCACGTGAGTCGGATCGCGCCGATCGGGCCGTTACGCTGCTTGCCGATGATGATCTCGGCGGTACCCTTGTCCGGCGAATCGGGGTTGTAGACTTCGTCGCGGTACAGGAAGATGATCACGTCCGCATCCTGTTCGATAGCGCCGGATTCGCGCAGGTCGGACATGACGGGACGTTTGTTGGGTCGCTGTTCCAGCGAGCGGTTCAGCTGCGACAGCGCGATCACCGGGCAATGCAGTTCCTTCGCCAGGCCCTTCAGCGACCGCGAGATTTCCGAGATCTCGGCGGCGCGGTTGTCGCCTGCCTGCGAGCCCGTCATCAGCTGCAGGTAGTCGACGATGATCAGGCCCAGCTTGCCACACTGGCGCGCCAGGCGGCGCGCGCGCGCGCGCATCTCGATCGGGTTCAGCGCCGGCGTCTCGTCGATGTACAGCTGGGCTTCGTTCATTTTCTGGATCGCGTGCGTCAGGCGCGGCCAGTCTTCGTCGTTCAGCTTGCCGGTACGCAGTCGATGCTGGTCGAGCTGGCCAACGGAGCCCAGCATACGCATCGCCAGCTGCGCGCCACCCATCTCCATCGAGAAGACGGCGACGGGCAGGCCCGCTTCGATCGCGACGTTTTCACCGATGTTGACGGAAAATGCCGTCTTGCCCATCGATGGGCGGCCGGCCACGATGACCAGGTCGCCGGGCTGCAGGCCGGACGTCATCTTGTCCAGGTCGGCAAAGCCGGTCGGCACGCCGGTGATCTCGCTGCCGCTGTCGCGGCTGTACAGTTCATCGATGCGCTCGACCACCTGGGTCAGCAGCGGCTGCACCGCGGTCCAGCCGGACGAGCCGCGCGCGCCCTGCTCGGCGATCGCGAAGATCTTCGACTCGGCTTCGTCGAGCATCTGCTTGACTTCCTTGCCCTGCGGGCTGAACGCGTTGCCGGAGATTTCGTCGGCCACCGTGATCAGCTGGCGCAGCACGCCGCGGTCGCGCACGATCTCGGCATATCGGCGGATGTTCGCCGCCGATGGCGTGTTTTGCGCCATCGCATTCAGGTACTGCAGGCCGCCCACTTCATCGGCCTTGCCCAGCATCGTCAGCGCTTCGAACACGGTGATCACGTCCGCCGGCTTGCCGGCATTGATCAGGCGGACCATCTGTTCGAAGATGATCCGGTGGTCGTAGCGATAGAAATCCTCCGCGTGCATGAAGTCGGCGATGCGGTCCCATGCGGCGTTATCGCGCAGCAAACCGCCGATCACCGATTGTTCGGCTTCGATGGAATGTGGCGGGATACGGAGGGAATCGACTTGCGGGTCGGATGGGGCATTCATGGCGCGCATTATACCTGCAT
Source organism: Pseudoduganella sp. SL102 (assembly GCF_027856995.1). Taxonomy (NCBI): domain Bacteria; kingdom Pseudomonadati; phylum Pseudomonadota; class Betaproteobacteria; order Burkholderiales; family Oxalobacteraceae; genus Pseudoduganella; species Pseudoduganella sp. SL102. Next base: position 6,043,082 of record NZ_CP115554.1, read on the forward strand.
AAGCAGGCCAAAGTTCATAATGGTTGGCAAGATCGCTGCCCTGCGGGCAGCTTTCGCGACAGCCTTGCAGCGGCCGTGCATCGTCGCTCTACCTGTCTGTTATAGCAGCCAAATGGCGGGCCTGTCGCCCTTCATGCGGCAGCGCGGACGGTGGCGATAACGGCACGGACGATGGTGGAAACAGCGCGAGTGATGGTGGAAACAGCGCGAATCCTGGTGGAAACAGCGCGAATCCTGGTGGAAACGGCACAGGCTTGCGCGAAGGGTTCCGGGGCTGCGTGGAAACGGCTCGCGGAAACGGTTCGTGGAAACGGCCAGCGGTCACGGTTCGCGGATCTGCATGCGCGGTATCGCTGCCCGTCCTGGTGCGGCGCGGCGCATCGTTTCGCCTGTCACCGCGTCACGGCTTCTGTGCCTGCAACTGAGCCGACAAGCGAGCCGATAAGCGAGCCGATAACTGAGCCGATAACTGAGCCGATAAGCGGGCCGGCAATAAAAAAGCCGGGCGAACCCGGCTTTTTTACATGCACGACTGTCTTACCGAGGAAAAGATCCCGGTAATCAGGCAGCTTCGCCCACGACGGCGACGGTCACGTCGACCACCACGTCCGTGTGCAGCGACACCGACACCGGGTGCTCGCCGGTAGTCTTCAGCGGGCCGTTCGGCAGGCGCACGGCGGCTTTCTCGACCGGGAAACCGGCCTTGGTCAGCGCTTCGGCGATGTCGAAGTTGGTGACGGAGCCGAACAGGCGGCCATCGACACCGGCTTTTTGTGCCACGGTCACGGTCATGCCGTTCAGCTTCTCGCCCTGGCCTTGTGCGGCAGCCAGCTTTTCAGCGGCGGCTTTTTCCAGTTCGGCGCGCTTGGTTTCAAACTCGGCCACTGCGGCCGTGGTGGCGCGGCGTGCCAGTTTTTGCGGGATCAGGAAGTTACGTGCGTAGCCGTCCTTGACCTTCACCACGTCGCCCAGGTTGCCGACGTTGATAACTTTTTCCAGCAGAATGATTTGCATAATGTTCTCCAGTTCTATCTGTACTGCTGCCGATTAGGCGTGGTGCAGATCGGTGTACGGCAGCAGGGCCAGGTAGCGCGCGCGCTTGATCGCGGTATCCACTTGACGCTGGTAGTGCGCCTTCGTGCCGGTCAGGCGTGCCGGCATGATCTTGCCGTTTTCCTGGATGAAATCTTTCAGGGTGTCGACGTCTTTGTAATCGACTTGCTCAACGCCAGCGGCGGTGAAGCGGCAGAACTTCTTACGCTTGAACAGCGGGTTCTGCTGTTTGCGCTTTTCTTTCAGCTTGGCTTTGTTTTTGTCGAACTTTTTACCGAATGCCATTTTAGGCTCCTGTATTAAATATTGTGTCGCTCAGGCGGCACGAAAATCAATGATGTGAAAAACCAGGCTCTTGCTGTTGCGGCTTTTCCTGGCAAGGAACCCCGAAAATTCGTAGGCACCTCCCAGTGGCGCGGCGCTGAAACGGCCTGAAATCTCTCCCGCGGCGACCGCGGCGATTTCAAATTCCGTCTGGCGGGCAATGCCTGCCTCGACCTGCTGCGAACTGTGCTGCAATACTGCATTCACGATTGGCAGCCCGGCGGGGGTGTAGCGAATGACTTCCCGCTCGGCGATCAGGCCGGTGAACCTCAGCTCGTTCAGCAAGACTCCCCGGATTTAGGCTGCAGCTGCTGCAGGAGCGGCCGCGGCTTCAGCGCGGTGGCTCTTGGCGGCGTCTTCACGCTGGACCGACTTCATCATCGGCGAAGGAGCGGTTTCCGCTTTCTTCATCTTGACGGTCAGGTGGCGCAGCACGGCATCATTGAATTTGAACGCGGTTTCCAGTTCGACCAGAGTGTCGTTGTCGCACTCGATGTTCATGCAGATGTAGTGAGCCTTGGCCAGCTTCTGGATGGAGTACGCCATTTGACGGCGGCCCCAGTCTTCCACGCGGTGCACGTTACCGCCGCGCGAGGTCACGCTGGCTTTGTAACGTTCGATCATCGCGGGCACTTGCTCGCTCTGGTCCGGATGGACGATAAATACGATTTCGTAGTGACGCATGCAAACTCCCTTAAGGACTGTTGATAGCCCACCCTGGCGTCAAGACAGGTGTGGGAAGAGGTAAGCCCGCAAGCATAGCAGGAATTTTCAGCGATTGCTAGCCACCGGGAAGGCCCTCACCCCTGCCGCAGGGCCGAGAACGCGCGCTCCGGCGCGCTGCGCGGCAGGGCCGAATCCCCAGAGCGGGCGCCCTTTTCCCGACTATTTCCGCCGCCCACCGTGCCCTTCGGCCGGATTCCGCAAATATTTCATGTTCGAACGGTGTTTTCCCTTGCATTCCCTTTAGCACTGTACAAAAATACAGACTGTTCATATCCACAGCTAATTTCACGGCTATTCGCATCATGATCAAGCTCACCGCTAGGCAGGAACAAATTCTCAACCTGATCAGGGATGCCATCGAGTCCACCGGCTTCCCGCCAACCCGCGCCGAGATCGCCGCCGAGTTGGGGTTCAAGTCGGCCAACGCGGCCGAGGAGCACCTGAAGGCGCTCGCGCGAAAGGGCGCGATCGAAATCACCGCCGGCACGTCGCGCGGCATCCGCCTGCTGGGCGATCGGGCGGCGCGCCCGGCATCATCCACGTCATCGTCGACACCATCACAATCCGGCTTCGACTCCCTGCCGCAAGTGCCGGCGGCATTGCTGATGCAATTGCCGCTGATCGGCCGCGTGGCCGCCGGCTCGCCGATCCTGGCGCAGGAAAACCTGGAAAAAACCTACAGCGTCGATCCGGCCCTGTTTTCGGCGAAACCGGATTTCCTGCTGAAGGTGCGCGGCGAATCGATGCGCGATGTCGGCATCATGGACGGCGACCTGCTGGCCGTGAAGAAGGTGGACAGTGCCAAGAACGGCCAGATCGTCGTGGCCCGCATCGGCAGCGAAGTCACCGTGAAGCGCTATCGCCGCACCGGTTCCACCATCGAACTGCTGCCGGAAAATCCCGACTTCAAGGTGATCACCGTGACGCCGGAAGACGAGTTCGCGCTGGAAGGGCTGGCCGTCGGGCTGCTGCGCACCTGGCATTGATGGCCGTTTGCATTGATGGCCGTTTGCATTGATGGCCATTGCATTGATGGCCATTGCATTGATGGCCATTGCATCGAAAGCCACCCGCGGGCCGGGCGTCAATTATCCGGCTGCCCTTCTCGTCCATCACCCGCTTGGACTGACTGACGCTTGGACAGGCTGACGCTTGGACAGGCTGACGCTTGGTCAACTGATGGCACTACGCGAAAAACCCTGCTGAAGTACGGCGGCGCCTGACTCCGGCTGGCGCGACGGTTGCGGCATCCAGCCGCGGCCGTCGCGCCGGCACATCATGCGTCCAGCGCCTGCCGGAAATCCTCGACCAGGTCGGCGGTATCCTCGATGCCGACCGATACGCGGATCAGCGATTCCGCAATGCCCATCGACGCGCGGCGCTCGGCGCCCATCTCATAGAAGATCGTGTGCGCGACGGGAATCACCAGCGTGCGCGTATCGCCCAGGTTGGACGCCGGCACGGCGATCCTCAGGCGGTTCAGGTAATCGAAGCAGTCGATGCCCTCGCGCAGTTCAAAGCTGAACAGCGAGCCATAGGCCTTGAACAGGTCGGTGGCGATGCCGTGCTGGGGATGCGACGGCAAGCCTGGATAGTGCACAGCCGCCACGCGTGGATCGGCCGCGAGCATGTTCGTCACGGCCACGGCGTTGGCGCAGGTGCGCTCCATGCGCAGCGCCAGCGTTTCCGCGCCCACCGCGATGTGGTGCGCCGCTTCCGGGCCCAGCGAGGCGCCGAAGTCCCGCAAGCCCTTGGCACGCACTTGTGTGATGCCCCACATCGCCGGCGCCGCCTTCTTGTAGTTCTCGAAAATGTTCGGGAAGCGCTGCCAGTCATAGGCGCCGGTATCGGTCAGCGCGCCGCCCAGCGCGTTGCCGTGGCCGGCGATCGACTTCGTCAGCGAATTGACGACCAGGCCGGCACCCACGGTTTTCGGCTGGAACAGGTACGGCGTGGTCATCGTGTTGTCGACGATGTACAGGATGCCCTTCGCGGCGCACAGCGCGCCGATACGCTCCAGGTCGGCAATCTGGGTGCGCGGATTGGCGATCGTTTCCACGAACACGATGCGCGTGTTGTCCTTCAGCGCGCTTTCGACGTTGGCGACATCGGTCGCATCGACGAAATCGACGCCGACGCCCTGCCCTGCCACCGTCTGCCACAGCGAATTCGTGTTCCCGAACAGGAAGGACGACGACACCACGTGGTCGCCGGCGCGCAGCAGCGCCTGGAACACGGCGCCGATCGCCGCCATGCCGGTGGCGAAGCACAGCGTGGCCACGCCGCCTTCCATCTTGGTGATCTTTTCCTCCAGCGCGGAGACGGTCGGGTTGCCCTGGCGGCCATAGCGGAAGCCCGGCTCGCGGCCCTGGAATACCGACGCCAGCTGGCGCGCATCCGTATAGCCGAACGCCACGGACGTGTGGACGGGCTTGTGCAGCGAACCCTGCTCGATGGTCTTCTGGCGGTCGCCGTGCAGGATCGTGGTGGTGAAACCGTAGTTTTTCTTTTCGCTCATATCGTCGTGGAGAAAGGTCCCAGCCAGCGCTGGTTGTTTTACAACACCGGGGGGCGTAGCCGGGATTCCGAGGAGCATCGCTCCTTGCCGGCGTAGCGGTCCTGCCATGCAAGGCAGGATTCCTTCCAGCCCCCCCATTTTGCCAATCCGGGACTGTCCCCGATTTTACGAATCCGGGACTGTCCCCGATTTTACGTTTCGGTTGTTTTACAACGTTGGGGACTGTCCCCGATGTTGCATTCGGTTGTTTTGCAACGGCAGGATAAAGCGTGGGGATACAAAAAGGGCTCCGCGCGGAGCCCTGGTGCTTACGCTTCGGTGGTGGCCGCGTTCAGGTTCAGCTGGGTGCGCGCGGCGTCCTCCACTTTCACCTTGGGATTGTGGCGGGCGTGCTCGATGCGGTCGAGGTAGTCGGCCGATACGTCGCCGGTGATGTACTTGCCGTCGAAGCACGACGCTTCAAAGCTCGTCAGCGCCGGGTTGACATCCGAGATGGACCGCTTCAGGTCGTCCAGGTCCTGGTAGACCAGCGCGTCGGCGGTGATTTCCTTGCACACTTCCTCGACGGTGCGGCCGTGGGCGATCAGCTCGTCGCGGGTCGGCATGTCGATGCCGTACACGTTCGGATACAGCACCGGCGGCGCGGCCGAGGCGAAGATCACTTTCTTGGCGCCCGAATCGCGCGCCATCTGCACGATCTCGCGGCTGGTGGTGCCGCGCACGATGGAATCGTCGACCAGCAGCACGTTCTTGCCCTTGAACTCGTCGCCGATGGCGTTCAGCTTCTGGCGCACCGATTTCTTGCGCAGTGCCTGGCCCGGCATGATGAAGGTGCGGCCGATGTAGCGGTTCTTGATGAAGCCTTCGCGGTATTCCTTGCCGAGGCGCAGCGCCAGCTGGATCGCGGCCGGGCGCGACGAATCGGGGATCGGCATGACGACGTCGATGTCGTCGGCCAGGCCTTCGCGCTTGATTTTCTCGGCCAGGTATTCGCCCATCTTCAGGCGGGTACTGTAGACGGAGGCGCCGTCGATCACGGAATCGGGGCGCGCCAGGTACACATACTCGAACACGCACGGGTTCAGCGTGGGATTGTCGGCACAGATGCGCGCGTGCAGCTTGTTGTCGGCATCGATGAACACGGCTTCGCCTGGTTCCACGTCGCGCACGAAGTGGAAGCCGGCGCCTTCCAGCGCCACCGATTCCGAAGCCAGCATGTATTCGGTGCCGTTCTCGGTTTCATTGATGCCCAGGCAAAGCGGACGGATGCCGTGCGGATCGCGGAAGCCCAGCAGGCCGACATCGGCGATCTGCGCCACGGCCGCGTAGCCACCGCGCACGCGGCGGTTCAGCACGGTGACCGCGTCGAACAGGGTGCCGGCGTCCAGCGAATAACCGGTGGTGGCGCGCATGATTTCGTGGGCCAGCACGTTCAGCAGCACTTCCGAGTCGGAATCCGTGTTGATGTGGCGGCGATCGTTCTTGAACATCTCGGTCTTGAGCTGTTCCCAGTTCGTCAGGTTGCCGTTGTGGGCCAGCGTGATGCCGAACGGCGCGTTGACATAGAACGGCTGCGCTTCCTCTTCCGACGACGAGCCGGCCGTGGGGTAGCGGCAGTGGCCGATGCCCGAATTGCCCATCAGCGAACGCATGTTCCGTGTACGGAACACGTCGCGCACGAGGCCATTGGCCTTGTGCATCGAGAACATGCTGCTGTGATTCGTTGCGATACCGGCCGCATCCTGGCCGCGGTGCTGCAACAGCAGCAGCGCGTCATACAGCAGCTGGTTGACAGGTTGATGGGAAACGACGCCGACAATGCCACACATATTGTGCTCCTGAACAGGGTGCTGCTTGATGTAAGAAACTCTAAAATTGCACATGCTGCGCCACGGCAGCGGGAAGGAACGGTTTCACGGTGCGCACGCCCGTTTCCGCGATGGGGGAGAACATGGCCTCCCGCCAGAAGTCCTGCTGCGGGATCGACGTCATGCCGCACAATATGACGCCCGCCAGCACGATTACAAGGCCGCGCCCCAGGCCGAACAGGCCACCCAGTCCGCGGTCCGCCAGCGACATGCCGCCCGCCTCGATCAGTGCCGACACGGCCATCGACAGCAGCCCCATCAGGATGCGCACGCCGATGAACAGCGCCAGGAACGCCACGATCAGCCGCACGATCTCGCCTGGAATCACGGCTGGCAACAGCGCCGCCAAAGCCGCGCTGTACGCGTTGGCCACCACGAAGGCCACGATCCAGCCCAGCAAGGACAGCATTTCCTTGACCAGGCCGCGCAGCGTGCTGACGATGATGGAAGCGATCAGCACGAACAGCACCACGTAATCGAAAATCGTCACAGGAGCAATGAAAAGGTCAATGCCACGGCATCACGTCACGCCGGGCTCAGGCTGCCGGACAGGCCGATCTTCTGCAACTTCGCCTTGGCCTTCTCGGCTTCCTCGCGGCTGCCGAACGGCCCCACTTTCACGCGGGTCAATTCACCGGACGGCGATTTCTGCGTGAACGACTTGATGCCCGCATCGCGCAGCTTGCCCTGCAATTCCTCGACCTTGTCCTTGGCGGCCAGCGCGGCCACCTGGATCACGTAGCGGCCGCTGTCGGCGGGCGCCGCGGCTGGCGCGGCCTTCCCTTCCAGCAGGGCCAGGGCGCGTGCCGCGTCGTCCGTTTTCGGCACCGGCTTCGCTTCAGGCCTGGCTTCCGCCTTCGGTTCGGGTTTCTTCGGTTCCGGCCTGGCTTCGGCCAGCTTTTTCGGCTCCACCTTGGGCTCGTCCCAGCCAGCCACTTTCGCCTCGTGCTTCGGCTTGGGTTCGGGCTTGACTTCCAGCTTGGCCACTTTCGGCGGCTCGGTCTTCACCGGGGCGGGCCGTTCCTCCAGCTTCGGCAGCGGCCGCGGCGGTGCGGCGACGACCGGCGTATGGTCTTCCGGCTCGACGATTTCCTCGCTCTGGTCGAGCGCCTCGGCCTGGGCGGTCTTGGCGTCGGCCAGGGATTCTTCCGGTTCCTTGGCGTCAGCGACAGCGGCATCCTCGGCTGCAGTGTCGTCCGCGGCGGCCTTGGCACTGTTGTCGGGTTTGTCGCGCGGCGGAATCTGGATCGCGATGTCGTTGTTCAGCGGCTTCGGCTCGGAATCGAGCACCATCGGCAGGCCGATCGCCACGGCCAGCGCCAGCGCGATCGCCCCCACCAGGCGGCGGCGCGCGCGCTTCTTTTCAGGCAATACGGGATCGGGAGCATCCTTGCGGGCGCGGCCACGGGTGGCGCCGGCGCTGTCGGCGGACGAGGCGCGCTTGGAGCGGGCCCGCTCCGTGATCGCGCGGTCATCCGCGGCGCGGTAGTAGCCGCTGTCTTCTGGGGACTGCTGCTTGTTTTTACCGAATTTCGAGAACAAGCCCATGCGTGATTTCAGTGAAGGGAAGATTTTCGGGCGGCCATGACGCCAGCCACCGTCAGGAACGAGCCAAAGACCACAATTCTATCATTCTCGCCCGCGCGGCTCATTGCATTTGCAAAAGCTTGTGCCGGGGTATCGAATATATGCACGGTTTTTTCATGCAGATCGGGCGCCAATGCCTGCACTTTCGCGGCAAGTTCCGATGCGCTGGCGGCGCGCGGCGATGGCAGCGTCGTCACGCACCAGTGATCGATGGAGCCGCCGATGGCCTTGATGACGCCATCGATATCCTTGTCGTGCATCGAGCCGAACACGGCGAACGTGTACGGGTGGAAGCCCATATTGCCCAGGTTCTGGTTCAGCGCCGAGGCGGCATGGGGGTTGTGCGCGACGTCAAGGATCACGGTGGGGCGGCCCGGCAGCACCTGGAAGCGGCCCGGCAGCTCGACGGTGACCAGGCCGTGCCGCACTTCCTGCGCGCCGACCGGCAGTTCGTTCTTCAACACTTCCAGCGCGGCCAGCGCGGCGGAGGCGTTCAGCAACTGGTTGGCGCCGCGCAGGCTGGGGTAAGCCAGCGCATTGCGGCGCTGGCCGCGGCCGCCGTAGTTCCACTGCTGCTTGTCGCCGGAATAGTTGAAGTCGCGCCCCATCAGCCACAGGTCGGCGCCGATCGCGCCGGCGTGCTCGACCAGCGCCTGCGGCGGCACCGGGTCGCTGCAGATGGCCGCCTTGCCGGGCCGGAAGATGCCGGCTTTTTCAAAGCCGATCTGTTCGCGCGTGCCGCCCAGGTAATCGACGTGGTCGATATCGACACTGGTGACGATGGCCACGTCGGCATCGATGACGTTGACGGCATCGAGCCGGCCGCCCAGGCCCACTTCGAGGATCGCCACGTCGAGCGAGGACTTGCTCATCAGGTGCAGGATGGCCAGCGTGGTGAATTCGAAATAGGTCAGCGGCGTATCGCCGCGCACCGCCTCGACGGCATCGAAGGCCTCGACCAGCATGCTGTCGGAAGCCAGGTCGCCATTGACGCGGGCGCGCTCGTTGAAGTCGAGGAAGTGCGGCTTGATGTACAGCCCGACCCGGTAGCCGGCGCGCAGCAGGATCGATTCCAGCATCGCGCAGGTGGACCCCTTGCCGTTCGTGCCGGCCACCATGATCACCGGGCAGGCGAACTGCAGTTGCAGGCGTTCCTTGACGGCGCGCACGCGGTCGAGGCCCATGTTGATGACGGTTTCGGCGTGGCGCGATTCCAGCAGCGCGAGCCATTCAGGCAAGGTGGACGGGGTGGACATGTGAGTTGGAGAAAAGCGGGGAGTAAGCGCAAAGACATGATTCTAGCGCACGACGCGAAACGGGGCCGGGTCCCTGCGGACCCGGCCCCGTTCACATGATGCCGCGGAGCGGCGGGCTGCTGTCAGGCGGTCATGCCAGCACTTCGGCGGCCTGGTTTTGCAGCAGTGCCAGCAGGCGGGCGATTTCCTCGCGCATCTTGCGGCGGTCGACGATCATGTCGATGGCGCCCTTGGTCAGCAGGAACTCGCTGCGCTGGAAGCCTTCCGGCAGCTTTTCACGCACCGTGTTCTCGATCACGCGCGGGCCGGCAAAGCCGATCAGCGCTTTCGGCTCGGCCATCACCACGTCGCCCATGAAGGCGAACGAAGCGGACACGCCGCCCATCGTCGGGTCGGTCAGCACGCTGATGAACGGCAGCTTCTTTTCCGACAGCTTGGTCAGCATCGAGGTGGTCTTGGCCATCTGCATCAGCGACAGCAAGCCTTCCTGCATGCGCGCGCCGCCGGTGGCGGTGATGCAGATGAACGGCACCTTCTGCTCGAGCGCCACCTGGGCCGCGCGGGCGAAGCGTTCGCCGACCACGGAGCCCATCGAGCCACCCATGAATTCGAACTCGAAGCAGGCGACCACGACCGGCAGGCTCATGATCGAACCGCCCATGCACACCATCGCATCGGTTTCGCCGGTGGCTTCCATGGCCTGCTTCAGGCGATCCGGGTATTTCTTGCTGTCCTTGAACTTCAGCGTATCGACCGGCAGCGTTTCCTGGCCGATTTCATAGCGGCCACCGGCATCGAGCAGCGCATCGAGGCGCTCGCGGGCGCGGATGCGCATGTGGTGATCGCATTTCGGGCAGACATGCAGGTTCGACTCGAGGTCGGTACGGTACAGGACCGCCTCGCAGGAGGGGCACTTGACCCACAGCCCTTCCGGCATCGTCTTGCGGGCGGCGGCTTCCGAGCGCTGGATGCGGGGGGGAAGCAGTTTTTCCAACCAGCTCATATTTTCTCCTGTTGCTCTAACTGAGGGGCGAAGTGTAGCCGTTTATGCCAGTCGTGTCGAACATTCAAAATTGACAATTTTAAGCACGGACGTAAGCTTTCATGCGGCCTGCGCGCGAACGCCTGCGGAGAATTGATGAGCCCGTGTCATGGGGGGAGCGGGGAATTCGCGAAGCATGCTTCGCGCCCGCACAACGGTGCGGCCATGCAGGGCCGCACTCCCTCCAGGCACGCTGACACGGGCTCGGCAGCACGGCTTATTCGTCCAGCGCCTGCCGGATGCCGGCGACGAACGCCTGCACGGCGGCCGGGGCCTGCGCAGGCTCGGCCGCCTCGATTTCCTGGATGATCCGGCTGCCGATGACGACGGCGTCCGCCACGCCGGCCAGCGCCTTCGCGGTGGCCGCGTCGCGGATGCCGAAGCCCACGCCGATCGGCAGGCTGACATGCCGGCGGATCTCGGCGATCCGCTCGGCCACCTCGGCGGTATCGATATGGCCGGCGCCCGTCACGCCCTTCAGCGACACGTAATACGAAAAGCCGCTGCCGACCTTGGCCACTTGCGCGATGCGCGCCTCGGTCGAGGTGGGCGCCAGCAGGAAGATCAGGTCGAGGCCGGCGGCGCGCATCTTCGCGGCGAATGCCTCGCATTCCTCGGGCGGGTAGTCGACGACGATCGCGCCATCGGCACCCACTTCGCGCGACTGCTCGACGAAGGCATCGACGCCGATGCGCTCGATCGGGTTGGCGTACCCCATCAGCACCACCGGGGTGTGCTGGTTGGTCTTGCGGAACTCGCGCACGTACTCGAACACGTGGCGGATGCCGACGCCATGCACCAGGGCGCGCTCGCAGGCACGCTGGATGACGGGGCCTTCGGCCATCGGGTCGGAAAACGGCACGCCGAGTTCCAGCACGTCGGCACCGCCCGCCACCAGGGCGTGCAGCAGTGGCACCGTGGATGCCGGCGCGGGATCGCCGGCGGTGATGAAGGTCACGAGACCGGTCTTGTTGTGCGCTTTCAGCGCGGTGAACGTCTGGGCGATACGGGACATATTATTCTCGGCAAATGTTTCTCAAATTCGGGGACAGTCCCCGATTTCTGGAAATGTTCCTCGAATTCGGGGTCAGACCCGATTCTTGGAAATGTTTCTTCAGACGGGGACAGTTCCCTTTTCTGGAAATGTTTCTTCAAATCGGGGTCAGACCCCGATTTTTGGAAATATTTCGCAGCAGCGGGACTGCCAGGCTCAGCAACGATCAGCCGAAATTCATGCCCATCCGCTCGGCCACGGTATGCATGTCCTTGTCGCCGCGGCCGGACAGGTTGGCCAGCACGATCTGGTCCTTCGGCAGCGTGGCGGCCAGCTTGGCGGCGTATGCCAGCGCGTGCGACGATTCCAGCGCGGGGATGATGCCTTCGATGTGGCAACAGTCGTGGAATGCCTTCAGCGCTTCCTCGTCCGTGATCGACACGTATTGCGCGCGGCCCGAATCCTTCAGCCAGGCATGCTCGGGGCCCACGCCCGGATAGTCGAGGCCGGCGGAAACCGAGTGCGTTTCGATGATCTGGCCGTCGTCGCTCTGCAGCAGGTAGGTGCGGTTGCCGTGCAGCACGCCCGGGTAGCCCTTCGTCAGCGAGGCCGCGTGCTTGTTCGTGTCGAGGCCCTCGCCGGCCGCTTCCACGCCGATCAGCCGGGTGTCCTTCTGGTCGATGTACGGGTAGAAGATGCCCATCGCGTTCGAGCCGCCGCCGATGCAGGCCAGTACGTAGTCGGGCTGGCGGCCCGTCATCTCGGGCATCTGCACCAGGCATTCCTCGCCGATCACGGACTGGAAGTCGCGCACCAGCATCGGGTACGGGTGCGGGCCGGCCACCGTGCCGATGATGTAGAAGGTGTTTTCAATGTTGGTGACCCAGTCGCGCATCGCTTCGTTCAGCGCATCCTTGAGCGTTTTCGAACCGGACTCGACGGGCACGACGGTGGCGCCCAGCAGTTTCATCCGGTAGACGTTCTGGGCCTGCCGCTTGACGTCTTCGGCACCCATGTACACCACGCACTCGAGCCCGAAGCGGGCGCAGATGGTGGCCGTGGCCACGCCATGCTGGCCGGCGCCGGTTTCGGCGATGATGCGCGGCTTGCCCATGCGCTTGGCCAGCAGCGCCTGGCCGATCACGTTGTTGATCTTGTGGGCGCCGGTGTGGTTCAGGTCTTCGCGCTTGAAGTAGATTTGCGCGCCGCCGGCCAGTTCGGACCAGCGCTTGGCGTGGTAGATCGGCGATGGCCGGCCGACGAAGTGCTTCAGCTCGTAACGGAATTCTTCGAGGAATTCGGGATCCTGGCTGTAGCGGGCATAGGCTTCGTTCAGCTCGGCCAGCGCATAGGTCAGGGTTTCGGCAACGAAGGAGCCGCCGTACGGGCCGAAGTGGCCGGTCGCGTCGGGCAGCTGGTAATCGGTGGCATGGAACAGGGGTACGGCAAGATCGGATGGGGAATTCATGGCGTTTTCTCGAAAGGGGAACGCCGCGGCCGTACCAGCCGAATACCGGTTGAACATCCAGCCTGGAACTTCGCGCCGATGAAATCAAGCCGAAGAGCCAGGCCGGGCATTCAAGCCGAGCATTCACGCAGGGCAATAAAGCCGAACGGGCAATAAAGCCGAACGGGCATAAAGCCAAATGGTCGAACTATGCGTCGTTCCCGGGGGTCGCATCGCCAGCCTTCACCGCGGCAATGAATTGCACGATCAGGCTGGCATCCTTGATGCCTTTCGCGGCTTCGACGCCGGAACTGACGTCAACCGCGAACGGGCGAACCTGCGCCACCGCGCCAGTCGCATTTTGCACGCTCAAGCCACCACTCAAAACGGCCCGATGCGCGAGTTCTTTTGGAATGACAGACCAATCGAAAACCTTTCCTGCGCCGCCATAGGCATCGACATAGGTGTCGAACAGAAGCCCGGCGAACAGCCGCGAAGAAGCGCGGCATTGAGCCTCGTATTCTAGCAGCTCGCTGCCGGTCGTGGACGGTTTTACCCGGAAGGCGCGCAGGTACGTGCGGTTGGCCGCGGCGGCGGCCTGGGCGCACTGCCCGGCCGTTTCATCGCCGTGGAATTGCAGCAGGCCCACCGGCGCCACGCGCACGATGTCCGCCACCTCGTCCGCCGAGGCGTTGACGAACAGGCCGACCGCCGTGACGAAGGGCGGCAATGTCGCGATCAGTTCGGCCGCGCGGGCCGGCGCCACGTAGCGCGGGCTCTTCGGGTAGAACACGAAACCGATCGCGTCGGCCCCGGCGGCCACGGCGGCGGCCACGTCTTCTTCGCGGGTCAGGCCGCAGATCTTGATGCGGGTACGGTGCATGGTCATGTCCTCGATCAGGTCTCGGTGGTGCGTCAGAAAGCCGGCAGGATGCGCGGCGTTTCCTGCGGCAGGCCCCACTTGGCGTCGTATTCGATCTGTGCGAGGTACAGGCCGTCCGGCATGAAGGTGGGCGCGGCCAGCGTGCGGTTGCGGCCGGCCAGCAGTTCGCCCAGCCAGCCGGTATGCTCGCGGCCCTGCCCCACGTAGACCAGCGAACCGACCAGGTTGCGCACCATGTGGTGCAGGAAGGCGCTGGCCCGCAGCGTGAACAGGATCATGTCGCCGTGGCGCTCGATGCCGATCTCGTACATGTCCTTGACCGGCGTTTTCGCCTGGCAGCCGGCGGCGCGGAATGCGGAAAAATCATGTTTGCCCAGCAGCGGCTGGACGGCTGCGCGCATCCGCTCCACGTCCAGCGGGCGGTGCGAGAAGCCGGCCCGGCCGGACAGCAGCGGCGCCCGTACCGCATTGTTGTACAGCAGGTAGTGGTAGGTGCGCGACCGTGCCGAAAAGCGCGCATGGAAATCCTTGTCGGGCTGGAATTCGTCGGCACTGGACGGGTCGAACGGCGGCCCTACCTCATGCAATTCCTTGGCCCAGCGAACGCCGATCGAATCGGGCAGGAAGGCGTTGATGCCGCGCACCCAGGCATGCGGCTCGCGCTGCAGGGGGGTATCGAAATGCACGACCTGCCCCAGCGCATGCACGCCCGCATCGGTGCGGCCGGCACAGGTGGTGCCGATGCGGACGCAGGCGAAACGCTCGATCGCCTGCTCCAGCTTGTCCTGCACGGTCTGGCCATGCGGCTGGACCTGGTAACCCTGCCAGTCGGCGCCGTTGTACTGGACGCCCAATGCGATGCGTTTCAATGCCTGCCCGATCATGATGAAAGAGCGGGCATTATAGCGTTCAATTGCGGCTGGCAAATATGGCTGGCGATGCCGCTGGCGATGCGGCTGGGACGGCAGTTGCATCGCGGGCCTGGCGGCATGGCCGCGATGGCCACGCCGCCGCCGTGCGCCGTCAGCCCAGCTGCGCCAGCATCTGGTTGGCGCGCGCCACCTGTTCGCTGCTGCCGCCGCGCAACACTTCGTCGAGCAGTTCGCGGGCACCTTCCTTGTCGCCGATTTCCTGGTAGGCGACAGCCAGGTCCAGCTTGGTATCCATCTCCATTTGCAGCGGCGTCAGGGGTGCCGGGATGTCGGCCGCTCCGCCTTGCGGGGTGGCCGTTTCATCCAGGTCCAGGTCGATGCCCGACAGGTCGAATTCCGGTGGCGGCGGTGCCGCGGCCGGTGGTTCCGGCAAGTCCGGCAGCGCCATGTCCGGTTCGTCCAGCGTGGGCACCGCCGCGCTGGACGGCGTTGCGGCCGGCGGCGGCATGTCGAAGTCCATCAGGTCCAGCTCGGCCAGCGGATCGGCACCGGGGGCCGCCGCGGCGGGCGGGGTCTTGTCGTCCGGGCCCAGGTCGAAGTCGAAATCCGCGTCGGCCCGCGCCGCTGGTGCGGCTGGCGTGGCTGAAGCGGCAGGCGCATCGAACGCCAGGTCGAACGGGTCGGCTGCCGCATCCGCGCCCTTCTCGGCAGGCTTGTCGGCGCCGCCCGCTGCCGGCGACGGTGGATCGAAGTCCAGGCCGCCCAGGTCGAAGTCGAGGTAATGTTCCGCATCGGCCGTATCGCCCATTTTGGGCTGGTCCGGCGTAGCGGGCGGTTCGGCGGCCGCCACGTCCGGCTGGGCCGTGGCATCGCTGAAATCGAAGTCCGCCAGGCGGTCTTCCGCCACCGGCGGCTCCGCCGCCGCCGGGGTATCGGCGAAATCGAAGTCGAGCGCGCTGACGGCCGCTTCCGGAGCGGGTTCCTGGCTCAGGTCGAGATCGAGCCCTTCGTGCGGGGCGGGCTCGGCGGCACGGGCGCGCGCAGCATCGTCCAGCACGGCGGAAAAGTCGGCCGGCGGCGCGGGGGAATGGACAGCGTCCGCAGCCAGCGCCGCGGCGCCCGCCGCCGCCGCGGTGGCCGCCAGTGGACCGGCACCGCCCTGCGCGCCATACAGCGGATTGTCCGGATCGAACGAACGGCCCAGCGCGGCGGCCTGCGCCCACTCGTCGCCCTGCCCTTTCGTCAACGCATACAGTTCATTGGCCTGCCCCTCGAAGGCGCGCAAGTCCTTCCGGTTGGCGTAGATTTCCATCAGCTTCAGCCGCACCGCGTGCCGCTCCGGATGGGTGCGCAGCGCTTCCTTCAGGATTTCCTCGGCTTGCGCATCGCGGCCATAGGCGATGTAGACATCCGCCTCGGCCACCGGGTCGACTTCGTTCATGTCGAGCTGGCTGGCGGAAGGCGCGAAGTTCGAATTGAACACGCTGTTGCTGGTGTCCACGCTCTGGCCGCCCGGTTCGGCGATCAGCGACTGCGTGGCCGGTTCGACGGGGGCGGCCACCGGCACCTCCCGCTCCACCACCGTGGCCGCGGCCTTGCGGCGGCGCGCCAGAATCAGGGCGGTGCCGCCGAGGATCGCCGCCAGCGCGATGCCGAGGGCGGCCATGTTGTCCTTGATCGCATCCATGATGCCGGGCTCGGCCGGCGATGGCGCGACCGTGGGTGGCGGTGCCGCCGGCTTCGCGGCCGGCCTGGCTGGCGGCGCTGCCGGCGCGGCGGCCGGTGCCATGGGTTGCGGCGCGGCCGCGACGGGCGCGCCCCGGTTGTCCATTTCCGGCACGGCGCCCTGCTGCGCTTCCACGCCGGCCTGGCTCTTCACCGCCATCAGCTTTTCCAGGTCGCTGACATTCTTTTCCAGTTCCTTGACGCGCGCGGCGGCATCGGCGACCTGCTGTTCCTTGGCGATCTTTTCCTCGGTGGCAGCCGCCTGGCCAGCCTTGCCGGATGCTTCGCCCGCCTTCGACAGCTTGAGCCGGTCCTGCGCTTCGTTGACGGCGTTCGGCCGCTCTTCGACCTGGGCGGTGATCTTGCCGCCGGCGCTTTGCTGCGGCGCCGGCGCCTGGGCCGGCGTGGCCGCTTCCACCTGGCCAGCCAGGCGATTGCGGTAGGCATTGAAATCCGCCGCATGCGCGATGACGACGCGGCGCGCCTCGGAACGGTCGGTGGCGCGCACCGTGTCCCCGCTCGGCACGGACAGGATGCGGCCCGATTTCAGGCGGTTCATGTTGTTGCCGCTGAACGCCTCGGGATTGGCCCGGTACAGCGCGACCAGCATCATGTCCAGCGATACGTCGGCCGGCTTCACGTCGCGGGCGATGCCGGACAGCGTATCGCCCCGCTTGACGCGGACGTTGTCGGTCTCCGTTGCCGCCGGGCGCTCGCGCTCGGCCGTGGCGGGACGCTCGCGTGCCGGCGCGGGAGCGGCCGGGGCTGCCGGGGTGGCCGAAGGCGCCGGAGCGCCGGCCTGGGCGGCGGCGCGGTTCACTTCCACCGGTGCCGCCACCTGCGGCGACTGCGCATTGCGCATCTCGGCCGGGTCGAGCAGGAACGTGTACTCGCGCACCAGGCGGCCGTTGGCCCATGACAGCTCCAGCAGCATGTCGACGAAGGGCTCGTTGACCGGCTGCGCCGATTTCACGCGGATGAAGCGCCGCCCGTCGCGCTGTTCGATGTCGAAGCGCAGGTTGACCAGGGCGGGGTTGAATTCGATGTTGGCTGCCCGGAAGGCTTCCAGCGGTGCCAGCTTGACTGCGAGGTCGGCCGCTTCCTCCGGGGTGACCGCTGTCAGCTCGATCTCGGCGCGCAGCGGTTGCCCCAGGGCGGACAGCACGGTGAGCTTGCCGAGGCCGGCGGCATGCGCCGGCGGGAGGATGGCCGCGCCGATGATGGCGCTGGCCAGTGCAGACAACGCGAATGAAGCAACCCTGGAGCGTTTTTGTACGGGCATATTTTATGGTGTTAAGTTGGCAACGGGGGCCCGGGGTTTCCCGGGCATCCCAACATATCATCATGCCCCGGAGCATGCAAGCGACGCCCCGCTATGGGACAGGGCCGGCATGGATGGCCCGGCAGCCGGGGGCCGGCGCCTGGCCGCTTTCCGCGCCGGCGGGTTGCGGTTTGCCAGTTGTGTCCACAATGCAACAAATTACCCGTGCTGGCCTTCCAGGCATCACGCAAAAAAATTCACGCACATGAATTCACGCGGATAAAAAAAACCGGCCCTGTCGAGGGCCGGCTTCCTGTCGCCGGGACCGGGGCACGTGCCCCGTTTTTCCCGGGTGCAGCGCTTACTTGTCCAGCACGATGCGCAGCATGCGGCGCAGCGGTTCGGCGGCGCCCCACAGCAGCTGGTCGCCCACCGTGAAGGCCGAGATGTATTCCGGGCCCATCGACAGCTTGCGCACGCGGCCGACCGGGATCGCCAGGCTGCCGGTGACGGCGGCCGGCGTCAGGTCGCGCACCGACGCTTCGCGCGTGTTCGGCACGAACTTCACCCACTGGTTGTCGTTGGCGATGATGTCGTTGATCTCGTCCAGCGGTACATCCTTGTTCAGCTTGATGGTCAGCGCCTGCGAGTGGCAGCGCATCGCGCCGATGCGCACGCACAGGCCATCCACCGGAATCGCCTTCGAGCCGAAGCCTTCGCCGCGGCCGAGGATCTTGTTGGTCTCGGCGCCGCCCTTCCACTCTTCCTTCGACTGGCCGTTGTTCAGGTCCTTGTCGATCCACGGGATCAGGTTGCCGGCCAGCGGCACGCCGAACTGCTTGGTTTCTTCAGCCGACAGGCCGTGCTGGGTGGCCAGCACCTGGCGGTCGATCTCCAGGATCGCCGATGCCGGGTTGTCCAGCAGCGGCTTGACGGAAGCGTTGATGGTGCCGAATTGCGTCAGCAGTTCGCGCATGTGCTGCGCGCCGCCGCCCGATGCGGCCTGGTACGTCATCGACGTCATCCAGTCCACCAGGTTGGCCTTGAACAGGCCGCCCAGGCCCATCAGCATGCACGACACGGTGCAGTTACCGCCGATGAAGTTCTTGACGCCCTTGGTCATCGCATCCTTGATGACGTTCAGGTTGACCGGATCCAGCACGATGACGGCATCCTTGTCCATGCGCAGCGTGGAGGCAGCGTCGATCCAGTAGCCGTTCCAGCCGGCCGCGCGCAGCTTCGGGAACACCTCGCTGGTGTAGTCGCCGCCCTGGCAGGAGATGATGATCTCGCAGCGCTTCAGTTCCTCGATATCGGTGGCGTCCTTCAGCGTGGTTTCGTTCCTGGCCATCGCCGGGGCCTTGCCGCCCGTGTTGGACGTGGAGAAGAACACCGGCTCGATGTGCTCGAAATCGCCCTCTTCCTGCATGCGCTGCATCAGCACGGAACCGACCATGCCGCGCCAGCCTACCAGACCTACTAATTTCATGTGAATACCCTCGGATGTTTTGGATGTCTCATGGGAACGCGCCAGCGGCGCGTTCCGTGTACACGTTGTTTACTTCGCCAGCGCCTTGACCACGGCGTCGCCCATCTGCTCGGTGCCCACTTTCGTGGTGCCTTCCTCGTGGATGTCGGCGGTGCGCAGGCCCTGCGCCAGCACGGCCTTGACGGCGTTCTCGATACGGTCGGCCTGTTCGGCCTTGCCCAGCGAGAAGCGCAGCATCATCGCCGCGGACAGGATGGTGGCCAGCGGGTTGGCGATACCCTTGCCGGCGATATCCGGCGCCGAGCCGTGCGACGGTTCGTACAGACCCTTGTTGTTCGCGTCCAGCGAGGCCGACGGCAGCATGCCGATCGAACCGGTCAGCATGGCGGCCGCGTCGGACAGGATGTCGCCGAACATGTTGCCGGTGACGATCACGTCGAATTTCTTCGGCGCGCGCACCAGCTGCATGGCGGCGTTGTCGACATACATGTGGTCCAGCGCCACGTCCGGATATTCCTTGTGCACGTCGGTGACGATGTCTTTCCAGAACTGGAAGGTTTCCAGCACATTGGCCTTGTCGACGGAAGTCAGGCGCTTGTCGCGCTTTTGCGCGGCCTGGAACGCCACGTGGGCGATGCGGCGGATTTCGCCTTCCGCATAGCGCATCGTGTCGAAGCCTTCGCGCTGGCCCTTGAAGGGGCCGTCCGGGCATTCGCGCACGCCGCGCGGCTGGCCGAAGTAGATGTCGCCGGTCAGTTCGCGGATGATCAGGATATCCAGGCCCGACACCACTTCGGGCTTGAGCGTGGAGGCGCCGGCCAGTTCCGGGTACAGGATCGCCGGACGCAGGTTGGCGAACAGGCCCAGGTTCTTGCGCAGGCCGAGGATCGCCTGTTCGGGGCGCAGCGGGCGGTCTAGCGTGTCGTACTTCCAGTCGCCGACGGCGCCGAACAGCACGGCGTCGGCCGCCTTCGCCAGTGCCAGCGTGGCTTCCGGCAGCGGATGGCCGGACGCTTCGTAGCCGGCGCCGCCGACCGGGGCGGTCTCCAGTTCGAACTGTTCGTCCAGTGCGTTCAGCACCTTGACGGCCTGGGTGACGATCTCTGGGCCGATACCGTCGCCCGGCAGGATTGCGATTTTCATGGTTGTTTTCAGATCGAGTTGGCCAGCCAGGGCTGGCTTGCCAGATGACGCTCTTCGAAGGCACGGATGCTGTCGGCATGGCGCAGCGTCAGGCCGATGTCGTCGAG
Source organism: Pseudoduganella sp. SL102 (assembly GCF_027856995.1). Taxonomy (NCBI): domain Bacteria; kingdom Pseudomonadati; phylum Pseudomonadota; class Betaproteobacteria; order Burkholderiales; family Oxalobacteraceae; genus Pseudoduganella; species Pseudoduganella sp. SL102. Next base: position 6,063,377 of record NZ_CP115554.1, read on the forward strand.
GCCGTTCATCAGGCAGTATTTACGGAAGGCGTCGACCTGGAATGGGTAGGAGATCTTGCCGTCCTGGGAGCGGATGACTTGCTGCTCAAGGTCCACCACCAGGCGATAACCCGGGAAGGCCTTGACTTCGTCGAACAGATGATCGATCTGCGCTTCGGTTAAGACGACCGGCAGCATGCCGTTCTTGAAGCAGTTGTTGAAGAAGATATCGGCGAAGCTGGGCGCCAGGATGGCGCGGAAGCCGTATTGCTCGAGGGCCCACGGCGCATGCTCGCGCGAGGAGCCGCAGCCGAAGTTCTTGCGCGTCAGCAGGATCGACGCGCCCTGGTAGCGCGGCTGGTTCAGCACGAAGTCGGGATTGACCGGACGCTGGGAATTATCCATGCCGGGCTCGCCGTGATCGAGGTAGCGCCATTCGTCGAACAGGTTGGGGCCGAAGCCCGTGCGGCGGATCGATTTCAGGAACTGCTTCGGGATGATGGCGTCGGTATCGACGTTCGAGCGGTCGAGCGGGGCGACAAGGCCCTCGTAGATCGTAAATTTGTCCATGCTGCTCTCTTGGTGGGACGCGGCACCAGGCCGCGCCGCGGTGTTATTTTTTGCCGCCGCGTTCGACGGCCTGGCCAACCTTCTGTACGTCCTTGCCGAAGCCGGCAACGGTGTTGCAGCCAGTGAGGACGATGGTGGCGAGGGCGATGGCGAACAGGGTTTTCATGTTTCTGTCTTCTTTTGAAAGCGTTGAGGACTCATGCTTCAACCCCAGGTGCAAAACCTGGGGGCGGAGCAGGGTTTCGAGGAGCATGCTCCTCGCTGCGTAGCGGGAGGCGGCATACCTGCCATCTCCCGCTTCAGACCCTGCCCCCCCGGCATTTGCCGTTGGGGTCAAACACGTCCACGGCGCGCGATCAGCGCAGGCCGCGGATGTCGACGAAGTGGCCGGCGATACCGGCAGCGGCGGCCATGGCCGGCGACACCAGGTGGGTGCGCCCGCCCTGGCCTTGCCGGCCCTCGAAATTGCGGTTCGAGGTGGACGCGCAGCGCTCGCCCGGGTCGAGGCGGTCGGCATTCATCGCCAGGCACATCGAGCAGCCCGGCTCGCGCCATTCGAAGCCGGCGGCCTTGAAGATGGTGTCCAGCCCTTCGCGCTCGGCCTGTTCCTTGACGAGGCCGGAGCCCGGCACCACCATGGCCAGCTTCACGTTCGAGGCGCGCTGCTTGCCGCGCACCACGGCGGCGGCGGCGCGCAGGTCCTCGATGCGCGAGTTGGTGCAGGAACCGATGAATACCTTGTCGATGCGGATATCCTCGATCGCCGTGTTCGGCTTGAGGTCCATGTAGACCAGCGCCTTTTCCATCGCTTCGCGCTTGACCGTGTCTTTTTCCTGGTCGGGATCGGGCACGCGGCCATCGACCGGCACCACCATCTCGGGCGAGGTGCCCCAGGTGACCTGCGGCTTGATCTCGGCGGCATCGAGGGTGACGACCATGTCGAACTTCGCGCCCGGTTCGGTGTGCAGCGTGCGCCAGTACTCGACGGCGCGCTCCCAGTGCGGACCGGCAGGCGCGAACGGACGGCCCTTCACGTAGTTGATCGTGGTGTCGTCCACGCCGACCATGCCGGCGCGCGCGCCCGCTTCGATCGCCATGTTACAGACTGTCATGCGGCCTTCCATCGACAGCGCGCGGATCGCGGAACCGCCGAATTCGATCGCGTAGCCGGTGCCGCCGGCGGTACCGATCTTGCCGATGATGGCCAGCACGATATCCTTCGCGGTCACGCCGGGCCGCAGGTCGCCGTCGACCTGCACCAGCATCGCCTTGGACTTTTTCGCCAGCAGCGTCTGCGTGGCCAGCACGTGCTCGACCTCGGACGTGCCGATGCCGTGCGCCAGCGCGCCGAACGCGCCGTGGGTGGAGGTGTGCGAATCGCCGCAGACCACCGTCATGCCGGGCAGCGTGGCGCCCTGCTCCGGGCCGATCACGTGGACGATGCCCTGGCGCTTGTCGTTCATGTTGAAGTACGTGACGCCGTACTCCTTGGTATTGTTGTCCAGCGTTTCCACCTGCAGGCGGGAAACGGGATCCTCGATACCGTGCGAGCGGTCGGTGGTCGGCACGTTGTGGTCGGCCACCGCCAGGTTGGCGGACAGGCGCCACAGGGAGCGGTTGGCGGCGCGCAAGCCGTCGAAGGCCTGCGGGCTGGTGACTTCATGCACGAGGTGGCGGTCGATGTACAGGATGGCGGTGCCGTCTTCCTCCGTGCGCACCACATGCGATTCCCAGAGTTTGTCGTAAAGCGTCTTCATAATGCTGCTTGCTGCCTGTGTGTAGAAAGTTCCGTTTTGATTATGCCACAGTTTGTGCGCTGCAAAACAAGCCGACTTTCCGCCTCGTGGGCCGCTGTCCCTTGCATTTTCCTGCTGCGCGCCTAGGGCGCCGTGTTGCAAAAATTGCTCCAAAAATGGCGGTCCGGCGATGCGGCGGCCCCCCATTTCTCGGGAATGTTTCCTGAAACCGGGGTCTGACCCCGGATACAGGCAATATTCTAGTCGTAAAAAAAGCCTGCGATGCGGTCGCAGGCTTTTTTGGGTGACTTGCTTGGCGAACTTGTTATGCTGCCATGCGCACGCTGCTCCTGCAACCATCCATCAGGAACGATAGGCCGACCACCAGCACCAGCTCGCCCTCGGCCGAGCGCGCGGTACCGGTCACGCCTTCCACGGTCAGGGCCGTCATCGGCTTGATGACCAGGTCGGCGGTGCCATCCACGGCACCCACGGCCAGGATGTACGGCTGCGGCGCGTTGATGACGATGCCCACCCGTTCGGTCGACAGTTCGTAGCCCAGCGCATTGGCCAGCGACCGCACCGGCAGCGGCCGCCCCTGGTCCTTCATCACCGGGGCACCGCCCACTTCGTTGAAGGTTTCCGGCAGTTCCACCACGCGCTCGACGACGGCCATCGGCAGCGCCAGCAGCGCGCCCGAGGTCGACACCAGCATGGTCGGCACGATCGACAGCTCGATCGGCAGGCGGATGGCGAACTTGGTGCCCTTGCCCAGCGCGGATTCGATGTGGATCGCGCCGCGGTTCTTTTCCACCGCGGTCTTCACCACATCCATGCCCACGCCGCGGCCGGACACGGACGATGCCACTTCCTTGGTCGAGAAGCCCGGCAGGAAGACCAGCTGGTACGACTCGTCGTCCGTCATGTTCGCGGTCGGCGAGATCAGGCCCTTTTCACCGGCCTTGCGGCGCAGCGCGACCGGGTCCATGCCCTTGCCGTCGTCCTGCAGCACGATCATCACGCTGTTGGCTTCCTGCCACGCTTTCAGCAGGATGGTGGCCTTCGGGTTCTTGCCGGCGGCCACGCGGGCATCCGGACCTTCCACACCGTGGTCGAGCGCGTTGCGCAGCATGTGCACCAGCGGATCGTACAGGCTGTCGACAACCACACGGTCCACTTCCGTTTCCGCGCCTTCGATGACCAGTTCGACTTCCTTGCCCAGGTCCTTCGCCAGTTCGCGCACCAGGCGCGGGAACTTCTGGAACAGGCGGCCGACCGGCTGCATGCGGGTCGCCAGCGTGGCGCGCTGCAGTTCGGTCGAGTAGCGCGAGGCACGCTCCAGCGTCTCGGTCAGGGCCGACATCAGCGTGGCGGCCTGGCCTTCGAACTTGAACTGTTGCAGGCGCTCGAGCAGCACGGCGGCCTGGTTGGCGGCCTGCACGGATTCGCCGGCCACTTCCAGCAGCGCGTCCAGCTTGACCGCGTCGATACGGATGCTTTCCTCTTTCGCCGGCGCCGCGTGGACGGCCTTGGCTTCATCGCGGCGCTCGACGCCATCCCACTTCTTGGCGGGAGCGGCATCGCTGGCTGGGGCGGCGGCGGGCGCTTCGGCAGCCGGGGCGGCGACAGGCGCCGCGGGCGTGGCGGGCACGCTGGCCGCGGCGGCGACCGGGGCCGGCGCGCTGGCCGGACGGCTGTACGTACCCGGCGGCACGACCGCCTCGTACATCGATTCCCAATCGATACCGTCGGCCGAGGGCGCGCGCGGCGCCGCCGCGGCTGCCGGGGCAGCCACGGGAGCGGGCGCCGGCGCAGCCTTCGCCGCCGGCTTGGCCGAGCTTTCCTTGCCTTCGATGGCCTGGTTCAGGATCGCTTCCAGGTCGGCCGGCATCGGCCCCATGCTGTCCGGCGACGCACCGTTATTCAGTTCCGCCAGCTGGTCGGCCACGAAGCCGGACGCCTGCAGCGCCGCCTCGATCGACAGCGGCGTGACAGGCGCGGCACCGGTGCGCAGCGCGTCGAACAGGTTTTCCGTCAGGTGGCAGGCGGACACCAGCGCACCGAGGTTCATGAAGCCCGCGCCACCCTTGATGGTGTGGAACGAACGGAACACGGCGTTCAGCGTTTCCTTGTTGTCGGGGTCGCGCTCGAGGCGCAGCAGGTGCTCCTCGACATTGACCGCCAGGTCCATCGCCTCGACGACGAACTCCTTGAGCATATCGTCCATCAGAACCCCAGGTCGGCAAGCAGGTCGTCCACGTTGTCCTGGTTCAGGGCCACGGACGGGGCCGACGGGCCACTCATCAGCGACACCTCCAGGGCCTCTTTCTGCGCAATCAGTTCGCGCTTGTCGGGCGGTGCATTATCCTTCAGCAACTGTGCCAGCTCCTGCTCGACCGTCTTGGTAATGATCACGACCTTCTTGATCAGCTGGCCCGTGATGTCCTGGAAGTCCTGCGCCATCATGATTTCCAGCAGGCGCGCTTTTTCCGCTTCGGTGGCTTCGGACACGGCATGCGCGAACGCACGCGAATCGCCGGCCAGCGCCTTGAATTCTTCAATGCTGAGCTTGCCTTCAAACAGCGCGGCCCAGCGGTCTTCCATTTCCTTCGACTTCTTCGACAGCACGTCCTGTGCCGGCATGCCGTCGTCGAGGGTGTTCAATACCTTGTTGGCGGCCTGCTCGGTCAGCGAAGCCACGTATTCCAGGCGGTCCTGGGCATCCACGATCTGGCTCGAGGCCTCGGTCAGCGCCTTGTCGTAGCCCAGTTCGCGCAACGAGTCGTGCAACAGCCGGACGATGCCGCCCAGGCGTTCGAACATCGTGCCATCCTGCGCACCCTCCTCGGCGACCGGCGCATCCGCGATCTGGGCAGCGGCCTGCGCTGCGGTGGCTACAGGAGCCGCGGTTCGGGTCGAGGCGATTTCGTCGAACAGATTTTCCAGGTCGTCATCGGCGGCGGCCGCGGCCGGCGCGGGGGCCGGAGCCGGTGCCGGTGCCGGGGTGGCGTTGGCACGCTGCGCGGACACTTCCTCGAATAATGCGTCGAAATCATCAGCGGCGTCGGTCATATCCCTGCTTCTCCATATTCAAAAAATGCTTTCGTATCAACTACCTGTGTGTCTTGCTTGATGACTCACGGCAATATTAACGCACTTCCGCGAGTGTAGCAGGGGGCCGTCCGCTTGTTCAATCTCGGTTGGTTCAATCCTGCGCGGCAACTGGAAAAAAAGTGTTTCTGTTGTATTTGGGTCGCGATGCCTGCCGTGATGTTTGTCATGTACAAAGATAGTATCGACAGCAATGTTGTGCCGAGCTCATCTCTCCATTGAGGAAGATCAAGTGTTTGCATCCAGACAAGGGCGTGAATCGGGACTACAATGCGGGTGCGCATGCATTCAAGGAGCGGGTATGTACCGGAAAATTCTGATTACCACCGACGGTTCCGCCGTGTCCCGGATGACTGCCTGCGCCGGTGTATCGTTCGCCCAGCAACTCGGCGCCGAAGTGCTGGCCCTGTTTGTCGCGCCCGAATACCAGTATCCGATCTATGTCGAGATCATTCCACCCAGCTATCCCAGCGAAGAGGAATACCGTGCCGCGATGGGCCGCGCCGGCCGCGACCACGTGCAGTCGATCGTGACCTCGTGCGACAAGAAAGGCGTGCCGTGCGAAAGCATGACGGCATTTTCCGAAAGCGCGGCACTGAAGATCGTTGAAATCGCCGAACAGAAGGGTTGCGACCTGATCTTCATCGGCTCCCATGGCCGCAGCGGCTGGGGCCAGCTGTTGCTGGGCAGTGTCACGAACAAGGTGTTGTCCCACTCGAAGATCCCGGTGCTCGTGCACCGCCTGCTGAAAGAACCCCTGCCTGAATAGGTCTTGCAACACCCGCCACCGCCGCACTGAATGCTTTCGCCCCTGATGCCCTTGCCCTCGATGCCGTCTTGCCTGCCGCACCCCATGCTCGCGCGTGGTGTTGCGCCGCAGGGTGCCATCGGGATGACGATAAGCAATACCGGAGTGTCACCGAACCATCCATGATCAGAATAGTCATCGCAGACGACCATACCATCATGCGCGAGGGCCTCAAGCGCATCCTCGATGGCGCCCCCGACATCGACATCGTTGGCGAGGCCGTCGACGGCTTCGAGGTCCTGCGCCATGTGCGCCAGGGTGGCTTCGACCTGTTGCTGCTCGACCTGTCGATGCCCGGCCGCAGCGGTGTCGACCTGATACGCCAGATCCGCAGCGAAGCCCCCAAGCTGAACGTGCTGATTCTCACGATGCACGAAGAAGAACAATATGCCGTGCGGGCCATTCGCGCCGGTGCCCAGGGTTACCTGACCAAGGAAAGCGCCGGAACGCAGCTGGTGGGCGCCATTCGCAAGGTGGCATCGGGGCGGCCCTATATCAGTACCGAGGTCGCCGAGCAACTGGCCCTGAATATCATGATGCCGAATGAAAGCCTGTTGCATAAACAGTTATCGGACCGTGAATTCGAGGTTTTTTCGCTACTCGTTTCAGGCAAGTCGATCACCGAAATCGCCAATAGCCTGCACTTGTCGGTAAAAACCGTCAGTACCCATAAAACCCGGATCATGCAGAAAATGGGGATGAGTTCACTGTCGGAAATGGTTCAATACGCCGTAGCGCACAAACTGCTGTCTCCCTTCAAGTCCTGACCCTGCCTGGCCCCGCTCGGGGCCTCTTCCCCCACTCTGACGCATGATATCGATCAGTAGGAATACTCCTACAGATCTGCGCCGGCTCCTACGAGCATATTCAGCGCATACCGATATCCTTCCCCATCCCTCGTTGGCATACTGAAACCATTCAAGGCGAGTTGCCGTACATCTACTCCAATTGAAGGCGATTTGAAGGCGATTGGAAGGCGAGTTGAAGCCGATTGATAGCACGACCGATGGCGGCGGAAAAATTTAACCGGCAGTTTCAAACCAGGGCCGGTTTCCTGCACACCTCGAAGAAGTCCCGGCAACAAGCCCGACAACAAGCCATAAAAACAGGCCGCAAACGAGTTTTAAATAGCTGAAAACAAGCTGCAAACAAGCTGCAAGCAATCTGCAAACAAGCTGCAAACAGGCTGCAAACAGGCTGCAAACAGGCTGCAAGCAATCTGCGAACAGGCTGCAATCAGGCTGAATGCAAGCCGCAAGATACGTTTTGAATAGTTTTAAACGAACCAAAAAATTATACGTTTTTTAATCCGAACTACATGACCTGAAATCAGGAGATCAGCATGCTCCCTACGCAAATGTCCGAAGCCCGAGTCGCCGCCCCGGCCGCCCAAACACCCGCCATGGAGGCGGGTCGCCAGCGCCAGGGCCGTCTCTGGTCGAACCTGAAGGAAGTCTGCGACCTCCTGCACATCCCGGCGGCCTGTTCCGTCAACGCCGAAGAACTGCTGTTCCAGCATGTGCAGTTCAAGACCGGCCAGCGCATCCACACGATCGGCCAGCCGTTCGACACGCTGTACATCGTCAACTCCGGCTTCCTGAAAACCGTGCTGATCGATGAATTCGGCAACGAACAGGTGCTGAGTTTCCCGATGAAGGGCGACATGCTGGGCGTGGATGGCATCCACAGCCGCCATTACGCGTCCGAAGCGGTGGCCTTGTCCGATTGCGACCTGATCCTGCTGCCGTTCAAGAAGCTGACGGCATTGGGCCGCGTCCATGTGGAACTGGAACACATGATGTACGGCGTGATGAGCCGCGAACTGGTGCGCGAACAGGCAATGATCGGCATGCTGGGTGCGCTGAGCGCCGAAGCCCGCGTGGCGCGCTTCCTGGTGTCGCTGGCCGACCGCTTCGCCCAGATGGGTTACTCGAGCAAGCTGTTCAACCTGCGCATGACCCGCCATGAAATCGGCAGCTACCTGGGCCTGACGCTGGAAACGGTGAGCCGCACGCTGTCCGCCTTCAACGAAATCGGCTTGATCACGGTCGACCAGCGCACGATCGGCATCAAGGATGCGGATGCATTGAAAACGCTGCGCCGCCTGCCGCCGTCCCGCTCGCGCAGCAAGGCCACGGCCAACCGGGCCAAGGCCGCCGCCGAAGCCGCAGCCACGCCGCCGGTGCAGCTCGTGGCCACGGTCTGACGTTCCACACCTGTTTGCCTTACCCAGCTTGGGCCCGCTTCGGCGGGCCTTTTTTTATGCCTCCCGCTTAGCTTTGATGCCTCCGGCCTGGCACGCGCGGGCTGTCAATTTCCTGCACGCGCGAGCCAAAAAACGCTTGCATTTCTTACAGCCCTGACCAATAATGCAAATGCGAATCATTCTTATTTAAGGCAAAATGACCATGCAGACCCAAGCCAACCAAACGAAGCCGGTGCCTGCTGCCCGGCAGCCCGCGCCAGTACGCCGCCTGACCACCGCAGGCCTGATGCAGGACCAGCGTGAAGTCGAGATCGAGCATGCGGGCCGGATCTATCGCCTGCGCATCACCCAGCTGAACAAGCTGATTCTCACTGCCTGAACCTGAACCAGCGGGAAACCCGGCACCGATCGTGGCATGAAGGCGCGGCTGTCCTGTTCCTCCCCGCCAGCGTCATCGCAGGCACCCGGCATGGCTGGTTCTTCAGCGGCATGCGCCCGGCCAGCCCGAGGAGCGATCGCTTCATCCGCCACGCTGTCGCCAGGCACCCACTCATCATCCCAGCCAGCCGCCGCCAGCTGATCGTTTCCGAGGAGAGTACGATGGCTTTCGACCATACCGACCCGATCTACCTGGCGCCCACCACCGGCGGGCAGCAGCCGGAACTGATGTTGTCCGCCGTGCTGCACCTGATGTCCCATTACACTGCCGACGGCAAGGGCTGCGTGAAGCTCGCTTCCGTCATCGAACGCCACCTGAAGGCACTTGCCGGCTTGCCGGGCCTGTCGCCCGTGCTGGCCGCGACCTGCCAGCAGCTGTCCGAACAATGGGCCGTCGTTGTCGAGCGTTCGCTGCCACCGCCGAAGAAGGACGATGGCTTCCTGGCCCGGCTGATGACCAGGGGCCGCGCGGCGCCACAGGTGGTCTGACCATGTGCGACAAACACGCCGCCACCGAGCCGCAGGAAGCGCAAACGTCGCGCCGCCGCCGCATCTGGGAACTGGGTCACACCTGCCACTGCCCGCTGGTCGGCGTATCGCTGCCGATCGGCACATTGCGCAAGCTGGTCGGCAAGGTCACCGGTGGCAAGGTACTGGCCGACGACTACGAGATCCACGTGGGCGCCGTCAGCGAATGCGGCACGCGCAACCGCCTGTCCGAGGTGTTGCAGAAGGAACTGGAACGCCGCTACGCCGCGGTAATCACGCGTTTCCGCACCGCGCGCACCACGGAAGGCGTGGCCGAACTGTGGCAGGCCGCGGTGGCTGGCGGCGACGTTGCCGGCGCCTTCTGGGCGGGACTGACGCATCCCCGCTGTGCGCCGGAACTGGAAGAACGGATGTGCCGCGACCTGCACATGATCCAGCACCAGGCCGGCGCCTGCGCCCGTGCCGACATCAACCGCTTCAATGCCGTCGTCGAGGAAAACGGGCAGCTGGCGCGCGAGCTGGCCAGGCTGCAGCAGCGCAGCGCCGCCATGCAGCTGGAACGCAACGCCGAACTGGAACGCGATGCCAGCGCGCTGATGCAGTTGCGCGCCCAGCTGGTCAGCCGCGACAGCATGATCGATGCGCTGCGCCTGGAACTGGAACAGTTGCGCGACTCCATCCCCGACCTGGCTTCGCGCGAGCGGCTGGCCCAGCGGCTGGAACAAAGCGACGAGCGGGAACGGCAGTTGCGCGAACAGGTGGCCGAGCTGCGCCGCGAACTCGTGCAGGCGCAGTCGCAGCCGGCGCCGCGCGACGAAGAACCGGCACCGCCGGCAGCCGTCGAGCATATCATCCGCATGCCCATCCGGCTGGCGGAACGCAGCATCCTGTGCGTGGGGGGCCGCAGCGGCAACGTCGCTTCGTACCGGACCCTGATCGAACGCGCCGGCGCCCAGTTCGCCCACCATGACGGCGGCCTCGAAGACAACGCCGGCAAGCTCGAAGCCAGCCTGGCCGCCGCCGACCTGGTGATCTGCCAGACCGGCTGCATCAGCCACAGCGCCTACTGGCGCGTGAAGGATTTCTGCAAGCGCACCGGCAAGCGCTGCGTGTTCATCGACAATCCCAGCATCTCCAGCCTGCAGCGCGGGCTCGAGGAACTGGCACCCTGAGTACCTCTCATCCGCACCTCGCGGAACTCCCCAGCCCCGCCTCGCGCGGGGCTTTTTTTGTACGTTGGCAGACATCGGGGTCAGACCCCGGTTTTGGGGAACATTGCCAGAAATCGGGGTCAGACTCTGGTTTTGGGAAACATTGCCTGGTGATGGCGTGCTCCAGTGCCCGGGCAGGCCCCGGCGCCGGAAAATGGTGGCCGCAAAATGGTGGCAGGTCAGTAGACGTCGCGGCGGTAGCGCCCGGCGGCAGCCAGGGCCTCGACGGCGTCATCGCCGAGGATGCCGCGCAGCGCCTGGTCGACGCCGCCGGCCATGCCTTCCAGGCTGCCGCAGACATACACGGCGGCACCGTCGGCGATCCACGTGCGCAGCAAGTCGCCGGCGGGCGCCAGCAAGTCTTGCACATAGCCGCGCCCCGCCCCGTCACGGGAAAACGCGAGGTCCAGCCGGGCAAGCAGGCCCTGCTCTTGCCAGGCCAACAGCTCGTCGCCGTAATGCAGGTCATGGGCGCGCTGGCGTTCGCCGAACAGCAGCCAGTTGCGGCCCTGCCCGGCCGCCACGCGGGCACGCAGGTGACCGCGCAGGCCGGCGATGCCGCTGCCATTGCCGATCAGGATCAGCGGACGGGCGGCATTGTCTTCCAGGCGGAAGCGGCGGTGCGGCCGCAGGCGCAGCGGCACCAGCGTGCCCTCTTCCGCGTGCTGGCAAAGCCAGCCGGAGGCAATGCCGGTGCTGCCGTCAGCGTGCCGGTGCAGGCGCACCAGCAGGTGCACGCAGCCATCGGCCGGCACCGAGGCAATCGAATATTCGCGCGGCCGGTCGGCCTGTGCCGGCGGCACCACCTGCACCAGGTCGCCGGACTGCCAGGCCGGCAGCGCACCGGCCGCGGGCTCCAGTTCGATGTGGTACACGGGCGCGCCGGCGCTGCCCGGATTCAGCACCCGCCGGCGGGCCAGCCGCCACGGCGTGAATGCCGGCGCTTCCCAATCCGGCGCATCGCTGGTGCCGGCCAGGTGGGAAAGCTGCTGGCGCCACGGCGCCAGGTCGGCCGTCGCCCCCCGGTCCACTTCCACCCGCGGGAACAGTGGCTGCGCACCCTGCGCCGCCAGCCAGCCGTCGAGGGCACGGCCGAAACCGCAGAAATGCGCATAGCTGCTGTCGCCCAGCGCCAGCACGCCGTAGTGCAGGCGTGGCAGCGGCAGCGACCGCGTCATCAGCTTGCCGGCAAACGCGGCGCCGCCATCCGGCGCATCGCCTTCGCCGTAGGTGCTGGCGATGAACAGGGCCCGTTCGGCGCCCTGCAAGGCCTGCGCGGAAACATCGCCCAGTTCCATCACGCGCACGCCGATGCCGGCCAGCCGCAGCGTGGCCGCGGTCTGCTGCGCAAGTTCCTCGCCGTTGCCGGTCTGGCTGGCATAGGCGACGATCCAGCCTGCCGGGTCGGCGGTGCCGGCGGCGGCGCGCTTGCGGCGCATGCGCAGCCATGGCAGGAAACAGGTGACGCCGTAGGCGGCGAAACAGGCGGCGGTCAGCGCCAGCCGGGTCGTATCGTTGGTCAGGATCATGCTTGTTCGAGCATCGCCCGCATGTGCGAGCTCAGGTGTTCGACGAGGCCGCCGGCCGTGCGCACCACGAAGCGGGCCGCGATGCCGCGGCGTTCCGCCAGCGCCAGGCCATCCACGGGGCCCAGCACGGTCAGCGCGGTCGACCAGGCGTCGCACGCCATGCAACTGGCGGCGACCACGGTCACGGAAGCGAGGCCATTCTCGATCGGCATGCCGCTGCGCGGGTCGATCGTGTGCGCATGGCGCCGGCCATCGTGCAGGAAAAAACGGCGGTAGTCGCCGGAGGTGGCCACGGCGAGGCCGTGCAGGGCGGCGACGATGCCATCGTCGCCGCAAGACACATCGTCCACCCCTTCCAGCGCCACCCACCAGGGCTGGCCATCGGGCTTCAGGCCGGCACCGCGCAGTTCGCCGCCCACTTCCACCAGGTAGTCGCGGATGCCCTGCCCTTCCAGCCAGCGTGCCAGCCGATCGACTCCATACCCCTTGGCGACGGCGGACAGGTCGAGCTGCACGCCACCGGGCTGCAGCGCGCTGTGGCTGACGGGATCGAGCCGCACGCGCGCGGCCGGCAGCGCGCCACGCGCCTGTTCGGGCGTGGGCGCCGTGAAGCCCGGCTCGTCGTAACGGTTGACGGGGCCGAAGCCCCACAGGTTGACCAGTGCCCCGGCGCAGGGATCGCAGGCGCCGCCGCTGTCGCGGCAGACGTCCAGCGCATACGCCAGCACCTGGAAGAACGCCGGCGGCAGCACCTGCCAGGTGCCGGCCGGGGCGCGGTTGAAACGGCCCAGGTCGGAAGCGGGGTCCCAGTGGCTCATCTGCGCCACCACATCGTCCAGCTGCGCCTGCAACCCCGCACGCAGGTCATCAGATAAATGCGCAGATGAGTGCGCAACTGAGTGTGCAGATGAGTGCGCCGGCGGATACGCAGGCGGACGCGGCGCGGCGGCTGGCTGGGCCACCCGCGCCGACCAGCTCGTGCCCATGCTGAGGCCGCGGTACTCGCGCACCTGCGCCCCGGCGGGCGGCGGCTCGGGCGAGATCGCGTGCGGCAGCAGCGTTCGACGCAATCCCGCGCGCATTACTCGGGCAGCACTTCCACCGTACCCGAGTACGTCACGCGGCGTGCCGGCGGCTGCGCCTGCCCACCCTGCGCGCCCTGTGCCTGCGGCGCCGGCCAGCTGGCCGTGGCCACGTACATGCCGGCCGCCGGGATCGTGAACGTGATCTCGCCCTTGGCGTCGGTACTGAAGCGCACTTCGTTCAGCGTGCCGCGGTAGCGCACGCCGCCCGGGATCAGGCTGAACGGCAGATTGGCGGCAGGCTTGCCATCCAGCAGGAAGCGCCAGGTGGCCTTCTCGCCGGCGCGCAGCTCGGTCGGGTTCGTCACCGGCACCAGTTCCAGGCCGCTGCCGGTCGGTTTCAGCACCGCGTCGCTGGGCTCGTTGGCCGTCACGAACGTCTCGATGCGCGAGCTGGTGCGCGTCACTTTCAGGTCTTCGGCATTGGCCGGCACTTCCTTGGCCATGCTGGCTTCGAGGCCGCGCCAGCGCTTCATTTCGCCGTTGACCTTGTAGCTGGCGAACACGTTCTGGTTGACCAGCGCGATCTTGTAGGTACCGTTCTTGGCCATCTTCACGTCGAACGAATTGCGCAGCTTGCCGTTCGCCACATTCTGCGGCTCCAGCGTGGCGCCATCCGGGCCGATGATCGTCAGGCCATCCAGCTTCAGGGGCACGTGGTCGATGTCGAACAGGCCTTCCGAGATGGCGGCGTCGACCGTCACCCATGCTTCCCTGTCATTCTCGACGAACGTCGACGAAGGCAGCACCCACGGCTTGTGCGCCTGGGCGCCGAATGCTGCGCCGGCCAGTGCCAGCGCGATCACGGTTTTTTGAATACGCATCATGTTTTCCTTATGGCTTGACCTGAACGACGACATTGCCCAGCTCTTCCTTGCCCTTCGCGGAGAATTCCTTGGCACCCTTCGGCGGCCATGCCACCGGCACTTTCACCAGCTCGCGGCCGCCCGCCTCGCGGGAAGCTTCCACCACCACCGTGTACTGGCCGGCCGGCAGCTTGCCCAGCGCATCCTTCGCGGCCGGGAACGTCAGCGTATGCTCGCCCGGCGCACGCGTCGCACCCGACACGCCATCCACCGGCATCGCCAGGTCGCGGCCGGACTTGCGCCACCACTGGCGCATGTCCTTCAGCCACTTCTCGCCGGCCTTGTCCTTCTTCTTCACGTCATACAGCACCGCCAGGTTCGTCACCACCTTCTGGTCGGCGTTTTCCAGCCACGCGGCGATGTAGGGCTTGTGGTACTCGGCCACGTTCAGCTGCGGAATGTCGAGCTTCAGGGCCAGATCGGCGGCCATCGCCTGCGCACTGGCCAGCGGGATGCCGAGCGCGATGGAATAGCGTAATTTCATGGTATGCCTTTTTTATTAATGGATGAACAACAGGGCGATCACGATCGGCACCAGCATCCCCAGTCCGATCACCGGCCAGGTGGATGGCCGGTTGGCCGCGTGGAATTTCAGGATCAGGAAACCGGTGATGCAGAACACCAGGCAGATCACGGCGAAGATGTCGATGAACCAGTTCCATGCCGTGCCGGTATTGCGGCCCTTGTGCACGTCGTTCAGCCACGAGATCCAGCCGCGGTCGGTGTGTTCGAATTCGGCCGCGCCATCCTCGAAGCCGATGCGCACCCAGGCATCGCCGCCCGCCTTCGGCATCGGCAGGTAGACTTCATCGATGGACCACTCGGCTTCGCGGCCGCCGGCCTTGACCGACCAGGTATCGCGCAGCCAGCGTTCGGCCGCCTCGGGCAGCGGCGCCTTTTCACCGTCGCGTTCTTCGCCGAGCGCTTTCAATTGCGTAACCAGCGCGGCCGGCGCCTCGGCCTGCTTGCGCACGACGGTGGGCTTGGCCTCGATCTGCGCGGCGTGGTTCAGGGTGATGCCGGTGATCGTAAACAGGAACATCCCGAGCAGGCACAGCGCGGAGGAAATCCAGTGCCACTGGTGCAATTGCTTCAGCCAGACAGCCCGGCCGGCATTTTTCGCCGTGGCTTGCAGGTCACTTTGCCGCGCTTCTTCCTTGGTGCTCACTTTTCCCCGCTGCCGTTTTGATGTTGTCATGCCTGTAGTAATCAGTAGATGATAATGATTATCATTTGAAGCGTCAACCGGCGGCCCGCCCCCTGTTACAAACGAAACAAATCTCCGACGGCTTTCGTGTACGGCAGCGAACAGAGAGGCCCGCCACGGCCGGCTATGCTGTTGACTTGTTCAGGACAATCTTGAAAGGAGGCATCATGGCCACGTTCACCACCGAAGAGCTGCACGATTTGCGCGACCGTATCAAGGATGTGAAGTTCGGCATGTTCACCACGCAGGATGCGCACGGCGCATTGACCAGCCGCCCGCTGACGGTCCAGCAACTGGATGACGCCGGCAACCTGTGGTTCTTCGTGTCGGACAAGGAAGCATTCACGCACGAGCTGCTGGACAACCCGTCGATCAACGTGTCCTTCGCGGATGTCGACGATCACCTGTACGTGTCGGTATCGGGCCGGGCCGAGCTGCTGCGCGACCGCGTGAAAGCCGAGGAGCTGTGGAACCCCGCGGTCAAGGCCTGGTTCCCGCAGGGCCTGGACGATCCCCACCTGGCACTGCTGCGCGTGGACATCCATGGCGCAGAATACTGGGATACCGCCAACAGCAAGATGGTCACGCTGTTCGCCATGGCCAAGGCCGCGATCACCGGCAAGCCACCGACCAATGTCGGCGAGCATCGTCACCTGGGGCATTGATCATGCGGCGCCCTCCGGGCGCCCAAACAAAAACCCCGGCACGCGGCCGGGGGTGTCGTCATACACCGGAACTGGCTTCCGGCCCAGGGGCACCGCCTTCGGTGCCCGGGGGTTCCCCGCCCTGGCGGGACGAGTAGTCTCCGCTTTGGCGCGAACCCTGGTCCGCCGTCTGGCGGTTGCCGGGAATTGGCTTGTCCAGGCGGCGTACTTCCGTCTCGGGCACATCGACATTGCCGATGCCCGGATGTTCCGTATCTACCAGAACGAAGGTGTCTTCACTGTTGTTGTTCTTGCGGGAGTTGTCAGGTGGAGGCATGCAATATCTCCTGAGCCCTGTGGTTACCCTGCTGTTGCGGTGGAATCAGCCCTGGCGGTTTTCGCTGCGGCTGTCTGACTGGCCGGCCTGGTTGCCCTGGTCGCTGTCACTGTTGCTGGCGGCGCGCGAGGCGCTCTGGCGGTTGCCATTTTTATGGCTCATGGCACCGGCGCGGCGTGCCTCTTCCGAGGTGAACTCGTGCGCGGTACCCTTGGCGTGCGCGGCGCGGCCACCTTCGGACGCGATTTCACGCTGGCGCTGCGGGTCCATCGATGCGAAGCCCCGGTTGCGGGTAGTGCTCTGCTTGTTTCCTTGTCCTTCGCCTTGTCGAGTGCCGCGATTGTTACCCTGATTTGAAGCCATGGTGGTCTCTCCTGAAGTGACGCATTGGGGGAACGCTGACGTGGGTACAGTAAGGAGGGATCCCGGTGCCCGAGCGGGATACCGACCAGCGACGATCTATTGTAATAACGTTCGGGCAACAGGAGACTTCATGGTAGTGGAAGCACTGAACAGCAAATATAGGACGGCTACATGTCTGACTGTAGGAGAACGCCTACTGTAAGCTTAGCCTCGACTTATCTTCGACTTATCCCGGGCCGATAGCGAAAATCCGGTCGTCCGCGACGAGAAAAAACCGCTCGCCGGCGGCGGGTTCGACCGGATGGCCGCCGGTGAACGCGCCGAAGGACGGCAAGATGGCGCGCCGCGCGCCGGCCACGAAGCAGGGCAGGCGCAAGGCATCGCGGCGCCCCGCCAGCCGGTACACGGGATGCACATGGCCGGCCAGCACATAGGCTTCGTCCGCCGGCAAGTCCGGGTGGTGGCAGAACGCGAATGGCCCGATGCGGTGGGGTTCGTCGACCAGGTCGATCCGCAGCAGGCGCGACGGATCGCCGGCATGCTTGTCGTGGTTGCCCCGCACCAGCGTCAGCGCCAGCACGGGGTGGCGTTCGCGCCAGGCCAGCATGGCTTGCAGCGTGGCGCTGGCATGCGCGGCCTTCGCATGCAGGAAATCGCCCAGGAACAGGATATGGCCGATATCGTGGGTTGCCAGCAGCGCGTCGAGGCCGGCCAGGTTTTCGCTGGTCGTGCCGCGCGGCACCGGCACGCCCAGCGCCCGGAACGAGGCCGCCTTGCCGAA
This sequence comes from Pseudoduganella sp. SL102, assembly GCF_027856995.1. Lineage (NCBI taxonomy): Bacteria > Pseudomonadati > Pseudomonadota > Betaproteobacteria > Burkholderiales > Oxalobacteraceae > Pseudoduganella > Pseudoduganella sp. SL102. The sequence goes on from NZ_CP115554.1 coordinate 6,080,734, forward strand.
GTGGATGTCGGCCACCACCGGCATGCGCGGGCGCGGCCAGTACAAGGCTTTTTCCGGCAGCAGCAGCACGCTTTCGCCGGCCAGCTCGATGGCCATCGCGCCGCCCGCCTGGTCGCCCACCTGGCCGCCCACCTCATTGCCAGCCTTGCCGCTCATGGCCCGGCCGCCTTCTCCAGCTCGCGCAGCACGCGCGCCACCCGGTCCGACAGCTTTTCGGTACTGAGTTTTTCGCGGAACCGCTCCACCATCAGCGCAAAGCCGAACGGCGTGGCACGCTTGGTTTCATGGTAGCTGACCGAGCGGGCCTGCAAGGCTTCCAGCGTGGCGCGCAGGCGCTTCAGTTCCAGTTCCTGCTCCAGCACCTCGCGCTGCGCCTGCGTCAGCAGCAGGTTGCCGGCATCATGCTTGCGGAACACCTCGAAGAACAGCGACGACGAGGCCTGCAACTGGCGGTTGCTTTTCGGCTGCCCCGGATAGCCCTGGAAGATCAGGCCGGCGATCCGGGCGATCTCGCGAAAGCGCCGCTGCGACAGCTCGGTGGCATTCAGGCTGGCCAGCACGTCTTCCAGCAGGCCGTCGGTGGTGAACAGCGCCACGTCGCTGCCGGCCTCCGCATCGAACACGGACGCCCACGGCACCTCCTCCGCCGCCAGCAATTCAAACCCGTAATCGTTGACGGCGATGGAAAAGGTGGCCGGCCGCAGCCGGCCCACGCGCCAGGACAGCAGCGACGCCAGCCCGATATGCACGGAACGGCCGGCGAACGGATACATGAACAGGTGGTGGCCTTCGCGGCTGTGCACGCTTTCGATGACGGTGCGCTGCGGTGTCGGCAGTGCCGACCAGCGCGCCTGGATATCCAGCAGCGGCCGCACCGCTTCCATCTCCGGCCCGCGGAAGATGCCCTCCGTGGCCAGCCGCATCTGTTCCAGCGCCGCGTGCGCCAGTTCGGACGACATCGGCATCTTGCCGCCCTGCCAGCGGGGTACCGCACCCCTGGCACCGGTGGCCCGCTTCACATAGGCCGTCATTTCATGCACGCGCAGGAATTCCAGCACGCGCCCGCCGAACAGGAAGTGGTCACCCTTGTTGAGCCGGGCAATGAAGCCCTCTTCCACCGTGCCGATCCGCCCGCCGCTCTGGAATTTCACCTGGATCATGGCTTCCGAGACGATGGTGCCGATGCCCATCCGGTGCCGCCGCCCGATCGCGGCGTCCGGCACGCGGTAGACGCCCGCCTCGTCCGGCAGCACGCGCCGGTATTCCGGGTACACGGTCAGGCTCTGGCCGCCACGGGCGACGAAATCCAGCGCCCATTGCCACTCCTCGGGCGCCAGGTCACGATACGACCACGCCGTGCGCACCTCCTCGTACAGCGCCGCGGACGTGAAGCCGCCGCCCAGCGCCACCGTCACCAGGTGCTGAACCAGTACGTCGAGCGGCTTGTCCGGCACCGGGCGCGATTCGATGTCGCGGTCCTTCACCGCCTGGATCGCGGCGGCCGCTTCCAGCAATTCCAGGCTCTGCGTCGGCACCAGGGTGACGCGCGACACGCGCCCCGGGGCATGGCCGGACCGCCCGGCGCGCTGCAACAGCCGGGCGATGCCCTTGGCGCTGCCGATCTGCAGCACCCGCTCGACGGGCAGGAAATCGACACCCAGGTCGAGGCTGGAGGTACACACCACCGCTTTCAGCGAGCCCTTCTTGAGCCCCAGTTCCACCCAGTCGCGCACTTCCTTGTCCAGCGAGCCGTGGTGCAGCGCGATCAGGCCGGCCCAGTCCGGCCGCGCTTCCAGCATGTTCTGGTACCACAGCTCGGCCTGCGAGCGGGTGTTGCAGAACACCAGCGTGGTGGCGTGCCGCTCGATCTCGCCGATCACCGGTCCGAGCATCTGGATGCCCAGGTGGCCGGCCCACGGAAAGCGCGATGGATTGGCCGGGATCAGCGTATCGATGACGATTTCCTTGCGCAGGCTGCCTTCGACGATCGTGCCGGCGGGTACGCCACTGCGGCCTGGCCCCAGCAGGACTTCCTGCGCCCGCTGCAGGTTGCCCAGCGTGGCGGACAGGCCCCACACCACCAGGCCGGGATTCCAGTGGCGCAGCCGCGCCAGCGCCAGTTGCGCCTGCACGCCCCGCTTGTTGCCCATCAGTTCGTGCCACTCGTCGACGATCACCATGTCCAGCATGGAAAACTGCTCTTGCGCGTCGGCCTTCGACAACATCAGCGACAGGCTTTCCGGCGTCGTCACCAGCGCCTCGGGCAAGCGCCTGGCCTGCCGCGCCCGGGCCGCCGACGATGTGTCGCCGGTGCGGGCATCGATGGTCCAGCCCGGCACCAGGTCGGCCGCCGAGTCGGTCAGGGCCCGCAGCGTGTCGGCCGCCAGCGCGCGCATCGGTGTCAGCCACAGCACGCGCAAGCCGGCCGCCTTTCTCTTGTCCTTCCGCGATGCCGCCGCCATCGCCCGCAGCAGCGCGGCGAACCATACGGCGTAGGTCTTGCCCGAGCCGGTGGTGGCATGCAGCATGCCCGATTCTCCGGCCAGCGCCGCTTCCCACACGGCGCGCTGGAACGGGAAGACCGTCCAGCCGCGCGCGGCGAACCAGTCGTCGACCGCCGTCATGCGCCGGACGCCCCCGCCAGCAAGCCTTTCAGCATGTCGAGCGTATCGGCTTCCTCCACGGCCTTGTCGTCGCGCCGGCGCAGGATGCGCGGGAAGCGCACGGCGATGCCGGACTTGTGCCGGGGCGAGGCCTGGATGCCTTCGAAGCCGATTTCGAACACCATGGTCGGCCGCACGCTGCGCACCGGACCGAAGCGCTCGACCGTGGTGCGGCGCACGGCGTTGTCCACCTGCGCGATCTCGGCATCGGTCAGGCCCGAATAGGCCTTGGCGAACGGCACCAGGTGGCGGCCGCCGTTGCCGTCGCTGTCCCATACGGCAAACGTGTAGTCGGTGTACAGCGAGGCGCGGCGGCCGTGGCCGGCCTGGGCGTAGATCAGCACCGCATCCACGCTGTAGGGATCGATCTTCCACTTCCACCACGTGCCCACGTCCTTGGTGCGGCCCACGCCGTATTGCGCATCCTTCGCTTTCAGCATCATGCCCTCCACGCCGCGCATGCGCGATTCCTCGCGGATGGTGGCCAGCGCTTCCCAGCTGTCGGCCTCGACCAGCGGCGAGATGCGCAGCTGCGGCGAAGCCACGTCCGCCACGAGCTGTTCGAGCAGGGTGCGGCGCTCGCATTGCGGCAGCTTGCGCAGGTCCACGCCGTCGCGTTCCAGCAGGTCGTAGGCCACCAGCACGGCCGGGTACTCGGCCAGGAACTTGGCCGACAGCGCCTTGCGGCCGATGCGCTTTTGCAGGTCGGCGAACGGTGCCGGCGCATCCGCTTCGCCTTCGCCGCCGCGCCAGACGAGGATTTCGCCGTCGACCACGGTGCCATCCGGCAGCGGGAGCGACGCCAGTTCGGGAAAGCGCTCGGTGATCAGGTCTTCGCCGCGCGACCATACCCAGCTGCCATCGCGGCGCACCACCTGGGCGCGCATGCCGTCGTACTTCCACTCGACTTGCCAGCGCTCCAGCTCGCCAAGCGTGGCGGGGTCCGCGTTGAGCTGGTGCGCCAGGAAGAACGGATAGGGCTGGCCGCCGCGCTGCGCATGTTCGTCCGGCGATTCCTGCGCGATCAGTTGCAGGAATCCCTTAGCCGTGGGGCTGACGCTGCCATCCGTCCAGCCCATCAGCCGCTGCGCGATCAGCTTGGCGTCCACGGCGGCGATGCCGGACAGCGCCCGCGTCACCAGCAGCCTGGACACGCCGACGCGGAAGCCGCCGCCGATCAGCTTCACCAGCAGGAAGCGCTCGCGTGTCTCCAGTTCGTCCCAGTACTGGAACAGCGCGGCGCGGATGGTTTCCGGCGCGGCGCCCCGCAGCGGCGCGATGCGCTGTTCGATCCACTCGGCCAGCCCCACGTCGCTGCGGTGCTTCGGTTCGGGGAGGATGTGCGCGATGGTTTCGGCCAGGTCGCCCACGGCGTTGTAGCACTCGTCGAACAGCCATTCGTCGAGCATCGCGTACTCCGTGGCATATTGCCGCAGCAGCTTCACGGGGATCGCCTGGCGCGGCTTGCCGCCGGCCAGGAAATACACGGCCCACGCGGCGTTTTCCGGTGCCGCGCTGCTGAAATACGCCTTCAGGGCCTCGAGCTTGCGGTTGGTGGCGGTGGTCTCGTCGAGCTCCGCGTAGAGGCCCGCGAATTCACGCATCGCCTTCCTCCTCGCCGCCCGCCGGGCGGTCGCCGGTGCCTGCCGCGCGGGCGGCCTCGGCCTTTTCGGGGGAGACCCAGCGTTTCGCATCCGGGTGCGGTTCCGGCGCGCCGGGCGCGTCTCCTTCCGCCGCGGCGGCTTCCTCGGCTTCGTCGTCGCCGTATTCCGTATCGAAGCCCTTGGCGTCGTAGCCGTTCTGGCACAGCCAGCGCACCATGATCGGGATCGACCCGTGCGTGACGACGACGCGTTCGGCGCCGGTGCCCTTGATGGCCGCCATCAGCCCCGGCCAATCCGCATGGTCGGACAGCACGAAGCCCCGGTCGACGCCGCGCCGCCGCCGCGCGCCGCGCAACAGCATCCAGCCACTGGCGAACGCATCGGAGAAATCGCCGAAGCGGCGCACCCATGGCGAGCCGCCCGCCGAGGGCGGTGCGATGATGATGGCGCTTTTCAGGTCGGCCTTGTCCACCTCGCTGACCATCCGGGTCGGCGGCAGCGCCACGCCGGCTGCCCGGTACACCCGGTTCAGCGGCTCGACGGCGCCATGGCAGACGATCGGCCCGATGCTGGGGTCGAGGCCGGACAGGATGCGCTGCGCCTTGCCGAAGGCATAGCTCAGCATCAGGCTGGCGCGGCCCTGTTCGGCGTTGCGGCGCCACCAGGCATTCATGTCGTCGAAGGTTTGCTGTTGCGGTTCCCAGCGGTAGATCGGCAAGCCGAAGGTGGATTCGGTGATGAAGGTATGGCAGCGCACCGGTTCGAACGGCGCGCAGGTCGCGTCGGCCTCGACCTTGTAGTCGCCGGAAGCCACCCACACTTCGCCGCCGCACTCCATGCGCACCTGCGCGGAACCCAGCACGTGCCCGGCCGGATGCAGCGAGATGCGCACGCCGTTGTGTTCGACGGTGTCGCCATACTCGAGCCCCTGCACGGTGATGTCGCCAAGGCGCGACTTCAGGATGCCGACACCGGGCGCGGCCGCCAGGTAGTGGCCGTGCCCCACGCGCGCGTGGTCGCCATGGCCATGCGTGATGACGGCGCGATCGACGGGCCGCCACGGATCGATGTAGAAATCTCCCGGCACGCAGTACAAGCCTTCCCTGCGCACCACGACCATGTCCCCGGCCATATGCATTCCTCCTTCAGGCCATTCTAGCCAGCCGGAGGCGGGTGCTCTGTCCGCCAGCGCACAAAGTCCGGCGGGCAAGGGTTTGGCTGGATACGTGGGCAGGTCAACAGCGGGTCAGCCCCGCTGGTCAGCGTTCTGTGTACCCCTCGCCGCTCACGCGGGTTGCACGAACTCCGCCATGAAGGTCTTGGTCGTGTTCTCGGGGAACTCGATGGTGATCTGGTCGCCGGCCACGGACAGCACGGTGCCGATGTCGAATTTCGGTACCTTGACCTGGCTGCCGACGGCGAACACGGGCAGCTGCGGCACCATCGGCCCGGGAACGTCCTCGAACAGCGGATCCTCATCCTCGACCGGCTGCACGGCCGGTGGCGATACGCAATTGTCGCAGCAGCCGCAGCCCCAGGAGCCGGGGGTACGCGCACCCGCCGCCGCGGCCAGGAGCCTGGAAGAAGACTTGGCCGATGCGCCCTCCGCCCCGCTCTCCGCCACGCTGGCCGAATCGTCGCCGAAGTAATCGAGCAGCAGCTTCCAGCGGCAATAGCCGCTCTGCGCATAGGCGACCATCTGTTCGAGCGCCTGCTGGTCGCGCTCCTGCTTTTCCTCGTAGATGGCGGCCAGTTGCGCGAAATCGGCGGCCTTCGCGTCACGGGTCGTCAGCAGCCAGTCGAGCTTGCGGTTTTGCCGCAGCAGCTTGCCATCCTTGAGCAATTTCAGGCAGACCTTCAACTGGCTGTCCGGAACATGCGCCACGGCCTCGCAGATCACGGCCGCCTGGCATGGCACGCGCGCCGCGGCGGCTTCGTACACGTCGCGCAGTTCCTGCGCCGTCGGGTAATGCTTGACGAGGAAGAATTGCTGCAGGCGCTTGTCGTCCTGGAAGTACAGCAGCGTGCAGTCGGCCGGTTCGCCATCGCGGCCGGCGCGGCCCGATTCCTGGTAATACGCTTCCAGGTTGGCCGGCACCTGCAGGTGGATCACGAAGCGCGTATCGCTCTTGTCGATGCCCATGCCGAAGGCGTTGGTGGCCACCATCACGCGCCGCTCGCCGGCCATGAACAGGTCCTGGTTTTCCTTGCGCTCCCTGGCGGGCAGCCGGCCGTGGTACAGCGCCACGCTTTCGCCGGCTTCTTCCAGCGCCGCGTGCATTTCCTCGGCGGCCTTCACGGTGGCCGCGTAGACGATGCCCACGCCGGCCGTCTCGCGCACGAGACGCAGCGCCTGCGCGGTTTTCTCGGCCGGATTGGTGACCTGGATCACCCGGTAGCGCAGGTTCGGCCGGTACACGCCCGTGTTGATCACGTTCATGCGGCGCGCGCCGAGCTGCTGCGAGATGTCCTTGATGACATCCTCGGTCGCGGTGGCCGTCAGCGCCAGCACGGGCGGCTGGCCCAGCGCGCGCAGCGCGGCGCCGATCTCCAGGTAGGCCGGGCGGAAATCGTGGCCCCATTGGGAGATGCAGTGGGCTTCGTCCACCACCATCAGCGAGATATGGGTTTCCTGCAGCACGGCCAGGAACTCGGGCGTGGCCAGCCGCTCGGGGGTACAGAAGACAATGCGGCTGAGGTTGTTGCGTATGCTGTCCAGCGCTTCGACTTCTTCCTGGCGCGACAGGCTGCTGTTCAGCTGGGCCGCGCCGATGCCGATCTCCTCGAGCTTTTCCAGCTGGTCCTTCATCAGCGAGATCAGCGGCGATACCACCACCGTGGTGCCCTTGAAGATCGAGGCGGGAATCTGGTAGCACAGGGACTTGCCGCCGCCGGTCGGCATGATGGCAAGCGTGTCGCGCCCTTCCAGCACGCTGTCGATGACGCGCTGCTGCCCGGCGCGCAGGTGATCGACGCCGAACACGTTGTGGAGCAGGTTGCGGATGCGCCGGGTCAGCGCCGCCCCTGCCCGTTGTGCGCCGCGCAGTTCGCCGGCGCTCAGGTTTCTGGTAACCATGTGGATGTGCGCCCGAGGCGCCCGTGGACTATCGTAATCAGTACGATAGGAGGCTTACGGTCCAGCCGCCATAGGACGCCGCCTACTCTGCATGTAGGAGTGCCCACTTGGCCAATTTCAGCTATTGCCGAGCAGCGCGTACAGCACCATGCCCAGCCCCACCATGGACACCAGCCACACCAGCGAACGCACCATCGGCACGCCGAACGCATACAGCGGCAGGTAGACGACGCGGCCGCCGAAATACAGCCAGCAGCCCCACCAGGTGAGCGTGCCTTGCACGCCGGCGAGGTGGGCGGCCAGCACGGCGCCGATGAACAGCGGCAGGGTTTCAAACAGGTTCAGCTTGGCGCGCTCGAGCCGCGCCGTGATCTTGCCCGGCGGCGGCGCCTCGCCGTCGCGCGCGCCGGTATTGAATTCCGGGCCCGTTTCACGAGAACGCAGCGTGGAGTGCAGCAGGATCTGTACGATCGCCAACACCAGGGTCCAGCCCAGCAATGCCAGTTCGGTCGTCATGTCGCTCCTTTCAGCCGGGGCGCGGAACGTTGTCCAGCGCCGCCTGCAGGTCCATCAAGTCGTAGGGTTTGCGCAGGCACGCGGCGGCGAATTCCAGGTGGTCCAGCGCTTCCTTGCCATAGCCGGTCGAGAAGATGATGCGCACCGGCTTTTCCTTCGCCACCTTGCGCGCCAGGTCGATGCCGGACATGCCGGGCAGGCTCACGTCGGTAAAGAGCACGTCGAATTCCTGGCTTTCCATCAGCTGCCAGGCCGACTCGCCATCGCCCACGCCGGACACCGTATGCCCCAGCATCCCCACCAGTTCGCACACCATCTGCAGCGAATCCTGGTTATCCTCCACCACCAGCACGCGCAGCGACGAATGGTGCAGATGCGCTTGCGCATGCTGCGGCTGCGGTTCCAGCAGGTGATGGCTGGCCGACTGCTGCCGCTCGCGCGCCTGGATCTGGTGCATGCGGTTGTTCAGCACATGGCGCAGCTTGCGCGCCAGGTCTTCGCGGCGGTAAGGCTTGCTCAGCAGTTCAAGCCCCGCGTCCAGCCGCCCGCCGTGCACGATGGCATCCTGCGGATACCCGGACGTGAACAGCACCGCCAGGTTCGGCAGCACCTGCTGGGCGATGCGCGCCAGCTCCGGGCTGCGCAGCGGGCCTGGCATCACCACGTCGGTAAACAGCAGGTCGACATGCTCGCCCGATTCGATGATGCGCAGCGCCTGTTCGCCGTTCTCGGCCGCCAGCACACGGTAGCCCAGCGCGGACAGCATGTCCAGCACCACGGTGCGCACGCCTTCGTCGTCTTCCACCGCCAGGATGGTTTCCGTGCCGCCCATGATCGAGCCATCGGCCGCGCCATCCTGCGCGGCCGGTTCGGCGCTCTCGGCCAGCATCGTGCGCGGCAGGTAGATCTTCACGCTGGTGCCCTGCCCCGGCTCGCTGTAGATGCGGATGTGGCCGCGGCTCTGCTTGACGAAGCCGTACGCCATCGACAGCCCCAGGCCGGTGCCCTCGCCTTCCGGCTTGGTGGTGAAGAATGGTTCGAAGGCGCGCTGCAGCACCTCGGGCGTCATGCCGCAGCCGGTATCGGTCACCGACAGCATCACGTACTGTCCGGCCGGCACGTCGGCCAGCTGGCTCACGTAATGCTCGTCGAGCACCGCGTTGCCCAGTTCGATCGTCAGGCGCCCGGCGCCCTGCATCGCATCGCGCGCATTGATCGCCAGGTTCAGGACCACGTTCTCGATCTGGCCGGGGTCGACCAGGGTATTCCACAGGCCGCTGCCGACCACCGTGACCAGGTCGACCGCCTCGCCCAGTGCGCGGCGCAGCAGCTCGTCCATGTTCGAGACCAGGCGGCCCAGGTCGGTGACGACGGGCTGCAGCGGCTGCCGGCGGGCGAACGCCAGCAACTGCGACGACAGCTTGGCGCCCCGCTCCACGGCGGCAATCGCCATGTCCAGCCGCCGGCGCACCGCCTCGTCGCCGCCGACCTGCTGGGCCAGCAGGTGCAGGTTGCCGGAAATGATCTGCAGCACGTTGTTGAAGTCGTGCGCCACGCCGCCGGTCAGCTGGCCCACCGCTTCCATCTTCTGCGCCTGGCGCAGCGCTTCCTCGGCCTTGTCGCGTTCGGCGATTTCACGGCTCACGCGCTGTTCCAGCGTATCGTTCAAGTCGCGCAGCGCCACCTCGATGCGGCGGCGCTCGGTGATGTCGGTCTTCACGGCGATCAGGGCCACCGGCTGGCCGGCCTCGTCGTCCAGCCGGCTCATGCTGCTGGCGATCCACACCCATTCGCCATCCGGCCGCGCATAGCGCTTCTCGAACGTGAACGGAACCCCGGTTTCCTTCAGCCGCGCCACCTGGGCGCGGTTTTCCGCCAGGTCGTCCGGATGGATCAGGTCTTCCATGTGCAGGCCCAGCAAGCCTTCCTCGGCGCGGCCCAGCATGTGGCATAGCGCGCCGTTGACGCGCGTGTAGCGCCCTTCCAGCGACAGTTCGGACAAGCCGACCGAGGCTTGCCCGAAGATCGCCGCCAGCCGGTCCTGGCTGGTGCGCAGCTGCTGCTCGATCCGCTTGCGCCCGGTGATGTCGAAGGCCACGCCCATGTAGCGGCGCTGCGCCGGCGTGGCGCCTTCGACCACTTCCCCCTGCCGGGCCAGCCAGCGCACTTCGCCGGTATCCGGGCGGCGGATGCGGTATTCGGTGTAGGCCAGAGGATTCGGGTCGCGGTCCAGCCGGTGCGGCCCCACGCGGTCGCGGTCGCGCGGATCGACCAGCGAGACCAGCAGCTGCTCGGTCACCTCGACATCCGGCCCCAGGCCCCACACGCGCCGGTATTCGGGCGAGACCACCAGCTTGCCGCTGGCGGGGAACCATTCGAAACTGCCGATGCCGCCGGCCTGCTGGGCCATGCGCAGCCGCTCCTCGGTGAGGATGTGTTCGGTGACGTCGACGCCTTCGACGAACACGCCTGTCACCGCGCCACCGGGCGCGCGCAGCGGCTGGTAGACGAAATCGAGGTAGCGCGGCTCGAGCAGGCCGTCGTCGCCCAGCAGGTCGATCTTCAGCTGGCGCCCCACGTAGGGTTCGCCGCTGGCATAGACCCGGTCGAGCAGGTCGACGATGCCCTGGCCGCGCACTTCCGGCAGTGCCTCGCCGACCGGCTTGCCAATGATGTCGCGCCCGCCCACCAGGCGCTGGTAGGGCCGGTTGGCCAGCTCGAACACGTGATCCGGCCCGCGCAGCACGGCCATGAAGCCGGGCGCCTGCTCGAACAGCTCGCGCAGCAGGCCGGTTTCCTCGCGCAGGCGGCGGTTCTGCTGGTCCAGCTGCGCGCGGTCCTGCTCGCGCGCCCGTTCCGCCTGCACCCGCTGCGTCACGTCGACCACCGTGCACAGCACGCCGCCCACCGTACCGCAGGTATCGTGGACGGGTGTGTAGAACAGGTCGAACCAGACGTCTTCCGGCACGCCGTTGCGCATCAGCGTCAGCAGCTTGCCGCTGTGTTGCTGGGTTTCGCCGCGCAGGCCCGCTTCCAGGATCGCCCGGTTCCAGTCCCAGATCTCCGGCCACGTTTCCGGCACCGTGCCGCCCAGCGCCGCGGGGTGGCGCGCGCCGGCGATCTCGATGTAGCCGTCGTTGTAGACCATCACGTGCCGCGGGCCCCACATCAGCACCATCGCGATCGGCGAGTTGAGGAGGATGTCGACGGTGGTGCGCAAGGCCGGGGACCACCCGGCGAGCGGGCCCAGCGCGGTGCCGGCCCAGTCAAACGCGCGTACCAGGTCGCCCATGGTGCCGCCGCCGCGCGGCTGGTAGCCGGGCGCGGGCGCCATCGCCACGCTGCCCGCGCTCATGCGGCGGCCCGCGCGGCCGCGCGCGGCAGCGTCACCGTGACCACGGTGGTGCCCATTGCTTCGTCCGAAGCGATGTCGATCTCGCCGCCATGCGCGTGCACGAAGGTGCTGGCGGTATACAGTCCCAGGCCGAGGCCCTGGCCAGCCTTGCGCGCGCCGTCGCGGTGCTGGTAGGGCTCGAAGATCCCGGCCAGCCGGGCGGCCGGGATCACGCCGCGGTTGCCGATCGTCAGGCGGAGCCGCTCCGGCGCCGTGCCGTCCACGTTCACCAGCACCGCGTGCTCCGGTTCGCCGTGCTGCAGCGCATTGCCCACCAGGTTGGCGATCACCTGGGCGAAGATGCCGGCATCGACCTGCGCCGCCGGATCGCCGCGCACTTCGACCTGCACGCGCGGCGCCTTGTCCGGCACCGCGAATTCCTCGGCGATCGCGCGGCACAGCTCTGCCACGTCGCGGCTGGCCTTCTTCAGCTGCATGTCACCGGAACGGATACGGGCCAGGTCGAGCAGCTGGTCGACCATCTGCGCCATCCGCTTCGCACTGCCGCCGATGCGCTGCGCGGTGACGGCCACTTTCGGGTGGTCCGTCATCATCGGCAGCAGCATGGCGCCGTTCATCACCACCGACAGCGGCGTGCGCAGGTCGTGCCCCAGCACGGCCATGAACATCTCGTTCATGTGCAGCGCGCGCTGCAGTTCGTCGAGCTGCTGGGACAGCTGCTTGCGCTGCTGGTACAGCTCGACGAACACATTGACCTTGCTGAGCAGGGCCTGCGCATCGATCGGCTTGAACATGAAGTCGACGGCGCCCGCCTCGTAGCCGCGGAAGCGGTAGTTGGTCTCGCGCGACGCGGCTGTCAGGAAGATCAGGGGAATGGCCCGGGTGCGTTCGCTGCCGCGCATCAGCTCGGCCAGCTCGAAGCCATCCATGCCGGGCATCTGCACGTCGACCAGCGCCAGCGCCACCTCGTGCACCAGCAGCAGTTCCAGCGCCTCGGCGCCGGATGCGGCCTTCAGCAGCGCGAGGCCGGGCCGCGCGAGCAGCGCCTCGAGGGCGATCAGGTTTTGCGGAATGTCGTCGACGACAAGGATGTTGATCGGTGCGGTCACTGCGGTGCGGTCATGTAGGGTCTGGGTCGGGCCGGAGTGCGGCATTCAATAGCCATAATGCTACAACGTTTGCCAAAATGACAGCGCATAGTTGAAACGACAACATCGGCGGACCGGCGGCCCGCCCCCCGGCGGCGGCGGGCCCGAACGGGTAAAATGCGCTCTTTGCCAGACAGGATCGCACGATGACTTTCTCCCTCTCCGACACCGCCTACCGTACCGACAGCCGCGAAGCCAAGGAAACCATGTACGCCGACCTGCGCTCGCAGCTGACCGGCCTGCTGCACGGCGAGACGGACTGGATCGCCAATACCGCCAATTTCAGCTCGCTCGTATTCAATACCATGCCGGACCTGAACTGGGCTGGCTTCTACTTCCTGCCGACGCCGGACGAACTTGTGCTGGGCCCGTTCCAGGGCAAGCCGGCGTGCATCCGCATCAAGCGCGGCCGCGGTGTGTGCGGCAGCACCGTCGAGAAAGGCGAGTCGATCGTGGTGGCGGACGTGCATGCGTTCCCGGGCCACATCGCCTGTGACGCCGCTTCCCGCTCGGAGCTGGTGGTGCCGGTCTTCGTCGGCGGCCAGGTCGCCGGGGTGTTCGACCTGGACAGCCCGCTGCCCAACCGTTTCGATGATGTCGATGCGCGCGGCATCGAGTCGCTGGTGAAGATCCTGGAACAGACGCGCGCCTGATGCGGTACGCCCGCCGCGGTTAGTCGACGCCCCTGTCCGGGCCGGTCGGGTTGCCGGCACGAATTGGCTAAGGGAGTTGACTACAGGAGTCGACTACGCGGCTAGCCTACACGAGCAGGGCCGCGCTCATCGACTTGGCCTGCTCGGCCGCCTCGTCCAGCAGCACGGCGATCTGCGGATGCTGTTCCAGGTAGCCGGACAGCGCCGCGGTGCGCGCCAGCACGTGGTCCTGCGCTTGCGGCAGCGGCGACGGCACCGGGCACAGGTAGCGCGCCACCAGCAGCGTATCGCGCAAGCCTTCCGGCGGAATGCCCACCGCGCCGCCGCGCAGCGACACAATGGCCAGCGCCACCGGTTCGGGCACCTGCAGCTTCTTCATGATTTCGCGGGCGATGATTTCCTGCGCCGCCCCCATCCATTCTTCCGGATCGTCCAGCAGGCCGGGAATCACATCGGCCCGGCCGAGCAGGTAGAAACCGCCCACCTCGTGCATGATGCCAGCGAACAGCGCGGTGTCCGGCTCCACGCGGGTGATCCGCCCGGCGATCACATACGCCAGCGCGGCGACATGCGCCGTATACTTCCATAACTGCTCGGCCCGCATTCGCAGCTGCGGATCGCGGATGCGGGCACCGAACTGGCGCACCACCATGGCCGCCGTGAGCGAATACAGGTTACGGTAACCCAGCCGCATCACCGCCGTGCGCACGCCCGTCGCCAGCGCCGCGCCGTTCGAGCGGAACACGGCCGAATTGGCCAGCGCCACCGCGCGCGCAGCCAGGATCGGCTCGGCCAGCAGCTTGCGGATCACGTCCTCGTCGTGACAATCCGGGTCAGCCAGCGTCATCTGCAGCGACAGGGCGGCATTGACGCTGGTGGGGAACACCAGTTCGCCACGCTGGGCTTCGGCGACGATCTGCGCGAAATCTTTGAGCTTTTCCATGACTGAACTATACCTGTTCCAGCCCCGGCACGGTGCGCACACTCTATCCACTCGGCAATATTTTGTGCTCTACGGATCAGTTCAGCGCCGTCGGGCCCACTTCCTCAGGCCAGCTTCGTCAGCTTCGCGATCTCGATGCTGGCCACGCCGCCGATCGCGGCCGCCAGCGTCTTGAAATGCGGCGTTGCCTCGTGTTCCTTGTGCGCCGCATCGCTGGTCCACTCTTCCAGCATCACGAACCGGTTCGGCGCGGCATTGTCGACGTGCAACTCATAACGGCGGCAATCCGCTTCCGCGCGGCTGGGCGGCACGACCTGCTCGAGCGCGCTGCGCACGGCGGCTTCGTGGCCCGCATGGGCGGTGATGGTGGCGACGACGATCAGGGCTTGGGTCACGTTCTGTCCTTTCTGGATGGGGGAAAGGCGTAGTGTAAGTGGGAACGGCTGATCGTGCAGGTGGCCAGGGCAGTGCTCAGCGGTGCGAACCTCCTGGCGTTCGTGCCGGAGCAATGACAATCCAAATTGAGCCTTAGCAGACACACCTATTTCGGAACGGACAACAATTCCAGTCCCACATCCACGATAGGCGAACGACATGGCACTCGATTCAGATCTTCAGATTGACGGCGTCAAAGGAGAACCCGTCGGGTCCAGGCACCCTGGATCGAGATCACGACTGCGCACTGGGATGAGAATGAAAAGGTCGATTGCCCTTCTTGCTTTCAGTACCAGTTTCGCACTTGCCTTAACCCCGCCCCTGGAGGCATGGCGGGCACTCGACGTTCGCTACACAATTTTCTCCGGTGAGACCTTGAGCGATCGCGACGCGCCAACCGCGACGGACCGGAAGCTCGCAATCCTCGTCGACGGCCCTGCTGCTAAGGAAATTTTCGACTCCATCGGGCCAGACATGCCGTCGAGCTGCAGTCAAAACAAAGGTGACCGGGACCGTCAGAAGCAAGGTGTGCAGTGCAATTACACAGCGCGGAGGGCGGCGAAGGGGTATCAATGCTGGATTGGGCTCGACCTTCGGACGGGCGAGAGCACTCCGACCGCTAGCTGTTGATGGCAATTGGCTCGACAAGGCGGAGCGCACCCGCCCTCTGCCGATTCGTTCAAGATTTCCACGGTTAGCCGCTCTGTCTACGCAGTCCCAACACTTAAGTTATGAGGAAGTCTAATTTTGTTGATCATCCATAAACTCGCTGTTATGTGTTGTCGCAACAATAAGGATCGTCTTAAGTTAACGGAGGCTCAACCTGGCAAGCGATGCGTATTTGCAGATTGAAGGCATTAAAGGCGAATCGGCCGACAGTACCCATCAAGGCTGGATCGAAATCACCACCGCTCATTGGGGCGTAACGCAACCAAGAGCCAGCACCTTGTCCACAGCAGGCGGCCACACAACAGGGACTGCGAATATCGGACCCTCTCCTTTTCGAAGTTCGTGGACCTTGCTTCGCCAAGCTTGATGCAGCACTGTTCCATGGGCAAGACAATAGCCAGGGCAAAATTCGAGTTCATGCGGGCTGACAGCGAGGGTCAGCGTGTTAAATATTATCAAGTCGAATTGGAGAACATACTCATTACCAATATGGATCAGCTAATGCGTGACGGCGATGTCGTACACGACGAGATCGGTAACGCTTCGCAAAGGTCAAGTGGACCTACACTCAGCAAAAAATTGGCGGTGGCGCAGGCGGATCCAGTGCAGGCGGCTGGGACTTGTGTGCCAAGAAATGCGTTTAGTTAGGAGGCCCATCATGCAACGCGGAGTTCCAATTCAACCTAAAGATTCACGCGGATACTTCATGCTGCCTCAAGCGCCAGAAGATGCCGGGTATTACGTGTATGGAAATCTGCATCACGTACCGGGGACCGGCCACTTGGCACAATACGCACACCCCAACTTACTCACGCTAATTTTCCAAATCGAACGAGAATGGCAGGCGATTTGCGACCGAAAATTTGGTATCGGCAATATAAGCATTGATGGGGGAAAAGCGTATGACAAGCACAGGTCGCACAAGAAGGGAATCGAGATGGATTGCCGACCAGTCCGCAAGGATAAGTTGACAGGCCCGGCCGCACGGGTGTCTCATAAAGATGACCCCGTCTATGACCAGGAAGCCACCATTTGCTTGATTCGACTCTTTGTGGAGCACCCCTGGATCAAGATCGTTTTCTTCAACGATGAAAAAGTGCAGGAAGCGCTAGGCGCTCGAGTTAAAACACTCAAAGGCCACAACGATCACTTCCATGCCGAATTATGGGGAAATTTCGCATGATAATCTTGCGTATTGCATTGTTTGCCGCTGCTCTGACGCTGCCTTTAACAGCCCACACCGCAGAAGGGAAGGCTACGGCCTGGAGTGCAAAACCGCGACCGCTCAGGGGCGACTACCAAGTTTATGGAGGTACTTTATCGGAGATGCTGCCACCGACGCATAGAGACAGAAAGATAGCAATGATGTTCAAGGGCCCGCTTGCGAAAGAATTATTCGAGCAGATCGGGCCAGATGAAAAAGCGTCATGTAGCGATGCTGCTGATTATCGTGAAAGGAACAGAGGTGATCTCTCCTGCACCTATACAAAAGAAGATGGACATGCCTGCTATTTTGGAATCGATGTGATATCTGGGAAAGCTATTATCGGCTCAATCTGCTGAGCCGCATTGAATCCGCTGGTCGGCCTGAGGGAAAGCTCAGCAGCAGATCGGAAATGTGCTCGGCGCTGGCAGTGGCAGCCGGCGCCGGTTACTGCGAGTCGATTACGCATTGATGGTTCCTTCTTCAATCTTAGTACTCCACGCCAACTGTTTCTCTGTCTGAATCTGCGAACAGTATGAAAGATTGCGCACACTCATCTTTATGGGAACAGCCGTTTGCGCTGACAGCCGATACACGGTTGTAATCATGGCTAGCACCGCAAGCTGATACGCACTCTATCGGGACCAATCCCGGCTGATCGCGATGCCTATTCAGTCAGATCAAAAGATTTTCACCGTGATCGATAGGCAAACACCAAGGGAACGTTCGACTCGATCGACTCGGATACACCGTCGAGTTGTAGTCAAGAATACCGCGACCGCCAACAATCGAGAGTCCAGCGCTCTAGCACGGCTCGAAGAACAGCGAAGGGTATGAATGCTGTAGTGGGCTCGATCTTCGGGCTGACAAAAGCATCCCGACAGTTAGCTCTTCATGGCAGCTGACTAGACCTGGCAGTTGGGGCCAGCAGCCCGCCAAATTCTTTTCGGTCTCGCACGCCGAGCCGCCTCGCTTGATCGCTGGCGATGTGCTACGCCAGCAAGCACATCACTTCGCTCGCCGGGCCGTACTCAGCGCGTATAAACGCAATTTTGCAGGATCATGTACTTGGCAACTCTGCCAACCCTAGCACTTAAACCGGGTAAAATGCACGCCCGACCGCAGCGCTTCTCAGCCGTACCGAACACATGAACGTCCCCGCAGAAATCAACGCCGCCGCCGTCAAGAACGGCCCCGCTGAAAAAGTCACGCCGATGATGCAGCAATACCTGCGCATCAAGGGCGAACACCCGACGATGCTGGTGTTCTACCGCATGGGCGACTTCTATGAACTGTTCCATGAGGATGCCGAGAAGGCGTCGCGCATCCTCGGCATCACGCTGA
The DNA here is from genome assembly GCF_027856995.1 of Pseudoduganella sp. SL102. NCBI lineage: Bacteria > Pseudomonadati > Pseudomonadota > Betaproteobacteria > Burkholderiales > Oxalobacteraceae > Pseudoduganella > Pseudoduganella sp. SL102. The sequence continues at coordinate 6,098,344 of NZ_CP115554.1, forward strand.
CGGCGCGCGGCCATGCGAATGGCGTGCCGATCAAGATGGCCGGCGTGCCGTTCCATTCGCTGGACGGCTACCTGGCCAAGCTGGTGAAGCTGGGCGAGTCGTGCGCCATCTGCGAGCAGATCGGCGATCCGGCCACCAGCAAGGGCCCGGTGGAACGCAAGGTGGTGCGCATCGTTACCCCCGGCACGCTGACCGATTCGGACCTGCTGCCGGAAAAGTCGGAACGCCCGCTGCTGGCGCTGTCGATGCTGAACCAGCGCAAGAGCGTCACCTGCGGCCTGGCCTGGCTGTCGCTCGCCTCGGGCAACCTGAAGCTGATGGAGTTTTCCGGCGATGCGCGCGCAGTCAACGGCCGCCTGCAGCAGGAACTGGAGCGCATCGCGCCGGCCGAGATCCTGCGTGCCGATGGCGGCGACCTGTTCGACGCGATCACCATCTGCCATGTGAACGGCGTGCCTGAATGGCACTTCGACGTGGTGCACGGCCACAAGGCGTTGCTGGACCAGCTGGGCGTGGCCACGCTGACCGGCTTCGGCGCGGACGGCATGGGCCCCGCGTTCGGCGCCGCCGGTGCGCTGTTGCGCTATGCCCAGGCAACCCAGGGCCGCGGCCTGCAGCACGTGAAGAACCTGTCGTGCGAGACCGAGTCCGAGTTCATCGGGCTGGACGCGGCCACCCGGCGCAACCTGGAACTGACGGAAACCATCCGCGGCCAGGAAGCCCCCACGCTGTTCTCGCTGCTGGACGGCTGCCGCACCGCGATGGGCTCGCGGCTGCTGCGCCACTGGCTGCACCACCCGCGGCGCGACCAGGCCGTGGCACGCGGCCGCCATGACGCGATCGCCGCGCTGATGCAGGACGACGCCACCGGTTCGCTGGGCTTCCACCTGCAGCAGGTGCCGGACATCGAGCGCATCACCACGCGTATCGCCCTGCTGACGGCACGGCCGCGCGACCTGGCGGCGCTGCGCGACGGGCTGCAGCAACTGCCCAAGCTGCAAAAGTCGCTGGCCCGGGTGGCCGGCCCCGAGAGCGAAGCGGCGCTGCTGCGCTGCATCCACGAGCAGCTGGCCACGCCGGAAAGCTGCGTCGACCTGCTGGTCAGGGCGGTGATGCCGGAGCCGGCCACGATGGTGCGCGACGGCGGCGTGATCGCGCGCGGCTTCGATGCCGAGCTCGACGAACTGCGCGGCCTGTCGGAGAACGCCGGCCAGTTCCTGGTCGACCTGGAAGCGCGCGAACGGGCCCGCACCGGCATCGCCAACCTGCGCGTCGAGTACAACCGCGTGCATGGCTTCTACATCGAAGTCACCAACGGCCAGGCCGACAAGGTGCCGGAAGACTACCGCCGCCGCCAGACGCTGAAGAACTGCGAACGCTACATCACGCCGGAACTGAAGGCCTTCGAGGACAAGGCCTTGTCCGCGCAGGACCGCGCGCTGGCGCGTGAAAAAGTGCTGTACGACGTGCTGCTGGCCGACCTGGCGCCGCATATCGGCTGCCTGCAGAAGATCGCCCAGGGCATCGCCCAGCTGGACACGCTGACCGCGCTGGCGGAACACGCCATGCGCAACAACTGGTGCGCGCCCCGGCTGGTGGCCGAATCGTGCATCGATATCCACGAAGGCCGGCACCCGGTGGTGGAGAACCAGATCGAACGCTTCATCGCCAACGACTGCCGCCTGCTGGCCGAACGCCGGCTGCTGCTGATCACCGGCCCGAACATGGGCGGTAAATCCACCTTCATGCGCCAGGTCGCGCTGATCACGCTGCTGGCCTACGTGGGCAGCTACGTGCCGGCGGCCAGCGCCACGATCGGCCCGATCGACCGCATCTTCACGCGCATCGGCGCCACCGACGACCTGGCCGGCGGCCGCTCCACGTTCATGGTGGAGATGACGGAAGCGGCCACCATCCTGAACGGCGCCAGCGAGCAGTCGCTGGTGCTGATGGACGAGATCGGCCGCGGCACCTCGACCTTCGACGGCCTGGCGCTGGCCTGGGCGATCGCGCGCCACCTGATCGACACGAGCCGCAGCTTCACCCTGTTCGCCACCCACTATTTCGAGCTGACGCAGCTGCCGGAAAGCCATCCGACGGCGGCCAACGTGCACCTGTCGGCCGTCGAGCACAAGGACAGCATCGTGTTCCTGCATGCGGTGCAGGATGGCCCGGCATCGCAAAGCTACGGCCTGCAGGTGGCCCAGCTGGCCGGCGTGCCGCAGGGCGTGATCCGGGCGGCGCGCAAGCACCTGGCACGCCTGGAAGCCCAGGCCCTCGATGCCACGCCGCAGCTGGACCTGTTCGCCGCGCCGGCAACCGATGCCGACGACCAGCCCGCCATGGCCGCCGCTGGCGCTGCCGAGGCGGCGCAGGATCCGCAACTGGCGGCGCTGCTGGCCGCGCTGGACGAGCTGGATCCGGATGCGCTGTCGCCGCGCGAAGCACTGGACCGGCTGTACCAGCTCAAGCGTCTCGTGCCGGCATGACGCGGCGCGCCCGCCTGGCCTTGCTGGTGCTGGGCGCCGCCTTGCTGGCGGCGGCCCGGGCCGCGCCGGCGGACGAGCAGCCGTTCGACATCGCTGTCGTCGGCCACACTTTTCCCGACGAGCTGGGCGACGCCGACCTGAAGCGCACGATCGCCCGCGCCGACCGGGAAAAGCCGGCCTTCGTGATCGCCGTGGGCATCAAGTCGGCGGACGAACCGTGCAGCGACAAGCTGTACCTGCAGCGCAAGGCCCTGCTGAACAAATCCGACCAGCCGCTGGTGCTGGTACTGACGGGCGACGACTGGACCGGCTGCCGCAATTCGGCGGGCCGCTCCAATGCGATCGAGCGGCTGAACCGCATCCGCGAGATCTACTACGATGGGCAGGAAGCGCTGGGCCGCCGCGAGCTGGACCTGAACCGCCAGTCGACCATCACCAAGTTCCGCAGTTATTCCGAAAACGCGTACTGGGAAATGCACGGCGTGCTGTTCGCCACGATCAACCTCCCCGCCCGCAACAACCACTACCTGCTGGAAGCGGGCCGCAACAGCGAATACGAAGACCGGCTGGTCGCCAACCGTGCCTGGCTGCAGCGGCTGTTCGGCATGGCGAAACGGCGCCAGCTGGCCGGCCTCGTGCTGTTCTCGGACGGCGATGTGCGCATCCATGCCGAACCCGGCTTCTCGCTGCTGGCGGGATTTTCCACCAAACAGGATGGCTTCGCCGAAACACGCCGGCTGGTGCGCACGCTGGCCGAAAAGTACACCGGCAAGGTGCTGCTGGTCGATGCCAACCGCGAACCGCCGGTCAAGGGCGATCCCGCGCCGGGCACCGTGACTTGGCGCGGCAACCTGGGCCACGTGACCCTGCAGGGCGAGTGGAATGTGCTGCGCGTGGCGCCGGGCAGCGAAGCGCTGTTCGCGCTGCGCCATGAGGAAGGCGCCAAAGCAAACGGGCAGCCGAAGCTGCCCGTGCGCTAGTCGAGAAGGCACCAAAGCACACGGGCAGCCGAGGCTGCCCGTGTGCTGGCGACGCTTTCGCCAACGATGGCCGGTTGACGCACCGGTATTCCGGCACCGCCAGGTGGCGGGCCGGCAAGCCGGTCAGTGGATCGGCTGGGTGCGGAACTGGTCGCCCGCGTCGCCTTCGTCGTCCTCGTCGCCATGGTGGTGGCCATGCGCGCCATGCACGTGTTCGTGGGCGATTTCCTCGTCGGTGGCTTCGCGCACTTCCAGCACCTTCAGCTCGAAGCGCAGCGCCATGCCGGCCAGCGGGTGGTTACCGTCCAGCACGACCTTGTCTTCGGCGATATCGGTCACGGTGAAGATCATCGCTTCATCATCGCTGTCGCCATCCGGCATGCCTTCGAACTGCATGCCCACCTCGAGCGGCTCCGGCAGGCGCGAACGCGGCTCCACTTTCACCAGGTTCGGGTCGTAGTCGCCGAACGCGTCATCGGGTTCGATCTGGATCGTGTTCGCATAACCCACTTCCTTGCCGTCCAGTTCTTCCTCGATCTTCGGCAGGGTGTTCTCATACCCGCCATGCAGGTACACCATCGGCTGGCGGCCGTCCTCGATCAGGTTGTTCTGAGCGTCCGACAATTTGTATTGCACGGTGACGACGGTGTTCTTGGCGATCTTCATGTGACTTCCTTTCTGGTCTGATGGCGCCGATTATACCTCCACGCCGCGAGCGCCATCGCCATGCTGATGCCGGGCGCAGGAAACCGTGGACAGGCACAAATTAATGACTGACAATCGGTATCAAACAAGCTTTTCATTATGTTATCAACGCCGCCGCGCACGGAGGGAACACATGAAGAAAACAGCACAGGGTAAAACAGCACTGGGTAAAACAGCACTGCTCTTCGCAGCATCGCTGATGGCCGCCGGCACCGCCCGGGCCGCGCTTGTCACCGTCGACTACGCGGTACCGATTGCCGCGATCGCGGAGGAATACCTGGACCCGTATTCGTACGAAGAAGTCGGCACCACGTTCCTGGGCGGCATCCAGGCTTCGGTCGGCGATGTCCTCACGGGCCGCTTCACCTACGACGATGCGGCGCCCCTCGCAGCCGGCTTTGGCGGCTACTTCACGCAGGTCGTCTCGCATTCGGTCAGCTTCGACCTGATCGGCGCCACGATCACGCTGGACAACTCGCTGCTCATCACTTCGCGCACCGCCGCCGCCGATGGCCTTGGCCTGAATGGCAGCGGCAACATCGGCGGGGAAACCGACCCGCTGGCCGTGGTGGATTTCGCCTTCGCGGCACCAGCCGGCACGCACGCGCCGGAAACCTTGCCGTCAGCCGCGGACTGGCAGCACTATGGTGCCAGCTCTGCGAATCCGTTCCGGATGACGATCCATGGCCTCGGCTATAACGCCTACCTGACCGGCGGCGACATGCAGTTCAGCGTGTCGGCGGTTCCCGAGCCGGCCACGGCGGCAATGCTGCTCGCCGGCCTGGCCACCGTGGCCGCGGCGAGGCTGGGGTCGTCGTCGGCGATGCGGCGCCGCAAGGCGATCGGTGCCTGAGCGCGGCAGGCGCGAGGCGTGATGCCGCTTGTGCATGACGCCGGCGGCCGCTGCGGATGGCCTATAATCCGGGCATGAAAAAACCCGCACCGCTCCGCCTCCTGGGCGACATCACGCCCGCGCAGTTCATGCGCGATTACTGGCACAAGAAACCGCTGCTGATCCGCCAGGCCATTCCCGGCTTCCAGCCGCTGCTGCCCTTCGACCAGCTGGCCGAACTGGCCACCAGGGATTACGTCGAATCCCGGCTGGTCAGCCTGACCGATGGCGAATGGAACATGCGGCACGGCCCGCTGCATGACCTGCCGCCGCGCACGCAGCGCGAGTGGACCCTGCTGGTGCAGGGCGTCAACCTGCAGGACGATGCCGCCGACGCGCTGCTGCGCCAGTTCCGCTTCGTCCCCGACGCCCGGCTGGACGACCTGATGGTCAGCTTCGCCACCGATGGCGGCGGTGTCGGTCCCCACTTCGATTCCTACGACGTGTTCCTGCTGCAGGCCGAAGGCCAGCGGCGCTGGAAGATCGGCCCGCAAAAGGACCTGTCGCTGGTGGAAGGCTTGCCGCTGAAGATCCTCAGCAAGTTCAAGCCCACCGAGGAATTCGTGCTCGAGCCGGGCGACATGCTGTACCTGCCGCCGCACTATGCCCACGACGGCGTGGCGATCGGCGATTGCCAGACCTATTCGATCGGCTTCCGCTCGCCGTCCTACCAGGAACTCGGCGAAGCATTCCTGCAGTTCATGGCCGACTCCATCGACCTGCCCGGCCGCTATGCGGACCCCGAGCTGGAACCGTCCGCCAAGCCGGCGGAAATCCCGAAGGACATGCTGGGCCGGCTGGCGGACGAGCTGAACAAGATGCAGTTCACCGAAGACGACTTCGCCATCTTCCTCGGCGAATACCTGTCCGAACCCAAGCACAACGTGTTCTTCACGGGCCCTGAAAAGCCGCTGCCGGCCGGCCGCTTCGCGCAATCGGCGGCGAAGAAAGGTGTCAAGCTGTCGCGCAAGACACAGATGCTGTATCGCGGCAAGCATGTGTTCATCAATGGCGAGTCGTTCGCGATCGGCCGGGCCGACAAGGCGGCGCTGGAAGCACTGGCCAACAACCGCGTGCTCGAGGGTGCCCAGGTGGCGGCCGCGTCGGAAGACGTGATGGAAGCGCTGTACGCCTGGTATACCGACGGCTGGCTCGACCTGGATAAATAGGAGCGGGCGATGGACAGGCAGATCCCCAGGGAAGTGTTCGATACCCGCGCCGGGTTCCAGGCCCAGCTGGAAGCCTGCCTGTCCCGCTCCCGTGTCGCCCTGGCGATGTTCGATCCGGATTTCGGCTGGTGGGAACTGGGCAGCACCGGCAACGACGCGCTGCTGCGCACCTTCCTGCGCCATGGCGGCCGCCTGCGACTGGTTGCCCACGATAATGCACGGCTGGAGCGGGATGCACCGCGTTTCCTGCGCATCCTGCACGACTACGGCCACCTGGTGGAATGCCGGCTCACCAACGCCTCGATCCGGCACCTCACCGATTCCTTCTGCATCGGTGACGAGCATCACCTCGTGCGGCGCTTTCACAGCGCCCACTTCCGTGGCGAAGCAATTTTTCAGTCGCCGTCGTCAACCCAATCGTATCTCGAGCGTTATCAGTCTATCTGGGCCGAAACCCGGCCCGGCCTGCAAGCTGGCGTGACGGGTTTGTAACGGGTTCATAACGGATTCATGACCTCGTTCACGTAACGCGCTTCGCGGTGCCGACCGGGTTGCGGTTCAACTCTGCCGACGCTCTTGCGCAGGCTGTTTGGTTGCTCGCCTCCGGTAAGTATGGGTCAGGCGGCAAAAACTAGACTCAGTAGCAATATTGTACGTACGAAAAACTTGCGAAACTGTCTGGTGTTGCTATTGCGACTCATTTAAATTCGCTATAATATTCTGTTAGGAAGTTTCCGTTGTCTGGGGCACCATATGGTCCGAATGACCACGAAACGCCCTAGTGAGCGATAATTACCGGTAATTATTCATCGCAACTGTCATCAATTAGTGTATTAATAAAGGAAAACAAATGAAAAAGTCCCTGCTGATCGCCTCCCTGCTGGCTGTTGCCCTGGCTGCTTGCTCGAAGAAAGAAGAAGCGCCTGCTGCTCCTGCTGCTGAAGTCACCGCACCAGCTGCTGACGCAACCGCTCCTGCCGCTCCTGCTGCTGACGCAACCGCTGCTCCTGCTGCTGACGCAGCTGCTGCTCCGGCTGCTGACGCTGCTGCTGCCGCTTCGGACGCTGCTGCTGCCGCTTCGGCTGCCGCTTCGGCCGCTTCGGAAGCCGCTTCGGCCGCTGCTGCTGCCAAGTAATCGCTTCACGGCTGCCGTCTCCGGACGGCAACCTGCTCAACCGCCCCTTGTGGGCGGTTTTGTTTTATGGGGCACGTTTTCACTGGGCACGTTTTTCCTGGCCACGTTTTCCCTGGCCACGTTTTTCCTGATCACGTTTTTCCTGGCCACGTCGTTTGAAACCATCCTCTCGTGGCCAGGTGTTCCGGAGCCGCGTCCGGCCCCAGTCAAACGACGTTCCAGGCGGCCGGCTTCGCAGCCGCCCGTTTCCAACGTCTCCGCTTCGCCAGCCGCGTCAATACGCCACCGAGAAACGCCGCCGCGAGTGGGCCGGCTGCTCCAGCTCGTCGATCATCGCCACTGCGTAGTCTTCCAGCGAGATATGGCTGTTTCCGGAAGCATCCGTCAACAACTGGTCCGATCCCAGGCGGAAGACACCTGTACGGCTGCCCGGCTCGAGGTGTGCCGCCGGGCTCAGCATCGTCCAGTCCAGCGCCTCTTCCGCGCGCAGCAGCCGCAGCGCCTCGCGCGCCCCTTCCGCGGTAGCCTTCCACTGCACAGGGAATGCCGGGGTATCGACCAGCTGCACGCCGGGCGCCACTTCCAGGCTGCCAGCGCCGCCGACCACCAGCAAGCGCGGTACGCGCGCCGCCCTGGTTGCCGCGATGATCGCCTCGATACCCCGCACGTAATAACCCTGCACATCCTGCTGGGCATGGCCGCTGAAGGCGCTGACCACGGCATCGAGGCCAGCCAGTTGCGCCGCCAGTGTGTCGCGGTCGTGCACATCCACGCGCACGGCATGCACGCCCGGGCGCTCCGGTACGTTGGCGGGCCGCGAGACGATGGCTTTCACGTCGTGGCCACGGCTGGCGGCTTCGGCCAGCAATGCCGAGCCGACATAGCCGGTAGCGCCGATCAGTGCGATGTTCATATGATTCCTTTCAGTGGATGGGTACAGCGCCATCATGCGCTTCGGCATTGCCCTGATAAATCCCTAAGGTCATAATTCATTCATCAGGAATTCTAAATAATGCAATGGCCATCCCTGGACATGTGGACCTCAATGACCTGGTCGTGTTTGCCGCCGTGGTGGAAACGGGCGGCTTTTCCAAGGCCGCGCTGCGGCTCGGCGTTGCGCCGGCCAAGGTGAGCCTGGAAGTGGCCCGGCTGGAAGCGCGGCTCGGCACCGCGCTGCTGACACGCACCACCCGCCGCGTGCTGCCCACCGTCGCCGGCCAGGCCCTGCATGAAGAGTGCGCCCCGCTGCTGCGGCAATTGCGCTCCGCAGTCGACGAAGTCCACGCCACCGCCGCCACGCTGACGGGCAGCCTGCGCGTGACGGCGCCGACCGACTTCGGCGCCCATTTCGTCGCCCCGGCGCTGGCGCGCTTCGCCGCCCTGCATCCGGCGCTGGCGATCGAGTTGCAGACGGGCGACCGGATCGCCGACCTGGTGGGGGAAGGGATCGACATCGCGATCCGCATGGGCTGGCTGCGCGACTCGACGCTGCGGGCCGTCAAGCTGGCCGAGTTCGGCCAATACGCGGTCGCGGCGCCCTCCTACCTGGCGCGGGCGGGCGCACCGCGCACGCCGCAGGAGCTGGCCACGCTGGACTGGATCGCCCTGACGCGGCTGCCCGCGCCGCTGAAATGGACCTTCGCCGGCCCTGGCGGGGCGAGCGAGACGGTGCAGATGCGGGCGCGCATCCGCACCGATTCCGCCGGCGCCCTGCGCGCGCTGGTCCTGGATGGGGCCGGTGTATCAATCCTGGACGAGTACAGCGTGCGGCGCGATCTCGCCAGCGGCGCCCTGGTGCGGCTGCTGCCCGGGTGGACCCTGCCCCCCGGCGGCACGTTCGCCGTATTCCCGCCCGGGCGGCATGTCTCGCGCAGAGTGAGGGCCTTCGTCGAGCACTTCCAGGCGTGGCTGGCGGCTGGCGCCGAATGAAAAAAACCGGCCTCGCGGGCCGGTTCTCGGTGGCGTGAACGCCGGTTATTTCAGTTCGTCCTGCAGCAGCGTCAGGATCTTTTCCGCGGTCGGCGACGTATCCGCCTCGCCCTTGTTGTTCTGCACGCTGACCTGGCTGGTGTTGCCGGTCGGCGCCGCCTTGACGATGATGCGGTAGCGTTGCGCTTCCTTGTCGGCGTCCGACGAACCCCACGTGAACAGGCGCTTCAGGAAGCCGGGCTTCTCTACCTGGTCGGCCACGTAGCGCACGTAGTAGATGCCCTGCACGCGGTCGCGGTCTTCCACGGTGAAGCCGGCGCGGTCCAGCGCCAGGCCGACGCGGCGCCACGAGCGGTCGAAGCCTTCGTCCGTTTCCACGTGGCGGTTGGCGCCCTCGCCTTTCAGGAAGGCATGCAGCGGTTGCACGATCGCGTTGTCGACGGCGGTGCGGGCCGCCGTGGCTTCGGTGCCGCCCAGCTTGGTCAGCAGGCGCGCCAGGAATACCGCTTCCAGGTTAGGGTCGGAAGGCCGCGGCGTCCACGTCACGATTTCCTTTTCCGGCCCCTGGGCGATTTCCGCCGCGCCGCGGTGGCTGATGTAGATCTCGGTGGTGCCATCGGCGTTGCGCTCGACACGGGTGCGGTACTTGTCGCGTTCGCCGGTCGAATAGGCCGAATCGAACACCTTGCCGATGGTGCGGCGGATGATGTCCTGCGGGATCTTCGCGCGGTTCTCGTTCCACTCGGTTTCCATCACGCCGGCGGTCGCGTCGTCGAGCGACATCGTGAAGCCGGCGTCTTCCCAGAACGACTTCAGCTGCGGCCACAGCACGTCAGGAGAAGCTTTGACGACCAGCCAGCGCTGGTTGCCGGCCCGCTCCACGCGCACCTTGTCGTTTCCGGCGCTGGCCACTTCATTGCCGCCGGCGGCGGCTGCCGGCGCGGCCAGCGTTCCACCGCCGCCGCCTGCCATGCTGGCGCGCTGCGCCGCATAGCCGGAAGCGGTGGCGACACCGCTGCCGCTGTCCGGCAGCGCGTAGCGATTATCCTTCTGCAACTGGGTGAGGTCCGGCGGTACGTCCAGCGTGCTGGCTTTCTTGGCCGACTTGTAGTCCACCGTGGTCTTGCCGACCACGGATTCAACCATGCCGCAGCCAGTCAGGCTCAGCATCAGGACGCCAAGCGCGAGGCCGCTTTGCGGAGTAAGGGAAGCTTTCTTGATCATGTGGTGACAGAGATAAAAGCTGAAGGAACCAGCTGGGTGATCGTCGCGGCGGCGCCGGAACCGGCGCCGCCACACTCCGGCATTACGCCAGCACGCCGGCTTCGACCAGGGCGGTACGTACCGTCTGGTGGAATTCGGAGGCGAGCGGAACCAGCGGCAGGCGGATGCCGGCTGGCATCTTGCCCATTTCCGCCAATGCCCACTTGGCGGGCACCGGGTTCGGCTCGACGAACAGTTTCTGGTGCAGGGGGAAAACCTTGTCGTTGATCTCGATGGCGCGGGCGATTTCACCCGTCATGGCTGCGGCGCACATCTCGGCCATGGCGCGCGGCGCCACATTGGCGGTCACGGAAATATTGCCCTTGCCGCCAGCCAGCATCAGCGCCATCGCGGTCGGATCGTCGCCGGAATACACGGCGAACTCCTTCGGCACCGCGCGCAGCAGGCGCAGCAGGTCCAGGCCCCGGCCGATATTGCCGGTGGCATCCTTGATGCCGATGATGTTCTCGATGGCCGCCAGGCGCACCACGGTGTCGTTCGCCATGTCCGCCACGGTGCGGCCAGGCACGTTGTACAGGATGACCGGCAGGTCCACCGCTTCGGCGATCGCCTTGAAGTGCTGGTACATGCCTTCCTGGGTCGGCCGGTTATAGTAGGGCACTACTTGCAAGGTCGCATCGGCACCGGCTTCCTTGGCATAACGGGTCAGCACGATGGCTTCGGCGGTCGAGTTGCCACCGCTGCCGGCGATCACGGGAATACGGCCGGCAACCCGGTCCACGCAGGCCTTGATCAGTGCACAGTGCTCGGCCACCGTCACGGTAGCGGACTCACCCGTGGTGCCGACGATGACGATGCCATCCGTACCTTCGGCAATATGCCAATCGATCAGGCGGTTCAGGCTGTCATAGTCCAGACTGCCATCCGCGTGCATCGGCGTCACGATTGCAACAATGCTGCCCTTAATCATATATTGAACCAATTGCAAATAGATTGAAAACGTCGATTGTAGACGATCGCCTGCGCCCGTGGGGTATTTCGCGGCGGTATCAACTCCCGATACGGCCGAGCAGCGCGGCTTCCCGCGGGAACTCGGCCTTGACGGCGCACACCCGCTGGACCATGGCCCGGACGCTGCCCTGCTGGCCATCCTCATTAACGATGCCATCCTCGAAAGCGATGACACGCAAGCCCTGCTGGCGCGCAAGTTCCAGCAATTCGCCCGGCTTCAGCAGGAAGTCGGGATTGCTGGGCTTGCCGAACGCCGCATTGCCGTCGGCGAAGGTTTCATAGATCAGCACGCCATTCGGCGCCAGGCTGCCGATCATGTCGGCCAGCAGCGGCCGGTGCAGGTAATTGGTGACCACGATGCCGGCAAACCGGTTCGGCCCGAATGGCCACGGCGCTTCGTCCACCTCCAGGTCGATGTCGCTGGTCACGATGCCGGGCCCGGCCGTGGCGGCCAGCGCGTCCGGCCGCCGGTCGACGGCGATCACCGCATGTCCCAGCGTGACAAGGTGGCGCGAATGGCGGCCGTTGCCGCACGCGAGGTCGAGTACCTCGCCACCGGGAATCAATGGTGCAAAGCGTTGCACCCAGGGAGAAACCACGTCGCTCATCTGTTCCTTCACTCACAGTCAGGTATTACTCGATCCCATGGCCGCGCGCAGCCGCGCACCGGCCGGTCCATGCTTCATAAGCCGAGCAGCAGCTGCAGCGGCAGCACCAGCAAGCCCAGCACACCGATGAAGATGCCCACCATGCTCGTCAGCAGCGGCGTCAGCAGGTTGAAATACATCGCCACCAGCAAGCCGATGAAGATCCACGGGGTATACAACTCGATCCGGGCATAGCGCCGCGCCAGTTCGTTCGGCAGCAGCGCCGTCATGATACGGCCGCCGTCGAGCGGCGGCACCGGCAGCAGGTTGAACACGCACATGATCGCGTTCACATTTACGCCGGCAACGGCCATCTTGACCAGGAACGGTTCGGACACGCCCATGCCGGTCATCAGCTCCAGCCAGATCATCCAGGCCAGGCCCATCGCGAAATTGGCCATCGGGCCGGCCGCGGCCACGAAACCCATCTGCTTCTTGGGATTGCGCAGCCGGCTGTAATCGACCGGTACCGGCTTGGCATAGCCGAACGGCATGTGGATCGTCAGGTACAGGATCAGCGGCAGGATGATGGTGCCGAAGGGATCGATGTGCCGGGTGGGGTTGACCGACAGGCGCCCCTGCTCGTGCGCGGTCGGGTCGCCGAAATACCGGGCCACGTAGCCATGGGCCGCCTCGTGCAGCGAAATCGCGAACAGCACGGGGATCGCATACACCGCGATGGTCTGGATGGCTTGGCTGAATTCATTCATGGGCAAAATTTTACCAGACTGCAATGACAGCCCTGGCGGGTCGAAAGAGGGAGGAAGGTAAAGAAGGGAAAAGACGCCAGCGGAGGATGGCCGGCGCAGCTCTCATTGGCCGGCTTTCACAGGCCCGTTTTTCACAGCCCCCCTTTCACAGGCCCACCATGGCCGGATCGCCGCGGCCCAGGCGAACCAGCTCCGGCTCGGCACCCGTCAGGTCGACGACGGTCGTCATCTCCATGCTGCAAGCCCCGCCGTCGATGACCAGGTCCAGCTGCTTGCCGATGCGGGCATTGATCTCTTCGGGATCGTTCAGCGGTTCGGTCTCGTCCGGCAAGATCAGCGTGGACGAGATCAGCGGCTGGCCCAGCTCGGCCATCAGCGCCTCGACGATCGGCGTTTCCGGCACACGCAGGCCGATGGTCTTGCGCGACGGGTGCGACAGCCGGCGCGGCACTTCCCGCGTGGCTTCCAGGATGAACGTGAACGGCCCCGGGGTAGCCGCCTTCAGCAGCCGGAACTGCTTGTTGTCGACGCGGGCATACACGCCGATCTCGGACAGGTCGCGGCACAGCAGCGCCAGGTGGTGCTTTTCATCGATGCCGCGGATGCGGCGCAGGCGCTCGACGGCCGCCTTGTCGTCCAGGTGGCACACCAGCGCATAGCACGAGTCGGTGGGCACGGCGACGACGCCGCCGCCGTGGATGATCTGGGCCGCCTGCTTGATCAGGCGGCCTTGCGGATTGACGGGATGGATTTCAAAGAATTGGCTCATGCCTCGATTTTTCCGGTTGACCGGGCACCTTACCTCAGTGCCTGCAATGCCGCGATGCGTTCCTCGAACGGCGGGTGGGTGGAGAACAGCGCCGACCAGCCGCCGCCGCCCGAGATGCCGGAAGCGGCCATGTTCTGCGGCAGGCCGCCCGGCTCCATGCCGCCCAGGCGGGCCAGCGCGTTCTGCATCGGCGCGGTGCTGCCCAGCAGGCGGGCCGAGCCGGCATCGGCGCGGAACTCGCGCTTGCGCGAGAACCAGGCCACGATGATCGATGCCAGCAGGCCGAACACGATTTCGCAGACAAACACGGTGGCCATGTAGCCGATGCCGCGGCCGCCCTCGTTGCGCAGCAGTATCTTGTCGACGAAGAAGCCGACGATACGGGCGAAGAACACCACGAAGGTATTCACCACGCCCTGGATCAGGGTCAGCGTGACCATGTCGCCATTGGCGATGTGCGCCACCTCGTGGCCCAGCACCGCTTCCACTTCTTCGCGATTCATCGATTGCAGCAGGCCGGTGGACACGGCCACCAGCGCGGAATTCTTGAAGGCGCCGGTGGCGAAGGCATTCGGTTCGCCGTCATACACGGCCACTTCCGGCATGCCGATGCCGGCGCGCTGGGCCAGGCCCTGCACGGTGGACAGCAGCCACTGCTCGGTGGAATTCTGCGGCGCGTCGATCACGCGGGCGCCGGTGGTCCACTTCGCCATCGGCTTGGAAATCAGCAGGGAGATGATCGAGCCGGTAAAACCGACCACCAGCGAGAACGCCAGCAGCCCGCCCATCTCCAGTTGCCCGCCCGCGCCGGGCCGGCCGATGCCGAGCAGCGACAGTACGATGGACAACACCAACATCACGGCGAGGTTGGTGGCGATAAACAGGACGATGCGTTTCATGTAGAAGTCTCCGGATGTGATCCGAGGGGCCATATAAGGCTATAACCACAAAATTACAAGGGTATTTCCGGCCTGGCGCCAGCCACGGAGATGAACTGGCCGGGCTTTCCCCGCCCGGCGGGCCGTCAGGTCCAGTCGTGCCAGACCGGCGTGACGCTGGCCGGCAGCGGCGGCAGCGCGGCGAAATCCACCCGCGCCTCGCCCGGCGCATGGAAATCGGTGCCGCGCGAAGCCAGGAAGCCATAGGCGTTGGCCAGCTGCGCATACACCGGGTACTGGTCCGGCGTATGGCTGCCGGTCACCACTTCGATCGCGGTGCCGCCCAGCTCCTTGAACTCATCGAACAGTACGCCCTGCTGCAACTGCGTGAAGCGGTAGCGGCCCGGGTGGGCGATGACGGCCACCCCGCCGGCGCCCTGGATCCAGCCGACGGCCTGTTCCAGGCTGGCCCAGCGGTGCGGCACGTAGCCGGGCTTGCCTTCGGACAGGTACTTGCGGAACACTTCCGGCGTGTTGGCGCAATAGCCCTGCTGCACCAGGAAGCGGGCGAAGTGCGTGCGCGACATCAGCGCCGGGTTGTCGACGAATTCCAGCGCGCCTTCGTAGGCGCCGTGGATGCCGGCCTTGGCCAGCTGTTCGCCGATCTCGCGGCCGCGCGCATCGCGGCCCTCGCGGGTGGCGGCCAGCCCGCGCAGCAGCGCGGGATCGTTCTCGTCGATATTCAGGCCGACGATGTGCACCGTTTCGCCGCTCCACGTGATCGAGATTTCCACGCCGGCCACGAAACGCATGCCCAGCTCGAGCGCCGCGGCGCGCGCGGCGGCGATGCCGCCCACTTCATCGTGGTCGGTCAATGCCCACACGTCCACGCCGGCCTGGCGCGCGTACTTCGCCACGGCGGCAGGCGCGAGGACGCCGTCGGAAACATTGGAATGGCAGTGCAGGTCGACTTTCAGCATGGGCGGAGGGAAACGGTAACGAGCGGTCATTGTACCGCCGCCCGCCGCGCGGCGCCGCAAGCGGCCAATTATGCGCGGAATGAGTCCGTGCGTGGAATGAGTCCGTGCGCGGAACGAGACTATGCGGGCAACGACGTCCACACGCGGCGGGAACTCAGGCCAGGAAGTCCCGGATCATCTCCGCCAGCAGCGCCGGCTGATCATGGTGCAGCATGTGGCCGGCATCGGGCACCATCTTCGGCGTGATGTCGGCGATATGCGCCATCCTGCGGTCGACCTCGCGCCGGCCCTCTTCCGGTCCGCCCAGCCACAGCCACATATTGGTATCCGCCGCTTCCACCCACAGCACCGGGGCGGTGATGCGGCGCCAGCACGCCATGATGTCCTCGGCGTGATACGGCAGCGGGCTGGCCTGCTTGTGCACCGGGTCGCCGAGGATTTCCCATTCGCCGGCCGCATTGCGGGCGGACCAGTGCCGCGCCAGGAAGGCCGCCCGCTCGTCGCTCAGGCGCGGGTTGGTCTTTTGCAGGCGTGCCGCGACGGCTTCCTCGGTCGGGTAACCCTTCATCGCCGGTGGATCGAGCAGTTCGTCCAGCCACTTCGCATAGCGCTTCGGCGCGTCTTCCGGCTTCGCGCCCGTCAGGCCGAAGCCTTCCAGGTTGACGAAGCGGCGGATCCGTTCCGGCCGCACCCCCGCATAGATGCCGGCGATATTGCCGCCCATGCTGTGGCCGACCAGGTCGACCTGCCCTTCGGGCTGGTAGTGGCGCAGGATCGCATCCAGGTCGGCGAGGTAGTCGGGGAACCAGTAGGTGTCGGTACCGGACCGCTCGGTGAGGCCGAAACCGCGCCAGTCGGGTGCGATGACATGCCAGTCGCCACCCAGGTGGTCGACCACGAACTGGAACGAAGCGCCCACGTCCATCCAGCCGTGCAGCATGAAGATCTTCGGCGCGCCGTCGCGGCCCCAGTGGCGGACATGGGTGCGCAGGCCGCGCACGGTGAGGAAATCGGAACGGGAAGGTGTCATCGGGCTGGTCTTGAAATGGTCGGTGTCGTCGCAATATGCGGACTTTCGTTGAAGAAAGTCCTTGTCGAAGCGAGTTTAGCACGATCGTGCTTATTCGCCTTGCAAACGTTAACGGCACGGCTTCCGGGGCGCAAGAGCGTAAAATGTCGCCAATATTTTCCCCGGACAAGGCCAAGCCATGACGATCTACCAGTTGGGCACGGATGCGCCCGACATCGACGCCACCGCCTTCGTGGCCGACACCGCCACGGTGATCGGCAAGGTCACGCTGGAGGCGAACAGCTCGGTGTGGTTCGGTGCCACGCTGCGCGGCGACAACGAGCGCATCACCATCGGCGCGAACAGCAATGTGCAGGAAGGTACGGTGATGCATACCGACATGGGCTATCCGCTGACGATCGGCCGCAACGTCACGATCGGCCACCAGGCCATGCTGCATGGCTGCACCATCGGCGACGGCGCACTGGTCGGCATCCAGGCCGTGATCCTGAACGGCGCGAAGATCGGCAAGGGTTGCCTGGTCGGCGCGGGTGCCCTGGTCACCGAGGGCAAGGAATTCCCCGACAACGTGCTGATCATCGGTTCCCCGGCCAAGGCCGTGCGCGAGCTGGCGGCGGACGACGTGGCGCGGCTGCGAGGCAGCGCCGACAGCTACGTGGAACGCGCGCAGCTGTTCAAGACAAATTTGAAAAAGATTGGATAACGCATGACCCAGGATACCCTGCAAAAATTCATTTTCGAGAACGCCGCCGTGCGGGGCGAGCTGGTCGACATCTCGGCCACGTGGCGCGAGATCCAGGCGCGCCACCAGTATCCGGTGGCCGTCAAGCGGCTGCTGGGGCAGATGGTGTCCGCCGCGGCCCTGCTGTCGGCCAACCTGAAATTCAACGGCTCCATCGTGATGCAGATCCATGGCGACGGCCCGGTACGCCTGCTGGTGGTCGAATGCGATTCCCAGCTGCGCATGCGCGCCACCGCGAAGCTGAACGAGGACGCGGCCATCGCCGACGACGCCAACCTGACGGATTTGCTGAACCAGACGGGCCGCGGCCGCTTCGTGATCACGCTCGACCCGGCCGAGAAAGTGCCGGGCCAGCAGCCGTACCAGGGCGTCGTGCCGCTCGACGGCGAGGACGTCGCCACCGTGATCGAACACTACATGCTGCGTTCCGAGCAGCTGGACACGCAGCTGTGGCTGGCCGCCGACGACAACGTGGCGCGCGGCCTGCTGCTGCAAAAGCTGCCGCTGCATGGCGGCAAGGCCGAAGCGAATCCCGTCACGCCGGAAGAGGCGCTGGAAACCTGGAACCGCGCCGTCATGCTGGGGCGCACGCTGAAAGAAGAAGAACTGCTGTCCACCGAAATCGACGTGCTGCAAAAGCGCCTGTTCTGGGAAGAAACCATCCGCGTGTTCGACCCGGTGCACCCGTCGTTCCACTGCAGCTGCACGCGCGACAAGGTGGGCAACATGCTCAAGATGCTGGGCCAGGCCGAAGTGGAAGACGCGCTGGCCGAGCAGGGCAAGCTGGGCATCAACTGCGACTTCTGCGGCAAGCACTATGAATACGACGCCGTCGACTGCGCCCAGCTGTTCGCCACCGACGCCCCCGCCGAAGCGCTGATCCATCCTACCGAAGCCAAGCACTGACCAGCCTCCACACCCTGCCCAAGCCCGCCCTCCCCGGCGGGTTTTTTATTGCCTCAACGGCTGAGCTGGTCGCAAAACAACATCGAACACACTGGGGACAGTCCCCCTGGAGGGGACAGTCCCCAGGATTTTTACAACAGTCGTTTGGAAACATTGTTTCGGGCAGTCATCACGCCGTCACATCGTCTCGCTACGCTCCGCGTCGTTGCATTTTCAACCAACTTAACGACGAGCTAACGATGAAGAAACAGATCAAGGCCGCCATGGTGGCGAGCCTGGCGCTGGCGCCGCTGGCGATGGCACAGCAGGTGGCGACGGCGGTGGCGGCGATGGAAAGCGGCGCCGTGGATGCGGGCAGCGAAGCGGCGGCAGCGGCGGCCGGTCCGATGGCGACGGTGGAAGTGGCCACGCGCCGCACCCGCTCCTCGGTGGCGCTGAAGGGCGATGAGATCCAGAAAATCCTGCCCGGCACCAATCCGCTGAAGGCGCTGCAGACGCTGCCCGGCGTCAGCTTCCAGACCGCCGACCCATGGGGCAACAATGAGCAGAACCTGTCGCTGTTCGTGCACGGCTTCTCGGGCCAGCAGCTGGGCTACACGATGGATGGCGTGCCGCTGGGCGACCAGCAATACGGCAACTACAACGGCCTGTCGCCACAGCGCGCCGTGATCTCGGAAAACGTGCGCGGCGTGGTGCTGTCCTCCGGTGCCGGCGACCTGGCCACCGCGTCCACCAGCAATCTGGGCGGCACCATCGAAACGTTCTCGTCGGACCCGCTGGCCGAGCGCAACGTCGCCGTACAGCAGACCCTGGGCAGCCACAAGACGTCGCGCACCTTCCTCCGCTATGACTCGGGCAAGATCGGCGACGCCAGCGTGTACGTCTCCGCCATGCACCACGAAGCACGCGCCTGGGATTTCCACGGCCGCCAGGGCGGCGACCAGCTCAACGCCAAGTTCGTCAACGACAACGCCACCGGCCGCCTCACCGTTTTCTTCAACTACAGCGACAAGATCGAGCCGAACGAGGACAGCACGGTCCACTCGGCCACCGAGAAATACCAGCCGTACACGCGCCCGTTCCTGTACCCGGACTTCCAGGCCGCGCTGGACTACCTGTCGCCGGCCGGTGCCACGCCGCCCGCCGAAGGCAACAACTATCGCAACTACTACAGCGACGCACAGCGCGAGGATTACCTCGGCTATGTGAAATACGACTGGAACATCAACGACAGCACTACCTGGTCGAACCAGGTCTACTACCACTACGACGACGGCGTGGGCGTGGTCGCCGGCCCGATCGGCGTGGCCGGCCTGCCCGCGCTGTTCGCCGTCTACTACCCGAACCAGAACCTGAAGCAGGTGTTCGGCAATTCCGGCTATGCCACGCGCACCACGGAATACCGGATCAACCGCACCGGCTGGCTGTCGACCCTGCGCACCGAGATCGGCGACCACACGCTGCAGGGCGGCCTGTGGTTCGAGAAAAATGACTCGCAAGCGTATCGCCGCTGGTACGCGCTGGACGTCGACAACCCCAGCTCGCCCTACGACCGCCCGGAGAATCCGCTGATCACGCAGTACGGCAGCGAGATCGACAACAAGGTGGTCCAGCTGCACCTGCAGGACGAATGGCGCGTGCGCCCCGGCCTGGTGCTGCAGGGCGGCTTCAAGTCCAGCCTGCAGTTCGCCCGCGGCATGATGCCGGTGCAGCCGAAGGTGGGCGCCATCGCCGGCGGTTCCAGGGCACTGCCGGAAGGCGATATCGACACGAAGAAGTGGTTCCTGCCACAGCTGGGCGCGCGCTGGGACATCACGGCGAGCGACCAGGCCTTCGTCAACGTGCAGAAGAACATGCGCCAGTTCGTCACCTATGGCGGCGGTGGCGCATCGCCGTGGAGCCTGGCCAGCCAGTCGGCGTTCGACCTGTTCAAGTCCACCGCGAAGCCGGAAACCTCGGTCACGTTCGAAGGTGGCCTGCGCAGCAGCCGTTCGTTCAGCGCCGGCCCGCTGACCGGCTTCGATGGCCAGGTCAGCGTCTACCACGTGAACTTCAAGGACCGCCTGCTGACGATCAGCCCGACCCCGGTGATTTCCTCGATCATCGGCGGCAACCCCGTGCTGGCCAACGTGGGCAACGTGAAGATCGACGGCATCGACCTCTCCGGCACGTTCCACTTCGGCCGCACCTTCTCGTTCTACGACGCGGTCTCGTACAACCGCTCGAAGTACGAGGACAACTACCTGAATGGCGCGGCCACCGTGCCGACGGCCGGCAAGAACATCCCCGGCAGTCCGCAATGGATGAACAAGTTCGTCGCCTCGCTGAACCTGGGGGGCGTCGAGGTCCAGCTGACGGGGGACTACGTGGGCAAGCGTTATGCGACGTACACCAACGACCTGTCCGTGAGCAGCTACTTCCTGATGGGCCTTGGCGTCTCGGGCAAGCTGCCCTTCCTGGACGGCACCTGGGTGAAGAACGCGCGCTATCGCCTCAACGTGACGAACCTGGCCGATCGCCGCGGCGACCTGAACGTCGTCGTGGGCGCGGCCGACAAGACGTACAATACCTTCCCGATCGCCCCGCGGCAGGGGTTCCTCACCTTGATGGCGGATTTCAGATGACCGGACGATATCTCTCCCGCCGCGGCTTCATCGCGGCAGCCACGAAAACCGCGGCAGCCACCGCGGCGGGCCTGGCCGGTACGCTGCTGCCGGCCGCCGCGCCAGCGGGGCCGGCACGCCCGCTGGTGTTCGCGCACCGCGGCGCCTCGGCGCTGCGGCCCGAGCACACGCTGGCCGCCTATGCCAAGGCCATCGCGGACGGCGCCGATTTCGTCGAGCCGGACCTGGTGTCGACCAGGGATGGCGTGCTGGTGGCGCGCCACGAAGCGTTCCTCGCCGAGACGACCGACGTGGCGAAACGCCCGGAATTCGCCAGCCGCCGCGTGCGCAAGACGATCGATGGCGACACCCACGAAGGCTGGTTCGTCGACGATTTCACGCTGGCCGAGCTGAAGACGCTGCGCGCCATCGAGCGCATTCCCGCATCGCGCCCGGAAAGTGCCAGCTACGACGGCATGTTCCAGGTGGTGACGTTCGAGGAAGTGATCGACTTCGTGGCCGCGCAGTCGGCCACGATCGGCCGCGTGATCGGCCTGGTGCCGGAACTGAAGCATTCCACCTACTTCGCCCGCGCCGGGCTGCCGCTGGAAGAGCGCTTCATGGCCACCCTGGCCGCGCACGAATACACGCGCCGCGCGCCGGTCGAGATCCAGTCGTTCGAAGTGGCCAACCTGCGCATGCTGCGCGAGAAACTGGGCAAGCGCACCAACCTGCGCCTGATGCAGCTGGTCGGCGTCGGTCCCGTGAAGCCGAGCGACGTGGCCGCCACCGGCGGTTCGCTCACCTACGCGGAGATGGCGACGCCGGCCGGCCTGCGCGAGATCGCCCGGTACGCCGACGTGTTCTCGCCGCCGACGCGTGCCCTGATTCCGCTGGCGAAGGACGGCCGGCTCGCCGCGCCGACCTCGCTGGCAAGCGATGCCCGGGCCGCCGGCCTTCGTCTGGAAACGTGGACGTTCCGCCCCGAGAACCGCTTCATCGCGGCCGATTTCCGCGACGGCGGCGGCGAGCACGCGCGCAACGAAGCGGGCTCCATTGCCGAGATGCGGCGCTACCTGGAGCTGGGCCTGGACGGCTTCTTCACGGACGATCCGGCGCTGGGCGTGAAGGCGGTCGCCGGCTGATCGCCATGCCGTGGCGCACTGCGGCGCACCGCTCCTGCAGGCGCCGCCGATAACGGCTAGAGTCCTGCTTTGTCCAACAGGAGCAGAGCATGACCAACAAGGCACTCATCATCGGCAGCAGCGGCGTGGTCGGCAGCGCGCTGGCCGAACGGCTGCTGGCCGAAGGCTGGGCAGTGCATGGCGTATCGCGCGGCCGCACGCCGGGCGTGCCGGGCGTGCGCCAGATCAGCGCCGACCTGACCTCGCCCGACGTGGCGCAGGCGCTGGCCGGCGTCGACCCCAGCCACGTCTTCATCACCGCCTGGTCGCGGCAGGCCAACGAAGAGGAAAACATCCGCGTCAACGGCGCCATGGTGAAGAACGTGCTCGACGCGGTCGGCCCGGCCGGCAGCGTGCGCCACGTCGCGCTGGTGACGGGCCTCAAGCATTACCTCGGCCCGTTCGATGCCTACGGCAAGGGTGCGGTACCGATCACGCCGTTCCGCGAAGAACAGGGCCGGCAGGACGTGCCCAACTTTTACTATGAACAGGAAGACCGCCTGTTCGACGCGGCGCGGCAGTACGGTTTCACCTGGAGCGTGCACCGGCCGCACACGATCATCGGCTTCGCGGTCGGCAACGCGATGAACATGGGCCAGACGCTGGCGGTGTATGCCACGCTGTGCCGGCACACCGGCCAGCCGTTCGTCTTCCCCGGCAGCCGCCAGCAATGGGAAGGCCTGGTGGACATGACGGATGCGCGCCTGCTGGCGCGGCACCTGCAGTGGGCCTCGACCAGCCCGGCGGGTGCGAACGAGGATTTCAACGTGGTCAACGGCGACGTGTTCCGCTGGCAGTGGCTGTGGCCGAAGCTGGCCGACTACTTCGGCGTGGCGGCGGCGCCGCTCCCCGTGGAGATCAGCCCACTGGAATCGCGCATGCAGGACGCGCCCGCGCTGTGGAGCGAGATCGCCCGGCAGCACGGGCTGGCCGAACCGGACGTCACGCGCCTTGCCTCGTGGTGGCATACCGATGCAGACCTGGGCCGGCCGATGGAAGTCATCACCGACATGACGAAGAGCCGCAAGGCCGGCTTCCTCGACTACCAGGGCACGCCGGAGGCGTTCTTCGACCTGTTCGAGCGCTTGAAGCGGGAGAAGCTGATTCCTTGACGGTAGCGGGCGGCCAGGGCAGTCCCCGCGGCGGATCCCGGGGTCAGACCCGCAACCCCGGCCGGGACCGCCCCCGCGGCAGACGCCGGGGTCAGACCCGCAAGGCCGCTAACGTTTCCTTTGGCCGTTAGCGGTGTTGCGGGTCTGACCCCAGGTTTGCTTCCGGATTCGCTGGTGATCGTCAGGCCTTCGGCAGCGCGGCCGCCAAATCCAGCCACGGCTGCGGCTGCGGCTTGCCCCGCTCGCGCACGCCGAAGAACGTGACCACCAGTTCGCCCTTGTCGTCGTAGAACTCCACCGACGTCACGCCCGCGCGCTGCAGCACATAGCCGGCCTTGAGCGCCTTGTCGCGCAGGTGCAGGTTGAAGTCCGGGTCCAGCACATTGAAGTAGCCGGCCGACTCCTGCACCTTGTTCACCTTGCCGCTGTAGATCTGCGTGACGGCGCCATTGCCGACGAACGCCATGATCGGCACTCCCTTCGCCGCGGCCTGTTCCAGCAGCTGGCGCGCCGCCTGCGGCGCCACCTTCGTGACCACGCCGGCCGGCGCCAGGCGCAGCGCCTGCTCGCGCGACAGCTTGAATTCGGACACGATGCGGTTGAACTGGTGCACGTCCGACATGTCCTTCCACGCCTGCTGGAATTCCTTCACGTCCACCGCAGCATCCGGCTTATCGGCCGCCTTCGCCACGGCCGGCACGATCGCCAGCTTGCCGTCCTGCTGCGGGTGGCGGAAGTCGGCCACCAGCTTGTCGAACACGGCGACCTTGCCGTCATCCTTCAGGTACACCTTGTGCACGGCGGTGCCGTTCTCGTCGAAGAACTGCAGGCTGCGCGACACCGCGCCGTCCTTGCCCGGCTGGACCACGGCGAACGCGTGCTTCCACTTCGTGAAGTGGAAGCGCAGGTCGATCGGGCCGCCCAGGTAGCCGCCGGCGATGTTCAGTTCGCGCGCTTCACGTTCCGCATCCTTGGCCCCTTCGTCACCTTGCTTGGCGATGCGCGTTGCCTCGCCCGTGACTTCGATGACGCCGTTCTCGTTGCGCGTCAGCGCCATCACCTTGCCCAGGTCCAGCGCGCGGCGCATGATCTCGCGCGGTGCGTGGGGGGTGTCGGCCAGGCGCGTGACGGTCTTGCCGATGCCGGTGGCCAGCAGTTCGGCCTCCGATACGCTCAACTGCTTCGCGGCGTCGCGGATGCCCAGTTTCGGCTGCTCGGCGCGCAGCGTGCTCCAGCGCTCGGCGAGCGTGGCGGTGCTGGCGTGGCTCGAGGCCATGCCAAGGATCAAGGCGCCGGACAGCGCCAGCAGGCCGGTATAACGACGGTGGGTTTTCATGCTTTCTCTCCTCAGTAAACCACTTTGAGCGTGACGGCGGCATAGCGGCGCGGGCGTGCCTGGCGCTCGAAATCAGACAGAGTCGCGGCGGTGGTGCGGGCGGCGAGGGTGCGGGACGATGGGTGGTCCGAGGATTTCTTGTCGGTCAGGTTGTAGATGCAGGCAGTGATGGCCGCGTGCTTGCCGATGTTCCAGTACGCCGTCAGGTCCGCCACCGTGGCGCCGGGCACGTCGAAACGCGCGCCGGTGACGCTGGAGATCACGTCGGGCCCGGCCTGCTTGCCGCGCACGTTGAACACCGACAGCGCCGCGCCGCCGCGCTTGGCCGGGTCGTCCCAAGCGAGCGTGGCGCTGACCTTGCGCGGCAACGTGGACGCCAGCTCGCCTTCGGCACCGGTGTCGTGGTTGCGCGCCTTGCTGTGCTGGACGCCGGCGCCCAGGTTGATGCTCGCGCCGTTCAATGCGGGATACCATTCGCCCAGCGCGAAGCTGGTGGAGATTTCGGCGCCCCAGGTTTTCGCTTCGCCCACGTTTTCGGGCCGGTACAGGCCCTGCGTGATGGTCGGGAAGTTGACCGGATCCGGCGGCTGGGTCGCGTACTCGATGAAGTTCTCGTACTTCGTGTGGAACACCGATGCATCGAACGTCACGCCGCGCGCCGGGTGGCCGCTCAGCCCCAGCTCAAAGGCATTGCTGGTTTCCTTTTTCAGGCCGGCATTGCCGAGCACCGCGTAGCCGTTGCCGGCACCCGTGTAGCTGAACGAGTCGTAGGTGCCGGTCAGTTCGGCCGCGGTCGGCAGGCGCGTGCCGCGCGTGTAGGTCGCGTAGGCCATCAGCTTGGGGATGAATTTCCAGCTCAGCTTCAGGCTCGGCGTGAAGTAGTCGTCCTTCCGTTCGCGCAGCTCCTTTTGCGCGGCCGGCACAGCCACCACGTACTCGTCGATATTCTTCGGCTTCATTTCGCGCCAGTCGTAGCGCAGGCCCGGCGCCAGCGTCAGGCCCTCGGCCAGCACGATATCGGCGCTGGCGAAGGCCGCCAGCTTCGTCGTGTCGGTATCGACCATGCGGTTCTTGCTGGTGATCTGGTGTGCGCCGGTGGCCAGCACCGTGCGGTCCTCGCGCCACGGACGGCGCGTGTCGACGGTTTCCGCGCTGAAGCCATATGCCAGCTGGTGCGCGCCGAGCGCCTTCACGGCATGGCTGGCCAGGCCGTGGCTCTTGTTGAAGTAGCCCGTCTCGATGGACCGGTCATAGCGCTGGCCCTGGGAGACGTAAGGGCCGGTGGTGTGGTCGTCGACCTCGGCGTTCTGCACATAGATGCGCGACTCGAGCTTGTCGAACAGCGCGGCCTTGCCGGTGAAGTCATGGTCGAGCGAGAAGCGGCTGCGGCGCGTCTCCGATTGCTGGTCGACGCCGGCCGGGTACAGCGCGCTGGTCTTGTTGAGGTAGGCGCGCGTGTGGCTGGCCTGGTAGGCATCGACCGTGGCGGTCAGCTTGTGCCCCGCCAGCGGCGACCATGCCAGCTTGGCCAGCAGCGCATCGGAAGTCGAGTCGTCCGGATTGGCGACGGCGCTGCCTTCCGATTCGTATTCCTTGCCGTCGCGGTGCACGAACAGCGTGAGGATCTGCAGGTTGCCGGCCTGCGCGGCGCCGGTCAGCGCGTGCATCCGCATGTTGTTCGAGCCGTCGTAGCCGAACTTGTAGTCGGCGTGGACGGGCCGTTCGGCGTTCAGGTAATCCTCCGGCGCCCTGGTGGTGAACTGCACGGAGCCGCCCAGCCCCGGCGTGCCGGGACCGGCGCCGATATTGCTGGTGGTGCCGGAGACGATGTTCACTTCGCGGAATGTCTCCGGGTCGAAGTAATCGCGGCCGATGCCGAAGCTGTTCAGGGTGGAGCCGTCCGGCTTGGGTGCCGCATCCGGCAGCGCGATGCCGTCCAGGTCCATGCTGACGCGGTTGCCGTCGATGCCGCGGATATTGAAGCCCGTATTGCCGCTGCTGTCCCACACGCTGCCCGAGCCGCTTGCCGCATTCGGCACGCTGACCAGCGGCGCATAGCGGGCGATGTTCTGCATGTTCTGCGCAGCCTGGCGGGTCAGGTCGTCCGCCGTGACGGTGGTGGTGGTGCCGGCCTTGGCGGCTACGGCGTCGCGATCGGCGGTCACCGTGATTTCACCCAGGGCGGAGGGAGTTGGCGAAGCCGATTGCGCGTGGGCCAGCGGCGCCAGCGCGGACATCAACAGCGCCGGCAGCAGGCGCCGGCGCGCGGTAAGTGCATCCATGGTGTTCCAATCAGGGAGTCAGTCGAAAGCTGGCGCCTGAAATGGAACAGGTGGCTGGCGAAGGCCACCATCTTAATGCGAATGATTCTTATTTTCAAGAACTAAAATGTTGCAGTTTCGTATCAGCCATTTACTGTGCGGTACATTCAGAACGTACCGCGACAGCGTGGCCGATGTGCAACGTCACGCCGTCACCCGGCGATGGTTTCCCGCTCCGGCGTGGCGCTGATCTTGTGGATCGACAGGTCGGCGCCGTCGAATTCCTGTTCGGGATCGAGCCGCAGGCCGGCGGTCACTTTCAGCACGCCGTACACAAGCGCGCCGCCGACGGTGGCGACGCAGATGCCCAGCACGGTGCCGGCGACCTGCGACATCAGCGATACGCCACCCAGCCCGCCGAGCGCATGGCTGCCGAAGATGCCCGCCGCGATGCCGCCCCAGGCGCCGCACAGGCCATGCAGCGGCCACACGCCCAGCACGTCGTCGATCTTCCAGCGGTTTTGCGCCAGCGTGAACATCACGACAAAGATCGCCCCCGCCACCGCGCCCGTGGCCAGCGCGCCCAGCGGGTGCATCAGGTCGGAGCCGGCGCACACGGCCACCAGCCCGGCCAGCGGGCCGTTATGGACGAAGCCCGGGTCGTTCTTGCCCAGCACCAGCGCGGCCAGCGTGCCACCCACCAGTGCCATCAGCGAGTTCACCGCGACCAGGCCGTTGATCTTGTCGAGCGTCTGCGCGCTCATCACGTTGAAGCCGAACCAGCCTACCGCAAGGATCCACGCGCCCAGCGCCAGGAACGGGATGTTGGACGGCGGGTGCGCCGAGATGCGGCCATCCTTGCCGTAACGCCCGCGTCGCGCGCCGAGCAGCAGCACGGCCGGCAGCGCGGCCCAGCCGCCCACGGCATGCACGACGACCGAGCCGGCAAAGTCATGGAACGGTGCGCCGAAGGTGTGCTCCAGCGTAGCCTGGATGCCCAGGTTGCCGTTCCAGGCAATGCCTTCGAAGAAGGGATAGATGAAGCCGACCAGCAGCGCCGTCGCCACCATCTGCGGATAGAACTTGGCGCGCTCGGCGATGCCGCCGGAGATGATCGCCGGAATGGCGGCGGCAAACGTCAGCAGGAAGAAGAACTTGACCAGCGCGTAGCCGTTGTTGGCCACCAGCGTATCGGTCGGCCCGAAGAAATGCACGCCATAGGCGATGCCGTAGCCGACGGCGAAGTACGCGATCGCCGACACGCAGAAATCGACCAGGATCTTGACCAGCGCGTTGACCTGGTTTTTCTTGCGCACCGTGCCCAGTTCCAGGAACGCGAATCCCGCATGCATCGCCAGCACCATGATGCCTCCCAGCAGGACAAACAAGGCATCGCCACCGCTCTTGAACGACTCCATCGACCGCCACTCCCCAGTAAGTGCAAAAGCACGCAGGGAGTGCAAGAACTGTGCCGTCAAACAAGGAAATGCCCGTGACTGGTGCGGAATATCAAATAAAGATTCTTCGCACCGTTTTCGATAGCTGATCGGCACCGCCTTGGTGCGTGACGCGCCAAGTTGGGGCTCAACAATATTTCCTGGAAAATGGGGACGTACCCATTTTTCTGGGGCATTGAAAACGCATGCGTGCACCCCAACGGCGAAGGGCTGGGGTCAGACCCGGCGGGTGTATGGTCGGGGGACATAGGTAACACATGTCGGGAGACATGGGTTACACATCATGGACCTATGTTACGACGGATTCTGGAGGTCTATCTCCCGAACTTTATGTTTGCAGAAGAAGACCTCCAGTAGACCGTCGGTGCAAGTTGGACGGATCGCCACAGATTCAGCATGCAGGCCTTCGCCGACGAAGTAGCGGTGATGGCCGTAGGAGAGGTAGCCGTTCTTGTCGACCTTCCTGATCTGGTCATCGGGGAGGTATTCGACAGGTGGCAGGACCGATGGAAAGGACCTGCCGCTACACCGGTACCTGCTAATCGGTGGCTGCTGATTGAGCGATTGGTGAGGTCGTACAGCGTTATAGATCTCGCGCCAAGCATCGAACGCGCTCTGACACTGAGCAAGCGAGCCGTAGCCTCTTCGCCCTATTACCTCAAGTTTCAAGGTTCGATGGAAACGCTCATCCTTACCTTGAGTCTGCGGATGGTTTGGCCTGCTGTGGCCCACAGCAATACCCAGCCGTGCCAGCCATACCTCAAGCTTTGTCAGTCCGATGAGACCTGTGCTGCCCCATGGCGGGCCGTTGTCGGCGGTGAAGCGAGCAGGCATTCCGTAACGCTCAAATGTCGACTGCAATGCCGTGCGCACAGTGGCGTAGCGTTCGTTACCGCAAGCAGCGATACATAGGCTAAATCGCGAGTGGTCATCTAAAATTGTCAGCGGATGACACCGACCCGCAGCTGTGTCTGTCAGTGCAAAGTGTCCTTTGAAGTCCATCTGCCAAAGGTCATTGGGCAACTCATGCTCAAAGCGCTTGAACACGACGCTCTGACTAATCGGCACGCCAAGAACCTGGCACTCATGGCGCTGCAAGATCGCATGAACGGTGCTGTGATGGGGCCGCTTGACCGTATCCGGCAGTAGCGCGCAAAGCTTGCGAGCTCCCCAGTACGGGTACTCAAAATGCAACGCCAGAACTTGCATCTCAAGCTCACCGTCAGCGGTGCAGGGCGAACAATGCGGCTGCCGTGAGCGATCCTGCAGGCCCCCTTCGCCTTCAGCATGATAACGCTCCAACCACTTGTAAGCAGTCTTGCGGCTGATGCCAAATCGGCGGCAAAGCTCAGCGATGTTTGCCGAAGCGCTCAGTACGAGCAGCACGAATTCCAGTCGGGATGACATAGAGGTGGACTCCTTCCAAGGCATTGCACGCTCCCGTTAATGGATGTGCAATGATCATAAAAGGTGTTACCTATGTCTCCCGACAGATGTTACCCATGTGTCCCGACAAAACACCCGGCGGGTCTGACCCCGGAATTTGCACTTGGGGTGGGCTTATCTAGGCGGTATTGGGCCTGTCCCAATTTTTTCGCGGTTACCGTGCCGTCTTGGCTGGCTCGGGGGGGGGCGGCGGGGCCGGCGTGGCGCCGTCGCCGGGGATCTGGCCCTTGCGCAGGATTTGCACGTAGATTTCGTTTTGCTTGATCATCGACAGCTCGTAGCGCGCGCGTTCCTCGACGGCGCCGGTGCCGTCTTTCAGGTCACGTACTTCGGAATCGAGCTTGGCGTTGCGGCGCCGCAGTTCCTCGTTCTTCGCGTGGGCCGCGTCGACCTGCTGTTCGAGGTCCTGCACCTTGAGCCAACCGCCCTTCCCCAGCCACAACGGATACTGAATCAGCAGCAGCAGCGCCGCCAGGACGAGGGTAATCAGACGCATGGAAATAAAAGCACCGGCCGGGAAGCCCGGCCGGTGTCATAGTGGTGAAAGATGCTGTTGTTACTTCACGGGCATTTTACTTGAGACGCCGCACTTCAAACGCGTTTTCTTACAACGCGTCGACTTGAGGCGGCTACTTCAAACGCATTACTTCAGGTTGTAGAACGCGTCGCGGCCCGGATAGGAAGCGATGTCGCCCAGGTCTTCCTCGATGCGCAGCAGCTGGTTGTACTTGGCCATGCGGTCCGAGCGGGACATGGAGCCGGTCTTGATCTGCAGCGCGTTCAGGCCCACGGCGATGTCGGCGATCGTCGAATCTTCCGTTTCGCCCGAGCGGTGCGAGATCACGGCG
The DNA here is from genome assembly GCF_027856995.1 of Pseudoduganella sp. SL102. NCBI lineage: Bacteria > Pseudomonadati > Pseudomonadota > Betaproteobacteria > Burkholderiales > Oxalobacteraceae > Pseudoduganella > Pseudoduganella sp. SL102. The sequence continues at coordinate 6,128,787 of NZ_CP115554.1, forward strand.
GTGTAGCCGGCGCGCTTGGCCATCTCGATGGCGGCGAACGTTTCGGTCAGCGTGCCGATCTGGTTGATCTTGATGAGGATCGAGTTGGCGATGCCTTTCTGGATGCCTTCCTTCAGGATCTTGGTGTTGGTGACGAACAGGTCGTCGCCCACCAGCTGCACTTTCTTGCCCAGCGCTTCGGTCAGGATCGCCCAGCCTTCCCAGTCGCCTTCGTGCATCGCGTCCTCGATCGAGATGATCGGGTACTTGTCGCACCAGGTCGACAGCAGGTTGGTGAATTCGGTGGCCGTCAGCGACAGGCCTTCGCCTTCCAGCTGGTACTTGCCGTCCTTGTAGAACTCGGAGGCAGCGCAGTCCAGGCCGATGGCGATCTGCGTGCCCGGCTCGTAGCCGGCTTCCTCGATGGCCTGGATGATCAGCTTGATGGCTTCCTCATGGTTGGCCAGGGAAGGAGCAAAGCCGCCTTCGTCGCCGACCGCCGTGTTCAGGCCCTTCTTGTGCAGGATCTTCTTCAGCGTGTGGAACACTTCGGCGCCGTAGCGGATCGCTTCCTTGAAGGTCGGTGCGCCGACCGGGATGATCATGAATTCCTGGATGTCCAGGTTGTTGTCGGCGTGTGCGCCGCCGTTGATCACGTTCATCATCGGCACTGGCAGCTGCATCGAGCCCGAACCGCCGAAGTAGCGGTACAGCGGCAGGCCGGCTTCCTCGGCGGCGGCCTTGGCGACAGCCATCGACACGGCCAGCATCGCGTTGGCGCCCAGGCGCGACTTGTTCTCGGTGCCGTCCAGGTCGATCAGCGTGCGGTCCAGGAAAGCCTGTTCGTTCGCGTCCAGGCCCATGATGGCTTCGGAGATCTCGGTGTTGATGTTCTCGCAGGCCTGCAGCACGCCCTTGCCGAAGTAGCGCTTCGGATCGCCGTCACGCAGCTCGATCGCTTCGCGCGAACCGGTCGACGCGCCCGATGGCACGGCGGCACGGCCCATCACGCCCGACTCCAGCAGCACGTCGCATTCGACGGTCGGGTTGCCGCGCGAGTCAAGAATCTCGCGGCCGATGATATCTACGATTGCACTCATGTGTAGTCTCCAAAGTTGGGGGTAGCAGGCGGTGCGCGTTTCCCGGACATGGCTGCATGCATCGCCGCAGCACGCTGTCGCATTGTTCCGCGCGCAAAATTGCAGCAAGGGTAACAGAGGATGGCCATGTAGGGAAGCGCGGCGGCTTACTACAAAATGCTCCGGCATGCCCTGGTAAACGACAAAAACCCAACGGCCGATCCCGGGTCCGACCCGGTGGGGCCGGACTCCAGTTTCATGCCGTTGGGTTTTCAGCGAGCCTTGGCTCGCGGCCGCTTACTCGAAACTGTTTTCGAGGAAGCCCGACTTCTTGGTGATGCGATCGAGTTCGATCAGCGTGGACAGCAGTTCCTTCATGCGGCCCAGCGGCACGGCGTTCGGACCGTCCGACAGCGCGGTGGCCGGCGTGGGGTGCGTTTCCATGAACAGGCCGGCCACGCCCACGGCGACGGCCGCGCGCGACAGCACGGGCACCATGTCGCGCATGCCGCCCGACGAAGTGCCGTTACCGCCCGGCAGCTGCACCGAGTGCGTGGCATCGAACACCACCGGCGCGCCGGTTTCGCGCATGATCGCCAGCGAGCGCATGTCGGACACCAGGTTGTTGTAGCCGAACGAAGCGCCCCGCTCGCAGGCCATGAAGTTGTCTTCGTTCAGGCCCTTCGCCCTGGCGGCGGCACGGGCCTTGTCGATCACGTTCTTCATGTCGTGCGGCGCCAGGAACTGGCCCTTCTTGATGTTCACCGGCAGGCCGGACTGCGCGCAGGCGTTGATGAAATCGGTCTGGCGGCACAGGAAGGCCGGCGTCTGCAGTACGTCCACCACGGACGACACGATCTCGATTTCCTCGATCGAGTGCACGTCGGTGAGCACCGGCACGCCCAGCTCGCGCTTCACGTCGCCCAGGATCTCCAGGCCCTTTTCCATGCCCGGCCCGCGGTACGAGGTGCCCGAAGAGCGGTTGGCCTTGTCGAACGACGATTTATAGATGTAGGGGATGCCCAGTTCGGCGGTCATTTCCTTCATCGCGCCGGCGACGTCGAACGCCATCTGGCGCGATTCGATCACGCAGGTGCCGGCGATCAGGAAGAACGGCTGGTCGAGGCCGATCTCGAAGCCACAAAGCTTCATGCTGCGTCTCCTTTCGGTTCGCCCGCCGCCTTGTGGGCCAGCGCAGCCTTGATGAACGACGTGAACAGCGGGTGGCCGTCGCGCGGCGTCGACTTGAATTCAGGGTGGTACTGCACGCCCATGTACCACGGGTGCGCGTTGTCGCCCGTGCGCGGCAGTTCCATGATCTCGCACAGGTCTTCGGTCGGCGTGCGCGCCGCCACCACCAGGCCCGCTTCTTCCACGCGCGACAGGTAGTGATTGTTCGCTTCGTAGCGGTGGCGATGGCGCTCGGTGACCACGCCGCCGTAGATGTCGTGCGCCAGCGTGCCCGGCTTGACCGCGCAGGCTTGCGCGCCCAGGCGCATCGTGCCGCCCAGGTCGGAATTGATGTCGCGCTTTTCCACCTTGCCGTCCTGGTTCTGCCACTCGTCGATCAGCGCCACCACGGGCTGGTCGGTCTGCGGTTCGAACTCGGTGGAGTTGGCGTTCACCAGGCCGGCCTTGTGGCGCGCGTATTCGATCAGCGCCACCTGCATGCCCAGGCAGATGCCCAGGTACGGCACCTTGTTTTCGCGTGCGAACTGCGCCGCGCGGATCTTGCCTTCCACGCCGCGCTTGCCGAAGCCGCCCGGTACCAGGATCGCATCGTACTTGGCCAGCGTCTCGGTGCCCTTCGCTTCGATCTCTTCCGAATCGATGTATTCGATGTTGACCTTGCTCTCGGTGTGGATGCCGGCGTGGCGCAGCGCCTCGGTCAGCGACTTGTACGACTCGGTCAGTTCCACGTATTTGCCGACCATGCCGATCGACACTTCCTGCTTCGGATGCTCGAGCGTGTAGATCAGCTTGCTCCACACGGACAGGTCGGCCGGTGCCGGATCGATGTCCAGCGCTTCGCAGATGATCGCGTCGAGGCCCTGGTCGTGCAGCATCTGCGGCACTTTATAGATGGTGTCGACGTCCCATACGGAGATCACGGCGCGTTCCTCGATGTTCGAGAACAGCGAGATCTTGGCGCGCTCGTCTTCCGGGATCTTGCGGTCGGCACGGCACAGCAGCGCGTTCGGCGAAATGCCGATCTCGCGCAGCTTCTGCACCGAGTGCTGGGTGGGCTTGGTCTTCAGTTCGCCGGCGGAGGCGATGAACGGCACCAGCGTGAGGTGCACGAACGCACAGTTCTTGCGGCCGGCGCGCAGGCTCAGCTGGCGCGCCGCTTCCAGGAACGGCAACGATTCGATATCGCCCACGGTGCCGCCGATTTCGCACAGCGCGATATCGTAGCCTTCCGCGCCGCGGCGGATGTAATCCTGGATTTCATTGGTGATGTGCGGGATCACCTGGACCGTCTTGCCCAGGTATTCGCCGCGGCGTTCCTTGCGGATCACGGATTCGTAGATCTGCCCGGTGGTGAAGTTGTTCACCTTGCGCATGCGGGTGCTGATGAAACGCTCGTAGTGGCCGAGGTCCAGGTCGGTTTCGGCGCCATCGTCGGTAACGAAGACTTCACCGTGCTGCATGGGGCTCATCGTGCCGGGGTCCACGTTGATGTACGGGTCCAGCTTGAGCATGGTGACTTTGAGGCCGCGCGATTCGAGAATCGCGGCGAGGGAGGCGGCGGCAATCCCCTTACCAAGGGACGACACAACGCCACCAGTGACGAAGACAAATTTGGTCATTGCGAGATCGGGCGCCGGAAAGGCGCGATGCGGGAAATTGAAATTATAGCTTAATTCGCCAGCCGGATCATCCGCCGGCCCCGTCTCCTACCCCTGTCGAGGCGGCGTAATTGTGCGCGAACGAACAGACCGCAGGGCTGACCGGATGGAAAATATCTTTATTTCAACAGGAGGCGACCATGAGTTTCGAACGCGATGGATACGGCAACTATGTCGACCAGGGGCACCAGGGCCCGGGACCGCGCCTGATGGGCGCCGATACGCTGATCGGCGACCACGTGCACAACATGCAGGACGAGCACCTCGGCACCGTGAAGGAAATCATGCTCGACATGCAGAGCGGCCAGGTGGCCTACGTGGTGATGGCATCGGGCGGCGTGCTGACGATCGGCGAAAAGCTGTTTGCGATTCCGTGGGAAGCGCTGGCGCTCGATACGGCCAATCACCAGTTGCGCCTGAACATCGACAAGGAGCGCATCGAGAACGCCCCCGGCTTCGACAAGGACCGCTGGCCCGACATGGCCAACCGTGCGTGGGCCGATGAAATACACAGTTATTATGGTACCAGCGGCGGCACCAGCCGTGCCGCGACCAGTTCCACGAGTTCTGCAGGTTCCACCAGTTCGCCGCTCGGGCACGATTCGGGCCGCGTACTGTGATGGCATGACGGGCCGGCCGTACTGCCCCGTCATCTCCCTTGCCGGTTGCGTCCTGCGCGGGCCGCCGGCTTCGGCCATAACCCGGCCGCAACGCACCCTCTACGGAGGGTGCGTCTTTTTCAGCCACCGGTTCTGCCGTCCTGGCAGTCTGCCCTGCCCTGAGTCTGCCCTGCCCTGCGGCGGGTTTTCTTTTATTCTCCGTCTTTCTCCCACCGCATCGGCACGTCGACGATGCCATCGTGCTCGACCGGCCCGCCCGCCTGCACGAAGCCCAGGCGCTGGTACAGCCCGGTGGCGCGCCGCGCCGAGTTGACCGTGAAGCGGCCCGGGTTGCCCCTTGCCATGGCGTCGTCGCGTGCCAGTTCCCACAGGCGCCGGCCCAATCCCTTGCCGTGATGTGCTTCCCGGATGAACAGGTGGAACAGATGGGTATTGTCGCGCACGGCAACCACGCCCAGCAGCTGCTCGCCCTGCAGCGCGACGTGGTAGCGGAAATTGTCCTGGCCCAGGTAGCGCCGCTGGGCATCGATGCCGACATTGGCGACGAACTTTTCCGCGCCCAGCCCTTGCGGGTGCGCGGTCAGGTACGGCAGCAGGTCCAGGATGAGCGAGCCGATGGCGGACGCATCGGCAACGGTGGCGGGTCGTATTGTCAGATTGTCCATCGGCCTATTTTGCCAGCAAAGGCCGATGGCGGGAATACGCGGTTCAGTTCACCCAGACCAGGCGGCGCAGGAAGCGCATGGCCGCCTGGCCGTTGCCTTCCATGGCTTCACCGTATCGCGCGATGAAGTCGAACAGGCCCGATGACGGCCGGGCAGCGTCGATCTTCCGGCAGTAAACAGCGGTGCCGCGGCGATTGAACGATTCCAGTGGATATGTTGGCGGATGCTGGAAGAACCATTGCAGGTTGAATCCTTTACCGGCCGGGCACAGGTTGCCGATCGTTGCCAGCGGCCCGCTCGCCTGCTTCGTCGCTGTCAGGAGTGTTTTTCCCTGGAACAACGGAACCAGATGCCCCATCAGCTCGCCCCAGATATTGAAATCCGCATTGTCGAGCGGCACTGGAAATACCGTGCTGGCCTGGCGAGGATTGCCCAGCCATTCCATGTCGTCATCGGTTTCCGCCAGCGCCGACAGGCGCATCTGCTCCGACGTTTTCAGGCCAGCCACGATGAGTCCCTGGGCCCGCCGCATGTTTTCGGGATGCGCCAGCCGGATTGCCTGATCCGGCTTGCTGGTGCCGCGATCGAGTTGGTACGACAGAAGCACTTCCACCAGGGCTTCCGCATAGTAGTGATAACTGAGTCCCCACAGGATATCGGTCTGGTCGAGGCGGATCGTGGCTTTCAGGTTGTATTCATTGGCATAGTAAGCCTCGTCTTCGGATGGCATGCCGACCGTCAGCTTGCCATCGTTCCTTGCGGGGAGTGCAAAGAAATACCGTTCGGAGATGCCGATCTCGCCGTCGCCATTCAAGTCGCGCACCCATGTGGCGGGAACGATCGGCAAGCCTTCGCTTGCCGAGGTGATGCGAATTTTCTCCAGCATGGCGCGGCTCTTGCGCAATTGCCTGCGCATATAGGCCAGTTGCGTGCGGATCGCCAGGACCACGGCCGCTTCCGACGGCCGTTCCTGCTCCATCCGGCGCATTCCCTGCTCGATGAAGGTGCGGGTCTGCTGCACCAGGGCCACGTCATTGCAGATCACATAGGCCTGCTGTTCCTGCACGGTGGCGGGAGCGCGGGCCAGCACACTGGCGCAGGTACTGTCGAAAGCCGCGGTAGTGGTGAGATCGGGCTGGGCGGCCAGGGCCGGGCCGCCGAGAAGCATGGACGACAATAGTGAAGCAACTATCTTGCGCATGAAAAACCTCCGTGACGTTCAGGGTCTGCGGAGGTTAGCGAAATCGTCCCGCAGGGTTCTTGCGCATCCACAAGAACCCCGCCATCTGCATTCAGTCGGCGATCACCCAGTCGACCACGCCCTGCCCGGCTTCCTTCACTTCGCGCAGGCCGTCGACCAGCCGCGCCAGCGAAGCATCGGTGACGAGCGCGCGCCCGGTCACGGGCTGGTAGCCCCCCTCGGCGGACGGGTACGCGAACGTGCAGTAGAAATTGAAATGCGGCGTGACGTAGTCATCGAAACCGAGGATGACGCGTGTTTCGTCGGGGCCGCCGAACGGCAGCCCGCCGGCGGCCGGTGCGGCATGGGCGGCGATCTTGGCCAGCACATCGTGCAGGTTTTCCAGTTCGCCGTCGCGCAAGGTGACCGCCGCCGGCAGCGCTTCGCCGTTACTGTCCAGCATCGTGAACTGCACCGGCCAGGCATCGGCCGAAGACAGCTGGACTTCGATCCGCAGCGAGGTGGCGATGCGTTCATCCTGCAATGGCTGGTTCATGGCATTCTCCTTGATGATGAGTGAGGTTGGTAAGGGTTGGTGGGAGGTGGGGCTGGTGAGGCTGGTGAGGCTGGTGAGGTTGGTGAAGTTGGAACGCTGGTGATATCGGTCATCCCGCCATGCTACCCCGGATGCGCTCCGGATTGGCGCTCAGCAAAAATCCCGGCTCGAGGTAGGCAGGCTGCCCAGCATCGGCGACAGGTCGACCAGCCGCTTGGCGACCAGGTGCCGCACGATGCCTTCCTGCTGCCACACGCCATACACGCCCAGCAGCGAGGCGCCCAGCACCTCGCGCCGGAACCGGTCGACCAGGTCGGGCCAGACGATCACGTTGACGTTGCCCGTTTCATCTTCGATCGTGATGAACAGCACGCCCTTCGCGGTGCCGGGCCGCTGGCGCACGGTGACGATGCCGGCGCCGCGCGCCAGCTGGCCGTCGGCGAAGGTGTTCAGCACATCGGCCGGCAGGAAGCGCTTCTGCAGCAGTTGCGGGCGCAGCAGCGCCAGCGGATGCCGGCCCAGCGTCAGGCCGTGCGAACGGTAGTCGCCGACGATGTCGTCGCCTTCGCTGGGGGCGCGCAGGAACGGGGCTTCCTCGACCGGCTGGGTGGGGCGCAGCAAGTCCTTGTCCGGTACCGCGCCCACCGCTTCCCACAACGCCTGGCGGCGGTTGCCGGCCAGGCTGGCCAGCGCATTGGCGCCGGCCAGCACCTGCAGGTCGTGGCGGTCCAGCTGCGCGCGGCGTGCCAGGTCGGCCACGTCGGCGAACGGCCGCAGCGCGCGGGTCTGCTCGATCCGTTCGGCCGCCTCGAGCCGCATGCCGCGCAGCAGCGACATGCCCAACCGCACGGCAGGCTGCTCGCCGTGCGCTCTCCCATCATGCACGGCAGGCTGCTCGCCGTGCGCTCTCCCATCATGCACGGCAGGCTGCTCGCCGTGCGCTCTCCCATCATGGACCGCCGGCTGGCCACCGTCGTCCTTTTCTTCCAGCGCCGAATCCCAGCCGCTCACCGTGATGTCGACGGGGCGCACTTCCACGCCATGCCGCCTGGCATCCTGCACCAGCTGCGACGGGCCGTAGAACCCCATCGGCTGGCTGTTCAGCAGCGCGCACAGGAACGCGGCCGGCTCGTGGCACTTGATCCACGAGCTCACGTAGGTCAGCAAGGCAAAGCTGGCCGCGTGCGATTCGGGAAAGCCGTATTCGCCGAAGCCCTGGATCTGTTCGCAGATGCGGTGCGCGAACTCGATATCGTAGCCCTTCGCCGTCATGCCTTCGATGATGCGGCCCCGATATTTGTCCATGCCGCCCTTGCGCTTCCAGGCCGCCATCGCGCGGCGCAGCTGGTCCGCCTCGCCCTGCGAGAAACCGGCGGCGATCATGGCCACCTGCATCACCTGCTCCTGGAAGATCGGCACGCCCAGCGTGCGCTCCAGCGCCGGCTTCAGGCCTTCCGGGTAATCGATCAACGTGGGGTCGAGGCGGCGCTGCAGGTACGGGTGCACCATGCCGCCCTGGATCGGGCCGGGCCGCACCAGCGCCACCTCGATCACCAGGTCGTAGAAGCGGCGCGGGCGCAGCCGCGGCAGCATCGTCATCTGCGCGCGCGACTCGATCTGGAACACGCCCACCGTATCGGCTTCGCACATCATGTCGTAGGTGGCGGCATCGTCGCGCGGCACGTCCTGCATGCGGAACTCCTCGCCGCGGCGCACGCTGACCAGGTTCAACGCACGCCGCAGGGCCGACAGCATGCCCAGCGCCAGCACATCCACCTTCAGCAGGCCCAGTTCTTCCAGGTCGTCCTTGTCCCACTGGATCACGCTGCGGTCCTTCATCGTGGCGTTCTCGATCGGCACCAGGCGCGACAGCTTGTCCTGGGCGATGACGAAGCCGCCCACGTGCTGCGACAGGTGGCGCGGAAAGCCCAGCATCTTCTGCGCCAGGCTGGCCCACTGGTTGGCCAGCGGGGTTTCCGGATCGAGCCCGCATTCGGCGAAGCGGTTCAGCAGCTCGTGCTTGCTGTCGAACCAGTGGTGCGACTTGGCCACCTTTTCCACGATGGCCAGGTCCACGCCGAGCGCCTTGCCGGCATCGCGCAGCGCGCTTTTCGGCCGGTAGCAGATCACGGTGGCGGCCAGCGCGGCGCGGTGGCGCCCGTATTTCGCGTAGATGTACTGGATCACTTCCTCGCGCCGCTGGTGCTCGAAGTCGACGTCGATGTCGGGCGGTTCGTCGCGCTCGCGCGAAATGAAGCGCCCCATCAGCAGCGTGCTCTCGGCCGGATTGACCTCGGTGATGCCGAGGCAGTAGCACACGGCGGAGTTGGCTGCCGAACCGCGGCCCTGGCACAGGATTTCCTGCTGGCGGGCGAAGCGCACGATGTCGTACACGGTGAGGAAGAAGTATTCGTACTTCAGTTCGGCGACCAGTTCCAGTTCTTCCTCGACCTGCCGCTGGACCTTGGCGGGAATGCCGTCGGGGTAGCGCACCAGCGCGCCCGCATAGGTTTCCTGCCGCAGGTAGGAGGCCGGCGTGTGCCCCGCCGGTATCAGCTCGCTCGGGTATTCATAGCGCAGCTCGTCCAGCGAGAACGTGCACTGCGCGGCGATGCGCACGGTTTCCGCCAGCGCCTCGCGCGGGTAGACATTGGCGAGCCGCACGCGCGAGCGCAGGTGCTGCTCGGCGTTCTGCGCCAGCGCGTAGCCGCATTCGGCCACCGGCTTGCCGAGGCGGATCGCCGACAGCGTGTCGTGCAGCGGCTTGCGCGAGCGCACGTGCATGCAGACCTGCCCCGCCGCCACGACCGGCAGCTTGTGCTGGGCCGCCACTTCCTCGATGCTTTGCCGGTGGCCTTCGTCGAAGGCGCGCTGCAGCAGCGTGAGGCCGAGCCAGGCGCGCCCGCCGAAGGTGGCGGCCATCCACGCCGCCTGCGCATGCAGCCGGTCCACGTCCGCCGCTTCCCACACGGGATACGTGGGCAGCAGGACCAGCAGGCAGTCGGGCATGCCGCGCAAGTGCGCGCGCTCGGGCGGCGGGGCCGCGAAATCGGCGGGCTGCAGCAGGTATTCACCCTTGGCGGCGCGGGTGCGGCCCAGCGTGATCATTTCCGACAGGTTGCCGTAGCCATGGCGGTTCTTCGCAATGGCAAGCAGCGACAGGGCTTCGCCACCATCCGGCCTGGTCAGCCGGAACCAGCTGCCGATCAGCAGGCGCTGGTGATCCTCGCCATGCCACTTTGCCGCCTTCGCCTCGCCATGTGCCCGCACCACGCCGGCCAGCGAGCACTCATCGGTGATGGCCAGCGCCGTGTAGTCGAGCTGCATGGCGCGGGCCACCAGTTCCTCGGCATGCGAAGCGCCCTGCAGGAAGGAAAAATTCGTCATGCAGAACAGCTCCGCATAAGGCGGCAGGCTGAAGGGTGGCGTGGCGGCGGACATGATCGGATGGCAGTTGATACTGTATAAACATACAGCATTATACGCTCCGGCCTGCTCAACGCCGCGCGACGCCTGGGGCCGTGTTCCATACCAGAATTCGTCGGCGCATGTGGTTAAAGCGTGTGCCATTTGCAAAATAGTCACACTTGGGAAAGTGCTCATAGTTGATTCGCTGGCGGGCCGATAGAATCGCCGATTTACCTGTTCCGGAGAAGCCCTTGTCCACGCTACGCCTTGCCGTCCTGTCCGCCCTGTATGGATCTTCCGCCCTCGTCTTCGCCCCCGCGGTGCTGGCCCAGGAACAGCCAGCACAGGTGGCCGCGCCCCAGCAGCCGATGCAGTCGGTGAGCATCGTCGGTTCGCGCCGCGCCACCAGTTCCGCCACCGATACCGTGGTGCCGATCGACGTGATCCCGCTCACCGCCGCCGCCGAGAAAGGCGGCCAGTTCGACCTGTCGCAGACGCTGACCAATATCTCGCCCTCGTTCAACTCCACCCGCCAGTCGGGTGCGGACGGCGCCGACCTGGTCGACTCGGCCGCGCTGCGCGGCCTGGGCTCGGACCAGACCCTGGTGCTGGTGAACGGCAAGCGCCGCCACACGTCGTCGCTGGTGAACCTGTTCGGCGCGCGTAACCGGGGCAACACGGGCACCGACCTGAACGCGATCCCGATGCTGGCGATCCGCGACGTGCAGGTGCTGCGCGACGGCGCCGCGGCGCAATACGGCTCCGATGCGATCGCCGGCGTGATGGATATCGGCCTGAAGAAAAGCCTGGGCTGCGAAGCGGTCACCGGCTACGGCCAGTACTCGGCCGGCGACGGCGAGAACTGGCTGGCCTCGGCCTACTGCGGCATCGCGCTGGGCGGCGGCGTGGTCGGCATCACCGGCGAATACCTGGACCGCGGCCGCTCCGACCGTTCCGAGCCGGACAACCCGCGCATCATCGGCGACTCGAAGACCGAGAACCAGACGCTGTACGTGAACGGCGAAATCCCCACCGGCGTGGCCGGCGGCACGGGCAGGTTCTACTTCACCGGCGGCGTGCAGAAGCGCGACGCCTCGTCCGCCGCCTTCGGCCGCGGCGGCGTGGGCACCGACGATATCCCGAGCCGCAACTCGGCGGCCATGTATCCGGAAGGCTTCGTGCCCTTCATCAATGGCGACATGGATGACCGCACCGCCATCATCGGCCACCGCGCCCGGCTGGGCGAGTGGAATGCCGACCTGTCGCAGACCTACGGCTACAACCGCCTGATGTACGACATCAGCAACACGCTGAACGCGTCGATCGCCAATGCCGACCTGCTCGGTGGCGGCCAGGGCATCAGCCCCGACCACTTCGATGCGGGCGGCTTCTCGTTCGAGCAGTGGACCACCAATGCCGACTTCGCGCGCTACTTCGACGGCGCGATGGGCAAGGGCCTGAACGTGGCGTTCGGTGGCGAATACCGCGTCGAGAAATACAAGATCTTCGCCGGCGAGCAGGGCTCCTACGTGGATGCCGATGGCGTGGGCGAAGGCGGCAATGCCGGCAGCCAGGGCTTCCCCGGCTTCCAGCCCGGCGACGTGACGAATGCGCGCCGCCACAGCACTGCCCTGTACCTCGACCTGGAAGCGGACCTCACCGACGCGGCCAAGCTGCAGGGCGCGGTGCGCTGGGAAAAATACAGCGACTTCGGCTCCACCGTGACCGGCAAGCTGGCCGGCAGCTACCGCGTGGCGCCGGCCGCCCTGCTGCGCGCTTCGGCCAGCACCGGCTTCCGCGCGCCGTCGCTGCAGCAGGCGTTCTTCTCCTCGACCTTCACCGACTTCATCGGCGGCGTGCCGACCGACGTGGTGCTGGCCCCGAACGGCGGCGCCGTCGCCAGGCTGGCCGGCATCCCGAACCTGAAGGAAGAAAAGTCGACCAGCTTCACGCTGGGCACCACGTGGACGCCGACCGACACGATCTCCGTCACGGCCGACCTGTACCACATCAAGATCAAGGACCGCATCGTGCTGTCCGGCCGCTTCGATGCCGACAACTACCCGGAACTGGCCGCCCGCCTGTCGACGCTGGGCGTGGGCCAGGCACAGTTCTTCGTCAACTCGGTGGACACCAAGACGCAGGGCCTGGACCTGACCGCATCGCACCGCGGCACGCTGTTCGGCAACCGCCTGACGACCTTCCTGGCGGCCAATTTCTCGAAGACGACGGTGGAAGACATCCACGCGCCGGCTTCGCTGGCCGGCTTCGAAGACGTGCTGCTGTCCGAACGCGAACGCCTGTTCATCGAACAGGGCGGCCCGCGCCGCAAGGCCACGCTGGGCTTCAGCTACGTGACCGGCCCGCTGGACACGGACTTCAAGATCATCCACTTCGGCCCGCAGACGCTGGGCACCTTCAGCGGCACCGCCGCCGGCGTACCGAACCTGTACTACAAGGCCAAGACCTCGGCCGACCTGTCGCTGAGCTACAGCGTGAACCAGAACATCAAGTTCACGGCCGGCGCCAACAACATCTTCGGCGCCAAGCCGACCGCGCAGAATCCGGACGAAACCGACAACGGCTTCAAGTACGACAGCGTGCAGTTCGGCCTGAACGGCACGTCGTACTTCGCCCGGCTGCATGTGAAGTTCTGATGTAAGCGTTGCTCAGAAAATGGGGTATGGCGGGTCGCCGCACCGCCCCATTTTCAAAACCGGTGACAGGCTCCGATTTTCGAGAAACATTTCCAGAAAATCGGAGCCTGTCCCCATTTTTATGTGTCATCTTCGCGTCACATCGCGCCGCTACAGTCGCGTTTTATTTTTGCCGGGGACAATGAACATGAAAACGAATATGGCGATGCTGGCGGCACTGATCGCGGCTGGCGTGGTGGGTTGTGGCAGCGATAGCGACGACCCGGGCGGCGTGGCGGCGCCGGCGGCCGGCGGCATCCCGGAAGGCACCACCGTCACGTTCGCGCTGATGGAAACCACCGACCTGCACTCGAATGTCCTCGGCTACAACTACTATGCGCTGGCCGACGATGCGAGCCTGGGCATGGACCGCACCGCCACGCTGATCGCCGCCGCGCGCGCGGAAAATCCGAACAACGTGCTGCTCGACGATGGCGACGTAATCCAGGGCACGCTGCTGTCCGACCTGCAGGCGGTCACGAAACCGATCCCCTGCACCGCCACGCTGGCCGTGCACAAGGCCATGAACGCGCTGAAGTACGACGGCGGCGGCTTCGGCAACCATGAATTCAACTACGGCCTGCCGTTCCTGTCGCAGGTGACGAACACGGACCTGAACATTCCCGGCGTGACCAAACCCGCCGGCAACTGCGGCGCGCCCGCGTTCCCGCTGGTGCTGACCAACGTGACCGGCGTGGCCAGCGGCAAGCCGCTGTTCCAGCCCTACGCGGTACTGCCGCGCGCCTTTGTCGGCAAGGCGCCGGATGGCAGCGATATCAACGTCGTCATCAACATCGGCATCATGAGTTTCGTGCCGCCGCAGATCCTGGAATGGGACCAGAAGAACCTGGCCGGCAAGGTCGCCGTTTCCGGTTCGAAGGAAGCGGCGGCGCAGTACATTCCCGAGTTGCGCGGCAAGGGCGCACACGTGATCGTGGCGCTGTCGCACGGCGGCCTGGACGTGGGCGCTTACAGCCCGAAGATGGAAAACCAGAGCTACCACCTGGCCGGCACCGGCATCGATGCGCTGATGATCGGCCACTCGCACCTGATCTTCCCGAAGGGGAAGGAAAGCGGCGCCGCCGCGCTCGATCCTTCGCTGGCGGCGCTGCCGGCCAGCGCCAACGTCGATGCGGTCAACGGCTTCGTCAACGGCGTGCCGGCGGTGATGGCGCAGAGCTGGGGCCGGCGACTCGGCATCATCCGGATGACGATGGTGTACCAGGGCGGCAAATGGGTCACGCAGCCGGCCAAAACCACCGTCGAGTCGCGCGGCTTCAAGTACACCGACGGCGTGACCACGGTGAAGGCCGATCCCGCGATCGCCGCGCTGATCGCCGACGAGCATGCCGCCACCATCGCCTATGCCAAGGAACCGCTGGGTGTGACGACCGACTTCGAGATGTCGTCGTACTTCTCGCTGGTGGGCGACGTGACCGCGATCCAGCTGGTGAACCAGGCGCAGATCGCCTACGTGAAGAACTTCATCGCCACCAGCACCGATGCGACGCTGGCCAGCTACAGGAACATCCCCGTGATCTCGTGCAGCGCGCCCTTCAAGGCGGGCCGCAACGGCCCCTCGGACTTCACCGACGTGGCGCCGGGCGCCACCGCGGCCGCGCCGGTCGGCCTGCAGATCCGCAACCCGGGTGACCTTTACCTGTACGGCAACAACAACCTGCAAGCCGTGAAGATCAAGGGTTCGGACCTGAAGGCCTGGCTGGAAGCTTCCGCCAGGCAGTTCGGCCGCATCGACCCGGCCAGCACGGCCGAGCAGGACCTGGTGCCCAGCTACGGCACGATCTACAACTACGACGTGTTCTACGCCGAAGACAATGCGCTGACCTACCAGGATCGACGTGACGCAGCCGGCCGGCAGCCGCATCGTCAACCTCGTCTACCAGGGCAAGCCGGTGGCGGACGGCGACGACTTCATCGTGGCCACCAACGATTACCGTGCCGGCGGCGGTGGCGGCGTGCCCGGCATCGATGGCAGCAAGACGATCATCAAGTCGCCGGATGCGAACCAGGCGGTGGTTTCCAGCTACCTGCAAGGCATCGGCAAGGCGGGCGGCGGCAAGGTCACGCTGGCCGCCAACGGCAGTGCGCGCAGCTGGTCGTTCGCGAAGGTGAGGACGGCCGGGCCGGTGATCCTGCGTTCCGCGCCGGGCCACCTGGCCATCGCGCGCGCCAACGGCATCGCCGTCGTGACCGGCGAAAGCGGCCTCGATGCCAGCGGCTTCGGCAAGTACACCATCGACCTGTCGAAATGAGCCGCACCTTCCGGTCGATGCGGCAGCGGTTGCCAACAATGGTGCCAAAAGCGGTGCCGAAAACGGTGCCGCGGTCGATGCTGGCGGCGGTGCTGGTGGCCGTGCTGGCCGCTTGCAGCCACGAACCGCCGCCGGATGCGGCGCGGATCGAGGCGCTGTCGATGGCCGCGGCGCAGCGCAACGATGGCGCGGCCGAGCGCGAGCTGCACCGCCTGGCCGAACACGGCAATGCGGTGGCCGAGCGGGAACTGGGCATCCTGTACCGCTCGCGCCCGGAGCGGCGCGCCGAAGCGATGGCGCTGCTGCGCCGCGCCGCCCTGGCGAACGATGCCCAGGCCGCGTTCCACCTCGGCGAGCTGTATCGCACTGCCGAGGGAAATCCCGCCGGCCCGCCCGCCGCGTGGGAGTGGTACCGGCGCGCCGCCGAGGGTGGCCAGGCCAGGGCCGCGCTGAAGCTGGGCATGATGGCGCGCAACGGCGACGGCGTGCCGCGCGACGCGGCCACCGCCGCGCGCTGGCTGCAACTGGCCAGCGACCTGGGCAACGCGCATGCGATGTTCCTGCTGTCGTATGCCTACCGCAATGGCGACGGCGTGGCCGCCGACCCGCAGAAAGCCCGCTCCTTGCTGGAAGAAGCCGCCGAGCGGGAGTATCCGCCGGCCCTGCAGGAACTGGCGCTGACGGTCGACGACCCGCAGCGCGCCAGCCACCTGATGAAGGAAGCCACCGAACACCGGCGCAACAACTGGAACCGCTTCTAGCCTGCCACGCGGGTACCGGCAGCAGTGAAAAACGAAAAACGGTGACAGTCACCATTTATTGGGAAATATTTCCCGGAAATTGGAGCCTGTCACCGTTTTTCATTGCCGGTGCCGGCAGCAGTGAAAACGAAAACCGGTGACAGGCTCCGATTATTACAGGCTCCGATTATTTAGAAATATTTCCTGGAAAATGGAGCCTGTCACCGTTTTTTTGGAAAATGGAGCCTGTCACCGGTTTTCGGCATGCCCGACGATCAGCATCGTATCCACCGTGAAGCTGCCATCCTCCTCGATGGCGAAGTAGTCCCGCACCTCCGTCCCGGCGCGCCGCTGCAGCGAACGGATGGCCGCCACATGTGCTTCCGGCGTCTTCATCCGCTCCACCCATGACGCGAACTCCAGGCGCAGCCGGAAGGTCGTCACCTCGCCGACAGCGAAGCCGGCGGTGGCCAGCGCCGTGCGCCATTCATCCAGCGAGGCGTTGCGCACGTGCGAAGGGTCGCGCAGCAGTTCCAGGCTTTGCAGCCACGTGTCGAGCAGTGGCATGCCGGGCGTGACGACGTCCATGAAGATGGCCATGCCGCCCGGCTTCAGTACGCGGCGCATCTGCGCGAGGCCGGCGGGCACGTCGCGCCAGTGGTGCGCGCTGTACCGGGTGACGGCCACGTCGAAGGAAGCGGAAGGACATGGCAGCGACTCCGCGGCGCTGCGCTTGGTGACGACATTGCCGAAGCCGCGGCGGCCGGCCTCCCCGGCCACCACGCGCAGCATCGGCTCGGAGAGATCGCAGGCGACCACCTTGCCCACCAGCGGCGCCAGGTGGAACGTGGCATGGCCGCCGCCGCACCCCATGTCCAGCGCGACCGCTTCCGGACGCTGGCCCACCAGGCTGGCCATCCGTTCCAGGTCCGCGCCGCTGGCATGGACCGCACTGGCGAGATAGGCATGCGCCTGGGGGCTGAACTGGCTGTCGACGATATCGTTGTGGCTGGGGGCGTTCATGATGGACTCCTGGGTCAGTGGGAAGACCATTGTGTCCACGTCCTTTAACTGGTACAAGATGGCAATTTATCCTGGTATAAATGGTCCCATGCACCATGCTCCCGTTAACCACTCTCCCATTGACCACTCTCCCATTGACCACTCTCCGATTAACCACTCTCCGATTAACCACTCTCCGATTAACCACTCTCCGATTAACCACTCTCCCATTGACCACTCTCCCATTAACCACTCTCCGATTAACCACTCTCCCATTAACCGCTCTCCCATTGGCCATCCTTCCATGAACCATCCTCCCATGAACCAGCCCGCCACGCCCCCTTCCCCATGACCCAGCCCGATCCCCGCCACTTGCTCGGCACCTTCATCCGCGCCCACCGCGAGCGACTGCCCCCGCCGGCCAAGGCCTTCGGCCGGCGCCGCACGCCCGGCCTGCGGCGCGAGGAACTGGCCGACGCGGCCGGCGTCAGCGTTACCTGGATCACGTGGCTGGAACAGGGGCGCGATGTGGCGGCTTCCGCGGCCGCGCTGGCCCGCCTTGCCGATGCCTTGCGGCTTACCTCGGCCGAGCGGGCTTCGATGTTCGACCTGGCGCAGAAGCGCGATCCCGCCCCGGCCACCGCCCACGCCGACCTGCCCGGCAGCCTGCTGACGCTGCCATCGCTGATGACCGTCCCGGCCTACCTCCTCGACCGCACATGGACGGCCCGGGCCTGGAATGCCCCGGCCGCCGGGCTGTTCAGCGGCTGGCTGGATGACGGGACGGCTGACCGAAACCTGATGCGGTTCGTGTTTCTCTCGCCGCTCGCCCAGGACCTGATCGCGGACTGGCCGGAACGGTCCCGGCGGCTGGTCGCCGAGTTCCGTGCCGACTACAGCCGTTGTCCGCACGATGCGGCGTTCCTGGAATTGATCGACGAGCTGTCGATGAAAAGCGAGCTCTTCGCGCGCCATTGGAAGGAGCAGGCGGTGCTGCATCGGGAGGGCGGGCAGCGGGTATTCCACCACCCCGCGCGCGGCGTGCTGCGCTTCCTGCAGACCACGCTGCTGGTCGCGGCGCAGCAGGAGTGCAAGCTGGTGTGCCTGGAACCGGCATGAGCGGCCCGGGAAAGGTGGGGCCACCCAGGCGGTGCCTTACAGCTTGCTGTTCTGGCAGCCCGAGCTGACGCATTCGCGCACGCGGTCCTGCAGGAACTGGGCGCGTGAAATCGTGGTATCCGTGGCGCATTGCAGGTCGACGAAGAAGTGGCCGGGTTCCAGCTTGGAGCAGGATTCGTTGCGGGAACGGATCCATGCAAGCTGCCCTTTCTTCAGGGCCTTCTTGCCATCGGCATCGAGCTTGCCGGACAGCTTCTGGTAGTTGTCGTTCAGTTCGCGGTCGGCTTCCTGGTACACCTTGTTCAGGCAGTACAGGCCATCGAAATCGTTTTTCGGCTTGTCGCAGGCGGAATTGGCCAGGGCGGCGCCCGATGCGGACAGCAGGACAGCAAGTAATAAGCGTTTCATGTTTTCCTCGGCATGCGGCGGACCCTGCGCCGCCACCGGCGCTGCGGACCCGCGCAAGGGCGGGAAATTATCATAATGAAAACTGTTTGGCAAACCGGGAGCAGGAAGTCATCCGCGTCGATCTCTTCCGAAAGCAATAGTTTGAATGTAATAGTTTTACAATCACGGCTTTTCCAAAGAATTCCATGCGTACAGTCACCGCCATCACATTATTCCTGCTCGCCAGCACCGCTGTCCGGGCCGAAGAACCGGAAAGCCGGCCGGGGTCGCTGCAAATTACCGCCCAGAGCGACGCGCGCACGGTTATTCGCAGTATTCCCGAGGAAGCCGCCACCGAGCGTTTCGAAGTGCTGACCTCGAACGGCGGCACGGTCAGCTACGTGGGACTGACGGACGGGCCGACCGGCGGCGTGGTCTTCAAGGACGGCAAGCTGTACGGCACGCTGACCCGTGCGCAGGCGGAAGCGTTCTATTCCTGCCGGGGTTACGCCACGGCGCGGCATCATTACTGGGCCCAGGAAGCGGGCCGATGGGCCGATTCGCTGGTTCGGGCGGCGCAGCCCGCGCCGGAGGTCGCACTGCAGTTCAGTGGACAGTCCACGATGAAGAGCATCAAGGCCGTGCTGGAGAACCCGGCCATCGGCCAGGTCAAGGCACTGGTTGAAATGGGCACCAATCCGTTCAAGGTCGTCAAGGTATTGTCCAAGGCGCGCAGCGATCACCGGCAGCGCGAGTTCGACGAGGACATGCTCGAAGAGCTCGGTGAACTGGTGCCGGGCGATTCCGAACAGCGCCTGGCCGATGTATTGCGGCCGCAGGACCTGACGTTCCTGGAGCAAGGGATCGTCATGGCGTATCCCAGGTACTCGGTGGAATTCCTCGTCAATGACGGCAAGATCCAGGCGCTGCAGCAGCCCTCGTTCCTGCAGATCGCACGCGCGAAGCCGGCACTGTTCTATGCGCCCAACACGCTCTGGTCGAGCTGCACGCCGGAGAAATGGGTAGAGGCCGTGCGCGCCGTGCCGCGGGGGTAAGACCCGGCATCGCGCCAGCGCCGGCGGCCACGGCACGCGCCGGTGCGCTGGACAAGCCTCACGGCGCCGGCTGTGCAAGGTCATCTTTCCGCCGGCGCGAGGTGTTTCGCCACCCCGCCCAGCAGGCGGTGCCGGGCCGCGCGCACGCCATCCTCGACAGACATCCGGGCCGCGACCGCGCGCGCGTTGTCGCGCAGGCCGCCGGCCCGGTCCATCAGGCCGCGCAGCATGGCGCTGTCGAGCCTGCGCGGCGCCGGGCAGACGCCGGCGATGCCGAGGCGGGCCAGCCGGTCGGCCCAGAAGAACTGGTCGCCGGCAAACGGCACGACCACGGAAGGCACGCCGGAGCGCGCGGCGGCGTGGCTGGTACCGGCGCCGCCGTGGTGCACGATGACCGAGGTACGCGGGAACAGCCAGTCGTGCGGGGTATCGTCCAGCACGTGGAAATTGGCTGGCAATCCGGCCGCGTCGATGCCGCTCCAGCCAGGATAGAACAGCGCGCGGCGCCCGCCCACCGCCTCGACGATGGCGTGGCGCAGCGTGCGCGTGTCGAACCCCGCCATGCTGCCGAAGCCGATATAGGCCGGCGGCTCGCCCTGCTCCAGGAACGCGGCCAGCGCTGGCGGCGGGCGCCATGCGCGGTCGGCGGCATGCCAGGCGCCGCACACTTCCACTTCGCCCGGCCAGTCGGCCGGTTCGGGCAGCAGGGTCGGCGAGCAGCCGTACAAGACCGGATAACCGCTCCACATCCTCGTCACGGGCGGCTGGCCGAACACGGCGTGCCTGCCATGGTCGATATTGTCCCGGAACGATGTCCAGGCCAGTCCCGCGAACAGGCGGTGGGAAGCCCGGTTGGCCCAGCGTGGCCAGCGCCGCTGGCGCAGGAACACGGACGGGAAGTCGCCGGTGGGTGTCATCGGCCACAGCCCGGCGCCGACACAAGGCAGGTCGAGCCCTTCGGCCACGGCCAGGCCGGCATAACTGGCCAGGCCGGAAAATACCAGCGCATCGCTGCCTTCGGCGGCCTCGCGCGCGGCGCGCATCCATTCGACCGTATGGCCGCTGGCGATGGCGGCGAAGGCCCGCGTGATCTTGTCGAGATTGGCTCCCTGCCGCACCACGCGGCCCAGCGAGCCATGCGGCGCCAGGGCTTGCCGGATATCGCCCGCCAGGGGCGTGAAGCCGATGCCGCGGGCCTGGGCGCTGGCGGCCGCCGAGCGATCGGCCAGCAGGTGCACCTGGTGTCCGTGCGCGGCCAGCGCCTGCGCGAGCGCCAGCAGCGGCCGGGTGTCGCCCTCGGTGCCGTAAGTCAGGAAGGTGAATTTCATGCGTGGTCCTCATTGCTGTCTTCTGCCCGGTACGGGCGGACGACATCCTCCACGCTCCTGCTAGCCGGTGTCTTGAAGAAAAGCGACAGCATCGCCGTCCAGGCGATACACCCAGTAGTCGGGATCATGCGCGACCGCGGCGGCGAGGCGTGCCGGCGGCAGGCCGGTCAGGTCGCAGATGTCGCGGGTCAGGTGCGGCTGGTCGGCGAAACCCAGGTCGGCCGCCAGCCGTGCCAGCGGCAAGGGAGCGCCTTCGCCGCGCGGGCCGGCGAGCCTGCCCAGCGCTTGCTCCGCCCGTTGCAGGCGATGCACCCTGGCGGGCGGCAGGCCGATTGCCGCCAATGCCTGGCGCTGCAACTGGCGGTGGCTGACACCGATGGCGTGCGCCGCGTCCGCCGGCTTGCGCATGGCGGGCGCCCGCACCAGGGTGCCGATGTTCCTGTCCCAGCGCGGCCGCACCGGCAGCCAGCGGCGCAGCAGCCATTGTTCCATCCACGCGATCTGCGCATCCGGCTGGCTGGCCCGCGCCTGCAGCGCCGCCGGCCACTCGTTCCATTCGTCCGGCAGCCAGGCCTGGCCGGCATCGTTGCGGTCCTTCAGCCGCGCCGGCTCGCACCCCGTCAACAGCCGGAAGGCATCCGGATACAGGATGGCGGTGACGCAGCGCAGCGGCGCCAGGGTCAGCGATGCCACCGGGCGGGTGCGCGGGCCGAATACGGTCCAGTGCGGAGCGATCCGGCCAGGGCATCCGCCATCGTCCAGCAGCGCGACCTGGCCATCGGTGATCATCGTGACACCGCAGTAGACCATCGCCGGGAAACGGTTGATCGGCGCGCCGCGCGGCGGCCACGGCTGGTCCAGCATGGAGACGGCGACGAATCCGCGCACCGCTTCCGCCAGCGGCCCGGAGGCGGCCCGCAGCACGCTGAACATGGCGTCAGGCCAGCTGCGCCAGCTCGCGCGTCATGTTGACGATGGCCGGTTCGTTGTACTGCTCGGCAAACCATGGGTCGGCATACAGCGTGCCGGCATAAGCCTTGCCGCGCAGGTGTTCGAGCACGGCGGCGCGCTGGCTGCCGTAGCGTTCCTCGGGCACGTGGCCATATTCGGCGCGGATGCCGCGCGCGTAGTGGGCGTACACTTCCTCGTCCTGCCCCAGGATCGCCAGGTCCACGCCCAGCAGGATTTCCTTGAGCGGATGGGCCACGTGGCCGCCCTGCAGGTGGTCGGTGGCGCGGATCAGCGTCGCCACTTCGCCGGCCCGGCCGGCATCCGCTTCCAGGCCGCTGCCGAGCCACAACTGCGCGCTGGCTACCTCGTTCGACACGGCCCCCGGCCCGTGGCCGTAGTACGCGTCGTGGAACCAGA
The DNA here is from genome assembly GCF_027856995.1 of Pseudoduganella sp. SL102. Taxonomy (NCBI): domain Bacteria; kingdom Pseudomonadati; phylum Pseudomonadota; class Betaproteobacteria; order Burkholderiales; family Oxalobacteraceae; genus Pseudoduganella; species Pseudoduganella sp. SL102. Next base: position 6,151,091 of record NZ_CP115554.1, read on the forward strand.
ACGCGGCGCGCACCAGGTCCGCGTCGGCCGCGGTCGCGCCCGTGTTGGCGGCCCAGGCGCGGATCTCGGCCAGGCCGTGCACCAGGTGGTCGAGGTTGTGATAATGGCGCGTGGCGCCGCCGTAGGCGTCGGCGCCGGTCAGCCGGGCGAACCAGCCTGGCGCCGCGTCGCCCTGGAACAGCGCCTGCCATTCCTTGTGCAGCCAGCTGAGGATCCAGGCCCGGTAGGCCGGCGCCGGCACGAACTTCTTGGTCGTCCAGTTCCAGCCCACCGGGCCTTCCAGCGCCTTGACGAAGCTGGAGCTGACCGAGCCCAGGTCGCGCGGCGGCATCACGAACAGCGTCTTGGCGCCGCCGATCACTTCCACGTTGGTCTGCTGGATCAGGTTTTCGTAATCGAAATCGGCGGTGGTGCGGATGCCGCGGATCAGGTAGTCGACGCCATGCTTGCGTGCCACGCGCGCCGTGTAGTCGCTCTTCACGATCAGCACCTGCACGTTGTCCCACTGCCGTTCGGCGCAGCTTTCCAGCACGATCGCGCGTCGTTCCTCGGCCGAGAAACGGGGCTGCTTGGTGGAATTCTGCGACAGGAAGACGATCACCTCATCCGCGATCGAACGGGCTTCGCCGATCACCCACATGTGGCCATTGGTGATCGGGTCCAGCGTGCCCGAGAAACCGATTCTTTTCATGCGCCGCCCTGTTGGCTGTCTGTCAATACGGGCATTCTAGCCCAGCACCAGGGACAACCGCTTCAAAAAACCGGTGACAGGTCGATGCCGCCTGTATAAGCCCACCCCAAGTGCAAATTCGGGGGTCAGACCCGGCGGGTCTGACCCCAGCCCTTTGCCGTTGGGGTGAATGCATGCGCTTTCAACATGTCGTCAGGCGGCACTCTTGGCCAGGGGGACTTTGGTAGTGGCGGCCTTCGCGCCGGGGAACGTCACGCGCACCAGCAGGCCGCCGAGCCGTTCGGAAGCGTCCAGCGACAGCGTGGCGCCATGGCGCTCGGCGATCGCCTTGATGATGGCCAGGCCCAGGCCGCTGCCCGTCGCGGTCGTGCCGGGCACGCGGTAGAAGCGGCTGAAGACGCGCTCGCGCTCTTCCGGCGAGATGCCGGGACCGCTGTCCTCGACGACCAGCTCGGCGGCGCCGCTGCCATCCGCATGCCGCACCGACACGTCGACGGTGCCGCCGGAAGGCGTGTACTTGATGGCGTTGTCGACCAGGTTACGCAGCAGCACGCGCAGCGCGTCGGCCTGGCCCTGCACGGTGGCTTCGGCCACTTCGTGGATGCCCAGGTCGATCTCGCGTGCCTGCGCGGCGCCCACCATGTCGCCCAGCGTGCGCCGCGCCAGCTCGGCCAGGTTGACCGGGTCCATCTTCGGCTCGGCCGCCTCCTGCCGCGCCAGCACCAGCAATTGCTCGACCAGGCGAGTAGCCCGTTCGATGCCCGCCGTCAGCCGCGCGATGGCCAGCTTGCGGGCATCGGCATCCTCGGCGCGGTCCAGGCTCAGTACCTGCAGCTTGAGTGCCGCCAGCGGCGAGCGCAGCTCGTGGGCGGCATCGGCCACGAAGTGCTGCTGGGCGTCGAACGCGGTGCGCACGCGGCCGAACAGCAGGTTCAGTTCGTGCACCAGCGGCTTCACCTCGTCCGGCAGGTCGGCTTCGGACACGGGCGACAGGTCCTCCGCCTGGCGCGATGCCACCTGCCGCCGCACCCGCGCCACCGGTGCCAGCGAGCCGCTGACGACCCACCACACCACCAGCATCAGCATCGGCGCCATCAGCGCGATCGGCCCGACGGTGCGCAGCGCCAGCGCGCCGGCCATGCGCTTGCGCACCGACATGTCCTGGGCGATCTGCACCGTCTGGTTACTGGTCTGCACCGAGTACACCCGGTACACCGTGCCCTTGGCCTTCACGTTGGAAAAGCCGAGCACCGCGCGCTGCGGCAGCTCGGCGCGGGAAATCGAGCGGAATACCTGGATGCCGTCCGGCGTCCAGACCTGCACCACCATGTCGTCGTTGCCCGGGTCGGCGCTGGGGCCATGGTGGGCGTTCGCCAGCGGCGCGCCGGAACGCAGCGCCAGCGCCATCTGCTGCATGTGGTAGTCGAAGATCTGGTCCGCATCGTGCAGCGCGCTGCGGTAGGCGATCATCGCCTGCGCCAGCGCCGCCATGGTGATCGCCGCCAGCAGGAACCACAGCAGCCGGCCACGCAGCGAGTGCGTGTTGACCTTCATGCGGGAGACCCCCGGCACCTTCATGCTTTCGGCACCATGTAGCCGAGGCCGCGCACGTTCTGGATCAGTTCCGCGCCCAGCTTCTTGCGCAGGCCATGGATATACACTTCGACGGCATTGCTGTTCACTTCATCCTTCCAGCTGTACAGCTTTTCTTCCAGCTGGGCGCGCGACAGCACGATGCCGGGGCGCGCGATCAGCGCTTCCAGCACGGCCCATTCGCGCGCCGACAGGTTGACCTGCACGCCGTTGGCGATCACCTCGCGCGTTTGCGGGTTGATCGACACGCCCTTGTGCTCGAACACCGGTTCGGCGCGCCCCGCCGAGCGGCGCAGCAGCGCGCGGATGCGGGCCAGCATCTCATCCAGGTCGTACGGCTTGAGCACGTAGTCGTCGGCACCGGCATCGAGGCCGGCGATACGCTGCTCGACGGCGTCGCGTGCCGTGGCGACCAGCACCGGCGTCAGCTCCTTGCGCGCGCGCATCGAGCGCAATACTTCCAGGCCATCCTTGCGCGGCAGGCCCAGGTCGAGCAGCACCAGGTCGTAGGTCTGGGTCTGCAAGGCCGTGTCGGCCATCGCGCCATCCTTTACCCAGTCCACGGCATAGTGCTCGGCGCGCAACAGGTCGAGCACCACTTCACCGATCATCACATCATCTTCCACCAGCAGCAGCCGCATTTTTTATTGTCCTTTCATGTTCGCGGGCCGCCGCGGCGGCCCGTCTTCCAGCGGCGCAGTTTATCCCAATCGCACGGGAATAAAAATGCGTTCCTCGCCGCGCTGGATCAGCAGCGCCACCGATTTCGACGATTTCGACACCACGTCGCGCACCTGCTCGACCGAGTTGACGGGCCGGCCGTTTACCGACAGCAGCACGTCGCCCGGCTGCAGCCCGGCGCTGGCGGCCGCGCCACCGGCACGCTCGATGACGAGCCCGGAAGCCAGGCCGACCGCCTGTTTTTCCAGCGGGTCGAGCGGGCGCAGGGCCAGGCCCAGGCGCGACTTCGCGACCGGGCTGTCGTCGTCGCCGGCGGCATTGGCCAGCGTGCGCTCGGTGGCATTGCCCAGCTTGCCGGCCAGCGACACGGCCTTGCCCTGGCGCCAGACATCCAGCGTCACCTTGTCGCCCGGCTTGGCCAGCGCCACGTAGGAAGACAGGTCGCCAGAGGCGACGATCTTCTGGCCATTGATGGCGCGCACCACGTCGCCCGGCTTCAGGCCGCTCTGCTCGGCGGCACTGCCCTTTTCCACGTTGACGATCAGCGCGCCTTCCGGCGACGGCAGGTCGAACGAATCGGCAAAGCTCTGGTCCACTTCCTGCGCCAGCACGCCCAGCTTGGCGTGCACCACCTTGCCGGTGGCCACGATCTGGTCGCGGATGCGCTGCGCCACATCGATCGGGATCGCGAACGACAGGCCCTGGTAGCCGCCGGTCTGGCTGTAGATCTGCGAATTGATGCCGACCACTTCGCCCTTCGTGTTGAACAGCGGGCCGCCCGAGTTGCCGGGGTTGACCGCCACGTCGGTCTGGATGAACGGCACGCTGCCGTCGTCCAGCGCGCGGCCCTTGGCGCTGACCACGCCGGCCGTCACGGTGTTTTCCAGGCCGAACGGCGAACCGATGGCCAGCACCCATTCGCCGACTTTCACGTCCATCGAGCGGCCCAGCGGCACCACGGGCAGGTTCTTCGCATCGATCTTCAGCACGGCCACGTCGGTGCGCGGGTCGGAACCGAGCACCTTGGCGCGGAATTCGCGGCGGTCCGTCAGCTTCACGGTGACTTCGCTGGCATCGCGCACCACGTGGGCATTGGTCATGATCAGGCCATCGGCACTGACGATGAAGCCGGAACCGACGCCGTGGCTGGGTGCCTGGCCGCCCCGTTGCGGGCCTTGCGGGCCCTGGAAGCGGCGGAAGAATTCAAAGAACGGATCGTCCGCGAATGGCTCGCCGCGGTTGTCGTAGCTGGTCTTCACGCTGCCGGTGGTGCTGATGTTGACCACGGCGGGGCCATTGCGGGAGGCGACCACGGAAAAGTCCGGCAGCGCGATCATCGGCGCCGGCGTCGGCGCCGGGGCGCCCGCGGCGGCATTGGCCGGCACGCCGGGTGCCGGCGTGGCTGCGACCTGCGCACCGGCGGCCGGCGCATCGTGGGTTCCCTGCACGGCGATCGCCGCGCCTGCGCCCAGTACGCCCACCGCGCACAGGGCCAGGACCAGGCGTTTCATGTTCAAGACCTTGTCCTTGCTCATTTCTGTACTCCCCATTGGATCAAATTCGATGGTAGCAATATGAGGTCAACAGCTTATACGCTCCTTAACCATGCCACCAGGAGGGCAGGCCACCGGGAGGCGCTCATGGCTGCGTTGCGGCGTCTTGCCGTGCTGAAGCACTGTCTGCGACGCCACGCCTTGCCCTGAGCGCTCCTGATGGCCCGGCGACCATGGCCGTGGAAACTCCCTGGAACGCAAAAAGGCCGGGTTTCCCCGGCCTTTCGTGTTACCTCGACGCAGGCCGAAGCCTTCGGATTTTATGCGGCGTCGCGCTTCTGTTCCAGCGCGGTCACGTTGCTGGCGGCTTCATTGGTGACGCCGTCGATGGCGATCTTGCGCGGCCGGAACGCTTCGGGCACTTCGCGCACCAGGTCGATCGTCAGCATGCCGTTGTCGAACGCGGCGCCGGTGACCTTCACGTGGTCGGCCAGCTGGAAGCGCTGCTCGAAGTCGCGGGCGGCGATGCCGCGGTGCAGGAAGGTGCGTTCCACCGCGTCCTTCTGCTTGCGGCCGGTGATCACCAGCGAATCGCGCTCGGTGTTGATGTCCAGCTCGGAACGGTCGAAGCCGGCCAGTGCCATCACGATGCGGTATTTGTCTTCGGCCACCAGTTCCACGTTGTACGGCGGATAGGTGGGCGTCTCGGCGGCGTTCAGCTGGCTGGCCAGGCGGTCGATGCCGATGGCGGTACGGTACAGGGGAGTCAGGTCAAAAGTACGCATGATCATATCCTTTCATTAAGCGATATCGGGTGCGGCCCCCATGCGGGCAACCGCGGGTACAAGGTGGTTTCCAACGAATTTTTTCAGGGCGGGCACGCGGCCCGCCAGGCCCGCCGGAGTGGCGGGCTGCCTCGGCTTCAGGCTACGGCTCAGGCCGCGGCGCGCGATTGCTCGATCGCGGGAGCGCTGTCCGCGCTGCTGCCGATTTCGATCTTGCGGGGCTTCAGGGCCTCGGGCACTTCACGCACCAGGTCGATCGTCAGCATGCCGTTCTGGAACGAGGCGCCGGTGACCTTCACGTGGTTGGCCAGCTGGAAGCGCTGTTCGAAGTCGCGTGCCGCGATGCCGCGGTGCAGGAACGTGCGTTCCGTCGTGTCCTTCTGCTTGCGGCCGGTGATGTGCAGCGTATCGCGCTCGCTGGTGATGTCGATTTCCGAACGGTCGAAACCGGCCAGCGCCATCACGATGCGGTACTGGTCTTCGGAAACGAGTTCGATGTTGTACGGCGGATAGCTGGGCTGGGATTCGGCGCTGTTCAGCATCTGGGCCAGGCGGTCGAAGCCGATGGCGGTACGGTACAGCGGAGTCAGGTCAAAAGTACGCATGATGGATATCCTTTCAAAGTTAAGCGATATCGAGCCGTGGTTCTGCTTCGGCTCACTGTCGGCCCCCTGCTGGGCAACCGATGTACCCAATATACGGCGGGTCAATAAGGTTTCAAGGGGCACTTTTTGAAAATTTTTCGTTTTACTTTCTGAAACATTTCCGCGTTGCCTGCGTGCTACACTCGCCCGCTCGCATCTACCATGATCCCAACCCGACCCTATCGCCGATGACCCTGCCTTTGCCCCTGCGCGCAGCGATCCTGCCAGCGCTCGTAGCGACCACTTTTGCTTCCGCCATCCTCGTCAAGTCCGCCAGCGCCGACCCGCTGCCCCCTTCGGTGGACCAGCCCTATCCCGGCACGATCCAGATGAAGATCGATGCGTCCGATACGGCCCGCAACATCTTCCGCGTCCAGCAGTCGATCCCCGTGAAGGCGGGCAAGCTCACCCTGCTGTATCCGCAATGGGTCACGGCCCAGCACGGCCCGACGGGCGCGCTGCACCAGCTGGCCGGCCTGAAGGTGTCGGCGAACGGCAAGCCGGTGGCATGGAAGCGCGATCCGCTGAACGTGTTCGCGTTCCAGGTGGACGTGCCGCAGGGCGCGAAAACCCTCGAGGTGGAGTACCAGCACCTGTCGCCGAATGAAACCGGCCAGGGGCGCATCGCGATGACGCCGGACATCCTCGGCATCCAGTGGCAATCGATGACGATGTACCCGGCCGGCTACCACGTGCGCCGCATCCCGATCCAGACCACGCTGACCCTGCCCGCCGGCTGGCAATACGGCACCGCGCTGGAGACGGCGTCGCGCCAGGGCGATGAAGTGAAGTTCAAGACCACCGACCTGGAAACCTTCATCGATTCGCCGCTGTTCGCCGGGCGCCACTTCAAGCAGATCGACCTCGATCCGGGCGCGAAGCTGCCGGTGCGCCTGAACATCGTGGCCGACACGCCGGAAGCGCTGGAAGCGAAACCCGAGCAGATCGCGGCGCACCGCGAGATGGTGAATCAGGCCTACAAGCTGTTCGATTCGCAGCACTACGCGCACTACGATTTCCTGTTCGCGCTGTCCGATGAATTCGGCGGCGTGGGCCGCGAGCACCACCAGTCCAGCGAGAACGGCGTGAAGGCCAACTACTTCACCGAATGGAACAAGACGGAAGCCGTGCGCACCCTGCTGCCGCATGAATTCACGCACTCGTGGAACGGCAAGTTCCGCCGCCCGAAAGGCCAGGACGTGCCGAACTTCAACACCCCGCTGGACAACAACCTGCTGTGGGTCTACGAAGGCCAGACCCAGTACTGGGGCCAGGTGCTCACCGCCCGTTCCGGCCTGGCCCAGCAGGCCAGCGTGCGCGACATGATCGCCAACATGGCGGCCACGTATGCCAACGTGCAGGGCCGCACGTGGCGACCGGTGGTGGACACGACGAACGACCCGATCATCAGCCAGCGCCGCCCGCAGGTCTGGCCGAACTGGCAGCGCAGCGAAGATTACTACTCCGAGGGCGCGCTGATCTGGCTGGATGTCGACACGAAGATCCGCGAACTGTCGGGCGACAAGCGCTCGCTGGACGACTTCGCCCGCGTGTTCTTCGGCGTCGACAATGGCGTGATCCAGGCAAAACACTACACGTTCGACGACGTGGTGAAAGCCCTGAACGGCGTGCAGGCGTTCGACTGGGCGCCGTTCCTGAAAAAACGCGTCGAGGAAACCGGCCCGGCGCCGCTGGACGGCCTGGCGCGCGCCGGCTGGAAGCTGGTCTACGCCGACAAGCAGACCGACTTCCTGAAGGGCGTGGAAGACATGAGCAAGACCGCGAACTTCCAGTACTCGCTGGGCTTCTCGGTAGCCAGCGACGGCAAGATCGTCGCCATCGTGTGGGATGGCCCGGGCTTCAAGGCCGGCCTGTCCGGCAATACCACGCTGGTGGCCGTCAACGGGCGCGCCTACAAGCCGGAACTGCTGCGCGCCGCCGTGACCGCCGCCACGAAGGACAGCAAGCCGATCGAGCTGCTGGTCAAGCGCGGCAACGATTACCGCACCGTGCCGCTCGACTACCACGGCGGCCTGAAGTACCCGCGCCTGGAACGCATCGAAGGCACGCCGGACCGCCTGCAAGCGATTTTGCAGCCGCGCAAGTGATCTTAAAGTAAGCCTCTCGCCAGCTGGCCGGCGGGCGCACCTCCTTCGCGGGATGTGCGCCCGCTTTTTTTCGTTCACGCTAGAGTGTGCCGACCTGGAGACCACGATGATCACACTGCATACCTGGACCACCCCGAACGGCCGCAAGCCCATCATCCTGCTGGAAGAACTGGGCGTGCCTTATGAAACCGTGCCGGTCGACATCGGCAACGGCGAGCAGTTCCAGTCCGAATTCCTGAAGCTGTCGCCGAACAACAAGATCCCCGCGATGGTTGATGACAATGCGGACGACAATGCGGACGACGAAGCCGGTGGCGGCCCGCTGTCGCTGTTCGAGAGCGGCGCCATCCTCACCTACCTGGCGGACAAGCATGGCAAGTTCCTGGCGCCCTCCGGCGCGGCGCGCTGGCAGGCCATGCAGTGGCTGCACTGGCAGATCGGCGGGCTGGGCCCGATGCTGGGCCAGCTGGGCTTTTTCTCGAAGCAGGACGATGCGTTCGCGCTGGAGCGCTTCGTCACGGAAGGCGGGCGCCTGCTGACGGTACTCGACACGCAGCTGGGCAAGGCCCGCTACGTGGCCGGGGACGACTACACGATCGCCGACATCGCCTGCTATCCGTGGGTCATGGCAGCCAGCGAGCGCCTGCAGGAGCCGCTGGCCGACGCGCTGGGCAAGCCGAACATCCAGCGCTGGCTGGCGCTCGTCGGTGCCCGGCCGGCCGTGCAGAAAGGCATGCGCTGGAAGCCGCGCGGCTGATGCTCGATCAGTAACCGGCGGAGGATGCTTCAGTAGCGCTTGCGCCTTTGGTGTCGGACACCGGCTCTTTGGTGTCGGACACCGGTTTTCCGCAGCGATCGACGACGCCCGCGCAAAATGCTTTACCTTCCGATACGACACACCTCGTGAAGGTTCACTCTTTCAGATAACGTTCGCTCCACGCGGCGATCAGGTTCGCCACGTAGGTTGCATCATCGCGTTTCGCGAGCAGGTGATCGGCGGTATCGAGCGAGATGTAGCTCTTCGGGTGCTTGGCCGCGATGAAGATGTTCATCGCATTCTCGATGCCGACCGTTGTGTCGTTCGGCGCATGCATCACCAGCAAAGCCTTCCTCAGCGCGCCGATCCTTTCCTTCAGCTTCTGTTCGGCCACGTCGTCGAGGAATTGCTTGCGGATGCGGAACGGCCGCCCCGCCAGCTGTACCTCGGCCTCCCCTTCCGCGGTGATGGTGTCGATCTGGTCGCGGAACAGATGGATGACATGCGAGGGATCGCTGGGCGCCGCGATCGTCACCACGGCCTGCGCTTCCGGTACGAGCCCGGCCACCGCCAGCGTGGCGGCACCGCCCAGGCTGTGGCCGATCAGCAGGCGCGGCGCCGCGAAGTGCTCGCGCAGGTAGCCGGCCGCGGCCAGCAGGTCTTCCACGTTCGACGAGAAATTGGTGTTGGCGAATTCGCCTTCGCTGGCGCCCAGCCCCGTGAAGTCGAAGCGCAGCACGGCGATGCCATGGTCGGTCAGGGCCTGGGCGATGCGGCTGGCCGCAAACACATCCTTGCCGCACGTGAAGCAGTGGGCAAACAGGGCATACGCCCGCGCCGGGCCATCCGGCGCGTCGAGGCGCGCGGCCAGGCTGGTGCCGTGCGCGCCCATGAAGTCGAGTCGTTGTGCCCGCATGAGGGTCTCCGTTGACGGTTGATGTTGCGCCACTGTGCATCGAAAAGGTGGATGGAGACAGTGTACTTTTGGCAGAGCCGCGATGGCGGCGGCCGTGAGGGACACAGCTGGTGCGGCGGCTGCGGCGATGCGGTTGATACATCATGGAAGCCTGCTTCCGCAGCGATGGCGGAAGCAGGGAACCCGTGACCTGCCTACAAGCGATTCTCCGGATCGGTCCGTCGTTCAGGAGGATCGCCCTCCTCGAACCCCGCCACGAATAGCAGCAGCAAGTCGTTGGCAACTTTCTCGTGCCCTGCTTCCAGCAAGTCGTTTGCGATCTTCGTCAGCTCGATCGGCTGCTGGCTGACGCCCAGGCGATCGATTGCATGCCTTGTGACCTTGCCAAGCTCGAACACCAGCTCGGCAACCGTGGTTTTTTCTGTAGCACTCATTCACACTCTCCATTTCTGGGCGCGCGGTCGTCCACGCCAATGACTGTCGCAGGCCTGGCCTGCCCGGTTCGGCGCAGCATAGCAGGTCGCTGGCACGCCAGGCTTTTAGCCGTGCGTGGTCGGAACATGCGTTTTCAAGCCATGATCCCGCGGCGCGACTCGCTGGCATGACTGCCGCCCGGGACGATTCGACATTGCCGTATACACCGCTGCGGAAGTGCGTTGATTCAGCTCTGCCTTACAAGTGGTAACGAGTGATACAGGTCACGATGTAGCCTGTACCCGCCTCAGCCCTTAATCTACCTCTGCCGGCCAATCAATGGCCATGAGGAGAAAAGATCATGGAAAAAATCGCTACCGCAAGCCGTATCCACCCACTGTTTGCCGCCGCAGCCGTCTCGGTGATCGCCTTGAGCGCCACGGGTATCGCCGCCCTGACCGGTGTCCTGCCATCGAGCAAAGCCGAACCGGCCGCGCAAATCCTTCCGGCGGGCCTGGCGGCGCAGCAAGCCATCGGCGCTCCCCAAGCTGTCGGAACGCAGCAGCTGGCAGCGGCACAGCCGGCCGCGCAGCAGCTCGCGCCGCAAGCGCTGCAGCAGCCGGCACTCGCACCGGAGCCGGCCCCGGCTGTGCGCCAGCCGGCCGCGCCGGAACGCGTGGTCGTGCGGGAAATCGTGTACCGCGAACCCGCACCGCGCAAGGTCGTGCACAAGGCGCCGGTCCGCAGCGAGGCACCGCAGCAGCAGCAGCAGCCGGTCTACGCCGCTGCCCCGGTTGCGCTGGAAAGCAAGCCGAACTATGTGGCCATCGGTACCGGCGCCGTGGTCGGCGGCCTGATCGGCAACCAGATCGGCGACGGCAATGGCAAGAAACTGGCGACCCTGGCCGGTATCATCGGCGGCGGCTATGCCGGCAACGAGATTGCCAACCGCGGCAAATAAGCAGGCAAGCAGCAGAACCAGTGGCCGATAAAGCGAGCGGATGAAGTGTCGAGCCGGCCCCGCATGATCAGCAGGCGGGCGCCGGGCAATGCTCGCGCGGGCAGGCGGCAGTGCCCGGCAGGTCTTCCACGTTCGATGAGAAATGTGTATTGGCGAATTCGCCTTTTACCCTGGTGGAATGTCCAAGTTCCACACAGCACTTTGTTACAAAACAGTCATCAAACGTCTTTGACATGACGTAAGTCGCCGTCGAGAATGGCCGCGTATCCCTTAAGTAAAAATTAAGTGTCAGCGCCTTGCCCGAGCGCTGGCTGGCCCCGCTTACCCTGCGGCGGCGCGGCGATACGAGGTCATTCAACACACAAGGACGACTATGAAGAAGACTTTGACGATGTTGTTGTTGGCTACATTGCAGGCTACCGCCACTGCCGCCGGCAGCACGGTGACTTTCTCGAACGGCCAGGAAGGCTGGCATGGCCTGCAACCGCTGGACGGCAATGGCGGTTCCTCGATCGATCACTCGCTCGGCAACGATGCCCCGTCGCTGCGCACCCGGATGGAAAACTTCGGCGTGGCCTGGAGCACGCGCGACAACACGGACTTCGTGCGCGACTATACCCAGATGGGCGGTGTTACCTTCGGCATCGACGTATCGGCGCAGAGCGTCTTCTTCTTCAACCGGCAAGTCACGCGCGACCTGGTACTGGAGCTGCGCGACTACGACAACATGACCAACGGCCTGCCCTACACCAGCGTCTGGGTGAAGGTCGGCACGCTCGATGCCAGCAAGCCCGGCTGGCAGCACCTGTCGGTCACCATCGACGATACATCGGCCACCGCGCTGCCAGCCGGCTGGGGCGGCTACGGGGCGGAAGACAGCACCGGCATGCCCTACCTGCCGTCGAACCGTACTTTCGCCAGCGTGCTGGCCGGTGTCGACGAGGTGGCGTTCACTACCTATGTACCGGGCATGATGTTCGGCTACACCTATTTCGACGTCGCCGTCGACAACATCTCGATCAGCCCGGTACCCGAGCCGGCGCAAGGCGTGCTGCTGCTGACCGGCCTGGCCGGCATCGCCGCCCTGGCGCGCCGCCGGCGCCGCTGACGGTGGCGGTGACGACCCGGCCACGGATTCGGTAGCCGGTAAATGGCGCCTGTTGTACTGGGCGCTGTTTTTTCGCAAGACCAGGGATGCTACTGATCCGACCAGCGACACTTCTTCTGCGCCGGGATGTCTTATTCCGTTGCCAGCACATGCAGTTCGCCCTCCCGCACGATCACGGGCGCTTCCCGCTTTCTGATATTGCTGCGCAATGGCTCCAAGCCAGCTTTCGGGGGTCGTAGTGGAACAGATCCCGGCACCCACATGCGACGCCTGGCTCGTGGCAGGCATATCCTCGGCAGAACCTCCATCGCATGGAACGGAGCACATGACCATTCTTCGGCAACTGACAGTTTTGCCGCGTTACTTTTCGCGGCGAATATAGAGCATAGGATCTCCTTGTCTGCATCGCTACTGCGCACCGGAAGGAGTGGCCCTACAAATCTTCCAAGTTGTTTGACGGATCGCCCGGCATGTGACCCGGGCAAGGCAGTTCCGCCTCCCGTCCAGCAATGCATTCTGCAAAGCGGCCATGGGGACAGACCGTTGTATCAACTTGCAGATTTAAAAAATGGCGCCGAGGCCGATCACTACTATCACTATCAATCCGCTTACCGCCCCCAGCAGGCTGGGTGCCAGGGTTCGGGTCAGCCATCCGATCAGTAGCGCAGCGAACAGAATAACTGCAACGCCGATGATGGCAATGAAGGGCAAGAGGTACCCTGCATTGGCAGACATGTGCGACAGCTTGAAAAATACCCACCATGTGAACAGAGGCGCTGCAAAAGACCAGCAGAAAAAAGCTGCGGCTGGTACGTAATTTCGTATTGAATCTGATTCCGGGGCCGGCATGTTCATCAGCAGTGAAAGAAGGTCACACCGCATTATCCCGCAAGTAGCGCTCTGTTCGCGCTGCCAGCAGGTTTACCGTGTACACCACACCCTTGTGCCTGGTCAGCAGGTGGTTTGTGGTATTGAGAGAGGCATGGCTTTTCAGCGCTTTGCCGCGATGAGGATGTTCAGTGGTCTCGATGCGTACCGTAGTGTCGCCGCCATATGATTACCATCAGCGCCTTCGTCGGTCCTCGACTACCTTGCAAATTTCTTGTCGAATGCTTTTTCGCGCTCCTGGGCGATGGTCTTTTCCTGCCGGTCCATGGCAAGGAAGCCGGCAATTGCCGCAAGAAGAATGATTACAACAATGATTAAGGTTTTTTTCCCCACGATCTCCTCCTTTGCTCTGACTACCTTCCAGTTACGGGCGCCATCCGGCGAAGCTTTCTGACTCGAGTCTCTCGCCGGATTGCGCAATCAAGGTGAATGGCCGCCAGCCGCCAGGTGGATCCCATTCGCCTTCGCCCCCGATGCGGTCCAGCCCGGCATGGTGGAGAACCACGCCATCGATCCCGAGACCGGACTGCTTCCACAGCAGGTTTCCCGTGCGGTCGAATGCGAGCAGTTCCGATGCGGAAGCGGCAAGGACGGCGATGCGGTCATCGAGATGCTCCAGGTCACTGGTGTCATACAGATGTCCAAAGTAGCCGTCCAGTTCATGCCGGCGAATGTCGTTGCGGGAGATGTCGACGACGAATACGAAGCGGCCAAATCCGATATACGCGATGCCACCGACGCAACGCACGCTTCGGAAGCATGAGTTCCCTGCGCTCGCCAGGATGTTCACCTGGGTTATCCGCGCATCGTCGCCCGTTATGGAAACGCAGGCGGTCACGCTCCAGTCGTAGCCTTCACCACGGGCAATAAGGAGATGGTCATGCTCACCGTGCTGCGAGGTGACGAAATCTGCTTTCATGGGTAATTTTTCAGGCTTTATGCATGCGCCTTAGACTGACGCTCCGGCGGAATCGACCTGCGCGGTGAGAATAGCAGACGGATCGCCCTGAAAATCCGCGGATTGTCACGCAGGCCGCGCTCATCGCCAAATACCCCCGGCGAGAACAGGCGAGCGACAGCCTCACGTCACATCGACAGGGTCATGAAGCCCGCATCACCCGAACAACCCATGCAGATACCACCGCGGTTCGGCCTCCTCGTCCGCCCCCGGCAGCCGTTCGCGATACACCCAATAATGCGCGTTGTCCTCACCCTGGGCAATGAAGTAATCGCGCGTCTGCGTGTCGCTCCACCAGCCCGCCTCGATGCGTTCGGCGGCCGACACCATGCGCAGCGGCGAGCAGTAGAAAGGCCGGTGGTCGCGCACCAGCAGCGCGATCGGCTTCGGCAGCAGCCACGTGGGGCGCGGCAGGCCGCCGGGCGGCAGGCAGGCGGCCACGTCTTGCGGGCGGATCTTTTGCTGCACGGGCACCCACGCATTCGCGTGCTCGGGACGGTAATCGGCTTTCGGCGCCGCCTGCAGCACGTTGTCCGCTCCCAGCCGCGCCACCAGCACCTCGAACAGGCGCTGCCGGTCTTCGCTGCTGCCGCCCGGTTCGGGGAACAGCGAATCCGACAGCGGCGCCATCGGCTTGACATGCGGCGCTTCCAGCACCAGCCCGATCACGGGCGCTTCGAGTTCCAGCTTGGCGAGCCGTTCCTTCAGCAGGCGCACCAGGTGGTCGTCACGCCAGACCGCTTCGGCCAGCACAATCTCCACGGGCGTGGGCGGCCGCGCCACCTTGCCCCGCTCGTGCTCCAGCAGCAGCGTGATGCGCTCGACGGCCAGCTGGCGGGCGTTCAGCCAGCCCGTCATCTGCTGCAGCAGGCGGCAGGCGCCGGCCAGCAGCAGATCGGTGTTCTCGATCCGGCCAAACAGCTCCAGCTTGGCATGGAAGGTGGTGGGCGCCTCGATCCAGTGGAACATCTCGGCCGCGTGGCCCAGCGCCGCATCGAGCACGTCGAGCAGCGCACGCCCGCAGCGCCGCTGCAGGCCTGGCCGCGGCAGGCGCGCCACGTCGCCCACCGACAGGCAGCCGATACCTTCCAGCCATGTCATGTAGGGCCGCGCCGGCGGCAGCAGGCTGGCCGGCAGCCGGTGCAGCCGCGCCGTCATTTTCTCCAGCCGGATCGCCCGGCCACCGCCGCCGCGCGCCAGCAGCCAGGCGCCGCGCGCCGTGGGCGCCACGCCCAGCACGGCGGTAAAACCCAGCTTGCGCAGGCTGGCGCGCACCAAGGCGCACAGGCGGCGGATGCCGCCGAACAGGCGCAGGCTGGCGCCCACGTCCATCAGCAGCGTGGCTTCCTCGGCTTCGGCCACCTGCGGCGTGAACTGCAGCATCGCCATCGCCACCGCGTGCAGTGCTTCGCTTTCCCGCTCCGGCGCGCGTTCGTGCAACTGCGCTTCCGGCGCCATCATCAGCGCGCCGCCGCGGCGCATGCCCGGCACGATCCCGGCGCGGCGCGCATCGCCCGACACGGCCAGCACCGCGTCGTGGTCCAGCACCGCGGTGAGCGCGTCAGCCGACCAGCTCGGGCAAAATACTTCGAGCGGGAGCCGGGGCAGGTGCAGGCCGATCCAGAGGCGCATGTCGTTGCAGTAAAGAAGGGGTCAAGGGCAGGAACAATGGCGCATCGCGTTGCGGCCCCCGGCGTTTTACAAAATCGATCTGCAGCCCCCCGGCGGCGGGCCGCAATGCCAGCCGCAACGGCGCCGGCGACGCATCCTGCGCGGCCGCCAGCGGCCGCATCAGGCAGAACAGCGTTTCGCCGCTTTGCGCCGCCAGGTGCAGCCGGCGCAGCGCTTCGCTGCGCACGTGCTGCTGCCACAGCAGCAATGCGCCGCAGCAGCCGCTGCGCAGGATCTGTTCGGCGGCCCACAGCGCATCGGCGCTCTTGCCCGTGTTGCGGATCCACACCAGCTGGGTGGGGGAAATGCCCAGCGCATCGAGCGCCAGCGCCTGCGGGGCATACGGCGGCTGCACCAGCACGATGGGCCGTTTCAAGGCCCCCAGTGCCGGTTGCAGCAGGCGCATTTCGCCGATCCCCGGCTGCTGCAGCAGCAATTCCACCAGCGTTCCCGTCGGCCAGCCGCCGCCCGGCAACTGGGCCGACAGGACCGGGTGTCCGGTGTCGACGCAGCGATCGTGCGATTGCGCCAGTTGCGATGCAAGCCAGAGTGAGGGATGCAAGGCTTCCGGCGCCGCGAGCGGAGCAAGTTGGGCCATGGGTGATGATTCAAAGAAATACTGTATGCCTATACAGTACTATCGATGGGCCGTTTTGACAATGACATTCTGGCAATCGTGTGGCGCCAGCCCGGCTCGAGGGAGCGCCAAGGCACTATGCGACGATGGCTGTTACCGCCGGTGCTTGCCGAAAAACTCCAGCATCATCCGGCTGGCATCCGGCCCTTTGCCGTGGAAGGCGATCATCGTGTCGCCGCCGCTCCACGCATGGTCCAGCGTATCGACCCGCACCACCCGCAGCACCACCTTGCTGCCGACCTGGTAATCGCGGATCTCATGCCCGCTGCGGGTGCCGCGCCGCGTGACCTTGACCGGTGTATCGGCCGGCACGCCGTTCAACAGCAAACTCTGTCGCACGAGCTGCTGCTGGTTCACCGCATGCACCACG
Source organism: Pseudoduganella sp. SL102 (assembly GCF_027856995.1). NCBI lineage: Bacteria > Pseudomonadati > Pseudomonadota > Betaproteobacteria > Burkholderiales > Oxalobacteraceae > Pseudoduganella > Pseudoduganella sp. SL102. The sequence goes on from NZ_CP115554.1 coordinate 6,167,766, forward strand.
GTATCGGCATCGCCCTGGAACAGGATGGCGGGCATCAGCGGGAAATTGGCACGCCGCGCCAGCACTTCACGGATGGCCGGCTCGGTCCGCAAGCCACCGCCATGGCGCATCACGCCCAGCGCGCCGACGGTACCGTGGCCGGCGCCGAACACGGGCCCGGAATGCAGGCCGACCGCCGCGAACAGGTCGGGGAAATTGAGCGCCAGGATATTGGCCAGGCCGGCACCGGCCGAGATGCCGCACACGTAGATGCGGCGCCGGTCGATCGGATACTGCGCCAGCACCTTGCCGAGGATGGCCGCCACCGGCTGCACGTCGCCGCCGCCCTGCTGCGTGGCGCGGTCGAACCAGCGCCAGCAGCGCTGCGCATGCACGGTGACGGATTGCTGCGGATAGAGCACCGCATAGCCCTTCTTTTCCGCCACCGTGTTCATCCGCGTGCCCTGCGCGAACTGGGTGGCGGTCAGCTGGCAGCCATGCAGCATCAGCACCAGCGGCCAGCCATGGTTCCTGCCTTCCTGTGGCACTTCGCCCTGCGGCAGGTACAGCCAGTACTGCATCTGCTGGGCCCCCGCCAGGTGATGGCCGGCCAGCCAGCGCCCGGGCGCCACCGGCGTGGCCGGCGGCGTGCGCGCGCGGGGCCCCGCCACCGCGGCCTTCTTCGCGGGCCGCTTGCGCACGCTGCTCTTCGGCAACGCCAGCATGGACCCGACCATCTTCACCGCCGCCTTTTGCTGGGCGGTTCCCGCCTTCATCAACGAGCGCACCAGGCGCGCGCCGGCATTTCGCTTGACCATGATTCCTCCGTTCTGTCGGGCCTCCCTGCAACGGAGCCCGGCCACACTATTGAATTCCGGTAAGGACGCGAAAAATCCGCTTGCGCTATTCTGGCATGCGCACCGCCGGGCCACGCGCGGCGGCCTTTCCACAAACTGCATCACAGGAGACCAACATGAGCTATCTCGACCGAGACCCGTTTGGCATTTACCGTGACCGCGACAACGATGGCCCCGGCCCGCACCTGATGGGTGCCGACACGCTGATGGGCGAAGACGTGTACAACCGCCAGGAAGAAGACCTGGGCGACATCAAAGAAATCATGATCGACATGCAGTCCGGCAAAATCGCCTATGCCGTGCTGTCGTTCGGCGGCATCCTGGGCATGGGCGACAAGCTGTTCGCCGTGCCATGGCAGGCGCTGCAACTCGATACCGTCAACAAGCGCTTCATCCTGGACGTGGCGAAGGAACGCCTGGAAAACGCCCCCGGCTTCGACAAGGACCGCTGGCCCGACATGGCGAGCGCCGAATTCGGCAGCCAGATCAGCAGCTTCTGGGGCGGCGCCGCGCAGGCGATGCCTGGCCAGATGACCTCCACCGGCAGCGTGATGAGCAGCGGCAGCAGCACGATGCAGAGCGGCTCGAGCTTTGGCCAGAGCCAGTCGGGCAACCTGTCCGGCGGCTCGGGCAGCAGCATGGGCAGCGGCAGCATGGGCAGCAGCAGCGGCCTGTCCAGCCAGAGCGGCGGCCTGGGCAGCGGCACCGGCCTGGGCAGCGACGCGCTGGACCTGGGGCGCGGCGACTCCGACCTGACCGACAAGAACGTCAACCAGGCCGGCGGGCTGTCGAACCAGAACACCAGCATCGACCCGAACAAGAAGTACTGACAGGCCTGGCCGCCGTAATGCCGTTCAGTTAAGCGTAATCCGGCACATTGGAAGCGCATGCATCCACCCCAACAGCGAAGGGCTGGGGTCAGGAGGGAGTCCTGGCATGCATGCCAGGACCGTTGCGCAGGCGCGAAGCATGCTTCGCGAAACCCCTGCTTCACCCCGCCGGGGCGTAGCCGGGGTTTCAAGGAGCATCGCTCCTTGCCGGCGTAGCGGTACTGGCCTGCAGGCCAGTACTCCACTCTGACCCCGGAATTTGCACTTTGGGGTGGACTTAACAGAACGGCATTACCGCTCCGCGCGGCTTTTGACTACCGCTGCATCGACTCCCATACTTTAAACAAGCGCTTGACCGACACCGGCATCGGCGTGCGCAGCTCCTGCGCGAACAGCGAAACGCGCAATTCCTCCAGCATCCAGCGATACTCCACCAGTTTCGGATCGGTATTCTTGCCGGCCGATTTCTCGCGCATCACGCGCAGGTAAGGCTGCGCCGCCTGGTGCCAGTCGGCCATCGATTTCGCATCGCGTGCCGGATCGGTGCGCAGCTTTTCCAGCCGCACGTTCATCGCCTTCAGGTAGCGCGGGAAATGCGCCAGCTGCGCGAATTCGGTATCGAGCAGGAAGCGCTTGTGCACCAGCCCTTTCAGCTGTTCCTGCATGTCGGCCGCGGCCTGCGGGTTGATGCCCTGCAGCCGCTTCGGCAAGCCGTGGAACTCGGTCAGCACCTGCGACACCAGCCGGGCGATCTCGTTCACCAGCAGCACCAGCCGCGACTTGCCTTCGTCCTTGCGCTTGTTGAACGCGGCCGCGTCGAGCGGCAGCGGATCCTGCAGGCAGGCGATGTCGATCGCCTTGGCGATGATCTGGTCGCGCAATTCCTCCTGCGTGCCCATGCTCATGAACTGCATGCCCATCTGCTGCAGGTTCGGGATGCTTTTCTCGACGAACTTGATCTGGTCCTTCATCTGCAGCGCGAACAGGCGGCGCAGGCCGATGCGGTGCGTGCGCGCGGCCACGTTCGGATCGTCGAACACTTCCAGGTCGCAGTGCGTGCCCTTGTCCACCAGCGCCGGGAAGCCGATCAGGGTCAGCTTGCCCTGCACGATCTCCAGCAGTTCCGGCAGTTCGCCGAACGACCATGACGTGATGTTCGTATGCGCGGCGGCAGGTGCCGGCGCGGCGGCTGCCGGTGCCGGCACGGCCGCACCCGGCATGCCACCCGCTTTCACCTCGCCCGCGATACCGCCGTGCTTTGCGCCCCTGTCCTGACTCTTGTCCAGCCCCTTCTCCGCCCGTCCTCCGCCCAGCTGCGCCAGCGAAGCGGCGGATGCGGGCGGCGCGTTTTCCGCCATCCTCTGGAAACTCTGCCGCGCCTGGATGCCGTATTCCGCCTGCAGGGTGGCCAGGTTGCGGCCCATGTCCAGCTGGCGGCCATGCTCGTCGATCACCTTGAAGTTCATGAAGTGGTGCGCCGGCAGCTGTTCTGGCTTGAAGTCGGAGGTCAGCACCGTGATCGTGATCTGCTCGCGGATGTCGGCGATGATCGCGTCGACCAGGTCGCCGCGGCCGAACGCCTGCTTCTCGTGGATGCGGTCGCAGAACTTCTGCGCATACTCGGGCAGCGGCACCATGTGCCGGCGCAGTTTTTGCGGCAGCGATTTCAGCAGCAGGTGCACCTTTTCCTTCAGCATGCCCGGCACCAGCCATTCGCAGCGCTCGCGCGACAGCTGGTTCAGCGCATACAGCGGCACGTGCAGCGTGACGCCGTCGCGCACCGTGCCCGGCTCGAAGTGATACGTGAGCGCCATCTCCACGCCGGCGGCCAGCAGCTTCTTCGGAAACAGCTCGGTCGTCACGCCGGCCGCCTCGTGCCGCATCAGGTCTTCCTTGACGAGGTACAGGATCTTCGGCTCGGCCTGCGCGGCCTTCTTGTACCAGGCTTCGAAACCGGCGCCGTTGACCACGTCGTGCGGGATCAGCTTGTCGTAGAACGCCTCGATCAGCTGGTCGTCCACCAGCACGTCCTGCCGGCGCGACTTGTGTTCCAGGTTCTCGATTTCCTTCACCAGCCGGTGGTTGTGGGCGAAGAACGGCGCGCGCGTGTCGTAGTCGCCGGCCACCAGCGCATCGCGGATGAAGATCTCGCGCGCCTCGGCCGGATTGTGCAGCGCATAGTTGATGCGGCGCTGGCTGTAGATCGTCAGGCCGTACAGGGTGGCCTTCTCGGCCGCCGTCACCTGTGCCGGGCGCTTTTCCCAGCGCGGTTCGCCCCACGATTTCCTCAGCAGGTGCGCGCCGATCTTTTCCAGCCACTCAGGCTCGATCTTCGCAATGGTGCGCGCGTAGAGCCGCGTGGTCTCCACCAGTTCGGCCGCCATCACCCACTTGCCGGCCTTCTTGCCCAGCGAGGAACCGGGCCAGATATTGAACTTGATGCCGCGCGCGCCCAGGTAGCCGGGATCGTCCTCCATCTTGAAGCCGACGTTGCCCAGCAGGCCCGTGAGCAGCGCCATGTGCACCTGCTCGTAGGTGGCCGGCGTTTCGTTCATGCGCCAGCCCTGCTCCTTGACCAGCGTGAGCAGCTGGGAATGCACGTCGCGCCACTCGCGCAGCCGCACCTGCGACAGGAAGTTGGCACGGCAGTTGTCCTGCAACTGGCGATTGGTCTTCTTGTGCTCGATGGCTTCCTCGAACCAGCGCCAGATCCTGATGTAGGAAAGGAATTCGGACTTTTCATCGGCGAATTTCTGGTGCGCCTGGTCGGCCGCCTGCTGGTGCTCGATCGGCCGGTCGCGCGGGTCCTGCACCGACAGCGCGGCCGCCACGATCAGCACTTCGGTCAGGCAGGTGAAATCCTGCGCGGCCAGGATCATGCGCCCCACGCGCGGATCGAGCGGCAGCTTGGCCAGCTTGCGGCCCAGGTTCGTCAGCCGGTTGTCGTCATCGACGGCGCCCAGTTCCTGCAGCAGCTGGTAGCCGTCGGCGATCGCGCGCGCCAGCGGCGGTTCGATGAACGGGAACGTCTCCACGTCCGCCAGGTGCAGGGACTTCATCCGCAGGATGACCGACGCCAGCGACGAGCGCAGGATTTCCGGATCGGTAAACTTCGGCCGCTTGTTGTAATCCTCTTCGTCGTAGAGCCGGATGCACACGCCATCGGCCACGCGGCCGCAACGGCCGGCGCGCTGGTTGGCCGCGGACTGCGCCACCGGTTCGACCTGCAGCTGCTCGACCTTGTTGCGGTAGCTGTAGCGCTTCACGCGCGCCAGGCCGGCATCGACCACGTAGCGGATGCCCGGCACCGTCAGCGACGTCTCGGCCACGTTGGTGGCGAGGACGATCCTGCGCTGGTTCGTGGTGCGGAACACGCGGTCCTGCTCCTCCACCGACAGGCGGGCGAACAGCGGCAGGATTTCCACGTGCGGCGGATGGTGCTTGCGCAGCGCCTCGGCCGCATCGCGGATCTCCCGCTCGCCGGGCAGGAACACCAGCACATCGCCGGGACCGATGCGGCATACCTCGTCGACGCCATCGAGGATGGCATCGATCAGGTCGCGCTTTTCACGCGCGGCGGCGGCCGTGCGCAATTGCGGTTTCGCCGCATTCGCGCCTTCCGGCAGGGTGACCGGCTCGCGTTCCACCGGCCGGTAGCGCACTTCCACGGCATACAGGCGCCCGGAGACCTCGATCACCGGCACCGGCGGCTTGCCGTGCTGGCTGAAATGGCGGGCGAAACGCTCGGCATCGATGGTGGCGGACGTGATGATCACCTTCAGGTCCGGCCGGCGCGGCAGCAGCTGCTTCAGGTAGCCCAGCAGGAAATCGATGTTCAGGCTGCGTTCGTGCGCCTCGTCGATGATGATCGTGTCGTAGCCCTTGAGCAGCGGGTCGGTCTGGGTTTCGGCCAGCAGGATACCGTCCGTCATCAGCTTCACGTACGCGCCCTTGTGCAGGGTATCGTTGAAGCGCACCTTGTAGCCCACGTGCTCGCCCAGCGGCGAGCCCAGTTCCTGGGCGATCCGCTTGGCGGTCGAGGAAGCGGCGATGCGGCGCGGCTGGGTGTGGCCGATCAGGCCCTTTTGCCCGCGGCCCAGCTCCAGGCAGATCTTCGGCAGCTGCGTGGTCTTGCCGGAACCGGTCTCGCCCGAGACGATCACGACCTGGTGCTTCGACAATGCCTCGGCAATCTCGCCCCGCCGGCCCGACACCGGCAAGTCTTCCGGGAACGTGATGGGCGGCAGCGGATTGCGGAACAGGCGTTCGGCCTCGCGCGCGGCAACCTGCTCGGGCGTCGGTTTTTCGCGCGCGCCACCCTGCCTCGGCGCGCGCTTTTCGCCCGCGGCACCCTGCTCCGGCGTTGCTTTTTCCCGTGGCGCGCCGCCGCGGCGGCCGTCATCGCGGCGCGGGGTACGCGCTTCGTTCGTTTTCGGGGAAGAAGAGGAAGGGGACTGCTTGATGGCTTCAGACATTGTTTTTACGAGGTTTTGCTGCGAGTTTTACGACGAATGCCGCGCAGCGAATTATAATGCGGCGCATGGAAAATCCCGTCGAATTCGTCCAGTGGCTGCGTTCCGTCGCGCCTTATATCCACGCCTTCCGCGGCAAGACGTTCGTGGTGGCCTTCCCCGGTGAACTGGTGGCGGCCGGCGCCCTGCCGGTGCTGGCGCACGACCTGTCGCTGCTGCACGCGCTCGGCATCAAGGTCGTCGTCGTGTACGGCTCGCGGCCCCAGGTCGCCGAACAGCTGGCGCTGCGGAACGTCGAGGGCCGCTTCCACAACGGCATCCGCGTCACCGATACCGCGGCGATGGAATGCGCCAAGGAAGCCGCCGGCGAACTGCGCCTCGATATCGAAGCCGCGTTCAGCCAGGGCTTGCCGAACACGCCGATGTCGAACGCGGCGATCCGTGTCATTTCCGGCAACTTCGTCACGGCTCGCCCGCTCGGCGTCATCGACGGCGTGGACCTGGAACTGACCGGCGTGACCCGCAAGGTCGATGCCGAAACGATCCACTCGATCCTGGCCGCCGGCGGCGTGATCCTGCTGTCGCCGCTGGGCTTCTCGCCCACCGGCGAAGCGTTCAACCTGACGATGGAAGACGTGGCCGTCTCGGCCGCCGTGGCGCTGCATGCGGACAAGCTGATCTTCATCACCGAGACCGAGATGCTGCGCGACCTGGCCGGCACGGAAATCCGCGAACTGTCGTCGCACATGGCCGAAGCCGTGCTGCAGGCGAATTTCCTGTCGCCGGAAAGCGCGTTCTACCTGCGCCACTGCGTCAAGGCCTGCAACAGCGGCGTGGAACGTTCGCACATCGTGCCATTCGCGATGGACGGTTCGGCCATGCTGGAACTGTTCACGCACGATGGCGTGGGCACCATGATCAGCCATGAGAACCTGGAAAGCCTGCGCCCCGCCACAATTGAGGACGTCGGCGGGATTATCAAGCTGATCGAACCGCTGGAAGCGGACGGCACGCTGGTCAAGCGCGGCCGCGAGCTGATCGAACGGGAAATCAATTATTTTTCCGTCATCGAACACGATGGCGTGATCTTCGGCTGCGCCGCGCTGTACCCGTTCCCGGAAGAGAAGATGGCCGAAATGGCATGCCTGACGGTCAACCCCGAAGTGCAGGCCCAGGGCGATGGGGAGCGGATCCTGAAGCACATGGAAAACCGCGCGCGCGCTTCCGGCATCACCAGGCTGTTCGTGCTCACCACCCGCACCGCGCACTGGTTCATCAAGCGCGGCTTCGTGCCGGCCACCGTGGATGCGCTGCCGAAGGACCGCCAGCGCATGTACAACTACCAGCGCAAGTCGCAGGTGCTGGTCAAAACGCTGTAAGCGGCGTTTGCCCGAGAAGCTTTACAATGCACGTTTCTGCACACTGAGGAGCACCCGAGATGGCCCGTACCGTCCAATGCATCAAACTGAACAAGGAAGCCGAAGGCCTGGACTTCCCGCCGTATCCAGGCGAACTGGGCAAGAAGATCTATGAATCCGTGTCGAAAGAGGCCTGGGCGGCCTGGCTGAAGCACCAGACCATGCTGGTCAACGAAAACCGCCTGAACCTGGCCGACGTGCGCGCCCGCAAGTACCTGGCCGCGCAGATGGAAAAGCATTTCTTCGGCGAAGGCGCCGACGAAGCCCAGGGCTACGTGCCGCCGACGGCGTAAGCACTGCTCCCTCAGCAAAACGGCACCCGCGGGTGCCGTTTTTCATTTCAAGGCGCTGTCGGCCTCGTTTGAACCCAGGCGCAAACCCTGGGGTGAGACCCCCGTCACCGCAAACGACCGGGCTTGCCGCCAGCGGTATCGGGGGTCTGACCCCGGCAGTTGCCGCCGCTTGCCAGCTCAACAAACCCTGCGGGTCTCACCCCGGCAATTGCCGCTGGCTTACCAGCTCAGCGTCTTCACGCCCTCGGCGGTCCCCAGCAGGCACACATTGGCGCCGCGCGCGGCGAACAGGCCCACGGCGATCACGCCGGTCATCTGGTTGATGGTGTTTTCCAGCCCGACCGGATCGGTGATCGACAGGCCGGCCACGTCGATCAGGTGGCCGCCGTTGTCGGTGACGAACGGCTCATCGGTACCCGGCTTGACGCGCACCTTCGGCTGGCCGCCCAGCGCCGCCAGCTGGCGGAACACGGCATTGCGGGCCATCGGGATCACTTCGACCGGCAGCGCGAACTTGCCCAGCGTGCCGACCAGCTTCGAGCCGTCGGCGATGCAGACGAACGATTTCGACACCGATGCCACGATCTTCTCGCGCGTCAGCGCCGCGCCGCCGCCCTTGATCATCGCGCCGGAAGCGTCGATCTCGTCGGCACCGTCGATGTAGACGGCGATCGAGTCCACCTCGTTCAGGTCGAACACGGGAATGCCGTGGCCTTGCAGGCGCGCCGCGGTGGCTTCCGACGAGGCCACGGTGCCCTTGATGCGATGCTTGATGGCGGCCAGTTCGTCGATGAAGAAATTGGCGGTCGAGCCGGTGCCGACGCCGATGATTTCGCCGTCGACCACGTAGCCGATGGCGGCGCGCGCCACGGCCTGTTTCAGTTCGTCTTGAGTCATGATTGAGGATAGGGGATTACGGATTCGAGGGCCGCCATTTTAACAGCGCACCGGGCGGCCTTTGTGGGAAAATAGCCAATCTCCATAGGTCAGCCCAACAGAACATGACATCCACGCCCACCGCCCCCACCGACTCTTCCCCCGCCGCGCCCGCCACCGCGCCCACGGTCCTGATCGTCGACGACAGCCGCGTTTCCCGCCTGGTGGCGCGCCAATACATCCTCGCGCTGCACGCCGACTGGACCGTGGTGGAAGCGGCAACCGGCGAGGAAGCGCTTGCCAGGGCGCCGGAAGTGCGGCCGCAACTGGTGCTGATGGACGTGAACATGCCCGGCATGGGTGGCATCGCCTGCGCCGAGAAGCTGCGCGCGCTGCTGCCCGATGCGCATATCTCGCTGCTGACGGCCAATGTGCAGGACGCCACCCGCAACCGCGCCAGCGAAATCGGCGTCGGCTTCATGGAAAAGCCGATCACGCCGGAACGCATCGCCCGCCTGACCGCCCTGCTGGGGCATTGACATGGTCGCCGCCATGGTCGCGCTGACCGAGCTGGAACACGACGCGCTGGTCGAGATCTTCAACATCGGCGTGGGCCAGGCCGCCGCGGCGATGAGCGGCATCGTCGGCGAGGAAGTCACGATGTCCGTGCCGTCGATCACCTTCCTCAGCCGCAGCGAAGCTGCCCAGCTGCTCGAGGAGGCGCACCGGAACAACCAGGGTTCTCCCGATAACAGCGGCAACGAACGCATCTGCGGCGTCAGCCAGCATTACGAAGGCGCGTTCTCGACCGAAGCGCTGCTGATGTTTCCCGAGGACAAGAGCCTGGAAATCGTGCGCCTGATGGTGGGCGAGGCGGTGCCGCTGGCCGAGCTGTCCGGCATGGAACAGGAAGCGATGAGCGAGATCGGCAACATCATCCTCAATTCCTGCGTGGGCACGCTGGCCAACATCTTCCAGCAGGAACTGCACGGTTCGCTGCCGGTCTACCACGTGGGTTCCAGCGACGAGATCCTCGACGCCACCGGCACCCGCGCCGATACCGTGGTGATGATGCTGCACATCGACTTCATCCTGGAAAAGCACCAGATCCACGGCTACGTCGCCTTCATCCTCGACGTGACCGCCCTCACCGACCTGAAGGAACAGATCGACCGCTACCTGCAACGCGCGATGGGACTTCAATAAGGATGCACCCGTCCCGCCTGCCCTTGCTGGAAAGCGTGCTGGAAGCCGTCAGCGCCGGCATCGTCGTCGTCGACCAGGACCGCCGCATCGTGCTGTGGAATAAATGGATGAGCCGCCATACCGGCTGCGCCGCCCACAAGGCGCTCGGCATGGACTTGTTCGAGCTGATGCCCGAGCTGCGGGGCGGCCGCGTGGAAGCCGCCGTCACGCAGGCGCTGACGAACCATTTTTCGTCGCTGCTGTCGCCTACCCTGAACCGCGCACCGTTTCCGCTGTATTCGAACCCGGCCGCGATCGCGCGCAGCGACCGCATGCAGCAGGCCATCGCCGTCACGCCGCTGGCGTTCCCCGACGGCCAGGGCGGTTCCCACTGCCTGATCCAGCTGAACGACGTGAGCATGGCCGCCGCCCGCGAAAAGCTGCTGCGCGAACAGACCGAACTGCTGCGCATGCAGACCTTCTCGGACGGCCTGACCGGGGTTGCCAACCGCCGCGCATTCGATGCCGCGATCGACCGCGAAGTGCGGCGCGCCAAGCGCAACGGAGGCATGCTGTCGCTGCTGATGATCGACATCGACCATTTCAAGCCCTACAACGACCACTATGGCCACCAGAAAGGCGACTGGTGCCTGATCCAGGTGTCGGCCGCCCTGCAGGCGCTGCTGCAGCGCTCGGTGGACATGCTGGCCCGCTACGGCGGCGAGGAATTCGCCGTGATCCTGCCGGACAACGATCCGCGCCAGGCGCTGCGCATGGCCGAAACGCTGCACGAGCGCGTGCTGCAGCTGGCGATCCCGCATGAATACGGCGGGCCGGAACAGCAGGTCACCGTCAGCATCGGCGTGGCCACGCTGCAGGCGGGCCAGCCGGCCGTGCCGGCCGCCCTGATCGGCGCCGCCGACGGCGCGCTGTATGCCGCCAAGCGCCAGGGCCGCAACCGCATCGTCTCGGCCCTGCCCGAACAGGCGCCCGGCGGCCAGGCACCGTAAAGTACAGTAACGTGATGTGATGTGATGTGATGTGATGTGATGTGGCGTGATGTGATGCGCGCGCGACCGGCGCAGCCGGCCATCGCCACAACTACCGCTGCTGCAGGATCTCGCGGTCGATCGCCTTCAGCGGGACGGTCTTTTCCACGCCGCCGCGCTTCACGGCTTCCTTCGGCATGCCGTAGACCACGCAGCTTTCCTCGTCCTGCGCCACGGTGCGGGCGCCGGCCTTGCGCATTTCCAGCAGGCCGGCGGCGCCGTCGTCGCCCATGCCCGTCATGATGATGCCCAGCGCATTGGCGCCCGCGTGCCGGGCCACGGAGCGGAACAGCACGTCCACCGAGGGCCGGTGCCGGTTCACCAGCGGGCCGTCGATCACGTCGACGCAATAGCGCGCGCCATCGCGGCGCAGCAGCATGTGCTTGCCGCCCGGCGCGATCAGCGCGCGGCCCGGCAGCACGCGGTCATTGTGCCGCGCTTCGCGTACTTCGATCTGGCACAGCTTGTCCAGGCGGTCGGCAAAAGCAGCCGTGAACTTCTCCGGCATGTGCTGGACGATCACGATGCCCGGCGTCACGCGCGGCAGCGCCGTCAGCACTTCCTCGAGCGCCAGGGTGCCGCCGGTCGACGTGCCGATGGCCACCACCCGCTCGGTGGTCTGCAGCGGCGTGCGGGCCTCGGCCACCGGCGGCAGGATCGCATCGGCGGTCAGCTTGGCAGGCGCCTGGGCGGGCGCGGCCGCGCGCGCGGCGAGCCGGCGCACGTTGACCTGCGCGGCGGCGCGGACCGCGCTCACCAGCTCGGCGGAACTGTCGTTGAGGAAGTCCCGCAAGCCCAGTTTCGGCTTGGCGATCACGGCCACCGCGCCCGCGGCCATCGCCGCCATCGTGGTCTGGGCCCCCTTCTCCGTCAGCGTCGAGCAGATGATCACCGGCGTCGGGCGCTCGGCCATGATCTTCTTCAGGAAGGTGATGCCATCCATGCGCGGCATCTCCACGTCCAGCACGATCACGTCCGGCCATGCCTGCTTCATCCGCTCGATCGCCAGCAGCGGGTCCGACACGGCGTGCAGCAGGCGGATGCCGGGCGCCGCCGCCAGCATTTCACCGACGATCTTGCGCACCACGGCCGAATCGTCGACGACCATCACATTCACAGGCTTCATCAATTCCCACGACCCTTCCATGGATGCGGCAAGGCCCGCGCACGACGCGCCCGCATGGCGCCGGGCCGGCGTGGCCAGGCCACGCGCCGCGCTCCGTCATGGGGTTCGTCCAGGCGCACCTTGCCGATCATGCGCCTTGCCGCCCAGGTACCTTGCGGCCATGCACCTTGGCCGTCATGCGGCCTGGCGATCGCGCGCCTGCCCCGCCGCGGCCTTGCGGTACACCGACGGTACCACGGGCTGCACGGCGTTGCTGATGTCCTGCAGGCTTTCCGAATGGCCGATGAAGAACTGGCCCCCCGGCTTCAGGCGCGACGTCACGCGCGCCACCACCTGCCGCTTGGTCTCGGCATTAAAGTAGATCATCACGTTGCGCAGGAAAACTATGTCGAACATGCCGAGCTCATTGGGCAGCTGGGTGTTCAGGTTCACCTGCCGGAACTGCACGCGCTGGCGCAGCGCCCGGTCGACCAGCAGCGTGCCCTGCTGCTCGCCGATGCCTTTCAGGCAAAAGCGCTTCAGGTAGCCGGGCGGCACATGCGAGGCCCGCTCCATCGGATAGTGCGCGACGCGGGCGCGCTGCAGCACGCGCGTGCTGATGTCGGACGCCACCACTTCCCATGCCGCGTTACCCAGCACGTCGGCCAGCACCATCGCGATGCTGTACGGCTCCTCGCCGGACGAACAGGCGGCGCTCCACACGCGGAACGGCGTGGTGCCGCTCGTGCCGTGCGCCGTGGCCGCTTCGCGCAGCAGGTCGAAATGGCGCGCCTCGCGGAAGAAGTAGGTTTCGTTGGTGGTCAGCAGGTCGACCGCGACCTGGGCCTCCTCCGGATGCCGCCCGTCGGCCAGCAGCTCGAAATACGCGTCATAGCTGTCCAGCCCGAAGTGGTGCAGCCGCTTGGCAAGCCGGCCGCTGACCAGCGCCTTCTTGGCATCGGACATCGTGATGCCCGCGATGTCGAGGATGAAGCGCTGGAAGCGCGCGAATTCGCGCTCGTTGATCGCGATCGCGCTCATGCCGCCTGGGCTTCGCTGTCGACCAGCGTGGCCAGCCCGTCCAGCGCCAGCACATGCGCCACGTTCAGCAGGATCACGAACTTGCCGTTCACCTTGGCCATGCCGCCGATGAAGTCGCCGCGGATGCGCGTGCCGAACGACGGCGCCGGCTCGATCTCGGCCAGCGCGATGTCGAGCACCGCGCTGACGGCGTCGACCACCACGCCCGTCACCTGCCGTTCGCCATCGGCTTCCAGTTCGACGATGACGATGCAGGTGCGCTTGCCCGGCACCGCCAGCGGGCGGCCGAAGCGGGCCGCCAGGTCCATCACGGGCACCACGGCGCCGCGCAGGTTGATCACGCCGCGGATCGATTCCGGCATCATCGGCACTTCGGTGATGCCGGAAAACTCGATGATTTCCTTCACGGCCATGATGCCGATGCCGAACGCTTCGCCGCCCAGCATGAAGGTCAGGTATTGCGCGGATTCGCTTGCCGCCGCGCCGCTGTCTTGCTTGGTGTGTTTCATGATCGGTCCATCAGAAGTTGGTGAAGCTCTTTTCATCCAGCTCGCCGTGCGCGAAATCGTCGGCCGGGCGCAGGTTGACGCTACGCCGTGCCGGACGGGCGCTGCCGGTGCGCACCTTGGCCACCACCCGCGCGCCATGGTTGCCGGCCAGGTGGAAGAAGCTCATCGCCTGCTGCAGCTGCTCGGCCTGGCCGCTCATTTCCTCGGCGGTGGCGGCCAGCTCCTCGGAGCTCGACGCATTTTGCTGCGTGCCCTGGCTCATCTGGCCCACGGCCGAGTTGATCTGGCCCACGCCGGCCGACTGTTCCTCGGACGCGGCGGTGATTTCCTGCACCAGGTCGGAGGTCTTGCGGATGTTCGGCACCATCTGGTCCAGCAACGCACCGGCGCGTTCGGCCAGTTCCACGCTGGACGTGGCCACTTCGCCGATTTCCTGCGCCGCCACCTGGCTGCGCTCGGCCAGCTTGCGCACTTCGGCCGCCACCACGGCGAAACCCTTGCCATGTTCGCCGGCACGGGCCGCCTCGATGGCCGCGTTCAGCGCCAGCAGGTTGGTTTGATAAGCGATATCGTCGATGATGCCGATCTGCTTGGCGATCTGCTTCATCGCCGTCGCGGTGGCCTTGACGGCTTCGCCGCCTTCGGCCGCTTCGCGCGCCGCCTGGGTGGCCATGCCATCCGTGACGCGGGCATTCTCGGTATTCTGCGAGATCGACGCCGTCATCTGTTCCAGCGATGCCGAGGTTTCCTCGACGCTCGCGGCCTGCTCGGAAGCGGCCTGCGACAGCGACTGCGCCGTGGCCGATACTTCCTCGGAGGCCGAGGCCAGCGACTGCGCACTGGCGTTGACATCGCCGACCACCTGCGCCAGCTTGTCCATGGTGCCGTTCGAGTATTCTTTCAGCTTGCCGAACGCGCCGTGGTATTCCTTGTCGATGCGCGAGGTCAGGTCGCCTTCGGCCAGTGCCGACATCACGCGCACCACGTCGTCGATGCTGGCGCCGGTCGTCGCCACCAGCTGGTTCAGGCCATTGCCCATCTCCTTCTGGAAGCCCTGCATGCCCGCCGTGTCGACGCGCGCCTCGAAGTTGCCGCGGTTGGCGGCCTCGATCACGGCGCGCTGGCCGGCGATCACCTGGCGCAGCTTGTCCACCATCTGCGCCACGGCGAACAGCATGCTGTGGCTATCGCCCTTGCGGATGGCGACTTCGCCGGACAGGTCGCCGTCGGCGATGCGCGTCAGCAGTGCGGCCGCGTAGGCCGGTTCGCCGCCGAGCGTGCGCGTCAGGCTGAGCGTGTTCCAGACCGCCATGCCGATGCCCATCAGCACGGCCAGCACTCCGAGCAGCGTCATCAGGTCACGCGCGCTTACATATTCCGCCGCGGCTGCCTTGCCGGAGTCGTTCATCGACTCGTTCTGGTGCGAGATGAGTTTACGGATGTTGTCGAGATACGAAGCCTGCAGCGCCTGAAGCCTGTTGACCAGAACGTCGCGCGCCTCGGCACGCTTCCCCTGCCCCACCAGGGCAACGAATTCTTCCAGCACCACGCGGTATTTCTCACGGCTGTCCAGCACCTCCTGCAGCGACCGCCGGCCGCTCTCGGAAGCGACGAGCTTCTGCAGCTTGGCCAGGTTCTCGCGCGAGCTACGACGCGAGTTTTCGATGGCAGCCAGCTCGCGCTGTGCCACGGACTGGTCGTCGAAGATCACGATATTGCGCATCGACACTGCGACTTCGTTGGTGTAATCGATCAGGTCATAGGCCAGCACCACCTTCGGGTACTTGTCGGTGACCAGTTCGTCCACGTTGGCGCTGACGCTGGCCAGGCTGCGGATACCCAGCAGGATGGTGGCGACCAGCAGGATGCCGACAACGCCGAAGCCCAGGGCCAGGCGGGCGCTTACTTTCAGATTACGGAACAAGATTGTCTCCTTGCGGCCACCGGCCGCGGGTTGTTTGCGGGTTTAACGCGTTCAATGCGTATTGACAGATTGAAGAAGCGACGGCAAGTCTTCAAAAACGGGTGAAGCTGGCTTCGTCGGGACCTTGCGCCGCAAATGCCGGCACGTTCATGCCGAGGCTTTCCGGGCGACGCTTCGACGCGGCCGCGGTGCGCGATGGCGGGCGGCGCGTACTGTCCGTGCCCCCTTCCAGGCGGAAGAAGCCCATCGCAGCCTGCAGCTGCTCGGCCTGGCCGCTCATTTCCTCGGCGGTGGCGGCCAGCTCCTCGGAGCTCGACGCATTTTGCTGCGTGCCCTGGCTCATCTGGCCCACGGCCGAGTTGATCTGGCCCACGCCGGCCGACTGTTCCTCGGACGCGGCGGTGATTTCCTGTACCAGGTCGGAGGTCTTGCGGATATTCGGTACGATCTGGTCCAGCAGGCTGCCGGCCCGTTCGGCCAGTTCCACGCTCGACGTGGCGACTTCGCCGATTTCCTGCGCCGCCACCTGGCTGCGCTCGGCCAGCTTGCGCACTTCGGCCGCCACCACGGCGAAGCCCTTGCCATGCTCGCCGGCACGCGCCGCCTCGATGGCCGCGTTCAGTGCCAGCAGGTTGGTCTGGTAAGCGATGTCGTCGATGATGCCGATCTGTTTCGCGATCTGCTTCATTGCCGTCACCGTGGCCTTGACGGCCTCGCCGCCTTCGGCCGCTTCGCGCGCCGCCTGGGTGGCCATGCCATCCGTGACGCGGGCATTCTCGGTGTTCTGCGAAATCGATGCCGTCATCTGCTCCAGCGATGCCGAGGTTTCCTCGACGCTCGCGGCCTGCTCCGAAGCGGCCTGCGACAGCGACTGCGCCGTGGCCGACACCTCTTCGGAGGCCGAGGCCAGCGACTGCGCGCCGGCATTGACTTCCGATACCACGTGCGTCAGCTTGCCGATCATGTTCTTCATCGCCGCCAGCAGCTGGCCGGCTTCATCGCGCGACGTCTCGCCGATCGTCACCGTCAGGTCGCCCGAAGCCAGCCGGTCGGCCACACCCACGGCCTGGCGCAGCGGTCGGGTGACGGACAGCGTGATGAAGGCGGCGACCAGGATGGCCAGCAACAGCGCGCCCGCCGTCATGCCGATCACCAGTTTGCGGGTCTCTTCATAGGTCTGGCTGGCCTCGCCGGCCAGCGCATGCATCTTGTCGGACTGGTGCTTGACCAGTACGTTGAGCGCATCGGTCAGGTCGCGGATGGCCGGCACCACTTCCTTGCTGACGAATTCGGCGGCCTGCTGGCGGTCTTCGCGCACCAGCGTGTAGAAGCGGCCATACAGCGGTTCCAGGGCGGCATGACGGTCGGTAATGTCCTTCAACATCTTCTTGCCGCTTTCGCTGGCCACCACTTTCGCCAGTTCCCCCAGCCGCACGCCCACGTCGGCGCGGACCTTGTCGGTCTGTTTGCGGAAACGTTCGATTTCCGTTTCGCTGGTGGCCAGCAGCATGCCGCGCATCTGGCGCGGCAGGTCTACCGCGTCGCGGACCAGGTCCTTCGCCAGCACCACTTTGGGGTATGCATCCTCGGTGATTTCATCGGTTGACTTGTCCATGGCTTCCATGCGGCCGATGGCCAGCAGTGCGATGGCCAGCAGCAGCGCCAGGACGCCGCCGAAGCCCAGCGCCAGCCTGATACCGATTTTCAGATTCTTAAGCACGATGGCTCTCCAGATATTAAAGGTGAAATTTCAAGATTCATGCCGCATTGGCCGGGCGCTCGGACTCGACGCCGGACAGCAGCGCCGCCATGTCGAGGATCAGTGCCACGTCGCCATTGCCGAGGATCGACGAGCCGGACAGGAAGCGCGCGCCGGCGAACACCTTGCCGAGCGGCTTGATCACGGTCTGGAACTCGCCCAGCAGCGAATCGACGACGAGGCCGGCCCGGCTGCTGCCGTAGCGCACCACGACGATGCTCTGGCGCCGTGCCGGCGCGCCGGCCAGGGCGAAGCGTTCGCGCAGCCGCACGAACGGCATCGGCGAGCCGCGCAGGTCGATGTAGTCGGAAGCGTGCGCACCTTCCGCATCGTCGCGGAACTCCACGCATTCCTCGACCATGTCCATCGGGATCACGAACACGGACTTGCCGACGCCGACCTGGAAGCCGTTGATGATCGCCAGCGTCAGCGGCAGGCGCACGGTCACCGTGGTACCCGCCCCTTCCGTGCTGGCGATTTCCACGCTGCCGCGCAGCGCCACGATGTTGCGCTTGACGACATCCATGCCCACGCCGCGGCCGGACAGGTTGGTCACCTGCTCGGCGGTGGAGAAGCCCGGCTCGAAGATCAGGCCGAAGATTTCCTTGTCCGACAGCACGCGGCCCGGCTCCACCAGGCCCCGTTCGATGGCCTTCGCCAGGATGCGCTCGCGCTTGAGCCCACCGCCGTCGTCGGAGACTTCGATCACGATGCTGCCCGAGTCGTGGTAGGCGTTCAGCGCCACCGTGCCCTGGGCCGGCTTGCCGCGGGCGACGCGCACGTCGGCCGGTTCGATGCCGTGATCCATCGCGTTGCGCACCAGGTGCGTCAGCGGGTCGCCGATCTTCTCGACCACCGTCTTGTCCAGTTCCGCGTCCTCGCCGGAAACCTGCAGGCGGATATCCTTGCCGATCTCGCGCGACACGTCGTGCACCACGCGCTGGAAACGGTTGAAGGTGGCGCCGATCTTCACCATGCGCAGCTGCAGCGCGCTGTCGCGCACTTCCTCGACCAGGCCGGACAGCGTCGACGTGCATTCGAGCAGTTCGGGGATCTGCGTGCGCCGGGCAATCAGGTTGGCGCCCGCGCCGGCGATGATCAGTTCTCCAACCAGGTTGATCAGGCGGTCCAGCTTGTCGGCATCGACGCGCACCGAACGGTTTTCCGGCTGCGCCTTCGGTTCCGGCGCCTGGCGCTGTTTCGCCAGCGCGGCCTCGACGACGGTCGGCAGCACGGCCCCCTGGCCGACCAGGATTTCGCCGAGCGGCACGCTGCCGGTGCTGGCGGCCTGCACGGCCAGTGCCTGTTCCAGCTCATGCGCCGTCACGCTGCCACAGCGCACCAGCATTTCGCCCAGGCGCTCGCGCTCGTCCGGCACTTCGTCGAGCCAGGCCAGGTATTCGGTGATGCGGTTTTCCGGCGGCAGGATGCGGATCTCGCAATCGTCGCGCACGAAGTCGAACACGCCATCGATGGCGGCCTTGTCGGCGGTACTCTGGAAGCCGATCTCGAAGCCCAGGTAGCAGGCTTCGGGGTCGAATTCGGCGGCCGGCGGCAGCGCGTCGGCCAGCGTGGCGATGCCCGTGATGGTGCCCATCTGGCCCAGGTAGCGCACGAACGACAGCGGATCCATGCCATTGCGCAGCACATCGCGGCCGAAGCGCAGCGAGATGTGCCACTGCCCGGCAATGCCGGCTGCTGCTGCGGCGGCGGCCGTGGTCCGGGCGGGAGCCGATGCGTCGCCGCCATCCAGGTAGCCATGCAAGGCATCCAGCAGCGGCGCACCGGCCGCGACCAGTGCCGCGTCGCTGTCCAGCGTGCCGGCCTCGACCGCGTCGACCAGGTGGCCGATATGGTCGCAGCAGCCCAGCAGCAACGCCACCAGCCCGTCGTCGACCGGCACGGCGCCGTCACGCACCTTGTCCAGCACGCTTTCGGCCACGTGGGTGAAGTCGACCACCGCGTCCAGGCCGAACATGCCGGCCGAACCCTTGATCGTGTGGGCGGCGCGGAAGATTGCGTTGACCGCTTCCGGGCCATCGTGCGCCACGGCCAGCAGCGCGTTTTCCATCTGTTCGAGCAGCTCGCGGCTCTCGGCGATGAAGGTGTGCATCACCTGGTCGATATTCATGCGGCGCGTCCTTCCCGGCTTGCGCCGTCGATCCCTGCGAACGCCACACCGAGCAGCGCGAACACGTCGCGCACGGCAGCGCTGGCGCCCCGCACGTGCAGTGTCTTGCCCTGGGCCGCGGCTTCCTGCCGCGCCACCAGCAGCAGCTGCAGGCCGGCGCTGTCGAATTCGGTCACGGCCGACAGGTCGAACGCCGGCGCGGGGCGCTCGCGCACGGCGTCCAGCAGCACGTCCTTCAGCTCCGCCGCGCGATAGATCGTCAGCTCGCCTTCGACTGCCAGGGCCGCAGCGGGCCCTTGGCTCTCGCCAATACTCATGTGGTTCTCCGTGGGGAATCTGCCGCGGCCGGACGGCCGCGGGCAAGTGGCTTTAAGGCATGACCAGCTTCTGGACGGCCGCCAGCAGCGCTTCGGGCTTGAACGGCTTGACCATCCACGCGCGTGCGCCGGCCGCCTGGCCCTGCGCTTTCTTTTCCTGCTGCGATTCCGTGGTCAGCATCATCACCGGCGTGAACTTGTACGCGGGACGGGTCTTCAGCTCGCGCACGAAACTGATGCCATCCATGTTCGGCATGTTGACGTCGCTGATGATCAGGTTGACTTTCTGCCCGGTCAGCTTGGCCAGCGCATCGGCGCCGTCGCTGCCTTCGATGACGTCGTAGCCGGCCTGGCGCAATGCGATGCCGACAACCTGGCGGATCGATGCCGAGTCGTCCACGACCATGATGGTTTTTGCCATGTGAAGCTCCTAGAAAAAGGTGATTTCTTCTTCCTGCTGCGGCGCCGGCTTGGCGCCGCCCAGGTGAAGCGTGTGTTCTTCGGCCATCGCGTACGTGCTTTCCAGCTCGGCAAGCAGCGGGCGCGGATCGATCTCGAGTGCGCGTCCCGTGGCATCCTGTTCATCCAGGTACGACGGCAGGCGCGCGATGTTCTGCTGCACGTGCGCCAGGATCTGGCTGACACGGTCCTGGAACTGCAGCTGCACCAGCGCCTCGGCCACTTCGGACTTGATGCCGGTGCTCTCCGCCTGCAGCACGTCGGACGACTGCACCAGCGCATCGGTCACGCCGCGGAACGCGGTCAGCACGTTGCCGATCATCTGCTCGGAAGCCTGTACCGCCTGGCCTTCGGCGCGCATCGACTCGGTCGCCGCGCCACAGGTGGCATTGATCGCCGCGCTGATCTGGCCGACCTGCTGCGCGATATGCTTGCCGGCATCGGCCGAGCGGTTCGACAGCATGCGCACTTCGTTGGCGACGACGGCGAAGCCGCGCCCCGCCTCGCCGGCACGGGCCGCCTCGATGGCGGCGTTCAGGGCCAGCAGGTTGGTCTGCCAGGCGATGCTGGCGACGTCCGCCGCCATCGTCTGCAGCTGGGCGGTGATCTGCTGCAGGCCTTCGATCTTTTGCAGCATCTGGCCCTTGCTGGACGCGGCGCTGGCCAGCATGTCCAGCAGCGAGCGCAATTCCTTCTCGCTGGCGGCGAATACCTCGACGATGCTGCCGCCTTCATGGTTGCGCGCCGCGCCGGAGGTGGCCAGCGCCTGCTCCAGCTTGTACACGATGCCGGAAAAACGCTCGACCAGCGCGACCACGGCCTGCTCCATCTGCGTGCGCGACGCGTCGATGTGCGAGCTCCACACGCCCGACACCTGCTCGGCGAAGTCGCGCCGGCTGGACAGGTATTCGCGGGCCAGCCCGGAGTCCTGCGCTGCCGCGCCCGGGTGGAAGAAGAAGGCACAGGCACCGGCGGCCAGCAGCACGGCGGCGATGGCGAAACCATGCCATTGCCAGCCGGCCAGCGGCACGATGGCGCACGTGGCAGCGACGGCCAGGGCCAGGGGATAACAGGAATGCAGGGGGCGTTGGCGCATCACGCGTCGCTCGTCTCGTCGGCAAGGGTTGGAAATGGCAATTAACGATTGCCGCGCTGGTTTGATTCGGTGCCATGGAATGTGAAATCTGTGGCACCGACATATGATTGCAGGGTTTATTGCCGTAGCGCAAGCATGCGCCGAATAAATCGGCGGCCGCGGTCGCAAAAAACCGACACCGCTTGAAGAGAAGCTAACGTGTTGTCGCGATTGATATATTTTTGATGCCGGAAGTGCGTTGCCAATATATATAGCCGAAATAAACAGCAGACCTGCCCGCAAATAGTAGTATTGCCCGACTTTTACTACCAAAGCCTGGATTTTTGCCAACGGAGTGACTTGCCTTATGCATGCCGGATCACCACGGGAGCAATCGACGTTATTAAATTGAATATTTATTATTACAACATTAGAATTGGCATACCGCCCAGCTACCGGAGAAAAACGCCGTCGCAGGGCATCCCCCCTTCCAATAATCGCAAGAGGACCGCATGCCAACCAACCCGCCAGTATTTGATATTCCGCTCCCGCCCCCCAGCCGACGCCTGATTCCTCACCTGCTCCCTCTTGCCCTGGCGCTCGCGGTCAGCCAGGCCAATGCCGTGACCGTCGGCGGTCAATCCGGCACTCCGGGCAGGCACGCGACGACACCGGGCGCATCCGGCGGCCACGGTGGTGCCGGCAAGAGCGCCACCGCCGTGGCCGGTGCGGCCGACGATGCGGCGAGCGCCTACGGCGGCTACGGTGGCCGCGGCGGCGATGGCGCCGCGGGCGCACCTGGCCAGAATGGCGGCAACAGCGGCAACGGCGGCAATGGCGGGTCGGCCACCGCAAGTCACATCATCCGTTCGACCGCCGCGACCTTGACGGGCAGCGCATCGGCATCGGGCGGCGAAGGTGGCCGGTTCGGCCAGCCTGGCGAAGGAGGCGCCGGTGCATCCTACGGTACGCTCGGGACCGCTGGCGATGGCGGGTCCGCGCAAGCACTCGTCGATATCGCCGGGACCGGTACTATCAGCGGCACCGCGACCGCGAAAGGCGGTTCGTCGGACTCCGGGTACAGCGGCCAGGCTGGCAAAGCCACCGCGACAACGACCATCGATGGTGGCAACACGGGAGTTGTCCTCGCGCGCGCCAATGCTGTCGGTGGCTCCGGCACCCCCGCTGGTGGCGATGCAGCGTCCGCCATTACCGCCAGTGGCCACTCCCTCGACCTGGCCGCCACGGCCACGGGCGGTTCAGGTTTCGCCGGCAATGGCGGTACGGCCACTGGCGCGATCCGCGCAACTGCCGGAAGCGGCGGCATCAAGGCGAAACTGTCACTGCACGGAGGCACCAGCTATGGTGCGGAACATGGCACCGACGTCGTCAGCCGCAACGCTTTCGCCGCGCAGACCACCGGCGCCCTGGCGCTGACGCTCGAGGGCACTGCCGGTGGTTACGGCGCCGTGCAACATCCAGGCCATGGCGGTAACGCCGACCTGGCGCTGCTGCTCGACGACCAGGCCGCCACCAGCGTGACGTCGACCGTCCGCGCGACAGGAGGCTACGGCGGCAACCTGTACCACAACTTCGGCGGTGTCGACGGCGTCGCAGGCAATGGCGGGCAAGCCAGGGCCGACCTGCAGGTCCGGGCGAAGGCACCGGTGACATTGAACGCAGCGGCCACTGGCGGCAAGGGAGGCGGGGGCAGTATCGGCGTTGCCGGGATTGGCGGACTGGCGGTGGCCAGCGTCATCGGCCACGCGGACGGCAGCGCAGAGGCGTCCAGTACCGCTACCGCCACGGGTGGCGCAGGCGGGGGCATATCCAGCGAGGGGAGGCACGGCGGCACGGGCGGGGAGGCACTGGCCCGTGCCGCGGCACACAGCGGCACCGGCACGGCACGCGCCATCTCGACCACGATCGGTGGCGAAGGCGGTACCGGTGGTGCCAGCGCCAGAAGTGGCGACGGCGGCGTCGCCAGGGCAATCAATAGCGTGGCCGGCAGCACTGCCGGCAACCTGGTGCTGCAGCAGGTCGCACAAGGCGGCGCAGGCGGCAGGAATTCTTACGCCGGTGGCACGGGTGGTCAGGGCGGCAATGCGGTCTCGCGGCTGGCAATGATCGACAGCGCCGCGGCGCGCATCGATGCAAGGCTGGAAGCCCGCGGCGGCGCGGGCGGCTACAGCGCAGCGGGCGTTTCCGGCAATGGCGGCGGTGCCGAGGCGGTACTGGAGCTGACTTCGCGCAAAGCCGGCGCAGCCATTACCGCCAATGTGTACGCGGACGGCGGCACCGCTTCCCGCCAGACCGGCGGCAACTACGGCGACGCGGTCGCGCGCAGCACGGTCTCGGCCCTGGGATCGGTGCGGAACACAGCGGTGGTGGATGCACGGCGGGCCGACCTCCATGCCCCCTACGGAAACGGCAACGCCACCGCGTTTGCGCGCTCGGAATCGACCATGGACATCGAGACGAGAGCCTATGCGCGAACCACCATTATGGCCGGCACCGTGGCGCAGGCCCGCGCCGAATCGGTCAGCACGGGAGCCCACGGTCTGGCCATTGCCGAAGGCCGGGGCGGGAATGTTGACGTGGCCGCAATTGCGCAAGGTACCGGCGCCATCCGTAACTATGCAGTTGCAAGCGGTACCGGCCTGACTGGTACCATCCAGGCAACCAGCATCACGTCGGCAGACGGGGTGCGCGTCGAAACCACCGTCAGCACGCCCGTGTACCACGAGCATTCCATTGAAGTGAGGGCCACCGCCGGCATCCTCGACACCATGCAGTGGCACGGTAACGGCAACGCTTCCACTGCCAGCTACCGGCCATTCAATCCCGCCCTGTTCGACAGGGCACCGACGGTCGGGGCAGCGTTCGCGCAAACGGACCTGGTCGGCGCTGGTTCCATGAGCTTGACTGGCATCAATGCGGTGACCCCAGGCCTGTATCACCAGGTGACAACGGCCCGTTTCAATTTCGATACCACGGCCGCAGGCGACCTGACTCTCGGCCTGTTCAATTTCTACCCTTATGGCGCGGCGTTCGAGGAGCTGGAACTGACCGTGTCGAACCATGGCGTGGAAATCCTCACCTATACGTTCGACAGCCTGGCCGCGGCCAGTGCGTTCTTCCACGACAATGTGCTATCGCTCGGCACGTTCGGCGCCGGCGGCCAGGACATCTTCATCTCCGCCGATGTCGTCTATGGTGCCGAATACGGCCACACGAATTTCGACTATGCGCTGGGAGCGGACAACCTCGCGCCGGTACCGGAGCCCGGCACGTGGGCGATGTTGCTGCTGGGCTTGTCCGTGGTGGTGATCAAGCGGCGCCGCCGGGCTTGACCGGCGAACCAGGCGTCATGCAAGAGGCCGGGTAAATGCTGCGCAGTTCAGCCGCGTTCACCCGGCCTGAACCCGGCCAGCGCCGCACCGACGCCATACGCGGTGCTGTCCGTCCCCCATCGCGTGTCGGCCTGGCGGCCGCGGGAGCGCCCGAGCACGAACATGGCCAGCAAGGCCAGCACCCAGGCCGCGCCACCCCAGGCAAGGCCGATCGCCCGCGCGAGAAGTGGCAGCGCAATGCGCAGCAGGCGCCGGGAAGTACAGGGTAAGACCAGATCGTGCGGGGAACGCATGGCGGGACCTTTCATGGTTGCCGCAGGCCTGGCGCGGCATTGCTGCCGCCGCGCTAATGCCCTACGGAAATTTTTGGATCCCCGAGTGTACGAAGTGAAAACGCAGCGCGTTCTGATCGGGCGCAAGGAACGCGCTCATTGCCGCACGGTGACGTCATGGCGCAGGTGAAAAGACCCATCCCGGGAACAGGCATTGCGGCCTGCCTGCAACGGTCCGGAGCCAGCGCGCGGCCTTGCTGCTCGATCAGCCTGGCCAGCCGATCGAGCACCGCACCGCCTATACGGCGCCCACAATGCGCTCGGCGGGCTTAACGCCGCGTGGCTCTCGCGCGCACCAGCAACACCGTCAACCCCAGCAGCATCAGCATCCATACCTGCGGTTCCGGCACCGGTGCCAGGCCTTGGGCGCCGAGCACGTAGTCGAAGTCGAACCTGCCAGAGGCGTCGAAGGTGAAATCGGCGGCGATCAGGATGTCCTGGCTGCCGGCGCCGAGCATGCCCAGGTCGAGCACGTTGTCATCGAAGAAGGCCTGGGCGGCGGCCAGGCTGTCGAACGTCCACGAGAACAGCTCGCTGCCATGGTTGCTGACGATCAGCTCGAGTTCGGTGAACCCGATGCCGGCACTGCGGAAATCGAGCAGGCCCAGCGTGAGTGCGCCCGGTGCGAAGGTATCGAAGCGGAAGCTGGCCGTCGTCAGGTGATGCGCGCCCGGCACAGCGGAAGAAGTGCTGACGCCGAGCATGCGTCCGACCGCGGCGATCGGCTGCCCCTCCAGCGCAGCGGCAACGGTGGGCGCGCCGGCGGGAATCACGGCGCCGACCGGCAGCGCGTTGGCGAAGGAACCGGTGTGATAGGCCTGGCCAGCGACGGTGCTGCCGATGCTGGTCCTTGCCTCGAACCCGAAGTATCCGCCCGATGCGAACTTGGCACCGGCGCTGGTCTCCACCCGCATGCCGGACCCGGTCGAGGTACTGGTGGCCAGGGCAGTCGCGTCACCCCGGCTCCCTTCCACTGTCGCGCGGCTGGCGGCGCTGCCGCTTGCCTGCGAATGCGCAGAGATATCGAAGATGCGGCCGCGGCCTTTCGCGAACGCCGTGCTCGACCCGCCGGTGGAGATGGACTCGGCGCGCGCCCGCGCGATGCCGGGATTGCTTGGTTCCGTTACAGCATCGGCGTCGGCCAATGCCGTGGCGGCCCCGCCGGCTTCCGCGCGGGAGAATGCCGTCGCAGCCGACTGTGCGCCGGGGTTCCAGGTCTCCCCCGCCAACGCGTACGCCCTGCTCTCCGCCTGGCCCGCGGCACGCACGGTCGACCGTGCCAGCGCGTCTCCGGCCAGCGCCCGCATGCCCGCATCGCCGCCCTTTGCGTGCGTATTTCCCCGTACGGCCGCGCCGATGCTGGTCGATGCCAGTTCCAGGATGGCCTGGGCGCCGCCGCCGTTGCCGCCCGCGCCGTGGCCGCCGTGGCCCAGCACGTCCACGGTCAGGGCAGGCGTCACGGCATCGGCCAGCGTCAGTTGCGACAACGCGGCGCCGCCGCTGCCGCCGACACCCCCGCCCGTGTGGAGGCCGCCGGCGCCGCCGTACGCTTCCTGCCGTAACTCCAGCCTGCTGGCCGCGGAGCCGCCGACGCTGTCGAACAGGCTGACCGCACCGCCGTTGCCGGCGATGCCGCCAAGGGTCGTGGCCTTGCCTCCCTCACCGCCAGTCGCCAGCGCCTTCGCCTCGGTGAGGTCGAATTCGTAGACTGTCCTGGAATGCACCGAGGCGGATGCTTGCGCAGTGCCGCCGTCGCCGGCGCGCACGCCGTCGCTCCAAGAGATTCCGCCGGCGCCTCCCACCGCAACGGCCGACACAGCGCCCGGATATCTGCTGCCCCAACGCGGCGGAAGGTGCGTGGTGCCGGAAGCGGCAGCCAGTGCATCGCCACCGTGTCCGGCCGCGCCACTGCGTGAGGCACCGCCCGCGCCGCCGGTGGCGTTGGCCACCAGGTCGATTTCCCCCTTCGTCGTACCCTGCAGTTTTGCCGACGCGTGGCCGCCGCGTGTGGCCTGGCCGCTATCCGTCGTCGAAGCAAGGGAACCTGCGCCGCCCGTCGCGCGCACCCGCATGGCAAGCGACGAGGCGCTCGGGTCGTCGAGCACCAGTTCGAGGTCGGCATTGCCGGCTCGCCCGCCCGGCGCGCCGGGGTTGGACGAGCCGGCGTCGCCGCCTTTCCCGGAAAGAGACAGGCTCAGGCGGCCGGTGGTGGTCACGTCGAATGGATTGCGAGCCACGACATCGGCACCGTTGGCGCCGCTTCCCCCGGCGCCGCCTTCGAGTGTCAACAATGCCGAGGCGCCGCCCAGCCCCGCCGTTCCGCTGATCTTGCCGGTGGCACTGCCGCCATCGTTGCCGCCCAGGCCTGTCAGGCCATTGTGATAGGCACCGCTGCCGCCCGTCACCTTGCTGCCGAGACTGAGCCGATAGCCGGTCGCGTGCAGCGTTGCGGCCGCATTTCCACCACCGTGCGCCCCTGCTGTTGCGTCGGCATCAGCCGTCACGGTCGCGCTGCTGCCGCCATCGACCGTGGTACTGGCGATGGCCGAGCCAAAGCGCTCGCCGGCGCCGACGGGAACCAGATAGCCGCTGGTTCCGCCAGTGGCGGACGACGTGGCGGTGATCGTCCCTGTGCCCGTCGCGGTGACGCTGGCCGTGGCGTTGCCGCCGCGTCCGCCCGTTCCTTGCGGTCCCCAGGCGGCGCCGGCACCGTCTTTGCCGGGAATGCCCGGGTCGCCGCCCCGTCCCGCTGCCGCGACCGCCGACGCAAGCAGTTGCGCGGCCGACGATTGCACGGCATGGCTTGCCGTGGCATGGCCACCGTCGCCGCCGTTGCCGCCCCTCCCGCCGGCCTGGCCAGGAGCGCCCGCCGCACCATCACCGCCGCGCCCACCCTGCCCGCCCGTGGCGACAGCGCCGGGATCGCCCGCGCCGGCGGTGGCGGTGGCATCCTGGCCGTGGCCAGCGGCACTACCAGCCGTTCCCGGCAATGAAGCGTGCGTGCCATCGGCACCGGCGGCTCCCGTCACGGTGGGAGCGGCATAAGCCTGGCTGACGGCAAGCGCCAGCATGAGGGGAATGAGACGGGGAGGGACGCGCACGATGGGCCTTTCAGGGAAGTTTGTCCGCACGGCGGCCGCGCCATGGCGCGGGTTCGCCGCGACGGACACAGCGGCGACCGACGCCAGTCTACATTGCCTTTTTATATAGTCAATTGAATAATAAGACTTGCAAAACAGGAGCCACGTTGTGCTCCTGTTGCGGCATCAGCGCGCCGCCTTGTCCTGCTCGATCAACCTGGCCAGTTGATCGAGCACCGCACCGCTTCTATCCGGCGCCCAGAATGCGCTCGGCGGGCTTAACGCCGCGTGGCTCTGGGGCGCACCAGCAACACCGTCAACCCCAGCAGCATCAGCATCCATACCTGCGGTTCCGGCACGGGTGCCAGGCCCTCGGCGCCGAGCACGTAGTCGAAGTCGAACTTGCTGTAGGTATTGCCGAAGGAGAAATCGGCAGCGATCAGGATGTCCTGGCTGCCGGCGCCGAGCATGCCCAGCTCGAGCACGTTGTCATCGAAGAAGGCCTGGGCGGCGGCAAGACTGTCGAACGTCCATGAGAACAGCTCGCTGCCATGGTTGCTGACGATCAGTTCGAGCTCCGCGAAGCTGCCGAAATTGCGGAAATCGAGCAGGCCAAGCGTGAGTGCGCCCGGTGCGACGGTATCGAAGCGGAAGCTGGCCGTGGTCAGGAAATGCGCGCCCGGCGCGGCGGGATAAGTGCTGACGCCGAGCATGCGTCCGACCGCGGCGATCCGCTGCCCCTCCAGCGCAGCGGCAACGGTGGGCGCGCCGGCGGGAATCACGGCACCGACCGGCAGCGCATTGGCATAGGACCCGGTGTTGGAGCCCTGGCCAGGGACGGCCCTGCCGATGCTGGTTCCCGTCTCGAACTGGAAGAACCCGGTCGCTGCGAACGTGGCGCCGGCCGTGGTCTTCACCCGCATGCCGGGCCCGGTGGAGGTACTGGTGGCCAGCGCCGTCGCGTCACCCCGGTCTCCGTCCACGGTCGCGTGGCTGGCGGCGCTGCCGGTTGCCTGCGAATGCGCAGAGATATCGAAGGCGCGGCCGCGGCCTTTCGCGAACGCCGTGCTCGCTCCGCCGGTGGAGATGGATTCTGCACGCGCTCGCGCGATGCCGGTGCCCGTGGTGCCCACGCTTGCCGCAACCGACGCCGACGCTGCCCCGCCAGCTTCGGCGCGGGAGTAGGCCGTCGCATCCTGCGCTGCGCTGTAGTATGCAGAATCGCCGGACACGGCGCCCGCGCCGCTGGTGGCATTGCCCGCGGCGCGTACGATCGAACGTGCCTGGGCCCCCCGGGCAGCGGCAATCCAGCCCCGCCGCCGCCCTGACCGCCCACTGCGACGACACGTCCCCGCACATCCGCTCCAGCCCGCGTGGAGGCCAGCTCCAGATTGGCCTGGGCAGCGCCGCCATTGCCGCCGCGCCCGCCGGCGGTATAGCCGCCCGTGCCGCCCTCGCCGCCGTATGCAGCGATTTCCACTGTCAGGACGCGCGTGCCGGCGTCGGCCAGCGTCAGTTGCGACAACGCGGCGCCGCCATTGCCGCCAATGCCCCCGTCCGCGTTGCGGCCACCGGCGCCGCCGCGCGCTTCCTGCAGTAACTCCAGCCTGCTTGCCGCGGAGCCGCCGACACTGTCGACCAGGCGGACCGCGCCGCCGTTGCCGGCGATGCCCCCCAAGGTTGCGGCCTCGCCTCCCGCACCGCCGGTCGCTACCGCCTTCGCCAGGGTGAGGGCGCGATCGTAGGTAGTCCTGGAATGCACCGTGGCGGACGCTTGCGCGGTGCCGCCGTCGCCGGCACGCACGCCATCGCTGTACGAGTTTCCGCCGGCGCCTCCCTCGGCACTGGCCGATACCCTGGCCGGGTAGGCATGGATCTGATCCGGCGCGAGGTGAGTGGTACCGGAAGCGGCAGCCAGCGCGTCGCCGCCCTGGCCGGCAACGCCACTGTAGGCCGACCCACCCCCGCCGCCGGTGGCATCGGCCCACAGCTCGATGGTTCCTGTCGTTGCACCGTGCAGCTTCGACGACGCCAGGCCGCCGCGGGTCGCCGTCCCCCAGTCGGCCTGCGCCGTGGCCCCCCTGCCGCCGGTTGCAACCCCATCCATGTAGAGCGACGATCCGCTGTGGTTGTCGACCACCAGTTCGAGGTCGGCAATGCCGGCTGCTCCGGGCTGCCCGTCGGGCCTGTTCGGTGCCTGGCCAGCGTCGCCACCCGTCCCGTAGAGAGAAAGGCCGAGTGCGCCGGTGGTGGACACGTCGAATGGCGTACGAGCCACGACATCGGCGCCATTGCCGCCACTTCCCCCGGCGCCGCCTTCCAGTGTCAAGCGCGCAAACGCGCCGCCCAGTCCCGCCGTGCCGCTGATCTTGCCGGTGGCGCTGCCTCCGTGGTTCCCGCCAAGGACCGTCGGGCCGTCTTGCAAGGTACCGCTGCCCCCCTTTACAGTACTGTAGAGACCGAGCCGATAGCCGGTCGCGTGCAGGGTCGCCGCCGCATTGCCACCGCCGCCGTCTCCTGCTGTCGCGTCGGCGTACGCCTTCACGGCCGCGCTGGTGCCGCCATCGACGGTGGTACCGGCAATGGCCGAGCCGAAGCGTTCGCCAGCACCGTTGCCCGGCTCTCCATAGTGGTCCCCGCCGGCGGCGGCAGAGGTGGCGGTGATGGTTCCCGTACCCGCCGCGATCACGCTGGCCGAGGCGTTGCCGCCGCGTCCGCCGATCCCATGCACTCCCCGGCCCGCGCCGGCGCCGCCCTCGCCGGCCCAGCCCTGCCAGCCGCCCCGCCCCGCTGTCGCGACCGCGGACGCGATGAGTTGCGCGGCCGACGATTGCACGGCATGGCTTGCCGTGGCATGGCCGCCATGGCCGCCGTTGCCGCCGTTCCCGCCGGCCTGGCCAGGAGCGCCCGCCGCTCCGTCACCGCCGCGCCCGCCCTGCCCGCCCGTGGCGACAGCGCCGGGATCGCCCGCGCCGGCGGTGGCGGTGGCATCCTGGCCGTGGCCAGCGGCACTACCAGCCGTTCCCGGCAATGAAGCGTGCGTGCCATCGGCGCCGGCGGCTCCCGTCACGGTGGGAGCGGCATAAGCCTGGCTGACGGCAAGCGCCAGCATGAGGGGAATGAGACGGGGAGGGACGCGCACGACTGTCCTTTCGGGGAAGTTTGTCCGCACGGCGGCCGCGCGATGGCGCGGGTTCGCCGCGACGTACCCGGCCGCCACCGACGCCAGTCTACATTGCCTTTTTATATAGTCAATTGGATAATAAGACTTGCAAAACAGGAGCCGCTTCGCGCTCCGGTTGCGGCATCAGCGCGCCGCCTTGTCCTGTTCGATCAGTTTCGCCAGCTGCGATGCGCCCCCCACCTGCTCGATCGTCATCACCTTGTCGAGCGGGATCGTCATCGACTGCGGACCGTGCCAGTCGTTCTTCTGGCGGCTCACCACCCGGTTGCCCTGCCGGCCGTCCGGTGCCGTGAAGGTCTGCACGTAATACACGTCGTCGAGCTGGAGGTGGCGCGGCCCCACTTCGCGCAGCAGGCCATAGAACATCTGCCCGTTCTGCAGCTGCACGCCGTAGCGCACGCCCAGCGCCCCGGGCGCGAAGGCCGGGTCGGACTGCTGGCGCCAGAAGAACAGCGCCAGCACCACCAGCGCCGCGGCCGCCACCGCCGCCACCAGCAACGCGGTGCTGGAACGCCAGCCGGGAGCGGGAATGCCGGCGGGAGTGAATGCGGGATTGGGCAGGTCGCGGTGGTCGGTCATCGGGGTCTCCAGGTTAAGCGGCTGTAGCAGATTCTAAGCGTGCCACGGCCGCGTACCAATACGCCAGATGTAAAAACGGCGCCTGCCGGCGCCGTTGTTTTTCGCATCGTGTGGCGATCAGCCGCGCAGTGCGCTGGCCGCCTTGGCCAGGGCCGTGATGTGGGCCCAGTCGCCCGCCTGCATCGCATCCTTCGGCGTCAGCCACGAACCGCCCACGCACGCCACGTTCTTCAGCGCCAGGAAGGCCGGCGCGTTTTCCTGCGAAATGCCGCCGGTGGGGCAGAACGTGATGTCCGGCAGCGGGCCGCCGATGCCGTTCAGCATGCCCACGCCGCCCGCCGGCACCGCCGGGAACAGCTTCAGTTGCCTGAAGCCCTGTTCGCGCGCCTTCATCACTTCGGATGGCGTCATCACGCCCGGCAGCAGCGGCAGGCCGGACGATTTCGCCGCGCCGATCAGCGCATCGGTCAAGCCCGGCGACACGCCGAACACGGCGCCGGCATCGCGCGCGGCAGCGAATTCTTCCGGCTGCGTCAGCGTGCCGACGCCGACGATGGCGCCTTCCACTTCGCTCATGGCGCGGATCGCGGCCAGGCCGTGCTGCGTGCGCAGCGTGACTTCCAGCACCCGGATGCCGCCAGCGACCAGCGCCTTGGCCAGGGGGACGGCGTGGTCGGGATCGTCGATCGCAATCACGGGGATCACGGCCGAGGTACGCATAATGTCGAGCAGGTTCATGGTCATTTACGCTTTCTTGGCAAGGAAATCTTCATCGGAACCGGGCACGGTATTGCCCACGTCGTCACCGCCGTGCAGCTCGACGGTGGTATCGATCGGCGACGGCAGCGGGAACGTGGCGGCGCCCGCCTCCGCGGCCGACACGCTGGTGCGGAACATGGCGAACAGTTCGCGGCCCATGCCGATATGGCTCGGCGTCAGGTCGGCCTGGGCCAGCGCGCGCGAATGCCAGACATCGGCGGGCACGTTCGCTTCCAGCGTGCCGGTGACCGCGTCGACGGTGATGATGTCGCCGTCGCGCACCAGGCCCAGCGGACCGCCGGCCAGCACTTCGGGCGACACGTGGATCGCCGCCGGCACCTTGCCGGACGCGCCGGACATGCGGCCGTCGGTCACCAGCGCCACCTTGCGGCCGGCATCCTGCAGGTTGGCCAGCGCCGGCGTCAGCGAGTGCAGTTCCGGCATGCCGTTGGCGCGCGGGCCCTGGAAGCGGATCACGGCCACGAAGTCGCGATCGAGCTTGCCGGCCTTGTAGTCGGCCATGAAATCTTCCTGCGAATTGAACACGATCGCCGGCGCTTCCACGGTGCGGTGCTCGACCTTCACGGCCGACACCTTCATGATCGCGCGGCCCAGGTTGCCCTCCACCTTGACCATGCCGCCATCCTTCGAGAATGGCTCGGCGGCGGTGCGCACCACCTTGTCGTCGCCCGAGACCAGCGGCGAATCGCGGAACACCACGCCCTTGCCGCCTTCGGCCAGGAACGGCTCCTTGCAGTGGTTGCGCAGGCCCTTGCCGAGGATGGTGGTGACGTCGTCGTGCAGCAGGCCGGCGTCGAGCAGTTCGCGGATGATGAAACCGGTGCCGCCGGCCGCGTGGAAGTGGTTCACGTCGGCTTCGCCGTTCGGGTAGATGCGCGCCAGCAGCGGCACCACGGCGGACAGGTCGTTGAAATCGTCCCAGTCGATCAGGATGCCGGCCGCGCGGGCAATCGCCGGCAGGTGCAGCGTGTGGTTGGTGGAACCGCCGGTGGCCAGCAGCGCCACGATCGCGTTGACGATCGACTTTTCATCGACCACGTGGCCGACCGGGATGTACTCGTTGCCCAGTTCCGTGATCTGCGCCGCGCGCTGCGCCGCCGCGGCGGTGAGCTGGTCGCGCAGTTCCGTGTACGGCGTGATAAAGGCGGCGCCCGGCAGGTGCAGGCCCATCACTTCCATCAGCATCTGGTTGCTGTTAGCGGTACCGTAGAAGGTACAGGTGCCGGGGCCGTGGTACGACTGCGACTCGCCTTCCAGCAATTCCTCGCGGGTGGCCTTGCCTTGCGCATAGCGCTGGCGGATCGCCGCCTTTTCCTTGTTCGACAGGCCGGACGTCATCGGGCCGGCCGGCACGAACACGGCCGGCAGGTGGCCGAAGTGCAGCGCGCCGATCACCAGGCCCGGCACGATCTTGTCGCACACGCCCAGGTACACGGCCGAGTCGAACATATTGTGCGACATGGCGATCGCCGTGCTCATGGCGATCGCATCGCGCGAGAACAGCGACAGCTCCATGCCGGGCTGGCCCTGGGTCACGCCGTCGCACATGGCCGGCACGCCGCCGGCGAACTGCGCCACCGCGCCCACTTCGCGCACCGCTTCCTTGATGATCGGCGGGAAGTGCTCGAACGGCTGGTGCGCCGACAGCATGTCGTTGTACGCGGACACGATCGCCACCGAGGGCTTCTTCACCTCTTTCAATACCAGCTTGTCGTTGGCCGGGAAGGCGGCGAAACCGTGGGCAAGGTTGGTGCAGGCAAGCGTGCTGCGTTGCGGGCGGCCCTTGATGCGGGCGGCTTCGAGATGCGCCAGGTAGGCGCCGCGCGACGGACGGCTGCGCTTGATGATGCGCGCAGTGACTTGTTCGAGGACTGGGTGCAAGGCCATTATGCTTCCTTATCGATGAATTCCCGAAATTTTACTACAGAAGGGCAAGGGCGTGCTGCCTGGCGTGGTTTTGACTCGCTCCGCGAGCGCCGCGACCGCCGGAAATCGCACGGCGGCCAGAGCATAAAAACAAACATTTTTACCGCAATTGAAGCTTATCCGTAGTGAAGTTACCGACATTTCCTGTATAGTTCATCTATCCAAAACTGACACAGAAGTCTCATGCGCCAGCCAATGCTCACCACCACCGCCGCCTACCAGGCCCTGCAATCCCACGCCACCGATGCACGACAATGGCACCTGCGCGACCTGTTCGCCGCGGAACCGCAGCGTTTCCCCGCGCTGACCGTCGACGCCGCCGGCCTGTTCCTCGACTATTCGAAAAACCGCATTTCCCGGCGCACCGTGGAATTGCTGGTCGACCTGGCCCGCGAGCGCGGCGTGGAACGCCAGCGCGACGCCATGTTCGCTGGCGAGAAAATCAATCTTACCGAACAACGCAGCGTGCTGCATACGGCCCTCCGTATGCCGCGCGGAAAGCAGCTCGTCGTCGACGGCCAGGATGTCAATGCCGACGTGCACGCGGTGCTCGACCGCATCAAGACCTTCACCGACCGGGTGCGCAACGGCAACTGGCTGGGCTACAGCGGCAAGCCGATCACCGACATCGTCAACATCGGCATCGGCGGCTCCGACCTGGGCCCGAAAATGGCCGTGCTGGCGCTGCGCTCGTATGCCCATCCGCGCCTGAACATGCACTTCGTGTCCAACGTGGATGGCCACGACATGGATGCGGTGCTGACCAGCCTGAACCAGGAGACCACGCTGTTCATCGTGGCCTCGAAAACCTTCACCACGGCCGAGACGATGCTGAACGCGCAGACCGCGCGCCGCTGGTTCCTGTGCGAGGGCAAGGAAGAAGACCTGGCGCGCCACTTCGTGGCCGTGTCGACGAACACCGGGGCGGTCACGAAATTCGGCATCGATCCGGACAACATGTTCCCGTTCTGGGACTGGGTAGGCGGGCGCTATTCGGTGTGGTCGGCGATCGGCCTGTCCGTGGCGCTGGCCGTGGGCTTCGGCTACTTCGAGACCTTCCTGGCCGGCGCGCACGAGATGGACGAGCATTTCCGCAGCGCGCCGCTGGAGCAGAACATGCCGGTGCTGCTGGCGCTCCTCGGCTTCTGGAACCGTGAATTCATCGGCGCTTCCTCCCTGTCGATCGCGCCGTACCACCAGGACCTGAACCGCTTCCCGGCCTACCTGCAGCAGCTGGACATGGAAAGCAACGGCAAGCGCGTCACCAAGGGTGGCCAGCCGGTCGACACCGCCACCTGCCCGGTGGTGTGGGGCGAGTGCGGCACCAACGCGCAGCACGCGTACTTCCAGCTGCTGCACCAGGGCACCGACATCGTGCCGATCGACTTCATCGCCGCCCTGCTGCCCACGCACGACCTGGCCGGCCACCACGATGCGCTGCTGGCCAATTGCTTCGCCCAGTCGGAAGCCTTCATGAAGGGCAAGACGGGCGACGAGGTGCGCGCCGAACTGGCCGCGCAAGGCTTGCCGGAAGCGAAGATCGACGAACTGGTACCGCACCGCACGTTCCCCGGCAACCGCCCGTCGAACACGATCCTGATGGAACACCTGACTCCGGCCACGCTGGGCGCGCTGATCGCGCTGTACGAGCACAAGACCTTCGTGCAGGGCGTGCTGTGGGATATCGCCAGCTTCGACCAGTGGGGCGTGGAACTGGGCAAGGTGCTGGCGAAGAAAATCCAGGCCGAGCTGGAAGGCGACGTGGACCCGGCCGCGCACGACAGTTCCACCAATGGCCTGATCGTGATGGCCAAGGGAGCGAAGATCGAATGAGCACCTACGATGTCAACGTCGCCTTCGATGGCGTGATGCAGGTGGGCGAAGGCCCGCTGTGGCTGGCGCAGGAACAGGCGCTGTACTGGGTCGATATCGATGGCCTGGCCGTGCACCGGCTGAACACGCGAACGGATGCGGGCAATGGCGCCCACACGTCGTGGATCATGACGAGCGAACCGTCGTCGCTGGCGCGCCATGCCGGCGGCGGCCTGGTGGTCGCCACCCGCAACGGTTTCGTGCACCTCGATACCGGCACGGGCGCCGTGACCGGGATCGCGCCCTCCCCCTTCGACCGCACCAAGGCGCGCTTCAACGACGGCAAGCCGGACGCCGCGGGCCGCTTCTGGGTAGGCACCATCTACGAACCGCGCGACCAGCCGGCCGCCGAGATGTATGTACTGGAAAAGGGCGCGGTGCGCCTGGCCTGGTCCGGCGGCATGACCAATTCGAACGGCCTGGGGTTCAGCCCGGACAACCGCACGATGTACCACGCCGACACCACGTCGCACCGCATCACCCGCTACGATTTCGACCTCGCCGGCGGCACGGTGGCCAATCCGCGCGAAATGCGCCAGTTCTCGATGGACAAGGAGAACGGCTATGGCGGCCGGCCGGATGGCGCGGCGGTCGACAGCGAAGGCAATTACTGGGTGGCGATGTTCGAAGGCGGGCGGATCGTCAAGCTGTCGCCGTCCGGCGAGGAGCTCGATGCGATCGCGCTGCCGGTGCGCTGCCCGACCATGGTCGCCTTCGGTGGCGACGACCTGCGCACGCTGTACATCACCACCGCGGGCAAGCGCCCGGCCGCGGAACTCGAACAATTCCCGCTGTCGGGCCGCGTGCTGTCGGTGCGCGTGCCGGTCGCCGGGCTGGAGCCGCCGGCCTACCAGCCCTGAGCTGCAGGCTTGACGATTTTGTAGTATATTTTCGTCAAATCCAGCAATTCAGGTAGTAAGCTTTCAGCGCGCAGCTTCCGCGAGGCGGTTTCGCCGCCTCGCACCGCGCTTTCTCTACGATCTTACAAGACACCCATCATGGCACTTTCCGATTTTGACCTGGTACTGTTCGGCGGCAGTGGCGACCTCGCGATGCGCAAGCTGCTGCCCGCGATGTTCTCGCGCGACGTTTGCGGCGACCTGCCGCCCACCGCGCGCATCGTCTGCGTCGGCCGGCACGAGAACACCACGGAAGAATTCATCGACATGGTCAACACCACGTCGCGCCCGCACATCAAGGCCCCCAAGGTCACCGCCGAGAACTGGGAAAAATTCACGAGCCGTATCGTGTACGTGGCCGTCGACGCGGCCGACCCGTCCAGCTACCGCGGCCTGGCCGACGCGCTGCGCCCGGATGCGGGCCTGACCCGCGTGTATTACCTGGCCACGCCGCCGGCGCTGTTCGCGCAGATCTGCGACAACCTGAAGGAAAACGGCCTGGTCACGCCGGCGTCGCGCGTGGTGCTGGAAAAGCCGCTGGGCCGCGACCTGGCCTCGGCCAAGCAGATCAACCGGGAAGTGGGCGAGGTCTTCGAGGAATCGCAGATCTACCGGATCGACCACTACCTGGGCAAGGAAACCGTGCAGAACCTGCTGGCGCTGCGCTTCGGTAACATCCTGTTCGAGCCGCTGTGGCGCCGCGAATGGATTTCGGACGTGCAGATCACCATCGCCGAGAAACTGGGCGTGGGCAACCGCATCGGCTACTACGACACCTCGGGCGCGCTGCGCGACATGCTGCAGAACCACCTGCTGCAACTGCTGTGCATCGTGGCGATGGAACCGCCGGCATCGACCTCGCCGGACGCGGTGCGCGACGCCAAGCTGCAGGTGCTGCGTTCGCTGAAACGCTTCACCCCCACCACGCTGGCGCAGAACATCGTGCGCGGCCAGTACCGCGCCGGCCATGTGGATGGCCAGGCCGTGCCGAGCTACCGCGACGAACCGGATGCGCCGCAGGGCTCGCGCACCGAGACCTTCGTGGCGATGAAGGCCGAGATCGACACGTGGCGCTGGGCCGGCGTGCCGTTCTACCTGCGCACCGGCAAGCGCATGGCCGATGGCCTGGCCGAGATCGTGGTGCGCTTCAAGCAGATCCCGCACTCGATCTTCCAGCAGCCGACGTCGAGCTTCCAGCCCAATTCGCTGGTGATCCGCCTGCAGCCGGACGAAGGCCTGCGCATGAACCTGATGGCGAAGACGCCGGGCGAAGGCATGCGCCTCAAGCCGGCCGAGCTGGAACTGGATTTCCGCGAATCGTTCAAGGCGCCGCGCATGGATGCCTACGAACGCCTGCTGCTCGACGTGCTGCGCGGCCAGCTCACGCTGTTCATGCGCGGCGACGAACTGGAAGCGGCCTGGGAATGGGTCGAGCCGATCCTGACCAACTGGGAACAGGACGACACCGCGCCGCTGCCGTATTCGTCGGGCACGTGGGGGCCTGCCGCCTCGTCCGCGCTGATCGGGCGGGACGGGCTGCAGTGGCGCGAAGAAGCGCTCCCTGAAGACTAAAATGGGGAGCAAGGAGCCTGGCCTTGCAAGGCCAGGCCGTTCCGCAGGCGCGGAGCATGCTCCGCGAAACCCCTGCTCCACCCAGAAGACTGAACCCTCATGCTGCTCGATTCCATCCGCACCCAGCTCGATTCGCTGTCCAAGTCCGAGCGCAAGGTGGCACTGGCCGTGCTCGACAATCCGTCGCGCACGGTGAGTTCGAACATCACGGCGCTGGCGAAAAGCGCCCAGGTGTCCGAGCCCACCGTGGTGCGGTTTTGCCGCACGCTGGGCTACGATGGCTGGCACGAATTCAAGCTGAAGCTGGCGCAGGGCCTGGCCGTGGCCCTGCCCGGCCTGAACGAAGCGCCCTCGCAGGACGACCTCGCCGCGGACCTGATCAACAAGATCTGCAGCCGCTCGATCAACACGCTGCTCGACCTGCGCAACAACCTGCACCACGAGCCGGTGCAGCGCGCGCTGGACATCCTGTCGCTGGCCAACAAGATCGAGTTCTACGGCCAGGGCACCTCCGGCATCGTGGCCGCCGACGCGCAGCACAAGTTCTTCCGCTCCGGCGTGCCCACGGTCGCGTACAGCGATCCGGCCATCCACAACATCGCCGCCGCGCTGCTGCGCAAGGGCGATGCGCTGGTGGCCATCTCCCAGCGCGGCAACAGCCCGGCGCTGGTGCGCTCGGCGCAACTGGCGCGCGACGGCGGCGCGGACGTGATCGTGCTGGCGCCGTCCGGCACGCCGCTGGCGGACCTGGGCACGGTGCTGATCCCGATCGACCTGATCTTCAACACCGATCCGTACACGCCGATCTCGGCGCGCCTCGCCTACCTCGTCGTCATCGACGTGCTGGCCGTCGGGCTGGCCCTGCAACGCGGCCCGGAATTCCGGCGCAAGATGCAGAACGCGCAAAAG
This sequence comes from Pseudoduganella sp. SL102, assembly GCF_027856995.1. Lineage (NCBI taxonomy): Bacteria > Pseudomonadati > Pseudomonadota > Betaproteobacteria > Burkholderiales > Oxalobacteraceae > Pseudoduganella > Pseudoduganella sp. SL102. Next base: position 6,207,531 of record NZ_CP115554.1, read on the forward strand.
GCGCTGCAGGAGTTCGAGGTGCAGTTCGATTCGTTCATCGGATAAGACAGTCGGCACTACATGTTTTCCCACGTTTTCATCGGCGTCACCGACTTCGAGCGCGCGCTGGCGTTCTATGAACCGCTGATGCACATTCTCGGTATCGAACAGCGCTTCCGCGATCGCGGCCGCCCATGGGCCGGATGGCAGAGCGCCAGCGACGATGCCCGTCCCCTGTTCCTGATCGGCGCCCCGCAGGATGGCCGGATGCACGAGGCGGGGAACGGGCAGATGGTGGCATTCATGGCCGCGAACCGGGAAACCGTCCGGCGGGCCCACGCCGAAGCGCTGGAGCGCGGCGGGGCATGTGAAGGCGCGCCGGGCCTGCGGCCGGAATACCACGCGCATTACTATGGCGCGTATTTCCGCGATCCGGACGGGAACAAGATCTGCGTGGTGTGCCACGCGCCCCCGGCGTAGCCTCCCTTTCAGGCCGCCAGCGGCGAACGCGACGCGCCCGGCTGCATGGTTTCTTCGACTTGACGCGCCACCTGTTCCGCCGTGGCGGCTGCCAGCGTCCACCCCAGGTGGCCGTGGCCCGTGTTGTAGAACACGCGCGGCGCCCGTCCCCTGCCCACCTTCGGCAACAGGTCCGGCATCATGGGCCGCAGGCCCGCCCAGGGCTGCACGCCGGCCGTGCGGACTTCGGGGAATTCGCGGTGGACCCAGTCGAGCAGCGGCCGGATGCGGTCGTGGCGGATGTCGCGGTCGAAGCCGGCGAATTCAGCGGTGCCGGCCACGCGGAAACGGTCGGCGCCGAAACGGCTGGCCACCAGCTTGGGCGCGTCGTCGACCAGGCTGACGGTGGGCGCGGCGGCGCGGCTGGCCGCGTCTTCCAGGTGCACGGTGATCGAGTACCCCTTGACCGGGTAGACATCGATCCGGTCGCCGGCCATGCGGCCCAGCGCGCGGCTGGCCGTGCCGGCGCAGATGATGGCCGCGTCGAAGCGTTGCACAGCGGTTTCGCCACCATGCCGCAGCGTGAGCGTGACGCCATCATCATGCGGTGCCAGCGCCAGCACATCACGCTCGCACAGCAGCTGCACGCCGCGGCGCACGCAGGCGGCGGCCAGGCCGGTGGTGAAACGGTGGATATCGCCGCTGCTGTCGCTGTCCGTGTAGCAGCCGCCGTAGTAGTCCCCGCTCAGCGCGGGTTCGATGGCGCGCATTTCCGACGGTGTCACCGCCTGCCGGACCAGCCCCGCTTCCGCCAGCAGGCGCGAGACCTGCTGCGCATGGTCGAAGCCGGCCTTGTCGCGATACAGGTGCAGGATGCCTTCGCGGCGCAGGTCGAAATCGATGCCCTCCTCTTCCGCCCAGGCAAACAGGTGCCGGCGCGCCGCGACGGCCATGCGGGCCAGCGCCACCGTGTTGTCCCGGTAGCGGGGAATCGCCGCCACGAACTTCGCCAGCCATGACACCTTGTGCCAGGTGGGCGCCGGGTGCAGCAGCAGCGGCGCATCCGGCTGCGTCATCCACCGCAGGCCCTTGCGCAGCGTGGCCGGGTGATTCCACACTTCCGCATGCGAAGCCGACAACTGGCCACCGTTCGCATACGAGGTTTCCATCGCCGGATAGCGGTGCCGCTCGAGGATTGTGACCGAAAAGCCACGCCGCGCCAGCGCGTAAGCCGTGGTGACACCGGTAACGCCGGCGCCGATGACTGCGATGTGTTTCATGGTGGACGAGCCTGTGCGGAGTGGCGCAAGGATACCCGAGTTGTCGGAATGTTTCCAAAAACCGGGGGCGTAGCAGAAATTTCAGGGAGCACCGCTCTCTGCCTGCGCAGCAGAGCTGGCCTGCAGGCTAGCTCTCCTGCCAGACCCCGATTTTTGGAAATATTTCCGAAAAAACGGGGACGGTCCCCTGCCTTTTGAAGCCTTATCGTATAAGCCGGGCAGTGGCCGATGCGCCACTATTTCGAATAATGCCATCAACCGCTGGTCGTTTTGCAACGGGGGACAGTCCCCGATTTGAGGAAATATTTCCGCGGATTGGGGACTGTCCCCGATTTCTGGCAACGGTTCCGCCGGCGCGATTCGGTACAATTGCGGTTTCTCCCCAATCGCCTGGCCCAGTCATGAATCAACTCGAACAGCTCAAGAAGTACACCAAAGTCGTTGCCGATACCGGCGACTTCCAGTCGATCAAGGCGTACACGCCGCGCGACGCCACCACCAACCCTTCGCTGATCCTGAAGGCGGTGCAGAAGGATGAGTACAAGCCGCTGCTGGAAAAAGCCGTGCGCGACAACCCGCACGCTTCCACCGGCGAGGTGATCGACCGGCTGCTGATCGCCTTCGGCGGCGAGATCCTGAAGATCGTTTCCGGCCGCGTGTCCACCGAGATCGATGCGCGCCTGTCGTTCGACGTGGAAGCCAACGTGGCCAAGGGCCGCGAACTGATCGACCTGTACGAGCGCGCCGGTTTCGACCGCGAGCGCGTGCTGATCAAGATCGCCTCCACCTGGGAAGGCATCAAGGCCGCCGAGATCCTGGAAAAGGAAATGATCCACACCAACCTGACGCTGCTGTTCTCGCTGCCGCAGGCGATCGCCTGCGCCGAAGCGGGCGTGCAGCTGATCTCGCCGTTCGTCGGCCGCATCTACGACTGGTACAAGAAGCAGACCGGCATCGAGTACGAAGGCGCGGAAGATCCGGGCGTGCAATCGGTGAAGAAAATCTACAACTACTTCCGCAAGTTCGGCTATGAGACCGAGGTGATGGGCGCCAGCTTCCGCAACACCAGCCAGATCCTGGAACTGGCCGGCTGCGACCTGCTGACGATCAGCCCGGACCTGCTGCAGAAGCTGGCCGACTCGAACGAACCGGTCGAGCGCAAGCTGGCGGCGGAGAGCGCCGGCGCGATGGCCAAGATGTCCGTCGACGAAAAGACCTTCCGCTTCATGCTGAACGAAGATGCGATGGCCACCGAAAAGCTGGCCGAAGGCATCCGCGCCTTCTGCGCCGACTCGGGCAAGCTGAAACAGATCATTTCCGGCATGCGCTAATTCCGGCATGTGCTAAAGCGGGAACCTGGCGATACGCGCCGCAACGTCGCGTATCCGCCAGCAACTTGCAAAAAGATAGGGAGCTTCGGCTCCCTTTCTTTTTATGGGCTTATGCGAAAACGTTATCTTGGCTGTTATAAAATAACTATCGCACCTTCCGCAGTTCCGCCGCCCTGCCGTTCTTTCGCGAGACATTCACCCATGAGTCATGTCGCACGTTGCACGCCTGCCGCTGTCGCCGTCCTGTCCCTGTCACTGCTTGCCGCCTGCGGCAAGAAGGAAACCGCTCCCCCCGCCCCGCCGCCGCCCACCGTCTCGGTGATCACCGTCTCGCCGGCCGCCGTGCCGGTGACGGATGAACTGCCCGGCCGCGTGGAAGCGTTCCGGGTCGCGCAGGTGCGGGCGCGCACGCCGGGCATCGTGCTGAAACGGGAATTCGAGGAAGGGTCGGACGTGAAGGCCGGGCAGATATTGTTCCGCATCGACCCGGCCGAATTCAGGGCCGGCTTCGCCAGTGCCGAGGCGGCCGTGCAGAAGGCAGAAGCCAACCTGGCGCAGGCCAACCTGCGCGAAAAGCGCTACAAGCCGCTGCTGGCCGCGCAGGCCGTCAGCCAGCAGGAATACGACGACGCGGTCACCGCGCAAAAGCAGGCCGCCGCCGACCTGGCCACCGCCAAGGCGGCGCGCCAGACCGCCGGCCTCACGCTGGGCTATGCGACCGTGACGGCGCCGATCGCCGGCCGCGTGGGCCGCGCGCTGGTGACGGAGGGCGCGCTGGTCGGCCAGGGCGAAGCGACACCGATGGCGCTGGTGCAGCAACTCGATCCGATCTACGTGACGGTGACGCAATCGGCCACCGAGCTGCAGCAGCTGCGCCAGGCGCTGGCCAGCGGCCGCCTGAAAAGCGTGGGCAGCGAGGCGGCGCGCGTGACGCTGATGCTGGAAACCGGCGAGCCATACCAGGCCGCCGGCAAGCTGCTGTTCTCGGATGCGTCGGTCGATGAAAGTACCGGCACCGTGTCGCTGCGGGCCCAGTTCCCGAACCCGAAGCGCGCGCTGCTGCCGGGCATGTACGTGCGGGCCCGTCTCGAACAGGGCATCGACGAAGCCGCGATCACGGTGCCGCAGCAGGCCATCGTGCGCGGCGCGGAAGGCGCCTCCGTGATGATCGTGGGCGCCGACAACAAGGTGATCGCCCAGCCGGTGAAGGCCGAGGCGTCGGTGGACAACAAATGGATCGTCAGCGAAGGCCTGAAAGGCGGTGAACGGATCATCGTCGAAGGCTTCCAGAAGGCCAAGCCCGGCTCGTCCGTCACGCCGCAGGCATGGCAGCCGGCGCAGGGAGGTTCCCCGGCAGCACCGGCCGCCAAGGGGGCCTAGATGCCACGCTTCTTCATCGACCGGCCCGTGTTCGCATGGGTGATCGCGCTGTTCATCCTGCTCGGCGGCGCCCTGGCCATCACGGTGTTGCCGATTGCCCAGTACCCCACCATCGCACCGCCGTCGATCGTGGTGACGGCCAACTACCCGGGCGCCACCGCCCAGGTGCTCGACGATGCCGTGACCAGCGTGATCGAGCAGGAAATGAACGGCGCCGAAGGCCTGCAGTACGTGGAATCGGAAAGCAATGCGGCCGGCGGCGTGACGATCACCGTCACCTTCCAGCCCGGCACCAATCCGGACATCGCCGCCGTGGACGTGCAGAACCGCATCAAGCGGGTCGAATCGCGCCTGCCGCAGGCGGTTACCCAGCAGGGCGTGCAGGTCAACAAGGCGCGCTCGAACATCCTGATGTTCGTCGGCGTGTATTCGACCGACGGACGGATGGACCCGAACGCCATCGGCGACTACATGGCGCGCAATGTCGTCAACGAGATCAAGCGCATCCCCGGCGTGGGCCAGGCCCAGCTGTTCGGTTCCGAGCGCGCGCTGCGCGTGTGGGTCGACCCGAACAAGCTGACCGGCTTCAAGCTGAACATGAGCGACGTGACGGCGGCAATCCGGGCGCAGAATGCCCAGGTCACGTCCGGCACGATCGGCGACCTGCCGAATCCCACCACGCAGAAGTACCAGGCGCCGGTGGTGGTGACCGGGCAGCTGACGTCGATCGAGCAGTTTTCCAGGGTGGTGCTGCGCGCCAATCCGGACGGTTCCACGGTGCGGCTGGGCGACGTGGCGCGCCTGGAACTGGGCGGCTCCAGCTACAACATCAGCGCGCGCCTGAATGGCCAGCCGTTCGTGGCGATCGCCGTGCAGCAGTCGCTGACCGGCAACGCGCTGGCCACGGCGGACCTGGTGAAAGCCAAGATGGAGGAGCTGCAGAAGTTCTTCCCGCCCGGCCTGAAGTACACGGTGCCGTACGATACCTCGACCTTCGTGCGCATCTCGATCGAGGAAGTGGTCAAGACACTGCTCGAGGCGGTGCTGCTGGTGTTCATCGTGATGTACGTGTTCCTGCAGAACTTCCGCTACACCATCATCCCCACCATCGTGGTGCCGGTCGCGCTGATGGGCACCTTCGCCGTGATGCAGCTGGCCGGGTTCTCGATCAACGTGCTGACCATGTTCGGCATGGTGCTGGCGATCGGCATCCTGGTCGACGATGCCATCGTGGTCGTCGAGAACGTCGAGCGCATCATGAGCGAGGAAGGCCTGTCGCCGCGCGAGGCCACGCGCAAGGCGATGACGCAGATCACCGGCGCGATCATCGGCATCACGCTGGTGCTGATCGCCGTGTTCGTGCCGATGGCCTTCTTCGGCGGCGCGGTGGGCGCCATCTACCGGCAGTTCTCGCTGTCGATGGTGGCGGCGATGGCGTTTTCGGCCCTGATGGCGCTGACCCTGACGCCGGCGCTGTGCGCCACCATGCTCAAGCCGGTGGAAAAAGGCCACCACGTGGAAAAGCGCGGCTTCTTCGGCTGGTTCAACCGCACGTTCGCGAAAACCGCCACGGGCTACCAGGGCATGGTGGCCAGGATCATCGCCCGCACCGGGCGCTGGATGCTGGTCTTCGCCTTGCTGCTGGCGCTGGTGGCGTGGCTGTACGTGCGCCTGCCGTCGTCGTTCCTGCCGAACGAGGACCAGGGCTACATCATCACCAACGTGCAGCTGCCGCCAGGTGCCTCGCGCTCCCGCACGGACGCGGTGCTGGCGAAAGTGGATGCGTATTTCCGCCAGCAGCCGGAAGTGGCGCGCACCATCGCGGTGGCCGGCTTCTCGTTCTCGGGCAATGGCCAGAACGCCGGCCTGGTGTTCGTGCCGCTGAAGGACTGGAGCGAGCGGGGCAAGGACCAGTCGGCCGACGCGCTCGCCGCGCGCGCGTTCGGCGCGCTGTCCGGCATTGCCGATGCGATCGTGTTCCCGCTGTCGCCGCCGCCGATCCGCGAGCTGGGCAACGCCACCGGCATCACCTCCCGGCTGCAGGACCGCAGCTCGCTGGGCCATGCCGCGCTGATGAATGCCCGCAACCAGCTGCTCGACATGGCCGGCAAGAGCGCGATACTCAGCGGCGTGCGGCCGGAAGGGCTGGAGGATGCGCCGCAGCTGCAGGTGGACATCGACCGCGAAAAGGCGCAGGCGCTGGGCGTCACGTTCGCCGACATCAACACCACGCTGTCCGCCGGCCTGGGTTCCTCGTACGTGAATGACTTCAACAGCAACAACCGCCAGCAGCGCGTGATCGTGCAGGCCGAGCAGAGCCGGCGCATGCAGCCGGAAGACATCCTGCGCCTGAACGTCCGCTCCGCAAGCGCGGCGAACGGCGGCGGCAACATGGTGCCCTTCTCCGCCTTCGCCACCACGCGCTGGATCAACGGCCCGGTGCAGCTGGTGCGCTACAACGGCTACCCGGCGATCAAGCTGACCGGCAATGCCGCGCCGGGCTACAGCACCGGCGATGCGATGGCCGAGCTGGAACGGCTGGCCGCGCAGCTGCCGCCCGGCTTCGGCATCGACTGGACCGGCCAGTCGCTGGAAGAGCGCACCTCCGGGGCCCAGGCGCCGATGCTGTTCGCGCTGTCGTTGCTGGCCGCGTTCCTGGTACTGGCGGCCCTGTACGAAAGCGAATCGATCCCGATCGCCGTGCTGCTGGTGGTGCCGCTGGGCGTGCTGGGCGCGCTGCTCGGCGCCCATCTGCGCGACTTGCCGAACGACGTGTACTTCAAGGTGGGCCTCATCGCCATCATCGGGCTGTCGGCCAAGAACGCCATCCTGATCATCGAATTCGCCAAGGACCTGCAGGCGCAGGGCATGGGCCTGGCCGAGGCCACGCTGGAAGCGGTGCACCTGCGCTTCCGCCCGATCATCATGACATCGCTGGCGTTCATCCTCGGCGTGCTGCCGCTGGTGGTGGCCAGCGGCGCCGGTTCGGCCAGCCAGCGCGCCATCGGCACGGGCGTGATGGGCGGCATGATCACGGCCACCGTGCTGGCCGTGTTCCTGGTGCCCGTATTCTTTGTCGTGATCCGCCGCATCTTCAAGGGCAGCGAGCGGCAGCGCCGCGTCGCCGCGCATGAACTGGACCTGCCGGAGACCAAGCCATGAAGCCGATACCATTGCCCCTGCTGTCAACATCACTTTCGCGCCGCGCCACGGCCCTGCTGGCCGCCGGCGCATTGTCGACCCTGTTGCCGGCCTGTTCGCTGGCGCCGAAGTACGAGCGCCCGGCCGCGCCGGTAGCCGCCGACTTCCCCACCACGCCGGCCGCCGCGGACGGCAAGGGCGCGCCGCCGCCCGCGGCCGATGCGAAGAGCGCCGTCGATACCGGCTGGCGCGAATTCTTCCCCGATGGGCGGCTGCAGGCCCTGATCGCCACGGCGCTGGAGAACAACCGCGACCTCCGCACTGCCGCCCTGCGGATCGAGGAAGCGCGCGCCGCTTACCGCGTGACGCGGGCCGACCGCCTGCCGACCGTGAATGCGGCGCTGTCCGGCACGCGGGCGCGCACCCCGGGCTTCCTGAACCCCGCCACGGGCCAGCCATCGATCGGCGAGCGCTTCGACGCCGGCCTGTCGATTTCCGCGTTCGAGCTGGATTTCTTCGGCCGCGTGCGCAGCCTGTCGGAAGCGGCGCTGGCCACCTACCTGGCCAGCGACGAGGCGCGGCAGGCGGCGCAGATCAGCATCGTGACCGAGGTGGCCAAGGCGTATTTCACCGAGCGCGCCTTCGCCGAACAGCTGGCGCTGGCGCAGCGCACGTATGAAGCGCGCCGCCGCACGTTCGAGCTGACGCGGCAACAGCTCGACGCGGGCGCCTCGTCGCTGCTCGACCTGCGCTCCAACGAGACGCTGATGGAAACGGCGCGCGCGGCGGCCCTGGCGCTGGCCCGGCAGCGGGCGCAGGCCGCCAACGCGCTGACCCTGCTGGTGGGCGCGCCGCCCGCGCAGCCGGCCGACACCGCGCCCCCGATGGCCGACGATGCGCGGATCGACGCGATGAGCGCCGTGCCGGCCGGCCTGCCGTCCGACCTGATCACGCGCCGGCCGGACATCCGCGCCGCCGAGCAGCGGCTGATCGCGGCCAATGCCAATATCGGCGCCGCGCGCGCCGCGTTCTTCCCGCGCATCTCGCTGACGGCGGCGATCGGCAGCGCCAGCCCGGAATTCTCGCAGCTGTTCGACGGCGGCAACGACACCTGGTCGTTCGTGCCCCAGCTGACCCTGCCGATCTTCGACGCCGGCCGCAACCGCGCCAACCTCACGCTTTCCGAAGTGCGCAAGAACATCGCCGTGGCCGATTACGAACGCACCATCCAGGCCGCGTTCCGCGAAGTGGCCGACGCGCTGGCCGCCCGCAGCTACCTGGGCGACCAGGTGGCCGCGCAGCGGGCGATCCAGGATGCCCAGGCCGAACGCCTGCGGCTGCTCACGCTGCGCTTCGAGAACGGCGTGGCCAGCTCGCTGGACGTGCTCGACGCGCAGCGCGAGCTGTTCTCGGCCGAGCAGGAACTGGTGCAGGCGCGGCTGCTGCGCACCACCAGTGCCATCGACCTGTATCGGGCGCTGGGGGGCGGCTTGCGGTAGCGGACGGCAATGTACCTCCGCCCAACGGCAGGAATTGGAGTCTGACCTGCTGCCCTTAAGTTAAGCGTTACCCAAGACATTGAAAGCGCATGCATTCACCCCAACAGCGAAAGGCTGGGGTCAGACCCGGCGGGTCTGACCCCGGAATTTGCACTTGGGGTGGCTTATCGAAGCCGCACTAGCGTCTGACACCTGTTCTCTTATGCCAACAGTGTTGCCGGACGCACGTAGTACGCCCGCAGCCGGCATCGGTGGCGGATGCCATTACAATGCCGCATGGACTCCCCCATCACCATCCGCCTGGGCGCCCGCGCGCGCCAGCGCATCGCGGCCGAAGGCCTGCAACCCGCCGACATCGCCATCATCCCCGCCGCGGCGGGCGGGCCGAAAGGCTTGATCCTGAACGGCATCGACACCTGGCTGTCCGGCGACTGGCTGCCGCGCGCGCCGCGTGAACGGCGGCTGATCGGCGCGTCGATCGGCGCCTGGCGGATGGCCGCGATGGCGTTCGCCGATCCCGTGGCGGCGCACAAGCGGCTGGCCTACCACTACACGCACCAGACCTACCCGGCCAGGATCGACGCGGCCTACGTGACGCGAACGGTCCGTGGCCTGCTGGAAGAAGTGCTGGGCGGGCATGGCGACGAAGTGCTGGCCCATCCGCATCATCGGGTAACCGTGATCACCGCGCGCGGCATCGGGCCGCTGGCCGCTACCGGCGGCGTGCGCTGGCGCGAGATGGCGGGTTTCCTGCGCGCCGCGGCCGGCAATGCGGTCTCGCGCAGCCGGCTGGCGCGCGGCATGGAACGCGTGCTGTTCCACGACCCGCGCGACGACAGCGCCTGGCTGCGCGAGCGCTTCGATGCCTTCGCCTCGCATTTCGTCGGCCTGGACGCGGCCAACCTGCGCGGCGCGCTGCTGGCCTCCGGCTCGATTCCCCTCGTGCTGGAAGCGGTACGCGACATCGCCGGCGCGCCGCCCGGCACGTACTGGGACGGCGGCCTGGTCGACTACCACCTGCACCTGCCCTACCAGCGCGATCCCGGCCTGGTGCTGTACCCGCACTTCACCGACTACATCGTGCCCGGCTGGCTCGACAAGTCGCTGCCGTGGCGCCGCGCGCGTGCCCAGTCCGGCGAGCTCGCGCTGGAAAACGTGGTCCTTGTCAGCCCTTCGCCATCGTTCGTGGCCCGGCTGCCGAACCGCAAGCTGCCGGACCGGAACGACTTCAAGCACTACGGGCAAGACCACGCCGCCCGCATCCGCGACTGGATGCAGGCGATCGGCGAAAGCGAACGGATGGCCGAGGCACTGGCCAGGTGGGCGGAAAAGCCGGACCTGAAGGTAGCGGCCGCGTTCTAGGCGCGGCCGCCACGGGTCAGCCCAGGAAGATCTGCTGCAGGTCGTTCAGGAAGCGGTGCCCCAGCTCGGTCGGGCGGATGATGGCGTGGTCGCGGTAGATCAGGCCTTTCGCCTCGGCCGCGTTGAGCTGTTTCTCGATGGTGTTCAGCGCCAGGCCGGTGCGCTCGGTAAACAGGTTCGGGGCGAAGCCATCCTGCAGGCGCAGTGTATTGAGCATGAACTCGAAGCCCATCTCGTCGCGCGCGATTTCGTTCTCTTCCTGTACCGGCGTGCCGTTCGCCACCTGTTCCATGTACGACTTCGGCTGCTTGTAGCGCGCCTGCCGCAGCACGCGGTGGGGGAACGACAGTTTCGAATGCGCGCCGGCGCCGATGCCCAGGTAGTCGCCGAACTGCCAGTAGTTCAGGTTGTGCTTGGCCTGGTGCCCGGGCCGCGCGTAGGCCGACACCTCATAGTGGCCATAGCCCGCCGCACCGGTCATTTCGGCGACCAGGTCCTGCATGTCGGCGCTGGTGTCGTCGTCCGGCAGCTCGGGCGGATACTTGGCGAACACCGTGTTGGGTTCCATCGTCAGGTGATACAGCGACAGGTGCGGCGGCTGGAATGCCAGGGCGGTGGCCAGGTCGGCGCGCGCCTCGTCCAGGGTCTGCCCGGGCAGCGCGTACATCAAATCGAGGTTGAAGTTGTCGAACGTGGCGTGGGCGATATCGACCGCGCGGCGCGCTTCGCCATCGTCGTGGATGCGGCCCAGTGCCTGCAGGTGCCGCGCGTTGAAGCTCTGGATGCCGATCGACAGGCGGTTGATGCCGCTGGCGCGGTAGCTGCGGAATTTCTCCACTTCGAAGGTGCCGGGATTGGCTTCCATCGTGATCTCGGCATCGCTGTCCAGCGGCAGCAGGGTGCGCAGGTCGGACAGCAGCCGGTCCAGGCCCGCGGCGGACATCAGGCTCGGCGTGCCGCCGCCGATGAACACCGTGTGGATCTTGCGGCCCCAGATCAGCGGCAGCGCCATTTCCAGGTCCAGCCGCAGCGCGTCGAGGTATGCCTTCTCCGGCACTTCGCCCTTGGCTTCGTGCGAATTGAAATCGCAGTACGGGCACTTGCGCACGCACCATGGCCAGTGCACGTACAGCGACAGCGGCGGCAGCGCGGCCAGGTTCAGCGCCCCCGGCTGCAGGTATTGCGCGGCCACGCCGGCCGCGGCATCGATGGTGCGCGCCGGCGCGACGCTCTTGCCGGCACCCGCGCCGACCGGTTTGATGGGAATCATTTCAGCTTTTCCACCAGTGCACGCAATGCCTGGCCGCGGTGCGACAGGCGGTTCTTCTCTTCCGGCGCCAGTTCCGCCGTGGTCTTGCCCAGCTCGGGAATGTAAAAATGCGGATCGTAGCCGAAGCCGCCGTCGCCGCGCGGCTCGGCCTGGATCACGCCGCGCCATGTGCCGTCGGCGATCACCGGCTGCGGGTCGTCGGCATGGCGCACGAACACCAGCACGCAGTAGTAATAGGCCGACTTGTCGCCATGCGCTGCCAGGTCGGCGACCAGCTTCGCGTTGTTGGCGGCATCGGACTTCGGTTCGCCCGCGTAGCGCGCCGAGTAGACGCCGGGCGCGCCGCCCAGCGCGTTGACGCAGACGCCGGAATCGTCCGCCAGCGCCGGCAGGCCGGTCAGCCGCGACGCATGCCGCGCCTTTTGCAGCGCGTTCTCGACAAAGGTGTGGAACGGCTCGTCCGCTTCCGGCACGTTGAATTCGCCCTGCGCGTGCACCTCGAAGCCGACGGTGGACAGCAGCGTGTTGAATTCCTTCAATTTGCCCGCGTTGTTCGAGGCGAGGATGAGTTTCTGGGTCATAAAAGATGTCACTGCGAACAATTCGGGACGGACCCTGTTTTTAGGGAAATTTCTTCAAAAACAGGGTCTGTCCCCAATTTTGGTTGGGGGCGGTATTTTACCCCGCCAGCCCCAGTTCCCGCTTCTGCAGCCGGATCAGGTCGGCGATGCCGGCATCGGCCAGGTCGAGCAGCCGGTTCATCGTGGCGCGGTCGAAGGCGGCGCCTTCGGCGGTGCCCTGCACTTCGACGAAGTGGCCGGCGTCCGTCATGATCACGTTCATGTCGGTGTCGCAGGCGGAATCTTCCGGGTAGTCCAGGTCCAGCACCGGAGTGCCCTGGAACACGCCGACGGAGATCGCGGCGACGAAGTGCTTCACCGGCACGGCCGGGATCGTGCCCTTCTCCACCAGTTTCGTGAACGCGTCGTACGCGGCAACCATCGCGCCGGTGATCGACGCGGTACGGGTACCGCCGTCGGCCTGGATCACGTCGCAGTCCAGGTGCAGCGTGCGTTCGCCGAAAGCCTCCAGGTCGAACGCGGCGCGCAGCGAACGGCCGATCAGGCGCTGGATTTCCTGGGTACGCCCGCTCTGCTTGCCCCTGGCGGCTTCGCGGTCCATGCGCGAGTGCGTGGAGCGGGGCAGCATGCCGTATTCGGCGGTCAGCCAGCCCTGCCCTTTGCCCTTCAGGAAGCCCGGCACTTTTTCTTCGATGCTGGCGGTGCAGATCACCTTGGTGTCGCCGCATTCGATCAGCACGGAACCTTCGGCATGCTTGGTGTACTGGCGGGTCAGGCGCACGGTGCGCAACTGGTCGACGGCGCGGCCGCTGGGGCGGGTCTGGATGGTCATGGACGGTGGTATCGCTTTCTGTTCGAGTATTTGATTGAGCAATTGCTTGAGTAGCTGCCCGGGTAAGGGGTTACTTGAGCAACTGGGAAGATTTTTCGATCGCCAGGCGGATCTCGGCGATGGCCCGGTCGATCTCGGCTTCGTCGAACGGATCGGCCGGCGCGATCGACGTGCCGTGCCGCCCGCTGGCCAGCGATTCGGTGGAGACGATCGTCGACCCGGCGGCCGGCGCATCGGCTGGCCGCCCTTCGGCGGCCTCCTGCCAGGCGATGGCCAGGCCGGTGACGTTGTCGCTGCCGGCACCGGCCACCCGCAGCGCGCTGCGCAGCAGGTCGGGAACGGCACGCTCGACGGCGCCGGTGGAGAGCGCGGCCACCAGCTCTTCTTCTGGCAGCACGGCCCACAGGCCGTCCGAGCATAATAGCATCACGTCGCCCGTCTCCAGGCCGGCCTGCCGCGACAGCTCGACCTTCGGCGCGGCCTGCGCGCCCAGGCAGTTGTACAGCTTGTTGCGGTCCGGGTGCGTGTGGCGCTCCGACTCCGGCACGCGGCCGCCATGGATCAGCTTTTCGATGTGCGAATGGTCGCGCGTGCGCGCCAGGATGCGCCCGCCGCGCAGCAGGTACAGCCGCGAATCGCCGCAATGCGCCCAGGTGGCCGTGTTGTGCTGCACCACGCAGGCAACAATGGTGGTGCGCGGCGTTTCCGGCCAGCCCTGCGCGCCGGCGTGGCGGTGGATTTCGCGGTGCGCGGCATGGCAGGCATCTTCCAGGAAGCGCGCCGGCCCCTTCACGTAGGGATCGGACTGTTGCTGGAACAGCACGGAAATCGTTCGCAGCGCGATGGCGGCGGCCACCTCGCCGCGCGGGTGCCCGCCCATGCCGTCCGCCAGCACGAGCAGCAGCGCGTCGCGGGTGTAGCAGTAGCCCATCCGGTCCTGGTTCATGCTGCGCCCGCCGATGTGGCTTTCCTGGTAGACCGAGAATCGCATGGCCTATCCCTGTACCGTATCGGCTGCTTCGCCGCCGCGCTGCGGGCGCAGGCGGCGCGCCAGCGTCCGCAGCCGGGCGAACGTGCCGGCCGGCGCCGGTGGTGCCGGTGGCGCCGGCGATGCCGATGATGCCGCCGATGCCGATGCCGGCTCCAGCGCCTGCAGTGCCTTCTGCATTTCAAACAGGCTTTGCGGGCGGGCCAGCGGATCGAGCGCCAGCGCGCGGCGCACCAGGGCGATCAGCGGCGCCGGATAGCGTTCGGCCAGTTTGGCGAAATGCTGCTCCATGCCATCGCCCTTGCGGCGTTCCTCGGCGGGCTGCGGTGGCGCCCCGGCCATGCAGGCGAACATCGCGGCGCCGATGCCGTAGGCGTCGGTCCAGGGCCCCAGCGGCGATGTCTTGATGGTCAGTTCGGGTGCGGCAAAGCCGGGCGTGTACATCGGCGTCAGGGTCAGCGCGCCGGAATCGATGGTGCGGCGTGCCGCGCCGAAATCGAGCAGCAGCGGCGTGCCGTCGGCGCGCAGGTATATATTGGCCGGCTTTAAATCGAGGTGCAGCAAGCCATTGGCATGCACTTCGCGCAATCCTTTCAATACCTGCATGAAAACCTGCCGGATAAATGCCTCGCCGATCTGGCCGCCTTTGGCGCGCTGCCGCGAGATTTGCTCCTGCAATGTGTGGCCGGATTCATACGCCATTACCATGTACACGGTATCGTGCGCGCGAAAGAAATTCAGCACGCGCACCACATTGGGATGGGCGATTTTCGCCAGCGCGCGCCCTTCCTCGAAAAAGCATTTCAGGCCGAGGCGGAATACCGGCAGGTTTGCCGCTGAAACGGCGGGCGCCAGTTCACCCTCTTGACGCAATGCCAACGCGCTTGGTAAATACTCCTTGATGGCCACCGCATTGCCCTCGGCGTCATAGGCAAGATAGACAATACTGAACCCGCCGGACGCAATTTTCTTTACAATGCGGTATCCAGCCAGCTCCAGCCCATCCGGCAACGGGACGTTGTTTTGTGCAGCCATGTATTTCCTCGCGTCAACCAACGCACTGAGACCGGATTGTGTGGACAAAACCAGGCATTTGTAAAGATAAAATCGGGGATATCCATTGAGCATTTCCAGCATGACGGGCTACGCGGTTGCCACCAGCGAAAGCGCGGCGGGAACTCTGACCATTGAAATCAAGAGCGTCAATTCCCGTTTTCTCGACCTTCAATTCCGCATCAACGACGATTTGCGCGCGCTCGAACCCGACCTGCGCGCCGCGATCATGGCCGCCATCACGCGCGGCAAGGTGGAAATCCGGTTGAGTTTCGGCCGCAAGGCCGCCGGCGCCGGCACCCAGGCGCTGAATATCCCCTTGCTCAATGAACTGGCCCGCCTGCAGAACGAGGTGACCACCCATTTCGCCGGCGCGCATGCGATGTCGGTCGCCGAACTGCTGCGCTGGCCGGGCGTCGTCGAAGAAGCGCAGATTGGCCAGGAAACGCTGCAGGCCGACGTGGCCGCGCTGATGGCGACCACCGTCGAAGCCTTCGTGAACAGCCGCCAGCGCGAAGGCGCGGCGCTGGAAGCGATGCTGGTCTCGCGCATCGAGGCCATGGAAGCCATCGTCAAGCGCATCACCCCGCTGATCCCGCAGGTGGTGGCCGCTTTCCAGCAAAAGGCGATCGAGCGCATGCAGGAAGCGCTGGGCCTGGCGTCGCAGGGATCGAACGCGGCACTGTCGCGCCAGGACGCGATGGAACGCATCCGCCAGGAAGTGATCCTGTATGGCATCCGCATCGACGTGGCCGAGGAACTGGGCCGGCTGTCCGCGCACCTCGGCGAGACCCGCCACATCCTGAAAAAAGGCGGCCAGGTCGGCAAGCGCCTCGATTTCATGATGCAGGAACTGAACCGCGAAGCCAACACGCTGGGCGCGAAAGCCTCCGTCAAGGAGCTGGCGGACGCATCGATGGAACTGAAACTGCTGATCGAGCAGATGCGCGAACAGGTGCAGAACCTGGAGTAACAGCGGGGCGATGCACCGCGGGCAGGTGAAAAGTTCGATTGCTCTTGGTAAAATACGCCTTTTGGGCCTCGCCCGCGAATCGGAATTGAACATGAATCAACACTTCTCCGGCAGCCTGTTCATGGTTGCGGCCCCCTCCGGCGCCGGCAAGTCCACCCTGGTCAACGCGCTGCTGGCGCAGGAGCCGGCGATCAGGCTGTCGATTTCAACGACGACGCGGCCGCCGCGCCCGGGCGAAGAGCACGGCCGTGAATACTTCTTCACGACCACCGAGGATTTCATCGCCCGCGCCGACGCGGGCGAGTTCCTCGAATGGGCCGAAGTGCATGGCAATTACTATGGCACCTCGCGCCTGTTCGTCGAGGAGCAGATGCGGGCCGGCACCGACATCCTGCTCGAGATCGACTGGCAGGGTGCGCGCCAGGTGAAGAAGCAGTTCCCGCAGGCGGCCGGCATCTTCATCCTGCCGCCATCGATCGCGGCGCTGGAAGAGCGGCTGCACAAGCGTGGGCAGGACGAACCGAACGTGATAACACGGCGCCTGCTGGCGGCCGGTGGCGAGATCGCCCACGCTCCCGAGTTCGAGTATGTTATTATCAATGAAGAGTTTCCGGTCGCCTTGCTTGAGCTGAGCGCGATCGTCCGATCGGCCCGTTGCCGGTTTGCGCAACAGGCGGCCCGCAATGCATCGCTGTTTGCCCAGCTGGGCATTCACGCCGAGCAGCACGATTGACAGCGTCCCGAGACAGCGTTGCCGCGACAGAATTCAATAAAAAATGCGCGATTCAGTATTTTCGATACTGAATCGCCAAGACAGCGTTGTTGAATACAACGTGTTACAAGACGTCTTTTACAACGTTTTTTACAACGTTCAATAGCGTTTCCAATCCATCCTTTCCAGAATTAGCCCAGGAGTTACCATGGCCCGTATTACGATCGAAGATTGCCTGCAGAATGTGCCGAACCGTTTCCAGCTGACCCTGGCTGCGACCTATCGCGCCCGCCAGCTGCTGCAGGGCCACACCCCGAAGGTGGAAGCCAAGGACAAGCCGACCGTACTGGCACTGCGCGAGATCGCTGCCGGCAAGGTCGGCATCGAAATGCTGAAAAAGGTTCCGATGTAATTTTGGTGCCACGGATTCACCGCACCGCCACAGGTTCTCCAGTTGAATTACACTGCGAACACCATGAACCTGAACTCCACTGAATCCGGCATCACTGAACGCCCCGTTTCGCGGGGCCGCCGCTCGGCCGCCCGGCCGGACGGCGATGCCGGCCAGCCCCCTGCCATTTCCACGTCGCCCCTTGCGGCGCCGATGACGCCCGCCGGCGTTGCCACGATCAGCCACCTCACCGAAAAGCTTGCCGAGTACATGAGCGAGGCCGACCTGAAGAAGGTCAAGGAAGCCTACCGTTTCTCGGACGAGATGCACCTGGGCCAGGTGCGCAAGTCGGGCGAGCCCTATATTTCGCACCCGATCGCGGTGGCCGAGATCTGCGCGGACTGGAAGCTCGACGCCCAGGCACTGATGGCGGCGCTGCTGCACGACGTGATGGAAGACCAGGACGTCAAGAAGGAAGAGCTGATCGAGCGCTTCGGCGCGCCGGTCGCGCAACTCGTCGACGGCCTGTCGAAACTTGAGAAGATCGAGTTCCAGAGCCAGATCGAGGCGCAGGCGGAAAACTTCCGCAAGATGCTGCTGGCGATGGCCTCGGACGTACGCGTCATCCTGATCAAGCTGGCCGACCGCCTGCACAACATGCGCACGCTGGACGTGATGGCGCCCGCCAAGAAGCAGCGCATCGCCAAGGAAACGATGGAAGTGTATGTGCCGATCGCCCACCGGCTCGGCCTGAACAACATCTACCGCGAACTGCAGGACCTGTCGTTCTCGCACCTGTACCCGCTGCGCTACCACGTGCTGGCGAAGGCTGTGAAGGCCGCGCGCGGCAACCGGCGCGAAGTGGTCGGCAAGATCCTCGACTCGGTGAAGAACACGCTGGGCATGGCCGGCATCCACGCGGAAGTGTACGGCCGCGAAAAGACGCTGTACGGCATCTACAAGAAGATGCGGTCGAAGCACCTCACTTTCTCGCAGGTGCTCGACGTGTACGGCTTCCGCGTCGTCGTCGACAGCTTCCCGAACTGCTACGTGGCGCTGGGCACGCTGCATTCGCTGTACAAGCCGATGCCGGGCAAGTTCAAGGATTACATCGCCATCCGCAAGCTGAACGGCTACCAGTCGCTGCACACCACGCTGATCGGCCCGTACGGCACGCCGGTGGAGTTCCAGATCCGCACACAGGAAATGCACCGCACCGCCGAATCCGGCGTGGCGGCGCACTGGCTGTACAAGAACAGCGATGCGAACATGACTGACATGCAGCAGCGCACCCACGCGTGGCTGCAATCGCTGCTGGACATCCAGCAACAGACCGGCGACTCGGCCGAGTTCCTCGAACACGTGAAGGTCGACCTGTTCCCCGACTCCGTCTACGTGTTCACGCCGAAGTCGAAGATCATCGCCATGCCGCGCGGCGCCACGCCGATCGATTTCGCGTACGCGATCCACACGGGCATCGGCGACCATACCGTGTCCGTGACGATCAACGGCGAACCGGCCCCGCTGCGCGCCGAGCTGCGCAACGGCGATATCGTCGAAGTGGTGACCGACCCGAATTCCCGGCCAAGCCCGAGCTGGCTGTCCTTCGTCCGCACGGGCAAGGCGCGCTCGGCGATCCGGCACCACCTGCGCACCATCAACCTGCCCGAATCGATCGGGCTGGGCCGGCAACTGCTGCAGCAGGCGCTGGCCGGCATCAGCATTTCGCCGGACTTGCCGGAGCCGCTGGTGGAACGCCTGCTGAACGAATCGTCGGCCAAGTCGATGGACGAACTGTATGCCGACATCGGCATCGGCAAGCGCATGGCGGCGCTCGTGGCGCGGCACATCTTCGGCCTGCTGGGCGGCGAATCGGCCTCGGTGCCGATCGACCACAATTCCGCGGCCGACCTCGACCCGGTCACGATCTACGGCAGCGAAGGCGTGTCCGTGCAGCTGGCGCCGTGCTGCCTGCCGATCCCGGGCGACCAGATCATTGGCCAGCTGCGCCGCGACCAGGGCCTGCAGGTGCACACCTCGGACTGCAGCGTGGCCCGGCGCCAGCGCCAGAAGGAACCGGACCGCTGGATCGCCGTCAAGTGGGGCACGGAACTGAACCGCCGCTTCGACAGCCGCATCCGCCTGCTGATCAACAACGAAAAGGGCATCCTCGCCCGCGTGGCCGCCGAGATCGGCGAATCCGACGGCAACATCACCTTCGTCGGCATGGATGAAGACAACGACCACGTGCTGCACCAGCTGCGCTTCACCATCCAGGTGAAGGACCGCGTGCACCTGGCCGGTCTGCTGCGCAACGTGCGCAAGGTGACTGGCGTGAATCGGGTATCCCGCGAGCGGGGGTAAGCGCTGGCAAGCCGGCGCCGCGTCTGGTGTCGGACACCGGTTTTTCCTTGCGCCTGCGCAGTCCGCGAAAGACAAGCCAACAGGTTGTTGGCGCTTGAAAAACCCAACGGCAGAAGCCGGGGTCAGACCCGACGGGTCTGACCCCAGGTCTTGCACTTGGGGTTGATATTACGTCGGCGACTCGCCACCATCAGAACCCATCGCAGCTATGCGTTCCATGAAAGCCTGCGTGCCAATTGCAAATTCCGCTTCTGTCGCGGTGCGAATACGCATCAGATCCTTCATCGACAGGGGTTGCCCGAACAGTGATCGATAAGCTCCGCGCCGAAATTCGCCTTCATGCCCAAGCCCCGCATACAGGGGATGTGGAGTGACCAGAGGATTTTCCTTCCCTTCTCCGTTGCACCGGTAACTCGACCACCGGTACTGTCCCGGATGGTCGGCCAGTCCAGCACGCACTGGGTTGAGCTCGACATACCGGTGGCAGGTTAGCAAGTAGGTTTCGCTTTCGACATACGCTGCCTTGTAGCGGCCTTCCCATAGACCGCCGGAGCGCCGGTATCGCCAATTGATGTACTGTGCATGGGCCTGCGCAACGCTCTTCATCATGTGTTGAACGTTGCCTGGGTCTTGAGGAGTCAGCAATAGATGCACATGGTTCGACATCAGTACATATGCATGTAGTGCGCAGACATGTAGCTCGACTGCCCCGCGCAAATGGTCGAGGAAATGTGACCGGTCGTTGTCGTTGAAAAAGCATGGTTGCCTGTTGTTCCCTCGCTGAATGACGTGCAAAGGCAGACCCGGCAACAGCAAACGGGGGCGTCGCGGCATAGTTCTCTCCCATGAAAGAAATGCCGCATTTTCTGTTCTGTTGGCAGCGGTCGAACTGTGCGAGCGCAAGAAAAGAGCTCGCCTCAGGCTACTCCGCAGCCGCCGGATAGCTCACTTCCAGTATCTCCAGCTCCTCCACCCCGGTCGGCGTATGCAGTGTGACGGTGTCGCCCTCGCGCGCCTTGGTGATCGTGCGGGCGATGGGGGAAATCCAGCTGACCTTGCCCTTCAGCGGGTCGAATTCGTCGATGCCGACGATCGTGATGGTGTTTTCGACACCATCCTGGTTGCTGTAGGTGACGGTCGCGCCGAAGAAGATCTGGTCGCTGCCGTGGTGCACGCTCGGGTCCACCACTTCGGCCAGGTCGAGCCGCTTGGTCAGGAAACGGATACGGCGGTCGATCTCGCGCAGGCGCCGCTTGCCGTAGATGTAGTCGCCGTTCTCGGAGCGGTCGCCGTTCGAGGCGGCCCAGTGCACCACCTTCACCACCTCGGGCCGCTCGACGTCGATCAGCTGCAGCAGTTCATCCTTGATGCGGCGGTAGCCGGCGGGCGTGATGTAGTTCTTGGCGCCGGCAGGAATCGGCGGCGCCAGCTGGACGTCGTCGTCATCGTCCTGCTCGGTTTCTTTCACAAAAGCTTTGTTCATGGGGAGTGGCGTTTCACGTATCATCCTGCTAATACGGAACGATTGTACACATTTATGCGCATTGCCCATTCCTGCCACGACGCCGTCTGGCAAGCCACCCGTTCCCAGCTCTTCCTGATCGATCCGCACACGCTGCACCTCCTCGACGCCAATCCCGCGGCCGCCCGGCTGTCGGGCGCTGGCGCGGGAGGCGATTTCGCTGCCATCGTGCCCTTGCTGCCCCGCGACCAGTTCGACGCGGCCCTGGGCGGCGGCGCCCTCCTCCACACCGTGCTGGCGCGCGCCGATGGCACGCCCTGCCGGGTGACGCTGCGCCTGGCCCATGTCCGGCACGGCGAGCGCGACTGCGTGCTGGCAATCGCCGAGGACGACAGCGCCGCCGAAGCGCTGCAGCAGGTGCAGTCGCGTTTCGACGCCATCGTGGCGCATTCGCCCGGCCTGGTCTACCAGTTCCGCCGCGAGCCGGATGGCCGGGTGTCCTTCCCCTACCTGAGCGAAGGCTGCCAGGCGCTGCTCGGCATGCCGGCGGCCGAACTGGCGGCGGAACCGGACCGCTTCGCCCACCTCGTGCTGCCGGAAGACCGCCAGTCGTACCTGGACTCGATGACATCGTCCGCGGCGACGCTGTGGAGCTGGAACTGGGAAGGCCGTATCTGGATCGAGGCGTGGAAGGACGTCAAGTGGATCAACCTGCGCGCCACGCCGCACGTGCTGCCGGGTGGCGCGGTGCAGTGGGAAGGCATCATGACCAACATCACCGAAAGCAAGCTGGAGCAGATGGAAGTGCGTGCCAGCCGGGCCCGGCTCGCCGAGCTGACCGCGCACATCGAGAAGGTCAAGGAGCAGGAACGCACGCGCATCGCGCGCGAGATCCATGACGACCTGGGCGGCAACCTCACCGCCATCAAGATGGCGCTGGCGATGCTGGCCGCTCGCTTGCCCGACGGCGACCCGGTGCTGGCGCAGAAGGCGGCCTATGTCGACGAGCTGGCCGACCGCACCATCGATGCGGTGCACCGCATCACACTCGACCTGCGCCCCTCCATCCTCGACTTCGGCCTGGTGCCCGCGCTGGAGTGGCAAGTCAAGGAATTCGCCGCGCAGGCTGGCCTGGCGTGCAGCTTCCAGTCCAACGAAAAGGACGTGAAGCTCGATTCGGACCAGGCCACCGCGCTGTTCCGTATCGTGCAGGAAGCGCTGACCAATATCGCCAAGCACGCCCAGGCGTCCAGCGTGGCGGTGCGCCTGCAGAGTACCCGGCAGCATGTCGGCGTGAAGATCACGGACAACGGCCGCGGCATCCGCGCCACCGATCGCGCCAAGCCCGGCTCGTTCGGCCTGCGCGGCATGGCCGAGCGGGCGCGGGCACTGGGCGGCACGCTCAGCCTGTCCCATGCGCCGGGCGGCGGCACCGTGGTCGCGATCCGCATCCGGCGCGCCTCCCCGGGCGACGGCCTGGAAGCGGCTACAATTCGGCCTGCAATCACCAAACAGGACGTACCATGAGCGACAAGGCAGCCATCAAGGTTTTCATCGCCGACGATCACGCGATCGTGCGCGAGGGGCTGAAGCAGATCCTGGCCGATACCCGCGACATCGTGGTCTCCGGCGAGGCGGAAAACGGCAGCGATGCGCTGCGCCTGTTCCGCAAATCCGGGTGCCACGTGGTGCTGCTCGATATCTCGATGCCCGACCGCAGCGGTATCGAGGTGCTGAAACAGATCAAGAAGGAAAAGCCCGAGCTGGCGGTGCTGATGCTGTCGATGCACCGCGAAGACCAGTACGCGATCCGCTCGCTGAAAGCCGGCGCGGCCGGCTACCTCACCAAGCAGAGCGCACCGAAGGAACTTGTCACTGCGATCAGGCAAGTCGCTGGCGGGTTAAAATACATCAGTCCCGCGCTGGCCCAGGAACTAGCCAACCACGTGGGCGAGGATCACGAAGCGGCACCACATGAAACGCTGTCCGACCGCGAATACCAGACCCTGACGCTGATCGCCTCGGGATTGACAGTGGGAGCCATCGCCAAGGAATTGTCGCTGTCGGTGAAGACCGTCAGCGAATACCGGGCGCGGCTGCTGGTCAAGATGAAATTGAAGAACAGTGCGGAACTGACGCACTATGCGATCAGGAATGGCTTGATCGATTGACGGTGCAATCGAATCGAGAGCTGATCGGATTGACGGCTCGATCGCTGCGGGTCGATCGTTGACGGTTCGATCATTGGCGGCTCGATCATTGGCGGCTCGATCGCTGACGGCTCGATCATCGCTGGCTCGACTGCCGGCTTGGTCGATCAATCTCCGGGATGGATAAGGTTTGGCAACTTCTGGTTCCGAAAATAAAGGAAATATGCCTCGCTACTCCGTGCTTCGGCTTAGCCTTCGTTGCCGTAACATACAGGCTATCGGTAATCCTTTGTAAAGGCTGCAAGCCAGATGTCGAGCAAACCCCCAGGTCAGGCGGACCAGAACCCGGCCGAAATCGCGCGAGAGGCCTTTCGCCGCCTGGCGGTGCGCCGCATCGCGCCCACGCCGGACGCGTATCGGGACATCTACAATGAAATCGCCGGCATCCCCGCGCCGCCACCCGTGGTGGCGGTCCCTGCCGACCCGGGCCCCGAAAACGTCCTGAACCGCTTTGCCGCGCGCATGTCCGAGCAGGCTTCCGGCGAGCTGGCCGACTTCGGCCGCCACTTCAACCGCGCCGTGAAAACCCGCGACTGGGATGCGTATGCCACGGCGCTGTCGCAACTGGCCGAGCTGCCGATGAAAAAGGGCGGAATCGAACTGGCGCCGATGGCCGACGGCGAGCAAACGCGGCTGCTGCGCGACCTGCTCAGCCGCACGCTGACCCTGGCGGTGGCCTCGCTCCTGTCCGGCGCGCCGGTCATGGCGGCGGAAGCCGAGGCCCTGGGCGCCGCCACCAAGGAAGCGCATACCGAGGCCGACCTGTCCGAGATCGCCGTGCGGCTCAAGCAGCTGTGCTACCAGATCGAACTCAAGCATGGCGACACGGCGGAACAGCAGGAATTGCTGTTGCGGCTGTTCCGGCTGCTGCTGGAAAACGTCAGCGAACTGCTCGATGACGATTCCTGGCTGCGCGGTCAGGTCGATACCGTGCAGGCGCTGATCGCCGGCCCGCTCGACCCGCGCGCGCTGGAAGCGGCCACCCGCAGCCTGAAGGACGTGATCTACAAGCAAAGCCAGCTCAAGCACAGCGTGGCGGACGTCAAGGCCACCGTGAAGAACATGGTCATGACGTTCATCGACCGGCTCGGCCAGGTCGCCGCGTCGACCGGCGACTTCCACCAGAAGATCGGCGCGTATTCGGAAAAGATCAGCCACGCCAACGACATTACCGAGCTGAACTCGATCCTCGACGAAGTGCTGCACGAAACCCGCGTGGTGCAGAACGAAGCCCTGCAGGCGCGCGACAACATGGTCAGCGCACGGCAGGAAGTGCAAGATGCGGAAGAGCGCATCAAGGCGCTGGAAACCCAGTTGCAGCATATGAGCGAGCTGGTGCGTGAAGACAGCCTCACGGGCAGCCTGAACCGCCGCGGCCTGGACGACGTGTTCGAGCGCGAAACAGCCCGCGCGGATCGGCGCGGCACGCCGCTGTGCATCGCCGTGCTGGACCTGGACGATTTCAAGAAGCTCAACGATACCTATGGCCACATTGCCGGTGACAGCGCCCTGAAGCACCTGGTCAAGGTGGTCAAGGAAACGCTGCGCTCGATGGATGTGATCGCCCGCTTCGGCGGCGAGGAATTCCTCATCATGCTGCCGGAAACCACGGTCGACGCGGCCGTTGCCACCATGACCCGGCTGCAGCGCGACCTCACCCGGCATTTCTTCATGCATGAAAACGAAAAGCTGCTGATCACGTTTTCCGCCGGCGTGGCGCTGCGCCGGCAGGGCGAAGACCAGGCCGCGCTCGTCAGGCGCGCCGACGCGGCCATGTACACGGCCAAGAAAACCGGCAAGAACAGGGTTGTCGTGGCGGAGTGAGGGTTTTCCTGCTGCCGTGGCGCACTTACTGATGAGTTTTACTGATGAGCCCGGCCCTGCCGGGCTTTTTCTTTGGTCAGCAAGATCGGCCAATTCCTGCTCAACAGTATGCATTGCCCTCTTATTTCTTCAAAAAAAATTCGATTCTCCGCAGAAAAAGCCTAAAGCTTTCCGCACGGATACCGTTACCTGAAACAACAGCGGCTTGATCGTCACAAGAACAGCGTGGCGGGCCAAAGTTACCGAGCAAATTGCCCAAACAGCAGCACCGTCTGGAGAGTCACCATGGCATCGGTCATCAACACCAACATCTCGTCCCTGAATTCGCAACGTAACCTGACGGGCTCGCAAGGCGCCCTGTCGACGTCCCTGCAACGCCTGTCTTCCGGCCTGCGCATCAACAGCGCGAAAGACGACGCTGCCGGCCTGGCGATTTCGGACCGCATGAATTCCCAGATCCGCGGCATGAACCAGGCGACCCGCAACGCGAACGATGGCGTGTCGCTGGCCCAGACTGCCGAAGGTGCCCTGTCCTCGTCCGGCGATATCCTGCAGCGCATCCGCGAACTGGCCGTGCAATCGTCGAACAGCACCAACTCGGCTTCCGACCGCCAGGCCCTGCAGACCGAAGTCGGCCAGCTGTCCTCGGAACTGAACCGTATTGCGCAAACCACCACCTTCAACGGCCAGTCGCTGCTGGACGGCACGATGGGTACCGCGAACTTCCAGGTCGGCGCCGATGCCAACCAGCTGATCTCGGCCAGTGGCGCGAACTTCCTGACCAGCACCTATGGCAACAACCGCGTGGCCGACGACCAGCTCGCCACCGTGACGAATGCCTCGAACATCACCGCCGGCACCGTGACCATCAATGGTGCACGCGGCTCGGCCGATGTCGATACCGTGGTGGCCGACGCTGCCGCCGTGCCGCCGGTGATCGGCGATACCGCGAAAACCATCGCCGACAAGATCAACAAGCAGACCGGCGACACCGGCGTGACCGCCACCGCCCGTACCGACGTCAACATGACGCTGACCTCGGGCACCGCATATTCGTTCGACCTGCAAGGCGACAACGGCACCGCGAAGACGATTTCGTTCACTACCGGCGCCGGTACCTCGGCCAGCGACTATGCATCGGGCATCAGCGCCATCAATGCGCAATCGGCCAGCACCGGCATCACCGCGCAGTACGACCAGGAAAACGGCGGCATCAAGCTGACCCACGCCAGCGGCGCCGACATCGCGATCACCAACAGCTCGCAGAACATGGACCTGGCCACCTACCAGGCCAACGGCGACATGAACACCGCGACGGCCGGCGTGACCGAAGGCGTGGTCAATGGCCGTATCACGATGGATTCGCCGCAGAGCTTCTCGATCGAAGACGGTGGCTCGGGCCTGGGCCTGGGTACCGCCAACAACGGTTCGTCGACGCTCAATTCGGTGGCCGGCCTGGATGTCACCTCGTTCGAAGGCGCCCAGCTGGCGATCAAGATCGCCGACGCGGCACTGGCAACGGTGAACAGCCAGCGCGCCGACTACGGCGCACTGCAATCGCGTTTCGCTTCGACGATCGCCAACCTGTCGACGACGTCGGAAAACCTGTCGGCATCGAAGAGCCGTATCGTCGATACCGACTTCGCGGCGGAAACCGCAAGCATGACCCGCGGCCAGATCCTGCAGCAGGCCGGTACCGCCATGCTGGCCCAGGCGAACCAGCTGCCGAACGGCGTGATGAGCCTGCTGCGTTAATAGAAACAAGGATCGATCGGAACAAGTATCAGATCAGGCACAAACGGCAAGATTACCTCTTCATCCCCGGCTTCCCGGGGATTTTTTTTGCCCGTCAAAGCGATGAAATGAAGGAGAAAAACCCCTTTATTCTCCCTAAAGGTTGGCCCGACACGGTCGATTTAGCGCGCCGTCGGCACGGGACTTTAGCCCCCAGCCGCGCAAATTTCCCTATGAAACGCCCTAAAGCTTTCCGCACGGATACCGTTACCTGGAACAACAGCGGCTTGATCGTCACAAGAACAGCGTGGCGGGCCAAAGTTACCGAGCAAATTGCCCAAACAGCAGCACCGTCTGGAGAGTCACCATGGCATCGGTCATCAACACCAACATCTCGTCCCTGAATTCGCAACGTAACCTGACGGGCTCGCAAGGCGCCCTGTCGACGTCCCTGCAACGCCTGTCTTCCGGCCTGCGCATCAACAGCGCGAAAGACGACGCTGCCGGCCTGGCGATTTCGGACCGCATGAATTCCCAGATCCGCGGCATGAACCAGGCGACCCGCAACGCGAACGATGGCGTGTCGCTGGCCCAGACTGCCGAAGGTGCCCTGTCCTCGTCCGGCGATATCCTGCAGCGTATCCGCGAACTGGCCGTGCAATCGTCGAACAGCACCAACTCGGCTTCCGACCGCCAGGCCCTGCAGACCGAAGTCGGCCAGCTGTCCTCGGAACTGAACCGTATTGCGCAAACCACCACCTTCAACGGCCAGTCGCTGCTGGACGGCACGATGGGTACCGCGAACTTCCAGGTCGGCGCCGATGCCAACCAGCTGATCTCGGCCAGTGGCGCGAACTTCCTGACCAGCACCTATGGCAACAACCGCGTGGCCGACGACCAGCTCGCCACCGTGACGAATGCCTCGAACATCACCGCCGGCACCGTGACCATCAATGGTGCACGCGGCTCGGCCGATGTCGATACCGTGGTGGCCGACGCTGCCGCCGTGCCGCCGGTGATCGGCGATACCGCGAAAACCATCGCCGACAAGATCAACAAGCAGACCGGCGACACCGGCGTGACCGCTACCGCCCGTACCGACGTCAACATGACGCTGACCTCGGGCACCGCATATTCGTTCGACCTGCAAGGCGACAACGGCACCGCGAAGACGATTTCGTTCACCACCGGCGCCGGCACCTCGGCCAGCGACTATGCATCGGGCATCAGCGCCATCAATGCGCAATCGGCAAGTACCGGCATCACCGCGCAGTACGACCAGGAAAACGGCGGCATCAAGCTGACCCACGCCAGCGGCGCCGACATCGCGATCACCAACAGCTCGCAGAACATGGACCTGGCCACCTACCAGGCCAACGGCGACATGAACACCGCGACGGCCGGCGTGACCGAAGGCGTGGTCAATGGCCGTATCACGATGGATTCGCCGCAAAGCTTCTCGATCGAAGACGGTGGCTCGGGCCTGGGCCTGGGTACCGCCAACAACGGTTCGTCGACGCTCAATTCGGTGGCCGGCCTGGATGTCACCTCGTTCGAAGGCGCCCAGCTGGCGATCAAGATCGCCGACGCGGCACTGGCAACGGTGAACAGCCAGCGTGCCGACTACGGTGCACTGCAGTCGCGTTTCGCTTCGACGATCGCCAACCTGTCGACGACGTCGGAAAACCTGTCGGCATCGAAGAGCCGTATCGTCGATACCGACTTCGCGGCGGAAACCGCGAGCATGACCCGCGGCCAGATCCTGCAGCAGGCCGGTACCGCCATGCTGGCCCAGGCAAACCAGCTGCCGAACGGCGTGATGAGCCTGCTGCGTTAATTCATCGGCATGACCGGCAGCCCCCGCTGCCTGAACAGTAAAAAATCCCCGGACTGGGCCGCCAGCCGGGGATTTTTGCGCGGTTTCCCCGGCCGCGAAGAATCCTTCGTGCCTCATCCCGAGGCGCTGCAAGCCTGCCTTGCGGCGAGCGAACCTCCTCCCGTGTCAAAAGTAAAATAAATCCACAAGGCAAAAAATACTTCCGCAAATCCCTAAAGGATTCCACACGGAAACCGTAACCAGATACAACAGCGGCTTGATCGCCCCAGAACACGGGGGCGGGCCAAAGTGAACGAGCAAATGCCGAATCGAAGTATCTGTCTGGAGTAATACTATGGCTTCCCCAATCAACACCAACGTCGCATCCCTTAACTCGCAGCGTAACCTGAGCCAGTCGCAATCCGCACTGTCCACCTCGCTGCAACGCCTGTCCTCCGGCCTGCGCATCAACAGCGCAAAGGACGACGCTGCTGGCCTGGCAATTTCTGACCGGATGAATTCCCAGATTCGCGGCATGACGCAAGCGACCCGTAACGCCAACGATGGCGTGTCGATGACGCAAACCGCTGAAGGCGCCCTGTCCTCTTCCGGCGACATCCTGCAGCGTATTCGTGAACTGGCCGTGCAATCGTCGAACAGCACCAACTCGTCGAGCGACCGCCAGGCCCTGCAGACCGAAGTCGGCCAGCTTTCCTCGGAACTGAACCGTATCGCGCAAACCACCACGTTCAACGGCCAGTCGCTGCTGGACGGCACGATGGGTACCGCGAACTTCCAGGTTGGCGCCGATGCCAACCAGCTGATCTCGGCCAACGGTGCGAACTTCCTGACCAGCACCTATGGCAATAACCGCGTTGCCGATGACCAGATCGCCACCGTGGGCAATGCCACCAACA
This sequence comes from Pseudoduganella sp. SL102, assembly GCF_027856995.1. Classification (NCBI taxonomy): domain Bacteria; kingdom Pseudomonadati; phylum Pseudomonadota; class Betaproteobacteria; order Burkholderiales; family Oxalobacteraceae; genus Pseudoduganella; species Pseudoduganella sp. SL102. The sequence goes on from NZ_CP115554.1 coordinate 6,237,089, forward strand.
TCACCGCCGGCTCGCTGACCATCAACGGCGCACGCGGTTCGGCCACGGTCGATACCGTCGTCACCGATGCCGCCGCCACGCCTCCGGTGGTGGGCGACACCGCGAAAAGCATCGCGGAAAAGATCAACAAGCAAACCGGCGACACCGGCGTGACCGCCTCGGCCCGCACCGACGTCAACATGACGCTGGCCTCCGGCACGGCGTATTCGTTCGACCTGAAAGGTGACAACGGCACCGCGAAGACGATTTCGTTCACGACCGGCTCCGGCACCTCGGCCAGCGACTATGCATCGGGCATCAGCGCCATCAATGCGCAATCGGCCAGCACCGGCATCACCGCACAGTACGACCAGGAAAACGGCGGCATCAAGCTGACCCACGCCAGCGGCAACGATATTGCGATCACCAACAGTTCGGAAAACATGGACCTGGCGACCTACCAGGCCGATGGCGACATGAACACCGCGACCACCGGCGTGACCGAAGGCGTGGTCAATGGCCGCATCACGATGGACTCGGCACAGAGCTTCTCGGTCGAGGACAGCACTACCGGCCTGAACCTGGGTGGCGGCAACGGCGGTTCGTCGACGCTGAACTCGGTGGCCGGCCTGGACGTGACGTCGTTCGAAGGCGCCCAGCTGGCCATCAAGATCGCCGACGCGGCACTGTCGACGGTCAACAGCCAGCGCGCCGAATACGGTGCACTGCAGTCGCGCTTCTCGTCGACGATCTCGAACCTGTCGACGACGTCCGAGAACCTGTCGGCTTCGCGCAGCCGCATCGTCGATACCGACTTCGCATCGGAAACGGCCGCAATGACCCGCGGCCAGATCCTGCAGCAGGCCGGTACCGCCATGCTGGCCCAGGCGAACTCGCTGCCGAACGGCGTGATGAGCCTGCTGCGTTAATCCGCTGCGTAATCGATCCGCAATGTGAACCGGCAAACGCCCTGCATGCCGGTTCGCAGGCTGGTTCATTCCGCACTCGGTTCCCCGCCTGGTCTCATCCAGTCGGGGAATTTTTCGCATTCAGGAATCCATCATGACAATCGACCCGCTCGGCATCAACTCGGCTCCCAGGCTGGACCGGGGCTACCCTGCACAGGGCGCGCAGCCGAACACCAGCCGCCCAGCCGCGGCAACCCCGCCGGCTGCCTTGGCTACCAACGCAACGGAAGCGGCCGACCCCGCCGTGCAAGCCGGCATCGATCCGGCAACCGGCGCGCCGACCGACGAATTGAAGGAAGCCGTTGGCAAGCTCAATGCTTCGGTACACGCGCAAAACATCGAGTTCTCGATCGATGAAGAAAGCAAGCGCACCATCGTCAAGGTCATCGACACCGAAACAAAGGAAGTCGTGCGGCAGCTGCCCACCAAGGAAGCCCTCGAAATCGCCAAGTCGCTCGACAAGGCTTTCGGCGTGCTGATCCGCCAACAAGCCTGACCGCCCGCGGTCCTCACCGTGGCCCGTATGCGGGGCCGGCGCCCCAACCCGGGCGTCGGCCCCGTTCTCTTTGCGCTACCATCGGGCTCATCACCCGAACTGGGCGTTCTTTCCCCCTCTCAAGTCTCGTTTGATTCTGCCGATAATAAAATACATTATCGCTTTCTCAGGAGCACAGCCGTGGCAACTATCACCGCATCCGGCGGCGTACTAGACGTCAGCAGCATCGTTTCCCAGCTGATGGCTGTCGAACAACAGCCGCTGGCCAAGTTCCAGCAAAAGCAGGCGTCCTACCAGGCGTCGCTGTCCGCCTATGGTTCGCTGTCAGGCGCCATCGGCGTGTTCCAGTCCTCGCTTGGCGCGCTGACCAAGGCGGCCGACTTCAACGCGCTCAGCGCCACGCCGAGCAAACCCGATATCCTGACGGCCTCGGCAACGTCGAAAGCCGTGGCCGGCAATTACAAGGTCAGTGTCACGCAGCTGGCCCAGGCGCAGACGCTGACGACACCGGGCATCGCCAGCAACAAGTCCGCGATCGGCCTCGGTGGCAAGACCACGCTGTCGTTCCAGTTCGGCAGCGTCAGCGGCGGCTTCGGCCTGGCCGGCACCGGACTTGGCAGCAGTGTCGCCACCAACGGCATCAGCAACGGTTCGCTGACGATCAACGGCACCGCGATCGCCACCGACAGCACCACCACCAGCGCCCGCGCGCTGGCCGAAGCCATCAATGCGAAAAGCACCACCACCGGCGTGACCGCCACGGCCACGCCTGCCACCACGGACGGCACGCTGTTCAGTACCTTCGGCGACGTGTCTACCGCGACCGGAACCTATGCGCTGAAGGTCGGCGGTGTTGAAATCGCCGCGCTGGGCGCGGACGCCAGCGGCATCTCGGCGGCATCGCTCGATGCCACCCTGGCCGGGCCGAGCACCGAGTTGACAGCGCTGACGAACGCCGGCATCAGCTTCACGGGCACGGCGGCAGGCGGCGACCTGGTATTCACGCGCGCCGACGGTGCCAACCTGGAAATCGAGGAAGTCGTGACGGGCGACGTCATGGGCGGCATCGGCAATGCCGACAATGCCGTGAACGCCGGCTTCAGCGCCACCGCCACCAGCACCGTCGCCCTGAACGCCGCGAACGCCAGCCCGATCACCATCGCCGGCAGCAACCCTGCCGCGGCGGGGCTCACGGCGGGCACGGGCGGCGCCTATCTCGGCGGCGCCTTCACGCAGGACGCCAACGTGGCATCCGGCACGGTCACGATCGATTCGACCAACAATTCGCTGGAAGGCATCCGCGATGCCGTCAACAAGGCCGGTCTCGGCGTGACGGCCACCATCGTGTCGGATGGCAGCAGCACGCCGTATCACCTGGTGTTCACGTCGAATGCCACCGGCGCCAACTCGTCGATGAAGATCTCGCTGTCCGGCACGGAAACCGATCCGCCCGATGCCGCGCTGGCCGACCTGCTGGGCTACGATCCGTCCGGCACGCAGAAGATGACGCAGACCTCCGCCGCGCAGGATACCAAGCTGACCGTGAACGGCATTGCCGTCACCAGCAAGTCGAACAATGTGAGCGAGGCGATCCAGGGGGTGAGCCTGACCGTCACGCAAACCGGCGACAGCACGCTGGCCGTCAGCCGCAACACATCGCAGGTGAAGACCAACGTCGAGGGATTCGTCAAGGCCTACAACGACCTGGCCGGCTCGCTGAAGAAGCTCACGGGGTATAACGCCGATACCAAGTCGGCCGGCGTGCTGCAGGGCGATTCCACGGCCCAGTCGATCCAGTCGCAGATGCGGCGCATGCTGACCTCGAACATCACCGGCATTTCAGGCGCATTCAGCAGCCTGAGCGACGTGGGCATCGGCTTCACGAAGGACGGCACGCTGGCACTCGATTCGACCAAGTTCCAGAAGGCGATCGACACCAATTTCGCCGATATCGGCACGCTGTTCGGCGCCGTCGGCAAGACCACCGACAACCAGGTCTCGTTCACCAGTTCGAGTTCCGCCACCAAGCCCGGCACGTATGACCTGGAAATCACGCAGATGGCCACCCAGGGCGCACTGACGAGCGGTGCGGCGGTACCGGCCAGCACCACCATCGCGGCCAATACCACATGGTCGGTCACGCTGAACGACACCACGCCCAGCAGCAGCAAGAACATGGCCATGGTCACGATCCCGGCCGGCACCTACACGCCAGCCGAATTGGCCAAGGTGGTGCAGTCGTCGATCAACGGCACCACGGCGTTCTCCAGCGCGGGCAACTCCGTGACGGCATCGATCGACGCCGACGGCAAGCTCGTCGTCTCCTCGGCGAAGTACGGGTCGACCTCGAACATCGCCCTGGCCGCTGGCACCGGCACCACGACCGACAGCCTGTTCAGCGGCAGCACCGCGGTGGCCGGACTGGACGTGGAAGGCACCCTTGGCGGGCATCCGGTCACCGGCTCGGGGCAAACCATGACGGGCAAGGCCGGCACGGATGTCGAAGGCCTGAAGATCGAGATCAGCGGCGGCACGGCCGGCCCGCGCGGCACTGTCAGCTTCTCGCAGGGCTACGCGTACCAGCTGAACAACCTGGCCACCACGATGCTGGGCAAGACCGGCCAGATCGCCAGCCGCACGGACGGCATCAACCAGTCGATCAAGAGCGTCCAGAAGCAGAGCGACGCCTTCACCGACAAGCTGGCCGGCATCGAAGCCCGCTATCGCAAGCAATATGCCGCGCTGGATGTCATGCTGTCGAATATGCAGACGACGTCCAACTACCTGACCCAGCAGTTGTCGGCCCTGGCCGCCAACAGCTAAGAGCAACAAGGAACAAGGAGAACATCATGTTCGGAAGCCCGCAACGCGGCGTCAATGCCTACGCCAAGGTCGGCCTGGAAACCGGCATCGCGGCAGCCTCGCCGCACAAGCTGATCACGATGCTGTACGACGGCGCCGTGGTCGCCTTGATCAATGCCACCAACCATATGAAGTCCGGCAATATCGAAGCGAAAGGCAAGGCCATCTCGCACGCGATCCAGATCATCGACAATGGCCTGCGCGCCAGCCTGGACAAGGAAGTGGGCGGCGAGATCGCGAAGAACCTCGATGCGCTGTATGAATACATGAGCGCGCGCCTGCTCACCGCCAACCTGCAGAACCAGGTCGAGATCCTGGACGAGGTGCGCGGCCTGCTGACCGACCTGCGCGAGACGTGGAAGCAGATCGGCGAGGATGGCGGCGCCGCGCAAGCCGGCGGTGCCCCCGTGGCCAACCGCAAGCAATGACCAGTTTCCGGGACAACCGAACGATGACGATGACCAATCACGACGTGCTGTGCGTGTATGCGGCGATGGGCGAACTGACCAGCCAGATGGTGGCGGCCGCCAACGCTTCCGACTGGGAACACCTGCAAGAGCTGGAACAGCGCATGAATGCGCACGTGGCCGTGCTCAAGGTCAACGAGGGCATGGTGCGGCTGGAAGGCGAAGAGCGCGCCCGCAAGGCTTCGCTGATCAAGCAGATGCTGGACGACGACCGCAAGGTGCGCGACCTGATCACGCCATGGATGGCGCAGCTGTCGCGGCTCATCAACAGTACCGGCACCGAGCGGCGCCTGGTCAACGCCTACGGCGGCGTCTAGGCCGCAACGTGCGTTAGCTGAACGGTAACGGGAGAACACAAGCAGTGCAGACGCGGCTCGATTCTGCCGGGCTGCGGCCCCTGGTACCCGGCGGTGGCCCGACGGTCGCCGATCCCCGGCAGGCCGCGTTCCAGCGCACGCTGGAGAAGATGGTGGGCAAGACCCAGGACGCCGAAGTGCTGGCGAAAATCCCCGACGGCAGCTACCTGGTGCGGGTGGCCGGTACCAACGCCCGCATGATGCTGCCCGGCGGCACGCCGGTCGGCGCCCAGATCGCGCTGAACGTGGTGGCCGCGCAGCCCCGGCCGCTGCTGCAGGTCGGCACCGCGCCGCCCCAGCCCGCCACGGTGTACACGCCGCCCGCCGCCACGCCATCCCAGCCCGCCACCGCCACTCCCCTTCCCGCCACCGCGACTTCGTTGTCCGGCGCCCAGCAACCCGCCGCCGGTGCCGCAAGCGGCACGCAAGCCCGCCCGATGAGCTCGGCCGCGGTATTGCTGAACAAGGCGCCGCTGATCGCCGCCGACCAGCTGCCCACCCTCGATCACACCACCGCCCAGGCCACGCTGAGCCCCGCCGCGCGCGCCATCGCCAGCGCGCTGACGCAGGCCTACACCCCGCCCGGCGCGCTGGTGACGATCCATGGCAAGGGCCCGCTGGCCGCGGCCGGCGCGCCCGATCCCGAGCGCGTGGAAGCGGCCCTGAAAAACGCGCTGGGCGACTCCGGCCTGTTCTATGAATCGCACGTGGCCGAATGGGCCGAAGGCAAGCGCAGCCTGCAGGACCTGGCGCGCGAACCGCAGATGCAGCGCATGACGGCGCAGCAGGCGACTTCCGAAGCGGTGGCGCGCGCGATGGGCGGGCCCGACCTCTCCGCCGCGCAGATGATCAACCTGCAACTGCACGCGCAGGAACAGGGCAAGGTGCAGTGGCATGGCGAGGCATGGCCGGGCCAGCCGATGCAGTGGGAAGTGGAACGCGAAGGCGGCGAAGGCCGTTCCCGCGGCGGCCGCCAGGAGGAAGACCCGGCCGAGGGGCAGCCGGTATGGCGCAGCGGCGTGCGCTTTTCGCTGCCGCTGCTGGGCAAGGTGGCGGCCAGCGTCACGCTGGTCGGCGACCAGGTGCACGTGACCCTGCAGTCCGGCACCGCCGACACGGCCACCGACCTGCGCGCCTGGTCCGGCATGCTGCAGGAGGCGCTTGCCGCGGCCGGCGCGCCCTTGTCGTCGCTGTCGATCGCGGCGGAACGCGCTGCCGGCACGGACACGGGAGCCGACCCGGCCGCCAGCCCGGGAGATGTGGCGGATGCCGCGCCAGCGGCGGAAGGGAACACCGATGCGCCGTGACGAAGGCCCGAAGCGCCCGTTCCAGAGCGCGGTCGCCCTCGCCTATCGCGACGGCTCGGGGGCGCCGAAAGTGGTGGCCAAGGGGCGCGGGCTGGTGGCCGAGCAGATCATCGCCGTGGCGGCCGAAGCGGGGGTCTACGTGCACGAGTCGAAGGAACTGGTGTCGCTGCTGATGGACATCGATCTCGACCGGCAGATTCCGCCCACGCTCTACCGTGTCATTGCGGAACTATTGGCCTGGCTTTATCATATCGAGGCAGCAAAAAAATCCGGCATGGCGCCACCGCCCGCCCCCGATACCGAAGCTGCCCTCCCCCCTTCCACATCTACCTCTGGCGAACCCTGATGCAACCCTTCATTCCGGACACGGATACCGAAAACTGGCACGATTTCGAGGTAGGATCGCGCCGTGAAATCATTGCGCTGCTGCGCGCAATCTCCGACAAGAAACAGGAAGTACGCGTGGCCGCACGCGACGGCGGCGCCGTGTACACCACATCGATCCTGGATGTCGACGGCGATGCCGGCACGGTGCTGATCGACCGGCCGCTCGACCCTGATTACGAGCGCGCCCTGCTCTCCGGCGATGTCTCCTTTGAAACATCGCTCGACAAGATCCGCATCTTCTTCGGCACCGAACAATTGCAGGCATCGCTGCATGACGGCAAGCCGGCGCTGAAAATGGCCGTTCCCGCCAGCCTGATCCGGCTGCAACGGCGCGAGTACTACCGGATGGCGACACCGCTGACGAACCCGGTGCGCGTGACGATCCCGATGCCGCCCGAGCTGGGCGGCGGCGTGGCGGTGTTCCCGCTGGCCGACATCAGTGTCGGCGGCATCGCCATCCTCGACAACCGCTTCGTGCTGGGCGACACCATGGGGCGCGATTATGCGGAATGCCGCATCGAATTGCCGGACCTGGGCAATATCACCACCGGCCTGCAGATCCGCAACAGCCACGACATCACGCTGCTGAACAACAACCCCAACCGGCGCCTCGGCTGCCAGTTCATCGACATGGGCCGCGGCGCGGCCGCCGCCGTGCAGCGCTATATCACCAAGCTGGAACGGGAACGCAACGCGCGGATCGCCGGATTAGGCTGACCGTCTGCGGCAACCCCCAAGGACGAACGGCTGGGGTCAGACCCGCCGGGGTGTAGCAGGGGTTTCGCGAAGCCTGCTTCGCGCGTGCGGAACGATGCTGGCATGCATGCCAGCATTCCTCCCTGACCCCAGCCCTTCGCCGTTGGGGTGAATGCATGCGCTTCAATGTGCCGGACGATGCTTAACTTAATAGCATTGGGCACAGACCGTATCGCCGGACCTGATTCTCCGTCCCTAATCTTTCTTCTTACACCTGCATGTTCATGATGTCCGTATAAGCCTGCACCAGCTTGTTCCGCACCTGCACGGTGGCCTGGAAGTTGATGCTGGCTTTCTGCATCTGGATCATCACATCGGACAGGTTCACCGAGTCGTCGCCCAGCTGGAACCGCTTCGACATGTCCTGCGCCTTGTTCTGGCTTTCCGCCACGGAATCGAGCGCACCCTTCAGGGCATTGGAAAAATCGACCCGGGCGGCCGGCTGTTCGGTCTGGACGGCCGGCACCGCCGCCTCCGGGCGCGTTGCCGCCGCCTTCAGCTGGGCGATCATGGACTGGATCTGGCTGCTGTCGATACCGCCTGTGCGCATGGTGGACTCCGCTCGTTGCTTTGGCTGTTGCTGTAGCGAAACAAATCCCGACGGGGCAGAGATTGCCGCGCTACAATATGCGTCGGGCACCGGCAATGCGCCAGCCCCTTTTTCTACCCTCGCAGAATATCAGCCGGCACACCAGCGGCGGCGCCGAAGCAGGCCGGGAAACCGGCTTCTGTTCCGAGGATGGAAACGCGTTGCGCGCAACGATAATGCGGATCAGGCCCCCACCTCAACATTCCCGGAATCCATCCATGGCCGCAGCCGCCGAACAACTCGATCTCGACGCCAACGCCGCCGGCGATGCGCGTCCGCCGTTCTACAAGACGCCGATGGGCAAGAATATCATCCGCGGCGCCGCCGTGGCCGCCGTGCTGGCGGTGATCGCGATGGTGTGGATGTGGCAAAGCCAGCCGGAATACCGCGTACTGTTCGCCAATTACTCGGACCGCGACGGCGGCGCCATCACGGCCGCGCTGGACCAGATGCAGGTGCCGTACAAATTCAGCGAAGGCGGCAACGCGATCCTGATCCCGGAAGAGCAAGTGGCCGCCACGCGCCTGCGCCTGGCTTCCCAGGGCTTGCCGAAAGGCGGCAACGTCGGCTTCGAGCTGATGGAAAACCAGAAGCTGGGCATCTCGCAATTCCTCGAACAGGTCAATTACCAGCGCGCGCTGGAGGGCGAGCTGGCCAAGTCGGTCGAATCGCTGGGCAGCGTCCAGGCGGCACGCGTGCACCTGGCCATGCCGAAACCTTCCGTGTTCGTGCGCGAGCAGCAGCACCCGACCGCCTCGGTGGTGCTGACGCTGCACCCGAACCGCTCGATCGATCCGGGCCAGGTCAGCGCCATCGTGCACCTGGTCGCCTCCAGCGTGCCGGACCTGGCGCCGGCCAACGTGACGGTCGTCGACCAGCAGGGCAACCTGCTGTCGAACCAGAACAAGGACAGCAACACGGCCATCAAGAGCCTGGACGCGACCCAGCTGAAATACGTGCAGGAACTGCAGAACCAGATCATCAAGCAGGTCGAGAACATCGTGAAACCGATCGTCGGCGACCAGAACGTGCGCGCCGAAGCGGTGGCCGACGTGGACTTTTCCGCCGTTGAGCAGGCGGCCGAGTCGTACAAGCCGAACTCGGCGCCGGCGCCGTCGGCGATCCGCAGCCAGCAGAGCAGCGAAACCACGGGCAACCAGAACGCCAATCCGAACGGCGTGCCCGGCGCCCTGTCGAACCAGCCGCCCGGCGTCGCGACCGCGCCGCTGGCCACCACGCCGCCCGGCGAGGCGCCGCCACCCGGCACGGTACCCGGCGGCGCGCCCGGCACCCTGCCCGGCCACAAGGAATCGACCACCAATTACGAAGTCGACAAGACCGTGCGCTACGAGCAGAAAGCCATCGCCGGCCTGAAACGGATGACGGTGGGCGTGGTGGTCAACTACCGCCGCATCGTCGGCCCGGACGGCAAGGTGACGGTGCGCCCGCTGAGCGCCGAGGAAATGGCCAAGATCAACAGCCTGGTGCGCGAAGCGATGGGCTTCAACCAGGACCGCGGCGATTCCGTCAGCGTCGCCAACGTGCCGTTCGACGGCATCGACAAGCCGGCCGACCCGGTGCTCGACTGGTGGCGCGATCCGGCCAACCTGCCGCTGGCGGCGGAAATCGCCAAGTTCGCCATCGTCGCGCTGATCCTGCTGTACATCCTGCTGCGCGTGGTGCGCCCGATGATGCGGCCGGTTTTCAAGAAGATCGACGAAATCAATGCCCCCGAGCCGGAGCCGGAGGAAGAAATCGTCGAAGAACCCGCCGGCCCGACGGAAGAGGAAATCCGCGCGCAGGAACTGGCGGCACTGGAAGAAAACACCGCGCGGACATACCGCGACAACCTGGCGCTGGCGAAGAAACTGGCCAACGAGGATCCGCGGATCGTCGCCAACGTCATCAAGGCATGGATAGGCAACAATGACTGAAAATACCGGACTGCAAAAGGCAGCGATCCTGATGCTGGCGATGGGTGAAGCCGAAGCCGCGGAAGTGATGAAATTCCTCGGCCCGCGCGAAGTGCTCAAGCTGGGCGCGGCCATGGCGACGATGAAGAACGTGCCGCACGAGCAGGTGGTCGACGTGCTGGACGGCTTCCGCGACGAAGTGGCCGCCGCCTCCACCGTCGGCCTCGATTCGGACGAGTACATCCGCCAGGTGCTGACCAAGGCGCTGGGCGACGACAAGGCCTCCGTGCTGCTGTCGCGCATCCTGGGCGGCAAGGACGCGTCCGGCATCGAAAGCCTGAAGTGGATGGATTCGCAATCCGTGGCCGAGCTGATCCGTAACGAACACCCGCAGATCATCGCCACCATCCTGGTGCACCTGGAGCGCGACCAGGCTTGCGAAATTCTGGGACACTTTACAGACCGCTTGCGCAATGACGCGGTCTTGCGCATCGCCACGCTGGACGGCGTGCAGCCAGCAGCCCTGCGCGAGCTGAACGACGTGCTGACCAAGCTGCTCTCGGGTAACGAGAACATCAAGAAATCCACGCTGGGCGGCGTGCGCACCGCGGCCGAGATCCTGAACTTCATGAGCGGCGAGCAGGAAAACTCCGTCATGGAGAACATCAAGAACTACGACAACGACATGGCGCAGAAGATCATGGACGAGATGTTCGTGTTCGACAACCTGATCGACATCGACGACCGCGGCATCCAGCTGCTGCTGCGCGAGGTGCAGTCGGAAATGCTGATCATCGCCCTGAAGGGCGCCTCGCAGGAATTGCGCGAGAAGATCTTCAAGAACATGTCGGCGCGCGCCAGCGAGATGATGCGCGAAGACCTGGAATCGAAAGGGCCGGTGCGGCTGTCGGAAGTGGAAACGCAGCAGAAGGGCATCCTGCAGATCGTGCGGCGGCTGTCGGACGAAGGGCAGATCGTCCTGGGCGGCAAAGGCGAGGATTCGTTTATTTGAGTTGCATACAGTCCAGAGACGCTTGCTTTCATCCCAACGGCGGAAGCCGGGGTCAGGGAGGAATGCTGGCATGCATGCCAGCATCGTTCCGCAGGCGCGAAGCAAGCTTCGCGAACCCCCTGCTACACCCCGGCGGGTCTGACCCCAGCCCTTTGCCGTTGGGGTGAGTGCATGCGCTTTCAATGTGTCACGTAACGCTTACTTGACGGCATTAGCGTCAGACCGAGGTCTGGCCCGGTATGTGCAGTGAGGCTTGTTTCAAAGAAGAGGTAACGCTTGGCGAATTTTCCAAAAGATGCGCAACCCGCATTCCAGCGCTGGGAACTGAAGTCGTTCGGCGACTTGCGGCCCAGCACGCTCGCGCAGCGCGAGCGCGAAGAAGCCGAGGCGCGCGCGCGCGCCGAGCAGATGGCGGCGCAGCAGGCAGCCGAGGCCGCGGCGCGCCAGGCCGAGTACGAACGCGAGCTGAACGCGCCGCCGCCCACGATCGGGCCGAGCGAGGAAGAACTGGAAGCGATCCGCGAGGAAGCGCGCCAGCAGGGTTACCAGGATGGCTACGCGCAGGGCCACCGCGCCGGCGAGGATGAAGCCATCCGCGAAGGCGAAGAGGCGCTGAAGGCGGCGCTGGCGCCATTGTCCGACCTGGCCGGCAATTTCGCCGAGGCGCTGCGCGGTGCCGACCAGCTGATCGCCAACGATGTGCTGGACCTCGCGCTGCACCTGGCGCGCAATATGCTCAAGCAGGCGCTGCCGGCCAAGCCGGAACTGATCATCCCCATCGTGCAGGATGCGATCGCCTACCTGCCCACCATGCAAAAACCCGCCGTGCTGTTCCTCCACCCCGACGACGCGGCGATCATCCGGGGCGCCATCGGCGAAGAACTGGACAAGGGAGGCTGGGTCATCAGCGACGATGCGTCGATCGAACGGGGCGGCTGCCGGATCGATACGCCGAGCAACCAGATCGATGCCCAGGTGCAGGCGCGCTGGACGCGGCTGGCGCACGCCGTCGGCAAGAACCTCGACTGGCTCGAGCGCGATTAAATGGATACTCAAGTACAAGGCCCCGAGCAGCACGCCAACCGCTGGCGCTCGTACCTGAACGATTGCAGCACGCTGCTCGACTTTGTGGAGCCGATGCAAGTGTCTGGCCGCGTCACGCGGGTAGCGGGTCTCGTCATGGAGGCGGTCGGCTTGCGGCTGGCCGTCGGGGCCGCCTGCACGGTACCGCTGCCGGCCGGCGGCAAGGTCGAGGCCGAAGTGGTGGGCTTCGAGGGCGACCGGCTGTTCCTGATGCCGCAAAGCGACGTGGAAGGCATCGTGCCCGGCACGCGCGTGTTCCCGATCGAGCCGTCGATCCCCAAGCCCGGTTCCGTCACGCACCCGCGCCGCCGCACCAGCGACCGGGCCCGGCAATTACCGGTGGGTCCGGAACTGCTGGGCCGCGTGGTCGACGCGGCCGGCCGCCCGCTCGACGGCCTGGGGCCGATCCAGACCAGCGAATCGGCGCCCATCAACGTGCGCCCCGCCAACCCGCTGGGCCGGGCACCGATCGTGGAGACGCTGAACGTGGGCGTACGCTGCATCAACGGCATGCTGACGGTCGGCCGTGGCCAGCGGATGGGGCTGTTTGCCGGCTCCGGCGTCGGCAAGTCGGTGCTGCTGGGCATGATGGCGCGCTTCACGGAGGCGGACGTCATCGTCGTCGGGCTCATCGGCGAACGGGGCCGCGAAGTCAAGGAATTCATCGAGCACATCCTGGGCGAGGAAGGCCTGGCGCGCTCCGTCGTGGTGGCGGCGCCGGCCGACACGCCGCCACTGATGCGCATGCAGGGCGCGGCCTATTCGACCGCCATTGCCGAGCACTTCCGCGACAAGGGGCAGGACGTGCTGCTGATCATGGATTCGCTGACACGCTATGCGATGGCGCAGCGCGAGATCGCCCTGGCGATCGGCGAACCGCCGGCCACCAAGGGCTATCCTCCGTCCGTGTTCGCCAAGCTGCCGGTGCTGGTCGAACGGGCCGGCAACGGCGAAGTGGGCGGCGGTTCGATCACTGCGTTCTACACCGTGCTGACCGAGGGCGACGACCAGCAGGATCCGATCGCCGACTCGGCGCGCGCGATCCTCGATGGCCACATCGTGCTGAACCGCCGCCTCGCCGAGGCGGGCCACTACCCCGCCATCGACATCGAACAATCGATCAGCCGGGCAATGCACTCGATCACGTCGCACGACCACCAGAACAAGGCGCGCCGCCTGAAGCAGCTGTTCTCGGTCTACGAACGCAGCCGCGACCTGATCGCCGTGGGCGCCTACACGCCCGGCACCGACCCGAAGATCGACGAAGCCATCAAGCTGCACGACCGGATCGAGCATTTCCTGCAACAGAAAATCACCGAACGCGTGGACATGGCCGAGAGCTTGGAGCAATTGGCCACGCTGTTCGACTGATTGATGCCGCCGGCGCTCCGTATAATTTCCCATCATGGCCTCGACCTCCCAACTTGAAACCCTGATCGACATGGCCCGCACCGAGACGGACGAGGCGGCCAAGCGCCTTGGCGCGGCGCTGAAGGCCGTCACTGATGCGGAAGAGAAGCTGAACATGCTGATCGGCTATCGCGACGAATACAGCCGCAAGTTCCAGGCGTCCCAGCAGGCCGGCATCACGCCGATGGCTTACCGTAACTTCCAGGCGTTCATGGAAAAGCTCGACAGCGCCATCCACGGCCAGGAAGAAGTGCTGAAGCATACGCGCCGGCGCGGCGAGCTGGAAAAGGCCACGTGGCAGGCGGCCGAACGCAAGCGCGTGTCGTACTCGACGCTGCGCGACCGCGAGGAAACCAGGCAGCAAAAACTGGAAGCCAAGCGCGACCAGAAGGCGATGGACGAGCACGCGTCGCGCCAGGCGTTCTTCCGCCGATAGTTTTCAACCGAGCTTGGAATTAAGCTTAAAACCAGGCTTAAACCCAGGCTTAAGACCAAGCTTAAACCCAGGCTTAAAACCGAGCTTTCACCCCGAGGCGCTTCATGCAGACCCAGTCCATCCAGAACCAGTCCACCAGCACGCTGCGGCCGCCGAAAAGCGCGCCGCTGCCGAATGGCGACTTCAAGAGCGTGCTGGCGATCGAGACCGATCGTACGCCCGTCTGCGCGGCGCCTGAACAGCCAGCCCCGGCACAGCCCCAGAAGGCGCCGGTGAAAAATGCCCAGGGGGCAAAGCCGGCGCAGCAGGCCCAGGCTGCGCAAAATACCCAGAACGCGCAGGATGCAAACCAGTCGGGCGAGGCGGACAGCGCCGCCAGTGCCGATGAAGCACCTCCCGCCGATGCCACGCCGGCAACGGCCGCGGCACGGCCATCCGGCGAAAGCGAGCAAGCCGACAGTACTCCAGTGGCGGATCCCGCTGCCGGCATGCTGGCCATGCTGGCCGCCTACAGCCAGCTGACAGCCAGGCCGGAACCGGTTGCCGAAGGCGGCGAAACCGATGCCGCCGCCGGCGCCGGGCTCCCCGCGCTCCCGGCCGGTATCGAAATGCTCCGGCCGGACCTGGCCAGCAAGTCCATGGTGGCCGACAAATCCCTGCTGTTCGAGAAAGGCGCGCTGGCTGGCAAGGAAGTGCCGGGCGGCCTGGATGCGCTGGCCGACAAGCCTGCCGACACGCCAGGCAAGGATGGCACGCCCACCCTGCACGATACGCTGATGGAACAGGCCGGCGCCGACCGGCTGCTCAGGGCGGGCGCCGGCCTGGAAGCGAAAGCCGACCAGAAGGTGCAGGAGTTCGCCGCGAAACTGGCTGCGCACGAGGCCGCCAGCAAGGCCGACGCGGCGCCGGCGGCCCAGCCGATGGCAAACCCGGCCGCGCAAGCCATGGCCGCGACCGTGCAGGCCGCCAATGCCGTGGCCGCCAACCAGTTGCAGGCACGCGTGGGCACTTCCGCCTGGGAGCAGCAACTGGGCCAGAAAGTGGTGTGGATGGTGGCGGGCGGCGACCAGAGCGCATCGCTGACCCTGAATCCGCCCGATCTCGGTCCGCTGCAGGTCGTGCTGAGCGTGTCGAACGATTCGGCCACGGCCACCTTCACGGCGCACCAGCCGGAAACCCGCCAGGCGATTGAAAACGCCCTGCCGAAGCTACGCGAAATGATGAGCGAAGCGGGCATCTCGCTGGGCGACGCATCGGTCTCCGCCGGCACGCAGGAGCAGCAGCAGGCATTCGCCGAACAGGCACGCGGCGGTTCGGGTGGCGCCGGTGGCGGCCGCCATGGCAACGGCGACGCCGCCGGATCCCAGGAAGACGCCCAGCCGGTCATCCGCCGCACCATCCTGGGTGCCGTCGACACCTTCGCCTGAACGCGGCGCACGGCGCCCGCATCCTTCCGGCCATTCTCATACGGCAGAGCTGGCGGGTCTTCGACCCGCTGCTCCGCGTATCCCGACGCGCCGCCTCGGCCGATAATGCCATAATGGCGATACGTATCGAATTGCAATAGCAAGAGCACTGTTGAAAGTAAAGCAAACACATGAAAGCTGACCCAAAGGCAGACGCCGCGCCCGCCGGTGGCGGCAGCAAGAAACTGGTCATCATCCTCATTGCCGTGCTGGTGCTCGTGCTGGGCGGCGGCGGCGCGGCGGCGTTCTTCCTGATGAAGGGAGGCAGTGCCGCGGAGGCCGAACACGAGGAAGAAACGACCAAGCCGAAGAAGAAAAAGAAGAAGCAGGACGAAGGGCCGCCCGTGTATGTGCCGGTCGAGCCGTTCACCGTCAACCTGAATCCGGAAGAAGGCGAGCAGTACCTGCAGCTGGCGTTCACGCTGCAGGTGCCGGACGCCGAGCAGTCCGACGTCATCAAGAACAACATGCCCAAGGTGCGCAGCCGCATCCTGTTGCTGCTGTCGTCGAAGAAGGCGTCGGAAATCAATACGCCGGAAGGCAAGACCCAGCTGGCCAAGGAAATCCTGGAGCAGGTCAACGAGCCATTCCAGGAGCACGGCGACGAGCAGGAAGTCGCGGAAGTACTGTTTACCTCGTTCATTATTCAATAGCTATCCAGCATCGCTATCCGACAACACCAGCGTCCAACCAGCATCCAGAAGAGTCATGGCGGATAATTTTCTCTCCCAGGAAGAAGTCGATGCCCTGCTGAAGGGCGTCAACGGCGACCAGGACGACGTTGCGGCGCCGGAAGAAGTCGCGGGTGTCCGCACCTACAACCTGGCGACCCAGGAACGCATCGTGCGCGGCCGCATGCCGACGCTCGAGATCATCAACGAGCGCTTTGCGCGCCTGTTGCGCGTCGGCCTGTTCAACTTCCTGCGCCGCAGCGCGGAAGTGTCGGTGGGCTCGGTGCGGGTGTCGAAATACAGCGAGTTCATTCGCAATCTGGTGGTGCCGACCAACCTGAACCTGGTGCACATGAAGCCGCTGCGCGGCACGGCGCTGATGGTGTTCGACCCGGGCCTGGTATTCCTGCTGGTCGATAACCTGTTCGGCGGCGACGGCCGCTTCCACACCCGCGTGGAAGGCCGCGATTTCACCGCCACCGAGCAGCGCATCATCCTGCGCATCCTCGATATCGTGTTCGAGGCCTACACCAAGTCATGGGAACCGGTGTTCCCGGTCGAGTTCGAGTACATCCGCTCGGAGATGAACACCCAGTTCGCCAACATCGCCACGCCGAACGAGGTGGTGGTGGCCTCGACCTTCACGGTCGAACTGGGCTCGGTGTCGGGCCAGATCCACTTCTGCATGCCGTATTCGATGATCGAGCCCATCCGCGATGCGCTGACCTCGTCGCTGCAGGGCGAGGCGCTGGAAGTGGACAAGCGCTGGATCCGCCTGATGACGCAGCAGATCCAGATCGCCGAAGTGGAACTGGTGGCGCGGCTCGGCACCGCCAAGGTGAGCTTCGACGAGATCCTCAACATGCGCGTGGGCGACGTGATTCCGCTGAACATTCCGGAAACGATCGAGGCCACGGTGGATGGCGTGCCGGTGCTCGATTGCACCTATGGCGTACTGAATGGACAATACGCGCTGAAAGTGGAGAGGCTGCTGGCCAACAGCGACAATTTAAGCAAGTGATTGTGCAGGGGCTTGAGCAAACAAGCGGGCAAACGAGCCAGTGGGCGCCTCCGGCATCCACGGCCGATGTGAAGTTGGCTGGTACCACCAGCCCGGAGTTTTAGGAGAACATCATGGCGGACAACCAGGACGATCAAAGCCTCGACGACGATTGGGGCGCGGCGATTGCCGAACAGGCCAAGGCGGAAGCGGAAGCGCTGCAGAAGGAAGCGGCCACCGCCGCCGTGTTCAAGGACTTTTCCAAGACGGCGACGCGCACGGAAACCCACAACGACATCGACTTCATCCTCGACATCCCCGTCCAGCTGACGGTGGAACTGGGCCGCACGAAGATCGCCATCAAGAACCTGCTGCAACTGGCGCAGGGTTCGGTGGTCGAGCTGGACGGCCTGGCGGGCGAACCAATGGACGTGCTGGTCAACGGCTGCCTGATCGCGCAAGGCGAGGTGGTGGTGGTGAACGACAAGTTCGGCATCCGCCTGACCGACATCATCACGCCTTCCGAACGCATCCGAAAACTGAATAAATGAAGCGTACCCTGCTTTCCGCGCTGCTGGCCGGCGGTGTCCTGGCCGGCGGCATCGCGTCCGCCCAGGCGCCGGCCACGGCGCCCGCTCCTGCGTCCACCTCTGCGCCCGTCATCACCAATCCCACCGACCGCACCGTTGCTCCCGTGAAGGCGGGCGAGCCGGCCACCGTCGTGTCGCCCGAGCAGGCGCCGGCGCCGGGCCCGGTGGCGCCACCCGTGGCCACACCGGAACAGCAGGCCGCGCTGGCCGGTGCCCGCACCGCGCCGCCGGAACCCCTGCCCACGCCGCCGTCCGCGGCGGGCAGCCTGCTGCAGACGGTCGTCGCGCTGGCGTTCGTGCTGGCCATCCTGGTCGGGCTGGCCTGGGCGCTGAAGCGCTTCGGGCCGCGCAATGTCACGGGCGGCAGCACGGTGAAACTGGTCGGCGCGCTGTCGGTCGGCGCACGCGAGCGGATTCTCGTCGTCGAGGTCGGCGACCAGTGGATCGTCGTCGGCGCTTCGCCGGGGCGCATGAATGCGCTGGCCACGATGCCGCGGCAGGAAGGCAATGCCGGCGGCCAGGCCGACCTGGCGCGCCAGCAGGCGCTGCCGGCGACCAATTTCTCGGAATGGTTCAAGCAAACGATTGAAAAGCGCAATGGCAAGTAAGCCGCTCCATCGGCGCGTTCGCGCGCTGCGCCAGGCGGCCCTGGCGCTGCCACTCTTCCTTCCTTTGCTGGCGGTCGCCGAACCCACGATCCCCGCCTTCACCAGCACGCCGGCGGCCGGCGGCGGCACCCAGTACGGGCTGACGCTGCAGACGCTGATCCTGATGACGGCGCTGACGTTCCTGCCGGCCGTGCTGCTGATGATGACGGGCTTTACGCGGATCGTGATCGTGCTGTCGCTGCTGCGCCAGGCGATGGGCACGCAAACGGCGCCGCCGAACCAGGTGATGGTCGGGCTGGCGCTGTTCCTGACGTTCTTCGTGATGGGCCCCACGTTCGACCGCATCTATACCGAGGCATACCAGCCGCTGCAGGCCAACCAGATCACCATGCAGCAGGCCATCGAGCGCGGCGCGGCGCCCTTGAAAACCTTCATGCTCAAGCAGACCCGCCAGGCCGACCTGGCGCTGTTCGTGAAGATCTCGCGCAGCCCGGCGCTGCAGGGGCCGGAGGACGTGCCGATGCGCATCCTCGTGCCGGCCTTCATCACCAGCGAGCTGAAGACGGCCTTCCAGATCGGCTTCGCGATCTTCATTCCCTTCCTCATCATCGACATGGTGGTGGCTTCGGTGCTGATGTCGATGGGGATGATGATGATGTCGCCGGCGGTGATCTCGCTGCCGTTCAAGCTGATGCTGTTCGTGCTGGTCGATGGCTGGCAGTTGCTGCTGGGTTCACTGTCCCAGAGTTTTTATTAGCGCTTTTACAGGATAGCCAATCATGACCCCGGAAACCGTGATGACGATGGGCCGCCACGCGATGGAGATCACGCTGATGGTCGCCGCGCCGCTGCTGCTGGTCGCCCTCGGCATCGGCCTGATCGTGTCGATCTTCCAGGCCGCCACGCAGATCAACGAATCGACGCTGTCGTTCATCCCGAAACTGGTCGGCGTGTTCGTCGCGCTGGTGGTGGCCGGGCCGTGGATGATCAGCGTGATGACCGACTACATGCGCGAGATCCTGGGCGGCATTCCCGGCATGGTCAGCTGACGCGTTTTCCGCTCTTGCATCCATCCTCATGCTGGCCCTGACGCTTGCCGAGATCAACACCTGGATCGCCGGCTTCATCTGGCCGCTGACGCGGGTGCTCGGCCTGATCGCCGCGTCCCCCGTGTTCGGCAACGCGCGCGTGCCGCGCAGCACCCGGCTCGGCTTCGGTGTCGTGGTGGCGATCGCCATTGCACCGCTGGTGCCGGCCGTGCCGGCCACCGACCCCGCGTCGTGGGAAGGCATGCTGATCCTTGCGAAGGAATTGATTACCGGCGTCATGATGGGCTTTGCGATGCGGCTCGTGTTTGCCGCCGTGGAGATGGCCGGCGAGATCAGCAGCCTGACGATGGGCCTGGGCTTCGCCAGCTTCTTCGACCCCATGTCGCAGGGCCGGTCGTCGGCCATTTCCCAGTTCCTCACATGGATCGCCACGCTGACGCTCCTGGTCGCGAACGTGCACCTGTGGCTGCTCGAAGCGCTGGCCGAGAGCTTCTTCACCCTGCCCATCTCCGGCCGCATGTTCCACGGCGGCGGTTTCTGGGACCTGGCGCTGTGGGGCGCGAAGATCTTCTCCGCCGGCGTACAGCTGTCGCTGCCCATCGTCGCCGCGCTGCTGATCGCCAACGTCGCCCTCGGCGTGCTGACCCGCGCGGCGCCCCAGCTGAACCTGTTCGGCATCGGCTTCCCGATCACCTTGGGCGTCGGCTTCATCGTGCTGATGATCGCCCTGCCCTACCTCGCCAGCCCGCTGGTCAACCTGCTGGGCCAGGGCGCCGAAAAAGCCCAGATGATCCCGCGCGCACTGCAGGGCCAGGGCCAGTTCCCCGCCCGCCCGCCGCCGCAAAACCGGTGACCGCCACAAACCGGTGACAGGCTCCGATTTCGACAGGCTCCGATTTCGATTGCTTTCGATTTCAAAACCGGTGACAGGCTCCAATTTCGATCGAAACCGGTGACAGGCTCGGGTTTCGATCCGGTTTCGATTCCAAAACCCGTGACAGGCTCCGATTTCTCAGGCTCCGCTTCTTGAACGATTTCGGGTGCGATTTTCGTTGCCGCTGCCCCCTCGAAACGGCCGCGTTTGCGATGGCACAGGGGCACCGCCGCTCCTGGCCATCACCATTGGCGATCCCATCCATTGGAGGTGACCATGCCCCGTCGCGCCCGACTCGTTTTGCCCGGAGTTCCGCTTCATATCGTTCAACGCGGCCATAACCGGCAGCCATGCTTCCACAGCTTCTCCGACTATCTGGTGTACCTGGACAAAATGCGCGTGCACGCAACTACCGCCGGCTGTGCAATCCATGCCTATGTATTGATGACCAATCACGTGCACATCCTGACTTCGTTCGACGACGTGTCCGGACCGTCGAGGCTGATGTGCAAGCTGAGCCAGCAGTACAGCTCGTATCTCAACAAACGCCTGGGGAAAAGCGGCTCCACATGGGAGGGCCGCTACTGGTCGTGCCTGGTGCCGACGGAACGGTATCTGTTCATATGCCAGCGGTACATCGAACTCAATCCAGTCCGTGCCGGCCTGGTGGTCCGGCAAGACCAGTATCGATGGTCGAGTTATCGGGAAAATGCCGGGCTCGGCGACACCCACTCACTCCTGAGCCCGCATGAGCTGTATGGACGACTGGGCACCAGCGAAGGGCAACGCAAGGAAAGCTATCGAAAGCTGTTCGCAACAGATCTCACGGAAGCAGAACTCACGCAAATTCGTAGCGGCTTGCAGGACGAACTGCCTCTTGAGCACACGGCCGGACGGCCGGGCCGCCCGAAGAAAGAAAAAAAACCGGTGACAGGCTCCGATTAAGGAAACCTTTCAAACATAATCGGAGCCTGTCACCGGTTTCGTCACCGGTTTCGGAAAATAATCGGAGCCTGTCCCCGGTTTCGAAAACAATCGGAGCCTGTCCCCGGTTTTTGGCGGTCAGATGTAGTTGAACAACGACAGCTGCGTGGCGGCGCGGAAGGTTTGCTGGGCGGCGGTCAGGCTGGTGGTTTGCTGCTGGAACAGCGAGACGGCTTCGATCTGGCCGCGTGCGGTCAGGCCGACCAGGTTGGTGATCTGGTCGATGTACTGGATGTCCATGGCCGAGCCGGAGTTGTCCAGCGAGTCCAGTTCGTTCTGGCGGGCGCCGACCGATGCGAGCACGGACAGCACATTGTCCTGCGCGTTCTGCAGGTTCTGGTTGGCCGTGCTCAGCGCGTTCGTCAGCTGGGCTCCGGCGGTCGGGCCCGTGCCGGCATTGCGCAGGGCCGTGATCACGTCGCGGATCGTTGTGAAGACGGACTGGTTCTCGCTGGGCTCGACGGTGAAGATGTCGCCATCGGCCGGCGCGCCGGCGATATCGAAGGTGATGCCGTCGAACGTGATCGGCTCGCCCGCCTTGAAGTCGGTGGCCGGCACGGCTTCGGTGCCGTCCGTGGTATTGGTGACGGAGTACTGCACCAGCCCGGTCGTGGCATCCTTGGTGAAATTGATCGAGTAGTTGGCACCGGTCAGCGCGCTGGCGTCAATCACGCTGCCCGGCGAGATGATGCCGGTGCCGCCGCGCGCCGCGTTACCCGGGTCGGCCTGGGTCAGGAAGGTGCCGTTGCCCGTGATGTTCTGCTCGAAGATCTGGCTGCCGGAGGCGCTGATCGCCATTTGCCGGCCCGAGCCTACTTGCAGCTCGCGCTGGCCCTGGTCGCCGAAATACGTGGCGCCGGTGGACGTCAATGCGAAGGGCTGCGTATTCGTCTTGAAGCCGGAGAACAGGTAGCCGCCGGTGCCGTCCGCCGTGTTGGCCTGGCCCAGCAGGTCGTTCAGCTGCCCTTCCAGTGCCGTGGCGATCGCGTCGCGGTCCGACTGGCCCTGACCAGGATTACCGGCGCGCACGACTTCAGCCAGTGCCCCTTCCAGGATATCGCTCACCGTCTGCATCGCCGTGTCGACCTGCGTCAGCGAAGCGTTGGCGTTCTGCCGGTTCAGTTCATATTGGTCGTTGAGCTGCTGCGCCTGGGTCACTTCCAGCGCGCGCGCCGATGCCACCGGATCGTCCGCCGGCGTCAGCACGCGGCGGTCGGTGGACAGCTGCATCTGCGTGCGCAGCATATTGCCCTGCAAGTTCGCCAATTGCGATACGTTGCGGTCATACATCGTCTGGGTACTGATACGGATAGCCATGATCAACCTCGAAATTACTGTCCGATCGACAGCAGGGTGTCGAACAACGTGCCGGCCACCTGCATGACCTTGCCGGCGGCCTGGTAAGCCTGCTGGTAGCGCAGCAGGTTGGCCGCTTCCTCGTCCAGGTTGACCCCGGATACGCTCTGCTGCGCCGCGATCGCCTGGTCGACGGTGGTGTCGGCGGCGGCGCTGCCCACCTGCAGTTCACGCGTCTTGTTGCCGACGAAATTGACGGTGGCGGCATACGCCCCCTGGAACGTCGACGTGCCATTGTTCAGGATGTTCGACGTCTGCAGGCCGGCCAGCAGCACGCCGTTGCGGGCATCGCCGACACCGCTCGTGTTCGGCCCGACGATGAAGGTGTCGCCCTCGGCCGGCGTGCCGGAAATGGAAAACGAGATGCCGCCGAAGCTGAGGGTGGTGCCCTCTTCATAGGGCACCGTGCTGCCATCCGGGAAGCCGGTGATCTCGCCGCCCGTGAACGTCAGCGTTACCGGTGCCGCCAGCTGGTTGCCGATATAGTCTTCGTTGACCACGCCGGGGCTGATGGTGCCGTTGCCGGAGTTGGTGGTCGGCACGGACGTGGTCACCGGTGCCGCCAGCGCGATCTTGCGGTAGTCGGTGATCGCCACGTCGAAGTTGGCGGCGGCCGTGTACGTGGGGCGCACCTGCACCCGGTCGCCCGCCTGCGGGTCGCCCGTCAGCGTGTACGTCACGCCATCGATGGGCACGGACAGGTCGGTGAACACCTGGCCATCGGAGCGCGTGATCGAGTAGGCGGGCGGATCGCCGTCGAAGTTGAGCTCGTAGTCGAGGCCGGTCAGCGCCCTGGCATCGGTGATCGTCGCATCCACTTCCAGCGTGCTCAGCGGCGAGTTGCCCGCATCGTAGCCGACATAGCCCTTCAGGGGCGTGAAGAAGTCGCCGCCCAGGTCGCCGTTCAGGTCCTGGCCCAGCCGGTGCTGTTCATTGAACGCCTGCGTCAGGCCGGCGGCCACCTGGCCGATCTGGTTCTGCACGCGGTCCAGCGACTCGCGGCGGAAGTCCATCAAGCCGCCCAGCGCCCCGCCGGCAAAAGTGTCGTCGCCGATGATCGTGCTGCGGCCGGTCGACGGGTAGGACACCACGAGCCGGCCGGGATCGGTCGGCGACAGCACGGCACGCATTTCCAGGTGGCTGGTGCCCACCACCAGCGGCTGGCCGGAGCCGAACGTGATGTTCAGCATGTTGTTGTCCGATGGCAGCACGGTGACCTTGACCTGCTGGTTCAGTTCGCGCACCAGCTGGTCGCGCTGGTCCAGCAAGTCGTTCGGCGGGTTCAGCGGATCGGTCGTCAGCGTGGCGATCTGGTTGTTCAGGTTGGCGATCTGCGCGGCGTACGAATTGATGCCGTTGACCGTGTTCGTGATGTCGGTATTGACGCCCTCCTGCAACTCCTGCAGCCGGCCGGACACTTCATGGAAGCGCGCCGCCAGTGTCTCAGCCGAAGACAGCATCGACGTGCGCGACGATTGCAGGGAAGGATTGGAATTGGCCGTCTGGACGCCGCGGAAAAAATCCTGCAACGCCGGCGACAGCCCGATCGACGCGTCGGACAGCATGTTGTCGATCTGGGTCATCTGGGTCAGGTACGCGTCGACCGAGCCCTGTGTCGCCTGCGCGTTCATTACCTGCTTGTTCAGGAAATCGTCGTAGTAACGCTTGATCTGCGCAACCTGCGTACCCTGGCCAACATACCCCACACCCTGGTTCAGCGGCGGCAGCGTCGACTGCACGATGCCCTGGCGCGAATAGCCCGGGACGCTCGAGTTGGTGATGTTGTGGCCGGTGGTGGCGATGCCGGTCTGCGCCGCCAGCAAGCCGGTCCTGCCGATGCTGAGTAGATTGCTCATGCTGTGACTCTTTCCAGTTATGCCCAGTTTACGACAAAAGCCGGCGGAACTTGAGTTGCCGCAAAGCTAACGTGCAGGATTCGTACATCAAGCCCATGCATTACGCCCATGCATTACGCGGGCGCTCACACCAGGGTCTTGTTGATGACGGCGGCCAGTTTCGTCGCGTAATTGGGGTCGGTCGCATAACCGGCCTTTTGCAGGTTGCGGGCGAACGCGGCCGCATCGCCGGCGCTGGCCAGCACTTTTTCATAGCGCGGGTTGTCCGTGATGAGCCTTGCATAATCCTTGAAGCTGTCGGCATAGCTGTCGTAGGCGCGGAAGCGCTCGATCTTGCGCTGCGCCCGGCCGTTGACGTACTCGGTGGTGGCCACGTCCACCGTCTTGCCCTTCCAGTCGCTGCCGGCCTTGATGCCGAACAGGTTGTGGCTGCTGGCACCGTTGGCTCCCTTGATCTCCCGCTTGCCCCAGCCGCTCTCCAGGGCGGCCTGGCCCAGCATGAACTTGGCCGGGATGCCGGTGGCGCGGCTGGCTTCCTCGGCATGGCCGGCCAGCTTGTCGGCAAAGGCGCGTACATGCGCATGACGGGACTTGCTGGGCGCCACGGAAGTGGTCGCCGTATCCAGTTTATTCCCGCCGGCCGCATCGATCGAGCGCTGCAGTTTCGCCGCGTCCAGCATCGATTTCGTGAAGCCCCCTTCGGGAATGGCGGAATCGCCAGCATTTTCCATGCCGCTCAAGCCGGCGGTCTTCGACAATTGCCGCATCAGCACGTCGGCCAGCCCGACACCCTTCTTGGCGATATTCTGGCTGGTCTGCTGGTCCAGCATGGTGGTGAACATCTTGGACTGCGAGTTGTCCAGCAAGCCTTCCTGCGGCGTGGCGTCGCGCATGCTCTTCAACATCATGTTGACGAACATGGCTTCGAACTGCGTGGCCGCCCCTTTCAATGCCTCGGGCGAGCCCGCTTTCGCGCCCTGGCGCAGTTCCGACAGGCCCTTTGAGTCGAGCGCAAATTTGGACGAAAGGTCGGTAGCGGACAGGTCGGCCGGCGTGCTGGTCTGGCGAATCATGGGGCCTCCGGTCAGATGATCTCAAGTTCGGCGCGCAGCGCGCCGGATGCCTTCATGGCCTGCAGGATCGCCAGCAGGTCCTGGGGCGAAGCGCCGATCGCGTTCAGCGCCTTCACCACGTCGGCCAGCTGGGCGCCGGCCTGCAGCTGCAGCACCTTGCCCGGCGCCTGCTGGATGTCGACGGCACCCGGCTGCGTGACGGCGGTCTGCCCGCCGGACAGCGGCCCCGGCTGGCTCACCTGCGTATCGGGCGATACCGACACCTGCAGGTTGCCGTGCGAGATGGCGCAAGCCTGCAGCGTGACCGCCTGGTTCATCACCACCGAACCGGTGCGGGCATTCATGATCACCTTGGCCGCCAGCGTGGCCGGCTGTACATCCAGCTCTTCCAGCTGGCCGATGAAGGCCACGCGCTGGTCGGAGGCGGCCGGCGACGTCACGCGGATCACCCGGCCATCCAGCGCATATGCCACGCCGGCGCCGAAGCGGTTGTTGATGGCGGTGACGACGCGGCTGGTGGTGGCGAAATCGGCATTCTTCAGTTCCAGGCGGATCTGCCCGCCTTCGCCCAGCGCCGTCGGCACGGCACGCTCGACGGTGGCGCCATTGCTGATGCGCCCCACCGACAGGTGGTTGACGACGGTCGCGGCAC
The DNA here is from genome assembly GCF_027856995.1 of Pseudoduganella sp. SL102. Lineage (NCBI taxonomy): Bacteria > Pseudomonadati > Pseudomonadota > Betaproteobacteria > Burkholderiales > Oxalobacteraceae > Pseudoduganella > Pseudoduganella sp. SL102. The sequence goes on from NZ_CP115554.1 coordinate 6,263,289, forward strand.
CGCCGCCCGGCGCCTGGGCGCCCACGCCGCCCACCACCAGGTTGCCCTGTGCCATGCCGTACACCTGGCCATCGGCGCCTTTCAGCGGCGTCATCAGCAAGGTGCCGCCGCGCAGGCTGCGCGCATTGCCCAGCGACGAAACGGTCACGTCGAGCTGCTGGCCCGGCTGCGCGAAGGCCGGCAGCGAGGTCGTCACCATCACGGCGGCCACGTTGCGCAGCTGCAGCTGCGAGCCGGACGGCAGCGTCACGCCCAGTTGCTGCAGCATCGATGCCACGCTCTGCACCGTGAACGGGGTTTGCGTGGTCTGGTCGCCGCTGCCATCGAGGCCGACGACGAGGCCGTAGCCCATCAGCTGGTTTTCCCGGACGCCGGCCACGCTGGCCAGGTCTTTCAGGCGCTCGGCCTGGACGCCCGGGGCCAGAAGGGACAAGCCAAGCACCAGCGATGTGATCAGGTTTTTCATATCAGTCGGTCATGTCAGAACGGCAGCAGGCTCAAGAAGAACCGCGACGCCATCGATGTCAGCTCGGCGCGGTCCAGGTGGGTGTTGGTGCGGTACTCGACACGCGCATCGGCGATCGCCGTGGACGACACCGAATTGCCGGCGCCGATGGTGTCCGGGTTCACGGTGCCGGAAATGCGGATGAACTCGGTACCCTTGTCCATCGCGACCTGCTTCTCGCCGGCCACCACCAGGTTCCCGTTCGGCAGCACCTCGACCACCGTCACGCCCAGCGTGCCGGTAAACGCATTGCTGGCCGATTGCGCGGCCGAGTCGGCGTAGTTGTTGTCCGTCTCGGTGGCGACGCGCGCGCCGAGCCGGCCCTGCAGCGGGCCCGGAATGCCGATGCCCACGCCGCCGGTGCGGGTCGCCGAGCTGGTGCCGTTCTTGTTGGCGGTGGTGCGCTCGGTGATGATGACGTTGATGATGTCGCCCACCATGCGGCCGCGGCGGTCTTCGAACACGGGCCGGAAGGTCTGCGCCTGGTAGATCGCGCCATTGGCCGGCAGGGTCACCGGCGGGGTCGGGATCGGCCGCGCGGAGGTGGGACCGGCCACGATCGAGGTCGGTTCGCTGGCGCAGCCCGCCAGCAGGGTGGCAACGGCGGCAATGACGATGGCGGAGACGGAGCACTTCATGATGGATCCCTCGAGCTGCACTGGAACTGAACCAGGGCTGAACTTGCGCTGAACGGCGCTGAACAAAAACTGCACTAAAGCTGGACCGAAGCCGGCCCGGGGCCGGCTTAGAGTTGCGACAGGCGCTGCAGCATCTGGTCGGAGGTGGTGATGGCCTTCGAGTTGATCTCGTACGCGCGCTGCGTCTGGATCATGTTGACCATTTCCTCGACCACGTTGACGTTCGACACTTCCACGTAGCCCTGCAGGATCTGTCCGATGCCGTTGGTGCCCGGCGCGTTGGCTTGCGGCGCGCCGGAGGCGCCGGTTTCCAGGTACAGGTTCTCGCCGATCGATTCCAGCCCCGTGGGGTTGATGAACGATGCCAGCTGCAGGTTGCCGATCTGCTGGGCGGCGGCCTGGCCGGGCAGCTGCACGGTCACCGTGCCATCCTTGGCCACGTTGATTTCATCGGCGTCGATGGGGATCGTGATGGGCGGCTGCAGCGCGTAGCCACTGGAAGTGACCATCTGGCCGTTGGAATCGCGCTGGAACGAACCGTCGCGCGTGTAGCCGGTGGTCCCGTCGGGCAGCAGCACGGTGAAGAAGCCGTTCCCGTTGATCATCAGGTCCTTGTCGTTGCCGGTGGCCTGGGGATTGCCCTGCGTATGGATGCGCTCGATCGCCACGGGGCGCACACCGGTACCCTGTTGCAGGCCGGAGGGCAGCTGGGTTTGCTGCGACGAACTGGCGCCGGGCTGGCGCACGTTCTGGTACAGCAAGTCTTCAAAGACCGCGCGCGATTTCTTGAAGCCGTTGGTGCTGACGTTGGCGAGGTTGTTCGCCACCGTATCCATCTGCGTCTGTTGCGCTTCCATGCCGGTCTTGGCAATCCAGAGCGAACGTATCATGTGCTTTCTCCCTGCCCCGCGGGGCTTTCATCCACGAAAGCATTATGCGACGGCGGGGATCAGTTCAAAGCCAGGATCTGGGCGGCTTTCGCGGCGTTATTCTCGGCGTTCTTCAGGAGGCTCATTTGCGTCTCGAACGACCGGGCCAGCGTGATCATGTTGACCATCGCATCGACCGGGTTCACGTTGCTCAGCTCCAGGCAGCCATCGGCCACGCGCACCGCCGGGTCGGCGGCGGCAGGTTCGCCGGACTGCTGGCGGAACAGGCCATCGTCGCCGCGCACCAGGCCGGCCACGTCGGGATTGACCAGCTTCAGCCGGCCGATGATGTTGGTGGGCCCGGCCTGCACCTGGCTGGCATCGATGCCGCTGACGGTGCCATCGGCGGAGATCGAGATTTCCGTGTTCGGCGGCACCGCGATCGGACCGCCGCCCTCGCTCTGCAGCGTCAGGCCGCCGGAAGTTTGCAGCAGGCCGTTTTCACTGACCTTGAAGCTGCCATTGCGGGTGTACGCTTCGGAGCCGTCGGGCGACTGCACCGCGAACCAGCCTTCGCCGCGGATCGCCACGTCCATCGGCCGGCCGGTGGTTTCCAGCGGCCCCGGGCGGAAGTCCGCGCCCACCGTGTTGTCGACCACGAAGGCCCGGGTCGGCATGCCTTCGGACACCACGGGCACGGCGCGGAAGGCGTCGATCTGGGCGCGAAAGCCCACCGTGGTGGCGTTGGCCAGGTTGTTCGACGTGGTGGCCTGCTGGTCCAGGATGTGCCTGGCGCCGGTCATTGCGGTGTAGATCAGGCGGTCCATGATGGTTCCTCTTGCTTGAACTGCGAAAAATGAAGGACGGGCCCTGATGTCGTGAAGTTAAGGACTAGCCGACACATTGAAAGCGCATGCATTCACCCCAACAGCGAAGGGCTGGGGTCAGGAAGGAGTCCTGGCATGCATGCCAGGACCGTTACGCAGGCGCGAAGCATGCTTCGCGAAACCCCTGCTTCACCCCGGCGGGGCGTAGTCGGGGTTTCAAGGAGCATCGCTCCTTGCCGACGTAGCGATACTGGCCTGCAAGCCAGTATTCCTCTCTGACCCCGGAATTTGCATTTGGGGTTTGCTAATCTAGACGGCATTAGTGACGGCCCAGCCCTGTCTCCCTATCAGCGCAGGTTGATCAGCGTCTGCAACACCGAATCCTCGGTCTTGATGGTCTGCGCATTGGCCTGGTACACGCGCTGGGCAGTGATCATGTCCACCAGCTGCTCGGTCAGGTCCACGTTCGACGATTCCACCGACGAGGCGCGCAGCTGCCCCATGCCGCCGGCATTCGGCACGCCGAGCTGCGGCACGCCGGAGCCGGCGCTCTCGGACCAGGCGTTGTTACCCAGCGGGACGAGGTTGTCGACGCTGGCGAAATCGGCCAGCACCACCTGCCCCAGCGCGCGCGACTTGCCGTTGCTGTACTGGCCCATGATGATGCCGTTCTCGTCGGCCGCGAAGCGCTGCAGGCTGCCCGACGAATAGCCATCCTGGGTGGAGTTCTTTTCGCTGGTCGCGGTGCCGTATTGCGTGCTGCCGTCGAAGGTGACGGCGATGGGGATTTCCAGGAACGAGCCGTTGTCCGGGAACACCGGCAGCACGATGTTGAACGGCAGCGTGGAACCGGCGGCCTGCATCGCGGCCGAGTCGATCAGGCCGTTCTTCGTGAAGATCAGCGTGCCTGCCCTGGTGGCCGGCACGTTGACGGCGGCGCCGAACGCGGCATCGATGGTGTCCGGCGTGTTGCTGGCCACGTTGCCGACACTGGTGGCCGGCGCGTACAGCGCGGCGATCTGGGCCAGCACGGCCTCGTTGGCGCCCGCCGCGGTGGCAAGGGCCGTGACGGTGGTACCGACGGCGTCGGCGTAGGCTACCCGCGCCGCGGTGATGGCGGCGGGGTCGCCACCGGTCACTGCCGTCGCATAGGCGGCCCGGGCATCGACGACGGCCTGGGTGGTCACGGCGGCGCGCATCACTTCCTGCGAATTGATCTGAACGCCATCGTTGGCCACGTAGACGTCCCAGGTGCTGCCGCCGGTGCGCACGTAGTACATGCCCATCGTGTGCTCGTTGCCCAGCGAATCGTAGACGGGGATCACGGTCTGCTTGTTGTACGTGCGCGGATCGCTGGCGTCGAACGGCTGCACGGTCGGCGTGGTGGAGTTCGACGACAGGTTGATCTGGAAGTTGGCCTCGGTGGTCTGCACCGGGGCCAGGTCGGCCGCGTCGATCTGCAGCGGTACCGGCGCGCCCTGCAGGATGATGCCATCCACGTTGGCCAGGTAGCCGGTCAGCGCGGCGCCCTGCGCATTCACGATGGTGCCCGTGTTATCGAGCAGGAACTGGCCGTTGCGGGTGTACTGGATCGCGCCATCCTGCACGGTGCGGAAGAAGCCGGCGCCGTTGATCGACATGTCCATCGGGTTGTTGGTGGTCTCGATATTACCTTGCGAGAATTGCTGCGCGAGGCGGGCAACCGTCACGCCGATGCCGGGATTGCGGCCGGAAATGCCGTTCAGCGAATTCGCGTACATGTCCGCGAACTGCGCTTCGGTGCTTTTGAAGCCGACCGTGCTGGCATTGGCGACGTTGTTGCCGATGACGTCGAGCTGCGTGGAGGCGGCGTTCAGGCCGCTGAGACCTTGCTGGAACATGGTGTCCTCTGAATGGAAATCTGTGTATCGGTGTTATCGGTACTGCGCTCGGGTGTTGCCAGGTTCGGGTGTTGCTCAGAGCACCTGCTTGATGTCGTCCATGGTCAGCTGCCCCATGCCCGGAACGTTCAGCTTGGCGCCGCCTGGTCCCGTCGACACACTGGCCACGGTGCCGAATGCAAGCGCCTGCGCATCGGTCAGCGCCTTGTCGCTGGTGGTCGCGGTCAGCGCCAGCGTGTAGGTGCCATCGGGTGCCGTGGTGCCGTCTTCCAGCTTGCCGTCCCATGCCAGCGGCAGCACGCCGGCCTCGACGTTGTTCATCTTCAGCGAATGCACCACCTTGCCGCTGCTGTTCTTGATGTCGAGCTGCACCGTGTCGGCATACGAGCCCAGCTCGATACCGAAGATGCCCTTGCCTTCCGCCACCTGCATGGACTTGCCGGGGGCAAGCACGCCGTGGTTGATCATGTTGACCGCCTGCGCCGACTGCGAGGCGGCCAGGTCGGTCTTCAGCGTTTCCAGCGTGTCGTTCAGCTTGTTGATGCCGGTGACCGTGTTCAGCTGGGCCAGCTGGCTGGTGACCTGGGCGTTGTCGAGCGGGTTGAGCGGATCCTGGTTCTTCAGCTGCGTGATCAGCAGCGTCATGAACTTGTCCTGCTCGGCCGAGATCTCGTTGCCGGTGCTGGCCTTCGTGTTCATCGAGTCCATCAGGGACTGCGACACGGCACTGGTGGAAGTGGGGGTGGCAATGACGGCCATGGTGATCTTTCCGGTTATTGACCGATGGTCAGGGTTTTCAGCAGCATGCTTTTCGCCGCGTTCATCGTTTCGACGTTGTTCTGGTACGAGCGCGATGCCGACAGCATGTTGACCATCTCGTCGACCACGTTCACGTTCGGCATCGTCACGTAGCCGTTGTCGTCGGCCAGCGGGCTTTTCGGGTCGTACACCTGCTTCATCGGCGACGGGTCTTCGATCACCTGCTGCACCTTGACGCCGGTGGAGGCGTTGTTGGCCGACGGGGTGGCTTCGAACACCACCTGCTTGGCGCGGTAGGCCTCGCCGGTCGCGCTGGTGGCGCTGTCGGCGTTGGCCAGGTTGCTGGCGACCACGTTCAGGCGCTGCGACTGCGCGCTCATGGCCGAACCGGAAACATTGAATATGCTGAACAGTGACATGGCGTTTCTCCTCGTTGGCCCGCTTTACTGGCCCTGGATGGCCGTCATCAGGCCCTTGATCTGGCTGTTGATGAAGGTAACCCCCGCTTCATAGCGCAGCGCGTTGTCGGCGAACTGGTTGCGTTCGACGTCCATGTCGACCGTATTTCCGTCGACGGCGCCCTGCACCACGCCCCGGTACAGCAGCGGCATGCCGTCGGCCAGCGTGCTGCCGTCCGGCGCAGGGGTGGGGAAATGGCGCGGTTTGGTGGTGTTCAGCGTGCCCGTCTGCGCAGTATTGGCCAGCGCATTCTGCAGCGCGCTGGTGAAGTCGATGTCGCGCGCCTTGTAGTTCGGCGTATCGGCATTGGCGATGTTCGATGCCAGCACGCTCTGGCGCGTCGAGCGCAGGCTCAGGGCCAGTTCGTTGAAGCGCAGGTGATTGTCGAGTTTTCCCAGCATGACGGCATCCTTCCATCGGTGACAGGTGCCATCTTACGGATGCTCCACGGCAAATGATCGGGCGATAAGCACGGACTTTGCCGCGCTGTTCGCCGCTTTCGCCGCGGCGCGCGCGCGTAAGATGGCGGCATTCACAGTACATGCCCATCATGAAACCGCCCATCTACGCCCTTGCCGCACTTCTCCTGGCCGCCGCCTCCGCGCAGGCGGCCACGGCGATGGACCCGGCCGCGCTGCGCCGCACCGTCGACGCCTTCCTGCAGGTGCAGAGCGCCGGCCTGCCGGGCAAGGTCACGGTCACGGTCGGCAATATCGATACGCGCATGACGCTGGCCGACTGCCCCGCTCCGGAAGCCTTCCTGATGCCCGGCAGTAAGGCATGGGGCAAGACCACGGTGGGCGTCCGCTGTGCGGCTCCGTCCCGGTGGACGGTGTATATTCAGGCGAACGTGTCTGTGCTGGGCAACTACATCGCCGCGGCCACGCCGCTGCCGCAGGGCCAGGCCATCACGGAAACGCAACTGGTGACGATGCAGGGCGACCTGACCACGCTGCCGGCCAGCATCGCGACCGACAAGGCGCAGGTGGTGGGCCGCAGCAGCAATGTTTCTATTTCGGCAGGCACGCCGCTGCGCCTGGATACGCTGCGCAGCCAGCCGGTCGTACTGAATGGACAGATGGTCAGGCTGGTCACCGCGGGCAGCGGCTTCCGCATCACGGCCGAGGGCAAGGCCATCGCCAATGCGGCGGAAGGCCAGGTGGTGCAGGTGCGCACGCAGGGTGGCCGCAGCGTCAGCGGCATCGCCCGGGCGGGCGGCCAGGTCGAGGTTGCGTTCTGAAAAGATATTCGGTTCATGCCGCTAAAGTTTGCAGTGGCGTGGCCGTTAAGGAACTCGTACATGGAGTAAAAATCGCGAAGTAAGCTCCCAACAACGAGGAAGATGCTGTGAAAATCAACGATTCAGTGAAAAATGCGGGTTTGCCGGCGACCAATGCGTCGACCACGAGCAATGCCCGCAACGCCGAGAAAACGGCAGCCGCCACTTCCACGCAAACGAATTCGGAAAACGTCAAGCTGTCGGCCCAGGGCCAGGCCATGGCGACCAGCAGCAACAGCGCCGTGTTCGACACGAAGAAAGTGGAACGTATCAAGCTGGCCATCGCCGATGGCCAGTTCCAGGTCAATTCTGAAAAAGTGGCGGACGGGCTGCTGGACACGGTCAAGGACCTCCTGCATTCCCGCCAACGCTGACACCTATTGAGGTCATCCCATGCATGACGGCGCCCCGATATCGATGCTGCGCGAAGAGCAGCAGCTGATCACCGAACTGCTGCAGATCCTGAAGGACGAGCAGCAATCGCTGGTGGCCGCCGATATCGACAGGCTCGCCGCGCTGACGCCCCGCAAGTCCGAGGTGTTGATGCGCATGGGTGCCCTGGCCGCCGCGCGCCATGCCGCGCTGGGCGAAGCCGGCTTCGAAGCGCGCGAGGCGGGAATGGAAATGTGGCTGTGCACCCACGGTACGCCGGACGACAAGGCGCTGTGGAACGACGTGCTGGCGCATACCCGCGAAGCCAAGGAATTGAACCGCCTGAACGGCATGCTGATCAACAAGCAACTGTCGCACACCCAGGGTGCCCTGCAAGCCCTGCGCCCGCAGAACCCTGCCGGCAACGTCTACGGCCCGACCGGGCTCACCGCCACCACCACCACTTCGCGCGGCTTCCTGGCCGGCTGAAGTTGCGCCAAAAATGGGGACGTACCCCATTTTCCGGGCAATATTTCTTCAAAAATAGGGTCCGTCCCTATTTTTTCGTCTCGTTTTTTCGTCTTGTCATTGCGCCGGCGGTACTGCCTGCGGCGCCGGATCGGTGGGGATTTCGGTTTCCGGGTCCGGCACGGCCGACAGGATCGTCACCGCCACGCGCCGGTTCCGGGCGCGGCCGACCGGGTCGTCGTTCGCGGCCACCGGGTGGTTCGATGCGTGCCCGACCGCCGTCAGCCGCTCGGGAGCGACGCCCGATTCGATGAACAGCCGCACCACGGTGGCGGCGCGCATCGACGACAGTTCCCAGTTCGATGGATAGATGTTGCGCACCGGCTGGTCGTCGGTGTGGCCTTCGACCTGGATCGCATGGCGGTCGGTGACCAGCAGCGCGGCCACGGCGGTCAGCGCCTCGCGCGATTCGGCCGTGAGGTTCACGTCGGCCGGATCGAACAGCACGCTGGCGTTGATTTCCACCGACACGCCGCGGCTGTTCTGCGTGACCCGCACCTTGCCTTCCTTGACCAGCGGCGCCATCGTCGATTGCAGGTCCTGCGCCAGCTTGGTCATCGATGCGCGCTCCTGCCGCATCATTTCCTGGCGCTTCTTCAGGTTCGGATTCGGGATCGGCTGGTTCAGCACTTCGGTATTGGGCTTGACGTTGGCGCCCTGCCCGCCCAGCGCGTCGCCGAGCGCATCGGAAAATATCCGGTACTTGCCGATGTTGACCGACGAGATCGCATACATCACCACGAAGAATGCGAACAGCAGCGTGATGAAGTCGGAATACGAGATCAGCCAGCGCTCGTGGTTTTCCGGTTCCTCGTCGAATGGCCGGCGCGCGCGGCGGTACTGGAAGCTCATCGTGGTTTCCTGGCTAGTAGTCCTGCATCAGCGTGGCGATGCGCTCGTCCATGATGCGCGAGAAGTCGCCGCTGGCGATGTCGTGGAACACGGCGGCGGCGATTTCCTGCTGGTGCACCTGGGCGATGACGATGTTCTTGAGCTTGTTGGCGATCGGGTAGAAGAACAGGTTCGCCATCCCCACGCCGTAGATCGTGGACACGAACGCCACCGCGATGCCGGGCCCCAGGCGGGAAGGATCGGTGAGGTTTTCCATCACGTGGATCAGGCCCAGCACGGCGCCCAGGATACCGATGGTGGGCGCATAGCCGGCGGCCGATTCCCAGATGCGCACCGCCTGCCGCTCCGCCGTCTCGAACGCGGTGATCTCGGTATCGAGCAGCTGGCGCAGTTTATCGGGCTGGATGCCGTCGATCACCATGCGCAAGCCCTTGGCGAGGAACACGTTGCGCGCGCCGTTCATGTGGCGCTCCAGCGCCAGCGGGCCTTCCCGGCGGATGGTCTGGTTCCACGCCTGGATATCGCGCGCCAGCAGGATGCGGCTGTCGGCCGGCGGCCGGAACACCCACTGCAGCATGAGGATGCCGCGCCGCAGCGTGGCGGGCCGGGTCTGCAGCAGCACGGCGCCGAAGGTGCCGACCACCACGATGGCGAACGCGGCGGGCTGCACCAGCGACGACGGATCGCCGCCTTCCAGTGCCATGCCCACGATCAGGCCGGCCAGCGCCAGCAGCAGCCCCGCTACGCTGGACCAGTCCATGCCTGCTCCCGCAACGTGGCGCGCAGCCGCGACACCGCCTGGGTATGCAGCTGCGACACGCGTGATTCGGAGACGCCCATCACGGCGCCGATTTCCTTCAGGTTCAACTCTTCTTCGTAGTACAGGCCCATCAGCAGTTTTTCACGGGGCGGCAAGGCGTCGATCGCATCGATCACGGCCTGGCGGAAACCGGTGTCCATCAGCGAACGCAGCGGATCGGCTTCGTCGTCCTGGGCATAGCGGTCGAGGAAGCTGTCGCTGCCGTCCTCGTTCTTGAAGTCTTCGTAATACAGCAGCTGGTGGCCGCCGCCTTCGCCCAGCATTTCCTGGTAGGCCTCGAGCGACAGCTTCAGCGACGCGGCCACCTCGGATTCGGCCGGCGGGCGGCCCAGCTTTTGCTGCAGCACCGACATGGCGTTCTCGATCTTGCGCATGTCTTGCCGCAAGGTGCGCGGCATCCAGTCGCTGCTGCGCAATTCATCGAGCATGGCGCCGCGGATGCGCATCACCGCATAGGTTTCAAACTGGGCACCGTGCGTTTCTTCGTAGCGGTTGATCGCGTCGAGCAGGCCGATCATGCCCGCCTGTACCAGGTCATCCACTTCCACGCTGGGCGGCAATTTTGCCTTCATATGGTGGGCAAGGCGCTTCACCAGGGGCATGTGCTCCGTCAGCAGCGAATCCTTGTTCACCTTCCCTTTGACCGTGTACATAAATCTCTATTCTTGTTCAGTGCTGCATATGGTGGCCGCTCCCTGCATGATGCGACGCCAGCGTCGATAACGCCGATGGCGCTGCCAGCGACATTGACGACGATGGCGACGGCGCGGCCAGCGCAAACCGCCCCGCCAGCTGACGAAACGCGACCGAGGCACCGGCCAGCGGGAACGCATCCACCACGGCACGGCCCAGGCGCGCCGCGCGGTGCAGGTATTCATCGGCCGGCACCGAACCCATCGAGATCAGATTCACTGCCAGGTAACGGCTTGCCGCCTGTGCCATATTATCGTAAACGACCCTGGCCTCCCGCTCGGACGCACCGGTGACGACGATGCCGAACGGCCGCCGGCCCAGCTCGTGGTTGAGCCGCTTGATCATCATGTAGGCATTCGTGATCGAGGTGGCGCTGTTCGAGACCTGCACCACGATTTCCGAGCTGGCCATCACCGGCACGGGAAATGCTTCGCCGTCGAACTCGCCATCGACGAGCACGATGCCGGCCTGCGCGGCCAGCACATCGAACGCCTTGGCCCGCCGGCGCGCTTCCGGCGGGCAGTTGCGCGCGTCGGCGCGCGTCATCGACACCACGTTGAAGCCTTGCGGCACTTCATGGATGACCTGGTTCAGCGCGCATTCCTGGCGCGCCACGCTGAGCAGGCTGGCGCCATTGTCGACGCCCAGCCGCGAGGCCACCCCATGCGCGCTGGCGCAGGCGTCCACCAGCACCACGTCGTTGCCGGCACGGGCCAGCGAGGCGCCCAGGTTGACCAGCATGGCCCCTTTGTCATCCTGCGGCGTGGCCGACAGGAACGTGACGATGCGGGGCCGCGGCGGCCCGGCCAGCATGCGCCGCAGTCCTTCCGCCTGATCGAAATTGAAGTTAGCCAAGATGCACCTCGCGCATGTCGATGTGGTTCGATGCTGCATGTCCGGCGCAGTCATTCCTGGACAATTCGAAATTGAAGTCAGCCAAGGTGCACCTCGCGCATCCCATCGTTGCCGGTGGCCGCCATCAGCATCGGCAGTTCGCCATCCGTAAATTCGGAAACATCCTTCTTCAGGCGGAACGCGCGCTCGACGAGCTCGGCCGGCTGGGCCAGGTGCAGGTCTTCCGGCACGCGCTGGCCATTCGATACGTAGAACAGTTGCAGCTTCTGGCGGATCACCACATCGAGCACGTTGCCCAGCGAGGCGGCCTCGTCCAGCTTGGTGACGATGCAGCCGGCCAGGCCGCTGCCCTGGTAGGCGCGCACGACCTCGGTCAGCGTTTCCTGGGTGGACGTGGCGTTCAGGCACAGCAGCCGCTTCACGTCGACATCGGTACCCTGCAGCATGGCCACCTGCTCGGTGACCATCTGGTCGCGCTGGCTGACACCGACCGTATCGATCAGCACCGTGTGCTTGTTGCGCAGCTCTTTCAGGGCGATCCGCAAGTCGGCCTCATCCTTCACGGAATGTACCATCACGCCGAGGATCTTGCCGTAAATGCGCAACTGTTCGTGCGCGCCGATGCGGTAGGCATCGGTGGTGATCAGCGCCAGCTTTTCAGGACCATGGCGCATCACGCAGCGGGCCGCCAGCTTGGCCGTGCTGGTGGTCTTGCCGACACCGGTCGGCCCGACCAGCGCGAACACGCCGCCGCGCTCGATCAGCGCATCCTCGTTGGCGATCGCGGCGATGTTCCGCGCCAGCACGGTACGGATCCAGCGCAGCGCTTCATCGGCGCCGCGGCCCGCCGGCAGCTTCTCGAGCAGGCGGCGGGCCAGCGTGGTGGAAAAGCCGGCGGCCAGCAATTCGCGCAGCACGGCCGCCTTGTGCGGCTCGCGCTGCTGCGTGCTGCCCCACGACAGTTCGGCCAGTTGCGTCTCCATCATGCCGCGCATGGCGCGCAGCTCGCTCATCATGCCGTGCATCTCGGCGGCCGCGTTGGCCTTGGCCGAGTTGACCGCCTCGGCCACCAGTGCGGTGATGCCGGCCATGTCCAGCGCGGGCTGCGGCATCGCTTGCTGCATCGGCTGGTGCATCGGCTGCTGCATGGGTTGGTGCGCCGGTGGCGGCATCGACGGCGCGAACGGCGCGCGCGGCATCGGTGCCGGTGCCGTCGCCATGGCGGGGCGCGCGGCCATCATGGGCTCCGGCGCGGCCGGGCGGCTCATCGGCTGCATTGGCTGCATCGGCGGGCGCTGGGCCTGCGGGCGTGGCGCCGGCGCGGCGGCATAGCCGTCGTCCAGGTCCAGGTGCGGCGCGCCGGGTGGCGCGTCGTCGACCGGGCTGGCCAGCGAAGCGGCATCGTCGTTGGCCAGCGCCAGGATCTCGACCACGCCATCCATCGGGCGATTCGACAGGATCACCGCATCCGGCCCCAGCGCCTCGCGCACCTTCCGCAGCGCCTCACGCGACGTGGGCGCGGTAAATTTCTTGACGTTCATTGCTGCTCCTGTTCGCCGTGCACAGAGTTTTTCTCGATGGTGAAATTATTGACGATGCCGTGGAGTAAGCATCGGGCGAACAGGTGGGGAAAAGGGGGGTATTTCGGTGCGCGGGGCAGTGGGGGGCATAGCGGGTGGGTGTCGAACACTAATGCCGGCACGTCAAGTCCACCCCGAATGCAAACCCCGGAGTCAGAGAGGAATACTGGCTTGCAGGCCAGTATCGCTACGTCGGCAAGGAGCGATGCTCCTTGAAACCCCGACTACGCCCCGGCGGGGTGAAGCAGGGGTTTCGCGAAGCATGCTTCGCGCCTGCGTAACGGTCCTGGCATGCATGCCAGGACTCCTTCCTGACCCCAGCCTCTGCCGTTGGGGTAAGTAAGCGATATCAGACCAGTCCTTCTAAGCCATCAGCGGCTTCAGGTATTCCCCACCAGCGCCGTCACCCGGATCGTCTTCGATTCCGGGATTTCGGCATGCGACAGCACCTTCAGCTGGGGCAGCGCGCGCCGCAGGAAGCGCGACAGCAGCGGCCGCAGCGGGCCGGGCACGAGCAGCACGGGATTGACGCCCAGCGCTTCCTGCTGCGCGGCGGCCTGCGCGGCCTGGTGGGCGATCGTGTCCGCCAGGCCGGGCTCGATGCCGGCGCCATCGGCGCCGCCCTGGGCCAGCGCCTGCATCAGCAAGCGTTCCAGGCGGTTATCGAGCGTCATCACGGACAGTTCGCCATTGCCCGGGAACAGCTGCTGCACGATGGCACGGCCCAGCGCGATCCGCACCAGGGCGGTCAGTTCGTTCGGGTCCTGCGTATGCGCGGTGTGTTCGGCCAGCGCTTCGATGATGGAACGCATGTCGCGGATGTGCACGCCCTCGGACAGCAGGTTCTGCAGCACCTTCTGGAGAGCCGACAGCGAAATCGTCTTCGGCACCAGGTCTTCGGTCAGCTTCGGCGCTTCCTTGCCCAGGTGATCGAGCAGGGCCTGCACTTCGCCGCGGCCCAGCAGTTCGGAAGCGTGCGACGTGATCAGGTGGTTCAGGTGCGTGGCGACCACGGTGCCGGCATCGACCACCGTGTAACCCATGCCCTGCGCCTGGTCGCGCAGGCTGGCGTCGATCCACACGGCGGGCAGGCCGAAGGCGGGATCGGTGGTCGCCAGGCCCGGCAGCGCGCCGCTCGCCATGCCCGGGTTGATCGCCAGGTACTGGCCGTTGAAGGCTTCGCCGGTGCCCACTTCCACGCCCTTGAGCGTGATGCGGTAGGCGGACGGCTTCAGTTCCAGGTTGTCGCGGATGTGCACCGGCGGCGCCAGGAAGCCCACTTCCTGGGCGAACTTCTTGCGGATACCCTTGATACGCTTGAGCAGCTCGCCGCTCTGCGCCTTGTCCACCAGCGGAATCAGGCGGTAGCCCACCTCCAGCCCGAGGGTATCGACGGCCATCACGTCGCTCCAGGTGGCCTCCTCGTTCTCGGCCGCCGCGCCGCCCTGCCCGCCTGCGGCCGCGCCCCCGCCGCCGCACCGGTACCTGCCGCTGCACCACCGCCACCACCGGCCGAGCCGGCCGCTACGCCACCCGGGCCGGCTTCCTTGTCCCGCTTGGCCAGCAGGTAGCCGCCACCGGCCAGCGCGCCGCCCAGCAGCAGGAACACCAGGTTCGGCATGCCGGGAATCAGGCCCAGGCCGCCGATGATGGCGGCGGTAATGTACATGACCTGGGGCTTGGCGAACAGCTGGCCGACCAGCTGCGAGCCGATATCCTTTTCCGATGCCACGCGCGACACGACGGCACCGGCCGCCAGCGAGATGATCAGCGACGGGATCTGCGCCACCAGGCCATCGCCGATGGCCAGCAGCGTGTAGGTGCGCACCGCGTCGCCGAATGCCATGTCGTGCATGATCAGGCCCACCAGCAGCCCGCCGACGATGTTGATGACGGTGACCAGGATGCCGGCGACCGCATCGCCCCGCACATACTTCGACGCACCGTCCATCGCGCCGTAGAATTCCGCTTCCATCGACACTTCGGCGCGGCGCTGCTTGGCATCCGCCTCGCCGATCAGGCCGGCGTTCAGGTCGGCGTCGATCGCCATCTGCTTGCCGGGCATGGCATCGAGGGCGAAGCGGGCGCCCACCTCGGCGATCCGGCCGGCACCCTTGGTGACCACGACGAAGTTGATGATGGTCAGGATGATGAACACCACGATACCGACGGTGTAGTTCCCGCCGATCAGGAAGTGGCCGAACGCCTCGACCACCTTGCCGGCGGCGTCCGGCCCGGTATGGCCTTCGGTCAGCACGATACGGGTCGACGCCACGTTCAGCGCCAGGCGCAGCATGGTGGTCAGCAGCAGCACGATCGGGAAGGCCATGAAGTCGAGCGGCTTGACCGTGTACAGCGCGGTCAGCAGCACGATCACGGAAATGGCGATGTTGAAGCTGAAGAACAGGTCGAGGATGAACGCCGGCAGCGGCAGGATCATCATGGCCAGCAGCATGATGATCAGGACCGGCGCGGCCAGCGTCTGCGGCTTGCCACCAGTGATGGTGTTGGTCCAGGCGGGCATCTTGAGCGCTTGCATCGGGTTCTTCCTCGATTGTTGCAGTTTGGAGAATTACGGTTTCGGTGGCGCGGTATTCGGATCCATGTCCGCCGGCACGTCGAGCTTGGTAGGGCGGTCCGGATAGCGGCCGCCCGGCCGGTAGGCGCGCAGCTGGTACACGTAAGCCAGCACTTCGGCCACGGCGGCATACAGCCGCTGGGGAATCTCGTCGCCGATCTCGGTGTGCTTGTGCAGCGCACGGGCCAGCGCCGGCGCTTCCAGGATCGCCACCTTGTGTTCCCTGGCCAGTTCGCGGATCTTCGCGGCCACCGCGTCGGCGCCCTTCGCCACCACCTTCGGTGCGCCCTTCGAGCCGTCGGCGTATTTCAGCGCCACCGCGTAGTGGGTCGGGTTGGTGACCACCACGTCGGCGGTCGGCACATCCTGCATCATGCGGCGCCGCGCCATCTCGCGCTGCATCTGGCGGATCTTGCCCTTGATCTGCGGGTTGCCGTCCGATTCCTTCGATTCCTGGATCATTTCCTGCCGCGTCATCTTCATCTTGTTCGCGTAATGCCACATCTGGTACGGCGCGTCGATCATGGCGATGAAGCCCAGCGAGCCGACCAGGATCAGGAAGCTCATCGCCAGCATGTCGAGCATGTGGGCATAGCCCTCGTTGGCCGGCTCGGCCGGCAGGCCAAAGATGGCATCCTTGTAGCGCATCACGACCATGTAGGCCACGGCCCCGACGATGATGGTCTTGATGATGGCCTTGACCAGTTCCACCAGCGCGTTCTTCGACACCATGTTGGTGATGCCGTTGATGGGATTGAGCTTGCTGAACTTGGGCATGAAGCCCTTGGCGGTGAACAGCCAGCCGCCCACCAGCACCGGCGAGGCGATCGCCACCAGCATCACGGCCAGGCCCAGCGGCAGGAACGTGATCAGCACCTGCACCACGTCGGCCAGGATGCGGTGGCCCAGCACGTCCATGTCGAACGCCTGTTCGCGCGTCAGCCGCAGGCCCGAGGCCAGCGTGGCCGACAGCTGGCGCGCCATCGTCGAACCGAAGATGTACAGGCCGGCACCGCCCGCCATCAGCACGGTAAACGTCGCCACTTCGCGCGAGCGGGGTACGTCGCCTTCTTCACGCGCCTTCTGGAGGCGCCTCTCTGACGCGGGTTCTGTCTTCTCGGCGTCGCTGTCTTCTGCCATGTCTTCTGCCTAAACTTTGCTTAATCTTTGCCTGAGCTTGCGCCTGGTCCTGCTGCCTGATCGTGTGCCGCGGCCCCTGCTCGACTGTGCCGGGTTTCCGAGCTTGCATTGTCGGGCATGGCGCCGCCGGTCGAAGGGGCGAACAGCGGGGGTTTTGAAGGGCAATTCGCCGCCGCCGGCCAGCTGGTTGACTGCTCGACAATGGCCAGCGGGGGGCTGGTTCGGCTTGAATCTTGGCAATTAGTAGCGAATTTGCAACATCCTGCTCATCAGGCGAGGCAATCGTCCCTACCCGACAGTTGAAACTATGGCACGCTGGAGGTTCGCGGCTGGTGGCGAGACCGGACGCGAGCGCAGTTGGACACCGGTGTGCGAACACCGAATCGACCCGCATCGTGCCGGCTGCGCGAGCGGGTCGTTCCTGCCGCTGATTTTCAGGAAATCAGCGGCGACATCAGCCGCATAATGTCATCGCGACGTCAGCCAGGGAAATGAGCCTTGATGGTGCAGTGTTCGGATGTACACTCGAATGACGATTTTCAGATGATCGTTCCCGTGAATGCTTGCACCACGAGGTCGACAAAGCGCCGCGCGCCGGCCCTGGCCCTGGCCCGCCCGGATACTGCTCAGCCATGCCGCCCATGACGAGCGGCGTCGACGGCCCGGCCCTGGCCCATTCGGCTTTGGCCCATTGCCTGCCCCGCCTGCGGTCCGATGCCCTGCTGGGCCGCGCCCTGGAGGCGTTCGCCAAGGGCAACCATGCCGACGCCCTGGTGGCCGCGGAGTATGTCTGCCGGCGCATGCCTGGCAAGAGCATTCCCGCCATCCTGCGCGCGAAAGTCCTGCAGACCGCCTATCCCTTCATGGCCGCGCGCGCCTGGCACGCGGCCTGGAAGGCGGACGCCTGCAATCCCATGCTCCAGGATGCGATGCTGCAGAGCTGGCTGCAGGATGGCGGCCAGGCCGACATCGCCAGCCTGGGGCCGGCCTTCCTGCCCGCGCGCTGCCGCACTGGCCGGCATGCCAGCCTGCTGGCGCTGCTGCGCAAGGCCGGCGTTGCTCACACGGGAGCCTGCTGGCGCGAGGGCGATGCGATCGAAGGCATGGTGTTCTTCAGCGTGCCGGCGGGCGCCCCGCGCCGCGTGCCACCCTGCTGCTGTCGGATGAAACCCGGCAGTTCCAGTTCGACGTGCCCGCCGATGGCAGCCGCTTCCGGCTGGCCTGCCCCGCGCCCGGCGCTGTCTGGTCCGTGACGCTCGTGCAGCCCGACGGCAAACGGCAACTGCTGCCGGGCTCGCCGTTGGCGTTCTACGCGGCGCCGGCCATCCAGGCCCGTGCTCCGGCCGATGCCACCAAACAGCCCCGCCCCGTATCGATCGTGATTCCCGTGTACCGCGAACTGGCGCTGGTGCAGGCCTGCCTGAACAGCGTGCTGGCCAGCCTGAAGGAGAACGCCACCCCTGCCCGCGTGGTGGTGGTGGACGACGCCAGCCCCGAGCCGGCAGTGTCGGCATGGCTCGACAAGCAGGCCGCCGCCGGCCGCATCACGCTGCTGCGCAATGCCTGCAACCTGGGGTTCATCGAAACGACCAACCGTGGCATGCGCGAATTCCCCGATCACGACGTGCTGCTGCTGAATGCGGACACGCAGGTGCATGGCGACTGGATCGACCGCCTGTCGCGCGCCCTGTACGCCCAGCCCGGCATCGCCGCGGTGACGCCCTGGACCAACAACGGCGAGATCAGCAGCTTCCCCGCGATGAGCCAGGCCGCACCGGCGCCGGACCAGCGCGAACTGGCTGCGCTGGACGATGCCGCCGCCGCCACCGTCGCGGCCGATGTCGAACTGCCATCCTGCTGCGGCTTCACGATGCTGATCCGGCGCACCGTGCTGGACACCGTCGGCATGCTCGATGGCACGGCGCTGGTGCGCGGCTATGGCGAAGAAGTGGACTGGTGCATGCGCGCCCGCGCGGCCGGCTGGCGCCACCTGCACGTGCCCCGCGTGTTCGTGGCGCATGCGGGGACGGTATCGTTCCGTGCCGAGAAAACCTTGCGGGTGGCGCAGAACCGCAGCGTGGTGGAAGCGCGCTACCCCACCTACTATGCGGAGCACACGGCGTTCCGGCGCGACGATCCGCTGGCCGCGGCACGCGCGGCGCTGCGCGCGGCGCTGGCCACATCGCGTGCGGCCGGATGGCTGCGCAAGGCGGAAGGGGCGGAACCGGGTGCCGCGCTGCCGGACATCGTCGCCAGGCGGCCCTTGCCAGCGGTGCTGCCGGCGCTTCGCGCCTCCTGCCGCCGGGTCGCGGTGTGGCGGCACGACATGACCGGCAAGGGCGCGCATCGCGTGCTGGCGCTGGCCCGCGCCATCGCCAGCCGGCCACGAAACTCGCTGCGCCTGCTCGTCATCGGCGATGGCAGCGAGGCGCTGTGGCGCACCGGGGTAGTGGATCACGTGCCCTCGGGCGAAGGCGATGCGCTGCGGCTGCTCGACGACCTGCGCGTGATCCAGATCGCCGGTTGCCGCGCCGTGCTGACCGACGACCCGGCCGGGTTGCCACCGAAGATGCGTGCCGTGCTGCTCGATGAGCATTTCGATCCCGTTGCCTGGCTGGCGGCGCTGGACGCCGCACCGCAAGCCGCCTGACTGAGCAGATACGGAACATTGATGAACGCCGACTTCCTTTCCCCCGAGCAGATTCCCGCCGTCTCCGGCAATGAGCGCTGGCATGGCGCGATCGAAGGCCTGCATGAACGCTTGCTGTTCGGCTGGGCGTTCGACCGGGAGCGCCCGGATTCCCGGGTGGTCGTCGAGATTTGCCTGGATGGCATGCCTTGCGCGTTCGCCGCGGCCGATGCCGCCCGCCCCGACCTGGCGGACATGCTGGGCGTTCCGGACGGGCACGTCGACGTCTGCCATGGCTTCGTCGCCGACCTGGGCGAACTGCCATCCGGCGCGCGTGGCGTACTCACTGCGCGAATCGCGAATACCGATGCCGTGCTGGCCGGTGCCCTGCCACTGGATAACACGCGGTCGGCGCCGGTCACCGCGCTGAGTTCCGTTGTCTATGATGGCGGGCTGCGCCTGTCCGGCTGGGCAATCGATCCCGCCGATCCGCGCCGCGCCGTCACCGTGCGTGCCCTGGACGGGCACAACGTGGTCGCGCAAGCCGTCGCCGACATCGTGCTCCCATCGATGCGTGGACATGTCGAGGGGCCGCATGGCTTCGAGCTCGCACTGCCCCTGTCGCTGGCCGACGGCAAGACGCGTGAAATCCGTGTGGTGAATGACAGCGGGCAAGCGCTGAACGGCAGCCCGGCATTCGTCTGCTGCGTGCCCGGCGGCATGGCGGCCCTGCTGCCGGCCGGCAGCGACAAGCTGATGCTGGAAGTGGCCACCATGTATGAACGGCTGGTGCCACGCAGCGTGCCGCTGCGGGCGTGGCCGGAATGGTCGACCCACTTCGATGGTGCAACGGCCGGGCTCGATCCACGCCCTCCTGTCTCGCTCAAGGCCGCCATCCTGATCACTGGAACGGCGGATGAAGGTGTCATCGCCCGCACCGCGGCCAGCCTGCAAGGCCAGGGCGTGATCGTCCAGGCCTTCTCGTCCCAACCTTTTTCCGCCTTGCTCGCCAGCGCCATGGCTGCCGGCTGCGACGTCATCGGCTGCGTGCGCGCCGGCGATACGCTGCCTGCCCAGGCAATCGTCCATGCGCTGGAAGGCTTCGCGCTCGGGGATGCTCAACTGGTCTATACGGACAGCGAACAGGACAGCCGCCCATGGTTCAAGCCGGCGTGGAATGCCGACTATGCACTGGCGACCGATTACCCGCTGGAGTTGCTGCTGGTCCGCGGCGCGCTCCTGTCACACCTGGAACCACCAAACGATCCAGCCGAATTCGCCTGGTCGGCGCTGGCCGCCGCCGGGGCCCTGGGTGAACTGGCAATCGTGCATGTGCCACGCGTGCTGTACCGCATGAACAGCCCGTTGACGGACGAGGAACGTGGCCAGCGGGCGCGGGCCGCCGAACGGGCGGCGCGGATGCTCGAACCGGGCTTGCAGCTCAAGCCGCTCGACCGCGTGCCGGCGGGCCTGGCCCATGCCGCCCGCCGCGTGCAGGCAAGCTTGCCGGCCGGATGGCACGACCTGACGGTCAGCCTGGTGATTCCAACGCGCGACCGCGCCGATTTGCTGAAGCGCTGCATCGACAGCATCCGGCGCTTCACCGCATGGCCGAAACTGGACATCGTCGTCATCGACAATGGCTCCGCGGAAGCCGCGACGCTTGCCCTGTTTGCCGAGCTGGCAGCGGAAGGGGTACGGATCCTGCCGATGCCGGGACCGTTCAATTACGCGGACCTGAACAACCGGGCGGTCGCGCTGGCGCGTGGCGATATCGTCGGCCTGATCAACAACGATATCGAGGCGCTGCATGATGGATGGCTGGACGAGATCGTTGCGCAATTGTGCCGCCCGGGCATCGGCGCGGTGGGCGCCAAGCTGCTGTGGCCCAACGGCATGGTCCAGCACGGCGGCGTGCTGCTGGGCATCGGCAACGTGGCGGGGCACTTCGGCAACCTGCTGGCCGATGGCGACTGGGGCGACCACGGCCGCAACCAGTTGCCGCTGCGGGTGAGCGCGTGCACCGCTGCCTGCCTGTTCCTGCGCCGGCAGGACTACCTCGACGTGGGCGGCATGGATGCGCAGGCTTTCCCGGTAGCGTTCAACGATGTGGACCTGTGCCTCAAGCTGCGGGCGAAGGGCAAGGCCATCGTCTGGACACCGTTCGCGAAGTTGCTGCATGCCGAATCGGCTAGCCGCGGCCATGAGGACACGCCGCAGAAGAAGGCGCGCGCGCAGCGCGAGGTCAACGAGTTCCGGCGCAGGTGGGGCCATGTCATCGTGCGGGATCCGGCCTACCACCCTGCCCTCAACCTCGACGCCAACAGCCATGCTTTCGGGGGACTGGCAATCCCGCCGAGACAGCGGCTGCCACGTACCGGATCGCTCTGACCTGGATTCCACCGACCGACATCCATGACAGCCAACAGCAGGCTTGCGCGCGAGCGGGAAATCATCCGGCACCTGAACAGGGTGGTCCTGGAACGCGTTGCGGGAAACGCGGGGCGGTCGTCGCTGGCCGCGTATTTCCAGCCGATCGATGCCTTGTCCCATGGGTTGCCGGTGCCGATCTTTGGCGCGATGCTGCTGGTCTGGCAGATCCGCGATCGCGACCTGCAGGCGCTGTATCCGCTCGATACACTGGCGAACCGGATCGATTTCCTGTCCTGGTGCGCCTGCCATGGCCTGAAGGAATACGCGCTGCTGAAGGAATGCGCCCCGTTCCGCGATGCGCTCGACAAGCCGGCATTCCCTCCGGGGAAATTGCCCGGGCTCGATGCCGGCAACGCGCTCTCCTGGCTGATGGTGCTCACGGCATTGCGCCGTACCGACCTCAAGGTCGACATCGCCCGGCCGGCGGACCGGGCAAGGCTGCTGGTCTGGTACCTGGAGCACGGGTTCTCGTCCGCGGCGATCGAACCCCGCGTGGCCGCCTGGCAAACAGATTTCCTGCTGCGCGTGCTCCCCTCCGGCATGACGGCGCACCAGGCCATCCTGCATCAGGCGCGGCAGGACCTGCAGCAGGAGTTTCCCCTTCCATCGAAGGCGGCCGGCTACAGTGAATGGTATGCCCGCTCGGCGGAGTATCGCCGCCTGGCTCCGGCAAGCGCCGTGCCGCCGGAAGAAAACCCCAAGGCAGGTGAACCGTTCGGCGTGAATGTCATCGGCCACCTGTCGGGGGTTTCCGGCATTGCCGAGGATTCGCGCATGGCGCTGGCGTCCCTGGGCAGGACAACCATTCCCGCCGCGCCTGTCGATTATGTCGATGGCGCTCAGGCGGCGGGCGGCCCGGAGCACCGTTACGCCGTCAACCTCTTCTGCTTCCCGGCGCTGGAACATGCGCGCTACGTTGCCGAGCGCGGTGGCAACGGTATCGCGGGCCGCTACAACATCGCCTGCTGGCCATGGGAGATCTCCCATTGGCCGGAACAATGGCACCACCTGTTCGCGCTGGCCGATGAAATCTGGGCACCGAGCCGTTACATCCAGGAGGCCATCGAACCAGCTTCGCCGGTGCCGGTGCTGCATATGCCGATGGCTGTCGAGACGCCCCCGGCCAGCCGGCTGGGCCGGCGCGACTTTGCCCTGCCGGAAAACGCCTTCCTGTTCTACTTTTCGTACGACCTCAGGTCGGCATCGCTGCGCAAGAATCCGGAAGCGTGTATCGAAGCCTTCCTGGCCGCCTTCCCTGGCGGCGAGAAGGTTGGCCTAGTGATCAAGGCCTTGCGGCCGGAAAGCGACGGTACCGCGTGGCAGCGCCTCCAGGACACCGCCCGCCGTGACGGAAGAATCCACCTGATCGACAGGACACTCGACCGGGGCGACCTGGCCGCCTTGTATTCGGCCTGCGACTGCTTCATTTCGCTGCACCGTGCCGAAGGCTTCGGCAGGAATATCGCGGAGGCCATGAGCCTGGGAAAACCGGTCATCACCACCGGCTATTCGGGCAATCGGGATTTCACCAATGCGGCCAACAGCGTATTGATCGCCTGCACACCCAGGGAAATTCAGGAAGGAGATTATCCCTATGTCACGGGCGGAACCTGGGTCGATCCGGATATCCAGGACGCCGCAGCAGCCATGCGGCGCGTGGCTGGCGATGCCGCACTTGCGACCGGCCTGCAAGCCGCCGGCCGCAGGACGATGCTGCGCCACTCCACGTTCCAGGTCGCGCGCACCTACATGGACCGCTTGAAGCACATCAGAAAAAACCTGCCGAAACCAGACCGAAGAGACGACGACAATGAACTGGTATAAGAAAGATACACGGCCCAGCCTGCTCATAGCGCATGCCGATGAAGAGGGCCTGGCATTTGCCCAACTGCTGCATCATGCATTGCCGAGCAATGACTATGCGATCAGCCTGATGCCCGCGAGCGGTGCCGGCGCATTTCAGCCGACACATGAGCAGCGGGTCATTTGCAGCGATGTCAGGTCGACGATCGATTTCGCGCACCTCCGCGGCAATGTGCATGTTTTCGCGCAGTCGCCTTACGCCGCCATCGAGCAAGGCGGCATGTCCCAGGTCGAGAAGCAACAGCTTTACCTGGCGGTGCACAACAGCTTGAGCAAGGGACGGCGCGTACTGGCGCTGAGCGAACATTGCCGGATGGATGTGCAACAATTCCATTCGATGCATGTCTTCCTGGCCCACCTGCCCTCCACCTACAGCGATGTGGTGTCGTCGCTGGACATGGATGGCGTGGCGATCATCGTCAACGACGACGAGCTGGCCATGTGGACCGGCGTGCTGGAAAAGCTCGACCAGTTTTCACCGACCGTGTACCTCAACAGCCGCTCCGAACAGACTCCGGTCAGCACCATCGGGATGAGGATGCCGCATTCCGGCTTCATTCCAACCCGCCCCGCCGTCCAGATTTACCTGGGCAAGGACAGGTCCTATTGCACGCCGCTGCGCATCATCGACGCGTCGGCCACGGGCTCGGCCGTGGTGCAGGTCACCTACGACGGACTCCTGCGAGGGAATGGCAGGCTGATGCCGGCCGACTGTATCGGCTATTTCAGCCTGGACCGGCAAGTAGCGGACCCGTCCGAGCTCATGGCGTTCGTCGCGCATCTGCTGAGCAACCGGATGTTCCATGATTCCATCCTCACGGCACAGCGGCGCTACCTGCCGAATTTCCAGTCCAACCGCGTCGACTTTTTCGAATTGCTGACCAAATGAAAAGAATAGCCTGGTGCACGCCATTCTCCGCGGCCTCGTCGATCAGCGAGTTTTCCCACACGCTCATCGAGAGCTACAACAGCGATCCGGAACTCAAGGCTCGCGCGCAAATCGATGTGCTGGTCAATGAAAACGGCCGCCGCTACCGATCGACCAGCAAGTGCCTGAGCATCCGGCAGATCCTGGGTTCGCAGGACTCCATCAGCCTGTTCACTGACCATTACGACGATATCTTCTACAACCTGGGCAACAACAAGGAAAACCACCAGGACATCTTCGATCTGGCGGCCACGGCGCCCGGCATCGCGATCCTGCATGATTATGTCTACCAGCATTATCTTGCTGCGCGCATCTTCACCGACAGCAATGCGCCGAAGGTCTATGCCTACCTGATGGGCCGTCACTATGGTGCATCCGGCCTGGCCAGCGTCCATGCGTCGCAGATCCTCAGGCCGCGCGAATCGCGGATCGGACTCTGGGATACCGACCTCACCAGCAGGTACCCGCTGATCGAAGCAATCGTCGCCAACCCGCGCTACAAAGGCATCGTGGTGCATTCGGACATGGTGCGGCGGGCCGTGGCGGAAACCTTCAGTGGACCGATTCTCCAGTTGCGCCTGCCGGGCGATGAAAAGGAATCGCCATCGGCGGAGACGATCGCGCGCTGGCGCGAGGATACGGGAAAGCGCAGCAGGGTCACCGTGGCTGTTATCGGCCACATCCAGCGCGGCAAGCAGATCCACCGGCTGCTCGACGCGATATTCTCCGCGCCGGGTATCGCCGATCTCCTGCAAACGGTGATCATCGCCGGCAAGCCGGCCGACAGCGAGTATGTCGAGCACCTCAGGAAAATGATACTCGACCATCCGCTTGGCGCACTGGTGCGCCTCGAACTCAATGTCAGCCATGAACGGTTGCAGGAGATCAAGGAGGCGGCGGACTTCTTCGTGAATGTGCGCCACCCCAACACCGAGGGGGGATCCGGCTCGCTGATCGAGCAGCTGGCGTGCAACAAGCCCGTCATTGTATTGAACAGCGGAATTTTCGCCGAGGTGAAGGGCGGCGTCATTAAGATCGAAAACCTCCATGACCATGCGGAAATGCAGCGCGCCATCCACAAGCTGGCTTCATCGGCGGAATACCGCGTGCAACTGGGCGACGAGGCGAGACAATACGCGATGTCATTCCTGTCCAGGGATTACATGCGCGAAGCACTGGATTTCAGCGAGTCCCTGAAGAAGGAAAACCGGCTGCCTACCCAGCTCGATTTCAACGAAATCCTGCTCCACGACTCGGAAACGCGGGGGCCGGAACCCTTGTTCCAGTGGGGTGATGCGGCATTCGCCGAGTTCGCGAAAATCATTTTCCAGCCATATTTTTCGCAGGAATTCCTCGATTATCTGGCCAGCACCGCGCAGCAGGACAAAATCAACGCCTACAAGCGATACTCCTTTGCCAGGGTATTGCTGTCATTTTTCGATCATGCGGCAAAGGGCGAGGAATGCAAATACTGGCTGTTGCCGGCCCACCTGAATTTCGCCGACTGCTATGTGCTGGCCTGCCTGAAGGAGCAGCATTACCACACCTTCGCCAGCCTTCTGTCGGGAGTAGGGGTTGTGCAGATCAAGCAGTGGTCGATTGTCGCACAACGTTTTTCAACAGCCACTATCGTTGAGAGATTTGCACTCTTGCTGGCCCTTTGGAAAGACCAGAATGCCCCCGTATCCCAGGCAGAGTTCGGCGATTTCTGTGATATCATAAAAGCCACTGTTTCTGCAAAATTCATCGAAGTCATCCGATTGGTAGCAACATTGCCGGAGGAAGATTTCAGCCGTCTCATGCTGGGTGAATGGCGCAATTTCATCGACACCAGGCAATACCGCAGTTCCTATCTCGATTTGCATGAAGGAATCCATGGGGACCATGAGACGCTCGTCAAGCATTACGAAGCACATGGCAAGAACGAAGGCCGGGTCGCAAGGGTGTCGCTGCAACGATTGCTTTCAGCCACAAAAAAATGACTAATGCCAATTTCAATACGGCGGTGTTGGGATATTTTGGATACCAGAATGCCGGCGATGACGCGTTCCATGATTTCTGGTCGCGCACCATGGGTGTTCCGGATGCCTCGCTGCTGAAGAATTTGCGGAGCCTGAATGTCAAGTCGCCAGTCCTGGGCGGCGGCGCGATCGTCAACGAATATTTCATTTCACGGCTGCCGGAAAGCTTCGATCGGCTCAGCCTGTACGGTTGCTCGTTTCCCTATGGCCCGGATGATATCCAGCTGCTCGCACCATTCGCTGGCCGCATCGGCGACATTCATTTGCGGAGCAGGCGCGATGCCGAGGCGGCAAGGGAACTGTTCCCATCGACCCGGTATGTACCGGATCTGGTCTTCGGCCATGACTTCGCCGACCGGACCATCGCCATCGAAGAAATCGTTGGCCAGTGCGAAGTCCCGCCGATCGAGTTCGATTTCCAGCGCAAGAACCTGTTCCTCCTGCTGTCCGACCATTATCGCCCGGGAGAGCTGAGCAGGCATTTTCTCGTTGAATCGTTCAAGTACAGGATCGCCGAATCGCTCGATTATCTTTCGGAGTTCTACAACATCATCTGCCTGCCAATGAGCATGTGGCATGACAGCCGGGATAACATTTTCGCGGCCGACGTCGTCAGCAGGATGAGAATGCGCGAGAAGGTCGCGGCGATCGACAGGTATCTCGGACCGGACTATATATTCCAGGCCATCAAATCCCAGGCGTCGCTGGTCGTTTCGATGAAATACCACGGCATTGTTTTTGCAATGTGCGCGGGAGTGCCATTCATCAATGTCGGCGACACGCGGAAGAACCAGGACCTGCTGGTGGATTCCGGACTGGGCGCGCTCGAAAGCAGCATGGGCGATTTTGACAGGGACCGTTTTCTCGCGGCGGTGAAAGTCGCCGAATCCGCCGATACGCGCGAGATCATTCTCGACACGGCAGCGAGGAACCGCGAGGAAGTTCAGGCGGCAATGAAAGCCATCGGCAAGAATCTAGATTTTTCACCAGTATAGGGCCAGTCATGCGCGATATCGACCCCGACGACATGCATCCGGATTTCCTGAAGGCGATCGAGAGATTATGCGGTAACAGCGATTATGTGCGCGGGCATCTGCCGCGTTATATGCATACGCTGAGGCATATGCCGACGCCCAGCCAGTTCAAGGATGAGCAAACACGCGTGCTGGAGATCGGCACGTCTTTCATCTTCCCGCCGATTCTGCTGGACTTGTTCAAATACAGCAAGGTCGACGTAACGCATTTCCTGCCTGGAGATAAACGGGTGGAATTGCAGATCCCCGTGCCGAACGATGGAAGGCTGCTGACCGCCTACAATATCAATCTCGAGGAAGAGGCCCTGCCTGTCCCGGACGGGCAATATGACATGGTCCTGTTCATGGAAGTGATCGAACACATGGAACGCGATCCCATGCATATCATGTGCGAAATCAACCGGGTCTTGAAGGACGACGGATTCATCTACATCACCACTCCCAACAGCACGTCGGGAAGAAATGTCGTGAAAATCCTCAATGGCTTCGCCCCGCATTTCTTCATGCAGTATTCCAAGACCAAGAGCTTGTACCGCCACAATATCGAATACGATCCCCGGCAGGTCAAGGCCATGCTGGAAGCGGCGGGATTCCGCATGCTCAGGTTCTGGACTGCCGATAATTTCGAGCCCAAGGTGCCTGAAATCCTCGAGAAACTGGAGAGCTGGGGGTATTCAACGGCGAACCGTGGCGACAATATCCTGGGGATTGCCCAGAAAGTAGGTCCGCCCAAGGAGCGCTTCCCGCGCGAGATCTACTTCTGACGGCGTTGGGGAGCTGGCCGCTCAGCCCGCCAGCAACCCCAGCTGCTCCGCCTCCAGGTAACACCACTCCCCTTCTTTCAAGCCCAGGTCGGCCAGCCGCAAGCCACCGATGGCCGACCGGTGCAGCGCGCTGCAATGGTTGCCCGCGGCGGCCAGCATGCGCTTGACCTGGTGGTACTTGCCCTGCTCCAGCACGATTTCCAGCTGGTGCTCGCCTTTCGGTTCGCACACCAGGGCGGCCAGCGGCGCCGGTTCGTCATGCAGCTGCACGCCGGACAGCATCTGCGCGACCAGCGCATCCGTCACCGGCTCGGCGGTCGTGGCCTGGTACACCTTCGGCACATGGCGTTTTGGCGAAGACTGGGCGTGGATGAACGGGCCGTCGTCGGAGATCAGCAGCAGCCCCGTGGTGTCATGGTCGAGGCGGCCCACCGGCTGCACTTCGCGCCAGGTGAATTGTTCGGGCAGCAAGGTCAGCACGCCGGGATGGTGGCTGGGCTTGCGCGAGCATTCGTAGCCGGACGGCTTGTACAGCGCGATATACACATGCTCGCGGTAACGCCACTCTTCCTCGAAGACGGTCAGCACGAGCCCGTCCGTTTCAATGGCGGTCTTGTAGTTGTCGACGATGGCGCCGTTGACGGCCACTTCGCCGTCTTCGATCAGCGCGCGGCAGTATTTACGGGTGCCGAAACCCTGGGATTGGAGGATGCGATCCAGCGATAATTTGCTCATGGGAAGCATTCTACCGGATTGCAAGGAACAATCGCTTTGCCGTTGAGGAATGTCAAGTTGTACACCGTCGCCGTTGAT
The DNA here is from genome assembly GCF_027856995.1 of Pseudoduganella sp. SL102. Classification (NCBI taxonomy): domain Bacteria; kingdom Pseudomonadati; phylum Pseudomonadota; class Betaproteobacteria; order Burkholderiales; family Oxalobacteraceae; genus Pseudoduganella; species Pseudoduganella sp. SL102. Next base: position 6,292,408 of record NZ_CP115554.1, read on the forward strand.
ACACTGAAACGCATGTAGGAATTTGCTGAACAGCAGCCTTTCTTCCTACCCTATTGTTAAGAAAGTATCCGAGATCCCGATACGATCGATTTCCAGGAGGCCGTAATGATCACTGTTGAATGCCGCTCCGACCTCGCCCGCGACGCCGCCGGACGGTTCGCCACCGAACTGTTGATCACGCGTTGCCGCACGGGCGCCGAACAGGCATTGATGCCGCAGCATCGCTGGTTCGCGGCCACCACGCAAGGCTTGCACGACTGGCTGCGCGAAGGCGGCTTCCAGAGCGAGATCGCGGCGGTGCGGCGGCCAGCGTCGGTTGGCGGTCAAGGGAACGAGCACAGCCGGCGCTGAGTATCTGGCGCAGGCATTGGCGCACGCAAAGTCCCTGGCAGGGGCGATGAGGCTGGCGCTGAGGCCTGCGACGATGTGGCAACGATGTTGCAACGATGTTGCCCGCGATGTTGCCCACGATGTTGCCTGCATACGAAAACAGCGGCACGAGGCCGCTGTTTTCCAGCCCCCGGAAAGGGACCAGTGAGGAATTTAATTCTCTCAATTCGCTGATGCGATCGATAGTTCACTACGCGACGCGATACGGATGACAACCGCGCGATCGAATGTTGAGTGCTTTTAAGATTGCGCCCTCCGTTCAATAACTACAGGACTACTATAACCTATCTGCAGTCGTTTTCAAGCCCGCGATCGCCATCATGTGAAAAGTCATTTCATCGGCGCCGTTTTACTTGATGACCGGCACGCCGGCGGCGACCGCGGCCTTCACCGCGCCACTGCCCACCGCCGCACCGAATTTCTTCAGCACCCGCTCCGGCAAGCCTTCGTGTTGCGTGTAGTCGATGATGTCCTCGGCCTTGACGACGTCGCGCGCCACGCTGTCCACGCTGCCCAGCTCGTCCACCAGGCCCATGTCGATGGCACGCGCGCCGGTCCAGAACGAACCGGAGAAGGTCTCGGGTGTTTCCTGCAGGCGCTTGCCGCGGCCGGCGCGCACGGTTTCGATGAATTGCTGGTGGATTTCGTTCAGCATCGCCTGGGCGTGCTGTTTCTGCTTGTCCGACTGCGGGCTGAACGGATCCATGAACCCCTTGTTGGCGCCGGCCGTGAGCAGGCGCCGCTCGATGCCCAGCTTTTCCATGGTACCGGTGAAGCCGAAGCCATCCATCAACACGCCGATCGAGCCGATGATGCTGGCCTTGTTCACGTAGATCCTGTCGGCGGCGGACGCGATGTAATAGCCGCCCGAGGCGCAGATTTCATCGACCACCACGTACAGCGGCTTTTCCGGATAGCCCTCGCGCAGGCGGCGGATTTCGTCGACGATCATGCCGGCCTGCACGGGGCTGCCGCCGGGGCTGTTGATGTGCAGGACCACAGCAACCGAGCCGTCGTCCGAAAACGCCTTGTTGAGCGCGGGGATCACGACCGCTGCCGCGCCGCTGCCCTGCGCTTCGATATCGCCCTCGATCTCGATCAGCGCCGTGTGCCGCCCGACATCGCCTTCGCCGCCGAACACGTTGACTTCGAAGTAGCTGGCGATCGCAAAGAAGACGAGCAGCAGCAGCGCCACCTTGTAGAAGATGCTCCAGCGGCGATTGGCGCGCTGTTCCTTGATGGTGGCGAACACGAGTTTTTCCAGCACCTCGCGTTCCCACTTGATGGGCGGTGTGTCCGAACGGGCAGGATCTGGCGGCAGGGCACCAGGCGTATCTGGGGTGTCGTTGCTCATGTCGGGGTCGTCGGGGGACGGATGTAATCGTCCGGTTGCCAATACAGGTTGCCATCGCGTTCGGCCAGCGCCACCGGCCGCAGGCGGCCGCCGCGGCACGGACCGCCGGCGCACTGGCCGCTGCTGGGAATATACACGGCGCCGTGCGTGGAGCACATCAGGTACAAGCCGCTGGATTCAAAGAAATCGCCTTCGTTCCAGTCCAGCTCGATCGGCACGTGGGCGCACCGGTTCAGGTAGGCATAAGCCTTGCCGCCATGCCGGATCACGAAGCCCGTGGCCGGCTGGCCGCCGGCCAGTACGGGAAAGCGCACGCCCTTGCCGTTGTCGAGCACGGCGTCGGCGGCGCAGATTAGGATGTCGGTGTTCACGGCCAGGCTGCGTTCCGGTGAATGCCCATCAGGCGTTGGCGTTCAGCCACTGGTGCAATTCCGGCACGTTCTTTGCCGAAAAGACCGGGCGGCAGGCGGTCAGCTGATCAACCGGGTGGGCGCCATACTCGACGGCGATGCCGGCCGCCCCGGCGTTCTGCGCCATCATCAGGTCGTGCGAGGTGTCGCCGATCATCACGGTGCGGCGCATGTCCTGGCCCAGTTCACGGGTCAGTTCCTGCAGCATGGCCGGGTGCGGCTTGGAAAACGTTTCATCGGCACAGCGCGTGGCGTGGAACGTGGTCAGCAGCTTTGCCGCGTTCAGCGCGCGGTTCAGGCCCACGCGGCTCTTGCCGGTGGCCACGGCCAGGAAATAGCCCTGCTGCGACAGTTCGGTGAGCAATTCCGGCACGCCGTCGAACAGCGTCAGTTCATGGTCCTTGGTCAGGTAGTGGTAACGGTAGCGTTCGACCATGCGCGGGTAATACTTCGGGTCTACTTCCGGACCCAGCACTTTCTGCATGGCTTCCGAAAGGCCCAGGCCGATCACGTGGGATGCCGCCTCCCGCGAAGGAATCGGCAGGCCCAGGTCCCTGGCCGCGGACTGGATGCTTTTCACGATGGTGGCCGTGCTGTCCATCAGCGTGCCATCCCAGTCGAAGACGATCAGGTCAAATTGCTTTCTTGCCATGTGCTCCGGCGAGGCCGGCTCCATTCTTGTTGCCCACTTTATTGCAGAGCAGAGTTATCAGGTTGGCCCAAGCTTACCAAGAATTTTTCGCATTCGGGGGCGAGCGGCGCGTTCAAGGTCATGATTTTCCCGCTCTCGGGATGGCGGAACGTGATCTGGTGCGCATGCAGGAACATGCGCTTGAGCGGCACCGTGCGTTTTTGCAGCGCCTTGTTCAAGGCAAAGTCGCCGTACTTGTCGTCGCCAGCGATCGGGAAACCGGTTGACTGCAGGTGCACGCGGATCTGGTGCGTGCGCCCGGTTTTCAGTTCCGCCTCGAGCAGCGCGAATTCGCGGTACTTCCTCAGCAGCGAAAACACCGTGTGCGACGGCATGCCCGTTTCCATCACGGCCACGCGGCGCTCGCCATCGCCGGTGGTGTACTTGTGCAGCGGCGCCTTGACGTGCTGGCGCTTGTTTTTCCAGTCGCCGGTGGCCAGCGCCAGGTAACGCTTGTCCGTCTCGCCGTCGCGCATCTGCTCGTGCAGGCTGGTCAGCGCCGAACGCTTTTTCGCCAGCAGCAGCAGGCCGGACGTTTCACGGTCCAGCCGGTGCACCAGTTCCAGGAATTTCGCATCCGGCCGGGAGGCGCGCAGCTGCTCGATCACGCCGAACGAGACGCCGGAGCCGCCGTGCACGGCCACGCCGGCCGGCTTGTCGATGACGAGCAGGTGCGCGTCTTCATAAATGACGGGAAATTCCGCGGCGGGCGCGGCATTGTCCGGCTTCTCCGCGATACGCACGGGTGGAATGCGCACCACGTCGCCCGCCACCAGGCGGTACAACTGGTCGATCCTGCCCTTGTTCACACGCACTTCACCGGAGCGCAGGATGCGGTAGACGTGGCTCTTCGGTACGCCTTTGCAAATACGCAACAAGTAGTTATCGATACGCTGTCCGGCCTCTTCTTCGCCGATCGTCACGAATTGTGCTTGTGGCAGGACTGTCTGGGGGGAAGACTGGGCCTCGCTTTGGCGGGGCTTTTGGGTTGTCTTCCCAGAAAATCTCTCTAAGTCCTTCATTTTGAATATATAATCAATTCGCCGTGGCAATGCAGCACTTAACTAAGTGTTTGCCCTGCTGTTGCTGTGTGTAAGAAGAAAACCACGATTTTACACAGGGGCGCATCCGCTGGCCTCGCTTAATTGCGCATTCAGCGGAAATAAACGTATACGCACATACGGGCACGGATCAGGGTGGCAACCAATGTTGTCATCGGGTTGGGTGAACGGATGTTGGAATTAGATTGGCTGGATCGTTTGGATAACTCCGGCAAGCAAGCCCAGAGTCGTTGCTTGCCGGTTGATGAAGCTGATAACGCTTGCCGTTTTCGCCCGGCACCACACAAGATGCCAGGCTCGACCAATTGCGCACGCCCGCATTCTCCGCGGCCCACCTCATGGGGCTGGACAGGATGAGTTGCAGGTGGTGCGAACTCGGCATGACGATCAGCTTCATGCGCCCACTGTGGCAGCTGCGCCTGCGCGCTGCCGCACGACGAGGCATTTCCCCGCAGCCTCCTTAATTCCGCGTATATCCTCGTACGATTGCCGCTCGCGTTCCTGGAACCTGGGCGGCGCATTTGGCCGAAGGGTCGCGGAGTCAAATAAAAAATGAAACGCATGTTGTTCAACGCTACGCAGCAGGAAGAGCTGCGCGTAGCCATTGTCGATGGTCAGAAACTGATCGACATCGACATCGAAACCGCCGGACGCGAGCAGCGCAAGTCCAATATCTACAAAGGCGTGATCACCCGCATCGAGCCGTCGCTGGAAGCCTGCTTCGTCAGCTATGGTGAAGACCGCCACGGTTTCCTCCCGTTCAAGGAAGTGGCACGCAGCTATTTCCGCGAAGGTATCGACGTGCGCAACGCCACCATCAAGGATGCGCTGCGCGAAGGCCAGGAAATCGTTGTCCAGGTGGAGAAGGAAGAGCGCGGCAACAAGGGCGCCGCCCTGACGTCGTTCATCTCCCTGGCCGGCCGCTACCTGGTGCTGATGCCGAACAACCCGCGCGGCGGCGGCGTGTCGCGCCGTGTCGAGGGCGAGGAGCGCCAGGAACTGCGCGAAACGATGGACAAGCTGGACTTGCCACAAGGCATGTCCGTGATTGCCCGCACCGCCGGCATCGGCCGCAACGTCGATGAACTGCAATGGGACTTGAATTACCTGATGCAGCTGTGGCGCGCGATCGAAGGCGCCTCGAAATCGGCTTCCGGCGCCTTCCTGATCTACCAGGAATCGTCGCTCGTGATCCGCGCCATCCGCGATTACTACCAGCCCGACATCGGCGAGATCCTGATCGATACGGACGAGATCTACGAACAGGCCCACCAGTTCATGAGCCACGTGATGCCCGACATGGTGCATCGCGTCAAGCGCTACAGCGACGACGTGCCGCTGTTCTCGCGCTTCCAGATCGAACACCAGATCGAAACGGCCTACAGCCGCACGGTACCGCTGCCATCCGGCGGCGCCATCGTGATCGACCACACTGAAGCCCTGGTGTCCGTGGACGTCAACTCCGCCCGCGCCACGCGCGGTTCCGACATCGAGACCACGGCCTTCCATACCAATTGCGAAGCGGCCGAGGAAGTGGCCCGCCAGTTGCGCCTGCGCGACCTGGGCGGCCTGATCGTGATCGACTTCATCGACATGGAAGTGGCCAAGAACCAGCGCGAAGTGGAACAGCGCCTGAAGGATGCGCTGCACCACGACCGTGCGCGCGTTCAGATGGGCAAGATTTCCCGCTTCGGCCTGATGGAACTGTCGCGCCAGCGCCTGCGCCCTTCGCTGTCCGAAGGTTCGCACGTGACGTGCCCGCGCTGCTCCGGCACCGGCCACATCCGCGATACCGAATCCTCCGCCCTGCAGGTGCTGCGCATCATCCAGGAAGAGGCGATGAAGGAAAACAGCGCCGCCATCCATGTGCAGGTGCCGGTCGACGTGGCCGCCTTCCTGCTCAATGAAAAGCGCGGCGAAGTGCTGAAGATCGAGAACCGCCACCGCATCACCGTGATCCTGGTGCCGAACAAGCACCTCGATACGCCGCACTACAAGCTCGAGCGCATCAAGCACGACGATCCGCGCCTGGAAGAATCGGCCGCCAGCTACACCATGGCCGAGCAGGCGGAGACCGACATGGGCTTCGCCAAGCGCCAGAAGGAAGAGCAGAAGCCGCGCCAGGAAGCCGTGGTGAAGACCATCACGCCAAGCCAGCCGGCCCCGATCGTCGACCGTACGCCAGCCCCGGTCCCGGTGCAGCCGGTCGCTCCGCCGCCGGTGGCAGTACCGGCCCCGGCCGAAAAAGGCTTCTTTGCCAAGCTGGTCTCCTTCTTCACCGGCAAGACCGAGGAACCGGCACCGCCGGCCGCCCCGGCCATCGTGACGAAGCCCGTCGCCGTGCCGGCCGAGCGTGCCGACAAGAATGGCCGCGGCCAGCGTCCCCGTGGCCCGCGTGGCCCGAAAGACCGCGAACCGGGTGCCCGCGACGAAGCCGGCAAGCCGGCGACGGAAGCGCGCCCGGCCCGTCCGCCGCGCCCGCCACGCGAACCGCGTGAAAAGCTGGACAAGTTTGCCGACAAGGGTGTCGACAAGGTGGAAACCGAAGGCGCCGTGGCAGCTGCCGTGACGCCGCGCGCCGAGCGTGGCGAACGCCCGGACCGTGCCGAACGCCCGCAGCGCGAGCCGCGTGAACCGCGCGAAGCCCGCCCGCCGCGCGAACCGCGCGAATTGCGTGAAGCGCGCGAAACGAAAGCCCAGCCAGCCGAAGCCAAGGCCGATGAACTGGCGCTGGCCGCAACGGGCGTGGGCCCGGTCGGTACCGGCACGGGCGCCAGTGTCGGCGTGCCGGCCACCGCGCCGGCATCCGCGCCGTCCGCCGATACGCCGGGCCTGGTGAAATCCACCGGCAACACGGGACCGGAAGGCGAGGAACTGGACGGCGAAGGCGGCGACGAGCCGCGCCGCCGCCGCCGCCGAGGCGGTCGCAACCGTAACCGCCGCGAACGTGAAGGCGCCGAAGGCGAAGGTATCGAGTCCGCCGACGAGTTTGCCGGCGCCGCGGCGGAAGGCGACACCATCAAGGCTGCCACCGAATCCGTGGTGACCGAGCAGGTGCAGGTCGCTACCCGCGAAGCAGCGCTGGCACCGGCCGAAACGCCGGCGGCAGTTGCCCAGGTCGAGCCGGTGGCTGCCGCCGCCGCCGCGATCGAGGCGGTCGAGCACACGCCAGCCGCCGTGGAACCGGTGCAGCAGGCGGCTCCGGCTGCCGAGGCGCCCGCCAGCGCGGAAGTGACGGAAACGAAGCCGGCCGACACCGCGCCGATGGCCATCGAGCCGGCCGAAGCGGAAATCGTGCAGGCACCGGTCGCCGAGCCGCTGCCCGTGGCTGCTGTGCAAGCGCCTGCCGCGCCGGTGGCCATCGAGCCGGCCGAAGCGGAAGTCGTGCAGGCACCCGCCGCCGAACCACTGCCGGTGGCTGCGCAAGCCGCCGCAGTAGCGGCAGAAGCAGCTGAACCCGTAGCCGAACCCGCAGCCGCCCCGGTAGCAGCCGAGCCGGCCGAAGCGGAAGTCGTCGACGCCCCGGCGGCCGAGCCGCTGCCGCCAGCCACGACCGCGCCTGCCGCCGTCGATGTGACGCCGGTGGTGGAAGCCGCCGTGGTGATCCCGGCTGCCGCCGAGATCGGTACTGCCGAGGCGGTCGCCGCCGAGGACGTGGCAACGCAACCGGTGCCGGTCACCACGGCAGCCGAGCTGCTGGCCGCGCAAGCGCCTGCTGCTCCTGCTGCTGCTGCTCCTGCTGCTGCTGCTCCTGCTGCTGCTGCGCCGGCGGACCTGCAAACGATCCTGGCAGCCGCCGGCCTGCAAATGGCCGCGACGGACCCGGCCAAGCTGCGTGCCGCCCAGGAAGCGGCGGCGCACGAAACGGCGCCGGTGCGGGTGGGCCGCACGCGCAAGCCGGCGCCGGTGGTGGTGGAAGAGCCGCTGGTGCAGGTGGATACCCGACGCTGATCGCCAACGACTGAAAAGGGAAGCTTCGGCTTCCCTTTTTTTTGCCCATGACGCCACCATCGCCCTCCCTGTCCACCGCGCTGCGCTACTGGCTGAAGCTGGGCTTCATCAGCTTTGGCGGCCCGGCCGGGCAGATCGCCCTGATGCATGCCGAGCTCGTCGAGCGGCGCCGCTGGATATCCGAGCAGCGCTTCCTGCATGCGCTGAATTACTGCATGCTGCTGCCGGGGCCGGAGGCAACCCAGCTGGCCGTCTACATCGGCTGGCTGCTGCACCGGGCGCGCGGCGGCATCCTGGCCGGCACGCTGTTCGTGCTGCCATCGCTGCTGATCCTGATCGGACTGGCCTGGATCTACCTGGCCTTCGGCGACGTGCCGGCGATTGCCGCGGTGCTGTACGGTATCAAGCCGGCCGTCGTGGCACTGGTGCTGGCCGCCACCTGGCGCATCGGCCGGCGTACGCTGAAGAACGGCCTGCTGGGCCGCCCTCGCCTGCGCGGCCTTCGCCGCCATCATGCTGGGCGTGCCCTTCCCCGCCGTGGTACTGGCCGCCGCCGTGCTTGGCTGGCTGGGCGGGCGGCTGCGGCCGGCGGCATTCGCTCCCGGCATGCCCGGCCATGGCAAGGCGGCGGCCAGCCATGGCCCCGCGGTGATCGACGACGACACGCCGACACCGCCCCATGCCCGCTTCGGCTGGCGCAAGCTGCTGGCCACGTCCGCAGCCGGCGTCGCCCTCATGGCCGGCAGCTGGCTCGCGGTGGCGTCCGCCACCGGCCTGTACAATCCGCTCGCGCAGATGGGCTGGTTCTTCACCAAGGCGGCGCTGCTGACCTTCGGCGGCGCCTACGCGGTGCTGCCCTATGTCTACCAGGGTGGCGTGGAGACTTATGGCTGGCTGACGCCGGCCCAGATGATCGACGGGCTGGCGCTGGGCGAAACCACGCCCGGCCCGCTGATCATGGTGAATGCCTTCGTGGGCTTCGTGGGCGGCTGGACCCACCAGGTGCTGGGCGGTCCGACAGCCTCCGGCGTGGCCGGCGCGGTGGTGGCCGCGTGGTTCACGTTCGTGCCGTCGTTCATCTTCATCCTGGCCGGCGGCCCGCTGGTGGAGGCCACGCGCGGCAATATCCGCATGACGGCGCCGCTGACGGCGATCTCGGCGGCCGTGGTCGGCGTGATCGCCAGCCTGGCCGTGTTCTTCGGCGAGCAAGTCTTCCTGGCCGGCGCCCGACCGGACTGGGCGGCGATCGCGATCGCCACAGTCGCCGCGTGGGCGTTGCTGCGCTGGCAAACCGGTCCCGTAAAGCTGCTCGCAGCCTGTGCGATGGCTGGCCTCGTGCTACATTACGCCAATGGAATCAATGGTTTATTGAATCCTGGTTAATGTTGCCCAACCTGGTTATTCAATAAAGTTGCCCGATTGCTCACTGTAGTTTGTCAATGACCGAAAAAATCATCATCCTCGCCGACGGCCGCAGCCGGCCGCCGGCGATTCCCTCCGCCATCGAGGCGCCCACCGGCGAAGTGCGCGACCGCCTGGCGCGGCCGCTGCGCGACCTGCGCATCTCGATCACGGACCGCTGCAACTTCCGCTGCGTGTATTGCATGCCGAAGGAAGTGTTCGACAAGGATTACCAGTACCTGCCCCATTCCTCGCTGCTGACCTTCGAGGAAATCACGCGCGTGGCGCGCCAGTTCGTGGCCCATGGCGTGGAGAAAATCCGGCTGACGGGCGGCGAGCCGCTGCTGCGCAAGAACATCGAACGCCTGATCGAGATGCTGGCCGCGCTGCGCACCGTCGACGGCAAGCCGCTCGACCTGACGCTGACCACCAACGGCTCGCTGCTGGCCCGCAAGGCGAAAGCGTTGAAGGAAGCGGGCCTGCAACGGGTGACCGTGTCGCTGGATGCGATGGACGATGCCACGTTCCGCGCGATGAACGACGTGGATTTCGCCGTGTCCGACGTGCTGGAAGGCATCGAGGCGGCCCATGAGGCGGGGCTCGGCCCGATCAAGGTCAACATGGTCGTCAAGGCCGGGACCAACGAGCAGGAAATCCTGCCGATGGCGCGGCATTTCCATGGCACGCCGCACATCCTGCGGTTCATCGAATTCATGGACGTGGGCGCCTCCAACGGCTGGAACATGAACGATGTGATTCCCTCCGCCGAGATCGTGCGCCGCGTCGGCGCCGAATTGCCGCTGGTGCAGGTCGACCCGAACTACACCGGCGAAACGGCGGCGCGCTGGCGCTATGCCGATGGCGGCGGCGAGATCGGCGTGATTTCCAGCGTCACGCAGGCATTTTGCCGCGACTGCACGCGGGCGCGCCTGTCCACCGAGGGCAAGCTGTACACCTGCCTGTTCGCCACCCAGGGCCACGACCTGCGCGCGCTGCTGCGCGGCGGCCACAGCGACGAGGAACTGGCGGCCGCCGTCGGCGCGCTGTGGCAGGCGCGCGGCGACCGCTATTCGGAGCTGCGCACCATCAATACGGACGGGCTGTCGGGCAGCGGTGCGCGCAAGGTCGAGATGTCCTACATCGGCGGATAAACTTGGGGTGAAGGCATGCATGGCGGACGAACGCCGCGGCGATCGGACGCGCCGTGCATGAGTGTGCGTTGACTATTCACAGGGGAAACAATTGAGCGACAACGACGTCAGCGGCCTGATCTTCGCGGGTGGCCGCGGCAGCCGCATGGGCAACGTGGACAAGGGCCTGCAGCCGTTCCGGGGAGCGACGCTGGTGGCGCACGTGCTGCAGCGCTTCGCGCCGCAAGTGACGGCGCTGACGATCAGCGCCAACCGCAGCCACGAGGCGTATGCATCGCTGGGTGCGCCGGTGCTGGCCGACGAGCTGGGCGGCTTCGCTGGCCCGCTGGCCGGCTTGCAGGCGGGCCTGCGCCGCTGCGCCACGCCATTGCTGGCCACGGTGCCCTGCGATTCGCCGTTCTTGCCGGACAACCTGGTGCAACGGCTGCGGGATGCCTTGCTGGCCCAGGATGCCGACCTGGCGCTCGCCGTGACCATGGAAGCGGACGACAGCGGCGCGGCCCGCAAGCAGGCGCACCCGGTATTTTCCCTGATGAAGACGCACGTGCTGCCCCGGCTCGACGCCTACCTGGCGCGCGGCGGCCGCAAGATGGATGGCTGGCATGAGGGCCTGAAGGTGGCCGAAGTGCTGTTCACGGACGCCGCCGCGTTCCGCAACATCAACACGCGCGAGGAACTGCTGGCCGAAGACCGCGTGCATCGGCTGGCCGACCTCACCGGCGATCTCGATCCCGGCGCGATGCCGGTACGGCAGGCGCGGCACGTCATCGAACGGTTCGTGCGCCCCGTGCGCGGGGTGGAAAAGGTGGCGCTGCGCGCCGCGCTGGGCCGTGTGCTGGCCGAGGACGTGATTTCGCCGATCAGCGTGCCCGCGCACGACAATTCCGCGATGGACGGCTTTGCCTTCGACGGTGCCCAGCTGTCGGCGGACCATCCGACCCGGCTGAAGGTGATCGGTACGGACTTCGCGGGCCGCCCTTCCGGGCTGCAGCCGGGCCCCGGCCAGTGCCTGCGCATCATGACGGGCGCGGTGATGCCGGCCGGATGCGACACGGTATTGCCGCAGGAGCATGCCGCGGGCGTCGAGGACGACTGCCTGACGATCGCGCCGCGCAGCGTGCGCCCCGGCGACAACCGCCGCCTGCGCGGCGAGGACCTGATGGCGGGCCGCCCGGCGCTGGCGGCCGGCAAGATCGTGCGCCCGGCGGACCTGGGCCTGATCGCCTCGCTCGGCATTGCCGAGGTGCCCGTGCGGCGCCGGCTGCGCGTGGCATTCTTCTCCACCGGCGACGAACTGCGCTCGGTGGGCGAACCGCTGGCGCAGGGCTGCGTGTACGACAGCAACCGCTACACGCTGTTCGGCATGCTCACGCGCCTGGGCTGCGAGCTGGTCGACATGGGGATCGTGAAGGACGACCCGGCCGCGCTGGAGGCGGCGCTGCGCGATGCCTGCCAGAGCGCGGACGCGATCGTCACCTCCGGCGGCGTCTCGGCCGGTGCCGCCGACTACACGCGCGACATCATGGCGCGCCTGGGCGAAGTGGCGTTCTGGACCATCGGCATGCGCCCCGGCCGCCCGATGGCGTTCGGCCGCATCGGTGCCGAGGGCCACGAAGCGTTCCTGTTCGGCCTGCCCGGCAACCCGGTGGCCGTGATGGTGTCGTTCTACTTCTTCGCCCGCCCCGCCCTGCTGCGGATGATGGGCGCCGACGCGCCGGCCGACCTGCTGGTGCAGGCGCGCTGCGCCGAACCGATCCGCAAGCGCCAGGGGCGCACCGAATTCCAACGCGGCGTGCTGTCCATCGCTCCCGACGGTAGCCGCGAAGTGCGGATCACCGGCGCCCAGGGCTCCGGCATCCTGCGCTCGATGACGGAAGCCAACTGCATTGTCGTGCTGCCGGATGAATGCGGCAACGTGGCGGCCGGTGACCTGGTGGAAGTGCTGATGTTCGAGGGGCTGGTATAGCCACTTGCCGCTGGCATTGTGACAATATGAGGATTTTTCCTTGCTGGCATTCTGATAAGCTGCGCACGGGCCAGTCAACGATTCTTGCCGGATGAAAGAAAACCTCTCTACCGTCACCACGTCAGCCGGGGTGCTGTTCGTGATGTGGCTGTTCTTGTACTTCCCCACGTTCCGTGGCGAGGATATCGGCCTGCGCCTCGCCTGCGCCAGCATGGGCATTCTCTTCGCCAGGCAAGCGTTCCTGAGCGGCAAGCTGGTATCGCGACTGGAGCGCTGCTCGCTGATCGTCTCCGTCCCGGTCGGGTTGGCGGTCGTGGCGGCGGGCCTGATTGCACACTGCCTGTGAGGACGACGCCAATGCATTCCCTTGCCATGATCATGGCGTTGCTGCTCCTGTGCGGACATGCCCGCGCCGCCGATGCGAAGCCGGGTGCCAGCGATTGCGCCATCGACTGGGCCAGGTACATGGCCCAGGACCTGAATACCTTCGACCAGGGCGCGGACGGTTTCCGCGGCGTCATATCCGCGGGAGACCTTTGCGTGGCCGACCTGATCGCCAGCTACCGCAAGGCCAATCCCGCCGTGCTGGACAACCCGGATGCGTACCTGCTGTACTGGCATGAAGGACAATACCGCGCTTTTGCCGGCCAGAGCGAGCGCGCCCAGGAATTGTTCGGGCAATCGCGCATGCGCGACGGCCCGGCCGCCGACATGTGGAACCTGTACGTGGATGGATCGGTGGCATTCCTGCGCCAGGACCGCCCGGCCCTGCTGGAAGCCCGTGCGGCGCTGGCCGCACTGCCTCCCGAAACGTACCGCCCCATCCCGCGGCCGATGAACCTCGATGTGCTCGATGGCCTGATCGGCTGCTTCGGCAAGCCTTATGCCGAAGCATATGGAGCCGCTTGCCGGCAATAAGCCACCCGGCGCTCACCGAGCGCTGGTCCCGGTGCCTGCCCGTCCCGCTGTCATCGCCCCTTCGCCGAACAGCCGCGCATCCATCGGCTTCACGTTCGCCGCGATGCGCGGCACGAAGTCCATCCGCGCCAGGATATCGCGCTCGATATCGATTCCCGGCGCAACCTCGATGAGTTCCAGTCCCTGCCCGGTGAGCCGGAACACGCACCGCTCGGTGACGAACAGCGCTTCCTGCCCCCGCTCCAGGGCCACCGCGCCGCTGTAGGTGCGGTGCTCGACCTCGTGCACGAACTTGCGGGAGGCGCCTTCGCGCACGATGCGCAGGCCGCCGTCGCCGATCGCCACTTCCAGCGCGCCGGCGGTGAACGTGCCGATAAAAACCACCTTGCGGGCACTCTGGCTGATGTTGATGAAGCCGCCGGCGCCGGCCAGCTTGCGGCCGAACTTGCTGACGTTCAGGTTGCCCTGCCGGTCGGCCTGGGCCAGGCCGAGGACCGCCACGTCGAGGCCGCCGCCATCGTAGAAGTCGAACTGGTAGGGCTGGTCGATGACGGCGTCGGCATTGACGGTGGCGCCGAAGTCGAGGCCACCGGCAGGCATGCCGCCGATCACGCCCGGTTCGGCGGTCAGCGTAAAGCGCTCCAGCATGCCTTCCTCGGCCGCCACCGCCGCCACGCCTTCCGGCATGCCGATGCCCAGGTTGACGATGTCGCCGTCGGCCAGCTCCAGCAGCGCGCGCCGGGCGATCACCTTGCGCGCCGTCAGCGGCATCGGCGCGTAGCTGTCGAGCGGCACACGCAATTCGCCGGCAAAGGCGGCATCGTACGCGGTGCCGAACGTCTGCATGTGATATTCCGGTTTCTCGGCAACGACCACGCAATCGACGAGGATGCCGGGAATGCGCACCTGCCGCGGTGGCAGCGTGCCGGTGGCGGCCAGCCGCTCCACCTGCACGATGACGATGCCGCCGCTGTTGTGCGCGGCCATGGCGATCGCCAGCGCTTCCAGCGTGAGCGCTTCGCGTTCCATCGTCACGTTGCCCGCGGCATCGGCCGTGGTCCCGCGGATGATCGCCACGTCCACCGGGATCGCCTTGTAGAACAGCCACTCGCGGCCGCCGATGGTGGTCAGCTCGACCAGGTCGTCGACCGTGCGGCCGTTGATCTTGCCGCCGCCGTGGCGCGGATCGACGAAGGTGCCCAGCCCCACGTGCGTCAGCAGGCCCGGCTTGCCGGCCGCCGTGTCGCGGAACAGCTGGCTGATCACGCCCTGCGGCAGGTTGTACGCTTCGATGCGGTTGTCGATGGCGAGGTGCTGCAGCTTCGGCACCAGGGCCCAGTGGCCGCCGATCACGCGCCTGACCAGGCCTTCGTGGCCGAAGTGGTTCAGGCCGCGCTCGCCGCCATCGCCCTGGCCCGCCGCATACAGCAGCGTCAGGTCGCGGGGACTGCCCTGGGAAGTGAAGCGCCGTTCCAGGGCGACGGCGACATTTTCCGCGAAGCCCACGCCGACGAAACCGCCGGTGGCCACGGTGGCGCCATCGCGGATCCTGCCAACCGCTTCCTGGGCACTGACGATCTTGCTGCGCATGCGCTGCTCCCTCCTGCTTGATTGTCGCGAAACAGTTGCCGGAATCCACGTCGGCCTGTAATGCTGCTTGGTTAAGCGTTACCAACGCATTGAAAGCGCACGCATTCACCCCAGCGGCGAAGGGCTGGGGTCAGACCCGCCGGGTCTGACCCCGGCATTTGCGCTTGGGGTGGCTTATCCAAGCGGGCGTTAAAGTCGGACCGGTGATTGCAAGCCGTTGATGAAATCTTCAAACCAGTTGCGCAGGCAATCCCCGTGACGCCGCGCCCGCCGGGCTTTTACGAAGTATGCAATGAAACGCCACAGATGCAGCAAGGTTTTCCCGGCATGCCTGTTAGCCGGCATCAAGATGCCCCCTGCTGCGATCGGTTATATCGTCGCTCCCTAGCGGGGGACCGGTGGCAACCGCAGCCTAGTGGCGCGCGGTCAGTCCGGCAGTTCGCCGCCCGCGGCCAGGTCCTGTTGCCCGCCCAGCAGCAGTTCCGCCGCCTCGGCCGGCAGTGCCTCGACGGATTTCAGCTTCCTGGCCATCTGCCGGCTGCGCACTTCGGCCGATTCGATATTCTTCGCGGCCCGCTCCAGCGTGGTCTTGGTCGCGGCCAGCACGTCGCCGAACTTGCCGAATTCCGTCTTCACCGCGCCCAGCACCTGCCACACTTCGGAGGAGCGTTCTTCCAGCGCCAGCGTGCGGAAGCCCATCTGCAGGCTGTTCAGCAGCGCGGTGAGCGTGGACGGTCCGGCGATGCTGACGCGGTTCACGCGCTGCAGCTCGTCCGCCAGGCCGGGGCGCCGCATCACTTCGGCGTACAGGCCCTCGGTGGGCAGGAACAGGATGGCGAAATCGGTGGTCTGCGGCGGGCACACGTACTTGTCGGCGATGGTTTTCGCTTCGGTGCGCACCGCCCGTTCCAGTTCGCGGCCGGCCAGCGCCACGCCATCCGCATCGGCCCGCTCGGCCGCTTCCAGCAGGCGTTCGTACTGCTCCTTCGGGAACTTGGCGTCGATCGGCATCCACACGGGCGCGCCGCCATCCTTCTGGCCCGGCAGCTTCAGCGCGAATTCCACGCGCGCATTGGTACCGGCCACGGTTTCGACATTCTTGGCATACTGGTCCGGCGTCAGCACCTGTTCGAGCAGCATTTCCAGCTGCACCTCGCCCCATGTGCCGCGTGTCTTCACATTGGTGAGCACGCGCTTCAGGTCGCCCACGCCCAGCGCCAGCTGCTGCATTTCGCCCAGGCCCTGGTGCACCCGCTCGAGCCGGTCGGAGACTTGCCTGAACGATTCGGTGAGCCGCGATTCCAGCGTGGCGTGCAGCTTTTCATCGACGGTCTGGCGCATTTCCTCCAGCCGCGCGCCGTTGTCGGCCTGCAGGTCGCGGATGCGCGTTTCCAGCGTGGCGCGTACTTCCGCCATGCGGCGCGCATTCGATTCGGTCAGTACCTCGATCTGGCGGCGCATGCCGTCCAGCTGCTGGACGGTGGCCGCATGGGCCTGGGCCAGCGTGTGGCTCATTTCCTGCCGTTGCGCCTGGGCGGTGGCCTGCAGCTGCATGCGCACCTCGCGCTCGACCCGTTCCAGCCGTTCGCCGAGGTCGCCGCCCTGGTGGCGATTGCCTCGCAGCAGGAGCACGACCTGCAACGCGAGGATGGCGATGGCGAGCGCCAGCAATGCGTAGATTTCCATGGATTCCGTTCGCGGAAGTGATGTGGCCGAAGCCAGCCCGGCGGCTTCAGTCAGCCTTGTTGCGCATCCAGTCGGCCGTCTGGTAGAACGATTGCATCAGCCGCAGGCGCAGGTCCTCGGCAATGCCGACGTCTTCCATCGCCCACGCCATGGCGCGCAGCCACTGGTCGCGCTCGCTGCTGCCGACCGCAAACGGCAGGTGCCGGGCGCGCAGCCGCGGGTGGCCGAACTGTTCCTGGTACAGGTCCGGGCCGCCCATCCACCCGGTGAGGAACCAGTACAGCTTGTCCCGCGAGCCATCGGTGGCGGGCGGATGCATGGCCCGGATACCGGCGAATTCCGGCTCCAGCTCCATCAGGTCGTAGAAGCGGTCGACCATCTCGCGGAGCTTTTCGGCGCCGCCGATGACCTCGTACAAGGTACGCGACTCGGCAGGCGGGTCGGCAGGTGAGCCAGTACGTGCGTCGGTAGATTCGTTGCGTGATTCAGTCATGGTGGCAATGATAGCGCACTGCGCGTGAGCTGATTGATCCAAATCAATTCGGCATGCGATACCGCTCAACATGGCTGGGTTTGGTAGGAAGATGGTTGCTTGTCCTGAGCCATCACACAGCCATGCATCACGAT
This sequence comes from Pseudoduganella sp. SL102, assembly GCF_027856995.1. Classification (NCBI taxonomy): domain Bacteria; kingdom Pseudomonadati; phylum Pseudomonadota; class Betaproteobacteria; order Burkholderiales; family Oxalobacteraceae; genus Pseudoduganella; species Pseudoduganella sp. SL102. The sequence goes on from NZ_CP115554.1 coordinate 6,309,604, forward strand.
GCAATCGAACGCGCGGCCGGCGGTTTCATCGGCCGGCTGGCGCGGCGCCACCGCGGCGGCGAACGCGCGGCCATCCAGGCGTTTGTGCTGGGCTGGCTCAGCGTCATCCTCCACCCCCTCTACTTCGTGGTGTTCACGTGGGTCTTCCCGCAGCCGTACGAAAGCCCCGCGCTCCGGCTGCTGGGCACCCTGGTGGGCGCCGCCGGCATCGCGGCCGCGCGCTACCGTACCCGCTGGTGCGAACTGTATGTACCGGTAGCGCTCACCTTCGTGCTGCCGTTCTTCGGTTCCTACATGTTCTTGATGAACAGCGCTTCCAGCGCCTGGACGCAGTGCCTGACGGTGATGATCGTCGGACTGTTCCACTTTCCCACCGCGCTGGCGCTGCGCTGCTACGCGGGCGGCATCGCACTGGCATGCCTGGGCGTGGCATGGCAGGGCAAGGGCGAGGTGCTGCTGTCGCACGGCGTGCTGGAACAGTTGCCGGTGCACGCCATGATCGTTTTGCTGCTGAGCCTGGCCCGCTTTTCGCGGGTGGCGCTGGAGCAGGAAAAAATGGCCGGCCTGGGCGAGGGGCTGGGTGCCGTGGCGCACGAGATGCGCACCCCGCTGGCCGCCATGGAAGCCAATGTGCGGGGATTGACGCGCATGCTGCAGGCGCTGCCGGCCGGCCAGCCGGACGACCTGCGCCATGCGCTGGGCCGCGTGCAGTACGAAGTGCGCCACATGAACCACCTGATCGACCTGTTCCTGCTGTCGGCCAACGCGGTGCGGCGCCGCCACGAACCGTTCGAAACGGTGTCGATGGCCGACGCGGTGCAGGCCGTGCTGCGCCGCTATCCGTTTACCAGCCCCGAACAGAGCGAGGCGGTCACGGTGGAAGTGCGCGGCAATTTCCGCTTTGCCGGCCAGCACGAGCTGACGGTGGTCATCCTTCTCAACCTGCTGCGCAACGCCCTCAAGGCAATCCACCGGGCCGGCAAGGGCCGCGTGCGCATCGTCGTCGACGGCAACCGCAGATCCCCCAGGCTGCTGTTCATCGATACCGCCTGCGGCATCGCGGCGCGCCGCCTGCCGCTGATCTTCCAGCGTTTCTATGCGTACCCCGCGCACAACGGCACCGGCATCGGCCTGGCCCTGTGCCGGCAGATCATGCGCGCGTGGAATGCCGAAATCCGCTGCGTATCGCGCGAACATGCCTACTCGATCTTTGTGCTGGAGTTTCCGGTTCAGCGCAGCACCCCGCCATCAGGTGACTCATGAGACTTCCGATCCTTTCCCATCCGACCACGGTGGTGCTGGTGGACGACAGCGATTCGTTCCTGAAAAGCCTGTCGTTCCAGCTCGACCCGCTATTGCCCAGCAAGACCTTCCACGATACGGCGGTGGCGCTGGACTGGTTCGCGCGCAGCACGCGCCGCGAAGACTTGCCGCTGCATGTGGATTTCGACAGCCTGAACCAGTCGCCCGACCAGCCTAACGTGGCGGTCGACATGCGCCGCATCCACCGCGTGTGCGAACAGCCGCTGCGCTTCACGATTCCTTCCGTGCTGGTGGTCGACTACTCGATGCCGCAGATGAACGGCGTGGAATTCTGCGACGCGCTGCGGCACCTGCCGACCAAGAAAATCCTGTTTACCGGCGCGGCGGACGAGAAGATCGCGGTGGATGCGTTCAACCGCGGCCTGATCGACCGCTACATCAAGAAAAGCGACGACGACGCGCTCGACCGGCTGGAAGCGGAAATCGGCGCCATGCAGCGCGCCTTCTTCATCGACTACGCGCAAACGCTGGCGGACATGCTGGCCCTGCACGACTACAGCTTCCTGCGCTGCCAGGCGATGGCCGCGGTGGTGCAGGAACAATACCGCCGCAATGGCTTCGTCGAACACTACCTGTATCCGGGCCCGGCCGGCATCCTGTTCTTCGACCGCTACGGCCGCGCCAAGCTGATGGTGATCGAAACGGAACAGGGCATGTGCGCGCAGTACGAAGTGGCGCGCGACAACGATGCGCCCCATTCACTGCTGCTGGCGCTGTCCGAACGGCGCGTGCTGCCGTTCTTTCCGCCGGGCGACGGCATGTATTCCACCGAGGCGGGCGATGAATGGCACCGCCACTGCCGCACGCCGCAAGTGTGCATGGGCCGTGAAAAGTACTACTGGGCGCTGTTCGACTTTCCCGAGCATTACCTGGCCGCGCCGCCGGCGCCGTTCGAGCAGTTCCTGAATGCGCGGCAGGCCGACGCTTATCTGGTGGCGTGACGGATCAAGGCATCGGTGACTGGTGTCGGACAGCATTTTCCGGCCTTTTCGGAAAATGGTGTGCGACACCGGTCCCGGGGTATCCGGCACCCAGCCTCCTGTCCGTTCAGGCTTCCCGCAGGGTCTGCAACGGCGGCTGCCGCAGCACGTTGCGCAGCCCCAGCCAGCCGCCCACCGCGGCGCAGACGGCCCCCACGGCCACGCCGGCCATCCACGCGGCGGGGCTGAAGACCCAGTCGAACTTGAACTGGTAGGTCGCCAGTCCCCAGCCCATCGCCGCGGCGCCGGTCGCGGCCAGCAGCCCGGCCAGCGAGCCCACCAGCAGGAATTCGATCATCTGCGCGCGCGAAAGCTGGCGCCGGGTGGCACCCAGCGCGCGCAGCAGGCCCGATTCGCGGGTGCGTTCATCCTGCGACCCCATCAGCGCCGCATACAGCACCAGCAAGCCGGAAGCCAGCGTGAAGGCGAACAGGAATTCCACCGCCTGGATCACCTGGTCCAGCACGGACTGGATCTGGCGCAGCACGCCGCCCACGTCCACCACGGTCAGGTTCGGATAGTCGCGCGACAGTTGCGTGCCCAGCGCGGCCGCTTTCTTGGGCAGGTGGAACGACGTGATCCATGTCTGCGGCGTTTCGGCCATCGCACGCGGGTTGATGATGACGAAGAAGTTCACCCGCATCGAGCCCCATTCCAGCTTGCGCAGGCTGGTGATGCGCGCTTCCACGGGCGAACCGGCGATATCGAAGCGCATCGTGTCGCCCAGTTTCAGGCCCAGCGTTTTCGCCAGCCCTTCCTCGACCGATGCCTCGGCGCTGCCGGGCGCATCGTCGAACCAGGTGCCGGCGGTGAGCTTGTTCTGCGACGGCAGTTCGCTCATCGTCGACAGGTTGAATTCGCGCTCGGCCAGGTTGCGCGCCCGGCCTTCCGGATAGGTGGCCGGCGTGACCAGCTTGCCGTTGACGGCCGTCAGGCGCCCGCGGATCATCGGGTACAGCGGCGCTTCCAGCGCCCCGCCGGCGCGCAGCCTGGCGGCGATTTCATCCTTCTGGTCCGGCTGGATGTTGATCACGAAATGGTTCGGCGCATCCGGCGGCGTGGCGTTGCGCCAGGAGGTCATCAGGTCGTCGCGCACGATCGTCAGCACCAGCAGCGCCATCAGGCCCAGCGCCAGCGACACCACCTGCACCACCGTGGCGCCGGGGCGCCGCTGCAGCGACGTGACGGCGAAGCGCCATGCCGGGTGCTTCAATGACGTGCGCAGCGACGTCAATGCCGCCAGGCCGCCGTAGCCGGCCAGCGCGAACAGGCCGAACGCGCCCACGAAGCCGAGCGCCGTGTACAGCGCCAGCTTCAGGTCGCCGGCCTGCCACAGCAGCAGCACGACGAACGCGGCCAGCCCGAGCCCGTAGGTGGCCAGCGCCATCGGCTGGGGCGGCGCCTGCTCGCGGCGGATCACGCGGTTGTGCGGCACGTTGCGCAGCTGCAGGATCGGCGGCAGCGCGAAACCGGCCAGCAGCAGCATGCCGGTGGCCAGCCCCTGCAGGGCGGGCATGACCGATACCGGCGGCAGGTCGGCCTGCACCAGGCGGCCCAGCAGTTCGAGCAGCACGAAGTGGCTGCCGAATCCGACCAGCACGCCGATCACGCTGCCGGCCAGGCCCACCAGCAGGAATTCGATCAGGTAGATCGCCGTCACCTGGTTCTGGGTCAGGCCCAGGCAGCGCAGCATCGCGCAGGCGTCGAGATGGCGCAGCATGAAGCGGCGTGCCGCCATGGCCACCGCCACGGCCGCCAGCATGGCCGACAGCAGCCCGACCAGCGACAGGAAGCGGTCGGCCCGCTCCAGTGTCTCGCGCATTTCCGGACGGCCTTCTTCCAGCGTGTCGATGCGGATATTGCGTGCCTTCCCCGCATTGATCTCGCCGCGCAGCCATTCGGCGTAGGCGTTGACGGCGGCGCGGCCGTCCGCCCCCTGCCCCGCCGCCAGCAGGCGGTAGGTGATGCGCGAACCGGTTTGCACCAGGTTGGTTCTGGGCAGTTCGTCGAGCCGCAGCATCACGCGCGGGGCGAAATTGGCGAAACCGGTGCCCCGGTCGGGCTCGGTCGCGACCAGCTGGGCAACGCGGAACGTGGCATCGCCCACCCGGATGCTGTCGCCGATGCGCGCGTTCAGGGCGCGCAGCACGGCCACGTCGACCCACACGGTGCCGGGAGCGGGAATGTCCGGCGCCGGCGTGCCGATGTTTTCGTTGGCCTGCTCCGGATCGGTCGTCACCTTGACGCGGCCGCGCAGTGGATAGCCGGGGCTGACGGCTTTCAGCGAGGCCAGCAGCGACTGCACGGCCTCGCCTTCGCCGGCCTGGGCCATGCTGGGGAACACGGCTGTATCAGCCAGCACGAGGCCGCGGCGCGCCGCTTCCTCGCGCCAGGCGGTGGACAGCTGCTGGTCGCCGGCGATCACGAGATCCGCGCCGAGCAGCTGGTGGGCATCGCGATTCAGGCCGGCACGCAGCCGGTCGATGAAGAAGCCGGCCGACGACAGCGCGGCCACGGCAACGATCAGTGCGACCAGCAGGAAGCGCAGCTGGCCGGCGCGCCAGTCGCGCGCGGTCATGCGGAAGGCTTGGAGGAACATGGTCAGGTAGGTGAACCGGGGTCGTGGTTAACCCAGGAACGCAACCCTGGGTGGAATGCCGCTGCTAGTCCTTACATCGGATCCTTACATCAAACGACGTCGAAGGCCGAGAAATACGCGTCGACCTCGTCGAGGAACTTCTGCTTCTGCTCGGCCGGCAGGAACGATGCGGCAAAGCCGTTCCTGGCCAGTTCGTGCGCATGCTGCAGCCCCAGCGACAGCGAGTCGAACGCGGCCAGGAAATTCTCGTTCAGGTAGCCGCCGAAGTAGGCCGGATCGTCCGAATTGACGGTGACGACGAGGCCGGCGTCGAGCAGGGTCAGCAGGTTGTGTTCCTGCATCGTGTCGAACACGCGCAGCTTGATGTTCGACAGCGGGCACACGGTCAGCGCCATCTTCTCGGCGGCCAGGCGGCGCGTCAGCGCGGCGTCTTCCAGGCAGCGCACGCCGTGGTCGATGCGTTCGACGTGCAGCACGTCCAGCGCCGACCAGATGTATTCCGGCGGACCTTCCTCGCCGGCGTGCGCCACCAGGTGCAGGCCCAGTTCGCGGGCGCGGGCGAACACGCGCGTGAATTTTTCCGGTGGATGGCCGACCTCGGAAGAGTCGAGACCCACGCCGATGAACTTGTCGCGGTACGGCAGCGCGGCCTCCAGCGTGGCGAGCGCGTCGTCTTCGGACAGGTGGCGCAGGAAGCACAGGATCAGCGTGGCGGACACCTCGCTGTCGGCGCAGGCGCGGTGGATGCCGTCGATCACGTCGCCGATCGGCACGCCGCGCGCGGTGTGCGTTTGCGGATCGAAGAAGATCTCCGCATGGCGCACATGGTCGGCTTTGGCGCGCTCCAGGTAGGCGGCGGTCATGTCGTAGAAATCCTGCTCCTTGAGCAGCACGCTGGCGCCGGCATAGTAAATGTCCAGGAACGATTGCAGGTCCTGGAAAGCATAGGCCGCGCGCAGGGCGTCGACGGAGGGATAGGCGAGCTGCACGCCGTTGCGCTGGGCGAGCGCGAAGATCAGTTCCGGTTCCAGCGAACCTTCGATGTGGATGTGCAGTTCGGCTTTCGGCATGTTCTGCACGATGTGGCGGATTTGGGTATTCATTACGTTCCTTTGTTCGCTGATAAAGCGCATCTTAGCGCAAGACCGAATGTTTTTTCAGCCGCTGCCCTGCCGCACGTTTTACGTGGCGTTCAGCACAGCTTGATCAACCATGCTACTGTGATGTCAAGCGTGAAGGAAATGGCAACAACGCCCCGGATTGACCCAAGCGTGCGCGTGTTTTTCCTTGTTTTTTCCTTGTGAATCAGGGCTTTACAGATGAGATTGACGATGTTGGATAATATTTTGACTTCCGGCACCAATAGCGCAATAATCGATTCCACAAGCGAATTTCACAATCGTAAGATGCGTTTCGGCGCAAACACACGCAAGCCGGCACTCCTCCACAGCGCCGCGAATAAAAAACTCAGCTCACGGCACGCGCAACGCGTGCCACTGCCAGAAGCTGACGGTATTCATGACAATCAAGGAGCATCACCCAGGATCAGGCCGACAGCCTTGCACGACGACTGCCGACCACAGTAAGGGAAGCCCTGCATGAACGCCGCGCGCATCCGCAGGATGGCGGCGCGGCAGCGATGGCGGACTTTCCGTGACGAGTAGGTTTACATCAGAGGACACGCACATGACGATCTTTGACACTTACGCAGCACGGTACGAGCGCACCAAGGAAGAGGAAATGTCCCTCTCCGAGTATCTCCAGTTATGCAAGAAGGATCACCTGACCTATGCGACGGCGGCGGAGCGGATGCTGGCCGCGATCGGTGAGCCGACGCTGGTCGACACGCGCAACGACACCCGGCTGTCCCGCATCTTTGCCAACAAGGTCATCAAGATCTACCCAGCCTTCCGCGAGTTCTATGGCATGGAGGAAGTGATCGAACAGGTGGTGTCCTACTTCCGCCATGCGGCCCAGGGCCTGGAAGAGCGCAAGCAGATCCTTTACCTGCTCGGTCCGGTTGGCGGCGGCAAGTCGTCGATTGCCGAGAAACTGAAATCGCTGATGGAACAGGTGCCGTTCTACTGCCTGAAGGGTTCTCCCGTGAACGAGTCGCCGCTCGGCCTGTTCAACGAGGCCGAAGACGGCGTGATCCTGGAAGAGGATTACGGCATCCCGCGCCGCTACCTGCGCAGCATTCCCAGCCCGTGGGCGGTCAAGCGGCTGCATGAGTACAACGGCGACATCAACCAGTTCCGCGTGGTCAAGCGCTACCCGTCGATCCTGAAGCAGGTCGCCATCTCGAAGACCGAGCCGGGCGATGAAAACAACCAGGATATCTCTTCGCTGGTGGGCAAGGTCGACATCCGCAAGCTGGAGGATTACGCGCAGGACGATCCCGATGCCTACAGCTATTCCGGCGGCCTGTGCCTGGCGAACCAGGGCCTGATGGAGTTCGTGGAGATGTTCAAGGCGCCGATCAAGGTGCTGCACCCGCTGCTGACGGCCACGCAGGAAGGCAACTACAAGGGTACCGAGGGCTTCGGCGCGATCCCCTTCGATGGCGTGGTGCTGGCCCACTCGAACGAATCGGAGTGGAAGAGCTTCCGCAACAACCGCAACAACGAGGCGTTCCTGGACCGGATCTATATCGTCAAGGTGCCGTATTGCCTGCGCGTGTCGGACGAGGTGAAGATCTACGACAAGCTGCTGCGCAATTCCTCGCTGGCCGAGGCCCCGTGCGCGCCGGGCACGCTGCGCATGATGTCGCAGTTTGCCATCCTGTCGCGCCTGAAGGAGCCGGAGAACTCGTCGATCTTCTCCAAGATGCTGGTCTACGATGGCGAGAACCTGAAGGATACCGATCCGAAGGCCAAGTCGATCCACGAGTATGTCGACTATGCCGGGGTGGACGAAGGCATGAACGGCCTGTCGACCCGCTTCGCCTTCAAGATCCTGTCGAAGGTGTTCAACTTCGACTCGACCGAGGTGGCGGCCAATCCGGTGCACCTGCTGTACGTGCTCGAGCAGCAGGTCGAGCGCGAGCAGTTCCCGCCGGAGACCGAACAAAAATACTTCTCCTATATCAAGGAGCACCTGGCGCAGCGCTACGTGGACTTCATCGGCAAGGAAATCCAGACCGCCTACCTGGAAAGCTATTCCGAATATGGCCAGAACATCTTCGACCGTTACGTGACGTTCGCCGACTTCTGGATCCAGGACCAGGAATACCGCGATCCGGACACCGGCGAAAGCTTCGACCGCGAATCGCTGAACGCCGAGCTGGAAAAGATCGAAAAGCCGGCCGGCATCAGCAATCCGAAGGATTTCCGCAACGAGATCGTCAATTTCGGCCTGCGCGCCCGTGCCAACAATGGCGGCAAGAACCCGGCCTGGACGTCGTACGAGAAATTCCGCACCGTGATCGAGAAGAAGATGTTCTCGAATACGGAAGAACTGTTGCCGGTGATCTCGTTCAACGCCAAGGCGAGCGCCGAAGATGCCAACAAGCACGCCGACTTCGTGGCACGGATGGTGGAAAAAGGCTACACCGCCAAGCAGGTGCGGCTGCTGTGCGAATGGTATCTGCGTGTGCGGAAGTCGTCGTAAGGCTGTCAGTGCCATAATAGGTTCGACAAGCGAGTCTGGTTCACAGCAGTACCGGGCTTCGCGCTCCCGCCTGCCGGCGGGAGCGTGGTCCCCACCGCAGGAGGATTCTTTTGAGTTACCTCATCGACAGACGGCTGCAGGGCAAGAACAAGTCCGCGGTCAACCGCGAACGGTTCTTGCGCCGCTACAAGGCCCAGATCAAGGACGCGGTCGGGCGCGCCATCAAGGGCCGTTCGATCACCGACATTGAAAATGGCGAGAAGGTCTCGATTCCCGTCAAGGACGTGAACGAGCCTTCCTTCGGGCATGCCCATGGCGGCGTGTGGGAAGTCGTCAATCCCGGCAACCAGGAATACCAGAAGGGCGACCAGATCGCCCGGCCGAAGGGCGGCGGCGGTTCCGGCCGCGGCAAGGCAGGCAACAGCGACCAGACCTCCGAGGATGACTTCATCTTCGAACTGTCGCGCGAAGAATTCATGAATTACTTCTTTGAAGATCTCGAGCTGCCGAACCTGGTCAAGACGCAACTGACCGCCACCACCGATTTCAAGAGCCAGCGCGCCGGCTATACCGTGTCCGGCACGCCCAGCAACATCCACGTGCTGCGCTCCCTGCGCGGCGCACTGGGGCGGCGCATCGCCGTCGGCGGCCCGTCGCGCAAGGCGCTCGCCGAAGCCGAACAGGAACTGGAAACCTTGCTGCTGGCCGACGTGCCGCTGGACGATTTCCGCGTCGTCGAGCTGAAAAAGCGCATCCATCACCTGCACACCAAGCTGCTGGCGATTCCGTACATCGATCCGTTCGACCTGCGCTACAGCAACCGCATCAAGATTCCCAAGCCGATGACGCAGGCCGTGATGTTCTGCATCATGGACGTGTCCGGTTCGATGGACGAGCAGCGCAAGGATACCGCGAAGCGCTTCTTCATCCTGCTGTACCTGTTCCTGAAACGGGTGTACGACAAGATCGAGGTGGTCTTCATCCGCCACCACACGGCGGCGGCGGAAGTGGACGAGCACGAGTTCTTCCATTCGCGCGAGTCGGGCGGCACGGTGGTGTCGTCGGCGCTGAACCTGCTCAACAAGATCATCGACGAGCGCTACGGCGCCGGCCAGTGGAACAGCTACGTGGCCCAGGCCTCGGACGGCGACAACTGGGATAACGACTCGGTGCTGTGCCGCCAGCTGCTGACCAACACGATCATGCCGAAGGTGCAGTACTACACCTATGTGGAAATCACCGACGGCCCGCCGCAGAACCTGTGGGAACAGTATGCGCAGGTGCCGGAGATCCACCGCCACTTCGCGATGCAGAAAATTGTCACACCGGCCGACATCTATCCGGTGTTCCGTGAACTGTTCAAGAAACAGCCAAAATAATGAACCAGATGATGAAGCGACCGCCCCACCCGCGCGCGCTGCCGGAACAGTCGGAATGGACATTCGAGCTGATCGAGCAGGCACACGAGGAAATCAAGCGCGTGGCCGAGAGTTTCGGCCTCGATACCTACCCGAACCAGCTCGAGATCATCACGGCCGAGCAGATGATGGATGCCTACACCTCCGTCGGCATGCCCGTGTCGTACAGCCACTGGTCGTTCGGCAAGCACTTCCTGTCCACGGAAAAAGGCTACAAGCGCGGCCAGATGGGCCTGGCCTACGAGATCGTCATCAACAGCAATCCCTGCATCGCCTACCTGATGGAGGAAAACAGCCTGACGATGCAGGCGCTGGTGATCGCGCACGCGGCCTACGGCCACAATTCCTTCTTCAAGGGGAATTACCTGTTCCGCACCTGGACCGATGCGGAAGCGATCATCGACTACATGGTGTTCGCCAAGAACTACATCGCCGAGTGCGAGCAGCGGCACGGCATCGATGCCGTCGAGCTGTTGCTCGATTCCTGCCACGCCATCCAGAACTATGGCGTGGACCGCTACAAGCGGCCGGCCAAGCTGTCGCTGGCGCAGGAGCAGCGCCGCCAGAAGGAACGCGAAGCCTACCTGCAATCGCAGATCAACGAACTGTGGCGCACGCTGCCGCGCAAGGCGGAAGAGGAAACGGTGGCGCAGTCGCCCACGCGCTTCCCGCCCGAGCCCGAGGAAAACCTGCTGTACTTCATCGAAAAGTACGCGCCCCTGCTGGAACCGTGGCAGCGCGAACTGGTGCGCATCGTGCGCAAGATCTCGCAATACTTCTACCCGCAGCGGCAAACCCAGGTGATGAACGAGGGCTGGGCCACGTTCTGGCACTACACCATCCTGAACCAGCTGTATGACGAAGGCGTGATCGGCGACGGCTTCATGATGGAATTCCTGAAGAGCCATACCAACGTCGTCTACCAGCCGCCGGTGCACAGCCCCTATTACAACGGCATCAATCCGTATGCGCTGGGTTTCGCGATGATGACGGACATCCGCCGCATCTGTGAAAACCCGACGGCCGAGGACCGCGAATGGTTCCCGGACATCGCCGGCAGCGACTGGAAGCAGACGCTGCATTTCGCGATGCGCAACTTCAAGGATGAAAGCTTCATCGCCCAATACCTGTCGCCACGGCTGATCCGGGAATTCCACTTCTTCGCCGTGCTGGACGACGACCGCAACGAAAAGCTGTCCGTGTCGGCCATCCACGATGAAATGGGTTACCGCTACGTGCGCCAGCAGCTGGCCGACCAGTACAACCTGGGCAACCGGGAGCCGAACATCCAGGTCTGGTCCGTCAATACGCGGGATGACCGGGCACTGACCTTGCGGCATACCCAGTTCAACCGCCGGCCACTGAACCAGCAGGCCCACGAGGTGCTCAAGCACGTCGCGCGGCTGTGGGGCTTCGATGTGCACCTCGATACCGTGTCCCCGGAAGGCAAGTTGATCAGTACGCTCGAATGCAAGCGTGAAAAGCGCGGCCGCCTGATCTGAACTCGCTCACGGGCAGTCCGCTGCTTCCGCCGGCGCCGGCCAGCCAGATGGTTGGCCGGCGCCGGCGTTTTCATCGCGTACGAGGCGGACAAACCAGGGCGTTCAACGCCCCTGCCCGGTCTTTCCTTCCTGCTGACTTTCTGCTGACTTTCTGCTGACCTTCCTGCTGACCTTCCTGCCCGCCTTTCCGCTGGCCTTCTGTATACCTGCCAGCCGGCGCCGCCTTGTGACGGGTAACGCGCGTCCGCCTGAAACTGTCCTCCGCTCTCCTGTTTGCCGCAGACTGGTCTGACCGCCTTGACAGACCGGCTGGACCGCACTTACATTTCGCCGCGATCTCGGCAGATTTTCTGTAGTGAACTTTCAAGCTTGTTTTTTTTGTATTCGGGTGCTCCACCCGGGCCGTAAACTGCATATACTGGAGAGGCCAAGGTACCGCTCCCATTATGTAGAAAAAGCAAAATTCGGTACCAAATTTTACATTGCTCGAAGGGAGGAAAGCGCGCAGAAAATTCTGTTTTTTTCGCATTCGGAAAACTTCATGGCATTGCCTGACCGGCTTGCACAGCGTTGGTCAGCGGTGCCCTGGAACGGACGCCAGATTGGTGCAGGTGTGCAGCTAAGGGCATGAAATTTAACCAGTTTTTTGAGCCCAAAATTCTATGTACAATGAAGAATTCGTATGTATAATTCGCCGACGTCCCGGATGCGGCTGTAGCTTTGTGTCGCTATTTTGGGGTTCAAGTAGAGTAGGTATTGGAGAAAGCAGGCATGAATTTTAGTGATAACGGGAAGGTCAAAAAGAACTATACCGGCATCGTGGTAGTGGTGGCCTTGCACATAGTCGCTGGTTACGGGATCGTGTCGGGCTTGGGCAAACGGATGATCACTAAAATGATCGAGCCGGTTGAAACCAAGATCATCGAAGAGGTCGCTCCGCCGCCGCCGAAGGAGCTGCCTCCGCCGCCTCCGCCGCCGGAGATGAAAGCGCCGCCACCGCCGTTCATTCCGCCAGTCGAAGTGAACGTGCAGCAGCCGCCGCCGCCGCAGAACGTGATCGCCAACGCGACCAACGTGAAACCGGCAACGAACGAACTGGCGAAACCGGCACCACCGGCACCTCCTGCGCCGCCGGCACCTCCGGCCCAGTCCGTACGTATTCCCGCAGTGGCTGACTTCAGCACCTGCGCGAAGCCGGAATGGCCGAAGTCGTCGCTGCGTAACGAAGAAACGGGCACGGTAACCTTATCGTTCCTGATTGGGGTCGACGGTCGCGTTGCCGATTCCAAGATCGTGAAATCCAGTGGCTTCCGGGACTTGGACAAGGCGGCTGTGAATGGTATCGGCAAGTGCAAGTTCAAGCCGACCATGGTAGACGGCAAGCCGGAACAAGCGTGGATGCAAATGCAATACGTCTGGACGCTGGAATAACCCGAGACAAAGTCTCATTTAGCAAGATTCGTTGTCGTTACGTTCAGCGAACTGATCTTTTATCAATTTGGAGGAAGCATGTTTAAGAATACCCGTTTGTCCGCTGTACTGGCCGCTGTGCTGTTCTCGGTGACCGCAGCATCTGCCCTGGTGAGCGCGCCGGCCATGGCCGACGCACCTGCCCCGGCCGCCGCGGATGCGCCTGCAGCGCCGGCAGCGGATGCGGCAGCAGCACCGGCAGCCGACGCAGCAGCCGCACCGGCAGCCGACGCGGCAGCCGCACCAGCAGGTGACGCGGCAGCCGATGCCGGCGGCCACGGCGCAGCTGGCAAGGAAGAAGTGGAAAACCCATTCGGTATCAAGGCAGCCTGGGAATCGGGCATTGTCCCGAAAGGCACCATCATCATCATGTCGATCATGTCGATCGGTTCGTGGTACATCATCATCACCAAGTTCCTGGACCAGATGAAAATCATGCGTCAAGCCCGTGAAACGTCTGCCAAGTTCTGGAAAGCATCGTCGATCGCTGCCGGCACCACGACCCTGGCCGAAGGCTCGCCGTTCCGCTTCATCGCCGAATCCGGCACCAAGGCTTCCGCTCACCACGACGGCGCCCTGCTGGAGCAGATCGACCTGTCGACCTGGGTGACGATGTCGATCCAGCGCGCCGTGGACAAAGTCCAGTCGCGTCTGCAAGACGGCCTGTCGTTCCTGGCAACCGTGGGCTCGACCGCACCGTTCATCGGTCTGTTCGGTACGGTGTGGGGTATTTACGGTGCACTGACCAACATCGGTATGACCGGTAACGCGTCGATCGACAAGGTTGCAGGTCCGGTCGGTGAAGCACTGATCATGACGGCATTCGGTCTGGCAGTCGCAGTTCCTGCCGTTCTGGGCTACAACTGGCTGGTGCGTCGTAACAAGACCGCGATGGAAGAAGTGCGTACCTTCGCTGCAGACGTGCACTCGGTGCTGATCTCCGGCGCGATGTCCACCGCTGACTCCGCTACTCGTGCGAAAAAAGTAGGCTAATACCATGTCGATGTCCGTAGGCTCCGATAGCGGCGAAGACCAGGTAATGTCGGAGATCAACACGACGCCCCTCGTGGACATCATGTTGGTTCTCCTGATCATCTTCCTGATTACTAGCCCGGTCGTTCTCAAACTGCAGAAGATTACTCTGCCGGAAGAGGTCAACCAGGTTATTCAAACCAAACCGGAAAATGTCAATATCGTCGTCAACAAGGACGGTGACATCTACTGGAATCAGAAGAAAATGGCGGACACTAATGAGTTGTTCGATTTTCTGAAGGTCGAGGCTGTGAAGGTGCCGCAACCCGAAGTACACGTACGTGGCGATAAAGAAGTCAAGTATGAGTCCATCGGCCGCGTGATCTTCACGACCCAGCGCGCTGGCATCCAGAAGGTTGGTTTCATCACCGAACCGCCTGACAAGATGTAAGGCCCCTGCCCGGCTGGCCAGGTTTCATTGACCGGCCGGGCAGTCTTTCAAAAGGAACACACCCATGAGTATGAATGTCGGTTCGGGCAGCGCCGCTCCCAATGCGGATCCGGAACCAATGATGGAAATGAACATGACACCGCTCATCGACGTGATGCTGGTGCTGATCATTATGCTGATTATTACGATCCCGAAAGCGAATCACTCGGTGAACCTGAACATGCCGGTCGGTACGCCGCCGCCATCGACGGTGGAGCCGGTGGTCGTGACGATCGACGTGGACTTCGACGGTACGATCCTGTGGGATGGCCAAACCATCCCGGATCGCGCCACGCTGGAGCAGAAGCTGATGAACGTGGCGGCACAGGCTGATCAGCCGGAAGTGCACCTGCGTCCCAACAAGCTGGTCGAGTACAACGCTGTTGCAGGCGTGATGGCCGCGGCCCAGCGCCTGGGCGTCACGAAGATCGGCCTCGTCGGTAACGAGCAGTTCCAGTAAAGTATTTTCCTGGACAGTTTCGATTCCTGGCATACAAAGATCGCGGTACTTCGGTACCGCGATTTTTGTAAGTGCGAGTAACTTTTGAAACTCAGGAGTACGGCTCTTTATTTTCCACGATAGGCGGGTTATCCTGCCTATTCTTGTTTTTTGATGAAAGATACCTCGCTTATGTCCAAGTTCCGTCTCGCCCATCTCGGCCTGGTAATGGCCGCCATCGGCTTTACCGCTGCAGCTCCCATGGCTGGCCTGGTGTCCGCTGCCCATGCTGCCGATACGGTCCGTGCCGATGTGGGCAAACCATTGCAGGAAGCGCAGCGCCTGCTGAGCAGCGGCAAGGCCCGCGAAGCGGTGGCCAAGCTGAAGGACGCCGATGCCGTCGGCAACAAGACTGAATTCGAGAAATACCAGATCGAGCGCGTGCGCGCCGCCGCCGCTTCGACCGCAGGCGACACGCCGACCGCCATCCGCGCGTTCGAGACGCTGATCGCCTCGGGCCGCCTGTCCGCTTCGGAAAAAGGCAAATTCCAGGAAGGCCTGGCCGGCATGTACTACCGCGCCAAGGATTACCCGAAAGCGATCACCGCGATCCAGGGCGTGCTGAAGGACAACCCGAACAACTCGACGATGCAGCAGCTGCTGACGCAGACCTACTTCATCAGCGGCCGCTTCAACGAAGCCGCCGCCGCGCTGAAGTCGGGCAGGCAGTCGGAAGAAAACCTGCAGATGCTGGCCAATATCCAGCTGAAGCAGAACGACAAGACCGGCTACGTGCAGACCATCGAGAAACTGGCCGGCAGCTACCCGAAAGCCAGCTACTGGGCCGACCTGCTGAACCGTGTCCAAGGCAAGCCGGGCTTCTCGCGCACCCTGGGCCTGGATGTGCTGCGCCTGCGCCTGGCGCTGGGCCAGCTGACCAAGCCTTCGGAATACATGGAAATGGCCCAGCTGGCACTGCAAGCCGGCAATGCGCCTGAAGCGATCAAGATCATCGACCAGGGCTACAAGAAAGGCGCGCTGGGCACCGGTACCGACGCGGCCCGTCACCAGCGCCTGAAAGACCTGGCGAACAAGACCCTGGCCGACAATACCGCGGCGCAGGCGACCCAGCAAACCACGCTGATCGCCAACAAGGATGCCGATGGCCTGTTCAACATGGGCTACGCCATGGTGTCGGCAGGCAAGGCCGACCAGGGCATCGCCCTGATGGACCAGGCCCTGAAGTTCGGCACCGCGCGCCGTCCGGAAGAAATGAAGCTGCACTACGGCGTCGCACTGCTGAGCGCTGGCAAGAAGTCGCAGGCCATCTCCGCACTGAAGAACGTCAAGGGCACGGCCGGCGAAGCCGACCTGGCTCGCTACTGGACCCTGTACGCCAACAACCCGAACGTCGCGGCCTGATCCCCGCCACGCTCGCCGGAAAGCGCCGCCCTGCTCTGCAGGCGGCGCTTTTTTACATGGGCGCCAGCGGCCTGCTCTGGTGCGCTGCGGCATTTCCCATGTGAATTTGTAAAAGCGCCGTATAATCCCTGGTTCAGGCAAAAGATTTCATATCCATGAAGGTATTTCGCGGACTTCCCAACGCAGCGTCCCGTGCGCCCTGCGCCCTTACGATCGGCAATTTCGACGGCGTCCACCGTGGACACCAGGCATTGCTGGCCCACGTCCGCACCGCCGCCTCGCGCCTCGGCCTGGAAGCGGCCGTGATGACCTTCGAGCCGCATCCGCGCGAATTCTTTGCCCACAAGCTGAAAGACCTGTCGAAAGCGCCGCCCCGCATCGCCAACCTGCGCGACAAGCTGGCTTCGCTGGAAGCAAACGGCATCGACCGTGTCATCGTCGAGCATTTCTCCGACAGCTTCGCCGCCCTCACCCCGCAGGATTTCACCGAACGCGTGCTGGTCGACGGCCTGCACGTCAAGTGGCTGATGGTCGGCGACGACTTCTGCTATGGCGCGCGCCGCGCCGGCAATGTGCAGCTGCTGCAGGAAGCGGGCGAGCGTTACGGCTTCCATGTCGAAACGCTGCCCACCGTGATGAACGGCAGCACGCGCATCTCCAGTTCCGCGGTGCGCACGGCGCTGGCCGATGGCGACTTCGCCCAGGCCGAACAGTTGCTGGGCCACCCTTACTCGATTTCCGGGCACGTGATCCACGGCCAGAAACTGGGCCGTACACTGGGTTATCCCACGCTGAACCTGCGCGTGCCGCACCGGCCGGCCCTGTCCGGCATCTTCATCGTGCAGGTGCACGGCGTCGCCGACGCACCGCTGCCGGCCGTGGCCAGCCTGGGTGTGCGCCCCACCGTGGAAGACGCCGGCCGCGTGCTGCTCGAGGTGCATATCTTCGATTTCGCCGCCAGCCTGTACGGCCAGCGCGTCAAGGTGGAATTCCTGCACAAGATCCGCGACGAGGAAAAGTTCATCGACCTGCCGACGCTGACCGAAGCGATCGAGCGCGACGCGGCGCAGGCGCGGGCCTACTTCCGCGAACGCAGCGGCGCCATTACCGCCACCGACCGAATTTGAGTGCCGGCCTGCCCCGACACTCACCGCGCAGTTCACCAAGATTCACTTCATAAAGAATTACCATGTCCGACAACGCAAAAAAGGCCGACAAGGCCCCCGGCAAGAGTACCAGCAAATACGCGGTCAACATGACCGAAACCCCGTTCCCGATGCGCGGCGACCTGGCCAAGCGCGAGCCGAACTGGGTCAGGCAATGGCAGGACAAGAAGGTCTACGAGCGCATTCGCAAGGCCGCCAAGGGCCGCCCGAAATTCGTGCTGCACGACGGGCCGCCGTACGCGAACGGCGATATCCACCTGGGCCACGCCGTCAACAAGATCCTGAAGGACATCGTGGTGAAGTCGCGCACCATGGCCGGCTTCGACGCGCCCTATGTGCCGGGCTGGGATTGCCACGGCATGCCGATCGAGATCCAGATCGAAAAACTGTACGGCAAGAACCTGCCGACCGCCGAAGTGCTGACCAAGGCGCGCGCCTACGCGCTCGAGCAGATCGACCGCCAGCGCGCCGGCTTCATCCGCCTGGGCGTGCTGGGCGAGTGGGACAACCCGTACCTGACGATGGCCTACGGTAACGAGGCCGACGAACTGCGCGCACTGGGCAAGCTGCTGGAAAAAGGCTACGTCTACCGCGGCCTGAAGCCGGTGAACTGGTGCTTCGACTGCGGTTCGGCACTGGCCGAGGCGGAAGTGGAATACCAGGACAAGCGCGACCCGGCGATCGACGTCGGCTTCCCGTTCGCCGAGCACGACAAGATCGCCGCCGCCTTCGGCCTGCCGGCGCTGCCCACCCAGACCGGCTTCGTCAACATCTGGACCACCACGCCCTGGACCATCCCGTCCAACCAGGCGCTGAACGTGCACCCGGAAGTGACCTACGCGCTGGTGGAAACCTCGCGCGACGGTGCTCCGTTGCTGCTGATCCTGGCGCAGGACCTGGTCGAAGCGGCACTGCAGCGCTACAAGCTCGAAGGCAAGGTGATCGCCACCACCACCGGCGAGAAACTGGAGAACATCCGCTTCAAGCACCCGCTGCATGCGCGCGATGCGTTCTACGACCGTTATTCGCCGGTCTACCTGGCCGACTACGTGACGACCGATTCCGGCACCGGCATCGTGCACTCCGCGCCGGCCTACGGCCTGGAAGACTTCGTGTCGTGCCGCCAGCACGGCATGAAGGATGACGAGATCCTGACCCCGGTGATGGGCGACGGCAAATACGTGTCGACCCTGCCGCTGTTCGGCGGCCTGACGATCTGGGAAGCCTCGAAGCCGATCTGCGAGGCGCTGCGCGAAGCGGGCGCCCTGTTCGAGCTGAAGATGTTCGACCACAGCTACATGCACTGCTGGCGCCACAAGACGCCGATCGTGTACCGCGCCACCTCGCAGTGGTTCGCCGGCATGGACGTGCAGCCGATCGACGGCGGCTCGACGCTGCGCGAAACGGCGCTGGAAGGCATCGCCGACACGCAGTTCTTCCCCGACTGGGGCAAGGCGCGCCTGCACGGCATGATCGCCAACCGTCCGGACTGGACCCTGTCGCGCCAGCGCCAGTGGGGCGTGCCGATGGCCTTCTTCGTGCACAAGGAAACCGGCGAACTGCACCCGCGCACGCCGGAACTGCTGGAACAGGTGGCGCAGCGCATCGAAAAGGGCGGCATCGACGCCTGGCTGGCGCTCGACCCGCAAGAGCTGCTCGGCGATGAAGCGGCTAGCTACGTGAAGAACAAGGACACGCTGGACGTGTGGTTCGATTCCGGCATCACGCACCAGACCGTACTGCGCGGTTCGCATGCCGAACAGTCGCACTTCCCGGCCGACCTGTACCTGGAAGGCTCCGACCAGCACCGCGGCTGGTTCCACTCTTCGCTGCTGACCTCCTCGATGCTGAACGGCCGGCCGCCCTACAAGGCGCTGCTGACGCACGGCTTCACCGTCGATGGCGAAGGCAAGAAGATGTCGAAGTCGCTGGGCAATACGCTGGCGCCGCAAAAGATCTCCGATACGCTGGGCGCCGACATCCTGCGCCTGTGGGTCGCCTCGACCGACTACACCGGCGAGCTGTCGATCTCGGACGAGATCCTCAAGCGCGTGACCGAATCGTACCGCCGCCTGCGCAACACGCTGCGCTTCCTGCTGGCCAACACGTCGGACTTCGATCCGAAGGCCAACGCGGTGGCGATCGGCGACCTGCTGGAGACGGACCGCTACGCGCTGGCCAACCTGGCCGTGCTGCAGGCGTCGGTGGAAAAGCACTACGAACAGTACGAGTTCCACCCGGTGGTGTCGAAGCTGCAGAACTACTGCTCGGAAGACCTGGGCGGCTTCTACCTCGACATCCTGAAGGACCGCCTGTACACCACGGCCGTCGATTCGGCGGCGCGCCGCTCGGCTCAGACCGCGCTGTGGCACATCACGCAAAGCCTGCTGCGCATGCTGGCGCCGGTGCTGCCGTTCACCGTCGAGGAAGCGTGGGCCGTGTTCGCCGCCGGCGAAGCCTTCGCCGAATCGGACGAGACGATCTACACGCAAACGTTCTGGCAGCTGCCCGTGGTGGCCGATGCGGAAGCCCTGCTGGCCAAGTACGCCACGATCCTGTCGGTACGCGCCGAGGTAACGAAGCAGCTGGAAGACCTGCGCACCTCCGGCGCGATCGGTTCGTCGCTGCAGGCCGAGCTGGAAATCAAGGCTGCCGGCGACAAGTTCCGCGAACTGGCCAGCCTCGGTGACGACCTGAAGTTCGTCTTCATCACATCGCTGGCGCGCGCCGTCGAAGTGGCGAACGATGCCGACGAGGCGGTCAACGTGGCGGCATCGGCGGCGGCCAAGTGCGAACGCTGCTGGCACTACCGCGCCGACGTGGGCGCGCATGCCGAGCACCCCACGCTGTGCGGCCGCTGCTACAGCAACCTGTTCGGCGCCGGCGAAGCACGCCGCTTCGCGTAACGCGAGACTGGCGACAGGAAGGAGATGGCCTTCAGGCCATCTCCGCTACGCAGCAAGGAGCATGCTCCTTGAAACCCTGCTGCGCCACTGATTAATTTGAAACATTTCTTAAGAACCGGTGCCTGTCACCGGTTTTTCTGCAATATTTCCGGCGGACTCACGGACCCGACAAGAACAATGGCAAAATCCAAAAAAACCTTTTCCAGCAAGCCTTCCGGCGGCGGCATGGCGCCGTGGCTCGGCATCGCCGCCATCATCATCCTGGTCGACCAGCTCACCAAGATCACGGTCGAGAAGATGTTCGCCTATGGCGAAGAACGCTACGTCACCAGTTTCTTCAACCTGGTGCTGGCCTATAACAAGGGCGCGGCGTTCAGCTTCCTGTCCGACCAGGGCGGCTGGCAGCGCTACTTCTTCACCGCGATCGGCATCGGCGCGGCGCTGTTCATCGTCTACCTGCTGAAGAAGCATGCGGCCCAGAAGCTGTTCTGCTGGTCGATGGCGCTGATCCTGGGCGGCGCGGTGGGCAACGTGATCGACCGCCTGGTGCATGGCCACGTGATCGACTTCCTCGATTTCCACTGGCGCGGCATCGGCCACTTCCCGGCCTTCAACGTGGCCGACACGGCCATCTGCATCGGCGCCGCCCTGCTCGTCCTCGACGAACTGCGGCGCGTGAACAAGTAACACGCATTTCGAGTAACAGGCATACCCAGTAACAAGCATAAGACTAATGCCCATCCAACCTGGCGAGGAAACAGCATGGAACTGACCGGCAAGAAGATCGTCCTCGGCCTGTCCGGTGGCGTGGCGTGCTACAAGGCGGCGGAACTGTGCCGCGCGCTCACCAAGGAAGGCGCCTCGGTGCAGGTGGTGATGACCGATGCGGCCACCCACTTCATCACCCCGGTGACGATGCAGGCGCTGTCCGGCAAGCCCGTCTACACCGACCAGTGGGATCCCCGGGTCGGCAACAACATGGCCCATATCGATGTCACGCGCGACGCCGATGCGATCGTCATCGCGCCCTGCTCGGCGGACTTCATCCGCAAGCTGGCGCACGGTGCCTGCGACGACCTGCTGTCGACCATGTGCCTGGCCCGCCCGCGCCACCTGCCGCTGCTGGTCGCGCCAGCGATGAACGTGGAAATGTGGACCAATCCGGCCACCCTGCGCAACACCGCGCAGCTGCGCGAGGATGGCATCCGCATCCTGGGCCCGGCGGCCGGCGAACAGGCTTGCGGCGAAGTGGGCATGGGCCGCATGCTGGAAGCCGAACAGCTGCTCGACGAGATCGTGGCGGCGTTCCAGCCGAAGGTCATGGCCGGCAAGCGCATCCTGATCACGGCCGGACCCACCTTCGAGGCGATCGACCCGGTGCGCGGCATCACCAACCTGTCGTCCGGGAAGATGGGCTACGCGGTGGCGCGCGCCGCGCGCGAAGCCGGCGCCGACGTCACGCTGGTCTCGGGCCCGACCGCGCTGCCGACACCCCATGGCGTCACCCGCATCGACGTGCAGAGCGCCCAGCAGATGATGGATGCGGTGAACCGCACGATCGATGGCCAGCACGTATTCATCGCGGTGGCCGCGGTGGCCGACTGGCGGGTGGCCAACCCCAGCACCCAGAAGGTCAAGAAGACCGCCGACGGCGCCGGTGCGCAAGGCCCGCAACTGCAGTTCGAACAAAATCCCGACATCCTCGCCACCATCGCGGCACGCACCACGCTGGCCGGCCACCCGTACTGCGTGGGCTTCGCGGCCGAATCGGAAAACCTGCTCGAATACGGCTCGGCCAAGCGCGAGCGCAAGGGCATTCCCCTCCTGGTCGGCAACATCGGCCACCACACCTTCGGCCAGGACGACAACACCATCGTGCTGTTCGACGAGCATGGCCACACGATCCTGCCGCAGGCACCGAAACTGACGCTGGCCCGCCAGCTGATCTCCGAAATCTCGAAACGCACCAGCAGGCACTCGCTGTTCCAATGACATGAAAACCATCGACGTAAAAATCCTCGACCCGCGCATGCAGGACCTGATGCCGGCCTACGCCACGCCCGGCAGTGCCGGCCTCGACCTGCGCGCCTGCATCGACGCGCCCCTGACCATCGAGCCTGGCCAGACCGTGCTGGTCCCCACCGGCCTGGCGATCCACATCGGCGATCCGGGCTATGCGGCGATGATCCTGCCGCGCAGCGGCATGGGTCACAAGAACGGCATTGTTCTGGGGAATCTGGTAGGCTTGATCGATTCCGACTACCAGGGCCAGCTGATGGTATCGACGTGGAACAGGGGCCAGCAGGCTTTCACGCTGCAAGCGATGGAACGCCTGGCCCAGCTGATCATCGTGCCCGTGCTGCAGGTGGGCTTCAACGTGGTGGAAGAATTCGGTGCGAGCGAACGGGGCGAAGGAGGCTTCGGCAGCACCGGCAAGCATTGAGCATCAACCAGGAAGGAACCATGGCAGGAACCGTCGTAACCCGCGTCAGCGCAGCGTCGCACCCCACTTCATCCTCATCCGCGCGGCGCGGCACGCTGCTGGCGTCGATTGCCACAGCCCTGCTGCTGTCGGCCTGCGCGACGCCGCCGGCGCCCTCGTCCCGCACCACCGCCCCCGTCCAGCCCACGCCTGCCGAACAGGCCGTGCCCATCACGCCGCGCATGCAGGCGGCACGGGCCGCGCTGGACACCATGGTCACGCAGCAGGATCGCCTGTACCGCGTGGCCGCGCCGCTGCTGATCAATAACGTCGACCTGTGCCGCACCGCGGCGCGCGGCCTGCTCGGCTTCACGGCGAAGAACAAGTGGTCGTATCCGGGCGAATACGCCGATGCCGCCGCGGCCGTGCTGGGCTACGACGATGCGCTGCGCGTGTCCGGCGTGCTGGCCGGCAGCGGTGCCGCGCGCGCCGGCCTGCGCAAGGGCGACACGCTGGTGGCCGCCGACGGCAAGGCGCTGCCCACCGGCCCCGGCGCCGAAACGGCCGCCGCCGGGGTGTTCGCGCCGCTGGTTTCCGGCCGCACGCAACTGTCGATGACGATCGGGCGCGATGGCCAGACCCAGGTGCTGAAGGTGCCCGTCACGCGCGCCTGCGCGATGCGCGTGGACCTGGGCAATGCCGACAACGTCAACTCCTATGCCGATGGCGGCCGCATCGCGGTCACGCGCGGCATGATCAATTTCGCCGGCGGCGACGAAGCGATCGCCTACGTGCTGGCCAAGGACATCGCCCACAACGTGCTGGGCCACGCCGCGGTGGCGCGCAATACCGCCGCCGTGGCGGCCATCATCGACAACGTCACCCGCGTGCAGCCCGACCAGGCGCAACTGGGCGGCTCGGGCAACGTGAAGCCGCTGGCGGCCAACCTGGAAGTGGCGGCCGACACGCTGGCGCTGTACATGCTGGCCCGCGCCGGCTACGGCGTGGAGCGCTACAAGGCGTTCTGGCAGAAGCTGGCGGCGCAATATCCGGCGTCCGTCCCGAACGGCTACATGGCGGTGCATCCGAACCTGGCGCCGCGGCTGGCCGCGATCGACAAGACGGTGGCCGACATCAAGGCCAAGCAGGCCGCCAAGAAGCCGCTGGTGCCGTGATGCTGCGTGCCGCCGCGCCTGCGATGGGCTTGCTCTGCATGCTGTGCCTGATGCAGGCGGCGCCCTCGCCGGCGCACGCCGCCACGTGGAGCAAGGCCGGCAGCACCAAGGACAGCCGGGTGTACCTCGACAAGGCTTCGATCAGGAAGAGCGAGGCGGGCAGCGGCGACGGGCGCCGCGCGTGGACGCTCGAATCCTTCGACAAGCCGCAGACCGCGCCGGACGGCAAGCAGTACCTCTCCGTCAAGGCGCTGCACCTGTACGACTGCGCCGAGCGCAGCGTGACGCTGCAATCGCAGACCTTCTACCCCGAAGCGATGGCCAGGGGCGAAGCCGTGGGCACCTACAAGTTCGAAGCCTTCGATGCGGAACAGGTGAGCGAGGGCAGCCGCTATACCGCGGCGATGAAGGCGGTGTGCGGCAAGGACAAGGCAAGGAAGACGCCGGCCGCCAGGCCGCCGGCGGCGAATACGGCGCCGTAGTATAGTCCGGGCCATGGACAGCATCGATCTCGAAGTACTCAAGACCAGCGCCGCGTGGATCGCGGCCGGACACCGCTGCGAACTGGTCACGGTGATCCGCACCTGGGGCTCGAGCCCCCGCCCGGTGGGCGCCACGCTCGCCATCTGCGACGACGGCCGCGTGGTCGGCTCGGTGTCCGGCGGCTGCATCGAGGATGACCTCATCGAACGCGTGCGGCGCGAAGGCATCACGCGCGAACTCCCGGAAATCGTCAGCTACGGCATCACCGCCGACGAGGCGCATCGCTTCGGGCTGCCGTGCGGCGGCACCATCGAGCTGGCGCTCGAACCCTTGTCCGCGGCCAGCCGCATCGCCGAACTGCTCGACCGGCTGGAACAGCACCAGCTGGTGGAACGCCGGCTCGACCTGCGCACCGGCGCCGTGCGGCTCGACCGCGCCATCGCCGGCAACGTGCTGACCCGCACGGAGGATGCGCTGATCACCCAGCACGGGCCGCGCTGGCGGCTGCTGATCATCGGCGCAGGACAACTGTCGCGCTTCGTCGCGCAAATCGCCACCGCGATGGATTACCACGTCACCGTGTGCGACCCGCGCGAGGAATACCGCGCCGGCTGGACGCTGCCCGAGGTGCGCCTGGTGCACGCCATGCCCGACGACCTGGTCATCGACATGCAGCTGGACCGGCGCAGCGCCGTGATCGCACTGACCCACGACCCGAAACTGGACGACCTGGCCTTGATGGAAGCGCTGAAGTCGGAAGCGTTCTATGTGGGCGCGATCGGTTCGCGTGCCAACAATGCCAAGCGGCGCGAACGGCTACTGCAGTTCGACCTGACCGAAGCGCAGCTGCAGCGGCTGCATGGGCCGATCGGCCTGTACATCGGCAGCAAGACGCCCTCCGAGATCGCCATCTCGATCCTGGCCGAAATGACGGCGGTGAAGAACGGCGTGCCGTCGGCGCTGCAGGTCAACCACGCGGCGGCCCTCGAGGCGCCGGGCACCAGCGCCTGCGCCGCCGAATTCGACAGCAAGATCCGGGTGGCGTAGATCCGCCGCGGCGCCGACAATGGCGGCCACGGCGCATCAGCGCGGCCCGGCATGGGCGCGCCGTCAGCCGAACAATAACGATAACGACCATGTCCACCGCCAACCTGTTCCGCCTGATCCTGCTCGCCGCCATCTGGGGCGGCTCGTTCCTGTTCATGCGCATCGCCGCGCCCGTGCTGGGCCCGGCGGTGCTGATCGAGTACCGGGTGGTGTTCGCCGCGCTGTTCCTGGCGGCGATCGCGCTGCTGATGAAGAAGCCGCTGGACTGGAAACGGCACTGGAAGCACTACGTCATCCTCGGCTTCTTCAACTCCGCGTTGCCGTTCCTGCTGTTCGCCTGGTCCGCGCGGACCTTGCCGGCCGCGGTGCTGGCCGTGCTGAACGCCACGGCGCCCATGTGGGGCGCGCTGATCGGCGCGGCATGGCAGCGGCAGATGGTGAGTGTCCGCGTGTTGCTGGGCATCGTGCTCGGCACCGCCGGCGTGGCGCTGCTGGTCGGCTTCGACCACGCCAGTTCGCGCGAAGGCGCCGGGCTGGCGATCGCCGCCGCCCTGTTCGCATCATTCAATTACGGCATCGCCAGCACGTATGCCAGGGCGGCGCCGGCCGTGGAACCGTTCGCCAACGCGCACGGCAGCATGTGGACGGCGGCGCTGATGGTCTTGCCGGCGCTGCTGTTCTTCCCCGCTCCCGGCGAACCGACCGTGGGCATCATGGCCGCCGCCGTGGCGCTGGGCGTGCTGTGCAGCGGTGTCGCCTACCTGCTCTACTACGGGCTGATCCGGGATGTCGGCGCCACCTCCGCCCTGACGGTCACCTTCATCAGCCCCCTGTTCGGCATCCTGTGGGGCGCGCTGTTCCTGCATGAAGTCGTGGGCTGGTACACGTTGGCCGGCGCCGCCATCGTCATCGCCGGCACCGCGCTGGTCACCGGCTACCGGCCGGGCTTCGGCGGCAAGGCCAAACAGGCATGACGCTGGCGCGCACGCTCCCGCTGCCGCCGGGCTACCGCCTGCGCGACGTGCTGGCCTTCCACGGCCGCGACGCCGAAGGCACCGCCGAAACCGCCGGGCCGGACTCGCTGCGCAAGGGCGTGATCCTGGCTGGCGTGCCGGTCGTGCTGGCGGCCAGTTTCGCCCCATCCGCCGCCACCTGCACCGCGCAGGCCGACGGCGCCATTTCTCCCGCGCTGGAACGCCGGATCGACGAAGCCTTCCACAGCATTCTCGGCCTGCGCATCGATCCGGCGCCGTTCTGCGCGTTCGTAGCTGGCGATCCCCTGCTCGGCGCGCTCGTGCAGCGCCAGCCGGGCTTGCGGATCGTGCAATCGGCCAGCGTGTTCGAAGCGCTCACCTGGGCCATCATCGGCCAGCAGATCAACCTGCCCTTCGCCATCGCGCTGCGCCGCACGTTCATCCTGCTGGCCGGGCGGCAGCATTCCAGCGGGCTGTGGTGCTATCCGGAAGCGCCCGACGCGGCCCGCATCGCCGTCGACGAGCTGACGGCGAGGAAATTCTCGCGCGCCAAGGCGGAAACGCTGCACCGCTTCGCCAGCCTGGTCGCAGGCGGCGAACTCGATCTCGAGCCCGGCCCGGACAATCCGCTGGAGCGGATCAGCCAGCGCCTGCTGGCCATCAAGGGCATCGGCCCGTGGACCGTCAACTATGGCTTGCTGCGCGGGTATGGGTACGCCGACTGTTCGCTGCATGGCGACGTGGCGATCCGCGCCGCCCTGCAGCGCCTGCTCGGCGAAGACAGCAAGCCGGACATCCTCCGCACCGAGCAGATCTTGCAACAATATCAACCGCACCGTACGATGGCCGCGGCTCACCTGTGGGCCAGCCTGGCCCCGCCCGACGACAGCGCCTGACCACGTCATCGCCAGATCCGGAAAAGGGCTTGACCCTCACGCCACGTCAGGCTTGAGGATAGCCTTACCGAAGAGAGGAGCTGACGATGCTGAAGATTGGACAACTGGCGAAACACGCGGGCCTGACGGTTCGCACCCTGCACCACTACGACGACATCGGGCTGCTCCGCCCTTCGGTCCGTACCGATGCCGGCTACCGGCTGTATCACCGCGACGACGTGGCACGCCTGCAGCAGATCCAGGCGCTGCGCCAGCTCGGCATGCCGTTGGCCGACATCGGACATTTCCTGGCCCATTCCGGCGCTTCCCCGCTGGCCATCGTCGAGCGCCAATTGGCCGCGCTGCAAAACCAGATCGACGAGGCGGCTCGCATGCATGCGCATTTGACCGCACTGCATGCACGGCTGGCGCGGGGCGAACAACCGGAATTGGCCGATTGGCTGACCACATTGGAGCAGATGAAAATGTACGAGAAATATTTTTCAAAGGAAGAACTGGCGAACCTGCGCATGGTGCACGATGAAGATTGCCGGGCCGAATGGGCGGCATTGGTGGCGGAGGTCGGCAAGATCATGGCCGAGAAAACATTGCCGGGCAGCCTGGAAGCCAAGCAATTGGGGCTGCGCTGGATGACGATGCTCGAACGCGATACCGGCGGCGATGCGGCGCTGATGGCCCGGCTCGATTCAATGCATATAAACGAGCCGGCGATCCACGAAAGCACGGGAATCAGCGCGGCAATGCGCGATTATATTGCCGAGATAATGGGGGAAATAAAGCTCGACACCTGGGCAAAATACCTGCTGCCGGCGGAAGTGGAGCGCATGCGCCGCCACCAGCGTTCCCGCGGCAAGGAATGGCATCCCTTGTTCGAAGCGATCCGCGCGCAATTCGAAGCCGATCCGGAAGGCATCATGCCGGAGTCGAGAGCAGTGGCGCTGCAAAAGTATGCCTTATTCCACGACATGGTTGGTGAAAACCCGGAAACGATCGGCAGGTTCAAGACCGCCCTGGAGAAAGAACCGCTGCTTCGCGTCGGGCGCGGCATGAACGACGAGATGATCGCCTGGCTCTACAAGGTCGAATCAAGCCAGAAAGCAGCATGAGCAAACCAGATTCGAGCGTGAAAACAGCTCGATAATGTCAAAAGCAGGGCTCAACGCCCCATGCTGCGCGGGCAGTCGGCCATTTTCGGCTGCCCGGTACCTTCCGTCAGCTTGTCCGGGTAATACAGGCAATAGGTGCCGAATGCCGTCTTGACCTGGTAAATCGGCTTGCGCGCACCCGGCGGGGTCACTTCCGAAATACGGGCCGCCTCATACCATTTCAGCGGTACCGCCAGTTTGGCTTCGTTGAATGCCCGCGTCATTACCGCTTCCATCGAACCGGGTGCCGGTCCATATGTCCGCATATCGCCGGCCGGGCGGATTTCCCGATCCGCCTTGCCCGCCTGTTTTACGAGGCTGTCGATATCGACACGGCTATTTTCGTTGAA
Organism: Pseudoduganella sp. SL102; assembly: GCF_027856995.1. NCBI lineage: Bacteria > Pseudomonadati > Pseudomonadota > Betaproteobacteria > Burkholderiales > Oxalobacteraceae > Pseudoduganella > Pseudoduganella sp. SL102. The sequence continues at coordinate 6,338,392 of NZ_CP115554.1, forward strand.
TAGATCTGGCGGAGGAATTGCGGCCGGGGTTTCGACAGGTAGTGGGGATCGGACTTCGGCGGGGATTGGCGTGTCAATGGATTTCTCCCGCACCGGCTTCGCGGCGGGAATTCGCGGTGGTTCCGGTATTCTCACCGCCGGCTTCGGCGGCGGCAGGACAATCAGGAGAAGCTGTGAATAACGCGCTGCCACGGCTTTCCCGGAATCGGACCGCTCGATCAACAGGAAATAAAGGAAAAACGCATGCAGGCCCAGTACCGCTGCAAATCCCGCCAGGGAATGAACGCGGCGCGTCACTAGCATCATGCCAGCCACCTTGATTCATGAAATGGCAATTGTACAGATGGGATGCGGGAATCATCCACCGGAAATGGAAAATTACAATGCAGCGTTCGAACGTGAATCGTCGAGGCCCCGATGGGAATAAGCGATTGACCGGGCAGTTCGGCCCGGGCAGCGGGGAAGCCGGCGGGACTGCGAGCCAGCAAGGACAGCAGCCCGCGTAGCCAAGCGTTCAAGAGCTTGCGGCCTGGAGCCTGAAATGTGGAAGTTGGGCCCTGGCCCGGCACGCTGCCGACGACAGCCCAATGAAAAAAGCCGCCATCGCATCTGTTCGATAGCGATGACGGCTTTTCCGGAATTCTGGTTGCGGGGACAGGATTTGAACCTGTGACCTTCGGGTTATGAGCCCGACGAGCTGCCAGACTGCTCCACCCCGCGTCTGATGAAATGAATTATAGGCCCTTTCGCGGGTTTAGGCAATATTTATGCTCGTTTTCCGTATGATAGATCGGCTATATACGTCAGCGGCCATGCCCGGCCCGGTGCGCCGCGGGTACAAGGGGGCGGGCAAACAGTGTAAAGTAGGCAAACGACAACCGACACCGAACTGTATGAAATTCTGTTCCGAATGCGCCCACCCGGTCGAGCTGATGGTCCCGGCCGGCGACAACCGCCCCCGCTACGTTTGCCCCCAGTGCGCGACGATCCATTACCAGAATCCAAAGATGGTGATCGGTACGATCCCCGTGTGGGAACGTGACGGCGAGTTGCGGGTGCTCCTGTGCCGGCGCGCCATCGAGCCGCGCTATGGCTACTGGACGCTGCCGGCCGGCTTCATGGAAAACAACGAGACCACGGCCGATGCCGCCCAGCGCGAAACGGAAGAGGAAGCCGGCGCCAACATCGAGCTGGGCAAACTGTTCACGCTGCTCAATGTCAAGCACGTGCACCAGGTGCACCTGTTCTACCTGGCCACGCTGCGCGATCTCGACTTCGCGCCCGGCGAGGAAAGCCTCGATGTGCAAATGTTCACGGAAAGCGAAATCCCGTGGGACGACCTGGCCTTCCCCACGATCCACACGACGCTGGAATGTTTCTTTGCCGACCGCGCCAAAGTGCTGGAGGGCGGCAGCTATGGTTTCCATACGCAGGACATCACGCGTCCGATGCGCGGCGACTCATGATTCCCTGGCTCGGCGCCCACACTCCGTTCCCCGATGTCTCCGAAGCGCTGACCACCGAAGCGCCCGGTTTGCTGGCCGCCGGCGGCGACCTGTCGCCCGAGCGCCTGCTGGCGGCTTACCAGCGCGGCATCTTCCCCTGGTTTTCCGAGGGCCAGCCGATCCTGTGGTGGAGCACCGACCCGCGCATGGTGCTGCATACGGCCGAATTCAGGATATCGGACAGCCTGGCGAAGACGCTGAAGAAGGTGGAAAAAAGCGGCCGCACGGACGGGCGCTGGCAGGTGCGCTTCGACAGCGCGTTCGAGCAGGTGATGCGCGCCTGCGCGGCGCCGCGGCGCGACGGCCCCGGCACGTGGATCTCGGAAGACATCATTCGCGGCTACACGGGCTTGCACGGCCTGGGTTTTGCCCATTCTTCCGAGGTGTGGCTCGATGGCGAACTGGTGGGCGGCGCATACGGCGTATCGATCGGCCGGATGTTCTACGGCGAATCGATGTTCGCGCGCGTCTCGGATGGCTCGAAGGTGGCATTGGCCTACCTCGTGCATTTCCTGGCGCGGCATGGCGTGCAGATGATCGACTGCCAGCAGGAGACCGGGCACCTGGCGTCGCTGGGTGCCCGCCCCATCCCGCGGGCGGCCTTCCTGGAACACCTGAAAGGGGCCATCGCGAAGCCCCGGATCCGCGGCTGGCGGCCGATACCGCCACTGGTTGCCGGCAGTTGATGCGGCGACCCGGGCAGGCGTTCGGCCAGGCAGCCGGGTTGGTGTGACGGCGAACACAGTGTCTTTCCTGAACGCGCTATGATACGAACAACCGCCAATCCCACGACAGGTTCTGCATGACGCAGCTGAACGACCTCCCCTTTGCCGCGCTCCAGTTCTACACCACCGCGCCCTACCCCTGCAGCTACCTGGAAACGCGCCAGGCCCGCTCCCAGGTAGCCACGCCGTCGCACCTGATCAATGCGGATGTGTATTCCGAACTGGTGCGCAACGGCTTCCGGCGCAGCGGCATCTTCACCTACCGGCCGTACTGCGACGGTTGCCAGGCTTGCATCCCCGTGCGCGTGGTGGCCGATGAATTCACCTCCACGCGCGGCCAGCGCCGCGCATGGGCCCGGCACAACGACTTGCGCACCGGCGTGGCCACGCTGTCGTTCTCGGACGAGCACTATGCGCTGTACCTGCGCTACCAGAGCACGCGCCACGCCGGCGGCGGCATGGACCAGGACAGCCGCGACCAGTATGCGCAATTCCTGCTACAAAGCCGCGTCAACACCCGGCTGGTCGAGTTCCGCGAACCCGATGGCACGCTGCGCATGGTCTCGATCATCGACGTGCTGTCCGACGGCCTGTCCTCCGTGTACACCTTCTTCGATCCCGACGTGCCGGGCGCATCGTTCGGCACCTACAACGTGCTGTGGCAGATCCAGCAGGCACGCGAGCTGGGCCTGCCCTATGTCTACCTGGGCTACTGGATCGAGGAAAGCCCGAAGATGAGCTACAAGATCAAGTTCCAGCCGCTGGAAGCGCGCCGCAAGGGCGTGTGGGCCGTGATGCCGCGCACCGCCGAGTAAGCCCCTGCCGGGCGGCCCGCCTTCGGCCCGCCTGCGACCGCATGTAAAATGGCGGGCAATGTGCAATCCACTCCCCGGTTGCAGCTCACCCATAGTGCCCTCATGTCCGACAAATTCCTGTATTCCCTCGCGCGTCCGGCGCTGTTTTCGATGGACGCCGAATCCGCGCACCATTTCACTCTCGACAACCTGAGGCGACTGTCCAGGCTCGGCCTGATGCGCACCATCGTGCAACAGCCGAAAGCCGACCCGCGCACTGTGATGGGCCTGCTGTTCAAGAACCCGGTGGGCCTGGCCGCCGGCCTGGACAAGGATGGCGCCTACATCGACGCGCTGGCCGACCTGGGCTTCGGCTCGATCGAGGTGGGCACCGTGACACCGCGCGCCCAGCCCGGCAACCCGAAGCCGCGCATGTTCCGCCTGCCCGCCGCGCACGGCATCATCAACCGCATGGGATTCAACAACGGCGGCGTGGATGCCTTCGTGGCGAACGTGCAATCGTCGCGCTTCTACCGGAACAAGGAAGGCGTGCTGGGCCTGAATATCGGCAAGAACGCCGATACGCCGATCGAACGGGCCGCCGACGACTACCTGCACTGCCTGCAGAAGGTCTACCCGTATGCCAGCTATGTGACGGTCAACATCTCGTCGCCGAACACGAAGAACCTGCGCCAGCTGCAGGGCGGTTCCGAACTCGACGGCCTGCTGGCGCAGCTCAAGGATGCGCAGGGGCGCCTGGCCGACCAGCACAAGCGCTATGTGCCGCTGGCCCTGAAGATCGCACCGGACATGGACGAGGAACAGGTGAAGAACATCGCCGATGCACTGGTGCGCCACAACATCGACGGCGTGATCGCCACCAATACCACGCTGTCGCGCAGCGCCGTGGAAGGCATGCAGCACGGCGCCGAAGCGGGTGGCCTGTCCGGCGCGCCCGTGTTCGAGCTGTCGAACCGCGTAATCCGGCTGCTGAAGGCGGAGCTGGGCGGCGCGCTGCCGATCATCGGCGTGGGCGGCATCATGCGCGGCGCGGATGCAAAGGCGAAGATCGACGCCGGCGCGCAACTGGTGCAGTTGTACAGCGGCCTGATCTACGCGGGCCCGGCGCTGGTGCGCGATTGCGCGGACGCCATCCGCAAACAAGGGTAAGAACGAGGGTAAATAAGGTCGAGCAAAGGAGAGCAATGGAGAAGATCACACTGGGCCGTACCGAGGTCGGCGTCACGAAAATCTGCCTCGGCACGATGACGTGGGGCCGGCAGAACACCGAAGCCGACGCGCACGCGCAGCTCGACTACGCGATCGAACGGGGCATCAATTTCATCGACACGGCCGAGATGTATCCGGTGCAGCCGAGCGCGGAAACGCAGGGCTTCACGGAACGCCATATCGGCACCTGGCTGAAGAAAAGCGGCAGGCGCGCGGACCTCGTGCTGGCCACCAAGGCGGCCGGTCCGAACCCGAACATCCACTGGGTGCGCGGCGGCCAGCAGGACTTCGACGAAGCGAACCTGCGTTCCGCCGTGGAGACCAGCCTGCAGCGCCTGCAAACCGACTACATCGACCTGTACCAGTTGCACTGGCCAAGCCGCAACGTGCCCATCTTCGGCGCCAACGCGTTCAATCCGGACAACGAGCGCCCCTGCGTGGCGATCGAGGACACCCTGGCCGCGCTGGGCAAGCTGGTCGACGAGGGCAAGATCCGCCACATCGGTGTGTCGAACGAATCGAACTGGGGGGTATCCGAGTTCATCAAGCAGGCCGAGATGAAGGGCTTGCCGCGCATCGCGACGATCCAGAACCTGTACAACCTCACCGCGCGCCATTACGAAACCAGCTTCCTGGACGAGACCTGCTTCCGCGAAGACGTGACGCTGCTGGCCTACAGCCCGCTGGCATTCGGGCAGCTGACGGCGAAGTACCACGACGATCCGAAGGCGCATGGCCGCCTCACGATCTTCCCGCCCACCTGGAGCCCGCGCTACCTGCGCCCCAACGTGCTGGAGGCCGTGGCGCGGTACACGAAACTCGCGCGCGACAACGGCCTGACGCCCACGCAGATGGCGCTGGCCTGGTGCTATTCGCGCTGGTTCGTCGGCTCCACCATCATCGGTGCCACCACGCTGGCGCAGCTGGCGGAAAACATCGACGCGTACGCGGTGAAACTGCCGCAGCACGTGCTGGAGGGGATCGATGCGATCCACGCCAGCATCACGAATCCGGGGCAGTAAGTTTCGATGCCGGTAGCGGCGCGCCGGTGTCGGACATTTATTCCGGGTGCTTTTGCCGGAAAAAATGTCCGACACCGTTTCCCCTTATACGCTTGCGGCATAAGCAAACCCCTACTCCATCGTTCGTGCGGCGAGGTCGAACAGCTAACATAGCGCGGTCGTCAACTCGCAATCATCCACGATGAGCACACGCTACAGGCATTCCCCCCTCGTTCTTTCCCTGATCGCCGCGGCCGCGGTCACCGCTCCCGCCAGCGCACAACAGCCGCAAGCCCCCACCGAAGAACTGCAAACCGTGGTCGTGACCGGCACGTACGCGAAGAACCGCCGCACCGCCGATTCGGAATCGCCGATCGACATCATCGGCGCCAGGGAACTGCAGGCCTCCGGGTCGACCGAACTGGCCACCGTGCTATCGCGCCTGCTGCCGTCGATGAATTTCCCCCGTCCATCGGGCGCCGACGCCTCCGATGCCGTGCGCCCGGCGCAGTTGCGCGGCCTGGCACCGGACCAGACGCTGGTGCTGGTGAACGGCAAGCGCCGCCATGCCTCGGCCGTCGTCAACGTCAACGGAACCGCCGGCCGGGGCTCCGCGCCGGTGGACCTGAACGCGATCCCGCTGGCCGCGATCGACCACATCGAGGTGCTGCGCGACGGCGCCTCGGCGCAATACGGCTCCGATGCGATCGCCGGCGTCGTCAACATCATCCTGAAGAAAGGTCCGGCCGGCGGCGACGTCGAGATCGGCACGGGCTGGTACCAGGAGGGCGACGGCGAGCAGATCTCGCTGAAGGCTTCGGCCGGTTTCGCGCTGGGCGACAAGGGCTGGCTGCGCCTGGCCGCGGAAGGCGCCGACCGCAACCCGACCAACCGCGCCGGCGCGGATAACCGCAACAAGCTCGAACCCCTGTACGGCCAGGTCACGCAGCGCTACGGCGATGCCGATACCAAGCCGCGCAACGTGTTCTTCAATACGCAATACCAGCTGGGCGAGAACGCCGATTTCCACGCGTTAGGCCAGTACGGCGAGGGCGACAGCGAGGCGGCCGCCACCTGGCGCACTGCCCTCGTCGCGGTGCAGGACCCGGCCGTGGACGGCGTGCTGCCGCCGGTACGTTACGTGCCACGCACGCCGCTGTTCGCGCAAGGCTTCCTGCCGCTGCAGAACAGCACGTCGACCGATGCCTCGATCGTGGCCGGGGTCCGCGGCGACCTGGGCGAATGGCGCTGGGATGCCAGCCTGGACTGGGGCCGCAACAGCTTCTGGCTCGACATCGACAGCACCGTCAACCAGGACCTGGGCGCGGCCAGTCCCACCCACTTCCACCTTGGCAAGCTGACCAATACGCAATCGGTCGCCAACCTCGATCTCGCGCGCGAAATTCCCGTCGCGGCGTTCGCCGGCCCGCTGACGGTGGCCACCGGCCTGGAAATCCGGCACGAAGAATACGAGATCGGCGCAGGCGACGCCGCGTCGTACACGGGCTCGGGCGCGCAGGGCTTCTCGGGCTTCCGCCCGGCCAACGCGGGCAAGAACAGCCGCAGCAACCAGTCCGCCTACGTGAACCTGGAAGCCCAGGTGACGCCGAAGCTGTCCGGCGCGCTGGCCGCCCGCTACGAACACTACACGGACTTCGGCAGCACCACCTCGGCCAAGGCATCGGCGCGCTATGCGTTCAACGACCAGCTCTCGCTGCGCGGCACGGCCTCGACCGGCTTCCGCGCACCATCGCTGGCGCAGCAGTTCTACACCATCACCACGACCAACTTCGCCGTCGTCAATGGCCAGAATACGCCGATCGAAACGGGCACCTTCGCGGTCGGCAGCGCCGCCGCGCAGGCACTGGGCGCCACGCCGCTGAAGGCCGAAAAAGCCCGCAACTACGGCGTCGGCGTGCAGTGGGCGCCGACTCGCAACTTCAACACCACGGTGGACGTGTACCGCATCTTCGTGGACGACCGCATCGCCCTGTCGGCCAACATGACGCTGCCGCAGACGCTGCGCAACACGCTGGCCAGCCAGGGCGTGCAAGTGGGCGCCGGCCGCTACTTCACCAACGCGATCGACACGAAGACCACCGGCGTGGACCTGGTCGGCACCTACCGCTGGAACCTCGCCAACCGCGACCGCGTGGACTTCACCGCCGCCTACAACCGCAACAAGACCACCGTGGAAAACGTGGCGGCCAACCCGGCCATCCTCACCACGAACCAGCTGCTGCTGATCGACCGCCAGACAACCCTGCGCAACACCGTGGGTTCGCCGAAGGACAAGTTCAGCCTGGGCTCCGACTACACCGCGCAAGCATGGAGCGCCCGCGCACTGGCCACGCAATACGGCAAGTTCACCGTCCCGCAGAACAACCCGGCGAACGACCAGACCTATGGCCGCCAATGGGTGCTGGACGTATCGGGCACCGTGCGCCTCGCCACCAACTGGCGCGTGACCGCCGGCATCGACAACCTGACCGACAGCTACCCGGACAAGACGACCTCCGTCGCCAACCTGAACACGAACGGGATCTACCCGTATTCGAACTTCTCGCCGGCCGGGTTCAACGGGCGGTTCTTCTATGCGAAGGTGGGGTACAGCTGGTAAGGCCTGGCTGCGCTTCTACGAAGAATCCCGCTCGTTCAGCGGGATTTTTTATGCACGGCCGCAAAAGCCGCTTGGTGTCGGACATTTTTTCCGGGTGCCTCATCCGGAAAAAGTATGCGACACCGGTTTTTCTCATGCCCTGCCCGCCTCACGAGAAAACCGGTGTCGCACACGATTTTCCGGAAACATCGCCCGGAAAATCATGTCCGACACGAAGCTCACGCGCTACGGGTCGCATCGAGCAAAAAAAATCCCGGCCTGCGCCGGGATCAACTACGGAAATTTCCAACGAAGCCAGTCATCACGCGGCCTCCCCACCCAGCAGTGCCTGCTCGATATCGCCCCGCTTCAGCTCCGGCGCGAATTGCGCGATGAATTCATATGCATACTGCCGCAGGTAGGCGCCGCGCCGCACGGCGAGCCGCGTGGTGTTGGGCGCGAACAGGTGCGATGCCTCGATCGCGCGCAGGCCCTTGTCGCGGCCATGGTCGAACGCCATCGATGCGACCAGGCCGACACCCAGGCCCAGCGCCACGTACTGCTTGATGACGTCCGAATCCATCGCGGTCAGCACGATGTCGGGCCGCACGCCGGCCTTGTCGAACGCGTCGTCGATGTGGCCGCGGCCCGTGAAGCCCACGTCGTAGGTAATCAGCTGGAACTCGGCCAGGTCTTCCAGCCGCACCGGCGTGCGGCTCAGCAGCGGGTGGTCGTCCGGCACCACGATCAGGTGGCTCCAGCGGTAGCAAGGGAACGACACCAGGTCGGGGAACTGCGACAGGCCCTCGGTAGCGATACCGATATCGGCCTTGCCGGACAAGACCCATTCGGCGATGTGTTCCGGTGAACTCTGCTGCAGCGCGATCCGCACGTCCGGGAAGGTCTTGCGGAAATGCGACACGGCGCGCGGCAGCGCATAGCGCGCCTGCGTGTGCGTGGCGGCCACCGTCAGCGTGCCGGTGCTCTGGCCCTTGTATTCCATGCTGGCGTGCTGCAGGTTCTCGGCTTCGATCAGCAGGCGGTCGATGATCTTCAGGATACCCTTGCCCGGCTCGGTGAGACCCGTCAGCCGCTTGCCGTTGCGCTCGAAGATGACGACGCCCAATTCATCTTCGAGTTCGCGGATCTGGCGGCTCACGCCCGGCTGCGACGTGAACAGCGCATTCGCCACTTCGGTCAGGTTGTAGTTGCGGCGGGCCGCTTCGCGGATGGAACGCAGCTGCTGGAAGTTCATATGGACGCTCCTTCATCGACAAACACGCGCAGGCGCTTCGGCCGCACGACCAGGGTCTCGCCCTCTTTCAGTCCCAGGTTCTGGAACCGCTCATTGGAAATCGTCGCCTCGATCAGCTGCGCATTGTCGGCGCGCTCGAGGTCCAGCTGGGCCAGCGGACCGATCGCGTGCGCACGGCGCAGCTTGACGACGATGCCTTCCGCGCCGGCGGAGTAGCGGTCGACGTCCATCTCGTGCGGTCGCACATAGGCGGTGCCCTTCGCGTCGCGCACGTGGGTATGGTCCGGCACGTCGAGCTGCGCGCCTTCGCTGGCCAGCACCCCTTCGTGCACGCGGCCGTGGAACACGTTCACATTGCCCAGGAAGCCGTACACGAACGGCGATGCGGGATGGTTGTAGACCTGGTCCGGCGTGCCGATCTGCTCCACGGTGCCCTTGTTCATCAGCACCACCTGGTCCGCCACCTCCAGCGCTTCTTCCTGGTCGTGCGTGACGAAGATAGACGACACGTGCAGGTCGTCGTGCAGGCGGCGCAGCCAGCGGCGCAGTTCCTTGCGCACCTTGGCGTCCAGCGCGCCGAACGGTTCGTCCAGCAGCAGCACGCGCGGTTCGACCGCCAGGGCACGCGCCAGGGCGATCCGCTGGCGCTGGCCGCCGGAGAGCTGCGGCGGGTAGCGGTCGGCCAGCCAGTCCAGCTGCACCAGTTCCAGCAGATCCTTGACCTTGCGGCGGATCTGGTCTTCGGATGGGCGTTCGGCGCGCGGCTTCACGCGCAGGCCGAAGGCCACGTTCTCGAACACGGTCATGTGCTTGAACAGCGCATAGTGCTGGAACACGAAGCCCACCTGGCGTTCGCGCACGTGGCGGTCGGAAGCATCGGCGCCATCGAGCAGCACCTGGCCCGAGTCCGGGTGTTCCAGGCCGGCGATGCAGCGCAGCAGCGTGGTCTTGCCGCAGCCCGAAGGGCCCAGCAGCGCCGTCAGCTCGCCGGCCGGGAAATCCAGCGACACGTTGTTGAGCGCCACGAAATCGCCGAAGCGCTTGTTGATGTTCTTGACTGCGATGGTCATGTCTTGCTCCAGCTTGTATTAGCCATTAGTGGGCCGTTGGTTGGCCATGCATTGGCCATTCATTAATTGTCGTTGTCGTCGGCGTGGCGCGATTCGTGCAAGCGCCATTCGATGAAGGATTTCAGCGCCAGCGTCACCAGTGCCAGCAGCGCCAGCAGCGAGGCGACGGCAAAGGCCGCGACGAAGTTGTATTCGTTGTAGAGGATCTCGACCTGCAGGGGCATCGTGTTGGTCTCGCCGCGGATATGGCCCGAGACCACGGACACCGCGCCGAACTCGCCCATGGCGCGGGCATTACACAGGATCACGCCGTACAGCAGGCCCCACTTGATGTTGGGGAGCGTCACGCGGAAGAAGGTTTGCCAGCCCGAGGCGCCCAGCACCACGGCCGCTTCCTCTTCCTCGCTGCCCTGGGCCTGCATCAGCGGGATCAGCTCGCGCGCCACGAACGGGAACGTGATGAAGATGGTCGCGATGACGATGCCCGGCACGGCGAACAGGATCTTGATGTCATGCTCGGCCAGCCATGGACCGAACCAGCCCTGGGCGCCGAACAGCAGCACGTAGATCAGGCCGGAGATCACGGGCGACACGGAGAACGGCAGGTCGATCAGCGTCAGCAGCAGGCTCTTGCCGCGGAACTCGAACTTGGCGATCGCCCACGAGGCGGCCACGCCGAACACCAGGTTCAGCGGCACCGCGATGGCGGCCGTGATCAGCGTGAGCTTGATGGCGGCGATCGCATCGTCTTCGCGGATCGATTCGAGGTAGACCTCGGTGCCCTTCTTCAGCGCCTCGGCGAACACGGCAATCAGCGGCACGAACAGGAACAGCGTGAGGAAGGCCAGCGCCACGGTGATCAGCGCATAGCGCACCCAGCGCGGTTCCAGCACTTCGGATACGGAGGGCAGTTCGCCCCGTTGGGAAGTTCCACTCATTGTTATTTCCCCGACTTGCCGCGTGCCCAGGCCTGCAGCAGGTTAATGCCCAACAACATGACGAACGACACCAGCAGCATCACCACGGCAATGGCCGTGGCGCCCGTGTAGTCGTATTGCTCCAGTTTGGTGATGATGAACAGCGGCGTGATCTCGGACACCATCGGCATGTTCCCGGCGATGAAGATCACGGAACCGTATTCGCCGGTGGCACGCGCGAACGCCAGCGCGAAACCGGTCAGCAGCGAGGGAAAGACGGTCGGAAAGATCACGCGGCGGAAGGTGGTCCAGGACGATGCGCCCAGCGACGCCGCCGCCTCCTCCAGTTCGCGTTCGGCATCTTCCAGCACCGGCTGCACCGTGCGGACCACGAACGGCAGGCCGATGAAGGTCAGCGCCAGCACCACGCCCAGCGGCGTGAAGGCGACCTTGATGCCCAGCGTGCCCTCGACGAACTGGCCGATCCAGCCATTCGACGAGTACAGTGCCGTCAGCGTGATGCCGGCCACCGCGGTGGGCAGCGCGAACGGCAGGTCGACCAGCGCATCGATGAAGCGCTTGCCGGGGAAGCGGTAGCGCACCAGCACCCACGCCACGATGCCGCCGAACACGGCATTGATGGTGGCGCCGATCAGCGAGGCGCCGAACGTCAGCCGGTACGACGCCATCACGCGCTCGGACGTGACAGCGCTCCAGAAGGCTTCCCACGTCATCGTGAACGTCTTCAGGAACAGCGCCGACAGGGGAATCAGGACGATCAGCGTCAGGTAAAAGATCGTGAAGCCCAGCGAAAGCTTAAAGCCCGGCATCACCCGGTACGGCGCCCGCTTCCTTGCTTCGAACGGCACCGGTTGCGTAACCGGCAGTACTGCAGACATGGTGGCCCCTCTTATTACATTTTCGGATATTGAGGGCGAAGTCTCGCATCTGGACGTTATAAACCAAACTAACCTTTTGTCATTTGCTTAGATGCAGGAACTGATATGGCGCAACCATGCGGCCTGCAGCGGCATGCACATCAGAAACATTTCCTTAAGCTGGACACTGTCACCCCTGCTCTGCCCCTGATGCCGTTCAGTTGAACGTCGCCGGCTCATCGAAAGCGCATGCATTCACCCCAACAGCGAAGGGCAGGGGTCAGGGAGGAGTACCGGCAAGCATGCCGGTACCGCGACGCAGGCTAGGAGCAATGCTCCTCGAAACCCCTGCTCTGCCCCGCCGGGGTGAAGGAGGGGTTTCGCGAAGCATGCTTCGCGCCTGCGAAACGGTGCTGGCCTGCAGGCCAGTACTCCTCCCTGCCCCCGGAATTTGCACTTGGGGTGGGCTTATCTGAACAGCATTACTGCTCCGCCCCCCCCCCGATTTTCGGCAACAAAAAACCCGGGCGGGCCCGGGTTGGTCGTGGTGCAGGTGCCGCTTACTTGTTCGGCTGCGGCGTCAGGCGCAGGTACGGTTTCGGGGCCGTGAAGCCTTTCGGGTACTTTTGCTTGAGCACTTCCGGATCCTGCACGGTCAGCGGGATGATGACGTCGTCGCCGTCTTTCCAGTTGCCCGGCGTGGCCACGGTGTGCTTGTCGGTCAGCTGCAGTGCGTCGATGACGCGCAGGATCTCGTCGAAGTTGCGGCCGGTGCTCATCGGGTAGGTCAGCTGCAGGCGGATCTTCTTGGCCGGGTCGATCAGGAACACCGAACGCACGGTGGCGGTAGCCGATTGCTCCGGGTGGATCATGTCGTACAGCGTGGCCACTTTCTTGTCGGCGTCGGCGATGATCGGGAAGCCCACCACGGTCTTCTGGGTTTCCTCGATATCCTTGATCCATTCCTTGTGCGACTCGGCCGGATCGACGGACAGGGCGATCGCCTTCACGTTGCGCTGGTCGAACTCGGGCTTCAGCTTGGCGGTCAGGCCCAGTTCCGTGGTGCAGACAGGCGTGAAGTCAGCCGGGTGCGAGAACAGCACCACCCACGAATCGCCCGCCCAGTCATGGAACTTGATGCGGCCGATGGAAGAATCCTGCTCGAAGTCAGGTGCGGTATCGCCGAGGCGTAACGTCATGGAAATCTCCAGTGATAGACAAAGATCAATATTGTAATGGTTTCATATTCTGCGCCCGATCGACCAGGAATTGCAACTGCTGCTGGCCGAACAGCCAGTCGCGTAAACCCGACTCGGCATTGATATGGCCGAGCGCACCCGCGTCGATGAAACTGCTGCCCCAATGTTGCGCCCACAGGCGCGCCCGCTCGAGCGGCATCCAGGGATCGTTCGTGCTGGCGATCAGGATGGAAGGGACGGGCAACGGTTCGCGTGGAAGCAGTGCCGCCACGCCGAACTTGTCGGGGTCGGCCGGCGCCACCAGCAGCAGTCCGGCCACGTTAGCCGGGTCGGCCGCCACGCTGTGCACCGACGCCAGGCAGCCGAAGCTGTGCGCGACGATCAGCGTGGGCCGGTCATCGCGCCGGCGCACTTCATCCACCCGTGCGCGCCAGGCCGGCAGGACCGGATCGCTCCAGTCATCCTGGCACACCCGCTCGAACGCGGGATACAGGCGCTGCCAGCGGCTTTGCCAGTGCTCCGGGCCGCTGTCGTGCAGGCCCGGTGCAACCAGCACGCGGAATCGCGAAAGATTGCCCGGCATGCGCTCCCCCTGTTTACTTCTGGTAGATCTGGTCGAACACGCCGCCATCGGCGAAGTGCGTTTTCTGCGCCTTGGCCCAGTCGCCGGCCACGTCGCCGATCGTGAACAGCTTCACGGCCGGGAATTGCGCGGCGTACTTCTTCGCTTCCTTCTCCACCGTCGGGCGGTAGTAATTCTTGGCGATCAGCTCCTGCGCGGCATCGGTGTACAGGAAATTCAGGTAAGCCTCGGCCACCTTGCGGGTACCGCGCTTGTCGACGACCTTGTCGACCACGGCGACCGGCGGCTCGGCCAGGATCGAGACGGAAGGCGCGACGATCTGGAACTTGTCCGGGCCCAGTTCCTTGATCGCCAGCAGCGCTTCGTTTTCCCACGCCAGCAGCACGTCGCCGATACCGCGCTCGACGAAGGTGGTGGTGGCGCCGCGCGCGCCGGAATCCAGCACCGGCACGTTCTTGTACAGTTTTTTCAGGTAGTCGCGCGCGGTGGCGTCGGTGCCACCCGGCTGGCGCAGCGCGTAGCCGTAGGCGGCCAGGTGGTTCCAGCGGGCGCCGCCGGAAGTCTTCGGATTCGGCGTAATCACCGCCACGCCGGGCTTGACGAGGTCGGCCCAGTCCTTGATGCCTTTCGGGTTGCCCTTGCGGACCAGGAACACGATGGTCGAGCTGTACGGCGTGGCATTCTTGGCCAGGCGCTTCTGCCAGTTCGGGGCGACGATGCCTTTCTCGGCGATCGCATCGATATCATAGGCCAGTGCCAGCGTGACGACGTCCGCCTGCAGGCCGTCGATGACGGAGCGGCCCTGCTTGCCCGAGCCGCCGTGCGATTGCTTGACCTTCACGTCGTCGCCCGTCTTGGCCTTCCACTCCTTGGCGAAGGCGGCGTTCACGTCCTGGTACAGCTCCCGCGTCGGGTCGTACGAAACATTGAGCAGGGTAACTTCGGCCGCGTGTGCGGTCAGCGATACGGCGAGGGTCGTAACAACTGCGGCGGCCAGCGTGGAAAGTTTTTTGGACAGCATCTGATTCCCCTTTTTGTTGGAGGTTGCAGATTAGCTGCTGAGCTTATGAAAGAGAACGAAGTTTTCGTCCCTTCCTTATTCCAAAAACTTCTAAGGGGTTCACCAGAAACGGTTGAACAGCACGACGCTCCAGGTCGCCGCCGCCAATAGGCAGGCCAGCAGCACGGCCGCGCTGCCCAGGTCCTTGGCATTCTTCGACAAGGCATGGCGTTCCAGCGAGATACGATCGACCACGGCTTCGATCGCCGAGTTGATCAGCTCCACGATCAATACCAGGACCATCACGGCGATCAGGGCCAATTTCTGGAAAGCGGAGATGGGCAGCAACAGCGCGGCGATGCCGGCTACGACGAAGATCGTCAGCTCTTGCCGGAAGGCGTGTTCATGGCGCCACGCCGTCTTCAAACCGTCGAGCGAGTAAAAGAACGCCGACTGGATGCGCTTCAGGCCGCTCCGGCTCTTGAATTCGCTGGCAGGCTGGGTCATGGGGATAGGGGTTAAAAAAGGTGCGTCATTATAGCGACCCCTGGCACCGATGAACCCTTGCAATTCCCATTATTTTCACATCATGGTATAAAGAAGCGCATACATACTGCACCGCACCAACCACATCATGAAAATTGAATCCGTTCCAGAACAAAAAACGACCATCCAGGTCATCGAACGCATGGTGGGCCTGCTCGACGCACTGGCCAAGTACCCGGACCCGGTAAGCCTCAAGGAATTGTCGAAGGTCTCGGGGCTGCACCCCTCGACGGCACACCGGATCCTGAACGACCTGGTACTGACGCGCTTCGTCGACCGCATCGAACCCGGCACCTACCGCCTCGGCATGCGCCTGCTGGAATTGGGCAATGTCGTGAAGAGCCGGCTGTCGGTCCGCGAGGCCGCGCTGGATTTCATGCGCGCACTGCACAAGAAAACCCAGCAGACGATCAACCTGTCGGTCCGCCAGGGCGACGAGATCGTCTACATCGACCGCGCCTTCTCCGAACGTTCCGGCATGCAGGTGGTGCGCGCGATCGGCGGGCGCGGGCCGCTGCACCTGACTTCGACGGGCAAGCTGTTCCTGTCGGTGGATGAGCCGAAGGCGATCCGTGCCTATGCCACCCGCACCGGGCTGGCGGGCCACAACAAGAATTCGATCACGGACCTGGGGAAGCTGGAGCGCGAGCTGTCACTGGTGCGCTCGCGCGGCTATGCGCGCGACAACGAGGAACTGGAGCTGGGGGTGCGCTGCATGGCCGCCGGCATTCGCGACGACAGCGGCAAGCTGGTGGCCGGCCTGTCGATCTCGGCGCCGGCCGACCGCCTGCAGGACGATTGGCTGGAAGACCTGGTCACTACCGCCAACCAGATTTCCGCCACGCTGGGTTACATGCCGGCTGCGGAGTGAGTCATCGCGGCGGCGCCAGCGCTGAGTGCGCTGCCGGCGCCGCCGGAGCCGATGGTTTCCGCGAACGGAGCCGGTTTCAGCGCCGTCAGCCATTTCTTCATGCGCATCGCATCGGCAACGCGTGCCGCGGTGCCCTTCGCATCCAGCAACACCATGATGACCGAACGGCCTTCGATGACGGCCTGCATCATCACGCAGCGGCCAGCTTCGTTGATGAAGCCGGTCTTCTGCAGGCCGATCTGCCAGCCGGACGTCGGTACGACGAGACCGTTGGTGGTGCCGAATTGCACCGGGCGGCCATTACGCTCGATCACTGCCTTCGCGTCGGTGGAAAACTCGCGCAGGATCGGATGCTCGTAGGCGGCCATCGCCAGCTTGGCCAGGTCGCGCGCGCTGGCCACGTTCTGCTTGGACAGGCCGGTGGAATCGGCATAGCGCGTCTCCGTCATGCCCAGCGCCTGCGCCTTGGCATTCATCGCCGCCACGAAGGCCGGCAAGCCGCCCGGGTAGTTGCGGCCCAGCGCGGAAGCTGCGCGGTTCTCCGAGCTCATCAGGGCGATATGCAGCATGTTACGGCGCGTCAGCCGGTCGCCGACCCTCAGGCGCGAACTGGAAAACTTGGCGCGGTCGACGTCGTCGTCGGTCACGGTCAGCATTTCATCCATGTCCTGGTTCGCTTCGACGACCACCAGGCCCGTCATCATCTTGGTGATGGATGCGATCGGCAATGCCACGCCGGCATTCTTCTCGAACAGCACTTCGGCATTGGCCTGGTCGACGACCAGGGCCACGTTCGATTTCAGGTCCAGCGGATCGCGCGTGAGGTTCAGGCCGGCCATGTCGCCCATGGTCGGGCGTGCCGCCACGGCTGCGGGCACGGCGGCGGCAGCCACCAGCGCGCGCTGGTACACCACGCGCTTCTTGCCGCGCACGGTCACCACGCGGCGCACCACCTTGCCGCGCGGTTCGGCGACAGCCTGGCGCCGCACGCCGGCACGCTTGACGGCTTTCTTCTTGGCGGAGGTTTTCTTCACCACCGTCTTCTTGACGCCATTCGCCGCTTGCACCGTGGTGACCGGCACCGCGATGCACAGGGCGGAAATCAGGGCGGCAACGATTACTTTGTACATGAAATATCCCCGAATCCAGCAAATGAACGGTACATGGAAGATCCAATGACCGGGTCAATGAACGATACGTTGCAGTGTAGCAAAACACTGATCTCGCACAACAGAATTTCACATTGTCGAGCACAAAAAAGAGGCGCTTAGATAGCGCAACCACCGAACTTGATGCGGCTAAGCAACGAAACCCAGTGAAACATTATTCTTTGAATAATCAAGCAGATGCGTCAGTCGATGCGTTAGTGGATACATCCATTGAAGCATCAGTTGAGGCATCAGTTGAGGCATCGGTTGAGGCATCGGTTGACGTCAGTATGCGTCATTCACGATACCTGGTGCATCGCCGACAAAGGTGGCAAACCGTTCCACCGGTTCACGCTCGGTCACCAGCGCGTTCTCGATCCTTGCCGGATCGGCAACGCCCAGCGCCATGCCGCACACCACCATTTCATTGTCGGGCAATGACAGCTGTTCCGCAATGATTGCATGGAATTGTGTGAAGGCCGCCTGCGGGCAGGTATCGAGGCCGCGCGCCCGGGCGGCGATCATAATGCCTTGCAAGAACATCCCATAGTCGAGCCACGACCCCTGCTCCATGACGCGGTCGATCGTGAAGATCATGCCGACCGGGGCATCGAAGAAGTTGAAGTTGCGGGCATGCTGGGCAGCCATCCCCTCCTTGTTGTCGCGTGTCAGCCCCAGCAGCGCATACAGGTCCCAGCCCACCTTGCGGCGCCGGTCGATATACGGCGACTTCCATTCCCTCGGATAGTACGCATATTCCTCCTGGTGCCGGCGGTTCTGCTCCGGATCCCGATAGGCTTCGGTGATGCGGGCGCACAACGCATCGCGCGCGGCGCCCGTCAGTACATATACTTTCCACGGCTGCGTATTGGTACCGGATGGCGCCCGGCTGGCCACTTCGAGGATCGCCGCGATGTCCGCACGCTCGATGGACGTGGAAAGAAAGGCGCGGATCGACCGGCGCGACGTGATGGCGGCATCCACCGCCTGCTGTTCGGGACTGGAAATCATGCCTGTTCCTCCACCTTGTTGGTCATTTGCGCACCACGAAGAACACCCCGGTGACCGCGAGCGCCATGCCGGCCACGCCGAGGGGGCTGAACGCCTCGCCGAACATCAGCCATGCCATCAGCGCGGTGGTCGGCGGCGTCAGGTACAGCAGGCTGGTGACCCGGGTCGCATCGCTGCGGCGGATCAGGGCGAACAGCAGGAAGATCGCGCCGATCGACAAGCCTAATACCGACCACAGCAGTGCGGCGACGAAACGCGGCGTCCATTCGACCGCCGGCAACGCCGGGGTCAATCCTTCGAACACGAGGGCAAATGGCAGCGTTGCAACGAAGCACGCCGAAAACTGGATGGCCGTTCCCGTGCGCAAATCGAATTGCGGGCACCAGTGCTTCTGGTACAGCGTGCCCGCCGTGATCGACACCAGCGCGCCCAGGCACAGTGCGATGGCTTGCCACGACAGGCCTGTCAGGGTGATTTTCGCATACACCACGAGGGCCACGCCGCCCAGTCCGAAAAGCAGGCCCAGCCATTGCCGCGGCGTGACGCGCTCGCCGATCAGTGGCGCCGCGAAAGCGGTCAGGATCGGCTGCATGCCGACGATCAGCGCGGACAGCCCGGCCGGCATGCCCAGCTTGATGGCGCACCATACGCCCGCCAGGTATCCGCCATGCAGCAGCAGGCCGGAGATGGCGATATGCCTGGCCTTGCCTGTCGGCCACGGCGCCTTCAGCAGCCAGACCAGCGGCGCGAGCACCGCCACCGCGCAGGCATAACGCATCAGCAAAAAGGTAAGCGGCGGGGCATAGGGCAGGCCGAACTTGGCCACGATGAACCCTGTACTCCACAGGAAAACAAAGAACAAGGGAACCGGCGAGAGGAACGGGGACATCGTTTCAGTCTAACACGGTCGAGTTGGCGGGACCGTATTGCTATAAGCGATGGATTGGTACTTTTGTGCAAGGCACCAAACATGCTTCACGCTACCGTTATGAACTGGAACGAATCCGTTCTTCAGTGGAATGCATGAATTCGCTTCACTCGGGTGTTGTCTGAAGCAATCGGCCGGGACTTGGTGTAATGCACAAAGTCGCTTTACTCTGGTGTTTTGGGGAGCAACCTCTCATGCTTTGGGTGCAAGGCACAAAATTCGCTTCACTCTAGTGTTTGGGGGAGCAACCCCTCATGCTTTGGTGCAAGGCACAAAATTCGCTTCACTCTAGTGTTTGGGGGAGCAACCCCTCATGCTTTAGTGCAAGGCACAAAATTCGCTTCACTCTAGTGTTTGGGGGAGCAACCCCTCATGCTTTGGTGCAATGCACAAAATTCGCTTCACTCTAGTTTGGAGGAGCAACCCCTCATGCTTTGGTGCAATGCACAAAATTAGCTTGACTTAATCTTGCGTAACCGTAGAATTGAGCATGTTGCGTTGCACAATAGCTGTCCTAGACCACAGCAAGCTTTCATCAACGATATTTATTTCTGGAGAACTACATGTTTTCGATTCCTGAGCAATTTTCCAATGCGACCAAGGCGAATTTCGAAAGCCAATTCGCGATTTTCTCCTCCCTGACGAACAAGACGTTCGAAGGCGTTGAAAAGCTCGTCGACCTGAACCTGACCGCCGCCAAGGCTTCGCTGGAAGATACCTCCGCCGCCGCGAAGCAGCTGCTGGCCGCCAAGGATCCGCAAGAGTTCTTCTCGCTGAGCGCTGCCCAGGCTCAGCCGAGCGCCGAGAAAGCCATCGCGTACAGCCGCCACCTGGCATCGATCGCCCAGAGCACCGCTTCCGAGTTCTCGAAAGCCGTGGAAGCGCAAATCCTGGAAACGAACCGCAAGATCATCTCGCTGGTCGACGAAGTCAGCAAGAACGCACCGGCCGGCAGCGAAAACGCCGTGGCCCTGTTCAAGTCCGCCCTGGGCAGCGCCAACGCCGGCTACGAACAGTTCACCCGCACCGCCAAGCAAGCTGCCGAAGCTTACGAAGCGAACGTGAACGCCGCCGTGAACCAGTTCACCGCCGCCGTCAAGTCCGCACCAGCCGCCGCCAACTCGGCCGCCGCTGCCGCGTAATACCGGCGCCGGCCGCGCCGGCGCACTGAAAGCATCGCTGTACCAGGTCTCCTCGGCATCCGTGGATCCTCTCAGCGGATGTCCTTCGCACGCCCCGACTTGTTCGGGGCTTTTTTTTTGTTCTGTCGAACTTGTTCCGGGATTTTTCTACTGGATTTTCCCGGGCTTTTTTCGCCCGCATCTATACACTTTATCCAATATCAGATAATCTGTTTACACCCTGATTTGAGAGGATAGACGATGACCGAACCGAAGCTTCCAACCTATGACGACGTGGTGGCCGCCGCCGGCCGCATCGCGGGGCAGGCGCACCGCACGCCCGTGCTGACATCGCGCACGGTCGACGAACAGCTGGGCGCCCGGCTGTATTTCAAGGCCGAGAACTTGCAGCGCACCGGCGCGTTCAAGTTCCGCGGCGCCTTCAATGCCCTGTCGCAGTTCGACAGCGCCCAGCGCGAGGCGGGCGTGGTGGCCTTCTCTTCCGGCAATCATGCGCAGGCGGTCGCGCTGTCCGCCCAGTTGCTGGGCATTCCCGCCACGATCGTGATGCCGCTCGATGCGCCGGCAGCCAAGGTGGCCGCCACGCGCGGCTATGGCGCCACCGTCGTCACCTATGACCGCTATACCGAAGACCGCGAACAGATCGGCCGCGACCTGGCGGCCAGGCATGGCCTGACGCTGATTCCGCCTTACGACCATCCGCACGTGATCGCCGGACAAGGCACGGTGGCCAAGGAACTGTTCGAGGAAGTGGGCGAGCTGGACTACCTGTTCGTGCCGCTGGGCGGTGGCGGCCTGCTGTCCGGCACGGCGCTGGCGACGCGGGCGCTGTCGCCGAAGACCAGGCTGTATGGCGTCGAACCCGAAGCGGGCAACGACGGCCAGCAGTCGTTCCGGAGTGGCGCCATCGTCCACATCGATACGCCGAAGACGATCGCCGACGGCGCCCAGACCCAGCACCTGGGCAAGCTGACCTTTCCGATCCTGCAGCGCGACGTGGACGACATCCTCACGGTGCCGGATGCCCGGCTGGTCGACGAAATGCGTTTCTTCGCCAGCCGCATGAAGATGATCACCGAACCCACCGGCTGCCTTGGCCTCGCCGCCGCCCGCGCGCTGGGCGACAGCCTGCATGGCAAGAAGGTCGGCATCATCGTCAGCGGCGGCAACGTCGACCTGCCCCGCTTCGCCGAACTGGCCGGCTGAACGTCGCCGGGAAACGGCGATAAAGATGGGGGACGAAAATGGGGACGTACCCCATTTTCCAGGCAATGTTTCCCGAAAAACGGTGACAGGCTCCATTTTCCGGGCAATGTTTCCCTAAAAATGGTGACTGTCACCGATTTTTCGGAAATCCGGGTGTCGGGCTGCGGGAGCGCCGTGCCGCACCGGTGGATGGAATCGATATGCCGGCGCTTATTCGCCCAGGTAGGCGGCTTTCACGCGCGGGTCGTCCAGCATGGCGTCCGCATTGCCGGTCATCGTGATCGCGCCGGAATCCATCACGTAGCCGCGGTCGGCCGCCTGCAGCGCCAGCTTGGCGTTCTGTTCGACCAGCAGGATCGTGATGCCCTGCTTCGATACGTCGCGGATCACTTCGAAGATCTTCTCGACCATGATCGGCGACAGCCCCATCGATGGCTCGTCCAGCAGCAGCAGGTGCGGGTGGCACATCAGCGCGCGCGCCATCGCCAGCATCTGCTGCTCGCCGCCGGACAGCGTGCCGGCCAATTGCCCGGCGCGTTCCTTCAGGCGCGGGAAGATGTCGAACCACTTGGCGATATCGGCGTCGATGCCTGCCTTGTCGTTGCGCGTATAGGCGCCCATCATCAGGTTTTCCAGGATCGTCATCCGCGTGAAGACGCCCCGCCCTTCCGGCACCATCGCCAGCTTCTTTTCCACCAGGTGGAAGCTCTGCACGCCCTTCAGCGGCGCGCCCAGGTAGGAGATCGTGCCTTCCACCTTGCAGGCCGGCAGCGTGCCGGTGATGGCCTTCAGCGTGGTGGTCTTGCCGGCACCGTTGGCGCCGATCAGCGTGACCAGTTCACCCTCGTTCACTTCCAGGTCGATGCCCTTGACGGCCTTGATGCCGCCGTAGGCGACGTGCAGGCCGTCGATCTTCAGCACATTCTTCGCAGTTGCCGCCATCAATGCGCCCCTCCCAGATAGGCGTCGATGACAGCCTGGTTGCTTTGGATTTCATGCGGCAAGCCTTCGGCGATCAGCTTGCCGTACTCGAGCACGCTGATGCGGTCGCACAGGCCCATCATCAATTTCACGTCGTGTTCGATCAGGAGCACGGTCTTGCCTTCCGCCTTGATCTTCACCAGCAGCTCGCGCAATGCCAGTTTCTCGGTGGCGTTCATGCCGGCGGCCGGTTCGTCCAGCGCCAGCAGTTGCGGGTCGGTGGCCAGCGCGCGGGCGATTTCCAGCCGGCGCTGGTCGCCGTACGACAGGAACTTCGAGGTGCGGCTGGCGAACTGCCCGATGCCCACGAAATCCAGCAATTCCTGGGCCCGTGCGCGGATCGCCTTTTCCTCGTCGCGCGCGGCCTTGTGGCGGAAGATCGCGCCGAGCACGCCCTGGTGCGTGCGCACATGGCGCCCCACCATCACGTTTTCCAGCGCCGTCATTTCCCCGAACAGGCGGATGTTCTGGAACGTGCGCGCGATGCCCGCCTTCGCCACCGCATGGGGCGCCGACGGCGAATACGGCTTGCCGGCCAGTTCGAAGGTGCCGGTATCGGGCTGGTACAGGCCGGTGATCACGTTGAAGAACGTGGTCTTGCCGGCGCCGTTCGGGCCGATCAGGCCATAGATCTGGCCGCGCTTGATGTTGATACGGACGTCGGTCAGCGCCTGCAGCCCGCCGAACCGTTTATTGACGCCCTGGATATTCAGGATGACTTCTTCGCTCATCTGTTTTCCTTACGCTGCCACGACGCCGGTCGCCTTGCCCTTGGTGTCGGAATCGCCGTCCGGGCGATCCTCGTGCTTCGGTGAAGGCCACAATCCCGCCGGCCGCACCAGCATGATCAGCACCAGCGCCAGGCCATACAGCAGCTGGCGCAGCACTTCGGCTTCGATCAGTACCTTGCCGAACAGTTGCATCTGCACCGGTTCGACCACGTGGCGCAGCACTTCCGGCAGCGCCGCCAGCAGCAAACCGCCCAGCACGACGCCGGGAATGTGGCCGATACCTCCCAGCACCACCATGGCCAGCACGGCGATCGATTCGGTCAGCGAGAACGATTCCGGCGATACAAAGCCCTGGAACGCGGCAAACATGGCGCCCGCCACGCCGCCGAACGACGCGCCCATCGAGAACGCCAGCAGTTTCACGTTGCGGGTATTGATGCCCATGGCCTTCGCGGCGATTTCATCTTCGCGGATCGCCACCCAGGCGCGGCCCAGGCGCGAATGCTGCAGGCGCGCGGTGATGAAGATGGTGGCAATGCACAGGAACAGGAACAGGAAATAGTAGGCATTGACGGAAGGTATCTGCCAGGCGCCGATCGACACCATCGCGCCGGAACCCTGTTCGCCGGCCAGGTCCACGCCGAACACCCGGATCGGATCGATCAGATTGATGCCCTGCGGACCGTTGGTGAAGTTGATCGGATCGTTCAGGTTGTTCATGAAGATCCGGATGATCTCGCCGAAACCCAGCGTGACGATGGCCAGGTAGTCGCCGCGCAGCTTCAGCGTGGGCGCACCCAGGATGGCGCCGAACAGGCCGGCCAATGCCGCCGCGAACGGCACGATGAACCATACCGACAGGTGGATGCCGTTGGTGCGGATATCCTCGCCGAGGATCGCCACCAGCGTTTCGCCGAACGCCGGGTGCAGCATGATGATCGATTCGAGCAGCGTGGCGAACTGGGGCGAAGCGAGCAGGCCCGTCAGGTAGGCGCCCACCGCGTAGAACGCGATATAGCCCAGGTCCAGCAGGCCGGCAAAGCCGACCACGATGTTCAGGCCCAGCGCCAGCATGATGTACAGCAGCGCCAGGTCGGCGATGCGCACCCACGAGTTGCCATAGTGTTGCGCGAAGAACGGGAAGGCCACCATCACCGCCAGCAGGAACGCCATGCTGAGGTAGGCCTTTTTCGGATCGCGCGAAGTGTCGAAATTGAGCAGTGCCATGTCGGTCTCCTCAGGCGCGGTCGGCCACGCGTTCACCCATGATGCCGGACGGACGCACCGTCAGCACCAGGATCAGCACGATGAAGGCAAAGATGTCCTGGTAGTGGCTGCCGAGGAAGCCCCCGGTCAGGTCGCCGATGTAGCCGGCGCCCAGGCTTTCGATGATGCCCAGCACGATCCCGCCGATCATCGCGCCATAGATATTGCCGATACCGCCCAGCACCGCGGCGCAGAACGCCTTCAGGCCGGGGATCGTGCCCATGGCGAACTGGATCGACGCATAGTTCGCGCCCCACATCACGCCGGCCACGGCGGCCAGCGCGGCGCCGATCGCGAACGTGTAGACGATCACGCGGTTCGAATCGACCCCCATCAGGCCCGCCACGCGGGGGTTCTCCGCCACGGCGCGCATCGCCCGGCCCATCTTGGTTTTCTCGACGAGCAGCACCAGGGCGCACATCGACAGCGCGGCCAGGGCCAGCAGCAACACCTGCGTCACGCTGATCACGGCGCCGCCAATGGCTATCGGATCGGCCGGGAGCAGTTGCGGGAATGGCAGCGGGTTGCGGCCCCAGATCATCATGGCGAAGGTTTGCAGCAGGATCGACATGCCGATCGCCGTGATCAGCGGCGCCAGGCGCGGCGCGTTGCGCAGCCGGCGGTAGGCGATGCGTTCGATCAGCACGTTGACGATGATGCAGCCGGGAATGGCGCCCAGGATGGCGATGCCCAGTTGCAGCCAGCCATTCATTTCAGGGAAATGGGCGCCGAGGATATTCATGATCGTCAGGCCGATCATCGCGCCGATCATCAGCACGTCGCCGTGGGCGAAGTTGATCAGGTTCAACACGCCGTACACCATCGTGTAGCCAAGCGCCACCAGCGCATACATGCTGCCCAGCACGAGGCCATTGATAATTTGTTGGATGAAGGTATCCATCGCTCCCCTTGTTCGACCTTGTTCGACCGTGTTATCGGCTCGATCTCATGCGCCGGCCGGCTGTGTATCGCCGGCCAGCGCGTAACAAAAACGGCACCCGGAGGATAGCCCCGCAGTGCCGCCGCATGATGCTTTCCAGCATCGCTGTTCATTGCCGCTGTGTCATCCCGTGCAACCGGCTCGCATCCTACTACTTTCGCAGGGGTTCTGGAAGCCGGTGAAAAGAAGTCTGATCGGCAATAGTGCTGATTTGCCCGCCATCATAGCGATTCCGGCTGAAAACTACGCGCGGAAAAATCGCTGCAATGGTGAACAATATTCAGTCTATAACATTTGTATCAGAGAAGGCCTTTCGGCAGCGGGAACGTGACGTTTTCCTCGACGCCTTCGAGGGGACGGACGCTCCTGGCGCCCAGTTCCTTGAGCCGGTCGATAACGGCCTGTACCAGCACCTCGGGTGCCGAGGCACCGGCCGTGACGCCGATGCGCTGGTGGCCTTCGAGCCAGGCGGGGTCGATCTGGTCGGCGCGGTCCACCATGTAGGCCGGCGTGCCCATCTTGCGGGCCACTTCGCGCAGGCGGTTCGAGTTCGAGCTGTTCGGGCTGCCCACGACGATGACCACTTCCACCTGCGGCGCCATGAATTTCACCGCTTCCTGGCGGTTCGTGGTGGCATAACAGATGTCGCCCTTCTTCGGTTCCTGGATGGCCGGGAAACGCGCCTTCAGCGCTTCGATGATCTCGGCCGTGTCATCCACCGAGAGCGTGGTCTGGGAAACGTACGCGAGATTGTTGGGGTTGCCGACCTGCAGCGTTGCCACGTCGTCGATGGTTTCCACCAGGTGCATGCCCTCTTCGGCCTGGCCCATGGTGCCTTCCACTTCCGGGTGGCCATCGTGGCCGATCATGATGATTTCGCAGCCGGACTTGCGCATCTTGGCCACCTCCACGTGCACCTTGGTCACCAGCGGGCAGGTGGCGTCGAAGATCGACAGGCCGCGCGATTCCGCTTCGGCGCGCACCGCCTTCGATACGCCGTGGGCGGAAAACACCAGGGTGTTGCCGGCCGGAACATCGTCCAGTTTTTCGATGAAGATCGCGCCCTTCGCGCGCAGGTCGGCCACCACATAGGCGTTGTGCACGATTTCGTGGCGCACATAGATCGGCGCGCCGAACTGCTGCAGCGCGCGCTCGACGATCTCGATCGCG
Organism: Pseudoduganella sp. SL102; assembly: GCF_027856995.1. Classification (NCBI taxonomy): domain Bacteria; kingdom Pseudomonadati; phylum Pseudomonadota; class Betaproteobacteria; order Burkholderiales; family Oxalobacteraceae; genus Pseudoduganella; species Pseudoduganella sp. SL102. The sequence goes on from NZ_CP115554.1 coordinate 6,365,088, forward strand.
CGGTCGACACCCGCGCAAAAGCCGCGCGGCTGGGCCAGGAGGATTTCTTTATTGGTTTGCATCGCGGTGTTCATCTGTTTTACAACACGGAAATCAGGTTCACTTCAAAACGCACCGGCTGGCCTGCCAGCGGGTGGTTGAAGTCGAAGATGGCGGCATCGTCGTGCAGCTCGCGCAGGATGCCGGAAAAACGGCCGCCGCCCGGTGCCGCGAAATCGACCAGGTCGCCCACGCGGTATTCCGCGCCGGGTACCGAGTTCTCGTCCAGCGTGGCGCGCGTGACGGGCCGGATCAGCTCCGGATTGCGCGGGCCGAAGGCCACGCCCGGCTCCAGGTCGAAGGTTCGATGGGTACCTTCCGGCAAGCCGAGCAGCAACTCTTCCAGCACCGGTGCCAGCTGGCCGGAGCCCAGCATCAGCGTGGCCGGATTGCCGTCGAAGGTGGAGACGATATCGGTACCGTCCAGCTTGGCCAGGCGGTAATGCAGGGTGAGGTACGCGGAAGGAGTGACGACGTTCGACATGATATGACCCGGGTTGAGGGCGATTGGCTGGGCAAACCGGTATTGTAAGCCAGCTTGGCGCCAGCCGGCGGATCGCGCTGCCCGGGCGCCGCCGGCGCCACGAGTCTTGCGCCTGTCTTCGCCATATCAGTATGGCCCGGCCCGCCCCCTCCGATAATGGCCTTCCGATCAAGGAGGCACACATGAGCATCTCGAACTGGCCGGCGCACCAGCGCCCGCGTGAACGGTTGATCCGCGAAGGCGCGCAAGCCCTGTCGGACGCGGAATTGCTGGCCGTGTTCCTGCGCGTGGGCATGCGCGACAAGAACGCTGTCGAACTGGCCGGCGACATGGTCCGGCACTTCGGCTCCCTGCAAGCCCTGCTGCGCGCCAGCCTGAAGGATTTTACCGCGGTACCCGGCCTGGGTCCGGCCAAGTATGCCCAGCTCAACGCCGTCATCGAGCTGGCGCGCCGGGCCATCAGCGACGAAATGCTGTCCGGCGAATCGATCTGTTCGCCCCAGGCCGCCAAGCAGTACCTGCGCCTGGCAATGGCCGGCCGGCCCTACGAATCGTTCCACGTGCTGTTCCTGGATGTGCGCAACCGCCTGATCGCGGCACGCGAACTGTTCCGCGGCACGCTCACTCATACCAGCGTCTATCCCAGGGAAGTCGTGCGCGAGGCACTGACACGCAACGCCGCCAGCGTGATGCTGGCGCATAACCATCCTTCCGGCACGCCGGAACCCAGCGAGGCCGACATGCTGCTGACGCGCGCGCTGGTGCAGGCACTGGCGCTGGTCGATATCCGCATCCTCGACCATTTCGTTGTGGCGGGACATCGCGTGCATTCCTTCGCGGAAAACGGCCAGATGTAACAATTTCCTCCCTGTCCGCGTGGCGTTTACCGTTAGATATCAATGACTTCGGACAACCGCGCGGACTTGGCCGTTCACAGATCCGCTAAATGTTAAATTTTTCCCCGCTATCGTGACACAATTGTTTTTCACAAGTGATTGAAAAACCTCAGCTTTTTGGATAAACTCCTGTTTTTCCAATTTTGGAAGTTATCTAAGGAGTGCAACATGGCACGTGTTTGCCAAGTCACTGGGAAGAAGCCGATGGTCGGCAACAACGTTTCCCATGCAAACAACAAGACCAAGCGTCGTTTCCTGCCGAACCTGCAGAACCGCCGCATCTTCGTTGAATCTGAAAACCGCTGGGTCTCCCTGCGTCTGTCCAACGCCGGTCTGCGCGTGATCGACAAGGTCGGCATCGACGCCGTCCTGGCCGACATGCGTGCTCGCGGCGAAAAAGTCTAATAGGGAGCTATCATGGCAAAAACTGGCCGCGACAAAATCAAGCTGGAATCGACCGCTGGCACGGGTCACTTCTACACCACGACCAAGAACAAGCGCACGATGCCTGGCAAGATGGAGATCATGAAGTTCGATCCCAAAGCCCGCAAGCACGTGACGTACAAGGAAACCAAGATCAAGTAATCGATCTTGTTCCACGAAAAAAGCCGCTCTCGAGCGGCTTTTTTGCATCTGGAGTGTTGTAAAAACCAGGGGGACTGTCCCTCCCAAGGGGACTGTCCCTCCCATGGGGACTGTCCCTGCCTTGGGGACTGTCCCGCTTCCAGGGGGACTGTCCCTGCCTTGGGGACTGTCCCGCTTCCAGGGGGACTGTCCCTGCCTTGGGGACTGTCCCGCTTCCGGCGAACGCCCTGCGCCAAATAAAAACGGCCCCGAAGGGCCGTTTGTCGATGTGCTGCAGGAGGCTTACGCGTAGCTGCGCAGCCGCAGCGAGAAGTCTTGCAGTGCCTTGATGCCGGAGGCTTCGGCGCGCTGGCACCAGTCCTGCAGCTTGTGCACCAGTTCTTCGCGGGTGAAGTGCGAACGCTCCCAGATCACGCCCAGTTCGACACGCATGGTGTGCATGGTTTCCAGCGCCTTGCTGTGCTGGAACAGCTCCGTCAGATGCGCCTTTTGCACCGCTTCCAGCTTCGCCGGTTCGCGCTGCATGGCCTTGCGGGCAGATTTCAGCACGCCCGATTCCAGCTGCGCCTTGTGCTTCAGGTGTTCCACTTCCTCGTCCCACGCATGCTTGACCGACTTGGCGTACTTGGCCATCACGTCGTAGCGGTTGGCGATCACTGCTTGCAGCGTTTCGATGTCGGCATGCAGCTTGGCGGTGGCGAACTTCGGCTTGGGCGGCAGCTTTTTCACCTTGGCCAGGCCGACCATTTCCATCATGCGGATATAGCCCCAGCCGATGTCGAACTCATACCACTTGGACGACAGCTTGGCCGACGTGGCATAGGTATGGTGATTGTTGTGCAGCTCTTCGCCGCCGATGATGATGCCCCAGGGAATGATGTTGGTGGCCGCATCCGAGCAATCGAAGTTGCGATAACCCCAGTAGTGGCCGATGCCGTTGATGATGCCGGCTGCCGTGATCGGGATCCACAGCATCTGCACGGCCCACACTGTCAGGCCCTTGGCGCCGAACAGCATGACGTTCAGGATCAGCAGCAGCGCCACGCCCTGCCAGCTGTACTTGGTGTACAGGTTGCGCTCCATCCAGTCGTCCGGCGTGCCGTGGCCGTACTTGTCGAGCGTTTCCTTGTTTTTCGTTTCAGCGCGGTACAGCTCGGCGCCTTCCCAGAACACTTTCTTGATGCCGCGGGTCACGGGGCTGTGCGGATCTTCCTCGGTATCGCATTTGGCATGGTGCTTGCGGTGCACCGCGGCCCATTCCTTCGTGACCTGGCCCGTGGTCAGCCACAGCCAGAAGCGGAAGAAGTGGCTCGGGATCGCGTGCAGTTCCAGCGCGCGGTGTGCCTGGTGGCGGTGCAGATAGATCGTGACAGCCGCGATCGTGATGTGCGTAACGATCAGCGTATAGATGACGGTTTGCCAGTTCGACAGACCGGTGATGCCATGCGTCAGGAAGTCCAAGACAGCGTTCAAACTAGTTCCATCCATTCAAATGATTTCCAGTCGCGCGGAAATCTTGCGCATCGCCAGCAGACGTTACCATCCATTGTACGCGTATTCGTCCGGGACAGGCGCAACGATTACTTAACGTCATGTGGTATTTCGGGGATCGGCAATTGGCCGATGATGCGCATTTCGCGCTGCGGGAACGGCACGGAGATCTGATGATCCTTCAACGCTTTCCAGATCGCGCGGTTGACATCGGATGTCACGCCGCCGCGGCCGTTTTCCGGATCGCCGATCCAGAAGCCCACCTGCAGCTCCAGGCCGTCGGCACCGAAGTTGAGCAGCGTGGCGCCTGGCGGCCGCGACTTCAGCACCCGCGGCACCGAGGCTGTCGCCTCTTCCAGCAGCTTCAGCGCGTAGTCGAGATCCGTGTCATACGCCACCGCCACCTTGGTGCTCAGCCAGACTTCCTTGTTCGTCAGCGTGGTGTTCTGCACGGGGCTCGACACGAACATCTCGTTCGGCACGATCGATTCCACGCCGTCCAGCCCCTGGAGCACCGTGTAGCGCGTATTGATCCGCGCCACCCGGCCACTGAACTTGTCCACGGTAATCATGTCGCCGATCTGCAGGCTGCGATCGAGCAGGATGATGAAGCCGGACACGTAATTGCTGGCGATCTTTTGCAGGCCAAGGCCGAGGCCGACGCCCAGCGCGCCGCCGAACACGGACAGCACGGTCAGGTCGATGCCCACCAGGTTCAGGCTGAACAGCACGGCAAACACGATCAGCAGCGCCCGGCCGACCCGCGCCAGCACCACCCGCACATTGCCGTTGAGCGTATCCACGCCCATCAGCCGCTCTTCCAGCGCCGCGCCGGCCCACATCGCCAGCACCAGCGTGACGACGACGGAGACGACGCCTTGCAGGATTTCCGCCACCGTGACCCGGCTCTTGCCGAGATGTAGCTCGCTGTGGTCCAGATAACGGTAGATGTCGTCCCAGTACCCGGTGATATACAGGGCGAACGCCACCCACACCAGCAGCTGGAAGATCTTCTCGAACGTCAGCATCGCCGCGCCGATTTCGCCACGGCGAGCGAACACCCGCCGCAGCAGGTAGAACGTCAGCCGGATCACCGCCAGCGAGCCCCAGATCGGCAGGGCCACCTTCAGCAGGTTCACCTGGTACCAGCGCCCCAGCACGATCTGCGACAGCCACAGTAACAGCACGATCGCCAGCGGCGCGATCACGCGGGCAAAGCTTTCCACGCCAAACCGCGCCATGGCGGTACGATCGTCGCGCCGCCCGAGGCGGGCCAGCACCAGCCGCGACAACATCCATCCCAGCGCGACCGACAGGACCAGCGCTCCCAGCTGCCACATCAGGCCCGCATCGCGCAGGTCGCCCAGCAGGTCGTTCCATAATGCCGACAGCGGGATCTGTTTCATCAGTCAGCGGTCTCCGATGCGGCCTCGTCACCGGCTTCGTCGGCCGGCACCGCCTTGGCCATCGGCTTGCGCTCGAACACGGCGGCAAAGAAACCGTCCGTCTGGTGCTTGTGCGGCAGCAGCTTCAGGTAATCGCCCATTTCCAGGTCGATCTTCTGTTCCGCCAGCACCTGGCTCATCGGCACCAGGTGGAAATCCGGGTGTGCCGCGATGAACTGTTCGGCCACCGCGTCGTTCTCTTCCTTCAGCAGGCTGCACGTCGCATACACGAGGCGGCCACCGGCCTTGACCAGGCGGGCGGCGCCATCCAGGATCGATACCTGTTTCGCGTGCATCTCGGCGATCGCCTCGACCGGCTGGCGCCATTTCACGTCCGGGTTGCGGCGCAGCGTGCCCATGCCGGAGCATGGCGCGTCGACCAGCACGCGGTCGATCTTGCCGGCCAGCCGCTTGATCTTCGCATCGCGTTCGTGCGCGATGGCCACCGGATGCACGTTCGACAGGCCCGAGCGCGCCAGCCGCGGCTTCAGCTTGGCCAGGCGCTTTTCCGACACGTCGAATGCATACAGGCGGCCGGTATTGCGCATCTGCGCGCCCAGCGCCAGCGTCTTGCCGCCGGCACCGGCGCAGAAGTCGACCACCATCTCGCCGCGGCGCGCGCCCAGGATCTGCGCCAGCACCTGGCTGCCCTCGTCCTGTACTTCGATCGCGCCTTCCTTGAACAGTGGCAGGTTCTGCAACTGCGGCTTCTTCAGCACGCGCAGGCCCAGCGGCGCGAACGGCGTGGCCGTCGCGGCGATCGGCGCCTGGGCCAGCTGCTCGATGACCTTATCGCGGTCCGCCTTCAGCGCGTTGACGCGCAAGTCCAGCGGCGCCGGCGTGTTCAGCGCATCGGCCAGCTGCAGCGCTTCGTCTTCGCCGTACTGCTCGGCCAGCTTTTCCCACAGCCACTTCGGCATATTGGTGCGCAGCGACTTGTGCAGCAGCGAGCGGTCGATGTCCCGCATCCGCTTCAGCCACTCCACTTCCTCGTCCGTCAGGCCGGGCAGCGCCTCGATGCCGACGGCGTCGGCCATGCCCAGCAACGTCAGCCGGCGCATCGTGGCACCGCCATTGGGCTCGGAAAACTCGGTGAAGAAGTTTTTGTTGCGCAGCACCGCATACACGCATTCGGCAATCGCGCCGCGTTCGCGGCCGCCGAGGCGGGGGTGGTCCTTGAAGTAGCGGGACAAGGTAGTGTCCGCCGGCGCGGTAAAGCGCAAGATCTCGCGCAGCACTTCTTCAGCGCTGGCGAGCACGACTGGAGGCAATCTCATGGGAATCCTGGTGATGAATTAATTCGCGGCCGGGGCCGGCGATGGGGGCGACGACATGGCCGACGGGGTGGCCGACGATGTGGCCGACGACAAGGCGCTGTCGTGCGGTCGATGCGGTCCGTAAACCTGGCCGTTCTCGACGGTCAGTTTATCTTCGATGAACCAGCGGATGGCGCGCGGATACAGGATGTGTTCTTGCACAAGCAGGCGCTGCGCCAGTGTTTCGGGGGTATCGCCGGGCAATACCGCTATGCGTGCCTGGTCCACCATCGGACCGTGATCCAGCTCGGCGGTAACGAAATGCACGGTGGCGCCATGCTCGGCATGGCCGGCGGCCAGTGCCGCCTCGTGCGTATGCAGGCCGGGGAACAGCGGCAGCAGCGACGGATGGATGTTCAGCATCCGGCCGGCGTAATGCTCGACGAAGCCGGGCGTGAGGATCCGCATGAAGCCCGCCAGCACGACGAGATCCGGCGCGAAACCGTCGATCACGGCCTGCAGCGCGGCATCGAATGCTTCGCGGGTCGGGTATTCCTTGTTCGGCACGACGGCGGTGGGAATGCCGCGAGCAGCGGCGAATTCCAGGCCTTTCGCATCGGCGCGGTTGCTGATGACGGCGGCGATCCGGGCCGGCCACTGCTCCGCTTCGGCGGCGCGGACCACGGCTTCCATATTGCTGCCGCGGCCCGAAATGAGGATGACGATGTTTTTCATGGCCGACATTGTACCCGCTGCGGAAGGTCGAACCAACGGCGGACCAGCGGCCGGCGCGGGTGGAACAACGGCGGGGGAAGCTTCAGCCGGCCGGCCGGGCGCTATTCGAAGGAGTAGAAAACGCGGAACGGCACCTTCTTTTCGGCCCACCAGTCGGCCGCGTCGCGGAACACGTCGAGCAGCGTTTCACGCGCTTCACGGTCGAATTTCTGGGTATTGGGCAGTTGTTCGAGCACGATCACGAAGCCGGGCTGGGCTCCGGCCTGGAACAGCGTTTCCGTCAGCGTGGTGCGCAGTGCATCGAAATTCTTGCCGCAGGGCTTGGGGAACCTGAAGGATTCGGCAATGATGCCCAGTACTTGCTGCTTTGTCAGGCCGGCATGGCAATACGCATATAAAAAATGCTGGCCCAGGCGGCCGGCCTCCTCTTGCAGTTCAGCGATCCTGAATGCCCTGATGGACTGAACGAGGTTGGGCGGCACGGTTAAGAACAAACTCATTTTTCCCTCAAAATCGACCTGTTGTACGGTATGTGTTTTATATTGAAGGCACCTATACAAGGCACGCTGCGGCACACTGCGAGGTGGGTGCATGTCAACGATGCGCAACGATGCGCGACAACGCGCAACAACGCGCGACAACGCACGACACTGCTACCTCGCGATGTGCGGCATGCCGCTGCACCGGCAGCGCTAGTCGCGTTTCTCTCCGTCAATTCGATCCCTAGAGTGTAAGGGTAACGTGTTGTACAGCATGAATCAACTTTAAAGTGGCAGCACGCGCAAGATTTGTTAAAACCGGTCATTTTCAGCGCCATTTAAGATGCCCTGCAGACAATCATCCTCCCGCTTCATTTGCCGAGGGCAAATCCGCTTCAAGACAGCGGAGCAAGGGTTACATTTTGTTGCCATGACCCCGGATTGGCCCGATACGCCGGCGTTACCATTGCACCGCGTAATACACACTTCCCTGTATTTCCACAATCGTCACTGACAATAAGACAATCACCAATAGAGGTACTTCAAATGAAACTGAAAACTCAGTTGCCATTGAAATGGATGTTGTCGGCCGTGCTGCTTGGCTCGCTGCCGGCCGTGCAGGCCGCCGATTTCGAGGATTACGGCCGCGTCGTGCGGGTCACGCCGCAGGTCGAGCGGGTCAACCGTCCGCAGCAGGAATGCCGCACGGAGTATGTGCAGGTACAGCAGCCGCAGCAGCGCAGCGTGGGTGGTTCCATCGTCGGCGGCATCGCCGGCGCGCTGCTGGGCAGCCAGGTGGGCAGCGGCAGCGGCCGCACGGCAGCGGCGGCGGCCGGTGCGATCGCCGGCGCGGTGGTCGGCGACCGCGTCGACAACCAGAACGCGGCGCCCGCGGGCGTGCAGGAACAGGCGGTGAAACAATGCCGTACCGTCGACAGCTGGGAATCGCGTACCACCGGCTACGAAGTCGTGTATGACTACCGCGGCCGCAATTACACCAGTTACATGTCGCAGGACCCGGGCGAACGCGTGCGCCTGCGCGTCTCGGTCGAACCGGTCCAGTAGCCGCCATGAAGTAGCTCCATGAAGTAGCTCCATGACGGCATGGCCAGGCGGGCATGCCACCACGACACTGCCGGCCCGCGCGCCGGCAGTTTGCATTGGCGCACGCATCGGCACCCTTATCGGCACCCTTATCGGCACCCTTGTCGGCGCAGTCATCGGCGTATCAATGACGCCATCGAGGCACCCTGGCATCGGCACGCCTGCCATTGAAAGCTTGATCCAGGGCAAAGCGACGCGGGATAATGAAGGCCCCACCGGAATCCCACCATGCTGATCAAACGTAAATCCATCGAAAAAGAAGAATCGTCCCGTCCCGCGAAGCCGGCGGCGAAAACCGCCGCACGCAAGCTGGCCCCGTACAAACCGAAATTCGCGCCGGTCACGCTGTCCGAACAGGATGGCGTGCGCTACCTGCACTTCGGCACCGAATGGGTACAGGGCGCCATGCGTATCCGCAAGCCCGACTGGCCCGAACTGGAATACGCGCAGCAGATGATGGCATGGATGCTGTGGATCGATACGCCGCGCAGCGTCGCCCAGCTGGGCCTGGGTACCGCCACGCTGACGAAGTTCTGCTACCGCACCTACCCCGAGGCGCAGGTGACGGCGGTGGAACTGAACCCGCACGTGATCGCCATCTGCCAGTCGATGTTCAAGCTGCCGCCGGACGATGCGCGGCTGCGCGTGCTGGAGATGGATGCGCTGGATTTCGTCAGCGATCCCGCCAACCACAACAGCCTCGATGCGCTGCAGGTGGACCTGTACGACGCCACCGCGCGCGGCCCGGTATTGGACTCGGCGGAATTCTATGCCGCCTGCGCCGCCTGCCTGCGCGAGGATGGCATCATGACCGTAAACCTGTTCGGCGACCATCCCAGCTATGCGAAGAACCTGAAGGCGATGAAGTACGCGTTCCCGCAAGTGGTCAGCCTGCCCGAAGTCCACGAGGGCAACGTGGTCGCGCTGGCATTCCGGCGCGCCCGCCCGCTCGACATCCCCGCCCTGGAAGGGCGTGCCAAGGCGATCCACGCGCAGACCAGGCTGCCGGCGAAAACCTGGGTGAAGGGCCTCGCTTCGGCCGGGGCATAGCCATGACCAGGACACTCGACCTGCAACAGATCTTCACGTGGCTGCTGGCCGACGGCATGGTCGAGAAAGCCGGCGTCAAGGCCCATTACGCGCAGGCGCAAGGCATCTTGCGCAACACCGCCGGCTCGATGCATCCGCTGTGCGCCGTGGCGCATTGCAAGATCCTGTCCGCCCAGCCGCCGCACCGGCAACTGACACTGGATGTGCTGACCGAATGGCTGGCCGGGCGCGCCAGGCTGCCGCTGTACCGCATCGATCCGCTGAAGGTCGACTTCACCCGCGTGGCGGACGTGATGTCGGCCAGCTATGCGGCGCGCTTCAACATCCTGCCGGTGGAAATCACGGCCGACACGCTGACCGTCGCCACCGCCGATCCGTTCGCGCTCGAATGGGAACCGGAGATCGCCAAGATCTCGCGCCGCTCGATCCGCCGCGTGATCGCCAATCCGCTCGACATCGCCCAGTACACCTCGCAATTCTTTTCCCTGGCGAAGTCGATCAGGGATGCCAACAAGTCCAACGGCCAGGACCTCGCCCTGCGCAACAACTTCGAGCAGCTGGTCGAGATGGGCAAGAGCAACCGGCAGGTCGACGCCAACGACCAGCATGTGATCAACATCGTCGACTGGCTGTGGCAATACGCGTTCGAGCAGCGCGCTTCCGACATCCACCTGGAACCGAAGCGCGACATCGGCAATATCCGCTTCCGCATCGACGGCATGCTGCACCAGGTGTACCAGGTGCCCGCGGTGGTGATGATCGCGATGACCGCGCGCATCAAGCTGCTGGGGCGGATGGACGTGATCGAGAAGCGCCGCCCGCAGGATGGCCGGATCAAGACGCGCACCGCCGGCGGCCAGGAAATCGAGCTGCGGCTGTCCACGCTGCCGACGGCGTTCGGCGAGAAGCTGGTGATGCGGATCTTCGACCCGGACGTGGTCGTCAAGACGCTGCCAGAGCTGGGCTTCCCGCCCGAGGATGCGGCGCGCTGGGATGCGCTGACGAAGCGGCCGCACGGCATCATCCTCGTGACCGGCCCCACCGGCTCGGGCAAGACCACCACCCTGTACACCACGCTGAAGGCGCTGGCCACTTCCGAAGTGAACGTGTGCACCGTGGAAGACCCGATCGAGATGGTGGAAGCATCGTTCAACCAGATGCAGGTGCAGCCGGGCATCGACCTGTCCTTCGCGGACGGCGTGCGCGCGCTGATGCGGCAAGACCCGGACATCATCATGGTCGGCGAGATCCGCGACCTGGCCACGGCCGAAATGGCGATCCAGGCCGCGCTGACCGGCCACCTGGTGCTGTCGACGCTGCACACCAACGACGCGCCATCGGCCGTGATGCGGCTGCTGGAACTCGGCGTGCCGTATTACCTGCTGGAGGCAACCATCATCGGCATCATGGCGCAGCGCCTGGTGCGCACCCTGTGCGCCGACTGCAAGGCGCCGGACGGCACGCTGCCGGACGACATCTGGCAAGGCATCGGCGGGTCCTGGAACCTGCCGAAACCGCAGCAGGTTTACCGCCCGGTGGGCTGCCCCGAGTGCCGGCAAACGGGCTTTCGCGGCCGCACCGGCATCTATGAGCTGCTGACCGTCAGCGCCGCATTCAATGCCCTCGTCAAGGAAGACACCGATATCGCCGCGCTGCGCCGGCAAGCGATGGCCGATGGCATGAAACCGCTGCGTATCGCCGGCGCCGGCAAGATCATCGAAGGCACGACCACCGCCGAGGAAGTGTTGAAGGCCACGGCATCGCTTGCCTGACCTCGTTGGGCCAGGGGCAGTGTCGCGCCGAAGCGCAGTATCGTCCCAAGCGCATTGCCGGGCCGAAGCGTGTTTCCTGATGATTCGCAGGGGCCGCATGCGTATCAACAGGAAATGCGCTTGGCAGAGCGCAACGACACGTATATAATACGGCCTCTTTCGGGTCGTTAGCTCAGCTGGTAGAGCAGCGGACTTTTAATCCGTTGGTCGCAGGTTCGAATCCCGCACGGCCTACCACGAATAGATCAGAGAAGCCAACCGTCCGCGGTTGGCTTTTTTGTTTGGTCTCCTTGTTGGCGATCCTGTCCTGCTTTCCGCCGGCCCGTTCAGGTACAGGCACTTCGCCGCCCGCTGTCATATTCCCGCCCTTGCGATGTCATACATTCATGACAATTTCGCTTAACAATCCATTAGAAATAAAACAACGAGCTCGGCTACGATAGCGGTCGTTCGATTTCGCGGGATGCACTCCATGTCGCGCGAGCTGGCCCGGCGCCCTGCGGCGCAAGCAGGAAGGAGCATCCGCGCAAGCGCGCTACCAAGCAGGCTTGACTAAGCAGGCTTAACTAAGCAGGCATAACTAAGCAGGCATAACTAAGCAGGCACAAGCAAGCAGGCGCAAGGCAGTAAGCACTGAGCAGCACAGCACTACCCTCCCCTATTTCGGCCAGCCTGCGCGGTTGGCCTTTTTTTTGGCGGGAGCAGGCCCCTCACGTGCGCAGCGTTGCCTGCTCCCCCTTCCACGCGGGCGCGGCAACCCGCGTGGTAGCGGAGCGCACCATGCGGCCGAGCGGCACCTCGACCCACCGGTAAAACGCGGCGCCGGCCGCCAGGCTCGCACCCCACGCGCCCAGCACGCCGAGCAGCTGCCATGCCGGCTCGGCCGGCACAAACCGCGCGAACGCCGCATTGATCACCAGGCAGACGGGAAAGTGCACGAGGAAGATGGCGTAGGAAATGCGCCCGAGCCAGTTGGCAGCGGACGCCGCGGGCCCATCCGGCCGCGCGCGCAGGCGGCCGAACAGGAACAGCAGGCCGGCCACCGCCAGCGCCAGCGCGATCCGGTCGCGGAAGTCGAGCACCAGCGCGGCAAGCACCGGCAGCACGGCAAGTGCCGCGAGCAACGCGACGGCGCCACCCTTGCGGCTGCGGTCGCCTGCCCACCACGCCATGACGCCCAAGCCATAGCTGCCGAAGAAATAGGGAGCCCAGTCGTCCCAGCCGGCATCGAGGTTGAAATAGAACAGCGACGCGGCGATGCCCAGCGCGACAGCGCACGGCATCAACCACGGCAGCGGCCGCGTGCCGGCCACGCGGCCGCCCAGCCACAGCATCAGGGCCAGCGCCGCATACAGCTGGAAATCGATGGCGACATACCAGGCGCCCGCCGACAGCGATTCATACCCAAGCACGCCGTGCAGCAATACCGCGTGGGCGCACAGCTGCGCGAACGTGGCGGGTGCGGAAATCGAATCATGCGTCATCCACGCGGCGGCCCAGGCGGATGCCAGCGCGGCCAGCAGCGTCGCGGCCAGGAATGGCGGCGCCAGCTTGACGTAGCGCCGCCATAGCTCCTCGCGCGGACGGACCAGCCCGGCGCGGCCCTCGGGACTCAGCGACTTCGCGGCCAGGAACCCGCCGATCACCAGGAACACCTGCACGGCGAAGCGCGCCGGGTCGGCGAACCAGTCCATCACTTCGGGCAACAGGGTGCGCGCATGGTCGGCCATCGGGCCATAGAACGCTAGGTGGTGCAGCACGATCAATTGCGCGGCCACCGCCTTCAGCCAGTTCACCAGCATGAATTCCGTCCCGGCCCGCCCGTTCGCGTCCGGAACCGCCAGCTTGTTCGACATCGTCGCCGCGGCCGTATCGCCGCTCTTGTTTGCTACCTTCATCCACTTCCTCTGTGCCACTCATCAGCCCGGCAAGGCGTGATGATTTTGTAAAGGACGGGAGGATAGCCGAGTTAGCCCATCCGTGGCGCCGAGAAGTGCCGGGCAGGGACCGCTGACACCCGGCAGCTGCCTCGGACAACGGCAGCGCCTGTCCAGACAGCGACGGATCGATGCATCTGACGGACAAATTCACTTATAAATAACTTAAAAAATCACCAACTCTGCGGTTAAAATCATGTTTTTCCTCTAACACATGCCGGAGCCTGAATGAAATTGTCCGCTATTGCCGCTGCACTCGCGCTGTCTCTGCCATTGACCGCGTTCGCCGATGTCACCTCCACGGCGCAGATCAGCAATTTCCGCTTTGAAGTCATCGATCTCGACCTGAATGATGGCGTTACCGCGCAACTGACGCTGGATGAAGTCGGCAAAGTGCTGACCGCCGGCTACTACGACGACTTCGGCATCCCCGATCCGTTCGAATACCTCACGGAAGACGGCACCGTGGCCGCCACGGTCGGCGCCGGCAGCTCCACGGGCACGCTGGACAACGGAGCAGCCAGTGTTTCGGCGACTTTCACGGGTTCCGAAGGTGAGCTGTTCAGCACGGTCGCCGTTGGCCATTCGTTTACGCTCACCGCCAATACCCAGGTCATCCTGTATGCGGACGCCGGCGTCTCGGGTGGCGTCGGCGCCGACGCCACGTATGGCGGATCGAGCTACAGCACCCTGTTCGGCGGCACCTACGATGTGGTCACGGGCGAGCCGGCGCAGATCGAAGACTACCTGGTCAGTTACCTGGGCAATTCGGAACAGCGCCTGCTGTCGGTCAACTTCTCGAGCGGCAACGCGGCGCTCGAAGGTGAACTCGGCTATGCGGTCAGTGCCTATGCCGGCGTCAGCCCGGTACCGGAACCATCGCAAGTGGCATTGCTGACGCTGGGTCTCGCCGGCCTCGGCTGGCGTCTGCGCCGCGCAAACAAGCGCAAATAAGCAAAATCAGCAAATCTGCATCGGCGCCAGCAAGCGCCCGTAGCACTGGAAAGCCAACCCGCGCGGTTGGCTTTTTTCATGATGCCGTGCATCGATCGGCAGGCACCACCGCTGCGCATGGAAACCGCACGCGGCGCCTCATGCACACGCTCACCGCTTGCAAACAGTAATGATTCTCATTTATAGTCGAGCCTTTTTTCGAAGGCCCCATGAACTCTTCTTCCCCGGCGACCAGTCTTGCTGCGCTGTGCATTCTTTCCACCACGCTTTCCGCCACCGCCGGCACGGAGGTATCGGAAGGCACGCCGATGCCGCAAGTGAACGTCGTTGCCGAGCGTGCCGGCGACGGGTGGAATGCGCAAGTGTCGCGCGGCGCCACGCGCACCGAGACGCCACTGGAAGAAGTACCGCAATCGGTGCGGGTGATCGGCAGCCAGCAGATCGACGACCTGGGCGCCACGCGCATGGCCGACACCGTGGACTTCGTCAGCGGCATTTCCCGCCTCAACGATTTCGGCGGCACCTGGGACAACTTCGCGATCCGCGGCTTCAGCAGCACGGACATGGGATATCTCGTCAATGGTTTCCCCGGTTCGCGTGGCTACAACCCGCCGCGCGATACCGCCACCGTGGAACGTTTTGAATTCCTGAAAGGCCCGGCCGGCGCAGTCTATGGCGGCAGCGAACCGGGCGGCACGATCAATATCGTGACCAAGAAGCCGAAGTTCGCCGCCGACCACGTGGCCGAGATCAGCATCGGCAGCGCCGGTTTGCGGCGCGCCACGCTGGACAGCACGGGCGCGCTGGGCGATTCGGTGGCCTATCGCCTGAACGTGATGGCCGAGGAAGGCAACACCCGCTCTTCGCTGCTGCACAACAAGCGCCACCTGGTGGCGCCCGCGCTGACCTGGGTGATCGACAGCCGTACCACGCTGAACCTGGAATCGGAATTCCTGCGCGCGAACACGCCGCTGGACCGCGGCGTGATCAATGTGCGCGGCGTGCTCGGCACGCTGCCGCGCGACCGTGTACTGAACGAGCCAGGCGACGAAAACCTGCGCCTCTCCAGCGACACGCACCAGGCCACGCTGGATCACCGGCTGTCGGACGACTGGCGCGTGCGCCTCGGTGCCAGCTACAAGGAAAGCAATTTCCAGGGCGAATACACGGAAGCGAACGGGCTGGCGGCCGACAACCGTACGCTGAACCGCCAGGCCACCTGGCGCACGCTGCCCTCGCGCGACAGCGCCTTGCAGGCCGAGCTCGAAGGCAAGTTCGCTACCGGTGCCGTGGGCCACACGCTGCTGGTCGGGGCCGAGGCCTCGCGCCTGTTCATGAATACGGAAATCCTCCGTTCGGCCAACTACCCGATCGACATTTACGCGCCCATGTACGGCCAGCCCGTGCCGCCGCTGGCGAACCGCACCAGCAGTTCCGACGAACGCCAGCGCGTGAAGGCCGTGTTCGCGCAAGACCAGCTGAGCCTTTCCGAGCAGTGGAAGCTGCTGTTCGGCGTGCGCTGGGACGAGTACAGCCAGTCGCTGGAAAACCGCGTGGCGAAGACCTTCGTGGCGCGCGAGCAGAGCGCCGTCACGCCGCGCGCCGGCGTGACCTTCCTGCCCAACGCCTGGAGTTCGCTGTATCTCTCCGCCGGCAAATCGTTCCGCGGCAATAACGGCACCGACATCGCCGGCCTGCCCTTCGATCCGCAGCGCTCCACCGCCTACGAGGCGGGCTGGAAGCTGCAGACGCCGGACCGGCGCCTGGGCGCCACGCTGGCCATCTACGACATCACCAAGACCAACGTGCTGACCGCCAGCGACATCCCCGGCTACTCGGTGGCCGCCGGCGAAATCAAGAGCACCGGCGTGGAGGCCGACGTCAACGGCCAGGCGGGCCGCCACTGGCGCGTGATGGGCAACTTCGCCTGGGACGATGCCCGCGTGACGAAGGACAAGACCCTGGCCGCCGGCACGCGCCTGGCCAATGTGCCCGAGTACAGCGCCGGCCTGCTGGCGATCCGCGAAGACCGCCTGCCCGGCGGCAGCCGCTACGGTGTCGGCGCCGGCGTGAACTACGTGGGCGAACGCTCCGGCGACAATGCCGACACCTATTCCCTGCCCGCCTACACCACGTTCAAGCTGGTCAGCTATTGGCAGGTCAACCGGCGCACCCGCCTGTCGGTCGACGTGCACAACCTGGCAAACCGCCTGTTCTACACCGCGTCGTGGGGCAACCTGTACGTCACGCCGGGCGCCGAACGCAGCGTGGTCGCGCGGCTGAAGGTGGACCTGTAAGCCGGCGGCCTCACTTGCCGTTCTTCAGCCGCCACAGCGAGGTGGGCAACGCGATCGGCGCGCCGGGCTTGAAGAAGGCCGAGTCCTGGATGCGCGACGTGGTCACGTACACCACGCCGTCCGGGCCCTGGCTGAACGTGTCCGGCCAGCGCAGCCGCTCGTCGCGGATCACCACGCGCGGCAGGCTCCCCGGCAATTGCAGGTTGCGCACCTTGACCGAATCATCCTCGGGCGAAGTGATGTACATGTGCTTGCCGCCGCGGTCGATCAGCAGGCCATCGGCCACGCCGTTGCGCCCCACCGTCTCCACCTTGCCGCCGATATCGTCGCCGCGCCAGCCTTCCTCGACCAGCACGCGGGTGGCGATGCGGTACAGCGTATCGCCCTTGATGGCCTGCCAGTACAGGTACTGGCCATCCGGCGACAGGGCGATGCCGTCGGCGGCGAACTCGATGCCCTTGCCATCGGGCCGGCGCAGCGGCTTGCCGTCCGCCGTCACGACCAGTCCCTTCTTCGGCTGCGTGGACGGATCGCCGTCCAGCAGCCGCTTCGCCTCGCCGGTGGCCAGGTCCACCAGCACGATCGCGCCGCGCACGCCGGAATCGGTGATGTAGGCCCATTTGCCGTCCGGCGAAAAGCGCACGTCGTTCAGGTACGAGCCCTGCGTGGCGACGCTTTCGTCGAAGCGGATGTTCTGCAGCACCGCGCTGGACGCCAGGCTGATACGGACCAGCTTCGGTCCGCCCGGCACGATCGGCCCCTGCGCCGGCGCGGCGGGGTCCAGCACCCACACATTGCCCTGCCTGTCCGCCACCACGCTCTGCACGCAGACCCAGTGCTCGCCGGGCGACAGCTCATCCTTGCGGGCGTTGCGCCAGGCATTCCACTGCTCGTTCGGGAACGGCGTCGCGACGCCATCCTTCACCTCGGCCACGGACACCGGCGAATCCTCGGTCCAGCGCGGGAAATTGACGAAGATGCGGCCATCCTCGGCCACGGTCACGCCGGTGACCTGGTGGCCGAAGTCGGCCACCTTTTCCAGCGTAAATCCTTTTTCAACCGGAGCCACCTGGGCGATGGCGGGAGCGGCCGCGAGGCCCAGCAGGCAGGCAGCGACCGCGGTGGTGAGCGAAGTAGCAAGCGAGGTACTGAATGAAGTACTGAGGGTAGTCTGGGAGGCGACAAACAGCGGGCGGGATGGCATCGGATTTCCTTTCTCGGTGTCGGGTCGGGGGCGGAAACAGCAGCGGCTTGGTGCGCGCGATGATGCCATATGACTTGCATGTTGCGGCAAGGTAGCGGAACAGGGTGCTACAGTGCGTCTTTCGCATCCAAGGAGCCCCAATGAACTGGCTGTACCTGGCGATCGCCATCGTGGCCGAAGTGATCGCCACCTCCGCGCTGAAGGCTTCGGAAGGCTTCACGCGCACCATTCCGTCGATCCTCGTGGTGATCGGCTACGGGGTGGCGTTCTACATGCTGTCGCTGACGCTGCGCACCATCCCGATGGGCGTGGTCTACGCGATCTGGTCGGGCGCCGGCATCGTGCTGATCACCCTGGTGGGCTATTTCCTGTTCCAGCAGCGGCTCGACCTGCCGGCACTCGTCGGCATCGGCCTGATCGTGGCCGGCGTGCTGGTCATGCAGCTGTTTTCGAAGTCGACGGCGCATTGACGGCACGCCGCCCCGCCAGGCCATAGGCCAGCACCGCGCCCAGCACGCAGCCGGTGCCGGCCAGCTGCGCCGGCGTAACCGGCTCGTGCAGCACCACGGCGGCAAGGAACAGCGCCGCGACCGGCGCCACGGCCGTCATCAGCGAAGCCTCCGCGGCACCGACGCGGGCGGCGCCCGCATACCACAGCAGGTAGCCGGCCACCGTGGGCACCAGCGCGTAATAGCCGATCGCCAGCAGCGCGGTCCGGTCATACGCCAGCGACCAGGGCGCCTCGGGCAGCGCCGCCGCCGCCGACAGCACCAGTCCGATCGCCGTCATCAAGACCGAAAGCGCCAGCGGCGGCACGCTGGTCTTCATCTTCCGGTTCAGCAGGATGAATACGCTCTCGCACACGACCGCGCCCAGCACCAGCAGGTTGCCGCGCCAGGAGCGCGCTGCCTCGCTTCCAGCGCCGGTGGCCAGCAGCACGCCGGCCAGCGCCACCGCGAGCGCCAGCCACAGCGCGCCATGGGGCCGCTCGCCCAGCGCCAGCACGGCAAACAACGCCGACACGAGCGGCAGCAGGCCGACGATGATGGCGGCATCGCCGGCCGAGGCTTCGCGCAGGCCGGCCATCAGCAAGGCCGTGTAGCCGATCGCGCCGGCCGCCGACTGCAGCACCAGCAGCACCCAGTCCGAGCGGGGCATCTCCGGCAACCGCACGCCCTGCCAGCGCATCAGCACGAGGAAGAACGGCAGCGCCATCGCATACCGCAACAGCGTGGCCGTGAACGGCGGCAGCGTGGCGGCGACGATCTTGCTGGCGACGACGGCACTGCCGACGGTCACCATTGCCAGCGCCAGGTACAGGTAGCCCAGCGGCCGGGAGGTGGTTACGGACGAGGCGGTCACGGACGAGGTGCTCACTCCAGCCACTCGCGCAGCTGCGCCGTGCGGCGTTCGGTGAGCCGGGTTTTCCAGGCGGCGGCCGGCACCGCCGGATAGCGCGCTTGCGCGAAGGCGCTCCACGCGTCGCGGTAGGCGATCCAGCTGCGCTGCGTGGTGCGGATGTCCGGCTTCGTCACCGTGCTATGGGCCACCCGGCCCGAGTCATCGGCGGGCAGCGCCATCACCTTCCGATAGACGTCGTTCAAGGCCTTGTCGGCTGCCGCGAAAGCCGCGTCCGTGCCGGCTGGCAGCTTGCCCTGTTCGGCCGCGCGCACATCGGCCAGCAACGCATCCTGCACGGCAGCCGTGGCACCGATCGACATGGCGGCGCGGGCCGTGCCGGACAGGTCGGTCTCCTTGTCGCCCACGTTGCGCGCAAATGCGTCGGTGGCCTTGCGCAAGGCCGCGAAGCGGCTGCGCTGCGCTGCCGTGAACGACCGGTCGAGCCGGGCCAGCGCGGCGTTGCGCGCGGCACCGTCGGCGTCCTCGGCCACGCTGGCGCAAAAGCCCATCATCAAGCCGCTGGTGATGTCGTCGCACAGGTCGAATGGCTTGCGGTCCTGGCCCGCCTTGATCCGTTGCAGGTGTTCGAGGCGCCCTGCCAGTTCGGCCTGCGCGCTGTCGACCCTGCAGGCATGGCCGATGGCGCGCTCGACATCGCGCGGCACGCCACGGCCGTTCGCATACAGCATCATCAGCACCGCGTCGTTGCGGTCCTGCACGGCGCAGCGGTGCACGGCCTGCCAGTCCGGGCTCGCGCTGCGCACCGCTTCGTAGTATTTGCCCAGAGGATTGCACCCCTTGTAGCCGTCGAAGATGATGGGCAATTGCGCGTCGGGCGCGCTCGCGGGGCAGGCAGCCGGCGCCGCTGCCGCGCATGCCGGGAGCAACGCAGCCAGCATGCCGCTGCCCAGCACCCGGCCGGCCACGGCAAGCCATGGCCGGCGCATCAGGCGCCCTCCCCGATCAGCCGCGCCAGGCCGGACACGCGCACCGCGCCGCCCTGCCCCGGCAATGCCTGCGCATGCAGGTGGCACGGCACGCCCATGTCCGCGCCCTGCACGATGTCGATCGCCGTTTCGGGCCAGCCGCTGTCGCGCAGGTAGCCCGCCAGCGCCGCGGCGGCGGCACCGGTCGCCGGGTCTTCGTAGACGCCGCCGGAAGCAAAGGGATTGCGGGCGTGGAAACGCCGCGGCGTCTCGGCGTGCACCAGCGCGATGGTGGCCCAGCCTTCGCGCCGCATCAGCGCGCGGCCGGCGTCCAGGTCGTAGCGCATCGCCGCAAGCGCCCCGCGCGAACGCAGTGCCAGGATCAGGTGGCCAGCACCGCCATTCGCCACGGCCGGCGCGATCCGGTCATCGAGATCGGCGCGCGTATAGCCGAACAGCGCCAGCGCTTCCTCGACGAGTTCGGGCGGCGCGGCCTGGCCGGTGGCGGGCGGGGAAACCAGGCTGGCGGCGATTGCGGCGCCCTCCGCCTTGCCATCGACGGTGACCCGCGCATGGCTGGTGCGCAGCGCGAAGGTGCCGGCGCCGTGTTCCAGCGCCAGCACGGCGCCCAGGGCGATCGTGGCGTGGCCGCAGAACGGCACTTCGGATTCGGGCGAGAAGTAGCGCACGCGCCAGCCTTCGCCTTCAGCATCGCGCGCGGCGAACACTGTTTCCGAATAGCCCACTTCGGCGGCGACCTGCCGCATGGTGTCTTCCGGCGGCAGTGCCGCGCCCGTCCACACACCGGCGGGGTTGCCGCCTTCGTTCCCGGCGCAGAACGCCGCCACCCGTTTCACTCCATCGATCATTGGCCATCCTCCTCGGCGGCCAGTATAGCCCGGCCTCGATCGAATGCCGTGGTCCACGCTCGCGGCGTTGCCGCCGTTCCCGGTCCCGTCAGGGAATGATTTTCCCGCCTTTCAGCCATTGCACGAAGTGTTCGTTCCAGTGGTCGGCACTGGTGCCCACGTTGCGCATGCTGAAGCCGTGTTCCCCCGCGGAGTAGACATGCAGTTCGGCGGACCGGCCGGCGGCGCGCCACGCCTCGAAGATCGGCACGCTCGCATACGCCATGATGCCATCGTCGGCGGCGACCGCGACGAACACGGGCGGCGCATCCTTCGGCACGGCCCGCTGCGGCGACGCACCGTAGATCACGCCGACGAAATCGGGCCGGCTGGCCGCATCGTAGGCGGTGGCCACGTTCATGGCCGTCATGCCACCGGCGGAAAAACCCATGATGCCGATCCTGGCGGGATCGATGCCATAGTCGGCGGCATGGGCGCGCACCCAGCGCACCGCGGCCAGCCCGTCCTCCTGCGCCAGCGGAATCGCGCGGCTCTCGTCGGCATCGCGGTGCGTCCGGCGCGGATCGGCGCCGCGCATGCGTTCACCCACCACCTTCAGGAACTGGCCGCTTTCGACCGGTGTCGTATCGAGCCGGTACTTCAGCACGAAGCTTGTCACGCCCTGTTCGGCGAGATATTTCGCCACCATCAGGCCTTCGTTGTCGAATGCGAGACTCAGGAAGGCGCCACCCGGAGCGATGATGACCGCCGCGCCATTCGCCTTGCCGGGTGCCGGGCGCAGCGGATACAGCGCCGGCTGCGTCACGTTGCGCACCACGCGGTGGCCGAACATCTCGACCCACACTTCGGTCCCGGCCGATCCGGCGGACGACAGCGGGATCGAACTTTCGCTGGCGGGGCTGATGGGCCTGGGCGGATTGGCCGCCAGGTACGCCGTCATTTCCTGCATGGTCTTGGGCTTCTTCGGGGCGCCGTCCTGCGCGATGGCAGGGGCGGCCAGCAGCAGGCTGCCAGCCAGGGTGGCGATCAATGCCAGGTTCATCGGGTGTCTCCGTCGTTGTTGGAATGACCAACGAGCTTACCGACGTTGCGGCTGGCGGCGAAGCCGTCAATTGCGATAGCTGGTATCGCGCGGCGCGGGCGCGCCGGCGCGCCTTCAAAAAAAAGGCCCGCATCGCGCGGGCCAGACCGGAGAGACCGAAGTCCTCGTTGAAGCTTATTTCTTGACCTGGATCGAGCTCTTCACGTCCGTCACGCCCTGCACGCCCTTGGCCAGTTCGACGGCACGTTCGGCTTCCGCCTTCGACGGCACGAAGCCGCTCAGCATCACCACGCCCTTCTGGGTTTCCACGTGCACGTCCATCGCTTTCACGGTCTTGTCGGCGGCCATGTCGGCTTTCACCTTGGCCGTGATCATCGTGTCCGACATCGCAGCCTTGGCGGTGCCGGTCGCGTCAGCGGTCTTTTCCTTGGCATTGGCGGCCATATCGGAGGTTTTTTCCTTGGCATTGGCGGCCATGTCGGAAGCCTTGTCGCGGGCATTCGCGGTGGCGGCTGCGGTGCGGTCGCCGGCACGGTCCATGGCGGCGGCGGTACGGTCGCCCGCGCGGTCGGCGGCGGCAGCGGTGCGGTCGCGGACGTCGGCGGCGCTGCCGGCCACGGCGGCGCCGGTGCCGTTATCGACCAGCACGGCGGTGCGGCCATCGCCGGCCGTCGCGCCGGCCATGTTGGCCTTCATCGAACGGGCCTGGGCCTGGCAGGAATCCTTGGCGTCGCCGGACAGGTCGTCGCATTTTTCCTGGGCCAGCTCGAACTTGGCTTCGGCCAGCTTGCGGTCGGCGCGCTGCAGTTCGTTGCCGGTGTTCTTGTGCTTCGCCACGGCGTCGCGTTCAGCCTGGGCCTGGGCGACCTTGGCTTCCTCTTCGCACACGTCCTGGGCGTTATCCTTCAGCTTTTCGCAGCGCTCCTTGGCGGCCTTGTAGTTGGCTTCGGCCTTGTCGTGTGCCGCCTTGTAGGCCGAGTTGTTCGCGGTCTGGGCGGTGGCGAATGCGCTGACCAGTGCCAGCGTGATGAATGCGGCTTTTTTCATGATAGTCCCCTTAGGATGGTTGGCAGGGACGATTAAACGCTACCGCAAGCCTTCCTTCTGTGCGCGGGCGAACACAGGTCGGGGATTGTTGTCGATTTGTTACTCAGGTACGAGCAAGCCCTTGCTCCACAGTGCACTGGCCTGCTCGAACGGCCCGGCCCCGGCGGCGAAGACACCGCCGTGCGGCGCCAGCTGCAGCCACGCGCGGGTATCGTGCGACCCGTGCGCGGTCGGCTGGTCATCGCGGACCTTGCGCATCCAGCCGTACACATGCGCGTACTGTTCCGGATGGCGCTGCTGTGTCCACGCCAGCGCCACGAGGTCCGAGAACCCTTCCTCGCGGCGCGTTTCTCGCATCTGTTTCGACATTTCCAGCAAGGCCGGGTTGTCGGCCACTTCCTGGCCCACTTCGGTGAAGCCGGCCGGCAGCGCATGCCATCTGCCTTGCGCATAACGCCAGCAATGGCCGACCTCGTGCGCCGCCATCGCTTCGATCAGCACGTCGCGCCGCTCGTCGGCCACGTCGTCCAGGATGGTTTCCGCGTGGGGATTGCCCCGCATCGACAGCACCAGCTTGCAGCGGCCATCGGCGAACCCCATCGCCAGCGGAACGTCGTTCGGGCCGGCCTTGGGCTGCACGATGATATCGATCGGCAGCCGCAGGGTTTTCGCATAGGTCAGGACCGGCGTGGCCGCGGCCAGCCAGCGCGTTTCCAGTGCGGTGAGTTGGGCGGCACCAGCGGTGGCGGTGGTGAGCAGCGCGGGGACTGCGGCAAGGACGAGAAAGCGGAAGAGCGTCGGCATGAAGTACTCCATCGGGAAGAATCACTATACATGCCGCCCGGCAATTTGTAACAGCCGAAGGGCCGCTGTTACAAAATATTTCCTTACTGAAACTTACAAGTTTGCCGGATATTTAATGGCCATTGCAGGCTTGCAGCACCACTGGTGACTGCCGCCTGGTTATTTACTGGGGGCAATGCGTCGACGGTAGCACCGGCCCCGGCAAGAAATTGCATCGGGATGAGTGAACTTGCGGATGCGCAAATGCCCTGTGGGGCCGCGCCAACACGGAGGAAGGGAAATCCGTGGCAGGCAGGCCTGCCCGCCACGGTGCTGCTGCTATTTACCGGTCTTGCCGGTTTTCCCGGTCATTGCGCCATCAGCGCGGCGGCGGTGGGAAACGACGGGCGGATATCGTTCGGGATCGACTTCATCCGGTCCAGCGCGCGCTGTATCTCGGGCCGGATCACCACGTATTTCGCCATCATCTCCTTCGCCCGGGCGTAGTCGCCGGTGGCTTCGATCGCCAGGAATTCCCGGTCGAGGCTCGTCACGGCCTGGCGGATCTTCCGGAAGTCGACCGAGAACGTGCCGTCGGCATGCGCCACGAAACCGCCCTGGTCGAGCAGGTAGTTGACCTGGATCGCCATGCCGCGCGCGTGCGAACTGGCCAGGCCGAAGTGCAGCGTGCGGAAGGCCGAGGCCAGGAACGTGGTGTACAGCTTGCGCTCGGCCGCCTCGCCCTGCCCCAGCGTATCCTTCAGCTGGCCCTTTTCCATCATCGTCGCCAGCGCATACAGGCCCGTCACGTCGGCCTTGGCTTCCTCGATGGTCGAATAGGCATCCTTCAGGTCCTGGCGCGGCGTCGACTTGCCGCCCTGCGTGCTGTGCGGGCCCAGGCCGTGCGTGATCTCGTGCGCCAGGATGTGCGTGAAGAACGAATTGAAGTCGAGGTCCTGCTGGTCTTGCGGGCGCAGCACCAGCTTCGCGATCGGGGTCAGGGTGGCCTTGAACTTGGCTTCCTGCACGTTCTTCAGCATCACGCGCTTGGAGCCGCGCTGGCTGATGATGCGCTCGTCGTTCGGCAGGTTGTAGGCGGCCGTCTGCACGCCCATGTTGCCGTCGCCGGCGCCGAACACCTGGTTGACGACCACCATCGGCGCCACCGCCCCCACCTTGGGATTGCGGTATTTCGCATCGAGCGGCAGGCTGTCCTCGATCTCCTGCATATGCCTGGCGAAGAAGTCCAGCTTGGCGGTTTCCACGTCGTCGCGGATGCTGACATACGCTTCGAACGCGGCCTTGTAGCCGAACAGTTCGTCGTTATACGTCTCGTACGGGCCGATCGTCACGTCCACCGCCGAATCGAGATCCATCCACGCGAAATCGGACGGCAGGTAATCGTTCGACAGGAACGCGTCGGCGCGCAGCGTGAGGAATTTCTTCAGCGACGCGTTGCCGGTGGCGGCCGCCGCTTCCCGCAGCAGCGCCGCCAGCCGGGTCAATTCAGGCTTGTATTCGTCGGAGTATTTCACCGTGGCGAACTTGCCGTCCTTGCCGGCGCGGATGGTGGTGAAGAACCACTGGGCCTGCTGCCTGTCGGCCGGCGGCAAGCCGTTCATCCAGCTCTCGAGCGCCGCCTTGCTGGCGCCGGCCGGGTAGAAATTGGCGCCTTCCGGCTTCTTCGGCGGAATGGCGATACCGGCCACCTGCGCCGGCAGGAACGAGGTGTTGCCATCCAGGGTCGACCATGGCCCCTTGTTCAGCCAGAAGTAATCGGCGCGCGCCTTGCCGAGGGGCGTGCGGTCCTGTTTCAGCGCCGCCCACAGCGCTTCGTTGTGGGCCCAGCGCTGGCGCAGCTGCAGCGTGTCGATGACCTGCGCCGCCTCGATCAGCCTGGCGATGGCCTTGCGGTCGCCCGGTGTCAGCTTCGAGGTATCGGCTTTCAGCTCGACCGGCGCGAACCGCGCCGTCGCCCTGGTCAATTCGGCGACATCGGCCGGCGCCGCCATTGCCGTCGCAGCCGAGACAGCCGACACGGCCAGCACCATCGGGAGCAGGAGATTTTTCATGGGACCTTGGCTTGGGTTGGAGAAGGTCCCATTGTAGGGCCGTCAATAGACGCGGTATACCTTGCCGGTCTCCGGGCCGTCCACGCTGCGCTGGTAGGCCAGCGCGACCCGCTTGCCGTCGGCCGATTCGAAGCCGGGGAACAGGTGGCCATACAGCGGCACGGATTCGGTCAGCACGGTCGGTGCCACGAGGTTGATGCGCACGCCCCGCTTCAGGTCCAGCGCGGCGCCGGCGACAAAGCCTTCCAGCCCAAGGTTGACGGCCATCGCGTTGGCGCCGTGCCGGATCGCGTGGTAGGCGTCGATGCCCGAGGTCAGCGTGATCGAACCGCCATCGTTCAGCGCATGCTGCGCGGCCAGCGCCACGTGCACCTGGCCCATCAGCTTGCTGTCCAGGCCGATGCGGAACTGCTCCGGCGTCATTTCCGCGAACGGCCCCAGGTGCAGCCCGCCGGCGGCCACCACCACGCCATCGACCGGCCCCGTGCGGGCGAACAAGGCCTGCACGCTGGCGTAATCGTCGATGGCGACCTGCTGCCCGCCGCTGCCGCGCCCGGCGGTGACGATGTCGTGCCGCTGCCCCAGCCGTTCAACGATGGCCTTGCCGATGGTACCCGCGGCACCGATGACGATGATCTTCATGTCCACTCCTTCAGTTGTTGGAGCGGCCAGTATGTTCTCCGTCACCGGAAGAATAAATGCGCTAGCATGACGGACATTACGAACTGAGGGTTTGCAATGGATAAATTGCGCAGCATGGAAGTGTTCGTGGCCGCGGTCGATGCGGGCAGCTTCGCCGGCGCGGCGCAGCGCTGCGCGATGTCGGCGGTCATGGTAGGGAAGCACATCCGGGCGCTCGAGCAGATGCTGGGCGCGGCACTGCTGACGCGCACCACGCGCCGCCAGGCGCTGACGGAAATCGGCCGCCGCTATGCCGAGCAATGCCGCGCCATCCTGGCCCAGATCGGCGCCGCCGAATCGGTGGCCGAAGCGATGCGCGCCGCGCCGCGCGGCCTGGTCAAGGCCACCGCGCCGGTATCGTTCGGCGCGCAGTGGCTGAGCCCCGCGATCGCGGAGTACCTGGCGCGCTATCCGGACGTGACGGTGGACCTGAGCCTGAACGACCGCACGGTGGACCTGGTGGAGGAAGGATTCGATATCGCCGTGCGCATCGGGCCGCTGCCCGATTCGACGCTGGTGGCGCGGCCCCTGAAGCCGTACGGGATGGCGATCTGCGCGTCGCCGGCATACCTGGAACGCCATGGCACGCCGCGCACGCCGGCGGACCTGCAAGGGCATGAATGCCTGGAATTCACCGGCTGGCTGCCGCAGGCAAGGTGGAAACTGAAGGGAGAACAGGATGGCCGCCTGGTGCGGCCGGGGCGCTTTCGCGCCAACAGCACGGCCGCCCTGCGGATGGCCGCGCTGAACGGCTTCGGCATCGTGATGCAGGCCGAACTGATCCTGGCCGACGATATCGCCGCCGGCCGGCTCGTTCCGCTGCTGCGGGACTGGCTGCCCGCGCCGCGCCCGATGCACCTGGTGTATTCGCGCGACCGGCGGGCCACGCCGAAGCTGACGACCTTCGTCGACTTCCTGCTGGAGCGCTTCGGCCCCTGAGCCGGCTTCGGCGACGGTGCGCCGGAAGGCGGCGTTCCGCTTACGCGACTTCGGTGACGAACTGCTCGCGGGGACGGCGTACCTTCGGCAGGTCCACCAGCCAGTCGCCCGCGTCGGCGCGGTAGCCCAGCGGCAGCATCGCCACGCTCTTCAGGCCGCGCGCATGCAGGCCGAGGATATCGTCCACGGCGGCCGGGTCGAAGCCTTCCATCGGCACGCTGTCGACTTCCTCGAACGCGGCCGCGATCAGCGCGGCGCCCAGGCCCAGGAAAGCCTGGCGCGCCGTGTGGCTGAAGTTCACGGCGGCGCCGCGCTGCGGGTAGCTGGCCAGCAGCTGCTGGCGGTAGGCTTCCCAGCCTTCGTTCCTGAAGCCGCGCACCTCATTGGTGTAGTCGAACATCTGGTTGATCCGCTCGGGCGTGTAGTCGTCCCAGGCGGCGAACACCAGCAGGTGCGAGCCGTCGACGACCTGCTGCTGGTTCCACGCCACTTCGGCGATGCGCTGGCGGATCGCCGGATTCGTCACCAGCAGGATTTCATAGGGCTGCAGGCCGCTGGAAGTGGGCGCCAGGCGTGCCGCTTCGATGATGCGTTCCACCTTGTCCGCCGGCACGGCGCGGCTCGGGTCCATTTTCTTGGTGGCGTAGCGCCACTGCAGTTTTTCCAGTAAAGGCATGGGTCGTTCCTTGAAGTGAGGTGTCAAATTGATTTGACGGAGTGAAGGCATTGTATTTTTCGCTGAAGCACAGATAAACTGGCTCTTCAACAAATCATTTGTTCTTGAAAGGCAAAGATGGCCCGCCGTTTCGATCATCTGGCCGACGTGGAAGCCCTGCTCTGCGTCGTCGAGCATGGTTCGCTGACCAATGCCGCAGTGGTGCTGGCCACCACGCCCTCGGTGCTGAGCCGCGCTATCGCCCGGCTGGAGGCAAGGCTGGGCACGCAACTGCTGCGCCGTACCACGCGCAGCCAGAGCCTCACGGATGCGGGCCGGCTGTACGTGGACGAGACGCGCCGCGCCTTCGGCCTGGTCGAACAGGCCGAGCGGACCATCGCCTGCTGCGCCGGGCAGGAAGAAAGCCTGGTGGGCCGGGTGCGCCTCAGCGTTCCCACCAGCTATGGCCACCACCGGCTGCCGCCGCTGCTGGCCGCTTTCGCGCGCCGGCACCCACACGTACAGGTCGAACTGAACATCACGAACCGCAACGTGGACCTGGCCGCCGAAGGCTACGACATGGCGATCCGTTCCGGCCCGCTGCCCGACAGCAGCATGGTCGCGCGCCCGCTGGAAGCGGGAGCGATGATCCTGGTGGCCGCGCCGGACTACGTGCGCACGGCCGGCCCCCTGGCCACCTTCGGCGACCTGCAGCGCCAGCGCTGCATCGGCTTCGTGCGGCCCAGCACCGGCCGCGTGATTCCCTGGCTGCTGCGCGTCGACGGCAGGGACGTGGACTGGGTGCCGCCACCCGGCATCACGGTGTCGGACGACGTGGTGGGCGTCGTCACGCTGGCCGCGCAGGGCCTCGGCATCGCGATCTGCGCCGACTTCATGGCCGCCGCCGATATCGCGGCGGGCCGGCTGGTGCAGGTGCTGCCGGCGCTGTGCGGCCGCATGCGCGCCTTCTCGCTGGTGTATGCGCCGCACCGCGGCCTGTCGCTGGCCGCGCGGGCCCTGATCGATGTGCTGGTGGAACACGCTTCGGAACGCCCCGGGCCGGCGGCCGGGCGGCCACCGGCCTCGCCAGCGTAAGCTTACTTGCCTGCCTGGGCCAGCCGGGCAAGCCCGCCTTCCGGCTGCCAGCCCGCGCCCAGCGCGCGCGCCACCGACACGGCGGCCAGCAGCCGCTGCGTATCGATCTGCGCCGCGGCACGGTCGGCGGCCAGCGCGCTGCGCTGCGCGTCCGTCACGTCCAGGTAGGTCGACAGGCCGCGCTCGTAGCGGGCGCGCGCCACCTCGTAGGCACGCGCCGCCGCTTCGCGCGACACCGCCTGCGCCTTGCCCTGGCGATCGCGCTGCTGCACGTCGGACAGCGCATCCTCCACTTCGCGCAGCGCGGTGAGCAGCGTGCCCTGGTGGTTGGCCACCGCTTCGTCGTAGCGCGCCTGCGCCGCGGCCAGGTTGGCCTTGTTGCGGCCGCCGTCCAGCACCGGCAGCGACAGGGCCAGCGGGCCGAAGCTGAACTGGCGCGAGCCGCCCTTGGCGATCTCGGACAGGCTCTCGGAAGCGAAGCCGAAATTGCCCGTCAGGCTCAGTGCCGGGTACAGCGCGCCCTCGGCGACGCCGATATTGGCATTGGCCGCCTTCAGCACGGCCACGCTTTGCGCCAGGTCGGGCCGCTGCGCCAGCAGGCTGGCCGGCAGGCCGACAGGGATCGCCGGCGGCTGCGGCAGGGTGGCTCCCGGCGTCGCGGCCAGCACGGTCGACGACGGCGAGGCGCCCAGCAGCACGGCCAGGCCGTGTTCCAGCGTGTTGCGCTGGCGCTGCGCTTCTTCCAGGTCGGCTTCGGCATTGGCGCGCTCGATCTTGGCGCGCGACGTATCGAGTTCGTTGGACAGCCCGGCATCGAAGCGCGCATTGACCAGTGCCTCGGTTTCGCGGCGCGTCTCGAGGGCTCCGCGCAGGATGCCGATTTCCGCGTCCAGGCCGCGCAGCTGCCAGTACGTCGTGGCGACCTGCGACGTCAGCAGCACCATCACGCCATCGCGGTCGGCCTGCGCGGCCAGGGCCTGCGCATCGGCCGCTTCCACGGCGCGGCGCACGCGGCCGAGCAAATCGAGTTCATACGAGAACGACGAGCCGATCGCATAGTTGTTGCCGGCCACGGCACGGCGGCCCTGCGCGATCCCCTGCGCGGTGTTGGCCGAGGTGCGCGTATTCGACACGCCGGCGCTCACGTTCAGCTGCGGGCGTTCGCTGGCCCGCGTGACGCCCAGTTGCGCCTCGGCCTGCAGCAGCCGCTGCGCGGCGGCCTTCACGGTCGGGCTGTCGGCCAGTGCCTGCCGCTCCAGCCGGTCCAGCGTCGCGTCGCCGAACACGCTCCACCACTGCCGTGGCAGGCTTGCCGCGGCATCCACGCCTTGCAAGTGTGCGGTGGCGCCGGTGGCCTGCGGCGCGTGGCGGAAGGCGGCATCGGCCACGCTGGCCGGCGCCTTGAAGTCGCTGCCGACGGTGGCGCAGCCGGACAGGAACAGGACGGCGGATGCGACCGCCACGGAGATGCTTTGCTTGATGAACATGGTGTTACCTCTTGTATTCAATGAACGCCATTCATTAACCGCCAATTAATGGCCGCCGCCACCGGCGCCGGAAGGCGATACCACCTTGTCCGACAGCCACAGGATGGCGATGCAGGACAGCAGGATGCCGCCGACGATGAAGAAGCCGTCGTTGTAGGCCATCACATAGGCCTCGCGCCGCACGATGCCGTCGATCGCCTTCAGCGCCTTGCCGGCCGCGTTGGCGGGATCGAAGCCCTGGCCGATGAAGGCCTGCGTCATCTGGTCGAGCCGCTGCTGCGTGGCCAGCGAATAGCTGGTGATCGCCTCGCCCAGGCGCGCCGAGTGGAAGTGCTCGCGCGTCGACAGCGCGGTGGCCAGCAGCGCGATGCCGATCGAGCCGCCCAGGTTGCGCGTCATGTTGAACAGGCTCGATGCCGACGGCATGTCCTTCGGCGCGATGCCGTTCATGGCGAAGTTCGACAGGGTCAGCATCACGAACGGCTGGCCCAGTGCACGCACGATCTGCGACAGCATCAGCTGGTCGTAGCCAGTGCTGGCATCCATGTAGGCGTTCATCAGGCAGGAGCCGCCGAACAGCAGCAGGCCGAACGAGCACAGGATCCGGTTGTCGATCTTCGAGGACAGCTTGGCCACGAAGGGCATGATGAACAGCTGCGGCAGGCCGACCCACATGATCACTTCGCCGATCTGCATCGGCGAATAGCCGGCGATCTGGCCCAGGAACAGCGGCAGCAGGAACGACGAGCCGTACAGGCCCATGCCCATCACCGCCGACAGCACGGTGGCGACCAGGAAGTTGCGCTGCCCATACAGGCCCAGGTTGACGAACGGCTGCTCGCGCATCGCGCTGGTGATGACCCAGCCCAGCAGCCCGACCAGCGCCATCGCGGCGAAGGCGATGATGAAAGCGGAATCGAACCAGTCCTTGCTGTTGCCTTCTTCCAGGAAGATGGTCAGGCAGCCCAGGCCCATGGCCATGAAGCCCATGCCCAGCCAGTCGGCGTTCCACAACTGGTCGAGGTGCCACTTTTCCTTGTCCAGGCCATAGGCGATGCCCGCCATTAGCAGCACGCCCGGCACCCAGTTGATGTAGAAGATCGACGGCCAGCCATACAGCTCGGACAGGTAGCCGCCCAGCGTCGGCCCCATGGCCGGCGCCAGGGTCGCCGTCAGGCCGAACAGGGCCATGCCGGCCGCGCGCTTCGACGGCGGCAGCTTGGTCATCACCAGCGTCATCGCCATCGGGATCAGCGCGCCGCCCGTGAAGCCCTGCGCCATGCGGAAGGCGATCATGCTTTCCAGGTTCCACGCAAAGCCGCACAGCGTGGAAAACACCAGGAACAGCCCGGTGGTACCCAGCATGTAGCCGCGCAGCGAGAAGACCCGCGTCAGCAGCGCCGTGAGGGGAATGACGATGATCTCGGCCACCAGATAGGCGGTGGAGATCCACGAGCCCTCTTCCTGCGTGGCCGACAGCGAGCCGAGGATATCCTTCAGCGACGAGTTGGTGATCTGGATATCCAGCACCGCCATGAAGGCGCCCAGCATGCCGGCGGCAACCGCGATCCAGGTACGGGCGGACACCGCTTCGCCGGCCTGGCCGTAGGCCGGGGCGCCGGGCAGGCCGCCGGCCATGGTCTGCGTACTCATTGGGCTTTCCGCTTAGTGGACTTGCGGCTGGCCATGCGACGCGGCCTGCGCGTGCGCCGGAGCGGTTTCGCCGATCGCCACTTCGGCGATCACGGACATGCCGGGCACCAGGCGGCCGGCCAGCGCTTTCCGGTCCTTCTCGTCGAGCGTGATCTTGACGGGCACGCGCTGCACGATCTTGGTGAAGTTGCCGGTGGCGTTATCGGCCGGCAGCAGCGCGAACTGGTTGCCTGAGGCCGGCGAGAAGCTGTCCACCCGGCCCGTCAGTTCCCTGCCCGGCAGCGCATCGACGCTGATGTGCACCGGCTGGCCCGCGTGCATCTGCGCCAGCTGCGTTTCCTTGAAGTTGGCGGTCACCCACACGTCATCCTGCACCAGCGCCGTCAGCTGCTGGCCCGGCGATACGCGCTGGCCCACTTCGACGCTGCGCTTGCCGACCCGGCCGCTGACGGGGGCCACGATGCGGTTGTAGGCCAGCTGCTGCTCGGCTTCCTTCAGCTGTACCTGCAGCACGCCGATCTGCGCCTTCAGCACGTCGCGCGCGGATGCCGCGGCGGCGATCTGCGCCTGGGCCGCGGCGGCGCTGTCCTTGCGGGCTGCCAGGTCGGCGACAGCGCTGGCACGGCCGGCGTTGGCGGCATCGAGCTCGGCCTTGGAGACGGCCTTCATCTGGCTCGTGTACAGCTGGCCATAGCGTTCCGCATCCTGGTTGGCGCGCACCAGCAGCGCCTGCGACTGCTTCACTTGCGCGGCGCTGGCGCTGGCCTGGGCCTTCACCTGGGCCACCTGGGCATCGGCCTGCAGCACCTGGGTCTCGGCGCTGGCGATCTGGGCGCGGATCTGTTCGACCTTCACGCGCTGGTCGAACGGATCGAGTTCGGCGATCACATCGCCCGCCTTGACGTACTGGTTATCGTCGATCAGCACCTTCGTCACCGTGCCGGCGATGCGCGACGACAC
Source organism: Pseudoduganella sp. SL102 (assembly GCF_027856995.1). Classification (NCBI taxonomy): domain Bacteria; kingdom Pseudomonadati; phylum Pseudomonadota; class Betaproteobacteria; order Burkholderiales; family Oxalobacteraceae; genus Pseudoduganella; species Pseudoduganella sp. SL102. The sequence goes on from NZ_CP115554.1 coordinate 6,398,426, forward strand.
CGGGTGCACGTGCCCGGCCACGTAGGCGTTTTCCGTTTCCACGAAATGCGCGCTGCGATACCACATGCGGGCGCCGCCCGCGATGGCTGCCACGGCGATCAGGCCGGCAACGACCAGCACGCGGCGGTTCGGCTTCTTCGCCGGCGCGGCTCCCTGTGGTTCGGCCGGCGAAGCGGTGGCCAGCACTTTTTGTTCTGCCTGGTTGGACATGGAAAACGCTCCGAGAAATGAAATGGACTAGGCGCATTATTGGCGATCGGATGCCTGAAGTCAAGAAATGAAACGGTTGCATTTCATTTCTAGCTGGAATAAAGTGACGGCCTCTGATAGCCTTTGGCGTCCCCGCCTCCTGGAAGATGTCCCGCCTTATGTCTGACGAGCAAATCACCGCCGATTCCCCCTGCCCGATCGGGGCCCGCAGCGCAGGGCGCCCGCGCGCCTGCGAAGCGGAAGCGCGCACGCAGGAACTGTTGAGTTCCGCCGCCGAGCTGTTCCTGGAAAAAGGCTATTCGAAGGTGAGCCTGGAGATGATCGCCCGCCGCGCCCGCGTGGCCGTGCGCACCATCTATGTGAAGTTCGGCGGCAAGAGCGGCCTGTTTCGAGAAATCCTGGCCTCGGGCCGCGACGTGTATTTCGACACGATGGAAGACCTGGAAACCAACCAGCGTCCCATGCGGGAAGTGCTGCTCGACTTCGGCATGCGTTTCCACAAGCTGGTCTCGTCCGGCGCGGTGATCAAGCTGTACCGCATGGTGATCGCCGAGGCGCACCATGACCCGGAACTGGCCGAGGCCTTTTTCGAATCCGGACCGCGGCAAACCCGGCTGGCGCTGGAACGCTATTTCAACCGGCCCGACGTGCGCACGCAGCTGCGCGACATCCCCGCCGACCAGCTGGTCGTGCACCTGATGAACTGCCTGATGGGCGATCACCTGAAGCGCTATCTGTTTGCCGTGCCGCCGAGCAACCCGCAAGACGATGCCCTGCTCGTCGAACAGCGCGTCGACCTGTTCCTGCACGGTGCCAAGGCTTGACACATCGGCGCGGCTAACTCATCCTTTGTGACCAGCGCAATTGTGCGCTGCCGCACTGAACATGTGCTGCCGCTGGGGGAAAATGGTTTCCTCAAGAATATATTTTTGCAGGGAGGCTCTATGAGCAAGTTCGACAGGCTGGAATGGACGCAGAAAGTTGCTGCGTTGAATGAACGCATCCGTGGTTTCCAAGCCAATCCCAGCCAGGAACAACTCGAATTGGCGATCAATGAATTGCGTGCGTATGCCGATGCGGCTTCCGCCGGCATGGAAATTCCGCCACGGTTCATTGCGAGCTGAAACACAGTGCCTGGCACTGGACAGTACGAATAAGCAAGCGCGAAGCAGCGCCAAGCAGGGCGAAACAAACATGACATGCGAAACCCGGGACTTCCCGGGTTTTTTTTCGCTGGTGAAAAACGCAGCGGGAGACTGGATTTTTTGTAATTGACAGGGGAATCGGCTTGCGGTCTAATGTTCCGCAGTGCATGAAATCGTTTTCAAGCATTTGCGTGCACGCCCTCTTTTCTCTTCCAGCCGACTAAGACAATGACCGACACACTGCAATTTCCGCCTTCGTTCACGTGGGGCGTGGCCACCAGCTCGTTCCAGATCGAAGGTGCCGCCACTGCCGATGGCAAGGGCCCATCCATCTGGGATACGTTCAGCCATACGCCCGGCAAGGTGATCGATGGCAGCAACGGCGACGTGGCCTGCGACCACTACCACCGTTACGCGGAAGACGTCGGCATCATGGCGGACCTGCACGTGGATGCCTACCGCTTCTCGATGGCCTGGGCACGCGTGCAGCCGGCCGGCAAGGGCGCCTGGAACGAAGCCGGCTTTGCTTTCTACGAACGCCTGCTGGACGAGCTGGACAAGAAAAACATCGGCGCCCACGTCACGCTGTACCACTGGGACTTGCCGCAAGCCTTGCAGGATGAAGGCGGCTGGCTGAACCGCGATACCGCCTACCACTTCGCCGAGTATGCGGCGGAAGTGGCGCGCCGCTTCGGCAATCGCGTGAAAACGATTGCAACGCACAATGAGCCATGGTGCACGGCCAACCTGGGCTACGGCAACGCGCAATTCGCGCCCGGCGTGGCGGACAACAAGCAGTCGGTGCAAGTGTCGCACCACCTGCTGCTGTCGCACGGGCTGGCGATGAAGGCAATGCGCGCCGTCGGCAGCTCGGCGCAGCTGGGCATCGTGCTGAACCAGTGGACCGCCGACGCGGCCACCGACAGCCAGGCCGACCGCGATCTCGCCACCTGGGAATACGCCCGCTCGGTACAGTGGTTCATGGACCCGATCTTCAAGGGCCATTACCCGGAATACGCGCTGCGCGGCCATGGCGCCGACGCGCCGGAAGTCAAGGCGGGCGACTTCGACATCATCCGCCAGCCGATCGATTTCCTCGGCGTGAACTATTACTTCCGTTCGTTCTGCAGCGCGGAAACGCCGCCGCGCCAGGCGCCGGCCGCCCTGGGCACCACCGACATGGGCTGGGAAATCTATCCGCAGGGCCTGACCGAACTGCTGGTGAAGCTGAAGGGCGAATACGACCTGCCGCCGATCTACATCACCGAAAACGGCATGGCCAATCCCGATCACGAACTGGTCGACGGCCGCATCGCCGACGCCAAGCGCATCGACTACGTGGAACGCCACCTGGCCGCCCTGAAAGCGGCGATGGACCAGGGCGTGGACGTGCGCGGCTACTTCCTGTGGAGCCTGCTGGACAACTTCGAATGGAATTCCGGCTACGCCAAGCGCTTCGGCATCATCCACGTCGATTACGCGACCCAGAAACGCACGCCGAAGGACAGCGCGCTGTGGTACCGCGAATTCATCGACATGCAGCGCCGCTGATCGACAAAAGCGCCATTGTTGGCGCTATCATGACAAGCACGGCGGCAGCATAGCCGCCTGCAATCGATGACGACCGAGACAGGAGACAACATGAACACGAAAGCCGCCGTGCCAGGCACGGTGCCCCCGGCGGGCACCGCCGTGCCGGCATCCACGGTGAGCCCGCTGCTGTGGGTACCCACCGGGTACTTCACGATGGCGCTGGCCTACGTCATGCTGACCAGCGTGACGGCGATCATGTTCAAGAACCTGGGCATGGACAACGGCCGGGCCGCCGAGTATGCCAGTTACCTGATCTTTGCCTACACGGTCAAGCCGCTGTTCGCGCCGTTCGTCGAAATGTACCGCACCAAGAAATTCTTCGTGCTGTGCGCCCAGCTGGCGATCGGCGTGGGCTTCGGCTGCGTGGCACTGGCCATGTCGCTGCCCGGCTACATGGCGATCATGGTCGGCCTGTTCATCGTGCTGTCGTTCATCGGCGCCACGCAGGACATCGCCTCGGACGGCGTGTATGTCACGGCGCTCGATTCGCGCAAGCAGTCGCTGTATTGCGGCATCCAGAGCCTGTCGTGGAATGTCGGCCCGATCGTCGCCTCCGGCGGCCTGGTCTACCTGTCCGGCTGGCTGCACACCAACGTGTTCGGCCACGATGCCAATACCTTCGGCCCGGAATGGATCGACAGCTGGCGCATCGTGTTCTTCATCGTCGCCGGCATCACGCTGGTGATGGCGGTGTGGCACATGCGCACCATGCCCGACGGCGCCAAGGCCGAGAACGCGCCGACCTCGCCGCGCGAGGCGCTGCATATCCTGTGGGATTCGTTCGTCACCTTCTTCCAGAAGCGCGACGTGTGGCTGATGGTGGGCTTTGCCTTCCTGTTCCGGCTCTCCATCGGCCTGCTGGAAAAGATCGGCCCGTTCTTCATGGTCGACCCGGTGGCCAAGGGCGGCCTGGGCCTGTCGAACGAACTGCTGGGCATCGTCTACGGCACCTATGGCCTGGTGGCCGTGCTGGTCGGCTCGCTGCTGGGCGGCCTGTTCGTCGCCAAGCGGGGCCTGAAGCCCACGCTGTTCCTGCTGTGCTGCGCCGTCAACATCCCGAACGCGACGTTCCTGCTGATGGCGATGTACCAGCCGACCGACCTGGTGGTGATCAGCGCCGGCGTGGCGATCGAAAAATTCTTCTACGGCTTCGGCTCGGTGGGCTTCATGATCTACCTGATGCAGCAGCTCGCGCCGGGCAAGTACAGCACCACCCACTATGCGTTCGGCACCGGCCTGATGGGCCTGTGCATGCTGGTGACGGGCACCGTGTCCGGCCACCTGCAGCAGTGGATGGGCTACGTGGATTATTTCTGGTTCGTGATGGCGGCCACCATTCCATCGTTCCTGGTGACCTGGTTCGCGCCGTTCCACCACAAGGAAGGCTGAAGGCGCGCCCGGTCGCGCCGGGCTTCAAGATTCAAGCTCGAGGTTGATGCTTGGGCCTTGGGCCTTGGGGCTCAGGCCTCGGGCTTCAGCTGGTAATCCTCGGGCGCCGCGAACAATGCAGGATCCGGCTCGCCGCGCTCGAGGTCACTGATGGCGATGACGGATTCGCCTTTCGGGTCGCTGTTCCTGACATGCAGCGTGAGGCCCAGTTCCTTCGACGTCCAGCTTTCGGTGACGATCTCGAAGCTGCCGGCAGCGGTCCTGATCCGGTGCCGGGTGCTCTCCCCGGTCGCCGTCACGCCTTCGATATCGCGTTCTCCCAATGACTCCACCGGCGGCCTGGCTTCAGCCTTGCGCAGCGCGGCTGCCGACATGTCGATGACCGGCGCGACCCGCCTTGCCGCCCGCCTCGTGACCAGCCGGTTGCGGTGATCCAGCACGATCACCGCGCCATCCGTGTCGATGATGAACGAGTGGGTCGGGTTGCCCTCGCCGTCCAGCAGGTCGCGGCGCGCCCTGCCGGCGCTGTCGCGGTACAGCTTCGTCACGGTCCGGTGCGTCGCTTCGGCGCCGTCGCGCTGCTGGCGGCGCATCGTCAACGTGTGCGTGGCGCTGTACGGCTGGTCGACGACGAGCGGGCGTCCCGCTGGCGCGGCCGGCCGGCCGGCGGACACGCCAGCGCCGGCATCCGCCGACCACGCGCTGGCCGACAGCAGGCCGGCCAGCAGGATTGCGATGAAACGCTTGTTCATGGGGGCTTTCCGGATAAAGAATGACAATACGGCGAAACTTGCCATCTTAACATCTTGCCAGGCCCTGAAAATGCGCGGATCGTCACACCCGCCGGATAATCCATCGGCACGTTCCCTGGTATGAAACCGGACTTCCGGCACCGCCCCCGGCGTTGCGGAGCGGCGATGCTACAGTGGCGGACGGGCCAGGTTCACCCAGGCCTGCACCGATTCGCGCGCCCACTGGCGCGCGGCATAGTCGCGCAGTGCCGGCGGCACGTCATCGCCGTTCAGCACCAGCCGGTTCAGCATCAGGGCCAGGTCCACGTCCGCGATGGTCCAGGCGCCGAACAGATGGTCGCCGCCGTGGTCCAGCAGTGCCTGCGCCGCCTTGAACAGCTTGTCCACGGCTGCCTCGGCGGCGGCGGACAGGGGCGCGTCGGCCGGGCCGTAGAACACCACGTTGGTCGAACGCTCCTGCCGGATCGGCAGCAGGTCGCTCCTGATCCAGGCCTGTACCTGGCGCGCGCGGGCACGGGTCTTCAGGTCCGCCGGATACAGGGCAGGTTCGGGCTGCAGCTGTTCCAGGTATTCCGTGATGGCGGACGACTCCGACAGCGCGAAGTCGCCATCGACCAGCGTGGGAACGCGCTGCGTCAGCGACCGGGCAGTGTAGTCTTGAGCGTGGTTGGCGCCGGTCTCCAGGTCGACAGTCTTCAATGCGAAGGGAATGCGCTTTTCCGTCAGCGCGACGAATACGGACATGGCATAGGGACTGGTGAACCGGGCATCGGCGAACAGCAGCATGGGTTTCCTTGGTGTCGGTGGTTGAACGGACATCGACGATAGCATCGCCCCCGGCGCCCGCGCAATGAACGTGACCGGCGGAGCCCGGCGTGGGACGGATTGCCGATACAGCGCATTCACTTCCCGCGCACGCCCGCACCGCTTACCGCTCCTGCGGGGGAATGGCGTGGATCGCGGCGGCGAATGCCGCATGCGCGGCGGGATCGACCGGCCGGTATTTCGGCTCCGTGCGCGCCGGATCCTTGCCGAGGTAATTGTCGCCCTTCCAGTTGCGCGCCGGCCGCACGGGCCGCGGCATGAAGCCGCCGCCGCAGTTCGGGCAGACGTTCCGCAGCAGGCCATCCACGCAATCGGCGCAGAACGTGCATTCGTAGCTGCAGATGCGTGCGTCCGTCGCGTGCGGGGGCAAGGCCTTGTCGCAGTGTTCGCAGCTGGGCCTGAGTTCGAGCATGGCATCTCCTTTCATCGAGGAGCCGATGATAGCCCGGCCGCAATTGACAGGAATGACAGCGATGATTGAATATCTGCCACATGCCGCGCTCTTCCGCCCTGCCCGCCGCACCGGCCGCATTCATCACAGCGACCGCACCCGTCGCTCCGGTGGCCCCCATCGCACCGACCGGACCGGTCGCACCTGTCAATGTCTGGCTGCTGGTGTTTCCCGGCTTCCTGCTGCTCGATGCCACCGGGCCGATCCAGGTCTTCGCCAGCGCCAACGACGAGGCGCGCGATGCCGGCCGGCCCGAGCCCTACCGCATCCACCTGGTCGCACGGGGCGGTGGCGCCGTTGCCTCGTCGGCCGGCGTCAGCGTGTTGGCGGCGCCGTTGCCGCGGCGGGGACTCGCGGGCGGTACGCTGGTGGTCTCCGGCGGCGGCGGCGCTTCCCTGCCCTCGTCCGCGACGACGCAAGGACGCGCGCTGTTGCGCTGGGTGGCCCGCGCGGGAGAGGACGCGGCGCGCTGCTGCTCCGTCTGCACCGGAGCCTTCGTGCTGGCGCGCGCCGGATTGCTGGATGGCCGCCGCGCCGTCACGCACTGGCAGGACGTCTCCGCACTGCGCGAACAGCATCCGCTGGTCGACGTGCAGGACAACGCCATCCACGTCCGCGACGGCAAGTTCCGCACTTCCGCCGGCATCAGTGCCGGCATGGACCTGGCGCTCAGCCTCGTCGAAGAAGACCTTGGCCGCGCCGCCGCGCTGGCGGTGGCCAGGCGCATGGTGCTGTTCCTGAAGCGCCCCGGCGGCCAGCGGCAGTTCAGCGCCGAGCTGCTGGCCCAGTCGGTGCCGGACGGCGTCACCGCGCAACTGACCGCATGGCTGCGCCCCCGCCTCGCTCGGCAGTTGGACATCGACCAGATGGCAGCCGCCTGCGCCCTCTCCGTCCGCACGCTGCACCGCCGCCTGCGGCAGGAGGCGGACGCCACGCCAGCGCAATTGCTCGCCCGCCTGCGCATGGAACTCGCGTGCAGCCTGCTGGAACGGCCGCGGATGACGGTCAAGGAAGCCGCCCGGCGCAGCGGCCACGGCAGCGAATACAACCTGCGCCGCGCCTTCATGCAGCACCTCGGCGTGCTGCCCAGCGAGTACCAGGCCCGCTTCGCCTGAATGCTGCAAGAAAACCGGTGGCTTCATGGGGAGTTCGTGGAGCATGCACCACGCCCATACAGCGGTGATGGCATGCATGCCATCGCTCCCTCCAGGCTCCAATTGTTTTGCACCATTTCCTAGACAATGGGACCTGTCACTGAATGCCGCTTGAATAAGCCAATCCCAAGTGCAGATGCCGGGGTCAGACCCGGCGGGTCTGACCCCAGCACTTCGCTGTTGGGGTGAATGCATGCGCTTTCAAAGCGTCGGGTAACGCTTGACCAAGCGGCACTTGAGCCTGTCGCCGGATTTACCACTTGCAACTTTTCCGGAAAATGGAGCCTGTCACCGGTTTCGGGCAATAAAAACGCCACCCGAAGGTGGCGTTTGGGGCACTGCGGGAAAGCCGGGATCAGCGCTTGCGCATCGGCGGCAAGTCCGTGCAAACGCCTTCGTACACTTCGGCGGCCATGCCGATCGACTCGCCCAGGGTCGGGTGCGGGTGGATCGTCTTGCCGATGTCGGTGCCGTCGGCGCCCATCTCGATGGCCAGCGCGATTTCGCCGATCATGTCGCCGGCATGCGTGCCGACGATGGTGCCGCCCACGATGCGGTGCGTTTCAGCGTCGAACAGCACTTTCGTGAAGCCTTCGTCGCGGCCGTTGGCCACGGCGCGGCCCGAAGCGGCCCACGGGAAGTGGCCCTTCTCGACCTTGATGCCCTTGGCCTTCGCTTCGTCTTCCGTCAGGCCGACCCATGCCACTTCCGGATCGGTGTAGGCGACCGACGGGATCACGGAAGCATCGAAGTGCGACTTCTGGCCGACGGCTGCTTCAGCGGCCACGTGGCCTTCATGCACGGCCTTGTGCGCCAGCATCGGCTGGCCCACCAGGTCGCCGATGGCGAAGATGTGCGGCACGTTGGTGCGCATCTGGCTGTCGACGTTGATGAAGCCGCGGTCGGTCACCTGCACGCCGGCCTTGTCGGCGGCGATCTTCTTGCCGTTCGGGCTGCGGCCCACGGCCACCAGGACCATGTCGTAGATCTGCGGCTCCGGTGCGGTGGCGCCGGCTTCGGCGGCTTCGAACGTGACCTTGATCCCTTCCGGCAGCGCTTCCACGCCGACGGTCTTGGTCTTGGTCATGATGTTGTCGAAGCGGTGCGCGTTGTACTTCTGCCAGACCTTGACGGCATCGCGGTCGGCGCCCTGCATCAGGCCATCCATCATCTCGACCACGTCGATGCGCGCGCCGAAAGTGGAATACACGGTGGCCATTTCCAGGCCGATGATGCCGCCGCCGATCACCAGCATGCGCTTCGGCATGAAGCGCAGTTCCAGCGCGCCGGTCGAATCGACGATGCGCGGATCTTCCGGCACGAATGGCAGCTTGACGACAGCAGAACCGGCCGCGATGATCGCCTGCTTGAACTGCACGACCTTCTTGACGCCATCGGCGCCGGTGACTTCGATGTGGTTCGGGCTGACGAACTGGCCGACGCCCTGCACCACCTGCACCTTGCGCGCCTTGGCCATGCCGGACAGGCCGCCGGTCATCTTCGAGATCACGCCTTCCTTGTACTTGCGTACTTCGTCGATGTCGACTTCCGGCCGGGCGAACTTCACGCCATGCTTGCCCAGGTGGGCCGTCTCGTCGATCACGGAAGCCAGGTGCAGCAGCGCCTTCGACGGGATGCAGCCCACGTTCAGGCACACGCCGCCCAGCGTCGCATAGCGCTCGACGATCACGGTGTTCTGGCCCAGGTCGGCGGCACGGAACGCGGCCGAGTAGCCGCCGGGGCCGCCGCCCAGCACCATCATGTCGCACTGGATGTCGACATTGCCGGAGTACGAACCGGCCGCCGGCGCCGGACCGGCAGCGGGTGCCGCCGGTGCCGGTACTGCCGGCGCGCCGTACACCGGCGCCGCCTGGCCCGGTGCCTCGCCTTTTTCGGCAGGCTTGGCGACGTCGGCCGCCGGTGCCGAAGCAGCCGGTGCCGGTGCAGCAGGAGCAGCAGGAGCAGCAGCGCCAGCGGCTTCCTCCAGCAACAGCAGCAGCGAACCTTCGCTCACCTTGTCGCCCACCTTGAACTTCAGCTCCTTGACGACGCCGGCGTGCGTGGCCGGGATCTCCATGGATGCCTTGTCCGATTCCACGGTGGCGATCGACTGGTCGACCTTGATGGTATCGCCCACCTTGACGATCACCTCGATGACTTCGACTTCCTTGAAGTCGCCGATATTCGGTACTTTTACCTCAACGATGCTCATGTAGCGGGCTCCTTACAGCAGCACTTTGCGCATGTCGCCCAGCACTTCTGCCAGGTAGACTGCGAAGCGGGCACCGGACGCGCCGTCGACCACGCGGTGGTCGTACGACAGCGACAGCGTCATCATCAGGCGCGGCACGAACTGCTTGCCGTCCCACACCGGCTTCATCGAAGCCTTCGACAGGCCGAGGATCGCCACTTCCGGCGCATTCACGATCGGCGTGAAGTGCGAGCCGCCGATACCGCCCAGCGACGAGATGGTGAACGTGGCACCCTGCATGTCGGCCGGCTTCAGCTTGCCTTCGCGCGCCGCCAGCGACAGTTCCGTCATTTCGCGGGCGATCTGCGACACGCTCTTCTGGTCGGCATTCTTCACCACCGGTACCACCAGGCCTTGCGGCGTGTCGGCGGCGAAGCCGATGTTGTAGTACTTCTTCAGGATCAGGTTCTCGCCCTTCGCGTCCAGCGAGGAATTGAACGCCGGGTATTTCTTCAGCGCCGCGGCCGATGCCTTGATGACGAAGGCCAGCATCGTCAGCTTGGCGGCATCCTTGTTCTTCGCGTTGGCGTTGTTGGTCTCGACACGGAACGCTTCCAGGTCGGTGATATCCGCATCCTCGAACTGCGTCACGTGCGGGATCATCACCCAGTTGCGGTGCAGGTTCGGGCCGGAGATCTTCTTGATGCGCGGCAGCGGCTGCAGTTCCGTTTCGCCGAACTTCGAGAAGTCCAGCGACGGCCATGGCAGCAGGTTCAGGCCCGCACCACCGCCACCAGCCGCGGCCGGAGCCGCGGTCGGCGCGGCGGCCGCGCCGGCGATCACGCCCTTCACGTAGTTCTGCACGTCCTGCTGGGTGATGCGGCCTTTCGGGCCGGTGCCCGGCACCTTCGCCACGTCCACGCCCAGTTCGCGGGCGAACTTGCGGACCGACGGCGACGCGTGGGCCAGCTTGCCCGATACTGCCGGGGCTGCCGGCGCGGCGGCAGGCGCCGGTGCAGCGGCAGGAGCAGGTGCGGGAGCAGCAGCGGCAGGTGCCGGAGCAGCAGCAGCGGCAGGCGCGGGAGCGGCGGCGGCAGGAGCAGCCGAGCCGCCGGTCGATTCCACCACCAGCACCAGCGAACCCTCGGCCACCTTGTCGCCGACCTTGACCTTGATTTCCTTGACCACGCCGTCGTGCGACGACGGGATTTCCATCGAGGCCTTGTCCGATTCCACGGTGATCAGCGACTGGTCCTTCTTGATCGTGTCGCCCACCTTGACCATCAGCTCGATGACTTCGACTTCCTTGAAGTCGCCGATGTCCGGTACCTTGACGTCGACCGGGCCGGCGGCGGCTGCCGGAGCGGCGGCCGGCGCTGGCGCTGGCGCTGGAGCCGGCGCGGCAGCAGCGGCAGGCGCCGGTGCCGGCGCGGCGGCGGGAGCAGCGGCGGCCGCGCCCTCGGCTTCGACCAGCAACAGCAGCGAACCCTCGGCGACCTTGTCGCCGACCTTGACCTTGATTTCCTTGATGACCCCGGCCGACGACGATGGAATTTCCATCGATGCCTTGTCCGATTCAACGGTGATCAGCGACTGGTCGACCTTGATCGTGTCGCCGACCTTCACCATCAGCTCGATGACTTCGACTTCCTTGAAATCACCGATATCCGGGACTTTGACTTCCACAATGCTCATAGCGTTTGCTCCGTATTCTCGTTATTGGGTCACCGGATTGGGCTTGTTCGGGTTCAGGCCATATTTCACGACGGCCTGTTCCACCACGGCGAGGTCGATCTTGCCCTCGTCGGCCAGCGAACGGAGCGCGGCAACCGTGATGTAGTAACGGTTCACCTCGAAGAACTCGCGCAGCTTGGCGCGGCTGTCCGAGCGGCCGAAGCCGTCGGTGCCCAGCACGCGGTAGGTGCGGTCCTTCGGCATGAAGGCGCGGATCTGCTCGGCGTACAGGCGCATGTAGTCGGTCGTGGCGATGATCGGGCCCTGCGTATCCTTCAGCAGGCCGGTCACGTACGGCACGCGCTGTTCCTTGGTCGGGTTGACGAGGTTCCAGCGCTCGGCATCCTGGCCATCGCGCGCCACCAGCGTCAGCGACGGCGCGGACCACACGTCGGCGGCGATGCCCCAGTCCTTCTCCAGCAGCTCGGCGGCGAAGATGGACTCGCGCAGGATCGTGCCCGAGCCGATCAGCTGCACGCGCTGGCCGGCGTTCGCGGCGCCTTCCTGCAGCAGGTACATGCCCTTCAGGATGCCCTCTTCCTGGCCGGCCTTCAGGCCCGGATGAGCGTAGTTCTCGTTCATGATGGTGATGTAGTAGAACACGTCTTCCTGTTCCGTCACCATGCGGCGCAGGCCGTCATGGATGATCACCGCCAGCTCGTGGCCGAAGGTCGGGTCGTACGGCAGGCAGTTCGGGATCGCCGCGGCGAACAGGTGGCTGTGGCCATCCTCGTGCTGCAGGCCCTCGCCGTTCAGCGTGGTACGGCCGGCAGTGCCGCCCATCATGAAGCCGCGGGCGCGCATGTCGCCTGCCGCCCAGGCCAGGTCGCCCACGCGCTGCATGCCGAACATCGAGTAGTACGTGAAGAACGGGATCATCACGCGGTTGTTGGTCGAGTACGACGTGGCCGCCGCGATCCACGAGCTCATGCCGCCCGCTTCGTTGATGCCTTCCTGCAGGATCTGGCCGGCCTTGTCTTCGCGGTAGTACATCACCTGGTCCTTGTCGACCGGCTCGTACAGCTGCCCCTGCTGGTTGAAGATGCCGATCTGGCGGAACAGGCCTTCCATGCCGAAGGTACGCGATTCGTCGACCAGGATCGGCACCACGCGCGGGCCCAGGCTCTGGTCGCGCAGCAGCGCGGTGATGATGCGCACGAACGACTGGGTGGTCGAGATCTCGCGGCCTTCCGCGGTCGGCTCCAGCACGTTCTTGAACGCTTCCAGCGGCGGCACGACCAGCGTTTCATCGGCCTTCATGCGGCGCGCCGGCAGGTAGCCGCCCAGGGCCTTGCGGCGCTCGTGCAGGTACTTCATTTCAGGCGCGTCGTCGGACGGCTTGAAGAACGGGATCTCGGCCAGCTTGTCGTCTGGAATCGGAATGTTGAAGCGGTCGCGCATTTCGCGGATCGCCTCGTCGTCCAGCTTCTTGGTCTGGTGGGCGGTGTTGCGCGCCTCGCCGGACTTGCCCATGCCGTAGCCCTTGACGGTCTTCACCAGCAGCACGGTCGGCTTGCCCTGGGCTTCCTGCGCCACCTTGAACGCTGCGTAGATCTTGTGCGGGTCGTGGCCGCCGCGGGTCAGGCGCCAGATGTCGTCGTCGCTCATGTTGGCGACCATTTCCAGCAGCTTCGGATGCTTGCCGAAGAAGTGCTTGCGCACGTAGGCGCCATCCTTGGCCTTGTAGTTCTGGTATTCGCCGTCCAGCGTTTCCATCATCACGCGCTGCAGGATGCCTTCCTTGTCCTTGGCCAGCAGCTCGTCCCAGCCCGGGCCCCAGATGACTTTCACGACGTTCCAGCCGGCGCCGCGGAATTCGCCTTCCAGTTCCTGGATGATCTTGCCGTTGCCGCGCACCGGGCCGTCCAGGCGCTGCAGGTTGCAGTTGACGACGATGACCAGGTTGTCCAGCATTTCACGGGCGGCCATGCCGATCGCACCCAGCGATTCCGGCTCGTCCATCTCGCCGTCGCCGCAGAAGGCCCAGACCTTGCGGCCGTCGGTGTTGGCGATGCCGCGCGCGTGCAGGTACTTCAGGAAGCGCGCCTGGTAGATCGCCATCAGCGGGCCCAGGCCCATCGACACGGTGGGGAACTGCCAGAAGTCCGGCATCAGTTTCGGGTGCGGATAGGACGACAGGCCACGGCCGTCCACTTCCTTGCGGAAGTTGATCAGCTGGTCTTCGGTCAGGCGGCCTTCCAGGTAGGCGCGCGCGTACACGCCGGGCGACGAGTGGCCCTGGATGTACAGCAGGTCGCCGCCGTGCTCTTCGCTCGCGGCTTTCCAGAAGTGGTTGAAGCCGATGCCCAGCATGTTCGCCAGCGAGGCGAACGAGGACAGGTGGCCACCCAGGTCGCCATCGGCACGGTTGGCGCGAACCACCATCGCCATCGCGTTCCAGCGCATCCACGAGCGCAGGCGCTCTTCGTATTCCAGGTTGCCCGGGCAGTGCGCGCCCACGTCGGCAGGAATGGTGTTCACATACGCGGTGTTGGCGGAGAACGGGATGTCGGCGCCGCGGCGGCGCGCCAGGTCGACCAGGCGCTCCATCAGGTACTGGGCGCGTTCCGGTCCTTCATTCTGCAATACGGCCTCGAGTGCCTCGAGCCATTCCTTGGTTTCCAGTGCGTCCGGATCGTTGGCGGTTTGGGCCGTGACCTGGTCAAGTTGAGCTGACATCTATCTAGTCTCCTGAGTGATTGGCCCGAACCGATCCGGTGATCGTGGCGGACGCGAGGGTGATTATTTACCAAGACTTTTACAAAGTGCGGAGATTCTAACAGTGAATTTGGCCTTTTTCAAAATACGAAAGCTGTTTTTATAATGTGAAATTTCCCTATGTGGAAATGCTGCAATGCCGCATAAATGCGCAGTTTACAATCAGTTTTTGTGATCAAAAAATCACTTTTATGAGCGCGTTCAAACTGCTTTTGGTTCCACCGCCAAAGGCCACTTCAACGCATGCATGGTTACCTGGCAGCGCCCAATCCGGCTGCGCCGCCGGCAATGGTCTGCATGAAGCCCCAGCGCGGCGCATCGCACCTTTATAATGACGGTCTTTCATCCCACCTTAGTCCATCACCATGTCTGCCCAACTCATCGACGGAATCGCCCTCTCCCAAAAACTGCGCGCCGAAATCGCTTCCCGCGCTGCCGCATTGACCGCCAGCGGCAAGCAGCCCGGCCTGGCCGTGATCCTGGTGGGCGAAGACCCCGCCAGCCAGGTGTACGTGCGCAACAAGGTGAAGGCATGCGGCGACGTGGGCATCCACTCCGTGCTGGAGAAGTACGATGCCGACCTGGCGGAGCAGGCGCTGCTCGACCGCATTGCAGCATTGAATGCCGATCCGGCGATCCACGGCATCCTGGTACAGATGCCGCTGCCGAAGCACATCAACCCGCACAAGGTCATCGAAGCGATCGCCACGTCGAAGGATGTGGACGGTTACTCGGTGCTGTCGGCCGGCGAGCTGATGACGGGCCTGGAAGGCTTCCGTCCCTGCACGCCGTACGGCTGCATGAAGCTGATCGAATCGACCGGCGTGGACCTGCGCGGCAAGCACGCGGTGGTGATCGGCCGCAGCAACACGGTCGGCAAGCCGATGGGCCTGCTGCTCTTGCAGGCCAACGCCACCGTCACCATCTGCCATAGCGCCACCCCGGATCTGTCCGTGTATACCAAGCAGGCGGACGTGGTCGTGGCGGCGGTCGGCCGCCGCAACACGCTGACGGCGGACATGGTGAAACCGGGGGCAATCGTGATCGATGTGGGCATGAATCGCGACGATAATGGCAAGTTGTGCGGGGACGTGGATTTTGCCGGCATCAAGGAAGTGGCCGCGCACATTACGCCGGTACCCGGCGGCGTCGGCCCGATGACGATCACGATGCTCCTGATGAATACGATTGAGTCGGCAGAGCGGGTGTAAGCCCGCGGCCCAACCATAGGAATAGACAATGACGACTGACAACCCCCTGCTGGACTTTGGCGGCCTGCCGCGTTTCGACGCGATCAAGCCGGAACACGTGACGCCGGCCATCGACGAGCTGCTGGCGAAGAACCGGGAAGTGGTGACGCAGCTGGAAGCGCCCGTGGAGCCGGTGACGTGGCAGAACTTCGTGACGCCGCTGGAAAACGCCACCGAACTGCTGGGCCGTGCATGGGGCATCGTCAGTCACCTGAACAACGTGGCCGACACGCCCGAGCTGCGCGCCGTGTACAACGAGAACCTGCCGAAGGTGACGGAGTTCTGGACCGAGCTGGCGCAGAACGAGGCGCTGTTCGCCAAGTACAAGGCGCTGCAGGCGTCGCCGGAATTCGCCACGCTGGCGCCGGCCCGCAAGCGCATCATTGAAAACGCGATCCGCGATTTCCGCATGGGTGGCGCCGAACTGCCGCCGGAACAGAAGGAACGCTTCGCGGATATCCAGGAAGAGCATGCCGCCACGTCGACGCGCTTTTCCGAGAACGTGCTGGACGCCACCAACGACTGGAAGCTGCTGGTCGAGGACGAAGCCGAGCTGGCCGGACTGCCGGACGACGTGAAGCACGCCGCGAAAACCCTGGCCGAGAAAGACGGCAAGCAGGGCTGGCAGTTCACGCTGCACTTCCCTTCGTACTACCCGATCCTGCAGTTCGCCGACAACCGCGCGCTGCGCGAGAAGGTGTACCGCGCGAACGCCACCAAGGCCTCCGACCTGGGCGACGTGTTCAGCGAGCGCGAGAAATGGGACAACAGCGCCAATATCGTGAAGCTGCTGCAGCTGCGCGCGGAAGAGGCACAGCTGCTGGGTTACAAGAACTTCGCCGAGGTGTCGCTGGTGCCGAAGATGGCACAGAGCCCCGAACAGGTGATCGGCTTCCTGGAAGACCTGGCGAAACGCGCCCGCCCGTATGCCGAGAAGGACCTGGAAGAACTGAAGACCTTCGCGGCCGAACACCTGGGCCTGACGGAACTGAACGCCTGGGACCTGCCGTATGCATCGGAAAAGCTGCAACAGCACCGCTACGCGTTCTCGGCGCAGGAAGTGAAGCAGTACTTCCCCGAGCACAAGGTGATCGACGGCCTGTTCAAGCTGGTGCAGAACCTGTTCGGCGTGCAGATCCTGCCGGACCAGGCACCCACCTGGCACAAGGACGTGCGCTTCTTCCGCATCGAGCGCGACGGCGAACTGGTGGGCCAGTTCTACCTGGACCTGTATGCGCGCCCCGGCAAGAACAGCGGCGCGTGGATGGACGACGCGCGCAGCCGGCGCCTGGAGGCCGGCCAGCTGCAAACGCCGATCGCCTACCTCACCTGCAACTTCACGGAGCCGGCCGTCATCGATGGCAAGGTGCAGCCTTCGCTGTTCACGCACGATGAAGTGATCACGCTGTTCCACGAGTTCGGCCATGGCCTGCACCACATGCTGACCGTCGTCGAGGAACTGGGCGTGTCCGGCATTGCCGGCGTGGAGTGGGATGCGGTGGAACTGCCGTCGCAATTCATGGAAAACTTCTGCTGGGAGTGGAACGTGCTGTCGCACATGACGGCGCACGTGAAGACCGGCGAGCCGCTGCCGCGCGCGCTGTACGACAAGATGCTGGCCGCGAAGAACTTCCAGTCCGGCCTGCAGACGCTGCGCCAGGTGGAATTCTCGCTGCTGGACATGCACCTGCACTACGACTATCAATCTGAATCAGGCAAGTCGGTGCAGGACGTGATCGACGAGGTGCGCAGCCGCTTCGCGGTCATCGTCCCGCCGGCGTTCAACCGCTTCCAGAACTCGTTCGGCCACATCTTCGCCGGTGGCTACGCGGCCGGCTACTACAGCTACAAGTGGGCCGAAGTGCTGTCCGCCGATGCCTACGCGGCCTTCGAGGAAGCGGCGGAGCTGGAAGGCGCCGACGAGCGCGTGGTCGACACGGGCCGCAAGTTCCTGCACGAGATCCTGTCGGTCGGCGGTTCGCGGCCGGCGCTGGAATCGTTCACCGCGTTCCGCGGCCGCGAACCGCAGATCGACGCGCTCCTCCGGCACAGCGGCATGGCTGCGTGAAGGGACCTTGAGTGCATGGTGTCGGACACCCGGCGGGTGTCCGACACCGGTTTCCCCCGCGCCGCCGCGCTACAATAGCGCCCATGACCCGCATCGATTTCCACACCAACGTTCCCGACAAGATCGCCTATGCGTGCCGCCTGGTGCGCAAGGCCTGCAACGCCGCGAGCGCGTCCGGCGCGAAAAGCCGCATCGTCATCATGACCGAGGACAGCGCGCAGCTGGCGCGGCTCGATGCGGCGCTGTGGAGCTTTTCCGATGTCGACTTCCTGCCGCACGTGCACGTCAATGACCCGCTGGCGCCGGATACGCCGATCGTGCTGGCCGACAGCGACAGCGTGGAATTGCCGCAGGCCGACTTGCTGGTGAACCTGGCGCGCCGCGCACCCGCGCAGTTCGAGAGCTTTCCCCGCCTGATCGAGGTGGTATCCGCCGACGAGGACGACGCGGCCGCCGGCCGCATCCGCTTCGTTGCCTACAAGCGGCAGGACTTCACGCCCGCCCACCTCAGCGTGGGCAAAGCGTGAGCGCGGGACCGTTCGATGCCGGCATTCCCGTGCTGACGGAAGTGCTGCAGGAAATCCCCGCTCCGCCCGTACCCGCGCCGGAGCCCGCAACGGCGCATCCTCCCGCTGCCGCTTTTAAGCCAGCGGTGTGGCGCACCGGCGTGGGGGCGGCTTCGGCGACGCCTGCTCCGGCGCCCGTCATCGACCTGGTGGTGCCAGCGGAGGCGGACATCGAAGCGGGCGTCGAAGAGTCCATTGAAGAGGCTACTGAAGCGGGCACTGAATCCGCCATCGATGCCCGGCTCGCAAACGACGTTGAAGCGGGCGTAGCGACCGGAACCGCTGCCGGAATAGCTGCCGGTACCGAAGCGGGAGCCGAAGCCGGAGCAGCCGCCGGCGTAACAGCGGACATGCAAGCCGGAGCGGAAGTGGAAGAAGCGGCCCCATCCGTGGAACGCGCCGGCGCCGTGGACCTCGCCGCCATCGAGCAGGCGCTCAGCGAACGCATCATGCAGCAGCTGATGCCGCGCGTGGATGCGCTGGTGGCCGAGCGTTTCGACCAGGTGCTGCATCAATTGGCCGGCGGGCTGCAAGCCGGGCTGGCCGAGTCGGTCGCGCAGGCGGTGGCCGCATCGGTGCGGCAGGAGCTTGCGGCTCTACAGGCACCAAAACCGTGAAAAACGCACTGACTGGCGGCTGAAACCGCGGTCCCGGCCGGTGCATGCCCGCCCTGTGCCGGTGCGCGCCGCAACAATCGCCATTTGTGCCTTTGCCATTTGAAAAATTTGTTGTACCTTCTGCCAGAATGACGCTCACGAGGCGTCACCCAACATTCATTGGAGAGACGAGTATGCAGACGAAGTCCATCGCAGTTGCCATCGCCCTCGCTTTCGCGGCCAGTGCCGCGACGTCGGCCGGCGCACAGGAAGTCATCAAGATCGGCCACGTGGGCCCGGTCTCCGGCCCCCAGTCCCACCTGGGCAAGGATAACGAGAATGGCGCCAACATGGCCGTCAACGACCTGAACGCGAAGGGCATCAAGATCGGCGGCAAGCCGGTGAAGTTCGTGCTCGTGCTGGAAGACGACGGCGCGGATCCGAAACAGGGCACCACCGTGGCGCAGAAGCTGGTCGATGCCAAGGTCAACGGCGTGGTCGGCCACCTGAATTCGGGCACCACGGTGCCGGCATCGCGCATCTATTACAATGCCGGTATCCCGCAGGTGTCGCCGGCTTCCACCAATCCCGTCTATACCAAGCAAAAGTTCAACACCACGTTCCGCGTGGTGGCCAATGACGCCAAGCTGGGCGGCACGCTGGGCAAATACGCCGTCGACAAGCTGGGCGCCAAGAAGATCGCCGTGATCGACGACCGCACCGCGTACGGCATGGGCGTGGCGACCGAGTTCATCAAGGGTGCCAAGGGCGCGCAGGTCGTCGACAAGCAATTCACCAACGACAAGGCAACGGACTTCAACGCGATCCTCACCAGCATCAAGGCCAAGAATCCCGACCTGGTGTTCTTCGGCGGCATGGACGCGGTAGGCGGCCCGCTGCTGCGCCAGATGAAGGCGCTGGGCATCAAGGCGAAGTTCATGGGTGGCGATGGCGTGTGTACCGACGCGCTGCCGCGCCTGGCCGGCACGGCCGCCGCCGACGGCGTGGTAACGTGCGCCGAAGCGGGTGGCGTGCCGCCGGAACTGCAGAAGAACATGGATGACTTCCGCGCCCGCTACAAGAAGGCGTACAACCAGGAAGTGCAGCTGTACGCACCGTACGTGTACGACTCGGTGATGACGCTGGCGCAGGCCATGCAGGATGCCGGATCGTCCGATCCGAAGAAGTACCTGCCGTTCCTGAAGAAGGTGAAATACCAGGGCGTGACGGGCCTGATCACGTTCGACCAGTTCGGCGACATCAACGATGGCGCGCTGACCCTGTTCACCTACACGGGCGGCAAGAAGACCAGGATGGAAGTGGTCAAGTAAGAAGGATAACGACGGGAGACAAACCGTGCGGCCGTCCCTGGTGGACGGCCTTTGTTTTTTCAGCGGCCCATATTTGGTGACCGCATAAGTATTGGAGTAAAACGCATATGCAACAGAAGCTGATTTCCCTCGCCATCGGCGCCACCCTGCTTTCCGCTGGCGGCGCGATGGCGCAGGAAGTGGTCAAGATCGGCTATGTGGGCCCGCTGTCGGGCCAGTCCGCCCACCTGGGCACGGATACGTCGAACGGTGCGCGGCTGGCCGTAGAGGACCTGAACGCCAAGGGCTTCAAGATCGACGGCAAGCCCGTCAAGTTCGTGCTGATGGCCGAGGATGATGCCGCCGAGCCGAAACAGGCCACCGCCGCCGCGCAAAAGCTGGCGGACCAGAAGGTGAACGGCGTGATCGGCCACCAGACCTCGGGCACGTCGATCCCCGCGTCGCGCATTTACTACAATGCCGGCATCCCGCAGATTTCGGCATCGGCCACCAGCCCCGTCTACACGCGCCAGAAGTTCAACACCACGTTCCGCGTGGTCGCCAACGACCTGAAGCTGGGCGGTACGCTGGGCAAGTATGCCGTGCAAAACCTGGGTGCCAAGCGGATCGCCGTGATCGACGACCGCACCGCTTACGGCATGGGCGTGGCGACCGAGTTCGTCAAGGCCGCGAAAGGCGCGCAGATCGTCGACAAGCAATTCACCAACGACAAGGCGACGGACTTCAACGCCATCCTTACCAGCATCAAGTCGAAGAACCCGGACCTGGTCTTCTTCGGCGGCATGGATTCGGTCGGCGGCCCGCTGCTGCGCCAGATGAAGGCGCTGGGCATCAAGACCAAGCTGATGGGCGGCGACGGCATCTGCACCGAGGCGATGCCGAAGCTGGCCGGCCCGACCGCGGGCGACGATTCGGTCGTGTGCGCGGAAGCGGGCGGCGTGACGCCGGCGCAGCAAAAGAAGATGGAAGAATTCGCCGGCCGCTACAAGAAGCGCTATGGGCAGGAATTGCAGATCTATGCCCCGTATTCGTATGACGCGGTGATGGCGATGGCCACGGCGATGGCGAACGCGAAGTCGGCCAATCCCAAGCAATACCTGCCGTTCCTGTCGAAAGTGAGCTATCCGGGCATTACCGGCACGATCGCGTTCGATCCGGCCGGCGACATCAAGGATGGCGCGCTGACGCTGTTCACGTTCCGTGGCGGAAAAAAGACACTGATCGAAGTGGTGAAGTGACCACGCCGACGTTGATCCCGTTGAAAATCATCGGGCTGACATGAAAAAACCGGGCGCTGCCCGGTTTTTTCGATACGGCGCAAAAAGATTACTTCTGCGCCAGGATCCATTTGACGAGCGTCTTCGCATCCGCCTCGCTCACCTGCGGGTTGGCCGGCATCGGGATCGCGCCCCACACGCCGGCGCCGCCCTTGATCACCTTGCCGACCAGCTTGGCTTCGGCATCCTTCTGGCCCGCGTACTTGGCCGCCACGTCCTTGTAGGCAGGCCCCACCAGCTTGTTCGCAACAGCGTGGCAAGCCATGCAATTCTTTGCCTTCGCCAGGTCCGCGTTCGCCATCGCGGCCTGCGACACGAAAGCCGAGCCCACTACCAATGCACCCATCACGAAACGTTTCATCGATTTCTCCAAATTAAACCTGCCGGTGATTCTAACGCGTTTCCCATCAGCGGGTACGTATAGCGCCTATTGCCAGAACGAAGCGGTCGGGTATTCCGTTGACGCTGCAAATGTTGCGAAATGTTGCGCTCGGTAAATTTTGTAAGTAGGATGGATTGCTTACCGGAGCCCGTCATGCCGATCATCCTTGCCATCCTTGCACTTTGCGCGCTGCGCTTCCTTGAAATCTGGCGCTTCGCCGACCTGTCGTGGTGGTGGATCGTCGGGCTGATGGTGGCCGCCTTCGCGTGGTTCGAGTTCGTCGAACCGATGCTGGGACTGGACAAGCGCAAGGCGCACGACATCGATGCGAAGCGGCGCAAGGACCGCGTCGCCGACCGGTTCGGTACGCCGAAGAAGAAATAAACTACTGCCGAGTTCGTGTCAGGGGGGTGAAGCAGGGAGCGAGACAGGGGTTTCGAGGAACACCGTTCCGCGCCTGACGAGCGACGCAGCCATACCGGGCTGCGTCTTCGCGGAGCATTGCTCCGCGCCTGCGGAACGACGCAGCCTTGCAAGGCTGCGTTCCCTCCAGGCACCAGGACACGAACTCGAGCATTGCCGGTCGTTTACCGCTTCAGCTGCGACAGGTCGCGCACGGCGCCGCGGTCGGCGGAGGTGGTCAGCGCGGCGTAGGCACGCAGCGCCTGCGAGACGGCGCGTTCACGGTTGACCGGGTGCCAGGCGGCGGCGCCCTTGTCTTCCATCCTGCCGCGGCGGTGGGCCAGTTCCTCGGCCGTCACGCGCAGGTTGATCGTGCGGTTCGGGATGTCGATGTCGATCATGTCGCCCTCTTCCACCAGGCCGATGGCGCCGCCTTCGGCCGCTTCCGGCGAAGCATGGCCGATCACCAGGCCCGAGGAGCCGCCGGAGAAGCGGCCGTCGGTGAACAGTGCGCAAGCCTTGCCGAGGCCCTTCGACTTGATGTACGACGTCGGGTACAGCATCTCCTGCATGCCCGGGCCGCCCTTCGGCCCTTCGTAGCGGATGATGACGACGTCGCCCGCATGCACGGTATCGCCCAGGATCCCTTCCACGGCCGCGTCCTGGCTTTCGAACACGCGCGCCTTGCCGGAGAATTTCAGGATGCTTTCATCCACGCCGGCCGTCTTCACGATGCAGCCCTTCTCGGCGATGTTCCCGTACAGGACGGCCAGGCCGCCATCCTGCGAATAGGCATGTTCGCGGTCGCGGATGCAGCCGGCCGTACGATCCAGGTCGTTGGCCTCGAAACGTTCCGATTGCGAAAACGCCGTCTGCGTAGGCACGCCGCCCGGCGCGGCGCGGAACAATTGATGTACAGCCTGATCGTCGCTGCGCTTGATGTCGTATTTCTCGATCGCTTCGCCCAGCGTCTTCGAGTGCACGGTCGGCAGCGACGTATCGAGCAGGCCGGCGCGCGCCAGCTCGCCCAGGATGGCGATGATGCCGCCGGCGCGGTGCACGTCTTCGATGTGGTACTTGTCCGTCATCGGCGCGACCTTGCACAGGCACGGCACGTTGCGCGAAATGCGGTCGATGTCGGCCATCGTGAACGACACTTCCGCTTCGTGCGCGGCAGCCAGCAGGTGCAGCACGGTGTTGGTGGAACCGCCCATCGACACATCCAGCGCCATGGCGTTTTCCCAGGCGGCCTTGCTGGCGATGTTGCGTGGCAGGACCGAGTAATCGTCCTGCTCGTAATGGCGCTTGGTGATCTCGACGATCATCCGGCCGGCGCGCAGGAACAGTTCCTTGCGGTCCGAGTGGGTTGCCAGGATCGTGCCGTTACCCGGCAGCGACAGGCCCAGTGCCTCGGTCAGGCAGTTCATCGAATTGGCGGTAAACATGCCGGAGCAGGAACCGCACGTCGGGCAGGCCGAGCGCTCGATTTCCGCCACGTCGGCGTCGGACACGGTCGCGTCGCCGGCCTTGATCATCGCATCCACCAAATCCAGCTTGATGATCTTCCTGTCGGAGTTGACGACCTTGACGACCTTTCCCGCTTCCATCGGCCCGCCGGAGACGAAGATGGTCGGGATGTTCAGCCGCATGGCGGCCATCAGCATGCCGGGGGTGATCTTGTCGCAGTTGGAGATGCACACCATCGCATCGGCGCAGTGCGCGTTGACCATGTACTCGACCGAATCGGCGATCAGGTCGCGCGACGGCAGCGAGTACAGCATGCCGCCGTGGCCCATGGCGATACCGTCGTCGACGGCGATCGTGTTGAATTCCTTGGCGACGCCGCCGGCGGCCTCGATCTCGCGCGCCACCATCTGGCCCAGGTCCTTCAGGTGCACGTGGCCCGGCACGAATTGCGTGAACGAGTTGACGACGGCGATGATCGGCTTGGAAAAATCGCCATCCTTCATGCCGGTGGCGCGCCACAGCGCGCGGGCGCCGGCCATGTTGCGGCCCTGGGTGGTGGTATAGGAACGGTAGGTTGGCATGACGATGTCTCCTCAGACTTGTAAAAAGGGCAGCAACTGACGACGCAACTGACAGCAAGGAAATGTTGGCAAAAAATGTTGGCAACTTCTGCACACGCGCACGCATGCGCGGAGGCGCGAAAGGGCATCAGCTTGCGCCCGCCGGCATCAGTTGTCAAATATATGATTTAATGCGCTGTGAGAGCCTGGAGATATCACTGAACATGAACATCGAATTGCGCCAGCTGCGTTATTTCGTCACCGTGGCCGAGGAGCTGCACTTCGGCCGCGCGGCCAAGCGCCTGCACATGACGCAGCCGCCCCTGTCGCAGACCATCCTCGCGCTGGAAGACATGCTGGGCGCCGCCCTGTTCGACCGCAACCGCCGCGGCGTGGCGATGACCGCGGCCGGCGACGCCCTGCTGCCGGAAGCGCGCCGCCTGCTGGCCCAGGCGGGCGAACTGCCGGGCCTCGTCAAGCGCGCGGCATCGGGCGCCACCGGCAAGCTGGTGCTGGCGTTCGTCTCGTCGGCCGACTACAGCGTGCTGCCCCCTTCGCTGCGCGCCTACCGTGCCGCCTTTCCGCAGGTGCAGATCACGCTGCAGGAAGCCACCTCCGACCTGCAGCTGGAAGAACTGCTGCACGGCCGTGTCGATGCGGGCCTGCTGATCCCGCCGCTGCCGGACAAGGCGAAAGCGGAACTGGATTACCTGCCGGTGCTGAACGAGCCCCTGATCCTGGCCTCGCCGGCCAGCCTGCCCGAATTGCGCGGCAAGCACGAAGCCGACCTGGCGGCGCTGCCGCCACTGCCGCTGATCATCTTCCCGCGCGCGATTTCGCCGGGCCTGTACGACGCCATCCTGGCCGTGTTCCGCGCCGCCGGCATCACCCCCGTCATCGGCCAGGAAGCGATCCAGATGCAGACCATCGTCAGCCTGGTATCGGCCGGCATGGGCATCGCCCTTGTGCCACAATCGGTCTCCAACCTGCGCCGGCCGGGAGTAGAATACCGCCCGCTGGCGCAGGCCACCCCGCTGGTCGAAACGGGCCTGGCCTGGCGCCGCGACAATACTTCCCCCGTCCTCAAGGGCTTCCTGGACTTGATGAGAAAGAGACTCTGATGCTGATTCACCCGATGCCCGATCCCGTCGCCCTGCAGCTCGGCCCGGTGGCGATCCACTGGTACGGCCTGATGTACGTGCTGGCCTTCGCGCTGTTCATCGCGCTGGGCCGCGTGCGCATCCGGCAGCCGCACATCGCCGCCCTGGGCTGGAAGAACCACGACCTGGACGACATGCTGTTCTACGGCATGCTGGGCGTGGTGCTCGGTGGCCGGCTGGGCGAAGTGATCTTCTACCAGCCGCACCTGTTCGCCACGCCGCTGGAAATCTTCAAGGTCTGGCATGGCGGCATGAGCTTCCATGGCGGCTTCATCGGCGTGCTGATCGCGATGTGGTTCTGGGCGCGCAAGGCGAAGCGCAACCTGCTGGACGTGTACGACTTCATCGCGCCGATGGTGCCGCTCGGGTATGCCGCCGGGCGCCTCGGCAACTTCATCAACGCGGAACTGCCGGGCCGCCCGGTGCTGGACCCGAACCTGCCCTGGGCGATGATCTGGCCGAACGTGGATGCGCTGCCGCGCCACCCGTCGCCGATCTACCAGATGCTGGTGGACGGCATCCTCGTGTTCATCATCCTGTGGCTGTTCGCGCGCCATGCCCGTCCGCGCCTCGCGGTGGGCGCCATGTACACGCTGCTGTATGGCTGCGCGCGCTTCTTCACCGAGTACTTCCGCACGCCGGACTGGGAAATCACCGTGCTGGGATTGCCGGTCACGTCGGGCCAGGTGCTGTCGCTGCCGATGATCGTGGCCGCCATCGCGATGCTGGTGTGGTCGTACCGGCGCAATACCTACGGCGCGGCGCCGGCGCACGCGTAGCGCATTGTCGCCGCATGCGCAGGCCGGCACGCCTGCGCCGCCAGTCTTCCGGCTGGCGCTTCAGCCGATCAGCTTCAGTATGAAGCGCCACTCATCCGCTTCCACCGGCATCACGGACAACCTGCTGCCCTTGGCCAGCAGGCGCATGTTCTCCAGTTCGGGATGGCTGCGCAACTCCTTCAGCTCCACGTAGCGCCCCTGCTTCACGGCCCTGACGTCGATGCCGGTCCAGCGCGGGCTTTCCTGCGTGGCCTTGGCGTCGTAGTACGGGCTGGCCGGATCGAACTGCGTGGCATCCGGATACGGCGTGCTGGCGATTTCGGCGATGCCAGCGATACCCGGTACCGCGCAACTGGAGTGATAGAACAGCACGCCGTCGCCGACCTGCATGGCGTCGCGGATGAAGTTGCGGGCCTGGTAATTGCGCACACCGTACCAGGACGTGGTCTGGTTCTTCGATGCGAGCACGTCGTCGAAACTGACGTCGTCGGGTTCGGACTTCATCAGCCAGTACTGTTTCGGCATCTGCCTTGCTCCTGACGTGAAAACGGCGGGCGTGAATGATCGAACGTAAAAAAGCGGGACGTAAAAAAGCGGGACGTAAAAAAGCGGCTGCGCACCTTCCGGTGCCACAACCGCTTTCAGTACTTCATATAGGGCCCCGCCTGTGCCGTCATGCCGGCATCCTGAACCTAACGGTTCAAGGCGGCCACAGTCAGTTCAACTTCGGGTTCATCGGACTAGCGACGCTCACACCCGCCGAACAATGTTCCGCGACCTATGCGTGTTAATGGTTCAAGGAATATATGGCACTTCTCGAACACCGCAGGGTAGGACGCAGTTTACTCCTCAAACGCCGTCAGGGAAAGTCCTATCGTGCGTCAGAAGAGATTTTCCTGCGGGGTCAGCGCGCCGTCGAGCACCCGGTGCATCGCGGCGATCTTGTGCTGTACTTCCAGCAGCGAGATCTCCGACAGCGGGCCGGCCGGCGCCTTGGCCGTCAGGAATTCGGCGGCCATCGACAGCGCGGCCATCACGGCGATACGGTCGTTGCCCTTCACCTTGCCCGTGTCGCGGATGGTGGTCATTTTCTTGTCCAGCAGGGCCGCCGCTTCGCGCAATGCGCGTTCCTCGCCGTCCTTGCAGACTAGGCGATACGACGAACCCAGGATATTGACGTCCACGTTGCTCATGACTGGAGGTCCTCTTGCTCGGGGGTTGCCGTTTCCAGCGGAGGGATATGTTCCAGCAGTGCCGACACGCGCGCATGCGCTTCGGCCAGGCGCTTCTGGTATCCCAGGTTTTCAGCCACCAATGCGGCATTGGCCTGGCGCAGCTGGGCGTTTTCACGCCGCAACGACAGCGCCAGCTCGGCCAACTGCTCGATCTTGTCGGAAAGTTCTTGGAAGTCTGCAATCATCCCGCCACTATAGGGCGGCGCGATAACGTGGTCAACCGAATCGGGACGGTTCTTTACTTAATTACATCTTAATGGCAGAACGCCGCTACAAGGAAGGCGGGCGGGATAGCGGATGAGGTGGCGGATGAGGTAGCCGGTGAAATGGCGGACGAGGTGGCCCATGACATGACCGATGCAGCAGCAGAAGTAAATAGGCGCAGAAGTAAGTAGTAGCCGAAGTAAGTAGTAGCCGAAGTAAGTAGTAGCCGAAGTAAGTAGTAGCAGAAGCAAGTAGCAGAAGTAAGTAGCAGACGCAGGTAGCCGACATGCATGCCGCCGGATGGCGGCATGCCAGGAATGCCGGGCCAGTCAGGTGACCGTGCCCAGCGCCAGCAACAGCATGGCGCCAGCCAGCACGCCCAACGCCGCGCCGGCGGCCACGTTGATCGCCACACGCACCCATTCCGGCGCATGCAGGTCTCTGGGGAATTTCGTCTGGAACATCGCAGCCTCCGTAGACAATGCAACGTTTAATGCTTGCAATCCCTGCAACGTTAATACAGTGCAACGCTTATGAAGTACAACCTGATGCCGTGCAACCTGATGCAGTACGTCAATGCACGTGTGAAGAATGCTTCCGAATGCGAACGGACAGTGTGCACCTCCGGCGAAGCTTTGTCAAAACACAAACGGGGCTTTCCGGCCTCCCGCTGCGAGCGCTACCGCCGATAGAAATTTTCCCAATATGAATTCTCTTGAAATCACTTAGGACCATCCCTATAATTGTTGGCACTCGTTAGTCGAGAGTGCTAACAACGAATCAACCTCACTGTACACATAAGGAGTTTTGTATGAACCTTCGCCCTTTGCACGATCGCGTCATCGTCAAACGCCTGGACCAGGAAACCAAGACCGCATCCGGTCTGATCATCCCTGATGCCGCCGCCGAGAAGCCGGATCAGGGTGAAGTGCTGGCAGTGGGCAACGGCAAGGTTGCCGACAATGGCACGCTGCGCGCACTGGAAGTGAAAGTCGGCGACCGCGTCCTGTTCGGCAAATACTCCGGCCAGGCCGTCAAGGTCGATGGCGAAGAGCTGCTGGTGATGCGCGAAGAAGACATCCTGGCGATCGTCAACAAGTAATCGGCCGACCCCTTACATAGAATCTGGAGATTTCCAACATGGCAGCTAAAGAAGTGATTTTCGGCGACGCAGCGCGCGCCAAAATGGTTGAAGGCATCAACATCCTGGCCAACGCGGTCAAGGTCACCCTGGGCCCGAAAGGCCGCAACGTCGTGCTGGAGCGCTCGTTCGGCGCCCCGACCGTGACCAAGGACGGTGTCTCGGTCGCGAAAGAAATCGAACTGAAGGACAAGCTGCAGAACATGGGCGCGCAGATGGTGAAGGAAGTCGCATCGAAGACTTCCGACAACGCCGGCGACGGCACCACCACCGCGACCGTGCTGGCACAAGCCATCGTGCGCGAAGGCATGAAGTTCGTTGCCGCCGGCATGAACCCGATGGACCTGAAGCGCGGCATCGACAAGGCCGTCGCCGCCACCGTCGAAGAACTGACCAAGATCGCCAAGCCATGCACCACCTCGAAGGAAATCGCCCAGGTTGGCGCGATCTCTGCGAACTCCGACTACTCGATCGGCGAGCGCATCGCTGAAGCGATGGAAAAAGTGGGCAAGGAAGGCGTCATCACCGTGGAAGACGGCAAGTCGCTGAACGACGAGCTGGACATCGTGGAAGGCATGCAGTTCGACCGCGGCTACCTGTCCCCGTACTTCATCAACAACCAGGAAAAGCAGGTCGCTGTCCTGGAAAACCCGTTCGTCCTGCTGTTCGACAAGAAGATCTCGAACATCCGCGACCTGCTGCCGGTACTGGAGCAAGTGGCGAAAGCCGGCCGTCCGCTGCTGATCATCGCCGAAGACATCGAAGGCGAAGCGCTGGCGACCCTGGTGGTCAACAACATCCGCGGCATCCTGAAGACCTGCGCAGTGAAGGCTCCTGGCTTCGGCGACCGCCGCAAGGCCATGCTGGAAGACATCGCAGTGCTGACCGGCGGCCAGGTGGTGGCTGAAGAAGTCGGCCTGACGCTGGAAAAAGTCACGCTGGCAGAACTGGGCCAGGCCAAGCGCATCGAAGTGGGCAAGGAAAACACGATCGTCATCGACGGCGCTGGCGAAGCTGCCGGCATCGAAGGCCGCGTTCGCCAGATCCGCGCACAGATCGAAGAAGCGACCTCGGACTACGACCGTGAAAAACTGCAGGAACGCGTGGCCAAGCTGGCCGGCGGCGTTGCCGTGATCAAGGTTGGCGCTGCCACCGAAGTCGAAATGAAGGAAAAGAAAGCCCGCGTGGAAGATGCACTGCACGCTACCCGCGCTGCCGTGGAAGAAGGCATCGTTCCTGGCGGCGGCGTGGCCCTGCTGCGTGCCCGCGCTGCGCTGACCGTCAAGGGCGACAACCCTGACCAGGAAGCCGGCATCAAGATCGTGCTGCGCGCGATGGAAGAGCCGCTGCGCATGATCGTGCAGAACGCCGGCGAAGAATCGTCGGTGGTGGTCAACGCTGTCCTGGGCGGCACCGGCAACTACGGCTACAACGCCGCCAACGGCACCTATGGCGACATGGTGGAAATGGGCGTGCTGGATCCGGCCAAGGTAACCCGTTCGGCACTGCAGAACGCCGCATCGATCGCCGGCCTGATGCTGACGACCGACTGCATGGTGGCGGAAGTGGTGGAAGACAAGCCAGCCGGCGGCATGGGTGGCATGGGCGGCATGGGTGGCATGGGCGGCATGGACGGCATGATGTAATCATGCGGTAACTGCCGGCTTCGGCCAGCTGCACCTGAAAAGGCTGCTTCTTCGGAAGCAGCCTTTTTTACGTCAAGGTCGCCTGGAAAATGGGGATGTACCGCTTACGAAAATCCGGGACGGAGCCTAATGCCGCTTAGATAAGTCCACCCCAAGTGCAAATTCCGGGGTCAGACCCGGCGGGTCTGACCCCAGCCCTTCGCTGTTGGGGTGAAAGCATGCGCTTCCAACGTATCGGGTAACGCTTAACTTAGCGGTATCAGGGACAGACCCTGTTTTTCGGGAAACTTCCTCAAAAACAGGGTCCGTCCCGGATTTTGGCGTCGATGCGACCGCATAACGCTCGACGCGACCGGGCTTCGACACACCCCTTCCCGGCTCCGCAAACAACAACGGCCGCCGAAGCAGCCGTCGATGACGTCACGGGAAGCGCGTCATGGAAGTACGCGAATCATGTTCGCAGGCTCAGGGCCGCCGTCGCGCCAGCCCGGCGCCCACGGCGCTGCCGAGGCCGACACCGAGGCCGATGCCCATCGCGAAATTGCCCATTGCAACACCGATCGCGCAGCCGATCGCTGCACCCAGGCTGATACCGAAGCCAACATAGCGCCCGGTGCGGTCGTCCGGTTCCATATCCATCTTGCGTCTCCTGTTCCGTGGTTGTTGTGGGACCAATATACACCCGGTTTTCGTTCTCTCTGCTGTTTTTTTAAGCGGATCGTCCCGCTTGAACAACGTTTTCAAACTGCCGGGTTATGCGGTTTTGCGTTGCATCAAAGCTCACTTTTCACTCCCGAACCATGGCCCCGGCGGGGCCTCGCGAAGGGGCGGATGGTGCACCGCAATGCTTGCGTGCGCCTGCCGCCCGGCCATCGACTTATCATTTTTGCTTGACTAATCGAGCGAGAACGACATGGCAGATACGGTGGGCGACTTCCTTTTGCAACGCCTCGGCGAATGGGGCGTGCGGCGCGTGTTCGGCTATCCCGGCGACGGCATCAACGGCATCATGGGTGCGTTCGGCCGCCAGGAAACGATCGAATTCATCCAGGTACGGCACGAGGAGATGGCCGCCTTCATGGCCACCGCGCACGCCAAGTTCACTGGCGAAGTGGGCGTGTGCCTGGCCACCTCCGGCCCCGGCGCCGTGCACCTGCTCAATGGCCTGTACGACGCCAAGCTCGATCACCAGGGCGTGGTGGCCATCGTCGGCCAGCAAAAACGCATGTCGATGGGCAGCGACTACCAGCAGGAAGTCGACCTGCAGGCGCTGTTCAAGGACGTCGCGCACGAATACGTGCACATGGCCACCGATCCGGCCCAGGTGCGCCACCTGATCGACCGGGCCTTCCGCATCGCCAAGGAAGAACGCGCCGTCACCTGCCTGATCTTCCCGAACGACGTGCAGGAGCTGGCCGCGGTGCCGAAGCCGCCGCGCGAGCACGGCACCGTGGTCTCGGGCATCGGCGCCCTGACCCGCAGCCACGTGCCGCCGCAGGCTGCGCTGCAGCAGGCCGCGCGCATCCTCAACGAAGGAAAGAAAGTCGCGATCCTGGCCGGCGCCGGCGCGCTGCACGCCACCGACGAGCTGATCGAAGTGGCCGACATCCTCGGCGCCGGCATCGCCAAGGCGCTGCTGGGCAAGGCCGCCGTGCCGGACGACCTGCCCTTCGTCACCGGCACCATCGGCCTGCTCGGCACCAAGCCCAGCCACGACATGATGAACGACTGCGACACGCTGCTGATGGTGGGCTCGAACTTCCCGTACAGCGAGCACCTGCCGAAGGAAGGCCAGGCGCGCGGCGTGCAGATCGACATCGACGCGCGCCGCGCCAGCGTGCGCTACCCGATGGAATTCAACCTGATCGGCGATTCCCGCGAAACGCTGCGCGCGCTGATCCCGCTGTTGCAGCGCAAGACCGAGCGCCAGTGGCAGGACGACATCCGCGCCAACGTCGAGCGCTGGTGGCGCGTGCTGGAAGGCCGCGCGATGAACGAAGCCAATCCGATCAACCCGCAGCGGGTGTTCTGGGAACTGTCGCCGCGGCTGCCGGACGACTGCATCATCGTCGGCGATTCCGGCTCGGCCACGAACTGGTACGCGCGCGACGTCAAGATCCGGCGCGGCATGATGACCAGCGTCTCCGGCGGCCTGTCCACGATGGGCTGCGCGGTGCCGTATGCGATCGCCGCCAAGTTCGCCCACCCGGAACGCCACGTGATCGCGCTGGTCGGCGATGGCGCCATGCAGATGAACGGCATCAATGGCCTGATCACGATCGCCAAGTACTGGCAGCGCTGGGGCAACGGCAAGCTGGTCGTCATGGTGCTCAACAACCAGGACCTGAACCTGGTCACGTGGGAAGAGCGCGTGATGGGGGCCAACCCGAAATTCGAAGCGTCGCAGGTCATGCCCGATTTCCCCTACGCGCAATACGCCGAGCTGGTGGGCCTGAAAGGCATCCGCATCGACAGCGCGGATGCCGTGGCCGCCGGCTGGGAAGCGGCGCTGGCATCGGACCGGCCGTGCGTGCTGGAGATGGTGACCGATCCGCACGTGCCGCCGCTGCCGCCGGACGTGCCGGCCAAGCAGGCCGCCGCCTACTTCAAGGCCTTGCTGAAGGGCGACCCGGACGCGCTGGCCACCGTGCGCGCCAGCATCAAGGAAACCTGGGAGGGATGGTTCCCGCCGAAGAAAGATTGATCCCGCGAGCGGCATCGTGGCGTGCATTCGATTGGCGCTGTGCAAAGAACGCCTTTCGATTACCATGTTCGCCACATGGACACGAAAAACCGCACGAGCAAATCCTCCCATCTTCCCGCCCTGGCCGGCACGCTGGCCGGGCTGCTGGCCGCCGCGCTGGGCGCGTGGTACCTGTATCCGCAGCACGTGGGGCCCGGCACCGGGCCGGCGCGGGTACCTGTCGCCGCCCCTGCCACCGCCTCCCCTGCGTCACCCACTGCTTCCGCCCCTGCCCCCGCTGCCGCTTCGGTCGCAGCGACGCAGCCCGGGCAGCCGCTGACCAGCGAGCAGGCCGTGGCCCGCCTGATGGCGCTGCCCGAACTGCAGGCCTGGGCACAGCGTATCGAGAAGGCATCCGGCGGCGCGGTGCGTGGCGCCGTGATCCCCTTCGACCCCGCGCCGCGCACGGTGAACGGCAGGCAGTATCACCAGCTCAGCTTTGTCGAGAACCGGCCGGAAGCGGCCGTCACGTGGCAAAGCTTCCTGGTCGGCGTGGCCGATGGCGAGATCCTCGTCGACGATGACGAATCCCTGTTACCGCTGGCGCGCTGGCGCACCGAACAACGACCGATGGAACGGGCCGCGCGCTGACCCGGCCATCACCGACCACCATGGAGCCACCGATGTACACGCTGTATTACTCCCCCGGCGCGGCCAGCCTGGCCGTGCATGCCGCGATCCACGAGACCGGCGCGGACCATCAGCTGGTCAACGTCGACCTGGACGTGCCGCGCACCGACGACTACCTGCGCCTGAACCCGCAGGGTACCGTGCCCACGCTGCTCATCGACGGCGTCGCCCACCGGGAGTCGGCCGCCCTGCTGATGCTGCTGGCCGAGCGCCATCCGGAAGCGAACCTCGCCCCCGCGCCGGGTGCGCCGGGCCGCGCCGAATGGCTGCAGTGGACCGTGGCGCTGGCCACCTCGCTGGGTGGGCCGTTCAGGCACTGGTTCTACCCGCAGGACCTGGGCCGCGATACGCACGACGAGGCCAGCCGGGCGCCGGTGCGCCGCACGCTGGAAGCCGGATTCGAACGCATCGCGTCGCACCTGGCGGCGCATGGCCCCTACCTGCTGGGTGAGCAGTTCAGCTCGGCCGACTACCAGCTGTGCATGTACATGCGCTGGTCGCGCGCCATGCCGAAGCCCGCCACGGAATGGCCGGAACTGGACCGGCTGGCGCGGCTGGTCATTGCCCGCCCCGCATGGCGCAGCGCGGTCGCGATGGAAAAATTGCGCGGCTGGCAGCTTGATGGCGACCAGTGACAGTACAATGACGCCATGTTCAAGAAACTCATTGCCGCGTTCTCGTCGCGCCGGCACGCTTCCGCTGCCCAGCCCTACAAGCAGGACGAACTGAACCTGATGTACCAGCTGCTGTTCTGCGACGATCCGCAACTGGTCCAGCAGGGGCCGGAACCCGCATCGCTGTTCGGCACGGCGCCGGATCCGCGCGTGGTGCAGACCATCGGCGAAGATCCGGCCGAGGAAAGCCGCGTGCGGCTGCTGGCCTGGCAATGGCTGCGCGCCGCCGGCCAGCCGGTTGCCTCGCGTGAATTGCTGGGCGTGGTCGTCGAAGTGCCGCTCGAGGGCGGGCTGGACGTGCTGGCCGCGTATGCCGACGGCACCGTGCGCTACATCCACCATACCGGCCGCGTGGCCGTCTTCGAAGGCGCGCCGGACAACGTGGCCCAGCAGGGCAAGCTGCTGGTGCACGCGGCCATCCCGCTGGCGTCGGCCAAGGGGCTGGCGAAACACCGCGCCGCCCCGCCGGTGCTCGGCAACCTGCGTTTGTCGCTGCTGGCCGCGGATGGCCTGCATGTGCGCGACGGCACCTTTGGCGACGTGGACCGCGACAAGCTCGCATCGCCTGTCCTGAAACAGGCGCAGCGCCTGCTCGACATCGTCGTCAGGCAGGGCTCCTGACCGCCGGGGCGCCGGGCACTTCCCGCACCCGCCCCACCCACCACCAGGTAAACAGCGACAGGCCGGCGGCCAGCCAGCCGTTCAGGCCGTAGCCGCTGATGTGGCCGTCCGCATCCGTGTGCAGCCACAATCCGCCCAGCAGCGCGCCCAGGCCCGTGCCGACCTGCTGCACGGCCGCATTGGCGCTGAGGAAGGCGCCGCGGCGCCGCGGATCGGGCACCGTCGTCATCAGCGCCTGCAGCGGCACGTTGCGGCCGTTCATCGCCACCATGAAGAACGGGAACAGGCATACCAGCGCGACCAGCGGCCAGTGCGCCGACAGTTCCGGCAGGTGCGTGATCACCAGGATCGGCACCACCGAGAACAGCACGAAGATGCGGAATACCCGGTGCCGGCCGGCGCGGTCCGACCAGCTGCCCACGAAGCGCGAGCTGAAGAATGCCGCCACCCCGCCCGCCATGTAGATCCACATGATATCGCCCGGCCGTACACCCAGATTGCCGACCAGGACCGGCGAGATGAACGGAATCACCAGCATGCCGTTCAACATCGTCACGAATGTCAGCAGGAAGGCGCGCAGGTGCTCCGGCACGCTGAACAGCGCCAGCAGTTCCGGCAGCGCGCGGGCTGGCGCAGAGTGCCGGTCGAGGTGGGCCGTCAGCGGCGGCAGCACGAACGCGGCAAGGCACCAGATCGCCATCGACGCCGCCACCAGCAGGTAGAACGGCGATTGCCAGCCGAAGCGGGCCGCCAGGCCCACGCCCAGCGGCACACCCAGGATCGCGGCCATCGAGAACGACGTCATCACGACGCCGGTCGCGTAGCCGCGCCGCTGCGGGGCGATGAGGTCGCCGATGATCGCCATGCCGATCGCGCCCAGCACGCCGCCGGTCAGGCCGGCAAAGGCGCGCGACAGGACCAGCACGTGGAAATTCGGTGCCATCGCGCAGGCCAGGTTCGACAGGTTGAACAGGAAGAACACCGTCAACAGCATGCGCTTGCGGTCGAAGCGGTCGATATAGGTGGCGGCCAGCAGGCCAGACAGCCCCGCGCACCACGCGTAGGCCGACACGGCGCCGGAAAATTGCGCCGGGCTGATGGAAAACGCCGCCATCAGCTGCGGCGACAGCGGCATCATGACCATGAAGTCCATGATGACGGTGAACTGGGTCAGCGCCAGCAGCCACAGTACGAGCCGCTCGCGCGCCGGGGCCAGGCTGCCCGCGGGAGGAGGAGAAGTGGTCATTCTTGTTTTTCTTTCCGGGGCGGCGCCAGCGCCGCCCCTGCCGGTTGGTCGGATGCCGCTTTGTCCGATGCCGTATCCTTACGCCAGCTGGCGGATCTCGTCGGCCGCACGGCGCAGGATCGCCGCGATCTGGTCGGCGCGCGCCGGCGGAGCGGCCGGATCGCGGCCCTTGTCGATCACCGCGGCCTTCAGCTCGTGCATCACCGAGCGCAGGCTGTCGCGGTTGCCGGCGTGCGGCTCGGCCAGGCGTGCCATCAGCGCATCGACCATTTGCCGGTTCTCGTCCAGGAAGGCCTGCCCCTCGGGCGTGATGGAATGCAGCTTCTTGTTGCCTTCGCTGCTGATGGAGACGTGGCCCATGTCGTACAGCATCGCCATCAGCGGATAGATCGCCCCCGGGCTCGGCGCATAGCCGCCACCGACGCGGCTCTCCAGCTCCTTGATGATTTCATAGCCATGGCGCGGCTTTTCCGCGATCAGCTGCAGCACGACATAGCGCATCGCGCCCGCATCGAACATGCGTGGCCCCCTGCCGCCAGGGCCGCCGCCGTGCCCGCCGCCGCCACGGTGCTGGGGGTGTTCGTGGGAACGGGGGCCATGGTGCCGGGATTGATGGAACATGTGGAACATGTGAAGTCCTTAAGATATATCGCAATAAGACATATCTTAAACCATCTGCGATATATCGCAAGAAGTTTTTATGGCACGGCCGGATTCCAATGCTGCGCCGGCCGGCAGGCGTTTCCGGTATGGTTGGCGCATTGCCGCGGCAGGCATCGACTCATGCCGCGGCGCAATGAAACCAACCGCACAGGAGGATGTATGCGCAAGATGATCATGATGGCGATCGCCGGCTTTATCTGGAAGAAGGTGCAGGCAAGGATGCACCGGGTGCCCGCGCAGGGCGCGCGCCGCCGCTACTGACGCGGAGGGCAAAAAAAAACGCCGGGGCAACCCGGCGTTTTTTCGTTGGGCGGTACTGGTCAGCTGTCCAGGTGGGAAATCAGCAGGCGCGAACCGCTCGCGGCGCCCTTCCCTTCCAGCACCAGCGCCTTATTCTGCGAGTCGAGCGAAATGCCCACGGTGAGGATGTCGATCAGCAGCAGCTGCAGGATGCGCGAAATCATCGACAGGAACGTAGTGCTGTCCTCGCTGTGGTCGACCGCCAGGCACACGCTGGCCTTCTTGGCCAATGGCGACTGGCTGGTGGTGATGGCGATGACATCGGCGCCCGCCGCGCGCGCCGTGTCGACGGCATCGAGCAGTTCCGGCAGCCGGCCGGAGTTGGAGATGGCGATGACCACGTCGCCCGGCTGCAGCAGCTCGGCCGCCAGCGACAGCAGGTGCGAATCGCCGTACGACGCGGTGGGAATGCGGAAGCGGAAGAACTTGTGCTGCCCGTCCAGCCCCACCACGCGCGAATTGCCCATCGCGTAGAACTCCACCTTCTTGGCCTTTGCTACCAGCGCGATGGCGCGGTCGATGGCGCGCACGTCGAGCTGGTCGCGGAATTTCAGGATCGCCGACACGGTGTTGTCGACCACCTTGGCCGACAGGTCGTGCGTGCTGTCGCTGTTGCGCACCTGGCTGTGGCGCACCGGGATCGCGCCCGTC
This sequence comes from Pseudoduganella sp. SL102, assembly GCF_027856995.1. Classification (NCBI taxonomy): domain Bacteria; kingdom Pseudomonadati; phylum Pseudomonadota; class Betaproteobacteria; order Burkholderiales; family Oxalobacteraceae; genus Pseudoduganella; species Pseudoduganella sp. SL102. The sequence continues at coordinate 6,436,180 of NZ_CP115554.1, forward strand.
AGGCTGCTGGCGAACTTCAGCTTGAAGTCGGCCAGGCCCGTGAAGCCCAGCGAGCGGCAGAAGCGGATCACGGTCGGCTGCGACACTTCGGCCAGCCGGGCGATATCGGCGATGGGTTCGTTCAGCACGAGGCGCGGCTGTTCGAGCACCAGTTGCGCCACGCGCTGTTCGGCCGGCGTCAGCTCGCGCAGCAGCGTCTGCACGCGCTCCATCAGCGTGTTGGCGCCGCTGCGCCCGCGCAGGTGTTCGGAAAGGATCGTGGCCACGCCGTAGAACGCCGGGTTCGGCGTGGTGATCACGTAGGTGGGGATCTCCGCCAGGTAGGACGAGAAGCGGCCCTTGGCCTCGAAGCGGGTGCGGAACGGCGAAGCGCGGAACCACTCGCCCATGCGCGGCACGATGCCGCCGCCGATGAAGATGCCGCCGAAGGAGCCGAGCGTGACGGCCAGGTTCGCGGCCGCGCCGCCCAGCATCGCGGAGAAGCACTCGAGCACCTCGATGCACAGCGCATCCTTGTCCTTCAGGGCGCCGGAAATGATCTGCTGGGACGTCAGGTCGCGCACGTGCAGGCCGTTGCGGCGGGCCAGCGCACGGTAGATGATTTCCATGCCCGGGCCGGAGATCAGGCGCTCGTTCGACACGTGCGACCAGGTCTGCCACGCGTACTGCAGGATCGCGTATTCGCGTTCGTCGGCCGGCGCGAAGTTGTTGTGGCCACCTTCCGAACCGAGGGTCACGAAGCCGTCGACCGTGGGGATCACGCCCGAGCAGCCCAGGCCCGTGCCCGGACCGAGCACGCCGATGACGGAGTTGGCCGCCGGCGCGCCGCCGCCGACCTGCATCAGGTCGGTCGGCTTCAGGCCCGGGATGGCCATCGCCAGCGCGGTGAAGTCGTTCACCACCAGCAGCGTGTGCAGGCCCAGTTCGCGGCGCACTTCGTCGGTGGAGAACTGCCAGTCGCGGTTCGTCATCCGGATATAGTCGCCGTGCACCGGATTGGCCAGCGCCAGCGCACCGTGGTTCAGGTTGATGCCGGGATGGTCGGCGAGATAGCTGCGCAGCAGCGGAACGATGCCGGTGTAGTCGTCGCATTGCAGCACACGCACGGCCTGGTATTCGCCTGGTGCCGTCTGCAGCGCGAAGCGCGCATGCGTGGCGCCGATGTCGGCCAGCAGCCGCGGGCCGTCGGCAAATGCGGCGCGCCCCAGTTTCTGTTCCACTTCCACTTGTCTCATCTCGCTCTCTTTTTACGTGTTGCTTCGCTCATGCGGGCGAGGTCGCAGCATACCCGAAACGGGCGCGCCGAAAAAGCCGGCGCGCCCGCCGGAAGGTTCAGCCTTCGTAGCCGTACCACCCGCCACAGGCCGGCAGCCTGGCGATGCCATCGACGATCTCGCCCGGCAGCCCCGCTTCGCCGAGCTTCTGCGCGCCCCTGGCCTGCGGCAGCGCGAACGTCACTTCATTGCCGCCCAGGTTGAACACGCACAGCACGGCGCGCTCGCCGGGCAGCGTGCGGCGGAATGCCAGCACCGGCCCCGGCGCTTCCAGGAACTCGATATCGCCGCGCGTAAGCTGCGGCATGGTGCGGCGCCACGCGATCAGCCGGCGCGCGAAATTGAGCGGCGATGCCGGATCCGCTTCCTGCACGGAAGCCGCCGCCGCGATGTGCTCCGGCGCCACCGGCAGCCATGGCTTGCCGCTCGTGAAACCGCCGTTGTCGCCATCGGTCCAGGCGATCGGCGTGCGGCAGCCGTCGCGGCCCTTGAACTCGGGCCAGAACGTGATGCCATACGGGTCCTGGATCAGCTCGTACGGCACGTCCACTTCCGTGAAGGCCAGCTCGTCGCCCTGGTACAGGCACGGCGTGCCCTTCAGCGACAGCTGCATGGCCAGCGCCACCTTTCCGAACGCCACAGGGTCCTTGCCGGCGCCCCAGCGCGTGGCCACGCGCGGCACGTCGTGGTTGCCCACCGACCAGGACGCCCAGCCATCGCTGACGCGCCGCTTGAAGTCTTCCACCTGCGTGCGGATGTGGCGCGCCGAATGGTCTTCGGTCAGCAGGTTGAAGCTGTAGGCCATGTGCAGCTTGTCGCCACCGGCCGTGTATTCGGCCATGAACGCCAGCGCATCGTCGGCTCCCACTTCGCCGATCGACACGGCGCCGAATTCGTCCAGCACCCGGCGCACGCGCTGCAGGAACGGCACGTTCTCGGGACGGCACTTGTCATACACGTGCGCCTGCATGCCGTACGGGTTCACGTCGGTGACGGTCGACGTGTCGCGCACCGTGGCCGGCGGATTGCTGCGCAGTTCCTGGTCGTGGAACTGGAACGTCACGGCATCGAGCCGCACGCCATCCACGCCGCGCTGCAGCCAGAAGCGCAGGCTGTCCAGCATCGCCTGCTGCACTTCCGGATTGTGGAAGTTCAGGTCCGGCTGGCTGGTGAGGAAGTTGTGCATGTAGTACTGCTTGCGGCGCGAATCCCACTGCCACGCCGAACCGCCGAAGATGGACAGCCAGTTGTTGGGCGGATTCCCGTCGGGCAGCGGGTCGGACCACACGAACCAGTCGGCCTTCGGGTTGTCGCGGCTGCTGCGGCTTTCCACGAACCACGGATGCTGTTCCGAGCAATGGCTCATCACCTGGTCGATCATGATCTTCACGCCCACCGAGTGCGCCTTGGCGATCAGCCGGTCGAAGTCGGCCAGCGTGCCGAACATCGGATCCACGTCGCAGTAGTCGGCGATGTCGTAGCCGAAGTCCTTCATCGGCGACTTGAAGAACGGCGAAATCCAGACGATGTCCACGCCCAGCTTCGCGATGTAGTCGAGGCGGTCGGTGATGCCATTCAGGTCGCCGATGCCGTCGCCATTCGTGTCGAGGTAGCTGCGTGGGTACACCTGATAAATGATGGCTTCCTGCCACCAGGTCGCGCTGGTTGGCTGCGTGGAGTTGGTCATGAAGGTTCCGATGAAAGTTGACGGGGTAATGTAGATAATATACAGCAACGGTATGAATAGTTCAACGGATCGGAGTGACGACGTAGTCAGGCGTCATCCATATAAAACAATGACTTACCGTGCAACTGTCCGATAATTTCCACACGCTACCGTAGTCAAACTACAGCATCGCCAAAGCCGGCCCTTTTGACAGGGCAGACCCGGCCATTGCCAGCCCTGGCCGATTCGGCATAGCATCGCGTCCATCCACAATTCGAGAAGGCTATCCATGGCAAACGCCACCCACGAAGCAGGCTACGGCCCGCTGCCGCGCCAGATACCGTACATCATCGCCAACGAAGGGGCCGAACGCTTTTCCTTCTATGGCATGCGCAATATCCTGACGCCATTCCTGATCAGCACCCTGCTGCTGTTCGTCCCCCTGGAAGACCGTGCCGGCGAGGCCAAGCACGTATTCCACACGTTCGTCATCGGCGTGTATTTCTTCCCGCTGCTGGGCGGCTTCCTGGCCGACCGTTTCTTCGGCAAGTACAACACCATATTCTGGCTCAGCCTCGTGTATGTCATTGGCCACGCCTGCCTGGCGATCTTCGAGGACAACCTCACAGGCTTCTACTGCGGCCTGTTCCTGATCGCACTGGGCGCGGGCGGCATCAAGCCGCTGGTGGCCGCGTTCGTCGGCGACCAGTTCGACCACACCAACAAGAAGCGCGCCAAGGTGGTCTACGACGCGTTCTACTGGATCATCAATTTCGGCTCGTTCTTCGCGTCGCTGCTGATGCCGCTGTTCCTGAAGAACTACGGCCCCGCCGTGGCATTCGGGATCCCCGGACTGCTGATGGCGCTGGCGCTCCTCATCTTCTGGATGGGGAACAGGAAATACGTGCACGTGCCGCCGGCGCCGCCCAGCCCCGATTCGCTGACGCGGGTGTCGCGCACCGCCCTGCTGGCGAAACAGCCCGGCCAGGGCCGGCCCGGCCTGGTGGTGGCCGGGCTCGGCGCGGCGGGCGCCGTGGCGTCGCTGCTGATGTCGTTCTCGTGGGGCTTCGTGATCGCCGCCTGCACGGCGCTGGTACTGCTGCTGGCCGGCTGGGGCATCGGCACCGCGATGCAGCTGGAGCGCGCGCGCGGCCATCATCCGGATGCGGCGGTGGAAGGCGTGCGCGCCGTGTTGCGCATCCTCGTCGTGTTCGCGCTGGTCACGCCGTTCTGGTCCCTGTTCGACCAGAAGGCATCGACCTGGATCGTGCAGGCGAATACGATGACCAGCCCGGTCATCAACCTGCTGGACTGGGAATTCCAGCTGCTGCCGGCGCAGATGCAGGCCGTGAACCCGGCGCTGGTGATGCTGCTGATCCCGTTCAACAACCTGGTGATCTTCCCGCTGTTGAGCAAGCTCGGCCTGGAACCGACCGCCCTGCGCCGCATGACGGCCGGGATTGCCTTCTCGGCCTTTTCCTGGCTGGTGATCGGCTGGATCCAGGTCTCGATGGATGCCGGCACGCCGATGTCGATCCTGTGGCAGCTGGCGCCCTACGCGCTGCTGACGATGGGCGAGGTGCTGGTGTCGGCCACCGGCCTGGAATTCGCCTACAGCCAGGCGCCCGCATCGATGAAGGGCTCGATCATGAGCTTCTGGACGCTGGCCGTCACCGTCGGCAACCTGTGGGTGCTGATCGTCAATGCCAGCGTGAAGAACGACGCGGTGCTGGGCCATATCGGCGAGACCGGGCTCTCCGTCATCGCCTTCCAGATGTTCTTCTTCGCCGCCTTCGCCATGCTCACGGCGCTGGCGTTCGGGCTGTACGCGCGGCGCTACAAGATGGTCGACAACTACCGGGCCAGCGCCGCCGTGGCCTGATCGACATCGACCGTGGCCGATCTGTCCAGCTTCCCGCTGGCACCTCGGCCGCGGCATCGAAAAATAGTGCCGCCGCGTGCGGCGCGCACGCAACAAATCCCCGCACGCACCGCAAGACTTCCCTATAATTGCCCTACGGCACCAATAGCATGTGCCGGCCGGCCCCGCCCAGCCCTCGCGCCGCCGGATCCTGACCGCCCTCCTCCTCGCGGTCGTCGACTCCCAAACGGATAACCATGAACCTGAAGAATATGAAAGTCGGCACGCGGCTGGCCCTTGGCTATGCAATCGTGCTGGTCCTGCTGCTGATCATCGTCGGCGCGGGCGTGATGAAAATGCGCGAAATGCAGGAGCGCATCCAGAACATCACCGAATTCAACAATACGCAGATCCGGCAGCTCAATACGGCGCAGGACAGCGTGGCGGACCGCATGATCGCGCTGCGTAATCTTGCACTGCTGACCGACGAGAACGCCATGCGGCTCGAGGCCGAGCGCCTGCGCAAGCAGGAGGCACTCTACGCGGAAGAGATGGGTAAAGTGACCAAGAGCCTGGAAGATCCCAGCACGGATCCGAAGGAAAAGTCGCTGATGGCAACGATCGTGGAGCAGGACCGGATCGCCAGGCCATTGATGGCGGAAACGGAAAAGCTGGGCCTGGCCAACCAGGCTGCGGAGACTACCAGCATGCTGATGGACAAGGTCCGCCCGGTCCAGAGAGTCTGGATGAATACGATCGATGAGCTGATCACGCTGGAAGAAGGCTTGAACGAGGAAGAAGCGAACGAGGCCAAGGACGCCTACCACACGGCCGTCCGGCTGATGCTGATCCTCGCCGTGGTCGCGCTGGTCGTCGGCATCACCGCCGCCGTGCTCATTACGCGCACGCTGCTCAAGCAGCTGGGCGGCGAGCCAACCGAAGCGGCGGCCGTCCTTGCCCGCATCGCCGACGGCGACCTGACCGTGGACGTGCCCGTCAAGGCCGGCGACACCGCCAGCATGATGTTCGCGATGCGCACCATGCGCGACAAGCTGGCCGCCATCGTCGCCGAGGTGCGCACCGGTACCGACACGATCGCCACTGCCGCCGCCGAAGTCTCGGCCGGCAACCAGGACCTGTCGTCGCGCACCGAAGAACAGGCCAGCTCGCTGGAAGAAACCGCGTCGTCGATGGAAGAACTGACGTCGACCGTGCGCCAGAACGCCGAGAATGCCCAGCAGGCCAGCGCCATGGCCGCCTCGGCCTCCAGCGTCGCGGCACAGGGTGGCAGCGTGGTGGCCCAGGTGGTCGACACGATGGGCGCGATCGATGCGTCGGCCAAGAAGATCGTCGACATCATCTCCGTCATCGACGGCATCGCCTTCCAGACCAATATCCTGGCGCTGAACGCGGCCGTCGAGGCGGCGCGTGCCGGCGAGCAGGGCCGCGGCTTTGCCGTCGTGGCCGGCGAAGTGCGCAACCTGGCGCACCGTTCCGCCAGCGCCGCCAAGGAAATCAAGGCGCTGATCGACGACTCGGTGGAAAAGGTCGGCGTGGGCACCCAGCTGGTCGGCCAGGCCGGCGCCACCATGAACGAAGTGGTGGGCAGCGTGCAGCGCGTGACGGACATCATGGCGGAAATCTCTTCCGCCAGCCGCGAGCAAAGCAGCGGCATCGACCAGGTCAACGTGGCGATCACGCAGATGGATGAAGTGACGCAGCAGAACGCCGCGCTGGTCGAGGAAGCCAGCGCCGCTTCCGAAGCCATGCAGGAACAGGCCCGCAGGCTGGCCGAACTGGTGGGCACGTTCACGCTGGCGCAAGGTACCGCTCCGGCGCCGGCCACACGGAAAGCGATCGCGCCATCCGCTCCCGCAAAGCAGGTTGCGAAGGTGGCTGCAAAGCCCGCCGCGCTGCCGTCCGCCGCCGGGCGCCCTGCCGTGGCCAAGGCCGCTCCGGTCAGCCGCAAGGCCCCGGTGACCGCCGGTTCCGAGTCGGACTGGGAAGAGTTCTAAGCCGCGCGCATGGCCGTGCGACTACAGCATGGCTGTAGTCGCAAGCTTCCTTTACCATACGTTCCCATCGAAACAGGGGGACGCATGGATCATCCACACCGCAGCCGCGCGCTGCGCCTCGCCGTCGCCGCGGCACTCATGTCATCGGGTGCCGCAGTCGCAGCTTCCACATCCGCAGCTTCCACATCCGGCGCTGCTTCATCCGCCGCCCTCTGCGACGGCGACGCTTTCCAGACCGTCCTCTTCACCGCCGCGGCCAGCATGGCCAATGCCGACGCGCGTGCCGCGTGGATCGACCGGCGCACGCTGGCCTGGCCCGGCGCCCGCACCGATGCGCGCACCCGGCTGTACCACGCTGCAAACGCATCGCTGACGGCGCCGCGCGGCGGCAAGGTCGGCGGCGCCGATGGCTTCCTGCCACTCGCGGCCACGCCTGCCGCGCTGCCGGAACGCCTGCGCTACCTGGGTGATGGCCCCGTGTTCGCGCTGCGCGAGGCGGACGTGGCGCGTATTGGTGACGGGTATGCCGGCCTGCATCGGCAACAACTTCTGCTGGTCAGCGAGGCGGCAGATGGCACCGTGCTCGATGCCACGCGGGTGCAGGTGGCCGGCGCGCTGGACGACCTGTATGCGGCTGCCGAAGCGGTACCCGACCTGGGGGCGACGCCGCGCGCGAACGGCACCACCTTCAAGCTGTGGGCGCCGACCGCGCGGCGGGTTGCCGTCTGCACGTACGACGCGGGGACCGGACCGTCGCGCGCCGCCACGCCGCTGCGCTTCGACCCGCGCACGGGCGTGTGGTCCGCCACGCTGGCCGGCAACCTCGACGGCAAGTACTACCGCTACGCCGTGGACGTTTATGTACCTGGGCCCGTGCCGGGCGCCGGCATCGTGCGCAACCTCGTCACCGATCCCTATTCCGTCAGCCTCACCACCGATTCGCGGCGCAGCTACATCGCCGACCTCGCCTCGCCGCGCCTGAAACCCGCCGGATGGGACCAGGATGCGCCACCCGCCAAGGTGCGGGCGCAGCCGGACATGTCGATCTACGAACTGCACGTGCGCGATTTCTCGATCGGCGACGCGACCGTGAGCGCGGCGAACCGCGGCAAGTACACGGCATTCCTGGAATCCGGCTCGGACGGCATGCGGCACCTGCGCGCCCTGTCGCAGGCCGGGCTGACCGACGTGCACCTGCTGCCGGTGTACGACATCGGCAGCATTCCCGAGAAGGCTTGCGTCGCGCCGGCGCCGACCGGCGCGCCGGACAGCGACGCCCAGCAAAAGCTGATCGGCGCCAGCAAGCTGGCGGACTGCTACAACTGGGGCTACGACCCGTATCACTACAGCGCGCCGGAAGGCAGCTACAGCACCGATCCGGCCGATGGCGCGCGCCGCATCGTCGAGTTCCGGCAAATGGTGCAGGCGCTGCACCGCGCCGGCCTGCGCGTGGGCATGGACGTTGTCTACAACCACACCTATACCGCCGGCCAGGACGAGAAGTCGGTGCTGGACCGCGTGGTGCCCGGCTACTATCACCGCCTCGACGCGAAAGGCGCGATCGAGCGCTCGACCTGCTGCGAGAACACGGCGACCGAGCACCGCATGATGGGCAAGCTGATGGTCGACTCGAGCGTGCTGTGGACGCGGGCTTACCACATCGATTCTTTCCGTTTCGACCTGATGGGCCACCAGCCGCGCAGTGTGATGGAAACGCTGCAGCGGCGCGTGAACGCCGCGGCGGGCCGGCACGTGAACCTGATCGGCGAAGGGTGGAATTTCGGCGAAGTGGCCGATGGCAGGCGCTTCGTGCAGGCATCGCAACTGTCGCTGAACGGCAGCGGCATCGGCACCTTCAGCGACCGTGGCCGCGATGCGGTGCGCGGCGGCGGTGCCGGCGACGCGGGGCACGACATGCTGGCGCGCCAGGGGTATGTGAACGGCCTGGTGTACGATCCGAACGGCGCCGCGGAACATGCCCCCGCCGAGTTGCTGAAGGCCGCGGACCTGGTCAGGGTGGGCCTGGCCGGTACCCTGCGCGGCTACCCGCTGCAGACGCACACGGGCGAAGTCCGCGAACTGCAGCGCATCGACTACGGCGGCCAGCCGGCCGGCTATGCGAGCGAACCGGGCGAAGTGGTCAACTACGTGGAGAACCACGACAACCAGACGCTGTACGACCTGAACGTGCTGCGCCTGCCGGCATCGACCTCCACCTCTGATCGCGCCCGCGTGCAGGTGCTGGCGGGTGCGATCAATGCCTTCAGCCAGGGCGTGGCGTACTTCCACGCGGGCTTCGACATCCTGCGCTCCAAGTCGCTGGACCGCAACAGCTTCGAATCGGGCGACTGGTTCAACCGGCTGGACTGGACCTACCGCGACAATTATTTCGGCACCGGTCTGCCGCCGGCCGCCGACAACGGCAAGGACTACCCGCTGTTCCAGCCGCTGCTGGCCAATCCCGCATTCAAGCCGGCACCCGCCGACATCGCCTTCACGCGCGACGCGTTCCGCGACCTGCTGAAGATCCGCGCCAGCAGCACGCTGTTCCGGCTGCGCACCGCGGCCGACGTCACGCAGCGGCTGCGCTTCTACAATACCGGCCCGGCCCAGGTGCCGACCGTGATCGCCGGCAGGCTCGATGGCGCCGGCTACGACGGTGCCGGCTTCCAGGCCGTGCTGTACCTGCTGAACGTCGACAAGGTGGCCCGGTCGATCGACGTGCCGCAGGAAGCCGGCCGCAGCTGGAAGCTGCACCCCGTCCATACCGCCCCCGACGCCGCCGACCGGCGCGCCGGCGAAGCCCGCTACGACCCCGCCACCGGCCGGTTCACCATCCCGCCACGCACCGCTGTCGTCTTCGTGGAATAAAAGCCACAAGAACCGTTACCAAGGACTTGGGGACAGTCCCCCTGAGAGGGACACTCCCCACGCTTCTTACAACAAAAGTGTGGCGCCATTGCCAAAAGCACCCAACATCGGCCATCAGGTGCCCAACGCCCGCAAAAAAAATCGGGGACAGTCCCCCTGGGAGGGACAGTCCCCATGTTATTTACAACAAAAGAGTTGCCTGAAACCGGGGTCAGACTGAGATGTCCCGGGTTACGTAGACGCTTCAATTAAGCATCTGATGCTGTTTTTCGATTTCGATCGGGCTGCGGTACCCCAGCGTTTGATGGGGCCGCCGCAGATTGTAGTACAGCTCGATGTAGTCGGATATTTGAGTGATCGCTTCGGCCCGTGTCGTAAAGATGATGTGGCGGGTTTTTTCGTTCTTCACTGTGGAGAAAAAGCTCTCCGCCACAGCGTTGTCATGACAGTTTCCACGTCGGCTCATACTTGGGATTAAGTCGTTCGTCTCGAGCACGTTCCGATACTCCTTTGAGCCATAAACTGAGCCTTGATCGGTATGGCATATTAGTCCTGGTGCCGGCCGGCGCTGCACGATCGCCATCTGGAGCGCGGCAATCGGCAGCATTGCATCTTGACGAGGGCTCATGGCCCAGCCAACGATCCGGCGAGCAAACAGGTCAAGAACAATGGCCAGATGTAGCCAGCCTTCGCGGGTGTGGATGGTAGTGATGTCACTGACCCATGCCTTGTTCGGTAAGGGCACGGTGAAAACTCGGTCGAGCAAGTTAGGGGCCGGTGGCTCTGTGTGCTGATGGGCACGCATGACGCGAAACTTTGCCTTGCGCAGTGCCTCAATGCCCTCAAGTTTGCGTAATCGCGCAACGCGATGCTTGCCACACTCTACGCCATCGCTGTTCAGTTGGTGCCACGTCTTCACCGCTCCCAAAGCCTGGTGACTCGAGTCGTGCAGGCACCGAATTTTCTCACGTAGTGAGAGATCCTCCTGGCTACGTCGGCTAGGTGGCCGGCGGCGCCAGGCATAAAAGCCGCTGCGACTAATCTCCAGCACGCGGCACAGCGCTTTCACAGGGAAGTGATTGCGGAGTTCTTCAATGGCGGCGTACTTCACTGCTTCTGTCGCTTCAAGTACGCGTCGAACTTTTTTAGGATGGCCAGCTCCTCCTGGGCGCGAGCCAACTGATGCTTTAATTGCACGATCTCACTTTCTTCACTCGCCGGCTTACGCCCTCGCGAACTGAAGCTGGCCTCCGGCCCCTTTTGCTCTAGGGCCTTGGCCCATTTATAGAGCTGATTGCGCCTGACGCCCAGCTCCAGTGCCAGCGCTTCCGCCGTCTGTTTGCCATCGTTAAGACGAGCAACAGCGGCAAGCTTGAATTGTTTGGTGTAAACAGAACGACGCTGCCGTTCGGCGGCAGCATCTTCAGATGGGGATTTTTCTGGCTTGGTTGTCATAGATTCCTCTGAGACGTATTGTCTCTTGTTTAGGATGTCCACGAAACCCGGTACACCTCAGACCCCGCTTTCAGGAAATTATTCAGCGGGCGGCTTCGAGCAGTACGGTGCTGAACTTGCCGCCGGTGCGCACGGTGCCGTTGGTGACGGTGTAGGTGACGCCGGCATAGGCGTCGCGTACCTTGCTGCCGTTGGCGAAGATGCCGCCGACCTTGATCGCGACGGGCTTGCCGACCGGGACGTCCAGCGCCACCACGACCTTGTCGCTCATGCCGGTGCCGGCATAGGTGCGCGAGAAGGTATAGGGCGCGTCGGCCAGCCTGGCATGCGCACCGGCGCCGATCGACACGTGGGCGCGCCGGAACTGCCCCAGCTTCGCCCAGTGCGCGCGCACGTCGGCGACACGGTAGCCTTCGCGCTGCGCGTTGTTCGACAAATCGTCCCAGTTCATCATCGAGCGCAGTTTCGCGTCGCCGACGGCTTCGGCGATGTCGAGCCGGCGCGCGGTCTCGTCGCCGTAGTAGATCTGCGCGGCGCCCGGCGCCAGCAGCAGCTTGCTGGCCGATTCGAACGGTTTCGCGCGCGCCGCGTCGAACGGGTTGCCATCGTCGTGCGAATCGAGATAGTTCAGTACCGACTTGCCCCGCAGCGGGCCGCGCAGCTGCGCATCGAACTTCGCGAACACGCTTTCGTAGCCGCCCTTGGCATCGTTCGGCAGGCTGAAGTTGATCAGGCTGTCGAAGCCGTTGGCGTAGAAGTCGGTCCTGACACCGCCGCCCATGTCGAACTCGCGGCCGTGACCGATCGAATAGTTGTACACCTCGGCCACGGTGAAGAACTTGCCGTCGCCCAGCACCTTGCCGGGATTGGCCTTCTTCCATTCATCGTGCGCCGCTTCCGTCACCGTGCGCAGCTCTTTCCACACGCCCGCTTCGGTATGCTTGACGGTGTCGGCACGGTAGCCGTCCAGGCCGTACTTGCGGACCCAGTCGGCGTGCCACTTCATCAGGTAATAGCGCGGCGCGCGCGGGTAGCCGGTGCGCGCGAAGAAGTCATCGAGCTCCTTCACCTCGCGCTCGTAGCGCCCTTCCTTCTTCCATTTCTCGGCCAGCGCCGGCGGCAGCGCCACCGGCGTATCGCTTTCGGTGCGCACGTCCGGCAGGTTCGCCACCAGCGTGCACGAGATGGTGGTCGGCGCGTCCTTGTGGGCGCAGGTGGGCGACGTGCGCACCCAGTCCGCCGGCCACACGGGATCGGCCTCCGTGACCGGGCCGGTGTGGTTCATCACCACGTCGAGCAGCACGCGGATGCCGCGCGCATGGGCCGCGTCGACGAAGTCGCGGAAGTCCTGCTCGGTGCCCAGGTTGGCGTCGATGGCGGTGAAGTCGCTCGCCCAGTAGCCATGGAAGCCGTAGGACTTGCCGGTACCTTCATCGGTGCCGGCATGGATCTGCTCCACCGGCGGCGTGAGCCAGATCGCATTGACGCCGAGGCTGTCGAAATACCCTTCCTTGACCTTGGCGGTCAAGCCTTTCAGGTCGCCGCCCAGGTAGCCCCGCAGCGGCGCGGCATCGGCCTTGCGGCCGTATGCCAGGTCGTTCGACCGGTCGCCGTTGGCGAAGCGGTCGGTGAGCAGGAAGTAGACGGTCGCGTTCTCCCACATGAACGGCATTGGTTTTGGCGGCGCCGCCAGTGCGGACGTGCCGGAGGCGGCCAACAGGATGGACAATGCGATGGATGTGAGCTTCATGCGACCTTTCGAGGGTGGGTTAAGTGATCACGGTAGGATTGCTGCGCCCCGTGTTGTAGGCGATGCTGGCCACGCTGTCGGCGATGGCGATCAGCGCCGCCAGGGCCTGCTGGGTGGGAATGTGGTGCTGCTCGGGATCGGCCTCGTAGCGCTCCAGGTAGACGCGCAGCGTGGCCCCTTCGGTACCCGTGCCCGACAGCCGGTAGACGATGCGCGAGCCGTCCGTCATCACGATGCGGATACCCTGCTGCGTGGCTTTCGCGCCGTCGACCGGATCGGTGTACTCGAAATCGTCGGCGAAATCGACCGTGTAGTGGTTCATCTCCACGCCCTTCAGGGCCGCCAGCTTCACGCGCAGGTCGTCCATCAGCACCTTGGCGGCGTGCGCGTCGATGCCTTCGTAGTCATGGCGCGAATAATAGTTGCGGCCGAAGCGCTGCCAGTGTTCCTCGACGATCTGCTGCACGGACTGGCCCTTCACGGCCAGCAGGTTCAGCCAGAACAGCACGGCCCACACGCCATCCTTCTCGCGCACGTGGTTCGAGCCGGTACCGTAGCTTTCCTCGCCGCACAGCGTGGCCAGGCCGGCGTCCAGCAGCGTGCCGAAGTACTTCCAGCCGGTCGGCGTTTCATAGCAGGGGATACCCAGCGCCGCGGCCACGCGGTCCGCCGCGCTCGAGGTAGGCATCGATCGGGCGATGCCGGCGATGCCGCCGCGGTAGCCGGGCGCCACCTGCGCATTGGCCGCCAGGATCGCCAGCGAATCGGATGGCGTGACGTCGAACTTGCGGCCGACGATCATGTTGCGGTCCGCGTCGCCATCGGAGGCGGCGCCGAAATCGGGCGCATCGTCGCGCGCCATCAGCTCGATCAGTTCCGCCGCGTTGACGGGATTGGGGTCCGGGTGCCCGCCGCCGAAATCCTCGCGCGGCACGCAGTTGATCACGGTACCTTCGGGCGCGCCCAGGCGGCCTTCGATGATGGCCTTGGCATAGGGGCCTCCCACCGCATGCATCGCATCGAAGCGCATCGTGAAGCCGCTGGCGAACAGCTTGCGGATCGCGTCGAAATCGAACAGCTGTTCCATCAGCTCCGCGTAGTCGTCGACCGGGTCGATCACTTCGACCTGCATCTGCTCCAGGTAGGAACGGCCGCCGTGGTCGATGTCCAGGTCGGGCGCGTCGCTGATGCGGTACGAGGCGATCGTGGTGGTGCGCTGGTAGATCGCATCGGTCACCGCTTCCGGTGCCGGGCCGCCATTGCCGATGTCGTACTTGATGCCGAAGTCGCCATCCGGCCCGCCGGGATTGTGGCTGGCCGACAGGATGATGCCGCCCATCGCCTCGTACTTGCGAATGACGCACGACACCGCCGGCGTGGACAGGATGCCGCCGCGCCCTACCAGCACGCGCGCCACGCCGTTGGCCGCGGCCATCTTGAGGATGGTCTGGATCGCCGCGCGATTGTGGAAGCGGCCATCGCCGCCGAGCACCAGCGTCTTGCCGGCCAGGTCGCCGAGCGTATCGAATACGCACTGCACGAAGTTCTCGAGATAATGCGCTTGCTGGAATACGCCGACCTTCTTGCGCAGGCCGGAAGTGCCCGGCCGCTGGCCGGCGACGGGCGTGGTTTGAATCGTCTGAATTGCCATGTTTGCTCCGCTGTGGTGTTACCTGAAGATTAACATCCCAGCCTACCGCGATCCAGTGCGCAATGGCGCGCGGCTCATGGCCGATCGCACCGTTTTCAGGTTGACGCCCACAGGTGGACGCCCGCAGGCTGGCGCCTGCAGGTCGACCCTTACTTCTGGCGCCGCACGTTATCGGTCACGAACACGGTCAGCACGGCGGCCACCAGCAATGAGGCGCCGCCCAGCACCAGCGTCTTGGCCGCATGGCCATCGAACATGTGGCGGATCACGAACCCCAGCACGACACCGGCGATGATCTGCGGGATCACCACGAAGAAATTGAAGAGGCCCATGTAGTAGCCCATCCGCTTGGCCGGCAGCGAGCCGGCCAGGATCGCGTACGGCATCGTCAGGATGCTGGCCCAGGCCAGGCCCACGCCGATCATCGGCAGCATCAGCATCTGCTTGTCGTGGATCTGGAACACGCTGGCCAGCGACACGCCGCCGATGGCGAGGCAGGCCATGTGCACCGCCTTGCGGCTGGTGAGGCGGGCCAGCACCGGCAGGATGAACGCGGCCAGCGCGGCGACACCCGAGTACACGGCGAACATGATGCCGACCCAGTTGCCGGCGGCCTGGTAGGCGGCCGAGCCGGCATCGGTGGTGCCGAACACGTTCTCGGCCACCGAGGCGGTGGTGTAGATCCACATCGTGTACAGGCCGACCCACGTGAAGAACGACACGTACGCCAGCTGCACCATGGTCTTCGGCATGCGGCCGAAGCCGCCGAGGATCTCGGCCAGCGCATGGCCCAGGCCCTTGGCCGCACTGCGCTCGCGCTGGAACTCTTCCATGTCCTCGGGCGGCAGCTCGTCGGCCGTGAACACGGTCCACAGCACGGCCAGCAGGTACACCGTGCCGCCGGCGTAGAACGCATAGCGGACCGAATCCGGAATGGCGCCGGCGGGGGCCACGTTGCTGACGCCGAGGTAGTCGGTGAAGATGGTGGGCAGCAGCGAGGCGATGACAGCGCCGCAGCCGATGAAGAACGTCTGCATCGCGAAGCCGGCGGTCTGCTGTGACGCATCGAGCTTGTCGCCGACGAAGGCGCGGAACGGCTCCATCGATACGTTGATCGCCGCATCCATCATCCACAGCACGATGGCCGCCATCCACAGCGCCTGCGAATTCGGCATCAGGAACAGCGCCAGCGACGCGAACACGGCGCCCAGGAAGAAGAACGGCCTGCGTCGCCCCCATTTCGGGTGCCAGGTATTGTCGGACAGGTAGCCGATGATGGGCTGCACCAGCAGGCCGGTGGCCGGCGCCGCCAGCCAGAGCAGCGGCAGTTCATCGGGGTTCGCGCCCAGCGTGGAAAAGATCCGGCTGGTATTGGCATTCTGCAGCGCGAAGCCGAACTGGATGCCGAAAAAGCCGAAGCTCATGTTCCATAGCTGCCAGAACGACAGCCGGGGCTTGGTGGAAGAAGGTTGCATCCAGGGTCTCCGATGTTATGCGCTATCCTATTTGTAGCAAAATAACATGACCGGAAAACCCCGTCAATGGAGGAACGGCGGGTGAAAGTGCCGAATTCCAGTGCTTTTGTAGTCAAACAACAGAAAAATTAGGGACGGACCCTGTTTTCTGAGAAATTTCCTCAAAAACAGGGTCCGTCCCCATTTTTTGCTGGTTCGGTGGCTTTACAGCTGTACCGAGACCTTGGCCGCCAGCTTCGCGCGGGCCGGCAGCACGGCCTTCGCCACCCGCGTCTTCGCATCCCACGTGAATGCCAGCGCGCGCCCGTCGAGCAGCACGCGCTTTGGTTTGGCGATGCCGTGCACGTGCAGCGTGTAAGCGCGCACTACCGGCGCCGCGGCGCTGCCAGCCTCGGTGGCGATGCCGATATCGAGCGAGCCGGCCTGCACGGCGGCGCTGAAGCGGGCGATCTCGTACTTGCCCTTGCGGTAGGCATCGGCGGTCGCGCCATCGTCGTCGTACAGCATGCCGGTGGATGCCGTCACCGCCGCGTCGTGCCAGTAGTGCAGGTCGATGCTGCGGCCGCTGTAGTCGCGGGTCGACTGCACCACCGGCGCCATCGGCACGAATGCCCCTGCGCGCACGTAGACGGGAATGCGTTCCGCCGTCACGGGCACCGTTTCGAGGATGCCGCCACGGTGGCGCTCACCCGTATGGAAATCGAACCACGTACTGCCCTTGGTCGGGAAATACACTTCCTTGCGCTGCGCGCCCGGCTCGGTCACCGGCGCGACCAGGAAGCTGCCGCCCCACAGGTAGGTCGAAGCGAGCGTGCCCGCGTCGTTCAGCGTATCTTCGAACAGCACGGGGCGCATCAGCGGCATGCCGGTGGTGCTGTTCTCGAACGCCATCGTGTAGTGGTACGGCAGCAGCGCATAGCGCAGCCGGATCGCCTCGGCCGCCAGCTGTTTGGCACGCGGCGCGCGGTACACCGGTTCTGCCGGCACCTCTTCCTGCGCGTGCGGCCGGAACACGGGCTGGAACACGCCGTACTGCAGCCAGCGCACGTACAGCTCGTCGTCCAGCACCGGACCGGCGAAGCCGCCCAGGTCCGAGTGCATGTAGCCCAGGCCCTGCATGCCCATCTGCAGGGCGATCTCCATCTGCGACTGCAGTCCGCCCCAGCTGCGCGACACGTCGCCCGACCAGGGAATCATGCCGAAGCGCTGCGAGCCCGAATAGCCGGCCCGCATCAGGATGAACGGGCGCTCCTCCGGGAAGTCCTTCGCATAGCCCTCGGCGATCAGCCGCGCCCAGTCGTGGCCATAGATATTGTGCACCTGGTCCGCCGAGCCGGTGGCATGCTGCAGGGGCGCCGGGTGCAGCTCCGGTTCGCCGAGGTCGCCCCACCAGCCGGCCACGCCCTGCTCCTTCAAGCCCTTGTAGATCTTCCAGAACCAGTCCTTGCCCTGCGGGCTGAAGATGTCGACCAGGCCGGTGTTCCCGAAGAAGAAATCGTACGTATAGGGTTTGCCTTCCTTCGTGGTGGCCAGCGCCTTCGCATCCACCGCTTCCTGCCAGCGGCCCGATGTCGTCAGCACGAACGGCTCGGTGATCACCACCGTGTTCACTCCCTTCGCCTTCAGGTCGCGCAGCATGCGCCGGGGGTCGGGGAAATGCTCCTTGTCCCACGCCAGGTTACCCATCGTGCCCTGGACTTCCTTGCCGAACCAGTACAGGTCCAGCACCACCGCGTCGAGGGGAATCTTCTCGTCGATGAAGCGGTCGACCACGGCGCGCACCTCCTTCTCGTCGTGGTAGCCGAAGCGGCTGGCGAAATTGCCGAAGGCCCAGCGCGGCGGCAGCGGCTGGCGCCCCGTCAGGCTGGTATAGCCGGCCATCACCCCGGCCCAGTCGTCGCCGGCGACCACCTGGTAAGTCTTGCGGCCGCCGATCGTCTCGTAGGTCAGCGTGCCATCCCGGCGGCTGTCGAAATCGAGCCAGCCGGCCTGCGGGTTATCGAAGTGCAGCGCGTACTTCTTCGACGACAGCGCCACGGGAATCGTGAAGTTCAGCAGTTCCGAGCGGTTGCCGTAGCCATAGTGCGCCTTGTTGTACAGCTGGAAGCGGTTGCCGCGGCGGTTCATGCCCACGGCGCGCGCGCCGGCGCCGTACAGCGCCTCGTCGGCATCGAGCGCGAACTCCAGCGCGTCGGCGCCGTTCTTCTTGGTGTAGCCCAGCTTCTCCGCCACCAGCGGCTGGCCCTTGTAGCTGTAGGCGATGCGCAGCGGCCGGCGCTCGATGGTGACCGTGATGCCCGCCGTCGCATACTGGATGCGGCCATCGGCCTCCTTCACCGTTGCCGGCACGCCCGCCGGCGGCAGCACCACGGCGTGCGAGCGCGCATCGAACCGTTCGCCGTTCGGGATGAAAGTGGTCTCGACGATCGCCGCCGAATATGCCCTGATCCGGTAGCTGCCGTCGTTGGTGGCGATGTGCAGCACGCCATCTTTCTCGCTCCAGTTTTCCACGTGCCGCGCGGCGTTCTGCGCAACGGCGAATTGACTGGCGAAGGTAAGTGCGAGCGCAGCGGTCGTGATGATTTTCATGGGGGCCGATGGGAGTTGGAGAAGAGCCGAGAGCATGACAAAACAGCGACATGAAAACAAGCCCGCGTGCGCTATATTGGGTGCTTCATTCACGGATCGGAGGAACGATGGACACGAAGCCGCTGGTGCAGGCGCTGGCGCCCGCAGTCATCCTGTTCGCGCTGGGCGCGGGCACGGCGCACGGCAAGCCGGAGAAGAAGGCGCAGGCGAAAGGCGCGGCCAGCACCGCCGTCAAGGCAAGGCCCGCGGCCAGGGCATCCGCCGGTCCCACGCTGGCCGACGCCAAGCGCTTCCTGGCGCAGACCGAGGCGAAGTTCGACAGGCTCAATGCCGAGCAGGCCCGCGCCGACTGGGTGGGCGCGAACTTCATTACCGACGACACCGAAGCCATCGCCGCCTACTTCGGCGAACTGCAGCTGGATGCGGCCGGCCAGGCCGCGCTGGCGGCGCGCCGCTACAACCACCCGGGCCTGGCGCGTTCGCTCAGCAACAGCGATGCGCGCAAGCTCAAGCTGCTGCAGCTGACGCTGATGCTGTCCGATCCGAAGGAACGCGCCGCCTACGCGGCCGCGCGCGCGGCGCTGAGCGGCGCCTACGGCAAGGCGAAGTACTGCCCCACCGATGGCCGCCCGTGCATGCCGCTGGGCGAACTGGAAAAGATCCTGGCCACCAGCCGCGATCCCGCCAGGCTGCTCGATGCGTGGTCCGGCTGGCATGCGCAGTCGCCCGCTTACAGGGACCGCTACGCCGACTTCGTGCAGCTGTCGAACAAGGGTGCCCGCGAAATGGGTTACGCGGATACCGGTGCGCTGTGGCGTTCCGGCTACGACATGCCGCCCGAGGAATTCGCCTTCGAGATGGAGCGCCTGTGGCTGCAGGTGAAGCCGCTGTACGAAGCGCTGCATGAGTACACCCGCTACAAGCTGCGCGCCGCGTACGGCCCGAAGGTGGTGCCGCTGACCGGCCCGATTCCGGCGCACCTGTTCGGCAACATGTGGAGCCAGACCTGGGACAACATCTACCCGCTGCTCCAGCCCGCATCCGGCGCCAGCGGCTTCGACCTGACCAAGGTGCTGGAGAAGCGCAAGACCACGCCGAAGCAGATGACGGAGTATGCCGAGCGCTTCTACACCTCGCTGGGCATGCCGAAGCTGCCGGCCACTTTCTGGGAACGCTCGCTGCTGGCGAAACCGCGCGACCGCGAGGTGGTATGCCACGCTTCCGCATGGACCATCGACGGGCAGGACGACGTGCGCATCAAGATGTGCATCAATCCCACGGCCGAGGACTTCGCCGTGATCCACCACGAGCTGGGCCACGTCTACTACTTCCTCGCCTACCGGGACCAGCCGGTGCTGTTCCGCAATGGCGCCAACGACGGTTTCCATGAAGCGATCGGCGACACCGTGGCGCTGTCGATCACGCCCGCCTACCTGAAGCGGATCGGCCTGATGGACGAAGACCCGGACCCGAAGGCGCAGATCGGCGACCTGCTGCGCCGCGCGCTGTCGAAGGTGGCCGTGCTGCCGTGGGCCTACATGGTGGACCGCTGGCGCTGGGATGTCTACGCCGGCGCGACGCAGCCGGCCGACTACGACCGCAGCTGGTGGCAGCTGCGCGAGCAGTACATGGGCATCGGCCGCCCGCTGCCGCCGCAGGCCGGCGGCTTCGACGCCGGCGCCAAGTACCACGTGCCGGCCGACGTGCCCTACGCCCGCTACTTCCTGGCCAATCTGCTGCAGTTCCAGTTCCACCGGGCGCTGTGCCGCGAAGCGGGCCACGAGGGCCCGCTGCACGCGTGCTCGATCCACGGCAACGAGAAGGCCGGCAAGAAGCTGCGGGCCATGCTGGAACTGGGCACCAGCAAGCCGTGGCCGGAAGCGCTGAAGGCCATCAGCGGCGAAGACCGCATCGACGGCGGCGCCCTGCTCGAATACTTCGCGCCGCTGAAGGCCTGGCTCGACGAGCAGAACCGGCTGCTGGCGGCGCAGCAGAAGGGGTAGGCGTCCAGTGGCATGCGTGCGCCGCCAGTCGCGCCATCGACCAGCCGTGATCGACGGTTCGGTCGATCACGGCCAGCGGGCATGTTCCGCAGTCGAGCGACGGGAAATTTCTGTGCTGCATCAACGAACGCAGGAAACGCGATGCTAGATTGACTCTCCCACTGCACTGGAGACCGATCATGGGCACTCCCATGTCTTTCTCGAATCTCATCGGCGAACGCCACGCCCCTGCCGCGTTCCGCCTGCTTGCCGCAGCAGTCCTGGCCTTCGCTTCGACGCAGGCATACGGTGTGGACGCGGATGAACGTACCGTCACCGGAAAGTGGCGCGTAACCGCAGCAGTGGATGGTGCCGACATTGCGTCTCTCGACGAGCGCGAAGCCAGGAGCATGGTCAACAAGATCATGGTGATCGGCCCGGACAACGTTCAATTCGGCACTCACGCGTGCGGGCCGTCGGCATTCGAAGCGGAAAGCGTGGAACCCCGTCTCTTCCTGCGACGGCAATTCCACGCCAACGCTGGGAACCTGGGCCTCGCCAATCCTGTCACTGCCGTGAAGTTGAACTGCACGACGGTATTCATCAAGAATGCGGACACACTGCTGATCTTCTGGGATGGCTGGTTCTTCAATGCAGTGCGGATGAAGCCCTGACCAGGTGTTTGGTGCGACAGGCCCGGCTTGCCGGGCCTTGTCCATTTGACACCCCCACGTTATACTTGACGATTCTACTCAACTATTAAGCAGCCAGCCGCCGCCAGCCCGCTTCCTCCAGGTGTCCACCTGGTGCCCATTCAGGAAGGGTTTCATGGCGCAGTTCTCCCAGCCGGCACGTGCCGGCCGATTTACATCGCATCCCACATTTCATCCGCTGGCGCTCGCGCTGCTGTGCGCCTGGGCACCCGCCCACGCGGCCGGCCCGGCTGCCGACGCGCCGGCGGAAGCCGATGCCGCCCCGGTCGCGGTGGTGAAGATCGAAGGCAGCAAGCCCGAAGACGAGTTCGTGGCCCGGCGCAGCGGTTCGGCGACGAAGACCGACACGCCGCTGATCGAAACGCCGCAATCGATTTCCGTGATCCCGGCCGAGCGCCTGCAGCTGCAGGGCGCGCAAACGCTGCGCCAGACGCTGAACTACACGGCCGGCCTGGTCTCGGTATCGTTCGACAGCCGCGGCGACAGCATCACCTCGCGCGGCGGTTCGCCGACCTCGCTGGTCGACGGCCTGCAGTACAACTTCGGCTTCTACAACACCACGCGCCCCGATCCGTTCATGCTCGAACGGGTGGAAGTCTTGCGCGGCCCGTCGTCGGTGCTGTACGGCCAGGGCAGCGTGGGCGGCGTGGTCAACTACGTGACGAAGAAGCCGCTGGCGGAACGGCGGCGCGAAGTGCAGGTGCAGGCCGGCAGCCATGACCGCAAGCAGGTGGCCGTCGATGTCAATGAAGTGCTCGACGATGCCGGCCACTGGCGCGTGCGCGTGGTGGCGATCGGCCGCGACAGCGGCTCGCAGGTGAACCACGTGGCGGACGACCGCAAGGTATTCATGCCGTCGCTGACATGGGCGCCCGGCGCCGATACGTCGCTGACGCTGCACGCGCTGCGCCAGCAGGATGAAAGCGGCTCGCTGATCGGCTTCTTCCCGTGGCAGGGCACGCTGCTGCCGTCGCAGTACGGCCAGATCCCCACCGATACCTTCACCGGCGAACCGGGCTGGGATGCCTACAAGACGGACCAGACCTCGTTCGGCTGGCAGTTCAGCCACCACTTCAGCGACAGCGTGGTGCTGCGCCAGAATGCGCGCAAGAGCAATTCCGAAGTCGACTACCGCAGCGCCTACACCAGCTTCACGGCCATCCCGTCGCGCGGGCGGCCCGGCCGCCCCGTGTTCAACGCCGACAACCGCACGATCGAGCGCGACCTGATCCAGCAGGCCAACGCGCTGGACACGCTGCTGTTCGATACGCAGCTGGAAGCGAAGTTCGCCACCGGCCGCTGGCAGCACACCTTCCTGGCCGGCTTCGACGTGCAGCGCGCCGAGACGCGGCAGGCCACCGGGCGCGGCATCGCGGCGGCGCTCGATGTCTACAATCCCGTGTACGGCAGCTTCACGCCGCCCGCATCGCTGGCGCATCAACCGACCGCGGTGCTGCACCAGAAAGGCTTCTACGTGCAGGAACAGGCCAAGTTCGATGAGCGCTGGGTCGGCGTGCTGGGCTGGCGCCGCGACCACGCCGAGAACGACATCGAAGGGCGCCCCGCTTCCCGCACCGACGACAAGGCCAACACGAAACGCGTGGGCCTGCTGTACCTGGCCGACGGCGGCCTGTCTCCCTACGTCAGCTACGCCGAATCGTTCCTGCCGCTGGGCGGCGTCGATGTGTACGGCGAGCCGTTCAAGCCGCAGCGCGGCAAGCAGTGGGAAGCGGGCATCAAGTGGCAGCCGGCCGCCGCGGTCACCGCCTCGCTGGCGCTGTACCAGTTGCGCGACCAGAACCGCAAGACCACCGATCCGGCCAATCCGCAGAACAGCCTGCAGCTGGGCGAAGTGAAGGTGCGTGGCGCCGAGCTGGAAACCGCCGGGGGCGTGCGCGGCTGGGACTGGACCGCCGCGTACACCTACACTGACGCGCGGGTGTCGCGCAGCAATGGCGCCGACCTGGGCAAGCGCGTATCCGGCATCCCGAAGCACAACGTGTCGGCCTGGCTGTCGCGCGGCTTCTCGGTCGGCGGCGTCGATGGCTTCACGGCCGGCGCCGGCGTGCGCTACCTCGGCACCTCGTGGGATGGCACCGATTCGCTGCAAACGCCGTCGGCCACGCTGGTCGACGCCATGCTCGGCTACCAGGCGGGCCCATGGCGCTTTACCCTGAACGCCGTCAACCTGGCCGACAAGGTGCAGATCACCACCTGCCTCGCGCGCGGCGACTGCTTCTACGGGCAGCGGCGCACGGTGATGCTGACGGCGCGCTATCTCTGGTGACCGAAAACCGGTGACAGGCTCGAATTCTTTTGAAACGTTTCCCGAAAATCGGAGCCTGTCACTAATGCCGCTCATATAAGCTCACCCCAAGTGCAGATTCGGGGGTCAGACCCGGCGGGTCTGACCCCGGCCCTTCGCTGTTGGGGTGAATGCATGCGTTTTCAAAGCGTCGGGTAACGCTTAACCAAACGGCATTAGAGCCTGTCAACGGTTTTCTGCCAACGAAAAAGCCCCGCCGCTTGCGCGACGGGGCTTTTTGCATTCCGGCTGGAAGCGCGATCAGAACTTGTAGCGTCAGAACTTGTAATTCACGCCCAGCAGCAAGGTGCGGCCGTACTTCTGGTATTCCAGCTGCTGGTTCTTCGAACCGTTGTAGGTTTCGTAGGCGGCGTTGCGCAGGTTGTTCGCCTGCAGCACGATGCCCATGTCCTTCAGCGGGCCGTTCTGGAACGTGTAGCCGATCTGGAAGTCCAGGATGCTCTCGCCCACCACGTAGCGCAGCGAACGTTCGGCGGCGAAGTTGCCGATCTCGCCCACGAAGTCGGAACGCTTGCGCTGGCTCAGGCGGGTCTCGAAGCCGTTCTTCTCGTAGTACACGGTCAGGTTCGTCACGCGCTTGGACAGGCCCGGCAGCGGGATGTTCTGGCCGATCGAGCCATCCGGTTCCTGGATCGCGATATTGCTGTCCGTGTAGGTACCGGAAGCCACGATGCCGAAGCCGTCGAGCACCGGGGTCAGCATGTTCAGCGGCAGGGAGCCGGACAGCTCGATGCCGCGCATCACGCCGCCGTTGCCGTTGTATGGCGCCTTGTAGTCGCCGAACACGGTGTTGGCCTTGGTACCTGGCACGAACGCCGAGAAGTCGTAGGTCTTCGTTTGCGTGAAGATGTACGTGTCGAGCTTCTTGAAGAAGAAGGCGGCGGCCACGTAGGCCTTCTTGCCGAAGTATTTTTCATACGACAGGTCGAATGCCTTGGCGCGCCACGGATCGAGCTGCGCGTTGCCGCCCGAGGCACCCGGCTTGAACGTGGTGTCCGACACGCCGAAGTCCAGCGCGGCGCGCAGCTGGTCCACGCGCGGGCGGGCGATCTGCTTGGCCATCGCCACGCGCACGGTCTGGTCGTTCGGCAGGCCGAAGTTCAGGTTCATGCTCGGCAGCCAGTCGTTGTACGACTTGCCGTCGTGGATCGGCTGCACCTGCTGGTCGCCGGCCAGCGCACCGTTGAAGTACTTCGAATCGGAGAACTGCTTGGTGTGCTGCACCTGCACGCCGAAGTTACCGCGCAGCGAGATGTCGCCGAACTCGTGTTCGATGTTGGCCTTGGCGTAGGCGGTCGAGATCTTCTCGCGCACCGACCAGTTCTTGATCAGGATGGCGCCGCTGCCCGCGGTCGGGTTGAACGTCATGTAGCGCGCGACGACGGCCGGCACGTCCCATGCCGGCACGTTGCCGACACCGGCGAAGCCCAGGTCGACGGAGCCGTACAGCAGCGACGGATCGATGGTGGTCGGGTTGCCGGCCAGGTTGATGTTGCCTTCCGGCTGGTCCTTGTCCTTCGAGCGGTCGCTGTGGTTGACGCCCACGTCGAAGCCGGAGAACCAGTTTTCCAGCGCGGCCGGGGCCTGGAAGTTGGCGGCCAGCTTGACGCTCTTCAGCTCATCTTCCACGTACGGTACCTTGCCGTAGCCGGAGCCGTAGATCGTGTTCTTCACGTACAGGTTGGCCGAATCGCTGTAGTCGTTGCGGCCGGGCGCCATGCTCGGGAACGTGCCCGTCTTGAATGCCAGGTTCACGGTGTCCAGGTACTGCGCGTTGTTGACGGCGCCCAGTTGCAGGTTGTTTTCCAGGCCCAGTTCATCGCGCTTGGCTTTCGACCACGACAGGTCGGCCACCAGCTTCACGCCATCCAGGCGCCATTCGTTGTTCCAGCCCAGCGCGCGGATATCGTCGCGGCGCTCGGTGAACATGCCGCGCACCAGCGGGTAGACGTTGTTGGCGACGGCGGTGCTGATCGCGTTGCCGTTCTTCGTCAGGTTCGAGTAGAACGGCTCCGGCTGCAGGCCGCCATTCCAGCCGGACAGGTTGACTTCGAACTGGTTGGCCGTGTCCTCGTGCTTGAAGATGGACGCGTAGAAGTCCAGCGTGCTGGTGAACTGCTTGCTCGGACGGTATTCCACCACGCCCATCAGGCCGTCGCGGCGGTTGTAGCCGGTGCGGGACAGCGCCTTGATGCCGTCGGTGGCGGTGGTGCCTGCCGGCAGGCCGGTGCGCGCATCGGTCTTCCACGGTTCGTAGATGCCGGTCTCGTTGGCCAGCACCGGCGACTCCAGGTGGGCGAAGCCGATCGCCACGCCCAGCTTGCGGTTCAGGAACTGGTCGATGTAGCTGATGGAGAAGCGGTTGCCCAGCGACTTCGTGTTGGCCATGCTGCCCAGCGAATTGTGCTCGGCGCGGGCGTTCATCGCCACGGTGCGCTTGCCGAAGTTCAGCGGCCGCACGGTCTGCAGGTCGATCGTGCCGGACAGGCCCTGGCCGATCAGGCCGGCGTCCGGGGTCTTGTAGATCGTCACGCCGGACAGCAGCTCGGATGGATACTGGTCGAACTCCACGGAGCGGTTGTCGCCGGTGGACACCTGTTCGCGGCCGTTCAGCAGCGTGGTGGAAAAGTCCGGCGACAGGCCGCGTACCGAGATCACCTGCGCACGGCCGGCGACGCGCTGGGCGGCCAGGCCGGGCAGGCGGGCAATCGATTCGGCGATGGAGACGTCCGGCAGCTTGCCGATGTCTTCGGCGGAGATGGCTTCGACGATCGACGACGAATCCTTCTTGACCGAGATGGCGTCCTCGATGCCGCGGCGGATGCCGGTCACGGTGACGGTGGCGATCGGCGCCTCGGCCGCCGGGGTGGTTTGTTCCTGCGCGACGGCCGGTGCGGCCAGCGCGGCGATGAAGATTGCGCAGCCGGTAGCCACCGGGCTCAGTTGCAGGGCCGTGCGCGTGCTGCGCTCAGGCGCGAAGAATTTCATGGAAGTCCCCTCACTAATTTACGATTTTTCCCACGATCAATAACTAGCTCGACTACATGGGAATCCAAGGATTGCGGCCGCTCTATCAGACGTCCTGCAAGAATTTTGTATTAAAACTAGATCGAGTGTCAATTGAAGTTCTATTCAACTACGCCGCTTTCGCCTGTTCCCAGGCCTATTCACGGCCTTTTGGGCGGTTTCGTTGTATCGTGGCTACAGAAGCCCGGCAATGGATCTGTAGTGGAACTACAGAATACGACGCTGAGCAAGCGTTTCCACTGTAAAGATGTAACGAAAGCGCCATTTCCCGGGGCGGGATGTATTAAAACTAAGCCCACCACGGTGCAGATCGTTGTGCGAGCCCCTTGATCATAGTATTCTGCTCACGTTTTGTCTTTGAGCAGGCCGATCAAGAGCCTGTAGTCCCACTACTTCACCAGCGAAGTCCTGAGGAGACCCATGCACCCTGCCCTGCTGCCGCCGGCCTGCGCCATGCCGCTGCTGTTCGCCGCCACACTGGTTTCGCTGCCGGTATCGGCCACCCCCGCCAGTTATCGCATCGCCCACCTGGAACCCATGTCGTGGTGGGCCGGCATGCGCCACCCCGCCCTGCAATTGATGGTGCACGGCGAGCGCATCGCCGACCTGCAGCCGGCGATCGACTACCCGGGCGTGCGCATTGCCGGCACCACGCGCGTGGCCAGCCCGAATTACCTGTTAATCGAACTGGAACTGGCCGGCGACGTGCGGCCGGGCAGTTTCGCCATCGCCTTCAGGCCCGCGGGCCAGGCCGGCGACAAGGCGCCGCCGGTCCTCACGTACGACTACCGGCTCCAGCCCCGCGCACCGGGCTCGCGCGAGCGGCAGGGCTTCGGCGGCCGCGATGCGATCTACCAGGTGATGCCGGACCGTTTCGCCAACGGCGACCTGGCGAACGACAGCGCCGCGGCGATGGCCGACAAGGCCAATCGCGCGGCGGGCGGTGGCCGCCACGGCGGCGACCTGGCCGGCATGGCCGCGCATCTCGGCTATGTGGCGGAGATGGGCTTTACCCAGGTCTGGCCCACGCCGCTGCTTGAAAACGACATGCCGGCGTACTCCTACCATGGCTACGCGGCCACCGACTTCTACCGCATCGACCGGCGCTACGGCGGCAATGAAGACTTCCGCGCGTTCGTGGCGGCGGCGCGCGGCAAGGGCATCGGCGTGAT
This sequence comes from Pseudoduganella sp. SL102, assembly GCF_027856995.1. Classification (NCBI taxonomy): domain Bacteria; kingdom Pseudomonadati; phylum Pseudomonadota; class Betaproteobacteria; order Burkholderiales; family Oxalobacteraceae; genus Pseudoduganella; species Pseudoduganella sp. SL102. The sequence goes on from NZ_CP115554.1 coordinate 6,464,007, forward strand.
CCAGGACGTGGTGCTGAACCATATCGGCGCCGGCCACTGGTGGATGAAGGACTTGCCGATGCCGGACTGGATCGGCTACGGCGGCAAGCCGGTGCTGACGAAACACCACCGGGTGGCGAACGGCGACCCGTACGGCAGCCGCGCCGATGCCCGCAATTTCACGGAAGGCTGGTTTTCGCGCGGCATGCCGGACCTGAACCAGGCCAATCCCTTCATGGCCACCTACCTGATCCAGAACACCATCTGGTGGATCGAGTATGCCGGACTGTCCGGGCTGCGGATCGATACCTACGGCTATTCGAACAACGCCTTCCTTACCGAATGGTCGCGCCGCGTGCTGGACGAATACCCGAACCTGAATTTGGTCGGCGAGGAATGGAGCACGCGCGTGCCGGTGGTGGCGCGCTGGCAGCAGGGCAAGCAGAACCACGACGGCTACCTGTCGCACATGCCGTCGATGATGGATTTCCCGCTCAACGATGCGCTGCGCCGCGCGCTGGCCAGCCCGGTCGATGAAAAAGGCGTCGACAGCAACCACGGCACGTTCAGCCTGAACGACCTGTATGAAACGCTGGCCCAGGACCACCTGTATCCGGCGCCGCAGGACCTGGTGCTGTTCGAGGGGAACCACGACCTGCCCCGCACCTGGAGCGTGCTGAATGAAGACATGGGCCTGTGGCGCATGGCGATGGCCTACCTGGCCACGGCACCGCGCATCCCGCAGTTCTACTATGGCACCGAGATCCTGATGCGCAGCACCACGCAGGGCCGCGACGACGCCTCGTACCGCCACGATTTCCCCGGCGGCTGGCCGGGCGACAGGGTGAACGCCTTCACTGGTGCCGGCCTCACCGCCGCGCAACGCGAAGCGCAGGCCTACCTGAAGAAGCTGCTGAACTGGCGCAAGGGCGCTACGGTCGTCCACGGCGGCCGCACAATGCACTTCGGGCCCGAACAGGACACCTACGTGCTGTTCCGCTACGACGGCACGCGCAAGGTGATGCTCGCGCTGAACAAGAACCCGAAGCCCGTCACGCTCGACACCGGCCGCTTCGGCGAAATGCTCGACGGCGTGGCCACCGGTACCGACGTCATCACCGGACAAACCTTTAATTTCGACCGCGGCATCGCGCTGCCGGCCCGCACGGCCATCATCCTGGAGCTGAAATGAACCGCACCGCCATCGCCACCGCCACCCTGGCCCTGCTGGCCGCCAGTCCCCTGCAATGCGCCGAACAGGAAGTCCCCTTCGGTTCCTGGGGCCGGCAGGAAAATGTCCGCATCACGACGCCGGACGACACCGCGCCGCTGCGCACCTACACGCACCGCACCACGATGGCCCTGCGCGACGGCGATCCGCAAACCGTCACCTATGCGGAAAGCGCCGACCTGCCACGCGTGCGCAGCGGCAACCTGGCATTCGATGCGCTGTTCGCGATGGCGATGGCCGAGATGCGGCAGGATGCCGTGTCCCACATCCGCGACGACAGCTACAACGTCGATGACAAGCGCGCCGGCCAGCCGATTCCCTGCGAGTGCTTTGAAACGGGCGAGAAATGGCATTACGTGTGGACCCGCGACCTGTCGTACGCGGCCGGCCTGGGCCTGGGCATGCTCGATCCCCAGCGGGTGCGCAACTCGCTGCAGTTCAAGCTCTCCGGCTACCGCGACGGACTGAAGAAGCCGGCCGCCGTGCCGGGCAGCGGCGATGGCCTGCAGATCGTGCAGGATACCGGCAGCGGCGGCAGCTGGCCGGTCAGCACCGACCGTGTCACCTGGGCATTCGGCGCCGACGAGGCGCTGAAGGCGCTGCCGCCGGCGGAACGGGCGGCGTTCGCGCCCATCGCCCTGAAGGCCCTCCGGAACACCATCGAGATCGACCGCGTGGCCGTGTTCGATCCCGCGGCGGGCCTGTACAACGGCGAGGAATCGTTCCTCGACTGGCGCGAGCAAAGCTATGCGGGCTGGATCCCCGGCCAGCTGGCGCACATGGCGACCGCCAAGGCCCTGTCGACCAACGTGGCGCACTACAAGGCACTGTCGCTGGCCGCGCAGCTGGCCGGGGAACAGGGCGATGCCGCCACGGCGCAGCGCTACGGCGACTGGGCGGTGCAGCTGAAGGATGCCATCAACGGCCGGCTGTGGCTGAAGGATGCCGGCATGTACAGCAGCCTGACGGCCGGCCACTTCGACGGCGCACCGCAGCACAAGTTCGACTGGCTGGGCCAGGCGCTGGCCATCGTGACCGGCGTGGCCGACGCCGAGCAGGCCGCCAGCATCGTCGAACGCTATCCGGACGGGCCGATGGGCGCGCCGGTGATCTGGCCCCAGCAGCCGGACCGCGCGGTGTACCACAACCGCGCCATCTGGCCGTTCGTCACGGCCTACGGCCTGAAGGCGGCGATCCAGACGCTGAACGTGGAAGCGGCCGATGCCGCCTACGACACGCTGCTGCGCGCGGCCGCCGTCAATGCCTCCAACATGGAGAACTTCGAGTGGCTGACGGGCTTGCCGATGTTCGATCCGAGCGGCGGCAAGCAGCCGGAGCTGGCCGGCCCGGTCGTCAATTCGCGCCGCCAGCTGTGGTCCGTCGGCGGCCTGGCCGGCGCGCTGATCGGCGGCGCGTTCGGCATCTCCACCACCAGCGACGGCATCGTCGTCGCCCCCTTCATCACGTCGAAACTGCGCAACGAGGCGTTCCAGGGCGCCAGCAGCGCCACCCTCTCCGGCCTGAAGCTGCGTGGCCACGCGATCGACGTGCAGGTGGTGCTGCCGCCACCGCAGTTCCAGGCCGGGTACCACGAGGTGCAGCAGGTGCTGCTGAACGGCAAGCCGGTCGATCCGCGCATCAAGTGGGCCGACCTGGCCGAGCGGAACACCATCGTGGTGCAGCTGGGTCCCCTGCTGCCGGGGCGGCAGAAACTGACCAGGGTCGCCGCCGATCCGCTGGCCATCGATCCCGCCGTGTTCTCGCCGGCGGAACCGGCGATCGCCTCCGCCAGCCGGGGCAAGCTGGCATTCGGCGCCGCGCCGGCCGGCGGCGCCGTGTACAACGTCTATCGCGATGGACGGCTGGTGGCCGCCAACGTGAAAACCGCGGCGTGGACCGATCCGGCGCCCCGCGCCGCCGCGTGCTATGCGGTGGAAGCGGTGTACCCCGTATCGGGCAACCGCAGCCACCACAGCGCACCCGCCTGCACCGGCGCCGCGATCGACATTCCCGCGGGCGACGCGCGCATCGCCGCCAGCATCAGGGCGCGCGGTGGCGTGATCGGCGGCTGGGGCGCGCCCGAGGACACGTTCAAGGCAGCCATCACGGTCCGGCAGCCCGGCACGTATGCCGTGCAGGTCCGCTATCGGAACAACGCCCACCAGGTCAACCTGGGCATCACCGGCGGCGTCAAGTGGATGAAGGTGCTCGATGCCGGCGGCGGTACCGTCGCGCAGGGCGTGGTGCAGCTGCCTCACTCGCCCGAAGGCCAGCCGGTGTATTCGACGCCGCTGGCGGCGCAGCTGGCCGCTGGCCGCTACACGGTCGAACTGACGGACTTCATCAACATGAGCAGCCTGCAGTCGAACGCCACGTACGCCGATGCCGGAGGCAAGGCGGGCCCGATGAACCGGTTCGACATCCACGGCCTCCGGCTGCTGGCCACGAGTGCCCCCGCACCCGCCCCGGTGGCGAAGGGCCGCCTGGAAATCGTCGACCGGTTCGCGTCGCCACAGCTGGGCAACGAGCGCAAGCTGCGCATCTGGCTGCCGCCCGGCTATGACAGTAACGCCGGCAAGCGCTACCCGGTGCTGTACATGCACGACGGCCAGAACCTGTTCGACCAGAAGACGGCCTACAGCACCGAATGGCATATCGACGAAGTCGCCGACCGCCTGGCCGCGCAGGGCGACATGCGGGAGATCATCGTGGTCGGCGTCGACAACACGCCGGACCGCAACGCCGAGTACACGCCTTGCTGCGACCCGCGCTGGGGCGGCGGCAAGGTGGCGGCCTATGGCCGCTTCCTCGCCGATACCGTGAAACCGTACATCGACAGCCACTACCGCACGCTGCCGGACCGCGCCAATACCGCCGTGATGGGATCGTCGTTCGGCGGGCTGGCGTCGCTGTACATGGCGCAACACCACGCGGACGTGTTCGGCCACGCCGGCATCATGTCCGGCTCGTTCTTCTGGAATGGCGGCGCATTGGTCGGCACCGCGCCGCGCGCCGCTGCCACGCCGGTACGGCTGTACGTGGATGCGGGCACGGGCATGGATGGCGTCGAGAGTACCCGCGCCTTCCACAAGGCGTTGCTGGACAAGGGTTGGCGCGCCGGCGGCAACCTGCTGTACGTGGAAGACGAAGGCGGCATCCACAACGAGCGGGCCTGGGCCGGCCGCGTGCATCGCGCGCTGACCTGGTTCTTCCCGCCCGCTCAGCCGCGCAGCGGCAAGTCCGCTTCCGCGCCCGTGGCGCAGGCGGCGCCGAAGTCGATGCAGTAGATATTCGTATCGCGCAGGTCCGGCGGGAAGCGCGCGCTGCGCAGGAAGCTCAGCCCGAGCTTTTCCAGCAGCGCGATCGACGGCGCGTTGGCCGGGCTGGCGATGCCGAACAGGCGCCGCAGCCCCAGCTTGCGGCGGGCGTGATCGACGATGGCCGCCGCCGCCTCATGCGCATAGCCCTGGCCCCAGTAAGGCGGCGCCAGCGCATAGCCGATGTCGGTGCCGGGCAGCGTATCGCGCAGGATCAGGCCGCACAGGCCGAGCGGCGCGCCATCGGCCTTGCGTTCCACGAGGTACAGCGAATAGCCGAGCAGCCGCTGCAGGCGCATCGGCCCGGCCACGATGGCGGCGCGCGCGTCGTCCAGCGTGCGGATGCCCTTGTCGCCGATGTGTTCCAGCCACGACGGCTCGTTCACCAGCGCCAGGTAGAACGGCGCATCGTCCTCGCGCATCGTGCGCAGCAGCAGCCGCTCCGTTTCCAGGATCTTCATCGGGCCTTGCCCAGCTGGCGGAAGTCGGCGCTGGCGGGCCGGCCCGGCAGGTCGAGCCGCGCCACGGCACGCGGCGATTCGGCCACGATGCGGCCGCGCCGCATCACCATGCGGCGCGCCGCCCGCAGCCGGATCGCCTCGACCGGATCGGCCGCGTCGAGCAGCACCAGGTCGGCATGGCAGCCCGGTTCCAGGCCGTACCCTTCCAGGCCCAGGATACGCGCCGGATTCTCGGTGACGGCGGCGAAGCACGCGCGCATCGCCTGCTGGCTGGTCATCTGCGCCACGTGCAGGCCCATGTGCGCCACCTCCAGCATGTCGCCGGATCCCATGCCGTACCACGGGTCCATCACGCAATCGTGGCCGAATGCCACGGTGACGCCGGCCGCCATCAGTTCCGGCACGCGCGTCATGCCGCGCCGCTTCGGGTACGTGTCGTGGCGGCCCTGCAGCGTGATGTTGATCAGCGGATTGGCGATGGCCGCCACGCCGCTTTCCGCGATCAGCGGCAGCAGCTTGCTCACGTAGTAGTTGTCCATCGAATGCATCGACGTCAGGTGCGAACCGGCCACCCGGCCGTGCAGTCCCAGGCGGTTGGTCTCGAAGGCCAGCGTTTCGATGTGGCGCGACAGCGGATCGTCCGATTCGTCGCAGTGCATGTCCACCATCAGGCCCTGTGCCGCGGCGAATTCGCACAGCACGCGCACCGACTCGGCGCCATCGGCCATGGTGCGCTCGAAGTGCGGAATGCCGCCCACCACGTCGACACCCATGCCGATCGCCCGCTTCAGGTTGGCCAGCGCGGTGGGGCTGCGCAGCAGGCCGTCCTGCGGGAACGCCACCAGCTGCATGTCGAGGTAAGGCGCCACGCGGCGCTTCACTTCCAGCAGCGCCTCCACGGCCAGCAGCCGGTCGTCGCAGACATCGACATGGGTGCGGATCGCCAGCAGGCCGCGCGCCACCGCCCAGTCGCAATAGCGCATGGCGCGTTCGACCAGCGCTTCCTGGGTCAGGGCCGGCTTCAGTTCTCCCCACAGCGCGATGCCTTCGAGCAGCGTGCCGCTGGCGTTCACGCGCGGCAAGCCATACGACAGCGTGGCATCCATGTGGAAGTGCGCGTCGACGAACGGCGGCGCGACCAGGTCGCCTTCCGCATCGATCTCGCGCGCGGCGGTAACGGCGAGGCGCGGCGCCACGGCGGCGATACGGCCTTCCTGCACGGCGATGTCGATGCCGGTACGGCCATCGGGCAGCGTGGCGTTGCGAATGACGAATTCCATGAGCGAGCTCCGGCAATGGGGATGGCCGATTGTAGGGATAACGGGCCGCGGCATGCAACGCTTGCCGCAGAAATGGATGTTGCAGTGCATAAATCAACGAATAAAGAAAGCACAAAGCGCTTTGCAATGCCTTGTTTCATCGCTAGAATGCCTTTATTGCAACGCACCATTCCTTGTTCTTAGGAGAGCTCATGTCTTCGATTACCGAACAGATTTCCGCAACGAGCAGATCGCAGTTAGAAAGCCAGCTCAACTTCCTGAACAGCGTGCTGAAGAATACCGTCGAGGGCGCCGGACAGATCGTGGCGCTGAACCTGAGCACCGCCCGCAATGCCGCCGAGCGCGGCACGGCCGCGGCGCGCCAGCTGATCGAAGCAAAGGATTCGCGCGCCGTACTCGACCTGGCCAAGCCGGCCTCCGCCATCGAAAGCCTGGTGGCTTACCAGCGCGAACTGTTTTCCATCGCTAGCCAGACCCAGCAGGCCTGGCTGAAAACGGCGACGGACCGCTTGCGCGCCGTGCCCGACAAGACGCTGGTGCTGGCCGCGCCCGTCGTGGCGCAGGTGTCGGAATCCGCGGTCAACGCGGCGACGGCTGCCACCAACGCTGCCGCCGAGGCAGCCCAATCGGCCGCCACCGGCGCCACCGACACGGCATTCCGCGCCGCGCAGGCGGCCAGCGACGCCGCGCAGGCCGCCTCGAACAGCACGGTGGAAGCAGCCCGCGCGGCCAGCGGCACCGCGGCGCAGGCAGCCACCACGGCTGCTCAGGGCACCACCGAGGCCGCCACCAGGGCCGTGCAGGACACGAGCGAAGCCGCCACGAAGGCCACGCAGGACGCCACCGAGGCAACGGTCAAGGCCTCCCGGGACGCCACCGAAGCGGCAACCAAGGCCACCGGCGACGCCGTCGAAGCGGCCAGCGACAACATCGCCAGGGCAGCCGAAGCGGCACCGGCCACCACCGACGTGGTCGTCGAAGCGGTGGAACGCGTGACGGAAGCGGCCGCGCAGGCACCGGTCGCGGCACCCGTCGCCGCCGAACCGGCCGCGTCGACGGCGCCGCTGTTCGAGACCGAAGCGGCGGCATCGAAAACCGTGCGCGGCAAGCCGGCCACGAAACCGGTCGCCGAGGCACTGGCCGCGCTGGCCGACAACAAGCCGTCCCGCTCGGCCCCGGGCAAGTCGCGCAAATAAGCGCCGCACAAGCGACAAACAAGCAACAAGCAAGCGACAAGCAAGCAACAAGCAAGCAACAGGCAGCCGGCACGCATGCCGCTGGCAAACCGCAAGCGAACCCGCCAGCCAGGCGGCAACCAAGCGGGCAAGCAAGTCCATCCCTCCGGCGCCGCCGGGTCCGCACGGACCCGGCAACGCGCTCCGCCCGCCTGATGTATCCTTGCGAGCTTCACTGAAGGATATGTCATGAGTTTATCGAGGCTGATCACGGGCTTCGTGAGGGTGCACTGGCGCGCGTATGCCAGTGCCGGCGTGATGCTGGCGCTGGTCGCCGTCATCGGTGTCTGGATTCCCCGCAAGGTCGGCCAGCTGGTCGACGCACTGGCCGCGCAGCGCCTCCCGCACGCCGAACTGCTCGAAGGCGTGGGCCTGCTGCTGCTGGTCGGCGTGGCCAATTATGGCTTGCGCGTGGCATGGCGCATCAAGCTGTACTCGACCGCCTACCGCCTGGGCGTGGAATTGCGCACCCGCTTCTACCGGCGCCTTACCTTGCAGGGCCCGGCCTTCTACCAGAAGCAGCGCACCGGCGACCTGATGGCGCTGGCCACCAACGACATCGATTCGATCGAGCAGGCCGCCGGCGAAGCGATGCTGGCCGGCTTCGATGGCGCCCTGACGCTGGTGCTGGTGATCGGCATCATGACGCTGGGTGTCGACTGGCGGCTTTCGCTGGTCGCGCTGCTGCCGTTCCCGCTGATGGCCTACGCGTTCTGGCGCATTTCCTCGCAGATCCACAAGGCGGCCGCCGATTCGCTGAAGCGCTTTTCGGCGCTGAACGACCATGTGCAGGAAACCCTGTCCGGCGTGCGCACGCTGCGGACGCTCGGCCTGGAAGGGCGCAGCGCCGCCACGTTTTCCGAACTGGCCGGCAAGGCCGCCGACGCGGCGCTCACCGCGCAGCGCTGGGAAGCGGGCTATGAACCGGCGGTGGGCCTGACGCTGGCCGCCGCTACCGGCCTGACGCTGGGCTTGGGCGGCTACCTGGTGTGGACCGACCAGCTGACGATCGGCGCGCTGACCAGTTTCTCGATGTACCTGGGCCAGCTGATCTGGCCGATGTTCGCGGCCGGCTGGGTGCTGTCGCTGCTGGAACGGGGCCGCGCCGCGTGGCAGCGGCTGCAGCCGATGCTCGACGCGCCGCTGACCATCGCCGACCACGGCACGCTGGCCGAGCTGCAGCCGGGCGACCTGGCGCTGGAACACCTGACCGTCTGCTATCCCGGCCAGTCCGAGCCGGCGCTGGCGGACGTGTCGCTGCGCCTGCGCCCCGGGCAGACCCTGGGCCTGGTGGGGCCGACCGGCTCCGGCAAGACCACGCTGCTGCGCGTGCTGCTGCGCCAGATGGCGCCGCAGTCGGGCAGCGTGCGCTGGAACGGCCATGTGCTGGAAGACTACCGGCTCGACGCGCTGCGCAGCGCGATCAGCTGGGTGCCGCAGGAATCGTTCCTGTTCTCGGCGTCGATCGCCGAGAACATCGCGCTGGCAAAGCCCGGCGCCACCCGGGCCGAGGTGGAACATGCGGCCGACCTGGCGGCGATCCACGACGACATCCTGCTGTTCCCGCACCGCTACGAAACGGAAGTGGGAGAGCGCGGCATCACGCTGTCGGGCGGGCAGCGCCAGCGCGTGGCGATCGCCCGCGCCCTGCTGTCCGACAACGACCTGCTGCTGCTCGACGATGCGCTGTCCGCCGTCGATACCGGCACCGAAACGCGCATCCTCGAACACCTGGAAGAACTGCGCCGCGCGCGGCCGGTGCGCAGCGCCATCATCGCAAGCCACCGGCTGTCGGCGGTGGTGAACGCCGACTGGATCGTCGTGCTGCACCACGGCCGCATCGTCGAGCAGGGCACGCATGACGACCTGCTGGCGCGGGATGGCTGGTATGCCAGCCAGTGGCGCTACCAACAACTGGAGGCGAGCCTCGATGCAAGCTGAAGACCTGGCGACGGAAAAAGACGCGCAGCACGGTGAGGGAAAACGCGTGGGAAAAGGCGCGGAGCAAGGCGTGGAAAAGGAAATGGAAAAAGGCGGGGAACAGGCCGCGGACCCGGCCCATGCCGACTCGATGCGGCGCGCGTTCGGCCTGCTGAAGACGGCCGCTGGACCGGAAGGACACCACCTGTGGTGGGCCGTGCTGTGGCTGGCCATCGCCGCCGGCCTGGAAGTGATCGGCCCGCTGCTGGGCAAGCGGCTGATCGACGAGTACCTGCTGCCGCGCGTCATGGACTGGACCGCGATGGGGCTGCTGCTGGGGGCCGTGGTGGCCACCGGCTGCGCCTCCACCTGGCTGCGCTACCTGCAGCTGGTGCGCCTTTCCGGGCTGGCGATGCGCTCGGTGCAGCGCCTGCGCGAGCGGGTGTACGGCCACGTGCTGCGCCTGCCGATGGCGTTCTTCGACCGCGCCATCACCGGCCAGCTGGTGTCGCGCGTGACCAACGACACCGAGGCGGTCAAGGGCCTGTACATCCAGGTGCTGTTCGTCATCCTCGACAGCACCATCGTGCTGGCCGGGACCATCCTGGCGATGGCCTGGCTGGACTGGCGGCTGATGTCGCTGGTGGTCGGGCTGATGCCGTGCGTGCTGCTGATCGTGTGGCTGTACCAGCGGCTGTCGGCGCCGGCCGTGGCGAAGGCGCGCCAGCTGCGCAGCGACATCAACGCCCAGGTGGCGGAATCGATCGGCGGCATGAGCGTGCTGCAGGCGAACAATGCCCAGGCCCGCTTCGCCGAACGGTTCAGCCGCACCAACGAGGACCAGTACACCCAGCGGGTGGCCGAGATCCGCGCCAACGCCTGGCTGCTGCGGCCGGCGCTGGACATGCTCAACGTGGTGCTGCTCGCCTCGGTCATCTGGCTGTTCGGCCAGCGCGCCGACGGCACCGTGCTGGGCGTGGCCGAGGTGGGCGTGCTCTATGCGTTCATCAGCTATATCGCGCGGGTGATCGAGCCGCTGATCCAGATCACCATGCAATTCTCCCAGCTGCAGCAGTCAGTAGTGGCCACCGCGCGCGTGGCCACCCTGCTCGACGAGGCGGGCTCGCCCGAACACGGCAAGGGCGCATCCGGCGAAGCGGCCAACGAGGCCGTCGCGCCGGGCACGCCGGCGATCGACATCCGCCACCTGGACTTCGCCTATGTCAACAACCAGCGGGTGCTGCACGACCTGTCGCTGCAGATCCCGCAGGGCGCCTTCTACGGCATCGTCGGCCATACCGGCAGCGGCAAGTCGACACTGCTGTCGCTGCTGCTGCGCTACTACCCGGCGCCGCGCGGCAGCATCCTGATGAATGGCCAGCCGCTGGACGATATCGGCCTCGACGCGTTCCGCGCCCGCGTGGGGCTGGTGCCGCAGGACCCGTTCCTGCTGGCCGCTTCGGCGCGCGAGAACATCGACATGGGCCGCAACCTGCCGCCCGAGCGGATCGAGCGGGCCGCCCGGGCCGCCCATGCGCACGAGTTCATCACGGCGCTGGAAGATGGCTACGACACGCTGCTGGGCGAAGGCGGCTCGCGGCTGTCGTCCGGCCAGAAGCAGCTGATCGCGATCGCCCGCGCGCTGGCCGGCGAGCCCCGCGTGCTGCTGCTGGACGAAGCCACCTCGCGCATCGACAGCGCCACCGAGCAGATCGTGCAGCAGGCGCTGGATGAACTGCGCGGCCAGGTAACCATCATCGCGATCGCGCACCGCCTGTCGACAATCCGCGATGCCGACCGCATCGTGGTGCTGAACCATGGCCGCATCGAGGAATCCGGTTCGCACGACGCGCTGATGCGCATCGAGGGCGGCCTGTACCAGCGCTTGTACTTGCTGCAACAGCTGGCCGCCTGAGCTTGCAAACCCGGCAATGACGGCAATGCCGCTTAGTTAAGTGTGAGCCGACACATTGAAGCGCATGCATTCACCCGAAAGCAAAGGGCTGGGGTCAGACCCGGCGGGTCTGACCCCGGAATCTGCAGTTGGGGTAGGCTTATCTAAGCGGCATCAGCCAATGACAAAAAAATACCGTTGTTGCGTAAATGCCGTGCGGGACCGCCCATTCGTGAAATATCACGGGTGGGCGTGAGATTCCACAAGGCAACAGGCCTATAATAAGGCACAGCCGTGCACTACCCCAGCGCGGCAAGAACTTGCCGTGGCCACCCTGCTCCCTATCCCCCGTCTCCGCGCCGTACGCCGTCTCGCCGCCGCCCTGGCGCTGGCGCCTGCGCTGGCGTTCGGCCAGGCCGACCTCGATGCGGAGCTGGCGGCCACGCGTGAAATCGTGCGCTTCGTCCCGGACGACGCGGCCGCCCGGCTGGGCCGGCTGGAAGCGCGGGCGCGGGCGGCGCCACTGGCGACCCGTGCCGAATTCCTCTGGCTGTACAGCAGTGCCATCCGGCGCAGCGGCGACCCGAAGCGCGCGCTGGCGATGGGCGACGAACTGGTGGCCTGGGGCCGAAAGGCGCGCGACGACGCCACCTATGCCAAGGGCCAGCTGGCCCGTGCCTATGCGCTGTACGAGCTGAACGACCTGGCCGGTTCGCACCAGGCGAACTTCGAGGCGGAACGGGCGGCCAACCACACCGCCGACCTGCCGCTGCGCGTGCAGGCAACCATCTCGGCCGGCCAGTCATTCCAGGAACAGGGCAACTACCCGGCCGCACTCGGCAAGCTGCAGGCCGCCATCGACCTGGCGCGCAAGGTCGCGGATGACGACGCGCCGCTGGCCGGCGCGCTCAATGCGCTGACCTTTCTGTACATCGACATGAAGCAGTACGACAAGGGCTGGGAAGTGCAGCGCGAATCGCTGGAGGTGGCGAAGCGGATGCGCTCGCCGGGCCGGCTGGCGATCGCGCTGGGCACCGAGTACGGCCTGGCCATCGAATCGGGTCAATACCAGCGCGCCCGCCGCGCGCTGCAGGAGGGCCTGGCGGTGGAGCGCCGCCTGGGCGCGCGGCAGATGATCGCCGACACGCTCGTCAACCTGTCGGACAGCTACCTGAAGGAGCGCGACTATGCGCGCACCGCCGATGCCGCCCGACAGGCGCTGGCGGCGGGCGTGGACATCAACAGTCCCAGCGTGATCGCCACGGCGCGCGTCAACCTGGGCCAGGCTTACCTGGGCATGGGCCGGGTCGCCGAGGGCAAGCGCCAGTTCGAGGCGGGCCTGGCCGGCTTCGAGAAAAACGGCGACAAGCCGGAACTGCAGGCCGTGCTGATCGAATACGGCGCCGCGCTGGAGCGCGCCGGGGACTACCATGGCGCCATCTCCGCCTACCATCGCGAGCGCCGCATCTCGGACGAGATGTTCGCCGAACAGCGCCAGAAGGCCGTGCTGGAACTGCAGCAGAAATACGATACCGAAAAGAAGGCGCGCCAGATCGAGGCGCTGCGGCAGGAAAACCGCGTCAAGGGTGCCGAGCTGGACAATCGCCGCCTGCAGCAGCGCATCTGGTGGCTGCTGGCGCTGGTGTTCGCGCTGGCCGCCGTGGTGGTGGGCCTGCTGTACCGCAAGGTGCGCCAGGCCAATGCCCAGCTCGAGGTGAAGAACCAGGAACTGAAGCAGCAAAGTTCGCTCGACCCGCTGACGTCGCTGTACAACCGCCGGCATTTCCAGGACTTCATGCGCACCCACGCGCAGGTGGAGCGGCGCCACCATGGCGGCGGTGCGGGCGACGAGCTGGTGGGCGCCCTGTTCCTGCTCGACGTCGACCATTTCAAGCACATCAACGATACCCATGGCCACGCCGCCGGCGACGCGGTCCTGAAGACGATCGCCGCCAACCTGCGCGAAACGCTGCGCGAGACGGACATGATCGTGCGCTGGGGTGGCGAGGAATTCCTGGCGTTCCTGCCGGCGGTGCCGCGGGACGGCCTCGATGACGTGGCGCGCCGCATCCTGCGCGGCATCTCTTCGCAGGCCATCGCCTACGGCGAGAAGACGCTGCGCATCAATGTATCGGTGGGTTTCGCGCCCTACCCGCTGGCCCCGGGCGGCACGCCGCTGTCATGGGAGCGCGCCGTCAACCTCGTCGACATGGCGCTGTACATGGCCAAGTCGCACGGCCGGAACCGCGCATATGGCCTGCATGGCTTCCATGACCTGGAGCGCACCACGCTGGAAGCGATCGAGCAGGATCTGGAAGGCGCATGGCGCAACGGATTCGTCGACCTTGCCGTGGTGGCCGGCGATGCGGTGCCGGTGGATGGGGTCGAGCGGCAGCAAGCGCCGGCTTGAGGGCCTGGACCGCTGCGGCGGACCGACCGGTTTTCGCATGATGTTGCCGATTCCTGAACAGAAAACCGGTGTCGTACACTTTTCCCCACAACGACGCTCGGAAAAAATGTCCGGCACCGGACGCGGCGGCCACTGGCTACTTCGCCTTGCCCTTCGCCTCGTCCTCCTGGCGCGCGGCCTCGGCGCTGGCCTGCATCTTCTCGCCGGCCCGCTCGAGTTTCTCGCCTACCACTTCGGCTGCCTTGTTCAGCTGCTCGCCGGCCTTCTCGGCCGCCTGGTCCAGTCCCCGGCCGGTTTCCCTGGCCGCATCCTGAAAGTCCTCGCGCGCCTTTTCCAGGTGCACGGCGGCCTTGTCGGTCGCCTGGTCCAGCTCGCGGCCGGTGTCCTTCGCCGCGTCCTGCAAGTCCTCGCGTGCCTTGTCCAGGTGGCCGGCCGCCTTCTCGGTGGCCGCGTCGATGTCCTTGCCGGCGCGCTCGACGGACTCCTCGACACGGCGGTCGTCTTCCTTGTGGCAGCCGGCAAAAGCCAGCAGCAGCGCCAGCGTTCCGGCGCCCATGATGAATCGTGATGGTCGTTGCATGATGTCCTCCTTGCCGGCAGCTTAACAAAATTCGCCGGCGCAGCGCGGCGCGGATGCCGGCGGCCCTATTCGCAGCGCTGGCCGACCCATTCGCGGCCGCCCTGGACGCAGGCGTGCAGCTCGCGCTCCAGGCGGGCGGCCCTGTCGCGCAAGGCGCCGCACTCGGCGCCACCGGCCGCGGCGCACTGGCCGGCCAGGCCGATCGCGCTGCGGTAATTGCCCTGGGCGAGTTCGCGCTCGGCTTCGCCCTGCAGGCGCCGCGCTTCGGCGCTGCCGGAAGCCGTCCTTGCCGCGGTCGCTACCAGGGGCGACGTGGCCGGCTGCGGCGGCGCCGCGGACAGCGGCGGCGGATAAGCACCCTGCCCGGCCGGCCGGCCCTGGTCGGGCCTGGCCTGGCCCGGAGCCGCCTGTGCACCTTCCAGCAGCGTTGCTTCCAGCATCCGCGACAGCGCTTCGCGCAGCGAGTCGATGCGCTGCCGCGTTTCCGGCCGGCGCAGTTTCTCGGCCGCGTTCAGCTTGGCTTCGACGCAGGCGCGGTCCCGCCGGTCCAGGCAGGCGCTGGCATCGTCCAGCAATTTCTCGGCACGGCGCGCATCGATGCGGCTGCGCATCTCGCGCGCGGGCTCGTCCTCGCCCCAGCGCTTGACGAATGCCGACAGCCGCGTCGAGGCCTTGTCGAGCGCGTTCGCGGCCAGCGCCGTTTCCAGTGCGGCGCGCGTGTCGGACCATGCCCTGGCGCGCTGGCTTTTCTTTTCGCAGGCCGGCGCGGTGGCGGAGATGGCTTTCTGCAGGCGCGCCAACTGGGTCGCGCTGGCCTTCTCGCGGCGCAGGTCGGCCAGCGCTTCGCGGGCATCGCCGATCTTGCAGCTTTCGGTCAGCGCGACGGCGTCGTCCACTTTCCTGTCCAGTTTCTTCGCCGGATCGCCCGGCTTGACCAGGAACCAGATCGCCAGCAGCAGTAACGCCACGAACAGCCAGGTACCCTTGCCGATTGGCTTGCGCAGCGGCGGCTGCGATGGCCCGCCGGGCACCCCGCCCGGTGGCCGGGGCACGCCGGCTTGCGGCTGCGGCTGCTGGTAGCGCGGTGGCGGGGCCGGCTCCGGGCGCGGCGCGGCGGGCGGCCGGGCCGGTGCCGCCGGCGATGGCGTCGGCGCGGCGGCCGGCGTGCGTGGCGGTATCGGTGCAACCGGCGGCGTCGGAGGCGATGTGGGAGGCGAAGCGGGCGGCGGCACCGGCGCCGGCGGCGGAACGGCGGTGCTCCGTGGTGCCGCGGCGGCTTGCCCGGTGCCGCAGTAAGGGCAGAACCGCACGGCGCGGGGGAAGCCGCGCCGGCAGGCTTCGTTTATGCAGCGAAAGTCTGGCGTCACCGTTTTACTCCGGGTCGGGGATATCGTCCACCGGATCGGGGATTGCCTGGGCGAACAGCGGCGCCAGTTCCGCCACTGCCCCGGCCGGTTGCCATTGATCCACGTGCGGCACCCAGCGCATGTTCCAGGCCTTGGTGGCGGCGGTGACTTCGCCGCGCGCGATGCGCTCGGCCAGCTCGGCCACCGTGTACGGGCCCTGCTGCATCCGGTCGACGAACACCTTGAACAGGGAGGGCGCAGCGGACGCGTTGCCCGATGCAGCGGAAGACGCGGCCGCCGGCGAGGCCATGCCAGCCGGCCCGTTCACCGCCTTGGCGATGGACACGCCGCCGGCCAGCAGCGCCTGCGCCGCGGCATTCCCGGCCAGATACTCGGCGCGCGGCACGCGCTTGTCGACGCTGTGCTGCACTTCCCACTGGTAGGCGTCGGACGCCGATCCCGGCACCGGCTCGCTCCACTGCGTGAGCAACTCCAGCGCGCGGTCGAGCGCGCCGGCCAGCGATGGCTCGGCCGCCAGCGCGCGCCGCAGCCATTCGTCGTGCAGCCGCTTGGCCGTGATGTTCGGCAGCGAAGGCGACGGCAGCTCGGCGCCGGTCTCGTCCACTTCCAGGCGCGGCTGGTAGACGCGGTGCTGGAAATAGCGCATCAGTGCCGCCAGCAGCAGGAACTGGTGCGGCCCCATGCGGGCCAGGCGCTGCTGCACGGTGGCCACGATCTGCTCGCGGTAGTACGACGGCAGCCCGTTCGAACGCACCGCGTACTCATTGCCCACCTGCAGCCATTCGCCGGAACCCTGCTCCACTTCGAACAGGTACTGGCCGCGCGGCTGGAACGATGCCTCGCGGTCGGCCAGGTCGGCCTTGCGTTTCAGGACGCCGAGCGCCACGGCCTGCAGGAACCATTCGTAGTCGTCGGCCAGCCGGTTCAGTTCATCCATGCCGGGCGCGATCGGGTGGCGGAAGCGCGTCGCATCGAAATGCAGGTGGGTCGGGATCTTCGGGTTCTCGATCTGGTACGAGGTGCGCCACGTGGGCAAGCCGCGCAGCACCGTCATCGGGTAGCCGGACAGTTCGATGTAGCACACCGCCCGGCCCTTGACGCCGGTGTTGACGATGTTGACCAGCTCGCCGTGGAAATAGCCGGTGGGCGCGGCGGCGCGGATTTCCGGTTCCAGCCGCTTCCACGCATTGACATCGCCCACGCCGACGAAGCACTTGAACTGGTCGGCGCCCGGCGTGAACTCGGCCGAGAAGCGCGCGTTCACCCACGGCATGGCGCTCTTCAGCCATTCGGCGAACACGCGCTGCCGCTCCTGCACGGACATGGCCAGCAGGCGCTCGAGCAGCGGATCGGCCGGTTCCGCGTTGCCGCCCGCTTCCAGCTCCTCGGTGGACAACTGCGTCTGCGCCCGGCGGAACAGTTTCAGCAGCAATGACGAACGCAGCTTCTCGTCGCCCAGTTGCGGGAACAGCCGCGCCGAGCCGCCGAATTCCAGCAGCACTTCCTCGCTCCACGCCGACACGTCGCCGGTCAGCTTCACGGGCGGCGGCGGCTCGTCGCTGGCCAGCTTCATGTAGGTGGCATGGTCGTGCTGCGCATCGGCGCGCAGCTGCGCCACGCGCTGGTCGACGGCGCCCAGCATGGCTTCCACGCAGCGGCGCCCTTCCTGGAATTCGCCGGCGATGCCGGACCAGACGGCCTGGCCCTTTTCATCGACCGATTGCGGTTCGCCCAGCCACGCGGACACTTGCCGCAGCACCTCGGCCGACTGGCCCGCCGTGACGGACAGCAGGTGGAAGCGCAGGTAATCGGCGATGTCGCGCTTCAGGTGGACGATCACCTCGCGCGCCTGCGCACCGGCATTGATCCACTTGCCAGCGGCCTGCGAAAGATTGTTGAGCGATTCCTCGACCTGCCGGGTGCGCAGCGCATCGCGCATTTCGCGATAGCGGCGCTCGTTGTGTTCCATGCGCGGGATATCGCGCTGGGCCACGCGGGCCTTGATCTGCTCCAGCAGCGACAGCACGAATTCCAGGCCGCCCTGGCGGCGGTCGTCCAGCAGCGCATACAGGCGCTCGCGCACGCGGCCCTTCAGGCGCATCACCAGTTCCTGGGTGTGGCGCTTCAGCCGGTCTTCGCTGGTCTCGGCGATGGCGCCGGCTTCGCGGATCGCATCGCGTTCCAGTTGCGGCAGCAGCTCGGCGATCTTGGCGCGCCATTCCTTCAGGTCGTAGCCGCCCGTGATGCGGTCGATCTCGGCCTGCACCTTCGCTTCCACCCGCTCCAGCAGCGAGCGCTGGTCCTTGTCCATCAGCAGCTGGTCGGTCAGCGCGTATTCCTGGAACGGCGTGACTTCCACCGTGCCCTTCTTGAAATCCGGGAATTCGTCGAACGGGCGCTCGGCCAGCCACATGTGCTCGCGCATGAACACGTCGCGCTCGCCGTCGCCGGCGCGGCGCGCGGGCGCGCCATCCTTGCCGATGATGCCGAAGAACGCTTTCACCATCAGCGCCGCCAGTTCGTAGGCGCGGATATCCTCGCGCAGGCCCTGCTGCGTGTCGAGCACGGACTGGCCGAACGCCGAATACACTTTCGAGTACGACAGGCGCATGTCGCCGAAGCGCGTCTCGGGCACCTTCGGATTGAATGGACCCAGCTTGTGCTGCTGCTGGTTGACGGCGACCGAGCGCTTCCGGTTGGCAAAATCGGCCGAGGCGAAATCCTCGAACAGCGAATCGGCCACCATCTGGTAGACGTCCTTGACATCCTGCGTCGCCTTGTTCGCCAGGTTCGCCGTGTCGACGAAATACACGTCGTCATACGGCGCGCCGCGGCCGACCAGGCTGTCCGGATCGGCCCAGCGCACCTGCGCGTTCATGTCGCGCATCGCCGTCTCCATTTCCATCAGCGTGGCGTAGGCATTGGCCTCGGTGCGTTCCTTGTTGGCGCGCGCATACCCGGTGGGCATGAACATCACCAGGTCGACCTGGCTGTCGGCCACTTCCTGCCGGGCGATCGCCTTGGCCAGCCAGCCCAGGTCGAGCGCCGTGCCGGCGCCGGTGCCGCCGGCGTTCGAGGCGATGACGACGATGCGGAACTTCGACGTATCCACCTGCAGGCCCAGGCGCTGATAATTGTCCTTGCGCTCGATGCCGGCGTTCGATGCTAGGAAGTTCAGCGCCCCCTTGATGCGGCCGCGCAGTTTCGGATATTTGTCGAACAGGTACAGCCGCGCCACGGCGCGGATCTGGCCCGCGCCCAGCGAGGGATCGATGCCCAGCGAACGCAGCTTCTTCGGGCGCAGCGGCATCCAGTTCTCGATCAGCGGAAAGCGCGCCAGGCTGTCGTCGGATTCGTGGTACTGCTGCAGGTCGATCGGCTCGACCAGCCGCTCTTCGTCGCCCAGCTTGACCAGTTCATACCACGGGTCGGTGCGCTGCGACTTGCCTTCGTCGATGACGGCGCCGCTGTCCAGGTCGATATGCAGGAAGCGCGCGACGGGGAATTCGCCGATCGATTCCACCCGCGCGGGGTGATGCCGGTTCCACACGGCCGACAGGATGCGCCGCCGGATCCGCATCATGACTTCCATGCCCGTGCCGCCGGCGCCGATGAACAGCGTCGGCCGCAGGTCGACTTTCAGCTCGGTCTTTTTCCCGATCGGATCCACGGTCTACCTCCGTCCGGTAAACAGCGCGCCGGCGATCGCGGCGATGCCGAACACCAGCAGCGTGCCGGTGATGGCCACGTTCAGGAACTTGGTGGAGTTGACGAAGCCCAGCACCACCGCGGCGGACAGGAACGCCAGCCCGAAGAACAGCAGCCAGCCGGCCGTGTCGGCCGACGACGGCGCCACGCGGCGCCGCACCAGGTGGTTCGAGAACGCGTTGCGGGCAAAGAAGAAGATCACCAGCAAAAACAGGAACACGGCGCCGCCGATGGCGATGTCGCGCGTGGACGTGTCGGTGGCCGGTGCCTGGCCTTCCGGCGCGACCTCGATGCCGGTGCCCGTGGTTCCTGCCGTGCCAGCGCTATCGCCGGGCGGCGTGGTGGACAGCGTGCCGTCGCCGGTGGGGGCCTGCGCGGCTTTGTCTTCGGGGATCCGGAAACCCGGATCGCGCTGGGGTTCGTTGGCTTGCATGGTTTTTCCTCTGGTTTCTTGTCTGGCGCTCTTTGCGACTATTATTTGCCACGTTATTTGCCACTTCTGCCAGCGAGCTGGACGTTGGCGCCTTCGCGCACGTTCGCCAGCTGGTATCCGAACAGCGTGGTATGCAGCTCGGCGACCTGGTCGCCGGCCGTGTTGTACAGCGGGGTCTTCGCGCCGGCTTTCGTGCGCAGCGTGCGCGGTTCGCCGTCGACGCTGACGACGACCTTGCGGCCGCGCGTGGCGGCCACCGCCAGCGCGCCGGCCGCCGCCAGTACCGCGAACAGGCCGCCGATGGCCGCCAGCAGCGGGCCGGCGCCATATTGCAGGCGCACTTCGACGGGCAGCACGGCGCGCGAGCCCTGGATCCGCGCCGGCGGCGTGAAGATGTCCGGCAGCGGGTCGCCGGGGAACAGCTCGGCCATGCGCTGGCGGAACGCCTGCGACAGCTCCAGCCGCTGGTTGGCCAGCGTGACCTCGATGCGGCCCGGGATCACCTGCGCGGAGCCGGCCGTGGACAGCGCCGCCAGCGACCACTTGCCGGGCAGGTTCGCCATCGGCAGGGTCAGCGACGATGCCAGCGGTTGCGGCTTGCCCGGCGCGAGATTGCGCACCGCATCCGTCTGCAGTGCGACGGGTTTCACCTCCCCCGCCAGCGCGGCTTGCGCGCTGATGTCGGCTGCCGTGATCGTGTACGGGTACATGGTGTTTTCCAGGCGCCAGGTGATGCGGGCGGCGTGACCGGACGGTGCGCCGGCCGATGTGCCGGCGTCGAGCTCGGCGCGCAGCCGGCCATCCGGCAGCACGGCGTAGCGCACGCCCGGGGTGTTTTCCACGCGCGCCGGCACCAGGCGCACGGTGTCCTGGTCCAGCGGTTTCAGGCGCGCCGGCATTTCGGTGATCACCTGTTTCAGGCGGCCGCTGGCCAGCAGCGCGTCGAGTTCGCGCGCGCCCTGCTCCTGCACGGCGAACACGTAGACCATCAGGCCGCCCGCGCTGTACTGGGCGCCGCGCACCGGCATCTTCAGTGGGAACGCCAAGGCCTTGCGGATCGCCGCGCCTTCGTGGATCAGCTGGTAGAACTCGCGGTTGCGGCGCGCCGTGGCCTGGTCGTTGTTCGGGCTGTTGCGGTTGTTCGTGAACAGCCACACGAGGCCGGGCTTGCCGCCCAGCGCGCCGTCGATGGCGCTGCCCACGGCTTCGCCCAGGTCGGTATCGGCCATGGCCTTGCCGCCCGGCTTGCGGCCCACTTCCAGCGGATCGAGCACGCCGCGCACTTTTGCCCGGTCCGGCTTGCCCTTCTGCGCCAGCAATGCGCGCGGCGATGGCGCGCCCGGCAAGCCCTGGTTGAACGCCGCCAGCACCAGCGCATCGCCGGGCGCCATGGCCGCTTGCACCACTTCCGTCACCAGCGCCTTGTAGGGCGATGCCGGGTCCGTATAAAACGGTTCCATCCAGCCGGAATTCTGCACCAGAAACACGTGCGACGCCGCCTGCGCGGTGAAGGTGGCACAGCACGCGAGGACAACCGCCGGCCAGCGCTGCCAGCGCGTCACGCGAAGCCCTCCAGCTTCCAGCCACGGATCTCGTTCCACGCTGGGTGGTGCAGCCACAGGCTGCCGTGCCAGACGAACGGCACGCACTCGCCCGGGTTCTTCAGGCGGGCGATCTCGTCGAGGATCACGTTCTGCCGACCGATCCATTCGACGAAGGTGCGCGGCAGCACTTCGCCGGCCAGCGCCGCCTCGGCGCGGCCGGTAAAGCCGGGGAAGCGCAGTACCAGGCCGGACGGCTGGTCGCGCGTGGCCGATACCGCTTCCAGCAGCGGCAGCACGAGCGCATCGACGCGCGCCTGGTCTTCCACGTCCTCGACCGACCAGGGATCGTCCTTGACCTGGTGGCCGCGGCGGAACAGCAAGGTGCCGAAGCCGAGCCGCGCGCCGTCGATGGACTCGACCTGTGGCGTGCCCAGGCCGGCGCCATCGTCCAGCGCGCGGAACGAATAGTTGGCGCCGTCGTTCCCGATCAGCCACAGGCGGCCGTCGCGGCTGCGCGCCGGGCCGCCGAACTGCAGGCGCGGCACCCACGGGAATGGCCACGGCAGCCAGCGCGGCGGATGGCCGGGTCGCCACAGCAGCTGGCCTTCCTCGTGCAGCCAGTACAGGCGGCCGTCGTAGCTGAACGGGCGCGACCAGCCGGCCTGCGGTACCGGCACGGCGGGATCGATCGCGTCGATCTCGAGCACTTCGGGGTCGGCGCCATCGGTCGCCGCACTCCACAGGCGCACGCCATCGGGCGTGACGAACGGGCAGGCGATGCGCCGGCCGACACCGCCCGGGCTGGCGGCCAGGCGCGCCTGGAACACGGGCTCGGTGCGCCAGCTTTCCGCAAGCGGATTGACGATCAGGCGGAACAGGCCATGCGCCGTGGGCACGATGCCGAACTCGCCGCGGCGCCGCTCCCCCTGCGATTCCGCCGGCGGCAGCCACGCATAGGCCGACGCGGTGAAGTGCAGGTCCGCCGCGCCTTCGTCCGCCGCGAAGACGTGCCAGCGCGCGCCGGGCGGGTCCCAGTACTGCACCACGTTGCGGGTGTACGCCAGCGCGACCAGGCGCTGGGCGGAAAAACCGAAATCGGCGGCGGCGAACACGCACACCGCGTTCGGCGGCGCGGGCATGCGCCAGTCGGGCCGGCCTACGGCCGGTTCCGGCTCGCGCCCTTCGAGCGCCTCGCCGAGCGGCAGCGCCGTCTGGGGCAATCCGTGGGGTACATGCCGCGGCAGCGCGGCAGCGCCGGGTGGCAGGAGGCCGGTGGCCGGCCCCCACCATGCCGCGTGCTGCACTGGCCCGGCGCGATGCAGCGCCGCGCCGCATTCGGGGCAGAAGGAGAATTCGGGCGGGAAGATCGCCGCATGCGTGCACGTGGTGGGCAGCGCCGCGCCCACCAGCAACGCGACATCCGTCAGCCGGTTGCGCGCGAGTTCCCAGTCGATGCGGGGCACGCCCTGCACCGCCTCGAGCACGAAGCGCGTGGACGTGGCGGCATCCTCGCGCCACACGCTGTCCCCGGCCCGCCACCATTCATCCATCGATCCCCCATCCACGTTTGCAATCTTGTTGCGTCAATCATAACGCATTTGACTGCCGCCAGATGAACTGGAGGTGACCCGAAACAAAGGCGCTGTGCGCGGTAATTGGGGGAACTTCCTGGTGGAATGATCGTCTGACCTCCTGTTGAGCTACTTCATGTATTTGAACTACTTCATGTATATCAGGAGGCGACATGGGCACGACGGATGTTCAGCTATTGATCGAAGCATTGATCCAGCAACAGCTTTCAGAAGACCAGGTCACGTTGCTGCACAGCTTCCTGGCCAACGTCGAGCAAGCAGGCCAGTGCTTTCGCCTGATCGAGGAAGCCGCCGGAAGGCCGCCTTGCCCACATTGCGGATGCCAGCGGTCCCACCGTTGTGGACAAGCCAGTAGCTTGCAGCGCTATCGCTGCGTGGCGTGCCGACGCAGCTTCAACGCCTTGACCGGCACACCGCTTGCCCGGCTGCGCCTGCGCGACAAGTGGCTGCACTACCTGCAATGCATGATCGAGTCGATCCCCGTGCGTTCTGCGGCCAGCCGAGTGGCGGTGGCCAAGTCGACCAGCTTTCGATGGCGCCACCGTTTTATCGCCGCTTTGCTCCGTGCACCCCGTCCGCAGCTGTCCGGCATCGTCGAAGCCGATGAGACTTATCATCTCGAATCACAAAAAGGCTCGCGCCACCTGGACCGCCTGCCGCGCAAACGCGGCGGCATGGCCAGCCGGCGCGGCATCAGCAGCGAGCTGGACTGCATCCTCGTTGCCCGTGACCGCAACCGCCAAACCTGTGACTTCGTGACGGGCCGCGGCCCGGTCAGTGCCGGCCAGCTGATGAAACACCTCAAGCCCGTGCTGGCGCCCGACGTGCTGCTCGTCTCCGATGCCGCCAAGGCATACCAGGCATTTGCAAAGCAGGCCGGCATCACGCACGAAGCGATCAACGTGCGTGCCGGTATTCGCTCGCGCGGCGCACTCCATATCCAAGGTGTCAATGGATGGCATGGCCGTTTCAAGACCTGGTTGCGGCGATTCAATGGGGTCGCCAGCCGCTACCTGGCCAATTACACCGGCTGGCTACGTGTGCTCGATGCCGCCGTCTTGACGACACCACGGCAATGGTTGCGCAATGCCGTGGCGCCAGACTAGCTGATCGGCTCTTTTGTCGAGCCCGGCATGCGAAAAAGTTTCGTGCTCAACGGCAAAGCCATTCAACGCGAACAGCGCCAAAACAAACGCCCCGCACAGTGGCGGGGCGTTGATTTGACTGGTTTTATCGCCGGATCGCGGCGGATCGGCTTTTTTTTGTCAGCGCTCGGTGTCGATGGACGATTTTTTCGGTGGCGGCGGCAGCGCCCAGGTCACGGTTTCGCTGGCGGGCGCGGTGTCCATCGCATCGGAAAATTCCAGCCAGCGCTTCAGGCTGTCCATGCGGCGAATGTTGATGCCCTTGCCGCTGATGTAGCCCACCTGCTCGAAGTATTCCAGCTTGGTCGTCATCTTCGACGTGGTCGGCAGGTCGTCCACCAGCCGGGCATAGGCCTTGCGGGCCTTCAGTTCCCACTTGGCCAGCGTCGGTTCGTTGAAGCGGTTGCTCTCGTAATAGATCGTCACGCTGCGGTCGTGGTTGCCGAAACCCACCACGGCAGCACCCTTGCGCACCAGTTGCAGGACATCGTCCTTGATGTCCGCTTTCGGCACGAACAGGGCAGCGCGGCCATCGGCATCGGGGCGCTCCAGCGGCAGATCCTGGCCAAACGTAATGCTCATCTTTGCTCCGTGATTGCGTCGGCCATATTGGTGTTGCCGAGTGGATATATTCGGCGATTCTACTTGGGGTTGCGGCCAGTCACAAGCGACACGCGACTTATAATGTGCTCGCCGCAACACTTTGCCGTTTTCCATTTCCGTTTTTGCAAACATGATGACTTATGCACCATCCGCCAACGGTGACGCCGCCGGGGTGACCAGCGAGGCCGCCACCGGGGCCGCCGCGCGCAACGTGGCCGACCTGCTCGCCCACGCGCTCGAGCACGGGCCCGCGCACCGCGCGCTGGTGGTGTTCGACCGCCGCAGCGAGCTGAACGCCGTGCTGACGGAAGCCTATCGCCGCGCGCTGCCCGACGGCACGTTCATCGACTTCGACGCGGTGTCCGCCGACGCGGTGCTGGCCGCCTTCGCGGAACTGGCGCCGCGCGACCTGGTCGTGCTGATCCAGACCACCAGCTTCCGCCTGAACGAATACCGCATCCGCATGGAG
Organism: Pseudoduganella sp. SL102; assembly: GCF_027856995.1. Classification (NCBI taxonomy): domain Bacteria; kingdom Pseudomonadati; phylum Pseudomonadota; class Betaproteobacteria; order Burkholderiales; family Oxalobacteraceae; genus Pseudoduganella; species Pseudoduganella sp. SL102. Next base: position 6,489,175 of record NZ_CP115554.1, read on the forward strand.
CTGTTCCAGCGCGGCCTGAAGGTGATCGAGCACCTGCACCTGTCGCGCATGCCCGGCGAACAGGCGCTCGTGTATATCGATGCGCTGGCATATGACCCGGCCTATTTCCGCGGCACGGGCCACGCGCTGAAGGCCCGGCTGGACAAGGCACAGGGCGGCGTGGTCGACAGCGGCAATGGCTGCGAGCTGGTGTATGCCTCGCCGTTCGAGGAAGCCAAGCTCAATATCGGCGACTATTCGGCGATGAAGAACGTGGGCGGCCTGTTCCCCATCGGCGAAGTGTTCACGGAGGCGCGCGACCTGGAGGCGGTCAATGGCCGCGTGCGCGTGTTCGTGTTCGGCGACACGTCGTTCCGCGTCAACCGCCCCGCCGAACCGATCACGATGATCGTCGAGCGGGGCCGCGTGACCGGCGCGGAAAACAGCACGCCGGCGTTCGACGACATGCTGGCCATCATCCGCGCCCACGAAGGCGACGTATGGGTGCGCGAACTGGGCTTCGGCATGAACCGTGCGTTTTCGTTCACCCGCACGGTGGACGACATCGGCACCTATGAACGGATGTGCGGCGTGCACCTGTCGCTGGGAGCCAAGCACGGGCAATACCAGAAGCCGCAACTGAAGCGCAAGGATGCGCGCTATCACGTGGACGTGTTCGCCGTGACCGAGGGGGTGTACCTGGACGGCGAGCGGATCTATGCAGGCGGGGCGTGGACGGTGTAAGGCGCCCGCAGTTCCAGGCTGTCGGTCGGTTACCGGACTCGGGCTGATATCGCATCCATCCAATCAACCCCGATACTTCAGCGCCTCCACCACCAGCGAGAATGCCGCGGTGGGTTGCCGCCGGCTCGGATAATACAGGTGGTATCCGGACAGCGACGAGGACCATTCCGCCAGGACGCGCACCAGCCGGCCGGCCGCAAGGTGTTCGCTGACGACGTCTTCCGGCAGGTAAGCCAGGCCCAGCCCCGCAAGGGCGCTGTCGAGCTGGAGCGTTATTGTGTTGAAAGACAACTGTCCCCCGGGCCGCACCCGCAGCTCGTGCCCATCCTTCACGAAAGGCCATGACCAGACGCCGCCCGACGTGGGCAGGCGCAAGGCGATGCAGCGGTGTCCGGTCAGGTCATGCGGCGTCGCCGGCATGCCATGCCGCGCGAAATAGGCTGGCGCGCCAACCACGCACTGGTCGAAGTCCGGGCCGATGCGCACGGCGATCATGTCTTGAGCCACCTGCTCGCCCAGGCGAACGCCCGCATCGAACCGCTCCGCGACAATGTCGGCGAGGCTGTAGTCGTCGATGACTTCGACGGAGATGTCGGGATACTCGGGCAGTATCCTGGCCAGGGCGGGCAGCAGGATCGTCCGCGAAGCATGTTCGACGGACGTGATGCGCAGGCTGCCCGCCGGCTTGCCGCGCCATTCGCTCAGGTCGGCCAGCCCCGACACGATGCCGTCGAGGTGCGGACCGATCGACCTGGACAGGCGCTCGCCGGCTTCGGTGGTCGACACGCTGCGCGTCGTGCGCGTCAATAACCGAACGCCCAGGCGCTCTTCCAGCGCCGTTATTTTGGCGCTCAGCGCGGGCTGCGAAATGCCCAGTTGCGCCGCCGCGCGCGTGAAGCTGCGTGCCGCCGCCACCGCCTGGAACGCCGCCAGGTCATCCAGGCTTTCCTTGATCATTCATAACCTCCGCCTATAAGAACAAGAAGATTACTCGATCTAATCATATCGGTCGCGGGCCGGTACATTGTCGATACGCCGTCAGCCGCGTTTCACCCGCCACCATCGAGGAAAAAAAACATGCCACACACCGAACACTCCGCAGGACCGATTCCAGGATCGTCCAGCCGCACCGTGCCCGCGGACCAGGCGCGGCGCGCCTTCATGAAGGACTCGGTGTCACTGGGCGCCGCCGTCGCTGCCGGTACCATTCTCCAGACCGGACCGGCCTCCGCGCACGGCCAGCAAGGCACGCCGGTTCGCCCGCAAGCCCCGCTGGAAACAGGCATGAAGCCGCGCAGGCTGGGAAGCATGCAAGTCTCCGCACTGGGACTGGGCTGCATGAACTTCGCCGGCAACTACAATGCCCCGGTCTCGAAAGCCCAGGCGATCAGGACGATCCGCACGGCGTTCGACAACGGTGTCACCTTCTTCGATACCGCCGAGGTGTACGGCCCCTACACCAGCGAGGGATTCGTCGGCGAGGCGGTCGCGCCATTTCGCGACAAGGTGCAGCTCGCCACCAAGTTCGGCTTTGCGATCGATGGCACGATCGCGTTGAACAGCCGCCCGGAGCATATACGCAAGGTGGTCGAGCAATCCCTGAAACGGCTGCGCACCGATCGTATCGACCTGTATTACCAGCACCGTGTCGATCCCGGCGTACCGATCGAGGATGTGGCGGGCGTGCTGAAGGACCTGATCGGGCAGGGCAAGGTGCTGCACTTCGGCTTGTCCGAAGCAAGCGCCGGCACGATTCGGCGCGCCCATGCGGTGCAAGCCGTTGCCGCGGTCCAGTCGGAATACTCGCTGTGGACCCGCCACGTCGAACTGAACGGTGTGCTGGACACCTGCAACGCGCTGGGCATCGGCTTCGTGCCATGGTCGCCGGTCGGTGCGGGATTCCTGACGGGCACGATCGATACGGGCACGGTTTTCGACCCGAAGGTGGACTTCCGCGCCGGCTTCCCGCGCCTCTCGAAACAATTCCTGACGCTGAACATGCCGATCGTGGAGTGGCTCAAAGGCTATGCCGCGAGGAAGGGAGCGACACCCGCCCAGGTCGCGCTGGCCTGGCTGCTGGCCAAGGGGCCGAACATCGTTCCCATCCCCGGCACGCGCAGCGAAGCCCATCTGCTTGAAAACCTGGGCGCGCGGCACCTGCAACTGACGGCGGCCGATGTGCAGGAGATCGACACGAAGCTGTCCAGGTATCCGGTGTTCGGCGACCGCATGGGCAAGGACCACATGAGCAGCATCGATTACTCCGCCTGAGACCTTCACCCGGGATCTTCACGCGCGGCCTTCACCGGTGCCCACATGGCGATGCGCATGCGCCAGCCATTCGATGCCACCTGCCGAGGTGGCATGCGAGCATTATTCGAGCTTCAGCGCGGATTTCAGCGCGCCGGCATCCAGCGCGCCGGAAATCACTTCGACCTGCCCTTTCGCGGACCGGTAGTACATCAACGGCACGGACTGGATCGGTGCCGCCGGATCCAGCGCGTGCATGAGCGCCGTGTTGCTTTCCACGGTGGACAGTGCAGCCTCTGTCGGCACCGACGTGATCGCCAGGGGATTTTCCGACAAGCGCATGGATTCCTCATTCGCCGACATGATGCCTGCCGGGTTTGCCGACTCCAGGATCACCGCGCCCATCGCAGCGCTTTCTTCGCCGAACACGCTGACCGGCACCCACACGAAATCGACCTGGTTCTCCACGGATTGCGTTGCCCTCCACAGGTCGCTGCAGTAGGAACAATGGGGGTCGAAGAAGACGAACGCCTTGTTCGGCGCCCCGCTGCCTGTCGAAATACCCCTGGCCTCTTTTTCGATGCGCGCCATGATCGCGGCGCGCCGTTCGGGCGTGATGGTTTTCGCGTGGGCTTCCATCATCGTTTCCTCCCGCGCCTTGACCGCAGGGGTACAGGCGGACAGGGATAGGGTCAGGGATAAAAGCAGCAACGATATCGTCGCGATGGGCAGGCGGTTTTTTATTTTCATGGATTTTTCAACGTGGATTATCCGAAGTCCAGGCCATGCCGCCGGGCTACCGGCGCTGCGGTGCGAGGCGCGCCCAGGATTGCCGCAGGCCCGCGGCATGGACGATGCCGAACACGGCGCAAATGGCGGAGCTCCACAGCCAGAAATTCGCCGAGCGGCCCGGCGCATCGGACATGACGAAGACGCCGCCGAATCCGCGCAGCAGATAAACCGCCGTGATGGCGGCCAGGGCGGTGCGCAGCAAGGGCAGCCTGCCGATCACGCCGGCACCCGACAGCGCATACAGCGCCCAGACAAAGAGAATGCCGGCAATGCACAGCGTGACGAAAGCCGGATAGGACGATCCGGCTTCCGCCATCCGCGCCATCTCTTCCCCGGCGCCCAGCGCGCGATACCACGGCGCGCCGAAGTAAATGCACGCGAGGTGCAACAGCGCGGCAAGCGCGCTGAGCGCCGCCGCCAGGGAAAGAAGATAGTTGGGATGGGGGCGCATAGTCACCGTTGTCGTAGATTGAGAACCCGATCGCATGGACCCTCGGCTGCCGTGCTCCGGTCGACGTGGAGGCCGGCACGACAGTTTCGCGGGAAATGTCATATTGTTAAGCAATCCTTCGACTGTAGCATACCGCCCAGTCCTGCCCGGGCGTGGCGTTCCGTACCGCCGCGCTGGCGGGATGATCGGTTGCGGCGGGCAGTCCCCCGCGCAATGCCTGTCCGCGCCGTTATTCAAATAAGGCAAACATGCAAATAAAGTATGGAGGGGCCGGTCAATACGGTTACACTGTAACGACGGAGTGCCATCCTTTTCGGATGAACGCTTGCCGAGATTGGCGTGCTGACTTGTGCTTGCTGACTTGTGCTTGCTGACTTGTGCTTGCTGACTCCCGCTTGCAGATTCCCGCTGACAGGGTCCCGCCGACAGGCTCCCATTGACAGCCCATTGACAGCCTCATGGCAGACCCGCCATCCCGGCCGTCATCGTCACTGGCCTTCTTAGCCTGCCGTCCTGTTGCTTTCGTCCCTGCTCGGACGATCATTCCCGTATTCCTGCAGCCGCAGCCGCAGCCGGGCCATTTTTACTCATAACGGAAGCAACATGCCAATGCAATCGTACCGGGGCCACGTGATCGACGTGCACTGCCAGTCCCTTGGCGAACGGATCACGTACCTCAGCAGTATCACGGTCGGCGCGACCGGCGAGCTGCGCCATGAAGGCAGTGCCCCGGCCAGCCGTTTCGGCAGTGCCAACGAGGCCCATGACAGCGCCTTTGCGGATGCCCGCTCGTGGATCGAGCGTTTCCCGCTGCGCTGGCCTTTTCAAGCCTGCAAGGGAGCCGCACGATGATACGAACCACCCCATGCAGGGCCTTGTCCGGCCCGGCTGGATGTCCAGCGAGCCAGCCATGACGAAGACCGTGCTCGCGCTGATCGTGTTCGCCGTGACCGTGGCCTGGTTCCTGTGGCCACATAATGCGGCGCCGGCGAAAACCCCGGTCCAGCCGACAGCTGGCAGCCACGCAACGTCCGCCGTCCGCTAGCAGGCGCTGATGCAAGCCGCCGCCGCAAGGATCACCATCGGCGCCCCGTGCGGGTGGCGCCATCGGAGCAGGCCATGAATCCAGCCGCCAATCCAGCCAACAATCCAGCCAGCAATCCAGCCGACACCGGCACCGCGCTCGAGGTCACCTTCGACGGGCGGCACTATCATTTCCGCCAGCACTGCTACGACCGGCTGGACGACGCATTGCGCTACGCAAGCGCGCAGCACGCCACCCCCGGTTTCGTGCGCGACCCGGCGTTCCGTCCGCAATGGCTGCCCGAGTTCGCGCCGGATGAAGCACAGCTGCGCCTGATGCGCGAACTGGACATCGGTTTCGCCGCCGGCCGTTTCAGCTTCGGCGCCTATCGCTACGACAGGCTGGAAGACGCCGTCGCCTTTGCGCGCCATGCCAGGCCCGGCGGCGCACAGGATTCCGGTACACGGCCGCCCGATCGATGAGCGATCCGGCGTGACCGTCCACCGACTCGCCATGCATCCCCGCCCCATGCATCCTCTTCCCATGCATCCTCTTCCCATGCATCCTCTTCCCATGCATCCACGCCCCACAAACACGGTGTCCAGATGAGCTCCGACCGGCGCAGCGACCTCCTCCAGGCCCAGCGCATCGACGCGGCGATCCAGATCGATGCGCTGTGGGGCTGCGTCAGCGCGTGGCACTACCTGCGCTCGCGTGGCACCGCGCGCGGCGTGGCCTTGCGTGTCCTGGGCCGTGGCGGTCCGCACCGCCGTTCGGATGTCGCGCATCCCGCCGCCAGGGATGCGATGCCGCGCGGACCGGATGGCGGAATGGGCCAGCGCGCGGCCAGCACGGCCACCGCGGCCGAGGGGGACAGCGGGGAAAGGGCCGACACCGGTGCGGCCACGCCAAGGAGCAACGTGGCCGCCGCCTATGCGGTCGAGCGTGCGATCGGCCTGGCCGCCACCGAAGGCCGGCAATATGCCGAGAGCCTGTTGCGCATTTATGGCTTGCCCACCGCGACCGTGATGCGCGTGCTGTTCGAACCGCACCGCAGGCGGCGCGCCGTGCCCCCGCCCAGCCATGATCAGGGAACGCCGCCCCCCGGCATCAGGTAGGCTTTTTCAAAAGCACCCGCGTCCAGCGCACGGCTGTAGAAATAGCCTTGCCCATGCGTGCAGCCGCACTCCGCGAGGAAGCTTTCCTCGCCCTCCGTTTCGATGCCCTCGGCCACGGTGGGCAGCGCCATGCTGTCCGCCAGTGCCAGCACGGCCCGCAGCAGTGCCTGCTTGCGCGGTTCGGCGTGGTCGATGCCGTGGATGAAACTGCGGTCGACCTTGAGCAGGTCGATCGGCAACTCGGCAAGGTAGCTCAGGCTGGAATAGCCGGTGCCGAAATCGTCGATCGCCAGCGACAGGCCAAGATTCTTGAGCTGCTGCAGGATGCTGCCGGTGCCGCCGGCATCGCGCATCAGGGTCGATTCCGTCAGCTCCAGCTGAAGGCTCGAGGGGGCCAGCAGCGCATCGGCCAGATAGGTCTCGACACCGTCGACGAATCCCGACTGCCGCAACTCCAGCGCGGACACATTGATCGCGATGGGGCCGGCCAGCCGCCCGGCCCGTTCCCACCGCTTGGCCTGCTTGATGGCCTGCTCCAGCACCCATTTGCCGAGGGGGACGATCATGCCGGATTCCTCGGCGCTGCGGATGAACTGCGCCGGGTTGACCCAGCCCCACTCCGGATGGCGCCAGCGCAGCAGCGCTTCGCAGCCGCACAGCATGCCATCGGCCATGCGGATCTTCGGCTGGTAGAACAGCTCGAACTCGGCAGCGCGCAGCCCGTTGCGCAGGCCGTCTTCCATTTCCTTGCGCTGGATGGCGGAGATCAGCAGGTCCTGGGAAAAGAAGCGCAAGCCCTTGCGTCCACCGATCTTCGCGCCGTGCAGCGCCGTGTCGGCGTGGCGCAGCAGCGTTTCCCCCGTTACGCCATGTTCGGGATACAGGGCGATGCCGATGCTGGTGCCCACGTGGACTTCCTTGCCGTCCACTTCGTGGGGCAGTGCGATGGCGGCCAGCACCCGCTCGGCGGCCCGGGTCGCATCGGCCGTACCCGCTCCCGGCGCCATCAGCACGACGAATTCGTCGCCGCCCTGCCTGCTGACGAGATCGATCAGGCGGAAGCAGCTGCGCAGGCGCGCGGCGACCGAGACCAGCACGGCGTCGCCGGCGGCATGGCCGAGCGTATCGTTGATCAGCTTGAACTTGTCCAGGTCCAGGTACATGACGGCGAGCGGCAATTCCCTGGCCTGCGCTTCGAGCAGGATGCGGTTCAGGTGGCGCTGGGCGGCGAAGCGGTTCGGCAGCCCGGTAAGGAAATCGTTCCATGCCAGGTAGTCGACCTGCGCGCGCAGTTCATGGGCATCCGTGACGTCGTGGAATACCATCACGGCGCCCTGGATGGCCCCGGACTGGGAAACCACGGGGGCGGTCGAGTCCTCGATGATGATCTCGGTGCCGTCGGTCCGCAACAGCATGGTGCCGCGTGGCAGGCGGATCGTCTGCCCCGTCGCGATCGCCTGCAGGGCCGGGTGTTCCAGCCGTTCGAGGGTGGTGTCGTCATGCAGCGTCATCAGCGCGGTGATCGGCGTTCCCAGGGCCGACTGCGGCGTTGCCGCGATCAGCCGCATGGCGGCCGTATTCAGGTACCGCACCTTGCCTTGGGCGTCGGTGCTGATGACGCCATCGGCGATCGCCTCGAGAATGCCCCGCTCGTTGCTGGAGAACTGCAGGACGGCGCGCCGCTCGACGGCCGCCGCGATAAGGGTATGGAACACTTCCAGCAGCATTTGCCAGCTGGCCGTTTCCAGCACGATCATGGTCCGGTGCGAAGTCCTGTTTGCACCCGCGTCTTCCGGACGCCGCATCGCCGGAGAATATTCCTCGGCAAGGATGGCGATGGGAATCGTATCGAAGGCGATGGCCAGCGCATCGACGGCCTGTTCGGGTGCGCAGCCGAGCCGCAGGGGATTCAGCAGGATCAGGTCGGGATAAGGCTTGCGCCGGGGGCCGGTCGCGACGGCGATACTGTCGGCGAACCGGAAGGCGATGGCGGCGCCGGAAGCCAGTGGTTGGTGCCGCAGGTCGTCCAGCCTGGTGCGGTCGCGCGCATTGCTGGTGACGACAAGAATCTGTATTTTCATCACGTTCCCCAGCCAGCACCAGTGCGTTCCCCACAGTAGCACATTGCCACTCTCCGGGCAGGCCAGCGGCTCGCGTGCGCAACACGCCGGGACCGCTGGCGGCCGGGCCGGCCGGTGCGCGTGGTGCAAAGGGCTGCGCGGGGAAAAACCAATGACTTGTCGCTATCGCGCGGACCGTGTCCGATTCGCGGGGCTATTGGCGCAAAGGGCACATAATCGCTGGTGAAAGGACATCACATGGACACTACCCATCCGGACAGCGTACCCGGCGCGGAACAGGATGACGCGCAGGAAGCCCAGGACAAGATCGACGCCGAGAACATTGACGCCGACTACATGGAGGCATCCGCCGACGTGGGCTGTACCACCGACCTCGTCAGGGTGGCGGAACGTTCGGCCCACCTGATCGACGACGACATGAACGAGACCGAAGCCGAGGAAGAGCGCAATGCCGCCTCGGAAGGCCAGGCGATGCGCTAGGCATTCGTGTCCTTCACCCCCACGTCCCCATAGTCCATCTCCCCATAGTCCATGTCCCCATAGTCGATGTCCCACGGCGGTACCGGCTGGTACTCGGCCACCAGGAAATCGATCAGCTGGCGCACCTTCGGCGAGGGCCGGCCGCTGGCCGGATACAGCGCCGACAGGTGATTCAGCGGCAGCTGCCATTCCGGCAGCACCGCCACCAGCGTGCCAGCTTGCAGCGCGCGCCAGGCCAGGAAGGTGGTGCTGTACACGATGCCGCTTCCCTGCAGCGCCGCATGGTGCAGCACCAGGCCGTTGTTCGACGTGAACGCGGCATCCACGTGCACCGTGCGCCTATCCCCTGCCCGTTCGAAATGCCAGGCGGTACCGTCCGTCAGATGGGAAAAGTGCAGGCAGCGGTGGTGCGCCAGGTCGTCGGGCGTGCCCGGCATGCCGTGCTGTTCCAGGTAGGCCGGCGCGGCGCACAGCACGGCACGGCATGGGGCCAGCGGACGGATCGCCAGAGCGCGGCTGTCCGGGATGCCGCCCACGCGGATCGTCAGGTCGAAGCCGTGGGCGATCGGATCGAGCAAGGCATCGTCCACGTGCAGCAGCGGCTGCAATCGGGGATGCGGCTGGCTGAAACTGGCCAGCGCATCGGCCAGCCACGCCACGCCGAAGCTCGATGGCGCCTGGATGCGCAGCGGCCCGGCCAGCGTGTCGCCCGTTTGCGTGACAATGCGGGCCGCTTCCTGTGCCGCCTTTACCGCCGCGTCGCACGGCGCCAGGTAAGCCTGGCCGGCATCCGTCAGGCTGACTTCGCGGGTGGAGCGGTGCAGCAGCCGGACATCCAGGCGGGCTTCCAGTTGCAGGATGTGCTTCGACACCATCGCCCGCGACATGCCCAGCCGGCGCGCCGCTGCGGAAAAGCTGCGCTGCCGGGCCACCTCGACGAAGATTTCCATTGCGCGCAACTGGTCCATCCACGCATTGTCTGCATTTTGGCGACAATGTGTCAACCATTGCATGGCTGCCGGTGGACAGCGCGGCCCCGTACAATCGCGCCATCACTTGCCATCACTTGCCATCACTTATCGGAGCATTGCCATGCTGAGCGCAGCGCAACAGGAGCAGTACCAGCGGGACGGGTTCCTCGTCCTTCCAGGATTCAAGTCGGCGGACGAGATCGCCGCATTGCGGGCCGGCGCCGCCCGCATCGTCGATGCCTTCGACCCCGCCGCCGCCAGCGGCATCTTCACCACGAAGGACCAGGAAAAGAAGGCGGACGAGTACTTCCTCCGCTCGGACAACACGATCCGCTGCTTCTTCGAGGAAGAAGCGTTCGGCCCGGACGGCCAGCTGCGCCAGGCCAAGGAACTGTCGATCAACAAGATCGGCCACGCGATGCACGACCTCGATCCCGCCTTCCGTGCCTTCTCGAACGATCCGCGCCTGCAGCAGGTCGCGCACGATGTCGGCCTGGCCGATCCGCAGGTCTGGCAGTCGATGTATATCTTCAAGCAGCCCGGCATCGGCGGCGAAGTGCGCTGGCACCAGGATGCGACCTATTTCGAGACCGACCCGATCAGCGTGACCACGTTCTGGTTCGCGCTGGAAGACGCCACGCTGGACAACGGCTGCCTGTGGGCCGAACCGGGTGGCCACCGCACGCCGCTGCGCGAGCGCTTCGTGCGCACTGGCGACGACATCCGGGTGGAAAAGCTGGACGCCACGCCCTGGCCGGACGACAGCACCGCCGTGCCCCTCGAATGCAAGGCCGGCGCGCTGGTGCTGTTCCACGGCCTGCTGCCCCACTACAGCGCGCCGAACCGCTCGCCGGTATCGCGCCATGCATACACGCTGCACGTGACCGACGGCGCCACCGTCTACTCGCCGCGCAACTGGATCCAGCGCGATGCAGCCTTCCCCGTGCGGGGGTTCACGTGACGGCGATCCGCATCCTCGCCCCGCAGTGGGGCAACAACGACGTGCCGGCCGCCGAGTTCATCGACCGCGTGATCGCGGCCGGATTCGATGGCATCGAGATGTCCTTGCCGGACGACGGCGCCGAGCGCGAAGACTGGCTGCGGGGCATCGCCGATGCGGGGCTGGACCTCGTGGTGTCGCAATGGCAGACCGTGTTCCACAGCGAATTCCACGCCCACCGCGCAGCGCTGCAATCGCTGCTGGCGCAAGCCTGCGCGGCGCGCCCGCTGCTGGTCAACTCGCATACCGGCAAGGACTTCTACAGCCCGGAACAGAACGAGGAACTGATCGCGCTGGCCGATGCGATCGCCCGTGAATACGGCGTGCCCATCGTGCACGAAATCCACCGCAGCCGCTTTTCCGGGCACCCGATGCTGCTGCGCCCTTACCTGCAGCGGCTGCCGCACCTGCGGCTCACGGCGGACCTGTCGCACTGGTGCGCCGCCTGTGAATCGCTGCTGGAAGACCAGCCGGCCACGCTCGAGGCCGTGCTGCCGCGCGTGCGGCACATCCACGCCCGCGTGGGCCACGCGCAAGGTCCGCAAGTGCCGGACTTCCGCGCGCCGGAATATGCCGTGGAACTGGCCGCGCACCTGGCGTGGTGGGACCGCATCGTGGCCTTGCGCCGTGCCGACGGCGATGCGGTGCTGACCATCACGCCCGAGTTCGGGCCGGCACCCTATACGTTCCGGCTGCCGTACACGCAGGCGCTGGTGGCCGACGCGTGGGAGCTGAACGTGGCCATGGCGGGGTTGCTGCGGGAACGTTATTCGTAGAAGGCAAGCCGGGCGCGCTCACGCGTGGCCGATGCCCGCCGCGCCATAGGCATGCTCGAATTCGGCGATCGGAATCGGGCGGCCCAGCAGGTAGCCCTGCATCGACGAACAGCCGCCGTCGAACAGGAAATCGCGCTGGGCCTCTTCCTCGACACCCTCGGCAACGATGTCCAGCTTGAACTTGCGCGCCAGCGCGATGATGGCTTCGACGATCGATGCCGAACCGGGATCGACACCCAGGTCGCGCACGAAGGAACGGTCGATCTTCAGCGCCGACAGCGGGAAGCGCTTGAGGTAGGCCAGTGACGAATAGCCGGTGCCGAAATCGTCCAGCGCGAAGCAGATGCCCTGCGAACGCAGTTCGTGCATGCGCTGGGAGATCTCGTGCATGTCCTCGGCGAACACGCTCTCCGTCAATTCCAGGTACAGCCGCTCCGGGCGGGCGCCGGTGCCGTCCAGGATCGCCGCCACCGCCGCCGGGAAGCAGGGGTCGCGCATCTGGTGCACGCTCACGTTGACGGCCAGCTTGAGGCGCCCCAGGTTGGGGTCGAGGTGCCAGCGCGCCAGCGCCAGGCAGCTTTCCTTGAGTATGTGCTCGCCCAGCGGAAGGATGAGGCCGGACTCTTCGGCGAAACCGATGAACTGGTCCGGGCCGATCAGTTCGTGGTCGCCGCGCTGCCAGCGCACCAGCACTTCGGCGCCCACCACGCCACCGAGCGAATCGAATTGCGGCTGGCAGAACAGGCGGAACTGGCCCAGCGACAGCCCATCGCGCATGGCTGCCTCGAACGCGGCGCGGCGGTCGGCGGCATCCTGCATGCTCGGGTCGAAGAAACGGGCCGTGTTGCGCCCGTCGGCCTTGGCGCGGTACATGGCCAGGTCGGCCTGCTTGAGCAGGGTTTCGATGTTCGCCTCGTTGCTGTCGAACAGCGTGATGCCGATGCTGGCGGTGGTCTTGAACAGCAGCGCGCCAAGCTGCATGGGCTGGCCGACGGCCGCCAGGATCTTGGCGACGACGCAGGCGGCCTCGGCGGCCGCGCCGCGTGGCGATGGCCCCAGGCCTTCCAGCACGACGACGAATTCATCGCCACCGAGCCGCGCCAGCTGGTCGCTGTGGCGGACCGTGGAGCGCAGCTGCTGCGCCGTCTGCCGCAGCAGCATGTCGCCCAGGTCGTGCCCCATCGTGTCGTTCAGCAGCTTGAAATTGTCCAGGTCCAGGTAGAGCAGCGCGCAGTAATGCCCCGAGCGCCGGCCGCGCGCCAGCACGTGGTCGAGTTCCCCGATCAGGAAGCGCCGGTTCGGCAACCCTGTCAGGTGGTCGAAGAACGCCAGCTCGTAGATGCGGCGCTCGTTTTCCTTGCGCTCGGTGAGATCGGTATTCACGCCGGAGATCCGCAAGGCGTTGCCGGCGGCGTCGCGCAGCACGTAGCCACGCGACAAGACCGACACGTAGTGCCCGTCCCGGTGGCGCAGCCGGAATTCCAGGCTGTAGCCGTCGCGCTGGCTGGGCAGCAGGCTGCCCAGGTATTCCTGGATCATCGGCTCGTCGTCCGGATGCAGCATGCGGCGCCACGCGCCCGAGTCGTCCAGCCCGTCGCCGCTGGCATAGCCGAGCATGTTCCACCAGCGCTCCGAGTAATACACTTCGCCGGAGACCAGGTCCCAGTCCCATGGCGCATCGGTGGAACCCTTGAGTACCAGCCGCAAGCGCTTCTCGGACTTTTCCAGCGACTGCTGGGTATTCTTGAGGACCGTGCAGTCGGTGAAACAGACCACCACTTGCCGCACCGAACCGGCCGCGTCGAATTCCGGGTAGGCATTGCACAGCAGCCAGCAGGTCCCCCCGGGGCCGACGACGCCGGCCACCAGCCCGGACAGCTTGCGGCCCGTCTTCAGCACCAGATTGGCGGGGAATTCCTCGGGCGGCAGCGGCGAGCCGTCTTCCTGCACGAAGGTCCAGGTGTCGGCGCTGGCTTCGGCGCCGAGCAGCTGGGTTTCGCTGCGGCCCAGCAGCTCCTGGGCCAGCCGGTTGGCGGACACGATGCGGCCGTCCGCCCCATGCACCACCACGCCTGCCGGCAGGTTGTCATGCAGCGTCTCGATGGAAAATACCGCATCGGCTGGGAGAGTTGGGTGCATGGCGGTGGACTGGCAGTCGGCAAGCGATGGCCAATGCTAACAGCTTCGCGTCACCACTGGTAGGCCAGGGTGGCGCTGACGTTGCGCGCATCGCCCCAGTAGCAATAGCTCGCGTTCATGCACGACGCCACGTAGGTCTTGTCGAACAGGTTGCTGGCGTTCAGCCGCAGGCTGGCGCCCCTGAAGGCCTTGCCGAGCCGTCCGAGGTCGACATGCAGCGCCAGGTCGGCGAAGGCGCCGGGGTATGGCCCAGCACTTCGCCGAGGCGGTGCGGTTCATGCGGTAATTGCGGTAATAGCTGGCAATCATGGCGTGGACCTTGTACCTGGCTTATAGTGATTTGCAATGAGTGATTTGCAATGAGTGATCCGCGATGAGCGGCGGCACCATGCGAATGAGGCATCCTGGTGGGAATGCTTCTCATCACATCAAGACATGGAACCGGCATCCCGGGCTTGAGGAAGCTTTCGGGCAGACAATGGAGCTGCAATGGATGAATTTCGCTTCAAAGTATTCGGCAAGCTGGTGGCCGTGACAGGCCGGCCGGGGTCACGGCGGGCGTTTTATCTTGGCCCCGAAGGCAAGCGAAGGCCGGCCGATTTCATCGTGCCGAAAGATATTGCCGACGCCGACCTGGCCGAATACCTCGGCGACCTGTTCCACGAGGATGCGACGCCGCGCTACGACTCGGTGGAACGGCTGGACTAGCTTCCCTGGCGTCTCAGCGCCGCAGCGCCAGGTCCACCACGAGGGCCGCCAGCAGCAGGAACGACACGCCCTTCCAGAAGGCCACCGGGCTGCGCTCGATCAGCGGCGGCCGGGTGCGCTCGAGGAAGGCGCGGTTCGGCTGGTGCAGGTCGTAGACGAATTCGTCGACATCGGCGTAGCGCTTGCCGGGGTCGACCTGCACCGCCTTCTCGATGGCGGCATCGACCCAGGCGGGGATGGTCCGGTCATGCTCGCGCGCCGGTACATACACCAGCTTGCGCTGCGCGGCGCGCGTCTTGGCCTGCGGGATCTGCACGCCGTACGGCAGGTGCCCGGTGAGCATGTGGTAGGCCAGCACGCCCAGGGAAAACACGTCGGAACGCACGGTGCCCTGCTCGCCCAGGAAGTACTCCGGAGCGGCATACAGCGCCGCGCCGGCCAGCGTGAAGCCGGGCACCTCGGGCGCCATCTCCAGCACGCCGGCCACGCTGGCCGAGCCGAAGTCGATGATCTTGGCGGTGCCGCTGCGGTCGATCATCACGTTTTCGGGACGGATATCCTGGTGCAGCATTTCCAGCCGGTGGAAGGCGCGCAAGCCCTTCGCCACCTGGGCAACGATGCCGCGCGCCGCGTCCAGTTCCGGCTTGCCCCGGTCGCGCAGCCATTGTGCCAGCGTCACGCCTTCGATGTATTCGGTGACCAGGTAGACATAGCTGCGCTGCCGCTCGTGCACCACCGGTTCGCTGACATGCGGACTGACGATGCGCCGGGCGATCCATTCTTCCATCAGGAAGCGTTCCAGGTAGGCGGGGTCGCCGCGCAGGTCGATGGACGGCGTCTTGATCGCCACGGATTCGCCGCTGGCCACGTCGAGCGCCAGGTAGATGTGGCTGCGGCTGCTGCCGTGCAGCGTGCGCATGATGCGGTAGCCGTCGAATTCGCTGCGCGGTTCGAACAGCGGGGGGAATGGCAGTTCGGCCATGCGCTGCAGCAGTTCGTCCGCCGCGTGCGCCTGCAGCGTTTCCACGCGCACCAGCTGCACGGTGAGATTGTCGCCGCTGCCGTTGGCCAGCGCGCGCGCCACCAGCAGCCTTGCCGCTTCGTTCAGGTCGGCCCCGGACGACAGTGCCTCGCTCACTTCGGCCGCGGACACGTATTCGTGCACGCCGTCGCTGGCCAGCATGAACAGGTCGCCCGGCCGCACTTCCACCGCGCGGTAATCGATCTCGAGGTGCGCGTCGACGCCCAGCGCGCGCGCCAGGTAGCTCTGCCCGGGCGACACCCACACGCGATGGTCCGTCGTCAGCGGCTCCAGCGCGCACCCTTGCGGACCCGCATGCACGCGGCTGATGCGCGTATCGCCGATGTGGAACAGGTGCGCGGTGTTCGACTTGATCACCATCGCCGACAGCGTGCACACGTAGCCGCGGTCCTTGTCGTAGCGCCCCTGGCCCTGCTGGGTCTGGGCATACAGCCAGGAGTTGGTGGCCGCCAGCACGCGCTCGACGGACGTCTTCACCGACCAGGCATCGGAGGTGCAGTAGTAATCCTCGAGGAAGGCGGCCACCGCCGTTTCGCTGGCGATGTGGCTGACATCGCTGCTGCCGATGCCGTCGGCCACCGCCAGCGCGGCGCCCTTGACCGACAGCTGCGGCTCGTGCGGCACATAGCTGCCGTGGAAGTCCTGGTTGACGGCCTTGCGGCCGGCATCCGTGTGCTGGCCGATGGACAGCGTCAGTCGGGTGGGCATGGTAAGAGAAGGATGCCGGCCGCGCGGGCGGCCGGCATCCTGGGTCGACGATGCAGGCGGCTGGCTTGCATTCAGTTGGAGTGACCTCGGTTGAATTTACCTCGGCTGGCTTTGCCTCAGTTGCATTTACCTTAGTTGAATTTCCGTTTTGCGCCGGTGCGCACGTGCGTGGAGTACAGCGTGAGGCCGGTGAAGGCCAGGCCGCCCACCAGGTTGCCCAGCACGGTCGGGATCTCGTTCCAGATCAGGTAATCCATCACCGTAAAATTACCGCCCATCATCATGCCGAACGGGAACAGGAACATGTTCACCACCGAGTGCTCGAAGGCCATGAAGAAGAACAGCATGATCGGCATCCACATCGCCAGCACCTTGCCGCCCACGGTGGTCGAGACCATCGCGCCGACCACGCCCATCGATACCATCCAGTTGCACAGCATGCCGCGGATGAACAGGGTCAGCATGCCGGCCGCGCCGTAGGCGGCGTAGCCGGTGGTCCGGTTTTCGCCGATGTGGGCCACGGTCTGGGCGATCTTGCCGCCATCGGTGTTGAAGCCGAAGGTGAACATGTAGGCCATCAGCACGGCCACCGTGAAGGCGCCCAGGAAATTGCCGAGGAAGACGATGCCCCAGTGTTTCAGGATGCGGGGGATCGTCACGCCGGGGCGGCGGTCGATCCAGGCCAGCGGCGTCAGCACGAACACGCCGGTGAGCAGGTCGAAGCCCATCAGGTACAGCATGCAGAAGCCCACGGGGAACAGCATGGCGCCGACCAGCGGGATGCCGGTGGCGACCGTGCAGCTGACGGCGAACACGGCCGCCAGCGCCAGGATCGCGCCGGCCATGTAGGCACGGATCAGCGCGTCGCGGGTGGCCATGTAGATTTTCGATTCGCCCGCGTCCACCATCTTGGTCACGAATTCGGTTGGGACCAGGTATGCCATGCTTGCTTCTCCTTAGGTTCGGTCGGTGAGCTTGCGCTCTTATGTGTGGAATACCTCAGGATGAGCAAGAAGCGGGCCAGAACCATGGGAGGGGCAGGCGGTGCTTGCCCGGCAGGGAAGGAACGCCCGGCCAGCGCCCGGGCGGCACAGGGCAAAGCGCACGAAGTTGGGCCGCCACGCCATGCGCTGGTGCGGCGCTGCACCAGCCGGGACCGCCGTGCGCGATGGCGGCGCACCGCGCCGAACAAAGTCCGTTCGGCCGCTGCCCGACGGCGGTGCGTTCCGCGGCCCTGCACGATGATCGGCCCCCATCCGGGAGCGTGCGCCTGTCCGTGGTGCGTTACGGGGCCTAGGCGGCCTGGGCCCGCGTCACCGAACGGGGCAGCGTGATCACCACGGCGGTCCCGCTGCCCGGGGTGGATTCCACGCGAATGGTGCCCTTCAGGATGCCCGTGACGATGTTGTAGACGATGTTCATGCCCAGCCCTGAACCGCCCTGCCCCATCCTGGTGGTGAAGAAGGGGTCGTAGATCTGGTGCAGCGTGCGGTCGCTCATGCCTACGCCATCGTCGGTGAAGCGCAGTTCGGCCATGTCCTCGCCGAGCGGGCGGGCGGCGATGGTGACCAGCCCATGCGGCCGGCCCTCGAAGGCGTGCAGCAGCGCGTTGTTGATCAGGTTGCTGAGCACCTGGCTCACGCTGCCCGGGTAGGAATCGAAGTCGAGGCTGTCCGGCACGTCGACCCGGGCGGCACAGCCGGCGCGGCGCAGCTGCGCGGCGAACGTGGCCAGCGTGTCGCGCACCACGTCGGCCAGGGCGAACGGGCGGCGCTGGTCGGATGCCTGGTCCACCGCCACCTGCTTGAACGAGGTGATCAGGTCGGCCGCCTTGCCGAGCGAGCCGGCGATGATGCCGCAGGCGGTCTTCGCATCGTCGAGGTGCGCTTCCAGCGCCGAGCGCCGCACGCCCGGGCCGTCCAGCTGGCGCCGGAAATCCGTCACCATGTCGCCCAGCGCGGTCGCCGTCAGCAGGCTGTTGCCGATCGGCGTATTCAGTTCATGCGCGATGCCCGCCACCAGCGCCCCCAGCGAGGCCATCTTCTCGGACGTGACCAGGGTATCCTGGGCCTGCCGCAGGCGGTCCAGCGCATCGGACAGTTCGCGGTGCGCCGCGTCCACCTGCGCCTTCTGCCGCGCCAGCTCGGCCAGGCTGTTGCCGAGCGCCGCCTCGGTGCGGCGCCGGTCGCTAATGTCGCACAGCACCCATACGCAACCCTTGTCGGGGGCCTGCCGGTCCAGCATCCGCCCGTTGACGATGCACCACATGCTGCCGCCGTCGCGCCGCGCCAGCTCCAGTTCGCGGTGCATGCGCTGGCCGCCCGGGCCGCATACGAAGGGATCCGGCCCCGCGTGCCCGTGCTGCACCAGCGTGGCCGTAGGCCGTCCCGCCAGCGCCCCGTGCGGATAGCCCAGCATCTCTTCCATGCCGCGGTTGCAGCGGATGATGCGGCCATCGGAAAACAGGCCGATGCCGACCACGGCGCTGTCCTGCAGGGCGCCCTGCTCTTCCAGCGCGGCGCGCAGCGTCTGCGCCAGCGCCCGGCGCCGCTGCAGCGTGACGAGCAGCACGCCGATGAGCGCACTGATCAGGAAGCCGCAGCCGCCGATCAGCCAGATCGTGCCCTCGTCGCGGCCGTAGCGCGCGCCATCGTAGCCGGCCACCTGCACCAGCCAGCGGCGCTGGCCCACGTTCAGCACTACCTTCGACAGCAGCCCGGGCACCGTGGTGCGTGCTTCGCGCCTGCCGCCCAGCTTTCCGGCACTGTCGAACAGCAGGCCATCGATGGCCGGCGCGAGCCCGGCATCGTCCTGCATGTAACCGGTATCGTGGATCACCACGTGCAGGTGGCCCAGCATCTGCGGATCGATCACTTCGCGCATCAGGTCCGTCATGCGGAACACGATCGCCACGAAGCCCACCAGCGCCGCGTGGCGCTGCTCCACCGTGTCGAGCAGGGCATTCTTGCGGTAGACCGGCAGGCGGGCAATGAAGCCGGGCTGGCCGCTGGCATCCTGCACCAGCGTGATGCGTTCGGTGGCCACCAGCTCGCCGGTGTCGCGCCCCAGTTCCAGCGCCCGCAGGTGGGCCGGCAGCGCCGCCAGGTCCAGCCCGAAGGCGTTTTCATTGCCGGCCATCGGTTCGTTGTAGACGATCGGGAAATGCTCGCCGCGCACGATCGTGGGATGGATGCGGTAGCCGGGATAGCCGCCCGGCAGCACGCCGGTATCGGCCCGCACGCCGGCCACGTGCCCGGCCAGCTCCGCTTCCGGCACGCGCAGCACCCACTGGATCGCCTGGAAGCCAGGGTAGCGGTCGGTCAGGCGCAGCTCGCTGACGTAGCGGTGGAAGTCGGCACGGCTGGCGGGGCCGTGCACGGCGAACGTGCCGCGGATCGCCAGCAGCGTGTCGAAATAGGTCTTGAGGCGCGCTTCGGTATCGCGCGCCACCTTGTCCGTGTCACGGCCGAAGCGGTCGGCGATCTGCCGGTCCTGCGTCTCCATCGCGAACAGGCATGCCCAGGCGGTGAGGCAGATCCCGACGGTAAAGGCCAGGTAACCTTGTGCACGCATTGCGTCCCCTGCTTGTGCTTATATTCTGCAAGCGACTATAGCATGGGGGTGGGGGCGAACAGCGTCGGGCCGGACAGCAGGGGCTGGTGTCCGGCGGCGAAAATCCTGGGAAGTGGCGCTTGCCGATATGCACCGCCGGTGGCAAGCAGATTACCGGCTGCGGATTACCGGCTGCGGATCACCGACCGCGGATCACCCCGAATGCAGGCGGGTCATCCACGGCGGCCGATCCACGGCGGGTACCGGCACTCGAAAGCGCCGGGTTGATTACTCGATCAGCGCGGGAGTACCGTCTGGAAGGAAGGCGCCAAAGCAGCGTGTGCATTCCAGGCAGAACAGGTGCGGCACCCGCACGCTCTTCTGTCGCAATACCAGCTGCAGATGGCCTTCGGCACAGACGGGGCAGGTTTCACGCATGGTGCCGCAGGTACGGATCTCGTCCGCAAGATAGGTGTCGTCGTAGCGCACCCCGTCGACTACGGTCTGGGGGTCGAGTTGCACGAGGTACAAATGGGCAGCGTCGAGACGCTGGTCACCTGGCTGCGCATAGTGCGAGTTGTCTCGCGATTCTGCACGGTTGCTTGCACGATTCATTGTGAGCCTCCTGGCCCGCCAACGGAGGAAAGACGGGCCTGAACACCTTAGCCAAATCGGCGGACGCTTGCAAGCACATTCGTCCGCTCAAAAGTAGGTTGCAATTGTATCGTGCACTATCTATACTGGCGGCATGAATACTCCGACTCCCACTCCGCCGCCTTCCGGACCTGCGCCGCAGGTTCCCCAGCTCGACCAGCAGCTGTGCTTCTCGCTGTACTCGACCTCGCTGGCCATGAACAAGCTGTACCGCAAGCTGCTGCGCAAGCTCGACCTCACGTATTCGCAGTACCTGGTGATGATGGTGCTGTGGGAACGGAACGAACAGACCGTAAGCGAGCTCGGCGACAAGCTGTTCCTCGACTCCGCCACGCTGACCCCGCTACTGAAGCGGATGGAACAGGCCGAGCTGATCACCCGCACGCGCTGCGCGAACGACGAACGCCAGGTCATCATCGCGCTCACCCCGAAGGGCGACGGATTGCGCGAAGGGGCCAAGGCGATCCCCGCCTGCGTGCTGGCGGCCAGCCAGTGCAACCTGGACCAGATCAAGGACTTGAAGGCGCAACTCGACTCGCTGCGCGGCAGCCTGGCCGACGCGAGCTGAATTGACGCGAGCTGAGCGGGCGTCGCGGCGATACGACACGGGCGCCGCACCGCCACATCGGGCGTTTTCCCTGGCCGGACAGCGGACGTCCGGCGCCGTGCCCCAGTGGCGCGGTTTGCCGCATGCACTGTCCGGCACGGACGTCCGCGCCTTCCGGCGTGGCCATGCTCCCAATGAAATGTTTCAAAGTTGTTACAAGCGAACCGCCAGCATTTACTGACGAGCGCGCTTAGAATACCCCGGCTGTTTCCACAAAAACACGAAGGAGTATCGCCCGGCCAGACCCGGCACGGCGCGGCACCCTCATTGCCCTGGGGTATCAATGAAGCGCCTGCCTATCGTCACTTCGATCATCGCCAGCCTGGCCCTTGGCCTGGCTGCTTCCGCCATTGCCGCCGAACCGCCGGCCGGCAAGTTCGACGACAAATTCCGCCAGCTCGACGAGCTGCTGCCCACCGCCACGCCGTACCGCACCGCTTCCGGCGCACCCGGCCACCAGTACTGGCAGCAGCGCGCCGACTACACCATCCGCGCCACGCTGGACGAGGCCAACCGCTCGATCTCGGGCACGGAACAGGTCACATACCACAACAACTCGCCCGATACGCTCACCTACCTGTGGCTGCAGCTGGACCAGAACATCTACCAGCCCGGTTCGGATGCGCGCCGCGTGCAGACGGCACCGTCGCGCGAGGCGTGGATGAAGCCGCAGGGCGAGGAAGGTGGCGCCAAGTTCGAGGGCGTGCGCGCCGTGCTGACGGGCCGCGAATTCGATGGCGGCTTCAAGCTGTCGAACATCCGCACGGCCGGCGGCGCCCCGCTCAAGTACGTTGTCAACGGCACCATGCTGCGCATCGACCTGCCGTCGCCACTGAAGCCGGGCGACAAGGTCAGCTTCGGCATCGACTGGTCGTACAAGATCAATGAACAAAAGGTGCTCGGCGGCCGCTCCGGCTACGAGTATTTCGAGGAAGACAAGAACGCCCTGTTCGAGATCGCCCAGTGGTTCCCGCGCATGGCCGCGTACTACGACGTGGCGGGCTGGCAGCACAAGCAGTTCCTCGGCTCCGGCGAGTTCACGCTGGAGTTCGGCGACTACGACGTGAAGATCACCGTGCCGGCGGACCACATCGTGGCCTCGACCGGCGAATTGCAGAACCCGGGCGACGTGCTGACGGCGGCCCAGCGCGACCGCCTCGCGAAGGCGCGCACGGCCAGCAAGCCTGTGCTGATCGTTACCCAGGCCGAGGCGGAAGCGGCGGAAAAGCGTGTCAGCAAGGCCACCAGGACCTGGCACTTCAAGGCGAAGAACGTGCGCGATTTCGCCTTCGCCTCGTCGCGCAAGTTCATCTGGGATGCCCAGGGTTATAAAAAGGACGGCACCAGCGTGCTGGCCATGTCGTACTACCCGAAGGAAGGCAACCCGCTGTGGGAGCGCTATTCCACGCCGTCGATCATCCACACGATCGAGCAGTACAACAAGTACAGCTTCGACTATCCGTACCCGATCGCCATTTCCGTGAACGGCCCGGTGGGCGGCATGGAATATCCGATGATCTCGTTCAACGGCCCGCGCCCCACCAAGGACAAGAAGACCGGGGAACTGACCTATTCCCAGCGCACCAAGTACGGCCTGATCGCGGTGATCATCCACGAAGTCGGCCACAACTACTTCCCGATGATCGTCAATTCCGACGAGCGCCAGTGGACGTGGATGGATGAGGGCTTGAACTCGTTCGTCGAATACCTGGCCGTGCAGGCCTGGGAAAAGGACTTCCCGATCGGCCGCGGCGACCCGCGCGACATCACCGCCTACATGCGCTCGGCCAACCAGGTGCCGATCATGACGAATTCCGAATCGCTGCTCCAGTTCGGCAACAACGCCTACGCCAAGCCGGCCACCGCGCTGAACATCCTGCGCGAGACGATCCTGGGCCGCGAACTGTTCGACCACGCCTTCCGCGAGTACTCGCGCCGCTGGAAGTTCAAGCGCCCCACCCCGGCGGACTTCTTCCGCACGATGGAAGACGCGTCCGGAACGGACCTCGACTGGTTCTGGCGCGGCTGGTTCTACACGACCGATGCGGTCGACATCAGCCTCGACAACATCACCGAGTTCAATATCAATACCAGGGACCCGGAAATCGAGAAGGCGTGGCAGCGCGCCCGCAAGGCCGAGGAACCGGTGTCGATCACGGACCAGCGCAACGAGGGCATGGAACGCCGCATCGACCGCCACCCGGAACTGAAGGATTTCTATAACGAGCACGACCAGTTCACCGTCACCAACGCGGACCGCAACAAGTACCGCGAAGCGCTCGGCGAGCTGGAGCCGTGGCAGAAGGACCTGCTCAAGCAGGGCAAGTACCTGTACCTGGTCGACTTCACCAACAAGGGTGGCCTGGTGATGCCGCTGATCCTGGAAATCACGCTCAAGTCGGGCAAGAAATACATCGAACGCGTGCCGGCCGAAGTATGGCGCTATTCGCCGAAGAAGGTGACCAAGCTGCTGGTGACGGATGAACCGATGACGGCGCTGGCGCACGACCCGTACTGGGAAACCGCCGACATCGATACCAGCAACAACGCCTGGCCTCGCAAGGCCACGCCATCGCGCCTGGAACTGTTCAAGATGGAGCGCAAGCCGAACGACATGATGAAGGACTTAAATGCCCCGCTGAAGGGCGACGAAGAGGCGGCGAACGGCCAGAAGAACGGCGCGAAGGCCGGCGCGAAAGGTGCCGATGCCACCACCCCGGCCAATGGCGCCGCGGCCAAGCAGCAGGCCGAGACGCAGCAACTGAAAGACCCGGCGCCAGCGCAGGCGGCACCGAGGCAGCCGAAGGCCGAGCCGAACGCGGAGCCGGCCCGGTAATGCCGCGCTGGCTGATCACGGCCGCCCTCGCGGCGGCGCTGGCATCGGGCGCCGCCGCGGCCCACAACTATCATATGGGCCTGGCCGATATCGGCTACAACGCCGACACCGGCAACACCGAGATCGTGCACACCTACACCGCGCACGACGTGGAAACGCTGCTGGCGAACCTGTACGGCCGCCAGTTCGACCTGGGCCTCGAGGAAGACCAGGAAGCGCTGCGGCGCTACCTTGACAAGCGCTTCGTGCTGACCGCGAACGGCAGCCGCCTGCCGGTGCAGTGGGTGGGCATCAAGGCCAGCGCCGACACGATCACCGTGTACCAGATGGTCGCCGGGGCCGCGCTGCCCGCCGGCACGGTGCTGAAGAACGGCGTGCTGGCCGATTTCCTGCCCGGGCAGATCAATACCGTCAATGTCGGCGGCAGCGCCGGGCGGGCGGCGGCCACGCTGACGTTTACGGCGGCGCAGGACGAGCAGCGGCTGCCTTGAGTGTCATTTGCTGGCCGCCGTGAACTGGTGCCAGACGCTAATGCCCCTAAGTCGAGCGTTACTCGACACATTGAGAGCGCATGCATCCACCCCAACAGCGAAAGACCGGGGTCAGACCCGTCGGGGTGAAGCAGGGGTTTCGCGAAGCATGCTTCGCGCCTGCGTAACAGTCCTGGCATGCATGCCAGGACTCCCTTCTGACCCCTGAATTTGCCCTTGGGGTGGGCTTAACGCAACGGCATTCGTATCACACGCCGGCCTCCGCTCCACGAATCAATCCATGAAAAGAACCCTCCTCGCCTCCGCCCTCGCGGCGATCGCCCTGTCCGCCCACGCGGACGACCCGTTCCTCCCCCGCGTGACGATCGATGCTTCGCGCCTCAGCCAGCTCGGCATCGCCGACTCGGCGGCAGAAGGCACGGTGACCGGCCGCCAGCTGGCGGCGCGCACCGTGTACCGTCCCGGCGAATTGCTGGAAGCGGTGCCGGGCCTGGTGGCCAGCCAGCATAGCGGCGAAGGCAAGGCCAACCAGTTCTACCTGCGCGGCTTCAACCTCGACCACGGCACCGACCTGCGCACCACCGTGGACGGCATGCCCGTCAACCAGCGCAGCCATGCGCACGGCCAGGGCTGGACCGACCTGAACTTCGTGATCCCGGAACTGGCCGCGCGGCTCGACTACCGCAAGGGCCCGTACTCGGCGTGGAGTGGCGACTTCGCCTCGGCTGGCGCCACGGAAATCGCCTACGCCAGCCGCCTCGCGCGCGGCATCGCCAGCCTCGCCGGTGGACAGGACGGCTACGGGCGCGCGCTGGTCGCCGGGTCGGCCGACATAGACCGTGGCGCACGGCCGGGGGCATTGCTGTACGCGCTGGAGACGATGCACAACGATGGCCCGTTCACGCGGGGCGACAATTACCGCAAGGTGAACGGCGTGCTGCGCTACAGCGAGGGCTTCGCGAACAACGGCTTCCATGTGACGGCAATGGCCTACCGGGCGAAGTGGAATGCCACCGACCAGATTCCCCAGCGCGCCGTCGACAGTGGCGCGCTGGGCCGCTTCGACAACATCGATCCCACCGATGGCGGCGGCGCGCACCGCTACAGCCTGTCCGGCGCGTGGGCCCGCAGCTCGGACGCGAGTTCCACGCGTATTTCCGCCTACGCGATCGCCAACCGGCTGGCGCTGTTCTCGAACTTCACGTATTTCATGGACGATCCGGTCAACGGCGACCAGTTCGCCCAGCCGGACCGGCGCGTCACATCGGGCTTCGACGCCAGCCATGCCTGGCATGCGCACGGCGCGGACGACGCGTTCGCGTCGACGACGACGGTGGGCATCACGGCGCAGAACGACAATATCCACAACGGCCTGTATGGCACCAAGGCGCGCCGGGTCATCGCCACCACGCGCGAAGACCATATCGTGGAAAGCAGCGGCGCGCTGTTCATCGAGAACCAGACCCGCTGGAATCCGTTCGTGCGCACGGTGGCCGGCCTGCGTGCCGACCACTACCGCTTCGACGTGGCGAGCGACCGCCCCGCCAACACTGGCAAGGCCAGCGACACGATGCTGTCGCCCACCATCAGCCTGGTGTTCGGCCCATGGGCGCGCACCGAGTTCTATGCGAATGCCGGCACGGGCTTCCACAGCAACGACGCGCGCGGCACCGTGATCGCCGTCGATCCGAAGACGGGCGAGCCGGTGGACCGCGTGACGCCGCTGGCGCGCACGCGGGGCCTCGACCTGGGCGTGCGCAGCGAATGGGTCCGCGGCCTGCAGACGTCGCTGTCGCTGTACCGGCTCGACATGGCGTCGGAACTGGTGTTCGTCGGCGACGCCGGCACCACCGAGGCGGGCCGGCCGAGCCGCCGCCACGGCATCGAGTTGTCGAACTACTACAAGCCGGTGAAGTGGCTGGCGCTGGATGCCGATCTCGCCTATGCGCGCGGGCGCTACCGCGATAGCGCGCCGGAAGGCAACCGGATTCCCGGCGCCGTGGAAGGCGTCGCGCAACTGGCGGCCACCGTGACGCCGGAGGGACCGTGGTCCGGCGCGCTGCGGCTGCGCTGGTTCGGCCCGCGCCCGCTGGTGGAAGACAACAGCATCCGCTCCGCCGCCACGCTCACGCTCAATGGCCGCATCGGCTACCAGGCCGGCCGCCGGCTGCAGGTGGAGCTGGAAGCATTCAACCTCACCAACCGGCGCGATGCGGCGATCACCTATTACTATGCCTCGCAACTGAAGGATGAAACGGCGCCGGTGGACGATTACCATTTCCACCCGATCGAATCGCGCTCGCTGCGGCTGTCGCTCAGCTACGCGTTTTGACCCGGCGGCCGGTGACAGCACCAGCCCCCCAGAAAAAGTAACTTCTGAATTGCTCCCCTGACACATTCCCTGTTGAAGTCGTACAATAAGACAATATTCAGACATCCACCGAAGGCCCGCCATGATGCCGGAGTTCACATCCCTCGATCACGTCGCGCAGGCGCTGCGCACACAAGGCTGGGCGCTGCTGGCGCCCGCCGACGTGGCGGCACTGTCCGGCACCCCGCTGGCCCAGCTCGATGCGCTTGCGCCGGCCTGGGACAGCCTCGAGCTGGACAATTACCTGAAGGACGGCGGCCGCTATCGCCGCCGCCGCCATTCCTGCTTCGTGCAGCGCGTCCAGGAAGAATGCGAACTGGCCCAGACCGCGCACCGCGCGCACTGGCAAAGCGTGGAATACAACGCGCTGCATGGCGGCATGCACCGGATGTTCGAACCCGTGCTGCCGGAAACCGTGGCGGCGCCGGGCTGGCAGGGCTTGCTGACAGCGCTGGGCCGGCTGTTCTCCAGCGTGCGCGGCGAGCCCACGTGGTATGTGGAAGCCCATCAGTTCCGCATCGATACCGCCGACGGCATCGGCCGGCCCACGCCGGAAGGCGCGCACCGCGACGGTGTCGACTACGTGGCCGTGATCCTCGTCGGCCGGCATGACATCAAGGGTGGCGAGACGCGCATCTTCGAGGCCGATGGTCCGAACGGCAAGCGCTTCACGATGACCGAGCCCTGGACCATGCTGCTGCTCGACGATGCGACCGTGATCCACGAATCGACGCCGATCCAGCCACTGGGCCCGCATGGCCACCGCGATACGCTGGTGATCACCTACCGGGCCGGCGGCTTCCAGGGCGAGCAGCAGTCCGGCGCACCCGCGGTCCCGCAGTAGCGCGCGGGCGCCGCGGCGCCCGCAATTCATTTATAGTCGAACATGGTAAAACCGGATGAAAGTTCAGGGCAGGCGCGTGGATTCCACCTACGAAATCGAACCAGATGAAATCGAGATCCTGATCGTCGAGGACAGCCCGACGCAGGCCGAGCGGCTGCGGCGCCTGATCCAGTCGGTGCGCTACAAGGCACGGGTGGCCGGCAATGGCCGCCTGGCGCTGGAGGCGATCGCCGCGCGCAAGCCGCACCTGGTGCTGTCCGATATCGTGATGCCGGAGATGGATGGCTATGAACTGTGCCGGGCGATCAAGGCCGATGCGGCGATGCGCGACATCCCCGTCATCCTCGTCACGTCGCTGAACGACCCGAAGGACATCATCCGCGGCATCGAATGCGGCGCCGACAATTTCATCCGCAAGCCGTATGCCGAAGACTACCTGCTGAACCGCATCGGCCACATGCTGGTCAACCAGAAGCTGCGCAAGGACCAGAACATGGAGGTCGGCATCGCCCTCTACCTGGGCGAGCAGAAACACTTCATCAATGCCGAACGCCAGCAGATCCTCGACCTGCTGATCTCCACCTACGAGCAGGCGGTGCAGGTCAACAGCGAACTGCAGGCGCGCGAGCGGCAGGTGATCGAATTGAACATGCGCCTGGCGCACCACGCGGGGCAGCTGGAAACGATCAACCGCGAGATCGCGCTGAAGAACGTGGAGCTGGGCGAGGCGAGCCGGATGAAATCCGCGTTCATCGCCAACATGTCGCATGAACTGCGCACGCCGCTGAACGCCATCATCGGCTTTACCGGCGCGCTGCTGATGAAACTGCCCGGCCCCCTCACGGACGAGCAGGAAAAGCAGTTGAACACCATCCGCGGTTCGGCGCGCCACCTGCTCTCGCTGATCAACGACATCCTCGACGTAGCGAAGATCGAAGCCGGCAAGGTCACGCTGTCGATCGAGCGCCTGCAATGCCAGGACGTGGTGCGCGAAGTGGCGGAAACGCTGCGTCCGCTCGCCGCGCAGAAGGGCCTCGCGCTGGAAGTCGTGCTGGACGAGCAGCCGATCGCGATCGACACGGACCGCCGCGCCCTCGCGCAAATCCTGATCAATCTTGCCAACAACGCCATCAAGTTCACCGAGAAGGGCTCGGTGCGCGTGTCGCTGGCACGGCGCACCCTGGACGATGGCACGGTTGCCGCCGAATTCTCCGTCTCCGACACCGGCGCCGGCATCCGCGAAGAAGACCAGGCCAAGCTGTTCCATGCCTTCTCGCAACTCGATTCCACCTCCACCCGCCATGCCGAGGGTGCCGGCCTCGGTCTCTACCTGTGCCAGAACCTCGCCAATGTACTGGGCGGTTCGCTGTTCTTCCGGAGCGAGTTCGGCCAGGGCAGCACGTTCACGCTGCAGCTGAAAACGGCCGCCGCCGCGCAACTGACAAAATCATAGCCGCGTATGTTTTACGCAACCGCAAATTATTTTTGCGGAGAGCACTGTTGCGCCTGTCGCACGCCCTGCCCGTTTACTCAGCTGAAGATCGCTTGGTCATTTGCGATTTGCGCTTGGCGATATTCGCCTTACCGCGCCAGCGCCGAATTTTGTTGCAGTGCACATAACCTATGGAAACGCTTCCCCTGTAGAGCCGGCGCTCGCACGGTAGTTTTACGGTATTGCAGCGCAACATGTGCCACGCTATAGTGGAACCGTCTCCTCCAAGCGTTCTCCGAACAATTGGACCTCGCCCGCAGCCTCTGGCCCGCGGGCATTTTTTTGCCCGCGCCGTAATCCTTGGCATTTTTTTGCCCGCGCCGTAATTCTTGGCATTTTTTTGCCCGCGCCGTAATCCTTGGCATTTTTTTGCCCGCGCCGTAATCCTTGGCATTTTTTTTGCCCGCGCCGTGCATTCGGCATTTTTTCCACTGCCACGTAAACAAGCCCACCCCAAGTGCAAGTTCCGGGGTCAGACCCGGCGGGTGTTTTGTCGGGACACATGGGTAACATCTGTCGGGAGACATAGGTAACACCTTTTATGATCATTGCACATCCATTAACGGGAGCGTGCAATGCCTTGGAAGGAGTCCACCTCTATGTCATCCCGACTGGAATTCGTGCTGCTCGTACTGAGCGCTTCGGCAAACATCGCTGAGCTTTGCCGCCGATTTGGCATCAGCCGCAAGACTGCTTACAAGTGGTTGGAGCGTTATCATGCTGAAGGCGAAGGGGGCCTGCAGGATCGCTCACGGCAGCCGCATTGTTCGCCCTGCACCGCTGACGGTGAGCTTGAGATGCAAGTTCTGGCGTTGCATTTTGAGTACCCGTACTGGGGAGCTCGCAAGCTTTGCGCGCTACTGCCGGATACGGTCAAGCGGCCCCATCACAGCACCGTTCATGCGATCTTGCAGCGCCATGAGTGCCAGGTTCTTGGCGTGCCGATTAGTCAGAGCGTCGTGTTCAAGCGCTTTGAGCATGAGTTGCCCAATGACCTTTGGCAGATGGACTTCAAAGGACACTTTGCACTGACAGACACAGCTGCGGGTCGGTGTCATCCGCTGACAATTTTAGATGACCACTCGCGATTTAGCCTATGTATCGCTGCTTGCGGTAACGAACGCTACGCCACTGTGCGCACGGCATTGCAGTCGACATTTGAGCGTTACGGAATGCCTGCTCGCTTCACCGCCGACAACGGCCCGCCATGGGGCAGCACAGGTCTCATCGGACTGACAAAGCTTGAGGTATGGCTGGCACGGCTGGGTATTGCTGTGGGCCACAGCAGGCCAAACCATCCGCAGACTCAAGGTAAGGATGAGCGTTTCCATCGAACCTTGAAACTTGAGGTAATAGGGCGAAGAGGCTACGGCTCGCTTGCTCAGTGTCAGAGCGCGTTCGATGCTTGGCGCGAGATCTATAACGCTGTACGACCTCACCAATCGCTCAATCAGCAGCCACCGATTAGCAGGTACCGGTGTAGCGGCAGGTCCTTTCCATCGGTCCTGCCACCTGTCGAATACCTCCCCGATGACCAGATCAGGAAGGTCGACAAGAACGGCTACCTCTCCTACGGCCATCACCGCTACTTCGTCGGCGAAGGCCTGCATGCTGAATCTGTGGCGATCCGTCCAACTTGCACCGACGGTCTACTGGAGGTCTTCTTCTGCAAACATAAAGTTCGGGAGATAGACCTCCAGAATCCGTCGTAACATAGGTCCATGATGTGTAACCCATGTCTCCCGACATGTGTTACCTATGTCCCCCGACCATACACCCGGCGGGTCTGACCCCAGCAGTTCGCCTTTGGGGTAATTGCAGCGCTACCAACAGGCTAGCGCTCCCAAACAAGCGGCATTACGGTCTTCCCCCGCAATCTGGGAAATGTTTCCTGAAATCGGGGACTGTCCCCGAATTTTGGAAACATCCGGGGCTCAGCGCAGCCAGCGCCCGAAGAAGTCGCGCAGCCGGCTACGCACAGCGGCTTCCAGCGCGGCCGGGTCCTTGCTGCAATACATTTGCGGGTCGGGCTGGATCGGGGTGGCGGGGTTCCGGGCGTTGTAGATGTTCGCCAGCCGGTGCGCGTCGCTGAAATCGCCGTGGCAGGAACCGGCCATCACTTCCAGCTCGCCATGACCCTGGCGGTTCTGCCACAGCGGTTTCATGGTGGGCTCCTCGACGGGTACGCCATTGATCGCATGCACGCTCTGCAGGATCATGAACGGCTCCGTCCACGGCTGGTCGAGATCGCCGTACACGGTGCCGTCCAGGTTGACCGCCGCCTTCACCCGCTCGTCCGTGCGCTGCACCTGCAAGGCCGTGGCGCCGCCGAACGAGTGCCCGAACGCGCCGATCCGGCCCATGTCCAGCCGGCCGTCCAGCAAGGCGCCGCGCGTGGCGTTCTGCCGCGCCAGCCAGTCCAGCACGGCCTTCTCGTCCGCCATGGTGACGGCGAGCCGCGCATTGGACCGGGCCCAGTGCGCCGCCTCGGCCGCTTCCTCGTCTTCCCATTCTTCCGCCACTTCCTCGTAGCGGACGATGCGGCCGTCCGGCAATGGCGTGGGGCCGGAAACAAACGGATGGTTGATCGTCACCACCACGTAGCCATGGCTGGCCAGGTCTTCCGTCAAGCCGGCATACGCTTGCGCGTTGGCGCCCAGCCCCGGCGAAAACAGGAGCACCGGTGCCGCCCGCTCGATGGCCGGCGCCGCCTCGCGCCACGCGTGGCCCTGCGGCCTCAGCGTGGCGGGCCACCAGTCGATAGCCGCGTACACTGCTTCGTCCGCATAGGGCATCCGCTCTCCCCCGGCATGCCGGGCGAAAGCCGCGCCGATGCCGGATACAGTACGCGCACCTGCAGCGCGCGCCGGTCGCCGGGCGTTTCCGTCATGGGCTCGTCGCGCGCGTCATCGGTCACCAGGTACTCGGCCGCGCCGACGCAATGCGGTCCGGTCGGCGCGGTGGTGCGATATGGTTCGGCGGCACTGTCGGGCAAGCCGCAGCGGCTCGCGTAGGTGACGGGGACAGCGGGCGCGGGCGGGTCGCCCCCACCGCATGCGGCCAGCAGGCACGCCAGCAAAGCAGGCGGCGTCAGGAAGGCAAGGCTACGGATCGTGTGCACGGCATTCTCCAGGTCGTGAGTCATGGCCGCGAGTCTAGGCAGGCAAGGTGAAGATTGGCTAAAGAGCAATAAATCACGCCGTCAAATAAATTAGTTAAACGAATGACCTACTTATATCAATCGTTTTAAATCTGTGATCTAATCGGCAGATGTCAGAAAAACACATCCGCAAACCCCGGTCGGACGGCGAGCAGTCGCGCGAGCGCCTGCTGGGCGCGGCCATGCAGCTGTTCGCGGCGCAAGGCTTCAACGCCACCTCCACGCGAGAGATCGCCCTGGCTGCCGGCGCCAACGTGGCCGCCATCGCCTACTACTTCGGCGACAAGGCCGGCCTGTACCGCGCCGCGCTGACGGACTTCATGCCGCCGCCGGAAAAGAACATCGCCCACTTCGACCAGCCCGGCTTCACGCTGCGCGAGGCGCTGCACGGCTATTACACGCAATTGCTGGCGCCGATGATGGAAGGGGATGCGGCCCAGCTGCGGCTGCGCATGTGGCTGCGCGAAGTGCTGGAGCCCACCGGCATCTGGCAGAACGAGATCGACAACGGCATCCGTCCCGAGTTCGACGCGCTGGCCGCCGTGCTGGCGCGCCACCTGGAGGTGCCGGTGGACGACGAAGTGCGCCGGCTGGTGCATGCCGTTGCCGCGCTGGGCGCGCACCTGATGATCTCGCAGGACATCGTGGCCGCCGTCACGCCGCAGCTGCTGTCGGCCCCGGATGCGCTGCAGGACTGGATCCCCAGGCTGGTCGACTACGCCGAGGCGATCGTCACGGCCGAACGAACGACAAGACAGAAAGGAGCAGCATGAAGCCAGCAGTACCGATCATGAAGTTGACGATGGCGCTCGCGGTCGCGCTGGCAGTGGGCGGCTGCGCGCTGTCCGGCCCGCCGCCCGCCGTCGACGCGCAAGCCCCCGTCCAGTGGCAGGCGCCGCTGCCGCACGGCGGCACGGTGGACCAGCTGTCCAGCTGGTGGCGCAGCCAGGGCGACCCGCTGCTGGCCAGCCTGGTCGAGGCGGCGCAGGCGGCGAGCCCCACGGTGGCCGCGGCGCGCAGCCGGCTGGCCCAGGCACGCGAGGCGCGCGTGGCCACCGGCGCGGCGCTGGCGCCCACGGTCGACGCGACGCTGACATCGACGCGGGCCAGCCAGCAGAGCGCGGCCCTGCCCAGCAACACCACGTCGCAGGGCTACCTGCAGGTGTCGTGGGAACTCGATATCTTCGGCGCCAACCGCGCGGCGCGCGACGCGGCACAGGCCCGCTACGAAGGTGCGCAGGCCGGCTGGCACGACGCCCGCGTGTCCGTGGCGGCCGACACCGCGAATACCTATTACCAGTTCCGCGCGTGCGAACGGCTGCTGGACGTGGCGCGGCAGGATGCCGCCTCGCGCGCCGATACCGCGCGGCTGACGGAGCTGAGCGCGCAGGCGGGCTTCGAGGCGCCGGCCAACCTGGCGCTGGCGCGCGCCAGCGCGGCCGACGCGGCCAACCGCGAGATCGCTCAGCGGGCCCAATGCGAAGTGGACGTGAAGACGCTGGTCGCGCTGTCCGCCATCCCCGAGCCCGAGCTGCGCAGCCGGCTCGCCGGCGGCGCGGCCGAACTGTCGCCGGCACGCGGCGTCGCCATCGATTCGCTGCCGGCGCAAACGCTGGCCCAGCGCCCGGACGTGTTCAATGCCGAGCGCGAAGTCGCCGCCGCCAGCTTCGAAGTGAGCGGTGCCCGCGCCCAGCGCTATCCGCGGCTGAGCATCGCCGGAAGCATCGGCCGAGGCCAGATCCACGCGGCCGGCGACAGCGTGACCGCGGGCACGTGGACCATCGGTCCGGTACAGATGACGCTGCCGGTATTCGATGCCGGCCGGCGGCGCGCCTCGGTCGAGGCGGCGCAGGAACGCTACGAAGCCGCGGTCACGACCTACCGCGGCAGCGTGCGGCAAGCCGTCAGCGAAGTCGAACAGGCGCTCGTCAACCTGCAGGGTACCGACCTGCGCGCCGTGCAGGCGCAGGCCGCGCTGGAGGGCTACCGGGCGTCGTTCACGGCGGCCGAAGACCTGTACCGCAACGGCATGGGCAGCCTGCTGCAGCTGGAAGATGCGCGCCGCACCCGCCTCTCCGCCGAGAACGCGATGATCGCCGTGCAGCGCGAACGCAGTGCCGCCTGGATCGCGCTGTACCGCGCCGCCGGCGGCGGCTGGAACCGCGACAACCCGAATACCTCCGTGATATCCACCGCGAGCAACCCATGAAGACAACGAACGAGAAGCTGAAGAACCAGCTGAAGACCAAGCTGAAGGACGAACCGAAAAATCCGCTGGCAAACCGGCTGACAGCGAAACCGCTCGCGCTGGCCCTGCTGGCCGCCCTGATCGTGGGCAGCGGCGGCGTGATGCTGTACAGCCCCTCTTCCAATGCCGCCGATGAAAAGAAACCGGCGGCCACGCCCGCGCTGACCGTGTCGACCACGCGGCCGGAATCGGCCACGCTGCCGCTGCGGCTCACCGCGAACGGCAACGTGGCGGCGTGGCAGGAAGCCTCGCTGGGCAGCGAATCGAATGGCCTGCGGCTGACCGAAGTGCGCGTCAACGTCGGCGATGTCGTCAAGAAGGGCTAGGTGCTGGCCGTGTTCTCCGCCGACACCGTGAACGCCGACGTGGCGCAGGCGAAGGCCGCGCTGGCCGAGGCACGAGCCAACGCCGCCGAGGCGCAGGCCAATGCGAAGCGGGCGCGCGCCGTGCAGGCTTCCGGCGCGCTGTCCGAACAGCAGGTCTCGCAATACCTGACGGCCGAGCAGACCGCCAATGCGCGCATCGAATCGGCGCGCGCCACGCTGGCGGCCCAGCAGCTGCGCCTGAAATACACGCAGGTGGTGGCGCCGGACAGCGGCGTGATCTCGGCGCGCACCGCCACGGTGGGCTCGGTGGTGGGCACCGGTACCGAATTGTTCCGGATGATCCGCCAGGGCCGCCTCGAATGGCGCGCCGAGGTGACGGCGGCCGAGCTGAAGAACATCCGCGTGGGCTCCACGGCCACCGTGAAGGCGGCCAACGGCAGCGAACTGCAAGGCAAGGTGCGCATGATCGCGCCCACCATCGACCCGCAGACCCGCTCGGCGCTGGTGTATGTCGACCTGCCGCCGGACACGCGCAGCAATGCGCCGTTCAAGGCCGGCATGTTCGCCAGCGGCCACTTCGACCTGGGTACCTCGGCGGCGCTGACCCTGCCGCAGCCCGCCGTGGTGGTGCGCGACGGCTTCCCGTACGTGTTCCGGCTGAACGCGGATTCGCGCGTCAGCCAGCTGAAGGTGCAGACCGGGCGGCGCGTGGGCGAGCGGATCGAGATCCTGTCCGGCGTGAAGGCCGACATGCCGGTGGTGCTGAGCGGCGCCGGCTTCCTGAACGACGGCGATCTGGTGCGCGTGGCCAATGCGGGCCAGGCAACGGCGGCAGCCGCGGCACAGCGCGCCGCGAAGTGAGGCGAAGTCAAATGAAGGACATGCGATGAATTTTTCCGCCCTGTCGATCCGGAATCCGATTCCGGCGATCATGCTGTTCGTGCTGCTCACGCTGGCCGGCCTGATGGCCTACAAGGCCAACCCGGTGCAGGATTTTCCCGATATCGAGCTGCCCATCGTGACCGTCAGCGCCTCGCTGCCCGGCGCCGCGCCGGCCCAGCTGGAAACCGAGGTCGCGCGCAAGATCGAGGATTCGGTCGCCACGCTGCAAGGCGTGAAGAACATCTACACCAAGGTGCTCGATGGCGTGGTCACCATCACCGTCGAGTTCATCCTCGAGAAGAACATCTCGGATGGCGTCAACGAAGTGCGCGACGCGGTCTCGCAGGTGCGTGCCGACATGCCCGCCGAACTGCGCGAACCGGTGGTCAGCAAGGTCTCCACCGCCGGCCGGGTGATCACGACGTATATCGCCGTGAACAAACCCGGCACCACGCCGGTCGACAATGCCGACCTGTCGTGGTTCGTCGATAACACGGTGGCGAAGCGGCTGCTGACGGTACCCGGTGTCGGCTCCGTCACCCGCGTCGGCGGCGTGGACCGCGAGATCCGCGTGGAGCTGGACGATGCCCAGATGGCCGCCTTGCGCGTGTCCGCGCTGGACGTGTCGCGCCAGCTGCGGCTGGTGCAGCGCGAGGCGCCAGGCGGCCGCGGCGACGTGTCGGGCGCGGAACAGTCGGTGCGCACCATCGGCACCGTGCAGTCGGCCCAGGAACTGGCGCGCCTGGACATCCCGCTCGGCGATGGCCGCCACATCCGCCTCGACCAGATAGCGAAGGTGACCGACACGATCGCCGAACCGCGCGCCATCGCCACGCAGGACGGCAAGCCGGTGGTGGCCTTCGAGGTGTTCCGCACCAAGGGCGCCAGCGAAACGGCGGTGGCCGACGGCGTGAAGGAAGCAGTCGAGCAATTGCGCAAGGATCATCCGAACCTGGAATTGCGCCAGGTGATCGACAATGCCTTCCCCGTCGAGGAAAACTTCGAAGGCTCGATGGAGCTGCTGTACGAAGGCGCGATCCTGGCCGTGATCGTGGTGTTCTGGTTCCTGCGCGACTGGCGCGCCACGCTGGTGGCGGCGGCGGCGCTGCCGCTGTCGGTGCTGCCCGCCTTCCTCGGCATCTACTGGTTCGGCTACACGCTGAACACGGTGACGCTGCTGTCGCTGGCGCTGGTGGTCGGCGTGCTGGTCGACGATGCGATCGTGGAGATCGAGAACATCGAGCGCCACCTGCAGATGGGCAAGACGCCGATGCAGGCGGCGCTGGAGGCGGCCGATGAAATCGGCATGGCGGTGATCGCCACCACGTTCGCGCTGGTGGCGGTGTTCCTGCCCACCGCGTTCATGGGCGGCATCCCCGGCAAGTTCTTCAAGCAGTTCGGCTGGACCGCCGTGCTGGCCGTGCTGGCCTCGCTGGTGGTGGCGCGGCTGCTGACGCCGATGATGGCGGCCTACCTGCTCAAGCCGCACAAGCCGAAGCATCCGGGTCACGTGGAGGAAGACGGCCCGATCATGTCGCGCTACATGCGCACCATGAAGTGGTGCCTGAAGCACCGCATGTTCACCGCGCTGGCCTCGGCGATCTTCTTCGCGTGCTCGATCATGCTGGTGGGCCTGCTGCCGACCGGCTTCGTGCCGCCGGCCGACCGCGCGCAGACCCAGGTCAACGCCGAACTGCCGCCCGGTTCCACGCTGGCGCAAACGCGCGAAGTGGCCGAGCAGGCGCGCCAGGCGGCAATGCGGGTACCCGGCGTGACAGGCGTATTCAGCTCGATCGGCGGCGGTTCTTCCGGCGATGCGTTCGCGCCTGGTGCTGCGGCCGAAGCGCGCCGCGCGGTGCTGACGATCACCACGGTGCACCGCACGGACCGCGATGAAACGATGGCGGAAATCGACTCGCTGCTGCGCCGGCAACTGGCCGGCATCGCCGGTGCGCGCTTCACCGTGGGCCCGCCCGATACCGGCGCGAAGATGCAGCTGGTGCTGCAGTCGGAAGACCCGGATGCGCTGATCGCCGCCGCCCGCCGCGCCGAGCGCGAACTGCGCACCCTGTCCGGCATCGGCAACGTCACGTCGTCGGCATCGCTGGTGCGGCCGGAGATCATCGTGCGGCCCGACTTTGCCCGCGCCGCCGACCTGGGCGTGACGGCCGCGTCGATCGGCGAAACGGTGCGCGTGGCCACCGCCGGCGACTACGACTTCGACCTGACGAAGATGAACCTGCCGGAGCGGCAGGTGCCGATCCGCGTCAAGCTGCCGGACTATGTGCGCGCCGACCTCGACGCCATCGGCCGCCTGACGGTGCCGGGCCGTAACGGCCCCGTGCTGCTGGCCAACGTGGCGGCGATCACGATGGAATCCGGCCCGCCCCAGATCGACCGCCTGAACCGCAGCCGCAACGTGACGCTAGACGTGGAACTGGGCAGCCGTTCGCTGGGCGAACTGAACGCCGAGGCGCGCAAGCTGCCGGCGCTGGCCAACCTGCCGCCGAACGTGCGGATCGCCGAACTGGGCGACGCGCAGGAAATGGCCGCGCTGTTCGCCAGCTTCGGCATCGCGATGGCGATCGGCGTGCTGTGCATCTATGGCGTGCTGGTGCTGCTGTTCAAGGACTTCATGCAGCCGGTGACGATCCTGGCGGCGCTGCCGCTGTCGATCGGCGGCGCCATCGTGCTGCTGCTCATTACCGGCAACGCGCTGTCGATGCCGTCGATGATCGGCCTGATCATGCTGATGGGGATCGTGACGAAGAACTCGATCCTGCTGGTCGACTACGCGATCCTGGCGCGCCAGGCCGGCATGAGCCGCACCGAGGCGCTGGTGGACGCCTGCCACAAGCGGAGCCGCCCGATCCTGATGACGACCATCGCGATGGGCGCCGGCATGATGCCGCTGGCGCTGGGCCTGGGCGCGGACCCGAGCTTCCGCGCGCCGATGGCGATCACGGTAATCGGCGGCCTGATCACGTCCACGCTATTGAGCCTCCTCGTCGTGCCGGCCGTGTTCACGTACGTGGACGATATCGAGCACTGGATCGCCAAGGTAGCGCGCAAGCTGCGGCACAAGGACCATCCGCACGGCGACCATCCGCATGGCGAAGCCGCCAACCTGCCGCAAGCTGCGGAGCCGGGCAAGGCCGGCGGGCACTGAGCCAGAAAACCGGTGACAGGCTCCAATTGATTTGCAATGTTTCTCGAAAACCGGTGACAGGCTCCGATTAATTTGAAATGTTTCCTGAAAAACGGAGCCTGTCACCGTTTTTCGGCGCCGTACCAGGATCAGCCGCATGGCGGCCGCTGGTCCGAAAACCGGTGACAGGCTCCGATTAATTTGAAATGTTTCTCGAAAAATGGTGCCTGTCACCGTTTTTGAAAAATGGTGACTGTCACCGTTTTTTGAAAAATGGTGCCTGTCACCGTTTTTGAGCTGCGGCCGGTGGCAAGCGGCGCGGCCCTGGCTCAACCCTTCGCCATCTCTTCCGAGGCGATATCGGCCAGGTCGATCAGCGCCTGCAATTCCGCGCCGCGCAGCTTGCGCGGTTCACGGTCGATCACGCACAGCGTGCCCAGTGCCAGGCCGGCGGCGTCGCGCAGCGGCACCCCGGCATAGAAGCGGATCTTCGGATCGCCCTGCACCAGCGGGTTGTCGCGAAACCGCGGGTCGGCCGCGGCATCTTCCACCACGAACGGTTCGCCAGCCAGCACCGCATGCGAGCAGAACGCCCACTCGCGCGGCGTTTCCTGCGCCTCGAGCCCCACGCGCGCCTTGAACCATTGCCGGGTGGATGTCAGCAGTGATACCAGCGCGATGGGTGAACCCGTCACTTGCGCGGCGAGACGCACGATGCGGTCGAAACGCGCTTCGGCCGCCGTGTCGACCAGCCGCGACGTTTCCAGCGCAGCCAGGCGCGCCGCCTCGCCCCGGTCCACGGGATAGCCGGGCGCCTGGTGCGGCTGGAATTCGGCCGGCGAGACAGGCGACAGGGCCGCCTCCACGGCCTGGCCGACAGTGGCGGCCGAGCCGCCGGGCGTGCGTTCGAGCAGCCTGTCGATCGCGGAAAGCCGGGTGCGCCGATGCCCGCCCGGTGTCTTCCAGGAGGCGATCGCGCCGCTTTCCATCCACATCTGGACGGTACTGGTGGCAACGCCGAGCAGGCGCGCCGCGGCGGTGGTGGTCAGGATGGGATCGTCGGTATCGC
Organism: Pseudoduganella sp. SL102; assembly: GCF_027856995.1. NCBI lineage: Bacteria > Pseudomonadati > Pseudomonadota > Betaproteobacteria > Burkholderiales > Oxalobacteraceae > Pseudoduganella > Pseudoduganella sp. SL102. The sequence goes on from NZ_CP115554.1 coordinate 6,529,118, forward strand.
TCATGTTCATAAAAACCTCTGCATGGGCAACAGTATACCGGGTTCGACGGGAATTTAACGAATTTGACGAACACGCGTCACAATCCGTCAAATTCGTCAAATATTGTTGAGTTACGGAAATTAATACCGCATAATCTCGCTCAGTTTCATCAAATCGATTTCTCAACCACTCTTATATCGGCCCCTGTCATGCACGCCTTCCGTCACGCAAGCATCGCTACCAAGCTGTACTCGGCCTTTGCCCTGGTCCTGCTGTTTACCGTCATCCTTGCCGTCTTCTCGATCGCACGCGTGAACCAGATCGATGCGGCGCTCGACAGCGCCAACGCATTGCGCCGCACCCAGCTCGACCCGCTGCTGGACGCCCGCGAGGCGCTGGCGCAGACCGGCATCGCGGCGCGCAATGCCTTCATCTTCCACGACACCGCGGCAGCCGCGCGCGAACTGGATATCGTCGACCGGCAAAAGGCGCTGTACCTGGCCGAACTGGACAAGCTGGAGCCGCTGCTGCGCGACCAGGCGCAATTCGCCAAGGTCCGCGAAGGCATGCTGCAGATGGCGCGCGAGCTGGAGCGGCCACGCAAGTACCGCGCGGCGAACGAGATGGAAGCATACGGGGTGTTCCTCGTCGAGGAATGCAGCCCGCTGCGCCGGCGCATCGTGGCCGACATCGAAGTGCTGATGAGCGAGCTGGAACAGCGCAACGAAGTCGCCACCGCTGCCGCCAGTGAACAGGCAGCGTCGGCGCGCTGGTGGATCGGCGCGCTGGCCATCGTCTGCGCCCTGCTGTGCGTGGCCATCGGTACCGCCATCGTGCGCGGCCTGCTGCGCCAGCTGGGCGGTGAACCCGGCTACGCCACCAGCGTGGCACGCGCCATTGCCCGGGGCGAGCTGCACGTCCCGGTGGATACCGGCCGCGCCCATGAAAAAAGCCTGCTGCACGCCATGGGCTCGATGCGCGACGGCCTGGCCGGCATCGTCACCGAGGTGCGCGGCGGCACGGTGGCGATCGCCTCGGCTTCCGCCGAAATCGCTTCGGGCAACGCCGACCTGTCGGCCCGCACGGAAGCACAGGCACAGGCGCTGGTGCGGGTGACGGCGTCGATGGAGCAGCTGGTCGATTCCGTCCGCACCAATGCCGGCTACGCGGAAGAAGCGAGCACCCTGTCGCGCCAGGCCTCGGATGTGTCGCGCCAGGGCGGCGAGGCGGTGGACAGCATCGTCGCCACGATGAACCTGATCGGCGCATCGTCGAAGAAGATCGTCGACATCATCGCCGTGATCGACGGCATCGCCTTCCAGACCAATATCCTGGCGCTGAATGCGGCCGTGGAAGCGGCCCGCGCCGGCGAACAGGGGCGCGGCTTCGCCGTCGTCGCCAGCGAGGTGCGCAACCTGGCGCACCGCTCCGCCGCCGCCGCGAAGGAAGTCAAGCAGCTGATCGAGGATTCGGTCGCCAAGGTCGATACCGGCACGGTGCTGGTGGGCGCCGCGGGCACCACCATGAAGGACGTGGTCGAGGGCATCGCCCGCGTGTCGGCGATCATGGAAAACATCTCGGCCGTGACGCGCACGCAAAGCAGCGACATCGAATCGGTCGGCCAAGCCATCGGCCAGCTGGATGCGATGACGCTGCAGAATGCCGCGCTGGTCGAGCAGGCATCCTCGGCGGCGCAAGCGCTGCGCCACCAAGCCGACCAGCTGGCCGGCGTCGTCGACACGTTCCAGCTGGAGCCCGCCAAAGCGGCCTCCCCCAGGCTGGCGCTGGCCGGCGCCTGAATCAGGAACCGGTGGCGTTCGGACACCTTGCAAAATAAATGGTGACTGTCACCGTTTTAAATAAATGGTGACTGTCCCCGTTTTTGAGAACGCATGCATTCACCCCAACAGCGAAACGCTGGGGTCAGACCCGCTGGGTCTGACCCCGGAATTTGCACTTGGGGTGGACTCAACCAAGCCGCATTAATAGATGGTGCCTGTCACCGGCTCTGGCTGGCGTTCGCTTCCCACTCGCGCCGCAGCAGGCCGTACAGCAAGGAATCGCAGACCTCGCCGCCGACGATCCACCGTTCGCGCAGCAAGCCCTCGCGCTGGAAGCCCAGGCGCTCCAGCGCTCCGGTGGACCCGGTGTTGCGGGGATCGACGTCGGCCTCGAGCCGGTGCATGTCCAGCTCGACGAACGCGAATTCCAGCAGCGCCCGCAGCGCTTCGTTCATATAGCCCTTGCCCCAGTGCGCGCTGCCCAGCGCGTAGCCCACCTCGCAGCGGCGGTTCGGCCAGTGCGGCCGGACCAGGCCGCAATTGCCGATCTGCCGGCCGGTCTCGTCGAGGATGATGGCGAAGCGGAAGTGTTCGCGTGCCGCGAACGCCGCGGCATCGCTGGCGATCTGCCGCGCGGGCCGTTCCGGATCGGTCCATGCCGGCTCGCTGAAGTAGCGCATCACTTCCGGATCGCCATGGATCGCCATCAGGTCGTCTTCATCGCCGGGGCGCGGCGGGCGCAGTGTCAGGCGTTCGGTGGCCAGTGTCTTGTCGTAGTCCATCCGGCCATCTTACCCATTGCGTGACGGTTATCGCAAGGACGGCGATGGCGGCGCGGTCCACCCTCCCCCCATTGCCCGGTACAGGTCCACCGACGCGGCCAGCAGCCGCGCGTGCAGCTGCAGGCGCGCCACGTCCGCCGCGTACAGGCTGCGCTGCGCATCGAGTTCCTCCAGGTAGGCCGCATAGCCGTTGGCGTAGCGGTTGTGGGCGATGCGCAGCGTTTCGGCGGCGGTGGCGCGGCGCGCGTCGTTCTGCACCACCTGCTCGCGCAGCCGCGTGATGGCATCGAGGCCGTTTTCCGTCTCGGCGAAGGCCTGCCGCACCGTATTCTCGTAAGCGATGAGCGCCTGGTTGCGCTGCGCGGCGGCCGAATCGGTGGCGGCCTGCACCCTGCCCCCGTCGTACAGCGGCGCCACCAGCGTGCCGGCGAGGCGCCACAGGCGGGTGGGCCCGTGCAGCAGGTCGGACAGCTCGGTGGACTGGATGCCGCCGGCGGCCGTGAGGCGGAAAGTGGGCAGCAACTGGTCGCGCGTGGCGGCCAGCTGGGCGCTGGCGGCGGCAATGGCCTGTTCGGCGCGTGCGATGTCCGGCCGGCGGCGCAGCAGGTCCGACGGCAGGCCGGCCGGCACCGGCGGCGGCACAAGTTCGGCGAGCGCCTTGCCGCGTGCTATCGCGCCGGGCGAAGCACCCGCCAGCAGCGACAGGGCATTTTCCTGCTCGAAGATCTGCCGCTGCAATTGCGGGACCTGTTCGGCCGCCGTGTCGTACTCGGCCTGCGCCTGCAGCCATTCCAGGCGCGAGCTGTAGCCTACCTCGAACTGGCGGCGCGCCAGGTCGCGCGAACGCTCGCGCAGCTGCAGGGTGGCCCGGGCCAGTTCCAGCTGCGCATCGAGCCCGCGCAGGTTCAGGTAGCCGGTCGCCACGTTGGCGGCGATCGACAGCGCCACGGCATCCAGGCTGGCCTGCTCGCCGCGCAGCGTGGCCGCGGCGGCCTCGGTGGCGTTGGCCAGCCGGCCCCACACATCGATCTCGTAGGCCGCCTGGAACTCGGCCTGGAAGGCATTGGCCACGTAGGGCCGTCCCGTCGCGGGCGACAGCGCCCGTGCCCGCGCGGGCGAGGTATCGAACGACAGCGTGGGCTGCTGCGCGGCGGCGGCGGCGCGCACGCGCGCCCGGTAATCCTCGATCCGCTCGCGCGCCAGGCGAAGGTCGCCGTTGTTCGCCAGCGCCGCGGTCACCAGCGCCGCCAGCGCCGGATCGCCGAACCCCTGCCACCATTGCGCATCCACGGGCAACGCCGTGGCCCCCTCCGGGATCGGCGCCCGCCATTGCGCCGGCACCTGGAGCTGCGATGCCGGCGGCGCGCCGACCTTCGCGGCACAACCGGCGAGCGCCGCTGCGACCGTCCCCGCCACGAGCACCGGCACAACAGCCCTCATTGCCGCGCCTCCGCGTCATTGAGCTCGGCCGACGTATCGATGCTGACGATGACGGACATGCCGGGCCGCAGCCGGTCGGCCAGCTTCTGGCCCGGATCGATGCGGATCCGCACCGGAATGCGCTGGGCGATCTTCACATAGTTGCCGGTAGCGTTATCGGCGGGCAGCACGGAAAACTCCGAGCCGGTGGCCGGCGAAATGCGTTCGACCTGGCCGGTCAGCATCGCGCCATCGAGCGCGTCGACCTTGAACGTGGCGCTCTGGCCGACACGCACGCCGTTCATCTGGGTTTCCTTCAGGTTGGCGATCACCCACATCTGGCGCGGCACGAGGCCCATCAGCTGCGCGCCCGAGTTGACGAACGCGCCGCGCCGCACGCCCACCTGGCCCAACTGGCCATCCGACGGCGCCTGGATGCGGGTGTTGTCCAGGTCTACCTTCGCCGCCTTCAGCGCCGCCGCCGCATTGGCCACCGCCGCCTCCAGCGCGGCGCGGTTGACCGTCACCGATTGCGACTGCTGCCGCGAGATTTCCACGTTGGCCTGCGCCTGCGCGACGGCCGCCTGGGCCTGGGCGTGGGCGGCGCGCTGCGCATCGCGCTCGCGCTGCGACAGCGAACCGTCCTGCACCAGCTCCTCGACACGCGCCAGGTCGGCCTTCGCGCGGGTGGCCTGCGCCAGCGCATTGGCCAGCGCCGCTTCCTGCAGGGCGATGGTGGCGGCGGCGCTGCGGCGCGACTGGCCCCAGTTTTCCAGCGCCGCCCGCTGCGCCGCCAGTTGCGCCTCGGCCTGCTGGTAACGCTGCTCGTAGACGCGGCGGTCGATCTCCACCAGCAGGTCGCCCTGCTTCACAGGCTGGAAATCCTGCACGTGCACCTGCGTGACATAGCCGGACAACTGGGTGCCGATCACCGTCACCTGCCCGCGCACCAGCGCGTTCTCGGTCGACACGATCGGGCTGGTGAACGGCGGCAGCCGCCACGCGTACAGCACGATCAGCACGCCCACCAGCGCGACCATCGAAAAGCCGACGATCGCAGCCACTGGTGCGGCCGGTCGGGCTGGCCCGGCGCCGCGGCCGGCGGCGCGGCAGCCGGTGCGGGTGCGGGTGCGGGTGCGGGTGCGGGTGCGGGTGCGGGTGCGGGTGCGGGTGCGGGTGCAGGTGCAGGCGCGGGTGCGGCGGCTGGAGGTGGGGGTGTCGTATCGTTTGCGCTCATGTCGATCCGGAATTATCGAGGGAAACCTTGGCCATGCCCGTCTGGGCATTCTGCACCGGCGCGGCGGACCGGCGCGCAGTGCTCAGTTGCCACAGGTAGTGCGCCAGCATCCACGCCAGCGTGGCCGCGGCGACGATGCTGATCAGCAGGAAGACATCGTTATAGGCGAGGATGTTGGCCTCGCGGGTGGCCGCCGCGCCGAGCGAGGCGATGCCCTGCGCGCTGCGCAGCGCCGGATCGGCCAGCGTACCGGCCAGCGCGGCGCCGCTGCCCTGCACGCGGCTGGCCACCAGCGGGTCGATCAGGGTCAGGTGCTCGACCAGCTGGCTGGAATGGTATTTCTCGCGCAGCACTTGCACCGTACCCACCAGCGCGGAACCCAGCAGGCCGCCCAGGTTCTGCGTCATGGAAAACATCAGCGAAAAGCTGATCAGGTTCTTCGGCTGGGCGATGATCGCGCCGAAGCCGGAGACGAACACGGGGCCGATGAAGAACACGCCGGCGAACGCCAGCAAGGCCTGGCTGATGTACATCTGCGCCGGCCGCGTCAGGTTGGTGGCGTGCGCGTCCATCCAGGCGCCCAGCGCCATCAGCAGCAGGGCGAACATCAGCGATGTCTGTACCCGGCTCGGCGCGATCGTCAGCGCGCTGGCCACCATGCCGGCGATGCTGGCGGCCAGCGTGACGAGCCACAGCTCGCGCATCTGGTCGTTCTGCAGGCCCAGCGCCTGCAGGAAGCCGACCGTGCCGGTGGCTTCCGATTGCACGATCCTGATCAGCACCACGTACAGGGCCAGGCGCAGCATGCTGGCGGTGGTCAGCCAGCGGATGTTCAACAGCGGATTGGCGCGATTGTGCTCGATCGTCACGGCGGCGGTGACCAGCACGATCGACCCGGCCAGGCACCAGCCCAGCCAGGGCGCCTCGAACCACCACACGGTGCGCCCCAGGCCCAGCACCGCACAAAGCAGCGCCACGCCGGGTGCGAACAGCGCGAACGTGAGGAAATCGAGTTTTTCGAACGCGCGGATGCGATCGCCCGGCGGCAGCTTCAGCAGCAGCACGCAGCCCAGCGACAGCAGGCACATGCCCAGCTCGAAGAAATACAGGCCGCGCCATTCGGCGATCTCCAGCAGTTCGGTGGAGAAGATCCGCGCGATCGGCAGCGCCAGCTGCGAGAAGCCCACGCCCAGCACCACGCCCTTCAGCCGGTGCTGCGCCGGGAACCCTTGCAGCGTGTAGTACAGGCCCAGCGTGGTGAGCGCGGCACCCGACATGCCGCTGGCCGCGCGCACCAGGATCGCCGAGCCGAGGCCGTGCACGAACAGGTGGGCCAGCGTGGCCAGTGCGTACAGCACCAGGAACAGTTCGGTGAACAGCCGCAGGCCGTACTGCTGGCGGAATTTCACCAGCAGCAGGTTCATCGACACGCTGGCCATCACGTACACGGCGGGCAGCCACTGTATCTCGGCCGAGTAGACGCCCAGCGAACCTTGCGCATAGACGAGGTTGACGGTGACCAGCGCATTGCCCAGGCCACCCGTCAGCGCGACGATGAAGCCGACCAGCAGGTAGGCCATGCGGCGGGGCGTGGAATGGAGCGGCGACGACGGCGACCCCGGCAACATCGGCCGTTCGTGGGGCTTCCAGGTTTGCGGGGCGTAGACGTCCATGCGGTCTAGAAAAATGCAAGAAAACGGGAAGCAGTACGAAAGGGTTGGATCAGATGATAAAGCCCGGCTGCCGCGCGTGGCGCATGCAACCGGGCCGGGCCTCACCTATGGCAGAGCTGAGGCCCTGCTGGCGGGCAGGCTTACACGGCCGGCGGATCGCTTTCGCGCACCCACACGCGGTGCTGCGCCAGCGCTTCCTTGAACGCGGCCAGCGCGGCGGCGGCATCGACCGGCTGGGCGCCGATGATGCCCGGGTCGGGCGAACCGTCGCGCAGCGCAGCGGGGATGCCGGCCCTGGCCAGCAGCTGCGCGCCGGCATCGACCACCATGATCGGCTTGCAGTGGCGGTACTGCTGCCGCAGGAAGTCGAGCGCGTTCGCATCGGCCGCCAGGGTTTGCGCGCACTGTTCGCCGGCCGGCACCACGACGGCGTCGTAGATCACGGCCGGTCCGGCTTCCAGCGTGATTTCCACGTCCAGCGTGGCGCTGTCGGCACCCGTGACCTGCCCCAGCCGCGAGGACACGACCCGCGGCACCGCGCCATCGGCGAGCAGCGACTCATAGATGGTGCGCACACCGGCCACGTCCACGCCGTCGGCGACCAGGATCGCGACGCGGCGCGTGTGGATGCCCACCTGCCCGGGCCGCGCCAGCAGCGACAGCCCGGCCGACGTGCGGTAGGCCGGCAGCGGCCGCGTGGTGGCCATCGGCTGTGGATCCGGCACCGGCATGCCGAGGCCGGAAGCGACGGCGTTGACCAGCGATGCATCCACATTGGCCAGCATCGACAGCGTGCGCTTGCGGATCGCCGGCACCGTCACGCGCGTGAGTTCGAAGCGGAATGCGCCGATGATGTGGGAGCGCTCGACCGGGGTCTGGCTCTGCCAGAACAGGCGGGCCTGCGAATAGTGGTCGGCGAACAGCTCGGGCTTGCCGCGCACCTTGTCATCCACGAAGGTCTGCTGCGGGAAGCTCGTGAAGCCCATGCGGCCACCCTGGAACGGGCAGCCGCCGCCCAGCGAGTTGGGTTCATAGGACACGCGGCCGCGGTTGATGGTCTGGCGGTGCATGCCGTCGCGCTGGTTGTTGTGTACCTGCGTGACCGGCGCGTTGATCGGGATCTCGTGGAAGTTCGGCCCGCCCAGGCGCGACAGCTGTGTGTCCACATAGGAGTGGATGCGGCCGTGCAGCAGCGGATCGTTGGTGAAGTCGATGCCGGGAATGACATGGGCCGTGCAGAAGGCCACCTGCTCGGTCTCGGCGAAGAAGTTGTCGGGGTTACGGTTCAGTACCATGCGGCCCACCGGCTTCACCGGCACCAGCTCTTCCGGCACCAGCTTGGTGGCATCGAGCACGTCGAACTCGAAGCTGTCGGCCTGTTCCTCGGTGAAGACCTGCAGGCCCAGTTCCCACTCGGGGAATTCGCCCGCCTCGATGGCTTCCCACAGGTCGCGGCGGTGGAAGTCGGGATCGGCGCCGCTGATCTTGACCGCTTCGTCCCACACCAGCGAATGGGTGCCCTGCAGCGGCGTCCAGTGGAACTTGACGAACACCGATTCGCCGGCCGCATTCACCAGGCGGAAGGTGTGCACGCCGAAGCCCTGCATCATGCGGTAGCTGCGCGGGATCGCGCGGTCCGACATGGCCCACATCAGCATGTGCATCGATTCGGGCATCAGCGAAACGAAGTCCCAGAAGGTGTCGTGCGCGCTGGCCGCCTGCGGCATCGCGTTGTGCGGCTCGGGTTTCAGCGCATGCACCAGGTCGGGGAACTTCATCGCGTCCTGGATGAAGAAGACGGGGATGTTGTTGCCCACCAGGTCCCAGTTACCCTCGTCCGTATAGAACTTGACGGCGAAGCCGCGCACGTCGCGCGCGGTATCGGTGGAGCCCCGTTCGCCGGCCACGGTGGAGAAGCGCACGAAGACCGGGGTCTTCTTGCCGGCCTGGGCGAACGGCGCGGCGCGCGTGATGGCCGACAGGTCCTCGTAGCTTTCGAAATAGCCGTGCGCCGCCGAGCCGCGGGCGTGCACGATGCGCTCGGGGATGCGCTCATGGTCGAAGTGCGTGATCTTCTCGCGCAGGATGAAGTCTTCCATCAGCGTGGGGCCGCGCAGCCCCGCCTTCAGTGAATCCTGGTTGTTCGCCACCGGCACGCCCTGGTTGGTGGTCAGTACCTGGTCGCTCGCATCGGCGCGCACGCGGTCCAGCGGCGCATTGGTGTTGTTGACGCCGATCGGCGGCTGGCCACCGCCGGTCTTCGGCGAGGCGATGCCTTCCGCCGCGGTGCTGGCGGTGGCGAGATCGGTCGACGGCTTGGCGGTCTGCCCGGTTTGCGGGGTGCGCGCGGCATCGCCGTACTCGCCGGCCTTGTTGGCGTTATGCGTGGTCTGCGCGGCCAGGTCCATGCCACCGGCCTGCTTTTCCAGCAGCACGTCGCCCTGCGGATTGTTGTTGCCCAGCGATTGCGGCGGCGCCGCGCTGGAAGGACCTGAAACAGTGGAGAGGATGGAGCCGGCACCGTCGACGCCGGAGGACTGCCTGGTGGGAGGGGTGGTCATTGGGTCCTTGAAAATGATCGGAATACTGTGTGTTGCCGTGATCGGCGATGCCCGGGCACAAAGACGCCCGGCCGTGCACGATCACATGCAGGGCCGGGCGTGGCCCTCCGCAAGCCATCACGGAAGGCAAATCAGCTGCGAGCGGCGCGGCCGAAGCCGCACCGTCATGGCGCTCAATGGCGGCGCGAACCCAGCAGCTTCGAGACGGCGTAGCCGGCGGCCAGCGCCACCAGCACGGACGTGCCCGGGCTGTTGCGCACATAGCTGCGGCCCGTTTCGGCCAGGCGGCCGTAAGCGACGTTCAGGTCGGCGGCTTTCTGGCTCAGCTTTTCGGATACGACGCTGGCCTTGCTGGAGACTTTTTCCACGGTGTCGTGGGCCTTGCCGACCAGCTGGTCGGTGGTCGCCGGCACTTTCTCGGCCAGCTTCTCGACCGTGCTGTGCACTTTCTCGGCGGCGGCGGGCACCTTGTCGGCGATCTTGTCGACGGCGCTGTGCGCGGCGGTAGCGGCCTTGTCGGCGGCGGGCTGCACCTTGTCGGCAGCCTTGTCGATGGTGTTATGCGTGTCGGTACGGTTGGTGGTATTGCCGATCGGCGTCACGGTGCCGGTCGCATTGATGGTCGATTTTTCGTTGTCCATGATCGGTATCCTCTTGGTTGGTGTGTTTGCAGGGTCAACGATAGGCCGTTCAGGGGCGCCGCACAGTGCGGTGCATAACAAAGCGGCAATGCCGTCATGCCCGGTGCGCCGCCCGCGCGGCCTTTGTGGCAAGCTTGGCCCGTTCCAGCAACGGAGGTGCGTCATGTTTCCTGTCTCTGCAGTGACCGAACCGTCCGGCATGGCCACCCTGTTCGGCACGGCTGGCGTGGGTGCCGCGCCCGCGCAGGACGACGTGGCGCTCAGCTCCGACGTCGACGTATCGTCGCTGGGCCAGTTCATGGGCACGCTGGCGCTGGCGCAGAAACGGCTGGGCGAGCTGGCCGCCGCGAGCGGTGGCCGCATCACGGACGCCGAGCTGGAACAGCTGGGCACCGCCGCGGGCGAACTGGTGGAAGCCTTCAACGTGGGCCGCGCCATCGACACGCTGGCGCCGCCATCGGGCGAACCGTTGCCACCCAATGCCCTGGCGGGCCGCCTGGCGCAAGCCTTCGACGAGCAGCGCGCCGGGCTGGCACGGCTGGGCATCGATCTCGCCCCTTCCCTGCTGGGCGACGACGGCGACATGCTGGCCGTCGACGAAGGCCGGCTGCTGGCCGCGTTCCAGGCCGACCGCCAGGGCACGCTGGACGCGCTGGCACGCGCCGCGGGCAGCTTCGACGAGGCGGCCAGCGCACTGGCGCAGGAGCGCGATGCCATCGGCCCGGACGGCAATTCGCTGCAGCCGCCCGCCACCACGAACCTGCCGCCGAGCGAGATCAGCGACGCGGCGTTCCGCAACGCGCTGCGCGATACCGCCGTGCAGCCCAACCAGCAGAATGCCGCGGCCGACGCGCCCGGTGCCTCCGACCAGGCGGAACAAGGCGGGCAGGCGCGCCAGCCCGAGGCGCCGCAGATCGCCGGCTCCGGGACGCCCGCGGCCATGCTGAACAACCAGGCCGCCGAGCTGACGGCCGCGCAGTCCCGCGACAGCGCCAGCGGTGCGCTTGGCCCGGCCAATGCGCAGGCACCGCAGAGACCGGAGCAGCAGGCGCCTGCGCAGCAAGCCCTGGCACAGCAAGGGCCCACGACACAAGGCCCGGGGCAGCAAGGGCCGACGGAGCAAGTGGCGACGCCCCAGGTAGCCGGGCCGCAGGTTCCCGCGCAGCAGGTCCCCGTGCAGCAAACCCCGACGCAACAAGCTCCGACGCTGCAAGTCCCGGCGCAGCAAGTCCCCACGCAGCAAGTTCCCAACTATGCGCAACCGGCGACGGCCAGCCCGTTGCCGGCCGCCGCCAACCGCACGCCGTCGACCCCGGCCGAGACGGCCGCCGCCCAGCAGGCGGTGCGCGATACCGTGCAGCCGCCGCCCACTCGCGTGACCGGTGCCACCGGCGAGGCGCAAGCCAATCCGGTGCAGACACCGCCGGCAGCGACGACATCGCCCGACCAGGCCAACGCCGAAGCCCTGGCCCGGCAACTGGCGGCCGAACGCTTTGCCGCCGAGCGGGCGGCCGTGGCGGACAATGCGCAAGCGCGGCGCGAACAGGTACAACGCGACGACGCGGCACGGCTCGAGCGCGACCGCGCCGCGCTGGTGCAGCAGGATCGCGCGGCCGCGGACCGTGTTGCCGCCGACCGTCTTGCCGCGAACCGTCTTGCTGCCGCGCGGGCGGCGGCGGACGATGCGGAACTGCGGCGCCAGCAAGCGCAGCGCGACGACACCGCGCGGCTCGACCGCGCCACGCTGACGCAGCAGGAACGCGCGGCCGCCGACCGCCTGGCACTGGCGCGGCAGACTGCGAACGAGGCGCTGGCCGAACAGGAAGGCATCGTCACGCAGGACCAGCGGCTGCAGGAAGTGCGCGCCGCGGCGCTGCGCCAGCTGACGACCACGCGCGATGAGGACGTCGCCGCGCAGCAGCTTGCCGATCGGCTGGACGACGCAGCCCGGCAGGAAGTTCGCCAGGATACGCTGGGGCAGACCGACCGGCTGGCGCAGGACCGCCTGCTGGAGGCACGCCGCGCGGCGGCCGGGCTGGCGCAGGGCACGCGGGAAGATGCGCTGGTCGAACAGCAGCTTGCGCAGGTGCGCCTGGCGGCCACGCGGCAGGCCGAGGATGCGCGCCAGGCTGCCGCACTGACCGATGCCGAGAATGCGCGCCAGCGCGATGCGCTGCGGGTATTGCAGGAACAGGGGGCGGAACGTGCGCAAACCATCCTCGATCAGGAACGGCTGGCCCTGCGCACCCAGCAGGCCGCCGGCGCGGCTGGCAGGGGAACCGCTGCCGGTGCCACGGCATTGACCGGCATGGCCAACGAGCAGGCCGCGGCCGGCGCCGCGGCGGATGCGCAGATCGCCGCCGATGCGACCGCCGGTGCCGCCGCCACGGCCCAGGCGGCGGCCGACGCGGCGGCTGCGGCGCAGGCTTCGCTGGGCACGCCGGCCAATCCGGCGGCGGGCACCACGGCCGGTGGCACGCCGACGGCAACGGGTGCGCCGGCCGGCACGGTCCCGGGAGCCGCGGGAGCGCCGGGCGCGAACGCCGCTGGCACGGCTGCCGCCAACGCGGGCGCCAACAATGCCCCACGGGCGCCGAACGCGGCCGATCCTTCCACGGCCGCGGGCATCGCCGCGCAGTACCTCGCCGGCGGCATCGGCGGCGGCCCGAACGCGAATTCCGCGCCGCCACCGCGCAACGAGATCAACCCGGCAGTCCGGCCGGTTACCCGTACGGGCACGGTGCCGCCGGTGTGAACGGCGGCCCTGCCGGCGTGTGGCAGGGCATGGGGCATCGGCATGGACATGTGACAAAGCTTGCTCCCGTCGCGAGAACGTGGATAATTCACGCTACTCAAGAATAACGACGGGAGATCCGATGAGACACACGCACTTGGCCGCCGCGCTCGCGCTGGCGGCAATGTCGGCAATGGCGGCCGGCGCCGCCGCGCAGGAAACCGTGGTTCGCATCGGCCACAGCGGGCCGCTGTCCGGGGCGCAGGCTTTCTCCGGCAAGGACAATGAAAACGGCGCGCGGCTGGCGGTCGAGGAGCTGAACGCGAAGCCGGCCACGATCGGCGGCAAGAAGCTGCGCTTCGAGCTGGTCTCCGAGGATGACCAGGGCGATCCGAAGGCCGGCGTCAACGTCGCGCAGAAGCTGGCCGATGGTGGCGTGCGCTACGTGGTCGGTCCCTACAACTCGGGCGTGGCGATCCCCGCATCGCGCGTATATGCGAATGCCGGCATGGTCGTGGCCAGCGTCGCCTCGAATCCGAAACTCACGCAGCAAGGCTACAAGAACCTGTTCCGCGTGAACGCCAGCGATACGCAGCTCGGTTCGCGCATGGCGCTGTACGCGGCGAAGGAACTGAAGATCAAGACAGTGGCGGTGATCGACGACCGCACCGCCTTCGGCCAGGGCCTGGCCGAGGAATTCAAGCGCGCCGCCCGCGCCGCCGGCATGACGGTGGCCGGCCACGAATACACCACCGACAAGGCGGTCGATTTCACTTCCATTTTGACCAAGCTGCGGCCGAAGAACGTGGAAGCGATCTTCTTCGGCGGCTATGCGCCGCAGGGCGGCCCGATGGCGCGCCAGATCCGGCAACTGGGCATCAAGGCGAAGCTGCTGGGCGGCGACACCATCTGCACCGCCGAGATGGGCAAGCTGGGCGGCGATGCCGTCGGTGCCAACGTGCTGTGCTCGCAGGGCGGCGCCCTGCTCGACAAGGCCGCCAGCGGCCCCGGCTTCAAGGCGAAATTCAAGAAGCGCTTCAATGCCGAGCCGGACGTGTACGCCGCCTCGTACTACGACGCCGTCCACCTGTTCGCCCAGGCCATGCAGCAGACCAATTCCGCCGAACCCGCGAAGGTGGGCGCCGCGATTTCCGCCGGTTCCTACCAGGGCGTGGCGGGCACCTACGCCTTCGACGCAAAGGGCGACATGAAGGCCTCGCCGGTAACGATCTACACCTTCAAGGGCGGGCAGCCAAGTGCGTTGACGAGTTATTGAACGTCGATCGCAACCATGTCAGTCATGATTGCCCATTATCAACATACTCCTGCGGGGCTCGCGTAATGTTTCTCATAGGCATCTATAGGATGCCGATGACATTATGGAGCCCCGATGAGCGACCAGAGCAATCCTACCTTTCCCGGCTCTCCAGCCAACGACCCAAGGGAAGCACTACTCGCCGGGAAGACCGGCATAACGCTCTTGAAGGACCGCCACCTCAAGGTGATACTGCGCATGCCGCTTCCCGGCATCGTCATCTTCGTTCATGGCGTGAATTCGGACGGCGAATGGTACGAACAGACCGAGCAGGGATTGTGCGAGGGACTCAATGCCCGCCTGAAGCGGCGGGACGGGGACATGGCCCATCCGACTGTGGAAGGCGGCCAGATCACGCCGGGCACCTACCTGCCGGAACTCACGGACGATGGTTTCATCAATCCGGACCGGTCCTTCAAGAATTTTATCGGCAACGATGACCAGTTCACCCCCGTCATTCGCTTCCGCTGGGGTTACAAGGCCAGCGCGAAGGAACTGCAGGATTACGGCGATTCGATCCACCTGAACGAAAAGGACTACTGGGGTGGCGGTCCATTCGCCAATGGCTGCACGGCCTTGTCGGACCTGTGGAGCGCAGGCCTGTCCGAAAAGCTGTTCCTCTGGCTGCACGTGCAGCACCTCAATCCCGTCAACAATCGCAACGTGTACTCCTGCCCGCCCCGTCCTTACTTCGTGGTGGCGGCGTTGAGGCTGGCGAAGTTGATCAAGTCGATCCGCGAACGGCAGGCCGACGTACCCATCACGATCGTTTGCCACAGCCAGGGCAATATGGTCGCCATGGCGGCAGCGTTCCTGGGCGACCGAATGAAAAATGTGCCCGATCGCTCCGGCAAGACGGGGCGCTGCGTGGCGGACAATTATGTGCTGTGCAATCCGCCTTACAGCCTTCTCGACAAGAACCTTACCGAGAACTGGACCGAAAGCCACATGGAGGACCGGCACGGTGGGTCGGGACGCGTCACGCTCGATGCACGCATCAATACCATGCGGGCGTTCTTCGACATCATCCGCGGCCAGGCTTCCACCGAGCAGAGTGCCGCAAGCATCGATGAGTACATGGCCAACAAGCGGCGCGGTTTCGATATCCAGGCGGACCGGATGGCGTATGGGTATGGCATCCGTCCGCGCACCTGCGGCCGCGTCACGCTGTATTGCTGCCCGCATGACCAGGTCATTTCGGCATTGAGCGTGCAGGGTATCGGCTGGCGCGGCATGAGCGCGCAGGAAATCGATGCCACCGGCGGGACGGGCGTATTTTGCCAGCGCGTATTCGCGCAAGGGCACGAGATAGGCAGGAAGGGACCTTATCACTACTGGGACAACCACTA
The DNA here is from genome assembly GCF_027856995.1 of Pseudoduganella sp. SL102. Lineage (NCBI taxonomy): Bacteria > Pseudomonadati > Pseudomonadota > Betaproteobacteria > Burkholderiales > Oxalobacteraceae > Pseudoduganella > Pseudoduganella sp. SL102. The sequence goes on from NZ_CP115554.1 coordinate 6,544,590, forward strand.
TGCCAAGCCGGAAAAAGGCAGTGATGGTTTCTGGATACCGCGCTCGCCGGCGGCCAGTTACTCCGTTTCAAAAGGCCTGCTCTCCAGTCGCGATTGCTTCGGGTGGATCATGACGTTCCTGACTGCGCCACTGATGATCTCCGCGACGAAGGTCGTTACCATGCGCGTGAACGCGCTGCCGGACAAGAAGTGGAGTATCCCGGTCGACGCGCCGGAGCTGACGCCTCCATTTTTCCCAGCGAGCATACGTTTTGGCCAGATCGCCGGTTTCGACCAGCACTATGACGTTCCCGGCCATGACCGCGACCCTGGCCGCGAACGCGAGGCGGACGACCCCTACGCCGTTGTCACGCCGATCGACGCACGCGACGGCGAGTCGCCGCGCGAAGCCACCGATGCCGGCAAGGGTGACAGGAACAGCGAGGCACGGATGCGCTACGAAGATCGCGGTTTTCTGCGCATGCAGGCGAAACGGGAAAAGCGCGCCAGGAACGACGAGCGCATCGAGGGTGAAATGATGGGTGGCAGCGTGTCGAAGGAACACAAGGAATGGCGCGACCAGCACATCAAGACCAACATGGCGGCCAACCTGGATGCCAACGCCACGGACCACTCCACCATCATGACCAATCCGGAACATGCGGAAAAGGCGCTAGCTTATGACGTGGCGGTGGGGATGTGCGTGATTCCAACGACGGAGTTGCATGAGTTGCGTATGGCGGCGGACTGGCGGTTGAGCAAAGGGCTACCGGACGACAATGAACAGATACCGCTGTCCGAATATTTTGAAAGCGGCACATTGGACAACGTGTCACTTCCCAAATGGGTAGGCACAGCTGGTAGTGAAGGCAGCATGCCTGAGAAGATCGATGATCGCCGAGAAAATCCTGCCCCTACCCCCATACCGCTACCCGGAGACTGAGAATGAAAGCACGACGTTCAATACATTTCCGCCGACTTATATACGCCTTTTTGATAGCTATCTTCGCGATCGGGGCGATCTATTACATTCGGCAAGCTAATTTTGAACCCATCCGGCCTCTATCTGATGGAGACACCATGATCCGCTTCGTTTCGTTAGGTGTACTTGCAGCCATTGCTTCTTTTTCTCTGCTGACCGCCTGCAAGAACGCCCCTGCTTCGATTGCCGCGACTTCTTCTGTAGCCGCTGTCGAGCCGTTGCCGTCCCATGCTAAACCATTCATGGCGCAAGTAGTCGGCGTCCAGTGGCTGAATCCTTTGCAGCGACGCGATTATCCAACCGAATGGCAGCTGCTGTGGACGCTCGGTCTGGCAAAGCCCAACAAGGCCGACGACATGGTCGAAGCCAAACCCAAGAAATATTCAGTGCTGCAGGCGGTCGGCCCAATTGCAGCCGGGAACGACGGCAGAGAGACGTTCAAGGGATTTCATCATAAGTATCTGAAAGAACTAACCTTGCCGCTTTTCGGACCATACTTCAAATACTCGACGTATTTCTACAACGCCCATTCGACCGAAGACAAATCGACGTGGCGAGAGTTGGCTGGTATTCATGTCGAGTACGCGCTACCGGAAGGCAGGCTCGATCCGGAGGAAGCAAAGAATTACCTACGCGAACGCATTGCGGGTTTGTTCAACATTGGAAATCTCCACTTCCCCACGACTTGGTCGCGCAGTACCCCGCCTGACGTACATGTGCACATGGGGGGCCCCAACGCCGGCTTTACTTCTCTCTCCGCTGCGCTCGACTACCTGCAAGCCCATCCAGACGAAACGGTATGGGCGATGAATTGGGATGCGCCGAATTTCCCGCCGAAGGATGAGCAAATCAACGAAAACATGGTCCTTCTCGTCCTCGCCGGCCCCAGCTACAAAACCGGGCGCAACGCCCTCGCCTGGATCGGTCATCCCGCCAGCCGCAGTGCGGCTGATTTCGAGGCGAAGAAGGGGCTGCCGTCACGTCCCGTCCAGGCATGGCAAGCAACGGTGATGACGGCAGCGGCCAACGCGGGAAAGGAACCGATTGACATCGGCTACACGATCCACGATGCCAACAATACCCACCAGGATTCGCCGGATCGCCTCGGCAACCTGGCGCAAACGTTGACGATGGAAGTGCCGGAACTCGACTTCGGCAAGCAGAGCTTCAACACCCCCGCACTGCTGGGTGAAATGGGCGCGGGCACGGCGCTAACGAACGTGGCACTCGGCATTGCATACGCCAACCACCTCGGCAAGAACGTGCTGGTGGCCGGCACCTCGGATCTGTCCAGACCAACGGCGGTGCTGGTCGTGCCACCCGAGAAAGTGCGGCCCATCGATCATGAGGTGCCATGGTTCCGCGCACGAAGCGAAGCTGCCGCCTATCTGATGTGGTGGGGCTTGCGGCACGATGCGGAGGCATTCATGCAGGGGTATTCCGAGTGAGGGCATCAACATTCCAACCACCATCCATGACCTGCGGCTGGCGTGCGCGGCGCAGATGGCGATGATCAAGACCGAGAGCCTGAAGATCCGCACGGTGTTCGGCATGGCCAGCCTGTTCGGGCTGGACATCTGCAAGAAGCTGCAGGTCACCAAGGCCGATGCGCCGGCCGGGAAATACGATACGGTGACGATCGAGGAAGGCGAACGGCGCCTGGTGCTGCAAGGCTCGCAGTCAAAGCCGCCGCAACTGGACCACACGGGCTGGTCGGACGAAGCCCGCATCAGCTACACGCTGGATAGGCAGGCCATGCAGTGACAGCGGTGCAATGACAGCGACGCTGCGGCGACCGGCGCCAGTTCGCCGCGCCGATTCGTTGGCTCACTTGCCCGCATAGTACCGCGCCAGCTCCGCCACCTCCTGGTCGCTCAGGTTGCGCACCGCATTCCTCATCTGGGCATTGACATCGTTGCGCCGCGTGCCGTCGCGGAACGCCAGCAACTGCTGGTGCAGGTACGATTCGGGCAAGCCGTCGAGCCAGGGCGATGCCGGCTTCTTCACTTCGATCGCATGGCAGGATGCGCAGGCACCCACGTTGCGCATCGGGTCGCCGTTGCGCACCAGGCGCGGCGTGTGCTGGTCGATCGGGTCGGAGAGCCGTTCGCGGGGCAGGTAGGCGTAATACGCAGCCAGGTCGCGCATGTTCTCATCGGATAGTTCTTCGACCAGTGGGCGCATGATGGCGCTGGCGCGGTGGTCCGACTTGTAGTCGCGCAGTTGCTTGTAGGTGGCGGCGGCGGGCTGGCCAGCCAGGTGCGGCGAGCCGGCGGGACTCATGCCGCGCGCGCCATGGCACATCGTGCAGCGCATCGCCAGCGTGGCGCCGCGGCCGATCGACGCGCTGTCGGCAGGCGCCATCATTTGCGCCATCACGATCACGTTGCTGGAGCGGCGCCCCGTTTCCTCCAGCGCGGGAGTGTAGTACTGGCCAGGTGCACCGGCGGCGCGGCAGATCGATTCCCACAGGCTCACCATCGCATCGCGGGCTTGTGCGCGCGGTATCCACACGAAGCCGACCAGCGCCGAAACCAGTGCGATGGCCAGCAGCGCGAGCACGCTGCCGGTGAACCACCGGTTCTTGAGGGAGAACGATTTTTCGGCGTTCATGGCTGGCTCCCGATCGGCACCGCCGGCACGGAAGTCTGCGGCAGCGCCATCAGCTGCATGATCGGGAAGCCGTAGTTGACGACCGACAGCCCGATCATCAGTGCCAGCCATATCGCATAGCCGTTCAGGGCGGCCGGCGTGCGCTCGGCGTGGACGGTTTGGCTGAACGTGAATTCAGGCAGCTCCACGAGCGAACTGCGGTGTCCGCGCGCCAGCACCAGCAGGAACAGCAGGCCCGATATCACCAGCAGCAGGCCGCCGATGAACGTGATGATCACGGTGATGGCCTGGGGAGCGATGTGCGGATCGCTGTAGTCGAAATAGGCCATGCGGCGCGGCATGCCGAGGATGCCGACCACGTGCCATGGGAACGTGAGCACGATCATGCCCACGAACCACAGCCACAGCTGCCAGCGCATCGCCCTGCCGTTCTTCAGCTCGCGGCCGGTGAGGTGCGGCCACAGGTCGTAGGCCACCGCAAAGTACATGATCACGATCGCACCGCCAAAGATCAGGTGGAAGTGGCCGGTGATCCATTGCGTGTTGTGGATGGCGAAGTCGAGCTGGTAGCTCATGTTGATCAGGCCCCCTGCCCCGCCAAAGCCCAGCATGATGAAGGAGAATGCCACCGCCAGCATCATCGGGTTATGCCACGGCAGGCGCTTTACCCAGCCGATCGCGCCGGTGCCGCCGCGCAGCCGGCCGGCGATTTCCACCGAGGCGGTGATCGTGAAGATCGTCAGCAGGGTCGGCACCGAGACGAGGCCGGTAAACACGGCGTGCAGGAACTTCACGCCGGAACCCACTTGCGGATCCTGGAACAGGTGGTGCACCCCGATCGGCATCGAGAACACGAGGAACAGGATGAACGACAGGCGCGCCATCGTGTCGCTGTACAGCCGGCCGCCGATGGCGCGCGGCACCAGTGTGTAGAACGCGATGTATGCCGGCATCAGCCAGAAGTAGACGATCGCATGCAGGGTCCACGAGAAGAATACCCGCGCCAGCCCGGCATCGATGGTATGCCTGAAACCCAGCGCGACCGGCAGGATCTGGAACAGGATTTCGATCGCCGCGCCGAGCGATGTCCAGGCCCACAGGTAGGCGCCGGCCACGTTGGCGAACATCGGCAGCGGCACCACGGCGCCGGGGTGCGCCTTGCGCCAGGCGCGCAGGTTCACCGACATCAGTGCCACCCAGATCCATGATCCGACCACCACGAGCACCACGCCGATATAGTAGAACGGGTTGCCGATCAGCGGCGGATAGAACGTGTACAGCACCGAGGCCAGGCCCATCGATACGGGTATCATCGCCGTGATGGTGCCCACGACCACCAGGCCGAAGCCGGCCCACGCCCAGCGCCTGCCGATCAATGATTGTTTGAGCGACAGTTCCACGATCGCATAGCCGAACCCCATCGCCACCAGCGTAGGGAACACGTAGCCCATCGCCGAACCATGCGCGGTCACCGAACGGTAGTACAGCTCGGGGTTGCCGATCCAGTCGCGCAGCGGACTGCGGATGTACATCTGCCATTCGCCCAGCACCAGGGCGATGAAGAACGCGACGAACGCGATCCAGAAGTGCCACAACACCAGGCGCCGGGTATCCGGGCTGAATTCAACGCTTGACACAGCTCGCCCTCCCGTTGGCCATGGCCCTGTCGAACTCCTGCTGCTCGACCACCTTCACGCGCGCCCACATCGCCGCGTGGCCGATGCCGCAGAACTCATGGCACGGCATGACGAAGTCGCCGGTGCGGTGGAACCTGGCGCTGAACGTGGAAATGTAGCCGGGCGCCAGCATCACGTTGACATTGGTTTCGCTGATCGAGAAGCCGTGCACCACATCGGAACTGGTGCCGCGGATGAGCACCGGCGTATCCTTCGGCACCAGAACGCACTGCGGCGTGAATGCATACTGGCTGGCCAGCAGGCGCACCGTCACCGAGCCATTCGGTTCGCGCGCGGAACCCAGGTTGGCTTCGACGAATTCGCCGGACAGGTGCAGCGTGGCCGGATCGATGGTTTCCATGCGCTGCGCCGGCATCGTGATCCAGTGAAGGCTCATGTACGCCATCATGCCGGTCAGGAAGACGATGATGGCGCCGACGATCCAGGCCCAGCGCGTTTCCGCCCTGGCCGCGACGGCATGCGCGTGAGCGCCATGGGAATCCTGCGCGGCCATCTCAGGCTCCTCCGCGCGCAACGAATACGAGCAGGTAGAACGCCAGCCAGATGGCCAGCACGATGGCCACCGCCGTGCCGGCGACGGCGAACGCGCCGCGTGGACCTTGCGCCACGATCGCTTCGACACGCTGCTGGTCGGGTTCCCGTGAGTCCGAAGGTTCGACGAACATGCTTTCTCCTACTCGATGGTGGCGGAACGCAGCGCATTGACATCGCGGGTGCCGACGGCGCCGGCGCGGTTGCCCCACGCATTGCGGATGTAGGTGACGACGGCGGCGATCTCGCCATCCGACAGCTCGTGCGCGAACGGCGGCATTCCGTACGGCATCGGGTTCTTCTTCGTACCGGGCGGGTAGCCGCCATTGAGCACCATCCGCACCGGATTCACGGCCGATGTCATGATGATCGACTGGTTGTTGGCCAGCGGCGGGTAATGCGGCAGCTTGCCCTTTCCTTCCGCACCGTGGCAGCTGGCGCACTTGTCGGCATAGATGCGGCGGCCTTCCGAAAACATCTGGTTGGCGTCCGCGCGCAGCGGCGCGTTGGTCGGCGCCGGGCGCGGCGGCTCGTCGCTCGGCAGGCTTTTCAGGTAAACGGCCATGGCGCGGATGTCGTCGTCCGTCATGTGCTGCAGGCTGTTGTAGGTGACTTCCGCCATCGGCCCGTAGACCGTGCCGCGGTTCGAGACGCCCACCTGCAGCAGGTCCATGATGTCCTTCAGCGCCCAGTTGCCCAGGCCTGCCTCCTTGTTCGACGTGAGCGACGGCGCATACCAGTTCTGCATCGGGATCAAGCCGCCGCGGAACGCTTCCTGCTGCGACGAGCCGCCCAGCGCGTTGATCGGCGTATGGCACATCGCACAGTGCCCCAGGCCTTCCACCAGGTAGGCGCCGCGGTTCCATTCGGCCGATTTCGCGCGGTTTGGCTGGTACTCGCCTTCCTGGAAATACAGCGTGCGCCAGCCGATCAGCAGGTTGCGGTTGTTGTACGGGAAGCGCAGGTCGTGCTCGCGCGTGACCAGGCGCACCGGCGGCACCGAGCGCAGGTAGGCGAAAATCGCATCGCAGTCCGCGCGCGTGACCTTCGTGTAGCTGGCGAAGGGCATGGCGGGATACAGCAGCTTGCCGTCGCGGCCGCGGCCCGTGTGCATCATCTGGTAGAACTCTTCGGCAGTCCAGCGGCCGATGCCCGTTTCCGGATCGGGTGTGATGTTCGGCGCGAACAGCGTGCCGAACGGCGTGGGCATGGGACGGTTGCCGGAAAAGATCTTGGCACCGGGGACCGTATGGCAGGCGATGCAGTCGCCGGCCTGGGCCAGGTATTTGCCGCGCTCGATCAGCGCCGACTGCGCCGGCTGCGTGGCGGCGGGGCGCTGCACGGCGGGCGCTCGCGACTGGGCGGCCAGTTGCGGCAGCGCGAGCATTCCACCCAGCAGCAGCAAGGGCGGCACGACAAAGGCGAAAGCGGGATGGACGCGAATCAGGCGCATGGCGGGCTCCTAGCGATGACTGCCGCAAGCCATGGGCAGCGCCACCTTCGCGGCCCTGGCGGGCCGCACGCCGGGATCGACGGGCAGCGAGGCGAGCCAGGCCGACACGGCGGCCACTTCCGGCTCGGTGAGGCTGGCGGCGATGACCTGCATGCAGTCCGGCGCGATCGCGGTGCGCAAGCCGTAACGCCAGGCGCCGAGCTGCGCGCTCACGTAATCGGCGCGCAGCCCGAGCAGGCCGGGAATGCCGGGTTCGCGCCCCGCCAGCCCGGTGCCATGGCAGGTGGCACAGGCCGGGATCTTGCGCCCCGGGATACCTTCGTTGACGATGCGCCGACCATCCACCAGTTGCTGCGCGGGCCGGTTCACGGCCGGTTGCCGCAGCGGTGGCGGGTCCTGCTGCGCGAAGTATTCCGCCATCTTCATCAGGTAGCCGTCGGGCAGGTAGGCCAGCATGTAGTTCATCGGCAGGTACTTGCGCCGGCCGTCGCGGAAGGCCACCAGCTGGTGATACAGGTAGCCGGCGGGCTTCCCGGCGAGGCGGGGGAAATAAACGTTCTCGACACCCCTGCCCTGGACACCGTGGCAGCCGATGCAGGCGCGCACGCGCTCTTCCATCGTGTCGGGCAGGCGCTCGGCGGCCGGTTGGGGCTGCGCGCCAGCTGCACCGGGTGCAAGCAACGCGGCAACGGCGGCCGCCACGACGACCCGCCGGAATCCTGAAACGGCCGAACGAATGCTGTCCACGACAACGACCTCCTTCCTGCGGCAACAGGAGAACCTGTTACCGGGGCTGGCTGGAAAAGTTATCGATACGGTAGCACAGTGTGGTAAAAGGCCACGCGCTGTATTGGCGCGTGCGCGACACTCCGCCCGCAGCGGCGGCCAGGCGCATTCGTCTCCTCTCCACGACCGAGGGAGCGGCTATCGGCAGGCTTCAGCCGACCGCCCGGCTGGCCACGTGCAGGCCGGGCCGGCCGTAGAATTCCAGCGCCTTGACGGTGTTGCGGCCGTCGCGCTTGGCGGCGTACAGCAGCTGGTCGGCCAGCTCGATGACGGCTTCCTGCGGGAAGCGGGCGGCGACGTTGGCGAAGTTGACCGAGGTGACGCCGAAGCTGGCCGTCACGCCGACCGACTTGCCGGGCGTGGTCTCGGTGGTCATGGTGGACAGCGCGGCGCGCATCCGCTCGGCCAGGTGCACTGCGCCGGCCAGGTCGGTTTCGGGCAGCACCAGCAGGAATTCCTCGCCGCCGAAGCGGATCAGGTTATCCACGTTCTCCCGGATCATCCCGCGCAGCAGCGTGGCGAATGCCACCAGTACCCGGTCGCCCGCCGCGTGGCCATAGGTGTCGTTGACGGACTTGAAGTAATCGATGTCGCAGGCGATCACGGCGACGCTGAGGCGGAAGCGGCGCGCCCGCGACAGCTCCATGTTCAGCAGCTCCTGCTGCAGGTAGCGCCGGTTGTGGCACCCCGTCAGCGGATCGCGCTCGGAAAGGTTCTTCAGCACCGACTGCACGCGGAACTCCTCGCGCCGGATGATGTTGTAGCGGCGCGCGGCGATGAAGCCGAAGCAGTTCGCCAGCGACAGCAGCATGACCATCGTCAGCTGCTCCTGCCCGGTCAGGCGGCCCGTGACCAGCGCAACGGCGATGAACACGAGCGTGGAGATCACGCCGATGGCCAGCGCGTACAGCAGCCGGTTCGGAATGTACAGGTACACCACGAGTACCATCAGCCCCATCGACATCGCGTGCCAGGATAGCTCGGCCGGCCTTGCCAGCACGATCGGCGCGAAGGCCAGCATGCCGACGATCTCGGTGACGCTTGCCGTCAGGTAGACCCGGCCGACCGAATGCGGATGCAGGTGATTGGTGACGCAACTGGCGACAGCCACCACGGCGACCGCGGCACGGCAGCCGAACAGCATCAGCGACAGCGGCGAAAGTCCCAGCGCCAGCACGTCGGTGATTGCAAAGACGAGGTAAACGGCGGCACAGAACAGCAGCGTGGTGCGCAGCTGTTCCTTGGTCTGCGGCAGCAGGTGATGGCTGAAATGCGCTTCGATCGTCCTGTCGGTGAATTCTGCCGAGAGGCGGGAGATCGCGAACGCCGCGTCATGAACCGGGGGTGACACGTCTCCTCCTGATACTGATGAGCCCGCCAAGCGGGTAAACGGGGGATATTGTAAACGTATCCCTGAAGACATTTCTCACTAATAGTCACCCACGGCAGATATTTGTAATGAAATTACGACAGCTTCGACGACGCCGGGCACGAATGTGCAAAGGTAATCTCACCAATTTGCATTTTAGCAAAAATCATGCCGCAAGAGAAATTTATTATTTTGATAACGATACAATAATAGTTGCATAATTGCACTATTCCTCGCCGCACTGCCCGCAGGTGCACAAACCAGCAACCGCGAGTGGAGGTGACGACGTCCGGGAAAGGAGCTTCGCGCGGACCGCGCCAGAAAAAAAAAGACCGCGGCTCGGGAAGCGCGGTCGAATATTGACTGCAATGTCTGCACAGGCAACGCAGGTTCACCGCCTGCTGTCGTCCCGGTCAACGCCGATACCGACATCAGCCGCGCCAACATGTCGACGATGCAGCGCCACGCGAACTCGTGGCGCATGCTCAAATAGCGAACTGCACGTACCTGACGCCGCAACGTACCCGGCACAGGTAGCGACGCGGCTTACTTCTGCATCTGCACGATCGGCGCGACCGGTTCCAGCACCGGTACCGGCTGCTCCTCGCCGAATGCCGCGCCGCGATCGAGAACGGCCCTGGCCTGCCGCATGTCGATGGCCTTCTCCCAGCGCGCCACCACCACCGTGGCGACGCCGTTGCCCACCAGGTTCGTCACCGCGCGGGCTTCGTTCAGGAAGCGGTCGACACCGAGCAGCAGCACCAGCCCTTCGACCGGAATCTTGTGCATCGAGGCCAGCGTGGCCGCCAGTGCGACGAAGCCGGCACCGGCGACACCGGCCGAGCCTTTCGAGGTGAACAGCAGCACGCCGAGCAGCACCAGCTGGTCCCACAGCGTCAGGTCGATGTTCATGGCCTGGGCGATGAAGATCGATGCCATCGTCAGGTAGATCGCCGTGCCATCGGCATTGAAGGCATAGCCGGTCGGCAGTACCAGCCCAACGACGGGCTTGGGAATGCCCAGCTTTTCCAGCTTGACGAGCATTTGCGGCAGCACCGCCTCGGTCGACGCGGTGCCGAGCGTGACCAGCAGCTCGTCCTTGATATAGCGCATGAACTTGAACAGCGACAGGCCGCACGCGCGCATGACGATGCCCAGCCCCACCACGATGAAGACGGCGGAGGTCAGGTACAGGCACAGGATCAGCTGTCCGAAGGAAGCCAGCGTGCCGATACCGTATTTGCCCACGGTGAAGGCCATGCCGCCGAAGGCCCCCAGCGGCGCAACATACATGGCGATGCGAACGACGCCGAACATCCCCTGCAGGAACTGGTCGAGCATGTCGACGAACGGCTCGACCGGCTTGCCGGCGCGGGCCAGCGCGATGGCGAACAGCAGCGAGAAGAAGATGATCGGCAGCATTTCGCCGGCGGCGAACGCCCCCACCACGCTGTTCGGCACCATGTTCAGGATGAAATCGAATGCGCCGCCCTGCTGTTCCGCCCGCTTGGCGTAGGTCTCGACCGATGAACCGTCGATGTGCGCGGGGTCGATATTCATCCCGACACCGGGCTGGAAGACGTTGACGACGACCAGTCCGATGGCCAGCGCGAGCGTGGAGGCGACCTCGAAATACAGCACCGCCTTGATGCCGACGCGGCCCGCTTCGTGCACATTGTTCATGCGGGCGATGCCGACCACGATGGAGGCGAAGATGATCGGCGCCAGCAGCATCTTGATCAGCTTGATGAAGAGGTCGCCCAGGGGTTTCAGCTGGGCCCCGAGGTCGGGCATGAAGTGGCCCAGCGCGATGCCGGCCACGATGGCAATCAGGACCTGGACGTAGAGCTTGGAAAGGGACTTTCCGATGAAGGTGGATCGCATGGCTGTCTCCTGTTGCGAATTGTCGTACTGCCTTCCGGACTACCAATGGACGAGCGGGACCGCCGCAGGCGCGCGTTGGCGGCTGCGATGGTCACTGTCCTGGATTCATTGCCGGCGGACCGCGCCTCTCTGCGGAGGCGTTGCCGGTCGCCTGGCGCGCGGGAACCTACGCCGACAGCTTCTGCATTTCGGCGAACAGGTCCGCCTTGCCTTCGAAGCCGATGCCAGGCAGGTCCGGCATGGTGATGTAGCCGTTGTCGACCGCCACGCCGTCGGGGAAGCCGCCGAACGGCTGGAACAGGTCCGGGTAGGATTCGTTGCCGCCCAGGCCCAGGCCGGCCGCGATGTTCAGCGACATCTGGTGGCCGCCGTGCGGGATGCAGCGGCTCGGCGACCAGCCGTGCTCGCGCAGCATGTCGAGCGTGCGCAGGTATTCCACCAGGCCGTACGACAGCGCGCAATCGAACTGCAGCCAGTCGCGGTCGGCGCGCATGCCGCCGTAGCGGATCAGGTTGCGCGCATCCTGCATCGAGAACAGGTCTTCGCCGGTGGCCATCGGGTTCTTGTAGTAGTTGCGCAGGGTGGCCTGCAGCTCGAAGTCCAGCGGGTCGCCCGGCTCCTCGTACCAGAACAGGTCGTATTGCGACAGCGCCTTGGCATACTGGATGGCCGTATCGAGGTCGAAGCGGCCGTTGGCGTCCACCGCCAGTTTCTGGCCATCGCCCAGCACGGACAGGATCGAATCGATGCGGCGCAGGTCTTCGTCCAGCGAGGCGCCGCCGATCTTTTTCTTGACCACCGTGTAGCCGCGGTCGATGTAGCTGCGCATCTCGTCCTTCAGCTTCTGGTGGTCCTGGCCCGGGTAGTAATAGCCGCCAGCCGCGTACACGAAGATCTTGCGGTCCGGCTTGCCGTTGCCGTAGCGGTCGGCCAGCAGCTGGAACAGCGGCTTGCCTTCGATCTTGGCTACCGCGTCCCACACCGCCATGTCGATGGTGCCGATCGCCACCGACCGCTCGCCGTGGCCGCCCGGCTTCTCGTTGGTGAACATGCAGTTCCAGATCTTGTGCGGGTCGAGGTTGGTGCCGGCATCGTCGACCAGCGAAGCCGGGTCGGCTTCCATGATGCGCGGGATGAAGCGCTCGCGCATCAGCTTGCCCTGGCCGTAGCGGCCGTTCGAATTGAAGCCGTAGCCGATCACCGGCTTGCCGTCGCGGATCACGTCGGTGATCACGGCGACCAGGCTCAGGGTCATCTTGCTGAAGTCGATGTACGCATTGCGGATCGGCGAGCTGATGGGGAGGGTTTGTTCGCGGATTTCTACGATTCTCATGAAAGTCTCCTGGAAGCGTCGCTTCACTCTGGCTGCGACAGGTATGGGGAAGTCACAGGTTAATGGCGAAACGACGTCTTATAATTTCCCGGGATTGATTTCAAAAGTGAAAACAAGTGAAGAATGATCCGACCTCGGACATGCAGTTCTTTGTCCTGATCGCCCGGCTCGGCAGCCTGGCGGCCGCGGCCCGGGCCGTGGACCTGACGCCGCCGGCGGCCACCAAGCGCCTGGCGACACTGGAGGCCCGGCTGGGCGTGCGGCTGCTGAACCGCACCACGCGCAGCCTCAGCCTGACGAGCGAAGGGGAAACCTACCTGCAGCACGCCACGCGCATCCTGGCCGACGTGAAGGAGATGGAAGATGTCGTCTCGCAGGGGCGCGCGGTGCCCCGCGGCCTGCTGCGGGTCAATGCGACCCTGAACTTCGGCCGCACCACCATTGCGCCGCTGGTGTCCGAGTTCGCGAAGCGCTACCCGGAAGTGGAGGTACTGGTCGAAGTAACCGACCGGCCGGTGGACCTGGTGGAGAGCGGGTTCGACCTCGCCGTGCGCTTCGGCGACTTGCCCGACAAGCGGCTCAATGCGCGCCGCATCATGTCGAACCGGCGCTTCCTGTGCGCCTCGCCGGCCTACCTGGAAAGCCACGGAACGCCGACGGTGCTGGCCGACCTGGCCGCGCACCGGTGCATCATCCACCGGCAGAATGACGATGCCTACGGGATCTGGCGCTTCCTGCACCACGACCACAGCGAAGTGGTGAAGGTGCACGGCATGTTGTCCAGCAATGACGGCGATATCGTGCTGGGCTGGGCCCTGGATGGGCACGGCATCCTGATCCGCTCCGAGTGGGACCTGGCCCGGTATCTCGACAGCGGGCGCCTGCGCATCGTGCTGCCGGATTTCAAGCTGCCGTCGGCGGACCTGTATGTCTATTACCCGGAACGCCGCAACCTGCCGGTCCGCGCGCGCGCATTCATCGATTTCCTCGCCGACCATTTCAGGACGGCGCTCGACGGCCGGGGCGGCAGCGTCCAGGGGCATGTAAAACCCGCCAGGCGCTCGCGCAAGGGCCAGCCGTAAAGGCTCTGCTGGCTCTGCTGGCTCTGCTGGCTCTGCTGGCTCCGTTTTCCCGCTACGGAAAGCCGGGATCCGGCCGGGCGCTCATGATGGCCTGCGGCCGCTGCGGCGATACACCACCACGACGCCCAACCCCGCCAGCAGCATCATCCACGTGCCTGGCTCCGGTATGGCCGCCACGCCGATCGCGTACCCGAAGCCGAACCCGCCGGGCTCGGCCAGCGTGAAGCCGGCCGAGACCAGCAGGTCCTGGTTGCCGGCAGCCAGCATGCCCAGCACGTAGGTCTGGTCATCGAAGAACAGCTGCGCTTCCTCGACGCTGGTAAACGTCCGCGAAAACACTTCGGTACCGTGACTGGTGACGGCCAGTTCCAGTTCCGTGAACCCGGCGGCATCCGAGAGCGAACCAAGCAAACCGAGGGTCAGGTGCCCCTGCAGGTCGGTGGCAAACACGAAGTTCGCCGCCGTAATGTAGGTATAGCTGTTACCCGGCACAGCGTCGGCGGCGTAACTGCTGGCCATGGTGCCGATGCCGGCCACCCGGCTGCCCGCCAGTGCCGCGGCAACGGCCGGCGCGCCAGCCAGTTCATTGGCGACCGTGCCGGCGCCGGGTGCGGCGATGGCATAGGAAAGCGCCTGGTATCCCGATGCCGGCCCCATCAGTCCGTAACTGTCGCCTCCCACGTTCGAGGACGTGGCCGTGCGCGCCGTGCTGCCCGTGGGTGCGCCGGCCCGGGTCTCGACAAGCACGCCGGCTGGACCGATCGCGCTGCTGGACGACACCGCGGCGCCCGATTCGCCCGTGGCGGTGGCATAGGCATAGTTGCTGGCCGCGCCCTGCCCCCAGGAACGGGCGGTGGCATCCGCCTGCAGGCCAACCGCTTCGGCGCTTGCCAGGCTGCTGCCGCTGGCCGTGGTGGAGCGCGCTTCGGCCAGCGATGAAGCATTGCCCAGCAGGGATCCGGTGCCGCCACGCGCCTGGCTCGTCGCCTGCGCTTCCCCGGCGGCGGTGGCATGGCTGACGGCGTCGGCACGGCCGCCATCGGCCAGGCCGAGGTAGCCGGCGCCGCCGCCTGCCGAGACCGCGCTGGTCGCGCCCATGTTGGACTCGGCGGAACCGCGGGCACGGGCGTCGCCACCCATGCCGTGACTGCCGGCGGCACTGTCGCCACCGGCACCGCCAAGTGCGGTCACATTGCCAACGGCGTCGGATGCTGTCGACAGCATCGCCAGCATGGCATCGGCCCCGCCGCCCGCTCCCGCCGTGGCCGAACCGGAGCCCTGGCCGCCGGCGCCGCCATAGGCGCCCACGATGGCGCTTACGGCGTAGGCCGCACGGTTGTCGGACAGTGTCAGACGGGAACTTGCCAGGCCGCCGGGGGCGGCGAAGCCATCCTCGCTGCCGCCGCCCTGGCCGCCAAAGGCGTTCTGCTCGAGTCTCAGCACGCCGCCGCCGATGCCCCCGACGGCATCGGTCAACACCGCCGCCCCACCGATACCGCCCGCCGCGCCCTGCTGCCCGAAGCCGCCGGTCCCGCCGGTCGCCCTGGCACTGACGAAAACTTCTTCCCCGCCGCTGACGCCCCTGGCGACCGCGCCGGCACCGCCGCCCGCCCCGGCCTGGTTGCCGCTGCCGCTGCCATTGCCGCCGGCACCGCCGCTGGCGCTGGCGATACTGGTGATGTAGCCATTGCTGCCGCCGGTACTGGTCGCAGTGCTGCTGGCCTGGCCCTGCCCGCCCCTGGCACCGTTGCCCGACAGATGGCTGCCGCCATTGCCGCCGTACCCCTCCGCCCTCGCACTCATGGAGCGCTCCGTCGAGCCCTGGATCGTGGCCGTGCCCAGCGCTCCCGCAGTGGCCGTGCCGACGCCGGCGGAAGCACCGCCGCCGCCAGCGTTGCCGCCGGCACCACCGGTTGCCGTCGCTACCAGTCCCAGGCCTTCACCCGCGCCGCTGGCGTTTGTCAGCGTAACGTCGGCAATACCGGCCTCGCCGGCCATGCCATCGGCGCTGTCGCCACCGCGGCCACCGCGACCGTTCAGCTGGACCGTCAGGGCGCCACTGGTGCCGCCGCGGGCGTTGTCGACCAGCGTGACGCCGCGGCCCGCGCCACCATCCGCGCCACTGCTGCCCGCACCGCCATCGCCTCCCACGACCGTGGCGGCGACTACCATATTGCCGTCACCCGTGGCTCTCACGGTGGTAGTCGCCGCACCGCCGGCGCCGCCGCGGTTGCCGCTGCCCGAGCCCGCGGCCCCGTTGCCGCCCGTGGCGCTGCCCGACAGTTCCAATGCACCGGGATAGCTCAGCGATGCCGTGGCGCTCGAGGTCGCCGCGCCGCCATCGGCACCATTGCCCCGGCTGCGGCCGGTGCCGCCGTTGCCACCCTGCGCGCTCACCGAGCCATCCATGTTCTGCATGCCGGTGATCGTCAGCGCGGCATCCGCGTTGCCGCCGGCACCAGCGCGGCCCGCCTGGTCACCAACACCAGTCTGGATGCCGCCATCGCCGCCGCGGGCCGCGCTCCTGGCCCGCAACCCGTTCTGCGAGTCGGTCAGCGTCAGCGCCAGCATCGTGCTGGCATCGCCGCCCGCGCCTGCCTGGCCGCTGCCCGTGGCGCCGCCCCGGCCACCGGTGGCCTCGAGTGTACTGTTGAGATAAGTCATGGAGGTACCGGCCGTGTGCCCGGCATGCGCATCGCCGCCCCGGCCGCCATTGCCGCTGGAGGTGGCGTCGCCGCCATGGCCGCCGCGGGCGTTGAGAGCGAGCTGCAACTCGCTGGCGCCGCCGGTATTGGCAAGGGTCAGGCGCGACAGCGCCGCGCCGCCCGCGCCACCATTGCCGGTGAAGGCGGCCCCACCGTTGCCGCCGATGGCGGTCTGGCCCAGATAAAGTTTGCCGCTGGTGCTGCCGCTGACGGCATCGATCGCGCTGGAGGCCGCGCCCGCGCCGCCGTTGCCCGATCCGGTGCCGGGCACGCCGCCGCCCGCGCCGCCGCGCTGGGTGACCGCGACCGACAACAGGCTGTCGCCCGAGCCGGCCGAGCTGCCGGTCGCGCTGGCCGTGGCCTGCCCGCCGGCGGCACCGTTCCCGCCCTTGCCGCCGACCGCTTCCGCCGCGATGTTCACGGTGGCCCCGGCACCGCTGCCGCTGGCCGCTGCCGTCGCCGCGCCGGCCAGCCCGGCGATACCGGCGCCCGACGCGCTGCCGCCATCGCCACCGATGGCCATCGCTTGCGCCACCGCATCGCCATCGCCCTGCCCCTGGGCATCGGCCAGCGCACTGGCGTCGCCGCCGTTGCCGCCCGCCGCGCCGGCACCCGCCGCCGCACCCGTGCCACCGGCACCAGGGATGCCGGCGGCGCCACCGTTCCCGCCGATGGCCCCGGCATTCGCCGTCGCGGCGCCAGAGACGGGCTGTGCCGCCGCAGTCGCGCTTGCGGCGCCGCCTGCACCGCCGGCCCCGGCAGCGCCACCATCCTGCCCTGCGTTGCCGGCAGCGCCATCGCCGCCCTGGCCACCGGCGCCGCCCGTGGCGTTGGCCGTATTGACAGGGCTGTTGTCCGGGCCGGCGACCGCCACCGTGGGCTGGCCGGGTCCTCCCGCCGTGCCGGCCGCGCCAGGGACCGCCCCGGGAGTGCCGGGCGTGCCGGGCGCACCGGTCGTTTCAACCGCATAGGCCTCGCTGATGGCCAGGGAAAGCAGCAACGGCGCAAGCCGCCGTGCGCAAGTCTGGACGGAATGCAGGCAGGAAGACGGGTGCATGGCGAACCCCTTCGGTTTGAGCAGTAACGTGACATGCCGCATGGGGTGCTGCCGTCGCAGCGCCGGCGCCGGGCAAGTTGCGCCGAACACCTGCTGTCCGCTGGGTGTGCTGTCGCGAGTACCACCGAGGATCAGCACGGCCGGGGTGGCACGACGTTGGCGGCGGGGCTCGATGTTCGAAGATTATCGGATCGAGCGGCCTGAAAGTCCTTTGAAGGGCCTGAATCCGCGCTGAATAAAGTCTGGTCACCCGCCCCAAGGCCAGGTCGTTCGTGCGACAGCCGCTGCCGCGACATCGGACCTGGCGGCTTCCCGGAACGCCACATCGGCTGATTCCCTTCCGTGGTCATCCTTCGCGCGCAGCCTCGCCCACGGCGACAGCGGCGATTCAGAACCGGTGCGTCAGCGACACCCGGAACGAACGCGACTCGATCGGATGGAAGTGGATGTCTTCGGCCGGCTCCGCCTCGCCAGACAGCCGCGACTCATAGAAATAGTCGATCGCCGATGCGCTCCGGTTGGCCAGGTTGAATGCTTCGAGCTCGATCTGGGTCGCCTTGCCGATCCGGTAGCCAATGCGGCCGTTCAGCGTCGTCGTCGCCCTGGAGCGCACGCTGTTATCTTCGATCAGCGGGCGCGGGCCGAACCAGCGCAGGCGCAGGGCACCGGACCATGGCCCGGCCGGCGTTACCGTCGCGGCGAACTGGGCCACACCCTCGACCGCGCCCGGAATCCGGTCGCCTGCCGGATCCTGGTCGCGGAAGCGTGCCCGCGCATAGGCGATATCCGCGTCCAGCGACAGCCATTTCACCGGCTTGTAGTAGTTGGAGAACTCAATGCCGTAGCGGCGGCTCGGGCGCCCCGCCTCGGTCGTGCCGGCGTCGCCCACGAACAGCAGTTCGGAATCCATGTCGAGGCGGTACAGCGACAGCGACGATTGCAGGCCCTGCACCCATTCGGTACGCACGCCCAGGTCCAGGCCCCGCGTGCGGGCCAGCGGCGTGACGCGATCGGCCTGCTCGCCCGTCTTCGGATCGACCGCGATCACGGTGCCGCGCGCGTCGTTGCTGTGGAAGCCAGTGCCGGCATTGACATAGAACTCGGTCCGCGCCCATGGTCCGAAGATCAAGCCGGCACTCGGCGACAGGATATTGTCGTTGGCGGTGCCGGCATTGGCCGCATTGTCGCCGTGGACGTCGAATCGATAACGGTCCGCCCGCAGTCCCGCTACCGTGCGGAACGCGGGATTCCACCGGGTCTGGTTTTCCACGTACAGCGCCCCGCTGGTCTCGACGATATGGTCTTCACGCGTGGTGCCGATCACCTGGCGTGCCTTCGTGTGGTACAGGCCGTTGTGGATGTTGTCGTTCTGCGCGGTGAGACCGACCGTGGTGGTCGACGTCATGCCGCCCCGATGGTGATGCCAGGAATAGCTGGCGTCGAAGCCGGACGTCACGCGCCGGTCCGGCTGCGCGAACTGGTCGCCATTGACTGGATCGTCCAGGAAGTAGGTGAAATTCGAAAACAGTTCCAGGCGGTTCGCGATCACATATGCGGATATCCTGGCGCTGGTGTCATCGTCGCTGCGCTGCCATTTGCCGGACAGGCTGTAGCGGTGCGCGCTGCCGCCATCGGCAGGGTCGATCGCATCGAAGCGGCCCAGCGTACCGCTGTCGACGGCGCGCTGCGGGATCTGGTCGGTGGCGTTCCACTTGGCGCGGTACGCCATTGCGGTAACCGAGTAGCCATTGTTCTCGAAGCCTTCGCTGTAGCGCAGCACCCCGTTCACCTTGCGATAGTCGTCGCCGCGCGTGAAGGGGCCATCGTTGTGCATCGTCTCCAGTCCGTACAGCAGGTTGCCATTGCCGACTTCAGGCGAACCGGCGATCATCGCGCGGCCATAGCCGTTCTGGCCAGCGGTGAAATTGGCAATGCCGGACGTGAGCCGATTCACGTAGGTGAGTTCGGTGGCGCCAGCGGAAGAGAAATCGCCCGATGTGGCCGAATACGGGCCTTTCTTGAAGTCGAGCCGCCCGGCCAGTTCCGGGATCACGAAGTTCAGGTCCGTCCAGCCCTGCCCGTGGGCATGGCTGCGCTGGTTGACGGGCATGCCGTCGACAGTCGTGCGCAGGTCGGTGCCGTGATCGAGGTTGAAGCCACGCAGGTAGAACTGGTTGGCCTTGCCCTCCCCGCTGTGCTGGCTTACCACCAGCCCCGGCGTGGCTTCCAGCAGTTCGCCGGGCCGGTAGGTGGTGCGGGCCTGCAACTGGCTCTGCGTCACCGTGCCCGCGGCAGCGGAATCGGCTTCGCCGAGCTGGCTGATGCGCGAACCATCGACCAGCACGCGCTGGAAGGGTGGATCGTCCGCATGGGCGGAAAACGACAGGACGGCAAGCACGACGGGCAGGAGCCGGGTGTTCATCGGAGGGATTTTCATGGGGACGGATCGCGGCAAAATTAATATTCAAGCAATACAAAAAGGCCATGCCCGGCGACGCGAAGCAATCACGGCACGTTTCTGGCCAAGCGCGCGAACGCACGAAGCACGCAACGTCACGCGTCGTTACCGCCAGACTGGAAAACAAACGAACCGCCAACAGGCAAAACCACTCCCCGGGTTTTGCACATGCATCGTGACCGGCCGGTCTTCTGGCTCGCCCTCATCCTTCCCGGTTCCTGCCTTCCCGCGCTGGCGTGACCAGATGCAGTGGCGTTGAACCGGTTCGTCAGGCTTACAGCAGCGGGGGCTGCGCCGGAGTGGCGGGGATGGATATCCGCGCGTCACCGGCTTCCCGTTTAACCCTGCCATCGGTCGATGGCAGGACACCGTTCACACAAGCGCAGGATTCTACAGCCAAGCCCGGGCGCCTGTCATTGCCAGGTACGGACACGCACTGCGCAGTAAGAGCTGTCCCTTGGATGTGAAATTGATCCTTGATGCCTCGGCACCATTGGGCGGAGGGAGCGGAATGCGGGTTGCCGCACATGGTGCGTCAGCTGCTGCGATTGAATCGCGCCTTGCGGAGATCATGAACAGCGCCGGGCTGCGGCGTCGAGCAGGCCAGTGCCTGCCTGGCCACGGGTCGACCCGCCATGCGCCAAATGAAGATGGATTCGACGTCGCAGTCGACGATGGCACTACCTGGACCGACGCGGAGCAAGCCAGGACAAGCGATGATTCGAGCCGGGAAACAGGCAGCATGGGTCATGCCGGGTTACATGGCGGTACTTGATCATGAGCCGTCGAAAAAACAAAAGGGCTGCACGAAAAATCGTGCAACCCTTTGTTTTACTGCCAATCTTGGTGCCGCTGACCGGAATCGAACTGGTGACCTTCGCATTACGAATGCGCTGCTCTACCGACTGAGCTACAGCGGCTAAACCTGTAGAAATCTGTACTAGATGCTGTACTACTTGTTTAACCTGTCTTCCGCTGCACATGAAGCGCTGCGAAAGAGGCCACATTATAGCAACGGTTTTTACAGTTGACTAGGGTCTCTTTTCGAAATTCTTGTGCCGAAAGATTACGCCGTACCTTCGTGGTGATAGCCGGTGACCACCGCCACTTCATCGCGCGAGCCCAGGAACACAGGCACGCGCTGGTGCAGCGTGGTCGGCTGGATGTCCAGGATGCGGTGCTTGCCGTCGGTGGCCATGCCGCCGGCCTGCTCGACGATGAAGGCCATCGGGTTGGCTTCGTACATCAGGCGCAGCTTGCCTGGCTTGCTGGGGTCGCGCACATCCGCCGGGTACATGAAGATGCCGCCGCGGTTGAGGATGCGGTGCACGTCGGCCACCATCGAGGCGATCCAGCGCATGTTGAAGTCGGCGCCGCGCGGGCCCGTGCTGCCGGCCAGCAGTTCGCCAATGTAGCGCTGCACCGGCGGCTGCCAGTGGCGCTGGTTCGACATGTTGATGGCGAATTCCCGGGTCGTCGGCGGAATCTGCATGTTGCGCTGCGTGAGCACCCACGAACCCATCTCGCGGTCCAGCGTGAAGCAGTTCACGCCGTTCCCGGTGGTCAGCACCAGCATCGTCTGCGGGCCGTACACCGCGTAGCCGGCGGCGACCTGCTTGCTGCCCGGCTGCAGGAAATCCGTTTCGGTCGGCGTGGCCATGCCTTCCGGCGCCTTGATCACCGAGAAGATGGTGCCGATCGACACGTTGACGTCGATGTTCGACGAGCCGTCCAGCGGATCGAACACCAGCATGTATTCGCCCTTCGGATAGCGGTTCGGGATCAGGTGGATGGTCTCCATCTCTTCGGATGCCATCGCGGCCAGGTGGCCGCCCCACTCGTTCGCTTCGAGCAGGATCTCGTTCGAGATGACGTCGAGCTTTTTCTGCACTTCGCCCTGCACGTTCTCGCTTTCGAGCGCGCCCAGCACGTCACCGAGGGCGCCCTTGCCCACCGAGTGGGCGATGGTCTTGCAGGCACGCGAGACCACTTCGATCAGCAGGCGCAGTTCGGCCGGGATATTGTGGTGCTGGCGCTGTTCCTCGACGAGGTGTTGGGTAAGGCTGATACGTTTCATGGATTCCCTTGGTTTGTAGATAATTCTTTAGTTGGCCAATGCCTTCGACACCACTTCCATCACGTCGTTCGACAGCTTCGGCGCGCCGGCCACCCGTTCCAGTGCGCGGCGCATGTGCGCCTGCAGCTCGGGCGCATAGCGGCGCCAGCGGTCCATGCCGCGCGCGAAGCGGGCCGCCACCTGCGGGTTCAGCGCGTCGAGCTTGACCACGTGCTCGGCCCAGAATTCATAGCCGCTGCCATCCTTCGCGTGGAATTGCGACGGGTTGTTGTTGGTAAAGCTGAACAGCAGGCTGCGCGCGCGGTTCGGCGTGCGCAGCGTGAAGGCCGGGTGTCCCATCAGCTCGCGCACGCGCGCCACGGTGGTGGTCGGCGCGCTGGCCTGCATGGCGAACCACTTGTCGACCACCAGCGCCTCGCCCTTGAACTGGTCGTAGAACGCCTGCAGCTGCGCTTCGACATCCGCGCCGCTGTGGATCAGCGCCGTCAGCGCCGACGCGCGGTCGGTCATGTTGGTCGCTTCGTTGAACTGGCGGCGCGCCAGGTCGAGCGTGAAGGCGTCCGGCGCGGCCAGCAGGTAGGCCAGCGACAGGTTCTTCAGGCCGCGCTTGCCGGCCGAGACGGCGTCCGGGCTGTAGTCGCCCGGCGTCTGGTTGGCCGCGATGGCGTTCAACAGTTCGCTGCGCAGCATGACGGCGATGGTCCTGCGCATGAACTGGCGGGCGTGGTGGATCGCCTGCGGGTCGACCACTTCCATCTGGTCCGCGATCACGGATTCGGATGGCAGGATCAGCGCCTGCTCGCGGAACGCCGCTTCCAGCGTGCTGTCGAGCAGCAGCGCGCGCTGCGCCGACACGAAGGTGTAGTCCAGGTCGAGCACTTCGCCCGCCTGCACGGCGGCGGTCAGCTTGAGCAGGCGCGCCATGGCCAGGCGCTGCCCGGCTTCCCAGCGGTTTACCGGGTCGCTGTCATGGCGGAACAGGTGCAGCAGTTCGTCGTCCGTGTACGGGTATTCGAGGATCACGGGGGCCGAGAAATCGCGCAGCAGCGATGGCGTGGGCGCTTCCGAAATGCCGTCGAAGGTGAATTCCTGCTTCCCCTCGGTCAGTTCCAGCACCACCGTGGTGTCGCCGTCCGGGTTCAGCGGCATGTCGCGGCCGCCGCCGTCCAGCAGGCCGACGGCCACGGGAATATGGAACGGCAGCTTTTCCGGCTGGCCGGGGGTCGGCGGGCAGCGTTGCGCCAGCGTCAGCACATAGCGGTGCGCGGCGGCATCGTACTCGCCGCTGGCGGTGACGACCGGCGTGCCGGCCTGGCTGTACCAGCGCTCGAACTGCGTGAGGTCGCGGCCGCTGGCGGACGCCATCGCGGCGCGGAAATCGTCGCACGTGACAGCCTGTTCGTCATGGCGCTGGAAGTACAGGTCCATGCCCTTGCGGAAGCCTTCGCGGCCCAGCAGGGTCTGGTACATGCGCACCACTTCGGCACCCTTTTCATACACGGTCACCGTGTAGAAATTGTTAATTTCCACGAACGAATCCGGGCGCACCGGGTGCGCCATCGGGCCGGCGTCTTCCGGGTACTGGGCCTGGCGCAGCGTGCGCACCTGGTCGATGCGGGTGACGGCGCGGCCGCTGGCCGTGCCGATCATGTCGGCCGAGAATTCCTGGTCGCGGAACACGGTCAGGCCTTCCTTCAGCGACAGCTGGAACCAGTCGCGGCACGTGACCCGGTTGCCGGTCCAGTTGTGGAAGTATTCATGGCCGACCACGGCTTCGATGCCGGCATAGTCGACGTCCGTGGCGGTGGCCGGATTGGCCAGCACGAACTTGGTGTTGAAGATGTTCAGGCCCTTGTTTTCCATCGCGCCCATGTTGAAATCGCCGACGGCGACGATCATGAAGCGGTCCAGGTCGAGCTCGAGGCCCCAGCGCTCTTCGTCCCAGCGGATCGAATTCTTCAGCGACTGCATGGCGTAGTCGGTCTTGTCGAGATTGCCCTCCTCGACCCATACCTGCAGCAGCGCATCGCGGCCATCGGCCAGCCTGAAGGTTTCTTCCTGGCAGACCAGTTTCGCGGCCACCAGGGCGAACAGGTACGACGGCTTCTTGAACGGGTCTTCCCACTTGGCGTAATGGCGGCCGTCGTCGAGGTCGCCCGCTTCCACCAGGTTGCCGTTCGACAGCAGTACCGGGTACTTTTCCTTGTCGGCGCGCAGCATCACGGTGAACACGGCCATCACGTCCGGCCGGTCGGGGAAATACGTGATGCGGCGGAAACCTTCCGCCTCGCATTGCGTGTAGAAGCTGCCGTTCGAGACATACAGCCCGGAAAGCGTGGTGTTCTTTTCCGGCGCGCAGGTGGTTTCGATCTCCAGCACGACATTCAACGGCGCCTTCTTGATGGTCAGCGTGTTCGTCCCCAATATGTACTGGCCTGGGTTCAGTTCGGTACCGTTCAGCCTCAGCGCCACCAGTTCGATGTCCTCGCCATGCAGGACGATATCGCGGCCCTTGCTGTCGGGATTGTGGCGGAGCGTGATCCGGTTGGCGACGATCGTGCGGGCGGGGTCTAGATCGAAACCCAGTTCCACCGTTTCAACGAGGTAGCTGGGCGGTGTGTAATCCTTGCGGTAAATCGTCTGCGGGCTGTCGGTTCTCATGGGCCTTCACCTTTGTTGCGGACAAAAGATCATTTTACCAACACCCTGGCTTTCGTACGGCGATTTGCTGCCGGAACGGCGCCGAACGTTTCAGCTTTCCGTGCTGCCGTAACATTCTGTAATAATCGAGTGGTGCAAGCGGACCAGTCATACACTAACCGTGGGGAAATACCTTTTTCTGGGAGTAGATCATGAAATTCTTCGCCATCCTTGTCGCAGCCGGCACCCTGCTGCTCGGCGGGTGCGCAACCACCATCCGCAGCGACGTCACGGTGTTCCACGAGTGGCCGGCCCAGCTGCAGGAGAAAACCTACGTGTTCGATACGCCCGCGCCGAGCGAGGACACGCTGGAATACCGCAGCTACCAGGGCCTGGTGGCCAACGAGCTGTCGAAGCTGGGCTTCGCCCAGGCCGGCGCGCCCGAGCAGGCCAGGCTGCGTGTCGACATGGCATTTTCGACCATCGACCGGCCGACCCGCGTGCTGCAGGCCTACGATCCGTTCTGGACCGGCGCCGGGCCGTACTGGAGCATGTACGGCGCCTGGCCGTACCGCGGCGGCTTCTATCCGTCGCGCTACCGCTATCGCCACTGGGCGTTCCGGCCGTACTACGATCCATGGATGTTCGGCCCGACCGAGTACCGCGAAGTCATCCGGCACAACTACGAGCGCAAGCTGAATGTCTCGATCGCCGACAATACCGGCAAGAAGCTGTACGACGTGACGGTGCAGAACACCAGCCGGCGGCAATCGACGCCTTCGGTGATGCCGCTGCTGGTGCAGAGCGCGTTCACCGGCTTCCCGGGCGAGAGCGGCAAGGCGAAGCAGATCGATCTCGAGCTGCAGTAGAACGGCGTTCCGCGCCGATAAGGTCCAGGGAAAATGGGACGGACCGGGACGCCGGACTGCCTGTTTCTAAGGAAATTTCCTGGAAACAGCTCCGTCCCTGTTTATTTTACGAGCGCGCCAGCAGATGCGAGATCGCGCTCGACCACGGCCTGGAACTCGGCGGTAGTCCACTGCAGGGCGGTCACGGCGATGTCCGGGCGGTAGAATTCGCCGTTGCCGCGCGGCCGGTTGACATACAGCTTGACAGGCACGATCACGCGGGCGAGGCCGCCCGGCAACTCCTGCGAGCGCACTTCCATATAGGTCGAATCGGCCGAGCTGGGCGCGCCGATCAGCCTGGTGTTCGGAAACAGCTTGAAGTAATCGATCGCGTCCAGGCACGCACTGGCGCAGTTGCCCGGCACGATCACGTACACCGGCCGCGTGAAGGCCGGCGGATCGCCCGGCCGGTCCGCCTGCGGGTTCGGCTGTGCCGGCGGGGCATCCTCGTTGGCGACGTAATACGGCTTGCCGGCCGCCAGCGCCGCGCGCATGCCCGCTTCCAGCGCGGCTGCCCAGGCCGCGATCGCCGGTTCCTTCTTGGCGGTGAACGTCTCGACGATGGACCTGAAGTGGGCGATATTGTCCGGCGTCGCCCGGTACCACACGCGCTCGCTGGCCGTACGCGCCTGGGCAAGGCTCCGTACCCGGTCGGCGCCCCACAGCGCGGAGGCGAACTGCCCGCTCCACACCGAATTGCCGCCGCCGTTGCGGCGCAGGTCGATCACCACCGCATCCGCGTCCAGCAGGCGTTCGCGCTGCGCTTCCACCTGGCGGTAGACGGCATGGTACGAGGCTCGCTCGGCGTCCGATGGATGGAAGGTGGGCATCGCCATCCAGAACAGCTTCGGGCGCGGCTCGGTCAACCCGACCGGCAGCGTATCCGGTGCCAGGTTGTCGTCGCGCCAGGTCAAGGCCTGGTCCGTCATCGGCCGCCAGGCCAGCTCGCGTTCGATGCGCCCGCCCGCCCACTCGAACACGCAGCGTGCCGGCCGTGCCAGGAAGGGATTCTGCGAATCGACGAACAGCCAGGGCGCCAGGCTCCACCACTGGCCCTCTTCGCTGCTGCGGCCCTCGAAGGCGAACACGTTGTCCGCCATCAGTTGCCGGGCCGGCTTGCCATCGCACGACACGATCCGCTCGCCCTGACGCGCCGCGCCATCTTCCGCGGCATAGACATACAGGTCGCCGCGCCAGGCCGCCACGAAGCCGGGCCACTGCCGGCGCGCCCGCACGCTGCTGTCGATCCTCGGGCGCACGCCCGCGTGACCGTCGTGGAAGCGCGCCGTGAATCCCTGCAGCGCCGCCACGTAGCCGTTGACGTCGGCCACTCTGGCGGCCAGTGCCAGGCCATGGTCGCGTGCCGCCTCGAGGTTGCCGACGAAGGCCGGGTTATGCGGATCGCGCGCGCCGGCGTGGTTTGCCAGCGTGATGTCGTAGGCGGCCGCGATGTCGCGCGCCGCGGCTGCCTGCCAGCCGGCCGGCGCATCGGGCAGTTCGGGTGCAGGGCCGGCAGCGGCCGCGGCGGCGGCGGCAGCGCCAGCGCCAGCGGCCAGCATCAGGATCGGGAGCAGCCGCTTCAAGTGAACAACGCTTCGCTGGCAAAGGTGATCAGCACCACCAGCACCAGCGCCAGCAGCAGCGCGACCAGCAGGCGGCCGAATTTCGGGTTGCCGTCGTCTTCTTCGTTCGGGCTGGCCATGTCAGCGCGGCACCAGGATCGAGGAGCCGGTGGTCTTGCGCGACTCCAGGTCGATGTGCGCCTGCGCCACGTCCGGCAGGTGGTAGCGCTGGTGGATGGCGATCTTCACTTCGCCGCTGGCCACCACGCCGAACAGCGAGCGGGCGGTGGCTTCCAGGTCTTCGCGCTTTGCCGTGTAGTGCATCATCGTGGGCCGCGTGAGGAACAGCGAGCCGCGCGATTGCAGTTCCGACGGCGCGAACGCCGGCACCGGCCCGGAGGCGTTGCCGAAACTGACCATCAAGCCCAGCGGTGCCAGGCAATCGAGCGAGCCGTAGAAGGTGTCCTGGCCGATCGAATCGTAGGCCACCGACACGCCCTCGCCACCCGTCAGTTCGCGCACCTTGTCGACGAAGTTCTCGCGCCGGTAGTTGATCACGTGCGCCGCGCCGTGTTCGATCGCCAGCGCGGCCTTTTCCTCCGAGCCCACCGTGCCGATCAGGTTCACGCCCAGCACCTTGGCCCATTGGCAGGCGATCAGGCCGACGCCGCCGGCGGCCGCATGCCACAGGATCGTGTCGCCCGGCTTCAGGTGCGCGGTGCGGTGCAGCAGGTACTGCGCCGTCATGCCCTGCAACATCATGGCCGCCGCCGTGTCGAAGGCGATCTTTTCCGGCAGCACCACCAGCAGGCTGGCCGGCAGGTTGCGCACCTGCGCATAGGCGCCGTTCGGCCGGCCGGCATAGGCCACGCGGTCGCCCACCTTCACGTGCGTGACGCCCTCGCCCACCGCTTCCACCGTGCCGGCGCCTTCCATGCCGAGGCCGTTCGGCAGCGGCTGCGGATACAGGCCGGTACGGAAATACACGTCGATGAAGTTCAGGCCGATCGCCGCGTGCTGCACGGTGGCTTCGCCGGGGCCCGGCGGACCGACGTCGACATCCACGTATTCCATCACCTCCGGGCCGCCGGTGCGGCTCATCCGTATTGCCTTGCTCATCGTTCCTCCCCGTTCGATGCGGCGCTGGCCGCCTGCAGCTGCGACAGTACCAAATGCGCCGTTGCCATGTTGGTGGCACAGGCCACGTTGTGCACGTCGCAGGCGCGCACCAGCGCATTGATGTCCGGCTCGTGCGGTTGCGGCGTCATCGGATCGCGCAGGAAGATCACCGCATCGATGCGGTCTTCCACCAGCAGTGCGCCGATCTGCAGGTCGCCGCCCAGCGGGCCGGAATGCTTGCGGTCCACCGTCAGGCCCAGTTCGGCGGCCAGCCGCCCGCCCGTGGTGCCGGTGGCGGTCAGCGTGCAGCGGCGCAGGAACGCCGCGTATTCGCCGGCCAGGGCGATCATGTCGTCTTTCTTCTTGTCGTGGGCGATCAGGGCAATCCGGGGAGCTGCGGAGGAAGTCATGTCAATTTCCATTTCTTGGTTTGGCCGCATGGGCATTCGAGAGCAGGTAGATCCCGGCCAGCACCAGCGCGGTGCCGGCCAGTTGCCAGCTCGTGACGGGTTCGGCAAGGATGACGGCGCCGAGGAACAGCGTGGAAACGGGGCCGATCATGCCCGCCTGCGACGCCGCGCCGGCGCCGATGCGCTGCACGGCGGTCATCGTCATGAACACCGGCGCCACGGTGCACAGCAGGCCGTTCGCCAGCGACAGGCCGTACACCGGCAGCGGCTGGAGCAGGCCCGCCGCGGGGCGCAGCAGGAAGTACTGCGCGAGGCAGGCGGCGCTGGACACGCACATCGCGTAGGCCACCAGCCGCAGCGCACCGAGGCGCTTGACCATCTCGCCGGACAGCAGAAGGTAGGCCGCGTAGGCTGCCGCCGAGCCCAGCACGAGCGCGGAACCCAGCAGCACGTTGGGGCCGCCGCCCTGCAGGTCGTGCACGAAGACGAGGACGATGCCGGCATACGACACGGCCAGCGCCAGCCATTGCAGGCGGCCGATGTGCTGGCGCAGCCAGGTGGCCGAGATCAGCAGCACGAACGTGGGCGTGAGGAACAGGATCAGCCGTTCCAGGCCCACGGTGATGTACTGCAGGCCGAGGAAATCGAGAAAGCTGGACAGGTAATAGCCGACCAGCCCGAGCCCCACGATGCGCCAGCGGTCGCCGGCCGACAGCGGCGCGGCGCCGCGCATCTTCCACAGCGCCACGGCAGCGAACACGGGCAGTGAAAACAGCATGCGGAAGGCGATCAGCGTGACGGCATCGATGTGATAGCGGTACAGCAGCTTGGCGATGACGGCCTTGGCGGAAAACAGCATGGCCCCGCCGATGGCCAGCGCCAGCCCGCCCAGGTAGGACGTGGCTGGAGTCGTGATGGTCTTGTCCATCGGGCCATTGTACGGGCAAAACCGGCTTCCTTGCCGGCCCCGGCCCATACACCGGATGGGTTCGCGCCGTCACACGGTTGAAAGTCACCATCGACAACTCAGCCATTTCCTTGTAGTCTTGACAATGCATTTTTGTTATCAGCGCTTCCCTAGACAAGTTCGGCCACGGCGACACGTGGCATCCAGCAATTGAAAATCAGGAATACAAGGAAATTATCATGGCAGACTCACCAACCTTCCAGGGCGGCACCCCCGCCAGCGAGACCCTGACCGGCGGTGCCGGGCAAGACGTCATCTGGGGCCAGGGCGGCGCGGACACGCTGATCGGCGGCGACGGCAACGATGGCCTGTACAGCGGCGAGTTCATCGTTACTACCGGTTCGCAGCCCGACTTCATCGGCGACCGGCTCGACGGCGGTGCCGGCAACGACCAGCTGACGGGCGGCTCCGGCAACGACCAGCTGATCGGCGGTGCCGGCACCAACAACCTGATCGGTGGTGATGGCATCGACACCGCCGTCTACGCGGGCAAACGCGGCGACTACACGCTGGCGTCCAAGGATGGCCTGCCGGGCGCCGTGTTCACGTCCGAGGGTCCGAAGGACACGCTGACCTCGGTCGAGCGCCTGAACTTCTCGGATGTCTCGATCGCCTACGACATCGACGGCAACGCCGGCAAGATGTACCGCCTGTACCAGGCGGCGCTGAACCGCACCCCCGACAAGGAAGGCCTGGGCTTCTGGCTGAAGGCGGCGGACAATGGCGGCAGCCTGGAAGGCCTGGCGGCGGGCTTCACCGGCAGCGAGGAATGGGCGCGCCTGTATGGCCGGGAATCGACCGACGAACTGTTCCTCACCAACCTGTACCTGAATGCGCTGCACCGGGAACCGGACGCGGCGGGCTTCGCCTTCTGGCTCGGCGCGATGGACAGCGGTGCCACCCGCGAGCAACTGCTGATCGGCTTCTCGGAAAGCACGGAAAACCGCGCAGCGGTCATCGGCAGCATCCAGGACGGTATCGAATACAAGCTGTTCGCCGGCTAAGCCACGGCTGAGCCGCAGCCGAGGCATCCGGGCGGCGGCTGTGCAGTGGCTCGACCGGTGGCTCGACCAGTGGCTCCTGCACTCGCTCCAGCAGTGGCCAGCCAATGGCTGAATAACCCCGGGCCCGGGCCGCGGCGGTGCGATCGGCAGGGGGCGGTATGCTAGAATACCGCCCTCGATTGCATACCGTCTAAGGAAAAGCGAACATGGCTGGACACAGCAAATGGGCCAATATCAAGCATAAAAAGGCTGCAACGGACGCGAAACGCGGCAAGATCTGGACGCGCCTCATCAAGGAAATCACCGTTGCCGCGCGCATGGGCGGCGGCGACATCTCGACCAATCCGCGCCTGCGCCTGGCGGTGGACAAGGCGGCCGATGCCAACATGCCGAAAGACAACGTGCAACGCGCGATCACGCGCGGCACCGGCGGCGAAGACGGCGCAAACTACGAGGAAGTCCGCTACGAAGGCTACGGCATCGGCGGTGCGGCGGTCATCGTCGACTGCATGACCGACAACCGGGTGCGTACCGTGGCCGAAGTGCGCCACGCGTTCAGCAAATTCGGCGGCAACATGGGCACGGAAAATTCCGTGTCGTTCCTGTTCAAGCACTGCGGCCAGTTCCTGTTCGCCCCCGGCACCGATGAAGCGACGCTGATGGATGCGGCGCTGGAAGCCGGCGCCGAAGACGTGGTCGCGGACGAGGAAGGCGGCTTCGAAGTGCTGTGCGCGCCGAACGATTTCGCCGCCGTCAAGGATGCGCTGGACAAGGCCGGCTTCAAGGCCGAAGTGGCCGAGATCGTGATGAAGCCCGCCACCGAGACCGTGTTTACCGGCGACGACGCGGTAAAGATGCAGAAACTGCTGGACGCGCTGGAAAACCTGGACGATACCCAGGAAGTCTATACCAACGCCGTGATCGAAGAGCAGTAATCGAAGAGCAGTCATTCCAGCGCAGTGATCGAACAGCAGTGATCGAACATCGTGGGCCGCAGTAATCGAAACGCAGTAATCGAAACGCAGTGATCGAAACGCAGTGATCGAACCGCAGTGATCGAACCGCGGTGATGGAATCGCGGTGATCGGATAACTTGCAGCGGGCAACATGGCGGCACCGGTCTTCAGGCGGCATCCTGCGCCGGCCGGTGCGGCGAACAATTGATCGCATGAAGCAGCAGCGGCCCGCGGGCCGCTGTTTCAGTCTCCGAGGTTCTTTCCCCATGCGCGTGCAGGCGCATGCGGAAACAGCTTCTAAAAAACCAACCGAAGATCCTTATGAAAATTCTGGTAGTCGGCTCCGGCGGCCGCGAGCATGCGCTGGCTTGGAAATTGGCCCAATCGGAACGGGTGCAGATCGTCTACGTCGCCCCCGGCAACGGTGGCACGGCACGCGATCCACGCCTGCAGAACCTGCCCGTCACGGACCTGGGCGCGCTGGCCGAATTCGTCACGCGGGAACATATCGCCCTGACCGTGGTGGGCCCGGAGACGCCGCTGGCCGGCGGCATCGTCAACCTGTTCCGCGCGCGCGGCCTGAAGGTCTTCGGCCCCACGAAGGAAGCGGCGCAGCTGGAATCGTCGAAGGATTTCGCCAAGGCGTTCATGAAGCGGCACGGCATTCCCACCGCCGAGTATGAAACGTTCAGCGATGCCGCGCAGGCGCACGCCTACATCGACGCGAAAGGCGCGCCGATCGTGATCAAGGCCGATGGCCTGGCCGCCGGCAAGGGCGTGGTGGTGGCGATGACGCTCGAGGAAGCGCACCAGGCGGTCGAGCACATGCTGTCCGACAACCGCTTCGGCGACGCCGGCGCGCGCATCGTCATCGAGGAATTCCTGGCCGGCGAGGAAGCATCGTTCATCGTCATGTGCGATGGCAAGAACGTGCTGCCGCTGGCCACCAGCCAGGATCACAAGCGCCTGCTCGACAACGACCAGGGCCCGAACACGGGCGGCATGGGCGCCTACTCGCCCGCGCCGATCGTGACGCCGGCGATGCATGCGCGCGTGATGCGCGAGATCATCAACCCCACGATCGCCGGCATGGCCAAGGATGGCATTCCATTCTCCGGCTTCCTGTACGCGGGCCTGATGATCGACGCGGCCGGCAATCCGAAGACGCTGGAATTCAACTGCCGCATGGGCGATCCGGAAACCCAGCCGATCATGGCGCGCCTGAAGACGGACCTGGTGACCGTGATGGAACATGCCGTGAACGGCACGCTCGACGCCGTGGGCCTGGAGTGGGACCGCCGCACCGCCGTCGGCGTGGTGCTGGCCGCGGCCGGCTATCCGGACGATCCCGTGAAGGGCAACGTCATCGAAGGCATCCCGGCCGAAACGCCGGAGTCGGTCACGTTCCACGCCGGCACGGCCGAAGTGGATGGCCAGCTGGTCACTTCCGGCGGCCGCGTACTGTGCGTGGTCGGCCTGGGCGATTCGGTCAAGCTGGCGCAGAAGCAGGCCTATGAAACGGTCGGGGAAATCCGCTTCGACGGCATGCAATGCCGCCGCGACATCGGCTGGCGCGGCCTGAAGCACTGAGCGCCGGGAACCTAGCAAGATGACGACACCCAACCCCGAAGCCGTCAAGGCCTGGCTGATCGACCTGCAGGAACGCATCGTGTCCGCCCTCGAAGAAGCGGACGGCACGCCGTTCCTGCGCGACGCCTGGCAGCGCCCCGAAGGCGGCGGCGGCATCTCGCGTCTCGTCGAGGAAGGCAATGTACTGGAACGGGGCGGCTGCAATTTCTCGCACGTGACGGGCGCGAAGCTGCCGCCATCGGCCGCGGCGCATCGCCCCGGCATCGGCGGGCGGGCCTGGGAAGCGATGGGCGTGTCGCTGGTGCTCCACCCGCGCAACCCGTATGCGCCCACGGTGCACATGAACGTGCGCTTCTTCTCGACATCCACCGAGGATGGCACGCCGGTCTGGTGGTTCGGCGGCGGCATGGACCTGACGCCGTACTACGGCAACGAGGCGGACGTGCGCCATTTCCACCGCAGCTGCCGCGAGATGCTGGCGCCGTTCGGCGACGACCTGCACCCGCGCTTCAAGCAGTGGTGCGACGAGTACTTCTACCTGAAGCACCGCCAGGAGGCGCGCGGCGTCGGCGGCATCTTCTTCGACGATTTCAACGAGCGCGATTTCGACACCAGCTTCGCGATGGTGCAGAGCGTGGGCGACGGCTTCCTGGGCGCCTACCTGCCGATCCTGCGCAACCGCATGGACACGCCGTATGGTGAACGGGAGCGCGACTTCCAGGCTTACCGGCGCGGCCGCTACGTGGAATTCAACCTCGTATTCGACCGCGGCACGCTGTTCGGCCTGCAGTCGGGCGGGCGCACCGAGGCGATCCTGATGTCGATGCCGCCGATCGTCAAGTGGCGCTACGACTGGCACCCGGCGGAGGGCACGCCGGAGGCGGCGCTGTACACCGACTTCCTGCCGCACCGCGACTGGCTGGCGTGACCGCGCAGCATTCCACCGTGCCCCGCTGTGTCCTGCTGCTGGGCGGCAGCTTCGATCCGATCCATAACGGCCATGTGGCGCTCGGCGCCACGTTCGTGCGCCTGCTGGGCGCCGCCGAGCTGCGCGTGATCCCGACCGTGCCGTGGCAGAAAAGCAGCCTGGTGGCGACACCGTCCCAGCGCGCCGACATGGCCGCGCTGGCGTTTGCCGGCCAGCCGTACCAGGTGGTGGTCGACCGGCAGGAGATCGACCGGGGCCGGCCCACCTACACGGTCGAGACACTGCGCGCGCTGCGGGCGGAACTTGGACCGAAGTACGGCGAGGAGACCGCGCTGTGCTTCCTGATGGGTGCCGACCAGCTGCAGCGGCTCGATACCTGGCGCGACTGGCGGGAGCTGTTCGGCCTGGCGCACCTGTGCGTGGCGGCCCGCCCCGGCTTCTCGCTCGACGGGCCGGACATCCCGGCCGCCGTGGCGGCCGAGTTCCGTGGCCGCCTGGTGGCGCCGGAACAACTGTGCAGCCGGCCGGCCGGAAATACCTGCATCGCGGCCGACCTGGCGGTGGATATCTCCTCGACCCGCATCCGGCAATGGCTGGCGGGCGGAAACTATGAATACGATAGCGGCTCGCCGATTCCGGCGCCGGTGCTAGACTATATCGAACAACATAATCTTTATAAGAAGTAAAACTGAATGGATATCAAAAAACTGCAAGCCCTCGTCGTCGACGCCCTGGAAGACGTCAAGGGCCAGGACATCGTCCTGTTCGACACCACCGGCCTGACCAGCCTGTTCGACCGCATCTGCATCGCCTCCGGTACCTCGAACCGCCAGACCCGCGCGCTGGCCGCTTCGGTGCGTGACAAGGTGAAGGAAGCCGGCGGCGACGTCATCGGCGTGGAAGGCGAAGACACCGGCGAATGGGTGCTGGTGGACCTGGGCGACATGATCGTCCACATCATGCAGGCGCCGATCCGCGCCTACTACCGCCTCGAGGAAATCTGGGGCGAGAAGCCGGTGAAGCTGGGCGCCGCCAAGCGCAAGACTTCCGCCGAAGGCAAGGCTGCCGAAGCGCTCGACGCCGCGCCGAAGAAGAAGGCCGGCCACCTGGCCGCCAACAAGGTTGCCAAGGAAGCGGAACCGGTCATCGAGAAGAAAGCCCCGGCCCGCAAGCCCGGCACCGTGAAGGCCGCCGCCGCCGCGGGCGCCGTGGCGAAGAAAGCCGCCGCGAAGAAAGCCGCGCCGAAGGTCGAGGTTCCAGAAGGCAAGAAGGTCAAGGTCGCCGCGCCGAAGGCCGCTGTCGCTTCGGCCAGGGCCGCCAAGGAAGCCAAGGCCAAGGAACCGGCAGCGCCGGCCAAGACCGTCATCAAGCGGATCAAGAAGCCGGCCGCGGAAGAGTGACCTGACCCATGCAGCTGATCATCGCTGCCGTCGGGCACAAGATGCCCGCCTGGATCGAAACCGGCTTTGCCGAATATGTGAAACGCATGCCGCCCGAGTTGCGCATCGTGCTGAAGGAAATCAAGCCCGTCGAGCGCTCCGGCAGCAAGACCGCCGCCACCGCGATGGCGCTCGAGCGCGAGCGTATCGAGGCGGCGCTGCCGAAATCGGTGCGCATCATCGCGCTCGACGAACGCGGCAAGGATCTCACCAGCGTGGGCCTGTCGCAGCAGCTCGAGCTGTGGCAGCAGGATGGCCGCGACACGGCTTTCCTGATCGGCGGCGCCGACGGCCTCGATCCCGGCCTGAAGGCCAGGGCCGAAGGGTTGATCCGCATTTCCAGCATGACGCTGCCGCATGGCGTGGTGCGGGTGATGCTGGCCGAACAGCTCTACCGTGCGTGGACCATTACCCAGAACCATCCCTATCATCGGGTGTGATCCCGGCCCGTGCCGGGGCACTGCCCAGTGACAAGACGACGATAACAACAACGATGAAACCGGTCGAACGAAAAATCTACCTGGCGTCCAAAAGCCCGCGCCGCCGCGAACTGCTGCGCCAGATCGGCGTCGATTTCGAGTTGCTGCTGCTGCGCAGCGATGGCCCGCGCGGAGCGGACGTAACGGAGGAAGTGCTGCCCGACGAGCCGGCCGACATCTACGTGCGCCGCGTGGCCAACGAGAAGGCCGACGTCGCGTTCGACCTGTCGCGCCGCCGCCACCTGCGGCCGCGCCCCGTGCTGACGGCCGATACCACGGTGGCCGTCGACGGGGTCATCCTCGGCAAGCCGGCCGGCAAGGACGAGGCGCAGGCGATGCTGCAGCGCCTGTCCGGCCGCACGCACGACGTGCTGACCACCGTGGCGGTGCGCACCCACGATTTCGCGGACAGCTTCACGCAGGTGTCGCAGGTGCGTTTCGCGCAGCTGAAGCCGGCCGACATCGCGGCCTACTGCGCCACCACGGAACCTTACGACAAGGCCGGCGGCTACGGCATCCAGGGCCTGGCGGCGATGTTCATCGAGCATATCGAAGGCAGCCATTCCGGCATCATGGGCCTGCCGCTGTTCGAGACGGCGGACCTGCTGCGCCGTGCCGGCCTGAGACTGCCATGAGCGAAGACATCCTCATCAACATCACGCCGCAGGAAACCCGCGTGGCCCTGGTCCTGCAGGGCGCCGTCCAGGAATTGCACATCGAGCGCACGCTCACGCGCGGCCTGGCCGGCAACGTCTATTCCGGCAAGGTGGTGCGCGTGCTGCCCGGCATGCAGTCGGCATTCATCGACATCGGCCTGGAGCGCGCCGCCTTCCTCCACGTGGCGGACATCTGGGAGGCGCGCCCGCACGACGGCACCAACGCCACGCCGACGCCGATCGAAAAGCTGCTGTTCGATGGCCAGGTGCTGACGGTGCAGGTGATCAAGGATCCGATCGGCACCAAGGGCGCACGCCTGTCGACGCAGATCTCGATCGCCGGCCGCATGCTGGTGTACCTGCCGCAGGATTCGCATATCGGCATCTCGCAGAAGATCGAGAAGGAAAGCGAGCGCGAAGCGCTGCGCACGCGCATGCAGGGCCTGTTGCCGAAGGAAGAAAAAGGCGGCTACATCGTGCGCACGCAGGCCGAGGATGCCAGCGACGGCGACCTGGCCGCGGACATCGACTACCTGCGCAAGACCTGGGCCGCGATCACGCACGGCGCGCGCACGCGGCCGCCGACTTCCCTGCTGCACCAGGATCTTTCGCTGGCCCAGCGCGTGCTGCGCGACTTCGTGCACGATGAAACGGCCACCATCCAGGTCGACTCGCGCGAGAACTTCGTCAGCCTCACCGAATTCGGCAAGACCTACACGCCCAGCGTGCTGCCGCGCATGCACCATTACACGGGCGAGCGCCCGCTGTTCGACCTGTATGGCGTGGAAGAGGAAATCCAGCGCGCGCTGGGCCGGCGCGTGGACCTGAAATCGGGCGGCTACCTGATCGTCGACCAGACCGAGGCCATGACCACGATCGACGTCAACACGGGCGGCTACGTGGGCGGGCGCAATTTCGCCGACACGATCTTCAAGACCAACCTGGAAGCGGCCCATGCCATCGCGCGCCAGCTGCGGCTGCGCAACCTGGGCGGCATCATCATCCTCGATTTCATCGACATGGAAAACGCCGAGCACCGCGGCAACGTGCTGGCCGAACTGAAGAAGGCCCTGGCGCGCGACCGCACCAAGGTGTCCGTCAGCGGCTTCTCGGCCCTGGGCCTCGTCGAAATGACGCGCAAGCGCACCCGCGAATCGCTGGCGCACATCCTGTGCGAGCCCTGCCCCGCCTGCGGCGGCAAGGGTCAAGTGAAAACCTCGCGCACCATCTGCTACGAGATCCTGCGCGAGCTGCTGCGCGAAGCCAAGCAGTTCAACCCGCGCGAATTCCGCATCCTCGCCTCGCAGGAAGTGGTCGACCTGTTCCTGGAAGAAGAATCGCAGCATCTCGCCATGCTTGGCGATTTCATCGGCAAGAAGATTTCGCTGCAGGTGGAGACGTCGTATCACCAGGAGCAGTACGACGTGATTTTGATGTAATAAAAATATTCTTTTGAATTAACTGCTTAATAAATTAGTGATCGGACTATGTATGCTAGTTACATGCTTAGCTACATATATACGAGCTGCTATATTACCGGGTGCTATCGAGAGGAAAAAAGAAGGTAGCCCCCGTTGACATATGACAGAGCTTTAATCAAGTTCTTTGAGATTGCTTTGTGTGCCTCAAGGCGTTTCGCTTCGATTAGGCAATTCCTTCGGCTATCCCAATATCAGGTTCCGTAGAGAATCGCGGTGCGGTCTCTGTCAACGCCGGCTAGCTCAATCGCGTCATACAGCCTCGAATATCGAAGAAGCAGGGACTTACCGACAGGCCTGAAGATAGGAGCATGCTTCCTTTCCGCTAACATGTACTTGGTAAAAGCGTGCGCCTCCTCCCTCAAAATTCCTCGGCCGCAGCAAGCATTGACTTGAACGAAGCGGCCCCAGAAATAGCGAACTGCTCTCCAAACAATATTAGAAAGAAGCCGCTCTCGCATTGGCCCGTGCTATCTAGTCAACTACTCGAAGTATAACAGTCTCGCCTGCATCGCAACGACATCGTAAGCCATTGAGTCAAAAGACAGGGCACCACAATAGCATCCGGAACTGATAGTGGTGAGGCCGCATTACTTTCGCAAGATGATCTATTGGTGTTTCGCTCGTCAGTTGCTAAGCCTGCATCGATACAGGCCTACCACAACCTTGACTACTTGGCAAGAGCACAGGTATGCTAGGGCAAGGGGTCAATATGACTACAGATGAGATAGAGCCTATGACAGCGAGGGACATCGCGGCCATGGGCGTGTGGGTGCTCTAGCAGCACGGAAAGTGAAGACATGTCAGGACTCGTCGTACCCTGTCGCGATGACTTGGGCAGTGCGATTGGAAGCCATTGGAAACATAGCTCCTGCCAGATCGCTATTGGGAGCGATTTGAGGCAGGACCTGAACTCTGCTACAAATCGCCAGTGGGCGGGCAAACCAAGCTGGTGTATGACGTAAATGTAACTGACGGCACCTGTCCAACAATACTAGAGAAGCCATCTTCGTGGTTATGGTACGAAGATGCAGTTATTGCGAGCAGACGCTGTAGGGTTGCCTATTTATATCTGCTCCTTATCGAATCCAAATGGAAAAGGCAAGGCGTCGGCACTGCTTACATTTTCTCTAAGGCGACGGCACTTGGAACCTTTGGCATCGACATTATTTATTTGGAAGCATCTTACGAGGGGCCTCGCTTTTGGTCAAAACAAGGCTTTGAATTCGTTGACCCTGAGCGCTTCTGGGTGGACTATGCCGAGTACTGTGATCACTACGAAATATCTTTTCAGGAAGATATGGATCAAGTTCCAGACGAGTTTTTTGAATATCTCCGTAAGTCATCCTTTAGCTATCCTATGTATCGTCGTCTTCAACCATGCTGATTGAACTTACCTCGCGTCTTGACCCTCGACGCCCCTACCTTTCGGCAAACATAAAGGACGACGGCAACCATGGTTTTGCAGTATCAGGTTTCACGTCGCCAATTGAAAAAGTACGCTCCTATTATGATGGCATCTTAAAAGGAAATTTTGACTATTCCCATGTGAGCATGCATGGGCAACAATTATTTTATGGGACCAACGACCATCAAGCCAGAAACCTTCTGCTAGCTCTTGCGCAGGAGGCTGCAAGATATGGTAGAACGCCGAAATTCTCTCCCGCGTCAATTACCTTACAAGATTGGTTCGCAGGAAGTTCGTTAGCTGAGAGTCTTTTAAATTCCGTGACTCAGACCATTGCCCAGCTGGCTATCGTTCTTAGCGAAGATATCGAAGGAACTTCAGACTTCGCTGCGTGGTTTTACTATTGCATTCAAACATCATTGGCATCTGGGGCAATTGATATGTCCGCTACTGGACGGCTCTTGCTTGCAATTATTTCAGATGAAACGGATTTCTCTGCAAACCTACTAGCAGCCTTTAGTAGACTTGATCCGACATTTATTGGGCTTTGGGCGCATGAAGGAAGCTATCAAGTACTCCGTCGCCGAGCACTAAGTCAAAAAAGTGCATTGAAGCTGCTGAATAGTTTCTCACCTCAAATTGATATCCGTGCTAGTCGACCATCTCGCACCAGTGAAAAACTCAGTATTGCGGCACGTGGAGCAAAAAGGGATTCTATTTCTACCAACCCTGCAATCTGGGAGACGATTGAAAAGGCCGTTCAGGGCGTAGGTGCAAACCCAGCGCCGACCTACCTGCCAACCCCTGGATCCCCTCAAAAAGTTGCATATGATCTTCTCAAGTATTTTAACCACAATCTGCCTGCGCTAGAGGAAGTTGCGCTCATATTAGGAACGCAGGTCGTGACCGCCGATCTTCCAGAAGAAATTCTTGGCCTGTACGTTACAAATACTGAGGCGCATCACTCTGCCATTCTGGTGAACCGCAAAACCAGGAATGAAGGCGCACATAGATTCACGATATGTCACGAGTTAGGTCATTATTTACTTCACAGTGATAAAGCCTTTCTATGTGGATACAAAGAAATCTACGAACACGCCCAAGTCACAGAAGCAGATGCAAATAGTTTTGCAGCAGAGCTATTGATGCCAACAGGTGAAATTCGACCGATGCTTGGCAAGCCTTTTAATAGCTCCACCATACTTTCCGTGATGCGGCGATTTAATTGCTCAATGGAAGCCGCTGCTCGTCGCTTTATAGATCTTGCTGACCAAAGAAAGCTCGGCCTTATTGCAGTTTTGAATGGCAGAGTGGCTTCCGTTGCTGGAAGCAAGATTAATGATGCCGGACTTCGATGGATCGGAAAACCAAGCGTTGGAACGGAGGCAGTCAACCCTATCGAGGCTATTAAACTTAGCCAAGATAACGAGCGCCGACTTATAAAATTCTTTGCATCAGCTGAAGCAAATTGGCTTCAGGATCTCGATATAAACATACATCCATTTACCAATGATGACGGGTATTACGTTTTTATTGAAAAAAGCGCCTGATAAGCGCTTTCATAACTATTGATAATAGTACGTTTTCGTCAGTTAACTTCTAATTGTACTGTGCTTTATCTTTAAAGCAGAATCATATATCTTAATGACGCAAAGCATTTGGCGTGACAATCGTATTGTCAGCACTATCTCCCCACCGCCAAGTCAAGGACGGAGATACAACGGCCCTCTTGAGCTGTAAAAAATCCTCTCCAAGGCTGGTATGGCAACATACCAAACTACGGTCTCGTACGTAAGTACTTCGTCAAGTCTCTGAAAAATCGTGTCGCCTGAGTCACCGGTATTGCCTGAAATATAGACTTCTCTTCCGAAGGCGGTTATATTATCTGTGTTACCAAAGGGCAGTACCGGGCTACGATTGGAGGCTGTTTGTCGACTATAACTACCGCAGATCTTGACTCTGCACTTGCGGGTGATCCAGAAGCACTTGAGGTGCACCTCACGTTGGTTGAGCGGGATATATCTATTGACGGACACTTAGTGAAAATTCACTGCCATTGTCTTTCAGTAGATGGTAATGGCCGTGTACAGCCTGACCGACTTGCAGAATTTATGAGAAATGCCGTAGTCGACTATGCGATACCTCGATCAAAAATCGCTGAAGCAAAAGCTCGCGACAATAAATTTAACTCGACCGAAGCAGTTGGAGCACTAGTAGAACGGGCAAAACGGTCATTTACTGACCTATCGAAAACGGGCGAAGGAGGAGAAATGTTACTCTTCCTTTTGGCTGAGCGTTTTCTGCAATTGCCTCATATTCTATGCAAAATGGATCTCAAGACCGATACGCGTATGCACTATCATGGTGCGGATGGCGTCTATGCCGGCATGACCAATGAAGGCATGTTGAAGCTTTACTGGGGCGAATCTAAAATCTACAGCGATGCGACCACAGCCATTAGAGATTGCATGAACTCCCTCGCGCCATTCTTACTTGAGTCAGAAAGCGAAGAAGCAGAAAGAGAACGTGATTTACTGCTACTTAGTGACAAAGCGGACCTCGGCAATGAAGGCTTGGTTACCGCTCTTAGGAAATACTTTGACAAATCGTCTGTAATGTCGAAACGCGTTCAATATTGTGGCGTGACCTCAGTAGGATTTGATGCCCCCTTCTATCCCCAGGATAGTGCCAAAGCTATTTCAGATGAAATTGTATTGGCATCGCGAGCAGGACTTGCAGGCTGGAGCAATAGTATAGGGAATCGCCTTAAGCAGGAGAAGCTGGACCAGATGGAAATTCAAGTTTTCTGTATCCCGTTGCCTTCCGCTGAGGGCTTCCGTGCAGCATTTCTTAGAGCAATGGGAATTAAATAAAAATGAGCCTTGTCACGTTGCAATCTTGGCTTTTACAAGAAGGAATTCGCGGTGATCTCGATTTGATCACCCGTCTTGTCGTACGAGAGGAATTAGACAATCTTCTTTCGGAAGAGACTGTAGCAACGGATAAGGTCGACTGGCCAAATCTATTACTTGCTGGCAGTATTCTTGCGCGATCGGAAGACAGAATCTATCAGGAAGCAGCGCTTCGGATCAGTACTGCAGCGATCGTTCTCTCAACGCATCAAAAGTATAAAGACGCGGGCGCCGTACTTTTAAGCAAGCTTTCTAACTTTCGAGCTATTACCTTAGCAAGCAATAGGGGTTTAATCGAACCAGATATAGAAGGACGGCTTGGAATAGCTCAGCGTATCGAGGCACAGCGTCGCGAAATGGATCGTTCCATACTGATTCAGTCGAGCGGAAGTTGGCTGCAAGTCAATGACTTTCAACGTCGGTTCTGGACAGATGATACTGGGGAGTGCTGGCTATCCGCATCAGCACCTACCGCGTCAGGCAAGACTTTTTTAGTACTTCAATGGTTGATTGATCAGCTTTACGCAAGCAATATTCAAGTGGCTGTATACTTGGCTCCTACCCGTGCATTGGTTTCGGAGATAGAAACAAGTCTCAAAGAACTTCTTGGGGTGACCGCGCTCATCGAAATCTGTTCCTTACCCCTTCGAGAAAAGTATGAAGCGGCACGTTCTGGCGGAAAGCGCTTGGTGCTTGTTTTTACGCAAGAGAGACTGCACCTCTTGGCCAATATTTTGGGTGATAAGTTTCCAATCGATTTGCTAATTGTGGATGAGGCCCACAAGATCGGTGACAATCAAAGGGGGGTAATTTTGCAAGATGCAATTGAGCGTCTTACACGCATTAATCCCAAGATAAAGGCTGTTTTTATTAGCCCGGCCACCCAAAATCCAGAAGAATTACTTACGGATGCACCCACCGGAGTTCAAACCATTGCTGTTGACAGTGACTCTTCAACTGTACTGCAAAATCTTATAGTCGCGACTCAAGTTCCACGAAAATCGAAATTGTGGGCACTTACCCTTCGACAGTCTAGCTCGACTCTTCCTATCGGTATTCTACAACTCGCTAGCACACCAGCAGGACTTAAGAAACGCCTTGCTTTTATAGCTGCTGCCGTCGGTGAAAGAGGAGGAACATTAGTATATGCCAATGGTGCTGGTGAGGCCGAAGAAGTCGCTGGCTTGATCAGCCAGCTTTTACCAAAGGCGGACGAATTAGATGCGGAACTATTGCAGTTAGCGGAATTGGCGCGAAAAGGTGTACATCAGGACTTCCGGCTTGCTCCTCTTGTTGAGCTTGGCGTTGCATTTCATTATGGCAACATGCCCGCACTGCTTCGGCTTGAGATCGAACGTTTATTCAGATCGGGAAAGATTCGCATTTTAGTTTGTACGTCTACGTTAATCGAAGGCGTCAATCTATCTTGCAGGACGATTGTCGTACGCGGCCCACGCAAAGGTAAGGGGAACCCAATGGAACCTCACGATTTTTGGAATCTAGCTGGACGTGCTGGCCGGTGGGGAGATGAGTTTCAAGGCAATATCATTTGTATTGAGCCTGAAAATACTGAAGCTTGGCCAACTGGTGTACCTGAT
Source organism: Pseudoduganella sp. SL102 (assembly GCF_027856995.1). Taxonomy (NCBI): domain Bacteria; kingdom Pseudomonadati; phylum Pseudomonadota; class Betaproteobacteria; order Burkholderiales; family Oxalobacteraceae; genus Pseudoduganella; species Pseudoduganella sp. SL102. The sequence continues at coordinate 6,588,650 of NZ_CP115554.1, forward strand.
CGTGCTCGCTATCCCATTAAGCGAGAAACTGACGCCGTCTTAGAGCGTAACGCGGAGATCGTTGATTATATTTTGAGACGTGCACAATCGGATGTATCTGGCCTAAAAGATGCTGATGATTTTGAGCAAGTGGGAGCTTATCTACTTTGCACGTTCTTGCGCTTAGGTTCTATTGAAGGTGCAACTTTTGCGAAGCGACACGATCTTGCCGCAATTATGGATCTTAATCAAACGCTAGAGTCAGTTGCGGAAGGGATAAAAGTAAGTGCCGATTTAGCTGCAAGACATCCAGGCGTTAGCGCAATTGGTCTTCAAAGGCTTTTAGATGCGTTTGAACGTTATCCAAACGATATCGAAAATTTGCTACCTGCCGAGGTATCTAGCTATGATAGCTACGATCGATTCGTGACGATTATGGAAAGGATTAATAAATATCTATTCCCTGCTTTTTCACCTGATGGTCGCATAAGATTATATGCTTTGATCGTTGTAAAATGGCTAAAGGGGTACTCGTTAGCCAGAATTATCCGCGACAGTATTGAATGGCATGAGAAGAACGGGAGGGCGTATAAGCTCCCTGATTTGATACGTGGCACTATGGATCTCGTTGAGCAAATTGCACGATTCAAGGCACCCAAATATCTGTCCGCATATATGGACGTGCTTCACCTTCATTTCAAACAGTGCAATCGTGAAGATCTTATCGAAGAAGGTTTGGATATTGCGATGCAGCTTGAGTTTGGTGTATCCTCGACGACACTTCTTTCGCTAATGGAGTTGGGGATGTCTCGGATGAGTGCAGTAGCATTATATGAAAAGATAGCTCGAGATGACTTAAGTAAGGAAGAATGTATTGCTTGGGTATCCGAGAGAAAGAATCAGTTGTCAGGATTCGATATTCCGGCGATCATTGTCCGTGAAATTCTGCAATGCCTTAGCTTGCCCGAATAATGCGAAGTAGCAGCTCAATCTTTGGAGGTCGCAATGCCCGCAAAACCGATTACCTTAGGGCCCTTGAATTTTTCCAGGAGAGGCGACGCAGTCGCCTATTTAAAAGAGATGCTGCGCCGATATGATGTTGGCGATAAGGTCAGCGATGAGGATGCCGTAATCCTCCGTGCAGCATTAGAAAACCATCCTAGATCGGATGCCAAAATCGCAGGTGGAGTTACTTATTTCAGCGTTCGCAGTGCCGATTACGGCACCAAATGCTTCTGGGTCAATCGACCTGACGGGTCCACTGAAAAGTTTTCCATTACTGCATCGATTCACAGCCCTAAGTGAATTCATAGATAAATATCTTTACGCAAGCCAAGAGCGCTGAGGCACACATGCATTAATAGTTATTCATTTCTAATTAGCAGCAATTCTTTTATTTTATTTCTACCTGAATAGTCGCGATTTAGGATAGGCTTGGGAGCTTCCGTTTATTAACTTGGCGGATATATAACGTGCTATAGTTGCATTTGATTTGTGACCAGTTTGTTCACGGATCTGATAAGGCTGTAGTCCGGCCATCGCGGCAGCAGTCACGAAACCCGCACGCAAGCTATGTCCAGAAACCTCACTGGCAGCTTCAACGCCCCGCATTTCACGCACATAGGACTTCAGCGTCGGTGTCACGGTTTGTGACGTTAATGCTTTTGTACCGATAGTGCGGTCATGCCTGCTGCCCCCTAGAAAAAGTGGGCCTGCCGCTTTGCCGGCGATTTCCAGCCATTCGTAGAGCGCTCGGACAGGACAGCATTTGCCTACCACTTGCGGTATGAACACAGTTCGTCCGACTCCCTCCTGGTCTGTCTTTGTCCAGCGAAGTAGCATCTCAAGGCCATTGTCGTAATGCGTCATGTCTTCATAGCGCAGCGCCACTAGTTCCGAGCGCCGGACTTCCCCTGCGAAGCCGAGCAGCAACAAGGCTTTGTCTCTTGCGGCTCTTACAGGTGGCTTTCGCTCAATATGAACCGCAAGCGCCCATCTTGCCAATAGCGACCGGTACGTCGACAGCGGATGCGGGACAAGGGCAGCACCGCCGATAAAACCTCCGCGCGCGTTCTTCGGCGGCCCGATGGCGGTGCGGCGCGCGGTGGCGGGACTGCCCTTGCCAGCTTGCTGTGTTGCGGTTGCGGAGTTCTCTTGCCGACTCTGCTGTCTTTGTTACTTCACCAGCGAACGGCGGCGTGCCGCAACGCCCAGCAGGGCCATGCCGCCCAGCAGCATGCCGTAGGTGGCCGGCTCCGGTACCGCCGAGACGGACACGAGGCCGCTGTAGGCACCCGCCGCCTGCGATACCACCGAACCCGTCACCGCCACGTAGTAGCCGGCACCGGAGCCCAGGTTGGACAGATCCAGGCTCCACTCGTCGTACTTGCCGGTTTCGATCTGCGTGCCGGCGCGGACCAGCGAGCCATCGTTGGCGAACAGGCTGAAGCCCGTGATGTCCAGGCCGACACGGGCATTGCCTGCGCTCGAGTACAGGTTGGCCGTGAACGAAGACAGGCCGGCCACGTCGAACGCATACGTGTCGGTGAAGGTGTCGCCCGAATGGTTGCCGGTGATCAGGCGGCTGAAGGCACCCGCGCCATCGATGATGTCGACGCTGCCCGCAGGCAGGCTGACATCCGCTGCTTGCGCGCCCATTGCCGCACAGGCCAGCGCCAGCGAGGCCGCGATATTCTTCATGTTCGTCATGTTTGCTCCTGAATTGAAATTGATGAGGCCGCCGAAGTGCTGACAAAGTAGCAAATAGTGTCTGTTCGAAAACAGGGGCCGGAGCGGGTTTTACAAATTGTCACTTTTGCCGCAGCTACAAATGCGCGTTGCAAAGGACCAGCGAAATGCCCGTATAAACAGGTACTTGCACGCGTCAGGTGAAAATAGCTCTTGATGGTGTAGGATCAGTCCTACTTCGAGAAGCGGTCCGGTGACACGTCGCCGATTGGCGACGCTAGCGGCGTGACAGTTGAGCAGCGGGCGGGAAGACATATCGGGACTGCTATCATGCAAGCCTCATCCACCACGCCCTTTCCACGACATGCCCCTGGAATTCGAAGCCATCGATGCCGAATCGGGCGAATTCGGCTACACGGAAGACAGATACGGCCCACTGCTGGGCCAGTTCAACACCATCCTCGACGGCCATGAAACCGGCCAGCTGAGCGATACGGAATACCTGGCGGCGCTGCAGCAGTTGCTGGCCCAGGCACCGGATTTCATCGATGCCCACACGCAGGTCGCCTTTTACTGGTACCGGCAGGGCAAGCCGGAAAAGGCGCTCGACGCCGCACAGGCGGGCCTGGCCATCGCCAACCGGCAAATCCCGCCAGGCTTTGCCGGCCGTATCGCGTGGCACAACGTCGACAATCGCGCCTACCTGCGCATGATGCATGTCGCGGTGCTGGCCCACGTGCGCCTGGGCCGCCACCGGGATGCCACGGCGCTGATCGAGCAGATGCTGCTGCGCAATCCCAGCGACAACCAGGGCGTGCGTTACCTGCTGGGTTCCGAGGCGCTGCGCATCGAGCCGCAGGCCGGCACCGTGCAGGAGCACGGCCGCGTGATCGAGGTGCTCGCGGAACATGCCGATACTTATCCGCCCTACTGGTACGAACTGGCGCTTGCCCACCTGCAGCACGGCCGGTGGGCCGCCGCCGCCACGGCCTTGCGGCGCGGTTTCGTCACCAATCCCTACATCGCGGAAATCCTTGGCGGCAATCCCGATCCCAAACCGCACGTGGCCTGGCATCCCGACGACACCACGCTGCCGGACGCGGCACGCGCGTACATCGATGCCTATGGAGCCATGTGGGAGGCGGACAGCGGCCATCGGCCATTCATGCACTGGCTGTTCAACCATCCGGAAGTGATGATCGAGCGCGCCTCGGTCATGGCCTGCCGCGAAGCGCTGCTGTGGGAGACCGATCCCGATAAACGGGGCGACCTCCTGGCCCGCGTGGAAGAGCTGACTGCCCGCATCGACGACAGCCTGTCCGCCGCCATCGTGGTGCAGCGGGAAACGGTGGGCCGGCGCCTGGTCTGGCCCTGGGAACTGCAGCTGGCGCTGGTCGAGTAAGCCGCGCCTCAGGCGCTTCGGTGCAGGCGTTTCATCGCCGTTGCTCCGCTCAAGCCGAGGTGGCTGCCGGCAGCATTGGCTGCAGGGTCCGCCAGACGGTGCCGGCGTCGAGCTTGCGCATGCAGTCGTGGTGGCCCAGCGGGCACTCGCGCTGGCGGCACGGCGAACAGTCGAGGCGCAGCGACAGCGCCGCCGCCACCGTCGAGAACGGCGGGGCATGGTCCGGATCGGTGGGGCCGTAGATCGCCACCACCGGGCGGTCCAGGCTGGACGCCACGTGCAGCAGGCCGGAATCGTTGCTGACCACGGCATCGCTGTGGCCGATCAGCGCCACCGCTTCGGCCAGGCTGGTCTGGCCGGCGACGTTCAGCACGGCGGACGCGGCCGGCGTGCCGGCCACGGCAGCCATGATCTCGTCGCACACGGGGCGGTCCTTGGGCGAGCCCAGCAGCGCCACCTGCGCGCCCGGCACCCGCTCCACGACGATCTGCGCCAGCGCCGCGAAATGCCCCGGCGGCCAGCGCTTGGCCGAACCGAACTCCGCGCCCGGGGCAAACACCACCAGCGCCCGCTCCGGCGCCACGCCGGCCTTGGCGCAGGCGGCCGCCACCTGTTCCGGCGTGACCTGCAGCGCCGGTTTCGGCGCGGGCGCCAGCGGCGCTTCCGGCGGGTTGGCCAGCGCCGCGTAGAACGGCACCATCGGGCGGGGCGGCAGGTCGTCATGGTGCATCACGTTGACCAGCCCGTAACGGCTTTCGCCCTTGTAGCCGACCCGGCGCCGGATACCGGCCAGCCATGGAATCAGCGCATATTTGAGCGTGTTCGGCAGCACGTACGCTTCGGCGTAGCCGCGCTGCTTCAGCAGGCGCGCGTAGCGCCAGCGCTCGCGCAACTGCAGCGGTCCATGGCGGAACGGCGTTTGCAGCACCTCGTCGACTTCGCGCATCTGCCGCCATACGGGGGCCACGGCGGGCGGTGCCAGCACATCGATCGGCCGGTCCGGATGCAGGGCGCGCAGCCGCTGCAGCAGCGGCTGCGCCATCACGGCGTCGCCGATCCAGTTCGGCGAGATGACCAGGATGCGTGGCGGGTTCGCGGCCATCACCGCGCTCCCTCGCGGGCATTCAGGCACAGGCCCATCACCACGAACAGCATCAGCACATAGAACATGGCCCCGCGCACGGACCAGAAGATCACTTCCGTCAGGCCGAAGCTGAAATAGCTCAGCACCAGCAGCAGCCCGGCCAGCGCCGGCGCCACCAGCGCGGGCGGCGCCGATTCATGGGCGTTCAGCAGGCGCAGGAAAAACAGGAATGGCAGCAGCAGCGTGCCGAACCAGCATGCCAGGCCCAGTACGCCGCCGAAGACGAGCGCCTGCAACGCATCGTTGTGGAAATGTTCGACGTCCAGCACGAACGGCTGCAGGGTGCCGGCGGCCACCAGTTCGCCGAGTTCGGCCTTCACCTGTTCCTGGCTGCTCGGTGCCCAGGGATGGTGCGCGGCCAGCAGCACGGCGCCCTTCCACAATTCCAGCCGCACGCCGACGTTGGTGAAGGCGCTGCCGCCCGTGAAATAGGTGCGCACGTCGCTGACGCCCTGATCCACCCGTTCGCTCATGCCGGTCTGCGGCACGAAGTAGCCGCCGACCATCAGCACCGCCACCAGCGCGACGGCGCCCTTGGCGAACCTGCCGCGCAGGTAATGCCCGTATTTGAGGAACAGCAGCGCGGCGAACCCGATCGCGATCCAGCCGCCCCGCGTGCCGGTGGCAAGCATGCCGATCAGCCCCGCCACCACGCCGACGGCGGGCCAGACGCGTTGCCGGCCGCGGAAATCCAGCACGCCGGCCAGGCACATCAGGCCCATGCACAGCACGATGTCGCCAAACGTGATCGCGTTCATCAGGCCGCCCGGCCGGTCGATGTGCAGGACCCAGCGCTGGTAGCCGGCCACGCAGGCGCCGCCCACGGTACCGCCGATCAGGCCCCACCACAGGGCCATGCGGCTTGGCCGGCAAGCGAGCACGGCAATAAGCGCCGTGACGGCAAGCAGCATGCGGCTGGGCTTTTCCCAGCTGCGCAGGTAGATATCGTCGTGCAGCAGCACGGTCAGGCCGGCAAACAGGCAGGCCGCGGCGAAAGCTGTCAAAACGCCGCGGATGTCGTTAAGATGTCGCCGGAACTCCGGCAAGCCTTGCCTGTGGCACCAGATCGCCGCCAACAGGAAGCCAAAGCTGCACAGGCCCACGCCGGCATTGGTGATCAGGGTCAGGAACGGCAGGAGGAAGACCAGGCAATTGACGGTAACAGCGGCAACGGTGGAAACAGCGGCTACAGGGTTTACGTCGTCGGCTTGCCTGGCAATATTTTTATTCATCAATGTTCTTGTGGTGCGCGCCGACTTCATGCAACCAGCGTCAAAAATCTCTGTCATTGTCACAACCTACAACCGCCCGGATGCGCTGACGGCCGTGATCGAAGCCTGCTTTGCACAGGATGATCCGCATTTCGAACTCATTATCGCTGATGACGGCTCCACGAACAACACACGGGACTGCGTGGAAGCGCTGCGCCGGCGCTCGCCGGTGCCGCTGCGGCACGTGTGGCAGCCGGATGAAGGTTTTCGCGCGGCGCGCGTGCGCAACCTGGGCACGCTGGCCGCCAGCGGCGACTACATCGTGTTCCTGGATGGCGACTGCATCCCGGAAAAGAACTTCGTGTCGCAGCACCGCAGGCTGGCGCGGCCCGGCTTCCTGGTATCCGGCAGCCGCGTGCTGCTGTCGGAGCGGTACACCCGCGTGCTGCTGGAAACGCACGTGAACCTGCACCGGCTCCGGGCGATCGACCGCCTGAAGCTCCGGCTGGGCGGCGATTTCAACAAGTTCCTGCAGACGGTGATGGTGTTGCCGGACGCGGGCCGCGAGCGGCGCAAGTTCAGCTGGCGCCGCATCAAGAGCTGCAACCTGGCCGTATGGCGCAGCGACCTGGATCGCGTGAACGGCTTCGACCAGAGCTTCAAGGGCTGGGGACACGAGGATTCCGACCTGGTGGTGCGGCTGTTCAACGCCGGCGTGCACCGCAAGGATGGCGCCTTCGCCACCGAGGTGTATCACCTGTGGCACCACGAAAACCGGCGCGACCAGGAAACCTCGAACCGGGAGATCGTGCTTCGGCGGGCCGCGGACGGCACCAGGGTGGCCACCGCCGGCCTGCAGGAGCTGGCAGCGGAACTGGCCCCGCACGCCTGAACCGGCCAGGATGGCAGGATCGGCCCTCCCATCCGGAACTTGCGGTCGTCCGGCCCCGGAGTACAATCAGTCGGGCATCGGCGGCATGTGCGGTACCGAACTGATCTTGCATGCGGGTACTGCCAAGCTGGCGACTGAGCAAACCACCAAGGAGGAACCGCAATGCGCCTGGATATTTACCGACGACCCGAACACGATGGCATCTTTTCGTATCTGGCAGTGCCGGAAGGAAAGCCGATCCCCCAGGAAGCGATCAATACCGACTGGGAACCGGAAGCCAAAGCGCTGGAAGTCGACGACGACGCCGACACACTGCCCGAGTTCCACATCGAACACCTGCCCGAGCAAATCGGCACCAAGGGCTACGCCATCACCGGCCTGAAGGATATGTAAGGCGGTGCATGGCATGCGGTCCATGGCGCCTGGCTGATGCCGGGCAGCCGATACGCTCCACCGGACCGCATGCCTTGTCGGCTGCTGTGCTGGCGCAACGCCGGGCTTTGTCGCGTGCCGCCGCGGCGGTCACAGGCGGTTTCAACGGGTTACAACGGGTTACAATTAACAGATTGGTAACTCCTTTGATTCCCAACCGCGACAGGGCCCGCCGTGATCCACTTCTTTCCCACCTATACCAAGGACGGCACGCGTTCGCCGTTCGCCCTCGGCTTGAAGGAACTCGGCGTCGACTACCGGCTGTTCGCCGATGACGTGCGCTTCCGCTACCACTCGCGGCTCAAGCTGCTGTTCGTCGGCTGGCCGAAACTGGCCTGGTTCGCGCTGCGCGCCGGCATCCGCTCGCTGGTTACCAGCCGCACCAATCCCGAGGCGGTGGTGCTGGGTTCGGACATCGAAGTACTGATTTTCGCGCCACTGCGCGCCCTGTTCTCGCGCCGTACGCAGATCGTGCTGCTGGGTTTTATTCTCACGCCGCGCCAGCATCCGCTGCTCAACCGGCTGCGCCTGCTCTACTTCCGCTTCGTGATGTCGTTCGTCGACAAGGTCATCTGCCACTCGAAGAAGGAGCGCGAGCGCTACAGCGAGCTGTTCGCGAACGGCCGCACCGAAGTGTTCTACATCCCGCACGGCACCCATATCTATGGCCGCGAGGAATTGCCGGAAGCGTCGAACTCGCCGTACATCCTCACCGCCGGGCGCTCCGGCCGCGACTACGGCACGCTGTTCGACGCGGTGGCCGGCCTGCCGATCGAACTCCACGTGGTGTGCGACAACGACAAGCCGCTGGCCGGCCTGGCAATCCCCCCTAACGTCAAGGTGCTGCGCAACTGCTATGACGGCGACTATGTCGACCAGCTGAAGAACGCCCGCTTCGTGGTGGTGCCGCTGGGCGTGGCCGATATCTCGGCCGGGCAGATGGTGCTGCTGCAGGCGATGGCCTTCAACAAGGCCACCGTCATCACGCGCACGCTGACGGTGGAGGATTATGTCAGCGACGGCAACGAGGCCGTGCTGGTACCGCAAGGCGACGCCGCCGCGATGCGCGCCGCCATCGTGCGGCTGCTGGACGATTCGACGTATACCGCGCAGATGGCCGACCGGGCCCTCGATGCGTTCGACAACCGGTTCGACATGAAGGCTTTCGTGCGCAACCTGGTCGCCGCCGTGCGCGCCCCCAGGGAGGTGCCGCGTGGGAAAACCGGTGTCTGACACTATTTCCTGCGGAAATAGTGTCAGACACGAGAGGCATTCCGCCCAGGCGAGTTTTGGTGTCAGACACTATTTTTCCTTGAAAAAGGGTGTCTGACACCGGTTTCCCCACCGCGATCAGTACTCCACCGCCACCTCTTTTGCGCCCAGCACCTGTTCCAGCGCCAGCGTGAGTTCATCGGACGGCGCGACCCGCCAGTCGTCGCCCAGCTGCAGCGTGCAGTCAATGCCCTGCGGCTTGATGCGCATCTGCACCGGCAAGCCGTAGTCGTCGCGGTGCGGCGCCAGCACTTCCTGCAGTTTCGCGGGCGCCACGGCGGCCGGCAGCAGCCAGCCCATCTGGCGGCCGAACTGCAGGCGGGCCGACACGATGTCGTACACCTTCTCGGCCGAGATGCGCAGGCCGCCGGTGAAGCGGTCTTCCGATACCTTGCCGGTCACGGCGAGGAATTCGTCTTCCTTGAAGGCCTTCTTGTTGGCCTCGAAGATCTCGTTGTACACGGTCACTTCCACCACGGCGCTCTTGTCGTCCAGGCTGACGATGAGGATCTTGCCGCGCTGCGTCATCTGCGTGCGGATGCCGGTGATCACGCCGCACATCATGCGCGGCTCGCGCGACGGCTCCAGTTCCGACAGCTTGGTGCGGGCGAAGCGCCGCGCTTCCTGCGCATACGAATCGAACATGTGGCCGGACAGGTAGAAGCCCAGCGCGATCTTTTCCTCGGCCAGCTTCTGGCGGTCGGTCCACGCGGTAGCCTGCACGTATTCGGGCGGAGCGACCAGGTCGCTGTCGTCGCCGCCGAACAGGCTCACCTGGTTGGCCGCCTTCAGTTCCTGCTCGGCGCATTCCATGGCGAAGCCCACCGACGCGAACAGCACCGAGCGATCGACGCCGAAGCAGTCGAACGCGCCCGAGCGGATCAGCGCCTCGATGGTACGGCGGTTGATCTGGCGCTTGTCGACCCGCTTGCAGAAGTCGAACAGGCTCTTGAACGGACCGTCGGCTTCGCGCGCGGCGATGATCGCCTCGATCGCGTTCTGGCCGGCGCCCTTCACGCCGCCCAGGCCATAGCGGATCGCCGTGACCTTCTTGCCGGTCACGGAACGCGGCTGGCCGTCCGGGCGGAAGCGGTACGCCGACAGGTTGATGTCCGGCGGCAGGATCGTCAGGCCGCACACCTCGATCGAATCCTCGACGAGGATCTTGACCTTTTCCGTGTCGTCCATCGTCAGCGACATGTTGGCCGCCATGAACGCGGCCGTGTGGTGCTGCTTCAGGTACGCGGTGTGATACGACAGCAGCGCATAGGCGGCGGCGTGCGACTTGTTGAAACCGTAGCCGGCGAACTTCTCCATCAGGTCGAAGATCTCGTCGGCCTTCTCGGTGGTCAGCCCGCGCTCGCCGGCCCCCTTGCGGAAGATCTCGCGGTGCTCGGCCATTTCCTCGGCCTTCTTCTTGCCCATCGCGCGGCGCAGCATGTCGGCGCCGCCCAGCGAGTAGCCGCCGATGATCTGCGCCATCTGCATCACCTGCTCCTGGTAGACCATGATGCCGTAGGTCTCGGACAGGATGCCCTCGGTGCGCGGGTCCGGGTAGTCGAACTTTTCGCCGTGCTTGCGCTTGCAGAAGTCGGGAATCAGGTCCATCGGGCCCGGACGGTACAGCGCCACCAGCGCGATGATGTCCTCGAAGCGGTCGGGGCGCGCATCCTTCAGCATGCCCTGCATGCCGCGCGACTCCAGCTGGAACACGGCCACCGTCTTCGCCTTGGTCAGCAGGTCGTAGGAACCGCGGTCGTCCAGCGGCAGCGATTCCAGGTTGAAATCCTTGTCGGCCGGGTCCAGTTCGCGGATGTAGTTCACCGCGCGGTCGAGGATCGTCAGCGTGGTCAGGCCCAGGAAGTCGAACTTCACCAGGCCCACGGCCTCCACGTCGTCCTTGTCGTACTGCGAGACCACGCCCGAGTCGCCGGATTGCGTGTACAGCGGGCAGAAATCGGTCAGCTTGCCGGGTGCGATCAGCACGCCGCCGGCGTGCATGCCGATGCCGCGGGTGATGCCTTCGACCTGCTGCGCCAGATCCAGCAGCTGCTTCACTTCTTCCTCGTTCTCGAGGCGTTCCTTGAGCAGCGGTTCTTCCTCGATGGCCTCGGCGATCGACACCGGCTTGCCCGGCTTGAACGGGATCAGCTTCGAGATGCCGTCGCAGAAGTTGTAGCCGAAGTCGAGCACGCGGCCGACGTCGCGGATCGCGCCTTTCGCCGCCATGGTGCCGAAGGTGGCGATCTGCGACACCGCGTCGCGGCCATACAGGTCCTTCACGTGCTGGATCACCAGCTCGCGCTTTTCCTGGCAAAAGTCGATGTCGAAGTCGGGCATCGATACCCGTTCCGGGTTCAGGAAACGTTCGAACAGCAGGTTGTACTTGAGCGGATCGAGGTCGGTGATCTTCAGCGCATAGGCCACCAGCGAGCCCGCGCCCGAGCCGCGGCCCGGGCCGATCGGCACGCCGTTGTTCTTGCCCCACTGGATGAACTCCGCAACGATCAGGAAGTAGCCCGGGAACTTCATGTTGATGATCGTGTTGTTCTCGAACGCCAGCCGCTCCTCGTAGCGGGGACGCATCTTCTCGCGGTATACGGGGTCGGGGAACAGCTGCACCAGGCGCTCTTCCAGGCCCTTCTTCGTTTCGGCGACCAGGAATTCATCGATCGTCATGCCCGGCGTGGGGAAGTTCGGCAGTTGCGGCTTGCCCAGCGTGAGCGTGACATTGCAGCGCTTGGCGATTTCCACCGAATTCTGCAAGGCGCCCGGCAGGTCCTCGAACAGGATCGCCATTTCTTCCTGCGTCATGAAGCGCATCTGCTCGTTGAACCGTTTCGGCCGCTTCGCGTTGGCGATCATCTCGCCTTCGGCGATACAGATACGGGCTTCGTGGGCGATGAACTCATGCTCGGACATGAACTGCACCGGGTGCGTGGCCACCACCGGCAGGCGCAGCCTGGCGGCCAGCGCCACCGACTGGCGCACCTGCGCTTCCTGGTTGGGCTGCCCGGCGCGCTGGATCTCGATATAGAAATGCCCCGGGAAGATGGCCGACCATTTCTCGGCGTGCCGTTCGGCCAGCTCCAGGTTGCCGTTGTCGATCGCGCAGCCGATGTCGCCGAACTGCGCGCCGGACAGTGCGATCAGGCCATCGGCGCCGCTTTCGCCGGGCATCACGTCATATGTCTGGTCTTTCAGCGCCGCCAGCCATTCGGTGCGCAGTTCGGCGCGGCCCTTGTACTGGTTGGTCAGCCACGCCATCGACAGCAGCTCGCACAGCTGCAGGTAGCCCACGCGGTTCTTCGCCAGCAGCAGCAGGCGGCATGGCTTGTCGCGGTTGTCGTCGTTGGTGATCCAGACATCGCAGCCGATCACCGGCTTGACGCCCTTGCCGCGCGCGGCCTTGTAGAACTTGACCATGCCGAACAGGTTCGACAGGTCGGTGACGGCCAGCGCCCCCTGCCTGTCCTTCGCCGCGGCCTTCACCAGGTCGTCGATGCGGACCAGGCCATCGACGATCGAGTATTCCGAGTGCACCCGCAGGTGGACGAAATCCGGGCCGGGTGGCGGTGCGGGCTCATCGGGCTGGATGACAGGTTGAATAACGGGCTGAAGAACGGGCTCGATGACGGACAGGTCTGGGACTTCGGTACTCATGGGATCGATTGGGCGGTGAGGCTTCGTGCGGCGAAGGCGCTATTTTACCGCCGTTGAGGTACTCGCGGCCAACGCGCCTGCTCAGCCAGCGCTGTCGGGAAACTTTACATTTTCCGGCCAGGTATTTGAGCCAGCTCAACGACAGCGTTGATTTTTCTCAAAATTATCGATCTGGCATCAACCTTGCTTAAGCTTGGTGACACTACGCAACTCAAGCCGCTATCCATTATTTACCTTCAGGAGCCATTGTGCGAACCTTCGTAAAAAACATCCTGCTGCAAGGCGCCCTGCTCCTGGGCGCGCAGGCCGCTGCCCACGCAGCACCGATCCTGCTGGTGTCGAACGGCGTGCTGATGGGCGCTCAAGCCGTCGAAGTAAACGGGGAACAGTATGACGTGCTGTTCTCGGACACCCGCCCGCAAGCCAGCAACCTGCTGTTCGACTCGTTCTCGGAAAGCTATGCCGCCTCCGACGCCCTCGACCGGCTGGTGTTCCAGGGCGTGTACGACATGTCGCCCGCCCTGACCAACGGCTGCGGCAACCCGCTCACCTGCTCGATCGTGACGGCGTTCGATGTCGGCCGCATCCTGCTCAGCGGTACGGCGTTCACCAACACGGCGACCCGCTACCTGGACGTGAGCGCCATCTACGCCGCGACGGGCAATAGCGCCAGCTCGTCGAAGATCACTTACGCGAACTGGTCGGTGCACCGGTTGCCGGACCAGCAACAGGCCATCCCCGAGCCGTCCACGCTGCTGCTGGCCGGCGCTGGCCTGGCGGCACTGGCCTGGCGGCGCAAGGCACGCCGCGCCATGGTTTAAGCACGGCGGTCACGGCACCGCCAGGGCTCGCCGCTACGCCCGTTCCCGCGCCGGCCCCGACATCACCGGAAATCAGGCACACCCACGTGCCTGATCTCGGGCATTTCCTCCGGGCGCGTATGCGGAAAAGGGAGGGAGCACCATGTTCTTCCGCCAGTCTCCACGCGCGCACCTGCCGTCACGTTCGACGGCACGCACCGCCACGCCCCCGATCGATCTCGCCGCCTGCGAATCCATGGCACCGCAGGGCCAGGAAATCGCAATTTGCAACAAGTAGCAATTTGCAACGCCACCGCATGGACGAGCGATGGCGTGCAACCATACAATCCTGGCGAGGCGTTCGACATTCCCCACCCATCACGTCTTTCACCCTCCAGGGCAAGCCTTTCATGCGCGTTTCCAGCAAGTTTTTCCTGTCTTCCCTTCTGGTCTCCTGCCTCGCCGCTTGTGGCGGCAGTGACAGCAGCGGGGGCCCCTCGCCCGTGCTCTCGGCAAAAGTCACGCCATATCTCGGCGAGTGGAGTGCCGCCTGCGAAGGACGCACGGTCGAAAGAATTTCAGTCACGCAGGATCCGGCTGGCGGCGACAGGGCGCTGATGTCGACCAGGACCGATTACTACGCGAACCCGGGCTGCACGGGCGCCATCATTGCCACCAAAAGTGTGAATGTGCCCGGCATGCAGGTGGAGATCACCGGCTCCACCAATGGCGGGGTGGTGTTCAGCGAGGGCGCCGCGGCGGTGCCGAGCGCTTATGATGCCGTGTCCGCCACCATGCCCGCCCACCGTATTACGGTCACAGGAACGGCCGTGACGTACGCGCTGGTGCATAACCAGTGGATGTGGCACATCGATTTCGGCGGCGATTCGGGAACCCTCGTTGTCGATCAGTACATTATTCCAGCCCAGCCACCCGAGAGCAGGGCGTTCATGATCAACGGCGGCAAGCTCTACATCATGTCGCCGGCGGGCAGCGTGCATACGGTGGATCGGGTCTATACCCGATAGCCGCCCGGTCCCGGGCAAGGCAGGCGGAATTTCGCGGAAATGCGCCGGTTTCCTCCGCATCGGGGAAGCGTGGAAATGCACGCCGATGGGCTTATAATGTCGGCTGTTCCGCTATTCCCACTCTGACTCCCTATGCAAGCTAGCACTCTCGGCGCCCCCGTCCAGGCCGGCGCCGTACCGTCACATGCGGCAGTAACTGCCGCCGCATCCTTCGTCAACATCGCCGCCTACAAGTTCATCACGCTGGAGAATCTCGAGGAGCTTCGGCCGCAATACCAGGAAATCACGCAGCGCCTCGGCCTGAAGGGCACGATCCTGCTGACGCCGGAAGGCATCAACATGTTCCTGTCCGGCACCCGGGAAAACATCGACGGCTACCTGGCCTGGGTGCGCGCCGATCCGCGCCTGGCCGACCTGGAAGTGAAGGAAAGCCTGTCGGCCGAGCAGTCGCACAAGCGCATGCTGGTGAAGATCAAGGCCGAGATCATCACGATGCGCATGCCGCTGATCAAGCCGGAAGAAGGCCGCGCGCCGTTCGTGGACGCGAAAACCCTGAAGCGCTGGCTGGACCAGGGCCATGACGACCAGGGCAAGCCGGTGGTGATGGTCGACACCCGCAACGATTTCGAGGTGGACGTGGGCACGTTCGACAATACCGTCGACTACCGCATCCGCAAATTCACCGAATTCCCGCAAGTGATCGAGGAACACAAGGCCGACTTCGACGGCAAGACCGTGGTCACGTTCTGCACCGGCGGCATCCGCTGCGAAAAGGCGGCGATCCACATGCAGAATATCGGCTACGACAATGTGTACCAGCTCGAAGGCGGCATCCTGAAGTATTTCGAGGAAGTGGGCGGCGCCCATTACACGGGCGACTGCTTCGTGTTCGACTACCGTACCGCGCTCAATCCCAGGCTGGAGCCCACGGAAACCGTGCAATGCTTCGCCTGCCGCGCCATCGTCACCCCGCGCCAGCAACTGGCGCCGGAATATGTGTACGGCGTTTCTTGCCCACATTGCCACGGCAAGGCGCAGGACCAGTGAATGTATCAGTGAAGCGTGCCGCTCAAGCGTGCCAGTGAAGCACGCCGGGCGCTGCGCCTGATTATGGCGTAGCGCCTGCGGCAATATCCTTGAACGGGAAACAGCGCGGCTCTCGATAATAGTCATGGCATATTTGCCACCTTATCCCGTTCTAATATATTCCCCTCGACAATACCGCTGATGTCGGCCCGTGGAATTACCGTTCAGTGGAATTACCATTTAGTGTGTGGCCTTGATGAAATAACAGTTACCAGGCTTGGCATGTCGCGGAGAAATTGTTAATTTCAAAATACTGCCGTAGAGTTTATACTTGCAGTTTTCCCAAGCTGCAAAACCGATGAAACTGGATAAACTCTGGCTTGTTGCCGCCGTGGTGCTGCTGGGCCTGGCGGCAAGCCTGCTGCGGTTCAAGACCATCCTGAGCGGCGATTCGCTCTTCATGGAACAGCTGGTGGTCGACCTGGTGCAGGATGGCGGCCGCTGGATCGACTGGAAATTCCCGGTCGCCCCCGCCTTCGTGCCGGACATGCTGCTGTATTTCGCCATGTATCCGGCCCTGCCCGATGCGGCAACGCGCATCTTCGCCGTTTCCGTTGCCCAGGCTGCGATCCTCACCGGTACCGTGCTGTGGTTCGCCCGGCAGATCTACCCGGCGCTGAGCCGGCGTGCGGCTGCCGTGATGGTGCTGGGCATGGCATTCCTCACGCTGACAGCGGCCCGCTCGTCGATGTGGCTGTACTTCTACAGTACCAACAACCACCTGCCGGCCGTGCTGTTCGGCCTGGCTGGGCTGGCCATGGCGATGCGCTATGTCGGCGATGGATCGCGGCGGGTCGCGCTCGCGATCGTGGCGATCACCATTGCCGGCTGCATTTCCACCAGCCTGTTCTACCTCACCGTGGTCATGCCCGCCTTGCTGCTGCTGGCCTGCTCGTGGCTGATGCTGCGCGGGGCTGCCATGGCCCGGGCACGCCGCCGGGTGCTGCTGCTGGCCGGCTGCATCGCCATCGGGCTGATCGCCGCCGACCTGCTGCTGAAAGTGCTGGTGCACTACAAGCCGCTGGGCGGCATCGACAATATCGCCCCCGGCCCGGCGGGCCGCGCGATGACGCTGTTCGTCGCCGCCACGCTCGCCGCCTTCGATCTGGCCAACCCGTACACGTTCAGCCTCGCCGTGCTGCTGGCGGCGGCACTGCTGTTCTTGCTGTTCCACTTCGCACGCAGCGTCACGGCCGATGCCACCGGGCTGCGCGCCGGTTTCCAGGACAGCCCGCGCATCGCCGTCACGGGCGCGATGCTGGGCGCTTCCCTGCTGCTCACCTTGCTGGGCGCCCTGCTGGCCGGCCGCTTCGGCGACGAGTACGCCTACCGCTATTTCACCTTCCCGCTGCTGCTGGCGGCGGTGCTGGCGATCGTGCTGCTCGACCGGGGCGTGCCGCGCTTCGTCTGGGATGCGGTGCTGCTGGCGGGTGGCGCGCTGGTCCTGGCCGGCTGCCTGAACACCGCGCGCACCGCCGCGCCCATCGCCACCACCAACCCGATCGCCGATTGCCTGATGGATGTGGAACGGCAGAACTTCACGCTGCGCGGCGGCATCTCGGACTACTGGACCGGCCCGCAGGTGCGGCAGTTCATGCCGAAGAAGCTGCACATCCTCGACACCTACAACGACCTGGTACCGCACTTCTGGGTGACCACGATCGGTCCCCTGCTGCGGCCCGAGCGTTATCCGCAGATCAAGTACAATTTCGCGTTGCTGCGGCCCCGTGGCGATACCTCGGGCTTCAACTACACGGCCGAGACGACCGGCAAGAACCTGCCACAGCCGAGCCGCGTGCATGTCTGCCAGACCGGCAATGAAGTGTGGCTCTACGATGGCAACGAGCTCGACGACGCGGTGCGCAAGGTCGCGGCACGCTACATGCAGGAAAAGGGAATACACCGATGAGCCGACACGCGCGATGAACCAGTTCCTGCGTTTCCTGGTGCTGTCCGGCCTCGGCTGGCTGTGCGACTTCGCCACTTTTGCCCTGCTGTCGCAGGGTTTCGGGATGTCGCCGTTCGCGGCCAATGTCGTGTCGTCGTACGTGGGCGTCACGTTCGTCTGGTTCACCTCGCTGAAGACGGTGTTCTACCGCAGCGGGTCGCGCCAGGCCCTGGCCATGTACTGGACCTACCAGCTGGTGTCGATCATGGCTTACTCGCAATTGCTCCAGGCGGTGGCGGGCGCGCTGGCCGGCGTGCTGGCAACGACCGACCTGCCCGTGGCGCTGCGCAGCGCCGGCGGCCTCGCCGCCAAGATCCTGGTCACCCCCCTGAACCTGATAAGCAACTTCCTTTTCATGAAATTCCTGACGCGCTCGATGCGCCCGCGATGATATGGCCGACCAGCGAATCCTCGTTTTCATTCCCGCCTACCGCTGCGCCAGCCAGGTCACGCGCGTACTGGACCAGTTCGACGACAGCGTACGGCGCTGGGTCGATACCGTGATCGTCGTCGACAACCGTTCGCCGGACAATACCCTCGACGCGGCCATCGGGCACGCCCGCGCGCGGCTGCCGTCGCTGCGCTTCATCGGCTGGCGCAACGACGACAACTACGGCCTGGGCGGTTCGCACAAGGCCGCCTTCCGCTACGCCATCGAGCAGGGCTTCGATTACCTGGTGGTGCTGCATGGCGACGACCAGGCCGATATCCGCGACCTGGTGCCCGAGCTGGAACGGGGCAGCCACCGCGAAGTCGATTGCCTGATGGGCGCGCGCTTCATGCCGGGCAGCCGGCTGATCGGCTATTCCTTCGTGCGCACGCTGGGCAACCGCGTCTACAACCTGCTGTTCTCGGCGGTGGCCGGGCGCCGCATCTACGACCTGGGTTCGGGGCTGAACATGTACCGGCTCGCGGCCTTCCAGGATTTCTATTACAAGACCTACCCGGACGACCTCACCTTCAACTACGTGATGCTGCTGGGCAGTTACCATGCGGGCCAGCGGGTGCGCTTCTTCCCGATCAGCTGGCGCGAGGAAGACCAGGTATCGAACGTGCGGCTGTTCCGCCAGGCGTTCAAGGTCCTGTCGCTGCTGGGCGGCTTCATGGTGCGCCGCGGCGCGTTCCTGCGTGAACCGCTGCGGGCCAGGCCGTTCGAGCGCTACAGCGGCCAGATCGTGTACCAGCAAGAGGCTCGGCAAGAAGCAACGCACGATCCGGCGCAGCAGGATTCAGCGCGGCAATGACACGCGCGGTGCGCATCTACCTGGCGCTGCTGGCCACGCTGGTGGCCGGCTGGCTCCTGCTGCGCGCCGATGCGCTGTCGGAAGCCGTGGCCCGCACCGAGCTGGCGGTGCTGACGGCGGTGACCGCGCTGTACATGGCTTCGCACCTGTTCCGCATGCTGCGGCTGGCCCTGCTGTCGCTGGAAGAACGCGACCAGGCCTTCGAGCTGGCGGCGGCGCACGCGCTGACGGCCTTCCCCAGCAGCTTCCTGCCGTTCAAGGCGGGCGAGCTGCTGCGCCTGGCCGCGCTGGCCTTCGTATACCGCCGCAAGCGCAAGGCGCTGGCGCTGTGGGCGGCCGAACGCTTCGGCGACATCGCCGTGCTCAGCACCGTCATCCTCGGCATGTACCTGTTCGATGTGAACGTGCCCGACACCATGCGCACGGTCTTCGTGCTGTTCCTGGTGGTCGGACTGGCCGCGCTGTTCGTGCTGTTCGCGGTGGCCAAGACCTTCGTCTACCTGAACCGCCACCTGGTGCTGGTCAGCCACAGCCGCCACGGCTTGCAGCTGCTGCGCATCAGCCACGCGGTACGGCAGATGGAAATGGATATCTACCGCTGCCTGGATGGCCGCATCACCGCCTTCCTGCTGCTGTCCGCGCTGATCTGGCTGCTGGAGATCGGTGCCCTGGCCCTGTTCATCCGCGTCATCGATGGGATGAACAATGGTGTCGCCTCGGGCGACGAAGCGTTCGGTGCCATCTTCGCCTCCGGCCTGCTGGCTTCCCTGCCGGGCAAGGACTTGAGCGAATTCGGCCTGTACCAGTCGCTGGCGCTGGTGTTGCTGACCGTGATCTTCGCGGGTGCCGTGATCCTCGCCAGCCGCCTGAAATCGATGAAAGGCTGACATGCCCTCCCCTTCCCCGAACTTGCTGTTGATCCTCGACGACCGCGAACTGACCGATGGCGAACTGCTTTCGCTGGTCGGGTGCCGCCACTACGGCGACATCATCGTGCGCCGCCAGCCGCTGGCGGATCACTTCCGTGCAGCCCTGCCCGCGTGGGCGCGCCACGCGCTGGTGCACCTGCGCGACGACGGCGACCTGCCCGCCCTGCGCGCCCGGCTGGAAGCCAGCGACGACGAATGCGCCGTGTGCGTGATCGCCGGCCGGGCCGGCTTTCCCGACCCGGACCGCCTGGCCATGCTGGTCGAACGGCTGCCCTATGCGGAAGAGGATTTCACCGACCGGCCCTACAAGCCGCTGCTGCTGTTCCTGCGCCACGCGCACCAGCTGCTGGAATACTGGCCGGCGTTCGCGGCCGGCCCGGTGCATGGCTGGGAACAGGGCTGGCGCGACGCGCAACGCGTGCAATCGCTGCAGCCGCTGGACATCTCGACCATGCGCGGCTTCCTGTCGCTGACCACCGGCGCAACGGCCGCGCGCCACTTCAACCAGGTCGATATCGACACGTATTTCTATACCAAGAGCTCGACCGACCAGGCCAAGATGAAGGCCGAGTACCTGTTCCATTCGCTGGTGCCGGAAGAGATGCGGCCCTGGCTGATCCAGCCCTTCGGCTACGAGGAAGGCAACGGCCGCGCCTCGTACCGGATGATGCGCTACTACCTGGCCGACGTGGCCCTGCAATGGGTACACGATGCCTTTGACGCGGAAAGCTTCCAGGCCTTCGTGGAACGTCTGCTGTTCTTCATCGCCAGCCGGCCGCGCCAGCCCTGTTCCGCCGCCGAGTCGGCGCAGGCCGCGCGCAGCCTGTTCGTCGACAAGGTGGAACAGCGCGCCAGGCAATTCCTCGCCATGCCGGAAGGCCGCCGCATCGATGCGCTGGCCGCCGCGGGCACGCCGGAGCTGGCGCTGGAACGCCAGCTGGAACGCTACCTGCGGCTGTATCGCAAACACGAGCGCCAGTTCCAGTGCGACCACATGGCCATCGGCCACGGCGACCCGTGCTTCTCCAACGTGCTGTACGACCAGCAGCGCTACCTGATGAAGCTGATCGACCCGAAGGGCGCGCTCAGCGCCGGCGAATTATGGACCCACCCGATGTATGACCTGTGCAAGATCTCGCACAGCGTGCTGGGCGACTATGATTTCATCAACAACAGCCAGTACCGGGTCGGCTTCACGGACGACAACGCGCTGCGCCTTCACCTCAACCTGGGCGGCCAGGCCGCGCTGAAGCCGCTCTTCACCCGCCACCTGCGCACGCAGGGCTACGACCCGCGCATCGTGCGGCTGGGCGAGGCGTCGCTGTTCCTGTCCATGCTGCCGCTGCATATCGATGTACCGAATAAAGTGCTGGCCTTCCTGCTGAAGGCGCACGCGATCCTGAACGAGGTGGAACATGACGACTGAAATTTCCCACGATGACGCGATGCTGGTGGTCGACATCGACGGCACCCTTTGCGACATCAAGACGGCCGATCAATCCTATGCGGACCTGGTGCCGCGGGCCGACATGCTGGCCAAGCTGCGCGAATACCAGCAACGGGGCTACCGCATCATGCTGTACACGTCGCGCAACATGAAGACGCACAACCACAATCTGGGCCTGATCAACAAGCACACCGCCCCCGTGCTGCTCGACTGGCTGGCCCGCTGGGACGTGCCGTACGACGAAATCCTGTTCGGCAAGCCCTGGCCGCGCAGCAAGGGCTTCTACATCGACGACCGGGCCGTCCGTCCCGATGAATTCCTGCGCCTGTCCGAGCAGGAAATCCACCAGTTGCTGGGACACGAGTGAGGCCGGTACCGATGCAGAACATTGTCATCACGATGGCGGGCCGCGGCTCGCGCTTCTACGACGCCGGCTACACGGTGCCGAAATACGAGATCATGGCGCACGGGCGCAGCCTGTTCGACTGGTCGATGCTGTCGCTCCAGCAGTTCCTGGAACAGCCGGCGCGGCTGATCTTCGTCTGCCTGAAGGAGAACGATTCGGGCGCCTACGTGCGCGAACGCTGCGCGGCCCTGGGCCTGGCGGACGTGCATGTGCTGGAACTCGACGCGGTGACGGATGGCCAGGCCACCAGCGCCTGGCTGTCGCGCGACCTGTGGCAGGCCGACGCGCCGCTGCTGATCTACAACATCGACACCTATGTGGAACCGCGCGCGCTGGCGCCGGCCGATATCCGCCCGGGATCGGATGGCTGGGTACCCTGCTTCCAGGTGCCGGGCGATCACTGGAGTTTCGTGCGGCTCGGCGAGGATGGCTGGGCAACCGACCTGGCCGAGAAGGAGCGCATCGCGGACTTCGCCTCGATCGGCCTGTACTGGTTCGCCCGCGCGGCCGACTATGCCAGCGCCTACGAGCGCTTCTTCGCCGATCCCGCCAACCTGGTGCGGGGCGAACGCTATGTCGCGCCCCTCTACAAGCAGTTGCTGCGCGACGGCGGGCGCATTTCGATCGCCGACCTCGATCCGGCAACGGTGCATGTGCTGGGCACGCCGGCGGAGTTGCAGGCGTTCCTGGAGTGGGCGCCGGAAGGGCTGTAAGCGGGCAATTCGAGGCGGGTACTGTCCGCCTTTCGAAAAAAAATGCCGGCATTGCGCCGGCATTTTATTTTCAGATCGGGTATTCCCGGCGAGCTTACTGCTGCCGCCGGAAGAACCCCGCCACCTGCTCGATATCGGACCGGCTCAGCACGCCCGCGGCATTGCGCAGGCGCAGCGTGGCCAGCAGGTAGGTGTAGCGCGCCTGGGCCAGGTCGCGCTGGGTGGTGGTCAGCTGCTGCTGCGCGGTCAGCAGGTCGAGGTTGATGCGTTCGCCGCCCTTGATGCTTTGCGTGGTGGCGTTGAGCAGCGCCTGGCTCGAGCTGACGGCATTGTTCAGCGCTTCGATGCGCGTAACGCTGCTGACGACCTGGCTGTGCGCCTTGCGCAGCTCCACCAGCACCTTGTCGGTGCGCACTTCGAGGTCGGCCTTGGCCCGTTCGAAGCCCGCCACCGCCTGGCGGCCCTGCGCGGACACGGCGCCGCCGGAATACAGCGGCACGGTCAGCTGCACGCCGACCGCCTTGTTGTTGGTGTCCTGGTTCAGCGTGTTGATGGTTTCCGAATCGGCCTTGCTGTAGGAAGCCACCAGGTCGAGGCGCGGCAGGTGGCCGGCGCGCGCCTTGTTGATTTCCTGGCGCGACACCTCGGTGGCCAGCTTGCCGGCCTTGACGTCGGCATTGTTCTGCAAGGCGATCGCCTTCCAGTCCTCGTAGGTGGCGGGGCTCAGCGGCAGGAAGCGGAAGTCCGCGTTCAGCTCATCGAGGTTGCCCACCTCCGTGCCGACGATCTCTTCCAGCGTATTGCGCATGATCGTGACCTGGTCTTCGGCCTCCAGCACGGCGGCCTGCGCCACGTCCAGGCGCGCCTGGGTTTCCAGCATGTCGGTGCGGGTACCCTGGCCGGCCTGGAACATGCGGCGGTTGACGGTGCTCTGTTCGGCATACATGTCGCGCTGGGCCTTGGCCAGGCGCAGCTGGTCGCGCGCCAGCAGCGCATCGAAATACGCGCCGGCCACGCGGATCGCTACCTCGCCGGTGCGCACGTCGAAGATCGCCTCGCTCATCTCCGACTGTGCCCTGCCCTGCTTGTAGCGGGCCAGGCCATCCATGTTGATCAGCGGCTGGCGCAGCGAGATCGAATGGGACTTGCTGAGGTAGCGCGGGTTGTCGGTGGTTTCGCGCCCGTTCGGCTGGCGGGTCGTGCGGTCCAGCAGGTTGCGGTTCACCGACGAGTTGGCGGACACCGACGGCAGCAGGGCCGAACGGCCCAGCACGCGGTTTTCCTTGCCGGACTCGTTCTCGTAGAAGGCCACCCGGTAAGTGGGATCGTTGCGCAGCGCGGCATCGTAGGCATCCTGGAACGACAGCGCCTGGGCGCCGCCGGCACAGGCCAGCAGCGCGGCGCCGGCCAGCAGTTTCAGGTTCAGTTTCAGCTTCAAATCAAGGATTCGGCTCACGCTCATCATTCCTCGCTCATCGACAACTTGGCACGGTCCGTCAGCGGCTTGAGCAGGTAGCTCATCATCGAGCGCTCGCCCGTCTTCACGAACAGGTCCACCGGCATGCCCGGCTGGACCACCAGCTTTTTCTCGGCGATCAGCTTCTGGCCTTCCGGCGTGACCTTGGCGCGCACCTTGTAGTACGGCTGGCCGGTATGTTCATCGACGGTGCGGTCGGCCGACACGTTGATCACTTCGCCAGGGAGATGCGGCGTCTTGGTGGTGTTGAACGCGGAGAAGATCAGCTCCACCGGCAGGCCGGCATGCACCTTGTCGACCAGGTTGACCGGCAGTTGCCCTTCCACCACCATGGCGTCGCCGCTCGGCACGATATCCATCATGCGGAAGCCCGAGGCCACCACGCCGCCTTCGGTGAACACGGCGAGGTTGACGACGATGCCGCTGACCGGCGCCTTCACCTCGACATTGCGCAGCTCGTAGTCGTTGGCCGCCAGGCGGGCGCCCTGCGCATCGGCTTCGCGCTGGATGTTCGACAGTTCGGTGCGCACTTCCTTCTGGTAGTCCTGGCGGCGCTGGATGGCGCGCAGGCGGTATTCCATGATCTGGCTCTGGTAGCGGCCGATGTTGCCGTCGTCTTCGGAAATCTGGCCGCCGACCTGGATGTACATGCGCTCCAGTTCCAGCAGGCGATTGCGCGCCACGAAGCCTTCCTTGGCCAGGTCGCGCATGCCCACCAGCTGTTCCTGGATCGACGCGAGCTGGGCTTTCTTGCTCTTGCGTGCTTCCTGCAGGCCGTTGACCTGCGCCTGCAGGCCGCGGATGGTTTCCTCGATGGCGCTCAGCTCACTGTTCAGGCTGCCCTGGCGGGAAGTGAACAGCTGCCGCTGCACTTCCATGTTCGTCGCGGCGCGCAGGTCGCTGGCGTTGTCGAGCAGGTCTTTCGGGTAGGTGATGGACTTGGCGCCGTCGCGCTCGGCGAGCAGGCGCGCCTCGGCGGCGCGCGCCGCGTAGTACTGCGTACGCGTGGTTTCGGCCTGGGACTTGACCTGCACTTCGTTCATGCGCACCAGCACCTGGCCTTCCTTGACCACGTCGCCATCCTTGACGAGGATTTCCTGCACGACGCCGCCGGTCAGGTGCTGCACCGCCTTGCGGTTCGATTCCTTGGCCACGTAGCCGGACATCGGCACGCCCCGGTCCAGGGGCGCGAAAATCGCCCACAGCAAAAAGCCGCCGAAGCCGATCAGCACGACCAGCCAGCCGATCCGGCTGAACGAGCGCGCGTCGGTATCCACCTCGAGCGGAGTCACATCATGAGCGACGACGTCGCTCGCGTTCTTGGTAATGAGTTTCATGCTGTTCAAACGGTAGAGGTTGTCGGTTGCGCCGGGGCCGCCGCCAGGCGGTTCTGCGCCGCCTGCTTCTGGTTCGCCTCGTTCAGCGAGGCGATGACCTGGCTGGTCGGGCCGAACGACTGGGCCATGCCGTCGCGCAGCAGCAGCAGCTTGTTCGTCACGCTCAGCACGCTGGTGCGGTGGGTGACCAGCACGATGGTCTTGCCGTGCTGCCGCAGGTCGTTGATGGCCGTCACCAGGGCCGCTTCGCCCACGTCGTCCAGGTTCGAGTTGGGTTCGTCGAGCACGATCAGCGACGGGTCGCCATACATCGCACGTGCCAGGCCCAGCCGCTGGCGCTGCCCGCCGGACAAACCGGCGCCGGCTTCGCCCAGCACGGTATCGTAGCCTTTCGGCAGGTGCAGGATCATGTCGTGGACGCCGGCGCGCTTGGCCGCCTCCACCACCTTGGCCGGGTCGACTTCGCCGAAGCGGGCGATATTGTCGCTGACGGTGCCGCCGAACAGTTCCACGTCCTGCGGCAGGTAGCCGATATGCGGGCCCAGTTCGCCCTTGTTCCAGGTATAGATGTCGGCGCCATCGAGGCGCACCTTGCCCATGGCGGCCGGCCACACGCCCACCAGCAGGCGCGCCAGGGTCGACTTGCCGGAGCCGCTGGCGCCGATGATGCCCACCACGTCGCCGGCCATGATGGCGAACGACAGGTTCTTGATCACGGCAACCTGCGAACCCGGCGGCGCGGCGGTGACCGCTTCGACCGTCACGCTGCCTGCCGGCTTGGGCAGCGGCATGCCGGCCGGGCGTTCCGGATTGTCTTCCAGCAGCTTCAACAGGCGGGTGTATGCGCTGCGGGTGCTGCTCCAGCTCTTCCACACGCCGATCACCTGCTGCACCGGCGCCAGTGCACGGCCCACCAGGATCGACGCGGCGATCATCATGCCGGGCGTGATGTGGTTTTCCAGCACGAGCAGCGCGCCCATGCCGAGGATCAGCGACTGCAGCGACGACTGGAAGAACTTGGTGATCGAGCCGATGACGCCGGCCTTCTGGCTGGCATCGGCCTGCAGCATCAGGAACTTGCCATGCAGCTTGAACCAGCGGTCCATCAGGCTCGGCAACATGCCCATCGATTCGATGACTTCGGCATTGCGCAGGTTGTTCGAGGCCAGGTTGTTGGCGGCGATCGACGTGGTGCCGGCTTCTTCCAGCGGCTTGCGCGTGACGCGTTCGTTCACATAGGCCAGCGTGATCAGGATGGCGGTACCGCACAGCGCGAACAAGCCCAGCTGCCAGTCGAACAGGAAGATCACGATCAGGTAGATGGGGAACCACGGCGCATCGAAGAAGGCAAACAGCGCATTACCGGTGAGGAACTGCCGCAGCGTGGTCAGGTCCATCAGGGCCTGGGAGGGATTGCCGCCCGAGCGGCGCAGGTTCTGTTCGAACGAGGCCGTGTAGACACGCTTGTTCAGCGTCATGTCGAACTTGGCGCCCACGCGGATCAGCACGAAGCTGCGCACGATTTCCAGGCCGGCCACCAGTGCGAAGGCACCCAGCATCAGCAGGGTCAGCATCAGCAGCGTAACTTCGTTGCGGCTCGACAGCACGCGGTCGTAGACCTGCAACATGTAGATGGACGGGACCAGCATCAGCAGGTTGCTGATGGCGCTGAAGGTGCCGACGGTGAAGAAGGTGGACTTGAATTGCGCAAGGACCCGTTCGATCTCGTTCTTGGCACTGGGTAGTTTGATTTTCATTGGCGTGGGGACGATGCGACGAAAGACTGGCTTGTAAGCGACAAGCAATATTGCCGCGGTTTTACAGATCGCACATTATCGCTTAAAACATGTAAAAAATGTGACCTGGATCACAAATTTTCACGGATATCGTCGCCGCCGACATGCAAGTCGTTGTTTGTCGGTAAGGAAGAAGGGCATCGGAACCGGACTTACGGGTGTCGCTGCCGACAGTACCGCGAAGGCGGTTCGGGTGGGCTGCACGATGTGGGCTGCACGATGCGGGCTGCACGATGCGGGCTGCACGATGCGGGCTGCACGATGCGGGCAGCCCAGGTCACGCGCGGCCATGCTGCGGCTGCGCGCGAAAGGCGGGTCACCGCAGGCCGGCAAAGCTGATCGTATCACCCATTTGCGCCGCGGCCTGCTCCGCAGGGGCCTGCGCGGCCGCCGGCTTGCGATCGTTCGACTGCATCAGGGGACCATCCTGCAAGTTGACCATCGACAATAAGTGGGCATACACCAGTCGCATTGCACCCGATTTCACCAGTTCCTGCAAGGTTTCAGGTGCACATTCCGCCAGTTTTTGCGTGTCGACCATGCGCAGGCCTTCCAGCGCGAACGGCTTGCCGTTCTTGGGCTGGCCCTTCAGCGAGCGCTCGACCAGCAGGCCGGCGGCATCGATCTGCTGGACCAGCTTTTCCGTGGCAACCGTGTCGCGCTGCAGCGTCATCAGCAGTTTCTGCACGCCTTGCAGCAGCTCGGTAGGTTCGCCGGCCGGATTGAACAGCGGCGCCCCTGCCAGCCCGGCCAGGTGCGGTGCCGCGCTGTCGAACATCACGGTAAAGGCCCGTTCGCCACCCTCGCCTCCCGGCGTGGCACTGTCGGACAGCATGAACGGATAGCGGCGCACATGGACGGGGATGTAGCGCGCGGTCCACACGCCGTCGGGTGTCACGTAGGCGTTCATATCCTGCCGCACGCCGAGCAGGGCCATCGGCAAGGCGTTGGCGGACCGGCTGAACACGATCGGATAATCGCGGGCGACCTGCGCCACTTCGCCGGCCATGATGGGGCACACCATCAGGCCGGCGGCGAAATGATAGGGCTGGTCCGGCGCCAGGCGCAGCGCGCGGTGCTGGATACGGTCCAGTGCTTTGAGTTCCTTGAACATGGTCGCTCCTTGAGGTTGTTGTCCTGCAAATGAAAAAAGGCTGCGCCCGGGGGCACAGCCTTTGCAGGGAACCGGAGTTCCCTGGTTTTACGCTACAACTTAAGCGAAGCGGAAGTTCTCGTTCGACAGATCGGCTGGAGCCACGCCGTTCAGGATGATCTCGAAGTCCAGGTTGTCGTTCGAGGTCACCACGGTGTTGCCGGCGCCGTCATCAGCGATGTTCAGATCGGCCAGGCCGTCCACGCCCAGACCCGACAGGTCCAGGATCGACAGGGTCTGCAGATCGGTCACGCCGAAGGCGTCGAAGCCGGTGATGATCCAGTCTTCGGTGTCGGCAACTGCGTCGACCGTGAACTTGAACGTCGTGATGTGGCTGTCGGTACCAGCGGTCGTTTCGGTGAAGTCCAGACCGTAGCCGTTGACCGTCACGATGGTGTTGCGGTCCACGCTGTCAGCCAGGGCCACGTCGATGACGTCCAGGGCTGCCGTTACGCGGCCAACGAAACCACCGAAGTTGATGTCGCTCAGCACGTTGGTCACGGTACCCACGTCCACGCTGTCAACACCGCCGGCATCGCCTGCTGCGCCTTGATCGCCACCGCCGGTGACAACCAGGGAACGAGCGTACACGGAGTCGGCTTCGTACGCGCCATCTTCACGCTGACGGCCGTCCTGGTCCAGCAGGTCGAAGTCGAAGGTGTAGGCTTCGTCGAACGTACCGGCGCTGCCCAGGTCCAGCGAGATCGTGCGGTAGTTCTGCACGCGGATTTCGGCGGCGCCGAACGCGGTGTCCACGTCGGTGTCGACAGCGGTATCCAGGTCACGGAACTGCAGGTTCAGGCTGTTGGCCGACGATTCGCCTTCAGCGGAGAACGTCAGGTTGTCGCCAGCAACGTCGCCCTGCACGTCGGTGTTGATGCGGATCGGCTCTTGGCCGTTCAGCTCGATCAGTTCCAGATCGCCGGTCGTGCTTTCGATGTCGTACAGCGTGACACCGGAAACATTGGTTGCGTCGAACTCGCCGTCAGCCGTCACGAAACGAACCGTTTCGAAGGCGCTGATGCCGGTGTTTTCGCTGGTGTCCAGACCGCCGCCGGTGAAGGTCACGCGGTCAGCCGTGCCAGCCGTGCCGGTCAGGGTCACGGTTTCGCCGCCGGTCAGGTCAACTGCGGTCACCAGGCCGGAAGCCAGCGACAGGTCCAGGTCGCCGGTCAGGGCAGCACCCGTCACCACCAGGTCACCGATGCTGTTGACGTTCGACGCGTCGAAGTTCGCTGCGTCGGTGATGGCCAGCGTCAGGTTCTGCGTGCCGGTCAGGTTGAACGTGTTGACCAGTTTCGCATCGACGTCGCCGATGAAGTTGGCCGTATCACGGGCACCGTTCGACACGATGTTCAGCGTGCGGACAGCGCTCAGGTTGTTGGCGGCAGCTGCATCGACCAGCAGGCGGTTGACCGTCAGTTCACCGGTCGAACGTGCGGTGTTCGACAGGGTCACGGTCAGTGCAGCACCTTCTGCGCCCAGCACGTGCACTTCGCCGAAGGCTTGGTCAGCGTTGCTCTGCAGAGCTTGACGGGTCTGGTTCTTGCCCGAGATTTCCACAGCGGCAGCCGTTTCCAGATCGGTGAAGACCGTGTTGACCACGCCTTCGGTAGCAACGACAGCGCGCGTCACGCCGACCATGCTGGTGAAGTCATGTTCGGTGTTCGCCGTGGCTTCGACTTCGTACGTGGCGAAGTTGGTGAAGCCTTCGAAGGTGTTCTGAGCGTTGGTACCATGGCTGCGTGCAACAGCGATGGTGTTGCTGCCCGTGCCGCCGTCAACGACGACGTTGCTTGCCGTTTCCACGGAGATGTTCAGGCGGTCGTCGCCGGCGCCCAGCTTGGCATCCAGTGCGAAGTCGGAATCTTCCGACAGGGCATCATCCACAACGATCGTGTAGTTGTCGGCGCCAGCACCACCTTCGTAGGTGAACTGCACTTCGCCCGAAGCAGCGGCCAGGTAACGGTCGACGCTTTCGCCGGTCAGGACCACGCCGATGTTCAGCTTGCCTTCGAAGCCCTTGTTCAGCACTTGACGCACGTCGGTCAGGCCGGCGACAACGCGCTCGTCCAGACGGTCCGTGTCGCTACCGACAGCCAGGTTGCCCTTGGCGCCGATGCTGGTCAGGTTGACGGTTTCCAGGTGACGGTCGCCGGCGCCGAAATCTTCGCGCGATTCAGCGGCGGTCAGCCAGCTGCTGCGGTCGACGGACACGTTGAAGGTTGCCACGCCGCCATCAGCCATCGAGCCGATATCCAGCGAGCCACCCTGGGCGGTACGGCCCACGGCATCCAGCACCACGTCGGTTTCGATCGGCAGGTCGGTTTGCACTGCTGCGCCGACTTGCTGGTTCCATGCCAGGTTACCGCCCGAAGGAACAATGTTGTCCACCCAGGTGTAGCCCACGGCTTCGAACGAGCGGCCTTGCGCGTCGGTCATCGTGATGGTGTTGTTGGCGTTCACTGCAGCGGTCACGCCAGCCAGAGCGGCGTTGGCGGTCAGGGCTGCTTCCAGAGCGGCTTCGAACTCAACGTAGGTCTTGGCGGTGCCGATGGCTTCCGACGTCACGGTGAACTGCACGCCACCCAGCTTGAAGACCACGCCGTTGACCGGGAAGTTGGCCAGTTGAGCGGTCGGGTTGGCGTTGTCCACCAGGGTCAGCGTCAGGGTCGAATCGCCGGCGCTGCTGCGGCCGTCGGCCAGTTGTGCCGGGTCGAAGTACACGTTCAGGCCAGCGGCCGGGTCGGTCTGGCGCATGCCGAAGGTCAGTTCTTCCGGCAGTTGGCGCACGTCTTCGATCTGCAGGCCGGTACGGCTGTTGTCGGACCAGTACTGGGTCACGCCAGCCATCAGTTCAGCGTCGATGTTGGAGCCGTTCACGCCGCCTTCGGTGAAGTACTGCGAACGGAAGTTCACGACTTCAACGCCATTGGTGATCGCGGAGATTGCCGGAGCCTGGCCAACGCCACCGTCCGTACCTTGCGGGTTGGTCAGCACTGCGTTCAGCGTGTCCACGCCTGCGCCGCCCTGGATCGAGTCGCCGGTTTCCAGCGTGTTGACCAGTTCACCGTTCTGGTTCTGCACGACCGGTGCCGAGAACACGTTGTCTTGTGCGTTGCCGGAGACCTTGTCGATGCCGTCGGTCAGCGTGAACGACGTGTTGCCGCCGTCGGTGCC
This sequence comes from Pseudoduganella sp. SL102, assembly GCF_027856995.1. Classification (NCBI taxonomy): domain Bacteria; kingdom Pseudomonadati; phylum Pseudomonadota; class Betaproteobacteria; order Burkholderiales; family Oxalobacteraceae; genus Pseudoduganella; species Pseudoduganella sp. SL102. The sequence continues at coordinate 6,619,877 of NZ_CP115554.1, forward strand.
TTCAACCAGCTGTTCCAGCACGGTGTTGATCTGGGTCTGGGTGTTGGCCGGGGTCGACGCGCCGGTCACCGATGCCATCAGGTCACGGGCAGCTTCGATCGCTGCGGCGCCCTGGTAGGCTTCGAATTCGTCGGCGGTGTCGATCGAGGTGGTGAAGGCGCCAGCGACAGCGACTTTGGCTTTGATCAGAGCGGCGTCAGCCTTGCCCTGGTCGGTGGTGTTGCTTGCGGTTGCGTCAGCGATGGCCAGCGATGCGTCAGCGCGGCTCAGGCCGCCGCCTTCGATTGCGTTGACCCAGAACTTCAGGCCGTCCGTGTCAGGAGCACGGTTCAGCAGGTTTTCATAGATTGCGCGAACGAACGACAGGGTCGAGCCCGTGCCGTACAGGTCGGCCGACTCTTGCGAGCCGCTGAAGGTGTTGACCAGGGCTTTGATACCTGCGTTGTCACGTGCCGCAACGTTCAGTTCTGCCAGCGTGGTCGGCGCGCCCAGGGCTTCCAGTTGCTTGGAGAAGTTGTCCAGGCCGATCGGGTCAGCAGGACGGCCGAAGTACGATACGTAGAGGGTTTGTACGAGCGGGTAGTAATCGGCAACAGCCATGATTCTTCCTTTTAAAGGTAAACAAAATTTAACCAGGTTTCCTGCGTTCTGAACCGGGACTTGCCCGGGGCCATCAGCGGAACTTGGAGTATATTGCCACAACCTCACCCCGGCGTTGTGACGGCCATCACAAAGTTCGAGCTTTTCACAATATTTCTCGATGAAGGTCGAGACTTTGATCAAACTTTTGTTTGCGCATTCGCATCACCACGCTTGAATAAGGAGGCGCGCGAGATTATATGCGAGTTGTTGAATCGTGTTGGGTTTGTGTTACAAAGATTAAATAATTCAACCATGGTGGCTGTGCATTATTAGCGTGACAGCAACACCGGCACGGTACGCGGAGCGTCTGGCGGGGGTTTTCCAATGCCTGCCGCAGTGCGTCGCCTGGCCATCGCTCCTGTCGCCGTGATTTCGCGGCCATGGCGTGGCACATCAGGCTGCATCGTCCAGTACATGGCCAGCTGGCTCACGCCTGTGCCCGCAGCGCGCAGCGCCGCCCTATCGCTGCAAGCCATTGCTCGGGAAGCCTGTGATTCAATTCCTGCGCGCAAAAAAAATGCCCCGCTTGGCGGGGCATTCAGGTTGGCTGCGCGCCGTCCGGCAAGGACCGGCGATGGCGTCAGCGCTTCTTGTTCCAGGTCGTGATGCCTTGCGCACGAACGTGGGCATCATCCGGCGTCTTGAACGAATAAACCGCCTCGTTGGCATTGGTACCGCCAAGCACTCCGCGCACCGTCATGCCCGGCGACATGAATGAATTGACCATCGTGCCCGTCTTGGTAATGTCGCCATACGAAGAAAGGTTCGCTTGCCCCTGGGCATTTACAACGGAAATCGCCGTTGTATATGTCCTTTTTGAGAAATCGATATTCAAGCTGCCATTCTCGACCTTCGCAGGCTGGAACGTGCCGCCTTTCGCGGCCAGCACGGCTTCGCTGCCCGTCAGCGCGAATCCCGCCGTGCCCTCGCGCGGCAGCACGAAGGCCGAATTGTCCGGCCGGGCAATCAGGTATGGGCCCAGCAGCACCTGCACTTTCGTGCCCTCCGCATTGATCCTGGCCACCTGCTCGCGCGAGATGCCATTGCCGGCCGCCGGCTGCCAGCGCCCCCACATCACTTCCGATTTCACCTGCGGAGCCGGCTCGGGTTCGACGACCACGAAGGGAGGATTGATGGGGAAGCTGGGCGGGACGGTGATCACTTCGTCGCCATCCGGGTCAGGCGTATTGTTGGTCGACTTCATGTCCGTGATGGGCCTGACGTTGACCGGTTCCAGGTTGATCACTTCCAGCACGGCGGGATTCACCTTGGCCTGGTTGATGGCGACCTTGCCGACAGGTTCGTCGTTACGCGGCGGCGTGCTCAATTCCGGTGCAACGGCTCCTCCCTGCAGCAATTGCGGCACGGACTGGCCGCGCTGGATCTGCAGCATGGTATCGGCGCGGCCGCCGAACAGTTCGCGGCTGGTCACGCCTTCGCAGGGCCCGCCGCCTTCCGGGCCGCAAGTACCGCTGAAGCCGCTCATCACCACGCCGCCGGACACCACCGATACCCAGGACGTCTGCTGGTTGGTATAGACGATGAAATCGGTACCGCGTACACCGATGGCGGCCACCGGCGTATTGAGGCGAAAATTGTTACGGGCCCGCTTGACCCCCTTGCCCGAAATGCTGCGCGCCACGCCCTGCAGCAATTCCAGCTTGACGCGGGTATTGGCCGGATTGGCTTCGTCGATCTGGTAAGCCACCACGCGCGCCTTGCTGTTGGGGCGCAGGATCAGGAAACCCTCGTCGACGGTCTTCACATAGACATAGCCATCGGCGCCGGTGCTGATCTCGTCGCCTTCTTCCACCGCCTGCTCCACGGTGACGGCCTTGTCGGCCAGCTGCGCCGCGCCGGTGACAAAGACGACCTTGCCCGCCTGGGCGCCGAACGCCAGCGCAGGCAACAGCGAGATGCTCGACAGGCCGGCAGTTAACAATAATGCTCGTAACATAGATTTCTCCTCAAGCCGCATTTTCCGCCAGCGGGAGGTAGAATGAGTGTGATATGCATCACATGGTAATACGCTGTTACAAAGTATCCAACTGCCGTGCACCATCCCGGACCGGCCCATGGCCGGCGGGCCAATTTAGTGCATCCAAGAATATTTTGCGATATGATGCCCCACTTTCAATCTCCCCCCAGCGCTCCTGGCGCCCACGCCCGTCAGTGATTTTTGATGAACCAGCATCCGGCGCTGCGCGCACTCTTCTCTTCCGCGACTCTGCTGGGTATTGGCATCCCGGCGTGTGCCGTCCTCCTGACGGTACTGCTGCAGGGAGCGGGCAGCGCGTCGCCGGCCAGCGTTGCCGATGAACTGCTGCGCGACCGCATAGTCCAGTTGCGCGCCAGCGACAGCCCCGAGCAGCGCATGGTGGTGGTCGATATCGACGAAGAGACGCTGGAACGCCATCCCTGGCCGTGGCAGCGCACCCGCATGGCGGAACTGGTCGAACGCCTGTTCGAGCTGGGCGCCAGCGGCGTGGCGCTCGACATCGTGATGCTCAAGCCGGGCGACGCCGAGGGGGACCTGCGCATGGCCATGCTGGCGCAGCACGCACCGCTCGTACTGGCCCAGCTGTTCGACTACAACGCCGCGCGCGAACCACTGCGCTCCGGCGTGCTGGCCGACGGGCGTCCCGGCCCCCGCGTTCCGGGCGCGATCGCGGCCACCGGCTACCTGGCCAACCATGCCGGCCTGGCCGGTGCCCGCCATGCCGGCAACATCGGCGTCACGCCCGATCCCGACGGCGTGCTGCGCCGCGTGCCGATGACCGCCTGGTTCGAAGGGCGCAATTACCCCAGCCTGGCCCTGGCGCTGATGCACTGCTGCGGCGGCGGCGCCCCGGCCACGGAGCCGCTGATGCGGGTGCCGTTCACCCGCACGCCCCAGGCTTACCACCGGGTGGTGGCGGACGACCTGCTGCAGGGCCGCATCGACGAAGCCACGGTGCGCGGCAAGCTGGTCCTGGTCGGCTCCTCGGCCCTGTCCGTGGGCGACCGGATCGCCACGCCGATGGGCGCCTCGTTCGCCGGCCTGCTGGTCCACGCCTCCATCCTCACCGGCCTGCTCGACCGCCGCGATGGCCTGGCGCCAGCCACCTGGCCGGGCGCCGTGATCGCCACCCTGTTCTGCATTGCCGTGGCCATGGCCGGCGCCTATACCTTCCCGCGCCTGGCCGCCGCCTACAATGTGCTGCTGCTGGCGGCGATGGCCGTGCTGTGGCTGGCATTGGCGTATGCGATCGTGCCGCACGACCCGGACTTCGCGCCGGCGGCACCGCTGTTCTCGATCCTGTTCCTGCTGGCCGTCTCGGTGCCGTTCCACTGGCAGCTGGCGCAGCAGAACTCGCGGCGCCTGCTGGGCACCTTGCGCCAGTACGTGGCAACCTCGGTGGTGACGGAGCTGCTCCGCAGCAATCTCAAGGATCCGCTGGCGCCGCGCCAATGCGAAGTGACCACGCTGATCGCCGACATGGAAGGCTATACCAGCCAGGTGGAAAGCCTGCCGGTCGAGGAAGCGGCGCGCCTGACCAGCGATTTCCTCGATTGCCTGACCCGCCCGGTCATCGGCCACCACGGCACGCTGGACAAGTACACCGGGGACGGCCTGGTGGCATTCTGGGGCGCGCCACTGCCCAACGCGGCGCATGCCGACCTGGCACTCGATGCGGCGCGCGACATCCTGCGCGAAGTGGCGCGGCTGTCCCAGGCCCGCATGAAGCAGGGCCATCCGCCGCTGCGGGTCCGCATCGGCATCGAAAGCGGCCCGGCCATGGCGGGCGACTATGGCAGTTCGCTGCGCAGCATCTACACGGCGGTGGGCGACAGCGTGAATACCGCGGCGCGCCTGGAGCAGGCCGCCCGCGACTGGCCGCATGACGTGATCATCGGCGAAGGCACCGTCCAGCGGGCCCGGCGCCACCGTTTCCTGTCGCTGGGCGAAACGCGCTTGCGCGGCAAGGAAAAGGCCGTGCAGCTGTATACCCTGGAGCCGGCCGCATGAGGTTGTACAAACGGTTGCATAAACAGGTGCAAAAACGGTTGCGCAGGAACGGACCGGTCCGGCGCCTGCTGGCGGGCATCGTCCTGCTTCTGCTCGCGGCGGGTAGCGCACATGCCGGCGACGGTGCGACCGACGAGATCGAGGCCCGCTACCTGCGCGCCGTGGAACTGATGACCCAGGGGCGCCACGAAGAGGCCGCCAAGGCATTCGAGGAACTGATCAAGCTGGAACCGCTGCACGCGGGGGCCTGGCTGGAACTGGCCATCAACCACTGCACGATGGGGCGCACGGCCGACGCGGAACGGCTGTTCCGCGAGATCGAGGTGCGCTTCATGCCATCGCCCGGCATCCTGGAAATCATCGAGAACCACCGCCGCACCGGCTGCAAGCCGTGGGAAGCGCGCAGCTACCGCAACCTGTCGCTCAGCGCGGGATACGATGACAACGTCAACCAGGGTGCCAGCAACCCGATCCTGGTGATCGGCAGCGGGGAGGACCAGGAAGAAAAGCCGCTGACCGACGAGTTCCTGCCCAAGCCCGACAGTTTCGTGCAGGGCACCTTCGGCTATTCCCGCGAACTCGACCGGAGCGGCGCCGTGGCGTTCGCCCATGTGCGCTTCCGCCACCATCGCGATGTCAGCGAGCAGAACACGATGGGCTTGCTGCTAGGCGTGGACAAGGGCTTCCGCATCGGCAGCTGGAATGGCGACGCCACGCTCAGCACCAGCTTCCTCAGCCTGGGCGGCTCGCTGTACCAGCGCCAGTTCCAGGTACAGGGGCGGGTGATACCGCCGCTGCGCCTGCCCTGGCAGACCGAATTCACGCTGACGGGCTCGTTCGGCCGCACCCAGTATGTGACGCGCCGCAATTTCGACGCCAACACGGGCGAACTGGGCGCGCAGCTGGCCTACCGCGGCAAGGCCAACGTGGTGCAGCTGGCCGCCGGCGGCTTGATCGAGCACGGCCGGGCGGACCGGCTCGGCGGCGACCGGCATGGCTGGTATGGCAGCCTGCAATGGCAATACCAGCACAACGACCGGTTCGGCACCGAAGCGGGGCTGACCCGGCAGGACTGGAACAGCGCCCGGGTGTATGCGCCGGACCTGATCGACATCGCGCGCCGGCAGAGCACCCGCCAGGCGCGGCTCGCGCTGGTGTACCGGCTGGACGCCAGGCAGAGCGCGGTGCTGGAGTACCGCCACGTCGACAACAAGGAGAACATCACATTGTTCCAATATGATAGCAATGCCCTGCAACTCTACTGGCGCTGGAACGGATTCTGACGGTGCGCTGGGAGTTAGTGCTTTTCTTGCTTGGCATGATTGCCATTCCACTGGGTTGCCTGTTGCCGTTCGCGTGGCTGCGGGCCTTGCCCAACGATAAACTGTTGCACTTCACGGCATTCGGCAGCATGGCCCTGCTGGGCGGGCGCCTGGTCTCGACGCCGCTGCACATCATCCTGGTACTGCTGGCGGTGCTGGCGGCCAGCTGGGTGATCGAAGTGTTGCAGAACCTGGTGCCGGGGCGGCGTTTCTGCTGGCGCGACATGGCCGCCAACCTGGGCGGCGTGCTGTGCGCCGGGGCCTGCCTTGCGCTGTTGCCGCACGGCTGACCAGATTCTTTATAGTGATTGCCATGAACGAACCAAAGAAAAAACGCATCGTCGAACGGACCAACAAGCCGGACGATCCCGCCGCCGCGGATGAGCCGGATGCCAATGGCCAGTTCAACCTGCAGATCCACCTGCGCCAGATCCCGCTGCTGAAGGACTTGAACGACGAGGAAATGGCGCGCGTGCGCGCCGACCTGCGCATTCGCCAGTACGCACGGCGCGACGTGGTGCTGCAAAAGGGCGGCGTGGGCGATACCTTGCTGTTCCTGCTGTCGGGCCAGTTGCAGGTCATCGACATTACCGAGGATGGCCGCGCGATCGGGCTGCGGCTGCTGTCGCCCGGCGAATTCTTCGGGGAGATCGCCGTCATCAACGGTTCCGTACGCTCGGCGTCCGTGGTGGCCCTGACGCCCGTGCTGGTAGCCCTGCTGCCGCGCAATACCGCGCTGCACCTGTTCTCCCACTCCCCTTCCGTGGCGATGCAGATGCTCAAGTTCCTGGCCGAGAAAGTGCAGCGCGATTCGCAGTTCCGCGCCCTGCTCAGCATCCACAACACGGCCAAGCGGATTTATTCGTTCATCGATCTCATCAAGGAAAAGGAAGGCGACGACGTCGAGGTGGTGAAGAACATGCCGACCCACCAGGACATCGCCAACATGATCAACACGAGCCGCGAAACCGTCACGCGCACCCTGCTGACGCTGGTCCAGCAGGGCATCATCAAGAAGGGTACGCACCGGCTGATCATCGTCAAGCCGGACGCGCTGAAGCAGCTCGCGCAGACATAGGGCGGCAGGGGTTCGGCGGCATGATGTCGCAAGTGGCGGCAGCGTCAGAGGGGTCTGTCCCCGGCAGTCGTTTGCCTTGAGCTTCGCCGACAGCGTTAAGCAAGGGGACTGACCCCGGTTCTTGCTGGCGACGTGGCAACGCATGCAGAAAACCGGGGTCAGTCCCCTCGGCCTATGCCGACAACTGAGCTCAAAGCCAACAACTGGCGGGGACAGGAAGGAGTCATCCTTTGCAAAGGATGACCGCTCCGCAGGCGAGGAGCAGGCTCCTCGAAACCCCTGCTGCGCCCCCTGCAGCTCAAGCGCTCTTTCAACATCAAACATCGCGCTTTTAGGCTGCCCATTGTTACCAATGGCAACACTTGCGCGTTATCAAATAGCCAGCGTGCCATGCTATACTTCCGCTTTTTTTCGGCACGGAATGAACGATTTTCCCACCACGATGACCCTTCCTGCAGGCAGTGCATGAAGCTGCCTGCCATGTTGAACGGGCTGTGGGCATACCGCGGCTTCATCCTCGGAAGCGTGAAGCGGGAATTCCAGGCCAAGTACCGCAATTCGCTGCTCGGCGCGGCCTGGACCGTCCTCAATCCGCTGGCCATGATCGTGGTGTACACGGTCATCTTTTCCAATGTGATGGGCAGCCGCCTGCCGGGCAATCCCGGCGGCTTCGCGTACAGCATCTACCTGTGCGCCGGCATCCTGACCTGGGGCCTGTTCGCCGAGATCACCAGCCGCGGGCAGACCGTGTTCCTGGAAAACGCCAACCTGATCAAGAAGCTCAGCTTCCCGCGCATGTGCCTTCCCGTGATCGTGGTGCTGAATGCCCTGGTCAACTTCGCCATCGTGTTCGGGCTGTTCACGCTGTTCCTGGCCGTCACCGGCAACTTCCCGGGCACCATCTACCTCGCCCTGCTGCCCGTGCTGCTGGTGCAGATCCTGTTCGCCGTCGGGCTGGGCATGGTGCTGGGCGTGCTCAACGTGTTCTTCCGCGACGTCGGCCAGTTCTTCACGATCCTGCTGCAATTCTGGTTCTGGTTCACGCCCATCGTGTACGTGGCCACGGCCCTGCCGGCGGGCATCCAGGACCTGATGGCCTACAACCCGCTGGCCGCGCTGGCCGGCGCCTATCACGCAATCCTGGTACATGCCGAGATGCCCGACTGGCGCTCGCTGCTGCCCGTGACCCTGCTGGGCCTCGGCAGCTGCGTGCTGGGCATGCGCATGTTCCGCAAGCGCTCCGGCGAAATGGTGGATGAACTCTGATGGGCAGCATCGTCGTCAGCCAGCTCGGCAAGGCCTATAAACAGTACCCCACCCGCTGGACCCGGCTGTGGGAATGGCTGCTGCCATTCCGCGGCCCCCGGCACAAGCTCAAGTGGGTGATCCGCGACATCAGCTTCCAGCTCGCCCCCGGCGAGGCGGTAGGCATCATCGGCATCAACGGCGCCGGCAAGAGCACGCTGCTCAAGCTGATCACCGGCACCACGCTGCCCACCCACGGCAGCGTTTCGATCACCGGCAGCGTGGCGGCGCTGCTGGAACTGGGCATGGGCTTCCATCCCGATTTCACGGGCCGCCAGAACGCCTACATGGCCGGCCAGCTGCTGGGCATGACCGTGCCCGAGATCAGCGCCCGCATGGCCGAGATCGAAGCGTTCGCCGACATCGGCGACTACATCGACCAGCCGGTGCGGGTGTACTCGTCCGGCATGCAGATGCGCCTGGCCTTCAGCGTGGCCACGGTGCGCCGTCCGGACGTGCTCATCGTCGACGAAGCACTGTCGGTGGGCGACGCGTTCTTCCAGCACAAGAGCTTCGAGCGCATCCGCGAATTCCGCCGCCAGGGCACCACGCTGCTGATCGTCAGCCATGACCGCCAGGCGATCCAGTCGATCTGCGACCGCGCGATCCTGCTCGACAGCGGCCGCCTGGCGCAGGAAGGCACGCCGGAACAGGTGATGGACTACTACAACGCGCTGCTGTCCGAACGGGGCTCGGCCCATGTCGAGCAGGTGGTCACCGAAGCGGGCCGCGTGGCCACCAGCTCCGGCACGGGCGAAGCCACCGTGACCAGCATCGTGCTGGAAAACGCCAGCGGCGACGTGCTGGACACGGTCAATGTCGGCACGCCCGTCACGCTGGCCGTGCGGGTGCGCGTGCTGCGCCCGGTGGCGCGGCTGGTGCTGGGCTACATGATCAAGGACCGGCTCGGCCAGGCCATGTACGGCACCAATACGCAGTTGATGGACATGCCGCTGGCAGATCTCGACGCCGGCGCGGAGATCGGCTTCCGCTTCAGTTTTCCCCTCAACCTGGGCCCGGGAAGCTATTCGGTGACGACGGCGCTGACCAGCACCGAAACGCACCTGGCCGACAACTATGAGTGGCGCGACCTGGCCCTCCTGTTTACCGTGATGAACCTGAACCGCAAGGAATTCGTCGGCTCCAGCTGGATCGAGCCGCAGGTGGAGATCGTGCGATGAGCGACCTGTTCTACCGGGCGTTCGAAGACCGCTACCGCGGCAGCCGCGAAGTGATCACCGGGCGCCTGCGCGCCTACCTGCCCTTCCTGGAACCGCTGGCCGCGCTGCCCACCCGCGCGGCGCTGGACCTCGGCTGCGGCCGCGGCGAATGGCTGGAACTGACCGGCACGCTCGGCTTCGACGCGCGCGGCATCGACCTCGACGACGGCATGCTCAGCGCCTGCCGCGAACGCGGCCTGAATGTCGCCACCGGCGATGCGCTGGCGGTGCTGCGCGCCTGCCCGGACGACAGCGTGGCCCTGGTGTCCGCCTTCCACCTGGTCGAGCACCTGCCATGGGACATGGTGCGCGACATGCTGCGCGAAGCCTTGCGCGTGCTGGTGCCCGGCGGCCTGCTGATCCTGGAAACGCCGAACCCGGAAAACCTGTCGGTGGGCGCCAGCAGCTTCTATCTCGATCCGTCGCACCTGCATCCGATCCCGCCCGCACTGCTCGATTTCGCCACCGGCTTCAGCGGCTTCGCACGCACCAGCGTGGTCCGGCTGCAGGAAAACGACCGCGCCCGCAACGGCGGACGGCCGCGCCTGATCGATGTCCTGGAAGGCACCAGTTCGGACTACGCGGTGGTGGCCCAGAAAGATGCGCCGGCCGACGTCATGGCGCGGCTCGATGCGCCGTTCGGCCAGGCCTATGGCGTCACGCTGGGCACGCTGGCCGAGCGCTACGACGATGAACTGGAACGCGCCCACCAGCTCGATCGCCAGGACACGCTGGCCCGTGCCGACCAGATGGTGCAGGCCGTGCGCGCGGAACTCGGCGCATCGCGCGAAGCGGAGCACCAGGCCCGCGCCGAACTGGAATCGGCACTGCGCAAGGAGCTGGTGGCACACACCGAACAGGCGCTGGCCCACCCGCTGCACAAGCTGGCCGACCTGGACTGGCGCCTGATCGAGCTGGAACGGCGCACCGCCGAAGCGGAACAGCGCGCCGGCGCAGCCGAGCAGCGCATCGTGGCGCTGGTCTCGAGCAGCTCGTGGCGCGTCACGGCGCCGCTGCGCTGGACCAGCGGCCAGGTGATCCGGGCCCGCTCGGCGGTGCGCGAAGGGCGCCTCGTGCCCGGCCTGAAGCGGCGCGCGCTGCCGTTCGTGATCGCGGCGATCCGCGGCGTGCTGCAGCGTCCGCGCGTCAAGCATGCGGCGCGCCGGGTGCTGCGCCACTTCCCGTCGCTGCAGGCGCGGCTGTACGGCATCCTGTCGCGCAGCAATACGGTCGCGGCGCAGCAGGACGCGCCGCTCATGCCGCAGCAGCCGGGCGCACTGTCGCCGCGCGCGCAGCGCATCTATGAACAACTGCAGCTGGAGGTCCAGCAGCAGGCGCACAGGAACGCGCAACCGGTTATGCAACCGGGTTCGCAAGAGAACACGCAAGCCGGTACGCAAAACCAGGCGCCGCAGAATCCGCCAGCAAGGAAGCATTGAATGCGCATCGTGATCGACATGCAGGGAGCCCAGTCGGAAAGCCGCTTTCGCGGCGTCGGGCGGTATTCGCTGGCGCTGGCGCTGGGCATCGCCCGCAACGCCGGCCAGCACGAGATCTGGCTGGCCATGAACGGTGCGCTGGCCGACTCCATCGAGGAGTTGCGCCAGGCATTCAGGGGCCTGGTCCCCGCCGAGCGGATATGCGTGTTCGATATCGCCACGCCGAGCGCGGAACTGGGTGGCGCCAATGGCGCCCGGGCCCGCGCCAATGAACTGATCCGCGAACAGGCGCTCGCCGCGCTGGCGCCCGACGCCGTGCTGGTCACCAGCCTGTTCGAGGGTTTCGTGGACGATGCCGTCACCTCGGTCGGCACCTTTGCCGGCGCCGCCAACACCGCGGTGGTGCTGTACGACCTGATCCCGATGCTCAATCCGGCCGCCTACCTGGCCGGCCCCGGCCAGCGCGCCTACTACGAACGCAAGATCGCCTCGCTCGAACGTGCCGGGCTGCTGCTGTCGATCTCGGATTACTCGCGCCAGGAAGGCATCGACACGCTGGACCTGGATCCGGCCAGGGTCGTGTCGATTTCCACGGCGGTGGACCAGGAACTGTTCCATCCGGGCTCGCCCGATCCGCAGGCGCTGGCCGCGCTCCACGCCCGGCTGGGCATCGACCGGGCGTTCCTGATGTATGCGCCGGGCGGTTTCGACGCGCGCAAGAACATCGATGGCCTGATCACCGCCTTCAGCCAGCTGCCGGCGCCGTTGCGCGCGGCACACCAGCTGGTCATCGCCAGCAAGCTGGGGCAGAACGACCGCGACGACCTGGTGGCCCATGCGCGCCGCGCCGGCCTCGCCGCGGGCGAACTGATCCTGACCGGCTACCTCAGCGACAGCGAGTTGATCGACCTGTACCGCAGTACCGCGCTGTTCGTGTTCCCGTCGCGCCACGAGGGCTTCGGCCTGCCGGCGCTGGAGGCGATGGCCTGCGGCGCGCCCGTGATCGGCGCCGACAACACCAGCATCCCCGAAGTGATCGGCAGCGAAGCGGGCCTGTTCGCCACCGCGTCGACCGAGGCGATGTGCGCCAAGATCGCCGAAGTGCTGGGCGATCCGGCGGCGCGCGAACGGCTGCGCGCGCACGGCGCCGTGCAGGCGGCCAGTTTTTCCTGGGACCGCACGGCGCAGCGCGCATTGCGGGCGCTGGAGCAGCATTTCGGCCAGCCCGCCGCGGTGCCGGACGAGGATGAACCGGTACGCACCGGCGCCCGGCCGCGCCTGGCGCATGTGTGCCCCCTGCCGCCGGAACGCACCGGCATCGCCGACTATGCCGTGATGCTGCTGCCGGACCTGATGCGCTGGTACGACATCGACCTGGTCATCGACCAGCCGGAAGTGGTACTGCCCGAGGAACTGGCGGCGCTGCCGCGCCGCACGCCGGCCTGGTTCGCCGAGCATGCGCGCGAGTACGACCAGATCCTGTACCAGTTCGGCAACAGCCCGTTCCACAGCTTCATGCTGCCGCTGCTGGCGCGCCATCCGGGCGTGGTGGTGATGCACGACTTCTTCATGAGCGGCATGCTGTCGCACGAACAGCTGAGCGGCGCCGCGCCGGGCATCTGGAACGCCGCCCTGCTGCATTCGCACGGCTACGCGGCCCTGCTGGCCAGCCAGGACCGGAAGGCGTGGAAGCCGCCAAGGACCGCTACCCCAGCAACCTGGCGATCCTGCAGGGCGCCACCCGCGTGATCGCCCACTCGCGCCACGCGCTCGGCATGGCGCACGAATGGTATGGCCCGGAAGCAGGCCGAAACTGGAGCGTGGCGCCGCTGCTGCGCGCGGTGCCGCGCAATCCCGACCGCGCCGCCGCCCGCGCCGCCCTCGGCATTGCCGAGGACACCATCCTGTACTGCAGTTTCGGCTTCATCGCCCCCACCAAGCTGTCGATGGAACTGGTGCAGGCGTGGATGGCCTCGTCCCTGCACGGCGACGCCCGCTGCGAACTGGTGCTGGTCGGCGCCAACCACGGCGGCGACTATGGCCTGCGCCTCTCCGAAGCCATCAAGGCTTCCGGCGCGGGCAAGCGCATCCGCATTGCCGGCTGGAGCGACGACGCCACCTACCACCGCTACCTGGCTGCGGCCGATGTCAGCGTGCAGCTGCGCAGCGTGTCGCGCGGCGAGACCTCCGGCGCGGTCCTCGACAGCATGAGCTACAGCCTGCCCGTCATCATCAACGGCAACGGCGCCATGGCCGAACTGCCGGACGAGGTGGTGTGGAAGGTGCCGGATGCCTTCACCATCCCGGAACTGAGCCGTGCGCTGGAAGCCCTGCGCGCCGATGCCGGCCTGCGCCGCGACCTGGGCCAGCGCGCGCTCGAACGCATCCTCACCGTACACAGCCCGCGCCATTGCGCCGCCGAATACACGCGCGCCATGGACCTGGCCGCGCGCGAACGCGGCGGCAGCCAGCGTGCCTTGCTGGGCGCCCTGGCGGCGCTGCCGGAATTGCCGGCCGATGAGGCATCGCTGCAGCAGCTGGCCTGGATCATCGCGCGCAACCCGGACAAGCTGGCCCCGCGCCAGCTGCTGGTGGACGTCAGCGCGATCGCCCGCCACGACCTGAAGACGGGCATCGAACGGGTGGTGCGCACCCAGCTGCTGGAACTGCTCAAGCTGCACATTCCGGGCTGGCGCGTGGAACCGGTGTACATGACGGACGAAGGCGGCCAGTGGCACCTGCGCTATGCGCGCAACTATGCGTTCAGCCTGCTGGGCATCGCCGGCCAGAGCGCCGACCCGGTGGCCGACGTGGTGGGCGGCGACATCTACTACAGCGCCGACTTCTCGCCGGCGACCGTGCAGCAGGCGGCGGCCGCCGGGGTCTACCGGCGCTGGCGCCGCAGCGGCGTCTCGGTCAATTTCGTGCTGTACGACCTGCTGCCGGTATTGCGGCCGGAATTCTTCCCGCCGTTCGCCGGCCTGCCCCATGCCGCCTGGCTGGAAAACATCGCCGACGAAGCCGACCGCCTGCTGCCCATCTCCGAAGCCGTGGCCCAGGAGATGCTTGCCTGGCTGGCGGAGCATCGCCCGGCGGCGCGCCGCGAACTGCGCATCCGCACGCTGCACCTGGGCGCCGACATCAGCAGCGCGCCGCCCGAGCGCCAGCCGCAGGTATTCCCGGAGCTGGAACGGATCGCCGCCCGCCCGTGCGCACTGATGGTCAGCACGAGCGAGACCCCCAAGGGCCCCCTGCAGGCCCTCGCGGCATTCGAGCAGCTGTGGCGCGACGGCGTCGACGCCCACCTCGTCATCGTCGGCAAGGAAGGCTGGGTGCCGCTCGCGGCGGCCGACCGCCGCACCATTCCCGAGATCGTGCGGCGCCTGTCCGGCCATCCCGAACTGGGCAAGCGCCTGTTCTGGCTGCAGGGCATCGACGACGAGCAGCTGCAGCAGGTCTACCTGGCCAGCACCTGCCTGCTGTATCCCAGCGAAGCGGAAGGCTTCGGCCTGCCGCTGATCGAGGCGGCCCGCTACGGCCTGCCGATCATCGTGCGGGACTTGCCGGTGTTCCGCGAAGTGGCCGGCACGCATGCGTATTATTTCAGCGGACTGGAAGGCGCCGACCTGGCCGGGGCGATCCGGCAGTGGCTGGCGCTGCAGCGCGCCGGCCAGGCCCCCGCATCGGCCGGCATGCCGTGGCTGACATGGCAGCACAATGCCGCCGAACTGGTCGAGATCCTCAACGGCCGGCGTGACGAACACCTGTGGGCGCCCGGCTCCGCGGCCAACTGACGCGGTCCCATGCACCACTTTACTGATATCGTTTCCGGCACCGCCGTCATGGAGTCAACGCTATGAGCGCATTGCGCGCACTGATCGGCCGGGTCGTTCCGGCCCCGCCCACCGCCGCCCGGTCGGTCCACCCGACCGATCCCGCGCAGCCCTGGTGGCGCCGTTCCGATGGCGCCGCCGGCCTGGCCTGGGCCGCGCTGATCACGCTGGGCTATGCGTGCTGGCTGTTCTCGGCAACGTTCCTGCGCGGCCACGGCGCCTTCTGGCTGCAGGAAAGCGCCGACCTGACCCAGTACATCGCCGGCTACAACGCCTTCGTGCGCGAGCCCTGGCACTGGCCGATCCTGCGCATCACGTCGCTGAACGCGCCGGAAGGCACGCTGGCCACGTTCCTCGATGCCGTGCCCCTGTATGCGGTGCTGCTGAAACTGGTCCAGCACGGTCCCGATACGCCGATGCGCAACCCGTACGGCATCTGGATCGCGCTGTGCTTCACCCTGCAGGGCGTGGGCGCCTGGTGGATCTGCCGCGAAGCACGCGTGCGCAGCTGGGTGACGCTGTCGGTGCTGGCCATCCTGCTGGCCAGCTTCCCCGCGCTGACGATCCGCATCAATCACCTGAGCCTGATGGCGCAGTGGCTGCTGCTGTTCGGTATCGCCATCTACCTGCGCAGCGGGCGGCTGGGCCGCCTGTCGGCCGGCGCGTGGCTGGCCATGATCCCGATGGCGTTCTACATCAACATCTACCTGTGCGCCATGCTGTCGGCCATTTTCCTGGCCGATGTGCTGCGCCACCTGAATCGCGCCAATGCCGCCCGCATGGCGGTCGTGGTAGTCGCCGTCTACGGCTTGCTGGCACTGTCGCTGGGCATGACCATGCTTCCGCTGGCAAAGGGCGGCAACACCGAATGGGGCTTCGGCTACTATTCGATGAACATCATGGCGCCGTTCACGGGCGGCTCGGTGCTGGCGATTCCCACCAGCCTGCCGCATGACGGCCAGGGTGAAGGCTACAACTACCTGGGGCTCGGCGTGCTCGTGGCGGCCGGCCTCGCATGGCGCATGCGCAGGCAGCGCGATCCCGGCCTGGCACGGCGCCATCGCGCCCTGCTGGTGCTGCTGGCCATGCTGGCGGTCTATGCGGTCTCCAATACGGCTTACTTCGGCAAGGTGCATGTATACGACTTCAGCGTGCTGAACCTGCTCGGCCCACTGAAGGACATGTTCCGTTCATCCGGCCGCTTCTTCTGGCCAGTGGGCTATGCGATCGTGGTGTTCGGCGTGCTGACCATGCACCGCTACCTGGACCGCCGCCATGCCATCGCGGCACTGCTGCTGCTGGGCGTGATCCAGATGGTGGACTTGCGCGAGCATCACAAGCGGGTGCGGGCGTCGGTGTCCAATGTTCCTGGCCCCGCCATCGATGCCGCCCGCTGGGATGCCTTCCTTGGCGCTGGCGTCAAGGACCTGCTCTACTATCCGCCGTTCCGCTGTGCCACGAAGTCCACGCCGGGCCATTCCCTGCTGCCGACCATGCTGTACGCGGTGCGGCACCATTACACCCTGTCGACCGGGTATATCTCGCGTGCCCACAAGCCGTGCGATAACTATGCGCAGGAAATCGCCGCCCGGCTCACGCCGCACACGGCGATCGTGTTCGAGACCGCGGCATTCGAGCCGGGCGAGATCGAGCGGATCCTGGCGGCCGTGCCGCCAACCCGCTGCACCACGATCGACTTCGCCTACCTGTGCCGTCCACAGCCACAATCGAGTGAGATGAAACGATGAAGAAACGCGTTACGCTCGTCGCGCCGTTCTACAACGAGTCCGGCAACGTGCTGGAATTCTTCCAGCGCGTGCGGCAGATTGCCGACACCATGCCCCAGTACGAGTTCGAAGTGGTCGCCGTCAACGATGGCAGCCGCGATGCGACCTGGTCCGAACTGCTGCAGGCGCAAGCCTTGCACAGCGGTGTGCACCTGGTCGACCTGTCGCGTAATTTCGGCAAGGAAGCGGCGCTCACGGCCGGCCTGGACCGCGCCACCGGCGATGCGGTCGTGCCGATCGATTCCGACTTGCAGCATCCGCCGGAACTGCTGCCCGACATGCTGGCGCACTGGGAAAAAGGCGCGGAAGTCGTGCTGGCGCGCCGTGTCGACCGCCAGGGCGACGGCCTGCTGCAAAAGCTGTCCGCCGTGTCGTTCTATCACTTCCACAACAAGATCTCGCAGGTCAAGGTGCCGCTGAACGTGGGCGACTTCCGCCTGATGGACCGCCGCGTGGTCGACGCGCTGCGCCAGCTGCCGGAAAACCACCGCTTCATGAAAGGGCTGTTCGCCTGGGTGGGTTTCCGCACGGTGACCATCCCCTACCAGCCCAACGAACGGGTGGCCGGCGTCTCCAGCTTCAACCTGTGGAAGCTGTGGAACCTGGCACTGGAGGGCATCACCAGTTTCAGCACCGTACCGCTGAAAATCTGGAGCTATGTGGGACTCGTCGTATCGTTGCTGGCCCTGATCTATGCCTCGGTCATCGTCGTCAAGACGCTGGTGTTCGGCATCGACACGCCAGGCTACGCTTCGCTGATGGCCGGCGTGATGTTCATCGGCGGCGTGCAGCTGATCGGCATCGGCGTGCTGGGTGAATATGTCGGCCGCATCTACCATGAGGTGAAGCGCCGCCCGGTCTACCTGGTGCGCGAAGAGCACACCACCGGGAGCGCGGCAGGCGTGGCGGAGGACCGTGTTGAACGCGCTTAGGCTGGACGCGCTCAAGGCGCTGCTGGCGCGGCACAGCGCCTTGCTGGCCTTCGGGATCATTGGCGTGCTCAACACGCTGCTCCACTCCGGCGCGGTGATCGCGCTCGTCGAAACGGGCCTGGCCAACCCGGTGGCCGCCAACGCCGCCGGATTCGCGCTCGCCAATACGTTTTCCTACTTCGCCAACTGCAGGCTCACATTCCGCCAGAGCCCCAGCTGGGAACGCTATCGCAAGTTCGTTGCCGTCTCGATGCTGAGCCTGGTATTGACGCTGCTGCTGTCCGGCCTGGCCGAATGGATGAAGTGGCATTACCTGGCCGGCCTCGGCATGGTGCTGCTGTGCGGGCCGGTGCTGACCTACGTGCTGCACAAGACGTTTACGTTCCGCGGCAGCGCGGGCTGAGTGTCAGCGCGGCTGCACGCCGCAAAACCGGTAGGACAGCACCGCCCGCCCCGCACTCACCCGATAGGGACGGCAGTCGCCAGCCAGCGCCAGCCCGTAGCGTTGCAGCGTGGCCGCGGCACGCTGCAGGTCGGGTTCGCCGCGCAGTGCCGGCAGCATCACGTAAGCCGGACCGGGGCGCGACGCGCGTATCGCGGCGGCCCGCCGCAGCCACCCGGGCGATTCCGGAAAGCCCGCCCCCAGCGACACGAACGCCACTTCGGGCGGGAAGAACGGCACCAGCCAGCCGGCTGGCGCTTCCACGATATACACGATGCTGCGCGCCGGCGCCGGCAGCGCGGGCACCTCGACCGACAGGGGCTTGACCCCGATGGCATGGCCCCAGTTCCCCACCGTGACGAAGGAACAGGCGCACAGGCCGACGCACCACGCCGCCAGCACGCGCCGGCCCGGCAGCAGCGCAGCGAGCACCAGCCAGCACAGCACCGGCGCCAGCAGTTCCAGCGGCGCCAGGTAGCGGTAGATGCTGAACAGGTTCATCCACAGCAGGTAGGCCACCGCGCCGAAGACCATCAGCAGCCGGGCTTCGCGGGGAATGGCGGCCAGGCGCCGCCGGCCGGCCGCCAGCGCCACCAGCAGGGCGATGCCCGCCGTGTACAGTACGGGCCAGGCCAGGTGCCGCAGCGGCAGCTCGCACACGCGCCGCGGGTCGAGCGTGAAGAGGAACGGCCACGCCAGTTTTCCCATCAGGGTGCGCGGCCGCCAGCCGGTATCGCCGACACCGATGGGTGGCGCCAGCGCGCTGCCGAACACGTCGTTAAACTGCGGGAACAAGGGATTGCCGAATTCGCGCCACATGGTCCAGTACCAGTGCCCGGCAGACAGCGCGATGCCGGCCAGTACCGCCACGCCGAACAGGAAGGCGGCCCGCAACCGGCGCGCCGGCGGACCATCCAGCACCAGCAGGGCCACGCACAGTGCCAGCGCGTACACGGCGTTGGTCGGTTTCAGGCCGGTTCCGGCGCCCATCACGAGGCCGGCCAGCAGTACCTGGCTGGTCGCCGGGGCGAAAAACGGCGCGGACAAGGATGCACGGGAAGGTGCGCGCAACGGTGCACCCAAAACAAGCAGCAGCGCGCCCAGCACGAACAGTGCCGTCAGGTTGTCGCCCATCGTGTTGCCCAGGCCGGACAGGAAGCCCGGCCCGGCGCAGCCGGCGGCGGCCAGCCAGAACGGCAGGTGCGCGCCGCCGCCGTCCGGCAGCAGGCGCCGGACCAGCACCAGCAGCAGGGGAAAATTCAGGCCGTGCAGGGCGCCCATCAGGAAACTGCACAGCCAGCCCGGCAGATACGTGAAGGCCAGGTAATACGGCACGTCGATGGCGGGGTTGAAATAGCTTTGCCATTGCCCCGGTGCCTGGTCGATGCCGAGCCTGCCGGTCAGCCATGCGTAGGGATTGTAGAGGTGGTAATTCTGCAAGTCCCAGTTCAGGTCCTGCCCGGCCAGCATCGACAGCAGGCCGCACAGCAGCGGCACCAGCCAGGGCGACCCTGCCACCAGGGCATGCCAGGCAGCCGTGCCGGGCAGCGTACGGCCTTCCCCCTGCCCGGCCGTCATGGCGCCGGCGGTGGCACGGCCAGGTAGGCGAAGCGCTTTTGCTCGATGCGTCCCTTGGTGACCGTATCGAGCACGAGGCCGCTGGACAACAGCACGAACGACAGCAAGCCGAGGCCGGTGCACAGCAGCGCCGTGGGCAGCCGGTGCACCATGCCCGTTTCCAGCCAGGTCATGAAGAGCGGCTCGGCCAGGAACAGTGCGAGCAGCAGCGTTGCCAGGGCGCCGATGCCGAAGAAATGCAGCGGCCGCTCGTTCTTGAACAGCCGGACGATCATGAACAGGATGCGGGCCCCGTCGCGGTAGGTATGCAGCTTGCTGAGCGAGCCTTCCGGACGCGACTTGTACACCGTGGGCAATTCGCCGACCGGCATGCGCAATTGCAGCGCATGCACGGTCAACTCGGTCTCCGTTTCAAAGCCGGAAGAATGCGCGGCGAACGACTTGACGTAACGGCGCGAAAACACGCGATAGCCGGACAGCATGTCGGAGAACCGGTCACCGAACAGGGCCGCCACGAAACTGGTCAGCAGCCGGTTGCCGAAGCGGTGGCCGGCGCGGTAGGCATCCTGTTCGTCCGAACAGCGTTTGCCGACCACCATGTCGAGCCCCTCTTCCAGCAGCTTGCGCACCATCAGCGGCGCCGCGCTTGCGTCGTAGGTGGCATCGCCATCGACCATCACATACAGGTCGGCATCGACATCGGCGAACATGCGGCGGATGACATTGCCCTTGCCCTGCAGCGCCACGGAGCGCACCGTGGCGCCGGCCGCCCCGGCGATGCGGGCGGTATCGTCCGTGGAATTGTTATCGAATACGTAGATGGTCGCCCCCGGCAGGCAGGCCTGGAAATCACGGACGATGGCAACGATGGTCGCCGCTTCGTTGAAGCAGGGGACGAGCACCGCGATGCGCCGGTTGGCAAGGTCGAACACTGGCGTGCTCCAGGCGAGGCGTGGCAAGAAAGGAAGATTGCCGGATTATACCGGTGCCGCGAACGGCCCAGGCAACGGGACCGTTGCCTGGGCCGCGCGATTCATTCCTTGCGCAGGCCGCCGAGCAGCGCGGCCAGCCGGGGCTTCGGTTTCGACGGCGCGGATGACGAAGGCGTGGTGGTGGTCGAGGCGGTGTTGGGGCGGCTCGGCTCGTACGGCTTCAGGAACCACGGGTCGACCTTGTCGCGGCGCGGGCCGGACGGGCGCGGACCGCGGTCGGCGCCGGGGCGGCCATTGCCGGCATAGCCGCCGTTGGCGGAACCGGCATAGCCGCTGCCCTGCGGGCGTTCGCCTTCGGCGGTGCGGCGCGGCGGCCGGCGGTCGCTGCCGCTACGCTCTTCGCTGGCACGGGCGCCGGGGCGGAAGCCTTCCAGCTCGCCGCGCTTGATATTCTGCTTGATCAGCTTCTCGATATCGGCCAGCAGGCGCTCGTCCTTGTCCGAATAGATCGAGATCGCATCGCCCGAGGCGCCGGCGCGGCCGGTGCGGCCAATGCGGTGCACGTAGTCTTCCGCGTTGTACGGCAGGTCGTAGTTGATCACGCACGGCAGGTCGGAGATGTCGAGGCCGCGCGCCGCCACGTCGGTGGCCACCAGCACGTCCACTTCACCGCGCTTGAACGCTTCCAGCGCGGCCATGCGTTCCTGCTGCGTCTTGTCGCCGTGGATCGCGGAAGCCTTCATGCCTTCCTGTTCCAGGCCGCGCGCCAGGCGCGAGGCGCCGATCTTCGTATTCGAGAAGACGATCACCTGCTTCAGCTCGCGCTGGCGCAGGATATGGGCGACGGCGTCGCGCTTGTTTTCCTCGGTGACCTTGTAGACCACCTGGGTCACCTTGTCGGCCGTGGCATTGCTGCGCGCGACTTCGATGGTGACCGGGTTGCTCAGGAAGGTCGCCGCCAGCTTCTTGATCTCGGCCGAGAAGGTGGCCGAGAACATCAGGTTCTGGCGCTGCTTGGGCAGCAGGTTGATGATGCGCTGCAGGTCCGGCAGGAAGCCCATGTCGAGCATGCGGTCCGCTTCATCCATCACCAGCATCTGCACCTGCGACAGCGAGATGTTCTTCTGTTCCACGTGGTCCAGCAGGCGGCCCGGCGTGGCGATCACGATCTCGACGCCGCCGCGCATGATCGCGGCCTGCGGCTTGATGTCGACGCCGCCGTACACCACGGTCGAACGCAGCGGCGTGTGCTTGCAATAATTCGCGACATTCTCCGCCACCTGCACGGCCAGCTCGCGGGTCGGCGCGAGGATCAGCGCGCGCACCGGGTGGCGCGCCGGGCTCATGCTCGCGTTGGCGTGCGCCAGCAGCAGCTGGATGATGGGCAGCGAAAAGCCGGCGGTTTTACCGGTACCGGTCTGGGCCGCTCCCATCACGTCGCGTCCCTGCAACACCACCGGGATCGCCTGCGCCTGGATCGGCGTCGGGTGTTCGTAGCCCTGTTCGGTGAGGGCGCGCTGGATGTCGGGAGAGAGGCCGAAGTCGGAGAAACGCACCTGGGCGGGCGCCTCAGGCTGGGCGGTTGTTTCGATGTCAGACATAAATGATTGGTCGTACGACCATGCTTTCCGATAAATAACTACTGCTGTAACCGGGACTGCCAACCCCGCTGAGGCCGGGAGGCCAACCGCGCTGAGGCTGAACGGCCAACCACGCCAAGGCTGGAATACCAACCCCGTCAAGGGTGGAATGGCCAACCTCGAATAATACCTGTTTCAAGCGGGATACGCACAGATTAGCCGTACAGGGCGGCATTTTATTGCATAAAGGGAAAACGATTGCTGGCATAATCGCCGGATGCGCGCTCATCTCTTCTTCCTGGCGCGGCCGCTGCGGGCCGCCGCAATGACAGCATTCACGGTACTCCTGGTGCTGGCTTCCCTGCCCCCGGCCGCGGCGCTGGCCGACACCGGCGCCCCGCCGACCTTGCGCTTCAAGAAGCTGGGGCCGCTCGGCAACGACGAACCGTCGATGCTGTCGCTGCTGCAGGATCGCCAGGGCTTCATGTGGATCGGCACCCATGTGAATGGCCTGTACCGCTACAACGGCTACCAGGCGGTGCGCTACCAGAACCGGGCAGGCGACCCGAAAAGCCTGCCGCACGACCGGGTCTCCACGCTCCACGAAGACCGCCAGGGCCGAATCTGGGCCGGCACGCAGAACGGCCTGGCGCTGTTCAACCCGGCCAGCAACGATTTCACCGTGTACGTGGCGCCACAGGGGCCAAAGGGCGCAAGCTCGGCGAACCGGGGCATCATCAAGCAGATCATTTCGGACGGCAAGGACGGCATGTGGCTGGCCAGCTGGGGCGGCCTGCAGCACTTCGATCCGGCCACCGGCAAGTTCACGGTCCACCAGCACGACGCGCAGCGCCCGGGCAGCCTGGCCAGCAACGACGTCAACGCCCTGGCGCGCGATGCGAAAGGCGGTTTGTGGGTGGCCACCTGGCCGGGCGGGCTCGATTACCTGCCGCCCGGCGGCAGCGAATTCGTGCACCACCACGTCGACCCGGCCGGGCAGACCGATCCGCGCACCAACATCGTGCGCGCGCTGCAGTTCGATGGCGACGGCGCGCTGTGGATCGGCACCGAGAGCGGTGTCCTGCGCTGGGATGGCAAGAGCGACTGGAGCACGCGCCAGCACGTGCCCGCACCGAACAGCCGCGTGACCAGCTTCTATATCGACCGCACCGGCACGCTGTGGGCAACCACGCTGTCCGCCGGCCTGCTGCGCTGGAACGTGGCGGCCGGCACGTTCACCCAATACCGCCACACGCCGAACGACCAGTATTCACTGCCGGGCGACAGCACGCGGGCGATGCTGCAGGACCGTGGCGGCATGCTGTGGGTGGCCACCTTTACCGACGGCATCGGCCTCGTCAACCTGAACAGCACAGGATTCACCCGCTATGTGCCGCAGCAATTCGATCCCGGCGCGGGCGGGGCCGGCTTCGCCACCGGTATTGCCCCCATCAACACATCCAATAACGCGGCCAATACCGCCGTGCTGACGGTGGCGCGCGCGCCGGGCGGCAAGCTCTGGCTGGGCGGCAACGTCGGCATCAGCCTGTTCGACCCGGCCGCCAACGCCGTGGTGCGGCGCCATACCTCCGATCCGCGCCAGCCGGGCTCGCTGTCGCAAAACATCGTCTACAGCCTGTACCAGGAAGCCGACGGTCCCCTGTGGGTCGGCACGTCGAATGGCCTGAACCGCCTGGACAATCCGGCCGGCCCTTTCAAGACCATCCACTTCGGCAACCCGGCCAGCGATTACATCAATGCCATCGCGCCGGGACGCGGCGGCATCCTGTGGCTCGCCACCGGCAACAGCCTGATCCGCTATGAACCGGCCACCGGCCAGCACCGCATGTTCCAGAACGATCCGGCCGACCCGGCCAGCCGCGCCGTCAACGGTACCTCGTCGGTGCTGGAAGACCGCGCCGGCCGGGTATGGATGGGCTCGGAGTGGAATGGCGGCGGCCTCGACCTGCTCGACCCGAAGACCGGCAAGTTCCGCCATTTCACCCACCGCGGCGGCAGCCCCGCCGGCCTGGCCGACGACAACGTCTCCTCGCTGCACGAGGATTCGCTGGGCCGTATCTGGATCGGCACCGCGAAAGGCTTGCAGCAGGTGGTGCAGTCGGGCGAGAACATCACGTTCCGCTCGTATGCCGAAGCGACCCGCGGCGCCAAGATCCTGTCGATCCGCAGCGACCTGGACGACCAGCTGTGGGTCAGCACGATCATCGGCCTGTTCCGCGTCGATCCGGCCACCGCGAAGTCCACGCTGTACACGGCGGCCGACGGCATGACCGACGGCTTCACCGTCAACTCGTCGACGCCCGGGCCGGACGGCATCCTGTACTTCGGCGGCGTGCATGGCCTGACGGCGGTCTCGCCGCGCGAGGTGCGCAGCCAGTCCGTGCCGCCGCAGCTGGCGATCACCGACATCAAGGTCTACAACCGCTCGCTGGCCGAGCCGGGCCCGCACGCGGGCGTGACACTGGACGGCACGGTGACCACGCCGCGTGTGCTGACACTGTCGTCGCGCGCGCCGGCCTTCTCGATCGAGTTCGCCGCCCTTCACTACACGGAACCGGCGCTGAACCGCTACGCGTACCAGCTGGAAGGGTTCGACCGCGACTGGATCGAGACGGACGCCACGCGCCGCGCCGCCACCTACACCAATCTCGATCCGGGGCGCTACGTATTCCGCGTGAAGGCGGCCAACCACCGCGGCCAGTGGAGCCCCGAGCCGGTCACGCTGGCGGTGACGATCACGCCGCCGTTCTGGGAAACCTGGTGGTTCCGCGCGCTGGCCGTGCTGCTGGTGCTGGCACTGCTGTGGGCCGTCTGGCACTGGCGCGTACGCCAGCTCAAGGGCGTCAACCGCTTGCTGGAAGACCTGGTGCGGGCGCGCACCGCCGCGCTGGAGGAATCGCACCTGAAGCTGGCGGCGCAGGCGACCACGGACGGGCTGACCGGCCTGTCGAACCCGCGCGATTTCGGCGCCCGGCTCGATGCCGAATGGCGCCGGGCCGCCCGCACCGGCCAGGTGCTGTCGCTGGCCCTGGTCAATCCGGACTGGCTGCGGGAATACAACCACGAATACGGCCACGCCGCAGGCGACGACGTGCTGCGCGCCGTGGCCGGCGTGCTGAAGCGCCACGGCCGGCGCACCACCGATTTCGTGGCGCGCCACAGCGGCGGCGAGTTCGCCCTGCTGTGGGCCGCGGGCGATGGCGCCGCCGCGCTGAAGGAAGCGCAGGCGATCTGCGCCGAGGTGGCTGCGCTCGATATCCCGCACGGCAAGTCCCCGCTGGGCAAGCTGACCGTCAGTATCGGCGTCGCGGCGATGCAGCCGACGTCCGAGGCCTCGGCCGAACTGGTGCGGCGCGCCGACGAGGCAGTGCTGCGCGCCAAGGAGCAGGGGCGGAACGGCGTGGTGGCATCGGGCGCCGACGCTTGAGGCCAACTTCGCAGCGCCTTCACTAAACAGGACGAAACACGGCCCCCTGCCGGGCACCGCCATTGCCGCGCCCCCTGCGCGCCGCTACAGTGCGGCACCGGTGCCCTCCAGGTGGGCGCCCGCCACCACAGGATCACACACCATGTTTCGTACCGCGCGCCCGCGTTTATGGATGCTTCACGCCATGTCGGCCCTGGCCGGATGGGCCGGTTTTGCCGGCGCCACCCCGGCGGCAACCGCCGCCCCCGAGACCTGCACCGTGAACGGCAAGGCCTGGGCCCTGTGCGCGCGCGGCGACGGCTGGGGCTTCGAACAGGGCGCCTACTGCATCGCGCGCAGCTTTTGCCCGGCCAGCCGCGACAGCCTGCCGGCCGGCTCCGGCCGCCCCACCCCGGTGGACGCGCAGGCCGACCGGACCACCCGCGAAACCTACGCCTGGCTGCGCGGCACCTGGGGCCGCGCCATCATCGCCGGACAATCCGACCTGACGTGGAAGGATGCGATCGACATGGCCGAACGGGTCCATGCCGACACCGGCAGGTATCCGGCGCTGATGGGCTACGATTTCATGAACTACGGGATGACCGGCCGCGTGGACGGCCAGCGCCAGACCGAGGAAGCGATCGACTGGGCCAGGCGGGGCGGCCTGGTGACCTTCACCTGGCACTGGCGCGACCCTTCCCTGCTGCGCACGGCATCGGCCGACCGGGCCAACTTCTATGCACGCGAGCCCGACGCGGGCAAGAACACTTCCTTCACGATCCCTGTCGCGCAGGGGACGCTGGACAGGAACAGCCCGGCCCTGCGCCAGATCGACGACGGCATCGACCTGGTCGCCGCGGAATTGAAGAAACTGGCCGGCGCCGGCGTGACCGTGCTGTGGCGGCCGTTGCATGAAGCCTCGGGCAATGACGGGGATGGCTGGTTCTGGTGGGGCCGGCAGCGCACCGACGGGGTGCCGCAGGCCTATGCGAACATCCTGCTGTGGCGGCACATGTACGACCGGCTGGTCAACGTGCATGGCTTGCACAACCTGATCTGGGTCTGGAACGGCCAGGACCCGGCCTGGTATCCGGGCGACGACGTGGTCGACATCATCAGCTGGGACATCTACGACGATACCGACAACAAGACCTACGGGTCGCAGGCGCGGACTTACCTGAAGGCCCGCAAGACCACGGCCGACAACAAACCGGTGGCGCTCAGCGAAAACAGCTACATTCCCGATCCGGACAAGATCGCCGCCGACGGGGCGTGGTGGCTGTGGTTCATGACATGGAACGACCGGGACACCCCGGCCGGCGTGACCGCCAGGGAGAATTTCTGGACCGGCGAGTACTACAACACCAACGCGCACAAGCGCAAGGTGTACCACGATCCCCGCGTGATCACGCTGGAGCGGTTGCCACGGTTCGGCGCGCCACGGTGACCGGTACGTCTGCACGCTGATACACGGCGTACCCGCACGTCCGCCACGCCGATACCGCTAATACGCCTCCCAGGCATCCTTGCTTGCCGCGCGCGGCAGCATGGGCCGTGCGGCCGCGGCGCGCGCCGGCGTCACCACCGCCTGCGCGGCAACCCCGGCCATCGCATCGGCGTTGACGCGGAACGTGGCGACCAGTTCGGCCAGCCGCGCGGCCTGCTGCTGCATCGCCTCGGCCGCCGCCGCCGACTCCTCGACCAGCGCGGCATTCTGCTGCGTGGCCTGGTCCATCTGCACCACCGCCTCGTTGACCTGCTCGATGCCGGCGCTCTGTTCGTTGCTGGCGGCGGTGATCTCGCTGACGATCTCCGACACGCGCGCGATGCTGGTGACGATCTCGCGCATCGTGTTGCCGGCTTCGTCGACCAGGCGCGAGCCGGCATCGACCCTGGCGACCGAATCGCCGATCAGCTGCTTGATGTCCTTCGCGGCGGCGGCCGAGCGGTGCGCCAGGCTGCGCACTTCGGAAGCGACGACGGCGAAGCCCCTGCCCTGCTCGCCGGCGCGGGCCGCTTCCACGGCGGCGTTCAGCGCCAGGATATTGGTCTGGAAGGCGATGCTGTCGATGGTGCCGATGATCTCGACGATCCGCTGCGACGCCGCGTTGATGGAGGCCATCGTGCCGACCACTTCGCCCACCACCTGCCCGCCGCGCACGGCGATGCCGGAAGCCGATTGCGCCAGCCCGTTGGCCTGCCGCGCATTGTCGGCGTTCTGGCGCACGGTCGACGTCAGCTGTTCCATCGACGACGCCGTTTCTTCCAGCGAGCTGGCCTGCTGCTCGGTGCGCGATGACAGGTCCTGGTTGCCTGCCGCGATCTGGCCGGACGCGGTGGAGATGGTCTCCGTGCCGGCACGCACTTGCGCCACCAGGCTTTGCAGGCTGGCCATCATGTCCTTCAAAGCCATCATCAATTCACCCGTCTCGTCGCGCGAACGCACCACGATCTGCCGCGTGAGATCGCCGCCGGCCACCGTGCGCGCCACGTCGACCGCCTCGCGCAGCGGCTTCGCGACGATGCCGGCCACCCACAGCGCCAGTGCGATGCCGGCCGTGACGGCGCCGGCCAGCAGGGCGATCGTCCAGCCGCGGGTGCTCTGGTACAGCTGGGTGGCCGCCGCGCTGGCCCGGTCGCCGCCCGCCACGTTCAGCTGCACGAGCTTGTCCAGCGTGCCATTGATGTCTCGCAGCAGGCGCGACGCGGCACCGTTGGCGATCGCCCGCGCCTCGTCGACGCGCCCGGCGCGGCCGAGCGCCATCAGGTTGCCATGCTCGGTGAGGAAGGATTGCCAATTGCCCCGGAAACTGTCGAACAGCGCCCGTTCCTCGGGACTGGAGATCAGCTTTTCATAGCTGGCCACGTTCGCGCGCGCAGCCGCCAGCACCGTCTCCATCTGCTGGGCGATACGGCTCTTTTCCTGCGCATCGTCAGTGAGCAGGAAAGCCAGTTCCTGGCGCCGCAGGTCGCCCACGTCGGTACGCACCTGCATCACCGCGCGCACGCTGGGCAGCCAGTTTTCCGCCAGGTCATCGGAAGCTTTGTTAATGCTCGACATCGACTGCAGGCAGGCGATACCGAGCAGCAGCATCAGCAATTGCACCACCGCGAAGGCAAGCAGCAGCTTGCGGGCGATCTTCAGGTCACGAAACCATTGCATGGCCGACTCCTTCCACTGGATGAAGACAGGCGCAGGTCCGGCGGGCCGGCACCGCGTGGCTTCCAGCATGCCACGCATGCGAAGTCCGGGGAGCCACGCTGTATGGCGTGCCCGGATTACCACATTTCGATAATTTCTTGGCAAGAACTCGTAATGCTTTGTTGAAATTCGGCAAGACTATCGGTACGCTGCGACGCATGGCCCAAGACGCGCCACCTTCTCACATCTGCTCCCTGCCCCGACAGATCCCCTCTTCAAGGAATCTATGAATCATTCGACGATGACGAAAGCGCTGCTGCTGTGCGCCCTGGCGGCTGGCACGGTTGCACACGCTGCCAACGACAGCAAGCAGGTGGTCAAGGGACCGAAGATCGGCAAGGCCAGCGTGGACGATGTCAAGCTGGACAAGTTCGACGCCGACAAACTGGCCTTCTCCACCATCAATCCGATGCAGTACGGCGGCAATACGGCCGGCTTCGCGAACGTGTTCGGCACGAACGACTGGGAAGTGCTGGGCACGCAGGAAGCCAGGACCAGGCTGGTCGATTCCTCGGACCTGTTCGACTTCACGTTCACGGGCGCGGGCGGCACCAGCGGTACCTGGACGATCACCAATACCGGCAGCAGGAACGCCGTGCTCGACCTGACGGTGGCGATCCACGCTTCCAAGGCCAGCACCGCCTTCCTGTTCGATGACCAGGCCGTGGCGGCCGGCCAGACGCTGAACGGTACCTGGCAGATCGAATGGCTGAATGGCGGCGGCCAGGTTCCCGGCTTCTCCAACGTGGTGTTCTTCGGGCGCGACGTGGCGGCCCCGGTACCTGAGCCGCATGTGTTGCCGATGACCGTGGCTGGCCTGGCCGTGCTGGGCACCGCTGCATGGCGCCGCCGGGGCAAAGGGAACGCCGGCAACGTTGCATGAATGTGACATTTCCCAGGCGAATAGCGTATTTCTTTCTTGAAATTCTGCAAAAGCTTGTTTAATATCATTAACAGATTTCAACGCTCCAGCTCCGCTGGAGTCCCGGAATAACATCAAGAACACCTCGTTGTACCCTCGGCCCGCAGTGCAAACTGCGGGCTTTTTCTTTGGCGCTGTCCAGCGCCGTTCCTCCTTCAGGTAACCACCATCTGTGTGTGCGCGCACGCAAGGCGGCCGGTGTGCGCGCTACCTTTTCGTTTGTCATGAACCTACTGGAAAGGGCCTTGCCATGGGAGCTCCCCCGCGCTGTCCGCTGACGATCACCGTCAACGGGCAACAGCACACGATGAACATTGAAGCCTGGGTCACCCTGCTCGACTTGCTGCGCGACCGGATGGGGTTGACGGGCACCAAGAAAGGCTGCGACCACGGCCAGTGCGGCGCCTGCACGGTGCTCGTCGACGGCCGCCGCATCAATGCCTGCCTGACGCTGGCCGTGATGAACGATGGCCGCGAGGTCACCACGATCGAAGGCCTGGCCGATGGCGACGCCCTGCATCCGATGCAGCAGGCTTTCATCGAGCACGATGCCTTCCAGTGCGGCTACTGCACGCCCGGCCAGATCTGTTCCGCGGTGGGCCTGGTCAACGAAGGCCGGGCGAGCTGTTCGGCCGAGGTGCGCGAGCTGATGAGCGGGAACATCTGCCGCTGCGGCGCCTATCCGCAGATCCTGCGCGCCGTGTCCCAGGTGGCCGGCGTGCCGCCGGACAGCGAGAATGCCGAAGGCCCCGTCATCATCGGGACGGTGCCGGCATGAATCCGTTCGCCTACGACCGCCCCGCCACAGTGGAAGGCGCGCTGCAGGCCATCGCCGCCAATGCCGCCACCAACACGGGCGCCGCCAATCAACACGAGAGCCGTTTCGTGGCCGGCGGCACCAACCTGCTCGACCTGATGAAGGAAGGCGTGACGATCGCGCCGCACCTGGTCGACATCAACCGCCTGCCGCTGGACGCCATCGAGGAAAGCCCGGACGGCGGCCTGCTGCTGGGTGCCCTGGCCCGCAACGCCGATACCGCCTACCACCCGCTGGTCGAGCAGCGCTACCCGCTGCTGTCGGCCGCCATCCTGGCGGGCGCCTCCCCGCAATTGCGCAACATGGCCAGCAATGCCGGCAACCTGCTGCAGCGCACGCGCTGCTGGTATTTCTACGACGTGGCCACGCCCTGCAACAAGCGCACGCCCGGCAGCGGCTGCTCCGCCAACGGCGGCATCACGCGCCAGCACGCCATCCTGGGCGCCAGCGAGCACTGCATCGCCACCCACCCATCCGACATGTGCGTGGCGCTGGCCGCACTGGAAGCGGTGGTGCACGTGCATTCGGTGCGCGGCAAGCGCGAGATCCCGTTCGCCGATTTCCACCGGCTGCCCGGCGACCGGCCGGACATCGACACCACGCTGGCTCCCGACGAGCTGATCACCGGGATTGCGCTGCCGGATGCCGCGCAGTTCGTGCGCCACTCGGCCTACCTGAAGCTGCGCGAGCGGCTCTCGTATGCGTTCGCGCTGGTATCGGTGGCCGCGGCGCTGGACATCGGTGAAGACGGCACCATCGCCGAGGCGCGTATCGCACTGGGCGGCGTGGCCCACAAGCCATGGCGCCTGCCCGAAGCGGAGCAGCTGCTGGCCGGCGCCGCGCCGGGCGAGGAAGCCTTCGGCCGCGTCGCCGATGCGCTGCTGCACGGCGCCGTGGGCCGCGGCGCCAACGACTTCAAGATTCCGCTGGCCCGCAACGCCATCGTGCGCGCCCTGCACGTGGCCAGCCAGGGAACGGTAACGAACCAGGGCATGCGGAAAGGGGAAGATCGATGACGGACCTGATCGAAGCATTGCAGGCACCCGTGGCGGACCGCGGCACCGGCCCGGTGCGCACCGGCACGCCGGTATCGCGGGTGGATGGCCGCGCCAAGGTGACGGGCCAGGCGAAATACGCGGCCGAACACGCGGCGCCGGACCTGGCGTACGGCGTGGTGGTCAGCTCGCCGGCCGCCAAGGGCACCATCGTGTCGATCGACACGCGCGCCGCGCTGGCGGTCGAGGGCGTGGTCGAGGTGCTGACCCACCTGAACCGCCCGAAGATCCGCTCCTTCGATATCGCCTACAAGGACATGACGGCGCCGGCCGGCTCGCCCTTCCGCCCGCTGTACGACAACCATGTGATGTACAGCGGCCAGCCGCTGGCGCTGGTGGTGGCGGAAACGTTCGAGGCGGCCCGCTATGCGGCATCGCTGGTGACGTTCGAAATCGACGAGGAACCGCATGGCACCAAGCTGTCGGCCAACCTGGATCGCGCCTACAAACCGAAGCCGCTGAAGGCCGGCTACGAGCCGCCGCCGGACGAGAAAGGCGATACCGACGCGGCCTTCGATGCCGCCCCCGTGAAGATCGACGCGGAGTTCTACAGCGGCGTGGAACACCACAATCCGATGGAGCTGTTCGCCTCCACCGTGATCCGCGGCGACGACGGCCACCTCATCATCCATGACAAGACGCAGAGTTCGCAGAACAGCCGCTGGTACGTGTCGCACGTGTTCGGCCTGCCGAAAAACAAGGTCACCGTGCGCAATACCTACGTGGGCGGCGCGTTCGGTTCCGGCCTGCGGCCGCAGTACCAGCTCACGCTGGCCGTGATGGCGGCGCTGCACCTGAAGCGCTCGGTGCGGGTGGTGCTGACGCGCCAGCAGATGTTCACCTTCGGCCACCGGCCCGAAACCGTGCAGCGCGTGAAGCTGGCGGCCGAGCGCGATGGCACGCTGCGCGCCATCTGGCACCAGGCCATCGCGGAAACCTCGCCGATCGAGGACTACGTGGAGGTGGTGGTCAACTGGTCGGGCCTGCTGTACGCCTGCGACAACATCAAGCTCGACTACAAGCTGGTGAAGCTCGACCAGTACACGCCGATCGACATGCGCGCCCCGGGCGCGGCGCACGGCGTGCATGCGCTCGAAGTGGCGATGGACGAACTGGCCTATGCGCTGAAGATGGATCCGCTGGCGCTGCGCCTGAAGAACTACGCCGATCGCGTGCCGATCGAGGACAAGCCCTACTCCAGCAAGGAGCTGCGCGCCTGCTACGAGCTGGGCGCCCGGCGCTTCGGCTGGGACCGGCGGCCGCTGGAACCGCGCTCACGCAAGGAAGGCACCGAGTGGGTCGGCTGGGGCATGGCGACCGGCGTGTGGGATGCGATGCAGATGTTCGCCCGCGCCAGCGCGGTGCTGCATGCCGACGGCAAGCTGGTGGTGTCCAGCGCCGCCACCGACATCGGTACCGGCACCTATACCGTGATGGCGATGATCGCCGCCGAGGCCATGGGCCTGCCGCTGGAAGACGTGACGTTCCAGCTGGGCGACTCCACGCTGCCGGTGGCGCCGATCGAGGGTGGCTCGTCGCACGTGACCACGGTGGGTTCCGCGGTGGCCGGGGTGTGCGAAAAGCTGCAGAAGACCCTGTTCAAGCATGCGCAAAAGCAGCGCGGCTCGCCGTTCGCCGATGTGAAGTTCAAGGCCGTGGAATTCGCCGGCGGCATGCTGCGCCTGAAGGAGCGGCACGAGACGGCGGTGCCGCTGACGGCCCTGATGAACGACAGCGGCCTGGTCCGGCTGGAAGAAAAATACCTGATGCTGCCGAACATGCTCAAGCAGCGCAAGTTCCGCCGCCTGGTGCACTCCGCCGTGTTCGTGGAAGTGCGCGTCGACGAGCAGACCGGCATGGTGCGCGTGACGCGCGTGACGAGCGCCATCGCCGCCGGCCGCATCATGAACACGAAGACGGCGACCAGCCAGATCACCGGCGGCATCGTGTGGGGCATCAGCCAGGCGCTGCACGAGGAGTCGTACGCCGACCACCGGCTGGGCCGCTTCATGAACCACAACTACGCGGAATACCACGTGCCGGTGAATGCCGACATCCATGCGATGGACGTGATCTTCGTGGAAGAGGACGACCGGATCGTCAGCCGGCTGGGCGCCAAGGGCGTGGGCGAGATCGGCCTCGTCGGCGTGGCCGCCGCGGTCAGCAACGCCATCTGGCACGCCACCGGCAAGCGGCTGCGCAGTACGCCGATGACGCCGGACAAGGTGCTGGGCGGGGGACCCTGATCCGCGGCGGGTGAACTACAGGGGTCTGTCCCCGCCAGTCAGTGCCGCATTTCACAGTCGTCCGCGTCGACCAAGGGGACCCCGGTTTTTGCCAGCGTCATCGCAACTCAGCCAAAAAACCGGGGTTACATTGAAAGCGCATGCATTCACCCCAACAGCGAAGGGCTGGGGTCAGACCCGCCGGGTCTGACCCCGGGGTCTGCATTTGGGGTTCTGCTTGAGCCCCAAACCCGCCAACCTCAAATGTAATAAATCAGCGCGCCCAGCCCGACTATCAGCGCCACCTTGGTGAGCTTGTACGCCGTCTTGTTCCACGCCTTGTAGCGGCGGCGGTAGATGCCGGCGTAATGGGAAACGCGGAACAGCTTCGACACCATGCCCACCTGGTCGCCCGTCTCGTTCGGCGACGCGGCGGCCGTCATCATCGTGCGGCCCAGGAAGCGGTTGACGGCCTGTGCCCAGCGGAAGCGCATCGGGCGTTCCACGTCGCAGAACAGGATGATGCGGTCGCTCTCGCTGCCGTTGATGGCCCAGTGGATGTAGGTTTCGTCGAACATCACGCCCTGGCCGTCGCGCCAGCTGTGGCGCACGCCGTCGACGTCGATGAAGCAGCGGTCGTCGTTCGGCGTGGCCAGGCCCAGGTGGTAGCGCAGCGAACCGGCGAACGGGTCGCGGTGCGGGTTGAGCTTGCCGCCCGGCGGCAGTTCCGCGAACATGGCCGCCTTCACCGACGGGATGCCCTGCAGCAGCGCATGCGTCTTCGGGCACAGCTCGGCCGCCGACGGGTGGCTGGCGTTGTACCACTTCAGGTAGAAGCGCTTCCAGCCCGCCTTGAAGAAGGAGTTGAAGCCGGCATCGTCATTCTTTTCCGACGCCTTGATCTTTTGCAGGCGGATCAGGTTCTCCGCCTCTTCCCGGATCACCTGCCAGTTCTCCTGCAGCGGCGCCAGTTCCTTGAAGTCCGCCACGGGCAGGTACGGCGTGGACGGAACGCGCGAAAAGAAGTGCATGAAGATGTTGATGGGTGCCATGAACGACGAGTGGTCGAACAGCTGGCGGCCGATCGGCAGGCGCACCTTGCCGCGGAAGTGGATGTGCAGCACGGACAGGACGTAGAAACCAACCAGGGCCCATTTCATTGCGCTTACCTCGAGTATTGCCGAAACCGGCCATTTTAACGCAGCTTTCCCGGCCGGGTTCGCCACCGGGTTTGCGGCTGGATTGCGGCTGGATTGCGGCGGATTGCGCCCGGCCCCCCGCCATCGCGGCGTTATGCGTGGCGGGTACTTGCATATCTGTTTTTCGCCCAGGCGCGCGCTGCCGGCAAGGCATCGATGTTAAAATTTCTCATAGGAAAAAATTGCAGGGTGCAAGCATGTCGGTTTCCGAACGTACGTCGCAGGTCCACGGTTCCGTCCTCGATGCCATCGGCAACACGCCGGTGGTGCGCCTGGAACGGCTGTTCCATGGCCATGACATCGTGGCCAAGCTCGAGTTCATGAACCCGGGCGGCAGCATCAAGGACAGGATGGTGCGCTACATGCTGCGCTACCTGCCGGCCGGCGTGGAACACGTGGTGGAAAGCTCGTCCGGCAATACCGGCGCAGCGCTGGCGATGGCGGCCGCGGTGCGCGGGCTGCGCTGCGATGTCACGCTGCCGGACCGCACCAGCAGGGAAAAGATGCGCCGCATCGAAGCCTACGGCGCCGAGGTGCACATGTGCGCGTCGGACGTGCCCGAGGCGCACGAAGCCAGCTACCACAGCATGGCCGAACGCATCGCCGCCGAGCATGGCGCCTTCCACCTCGACCAGTACCGCTCGGCCCTGAACCGGCAAGCCCACTACACCGACACGGCGCCCGAACTGTGGTTCCAGCTCGATGGGCGGATCGACTGCTTCGTGTGCGGCATCGGCTCGGGCGGCACCATTTCCGGCATCGGCCGCTTCCTGAAGGAACGCGACCGGCGCATCACGGTGATCGGCGTCGAACCGCTGCACTCGTCGTACCGGGCGGCGGTGACGGGCGCGGTGGCCGACGGCGAATTCGGCTCCGTCATCGAGGGCGTGGGCAAGCGCGCGCCATCCGGCACGTTCGACGCGGACGTGGTGGACGACGTGATCCAGGTACCCGACGACGACGCCGTTGCCTGGTGCCACCGCCTGGCGCGCGAGGAAGGCATCCTGGCGGGCGGCTCGTCCGGCTGCGTGGCGGCCGGCATCGCGCGCCTGCTGCCGAAGCTGTCCGGCCGCGTGGTCACGGTTTTCCCGGACTCCGGGGTGAACTACCTGTCCAAGTATTTTTGACCGGCGCCAGCCAGCGCAGGCACAGCGCCAGGCCCGCGATCACGTAGGCCAGCCCGCCCGGGATCCACATCACCAGGCCGCCCAGCTGCTGGTCTTCCAGCGGCATCAGGCCGAAGGCCAGCGGCCCGTCGCCATAGGCCGGATACCAGACAGTGCCCGACAGCGCGAACAGCGCGCCGAGCGCACCGGTGTGCATCATCGTCGTGAACAGGTACAGCATCGCCGCGCCCGGCGCCGGGCCGCGCGCGCCCAGTACCGCCCACCAGAACAGCAGCGCCGGGAACAGGAAGCTGGCGTGCTGCCACGCATGCACGGTGTCGTCGCGCAGCGCCAGCTGGAACAGGGCCGGCGCATGCCATACCCACAGCGCGGCGAAGTGGATCAGCCAGGCGGACATCGGCCGCGTGATGGCTTGCCAGGTTACCGCCCAAGGCCGCCAGTGCACGCCGTGGCCGATGGCGCGGCGCCAGGCGGCCGGCAGCGCCCACAGCCACGGCCCGAACGGCCGGCCCAGCACCAGCAGCGGCGCGGCCACGATCATCAGCAGCTCGTGCTGCACCATGTGGGCCGCGAACAGCATGGCACCGGCCGGATCGAGCGGCGAGGCCAGCGCCGCCGCCATGGCCAGCCAGCCGGTGCCGAAATACGCGGCGCGGCCCAGCGCCGGTCCCCTGCCCTGCCCCAGCCGCGGCCACAGTTTCGCCAGCCCGGCCGCGTACAGCAGCAGCGACAGGGCCAGGCAGGCCAGCACCCACCAGTCCGCGCCCCAGCGGAGTGCTTCTGGCTGCGCTTTCGACACGATGTGCGCATGACCAGGCAAAGGAGCCACCAGCAAGATTGCAACCCCCAAGGCAAACCCCGGGGTCGGACCCGGCGGGTCTGACCCCCGTTTCTGATGTGGGGTTGAACAGCATCTCCCGCCCACACCCATCACATCCTCGCCCCGAAGTACACAGTGGCATAGATCGGCAGCCAGCTGCCCACCACGAAATACCAGTAGCCGGCATTTTCGCTGACGTCGACGAAGCGCTTGCCGTCGATCGGCCCGGTGTGCATCAGCACCGCCAGCACGCCGGAATCCCACATGTCCGTGACCAGGTGCAGCGTGTGCAGGCCCATCATCATCCACACGACGGAGCCGTAGGCATCGTCGTCCCATGCGCAGTTGAGCGCCGTGAACTCCAGCGCGCGCACGGCAAGGAAGGCGACGGAGAACGCCATGCACCAGATCAGGCTGGTGCGCACGCGCCGCAGGTCCAGCCGTTCCGCGGCGCGCCGGGCCATTTCGTTGGGGATCATGCTGAGCAGCAGCACGGCCGTATTGAGCGTGCCCCACAGCAGGTCCGGCGGCGGGCTGCCCGACAGCGGCCACGCATCGGCCAGGCCGCGCAGGTAGAAGTAGGTGACGATGACCAGCGCGAACACGGTCGACTCGATCGCCACCAGCCCCAGCGTGCCCCACCACATGGGGCTGCGGTGGCCGAACGCGAAGGTGGGCAGGTGGCCGACGTGCAGGCAGCGCTCCTCTTCCTCGCCGTTCTTCCCCGGCCCCGTCATGGCCGCACCTCGCGCTGATGGCGCTGCTCGCTTTCACTGCGCCGCGGCCAGAACCACAACGTGGCGGTGATCGCCACCGGCAGCGTGGCCCACACCACGGCCCATGGCGTGAAGATCGAGGCGACGAAGAACACCGTGGTGGCCAGCGCCGTGACGAAGGGCCAGGGCGATGGCGACGGCATCAGCATCCGGTGGTCCGGCTCGGCCGCGGTCACGCTCGTCAGCAGCACTTCGCGCAAGCCCGGATCGATGCCGGCCACCCGGTCCGGCAGCGCGGCCGGCTGCCACAATGGATAGCGGCCGTGCACTACCGGCAGCACGTCGAAATTGGCGGCCGGCGGCGGCGACGCGGCGCGCCATTCCAGCGTGCCCGCGCCCCACGGATCGGCGCCGGCCAGCGCGCCCCGCTGCCGGCTGCGCCATGCGTTGACGATGAACAGCAGCACGCTGGTGGCGATCATGAACGCGCCAATGGTGACGCCCAGGTTGATGGTGTTCCAGCCCATGCCGTCCGGGTACGTGTACACCCGGCGTGGCATGCCTTCCAGGCCCACGATATGCATCGGGAAGAAGGTCACGTTGAAGCCGGTGAAGAAC
The DNA here is from genome assembly GCF_027856995.1 of Pseudoduganella sp. SL102. NCBI lineage: Bacteria > Pseudomonadati > Pseudomonadota > Betaproteobacteria > Burkholderiales > Oxalobacteraceae > Pseudoduganella > Pseudoduganella sp. SL102. The sequence goes on from NZ_CP115554.1 coordinate 6,658,107, forward strand.
AGCCAGAACTGCCACTTGCCCAGCTTCTCGCTCATCATGCGGCCGGTGAACTTCGGGTACCAGTAGTAGAACGCGCCGAACAGCGGGAAGACGGCGCCGCCCATCAGCACGTAATGCAGGTGGGCGACGACGAAGTACGTGTCGTGCAGCTGCGTATCGAGCGACACCGAGGCGAGCATCAGCCCGGTGAGGCCGCCCGCCAGCAGGATCACGAAGAATGCCAGCACGAACAGCAGCGGGGTACGCAGCACCAGGCGCCCGGTCCACAGCGTGGCGAGCCAGCAGAAGATCTGCACCGCCGTGGGGATCGCGATCATCAGGCTGGCGGCGGTGAAGAATGTCTTGCCCAGTTCCGGCAGGCTGGTGGCGAACATGTGGTGCACCCACAGGCCGAACGACAGGAAGCCGGTGGCGATCAGCGACAGCACCATGGCCCGGTAGCCCACCATCGGGCGCCGCGAGAACGTGGCGATGATGGCCGAGATCACGCCCAGCGGCGGAATGAAGATCAGGTACACCTCGGGGTGGCCGAAGAACCAGAACAGGTGCTGCCACAGCAGCGCGTCGCCGCCCAGTTCCGGATCGTAGAAATGGGTGTCGACCAGCCGGTCGGTGATCAGCGCGGTACTGGCCAGCATCACGGCCGGCATCGCGAACAGCACGATGAACGAGGTGACCAGCATGGCCCAGGCGAACAGCGGCATGCGGTCCAGCGTCATGCCCGGTGCGCGCATCTTGAAGATCGTGACGATGATGACGATGGCTTCCATCAGCGCCGCGGTCTCGGTGAAGGTGATCATCTGCGCCCAGATGTCGATCCGCTTGCCGGGCGAGTAGTCGGCGTTCGCCAGCGGCACGTAGGCGAACCAGCCGGCGTCCGGCCCCATGCCGATCAGGAATGCCGCGAACAGCATCACGCCGCCGAACAGGAAGATCCAGAATGCAAACGCGTTCATGCGCGGGAAGGCGACGGTGCGGGTGCCCAGCATCAGCGGCAGCAGCCAGATGCCGATGGCCTGCATGACCGGCACGGCGAACAGGAACATCATCGTGGTGCCGTGCATCGTGAACAGCTGGTTGTACAGGTCCGGGCCGATCAGCCGGCTGTCGGGCCGCGCCAGCTGCAGCCGCATCAGCAGCGCGAGTATGCCGCCGAGGACGAAAAACGCGAACGCGGCGTAGAGGAAGCGCGCGGCGATGGTCTTGTGGTTGACGGCGCTCAGCCAGCCCCACAGTCCGGGCGGGTCGCGCCACGTCTGTTCCAGCACCACGGCGGGGGCGGCAGGCTCGGCGGGGGCGGCAACCTCGGGGCGGCTCATTCCAGGCTCTCCAGGTAATCGAGCAGCGCATGCATGTCGCGCGCCGGCAGCGGGCTGGGCGGCATGTTCGCGCCCAGCTTGAAGCGGTGCGGGTCGACGATCCACGCCTGCAGGTTGGCGCGGTCGTTGGGCAGCATGCCGGCGGCCAGCGTGGGCCGGCTGGCCAGGTGCGTCAGGTCCGGCCCCAGCGTGCCGTTGGCCATCGTCCCCGCTACCGTGTGGCAGGCGGCGCAGGCGGCGCGCACGAAGACCTCGCGGCCCAGGCGCCGGCTGTCGGTGGCCGGCTCCGGCGCGGCCCTGCCGCGTGCCTGCGCCCACTGGGCGAACTGCGCGGGCGCCACGGCCGTCACCGGCAACGCCATCAGCGCGTGCTGCAAGCCGCAGAATTCGGCGCATTGGGCGCGATAGACGCCGGGCTGGTCGGCGCGCAGGGCGATCGTCGTGGTGCGGCCGGGGATCATGTCGCGCTTGCCGGCCAGGTTCGGCACCCACAGCGTGTGGATCACGTCGCGGCTTTTCAGCGTGACGACGACCGGCCGGCCGACCGGCACATGCAGTTCGTTGGCGGTGGTCACGCCTTCTTCCGGATAGCGCACTTCCCACCAGAACTGGTGGCCGGTCAGTTCCACCTTCACGGCTTCGTTCATCGGCAGGCGGGCCAGCATGCGGCCGGTCCACACGTCCGCCACCAGCAGCATCACGAGGCCCACGGTGGCGATCGCCGTGCCCCACAGCACCGCGCGGTGCACGCGGTGCTCGGGCTGCTGCAAGGGTGCGAGGTCGGGCGCCAGGTCCGGTGCCAGGCCCGGCGAGGCGCCCGCCGCCCGCCCTGCGTTGTGTGCCCGCCACAGCGCCACGCACAGCGCCAGCACGATCGCCGCGAACACCACGGTGCACAGCGCCAGCGTGAAATTCCACAGGCTGAAGATCGTCGCGGCCTGCACCCCGGCCGGCCGCAATGCGCTCTGCTGCACCACCTGCGCGGCGGCGCTGGACGGCAGGCAGGCTAGCGGCAGGACAACCGTGGGAAGGGCCAGGCGGAACATGTTTTCATTTTTACAATGCAGTGTTCCGACTGTGCCAAAAATCCCGGCCATGCGACGCACGCCTGTGGCTGCTCAACCACACCTTCGAAGGCGATGCAGCGCCGCGAACGACCGCCAGAACGACGACAAAAGAAAACCGGTGACAGGGTCCGATTATTTTCGAAACATTTCCGCAAAAATGGAGCCTGTCACCGTTTTTTGAAAATGGAGCCTGCCACCGTTTTTTGAGCCCCCGTTTTTGCGGGCCGGCCGGGCGGGTTACTTGAGGAAATACCCCGACACGCGCCACTTGCCGTCGGCTTCCCGCGACGGGATCACCGTTTCCACGGCGTTGGCGCGATCGGCGAAACGCGTGGTGTATTGCAGTACCACGTACTGGCCCTGCGGTGCGCCCGGCAGCGTGGTGGTGTAGGTGGACGATGCCAGCGTGCGCTCCTGGAAGGCGCCGACCGGCATGCGCACGGCGCGGCCGGCCTGCTCCCACTGCGCGACCGCGACCGACTTGCGCAGCGGCTCGCCGGCCTGTTCCCAGGAAGCCTTGTACTGGCCGGCGTCCACCAGGGCCAGCCACTCGGTGGCGGCCTGTTTCGCTTCATCGATGGCTTGCTGGTTCTGCGCGTCCTGCGCATGGGCGAAGGTGGTGGCGGACAGCAGCAGCAAGGTGGCGAACAGCTTCATGAAGATCCTTTCATGGCGATAGTGGGGAAGCGCGGTAAACCCGCCCGCGCGACCCACGATGTTGCCATGAAATCAGCTGCGCCCCCGCGACGGTTGGGCCGCGTGCTATGCCACCTGCGGCAGCTTGTCGATCAGCTTGTCCAGCGTGACCGGATACTCCCGGATACGCACCCCGGTGGCGTTGTAGACGGCATTCGCGATCGCCGCCGCCACGCCGCAGATGCCCAGCTCGCCCACGCCCTTGGCCTTCATCGGCGACGACATGGGGTCGGTCTCGTCGAGGAAGATCACTTCCTGGTGCGGGATGTCGGCATGCACCGGCACCTCGTAGGTGGCCAGGTCGTGGTTGACGAAGAAGCCGATGCGCTTGTCCACCGCCAGCTCCTCCATCAGCGCGGCGCCGGCCCCCATCGTCATGGCGCCGATCACCTGGCTGCGTGCCGATTTGGGGTTCAGGATGCGGCCGGCCGCGCACACGGCCAGCATGCGCCGGATGCGCACCTCGCCGGTGTAGGCATCGACCGCGACTTCGACGAAGTGGGCGCCGAACGTGGATTGCTGGAATTTCTTGTCCAGGTCGCCGTACTCCATCTTGTCCTCGGCCACCAGCTCGCCACCGGCCGCCGCCTCGCGCAACGGCACGGACTTGCCGCCGGCGCGCACGGTGCCGTCGGCGAATTCGGCGTCCACGGCCAGGCCCAGCTTCTTCGCCACCGCTTCGCGCAGTTTCACGCAGGCCGCGTACACGCCCGCCGTGGAACTGTTGCCGCCCCACTGCCCGCCCGAGCCGGCCGACACGGGGAAATCGGAATCGCCCAGCTTCACCACCACCTGGTCGAGCCCCACGCCCATCATCTCGGCCGCGGTCTGCGCGATGATCGTATAGCTGCCGGTGCCGATATCGGTCATGTCGGTTTCCACGGTGACGATGCCCTTGCCATCGAGCCGCACGCGCGCCGCGGACTTCTGCACCAGGTTGTTGCGGAAGGCCGACGCCACGCCCTGGCCGATCAGCCAGCGCCCTTCGCGCACCTGGGCCGGTTGCGGATTGCGCTTGTTCCAGCCGAACCGCTCGGCGCCGGTGCGCAGGCATTCCACATAGCGCCGCTGGGAAAACTTGCGGGTGCGCTTTTCCGGATCGACCGTGGTGTCGTTGACGATGCGCAGCGTGACCGGGTCCATCTTGAGCTTCTCGGCCAGTTCGTCGACGGCGATTTCCAGCGCCATCATGCCCGGCGCCTCGCCGGGCGCGCGCATCGCGTTCCCTTCCGGCAGGTCGAGCACGGCGAGCTTCATCCGCGTCATCCGGTGCGGCCCAGCGTACAGCAGGCGGGTCTGGTTGACGGCCGTTTCCGGTTTGCCGCCCGGCAGGTCGCCGGACCAGCTTTCATGGGCGATCGCCGTGATGCGCCCCTCGCGCGTGGCGCCGATGCGGATGCGCTGGATGGTGGCCGGGCGGTGCGTGGTGTTGTTGATCATCAGCGCCCGCTGCAGCGCCACCTTCACGGGGCGGCCCGCCTGCTTCGCGCCCAGCGCGGCCAGCAGCGCCTCGGCGCGCAGGAACAGCTTGCCGCCGAAACCGCCGCCGATATAAGGCGATACCAGCCGCACCTTGTCCTTGGCGATGCCGAGGGTCTTCGCCATGTCGCCCTTGCCCCAGTCGATCATCTGGTTCGAGGTCCACACGGTGAGCTTGTCGCCCTGCCACGCCGCCACGGAGGCATGCGGCTCCATCATCGCGTGCGTCTGGTCCGGCGTGGTGTAGGTGGCGTCCAGTTTCACCGGCGCGCTGTCGAAGGCGCCCTGGAAATTGCCGGCACTGCTTTCCGGGTCTTCTTCCTTCTTCGGCACCTTGGCCGAGTCCTTCGCCTTGGCCAGGTCGTACTCGCCCTTGATCGGCGAATACTCGACCTTGACGAGGGAAGCGGCGGCGCGCGCCTGTTCGAACGTTTCGGCCACCACCAGCGCGACGGCCTGGTGGTAATGCTCGACCTGCGGTCCGGCCAGCAGCTTGGCGGTGTTGTAGTCGCCCTTTTCCAGCTTGCCGGCGTTTTCGTGGGTGACGATGGCGATCACGCCGGGCGCGCGCCGCGCGGCGGCGCTGTCGATCGCCGTGATGATGCCCTTGGCGACCGTGGCGCCGACCACGTAGCCGTAGGCGGCATTCGGCGCCACGTCGTGCCGCTCGTAGGCATAGCGCGCAGTGCCGGTGGTCTTGTACGGCCCGTCGATACGGTCGACGGGCTTGCCGACCACCTTCAGCTGGTCGATCGGGTTGGTGGTGGCGGGAGTGGTGAACTTCATCGCATCATCCTTTCTTTGCTTCCGCCAGCACGGCGTCGATCGTGCGCTGGACGAGGGGCACCTTGAAGGCGTTGTCGTGCATCGGCTTGGCGCCGGCCAGCAATTGCTCGGCCACTGCGCGGCCGCCGCGCGGCAGGCTCTGGTCCGCCGCCGGCACGCGCCACGGCTTGTGGGCCACGCCGCCCACGGCCACGCGGCCGGTACCATCCGGCTGCACGATGGCGGCTACCGACACCAGCGCGAACGCATACGACGCGCGGTCGCGCACCTTGTGGTACAGCTGCCGCCCGCCGACCGGCTTAGGTAGCGTTACCGCGGTAATCAGCTCGCCGGGCTGCAGCACATGTTCGATGTGCGGCGTGTTGCCCGGCAGCTTGTGGAAATCGGCGATCGGGATGGTGCGCGTAGCGCCGTTCGGCTGCACGGTTTCTACGCTGGCTTCCAGCGCCGCCATCGCCACCGCCATGTCGCTCGGGTGCGTGGCGATGCAGGCGTCGCTCGTGCCGACGATCGCGTGGTGCCGCGTGAAACCGCCGATCGCGGAACAGCCGCTGCCCGGATCGCGCTTGTTGCACGCCTGCGCCGTATCGTAGAAGTACGGGCAGCGCGTGCGCTGCAGCAGGTTGCCTGCGGTAGTAGCTTTGTTACGCAGCTGGGCCGAGGCGCCGGCCAGCAGCGCGCGCGACAGCACGCCGTAATCGCGGCGCACCCGTTCATCCGCGGCCAGGTCGGTATTGCGCACCAGCGCGCCGACGCGCAGGCCGCCGTCGCGGGTCGGCTCGATCTTGTCGAGGTCCAGGCCATTGACATCCACCAGGTGCGGCGGCGTCTCGATTTCCAGCTTCATCAGGTCCAGCAGGTTGGTGCCGCCGGCGATGAAGCGGGCGCCGGGTACGCGCGCGGCGGCGGCCGCCGCCTCTGCGGGGGTGCGCGCCTTTTCATAGGTGAAGACTTTCATGCGGGCCTCCCGGACACTTCGACGATCGCGTCGACGATGTTCGAATAGGCGCCGCAGCGACAGATGTTGCCACTCATCCGTTCGCGGATTTCCAGTTCCGTCAGCGGCGGGCGTTTGGTCAGGTCGGCGGTCACGTGGCTCGGGATGCCCTTCCTGATTTCATCGAGCACCGAGACGGCCGAACAGATCTGGCCGGGGGTACAGTAGCCGCACTGGTAGCCGTCGTGCTTGACGAACGCCGCCTGCATCGGGTGCATCTTCTCGGGCGTGCCGAGGCCCTCGATGGTGGTGATCTCGGCATTCTCATGCATCACTGCCAGCGACAGGCAGGAATTGATGCGGCGGCCGTCGGCGATCACCGTGCAGGCGCCGCACTGGCCCTGGTCGCAGCCTTTCTTGGTGCCGGTCAGGTGCAGCTGTTCGCGCAGCAGGTCGAGCAATGTGGTGCGGGTATCGACGGCCACGCTGTGCTGCTGGCCGTTCACCTTCAGCGTGACTTTCGAGGAAACCGGGGTTTGCGGCTGGGCCGATCCGGTGGCTGTGGCGGCAGCGGGCTGCGCGCCCGCTACCGTGGGCACGGCGGCGGCCGTGGCGGTCAGTGCGCCGGCGATGAGCAGGTCGCGCCGGGTCGTGTCGATATCATCCATGTGTTGGCATCCTTTGGCGGTGGGGTATGGCCGGGGAAGGTTCGCTGCGCACAGGCGGGCTCGTGGCCGGGGCGCGAACCGACAATGATAGTAATGGCAATACGGGAAATGGCCCAACACGGTTGGGATGCCCCGGGAAGCGCGCCGATACCGCGAGATGAAGCGCGAATAAAGACCGTTCGCGGCGGCATGGGATGGAAAAAGGGCGCTGTTGCAAACAGCGCCCTCTTGCTTCGATACGGCTCACACCGGCTGGATCAGAACTTCCAGAGCAGGCTGGCGGTGGCGCTGGCGATGTCGCTTCCCGGCTTTTGCAGTTCGACGCGGGCGGACAGGTTGCCCGTGACGTGGTAGCCCAGGCCCACGCCGAAGATGCCTGTGTCGACATGGCCCTCGCCGGGGTAGCCCGCGCGGTCGGCCTCGAACCGGCCGTAGCCGTAGCCCACGCGGGCGAACAGGTCAAGGTTGCGGCTCAGCGGCGTCGAACCGACCAGGGAGAATTGGGTCTCCTTCAGTTTGACGCCGGTGCCGTAGTAATGCCATTCGCCATGCTGGCGGTAACCGGCTTCGAACGCGAGACCCTGGTTGAAACCGTAGCCGGCGAAGGCGCCGAAGTGGGACTTGTTGCCGTCCAGGTCGCTGAAATGGGTGGCGCCGGCATTGACGCCGGCATACAGGCCGGCCGGGCCGGCGCAGGCGGACGATGCGGCCAGCGCCAGCGCGGCGGCGGCGAGAGAGTTGCGAAACATGTTTTCCTGTCGTGGTTGCGATCCGTGCCGGATCGGAGGGCAGGAATTATGGTTCCGGATTGCCTGTTGCACAAGCTGGCTTGCCTGTTGCATGCGAATGGTACGATGCCTCCATGAATCGACCCATGAAATTCCTGCTGAAGGTGATCGGCACGCTGGCCGTGATACTCGCCGTGCTCGGCGCCTTCCTGCCGCTGCTGCCGACCACGCCGTTCCTGCTGCTGGCCTCGGCCTGCTTCGCGCGCAGCTCGGTGCGGGCGCACAACTGGCTGCGCACCAACCCGCTGTTCGGCAAATACCTGCGCGACTGGGAAGACGGCCGCGGCCTGCCGCTGCGCGGCAAGGTCGTGATCCTGCTGTTCATGTGGGGGTCGATGGGCTATTCGTTCACGCGCGTGGCGCACATCCCCGCGCTGGTGGCGCTGCTGGCGGCGATCGGCCTGGGCGTGACCGTGTTCCTGCTGCGCTTCGTGCCCACCAAGCGCTGAGCCGCGGGGCTTCTTACCGCCCGGTGCGCCGCCGGGCCGCCAGGCCCAGCAAACCAAGCCCGCCGAGCAGCATGCCGTAAGTGGCCGGTTCAGGCACGGCGGCCACCGACAGGTGCAGGTCGTTGACGGTGACGAAGCTGTCCGGAATATTGTCTTTCCAGACCGTCAGCGAGGTCAGGTGGCCGTCCGATACGAAACCGACGAACGAGTCCACGTCCGGCGCGTCGATGGTCCATGTCAACGTGGCTCCGGTGCTGTCGGTCGCGGTCAGCTGGATCGCGTCGATCGGCATCGAGGTGCCGTTGTACCAGGAGCCGAAGAAGTAGCCGCCGGCGCCGGCGATGTCCGGGCCGAAGCCATCGAAGGTCAGCGGATTGTGGCTGTAGCCGGTGGACATCCACCAGTCCACGCCGTCATCGGTGGCGCCCCAGTATTCCGGGGCGGCGGCGCCGGCCGTGACCGTGTAGCCGAACCCGCCCGCCTGGCGCGGCGCGGGAGTCGGGTAATTCAGCAGCGCCAGGTCGTTGAACGTGTCGACACCGGTCGTGCCGGTGGCGGCCAGGTACTCCGCCTGGGTGGTGTAGGCGGTAATGCCCGCGTTGGCGGACGTGGCGAGGATCAGTGAAGCGACAGCAACGGCCTTGTGGGAGAGGGACATACGCACGATGGGACTCCTCGGGGTGGTTGGGAAGTGTCGATGGCATGGCAACATCAGCGCTGCGGCATTGGGTGAACCAACCCGCCCACTGTAGCGCTACCACGACCGTTCCGCACTCCCCCGATGGGGGAGCGGGTGATTCCGGAATGGAATCGCAAACACCGCCGCGTGATCGACGCGCCGGCGCCGGTGCCCGACGATGAAGCCGTTGCATTCATCGATGGAAGGGGCACGATGCAAGACACTTCAGGACGGGGCGCCAGCCGGCGGCAGGTGCTGGCGATGCTGGGCAAGACGCTGGGCGGCGCGGCGATGTACCACGGCATGGCCTCGCTGGGCTTTGCGCAGCCGTCGACGTTTTCCGGGCCGTTGCGCCTGGATGGGGCGCCGAAGGGCAGCCATGTGCTGGTGCTGGGCGCCGGCATGGCGGGCCTGTCGGCCGCCTACGAATTGCGCAACGCCGGCTACCAGGTCACGGTTCTCGAATACAACGGGCGTGCCGGCGGGCGCAGCTGGTCGATCCGCGGCGGCGACCGGTATACCGAACTGGGCGGTGCCGAGCAGGTGTGCCACTTCGCCAAGGGGGAATACGTGAATCCCGGCCCGTGGCGGATTCCCTACCACCACCACGCCATGCTCGACTACGCCCGGCGCCTGAACGTGCCGCTCGAACCGTTCATCCAGGTGAACTACAACGCCTACCTGCACAGCACGGCCGCGTTCGGCGGCCAGCCGCAACGCTACCGCACCGTGCAGGCCGACTACCACGGCCACGTGGCCGAACTGCTGGCCAAGGCCGCCAATGCGGGGCGGCTCGATGGCGACATCACCGCCGAGGAGAAAGACAAGCTGCTCGAATCGCTGGCGTCGTTCGGCGGCCTGAACAAGGACAAGCTGTATGCGAAAGGCTTTCCCTCCAGTGACCGGCGCGGCTTCGACGTGGCGCCGGGCGGCGGCCTGATGCCCCGCGCGCAGTATTCGGCACCTGGCGACCGCGCCACGCTGATCCACTCCGGCCTGTGGGAACACCTGGCCGTCGCACACCAGTATGAATTCCAGAGCAGCATTTTCCAGCCGAAACACGGCATGGACCAGATCGCGCTGGCGCTGTACCGCCAGGTCAGGCAGCACGTGCAGTTCCACGCGAAGGTCACGAAAATCGACCAGGATGCGCGCGGCGTGACCGTGACGGTGGAAGATGCGCGCCATCCGGGCCAGGGCATCCGCCAGGTGAAGGGCGACTGGTGCGTGTGCACGATTCCGCTGTCGATCCTGAGCCAGGTGGACGTCACGGCCGGGCCGGACCTGCTGGCCGCGATCGGCGCCGTGCCCTACGCGGCGGCGTTCAAGGCGGGCCTGCAGTTCAGGCGCCGCTTCTGGGAGCAGGACGAAGGCATCTATGGCGGCATTTCGTATACCGACCAGCCGATCGGCCGGATCTGCTACCCGCCGTCGAACTTCCAGGCCAGGGGGCCGGCCGTGCTGCTGGGCGCCTACATGTTCGGCCCGAACGCCTTTGAATTTTCCGCGATGGACACGGAAGAGCGGCTGCGCGAAGTGGTGCGCCAGGGCGGGCAGATCCACGCCCAGTATGAAAAGGAATTCGACAACGGCATCACCGTCGGCTGGCACCGGGTACCTTGGATCAACGGCTGCCTGGCCATGTGGACCGAGCAGGCGCGCGCGCAGCACTACGACAAGCTGTGCGCGATCGATAACCGCCTCGTGCTGGCGGGCGAGCACGCCTCGTTCATCGGCGGCTGGCAGGAAGGCGCCGTGCTGTCGGCGCACGATGCGATCACCCGGCTGCACGCGAAAGCCAGGGCCACCACGGGGAAAGCGGCATGAAAAAACTGATTCTGACGGCTGCCCTGTACGCATCGGCCGCCGGCGCGGCCGACGTGCCGCAGATGTCGAGCGGCTATGTGTTCGCGCAAAAGGATGGCAAGGCGCTGTATGCGGCCAGCTGCCAGGGCTGCCACATGGCCAAGGGCGAAGGCGCGCGCGGCGCCGGCTTCTATCCGAAGCTGGCCGGCAACCCGCTGGTGCAGAGCCCGGAATACATCGTTTACCGCGTGGCCAACGGCTACCGGGGCATGCCCGCGTTCGCCGGCATGATGAACGACGAGCAGATCGCCGCCGTGGCGACCTATGTGCGCCAGTCGTTCGACAAGCCGGACGCGCCGGCCGTGACCGCCGGCGACGTGCGCAAGCTGCGCCAGCCTTGAAGGCGGCGCGCGTTCAGGCGAAGGCGAGATCGCGGATGCGCGCCAGCGACTTCGTCATCGACACGAATTCGGCCACGCCGCCATGCGGCTGGCGCGAACCCTTGGTGATGATGGCCACTTCGCGCTCGGCCACCGGCTGGCCCGCCACCGACATCTTGTGGATGCGCCGCGCCGCGACCGGGTGGCTGAAGACGCGCTCGGGCAGCAGGCAGCAGGTATCGGTGCCGGCGACCTGGTCGAGCGCCGCGATCAGCGAACTGGACGAGTACACCGTGGCCGGCATGCGCCAGCCCCAGCGCGCGAACACCTCGCGCAGCGCATCCTGCGGGTGCCTGGCACTGTTGGTCTCGCCGAGCACCAGCCAGGGCCGCTCGGCCAGCGCGGCGCCATCGGCCGCATCCGCCGGGCCGCCGCGGCAGGCGATGAACAGCGCTTCGCGGTAGATCGGTTCGACGCACAGGTTACCGGTGTTCAGCCCGCCGGGCAGCTCGGACACGACAAGGTCCAGGCGCCCTTCGCGCAGCATGTCCACCAGGTCGCCCGGCGCGCCCTGCTGGATATGCACGTTGGCGTGCTGGTTGCGGCGCTTGAAATCCTCGGCAACACGGGGCACCAGGGTGAGCGCCGGATCGAGGCTGGCGCCGACCACGACCGTGATGCGCTCGGCCAGCCGTTTCGCATCGAGCATGGCCATCGCATCGTCGACGTCGCGCAGGATGGCCCGCGCGTAGCTGAGCAGTTGCCGCCCCGGCTCCGTTAGCAGGACGCCCGATTGCAGGCGCAGCACCAGCTCCACGCCGTGCGCGGCCTCGAGCTTGAGCACGCTTTTCGTCAGCGCGGCCTGGGATACGCGCAGCGCCCGCGACGCCGCCCGATAGCCGCCGTGCTCGATGACGGCCACGAAGTCGCGCAATTGCTGCAGTGTCATGCTCCTCCCCGGACGTTGTTATCCATCGATCGTTATGCGATTTTCGTGCCAACAACTTTTCCAGCGTTTCGCCATGCCCAGGGCCCTTGCCGCGTCAAAGCGGTGCGGCCGGCTTCTCCGGCTGGTGCACCAGCACCGCCACCGTACCGAAATGTTGCGCGAAAAACGGTGACAGGCTGCATATTGAAAGCGCATGCATTCACCCCAACAGCGAAGGGCTGGGGTCAGACCCGCCGGGTCTGACCCCGGAATTTGCCCTTGGGTGGACTGGAGCCTGTCACCATTTTCCGAGAAACATTTCCTGAAAATGGTGACTGTCACCGTTTTTTGTGTGCTGGGGAGCAACGTACCGGGCGGCTGTCACATCGTGTTACATCGCGTACTTTGCCGCGATTGAAGCGCGGCGGAATGGGCGTATATTCGGTACACGAATCGAAAAGGACTTTTATCATGAAGAAATTCATACGCATGGCAGGCGTTGCCGTGCTGCTGGCGGCGTCCAGCGTGGCCAGTGCCGGTGCCAAGGTGACGTATGTGGAAACCGCGAAGATGACGGATGTGCCGCGTTTCGCAACCGACCGGGAATCGATGGAAATCCACTTCCGCGAACACTTGGAGCTGCTGTCGAAGCAATTACCGGCGGGCCAGCAGCTGAACGTGGAATTCCTCGACATCGACCTGGCCGGCGACCAGTTCCCGCGCGTGGCGATCCAGGACGTGCGCGTGCTGAAGGGCCGTGCGGACTGGCCGCGCATGCATTTCCGCTACACCATCGAGCAGGATGGCAAGGTGGTCAAGAGTGGCGAGCCGAAGCTGGCCGACCCGAATTACCTGATGGGCTCGAACCGGTGGAACAACGAGCAGTACAGCCACGAGAAACAGATGCTGGAAGACTGGTTCCGGAAGGATGTGCTGGGCAAGTCGCGGTAGCCGGAGGGGGGTGCGCCGGGCAGTGGCCAGTGGCGGAATGCCCGGGCAGCGGCAAGCATGACGGTAGCCGCCTGAACAGATACCTTGCGAGATAGCCAATATATGCGCGCGCATGTATGATTGCGGATCATCCACTGTCCGATTTCCATGCCAGCGACCATCGCAGCCACAGAAGAAAAGCAGAGCAGCGGTGCGAGCTCGAACGACATTGCCGACGATATCGCTTCAGCCATCGCGGCGCGCAAGCTCCCCCCAGGCACCAAGCTGCGCGAGGAAGCACTGTCACGCCTCTACCATGTCAGCCGCACCAAGATCCGTGCCGCGCTGCTGATCCTGTCCAAGGACAAGCTGATCCGCATCGTGCCGGACAAGGGCGCCTTCGTCAGCCAGCCCAGCGAAAAGGAATCGCGCGACATCTTTGCCGCGCGGCGCATCATCGAGGGCGCGCTGGCCCGCGAATTCGTGGCCAAGGCCACCGCGGCCGACTATCGCAAGCTGGAAAAGCACCTGGAAGCGGAGCGCCGCTCGCTGGAAGGCGACCACAAGGTGCGCTCGCGCCTGCTGGGCGATTTCCACGTGGTGCTGGCCGAAGTGGTGGGCAACGACGTGGTGCGCGAGATGCTGCATGAACTGGTGGCGCGCAGCTCGCTCATCACGATGCTGTACCAGTCCGACCGGGACGCCGCCTGCTCGGCCGACGAACACGCCGACTTCATCGCCGCCGCGCGCTCCGGCGACGCCGACCTGGCGGCGCGGGTGATGCTCGATCACCTCACCCACGTGGAAGCGGCGCTGCGCTTCGATAGCGGTACCCAGGTCGAGAAGGACCTGGTGTCGGCGTTGCTGAAGTAATCCGGCCGGGAAGCACCTTCTGGACGAGCCGAGCGGCGCCCCGGGCGCCGCTTTTCGCATCACGAGCCAGTGCTCACCCTCGCGGCTCCCCGACTCAGGCGGCTTTGCGCGTACCCGTCTTCAGCGCCAGCTCGCTGGCCAGCGCATTGTGCCGCTCGATCACCACCGGCAGGTCGACCGTTTGCAGCTGGCCGTCGCGCACCACCACCTTGCCGTTGATGACGCTGTGCGTGACGTTCGACGGCGTGCAGAACACCAGCGCCGCGACCGGATCGTGCAGCGCGCCGGCGAAGCCGATCTGGTCGAGCCGGAAGGTGACGATGTCGGCCGACATGCCCGGCTTCAATGCGCCGATGTCATCCCGGTTCAGCACCTTCGCGCCGCCCAGCGTGGCGATTTCCAGCGCCTGGCGCGCCGTCATCGCATCCGGACCGAAACCGACGCGCTGCAGCAGCATCGCCTGGCGCGCCTCGCCCAGCATGTGGCCGGCGTCGTTCGACGCGCAGCCATCCACGCCCAGCCCGACCGGCACGCCGGCATCGATCATCTTGCGGATCGGCGCGATGCCGGAAGCCAGGCGCATGTTCGAGCACGGGCAGTGCGCGATCCCCGTGCCGGTGCGGCCGAACATGTACACGCCGTCGTCGTCCAGCTGCACGCAGTGGGCATGCCACACGTCGTGGCCGACCCAGCCGCAATCCTCCGCGTACTGGGCCGGCGTCATGTTGAATTTCTCGCGGCTGTAGGCGATGTCGTTGACGTTTTCCGCCAGGTGCGTGTGCAGCGACACGCCGTAGCTGCGCGCCAGGCTGGCCGCTTCCTTCATCAGCTCGCGCGATACGGAAAACGGCGAGCACGGCGCCACCACGATGCGCTGCATGGCATGGCGGCCGGCATCGTGGAAGGTTTCGATCAGGCGCTGGGTATCCTTCAGGATCGCCGCTTCCTCCTCCACCACGGCGTCCGGCGGCAGGCCGCCCTTCGACTGGCCCACGCTCATCGCGCCGCGCGCGGCATGGAAGCGCATGCCGATCTTCTGCGCGGCCTCGATGCTGTCTTCCAGCCGGCAATCGTTCGGGTAGATGTACAGGTGGTCGCTGCTGGTGGTACAGCCGGACAGGATCAGTTCCGACATCGCCGTGAGCGTGGAGACATGCACCATCTCGCCGGTGAGGTTGGCCCAGATCGGGTACAGGTTGGTCAGCCAGTTGAACAGCTCGCCGTTCTGCGCGGCGGGGATCACGCGCGTCAGGCTCTGGTACATGTGGTGGTGGGTATTGACGAGGCCGGGCATGACGACATGGCCGGTGGCGTCGATCACCTCGTCCGCCGTTTGCGGCAGGTCGGCAGTGGCGCCGACCGCTTCGATGACGTTGCCGCGCACGAAGATGGCGCCATGGTCGATCTCGCGGCGGTCGTCGTCCATCGTCACGACGACGCGGGCATTCTTGATCAGCAGTGTTTTGGTCATGTCATTGATTCCATCAAGGAGTATGACACTGCGGAAACAATGCTAGTGGTTCGCACTACGGCACCGCGGAAACAATGTCGAAAAATGCCGCGCGGCCTTTCGTTGGCCGCGCGGCGTCAGGAGAGGAAGCTTACGCCGCCTCGATGTTTTTGACCAGCAGCGGTTGAGGCGGTTCTTCGGACTCCTCGTCGTGCGCTTCCGCTTCGCGGCCCGGCAGCACCAGGTTCAGCAGCACGGCGACGATGGCGCCGGTGCTGATGCCCGAACCGAAGATCTCGCTGACGATGGCCGGCATCTTCGCCAGCAGTTCCGGACGGGCGCTGACGGCCAGGCCGCAACCCAGCGACACGGCGATGATCAGGCCGTTGCGCTTGTTGTGCTCCATGCTGGCCAGCATCTGCACGCCGGCGGCCAGGATCATGGCGAACATCATCAGGCCCGCACCGCCCAGCACCGGCTGGGGAATCGTGACCACGACGGCGCCCAGTACCGGGAACAGGCCGGCCAGCAGCAGGAACGCGCCGGTCAGCGCCACCACGTGGCGGCTGGCCACGCCGGTCAGCGAGATCACGCCGACGTTCTGCGCGAAGGTCGACACGGCCGGGCTGCCCAGCACGGACACGAAGGCGGAACCCAGGCCATCGCACAGCACGCCGCGGCACAGGTGCTTGCCGCGCACTTTCGTGTTGGTGGCCGTGCCCAGCGCCATGAAGGTGCCGGTGGTTTCCACGATGGTGACCACGTAGGCCAGGCCCATGGCGAGGATGCCGCTGAGCGGGAAGGTCATGCCGTATTGCAGCGGTTGCGGCAGCGCGAAGGTGGTGGCCTTGGCAACCGAGCTGAAATCGACCAGGCCCAGCGCCAGGCAGACGACATAGCCGATGGCCATGCCGATCACGACGGCGGCGGCGGAGATGATGCCTTTGCCGAACTGCACCAGGCCGATCACGGTCACCAGCACGAACAGCGCGATACCCAGGTTGATCGGCGCGGCGTAGTTGGCGGCGCCCTTGCCGCCGGCGGCCCAGTCGATCGCGACCGGCACCAGCGACAGGCCGATCATCGTGACGACGACGGCCGTGACGGTGTGCGGGAACAGCTTGCGGATCTGCGGCATGAAGAAGCTGCCGACGATCATGATCGCCGAACCGGCCAGCGACGAACCGAGGATGCCGGGCACGCCGTGCTCGAAGCCGATGCTGATGGCGGCGCCGACGAAGGCGAAGCTGGTACCCATCACGCAGGGCAGGCGGATGCCGACCGGCCCCACGCCCTTGCACTGGATGATGGTGACGATGCCGGAACCGAGCAGCGCCGCGTTGACGAGTGCGACGATCTGGTCGGCCGGCAGTTTCAGCACGGCGCCGATCACCAGGGGCACGGCGATGATCCCGCCCAGCGCGGCAAGCATGTGCTGGGCGGCCAGCAAGACAGTCGTGAGCATCGGCGGACGGTCGTCCACCTGGTAGAGCAGGTTGTTCATCTGTGTCTCCAAGATGTTGTGGTTGAACTTGCGTTCTGTTCGGCATGCCTGCAGATCGTCGCGCCTGCTGGGAATATCGAGGGTGGGCATATCAGGATCAGCGTCTGCATCGGCCGGCACCCGGGTCGGGCGCCCGCTTTGGCGGGCAGGGCAATCCGGGCTTTCCGGTGTCGCACTGCCTGGACGGGTTTTCCGAGGATGCCTCGGTGCCGCTCTCCGGCGGCTTTGATGGGAAGTCATGGTGCCCAGTCGCGAAAAAGTTGTCAACAGATTTTGTATACAATTTTAAGCATGTTGGGTATGGGATGGCATGCAGGTCACACCCGATAATGCCAGGGCGCGCGCGCCGATATTGACTACTGGAAATGTCGAAGCGGCGCCTGTCGCCCCGGGACGATGAAACGCGTATATTGGCCGCGCGATGTCCAACCAACCAGCCAAGGAGACCATGACATGAACGATGCGGCCGCAGCCCCCTCCCCCACCGACCTGATCGATGCGCGCATCCATGAACTGGCGGACTGGCGCGGCGCCGCGCTGGCCCGCGTGCGCGACGTGATCCGCCAGGCCGATCCGGGCGTGGTCGAAGAATGGAAATGGAATGTGCCCGTGTGGTCGCACGGCGGCATCCTGTGCACCGGCGAAACCTACAAGAAAGCCGTGAAGCTGACGTTCGCCAAGGGCGCCGCACTGGCCGATCCGGCCGGCCTGTTCAACTCCAGCCTGGACGGCAACACGCGGCGCGCCATCGATATCCACGAAGGCACGACGATCGATGCCGCCGCCTTGCAGGCGCTCGTCAAGGCGGCGATCGCGCACAACGCGGCGACGGCAAAGAAGACGGCACGCAAGCCTGCCTAGGCCGCGTGCGGGTAGCCGGGCATGGCGGCGAATCCGCTGGCATTCCCTAAACGCTGTTTGGAAAAGCTCACCCCAAGTGCAAATTCCGGGGTCAGACCCGGCGGGGCGTAGCCGGGGTTTCGAGGAGCATCGCTCCTTGCCGGCGTAGCAGTGCTCGCCTACCGGCGAGCACTCCTCCCTGACCCCTGCCCTTCGCTGTTGGGGTGAATGCATGCGCTTCCAATGTTTCAGGTAACGCTTTACTTAGCGACGTTACTGCCATTTCCGGTCTTTGCGGCTTTTATTGGCGCTTGCCGCCTCTTCTTAACCCTTACTGCCGCTTGTTGCCGCTGGCCGCCACATCCTGCCGCTTGCCCATGATGTAGGTGCGCTCCACCGTGCGGTCGTCGCCCAGCGTTTGCAGCACGAACAGTTTTTCTTCCAGCGTGGTGGCGCGCGCCGAACGGAACTTCAGCAGCTCGGTGGCGTTCGGATTGAGCACGACGAAGTCGGCCTCGTTGCCGGCCTTGAAGCTGCCGATCCGGTCGTCCAGGTCGAGTGCCTTGGCCGCGCCGAGCGTGGACAGGTAGAACGACTTCAGGGCGGTCAGCGGCTTCTTCTCGGCCGGGGTGTCCGTGAAGGCCTTGTGCAGCTGGATCACCTTGTAGGCCTCGCCCATCGTGCGCAGCGCAGAGAAGCTGGTGCCGGCGCCCACGTCGGTGCCCATGCCCACTTTCACGCCATGCTTTTCGGCGGCCTGCAGGTCGAACAGGCCGCTGCCCAGGAACAGGTTCGAGGTGGGGCAGAATGCGATGGCCGAGCCGGTCTTCGCCAGCGAGGCGAATTCGTCGTCACGCAGGTGCACGCCATGCGCATACACCGAACGCTTGCGCGACAGGCCGAAGCTGTCGTACACGTTCAGGTAGCCGGTGGACGACGGGAACAGTTCCTGCACCCAGGCGATCTCTCCCTTGTTCTCGGACAGGTGGGTGTGCATGTACACGTCCGGGTATTCCTGCAGCAGCTTGCCAGCCATGGTCAGTTGTTCCGGCGTGGACGTCGGCGCGAAGCGCGGCGTGACGGCATACAGCGCGCGGCCGCGCTTGTGCCAGCGGTTGATCAGCGTCTTCGAATCGGCATACGAGGTTTGCGCCGTATCGAGCAGGTAGTCGGGCGCGTTCCGGTCCATCATGACCTTGCCGGCGATGATGCGCATGTTGCGCTTTGCCGCTTCCTCGAACAGCGCGTCGACCGATTCCGGGTGCACGGTCGCCATCACCAGCGCGGTGGTGGTGCCGTTCTTCACCAGTTCGTTGACGAAGGTCCTGGCGACGCCTTTCGCATAGTCCTTGTTGCCGAACTGCTTTTCGGTGGGGAAGGTGTAGGTGTTCAGCCACTCCAGCAGCTGCTCGCCGAAGGAACCGATCATTTCCGTCTGCGGGTAGTGCACATGGCTGTCGATGAAGCCCGGCACGATCAGGCGGCCGCGGTAATCGACCACCTGCACGTTCTGGTGGTTCGACAGCACGGTGCTGGCCGGACCGATGGCCTTGACCTTGCCGTCCGCGCCCACCAGCAGCACGCCATCCTCGTAGTACTCGTACGACTGCTGGGTGGCCGACGGATCGCCGGTGAAGTGCAGGACGGCGGCGCGGTACGCCACGCTGCCCTGCTGCTGTTGCTGCTGCTGGTTTTGCTGGCTGGCCTGCGCGGAGGGCGCGGCCGTCGCGGCGGTCGCGGCCAGGGCGGCGGCGATCGCGGCGGTCAGGCATGACAGTCGTGCTTTGTTCATGGTGTCTCCAATGTTGGGTTGTTATGGTGCTGTGATACGGTGCTGTGCTCGCACCTTGTCGTGGTTGGATGCAGAAGTTCTCCCTGCCGGGCTGCCAGCCCTCTCCGGTTCTTGCGCGCAGGCGTCCCCGCATGGCCGTTCCTGGCGGCCATGGCGCGTCGTCCCAACGTGGTGTCGGTGTCCGTGCTGTTGTTGAACCGGCGTGACGGCCGGTGTGCAGCGTGAGGAAGAGTGCTGTCGAATTCGACAGTGGCGGAAGAGAATGTACCGCCAGAAGCCGGCCGGCTTATATGGCGCCGGATATCATGCTTATCAGCATTGGCTACTGGCGGCGAGGAGAAAGGCGCTGCTTAGCCCTTGCTGCCGCGCGCCCAGCGCAGGCCGAAGCCGTACTTCCGGTCCATCGCCTCGTGGTTGCTCATCTTGCCGTCCGAGACGATGTAGTCCACCAGCTTGGTAACCTGCAGCTGGCCGTTGCGGTTCTCGATCGACGCGATGGCGCACATGCCACCGGCGCCGCCGTGGTCGAGCCGCACTTCGACCGGCGCATTGTCCGGCACCTCGATCGTGACGACGCCATCGGTAGCGGCCCAGTTCGGCACCCCCTGGTAGATGAACGTGAACACGAGGATGCGCTTGATCTGGTCGAACTGGTCGCCGTTGATGAACAGGTTCTCGCCATTGGTGCTGGTGCCGGTGCGGTCGTCGCTATCGAGCTTGATGAACGGCCGGCTGTCGAAGCTGCCCCACGAGTCGCCCAGTGCCTGCACGCCGCCCGGCGTGCCGTCGGCCAGTTCGTACAGGCAGCCCAGGTCCAGGTCGACGCCGTTGGCGCCTTTTGGCCGCAGGGCGCCACCGAGCATGCCGAACAGGCCACCGCTCTTCTGCTCCGGCTGCACGCCGGAAGGATTGCGGTTCCAGTTCAGGTTGACGCGGATGCGGCCAAAGCCGCGGCGCGATGCGCCCTTGGCCAGCGATACCTTGTCGCCGCGTTTTTCCAGCGTGACTTTCGACAGCGACACCTTGGGTGCAGGTGCCGGTGCCGGTGCTGGCGCGGGTGCCGGCGCAGGTGTGGACGCAGCGGCAGCCTCGGTACCGCCGAAGTGCGCCAGCAGCGCCGACAGGCCGCCATTGAAGCCCTGGCCCACGGCACCGAAGCGCCACTGGCCATCCTTGCGATACAGCTCGCCCAGCATCACGGCCTTTTCTTCCTGGAAGTCGGCGCCGGACAGCGCGAACGTGGCCGCCTCGCCCAGCACCATGGCGCCGCTGCCGATGCCGCGCATGGTGCCGTTGCCATCGATCGCGCCGGTGAAGACCAGCTTGTCGACAGCCGCCGGCAGCGCATCCAGGTTCAACTGGAACTGCGCCCGCGAACCGGACAGGTTCACGCGGATCGCCCCTTCGGGACTGGCCAGCTGGTTAAAGAAAATCATGTAGCGGTCGTCGGCCAGTTTGCCGGCCGCATCGAGGCCGAAGCACGACAGGTCGACCGACATGCCGCTGGCCGGCAGGTCGATCGTCACGTTGAAGGCGGCGCCCAGGCCAAGGTCGGACAGCTTGGCTTTCTGGCCGCGGATGATGGTTTTCATGGAGGTCGTTCCCGTTCTGGTTATTACTGCTTATATCACTACTTGTCACTGGAAATGGCGATGGTAAGGCATGCGCGGCGGAGGCGGTACCGTCCCCCGCTTACGCCGCAGTTTTTGTAACCGCCCGGCACAAAAGACCAGGCACCATCGATTTTCTATAGCGTAAGCATATGGTAAGCAAGGGTACTTAGGATCAACCATAGCCGACTTATCTTAATAAGCTGTGCCTCATAAAATTATTGGAGACAAAAAATGGAACAAGACATGGTTCGACGGGTCAAGGCCGACCCGAATTACCAGAAACTGGTCAAGACCCGCTCGCGTTACGGGTGGATGCTGACCTGGGCCGTGATGATCGCCTATTACGGTTTCACTGCGCTGAATGCGTTCGACAAGGAATTCATGGCCGCCAAGATCGGCGACGGCGTGATGTCCCGCGGCGTGCCGCTCGGGCTGTTCGTGATCCTGTTCACGGTGGCTGTCACGGCCATCTACGTGCGCCGCGCCAACCGCGAATTCGATGCGCTGACCGACGCCATCCACGCCAACGCCGCCGCCGGCCAGGCCGCCTCGGCCGGCGCCGCCAATGCCGCACCGAAAGAGGTGCGCGCATGAACCGCCCCGTGACCCGTAGCGCCACCGCCCTGGCCTGCCTGGCCGTGGCCGGCAGTGCCCTGGCCGCGCCCGACCTGGGCGAAGCCACCAAGCAAGCCACCAACTGGACCGCGATCGCCATGTTCGCGGCGTTCGTGCTGCTGACGCTGTTCATCACCAAGTGGGCCGCCAAGCGCACCCGTTCGGCATCGGACTTCTACACGGCTGGCGGCGGCATCACCGGCTTCCAGAACGGCCTGGCGATCGCCGGCGACTTCATGTCGGCCGCGTCCTTCCTAGGTATTTCCGCCGCCGTGTTCGTCAGCGGCTTCGATGGCCTGATCTACGCGATCGGCTTCCTGGTCGGCTGGCCGGTGCTCACCTTCCTGATGGCCGAGCGCCTGCGCAACCTGGGCCGCTTCACCTTCGCCGACGTGGCCGCCTACCGCTTCGCCCAGAAGCCGGTGCGCATGTTCGCGGCATCCGGCACGCTGGTCGTGGTGCTGTTCTACCTGATCGCCCAGATGGTCGGTGCCGGCCAGCTGATCAAGCTGCTGTTCGGCCTGGACTACTGGATCGCCGTGGTGCTGGTCGGTGTGCTGATGATGGTGTACGTGCTGTTCGGCGGCATGACAGCCACCACCTGGGTGCAGATCATCAAGGCCGTGATGCTGCTGGGCGCCACCAGCTACATGGCGTTCGCCGTGCTGGCCCTGTACGACTTCAGCCCGTCGGCGCTGTTCGGCAAGGCCGTGGAAGTGCACGCCAAGGGCGACGCCATCATGGGCCCGGGCGGCTTCATCAAGGACCCGATTTCCGGCATTTCGTTCGGCATGGCGCTGATGTTCGGCACCGCCGGCCTGCCGCACATCCTGATGCGCTTCTTCACGGTACCGAGCGCCAAGGAAGCGCGCAAGTCCGTGCTGTGGGCCACCACCTGGATCGGCTACTTCTATGTGCTGGTGTTCATCATCGGCTTCGGCGCGATCGTGCTGGTCGGTACCAACCCGGTCTTCAAGGATGCCGCCGGCGCCCTGCTGGGCGGTAACAACATGGCCGCCGTGCACCTGGCGAACGCCGTCGGTGGCGACATCTTCCTGGGCTTCATCTCGGCCGTGGCCTTCGCCACCATCCTGGCGGTGGTGGCCGGCCTGACCTTGTCCGGCGCGTCGGCCGTGTCGCACGACCTGTACGCCACCGTGATCAAGAAAGGCAAGCCGGCGCCGGGCAGCGAACTGCGCGTGTCGAAGTTCACCACGATCGTCCTGGGCGTCATCGCCGTGTTGCTGGGCATCGTCTTCGAGAAGCAGAACGTGGCCTTCATGGTGTCGCTGGCCTTCGCCATCGCCGCCTCGGCCAACTTCCCGGTGCTGTTCATGTCGGTCCTGTGGAGCAAGTGCACCACGCGCGGCGCCACCGTTGGCGGCTTCCTCGGGCTGATCACCGCCGTGACGCTGACCGTGCTGTCGAAATCGGTGTGGGTCGACGTGTTCCACAACGCCGAAGCGATCTTCCCGTACACCTCGCCGGCGCTGTTCTCGATGACCGCGGGCTTCGTCGGCATCTGGCTGTTCTCGATCACCGACTCGAGCAAGCGCGCCGCCATCGACAAGGCCGGCTTCGAAGCGCAGGAAGTGCGTTCGGAAACCGGCATCGGCGCATCGGGAGCGCACGCGCACTGATGCCCTGATCCGCATTCGACGGCCCGGGCGTGCAAGCGCCCGGGCCGTTTTTCATTCCTGCCCGGCCAGCACGGCCTGCGCTGCCGCGCGGGTGGCTTCCATCGCCCGCAGGTAAGGCGCGGGGCCATGGCTGATGCGCGCGACGCCCGCTTCGGCAAGGCTGCGGCTGTCCGCCATGCCGGGCATGACCATCACGTTCAGCGGCAGCGCGATGGTGGCTGCCAGTTCGCCGATCAGCGCCAGGTCGACCAGGCCAGGCACGAAAAAGCCGGAGGCCCCTGCCCTGGCATAGTCGGCCGCTCGCTCCCTTGCTTCGTCCAGCAATTCGGCGGGCCGGGCCTGCGCATCGAAGAACAGGTCCGTTCGCGCATTGATGAACAGGTCGGCGCCGCGTGCGCTGGCCATCGCGCGGATCGCGGCAATGCGTTCGCACTGCGCATCGATGCAGTACAGGCCGGCGCCGCCGACCACCCGGTCCTCGACATTGATGCCGGCCACGCCGTGATCGAGCAGGAGGGACACGTTGTGCGCGCAGGCTTGCGGGTCGGCGCTGTAGCCGCCTTCGATATCGACGGTGACCGGCAGCGCGACCGAGCAGGCGATCCGGCCGAGCACCTGCTCGACCAGCGCCAGCGGAATCGCCTCGCCATCGTCATAGCCATGCGCGGCGGCCACGGCCCAGCTGCTGGTGCCGATCGCCCTTGCTCCGGCGCCGGCGATCGCTTTCGCGCTGCCGGCATCCCAGGCGTTGTACAGCACCAGCGGCTCGCCCTTGCGGTGCAGGGCGGCGAAGTGGCGGGCGAGTTCGTTCGATGGGTTCATGCAAGGCTCCTTCAGGCTTGGCGTGGTGGGAACCGGATCATCGCGCCATGCCGCGCGACGATCAATGACCGGGCATTGCGCGCCGCCATAACCTCGCAGGTTATGGAGCAGCGCTGGACAATTGGTTAAGATCGCGGGATGGAAAACGGATCAATCAGTTATGCGGCCGGCGCGGATGTCGGCGCGATGCTGCGCGAATGGCGCCTGCTCCGGCGCCTCTCCCAGCTTGACCTGGCACTGCACGCGGATGTCTCGGCGCGGCACCTGAGCTATGTGGAAACCGGCCGCTCGAAGCCGAGCCGCGAAATGATCGTGCGGCTCGCCGAATCGCTGGCGGTGCCGCTGCGGGAACGCAATGCGCTGTTCATGGCCGGCGGTTTCGCGCCGAAGTATCCGGAAAGCGGCCTGGATACACCCCGGCTGGCGCAGATACGCTACGCGGTCGATGCCATCCTCGCCCAGCAGGAGCCCTACCCGGCCTACCTGTGCAACCGCCACTGGGACATCCTGATAGAGAACCAGGCCGCCAAACGACTCAACCGCTACCTGCTCGATGGGCGCGACAGCAGGCACGCCAACATGCTGCACCAGTTCTTCGATCCCGCCGACTTGCGCGGCGCGGTGGAGAACTGGGAAGAGATCGCCGGCAGCCTGCTGCGCTACCTGCACAACGAAGTGGCCGCTGCCAGGGCCGAAACGCGGGCCGAAACCCGGGCCGCCGGCCTGCTGGAGGAAATGCTTGCCTATCCCGGCGTGCCGGCGCACTGGCGCCATCGGGAGCTGGGCACGGCACCGGCGCCGGTGCTCACCACGTGCTTCGGTCACCATGGCACGCGGCTGGCATTCTTCTCCACCATCACGACCTTCGGCACGCCCCGCGACGTGACGCTGGACGAAGTGTTCATCGAGTCGTGCTTCCCGGCCGATGAAGCGACGGCGGCATTCTGCCGCCGCCTGCAGGCGGAAGGCGCCTGATCTACCGGGCCGCTGGCAGGTAGCGATAGTGCCCGGTCACCGGGTAGGCAAACAGGACATCCTCCAGCTTCGCGCCCGAGCCGATATTGTGGATCACCAGCGGCGTGCCGGCCGGCGACACCTGGTCGGCAACGATGCCGATATGATTCAGGCCCCCCTGCAGGCGCCATGTGACGACATCGCCGGGGCGATAGTCGCCAGGCTTGGCGCTGGGCGGCAGCGAAGTGCCGTGACGGCGGAAGAAGGCGGCCTGGTTCGGCACGCGGCGATGGTCGATGTTGCGGTCGGTGGCTTTCCCGGCTGCGCGCAGCTGTTCGTGCACGCGCTGCTGCAGGTCGATGCCGATGGCGCGATAGGCGCGGATGACCACATCGGTGCAGACACCCCGCTCGCGCGGCACGTCGCCGTTCGGGTAAGCGATGCGCTGGTAAGCGGGATCGTAGCTGAGGGTGACGCCGATCTGCGCGCGGGCGGCGCCCACCAGGTCTTCGGCAGGGCCGGCCAGGGCCTGGGGTGCGAGGGTGGCGGCGAACAGCAGGGGAATCAGGCGGGGCATGGAGATCTCGGTTGGTGAGTGCGGACGATCGCCGGCAAATGCGTTCTGGCGGCCCTACTCCGCAATCAGCAGCTCGATGCCGGCATCCAGCAAGCCATCGCGGTATTGCGCGCTGATGCCGGCATCGGTGATGACGGTGTGCACGCGATCCAGCTGGACGATGCGATGCAGGCTGACGCAGCCGAACTTCGACGCATCGGCAAGCACGATGACTTTCCGGGCGCGCTCCACCATCTTGTGGTTCAGGCTCGCTTCGGCCTCGTGGTGGGTGGTCACGCCGAACTGCAGGTCGAAGCCGTCGACGCCGAGGAACAGCTTGTCGAAACTGTAGGCCTGCAGGCAAGCCTCGGCCTGCAAGCCCTGGATCGACAGCGATTGCTTGCGCAGCAGGCCGCCGGTGAGGATCAGGTCGACACCGGGCGCGTCGGCCAATTCCCAGGCGATGTTGAGGCCATTCGTCATCACGGTCACGTTGTGGGCCTCGCGCAGGTGGCGCGCCAGCGAGATGGTGGTGGTGCCCGAATCGATGATGATGTTCTCGCCCGGCTTCACCAGGCGCGCAGCGAGGGCGCCGATGCGCTCCTTCTGCTCGTGATTGAGGGCATCTTTCTGCGGCACCGTATGTTCGGTCGGAGGGGTGCGCGCCAGCGTGGCGCCACCGTGGCTGCGGCTCGCCAGGCCCTGCGCCTCGAGCGCGCTGAGATCACTGCGGATCGTCACCGCCGAGACGTTCAACTGCTTCACGAGTTCGTTGACTTGTACCGACCCGTGTTCGGTAAGTGCTTTCAGGATGGTGGCGCGGCGCTGACCGGTTTGTCCCATGGTTGGGCGAATAGTTCTGAACAAAATAGCAGCTTAACAGATCGGGGCTGGGGCGGGACTACTTGCGGGAACCCTGCCGCTGCTATCCGGCAGGGATAACGCCCGCGACGCCGGTGGCTGGCCGCGTTGCACCAGTACCGATTTCAGCAGCAGCGCGTGCCTGGCCCGCTTGCGCTGGAATCACCCATCAATCGAGCTGGATGGGCGGCTTGAGAGCAGCCGTGACAGGGCAAGGAAGGAGATCCCTTCGCTGTCCGGTAAAAAACACAGCGCAAGGGTATGACCTCGATAACCGTACCACACATGGACCCAATTCCGGCCGGATTGGTGGTTTACCGTTGACTCCTTGAAGATTCCGAGCGCATCTTCCAGTGTTGACTTGAATGAAAGACCGTAAGGCAGAGCGCCTGGATATTGTGCAAGGCAGCTGTCGTTAACCGCTCCATATACCTGCACTGACGAGAATATCATGCCGCCTTCCTCGGGCTGCGGGCCATAGCGCCTTTGATAGCCGCCCCTGGTATCGAACTTCAAGACAAGCCCTTGCTTCGGAAGAATGATGTTTTCTACCGGCGTTCCTTTGAAAACCGGCCTGTTCTGGATTCCATGTTCCGTCAAAAAGGCGTCAAATTCCTTGTTCTCGACGGGCAGTCCAAGAAATTCAGATACTTCATCGATGCGCATTCTTTTCCCCGAATTATTTTTTCGACGAATGATATCTGGCTTACATCGGCAATACTATAAATGGACGCTTGCTCAAGCTCATCGAAGGCATCAAAACCTTTCTCAAGAATGAATTTGTATTCATTCTCACGAATGGGAACCAACCACAAAAACTCGATGTCCAAAGTAATGTCCCAGTACAACGGTACGGTAGATCGAAATGGAGCATCCTGTCCGAATCATCGGCCACACCTGCGGCATTCTTCAATCACACCTTCATTGCTGGCAGAAAGCGGGTCAATCATGACCTTTCAAAGCCTCTGGTTCATACCAGACGTCCTCGTATCCCTCGTCATCGACGAAGAACTTGAAGCCTGGCGCCAGTGCCAGATAAGGCAGCACCTGAGGCAGGATGTCAGACACGTGGCTCAAGTGAACCGGCTTGTAAAAATCAGGCGCATCGCTGTACTCGCCGCCATAGATGTACCATCCATTGGTTCCGTTCGCGGGATGCACTCGCGTCGCGGTAATCGGCATTTGGCTCAGCGTCTCGATGGCGATGCCCATCTTTGAATCGGCATCCGGAAAATTCACCGGAGAGCCGAATTTTTCGCAAATCTGCTGTTGAATCTTGGCCAGTTCCTGGCCATGGCGCGTATCCGTCATTATAGTTTCGATCCCATACATTTAGAAAAGGCTGATGCCATGCCCCCTTGCCTTCTGGAGCAGGAAGGACAATGTGGCTGAACAGCGGCCACACTGGTTTGATGCGCCACGTCATTGGTCCCTGTTCGATAGTGCTCCACTACGAGCGGATCGATATGATCCGCAACCATTTTCGGGTCCGTCGCCCCGCAGACAACGCAGGCTTTACCTTGTACCGACGCAGTCTGCTGCGTCGAGGGACCACAGGCTGAACTACGCTTGTATTTCGATATGCCTTTTTTTGGCTCGAATACTTCACGATCGGGAATCCCGTATTGATTCACTGGAACCTGATTTCCTTTCGCATCAGAGCTGAATCCGGAAAGGCCCAATGGATCAATCCAGGACAGAGGGTTTTTAACGTAAGCAAATGCGTTAATTCCCCCATCCAGTCCGATCGGATCAAGGCTTATGAACCTGCCTGTTTTAGGATCGTAATATCGGAACCTATTGTAATGCAATCCGGTTTCGTCATCAAATTGCTGCCCCTGGAATCGAAATGGCTGCACAACCGCAGGCGACGGATTGCCTGAGGACGTTCGATCCCCTAACGGGAGCTCCATCTTGCGTATTGTTCCTTCTCCCCACACCCGGTAATCGGCCGCCCACACAATCCGGCCTTCGTCATTGGTGAGCTCCTGGGGGGTTCCAATCTGGTCGCATTGGTACCAATACACGAGATCATTTTGAATGGTCGCCAGCGGGACAAAACCATGCGGGTCGAATACGAAAAGCGCTGCGTTAATGCCGCGCCGGCTCTCGATCATGAGGTGCCGGTCCCACAGGTATTCGGTCACGCCGAAGATGTCTATCTTGCGGGTCCTCCTGCCGAATGCATCGTACTCATAGCGCGTGGTCTGGGTCACGCCATGACGCGTCACAGTCGCCTGGCGTAACTGATGATCCGCATTCCACGTGTAGGCAGCCCGTTCATGCGCCCCTTTCAGGCGCGACGTCACGTTCCCATGAGCATCGTACTCATAGCGCAGGTCCTGGTATACCGCCAGGCGATTGCCCCGGACGTTCGCCACCGCATGCCCGGGCTGGCCCCCGATCAGGTTGCCCGCAGGATCGAACGCGAAATATTCGTCCTGGCGGCCGGTGGCGGCGAGGATGCGGCCGGTGGGATCGTAGCGGTAGGCTTGGTCGCCGCGCCTGGAATCCAGCCTGGCTGTCAGATTGCCTGCGGCATCGTAGCGATAGCCGCGCTCGATACCGGCAAGCGTGCCTTCGCCGCTGGAGGCACCGCCGAAGCCGCCTGCCCGCCTGACGCGGTGCCGGGCCAGGCGCCCCATGGGGTCGTACTCGTACTCGCTCTGCAGCGAACCCTGGCTGCGCGAAATTTCGCGGTGCAGCGCATCGCGCTCGATGTCGGAAATGGTGCGGTGCTCGCCGTTCACCTCGAGGTTGACCTGGTGCAGGTGCCCCGATCCGTAGAACAGCCAATGCAGGCGGCGCCCGTCCGGCAGGCTGGTCCGGATACGGTTGCCCAAGGGATCGTAAGCATGCGCCAGCACCTGCGGCGCGCCGCCGGCCAGGGTCTGGGTTTCGCTCAGCAGCTGGCCGATGGGATCGTAGGCAAAGACGATAGCGGCGGCAGGATTGTCGGCTGCGACCAGCCGCCCTGCCCGGTCGTACGTGAAACTCGCGTGGCAAGCCGCATCGCCTTCGGCCCGCTTCGATAGCAGGCGGCCCAGTGCATCGCGTTCGAAGTGGGTTACCTTGCCGGGACCGGCGTCGCTGCCCCCCGTTTCCACCAGGTGCGTCAATTCACCGGCCGCGTTGTAGCAGTAACGCTGGTGACGCCCGTCGAAGCCGATTTCATCGCTCAGCCGGTCGGCAAGGTCATAGCCGAAGTGCGTTGCCTCGCCATTTTCATTGACCAGCCGAACCAGCCGGCCTGCCGCATCGTAGATGTATTGCAGCGTGTGGCCATTGGCATCGCGCCTCAGGACAGGTTCACCGTGGCTGTTATAGCGGTAGCGGGTGATGGCACCCAGCGGGTCCGTGTAGCCGAGCAGTCTGCCGCCCGCGCTCCATTCGTATCGGTGGGTCGCTCCCGTCGGCTCCGTCATCGCGGTCAGCCGCCCGGCGGCATCCCACTCGTAGGCTGTAACGTGGCCCAAGGCATCGGTGCGGGCCTGGATTCGGCCCATGCCGTCATGACTGAAGCTGGTGCGCTGGCCGGAACAGTCGGTGATGGAGGCGAGGTTGCCGGCGCCGTCCCACTCGAGATGATTCAGGCCACCGCGCGCATCGGTGATGGCAACGACTTGTCCGCGCCCGTCACGTGTATAGCGCGTCGCCTGATCCAGCGGATCGATGGCAGCAACCAGATTGCCGCACGCATCGTATTCGCTTCGCCAGGCATGGTTCAGCGGGTCGGTGAACTGGACCGGCAAATCGAGCCCGTCGTAGGCGATCGCGATGCGCCCTCCCGCCGCGTCCACCACTTCGGTGAGATTGCCGCGCCTGTCGAAGCGGTAGTGCGTCTGCCGTCCCAATGGATCGACGGGACCGCGTGCGTTGCCGTTGGCATCGAAGGGCGTCTCGATTCTGGCCCCGTCGGGACCGGTAGTGGCGACGATA
Organism: Pseudoduganella sp. SL102; assembly: GCF_027856995.1. NCBI lineage: Bacteria > Pseudomonadati > Pseudomonadota > Betaproteobacteria > Burkholderiales > Oxalobacteraceae > Pseudoduganella > Pseudoduganella sp. SL102. Next base: position 6,688,478 of record NZ_CP115554.1, read on the forward strand.
TCTTTACGTGCGTCATATTCGTAGAAGGTGCTGCGGCCTAGCACGTCGGTGATGCGGGTCGTGCGCGCGCGGTCATCATAGGCAAAACGTAAGCCGCGGCCATCTTCCTCCGCGTAAGAATGCAGCACGCGTCCGAACGGAGAATACTCGTCGTACTCGGCGCAATACCGCGCTCCATCGGCGCTGGTATAGGCCACCAGCACGTGGTTGCGCCATTCGTAGGCGCGGCTTGCTCCGCAGGCATCGATGTGCTCGACCAGGTCGCCCTCGTCACTGTACGTATAGCTGGCGAGGGTCAGCGGAGGCGCGACCGGATCGATCTGGCACTGGACGGCCACCAGCATGCCACGCCGGTTCCATTCCAGGTGCAGGCGCCGGCCGGCCGAATCGACGATCACGCGCGGGCGCCACGGCGCGAACGGGTCCTCTTGCGGCGCAGGGTACTCGAGGACGACGCGATTGGCGTTCCGGTCGGCGATGAATGACAGCGGCAGCACGAACAGATCGTCCCGCAGGCGCTCGAAGCACTCGGTGCGGCCATCCTTGAAGGCGATCTCCCAGCGGTCGTCCGATGGGCGGCGCAGCGTGAATGCCTCGTAGGCGTCGAAGTGTTCATTGCCGGTCGCGATGAACGGCAGCGCGATGGTACGTCCGCCGGCTTCATGATACGTCACCCCGTCCGCGGCGAGCCGCAACTCCACTGCCAGCGCCATGCTCCAGCCCTGGCCAAACCAGCTATCGCGCTCGTCGCCCGAACGGTAGCTGCGACGCCAGTTCAGCGCGATCGGCCCCGGCAGGTCGAAGTCATTCTCCACCAGGCTCTTTTCGCCGGTGGCGATGATGACAGGGCTGCCCGTGGCGCAGGCACAGGTGGTCTGCCTGGGCTTAGCCTTGGTACCCACCACCACGTCCTTGTCCGAGTTCTGTTTGCCCTTTGACTTGCCCGAGAGCTTGGGCAATGATTTGCCCAGTGCGGCCAGGATCGCTGACGCGCCCACCCTGATAAGGAACGAAGCCAGCTTTTTTCGCTCGGCCGCGATCTGCGCAGGGCTCATCGGCTTGCTCCAGCGCTCCATCATCTGCGTCAGCTCATCGGCCGCTCCTTCGACCGATTCGATCGCCGCGCTCAGGCGCTGCACGGCAGCGGCGCCGCCGGCAAGCTGCCCCACCACCGGCACCGCCGACAGTCCCATCAGCGCTGCCGTCTGCGCCAGGGCGATCAGCGTGTCGGTGGACATCAGCGCATCCATCAACGCTGCCGCATCCTCGCTGGCCGCTTCGCCGAAATCCTCCGGCGACAGGCCCTGCGCAATCTGGGTGCCGTTTTCGACGGCTGTCTTCAGGCCGGGCGGCAGCATGCTCCACAAGGCATTCACGCTGGTCTGCACGCCGTGCATGACCGCGTTGCGCCCTTCGATGTAGACGTTCTTCATCCACGACATGAAGCCGTTGTCGCCGTCGACCTGGCCGGTGTTGCGACCAGCGATAACGATCGGCACATGCTTGCCCGCCCCCAGGTAGCTGTCCTTGGTGGCCACCTTGGTATTCTTGTTGAACACGGTGCCGGCCGCATTGTTGATCGAGGTGCTGATGTTGAAATGCGGCGCCACGCCGGGATCGCCCTTGGGCTTCAGGAATACCGGGTCCGCCGGCTGAAATACGGTGCCCCTGGCGAACTGCGTGACCAGGTCCTTGTCGCCGGTCCTTACGTTGGTAGGCATCTTGTCCGGGCTCCGGGTTAGTGAGGGGAGCGTTCGAGTACGCAGGCGGCAACTTGCCCGGCCGGGTCGACCGACCAGCTCAATACCGTGTTGACCCGTTCAACCTGCTGCCGATGCAGCCCGGACAGCAGCAACCAGGCGATCACGCCGCCCGCATTGCCTACCTGCCCGAACAAGCTGGCGGGCAGCCAGTGCGGCAGGGCGGCCGCCGCGCTGAAAATCACACGGTTCAACGCCGCCGCTTCGAGGCGTGCGCGCCAGTCCGAGCCATCCATGTCGCTCTGCAGATGGCTGATATGGGTGGGTCCCATCGCGCTCCCGGCCAGTGCCGCCGCCAGAGCCTGGCTCAAGGAGCCGGGATCGGGATCGTCAAGCCCCGGCCCGAAGCGCTGCGGTGCCTGCACCAGTGCCGGCCGGTGCACGGCGAAGCCGCCCGCGGGCACATCGTCGATGGTGCGCGCGCGCTGCAGCAGCACACAGGCGCCCGCCTCGCCGGCCACGTAGCCTTGCTCGTTGCCGGGCCTGAGCAGCCAGTCGGCGTGCGCGGCCTGCTGCAAGACCGCGGGCTCGCACGCGCTGTCGACGGCGGCCAGCATGATATGTCGCAGGTGGGGGCTGGCGGCGAGCGCCCGGTAGGCGTGTTCCAGAGCGACCCAGGCGCCGGCCGCACCGGCACGCACCACGAGGCGGCTGCGTGCGCGACCCGACCAGGCCTCATAGGGCAGTACCCAGGTCGACAGCAATGCGCCCAACTTGGCGCAAGCCGCGTCGTCGAGCCAGGCCGGTACCAGCAGGATCTCCAGGCATTCGCCGTCGCCTTCCAGGTGCGCGGCGCCGTCGAGCGCTTCGGCCACCGCCGAGGCCAGCAGCGCGGCCAGCCGGTCGACACCTGCCAGGCCATCCGTAACGCCCTGACAATCGGCGATGGTGAACGGATCGGCGAAATCCTCCAGGAAAAGGCGCCGCGTGCGGCGGCTTTCGGCGCACCAGGAAGCCAGTGTCTGCGCCGCGGAATTGCCGATGACCGTGACCATGCCATGCGATTGCAGGGCCAGGACCGGCGCGGGTGGTAAGGACATGGTAACCATTTTCTCAATAAGAAGACGGAAGGTGGGAAGGCCCGGCAGTCAGGTTGTTCGCATCGCATCGACGAAGTCGGCGGTCATCAGTGCCGCGTCCTGGCGCCGCGCAATATCGAGAGGCGACAGCGCGAAGGCATGCCCGGCCAGGCTGGCGCGTTCGATGTACAGCCAGCGCCGCAGCGCATGCGACACCTCGGGCAACGCGCGCCCCAGGGGCGGCACGCCGGCAGGCAAGGCCATGCCGTCGCGCAGGCGGACACTGGCTGCCTGCGCCGGATCGGCCAGGATGGCGCCGGGTTCCCAGGGCCCGATATCGGCGTCGTTGCATACGCTGACATGCGCGTGGCGGAACGCATGCAGGACCAGTGCGCGCAAGGCGCGCGATTTGTCGGCCTTGTCGTTCGGTTCGCAGCGTGCCTCGGCCGGAACGGCACCCAGTGCCAGTTCGAGCAGGTCGGCCTGGGCCGAGGTGACCGGCCCATCGGCAGCCGCCATGGCAGCGCAGGCGCCGATGATGCCGGCCGGGTGGCCGGCCAGGGCGGCGATGCGCATGTGCAGCCCGGCGGGCAGGTCGCCTCGGGTGGCGGCATGGTCGAACACTTTTCGCGCGTCACGGCTGGCGGCGATCGCCCATGCCGCATCGGCGCTATCAGGATCCACGCCCAGTGCCTGCCGGAGCAGGTCTTCGTCGGCGATCCGGGGGTCGCACGCCATCAATTCCATCGCCACGCCGATTGGCCCTGGCTTGCCCGTTGTCATGCATTGCGCGGCGTAGTGTCGCGTGGCGGTGGTGGCTTGGCCCATGCGTGCCAGCGCGACATGGGCCGGAGCCGCACACTCCGGATCGTCCAGCAGCGCCTGCAACTGCCCACGCAGGCGTGTTTCCCCGCGCAGGCCCGCCAGCTCGATGGCCAGGTGGCGCAGCGTAACCTGCTCCGAGCCGGCGTCGAACAAGCCCACCAGGTAGCCAGCGTTGTCGCTCAACGGCCCATTCGGAACGGGATAGAACCAGCAGGCATCGCGCACGGCGCGCGGAAACGCTTCGAGATGGCGCGCCACCAGTTCCTCCAGCGCTGCGTCGCGCGTGTGTACGGCCAGGCCGATGCGCAGGAAGACCGCGGCTTCCCGTGCGCCACCCGCCAGCCTGCCGATGCGCGCATCGAGTTCGGCCGCCGCGTCATTGCCGTACATGCCGGCTGCCTGCACCAGCCGGTCGAGCGTGTTGTCGGCCACGCGCAGCGCGTTCAGGTTCAGTGCCGGATTATCAGCCGCCATGACGCGGCGGCGCCGGGCGCGCATGGCTTCGTCGAGCATGTCTTCCAGCAGCCCGGCCAGCGGCGGCAGGCGCCGGCAGATGCGCGGTATGTCAGTTGAGGTCAATGCTGGCTCCTTCGATCCGGTGCGAACGCATCGCCGCCGAGACGATGTCATTGCCTTCGATGTGTACCTTGCCATCCAGCGTCATGCGCAGTTGCGCATCGCCGCATTGCAGCTCAATGCAGGCGAGTGCCCCCAGGTTCAGCCGCGCCGACTGGATATGCAGGGTGCCGGTTGCCGGGTCGAAGTGCAGCGGGAAGTCTGCACCGTCGCCGCCGGTGGGCCAGGCGGCAACGACAAGGCAGCCGGCATCGGGGCCGCCATCCAGCACCGCCACGCGCTGGCCGGGGGACACGCCAAGGATGTGGGTGGCAATGGCGCATCGGCGCGGGATGCCATCGATGTCGACCTCGCAGCCCTTGTCCGATACGGACTTGACGATCGCCATGAGGTGGTGCATCGCCTGGGCCGAAGCTGGCCGAGGGACCGAGGGGCTGTGGTTATGCATGGGATTTTCCGGGCTCTGGTTGAGTGCGCATGCTAGGCGGCGGGGTTATCGGTCTTGAACAGGCGCACCGTGCGTACGCTATCGGCCTGCGCGCCCGCGGGAATCAGCACCCGCCACACCACCGACAGCCGGTCGTGTTCAGGTTCGATGACTAGCGTATCGGGCGTCATCGGGAGCGCGGGGTGCGTGTGGCCTGCCGCGGTTCGCGCCTGCACGGCCAGTGACAGTGAAGGAAAGGCGCAATCGATCGCCGGCTGTTGGCCGAGGTGAACCAACCGGATCGGCGTTCCCGGTATCGGCGGCGCAGGCAATTGCAGATCCTTGTGCGCGCAGTTGTAGAAACGCGGATCGAAGTCCGCAGGCAGGTCGGGGGCACGCTCCTGTTGCCATGCATCGTCGTAGGTGCCCGAATACATGGACCGGTGGGCAGCGTTCTCGGGCCAGAAACCAAGGCCCGCCGGCACGCGCGCATGCCTGCGGGGCCTGCTGGCCGCATCCAGCGCCTCGATCCAGGGCAGGTACACAGGCCGATCGCCTTGCTCTGCCGGCTCGCCGCCCGCAAAGCCCGAGTCCCAATCCGCCAGCGCATAGCTCAGCGGGACCCGGGCTACCATCGGCCCCACCGGCCTGGCCTCGTAGCCCAGCCAGAGGCGGTGCCAGTAACGCGGCGCAAATGCCCGCATGCCGGCCTTGTGGTTGCCGATGCGTATGCCAGCATCGATGGACAGGCGCGCATGACCGGCCGGCGCGGTGGCATAGCCGGCCACGATCACGTCGAACGCCGGTTTCGGGGGCGCCAGGTCATGGTCGAGCCAGACCACTTGGTCGGCAAGGCGGGACTCCAGTATCTTGGTTTGCACCGGGTCGAGGTCAAGATCGCCCAGGCAGACACTGACCGCCTGCATGTGCAGGCCCGCCTGCTGCTCGGCTGGCGCAAGCCGGCCGGTACTCAAGCGCCAGGTCGCCTTGGCGATCACCAGCACATGGCTTTGCAGGGAATGGTCCCGGTACGGGCGCAGCGTGGCCGGCAACGGCGTCTGGTTGGTCAACAGACAGGACATCCGCCGCCCTAGTTGTTGTGAATGTTAGGGCTGATCAACGAGATGTTATCCGTGCCGGCGATCGTCAGTTTCTCGCCCGAAATCTCGATTTCCCCTGACTTCTTCATGTGGATCGTCGATTTGCCGATCGTCAGCGTAATACTTTCTCCATCCATCCTGAGAACGCTGCCGCCGCTGCCGCCAGCCTCGACCGTATAGCTGCTGCCGGCGGAGATGGAGTAGTCCACGCCGACCTTGGTGATCCGGTTGACGCCAGTGACGGTCAACATGGTCAAGCCCACGTTCAGGCTGTACCCCAGCCCGACATTTTCAAGGCGCCCCATGCCGACGTTCTGCATGTAGGCCATGGCGACGGTCTCGGTCTTCGACTTGCCGACGTAGGTGGACCAGTTGCGCGCGATGTCGTCCTTCTCGTTGCGTTCGACCGACTTGCTGCGGTTGCCGCCGATGCTGATGGTTTCCTGGCCATCGACCCGTTCGCTGCGGTTGTGATGGACCGTGATGGTTTCGTCGTTGTCGACCGTCTCGGTGCGGTTACGCTTGATGTGGCTGGTCTCGTCCCGGTCGATGGTCTTGCGGCGGTCGTTGCCGACCCACTTGTCCTCGTCGTGCTCGACTTCGGTCAGCTGGTCCTTCTCGGCGTGCAGCCACAGCTGCTCGCTGCCCTTCCTGTCCTCGAAGCGGATCGCATTGGCGTTGTCGTAGCCGCCACCAGGCGTGGAGCGCGACAGGATGCCGCTCTGCGTCTTGCTGGCCGGCAGTGGCCAGGGCGGCATGGTATCGGCGTTCGGCACCATACCGGTGATCAGCGGGCGGTCGGGATTCCCGTCGAGGAACTGGACGATGACTTCGGTGCCGATGCGGGGGATCGACGTCATGCCGAAGTTCGAGCCGGCCCAGGCCGTGGCGACACGGATCCATGCCGAGCTCTTGTCGTCGTTCTGCCCGATCCGGTCCCAGTGGAACTGCACGCGGACCCGCCCATACTCGTCGGTGTAGATCTCTTCGCCGGCCGGGCCGACGACGGTCGCCGTCTGCAAGCCGAAAATCTTCGGCTCGGTGCTGTTGTAGCCGCGCCCCGGACGCCAGGTGACCCTGCTCCGCGTGCAGGTGATCCGGTTGGCGTAGCGCGACGCAGCCGTATGCGCGTTCTGGTAGTTGTTGGTGGCCGTGTGGTGCACGTCCAGGATCAGGAAGTCCAGGTCGCCCGTGCTGGCCTCGTCGAAATGCCCGGTCAATTCAAACCGCCGCCCGGCCTGGGCGGTACGGTCGTTGCCGATGCCTTCGAAGTACTTGCCGCTGGCTTCGATTTCCTCGATCCGGATTCTGCCCTGGGCTTCGCCGTCGTCGGTATCCTTGAAGCCGTAGGCGCCGACGAATTCATAGCTTTCCAGGCGCAGCACATCGCCCTGCTCGTTCACGGAGGGCATATCGACGACGGCGGGACGCGGCTTCTTGAAGTCGTAGCTGGCCAGCGCGACGCTGGCCGGCACCAGCTGGCGCACCGGCGTCCACTCGCCCAATGCGTCGTCCTCCATGCTGCCGGCCTCGCGCTGGAAGGGAATGTCGATGCGCGCGCCGTCGATCGGCGGGGCGCCGGTCGAGTCGTCGCAGAGGATCAGCTTGTGGCCAGTGGCGGTATGTTCGTACCAGTAATACCAACCGAGGGCTTCCCACCGGCGGTGCAGGTAGTTGTAGTCCGATTCGCCGTACTGGCATGCATAGGTCATCTCCGGATCGGCGCCACTGATGCGCAGTTCGGCCGATTGCACCGGGTAATCGGCGAAGATGTCGTCGGTCTGCTCACTGAGCGACATGTGGTGGAACAGATAGTTGTCGCGCCGCAGGCGCAGGTAGGCCAGCCAGGGCCCGAGCACCATGCTGTAGTAGACCAGGCCGCCATCGGTGGATTCGCGGCGGAATTCGAACACATAGCCGTTGAAATAGCGAAGGGTGCCGTCTTCCCGGACCAGCTCGATGGTGACCAGCTTGCCCTGCACGTCTTTCAGGGCGATGCTCTCATCATCGGACAGCACCTCGACGACGAACCGGAAGTCGCGCGACAGGCTTTCCCTGGCGTCGAGCCGGTTTGCCAGCAGAACCGCCGCCGGCCCGTCGCTGTTCGGGAAACTCAGGCGCAGCAGCCGGTTGTGCTGGCGCAGCTTGTTCAAGAACTCGATTCCCGCCTGGATGAGAGTGGTCATATGGGCCGTCGCGTGATTGGCATACGAGAGGCGAGATGGCCGCGCAAACTCGCCCAATGCAAACAGTCCAGTGTAGCGGCCTTGGCATTATAACCACGAAATCTTGGAAAAATGCGAATGTCGAGCGGACCGTAGCGTTGGCCGGGAGTAGTGGCAAAGTGGCTTTCTGTCGAAAGTTAGCCGGTTTAAGGCGGAATTGGCTGGCTTTCAGGCCCCGCGACGATACCGCTGCGCGAGAATGGGGTGGACTCTGGTGGGCATGCCCGACATCGGGGATCGCTGCTTATCGGACGACACTGTCAATGACCTGGCACCGCGGCGGTGCGGGGAGCGAAAATGCGCTGGCGGCGGGATGGCGGAAAACAGCACGGCTGGAGAATTGGTAGGCCTCCCCGGAGTCGAACCGGGCACCAACGGATTATGAGTCCGCTGCTCTAACCAGGCATGAGCTAGAGGCCCTGAGGTAGTGCGGATGCGCTGGCGAATGCTGGCGCGGATGTATCGGAGCCGGTGAAACCCGCCCTGACACGAATTCGTTAGGCAAACATCTACAAAACGAACTCGGCAGAATAGGGCCTGCACCGGCTCCCGTCAAGACTTAGTTGCCTGACCGGCTTGGCTGGCTGACGACGCCAGCCAACGGTCAATTACCCTCGAGGAAGCTCTTCAGCTTGTCCGACCGCGACGGATGCCGCAGCTTGCGCAGCGCCTTGGCTTCGATTTGCCGGATGCGTTCGCGCGTCACGTCGAACTGCTTGCCCACTTCTTCCAGCGTGTGGTCGGTCGACATTTCGATACCGAAGCGCATGCGCAGCACTTTCGCTTCACGCGGCGTCAATGAATCGAGCACGTCCTTCACCACGCCGCGCATGGAAGCGTGCAGGGCCGCATCCGATGGCGCGAGGGTGTTGTTGTCCTCGATGAAGTCGCCCAGGTGGGAATCGTCGTCGTCGCCGATCGGCGTTTCCATCGAAATCGGTTCCTTGGCGATCTTCATGATCTTGCGGATCTTGTCTTCCGGCATCTCCATCTTGATCGCCAGGGTGGCCGGATCGGGTTCGGCACCGGTTTCCTGCAAGATCTGGCGGCTGATCCGGTTCATCTTGTTGATCGTTTCGATCATGTGCACCGGGATGCGGATCGTGCGCGCCTGGTCGGCGATCGAGCGCGTGATGGCCTGGCGGATCCACCACGTCGCATACGTGGAGAATTTGTAGCCGCGGCGGTACTCGAACTTGTCCACGGCCTTCATCAGGCCGATATTGCCTTCCTGGATCAGGTCGAGGAATTGCAGGCCGCGGTTCGTGTACTTCTTGGCGATCGAAATCACCAGGCGCAAGTTCGCTTCCGTCATTTCGCGCTTGGCCTTGCGCGCCTTCATTTCGCCGGCCGCCATCTGGCGGTTGATGTTGCGCAGGTCCGGCAGCGGCAGCACGACGCGCGCTTGCAGGTCGATCAGCCGTTGCTGCAGTTCCTTGATCGTGGGAATGTTGCGGCCCAGGATCGCGCTGTACGCGTGGCCGGCGGCCACTTCGCTGTCGACCCATTCCAGGTTCGTTTCATTGCCGGGGAAGACCTTGATGAAGTGGGCGCGCGGCATGCCGCACTTGTTCACGGCCACGTCGAGGATCTGCTTCTCGATGTGGCGCACTTCGTCGACCTGGCCGCGCAGGGTGTCGCACAGCTTTTCCACCACCTTGGCCGTGAAGCGGATGCCCAGCAGTTCGTTCGAGATCGCATCCTGCGCCCTGACGTACGACTTCGAGCTGTAGCCTTCCTTCTCGAAGGCCTTGCGCATCTTGTCGAACTGGTTGGCGATTTCATCGAACTTGGCCAGCGCATTGTTCTTCAGCGTTTCCAGCTGCTCGGCCGAGTAGCCGGCCGCCGCGCCCGAAGCGCTGGCCTCTTCTTCTTCCTCTTCTTCCTCTTCTTCTTCCGCTTCCTCGTCGTCCTCGTCATCGGCCGCGACCGGCGGTGCCGGTGGCGCGGGCGCATCCTCGTTTTCATCGACGAGGCCGTCGACGATCTCGTCGATCTTGATCTCGTCCTGGCGGATACGGTCGGAGGTGGCGATGATTTCGGCGATCGTGACCGGGCAGGCGGAAATCGCCTGGATCATGTCCTTCAGGCCATCCTCGATGCGTTTCGCGATCTCGATCTCGCCTTCGCGCGTCAGCAGCTCGACGGAGCCCATTTCGCGCATGTACATGCGCACCGGGTCGGTCGTGCGGCCGAAGTCGGAGTCGACGGTGGACAGCGCGGCCTCGGCCGCGGCTTCCGCCTCATCGTCGCTGGTCACCGTGGCGACGTTATCGGACAGCAGCAGCGTCTCGGCATCGGGCGCGTGTTCGTACACGGCAATGCCCATGTCGTTGAACGTGCCGATGATGCCTTCGATCGCTTCCGGGTCGACGATATTGTCCGGCAGGTGATCGTTGATCTCGGCGTACGTGAGGAAGCCGCGTTCCTTGCCGAACTTGATCAGCGTTTTCAGCTTCTGGCGGCGGCGCTCGAGCTCTTCCTCGGTGGCTTCCGTATCCGACGAGAACGCATCCTTCAGCAGCGCCTTTTCCTTGGCCTTGCGGTCCTTGGCTTTCGCCTTGTCCACGGCTTTCAGTTCGGCGCGCTCGACGGCGTTCAGCGCGGCGACTTCGTCGTTCTCGGGCTGGAACTCCTTTGGCTTGCGACCGCGCCGGCCCGGTACTTTCACGGACGGGAGCACGTAGCCGGACGTGTCGATCGCGGCAAGGGTGGCCGCATCGGTGGTCTGGCTGACCCCTGGCGGTGCCGCGGGCGCGCGCGAATCCACGCCCGCCTCCGTGCTGATTTCGGACTTGTCGGCCGTCTTCGCTGCCTTGGCGGTCACTTTGCTGGGCTTTTCAGCCGCTTTGGTTTCAGGTTTCTTTGCTGGCACAGGCGCTTTCGATGTCACAACGACTTGCTTTACGGGTTAGGACGATGCCGTAATCACCGGAGCCCACGCAGCAACCGCTGCACACACTGCGGGACTCCCATCCGGCACTGCTACAAAACTTCCTTGCTCATTCCCGGCGACAGTCCTGAAGCTGCCGGCAACCGCTCGATGTTATTGAACGGCCATGTTTGGCAGAAATTCTACTGTATGACTGCGCGCGGGGGCTAGGGGCACGAATGGTGTGAGGGTCCAGGCTGTTTTGCCTGTGCGGCGACAAGAAACTCGCGCCGTCTCAACCAAGTCCGGACCCGGCCTCCAGCACACCGCATTTACCATGCATCCTGCACCGGCCATGAGCCCAACTTACTGAAAACAAACACAAATTTTGAATTGAAGTACCTTGCCAAGGTATTGAAATACTTAGCGTTTTATTATAGCACGCCACCTTTTCAATGCCAGGAGTGCGGCCTTGGCACCGCATCTCCCGGTGTTTCGGGATTATCTGTTACTCAGCGTCGATTGCTCTTCGCGCGATAACATGTCCTGCATCGCCTTTAATTCGTGATACCGGGTGCGCAACTCGTCGGTCAGCTTCCCTGCCGACATAATCTGATCCAGCTCGGCTTTCACGGTTTGTTCCTTCAGCTGGCGTATCGTCGCTTTCAGCCACAGGCGCTCGGCTTCCATATCGGGCTCTTCCGCGGCGGCGATTTCACCGATGAGCGCATCGTATTCCGGCCCCTCTTCCTTCATTTGCTGGGCCAGCGCGGCAAAGGTGGCGCTGTCGCCCAATGCCTGCGCCGTTTGCACCAGGTGCACCAGGTACTCGCACTGTTCGGCGCCGAACTGCCGGAACGCTTCCATCGCGGACTCGTCGATCTGCAGCGACAGCGACGGGTGCGTGATGAGGCAGCGGATGATCTTCAATTCCAGCCCCACCGGCTCCTGGCGCTTCGACTTCGGCGGTGCCCGCCGGCTGGCCGCCACAGGCTTGCTCAGCTCGAACAATGCCTCGATTTCGCCTGGCGTGCTCTGCGTCATCGATGCCAGGCCCCGCACGATCTGCAGGCGCAGGGCCGACGGCGCCATGGCCTGCAGCATCGGCTTGGCATCGAACTGCGCGCGGGCGCGGCCTTCCGGTTCCGCCAGGTCGTGCTCGCCCGCCGCTTCGCGCAACAGGAACTGGGACAGCGGCATGGCTTCCTGCACCTGCTGCTCGAAACCTTCGGCACCGAACTCGCGGATATAGCTGTCCGGGTCATGCTCCGATGGCAGGAACAGGAACTTGATGGTCTTGTCGTCCGCCGCGTAGGGCAGGCAGGCTTCCAGCGCGCGCCGCGCCGCCTTGCGGCCGGCCCGGTCGCCATCGAAGCTGAAGACCACGTTATCCGTCTGCCGCAGCAGCTTCTGCACATGGATCGGCGTGCAGGCGGTGCCCAGCGTGGCCACCGCCTGCGGGAAGCCCATCTGGGCCAGCGCCACCACGTCCATATAGCCTTCGGTCACCAGCACATACCCGGCATCGCGGATCGCCTGGCGTGCCTCGAACAAGCCGTACAGTTCCGAACCCTTTGAAAATAAAGGCGTTTCGGGAGAATTCAAGTACTTTGGCTCGCCCTGTTCCATGATCCGGCCGCCGAAGGCGATCACCTGCCCCTTGGTATTGCGGATCGGGAACATCACGCGTTCGCGGAAACGGTCGTAGCGCTTGATGTGGCGGCCTTCCTCGTCGACCTTGTCGATGACGAGGCCGGCTTCGGCCAGCACCGGCGCATCGTACTGGGGGAACACGGCGCGCAGGTTGTCCCAGCCTTCCGGGGCATAGCCGAGCGCGAAGCGGGCCGCGATCTCGCCCGTCAGGCCGCGGCCCTTCAGGTAGCCGATCGCATTCGGCGCCTTGCGCAGCGCGCCTTTATAGAAATCGGCGGCCAGCGTCATCGCCTCGGACAGCGCCAGGCTCTGCGCCTGCATCTGCGCGCGCTGGGCCGGCGGGATCTTGTCGTCCGCTTCGGGTACCGTCATGCCCACGTTTTGCGCCAGGTCCTTGACGGCATCGACGAAGCCCAGGCCGGAGTATTCGATCAGGAAGCCGATCGCGGTGCCGTGCGCCTGGCAGCCGAAGCAGTGGTAGAACTGCTTGGTGGGGCTGACGGTGAAGCTGGGCGATTTTTCGTTATGGAACGGGCACAGGCCCTGGAAATTGGCGCCGGCCTTTTTCAGTTGCACATAGCGCCCGACCACGTCGACGATGTCGACGCGGTTCAGCAAGTCGGAAATGAAGGATTGTGGAATCACTGTGGCAACCGCGGTTCTTCCATATTGTTACAGATCAGGCTATAACGCCGTGCCTGGCTGGAACTTGATCCAGCTCAACGGCACATGACGTCTGCAAGATGCCAGCAAAAAGCGGCGGGTTCAGGCGCCCGTCAGCGCTTTCTTGACGAGACCAGAGACGGCGGTCATGTCGGCACGGCCAGCCAGCTTCGGCTTCAGGATGGCCATCACCTTGCCCATGTCCTGCGGGCCGGCGGCACCGGATTCGGCCACGGCAGCCTTCACTTCGGCGGCTACTTCCTGGTCCGACAGGCCGGCGGGCATGTAGGCGGCCAGCACGGCCAGCTCGGCCTTCTCGATGTCGGCCAGGTCGGCGCGGCCGCCGGCTTCGAATTGCGTGATCGAATCCTTGCGCTGCTTGATCATCTTTTCCACGACGGCCAGCACCTGGGTATCGTTCAGTTCGATCTGCTCATCCACTTCCTTGCGCTTGATGTCCGCCAGGATCAGGCGGATCGTGGCCAGCTTGCCGGCCTCCTTGGCGCGCATCGCGGCTTTCATGTCATCGGAAATCTGGGCTTTCAGGCTCATGGGTGTCCTCGGGCAAATGTCACTGGTAAAAACAGTGCGGTAAAAACGAAAACCCGCTGCGGACGATGCCGGAGCGGGTGATCGCTACGCAAGCGGACCGGAGGCGAAAAGCGCCGTCGACGGCCCGGTCTGCGAAGGCGAGAATTAGTACAGCTTCTTCGGCAGTTGCTGGCTGCGGATGCGCTTGTAGTGACGCTTCACGGCAGCGGCCAGCTTGCGCTTGCGCTCTGCGGTCGGCTTTTCGTAGAACTCGCGTGCGCGCAGTTCGGTCAGCAGACCGGTTTTTTCGATGGTGCGCTTGAAGCGGCGCATGGCAACTTCGAACGGCTCGTTTTCTTTAAGGCGGATAGTGGTCATGTAAAATTCAAACCGTTAGAGGGTTTTTAGGAAGACGGCGATATTATCAGCTTTTGTCCAGACAGACAAGAGGCTTCGTGCCTACCCTCGTGCCTACTCGTGCTTACTCGTGCTGATCAGTACAAGCACACATCAATACACATCCGAACACAACAGAACCCGCACAGTGACAGCATTGGCGGGTCCGGCATCATATCAGACTGCCAGCCCCGCGGCCATCCCCGAGGCCCAGGCCCACTGGAAGTTGTAGCCTCCCAGCCACCCCGTGACGTCGACGGATTCGCCGATGAAATACAGGCCGGGCACGCGGTTGGCCATCATGGTCTGCTGCGACAGTTCTTTCGTGTCGACGCCGCCACGGGTCACCTCGGCCTTGCGGTAGCCCTCGGAGCCGTTCGGCGTGATGGTCCAGGCGTTGACGGCCTGGCCGAGGCGGCGCAGCTGGGCGTCCTGCATGTCGGCCAGGCGCGCATCGGCCTGGAAGCCATGGGCCTGCAGCAAGCCTTCGGCCACGCGCGCCGGCAGCCATTGCGCCAGCACGTTGCCCAGGTGCTTCTTGATCGTGCCCTTCCCTTCGAGCAGCGTGGCGGCCACGTCGAGTTCCGGCAACAGGTTGATCGTGATCGGCGTGCCGGGTTGCCAGAAACTGGAAATCTGCAGGATCGCCGGGCCGGACAGGCCGCGGTGCGTGAACAGCAGGTCTTCGCGGAAGCGCGCCCCCGTGGCCTTGCGGCCCTTCAGCGTGCCGGTCTCCACGTCGACTTCCAGCGACACGCCGGCCAGCGGCACGAACGGCTGCCATTGCTGGGCATCGAAGGTGAGCGGCACCAGCGCCGGGCGGGGCTCGACGATCGCCAGCCCGAACTGGCTGGCGATGCGGTAGCCGAAATCGGTGGCGCCGATCTTCGGGATCGACAGGCCGCCGGTGGCGATCACCACGGCACCCGCATCGATCAGGCCGGCACTGGTCTGCACCAGGAAACGCTCGCCCTGTTGTTCCACGCTCTGCACCGTGGCGGGCATGCGCCAGCGCACGTTGCCGGCGTTGCACTCGGCTTTCAGCATGTCGATGATTTGCTCGGCCGAGTCGTCGCAGAATAGCTGGCCCCTGTGCTTCTCGTGGTAGGCGATGCGGTATTTCTTCACCAGCGCAAGGAAATCCTGCGGCGTATAACGCGACAGCGCACTCTTGGCGAAGTGCGGGTTCTCGGACAGGAAATGGGCCGGCCCCGCATTGATATTGGTAAAATTGCAGCGCCCGCCGCCGGAAATGCGGATCTTTTCAGCCAGCTTCTCGGCATGGTCGACCAGCACGACGCGCTTGCCGCGCTGCCCCGCCGCCGCCGCGCACATCATTCCGGCCGCGCCCGCACCGATTACCACCACGTCAAACTGTTCCGCCATCACGCCCGTCCCGCCAGTCAAACCGGGCATTCTACCGCAATGGGGGGAAGGCCGGGCTATTGCCTCAGCCGTGACGGGCACGCACTTCGCGGGCGACGGTGACGATGTGACCCACCTGCTGGGCGATCGGATCGGGCACCGGGACCTCGCCGCGCAGCACGGCCTGGATCCAGGCGGCGGTGGCGGCGGCGCTCTTGTCTTCAGGCAGCGCAGGCTCGGTGTCGGCGATCATTTGCCGCTCGACGAGCACGGTGCGCTCGCCATCGTGGAACCAGTCGATCTTTTGCGCCTTGTTGGCGTTCGCCACCGTTTCCCCTTCGGTGCCGCGCATGAGGAATGCGTCGCCGCGGGCATGCGGAGCGGCCGTGGTGAAGTACTCGCCCAGCGTTTCCAGGTATTCCGGATGCGTGTACGACACCAGCCGCAGCGCCGGAGCGGCGAACGGCTGCAGGATCTTGACGATCGTGTGCGTGGAATTGCGCACGCCGAGGATGCGCCGCAATGCCAGCTGATGGGCCAGCCTGGGCGCCAGCGTGTCGATCGTGATGAAGCTGACATGGCCTTCGGCCAGCGCGCGTTCGGCCTCCGCGGCCGAGGCGGCGGCAGCGATGCCCAGTTCGGCCAGCACCTCGGCGGTGGCGATACGGCCCACGTCATGCGCGACGCCGTGCACCAGCACCGGCACGCCTTCGCGCGCCAGCAGCAGCGCCAGCAGCGCTGTCAGGTTGGCCATCTTGCGCGCGCCGTTGTAGGTGGGAATCAGGACCGGCGCATACGGGCCGGCGGGCGCCTGCAGCGGCGTGAACGACGCTTCGGCGGCATCCAGGAAGCCCGCCAGCTCGTCCACGGATTCGCCCTTGATGCGCATGGCCAGCAGGATGCCGCCCAGCTCCAGGTCGGACACGCGGCCATGCAGCATGGCGTCATAAAGCGTGAAGGCATCGGCACGGCTCATGCTGCGCGCACCCTTCACGCCGCGGCCGATTTCCTTGATGAACGGCGCGGCAACGAAGCGGTCCGCCGCGGGTGCCCATGTGGACGCCGCTGAGGCCGGCGAGGTGGATGGCAACGTGGAAGAAGATGTGTTTTCGATACTCATGGAAACAGCTTACCGCATTTCGGCTACACTAATCGACTACCCATAAGAAAACCTGAAGCCGACAGTGCATTACCGAAGCATCGTCGCGAGCCATGGCCACGAAGCCTCCAGGAACAGCCCGATACATCGTCCCCAAGCACAGAAACAAGCCATAGAACTGAAGCCATGACTGCCCTCGACCTCGAAAACATCAATGTTACCTCGTTCGCGTCCATGCCCACGCCGGCCGAACTGCACGCGAAGCTGCCCATGACGGACACGGCATTCGCCACCGTCACCAGGGGCCGCGAAGACTTGCGCAACATCCTCGACCGCAAGGACAGGCGCCTGTTCGTGGTGGTCGGGCCCTGCTCGATCCACGATCCGGTGGCCGGCCTGGACTATGCCCGCCGCCTAAAGGCGCTGCAGGAAGAAGTCAAGGACACGATGCTGCTGGTGATGCGCGTGTATTTCGAGAAGCCGCGCACCACCACCGGCTGGAAGGGCTACATCAACGATCCGTTCATGGACGATTCGTTCCGCGTGGATATCGGCATGGAAAAGGCGCGCCAGTTCCTGCTCGACGTGTGCGAGCTGGGCCTGCCCACCGCGACCGAGGCGCTCGATCCGATCTCGCCGCAATACCTGGGCGACCTGATCGCCTGGACCGCGATCGGCGCGCGTACCACGGAATCGCAGACGCACCGCGAGATGTCGTCGGGCCTGTCGACGCCGGTCGGCTTCAAGAACGGCACCGATGGCGACATCAGCATCGCCATCAACGCGATCCTGTCCGCCGCCAACCCGCACGCTTTCCTGGGCATCAATGGCGAAGGCAGCGTTTCCGTCGTGCGCACGCGCGGCAATGCCTATGGCCACGTGGTGCTGCGCGGCGGAGATGGCCGCCCGAACTACGATTCCGTGTCGGTCACGATCGCCGAGCAGGCGCTGGCGAAAGCCAAGCTGCCGGCCAATATCGTGGTCGACTGCTCGCACGCGAACAGCTACAAGAAGCCGGAACTGCAGCCGCTGGTGATGACGGACGTGACCAACCAGATCGTGCACGGCAACCGTTCTCTGGTGGGCGTGATGATCGAATCGAACATCTGCGCCGGCAACCAGAAGATCCCGGCCGATTTGTCCGAACTGAAGTATGGCTGCTCGGTGACGGACGCCTGCATCGACTGGGAAACCACGGTGCAGATGCTGAAGTCGGCCGACGCGGAACTGCGCCGCCGGCCGTAAGCACGCCGGCCACGCTTCCTCTATGGATAGGTGCTGGCCAGCGGCGCCACGCCATACGTGCCGGCCAGCGCCGCTTCCGCGCGGCTGGCCGGCGCGTTCAGCTCCAGCAAATCCAGGTAGATCTTGCCGTCCTCCACCTTGACGCTGTAGCGCCGCGTGCAACCGTGCTCGGGCGCCACCGCGCAGCCCGTCTCCAGTGCGATATTCCAGTGATGCTGCGGGCACGCCACATGCTCGCCCAGCACCATGCCCTGTGACAGCGGGGCGCCCTTGTGCGGGCAACTGTCGAGCAGCGCATAGATGCGATCGTCGGCCGTGCGGAACACCGCCACGCCCGGCAACTCCTGCCATGCCAGGCCGCGCGGCACGTGGTGCGCACTTCCCGGCACGATATCCTTGACCTTGCAAACCAGTTTCCAGTGTTCGGGCATTGCCTCTCCTTCCACGGCGGGTCGCCGCAACGCTGTAGAAGTAGCAAGAGCGATGCCATCGCCATGGCGGCAAAGCTCCCCGCCTTGGCCCGCCACCGCACTGCCGCGGTGCGGCCGCGCCCCGCGATCGCCCTTCCCTCCTGGGCTCGGCCTTGATGGAGCCCCGGCTGAAGTGGCCGCGGCTTTCCGATACAATGGCGGATTGCCCGTCATCTTCAGCCCTTATTTTCCTGCCCCTACCATGATCGTTCTCGGCGTCGAATCCTCCTGTGATGAAACCGGCCTGGCCCTGTATGACACCGGCCGCGGCCTGCTTTCGCATGCGCTGCATTCTCAGGTGGCCATGCACGAGGAATATGGCGGCGTGGTGCCGGAACTGGCTTCGCGCGACCATATCCGCCGGGCCATCCCGCTGCTGCAGCAAACGCTGGAAGGGGCGCAGATCGCGGCGGCCGATATCGATGCCATCGCCTTTACCCAGGGCCCCGGCCTGGCCGGCGCGCTGCTGGTCGGTTCGTCGATCGCATGCAGCCTGGGCCTGGCGCTGGACAAGCCGGTGCTCGGCATCCACCACCTGGAAGGCCACCTGCTGTCGCCGCTGCTGGCGTCCGATCCGCCCGAGTTTCCGTTCGTGGCGCTGCTGGTGTCGGGCGGCCACACGCAGCTGATGCGGGTCGATGGCGTGGGCCAGTACGAACTGCTGGGCGAGACGCTGGACGATGCCGCCGGCGAGGCGTTCGACAAGTCGGCCAAGCTGCTGGGGCTGGGCTACCCGGGCGGGCCGGCCATTTCGCGCCTGGCCGAGTTCGGCGATCCGGCCGCGTACAAGCTGCCCCGGCCGATGTTGCACTCGAAGGACCTGAACTTCAGTTTTTCAGGGCTGAAGACGGCCGTGCTGACGGTCGTGAAAAATGCCGGCGCCGCCAATGTCTGCGAGCAGGACAAGGCCAATATCGCGCGCGGCTTCGTCGATGCGATCGTCGACGTGCTGGTAGCGAAGTGCGTGGCCGCGCTGAAGCAGACGGGCCTGAAGCGGCTCGTGATCGCCGGCGGCGTGGGCGCGAACAGCCAGCTGCGCGCCGCGCTGAACGCGGCGGCAGCCAAAAAACGCTTCCGTGTGTACTACCCCGAACTGGAGTTCTGCACCGATAACGGCGCGATGATCGCCTTTGCCGGCGCGATGCGGCTGTCGATCAATCCGGGCGCGGCGAAGCGGGAATATGCGTTCAATGTGCGGCCGCGCTGGCCGCTGGATGAATTGAAGGTTATCTGAACGCTGGCGCCGTTCAGGCGCCCAGCAGCATTGCCGCCAGCCCCACCAGGGCCAGCAGGCCGCCGGCCGCCACGGCGCCGGTCTTCACCTGTTTCTTGCGTAACTCTTCCATGCGCTCGGTGCGCGGCGGCTTGGCCTGCTCGCGTGGAGCCGACTTCGCGGCGGTCGAAACTGATTCGTTCATGGTGCGCTCCTGGCGAAATATGTCTAGACGAGACAATGTAGCAGCAATTGGCGTGCCATGGCCACGAATTTGAAACGGTCGTGGTTGGATTGACAATGGCCGGGCGTGCCGCCCGGCACCTTGCGAGTGTCAGCGCGGTTCCTGCGGCAGCGCCTCGCCGCAGCTCTTGCAAAATCTCGCGTCGGCCTCGTGCCCGGAAGCCAGGCAGCGCGTGCAGACGCGCGCCGAAACGGGGCGCAAGCCGCGCTGGTGCGTGATTTCGGAACTGATGATGCCGGTCGGTACCGCCAGGATGCCCCAGCCCAGCAGCATCATGCACGAGGCGATGGCGCGGCCCAGATCCGTCTTCGGCACCAGGTCGCCGAAGCCGACCGTCGTCACGGTCGAGATGGCCCAATAAACCGCCGTGGGAATACTGGTGAAGCCGTGCCGCGGTCCCTCGACCACGTACATCACCGTGCCCAGCAGGAATACGATCATGAACACGACGGAAAGAAAGATCAGGATTTTGCGCCGGCTGGCCAGCAGGGCATTGCCCAGCATGCCGTATTCCTGGATATACAGCGTAAGCTTCAAGATCCGGAAGATGCGCAGCAGCCGCAGGATCCGCACGTCCAGCAGCACATGCGAACCGGGCACGAACAGCGATACATAGCTGGGCACCACCGACATCAGGTCGATGATGCCGAAAAAGCTGCGCGCATAGCGGTCCGGCCGCTTCACGCACAGCAGCCGGCCGATGTACTCGACCGTGAACAGCAGCGTGAACAGCCATTCGGCCGCCAGCAGCCACGGCCCGTACGCGCGCGCCACCGGCGCGATCGACGTCAGCACCACGGTGACGACGGACAGCACGATCGCACCGATCAGCACGAGGTCGAAGATCTGGCCCGTGCGCGTATGCGACTCGAAGATGATCTCGTACAGCTCTTCGCGCCAGCCGCCCTCCGGCTTGCCGAAATGCTGGTGCGGATCGGCCGAGAGCTCGGGCGGCGCCGGGGCCTTGGTGGGACGCTCGTTCATGGGGGTGTTCATGGGGAACTCACGCGGTGGGCCTGGATGGTCGCGGGGTGGCTCAATGTAGCGCAGCGCCCAGCAGGTCGGCGCGCGGATACGCCCAGCGCGGCACGTTGCCGCACGGTTCGCGGCTGGCCTGGGCAAGGTCCATCGTCGTGAAATTGCCGCGCGGCGTGGCCGAGAAGCGCAGGTCGCTGGCCACTTCCGCATCCACCGCCGGCATGCGCGCAAAGCGCAGCCAGGCGTTCACGTGGCAATCGTTCCTTGCCAGCGTGCGCAGCGTGGCCAGGCTGCCCTGCCAGGCGGAGGCAAAGCTCACCCCGGCCGATTCCGTGTCGCGGGCCGCCGGATCGGCCAACGCGGCCGGGCAATGCGCGAGCACGTCCGGCGCCAGGTTGAGCAGGCCACGGCGGATGCGGTAGCTGCCCTGCCCGGCATTTTCCTCGATGCTCACGAACGACCAGCACAGTGGCTGGGCCGGGAAGGCCGTCATCGCCACGTCGAGCACGCGCGATGCCGGATCGGCCCGTTGCAGCGCCGCTTCCACGCGGGCCCGCCCCACCGACGAGGTGCCGCCCTGCACGGCAATGAAGGCCACCGACACCAGCGCCGACAGGGCCAGCGCACGCCGGCTCTGCATGCGCGTGATGCGCAGCGCCGCGATGATGCCGCCCATCAGCAGCAGGCCCGCCAGCGCGACCGGATCCAGGTAGCCGCGCCAGGTGACGTAGCCCAGGAATGCCGCCAGCCCGGCCAGCGCCACGCCGCGCAGGAAGCGCCGCGGGATGGCCAGCGCCAGCGGCACGCCGAAGGCCACCCAGAACACCGGTTCGACGATGAACACCAGGCCGCCATAGAACCAGCGCGGATCGAACGGCGCCAGTGGATGGATGCCGTACGAATACAGGAAATCCATCGCCATGTGCAGCAGGAAGCCGAGCCCGATGGCCAGCCCGAGCCCGAGCCGCGCCTGGCCGCTGTGCCGGAGCAGGCGCCGCGCGTTCGGCCACAGCAGCCACAATGCCGCGAGCAGCAGCAGTGCCTGGGGTATCGCATACAGCAGGGTATGGGTATGGCCGCGGTGGTGCAGCAGGTAGCCCAGCGGTGCCGGCAGCAGGTCGGTCAGCACCAGGTCCAGGTCGGGGAAATTGCTGGCCACTGCGCACGCTGTTAGCAGCAGGCGGTGGCGGGTGCGCTGCCGCGCCTCGTCGGGCTCGGCAGGCAGCGAGCGTTGTACCAGTTCGCCGATGCCGAGCCCGACGAAGGTGTGGGTGACGTTATCCACTCAGCGGCTGACCTCGACCCCGTGCCAGAACGCGATGCGGCCCTCGATGGCCTTGGCCGCGTCCTTCGCGGCCGGGTAGTACCAGGCGGCGTTGCGGTTCAACTGGCCATCCACTTCCACGTCATAGTAGCTGGCCACGCCCTTCCAGGGGCACAGCGTGGTGTGGCTGCTGTCCTTCAGGTATTCGCGCCTGACGCGCTCGGGCGGGAAATACACGTTCTGCTCGACGATCTCCACCTCGTCGGCGGTGGCCTCGGCGATGACGGCGCCGTTCCAGATGGCTTTCGGCATGGCTGTTCTCCTGATGTCTGTGGTCCGATGATACGGTGCTCGCTGCGCGCACGCTTCCCCACTGTGGATGGCGGGATGAACAACATTTCGTGCCGCGGCAGTGTAGCTCAAAAGACCCGGTGCGGTCACACCGGCATGCGGATCAGGTGCCTGCCAGGATTTGCCGCAGCGCACCTTCGAACACCTCGGGCGGCTGGCCGCCGGAAATGAGGTGGCGCTGGTTGATGACGACGGCCGGCACCGATCGCACGCCGGCTTGCTGCCAGTATTGTTCGAGCATGCGCACCTCGTCGGCGAACTGGCCGGATTCCAGCACTTGCCGGGCGGCGGCACGGTCCAGCCCCACCCGCTCTGCCGCGCCCAGCAGCACCTCGTGCGAGCTGGGGTCTTCGCCGTTCGTGAAGTAGGCTTCGAGCAGGGCGTGCTTGAGTTCCTTCTGGCGCCCCGCTTCCTCGGCCCAGTGCAGCAGCCGGTGGGCATCGAAGGTGTTGTAGATGCGGCTGCGCTTGTCCATCGCGAACGTGAAGCCGACCGCCGCGCCGCGCTGGCGGATCATTTCGCGCGACTGTTCCTGCTGCTCCGGCGTGCTGCCGTATTTTTCGGCGATGTGTTCGGTGATGTCCTGCCCTTCCGCGCCCATGTCCGGGTTCAGCTCGAACGGCTGGAAGTGGAATTCGGCGCTTGCCTCGGGAATGCGGGCCAGCGCGGTTTCCAGCGACTTCAGCCCGACCGCGCACCAGGGGCAGGATACGTCGGAAACGAAATCGATACGGAGCGGTGCGGGTGTGCCAGGTGTGGAGGTCGTGGAGATGGCGGGTGTGGACATGGCGGCCTTCATGGATGCGGGGCCGCCGGCGGCGGCCGATCGCCGGATGATGAGGGCCGCTGCCGGGATTGCAAGCCGCTTTTACAAGTTACTTCTTCTTGGCACCCGCGGTGGCGCCCTTGCTCTTGCTGCCGATGCGGCTTTCCTTGCCGGCCATCAGGTTGCCGATGTTCTTCGCATGGCGCCAGATCAGCAGGCCGCACATGGCCACCACCGCGAACAGCTGCGGCTCCACGCCGAACAGCAAGCCGTAGTACAGCGGCGCGAACACGGCGGCGATCAGCGCGGCCAGCGACGAGTAGCGGAACGCGTAGGCGATGATCAGCCAGGTGGCGAGCGTGGCCAGGCCGAGCCAGATATCGAGCGCCAGCAGCACGCCGGCGGCCGTGGCCACGCCCTTGCCGCCCTCGAAGCGGAAGAACACCGGCCACAGGTGGCCGAGGAAGACCGCGATGGCGACCAGCGCGATGGTGCCGTCGCCGACGCCGAGCTGGCCGGCGAAACGGATCACCAGCCAGACCGCCAGCCAGCCCTTGAAGGCGTCGCCGACCAGGGTCCAGATGGCGGCGCCCTTGTTGCCGCTGCGCAGCACATTGGTGGCGCCCGGGTTGCCGGAGCCGTAGGTGCGCGGGTCGGACAGGCCGTAGACCTTGCTCACGACGACAGCGAAAGAGATCGAGCCGATCAGGTAGGCGGCAACCGCCAGCAGGAGGGTAGTCATTTCCTGTAATTATCCTATGGAGTATGGGTGGAGCACGTGGCGATCAGTCGGCCAGCGCGCAGGTGACCGGGCGCGCGCCCAGCACCTCGGTCAATGTGCGCGGGGCGATGCCCACCAGGAAACCGCGCCGGCCGCCATTGATATAAATTGTTTCCAGTTGGAGGATGGATGCTTCGACGTATACCGGCATCGCCTTGCGCGTGCCGAACGGCGACGTACCGCCCACCATGTAGCCCGAATGGCGCTGCGCGACCTCCGGCTTGCACGGTTCGACGGATTTGCAGCCGATGTTGCGCGCCAAATTTTTCGTCGACACCTTGCGATCGCCGTGCATCAGCACAATCAATGGCTTGGCGGCTTCGTCCTGCATCACCAGTGTCTTGACCACGTGGTGCTCGTCGACACCCAGTGCGCGCGACGACACCGAGGTACCGCCATGTTCTTCGTACTCGTAAGGGTGTTCGCTGAACGGCACCTTGTGCTGCCTGAGCAGCGCGGTTGCCGGGGTCTCTGAAATGTGCTCTTTCTTGGCCATGCCGTGTTACGATCGTTTGAAAAGGAGTTTCTCATTATGCAGGAAGAAATTCGCTTTGCGACCTTCAACGTCTGCAACCTCGCCCCGCCGGGCGTGAAATTGTACGACAACCTCGAGCCCCTGACTCCCGAAGGCTACGACGCCAAGGCGAACTGGATCGCGCAGCAACTCGATCAACTCGACGCGGACGTGATCGGCTTCCAGGAAATCTTTTCGCAGGCGGCATTGCGCGATGTCCTGTCCCGCACCCGCAAGTATGGCGAAGCGCTGCATGCCGGCTTCGACCCGGATCCGCGGGCGCACCGCCTGACGCCGAGCGTGGCCATCGTGTCGCGCCTGCCCTTCGCCGGCACGCCTGCGGTGTATGCGAGTTTTCCCGCGGACGTACCCTGCGATTCCGGCAATCCGGACTCCGACCGCTTCGCTCGCGCGCCGCTGCATGTGCAAGTGGTTCTGCCCGGCGAGCGCACCGTGGACGTGGTGGTGGTGCACCTGAAATCGCGCCGTCCCGATTACCGCAGCGGCGACAGCGGTGAAGACCCGCTGCACTATGCGATGGCCAGCCTGCGCTCGCTCGTCTGGCGCGGCACCGAGGCGGTGGCGCTGCGTGTGCTGCTGTCGAAGATGATGCGCGAGGCACGCCGCCCATGCGTGGTGCTCGGCGACTTCAACGACACCGCCGATGCCGTCACCACCACGATCGTGCTGGGCACCGGCGGCACGCGCAGCCTGGCGGAAGACGGGAGCGCCCTAGGCGTGGCGGGCGAGCGAGGAAGGCGCAGCGGTGCGGATGGCGTCCAGGCCGAGGAGCGCCGCGGCCGGCTGTACGACAGCAACCAGATCCAGCTGCGCCAGGACCACTTGCGCCACGTGGGCTATACCAGCATCCACGAAGGGCATTACTCGACGATCGACCACGTGCTCGTGTCGGAGGAATTCAACCGGCATTCGCCGCGCGCGATCGGCGAGGTGGTCGACGTCAGCTATTTCAACGACCATTTGCGGCTGGAGCGGCCCGAGGCGTCCGACCATGGGCAGGTGCTGGTGCGGATGCGGCTGTTCTGACGCGCCTTACGGCAGCCCGGCATCCGCCCTGCCCTGGCCAGCCAGGCTACCCACACTGCCCAGGCCGCCCTGGCCGCTGTCCTGCACCGCCGCTTCGGCCTGGCGGCCCTGGTACAGGTCGCACCCTTCGCCGCGCAGGAAAGCCAGCTGCCCCGGGGTCTCCACCCCTTCCGCGATCACCGTCATCCGCATGCTGCGCGCCATCGCGATGATGGTGCGAATCACCGTTTCATCGCCGCCATCGCGCAGGAAAGCTTGCGCGATCTTCAGCTTGTCGATCGGGTAATCCTTCAGCTGCCCGAGGCGCGACCAGCCGGTGCCGAAGTCGTCCAGCGACAGCCGCACGCCCAGCGCGCGCAGCCCGTGCAGCGTGGCGGCAGTGGCGCCGCCCCCCTTCATGATGATGGACTCGGTCAGCTCCAGCTCGAGGAAGCGCGCTTCCAGGCCGGCCGCTGCCAGCGCGGCACGCACGCGGTCGACCAGGTCGCGCTGCATGAACTGCGTCAGCGACAGGTTGACGGCCACCGCCACCGCCTGGCCGCCGTCATGCCAGCGGCGCGCGTGGCGGCAAGCCTCGCGCAGCACCCAGTCGCCGATCGGCACCATCAGGCCGGCCTCTTCCGCAACGCCGAGGAAGCGCTCCGGCAACAGCAGGCCCAGCTCCGGGTGGCGCCAGCGGATCAGCGCTTCCAGCGCCACCAGGGTGCCGGTGGCGATGTCCAGCTCCGGCTCGAACGCCAGCTCGAACTGCCCTTCGGCCAGCGCGCGGCACAAGCCCTGCTCGAAGGACGCGCGTTCGACGATGCGTTCGTTCATCTCGGCGCTGAAGAACTGGAAGTTGTTGCGGCCGCCCTGCTTGGCGTGATACATCGCGATGTCGGCGTTCTTCACCAGGGTGTCGATATCGTCGCCATCGCTGGGGAAGATGGACACGCCGATCGACGTGGACACGTGCAATTCGTGGCTGCCGATCGCATAGGGCTGGCAGATCGCCTGCCGGATCGTGTCCGCCACGTGCGCCGCGTGGTCGATGCCGCCGATGCCGGCCAGGATGATGACGAACTCGTCGCCACCCTGCCGGCTGACGGTATCGACCTTGCGCACGCATTTCAGCAGGCGCGCGGCCACTTCCTGCAGCAGCTGGTCGCCCACCTGGTGGCCCAGCGTGTCGTTGATGCGCTTGAAGCGGTCCAGGTCCAGGAACAGGATCGCCAGCATGCTGCCGTTGCGGCGCGCGGCGGACAGGGCCAGCGACAGGCGGTCGAGCAGCAGCACGCGGTTCGGCAGGTCGGTCAGGAAATCGTGTTCGGCCAGGTGGCGCGTCTGTTCTTCCGAGCGCTTGCGTTCGGTAATGTCGGAAACGATCGCCATGTAGTTGCTGATCTGGCCGTGGCTGTCGCGGATCGCCGTCAGCGCCAGCCAGGCGGGAAACAGTTCGCCGCCCTTGCGGCGCGACCAGATTTCGCCCTGCCAGTGATCGGTGGCCTCGATCTGGTCCCAGACGGCGCGGAAGAAGGTTTCATCCTCGATGCCGGAACGGTAGACCGACAGCGGCTTGCCCGGCATGTCGCCGCTGCCGTAACCGGTGATTTCCGAATACGCGCGGTTGATCGAGATGACGTGGCGGTCGCGGTCCATCAGCAGGATCGCATCGCGGCTGTTCTCGAAGACCTGGGCCGCCAGGTACAGCGTGCGCTCGGCGTGCTTGCGCGCCGAGACGTCGACGTCCATGCAGAACACCTGCGTCAATTCGCCTTCGTGGTACACCGGCACCAGCGTGGAATACAGCCACAGCTCGTGGCCGCTGGCGGTGCGCACGCGCCAGTCGCCGATCGGCGAATGCTGGCCGGTGCGCCAGGCTTGCTCCACCAGGGCGTCGTGCTCGGCTTCGCGGTCGCCGCGCGAGAACAAGCCCTTCAGGGGCTGGCCGACCACCGCTTCCGGCGCCACGCCGGACAAGTCGGCACAGGCCCGGTTGCAGAAACGGATGCGGCCTTCGCGGTCGATACTGCACACGGCCACCAGTGGCGTGTGTTCCAGCGCCGCCACGAGGCGGGCGATCAGGTCGAGGGCGGCCAGCGCCGGATTCGGCGCGGCTCGCTGTGCGGAGGGGGAAAGGTGATCTTGCGGGGCCATCGTGCCATTCTTGCCGCCCTGCCAGGCGCGCGCTTGCGCTGGCTCAAGAATGGCTGCTTGTACGGCAATTTTGTTGCCCAAATACAAAAGCGGGAACCGCCAGCGCTCTCCGGACAAACCTGCCTTGCAAGCGGTGGCCGGTTTCCGATGTCCGCTACGGCAGGGCGGTTCAGCCCTGCCTGAGCACCGTGGTGTTTTCCTCGCAGCGCGGTTCAGCCCTGCCTGAGCACCGTGTGTTCTCCTCGCAGCGCGGTTCAGCCCTGCCTGAGGGCCGTCGTATCTTCCTCGGCCTGGCCTTCCTCGGCCTGGCCCTGTTCGACCCGGCCTTCCTCGACCCGGCCTTCCTCGACCTGGTCTTCCTCCGTCTCGTATCCTGCCGTGTCGGCCTGCTGCTCGCCGGCCGGGCGGTGCTTCGCCTCTTCCTTGCGCTTGGCCTTTTCCTCGGCCTTGCGCTTCTTTTCCAACTCGCGTTGCCGCTTCTCGTACTGAAAATTCGTTTTTGCCATGACTGCCTCCGTTGCCGACATTATGCGACAGATTAGCATCGCAGATTTTTCAACCCCGCGGATGATGCAGCGCATGCAGCTGTTTCAGCCGTTCCCGCGCCACGTGGGTATAGATCTGGGTGGTCGAAATGTCGGCATGGCCGAGCAGCAGCTGCACCACGCGCAGGTCGGCGCCATGGTTCAGCAGGTGCGTGGCGAAGGCATGGCGCAGCGTATGGGGCGACAGGGGCGCGGTGATGTCCGCCTTGCGCGCGCATTTCTTCACGACCACCCAGAACATCTGCCGCGTCATCGGCCCGCCGCGGCCCGTGACGAACAGCGCATCGTCCTGCTGGCCATTCAGGATCACGCCGCGCCCGTCGCGCAGGTAGCGCTCGATCCATTGCCGGGCTTCGCCGCCGAACGGTACCAGGCGGGTCTTCTTGCCCTTGCCGGTGATGCGCACCACGCCCTCGTTCAAGCCGAGCTCGGTGACCTTCAGCGCCACCAGTTCCGAGACCCGCAAGCCGCTCGCATACATCAGCTCGAGCATCGTGCGGTCGCGCAGGCCCAGCGGCTCGCGCACGTCCGGCGCGGCCAGCAACGCTTCCACGTGGCTTTCCGACAGCGTGTGGACGAAGCGGGCCGGCTGCTTCGCCGATGCCAGCTGCAGGCAGGGGTCCTCGGCGATACGCTGGCGGCGCAGCGCCTGCTGGTAAAAGCGTTTCAGGACCGACAGCCGCCGGTTCGACGAACTGGCCTTGGTGTCGCCATGCCGGGCGGCGAAATAGCCGGCGATGTCGCCGGCATGCACGGCCAGCAGGCCGGTGCCGGGACGGGCCTGCGCCAGCCAGGCGGAAAACAGCTTCAGGTCGCGCCGGTAGGCATCCAGCGTGTTCTTCGACAGGCCGTCTTCCAGCCACAGCGTGTCGCAGAATTCATCGATCAGAGCAGGGTCGTTTGCTGCCATGCGTATTCGCGATGCCCTTCGTGCGCCAGCAGCCAGCGCTTGACGTCCAGCGTGAAGCCGTTGCGGTCGTCGCTGCCGGCGAAGCCGCCCAGGCCTTGCGCGCCCGTCACGCGGTGGCATGGAATGACCAGCGGAAAATAATTTGCGCCGCACGCCTGGCCCACCGCACGCGGCATCGAGCCGACGAACTTGGCGATCTCGCCGTAAGTGCGCACTTCACCGCGCGGGATCGCCCCGATGGCATCCCACACCTTGCGCTGGAATGCGCTGCCGACCTGCGCCAGCGGCAAGTCGAAAACGAAATCGGCATCCTCGCAGTAGCGCCGTACCTGCGCGGCGGCGCGTTCGGCAACCGCATCGGTGGGCGCCTTGTCGGCGAAGCTGGCCGGCAGGTACACCAGCTCGCTGACGACGGCGCCACCGGTGCGAATGCCGAGCGCGCCGAACGGGGTGGAAACGATGGCCGCGAACAGGTCGGCGGCTTGTTGTATTTGCGTCACAATTAACTCCAGACTACTGTGGCAAACATGCTACACGAACGCCGCATGGCGTACCAGAGCTCCTGTGGACGGGGCGTTTCGCGGTGCATCGCTGCCGGACTCGCCATGACGTTTCACCACGGCGATCCAGGGAGAGCCAGGGAGCGCCATGAATGCACGGACGAAAAAAAACGCACCTTCTGGTGCGTTTTAAGTATTGCTTTGGCGCGGCTCCGGTTGTTTGGTCCTGCCGCGGCTGGCTTTTGGCCGCCTTCAGCAGTGATGCCAACAACATACTGTGAACCGCGTGTCTCCTCGATTTATCGCCGTCTCCGGCATGCCGTTTTTATTACCACTCCCCACTAACCCGCATATTCGTTGCTACCTTGGTGCATATCGATATGTGCTGCACCAAACAGGAGCGATCATAACTGATCCAAACGCGCATTTCTCCTGTTTTTTTGTAGCAAGAAAATATTTGCCTTGAGCATAAATTAACTATGGCAATGTTTTCGAAAGTTTGCTAGGCGCGTCACATTTTCGTCACATCGGTCGCCATATCGGCCGTCACATCGGGCCGTACACAAGCCGGGGCAGCCACAGCGAAATTTCCGGCACGTAGGTCACCACCATCAGGAAGGCCAGCATCGTCAGCAGCCATGGCATCACGGCCACGGTCAATTCCGAGATGCCCATCTTCGTGATGCCGGATGCCACGTACAGGTTCAGCCCGACCGGTGGATGGCACATCCCCACTTCCATGTTGACGACGATGAGGATGCCGAAATGGATCGGGTCGACACCCAGCGCGACCGCGACAGGGAACAGGATCGGCGCCATGATCAGCACGATCGACGACGGCTCCATGAAGTTCCCCGCCGCCAGCAAGATCACGTTCACCACCAGCAGGAAAGCGATCTTGCCCAGGCCTTGCGCCGTCAGCCAGGCGGCCATTTCCTGCGGAATGTTTTCGCTCGTCATCAGGAACGAGAACAGCACGGCGTTCGTGATGATGTACAGCAGCATGGCCGACATCGAGGCCGAATCCAGCAAGACCTTGCCGACCTGGCGCAGCTTCAGGTCCTTGTACACGAACACCGCAATGACGAAGGCATACACGGCCGCCATGGCCGCCGCCTCGGTGGGCGTGAACAGGCCGGAGTAGATGCCGCCCATCACGATCAGGATCAGCAGCAGCCCCCATGCGCTCTTGCGGAATGCGCTCAGGCGCTCGCCCCAGGTGGCCTTGCGCATGCGCGGATAGCCGCGCTTCTTCGCCAGCGCCCACGTCGTCAACCCCAGCAGGAACGCCAGCATGATGCCCGGCACCACGCCCGCCATGAACAGCGCGCCGACCGAGGTGTTGGTGGTGACCGAATACATCACCATCACGATCGACGGCGGGATCAGGATGCCCAGCGCGCCCGACGTGGTGATCACGCCGGCACCGAAACGCTTGGGGAAGCCCTGCTTCACCATGGCCGGCAGGATGATCGAGCCGATCGCCACCACCGTGGCCGGGCTGGAACCGGACACCGCCGCGAACAGCGCGCACGCCAGCACGCCGGCCAGCGCCAGCCCGCCATGCCAGTGCCCGACCATCGACGTGGCGAAGTTGATCATGCGCCGCGCCACGCCGCCGTGGGTGAGGAAATTGCCAGCCAGGATGAAGAACGGGATCGCCATGATCTCGAACTTCTCGATGCCGGTAAACAGCTTCAGCGCCACCGCCTCGATGGGCACCTGCGTCATCGTGAACAGGAACGTGAGCACCGTCAGGCCCAGCGAGATGGAGATCGGCATGCCGGTCAGCATCAGCACCAGCAGCAGTGAAAAGATGATCAGCGCGTTCATGCCTTCGCTCCCAGTTCGTCATCCAGGCCTTCGACATGGGCGTGGTCGTGTTTCGGCAGGTCGCCGGTGCGCACGAAATGCACCATCACCTGCAGGAAGCGGAAGCACATCAGCCAGGAACCGGCCGGCACGGCCAGGTAGACCAGCCACATCGGCACTTCCAGGTCGGGCGAAGTCTGGTCGGTGTGGCCGATATCCCACACGAACGAGGCGCCCAGCGCCCCGACGATGCCGGTAAACAGCGCACCGGCCAGCAGGCCGAACACGATGAACTTGTTGCGCCACGGCGTGGCGAGGCGGTTGATGACCACGTCGACACCGACGTGGATGCCGGTGCGCACGCCGTACGCGGCGCCGAACTTGGCCATCCACACGAACATGTAGATGCACAGTTCCTGTGCCCAGCTGGTATTGATCTGAATGAGTTCGTCCTGCAGCCAGGGAATCGGCAAGCCGGACAGGTAGCGGTGCACCACCGCCACGAAGATGATGAAGGTGGCCGCGCCCATCAGGGACGCGATGAGCCACTCTTCCAGGTGGTCCAGGAATTTCATGGGTGACTTTCGGGGGAGCCGGCCGGGAGGCCGGTACGTCAGGAACAACGGGGCGGCAAGCTGCCGCCCCACGGCGAATTACTTCGCGCTTTCCTTCGCGATCGCGTTGACGAGGTCGGCGCCGATGCGGCCTTCCATCTGCTTGTGTACCGGCAGCAGCACCTTCTTCCACGCTTCCTGCTGCTGCTGATTGAGGGTGATGAACTGCGTGCGGCCGGACTTCTTCATCGCGTCCAGCGCCATGTCGTTGTCACGCTGGGCGATCGCCTTTTCATACGTGGTGGCTTCGCGCATCGCCCCTTCGAGCGCGGTGCGGATATCGGCCGGCAGGCCATCCCAGAATTTCTTGTTGACGATTACCGCGTAGCCCAGGTAGCCGTGGTTCGACACCGTGGCGTATTTCTGCACTTCGTGCATCTTCTGGGTGTACATGTTCGACGGCGGATTCTCGGTGCCATCCACCACGCCCGTCTGCAAGGCCTGGTAGACCTCGGAGAAGGCCAGCACCTGGGGGTTGGCGCCCAGGGAACGCATCTGCGCATCGAGCACCTTGGAGGACTGGATGCGCATCTTCAGGCCGCGGAAATCGCTGGGCAACGTCAGCGGCTTGTTGGCCGACATGATCTTGAAGCCGTTGTCCCAATAGGCCAGGCCCGTGATGCCCTTGGATTCCAGTTTCTTCAGCAGGCTCTTGCCGATCGGCCCTTCGGTCACGTTGTACAGTGCCTGCTTGGTGGGGAACGCATACGGCAGGTCGAACACCTCGAATTCCTTCACGCCCAGCGGCCCGAACTTGGCCAGCGACGGCGCCAGCATCTGCACGGCGCCCAGCTGCAGGGCCTCGAGTTCTTCCTTGTCCTTGTACAGCTGGCTGTTCGGATAGACCTCCACCTTCACGCGGCCGTTCGTGGCGCGCTCGGCCAGCTGCTTGAAACGGGCGGCGGCCTGGCCTTTCGGCGTGTCCGTCGCCACCACGTGGCTGAACTTGATGACGATCGGCGATTGAGCAAAGGCGTTGGTGAAGCAGGCGGTCGCGGCAAGGGCGACCAGGATGGTCTTGAGCTTCATGCGTGTGTGTCCCCAAATATGGAAGTTACATTTATTATTCCTGCAATTACATTCTGCATAACCCCCCGGCAAGGGGATACTGTGGAAAACCACAATACCCGGCAGGACCAGAATGGTTACCCTCCGACAATGACCTCCCTTCGTTCCATGGCGGCGCGCCTGCCGTTCCCCAGTTCCGCGCGCTGGCTGATGCCCGTTGTGCTGGTGCTGCTGTTCCTGGCCATTCTAATCTGGCTGCCGTGGCAGGCGCGCCAGATGGAAAGCAACGAGCGCCAGGAGCAGCTGATCGCCGACACGCTGTGGGTCGAGCAGACCATCCGCTTCCAGCTCGGCCGCCATGAGGAAGACCTGAAAAGCGTGGCCAACGAAATCCTCGCCGGCGCCACGGTCAAGCGCCTGCACGACCGCATGGCCAGCGAATTGAAGACGGGCCTGGAACTGAAACGCGTGATGTGGGTCACGCCGGAAGGCGACGTGGCCGCATCGAGCGAGGAAGCGCCGCCGCCGGTGGCGCGGCTGTCGGCCGCCTCGCGCGACGCCGCCGAGCGCGCCCGGCTCGGCCGCAGCGGCGTGTACAGCGAGCCGGCGCCGCAAACGGCGTATCCGGCGGCGGGCACGCCGGGCGCGATGATGATGGATTACCACTTGCCGCTGTACCGGGGTGCCACCTACCTGGGCACGCTGGTGGCCACCTACCAGCTGTCCGCCATCCTGGAAGAAATGGTGCCGTGGTGGTTCGCGCAGGATAACCAGGTGACGCTGCTGAACCGCGACGACGAGATCCTGGCCCGCCGCGCCGCCGCCGGGCCGGGGCACGGCGTGTACACCCACAAGCGCGCGCTCGACTTGCCGGGCGCCACCATCACGCTGATGACCGACAGCGTCAAGGCCGCGCCGAAGCTGCTGCCGAACCTGCTGGTGGGCTCGGTGATCGTGCTGGCGCTGGCGCTGCTGTGGAGCCTGCTGGCGCTGTGGGGCCACATTTCCCGGCGCCTGGCCGCCGAGGAGGCGCTGCGCCAGCAGATGGCGTTTCGCACCGCGATGGAAAATTCGCTCGTCACGGGCCTGCGCGCGCGCGACCTGGAGGGGACCATCACCTACGTCAACCCCGCGTTCTGCCAGATGGTCGGCTACACGGAAGAGGAACTGGTGGGCCGCCGGCCGCCGATGCCCTACTGGGCGGCCGAAGTGATGGCCGAATACGAGCACCGGCTGCACAACGTGCTGCAGGGCACGGTGACCCCGCAATTCGAGACCATCTTCCAGCGCCCGGACGGCACCCGCATCCCCGTGCTGATCTTCGAGGCGCCGCTGGTGGACAACGATGGCCGCCATACCGGCTGGATGGGGTCGATCCTGGACATCACCGACCGCAAGCGCATCGAAGAGCTGAACCGCGAGCACCAGGAAAAGCTGCAGGCGTCCAGCCGGCTGGCCACGATGGGCGAGATCGCCTCGATGCTGGCGCATGAACTGAACCAGCCGCTGGCGGCCATTTCCAGCTACACCACCGGCGCCTTGAACCTGCTGGCGCGGCCGGGCGTGGATCCGGCCACCCTGAAGCCGGCGCTGGAACAGGCCGGCACCCAGGCGCGCCGCGCCGGGCAGATCATCCGCAGCGTGCACGAATTCGTGCGCAAGCGGAAAACCGAGCGGCTCGACGTGGAAATTTCGACGATGATCGAAGGCATCCGCGCGCTGATCGAATTGCAGGCGCGGCCGCACCGCGTGGCGCTCCAGGTG
Source organism: Pseudoduganella sp. SL102 (assembly GCF_027856995.1). Taxonomy (NCBI): domain Bacteria; kingdom Pseudomonadati; phylum Pseudomonadota; class Betaproteobacteria; order Burkholderiales; family Oxalobacteraceae; genus Pseudoduganella; species Pseudoduganella sp. SL102. Next base: position 6,723,151 of record NZ_CP115554.1, read on the forward strand.
GCGCTGCCGGCCGACCTGCCGCAGGTGCGGGCCGACCGCATCCTGATCGAGCAGGTCTTGCTGAACCTGGCGCGCAACGGCATCGAGGCGATGGCTGCCGTGCCCTTGCAGCGGCGCGTGCTGCGCATCGAAGGGCAGCAGGACAGCGCGACCGGCCAGGTCATCGTCAATGTGATCGACAATGGCCATGGCATCCCGCAAGAGGTGGCCGAACGGCTGTTTTCGCCGTTTTTCTCGACCAAGGCGCAGGGCATGGGCATGGGCCTGAACATTTGCCGCACGGCGATCGAGTTCCATGGCGGGACGCTGACGCACCGGGACAACCCCGGAGGCGGTACCATATTCACCTTCACGCTGCCGGCATCCGTCCCGGCCGCGGCGCAAGCCTAGTTTCTGGAGACATTCATATGCTGCATATCGTCGATGATGAAGAAGTGGTGCGCGACTCATTGTCGTGGCTGGCCTCGTCGCGCGCCATTCCCGCCACCACATACGATTGCGGCGCCAAGTTCCTGGCCTATGTGGAAGCGGGACAGTTCGATCCGGCCGGCGATTGCGTGCTGCTCGACGTGCGGATGCCGGACATGAACGGCGTGGCCGTGTTCGACCAGCTGCATGCGCGCGGCCTGGCGCAGCGCCTGCCGGTGATCTTCCTGACCGGCCATGGCGACGTGCCGATGGCGGTCGATACCCTGAAGCGCGGCGCGTTCGACTTCTTTGAAAAGCCGTTCAACGACAACGACCTGATGGACCGCGTGCAGGAAGGCCTGGCCCGCTCGCAGCAGGCCAGCGCGCATGCGGCCGTGCACGCCAGGCTGGCCACGCTGTCCTCGCGCGAGCGCGAAGTGCTGGACCTGATCCTGGCCGGCAAGATGAACAAGGTGGTCGCGGACGAACTGGGCATCAGCATGCGCACCGTCGAGGTACACCGCGCCCATATCTTCGACAAGATGCAGGTGAAGACGGCCGTCGAACTGGCCGGCTTGCTGAAATAGCCATGGCGATGTCGCCCGCGTTCGCGATCAGCATGGCGCTGCTGCGCGACACGGTGCCGGACTTCGAGCGCTATCCGTTCTCGCTGCCCGCGGTGCGGCACCTCGACAAGCTGGCCTTCCATCCCGCCGTGACGTTCATCGTGGGCGAGAACGGCAGCGGCAAGTCGACCCTGCTCGAAGCGCTGGCGGTGGCGCTGGGCTACAACGCCGAAGGCGGCAGCCGCAACTTCAACTTCGGCACGCGCGCCTCGCATTCCGACCTGCACGAGCATGTGCGCATCGCGCGCGGCTACCGGCGGCCCCGTGACGGCTACTTCCTGCGCGCCGAGAGTTTCTTCAACGTGGCCACGGAGGTGGAACGGCTGGGCATCCCGCTGGACTCCTACGGCGGCCGGCCGCTGCACGAACAGTCGCACGGCGAATCGTTCATGGCACTGCTGACGCACCGCTTCCGCGGCCAGGGCCTGTATTTGCTGGACGAGCCGGAAGCGGCCCTGTCGCCCCAGCGCCAGCTGGCCGCGCTGGCGCGCATCCACCAGCTGGTGAAAGGCGGCTCGCAATTCATCATCGCCACCCACTCGCCGATCCTGATGGCCTATCCGGATGCGCGCATCTACGCCTGCCTGCCGGACGGCTTGCGCCGCACCGACTACGAGGACACCGAGCATTACCAGGTGACGCTGGACTTCCTGCGCAACCCCCGCCGCATGCTCGACACGCTGCTCGGCGAGGAACCGTGACCGGTCCCGGCGGCAAGGTTCGCCCTGCCCCGTCCGGCCGCCAGGCCCCTGACCTGAACTCCCCTGACCTGAACTCCCCTGACATGAACTCCCCTGACCTAAGCTCCCTGTCTTGAAAAAACTGGTTGAAATACATAAGCGCTTATGTAAATATGGCCGCATGAAACAAGGACTCGGCACCCAGTTGCGCCACCTGATCGAATTGCTCGATGGCGCCGTGGCTGCTTCCTACGCGGAAGCGGGGATCGACTACCGTCCGCGCTATACGCCGGTGATGCGCGCGCTGGCCGAAGGCACGCCGCGCAGCGTGGGCCAGATCGCCGAAGCGGCCGGCATCACGCAGCCGGCCGCCACCCAGACGGTTGCGCTGATGCAGAAGGAAGACCTGGTGACGACCATGCCTTCGCCGGCCGATGCGCGCCAGAAGCTGGTCCGGCTGTCGGCGCGGGGGCAAGCCCTGCTGCCGCGCCTGCAGCAGTGCTGGGCCGCCACCAGCGCCGCCGCGGCCAGCCTCGATGCGGACTTGCCGTACCCGTTGTCCACCACGCTGGCGCAGGCGATCGAGGCGCTGCGACAGCAATCCTTCGGCGCGCGGATCCGTGCCGCGCGTGTCCGGCTTTCGCCGGTCCCTCCCTCGCACGACCACCAGGAGAAACCATGAGTACCGCATCGTTTTCGGCCACCTCCCGCCCCTCGCTGGGCAAGCGCCTGCTCGCCAACGGGTTCGTGCGCACCCTGCTGGGCATCCTGGCGGTGCTGGTGCCCATGAGCGTGGCGCTCGGCCTGTCCGAAATCGTGCCCAAGCCGTACCGCCTCGGCTGGCCCTTCCTGCTGGCGGCCGCCGCGATCGTGGCCGGCTACCGGTTCTACGTGCGCAAGATCGAACAACGCGAGGTGACGGAACTGGCGCTGCCGGGCGCCCGGGCCGAGCTGCTCAACGGCCTCGGCATCGGTGCGCTGCTGATGCTGGCGTGCAGCGTGCCGCTGCTGGCCGGCGGCGTCTACACCTACACCGGCCTGGCGCACTGGAGTGTTGTGCTGAAGCCGCTGCCGGAACAGGTGTTCGTGGCCTTCATGGAAGAGATCCTGTTCCGCGCCGTGCTGTTCCGGCTGCTGGAAAAGGCGTGGGGCACGTCGATCGCGCTGGCGGTGTCGAGCCTGGTCTTCGCCGCCGCCCACCTGCCGAGCGAGCACATCAGCATGGTCGGCGTGCTGGCCACGGTGGCCGCCTCGGCCGCGCTGTCGGCCGGCTACATCGCCACGCGCCGGCTGCGGGTACCGATCGGCATGCACTTCGCCTGGAACTATCTGTTCGATGCCGTGTTGTCGATCCCGGTTTCCGGCCACGCGGCGCGCGGCTGGATCCAGGTCACCGCCAGCGGCCCCGAATGGCTGAGCGGTGGTGCCTACGGCATCGAAGGCTCGGTCATCACCATCGTGGCCTGGGGCGGTGCCGCCATCGTGCTGCTGCTTGCCGCCCGCCGCAAGGGGCAGTGGCTGCCGCGGCCCTGACGCCAGCCGTGCTACAGGTCAGCCGTGCTACAGGTCAGCCGTGCCGGGCCAGCGCCCAGGCCACGTGCTCGCGCACCAGCGCCGACGGATGGTCCAGGCGTGAACGCAGCGCGGCGAGGATGGCGGCATCGCCGCGGGCGCCCAGCGCCGCGGCGTTGCCGAGGCCGACGGCCAGGTTGCGCAGCCACCGCTCATGGCCGATGCAGCGGATCGGGCTGCCTTCCATGTTGCGGTTGAATTCTTCTTCGCTCCAGCCGAACAGCGTGATCATCGAGGCATGGCCCAGGCCATGGCGCTCGTCGAAGTCCGGCAGCGTGGCGCGGCCGGCGAACTTGTTCCAGGGGCAGGCGGTCTGGCAATCGTCGCAGCCGTACACGCGGTTGCCCAGCAGCGGCCGCAGGTCTTCCGGGATGCTGCCCTTCAGCTCGATCGTCAGGTAGGAAATGCAGCGGCGCGCATCGAGCCGGCCGGGACCCAGGATGGCGCCGGTCGGGCACACCGTGATGCAGGCGCTGCACGCGCCGCAGTGTGCTTCCGTGGGCGGGTCGACCGGCAGCGGCAGGTCGACGAGGATCTCGCCCATGAAGAACATCGAGCCGGCCTCGCGGTTGATCAGCAGGGTGTGCTTGCCGCGCCAGCCCAGGCCGGATTTTTCCGCCAGCGGCAATTCCATCACCGGCGCCGAATCGGTGAACACCCGGTAACCGAACTCGCCCACCTCGCCGCGGACGCGGTCGGCCAGCTGCTGCAGGCGCGCGCGCAGCACCTTGTGGTAATCCCTGCCCCGCGCGTACACGGAAATCACGGCGGCCTGTGGATCGGCGAGCCGGGCCTGTTCCCGCGCGCGCCAGCCGGCATCGTGCGACGCCGGCAGGTAATCCATCCGCGCCGTGATCACCCGCACGGTGCCTGGCACCAGCTCGGCGGGACGGGCGCGCTTCATGCCGTGCGCCGCCATGTAGTCCATCTCGCCGTGCATGCCGGCGTCGAGCCAGGCCTGCAAGCCCGGCTCCGCCGCGGCCAGGTCGATGTCGGCGATGCGCACTTCGGCGAACCCGAGTTCGCGCCCCCACCGCTTGATGGCGGCGGCCAGGGTGGACAACACTTCGGGAGAAAGGGACATCGGGCGGTACAATGGCGGCAGCAATCCACCATTTTATGCGATCCCACCCATGAAAGCCCACCTGCGCGATGAAAGCCACACGCACGCCCTCGGCGTTTCGCTGGCGCGCGCCCTGCTGCCCGGCCTGTCGATCCACCTGCACGGCGACCTCGGCGCCGGCAAGACGGCGCTCACGCGCGCGCTGCTGCACGCGGCCGGCCACGCGGGCACCGTGAAGAGCCCCACCTACACCCTGTCCGAACCGTACCGGGTCACGCTCGACGGCCAGCCCGTCAACGTGATCCACTACGACCTGTACCGCATGGGCAGCCCGGAGGAATTCCTCGACGCCGGCTTCCGTGAAGACTTCGACGGCCACAATATCTGCATCGTCGAGTGGCCTGAAAAAGCCGAAGGCGTGCTGCCGCCGCCCGACCTGAGCGTGACGCTCGGCGTGGCCGGCGACGGACGTGATGTAGAATTGCAGGCGTTCTCCGCATTAGGTTTGTCATGCCTGCAACGCCTCCACTTCCCGCAGATCCTCTGATCGCCCCTTCGCGCGGCCGCACCCGCCGCACCTTGCTGAAGGCCGGCGGCACGCTGCTGCTGTCGGTCCTGGCGCCGCTGCCGGCCCGCGCCGCGCAGATCCTGGCCGTGCGCGTCTGGCCGGCGGAGGACTATACCCGCGTCACGCTGGAAAACGACGCCGAGCTGAAGACCTCGCATTTCATCGTCAAGGATCCGGAACGCCTGGTGGTCGATATCGAAGGCCTCGACCTGAACCCCGAACTGAAGTCGCTGGTGGCGAAGATCCAGTCGAACGACCCGTATATCCGGCAGGTGCGCGTGGGCCAGAACCGGCCGGGCGTGGTACGCCTGGTGTTCGACCTGAAGGAGCATATCCGCCCGCAGGTGTTCACGCTGGCGCCGGTGGGCGAGTACAAGCACCGCCTGATCTTCGACCTGTATCCGGTGCACGAGGTGGACCCGATCGCGGCCATGATCGAGAAGGGCGAATGGTCCAGCGACGGCGTGCCCGTGGGCCAGCCGCAGGTGGCCGAGCAGCACCCTGCCCCGGGCCTGCCGCTGCCGGACAACCGGCTGCCCGCGCCGGGCGTGCCGTCCGAGGCGGTGCCGCGGCCGGACATCGCCAAGGTGGAACCGCCCAAGCCGGAAGCGCCGAAGAAAGCCGACAAGCTGGTGCGCATGCTGACGATCACGCTCGACCCCGGCCACGGTGGCGAGGACCCCGGCGCGATCGGCGGACGCGGCAGCCGCGAAAAGGATATCGTGCTGGCGATCGCCAAGCGCCTGAAGGAAAAGCTGGAACAGCACCCGAACATGCGCGTGATGCTGACGCGCGATGGCGATTACTTCGTCCCGCTGAACAAGCGCGTGGAAAAAGCCCGCAAGGTCGATGCCGACCTGTTCGTCTCGATCCACGCCGATGCGTTCGTCAAGCCCACCGCGCGCGGCTCCTCCGTGTTCGTGCTGTCGGAAAAAGGCGCGAGCTCGTCGGCGGCACGCTGGCTGGCGAACAAGGAAAACCAGGCCGACCTGATCGGCGGCGCCCAGTCGGGCGGCGGCGACCCGCAGCTGGCCAGCGTGCTGTTCGACCTGTCCACCACGGCGCAGATCAACGACAGCCTGAAGGTGGGCAAGGCCGTGCTGCAGCAGATCGGCGGCATCAACCGGCTGCACAAGAACGCCGTCGAACAGGCCGGCTTCGCCGTGCTGAAGGCGCCGGACATCCCGTCGATCCTGATCGAGACGGCCTTCATCTCGAACCCGGAAGAAGAAGCGCGCCTGCTCGACAACAACTACCAGGACCAGATCGCGGACGCCATCGTGAAGGGCATCCGCTCGTACTTCGCCAAGAACCCGCCGCTCGCCAAGAACCGGCTGACCTGAGGATCCCGCATGCAAGAGACAACGTTCGGCCAGCTCCCGGCCGTGAGCATCACCGCGCCCGACGGCGCGCAAGCGACCATCGCGCTGTACGGCGCGCACCTGGCGTCGTGGCGAACGGCCGATGGCCGCGAGCGCCTGTTCATGAGCGAAGCCTCGCCGCGCGACGGCAGCGCCGCGATCCGCGGCGGCGTGCCGGTGATCTTCCCCCAGTTCTCCACCCGCGGCCCCGGCCAGCGCCATGGCATCGCCCGGCTGTCGCACTGGCGCCTGGGCGATCATGGCAATGACGCCACCACGGCCTGGGCCGAGTTCCTGCTGACGCAGGAGGACGTGCCGGCCGAACTGGCGCAGGGCTGGCCGCACGCCTTCGCGCTGGCGCTGCGCTTCACGCTGCAGCCCGACGGGCTCGAGATGCGCTTCCACGTCCGCAACACGGGCGGCGAACCGTTCGATTTCGCCTGCGCGCTGCACACCTATTACGCCGTCGACGCATTCACGGGCACGGTGCTCACCGGCTTGCCGGACACGTCGCCGCTGCACTTCGGCCCGCCGCTGGACAACGTCTATCCGGCTCCGGCCGGGCTGACCCTGCAGCCGGGCAGCGGTACCGTGCAGCTGGCACAGCAGGGGTTCACCGAGTTTGTCGTGTGGAACCCGGGTGCCGAGGCCGCCGCCAGGCTGACCGACCTGCGGGACGACGAATGGCAGCGCTTCGTCTGCATCGAACCCGCGCGGGTCGACCAGCAGCCGCTGGCCGCCGGTGCCGACTGGACCGGCGTGCACACCATCACGGTGGCCCCGTAACCAGGCCGCTCCGGCAAGCGCCGGACAAAAAAACGGGCGCATCGCTGCGCCCGAATACTACCCCTCACGGAAAAGTCGCTTCACCCGCATCGATCTGCCACCTGCCGAGCCCGTGTCAGCGTGCCTGACACCCTGACACGGGCTCGGCAGCAAGATGGCCTACTGCGATCCCTTGCCTACTGCGATTCCTTGATCATTCGCCCCGCGGCCGCCTGTACCGGCCGGGCATTGAGCGGATACAGCCGCGAGAACAGGGCCATCTGCTCGGGCGAGGCCTGCACCGGCTCCTTCATCACCAGCCACAGCACGCCTTCCGTGCAGGGCGGCTCGGTCAGCGAACCCATGTAGGTGTAATAGTCGCGCCGTTGCGGCAGCAGGTCGTTCGGGTTGAACACGATCGACGGCGTGAACGTATCCTTCTTTTCCAGCGGCAGGTTGTTCCATACGGTCTGGATCGCCGCCTGCGGGCGGCCACGCTGCAGCATCAGGGCCAGCACCGCGGTGCGCCCTTCGATATCCTTGTGCACCAGGTGGATGCCCATCTCGTAGGTCTTGCCGTTGACGCGTTCTTCCGCCGGGCGGTGGAAATGCAGCTGCTGCAGCTCGTAGGTGCGTCCGGCCACGGACAGGAAATTGCCGGTGCCCAGCGCCACCTGCACGGTATGGCCGTTGTCGGTCACGGAAAAGCCGGACGGGCGGTAGTCGAAGGCGATCTGTTCCAGGTCGACCTTGATGCCGTCGCGGATATCGATCGGCGACTGGCGTTCGCCGCCATTGCACTTGTTCCAGGCGGCGTTGATCTTGCTCCAGTTGGCCGGCCCGAACTCGCCTTCGTACGTCCAGAAGGTGCCGTTGGCGGGCGGCGGCTGGGCCGGCACGTAGGCGGCCTTCGCGGCATGGGCCTGCGCCGCCTTGCGCGCCCGCGCGGCGGCCGCGGCGCGGGCGGCCTGGTTGGCTTTCATCTGCGCCAGCCGCTCGGCGATCCTGGCCGACAGCTCGGCTTCGGCCTGCTCTTCCTCCTCGCGCGCCGACAGCTTCCTGGCCGGCTTGCCCGGCTTGGCCTTGGGATTGCCGATGCCCATGGCATCGTCGCGCGCGGGCGAAGACGGCTGCACGCCGGTAATCCTGGACGGGGCGTCGTTGGCGCTGGCCGAGCCGAGGGCCAGGCAGCACGCGGTGAGGGCAATCAGCTTGCGCATGTCAATCCGGGGCAGAAAACAGAATTGCCCCGGTTAACGGATGCCGTACGGAAAAACTTGAGTTTTTTTTGCTTGAGAGAAATCAGCGGCCCAGCATGCGGCGGCTCATCTTCCACAGGCCGCCCAGCGCCACCGGGACCACGGCCACGCCCACGCCGATCAGCACGATCGTGGTCAGGTTGTCGCGCACCAGCGGCATGTTGCCAAAGAAGTAGCCCGCCGTGCACAGCGACCCGACCCACAGCACGGCTCCGGTCACGTTATAGAGCTGGAAGCGGGCAAAGGTCATGTCCGACACGCCGGCCACGAATGGCGCGAAGGTGCGCACCACCGGCACGAAGCGCGCCAGGATGATCGTCTTGCCGCCATGCCGCTCGAAGAAGTTGTGGGTGCGCTGCAGCGCGTCGCGGTTGATCCACCGGTAATTGTGGGTAAACATGCGGTTGCCGATCGCTTCGCCGATCCAGTAATTGGTGGTGTTGCCGATCACCGCGGCGGAAATGAGCAGGAAGATCAGCAGCCCCAGGTGCATGTGGCCGGTGGCGCAGAAGGCGCCGGCAATGAACAGCAGCGTATCGCCGGGGAAGAAGAACAGGACCACCAGGCCCGTCTCGCAAAAGATGATGGCGAACAGGATCGCGTAGACCAGCGTGCCGTACTGCGCAATCAGCGTGTCCAGCGCCTTGTCGACGTGAACCAGCATTTCCATCAAGTGAACGAATTCCATAGTAGTCCTGTAAGGTTGCGGCGGGAATCATACACCAGCCCATTGGGAGAAATTCTTGCCGGCGCAACAAAGTTTTCAATAAATCAGCTTTAAAGATTACAATTTTTCAGCCCGCCCGGGCAAGCATCCAGGAGATCCGATGACCCGCTGGCCCCTCTATTTACTCGCATCCCTCGCCGCCACGCCACTGGCGGCGGCAGAACTGCCGCCGAAAGCGTCGGTGGCCGACGTGATCAAGGCATCGGCCAGCGCCGAATGGCGCCCGCTCGACCCGGCCAGCACCCTGTACCTGGAACTGCCGGCGGGCCGCGTCGTCATCGAGCTGGCGCCCGTGTTCGCGCCAAGGCATGCCGACAACATTCGCGCGCTGGTGCGCGACGGCTATTTCGACGGCCTGGCGATCCTGCGCGCGCAAGACAATTTCGTGGTGCAGTGGGGCGACCCGGACGAAGCCAATCCGCGCCCGCTGAAAACGGCCAGGGCCAAGCTGGACGGCGAATTCACGGTGCCCCTGAAAAACGTCAGGGAATTCACGCGCCTGCCCGACCGCGACGGCTATGCGCCGCAGGTGGGCCATTCGAACGGTTTCCCGTCCGCGCGCGATCCGAAGAGCGGCCAGGCCTGGCTGGCGCACTGCTACGGCATGGTGGGCGTGGGGCGCGACGTGGGCGCCGACAGCGGCAACGGTAGCGCCCTGTACGCCGTGATCGGCCAGGCGCCACGCCAGCTGGATCGCAACATCACCGTGGTCGGCCGCGTGGTCGACGGCATGCCGCTGCTGTCGGTGATGCCGCGCGGCCCCGGCGCGATGGGCTTTTATGAGGACCCGGCCCAGCGCGTGCCGATCCGCTCCGTGAAGCTGGCCGCCGACGTGCCCGAAGCGCAGCGCAGCAAGCTCGAAGTGATGCGCACCGGCTCGGCCAGCTTCAAGGCGGTGGCCGAAGCGGCGCGCAACCGCGGCGGCCCGTGGACCAAGGTGGCGGCCGGCCACGTCGACCTGTGCAACGTGCCGATCCCGGTGCGCCAGCAGGGTTCGTGACGGCTGCCGCCTCGTTGCGGCATCGCTCCCGCGCCGCCGGCCTCGGCCTGGCGGCTGGCCTGCACGCGGCCGTCATCGCCGTGCTGCTGGCGGACGCGGCGCGCCCTCCGGCGCTGCTCCCGGGCCCGGCCCGGGCCTTCCATCTGGTGCCATTGCGCGCCCCCCGGCCGGCGGAACCGCCACCGGCCGCGCCGCGCCGTGATCCGCCGACGGGACGGCAGCACCGTGCCGCGGCGCGGCCGCCCGTCAGCTCCCTGGTGCCGCCCTCATTGCCACCGCTGGCCGGTGCCATCACGCTGCCGCCGCCAGCGGCGCCGGTCTCCCCGGCCATGCCGGTGGCCCCGGCCGATCCGTTCGGGGCACCGGCCGCGCAGCCGTCCCTCGCCGAGCGCGCCCGCAGCAGTGCCGGAAAAATCGCCCGCGAACTCGCGCAGGAACCGGGGCAGCGCCCGCAGGAGCGGCTGGCGGCCAGGCGCAACCGGCATTTCGACCGGCCTTACGAGCGCGGCATGCATGGCTTCACCGAGGATCGCTACGTGTCGCCCGACGGCACCAGCGTGATCCGCCGGAAGAGTTCCGGCGAGGTGTCGTGCCATATGCCCGAGCCTTACCAGCTGCGCGCCATTCCCCGTTCAAGCTCGAGCGAACGGCGCATCAACTGCCCGCCCGACAACGCCGGATGGGAACGGCACTGATGCCGCGCTAATGCAGGGCTCCTGCGGCGCCGGTGGGCCCAGGTGCCGGAGCTGCGGCGCCACTCCGGTATAATTTCGCCACCATGAACGCCCCGATTCCGCCCCGCCCGATCCGGGCTCTTCCCGACCAGCTCGTTTCGCAGATCGCCGCCGGCGAGGTGGTCGAGCGCCCGTCCGCCGTGGTCAAGGAGCTGCTGGAAAACGCGCTGGACGCGGGCGCCAGCCAGGTCACGGTCCGCCTCGAGGAAGGCGGCGTCAAGCGCATCTGCATCACCGACAACGGCAAGGGCATTCCGCCGGAGCAGATGCCGCTGGCGCTGGAGCGCCACGCCACGTCGAAAATCGCCTCGCTGGACGACCTGGAAAATGTCGGCACGCTGGGCTTTCGCGGCGAGGCGCTGGCCTCGATCGCCTCGGTCGCGGTCGTCACGCTGACCTCGCGCACGGCCGACGCGGCCCATGCCTGGGAACTGCAGGGCTCGCACCTGGGCACGGTCGTGCCATCGTCCGGCGCGCCGGGCACCACCGTCAACGCGCAAGACCTGTACTACAACACGCCGGCGCGCCGCAAGTTCCTGAAGTCCGAGCAGACCGAATTCGGCCACTGCGCCGAAGTCGTGCGGCGCATCGCGCTGGCCCGGCCGGACGTGGCCTTCACGCTCACGCACAATGGCCGCACCGTGGACCACTGGATGGCCAGCGACATGGCCAGGCGCAGCGCGCAGATCCTCGGCGAAGCGTTTGCCGAGGCGCGCATCGCGATCGACGAAGCGTCCGGCGTGCTGCGCCTGCATGGTTTCGCCGGCCTGCCGACCGCCTCGAAGGCGCGTGCCGATTGCCAGTACTTCTATGTCAACGGCCGCTTCGTGCGCGACAAGCTGCTGGTGCACGCGGTGCGCGCCGCCTATGAAGACGTGCTGCATGGCGACCGCTTTCCTTCCTATGTGCTGGCGCTGGAGCTGGATCCGGCGCTGGTGGACGTGAACGTGCACCCGTCGAAGATCGAAGTACGCTTCCGCGACAGCCGCGCCGTGCACCAGTTCGTGTTCCACGCGGTGCAGCGCGCGCTGGCGCAAACTTCCGCCACGGCGCACGGCAATATTCCCGCCCCACTGCCCGCCGCGCAGACGCTGGGCGGCGACGTTCCCCTCGGCGGCCACGCCTGGCGCCCGCAGCAGCAAACGTCGTTCGGCGCGATGATGAACCCCACCTATACGCCCACCTTCTCGCCTTCGCCCTTCGGATCGCGCGACGGCGGCGGCGTGGCGCAAAGTACGGAACGCTACGGCGCGCTGTTCGCGGACCCGGAACCCCCGCGCGCCGCCGGGCAGGCCGCGCCGTACACGATGCCGCAGCCGACCAGCTACACGGCCACCGCGGCCGCGCTGGCGCACGAGGAATTCCCGCTCGGCTTCGCGCTGGCGCAATTGCACGGCATCTATATCCTGGCGCAGAACAGCAAGGGCCTGGTGCTGGTGGACATGCACGCCGCGCACGAACGCATCCTGTACGAGCAATTGAAGAACGCGCTGGATGCACAGATCGCCGGCACCGACATGCAGGTGCAGGCGCTGCTGATTCCCGTCACGTTCTACGCCGACCCGGTCGAAGTGGGCACGGTGCAGGAACATGGCGACACCCTGGCGGCCCTGGGCTTCGATATCGCCGTGCTGTCGCCCACCACGCTGGCGGTGCGCGCCGTGCCCAGCCTGCTGAAGAACGCCGATGCGCAGACGCGGGCGCGCGACGTGCTGCGCGACGTGCGCGAATTCGGCGGCTCGCGCGTGCTGATCGAGCGCCGCAACGAGCTGCTCGGCACGCTGGCCTGCCACACGGCCGTGCGCGCCAACCGCATCCTGACCACGCCCGAGATGAACGCGCTGCTGCGCCAGATGGAAAGCACGGAACGCGCGGACCAGTGCAACCACGGCCGCCCGACCTGGGTCCAGGTGGAAATCTCCGCCCTCGATAAACTGTTCCTCCGCGGGCAGTAAGCTGCATGAACCAACACGCCAAGCGGCCGCTCGCGGTCGCCATCATGGGCCCGACCGCGTCGGGCAAGACGGCCGCCGCGCTGGCGATTGCCGAACGCATTCCGTCCGAGATCATCTCCGTCGATTCGGCGCTGGTCTACCGCGGCATGGATATCGGCACCGCCAAGCCCACCCGCGAAGAGCGGGCCGCGGTGCCGCACCACCTGATCGATATCCTCGACCCGCTCGATGCCTATTCGGTCGCCCAGTTCCGCACCGATACACTGCGCCTGGTGGCCGACATCGCCGCGCGGGGCAAGCTGCCGCTGCTGGTCGGCGGCACCATGCTGTACTTCAAGGGCCTGGCCGACGGACTGGATGACCTGCCCGGCGCCGATCCCGCCGTGCGCGCCGAACTGGAAACGGAAGCGCAGCGCCTGGGCTGGCCGGCACTGCATGCGCGGCTGGCCACGCTGGACCCGGCGACGGCCGCGCGGCTCAATCCGAACGATGCGCAGCGCATCGGCCGGGCGCTGGAAATCATCCGGCTGTCGGGCCAGCCCATGTCGGCCCTGCTGGCGCGGCGCGAAAAGGAAGCGCTGCCGTTCGAGCTGGTGTCGTTCGCGCTGGAGCCGAACGACCGCGCCGTGCTGCACGAGCGGATCGCGCGCCGCTTCGACATCATGCTGGAAGACGATGCGCTGATCGACGAGGTGGAAGTGCTGCGCCGGCGCGGCGACCTGCATCCCGGCCTGCCATCGATGCGCTGCGTGGGCTACCGCCAGGTGTGGGAATACCTCGACGGCCACATCGGCTACCAGGACATGCGCGAGACCGGCATCATCGCCACGCGCCAGCTCGCCAAGCGCCAGCTGACGTGGCTGCGCGCCATGCCCGAGCGGATCGTGATCGATTGCCTGGCGCCCGACGCGGCCGGGCAGATCCTGGCGCGGCTGCCCGTGCCGCTCGGCTGAACCAGGCGCTGTTGCGTTCATGGCGCGCATTTGCGCTGCACGTCGCTGATTTGCGCTATATTGTTCGATTGTCCATCCCCAGCGCGAAATTGGCGCTTTCCTTGACAGGGTGGGTGGCACCCGGCATAATGCCTGCCGTTGCGGTGATATAGCTCAGCTGGTTAGAGCACAGCACTCATAATGCTGGGGTCGGTGGTTCAAGTCCACCTATCACCACCACCAGAATTCAAGACGAATGACCTGACCGGCGACGGTTCAGGTCATTTTTCTTCAGGAACAGTGTTGTACAGTTTGCGGTGATATAGCTCAGCTGGTTAGAGCACAGCACTCATAATGCTGGGGTCGGTGGTTCAAGTCCACCTATCACCACCAGATGTGAAAAAGCCGCCGGTCGCGAGACTGGCGGCTTTTTTCATTGTCCGGCCGAATGTTAAAAATCGTTCACCCGCGTACACCCTGTGTGCTCTCCCCGACCATCTGCCGGTACACCGGCAGTGCCCGCGCCGCGCAATCGAGCATCCGCCGCCCCACGGCAGCCTGCCGCGCGTCGCCGCTGCGCAGCAGTTCGCGGCCCACCTTGTATTGCGATGGATAGTTGTGGTGCATGGCGGCGTAGAGGTCGATACTCGACAGCGCCTTGTCCACCCTGGCGCGGCGCGGGTGCGATACGCCGGCCGCATCGCCGATGGCCGCGTACAGCGCGCCGATGTGGTGTTCCTGCATCCATTCGAGCAGCGAAATCGTGCGGAACGGCATGGCATCGTCGGGCGCCTGCTGGCCGTCCCGCGACAGGTACACCTGCACTTTCGCGAGCCAATTGCCATGCCGCGCCGCGCGGTGCAGGTCGCGCAGCATGGCTGGATCGCCGCGGCTGCCAGGCAAGCCGCGCAGATAGGCGTCGACTGCGTCCAGCAACGGTACCGGTCCCACCTCGGCGGGCAGCTTGCAGACGAAGCGGGCCGTGTCCTGGTAGGCCGTCACATCCCGCATCGCCTTCTCCAGCAGCCGTTCGACACGCGCGTCGAGCGTTTCGGCGGCAAAACGCGGCGTCCCGCGTGACGGGCCGTGCCACGCAGCCGTCCGTACCGCCGCGTCGGCACCGCGCCGCTGCGATTGCACGGTGTCGCGCGGGTATTGCGCGGCCGAGTAGATCAGGCCGCCCGCCAGCAGCAGCAACACCGCCAAGGTTCCCTGGTTTTTCATGCATTCCCCCGTTGTTGGACTGTTCTGAATGCCACTCTAAGCGGGGCAGCCGGATGCGAAATTGCGGCAACGCATTCCTTTGAGCAATCATTGCTTCATCTCAGCAACAACATTCCCACCCGGCGGCAGACTGTGTGTTTTCACCACACAGGAGGAACCATGGTCGATCTGATGCCCCCCATCTCGCGCGTGATCGGCGAGCACCGCGCGCAGATTCTGCAGAAACTGGACGGCAAGCCGGGAGAGTGGACAGTGGCGGCGCTGCAAAACCAGCAGGCGATGGATACCGTGATCGGCTGCTGCTACGAGCTGCTGCCCGGCCTGGTGCGGCTGGCCGTCAAGGAGCCGGCGTTCCGCACGTTCATGATGAACAACCGCGACCGCATCATCACGCAGCTGGTGCCGCCTGCCTGAGCAATACCCGCGCGGAAATGGACGGGCGGCCGAACAGAGCTGCCCGTCCTGACGCCTCTTCAGCGCGGCCGGCGGCTGCAGGGCCGTCGATCGCATGTCCAACCCGGCCAGCAGGCTGTCTTTCGGGCTTAACCCGGCCTGGACGGCATTCCCGCCAACAGGATGCACCGTCACTGTTCGCAAGGCCGCCATGGCGGCCCGTTTTGTCGCGCCCGTTTCAGGCAGCCTGCCATGCGCCCCGCTGGCTGTCACGGCGGTCCTGCGCCTTGCGCGCCGCCCACCGCACCAGCAATACCGACAGGCCCGCCAGCAGCATGATCCAGGTGCCGGGCTCCGGTATGGCTGTCACGCCGATCGCGTACTCGAAGCCGAAACCGCCGGCGTCGTTCAGCGTGAATCCGGTCGTCAGCACGAGCTCTTGCGCCCCCGCCGCCAGCATGCCCAGTGTCAGCGCGTGATCGTCGAAGAACAGTTGCGCCTCCGCGACGCTGGTGAAGTCTTCCGAGAACAGTTCGGTGCCGTTGTTGCTGACCGTGAATGACAGTGCCTGGAAGCCGGCACCTTGGGACATGGCCCCGGCCAGGCCAAGCACCAGCGTGCCCTGCTCCGCCGTGGCGAACTGGAAGCTGGCCGAGGTCTCATACGTGTAGGCACCGAACCCTTCGCCTTCCGCATCGCCGGCATAGTACGCGGCGCTGGCGCCGATGCCGATCACGCTGCCGGCCCCCAGGACACCGGCCACTTCCGGCTGGTCGGACAGGACCCCGATCACATCCCCGGCGGTCGGCGCGGCGGTCGCGAACGACACGGCGCCGGAATATTCCATTGGCCACATCGGTTCACTGTAGGCGCCCCCGACGCTGGTGGAGGTGCCTGCGCCAGTGTAAGTGCGCCCCTTCGCCCTGGCGTACGTCGACACCAGCATGCCATCGCCGTCGGACGTGCTTTGCGCGGTCGCCGTGGTGACCTGCCCGGTGGCCCCGGCGGCAGCGTTATTGCTCGCGGCGCCATGGGCCCACGAGCGCGCCGTGGCGTCGGCCTGCGAGCCGGTGGCCGTGGCACCGGCACTGGCACTGCCGAAGCCGCCCCGCGCTTCCGCGACCGCCACCCCATCGTTCTGCATCCAGGGGCTGCCACCGCCGGTGGCACTGGCATACGCCTGCGCGATATCGGCGGACTGGGCGAACGAGTGCGCTTCGGCCCGGCCACCGGGCGTCTGGTTGTTATAGCCGGCGCCGCCCCGGGCGATGCTGTTGCTGTAGGCCTGGTCCGCCGCCGATACCGATGCGCGCGCCAGCGCACTGCCGCCCATGCCGCTGGGGTACTCGGGGCCGCTGTTGCCGCCCCGTGCGATCGAATCGGCGGTGACATGGGCGCCCGCCACGGTCGACGTCAGGTCGACCATGGTGTCGGCATTGCCGCCGCCGCCGCCAGCGATGCCGGTGTTGACGCCCCGTCCACCGGTGCCGCCCTCGGCGACGACATTGGTCCTGAGCAGGCTTGCACCGCTGTCGGTCAACGTCAGGTGCGACGATGCCGCCCCGCCGTCCGCCGCGAGTGCGTCGCTGGCTCCGCCTTCACCGCCGATCGCGGTTTGCGCCATGAACAGGTCGCCGGTGGTCGAACCGCTGACGCTATCGACCAGGTTGACCGCGCCACCGGCGCCCCCGGTCGCGCCAAGGCCACCGGCGCCGCCGGCCCCGCCCGTGACCGTGGCGCCCACGTTGACCGATCCCGATGTCGAATGCCCGCTGGCGGTGGCAGTGCCGGAGCCTCCCGCGCCGCCCTGGTTGCCGAAGTCGATGCCGTTGCCGCCCGCGCCGCCGGTCGCGGTGGCGAAACTGTAGACCAGCACGCCGCCGGTATCGACCGCGGTACTGCTGGCCTGGCCATTGCCGCCCGCCCCGCCGTTGCCGGACCGATGGTTGCCGCCCCGGCCGCCGGTCGCCTTGGCATCGGCGTAAGTGCGCGCGCTATTGCTGGCGTCGACCGCGGCCCTGCCGAGTCCCCCCGCGCCGGCCGTTCCCGCACCGAATTCGTCGCTCACGCTGCCACCGTCGCCACCGGTGGCCGTGCCGAACAGCGAAAGATTGGATCCGCTGGCGTTGCGCTGCAGCGTCAGGTCGGCGATGCCGCCAGCGCCGGCGGCGGCATCGGCGCTGTCGCCGCCCCGGCCGCCGCGGCCCTCCAGCGACAGGATCATATTGCCTGGGGTACTGCCGGAAAACACGTTGGCGGCCGTCACCCCGGCACCCGCCCCGCCGGCGGCACCGGCCCGGCCGGCACCGCCATCGCCACCGGTGATGGCCGCGCGCAGCGAGACGGCGCCGCCGCCCGAGGTGCCGGCCACCGTCACCGCGGCCGTACCGCCCGCGCCGCCCGTATTGCCGCTGCCGGCCGCTTCGCCGCCGCTGCCGCCACGCGCATTGCCGGTCAGGGACAGCAGGCCGCTGGTCCCGCCGGTGCCGGCCAGGGCGGCGGTGGCTGCGCCACCCGCTGCCCCGCTGCCGGTGGCGAGGCCGGCCGATGCCGCCCCGCCCTGCGCGGTTGCCGTGCCCGACACGCTGGCCGTACCCGCGACGGTCAGCAACGCATCGGCCGCCCCGCCGGCCGCCGACATGCCGCCGGCAGCACCGGCAAGCGCGCCCGCGTTGCCGCCGGTGGCGGTGGCGGTGGCGGTTACACCGCTGCCTCCTTGCGCGCTGCCCTCGACAATGGCGCCGGCGTATCCACCTTGGCCGGCCATGGCGCCCGCACCGGTCGCGGCACCGCTGCCGGCCGCACCCGGCTCGCCGGCATTGCCGCCGTTGCCGCCGAGCGCGATGGCGGTCGCGGTGGCGGCGCCGCCGGCCGGATGCGATCCCGCCGTGGCCTGGGCCGCGCCACCGGCGCCACCCGCACCGGCCGCGCCGCCGTCCTGGCCAGGGTCGCCGGCCGCGCCGTTGCCGCCCGCGCCGCCAGCGCCGCCGGTGGCCGTGGCAACGTTGCTGTTGCTGTTGTTCGGCCCCGAGGTGGCCACGGCCGGCTGGCCGGGTCCACCCGCGCCACCGGCGGCGCCGGGGATGGCCCCATGGGTGCCGGGCGTGCCGGGGTTGCCGGTCACCGTGCTGTCGGCGTGGGCCGGACCGGCCGCCACCGATAACAGCAGTGCCAGGAGAGGCAGCAGGGGTTCCAGCCGGCCACCGCGGGTGCGGCATGGCGGCAGGGTCGACGAAGTGGCGACGCGCATGATCCAGTTCCTTCACTCATTGAGCAATTCCGGAAATGCCCTTCACGCGGCACGGGCTTCCACCCTGTGCCGTGACGCTTCCGGCGCCGGGCACAAGGCGCCTGATGTCCTGCTTCATGCCGGCCCATGGCCGAGCCGCCCGGCGGCCAGTGTCAGGTGACCAGAGTCGGGTTGGCAAAGTCTGGCGGCCAAAGTCTGGTGGCCAAAGTCTGGTGGCCAATGTCGGGTGGCCCAATGTCTGATGACCAAACCCTGGTGGCCGGCGTCCGGTGTCCGATCCCTGGCCCGCAGAGTCGCGCGGCCAGGTCTGGCGGCCATGCTGCTCCTGCCTTCCCTGCTCTTCCGTAGCGCCAGTGCGCGCCTTGTCGCGGCGCTGCCACAGCCGGTGCGAGCCATGCCAACAAGGCGCGCTGGGCAGATTGCGCCTGACTTGCAAATATGCTATCAACAGACGATACGGACGCACCCTGGACCGCCAGCCGCGCCTGCGCTGCGTGCCTTGCAGAGCACCCCGGCAAAGCGCTTGCGATTATCAGTATCGGGTTGATATGTCTGAAAATCCTTTGGCTTCCCTGAATCCGCTCTTAAGCGGAGCTGAGCGGCCTGCCCGCAGCACGCTGCTGCAGGTCGGCGCCTTCGAATTGTGGCCAGCGGCGCGGCGCCTGCGGCTGCGGGGCAAGCCCGTGCCGCTCACGGCCCGCGCCTTCGACGTGCTGGCGGCCCTTGCCCTGCACCACCCCGGCATGGCCAGCAAGCGCGCCTTGCTGGCGGCCGCGTGGCCGGGGCTGGTGGTCGAGGAAAACAACCTGCAGGTGCAGGTTTCGCTGTTGCGCAAGCTACTGGGCAGCAACGCCATCACGACGGTCCCCGGCCATGGCTACCGGCTCAACCTGCCGGTGAGCGGCGGCCATGGCGTTGCCGTGGAAGAGCTGCCGCCGCCCGCCGCCCCGCTGCTCGGCCGTGACAGGGACCTGGCCGACCTGGGCGACATGCTGCGCCAGCATCGCCTGGCGAGTTTGCTGGGGGCGGTGGCGTCGGCAAGAGTACGCTGGCGCGGCATGCCGCCACCGGCGCCGCGGCGGCCGCCGGGCTTGCCGTTGTCTGGGCCGACCTGGCCGAGTGCGCCGGGCCCATCGACGTGCTGGAAACCGTCGCGCGCGCGGCGGGTGCCGACGATACCGCGGCCGTTCCGCTGGCGCGCCACCTCGCGCAGCGGCCCTGCGTGCTGGTGCTGGATAATGCCGACCGCGTGGCCGGCGACGTGGCCGGGCTCGTCGCCGCGCTGCTGGCCCATGCGCCACCGGTGCGGCTGCTGGTCACCACCCAGGTGCGGCTGCACTTGCCGGAAGAGCAGGTCTACCGGCTGATGCCGCTGGCGGTGCCGCCAGCCGGCTGCACGCTGCAGGCGGCGCTGCAATACGGCGCGCTGGCCTTGCTGCAGGCGCGCGCCCATGGCCACGACCACCGCTTTGCGCTGACCGAGGCAACCTTGCCCATCGCCATCGCGCTGTGCCGCGAGCTGGACGGTTTGCCGCTGGCGCTGGAACTGGCGGCGGCGCGCATTCCGGCCCTGGGTGTCACGGAAGTGCTGCAACGGCTGGGCGACCATTGGCTGCTGCTGAAGACGATCAACGGCAACGGCCCGGCGCGCCACCGCAGCCTGGCCGACACGCTGGAATGGAGCTTCCGGCTGCTCGACCCGCCGGCGCAGGCGCTCTGGTGCGAGACGGCGGCGATGCCACCGTGGTTTTCGCTGGACGACCTGATGGCGCATCGCGGCGGCAGCGATGGGGCGGCGACCCTGGACCTGCTCGGCACGCTCGTGGACCGCTCGATGCTCACTTTCGAAGCGGGCCGCACGCCGGGCTATACCCTGTCGGCATGCCACCGGGCGTTCGCCCTGCAGAAGCGCTCGGCCCACGGTGCGGGCACGCCGGTATCTGCCTAGATGATCCCGCCCACCACGTAGCCACCCGTCATCGCCACCACGAGCAGCGCGCCGATCGGCGTGGGCGGCGCCGGGGAAGGTATATCGCAGGCGCGGCACACGGCGCCGATCGCCAGGCCCAGCACCGCACCGATCACCAGGGCGCTCATCGCGAGCCCCCTGCCTGCGGCGCCGCCTGCGCCTTCGCATCGAGCGCATGGCCACCGCAGTGGCGCCGGTTCTCGGCCGCGCGGCGGGCCACGTAGCGGTCCACCAGCCAGTAGCCGCTGCTCATCATGAACACCAGCAGCGCGCCGGACAGCACGGGCGGCGAGGCGGCCGGGATGCCAAACTTGCGGCACGCCAGCCCGACGACGAACGACAGCACCAGCCCGGCCAGGATCTTCACGTAGTTCATCGCCCCTCCGTCAGAAAGCAAAGCAGCTGCAGCCGAAGGCGCCCCAGAAGCCGGCGTAATCCGAGACCGGCACGGTGGACTTGCGCGCCACGTCGTGCGAATGCCGGTGCACCGCGCAGGCGCCGGCGCACTGGTGCGGCAGCAGTCCCTTTTGCGCCGCCGGCGCCGCCGCGCGATAGTGGCCGGGCACCTTGTTCACCGGCGACCAGTCCGGCAAGACCGGCAACGGCGGCGGCCCCAGCTTGTCGAACTCGGCCTGGGCGAACACGATCTTGCCGCCGACCACGGTGAGCACCGATTCGATCGACTTGATCGCTTCCTCGTCGACATGGAAGAAGTCGGCCGACAGCACGGCCAGGTCGGCCAGCATGCCTTCCTGGATGCGGCCCTTCTTGCCCTGCTCGCTGGAGAACCACGCGCTGCCGGCGGTCCACAGTTCGATCGCCGTCGCGCGGTCCAGTTTCGCGCCGGCGTCGTACAGGCGCAGGCCGCCCACGGTGCGGCCCGATACCAGCCAGTACAGCGCCGTCCACGGGTTGTAGCTGGCCACGCGCGTGGCATCCGTGCCGGCGCCGACCGGTACGCCGTTTTCCAGCATGCGCTTGATCGGCGGGGTGTGCTTCGCCGCTTCCGCGCCGTAGCGGTCGACGAAGTACTCGCCCTGGAACGCCATGCGGTGCTGGATGGCGATGCCGCCGCCCAGCGCCTTGACGCGCTCGATATTGCGCGGCGTGATCGTCTCGGCATGGTCGAACAGCCAGTGCAGGCCATCGAACGGGATGTCGCGGTCGACCTTCTCGAACACGTCGAGCATGCGCGAGATGGATTCGTCGTAGGTGGCGTGCAGCCGGAACGGCCAGCGCTGCTCGACCAGGTGGCGTACCACCTGTTCCAGCTGCGCTTCCATCTCCGGTGGCAGGTCCGGGCGCGGTTCCAGGAAGTCCTCGAAGTCGGCGGCCGAGAACACCAGCATCTCGCCGGCGCCGTTGTGCCGGTACCAGTCGCTGCCATCGCCCGGCTTGACGATCTCCGTCCACTTCCTGAAGTCCTGCAGTTCGGCGCCCTTGTTCTGCGTGAACAGGTTGTAGGCGATGCGGATCGTCAGCTGGTCCTGCTCGGCCAGCTGCTGCACCACCTGGTAGTCTTCCGGATAGTTCTGGAAGCCGCCGCCGGCATCGATCGCGCTGGTCAGGCCGAGCCGGTTCAGTTCGCGCATGAACTGCCGGGTCGAATTGACCTGGTGCTCCAGCGGCAGCGCCGGGCCCTTGGCCAGCGTAGCGTACAGGATCATCGCATTCGGGCGGGCGATCAGCATGCCGGTGGGGTTGCCCTGCGCGTCGCGCTGGATCTCGCCGCCCGGCGGTGCCGGCGTCGTCTTGTCATAGCCCACGGCGCGCAGCGCGGCACGGTTCAGCAGTGCGCGGTCGTACAGGTGCAGCACGAAGACCGGGGTATCGGGCGCCGCGGCATTGATCTCGTCGAGCGTGGGCATGCGCTTCTCGGCGAACTGGAATTCGTTCCAGCCCCCCACCACGCGCACCCACTGCGGGGTGGGCGTACGCAGCGCCTGCTCCTTCAGCATGCGCAGCGCGTCGGCCAGCGACGGCACGCCTTCCCAGCGCAGCTCCAGGTTGTAGTTCAAGCCGCCGCGGATCAGGTGCAGGTGCGAGTCGTTCAGGCCGGGGATCACGGTGCGGCCGTTCAGGTCGATCACCCGGGTATCCGCCGCGGCATGGCGCATCACCTCTTCGGTGCCGCCCACGGCGAGGAATTTGCCGTCGGCGATGGCGACGGCCGTGGCGACGGGGTTGGCTTTGTCGGCGGTGTGGAAGCGGCCGTTGGTCAGTATCAGCATGGTCTTGTAGGTGGTCGATGAGGGTGGACGATGGGTGTGCCCCATCATACGCACCTGCCGTGCCCCGTCATCCCTAGACGGGGCACACCATGCCTATGCCGAAAGAGGTAGGCCTTGCCGGTCTTGCCGGCCTTTACTGCTTCTTCGCCAGCACCAGCGCGATCAGGCTGAGCACCGCGGCGATCGACAGGTAGTAGCCCACGTACTGCAGGCCGTAGGTGGTGGCCAGCTTGGTGGCGATGTACGGCGCCAGCGAGGCGCCGATGATGCCGGCCAGGTTGAACGTCAGCGAGGCGCCGGTGTAGCGCACCTCGGCCGGGAACAGTTCCGACAGGATGGTGCCCAGCGGGCCATATGTCATGCCCATCAGGCCCAGGCCCAGCGCCAGGAACAGCGTGACCTGGACCGCGCTGTTCGAATCGAACAGCGGGCCGAATACCAGGCCGAACAGCGCGATCGCCGCCGACACCCAGATCAGCGTGCCGCGCCGGCCATGGCGGTCGGCCAGCAGCGCGGCCACGGGAATCGTCAGGCCGAAGAACACCACGGCGATCAGCTGCTGGATCAGCATCTGCTGGCGCGAGAAGCCCAGGCCCGCCACGCCCCAGTTCAGCGTGAACACCGTCATCAGGTAGAACAGCACGAAGGTGGCCATCGCCATCATCGTGCCCAGCACCAGCGCGCGGGTATGCTGCACCAGGACCGCCTTGACGGGCACCTCGACGCGCTCGCCCTTGTCGAGCACTTTCTGGAAGTCCGGCGTTTCCGTGATCTTCAGCCGCACATACAGGCCCACCAGCACCAGCAGCGCGCTGGCCAGGAACGGCACACGCCAGCCCCAGCTGAAGAACTGCTCGTCGGTCTGTACTTCGGACAGCAGCAGGAAGATGCCGCCGGACAGGAAGAAGCCGATCGGCGCGCCCAGCTGCGGGAACATGCCGTACCAGGCGCGCTTGCCCGGCGGCGCGTTCTCGGTGGCCAGCAGCACGGCGCCGCCCCACTCGCCACCCAGGCCCAGGCCCTGGCCGAAGCGGCACAGCGCCAGCAGCGCCGGGGCCCAGGCGCCGATCTGCGCATAGGTGGGCAGCATGCCGATCACCACGGTGGAAATACCCATCGTCAGCAGGGCGGCCACCAGCGTTGCCTTGCGGCCGACGCGGTCGCCGAAGTGGCCGAACACGGCCGAGCCCACCGGGCGCGCGAAGAACGCGATGGCGAAGGTGGCCAGCGACTGCAGCGTGGCGGCGGTGGGGTCGCCGGCCGGGAAGAACAGGTGGGGAAACACGAGGACGGCGGCCGTCGCGTAGATATAGAAGTCGAAGAATTCGATCGTGGTGCCAATCAGGCTGGCAAACAGCACGGTGCCGGGCGAGTTGACTCGGCCGGCCGGGTGAGGCTGGGACATGCGTACTCCGGGGTGATGGGAAAAACCGAAAGGGTGCCGTCAGCCGGGTGGGGCGATCTGGGCGAACGCGTCGCGGATCTCGGCGGCGGATTCCGGCCGCACCACGCGCGCCACTTCCTTCCCGTCTTGCAGGAAGATCATGGTCGGCCAGAGTTTGACACGGAAGGATCGGCCCAGCAAGCGGCCGGGCCCGTCCTCCACCTTGAAGTGGCGGATCGCCGGGTAATCCGCGTAGGCTTCGGCCAGCGGCGCCTGGGCGGCGCGGCAGTAGCCGCACCAGTTGGTGCCGAATTCCAGCAGTGCCGGACCGGCCAGCGCGTCGATATCGGCCCGCGACGGGGCGGCCTCCTGGTAGGTGCGTTCCATGATGTGCTCCGCAACGATGAAGGCCGCACCTTATCACGGCCGCGCGGCGGCGGGCGCCAGGATCGGCGGTGGCCGATGCTAGAATTGCCTGTCCCTACTACCGGCGATCACGATGCGCCTTGGCATCACCTCCATCCAGCGCAACCGCCAGCCGTGGATCGTCGAATGGCTGGCCTTCCACATGCTGGCCGGCTTCGAACGCTTCTACCTGTACTGCCACCGGTGCGACGACGGCATGGAGCAGACCCTGGCCAGGCTGGCGCGGCATTATCCCCTCACGGTGTACACGGTGGGCGACCGCGACAGGCCGCAACTGGCCGCCTACCAGCACGCATGGGACAAGCACCAGCGGGAAGTCGACTGGATGGCCTTCATCGACGGCGACGAGTTCCTGTTCCCCACCCGCGCCGCGACGATGGCCGAGGCGCTGGCACCCTACGCGGACAAGCCCCTGTCGGCACTGGCGGTGTACTGGATCTGCTACGGCAGCAACGGGCATGTGCGCGACCCGGGCGGCCTGCTGCTGGAAGACTACCCGCGCCACAGCGAGCCGGGCTTCGGCCCGAACCGGCATGTCAAGTCGATCGTCCGTTCCGGGCAGCCGGTACGCTGCACCGGATCGCATGTCTTCACCACGCCGCTCGGCACGGTCGACGAGCTGCTGCGGCCGCTCACGGCGCCGATGCTGCAAGACCCGGCGCTGGCGCCGTCCCACGAGCACTTCCGCATCAACCACTACGTGACCCAGCACTACGACTACTTCAGGCAGGTCAAGCAGAACATCGGCGCGGCCGACCGCACGCCGCACATCGTCCGCCCCGACCACTGGTTCACCGGCCATGACCGCAACGAATGCGACGACGGCGTCGCCCGCCGCTTCCTGCCGGCCCTGAAGCGGAAAGTGGCGGAGCTGGAGGCGGTGCTGAAAGCGGGCAGTTGACCTGGGGCCCGCTTGGTTGAGCGAACCCCAAATGCAAAATCCGGGGTCAGACCCGCCGGGTCTGACCCCAGCCGTTCGCCGTTGGGGTAATAGAAATCGGTGACAGGCTCCATTTTTTTGCAACGAATGCAGCAGAAAAACCGGTGCCTGTCACCGTTTTTGGTTATCGGCTTGGCAGTACCGTTATGCCGACAGCGTGGTGTTGTACTCCTTGCCGCCGATCTTCACGCGGTTCAGCTTCAGCCCGCGCACGTTGTACAGGAAGTACGGGTGCTCGGTGCTGACGGTGGTGCCGAAGTCGCAATCGCTGATCGTCACGTTGGTGACCGGCGGCACCTGCGGCATCGGCTGCGGGCCATTGTAGTTGTTCGAGACCGGGCCGAGGATGACGATGGCCTGGTAGCAAGCCGCCTTCTGTCCCTTCCTGGCGCCCTTCTTCACTTCCACGTTGCCGACCGTGACATTGGAAATCTGCACGTTGTCCACCACCGGCGGACGGGTGCGCACGGTGTCGGCGGTCGGCGTGTAGTCGCAGTCGAACGTGACGACGGCGCCGGCGGCCACGGCCACGGTGCGCGCTTCGATCGGCGAATTGGGCAGCGATGCGTAGAACGACGGGCTGGTCTGCACGCCATTCGGGATCTTCACGTTGCGCACGTAGAAGTTCTTCAGGTAGCCGCCGCGGTTCATGTTGGTCTTCAGCCGGATCGCGGTGTTCAGCGGATCGGTGGCCCAGTGGATGTTCTCGAACACGAGGTCCTGGGCATACACGTTCTGGATGCCGCCGGCCATCTCGCTGCCCAGCGTGACGGCGCCGTGGCCACTCTGCATGATGCACTTCTGCACCACGATGTTCTGCGACGGGCCGTATTGCGTATCGAGGTCCTTGCCGGCCTTGATGGCGATGCAGTCGTCGCCGGTGTCGAAGGTGCAGCCCTCGATCAGCACCATGTCGCACGATTCCGGATCGAAGCCGTCGCTGTTCGGGCCCTTGCTGTTGCAGTGCACGTTGCGGATCACGATGTTGCGGCAATGGACCGGGTGGTGCTGCCAGAACGGCGTGTCCTTCAGTTCATAGCCCTCCAGCAGCACGTTGGTGCAGCCGATCAGGTGCACCATCGTCGGCCGCAGCATGTGGCCCAGGCCGAACACGCGCTGCCCCAGCGGTACGCCCGCCTCGGACAGCGCCGGCAGGTACTGCTCGTCGGCGCGCCAGCGTTCGCCCTCGCCCTGGATGTGCAGGCGCTCCGCTTCCGTGAGGTGCGGCGCCACGTCCTTCAGCGATTTCGGGTTGATCGGGTTCGGCACGCGCTGCGTCAGCTTGCCTTCCACGTAGCCAGGCGTGTTGGCCTGCGAGGCCGGATTGATCGTGCGGTTCTTGCCCTTCCAGGTCCACCAGCAGTCGCCATCCTTGCCGTTGAAGGGCACGCCGCCCTGGCCATTCAGCACGCTGGTCCAGTCTTCGCCCGTCAGCGCGATGTTGTCGGCACCGTAGGCGTAGACCGGCGAGGCGAAGTTCAGGCAATCGTTGCCCTGCCAGCGCGTGATTACCAGCTTGCCGTGCTTGCCGCAATCGAATTCGCCGTACTTCGCATAATCGGCCGGCTGCGTAGAGAACAGCACGTTGGCGCCCTTCTTCAGGTGGACGTGCACGTTCGACAGCAGCACGATCGGGCCGGCCACGAACCAGTTACCGGCCGGGATCACCACGCGGCCGCCGCCGGCCTTGTGGCAGGCCTCGATGGCGGCCCTGATCGCCGGGTAGCAATCGTGCGAGCCCGGCGCATGCGTGTCGACCGTCGCCTGGTCGTCGTGCGAGATCCAGGCCCTGATCTTGACCAGCTTGCACTGCGCGGCGCCGAAATCGGTGATCGGGAAGTCCTGGTCGCGGAAGCGCAGGGGCTTGCTCAGGCGGTCGACGATTTCCTTGGCGCGGCCCCACGGGTCGTCGCCGATCGCCGCGCTGGCCGAACCGGTCGCCAGGGCGGCGCCGCCGCCGGCCAGCGCCAGGCTGGAAGCCGATACCGCCTTCATCATCGCGCGGCGTTTTTCATTGACTCGCTGGTCGTTCATGCGCTGGTCGTTCACATGGTGATGGTTCATTTCGTTCATGCTGTCTCCTACTCGTGGGAGTTGTTGAATTCTGCCAGGTACACGTCCGGCGGCAGGGGCTGCTTCCCGTAGCCCAGGTGGTTGACGGGGTCGAAGCCCGCGTTCTTCAGGTTCTTGAAAAAATCATCCGATGAAAACTGCGCCGGGCGGTAAGCCAGCGTGCCGGGCGCGTTCCAGTCCGACCATGGCCTGGCGCGGTCGATGTGCGCGCCGATGCGCGAATTCATCACCACCATCTTGCCGACCGTTTCCAGCACGGTGGGCGTGATCGTGCCCTTCGGGGCCTGGTAGGCGCTGGCGGTACTCAGCGTGCACGCATAGCCGGCCACGGCCACCGGCGCGTACGGGCTGCAGCGCGAGTTGTGGAACCACTGGCGCGCCAGGTAGAACTTGCCGGCCAGCGCGTTCGGCGAACCGTCGCTGGTGAATTTCACTTCGTTGAACACGAAGCCGTACTTCGTGCGCCAGTTGGTGTTCGGCGCGCCCACGTACGACATCGTGCGGTCGCCCAGCGACTTCACTTCGCTCCGGTAGAAATAGGCGGTGGTATCGCCGAAGATGAAATCGACGTCGCCCTCGATATACGAGCGGTGGAAGAAGCTGCGCGCGGTGACGCGGGTCTCGCCCGACTTCAGGTAAAGCGTGTCCTGGAAGCCGATCAGCCGCACGTTCTCGAACTGGGCCTTGTCGGCGCCTTCGACCAGCAGGGCCACGGCCTGGTGGCTGACGCGGGCCTGCGGTTTCTCCGGCGTGCCGCACACGCGCTCGCCGCATTCGTCGCGCGCATTGCCGGTGGCCTTGTTGTAGGCATTCTCGATGGTCAGGTTGCGCGCCTGGAAACCGTGATTGCGGGTCCACACCGTCATCGAACCGCTGGTCGAGATGGTGGGCGCGCGCGCCGCGATCTGCGCATGCATTTCCACGATGGCGGGGGCCAGCCGGGCAAACTGCGCGCCGTGCTGCCTGATGTAGTCGGCCACCGGCACGGCGGCATCCAGCCCGGCCGAGATCACAGTATCGGCCGCCGTGGCGCCCTCCCCGTACAGCGTGATCGGCCGCGCCGATGCAGGCACGTAGACCAGCTCGCGGTAGGTGCCCGGCTTGACGAGGATGTACTGGCGCCCGCCGCCCGGCTGAGCGGCCGCATCGACGATGGCGCGGTTGATGGCCTGCTGCACGCTGACGAAGGTCTTCACGCCATCGGCGCGGCCCGCCGCGTCGACCGTGTAGTCGGCCGTGAACGGAACATTGCGCGCCAATGGATCGGCCAGCGGATCCCACGGATCGGTTTTCTCCGCACCGGCACGGCCGGTGGTCTTGAGCACTTCGGCGATCGAAAAGCGTTTTGCTTCGGCTGCGCTGAGCTGCGGCCTGCCGGCGGCGCCGGTGTCCTGGGCCTGCGCAGCACCGGCAATGCATACGGCTGCCAGCAGCAGTGCCGCGCGCATCATTCGCCCTCCGGTTTGAACTCGGCCGCCACGGCGGGGATGGCCGCCTTCAGATCGCGTTCGACCATCGCGGCAAAGTAGTTCGCTCCTTTGGCGCCGAGGTGCGTGTAGTCGAAGGCGCTCTTGGCGGCGCCCTGCGGCTCGACACCCGCTCCCGCGGCGACCGGGGCCGCGGCCGGCTTCGGCGCCACCGCGAACGTGTCTGCCTGCGCCTGGCCCATCGCCTGCACGGCGGCGTAGCTGTCGGCATTGAGGTCCAGCAACGGCACCTGCTTTTCCTTCGCGGTGGCGCGGATCACGTCCGCCCATGGCACCAGCGTGTTTTCCAGCACGCCATCCCTGAACATGCGGCGCGTGAGCGGCGTCACCAGCACCGGCACGCCGTCCAGGGCCCTCACTTCGTCGACATAGCGGGCCATGTTGACGGGGAATTCGGTCTTCAGGTCGGTCGACCGGCCCGGCTTGCCCGGCTGGTCGTTGTGGCCGAACTGGATCAGTACATATGTGGCGCGGTAGGCGGCGGCGCCTTTCAGCAGGCCCTGCACCTCGTCCCAGCGCCCTTCGGCGCGGAAGCTCGACGAGCTGCGCCCGCCCTTGGCCAGGTTGATGCACGTGTGGGCGCGGTTCACGCGCGCACAGAACGCATCGCCATAGCCGCTGGCCGTGGCCATGGTGGAATCGCCGACGAGGATGAACCGCACCGGCTTGTCCGCCGCGGCGGCACTGCCGAGCGACAGCAGGGCAGCCAGGGCACCGCACAGGAAACGCTGTTTCATGTAAGACCTCCGCTCCATGGTAAAAAACCGCCGGCCACGGCAGTGATACTGCGCGTGGCGGGCGGCCCGGTTTCGCTTAGAACGTGTAGCTTGCGCGCAGGTTGTACGAGCGGCCGATCGGGCTGGCCGCGCTCGACAGGTAACCGAACGAGTAACCGCTGTGGTTGGTGACCGGCGGGGCCGAGTCGAACACGTTGGTGATGCCGAACGTCAGCTGCGTGTTCTTGAAGCCCTTGTAGCCCACCGTCAGGTTCCACGGCTTGTACGAGTTGATGTCGCGCCAGTATTGCTCGGCCACGAGATTCTGGTCTTCGTACTTCGAGTTGTAGTTCTGGGTGGCCTGCGCGGTCCAGTCGCCCAGCGCCCACGACATCTTCAGCACGTGCTTCCAGCGGTACGTGATGATCGGGAAGCTCGACGTGGTGCCGTTCGACGCGGCGCCGAAGCGGCCCACGTTGTTGACCCATTCTTCGCCCTCGAACAGCTGGTTGTCGAACTGCGTCAGGTAGGTGCCATCGAGTTCCACCTTGAAGTCGCCATAGGTACTGCGCGGGAAGCGGTAGGTCGCCGAGACGTCGATACCGGCCGCCTTCTGGCCGCCCAGGTTCATCGTGGTGTTGTTGATGAACGCCAGCGTGCCGTCGGCGTTGCGCACGAACAGGTGGGCATACTTGGCCGGATCCTGGAAGTACACCTGCTCCGGCAGGTTGGCCAGCATGTCCTTCATGCGGATGTTCCAGTAGTCGAACGACATCGTCAGCGACTTGGTCGGTTCCACCACCACGCCCAGCGTGAAGCCCTTCGATTTTTCCGGCTTCAGGCCATCGTTCGAGCCCACCTGCTTCGGCAGCTGCACGTTGCAGACTTCGGACGATACATAGCCCGGCAGCGCGGTGCCGGTACCGGTCACGCCTGGCGTGCCGCCCGGGCACAGCTGCGGGTCATCCCAGCGCGCGGAAGTCTTGCCGGTGGCGCCCGGCAGGCGGTAGCCATAGGCGTCGAACAGCGTCGGCGCGCGGAAGCCGGTGTTGGCCGAACCGCGGAACATCACGTTCTTGGTGGCTTCCCAGCGGAAGCTGGCCTTCGGATTGATGGTGTTGCCGAAGTCGCTGAAATAGTCGTCGCGCACGGCCAGGTTGACGTTCAGCGCGCTCGTGACCGGCAGGTCCAGCTCGGCGTACAGCGCGTACACGTTGCGCTGGCCTTCGCCGTGCGACATGGTGCTGTTCAGGTAGGTGATGCCGTTCTGCACCGGCAGCTTGTCGTCGCGCGTGGTCTGGTGGCTCGCGTCGGCACCCAGCGCAATCGCCGCGTCGCCGCCGCTCATCGCGAACAGCGTGCGGCTGGCCGAGAAGTCGATGCCCTTGTACGTGGTTTGCGAATCGCGGTTCTTCACGCCGTTCACGGTCAGCGTATCGAGATATTCGCGACCGGCCTGGTCCTGCAGGCCGAACGGGTTCAGGATGCCGTTCTTCAGGCCATCGAGCAAGCCCTGGCCTTCCAGGAAGCCGTTCTGGTAGAAGTTCTCGCGATCCGACAGGCCGATGACGAGGCCGGCACGGTAATCCCATTCGCCGAACTTGCCTTCGTCGACGAAGGCCAGGCGCTGGTTGACCTGCTTGTCCTTCTGCGCGGCCAGGCCGTAGTCGGCCACCGACCAGGTCACGGTCAGCGGCTGGCCGTTGATGCCGGCCATTGCCGGCACGCCGCCGCTGTTACCCGGATACCATTTCGACGAGGACGGCAGGATGGCCGACACGCCGTTCACCGGCACGGCCTGGGTCGGGTTGCGCGTGGCGATGATGTACGACTGCCCGCGGGTGTATTCCACCGTGAATGTGTGGTCTTCGCTGATCTGCTTGGCGGCGCGGGCATAGAAGCCGATCTGCTGGTTCTCGTACAGCGCGGTGCCGTACTCGTTGCTGTTCAGCGTGCAGGTATTCTTGGCGCCGATCGTCGAATACGGCTCGGCGCAGGTGGCCGCGTACGGGTTCTGCGCGTTCTTGTTGGTGGCCGTGGTGAAGTTGGCCGGCATGGCATAGCCGCCGGTACCCAGCGTGCGCGGACGGCCCAGCGAAGCCAGCAGTTCGTCGGAGCTGAATTCGGCGCGGTCGCGCGCCGCCAGGCGCGTACGGTCGTGGAAGTCGACGGTGGCGTAGGCCGACCAGCCGTCCCGGTTCAGGTTGCCCTTGCCGAAGGTCAGCGTGGCGCGGCGCTCGTCGCCGCCACCGCTGCGTTCCGGCGTCACGTACTGGCCGGTCACCTGCACGCCTTCGAATTCCTTCTTCGTGATGAAGTTGACCACGCCGCCGATCGCGTCCGAACCATACAGCGACGAGGCGCCATCGCGCAGGATCTCGACACGCTGCAGCGCGGAGAACGGGATCACGTCCAGGTTGGCATAGCCGGCGGAGATCGCCTCGTTGGCCAGGCGGCGGCCGTTCAGCAGCACCAGCGTGCGGTTCACGCCCAGGCCACGCAGGTTGATATTGGTGCCGGAACCGGCATTGCTCGGTGCCAGCGACGCCGATTGCGGCAGCGCCATCATCACGTCGGCCAGCGTGGTCATGCCGCGCTGGGTGAATTCCTCGGCCTTGATGCTGGTGACCGGCAGCGCTTCTTCATTGGCCAGTCGCTTGATCGAGGAACCCGTCACTTCGATGCGCTGCATCGCGGCCTCCTGTGCGGCTGCCCCGTTCGCCACGGCGATTGCCGCCAGTGCGATCGAGGTCAGAACCAGCCGTGGCTGGAAGCGGGTTTGCATACTTGCGCGCTTGTTCATGCTTGTCTCCTGGGTTTTCCGATGGTGTTCGCGCCGGCCTGCGTCCTTTGTATAGTGCGGCGGGCGGCGGTAGTGGAGCACCTCGCGTGCTCCGTGCCGCTGCGACGAAGGCCGGGGCCGGGGTCGCATGCGGTGGATAAACTTGTTGTTATGAGATCAGGGGCGCGGCTGCGCTGCGCAGGGGCGCGCGACGCCGGCAAAGGTGGCGGGTGGTTCCGCTGATGGTATCGAATACATCCTGTCTCCTGTCGCGGCGCCATTCGATGCGGCCCCGCGCTGCTGTAATTGCTGTAGTGCCGTTCCGGTACTGCTTGTTCTTGTAATGCCTGTGCCGGTACTGCCTGTCTTGTACTGCCTGTCCTGTGCTGCCTGTCCTGTGTTGCTTTTTTGCCGGCTTTTTTCTGCCTGCCCTGCCCTCAGCCGCGCGAGAACGTCCGCGTCACCCGTTCCAGGTGCGCGCGCATCGCGCGCCGCGCCGCGGCCGGATCGTGTGCGGCGATCGCCTCGAAGATGCGGCGGTGGTCCTTCAGCGTTTCCTGCCGCAGTTCTTCCGTCTGGAAGTGTTCCTTCAGCTTGTGCCACAGCCGGCCGCGCTGGTTCCACAGGTAATCCATCGTGCCCACCAGCGCGCCGTTGCCGGTGGCGCGGGCGATCGCCAGGTGGAAGTTGCGGTCGGCCAGCTCGTTGGTGGTCTTGTTGGCGTGGTGCGCCTCCATTTCCTCCACCGCCTTGAGGATCGCGTCGATCGCATTGTCGGTGGCCACGCGGGCCGCGATGGCTGCCACTTCCGCCTCGATCAGGCGGCGCGCCGACAACACTTCGAACGGCCCCGGCCCCGCTTCCGGCAGGCTCGCTTCCGGCTCCGCCTCGCATACATAGACGCCGGAACCGCCACGCACTTCGATCACGCCGCCCAGTTCCAGCGCAATCAGCGCCTCGCGCAGCGAAGCCCGGCTGACCTCCAGCCTGGTGGCCAGGTCGCGCTCGGATGGCAGGCGGGCGCCGGGGGCGATGCCTTCGTCACGGATCAGCTGCGCGATGCGGTCCGCGACCACGCGGTACAGCCGCGGCTCCTGGTGGTCTGGCGATGGGGGCGGACGTTTCAGCATCTTGCTTTTCATTATTGCATTTGGTCAGGCCATTCTAAACCGGTCAGACCAAATGAGCAATGTGGACTAGCCAAAAATTTGGGCATCTGTCATACTGAAGTCATCAGACAACTCGCCGGCACGTCAGATCGTTGCGCAACAACAACATGCGCCGATCCCACGCCGCCGGCCCCTCAGGACAGAACCATGACAGCGAGCACTCCGCGCCGTATCCTCATGCACGCCAACGATAACGTGGCGATCGTCGTCAACGATGGCGGGCTGCCGGCGGGCACCGTTTTCCCCGATGGCCTGACGCTGGTCGAAAACGTGCCGCAAGGCCACAAGGTGGCGCTGGCCGACATCGCGCAGGGCCAGAGTGTGCTGCGTTACAACGTTTCGATCGGCCGCGCCGTGCGCGATATCCCGAAAGGCAGCTGGGTCTCCGAGCAGTTGCTGGAAATGCCGCCGGCGCGCGAGCTGGACAACCTGCCCATCGCCACCGTGAAGGTGCCGCCGCTGGAACCGCTGGAAGGCTATACGTTCCAGGGCTACCGCAACGAGGACGGCTCGGTCGGCACGCGCAACATCCTGGGCATCACCACCACCGTGCAATGCGTGTCCGGCGTGGTCGAGTTCGCCGTGAAGCGCATCAAGGCCGAGCTGCTGCCCAGGTATCCGAACGTGGACGACGTGGTCGGCCTCGAGCACACCTATGGCTGCGGCGTGGCGATCGATGCGCCGGGCGCCAACATCCCGATCCGCACGATCCACAACATCAGCAAGAACCCGAACTTCGGCGGCCAGGCGATGGTCGTGTCGCTCGGCTGCGAGAAGCTGCAGCCGACCCGCCTGTTCCCCGCCAACTCGATCCAGATCCGCCGCAAGGACGATACGGTGGCCACCGAACCGCCGGTGGTGTGCCTGCAGGACGCCGGCAACGTGGGCTTCATGTCGATGGTCGAATCGATCATGCAGACGGCCGAGGCGCAGCTGGAAGTACTGAACCGCCGCCAGCGCGTGACCTGCCCCGCTTCCGACCTGGTGGTGGGCGTGCAGTGCGGCGGCAGCGATGCCTTCTCCGGCGTGACCGCCAACCCGGCCGTCGGTTTCGCCACCGACCTGCTGGTGCGCGCCGGCGCCACCGTGATGTTCTCGGAAGTGACGGAAGTGCGCGACGGGATCGACCAGCTGACGTCGCGCGCCGTGAGCGCCGAGGTGGCCGATGAAATGATCCGCGAGATGGCGTGGTATGACGCCTACCTGACCCGTGGCGGCGTCGACCGCAGCGCCAACACCACGCCGGGCAACAAGAAGGGCGGCCTGTCGAACATCGTCGAAAAGGCCATGGGCTCGATCGTCAAGTCGGGCAGCGTGCCGATTTCGGGCGTGCTGTCGCCGGGCGAAAAGGCCACCACGAAAGGCGTGAAGGGCCTGATCTACACGGCCACGCCGGCCTCGGACTTCATCTGCGGCACGCTGCAGCTGGCGGCCGGCATGAACCTGCACGTGTTCACCACCGGCCGCGGCACGCCGTACGGCCTGGCCGAATGCCCGGTGATCAAGGTGGCCACGCGCGACGACCTGGCGCGCCGCTGGCATGACCTGATGGACGTGAACGCGGGCCGCATCGCCACCGGCGAAGCGACCATCGAAAGCGTGGGCTGGGAACTGTTCCAGCTGCTGCTCGACGTGGCAAGCGGCAAGAAGACCTGGGCCGAGCACTGGAAACTGCACAACGCCCTGGTCCTGTTCAATCCGGCGCCGGTGACCTAATAAGGGCTGCAAACCTGCTGCGCGTTGTATTTCGAGTCTCCAGTGCTCACCGTACTAAAGTACGGCTGCGCGCTTCAACTCGAACTACTGCCGCTCGCGACGGTTTTCAGGCCCTTATCGGCTCGATCATTACAGGCTAAAATCCAGAGACCAATTTAGAGACCACTATGACGACGACGAAAAAACCTTTCAAGCGCCTGTTGCTGACCGGCGCGGCCGGCGGCCTCGGTAAAGTGCTGCGCGAGCGGATCAAGCCATGGGCGGACGTGGTGCGCCTGTCCGACATCGGCGACATGGGCGAGGCCGGCGAAGGCGAAGAGATCTTCCAGGCCGACCTGGCCGACAAGCAGGCCGTGCTGAAGATGGTCGAAGGCGTCGACGCCATCCTGCACTTCGGCGGCATCTCGACCGAGAACACGTTCGAGAACATCATGTTCGCCAATATCCAGGGCACGTACAACATCTACGAAGCGGCCCACCGCCACGGCGTGAAGCGCATCGTGTTCGCCTCGTCGAACCATGCGATCGGCTTCTATCCGCAGACCCAGGTGATCGACGCGGACGACCCGCCGCGCCCGGACAGCATGTACGGCATCTCGAAGGTGTTCGGCGAGCAGCTGTCGCGCTATTACTTCGACCGCACCGGCATCGAGACCGTGTGCCTGCGCATCGGTTCGTCGTTCCCCTCGGTGAACAACCCGCGCATGATGTGCACCTGGCTGTCCTATGACGACCTGCTGGAAGCGCTGCGCGTCTCGCTGCTGACCCCGCGCGTGGGCCACACGATCCTGTTCGGCGCCTCGAACAACAAGCGCCAGTGGTGGGACAACCGCAAGGCCGCCCACCTGGGCTACCAGCCGAAGGATTCCTCGGAACAGTTCCGCGCCGACGTGCCGGAGACCGGCGAATATCCGCCGGAAGACGATGCCACCTTCAACTACCACGGCGGCAAGTTCATCTTCGACGGGCCGATGTACAAGGATTGATGCAATCAAGGGCGCTGGTAGCGCCCTTTTTTCGGCTGCGGAATGTTGGTGCCCGCAACCCCAACGGCAGAGACCGGGGTCAGACCCCCGACGCCGTTACCAGCAAGCTCGGCCATCAGCGGTGCCGGGGGTCTGACCCCAGCGCTTGCACCTGGGTTGAAACAGCCGGTAGCGGCCTGCTGATTTTCCAGGCTGCGTATCGCTGGCTCACGCAAATCCAACGGCAGAGACCGGGGTCAGACCCCCGACGCCGTTACCAGCAAGCTCGGCCGTCAGCGGTGCCGGGGGTCTGACCCCAGCGCTTGCACCTGGGTTGAAATAGCCGGTAGCGATCTGCTGATTTTCCAGGCTGCGTATCGCTGGCTCACGCAAACCCAACGGCAGAAGCCCGGGGTCAGACTGAGATGTCCCGGGTTACGTAGACGCTTCAATTAAGCATCTGATGCTGTTTTTCGATTTCGATCGGGCTGCGGTACCCCAGCGTTTGATGGGGCCGCCGCAGATTGTAGTACAGCTCGATGTAGTCGGATATTTGAGTGATCGCTTCGGCCCGTGTCGTAAAGATGATGTGGCGGGTTTTTTCGTTCTTCACTGTGGAGAAAAAGCTCTCCGCCACAGCGTTGTCATGACAGTTTCCACGTCGGCTCATACTTGGGATTAAGTCGTTCGTCTCGAGCACGTTCCGATACTCCTTTGAGCCATAAACTGAGCCTTGATCGGTATGGCATATTAGTCCTGGTGCCGGCCGGCGCTGCACGATCGCCATCTGGAGCGCGGCAATCGGCAGCATTGCATCTTGACGAGGGCTCATGGCCCAGCCAACGATCCGGCGAGCAAACAGGTCAAGAACAATGGCCAGATGTAGCCAGCCTTCGCGGGTGTGGATGGTAGTGATGTCACTGACCCATGCCTTGTTCGGTAAGGGCACGGTGAAAACTCGGTCGAGCAAGTTAGGGGCCGGTGGCTCTGTGTGCTGATGGGCACGCATGACGCGAAACTTTGCCTTGCGCAGTGCCTCAATGCCCTCAAGTTTGCGTAATCGCGCAACGCGATGCTTGCCACACTCTACGCCATCGCTGTTCAGTTGGTGCCACGTCTTCACCGCTCCCAAAGCCTGGTGACTCGAGTCGTGCAGGCACCGAATTTTCTCACGTAGTGAGAGATCCTCCTGGCTACGTCGGCTAGGTGGCCGGCGGCGCCAGGCATAAAAGCCGCTGCGACTAATCTCCAGCACGCGACACAGCGCTTTCACAGGGAAGTGATTGCGGAGTTCTTCAATGGCGGCGTACTTCACTGCTTCTGTCGCTTCAAGTACGCGTCGAACTTTTTTAGGATGGCCAGCTCCTCCTGGGCGCGAGCCAACTGATGCTTTAATTGCACGATCTCACTTTCTTCACTCGCCGGCTTACGCCCTCGCGAACTGAAGCTGGCCTCCGGCCCCTTTTGCTCTAGGGCCTTGGCCCATTTATAGAGCTGATTGCGCCTGACGCCCAGCTCCAGTGCCAGCGCTTCCGCCGTCTGTTTGCCATCGTTAAGACGAGCAACAGCGGCAAGCTTGAATTGTTTGGTGTAAACAGAACGACGCTGCCGTTCGGCGGCAGCATCTTCAGATGGGGATTTTTCTGGCTTGGTTGTCATGGATTCCTCTGAGACGTATTGTCTCTTGTTTAGGATGTCCACGAAACCCGGTACACCTCAGACCCCCGACGCCGTTATCAGCAAGCTCGGCCATCGGCGGTGCCGGGGGTCTGACCCCAGCGCTTGCACCTGGGTTGAAACAGCTGGTAGCGGCCTGCTTATTTCTTGAACTTCGCGCAGGGATCGGCGCGCTTCTGCGCCGGGATGGTCCGCACTTCGTCGAACAATTCCTTCTGCCCGCCACCTTCCACGTAGCCGACCGCCTTCACGGTCAGCTTGCTGCCGAACGAGTTCAGCCAGCGTGGCACGCCGATATCCTTGCGCACGTGGCCGTTGCCGGCGATCAGCACCACGTCGCGCGGCCGCTGGTCGCGGATCAGCTTGGCCATCCAGATGTCGCGCGCCATCTGGGCATCGACCATGCCGGGAACCATCATGTCCGGCAGCATGTTGCAATGGCCGGTGCGGATTTCGTTTTCCTGCGCCTTGCGCCAGTCGGCCGAAATCGGTTCGCCCAGCCGGTACTCGGCGACCGTCTTCGCGTCGAAGCTCGATGCCACGCCGTCGCGCACCACTTTCGAGGCATTCGCGCGCGACAGGTTGACCGCCACGACCGGCAGATGCTTGTCCAGCGCCAGCTGGATCACCGGGTAGTACTGCTGCCAGTCCCAGCCCTTCTTGTTCATCACGCGGATCACGCAGCCGGCATCGACGCAGCCTTTCACCGCATCGTCGAGCAGCGCCTGGTCTTCGTGGTCGAACTGTTCCATGGCGATGACGGGATGCCAGCCGGCGTCGACGCGCTTTTTCAATTCCTCGAAACGCAGCTTGTGGCCTTGCGGGTTGTCGTGCACCTCGCCCAGCAGCAGGACTTGCGGATTGGCCGCTTCCTGCATGCCGGTTATGCGTCCGGCCGCGCTGTCTTTCTTGATGACGCCGCAGCCGGCCAGCAGGACGCCGGCCAGCACGGCAACGAGTGGAAGATGTTTCATGGCACGTGGGTTCGCTATCGAAGCCCGCAGTCTACCGCAACTCAGCGTCGCGGCAGACGGGCCGCCATGGGCCCGGGCTGGAACTGCACGGTCAGGAACTCGATGAACGTCCGCACGCGCAGCGGCAGGTGACGGGCATGCGGATACAGCAGGTAGAACGGCCGCGACGTGCCGCCGTGTTCAGGCAGCAGCTCGACGAGCTCGCCGCGCGCCAGGTCGTCTGCGACGATGAAGCGGTACGTCTGCGTGAGTCCCGCGCCGTGCCGCGCCAGCGTGGCGATGCCCAGTACATCGTCCGAGCAGGTGTACGGGCCGGTCGTGACCACTTCCCGCACCATGCCGCCTTCATGGAACAGCCACGGGATCTTCCTGCCCGTGCTGGGCAGCTCGAACTGCATGCACGGGTGGCGCGACAGGTCGCCCAGCGCCTGCGGTGCACCGGCGGCACGCAGGTACCCGGGGGACGCCACCAGCACCAGTTCCGCATCTTCCAGCTTGCGCGCCACCAGGTTCGAGTCGACGGGCTGGCGGCCGCGGATCGCCAGGTCGTAGCCCTCTTCCGCGAAATCGATGTTGCGGTTGCTGATGTGGACTTCGATCTCGACGCCGGGGTAGCGGGCGCGGAAAGCGGGCAGCGCGGGCAGCAGCCGGTGATGCGCGTAGGGCGTCGGCGCGCTGATGCGCAGCTGGCCCGACGGTTCCGCCTGGTCGCCCGTGATCTCGCGCTCCGCGTCCACCAGCTGGGCCAGCGCCTGCCGGCACTGCTCGAAGTAGGCGCGGCCGCTGTCGGTCAGCCGGATGCGCCGCGTGGTGCGCACGAACAGCCGCACGCCAAGCCGGTCTTCCAGCCGCGCCACCGAACGGCTGACCGCCGCCGGGGTCACGCCGGCTGCCTGCGCCGCCGGCGTGAAGCCCTCGTGCTCCGCTGCCAGCACGAACAACTCGATGCTGGCCAACTGGTTTTGCCGTTGCATGGATCGCCTCCATCTCTTTCGTGATTGATTACATGATGTATCAAGTCATTTACCCGACAGCCGGTTTATCGGCTGTTTGCGCAAAAGTATAGTGGACTCATCCCAACCACTCATGAAAAGGAAACCACCATGGATACCAAGACCGTCATCGTGACCGGCGCTTCTTCCGGCCTGGGCTATGCGATCGCCGAGGCGTACCTGGCGCGCGGCCATAATGTCGTCGGCAATGCGCGTACGGCCGAGCGCCTGCAGGCGGCAGCCGCGAAGCTGGGCAATCCACGCAACTTCGTCGGCGTGCCGGGCGACATCGGCGTACCGGCCACCGCGAAGGCGCTGTTCGCCCAGGCGATCGAGCATTTCGGCAAGGCCGACATCCTCGTCAACAATGCCGGCATCTTCATCGCCAAGCGGATCGGCGATTACACCGACGAAGACCTCGATGCCATCATCGCCACCAACCTGAAGGGATTCTTCTATCCGGCCCGCGAGGCGGCGCGGCACATGACGGCCAACGGCGGCGGCCATATCGTGACGATCACGGCCAGCCTGGGCACCGCGCCGACCGCGAAGGTGCCGGCACTGCTGCCGGTCCTGATCAAGGGCGGCCTGAACCAGGCAACGCGGGCGCTGGCGCTGGAACTGGCTGGCGCGAACGTCAAGGTCAATGCGGTGGCGCCGGGCATCATCGACACGCCACTGCATGCGGACGACGCGGCAACGCACGACTTCCTGAAAGGCCTGGCGCCGACCGGCACGCTGGGCACGGCGCAAGACGTGGCGGAGGCCGTGCTGTACCTGACGGGGACGCGCTTCACCACCGGTACCGTGCTGGCCGTGGACGGCGGTGCCACCGCCGGCAACTGGTAAGGAGACAGCCATGCCCTACATAAATATCCGCGTGACGGACGAAGGCGTGACGCCGCAGCAGAAGCTGGCGCTGATCGAAGGCGCGACCGACCTGCTCTCGCGCGTGCTGGACAAGGACCCGGCCACCACCTTCGTCATCATCGACGAAGTGCCGACCGACAATTGGGGAGTGGACCGCGACAGCGTGGCGAACCGGCGCCGACGCGGCAAGTGATGCGGTAAAAACGGGTCGATGCGCGCCGGCGGGGCCTGGACTACAGCATGAGCTCGTAATAATCCTGGCCATCTCGGCACGGATGGCCAGCAGGACGCCAGCCAGCACGGCAACAAGCGGGAGATGTTTGATGGACTTCGCATATGAGCGGGAGGAACGCCCAGCCTACCTCAACTGGAAACGGCTGTTGACTGGGCAAGGCTGCAACACTAGCAATCCGCTATTAACTTTAATATAACTTTTCGCGCCCGCGTATTGCATACTGGATGCCCCAAACCAGAGTACGGAGAAAACATGTTGAAGAGGGCTTTTGCCACGCTCATCCTGAGTACGTTCGGCGCCGCCGGCGTCTCGGCCGAAACGTTGACGTTCCAATATACGGGCTTCGAGAATGCCCTGAACGGAGAATTCCTCGCCGATTTCGTGTTGACAGGCGTCGTGACCGGCTACGATGCCAATCACGATGGCGCCCTGACGAGAAAGGAAATCCAGCGTTTCCGCTTTGGCGATCTGGATCTGGATGGCGAATATTATGGCAGCATCGACATCGGCGCCCCACTCTGCGGCGGCAACGGGGAAGGTTCAAGCTGGTGCCTGGAGAGTTTTTCCTACTCCGCGACCGGTGGATTGCAGTTCAAGGCGAACAGTGGCTACTCCGACGAAATGATCGGCTTCAGCACCTACGTTACGGCTGGCAGCACTTACCAATATCTTGGGTATCTGCCAGGGGAGGAGTACTACCTGAACTGGACACCGGAAACACGGTTCGAACACAGCATGAGCCCCTTGCCGGTGCCGGAGCCGGCGACCTACGCCATGCTCGGCCTTGGCCTGGCCGTACTTGCCGCACGGCGCCGCGCCGGTTAAGCCTTCCGTGTCTCGTTCCGGAAGGGCACGCCGGTCTTGCTGAAACTTGCAGTGACGAGCGCTTGCCTGGCTCAGCCGTTGGGCAGGCTGTATTCGAGCTCGTAATAATGCTTGCCATCCTCGACCCGGATGGCCAGCGTGCCGGCGATGCCGGCCAGTTCGCCGGTGCCCGAATCGGGCACGACGAGGATGCGCAGGCCGGCATGCGCGCCGCCCATCACGCCGGCATGCTGCAGCAGGAAGCTGCCGGCACGCCCGTCCAGCGTGCCCTCGACCTTTTCGATCGCGACATAGACGGCCGAGGTCGGCACCGGGCTGCGGAAGGACAGGAACTCGCCGCGGCCCGTTGCCGCCAGCGCACCGTGGTAGCGCTTGTCGAGCGTCATCCGCTCGATACCCGTGCCTTCGCTGCCTTCGGCCAGGATTTCCGGCACCAGTTTGACATCGAACTCGCCGCTTGCCTTCGCCATGCCCTCTCCCGGACTGTCAGGTTTCCATTGCCAAAGAATGCAATTTGGTAATAGTACTCCAGTTGCGGGTGGTCACGGCATCGCCCAGCAGGTTGCCCATCGCGGCGGCGGCACGGCTGGCCAGCACGCCATCCACGCACCAGATATAGGCAGCCCACTGGCCCAGGGCGAATGCTTCCGGCTGCCACTGCTGGTGCGCCAGCGCTTCCAGCTTGCCGCGGTCGGCCGGGTTGCTGAGCACGGCCACCATCAGCCGCGACGGATCGCGTGCCCGGTCCAGCAAGGGATTGGCCGCAACGATGTCGGCCAGCTGCTGTGCGTCGAGCACCGTCACGCGGGCCGGCACGCCGAGCTTCAGCACCAGTGTCTCTTCGATGCGCGCCGCGGACTTCGCCGCGTCGGCCGCCGGGCAGTCGAACACGGCATTGCCGCTGTTGAGCAGGGTGCGCACGCCGGTAAAGCCCAGGTCGCCCAGGACGGTTCGCAGGTCCGCCATCGCGATGCGCTTGGCCCGGCCGAC
The DNA here is from genome assembly GCF_027856995.1 of Pseudoduganella sp. SL102. Lineage (NCBI taxonomy): Bacteria > Pseudomonadati > Pseudomonadota > Betaproteobacteria > Burkholderiales > Oxalobacteraceae > Pseudoduganella > Pseudoduganella sp. SL102. The sequence continues at coordinate 6,766,089 of NZ_CP115554.1, forward strand.
ATTGACGCCCCGCAGCAGGGCAACCTGTCGCTGTGTGCTCATGTATCCTCCAATGCCCGCAGTATGCGTCAGCCGCGGCGAAGCGGGCGCCCGGCTTGCAGCCCCGGCCTTACCGCTGCGGCATGGTGGTAAGATCGTCCGCAACGAGGAGGATGCGATGGAGAACCGCGATCTGCCGCTGGCGCAAGCGCGCGCCGGCATGGTGCTGTCGGGCGAACTGCGCGATGCGCGGGGGCAGGTTTTGCTGCCGGCGGGAGCGATGCTGACACCGGCGATGCTGGCCTCGTTTGCGCGCCACGGCATCGACACGGTGCCGGTGCGCGACCCGCACGGCGAGCGCATCGCCTACCTGTTCCGCAAGCTCGACGCGGGCAGTGCCGATGCCCCGGCCGGCGGCGCGCTGCGCGCCTGCCTGCACGCTTACCGTTCCGGAGCGAAAGGATGAACCGCCTGGGGTATGACGATGTCGTGCAGAATCTCGACGACTTGCCCTCCCTGCCCGTCATCGTGATGGAACTGCTGAACAGCATCGATGCGGAAGAAGTCGATATCGCCGTGCTGGCGAAAAAGGTGGCGCAAGACCAGGCGCTGACGGCGAAGACGCTGCGCCTGGCCAATTCCCCGCTGTATGGCCTGCAGGTCAAGATCACCACGATCCAGCAGGCGATCACCTATCTCGGCTTCCAGACCGCGCGCAACCTGATCACCGCCGCCGCGCTGACCGGGTGCTTCGCGGAGAACCGCTGTGCCGGCTTTTCCCACCCGGCCTTCTGGCGGCACTCGATCGCCACCGCCGTTTGCGCCAGGGTACTGGCCCGCCACTTGCGCTTCAACCAGGATTACGCCTTCACGGCAGGCCTGCTGCACGACGTGGGCCGGCTGGTGCTGGTCACCAGTTTCCCCGATCACTACGCCCGGGTGATCGCCTGGCGTAACGCGCACGATGCGGCATGGCTGGACGCCGAGCGCACGGTGCTGGGCATCGACCATGTCGACGCCGGCCTGGCGCTGGCCGAGCACTGGCATTTTTCCGACACGATGCGCTGCGCCATCGGCCATCACCATGCGCCGGAACTGCCGGGTGCCGGCTTCCTGGCCACCATCATCCACGTGGCCGATGCGATGGCCCATGCGCTGGACCTGGCCGGCGTGGCGGACGAACTGGTGCCACCCCTGTCGGCCGTGGCTTGGCATGCTGTCGGGCTGGACGAGAAAGCATGCCTGCGGGTGTTCGCGGAAACGGAAGCGCAGTTCGACGCCATGACCCGGGTGCTGGTGCCATAAATGGCGCTGTTCGCGTTGAATAGCTTTGCCGTTGAGCACGAAACTTCTTCGCATGCCGAGCGCGACAAAAGAGCTGATCAGCTAGTCCGACGCCACAGCAATGTGCAACCATTGGCACGGCGCCGTCAGCTCGGCGGCATCGAGCACGCGCAGCCAGCCGGTGTAATTGGCGAGATAGCGGCTGGCAACACCATTGAATCGCCGCAGCCAGGTCTTGAAGCGGCTATGCCATCCGTTGACACCCTGGATATGCAGTGCGCCGCGCGCTCGGATTCCGGCACGCCCATTGATTGCTTCGTGCGTGATGCCGGCCTGCTTCGCGAAAGCCTGGTACGCCTTGGCGGCATCGGTGACGAGCAGGACATCGGGCGCCAGCACGGGCTTCAGGTGTTTCATCAACTGGCCGGCGCTGACCGGGCCGCGGCCCGTGACGAAGTCACACGTTTGCCGGTTGCGGTCACGAGCCGCGAGGATGCAGTCCAGCTCGCTGCTGATGCCGCGCCGGCTGGCCTTGCCGCCGCGTTTGCGGGGCGGGCGGTTCAGGTGGCGCGAGCCTTTTTGTGATTCCAAATGGTACGTCTCATCGGCTTCGACGATGCCGGACAACTGCGGACGGGGCGCCCGGAGCAAGGCGGCGATGAAACGGTGGCGCCATCGAAAGCTGGTCGACTTGGCTACCGCCACGCGGCTGGCTGCCGAGCGCACGGGTGTCGACTCGATCAGGCATTGCAGGTATTGCAGCCACTTGTCGCGCATGCGCAGACGGGCCAACGGTGTACCGGTCACGGCGTTGAAGCTGCGCCGGCACAGCACGCAGCGATAGCGCTGCAAGCCACTGGCCTGCCCACAACGGTGGGACCGCCGGCACCCGCAATGCGGACATGGCGGCCTTCCGGCTTCCTCGATCAGGCGAAGGCACTGGCCTGGTTGCTCGACGTTGGCCAGAAACCTCTCCAACAACGCGACCTGATCTTTTGAAAGCTGTTGCTGGATCAACGCTTCGATCAATCCTTGAACATCCGCTGCGCCCATGTCGCCTCCCGGTATACATGAAGTAGCTCAACAGGAGCTCAGATCGTCATTCCGGCAGGAAGTTCCCTTAATTACCGCTCACAGCGCCCCATAAATACGGCTGTCATAAATTTACGTGACAATACGAAACGGCGGGCGCGATTGTGTCCCGCAGCGTGGTGTATGAAGACTTCGCCAGAGTTGGCGTTTAGGAAGGCAGCTTGAGGGCGGCCATTGTGATTCTTGAGGTAATGTTGGGTTTGCGAAGACCTTAACAAAACCACAGTAGGAGCCACAATGACCGACGCCACTATCGCATTATCCGAGCTCGCCGAAAAGGGGGCAGAAGCAGATTTCATCCGTCAAACGCTGCAGCACGCCCTGCAGCGGCTTATGGAGATGGATGTCGAAGCGCTCTGCCAAGCTGCATACGGCCAACGCAGCGATGAGCGCATTAACAGCCGCAACGGCTACCGCGACCGGGCTTACGAAACCCGGGCCGGCAAGGTTGATCTGAAAATCCCGAAGCTGCGCAGTGGCAGCTACTTCCCCGGCTTTCTCGAGCCAAGGCGCACTGCCGAAAAGGCGCTCACTGCAGTCATCCAAGAAGCCTACATCCAGGGGATCTCGACGCGCTCAGTCGATGAGCTGGTCAAGGCAATGGGCATGAGCGGGGTATCGAAAAGTCAGGTTTCCCGGCTGTGCGAAGAGATCGACGAGCGCGTACAAACGTTCTTGAATCGGCCGATCGAAGGCGATTGGCCCTACTTGTGGATCGACGCGACATACGTGAAGTCGCGCCAGGCCGGGCGGGTCGTTTCCGTGGCCGTGATAATCGCCGTGGCCGTCAATACCGATGGTGTGCGTGAGATTCTTGGCGTAGCAACTGGGCCTTCGGAGGCAGAGCCTTTCTGGACCGACTTCCTGCGCGGTCTGACGCGTCGCGGCCTACGTGGCGTGAAGCTGGTCATTTCCGACGCCCACGAAGGCCTCAAAGCCGCTGCCAGCAAAGTACTCAAAACGAGCTGGCAGCGCTGCCGCGTCCACTTCATCCGCAATGCCCTGGCCCATGCTGGAAAGGGCCAGCGACAAGCCGTACTCGCCATGATCAACACGATCTTCGTGCAGGAAACTGCGGAAGCGGCCAGTGCACAGTGGCGCATCGTTGCCGATCAGCTGCGGGCCAAATTTCCGAAACTGGCTGCGATGATGGACGATGCTGAGCACGAGGTACTGACGTTTATGACCTTCCCGAAAGCGCATCGGACCCAAATTCACAGCACCAATCCGCTTGAAAGATTGAACGCCGAGGTGAAGCGTAGAACCAACGTCATCGGTATATTCCCTAACGATGCCGCCATCATCCGCTTGGTCGGGGCCATGATGCTCGAACAGAATGACGAGTGGTCCTTGCAGCGCCGATACATGCAGCTTGAAGGATTATTGTCCTTGAGCGACAATCAGCCCGCACGGCTCTCCGCCGTGATTAACTGATCGGGGACCCAGCCCCTTGAGAATCACTTCTCATACACCACTCCTGGGGACACTATCGCGGGCGCGACAAGGCCTGCCGGAAATGGCGGGTGGCGCGGGAACGCAGGGACACGGAAGGCGCTGGTATTGCGCGAAGAAGGACGCAAAAACAGGCGCAAAAAACGGGCGCAAAAATCAGCCGCAAAAATCAGGCGGGAAGCAGCAGGCGGGAAGCAGCAGGCGGGAAGATTGGCCGGAGCGTAGCGCTCCGGCCGGCATGGCTCAATGCGTGTAATTGCCTTCCGGCTTTTGCTGAGCTTGCTGTGCGGCGGCGGCGGCCTGCTGTGCGGCCTTTTCTTCTGGCTTCGGACGGCCTTGCGCGTCGGACAGGCGATACTTGGTGCGGCGATCGCCCATCAGGTCGCGCAGGTCGCGAATGCTCATGCCGGTCACTTCATGCATGCGGATCAGCAGCGAAGCACCCACCGGCAGGCGGTGGTGGCGGATCTTGCTGATCACGGGCGGCGCCACTTCCAGCAGGCGCGACAGGGCAGCATCGTTTTTCAGTTGCATCTTGCCCAGCAAAATATCGAGCAGGTGATTCGGGTTGTAGCTTTCTTGGGATGAGAGTGCGTGGTGTGCCATGATGGATCCTCGTCGATATAGTAGATTGAAGATGCTGCTCCGGACATTAGGAAAGACCGCAGATTTCTACCTTGGTTTCAAAAAATATTTCCACATCAGTACCGGAACGGGTACGCCAAAACTTCCAGGCGCAAGGGCCGGCGACCATCGGGTAGAAACTTGCACTTTCTGCAAAATTCTATGCCCAAACAAGCACGCTCCAGCCTAGCGATGCCAAGCGAAGATTTAATAAAAATCAATCATTCGCTAAGAAACTTGACAACATGGCTATTTCAACACACGGAAACAGTAGGCAGCGCACGATAGAACCCGTGGGAAATTGTTACGGGGCCTCAACCTGCCGGTGACAGAGTTGTCAGACCGATATTGATGAGCCTGAAAGCCGCATGCCCACTGGCATGTAAAGTTTTTCCGTACTTCATCAACACGCGCAGTTCGCCAACAGGAATTACGGTAAACTGCCGGCCATGCAGAAAAAAGTATTCATCAAGACCTTCGGCTGCCAGATGAACGAGTACGACTCGGACAAGATGGCGGATCTTCTCGGCGCCACGGATGGCCTGGTGCGCACCGACACGCCGGAAGAAGCCGACGTCATCCTCCTCAACACTTGCTCGGTGCGCGAAAAGGCGCAGGAAAAGGTGTTTTCCGACTTGGGCGTGTTCCGCAAGCTGAAGGAAAAGAATCCTGGCCTGGTGATCGGCGTGGGTGGCTGCGTGGCATCGCAGGAAGGCGAAGCCATCGTCAAGCGCGCGCCGCAGGTGGATATCGTGTTCGGCCCGCAGACCCTGCACCGCTTGCCGAAGATGATCGAACTGCGCCGCCACAGCGGCAAGCCGCAGGTGGACATCGCGTTTCCGGAAATCGAAAAGTTCGACCACCTGCCGCCGGCCCGCGTCGACGGTCCGTTCGCCTATGTGTCCATCATGGAAGGCTGCAGCAAGTACTGCAGCTATTGCGTGGTGCCCTACACGCGCGGCGAGGAAGTGTCGCGCCGTTTCGACGACGTGCTGACGGAAGTGGCCGGGCTGGCCGCGCAGGGTGTCAAGGAAGTGATGCTGCTGGGCCAGAACGTCAATGCCTTCCGCGGCCAGATGGCCGATGGCCAGCAGGCCGACTTCGCGCTGCTGATCGAATACGTGGCCGAAATCCCCGGCATCGAACGGATCCGCTTCGTCACCAGCCATCCGAAGGAATTCACGCAGCGCCTGGTCGACTGCTATGCGCGGATCCCGCAGCTGGCCGATCACCTGTACCTGCCGGCCCAGCACGGCTCGGACAAGATCCTGGGCGCGATGAAGCGCGGCTATACGGCGCTGGAATACAAGTCGATCATCCGCAAGGTGAAGGCGGTGCGGCCGGACGTGACGATCGCCTCCGACTTCATCGTCGGCTTTCCCGGCGAGACGGAAGACGACTTCGAGGCGATGATGAAGCTGGTGCGCGACGTCGACTTCGATAATTCGTTCAGCTTCATCTTCAGCAAGCGCCCCGGCACCCCGGCCGCCAACCTGGCGGACGATACGCCGCACGAGGTGAAGCTGGCGCGGCTGCAGCGCCTGCAGGCATTGATCGACGAGAACACGAAACGGCACAGCGCGGCCATGGTGGGCAAGACGATGCGCGTGCTGGTCGAGGGGCCTTCGAAGCAAGGCGGCAAGGAACTGGCCGGCCGCGCCGGCAACGGCCGCACCGTCCTGTTCGATGGTGGCGACACGCCGACCGCCCTGCATGGCAAGATGGTCGATGTAATCATTACGGAAAGCCTGTCCTATTCCCTTCGCGGCGAGCGCATCTGATTCGCCGCCCTTCTGCCCTGACCACACATTGAAAACAAAGACTCCCGTACAACCGCACTATTTCGTTCCGGAACCGCTGGACAATACCCGGCTGGCCAACCTGTGCGGTCCCCTCGATGAAAACCTGCGCCAGATCTCGGCGGCGCTCGATGTAACGATCTTCCGGCGCGGCGAAAAATTCATCGTCAGCGGCACCAATGCCGAGCGCGCCGTGCAGATCCTGGAAAAATTCTATGCGGTGGCCGACAAGGCCGTGCCGATCGAGGAAGTGCAGCTGGGCCTCGTCGAACAGCGTACCAGCCAGGCCGCGCCGGACGGCGACGACGAAGAAGAGCCGCCGTTCTACGATCCGGAAATCGCCAGCCCCGCGCTGAAGACCCGCCGCAGCGACCTGCGCGGCCGCACGCCGCACCAGATCCGCTACCTGCGCAATATCCTCGAACACGACATCAGCTTCGGCGTCGGCCCGGCCGGCACCGGCAAGACCTACCTGGCCGTGGCCTGCGCCGTGGACGCGCTCGAGCGCGACGCGGTGAAGCGCATCATCCTGTGCCGCCCCGCCGTCGAGGCCGGCGAACGCCTGGGCTTCCTGCCGGGCGACATGGCGCAGAAGGTGGACCCGTACCTGCGCCCCCTGTACGACGCGCTGTATGACCTGCTGGGCTTCGACCGCACGCAAAAGATGTTCGAGAAGCAGGTGATCGAGATCGCCCCGCTGGCGTACATGCGCGGCCGCACGCTGAACCACGCCTTTGTGATCCTCGACGAGGCGCAGAACACCACCGTCGAGCAGATGAAGATGTTCCTCACGCGGATCGGCTTCGGCAGCAAGGCCGTGGTCACCGGCGATGTCACGCAGGTCGACTTGCAGAAGCACCAGAAGAGCGGCCTGGTCGATGCCATCCAGGTGCTGCGCGACGTGCGCGGCATCGCCTTCTCGCACTTCTCCAGCGAAGACGTGGTGCGCCATCCGCTGGTGGCGCGCATCGTCGACGCCTACGACAGCGCCCACCAGAGCACCGCCGACATCGCACCATTGCTGAAACCCGTCAAGACCGCCGCCCGGAATGTCCGAAAAAAATAAGCTGACCCTGTCGGTGCAATACGCCGATCCCCGCCTGCAGGAAACCATCACCCGCCCGCTGCTGCGCAAGTGGGTGAAGGCCGCGCTGTTCGCCCCGGCCGAGCTGACGATCCGCTTCGTCGACGCGGCCGAGGGCCAGCAGCTGAACCAGGCCTACCGCGGCAAGGACTATGCCACCAACGTGCTGACGTTCGCCTACAACGAAGGCGAGGACATCGCCGACGACGAACCGACCCGCGCCGACATCATCCTGTGCACCGACGTGCTCGAGCGCGAAGCCGCCGAACAGAAGAAAACCGTCGAGGAACACACCGCCCACCTGATCGTGCACGGCGTGCTGCATGCGCAGGGCTACGACCACGAGGACGATGACGAGGCCGAGGAAATGGAAAGCCTGGAAACCGAGCTGCTGGAAGGGCTGGGCTACGCCGATCCCTACGCCGCCGAGAAGTAAGCCCCTGCTCCCCGCGCTTCAGCCGGGTCTGGTGTCAGACATTATTTTCCGGACGATCTACCCTGAAAATAGTGTCTGACACCGGTTTTCGCTACTCCAGCTAAAAACGGTGACAGGCACCATTTAATTTGCAACACCCGTTGCAAAACAAATGGTGCTGTCACCGATTTTTTCGTTACTCCAGCTCGCGCCGCCGCCGCATCACCACCCAGGCGGCCACGCACGTGAACGCGGCCACGATCCCGGCAATGATCCAGAAGCCGGACGCATCGGTGGCCAGCGGCACGCCGCCCACGTTCATGCCCAGCAAGCCGGCGATGATGTTGATCGGCAAGGCCAGCACGGTAACGATCGTCAGCGTGTACAGGCTGCGGTTGTTGCCTTCATTGACGAGCGCGGCGATTTCTTCCTGCAGCAGCTTGATGCGCTCCTGCAAGGTGGCGATGTCGTTCAGCGTGACGGCGAATTCCTCGCTGGCTTCGCGCAATTCCTGGCGGTCTTGCACGGTCACCCATAACGGCGGGCGCTGCAGCAGCCGGAACATGGCCGCCGGCTCCGGCGCCAGCAGCCGCTGCAGCCGCACCAGCACGCGCCGCAGCGCGCCCAGGTCGGCACGCTTGTACTTCAGCTGGCCGGACAGCAAATTGTCCTCGATGCTGTCGACCTTGCCGGTGGCCACGCGCACGATGCGGGTCAGCACGTCGGCCTGGTCGCGCAGCAGGTGGGTCAGCAGCACCACGGAAGAGGCGATCGGCTCGCCGCGCCGCACCGCCTGGCGCAGCCGCTCGACCGCCTGCAGCGGGCTGCGCCGCGCGCTGATCACCAGCTGCCGTTCCACGGAGAGGTACAGGCTGGCGATGTCGGAAGGTTCAAAGGAAAAGTCGCGCAGCACATCGTTGACGACGGCCACCAGCGTGTCGTCGGCCTGTTCGATGCGCGTCGAGCGCGAACCCTGGTGCAGGCAATCGTAGAATTCCTCGGACAGGCGCACCTGCTCGCGCAGCCACTTTTCACTGGCCGTGTTGGCCAGGTTGAAGTGCAGCCAGAGGAATTCGCCCGGCTGGCCGGCATTCGCGCGCAGCCATTGCGCCGCCTCGGCCGCCTCGATCGGCACTGCCTGCGCCTCGCGCCCGAACAGGTATCCGCACACCAATCCATTCTGATCCGATCCGTATTCCAGCGCCTGCATGTTTCCTCCCGGCGCCAGCCTACCAGACGAATATGACAGTGGCATAGTGGCCGATGCGTGGCTGATGACTTTTTGATAAAAAGCGCCCCGCCGGCCCGTTTGGTGTATCCTGTATCCCTTCGAAACAAATGGCTTTATGCCTGCTATGCAAGAGCACTCTAGTAGCGTCAGGAATGACGCGAACCCAAACCGTAGCCTCAAGGGCGACACGAACTACGCCCGTAACGGCAAGAGCGACGCGAAACCCCATCGCTCCCTTCTCGAGCGCCTTACCGCGCTGATCTCCCCGGAGCCGGAAAACCGCTCCGAGCTCCTCGAAGTCCTGCACGAAGCCCACGAACGCAACCTGATCGATGCCGATGCGCTGTCGATGATCGAAGGCGTATTCCAGGTTTCCGACCTGTCCGCGCGCGACATCATGGTGCCGCGCTCGCAGATGGACGTGATCGACATCACCAAGCCCATCGAGGAATGGATGCCGCTCGTGCTGGAAACGGCACACTCGCGCTTCCCGGCCATCGAGGGCGAGCGCGACAAGGTGGTCGGCATCCTGCTGGCGAAAGACCTGCTGCGCTATTACGCCGAAGAATCGTTCGACGTGCGCGACATGCTGCGCCCGGCCATCTTCATCCCCGAATCGAAGCGCCTGAATGTGCTGCTGCGCGACTTCCGCGCCAACCACAACCACATGGCGATCGTCGTCGACGAATACTCCGGCGTGGCCGGCCTGATCACGATCGAGGACGTGCTCGAGCAGATCGTCGGCGATATCGAGGATGAATACGATTTCGACGAAGAGGAAGACAACATCCTCTCCATCCGCGAAGGCCAGCTGGGTCCGCGCTGGCGCGTCAAGGCGCTCACCGAGATCGCCCAGTTCAACGAAGAACTCGATGCCGACCTGCCGGACGACGACGTCGATACCATCGGCGGCTTCGTCGCCAAGCATCTGGCCCGCATGCCGCACAAGGGCGACGTGTTCGACATCGGCAACCTGCGCTTCGAAGTGCTGCGCGCCGATGCACGCCAGATCCACGTGCTGACGGTCGAGAAACTGCCACCCGCCATCGACGAGCAGGATTGATGCGTTTTCGCCGCGCCGCACCCGACGCGCCAGCATCGCCTCCCCGCAGCACGCGCAGCCGCATGATCATCGCCGCCATCGCCGGCGGCGCGAGCGTCCTGTCGTTCGCGCCGGTCGGCTGGTGGCCGCTCCAGCTGCTCGCGCTGGCTGTCCTTTTCTACCAGGTCTTGCGCGCCGAATCCGTGAAGGCCTCGGCCTTCATCGGCTGGGCATTCGGCTTCGGCTGGTGCCTGGCCGGCGTGCACTGGCTGACGATCACGCTGCCCCGTTTCGGTTTGCCGCCCGTGCTGGCCTGGATCGCCATCGTGCTGCTGTCCATCTACATGGGCGGGCACGCGGCCCTGGCGATGGGCGCCGCCGCCTGGCTGCGCAAGCGCTGGGCGCTGGCCCTGCCCGCGGCGAACCTGCTCGTGCTGCCCGCCTGCTGGGCCATTTCCGAATGGTCGCGCGGCTGGCTGGTCACCGGTTTTTCCTGGGCTTCCGCCGGCTATGCGCACAACGTGACGCCGCTGGCCGGCTATGCGCCGGTGCTCGGCGTGTACGGCATCGGCTGGATAGCCGCCATGAGCGCCGGCGCGCTGCTGCTGTCGATGCACCCGGTCCGCAAAGCCGCGCTGTCGCTGCTCGCCGCGCTGTGGATGGGCGGTTTCGCGCTCCAGTACGTGCAGTGGACGCAACCTGCCGGCAAGCCGCTGACGGCGCGCCTCATCCAGGGCAACGTGGCCCTGTCGGACAAGTTCAATCCGAACCATGTCGGCGACACGCTGCGCCAATACCGCGATGCCGTGACGGCGGCACCGGCGGACCTGATCGCGATCCCGGAAACCGGCATTCCCCTGTTCCCGCAACAGCTGCCGACCGGCTACCTGGACAGCTACGGCACCTTCGCCCGCAAGACCGGCAGCGCGATCGTGCTGGGCATGCCCATGGCCGACAGCCCGACGAGCTACTCGAACAGCGTGCTGGGGCTGGCGCCCGCGCTGGGCAAGCCATACCGCTACGACAAGCACCACCTGGTGCCGTTCGGCGAATTCATCCCGCCCGGCTTCCGCTGGTTCACGAACATGATGCAGATCCCGCTCGGCGACCAGGCGCGCGGCAAGGTGCTGCAGCCGGCCTTCCCGGTGAAGGACCAGCGCGTGCTGCCGAACATCTGCTACGAAAACCTGTTCGGCGAGGAAATCGCGGCCCAGCTCAACGAGGAAAGCGCGGGCTCGCACGCCACCGTGCTGCTGAACGTGTCGGAGCTGGCGTGGTACGGCAAGTCGGTGGCGATCCCGCAGCACTTGCAGATCTCGCAGATGCGCACGCTGGAAACGGGCCGGCCGATGCTGGCGGCGACCAACACCGGCCCCACGGTCGCCATCGACCCGCACGGCGTGGTGCAGGCGCGCCTGCCCTACCACCAGGCCGGCATCCTGCAGGCCACGGTGCAGGGCATGACGGGCGACACGCCGTACATCGTACTGCAGAACCGCCTCGTCCTCGCACTGGCCGCGGCCAGCCTGCTGGCCGCCTGGCTGCTCTCGCGCCGCAGGAAAGCCAGCGGCTGATCCCTACTGGTCCGTTGCAAAAACCGCTAAAATGAGCCGTTTTAGCGAACCGCCACACCGCTACCCATTATGCCTGCGCGCCCCGGCGCGCCACAAAAGAACACGATGCTGACATTCCAACAAATCATCCTGACCCTGCAAACCTACTGGGACAAGCAAGGCTGCGCCCTGCTCCAGCCATACGACATGGAAGTGGGCGCGGGTACTTTCCACACCGGCACCTTCCTGCGCGCCATCGGCCCGGAGCCATGGCGCGCCGCCTACGTGCAGCCGTCGCGCCGCCCGAAGGATGGCCGCTATGGCGAAAACCCGAACCGCCTGCAGCACTACTACCAGTACCAGGTGGTGCTGAAGCCGGCGCCGGAAAACATCCTCGACCTGTACCTCGGTTCGCTGGAAGCACTGGGCCTGGACCTGAAGCAGAACGACGTGCGCTTCGTCGAGGATGACTGGGAAAGCCCGACGCTGGGCGCCTGGGGCCTGGGCTGGGAAGTCTGGCTGAACGGCATGGAAGTCACGCAGTTCACGTATTTCCAGCAGGTCGGCGGCCTCGATTGCAAGCCGGTGCTGGGCGAGATCACCTACGGCATCGAACGCCTGGCGATGTACCTGCAGGGCGTGGAAAACGTCTACGACCTGGTGTGGACCGAATGGGAAGAGAACGGACAGAAGAAGGTGCTGAAGTACGGCGACGTGTTCCACCAGAACGAAGTGGAACAGTCGACCTACAACTTCGAGCACGCCAACACCGAACTGCTGTTCGCCCAGTTCGCCAACCACGAATCGGAAGCCAAGCGCCTGATCGAGCTGCAGCTGACGCTGCCGGCCTACGAACAGATCATGAAGGCTTCGCACAGCTTCAACATGCTGGACGCGCGCGGCGCGATCTCGGTCACGGAGCGTGCCGCCTACATCGGCCGCGTGCGCACGCTGTCGCGCCTGGTCGCCCAAGCCTACTACGATTCCCGCGAACGCCTCGGCTTCCCGATGGCCGCGCAAGCATAAGAAAACCGTTATGACCCAGACTCTCCTGATCGAACTGCTGACCGAAGAACTGCCGCCCAAGGCCCTGTCGAAACTGGGCGCCGCCTTTGCTTCGGGCATCGTCAATGGCCTGAAGTCGCGCGACTTCCTCGAAGAAGACAGCGTCGCCACCGCATATGCCACGCCGCGCCGCCTGGCCGTTTCCATCACCCGCGTGCGCGACGTGTCGCCGGACAAATCGATCCGCGAAAAAGTGCTGCCGGTGACGGTGGCCCTCGATAAAGAAGGCAAGCCGACAGCGCCGCTGGCCAAGAAGCTGGCAGCGCTGGGCTTCCCCGACCTGCAGGTCGGCGACCTGGAACGCGCCCAGGACGGCAAGGCCGAATCGTTCTTCTACACGTACACCGCGCCCGGTTCGCAGCTGGTCACGGGCCTGCAGGCCGCGCTGGAAGACTCGGTGGCCAAGCTGCCGATCCCGAAGGTGATGAGCTACCAGCGCCCGGACGGCGCCACCGTGCAGTTCGTGCGCCCGGCGCACAGCGTGATCGCGCTGTTCGGCGACACCGTACTGCCCCTGACGCTGCTGGGCCTGACCGCATCGAACGTCACGCAAGGCCACCGCTTCCTGACGGCGCCGGGCCAGCGCGCGGTCACCGTGCCGCACGCCGACGCGTACGCCGACACGCTGATCGACAAGGCCAGGGTGATCCCCTCGTTCGAAGCGCGTAAAGAGCAGATCCGCCAGGAACTGCTGGCCAAGGCCGGCGACGACCAGGTGCTGATGCCCGAGGCGCTGCTGGAAGAAGTGGCATCGCTGGTCGAATGGCCGGTGGTCTACGAATGCCGCTTCGAGGATGAATTCCTGGCCGTGCCGCAGGAATGCCTGATCCTGACGATGCAGACCAACCAGAAATACTTCGCGCTGACCGACAGCAACGGCAAGCTGCGCTCGCGCTTCCTGATCGTCTCGAACATCGCCACCGATACGCCGCAGGCGATCGTCGGCGGCAACGAGCGCGTGGTGCGCCCGCGCCTGTCCGACGCCAAGTTCTTCTTCGAGCAGGACAAGAAGAAAACGCTGGAATCGCGACTGCCGCTGCTGAAGAACGTGGTCTACCACAACAAGCTGGGCACGCAGGCCGAGCGCAGCGACCGCGTCACGGCCCTCGCCACCGCCATTGCGAAACGCCTCGGTGCCGACGCTGCGCTGGCCGAACGCGGCGCGCGCCTGTCGAAGGCCGACCTGCTGACCGACATGGTCGGCGAGTTCCCCGAACTGCAAGGCATCATGGGCACCTACTACGCCCGGCATGACGGCGAGAACGAGGAAGTGGCGCTGGCCGCCTCCGAGCATTACCAGCCGCGCTTTGCCGGCGATGCGCTTCCGTCCACGCAGACCGGCACCGCCGTCGCGCTGGCGGACAAGCTCGAAACGCTGGTCGGCATCTGGGCCATCGGCCTGCAGCCGACCGGCGACAAGGACCCGTTCGCGCTGCGCCGCCATGCGCTGGGCGTGCTGCGCATGCTGATCGAGAAGCGCCTGCCGCTGGCGATCTCCGACATCCTGGCCGACGCGGTGGCGCAGTTTGCTTCCGTAGCGGGCTTCAAGGACCCGACGCCCGAGGTGACGGCGTTCTTCATGGACCGCCTGCGCGGCATCCTGCGCGAGCGCGGCTTCACCCCGAACGAGATCGAAGCCGTGGTGGCGCAGAACCCGGACCGCCTGGACGACATCGTGCAGCGCCTGGAAGCGGTGCAGGCCTTCGCCGCGCTGCCGGAAGCGGCCTCGCTGGCCGCCGCCAACAAGCGCATCACCAACATCCTCAAGAAGAACGAGGAAGCGCTGGCGCAGGCCGGCACGGTGAATCCGGCGCTGCTGCAGGACGTGGCCGAGAAGAACCTGGCAGCGGCCGTGACGCGCGTGCAGCCGGAAGTCGACGCGGCCTTCGCTGGCGGCGACTTCACCGGCACTTTGATGACGCTGGCCCAGCTGCGCGACGATGTCGACGCCTTCTTCAACGACGTGATGGTGATGGCCGAGGACATCGCGCTGCGCAACAACCGCCTGGCGCTGCTGTCGTCGCTGCACGGCATGATGAACCGCGTGGCGGACATCTCCAAGCTGGCCGCCTGAGGAAGCACGGATGCCGCAGCCGAAACTGATCATCCTGGACCGGGATGGCGTGATCAACCACGATTCGCCGGACTTCATCAAGTCCCCGGACGAGTGGATCCCCATTCCCGGTTCCCTGGAAGCGATCGCCCGCCTGAACCAGGCGAATTACCGCGTGGTGATCGCCTCGAACCAGTCCGGCATCGCGCGGCAGCTGTTCGACATCACCACGCTCAATGCGATCCACGCGAAGATGCACCGGCTGGCCCTGCAGGTGGGTGCCGATATCGATGCCGTGTTCTTCTGCCCCCACGCGGCCGCGGACAACTGCGATTGCCGCAAGCCGAAGCCGGGCATGTTCGCCGAGATCTCGAAGCGCTACCAGGTCAGCCTGAAGGGCGTGCCCACGGTGGGCGATTCGCTGCGCGACCTGCAGTCCGGCTTCATCAGCGGCTGCGTGCCGTTCCTGGTGCGCACGGGCAAAGGGGAAAAAACCGAGGCGACCGGCGGCCTGCCGCCCGGCACGCTGACGTTCCCGGACCTGGCGGCCACCGTGCAGCACATCCTGAAGACCCCCACGCCATAAAGGCTGGATCCTTCCTGAAACTATTGGAGTACCGCGTTGCGTAAAGCCGTCCTGTTCCTGCGTTCCCTCGTTTTCGCCATGGTGATGGCCATTGCCACCGTGATCTGGTCGTTCGTCTGCATGCTGGCGGCGCCGCTGCCTTACAACAAGCGCTACTACGTCACGTCGCGCTGGAACGTGTTCGTCGTGTGGCTGGCGAAAGTCGTTTGCGGCATCCATTACGAGTTCAAGGGCCACGAGAATTTCCCGGACAGCCCGGCCATCGTGCTGTCGAAGCACCAGTCGGCCTGGGAGACCATTTTCCTGCTGGCGAACCTGCCACGCCCGCTGGTCTTCGTGTTCAAGAAGGAGATCCTGTACATCCCGTTCTTCGGCTGGGGCATCGCGCTGCTGCGCATGATCCCGATCGACCGCAAGCAGGGCAAGAATGCGTTCCGGATGGTGGTTGCACATGGAAAGCGTCGCCTGAAAGACGGCCAATGGATTATCATGTTCCCGGAAGGCACCCGCATCCCGGTGGGCCAGGCGGGCAAGTACAAGAGCGGCGGCACGCGCCTCGCGATCGAGACCGGCGTACCGGTGATACCGATCGCGGTGAACTCCGGCGAGTGCTGGCCAAAGAATTCGTTTATCAAGTATCCCGGCAAGATCACGGTCTCGGTCGGCAAGCCGATTTCGTCGGAAGGGCAGACTCCCGACGGCATGATGGAACAGGTGGAACAGTGGATAGAATCAGAAATGCGCGTCATTTCGCCCCACGCCTACAGCGCTGGCTAGAAAGCCGTACCCAGGCCAGCGAAAAATGTGACGGCAATGGCGGCGGCGTTGGCAGTGGCGGCGGTGCCGCCGCCCAGGCCCATCCCGCCAAGGCCGACCTCCAGCTCGATCTGTTTTCCGCCGCCGCAGCGGCACCAGCCGAAGTTTCAGTTGAAGCCGTGCCAGTTGAAGCTGCGCCAGCTCAGGTGCCACCTCAGGCGCCGGCGCCATTCCCTCCCTTGCCTGTCCTGCCCTTCCCCATCCCGGCTCCGGCCACCGTCAACCTGCTGCGCCCACCGGTGCCGCTGCGCCGGCCGGATCCGTCGCCCGTGCTCCCGCCGGCCGATGGCATGGAACGCCGCCAGGTGCTGGTGGGCAGCTTCATCCTCGAATACATGCTGCGGCGTTCCACGCGCCGCTCGATCGGCTTCATGGTCGATGACGACGGCCTGCGCGTGACGGCGCCGAAGCGCTGCACGCTGGCCGATATCGAGAATGCCATCCGCGCCAAGCAGAACTGGATCCTGTCGAAACTCGACGACCGGCGCCAGCGCCGCGCCGCGCGGCTGGAGAAGCCGCCGGTGGAATGGAAAGATGGCGCGAAGCTGCCCTACCTTGGCGGCGAGATCACGCTGCGCCTGCATCACGCCATGCGCAACCGTACCGAGTTCGATCCGGACACCCGGGAACTGTCGCTGGGCCTGGTACAGGGCGCCACCGAGCTGCTGGTCAGGGAACGCGTGAAGAACTGGTACAAGCAGCAGGCCGAAGGCCTGTTCGCCCAGCGCCTGGACCTGTATGCGCCGCGCGTGGGCGTGCAATACGCGTCGATGTCGGTCTCGTCGGCCGATGCCCGCTGGGGCTCCTGCACCGTGGGCCGCGTGATCCGGCTGAACTGGAAGCTGATGTTCTTTTCGCTGCCGCTGATCGACTACGTGGTGGCGCACGAACTGGCGCACATCCACGAGATGAACCACAGCCCGCGTTTCTGGGCGCACGTGGGCCGCGTCTATCCGCAATACGAGGAAGCCAAGCAATTGCTGCGCCGCCGCTCCCAGGAGCTGCCGGTGCTGTTCCCGTAACGACCGGCGTCGTCTAGTCAGCCAGCGGCGGCAGCAGGTCGATGGTGCGGGCCGTGGCGCCCCGGTGCCGGTTGGCGAACGCCAGGCCGGCCTGGCCCATGGCGCTGCGGGCAGCGTCGTCGCACAGCAGCCGGGTTGCCTGCGCCATCAGGTCGGCGGCGTCGAGCACGCGCAGCGCGCCACCGGCGGCCACCGCGTCGTCGGTCACCTGCGCGAAATTGAAGGTGTGCTGGCCGATCAGCACCGGCCTGGCCAGCGCCGCCGCCTCGATCAGGTTCTGCCCGCCCAGTGGCGCCAGGCTGCCGCCGATGAAGGCCACGTCGCAGGTGGCGTAGTAGGCGAACATCTCCCCCATCGAATCGCCCAGCACCACACGGGTGGCGGCATCGACGCGCGCGCCCGGTTGCGCCAGCGCCGAACGCCGCTGCACGGCCAGCGCGCGCTCGCGCACCATCGCCTCGACGGCATCGAAGCGTTGCGGGTGGCGCGGCACCAGCAGCAGCAGCGTTCCTTCCGGCAGCGCGGCGGCCTGGAAGGCGTCGAGGATCGCTTCTTCCTCGCCTTCGCGCGTGCTGGCGCACAGCAGCACCGGGCGCCCGGTGCCGAACTGGTGTTTCAGTTGCGTGCCGGTGGCCAGCGCGGCCGGCGGCACCGCCACGTCGAACTTGATGCTGCCGGTGACGGCCACGTTGGCCACGCCCAGCGCGCGCACCCGCTGCGCATCGTCTTCCGTCTGCGCGGCCACCAGCGAGATGCCGCGCGCGGCGTCGCTCATCAGCCGGCCCAGCTTGCGCGCCTTGCGCAGCGAGCGCTCGGACAGGCGCGCGTTGGCCAGCACCACCGGCACATTGCGCCGGTTGCAGCCATGGATCAGGTTGGGCCACACTTCCGTTTCCATCAGGATGCAGACGCGCGGCTCGAAATGCGCGATGAAGCGCCGCACCAGGGCCGGCAGGTCATACGGCAGGTAGGATTGCACGACGCGCGCGCCGTGCTTGCCGAACAGGCTTTTTCCGGTGGCGCGGCCGGTCGGCGTCATGTGGGTGAGAACGACGCGGCCACGCGGGTAGCGCTTGAGCAGCGCTTCCACCAGCGGTTCCGCGGCGCGTGTCTCGCCCACCGATACCGCGTGCACCCAGATCGTCAGCGGCTCGTCGTTGGCGGCACGCCGGCCGTAGATGCCGAGGCGCTCGTTCCAGAATTGCCGGTAGCCGGGTTCGCGGCGCCCGCGCCACCACAGGCGCGCGAGCACCAGCGGCAGCGCCAGCCGCCAGGCCAGGGAATACAGCAGCCGGATCAAGCCATCCCCTTCACAGCAGGCTCTTGGCGGCCGCCGCCACTTCGGCCACGGTCGGCGGATTGCCCCGGTCGCCCAGGTTGATGATCTTCGGCGACCAGTTGCCTTCGGTTTTCCAGCGCGGCGAATCGCAGTAGATCTCGACCACCGGCCGGCTGAACGCGGCAGCGATGTGGGTCAGGCCCGTATCGACGCCGATGGCCAGCGCGGCGCGGCGCGCCAGCATCACCGCGTCCGCCATCGGCAGCTTCGGCAGCACGCGCGCATTCGGGATGGCGGCGGCCAGCGCTTCCGCCTCGGCCTTTTCCTTGGGCGAGCCCCACGGCAGCAGGATCGTCATCGGCGCCAGCTCGCGGCCCAGCGCGATCCAGTTGGCCGGGGCCCATTTCTTGGCATCGCGCGCGGTGCCATGGAAGTACACGGCATACGGTCCGGCGGGCATCCAGTCCGGCCGCGGCTCGCTGCCGGCCACCTCGGGCAGGCCGAAGTCGGCCGGCGTATCGACGGCATAGCCCAGCGCGGCCCCGGCCACCAGGCGGCCGCGCGCCACGGCGTGCGTGCGCGGATCGAGCGGGATGCTTTTCGTGTGGAAGATGCGGGAGATGCCTTCGTAGCCGGAGCCTTCGCTGCCGTTGGCCAGGCCCACCTTCTGCCCGCCCTTTACGACGCGGGCGGCGCCCATGATCACGCCGGTCTTCAGCAGGCCCTGCGTGTCGAACACGTAGTCGTACTCGACTTCGCGCACGCGGCGAAAGAATGCCCCGATCTCGGCGCGCACCGCCTTGTCGCGCAGGTTCTTGCGCCAGCGGCGCAGCGCGAACGGGATGACATGGCGGACTTCCCTGTTCAGCCGCACCAGGCTCACATAGCCCTCTTCCACCACCCAGTCGATGTTAGCGTCCGGGAAGTGGCGGCGGATGTCCGCCACGATGGGCATGTTGTGCAGCACGTCCCCCAGCGAGGAGACGCGCACCAGCAGGATGTTCATCGATGGGAGAGGCGGCTCAGAACGGTAACTGCGCGTCCGGCTTGGCGGTCAGGATCACGTCGCGGAACTGGCCCTGGATGCGCGCCAGCGCTTGCGGGGTTTCGGCCTCGAAGCGCAGCACGATCACCGGCGTGGTGTTCGAGGAACGCGCCAGGCCGAAGCCATCGGCATACTCGACGCGCAAGCCGTCGATGTCGATGATGCGTTCGTTGCCGGGGAATTTCGCATCCGCGCGCAGCTTGTCCATCAGCGCGAAGTTCTCGCCTTCCTTCAGGTGCAGGTGCAGTTCCGGCGTGCTGTCCGATTGCGGCAGCGCGTTCAGCAGCGCGGAAGGATCGGCTTCCTTCGTCAGGATTTCCAGCATGCGCGCACCGGCATACAGGCCGTCGTCGAACCCGTACCAGCGTTCCTTGAAGAAGATGTGGCCGCTCATCTCGCCGCCCAGCGGGGCGCCGGTTTCCTTCAGCTTGGCCTTGACCAGCGAGTGGCCGGTCTTGTACATCAGCGGCTTGCCGCCGGCCTTCTCGATATACGGCGCCAGGTGGCGCGTGCACTTCACGTCGTACAGGATCTGCTCGCCCGGCACGCGCGACAGCACGTCCGCCGCGAACAGCATCATCTGCCGGTCCGGATAAATGATCTGGCCATCCTTGGTGACGAGCCCCAGGCGGTCGCCGTCGCCATCGAAGGCCAGGCCGATCTCGGCATCGGTCTCGCGCAGGCAGCGGATCAGGTCCTGCAGGTTTTCGGGATGCGCCGGGTCCGGGTGGTGGTTCGGGAAATTGCCGTCCACCTCGCAGAACAGCTCGATCACTTCGCAGCCCATGCCGCGGTACAGGTCGCCCGCGAAGGCGCCGGCCACGCCGTTGCCGCAATCGACGGCGATCTTGATCGGCCGGGCCACTTTCACGTCGCCGATGATGCGTTCCAGGTAGGCGGCGCGGATGTCGTGCGTGCGGTAGCCGCCCGGCTGCGCGGCCGGCCGCAGTTCGCCCGAGGCGATGCGCTCGTGCAGGCCGGTGATCGCGTCGCCGTAGATCGCTTCGCCGGCCAGCACCATCTTGAAGCCGTTGTAGTCGGGCGGATTGTGGCTGCCGGTGACCATGATGCCCGACTTCGTGTCCAGCACATTGGTACCGAAGTACACCATCGGCGTGGCGACGACACCCAGGTCGATGACATCCACGCCCGCCGCCTGCAACCCTTCGGCCAGCGCGCCGGCCAGCGCCGGGCCGGACAGGCGCCCGTCGCGGCCGATCACGACCGCGCGCTCCCCCTTCGCCAGCGCGGCCGCGCCGAAGGCATGGCCGATCTGGCGGGCGATGCCCGCATCGAGGGTGTTATCGATGATGCCGCGGATATCGTAGGCTTTGAAGATGGATTTCGAGAGGGAGACCATGAATGTCGGAGCCCGGGCTGAGCGGGCAGCCGGCTTTATGAAATGAAAACAACCGGTATAGTAAGTGCGTTGGCAGCGTCAGGCAAGCCCGGCTTGCTGCCATGCACAAGCCAGTCAGGCAAGCCATGCCGAGCTTCGCGTTAGCTTCGCCTGGTTTGAATTTGCTTTTGACTCTGATGTGGTGCCTCGGGGCTTCGAGAAACCATAATGAGCAACATCAGAGGACGCTGGCTATGCCGTGGTTTTGGTTTGGCAGTGCTGCCTCGGGGCCTCGAGAAACCGTAATGAGCGACGTCAGACCTGGTTGAGGAACGGAGCTGTACTTTAGTACAGCCGGTCCGCCGCTGCGGAGTACCGCAGACCAGCGGCTGGCGTTGCGCAATAGGTTTATCGAGGTCCCTTCAACAAGCGTTGCGGGATAGGCTTATCGAGGTCCCATCAGATCTTGTCAGATCCTCAAATCATCGATTGATTTACCCGAATCCAGCCAGTCCTTTACCCATTTCGGCTGGCGGCCGCGGCCGGTCCATTGCTGGCCTGCGTCGCCCGGGTTGCGGAAACGCGCGGCAACGGTACCGCCTTTACCACGGGGATTGGCAGCGATCAGATCCTTCAGCGGCAAGCCGACGCGCTGGGCAATCGCAAAAATCTCATCCTTGGCCTTTTGCAGGTCATGCGATTCGCGTTTTTTCAACTCGCGCTTGACCTGTTCCTGCAGATTGCGCAAATCGGAGGCTGACAAATTCGACAGATCCATCGTCTATTCCTTTGTGAAAAATGATCGGGAAACGTGTTTCTGTGCGAAATATACACCAAGTTTGTATTTACTGGTTCTTTTTGTGGCGAATCATCCAACGCGGCGCTTTAAATCGGACGATCCGGACATATAACCAGACATAACTGATAATGAACAGCAGGCAGAATAGCATCAGCACACCGGTATAGCGCCAGAATACGGTGGCGGGTATTACCGCCATCAGCGAAAACATCCACAGGTAAGGCGATGTCAGCGAATTGCGGCGCATCAGCGCCCGCGCATCCTTGTGACCCACGGCCCATTGCACCACGCGGCGGAATATCAGGCTGTGCAGGTGAATACCGTCCGGCATGGCCGGCGACTTGCCGCGGATGAACATGCGGCGATACACGGAAAATAGTGTTTCAAATGCCGGATAGATCAGCAGCAGCGCTGCGTACCAGGTGGACACCTGCGGATTGCGCATCACCAGCAGCAGCGCCAGCTCGCCCAGCATGAAACCGATAAAGTAGGCGCCGCCATCGCCGAGGAATATCAGGCCGACCGGATAATTCCAGATCAGGAAGCCGGCGGTGGCACCGGCCACCATCAGCGCGGCCACCAGCACGAACATATCGTTGACCTGCAACGCCACATAGCCGAGCGACAGCAGCATGCATATCGTGACGACGCTGGCCAGGCCGTTAAAACCGTCGATGATATTCACGGCATTCGCGATACCGGCCACCGATAACACGGTCAGCGGCAGGGTCAGCCAGATATAGGGCAGCGGCCACACCGTATCGATCCAGTCGATACGGTCGATGCGGGCATCGAGCAGATAATAGCCGAGCAATGCGGCCACCATGGTCAGGAACAATCGGCGCGCAGCCGAAACACGCCCCGTGTAATCCTCGACGATGCCGCCGACAAATGCGCAGGCACTGCACGCCATCAGCGACAGCATCCAGGTCGTCAATGCCGGCACGCGCCAGACGGAAATGCAGGCCGACAGCGCGACGGCCAGGAAGATCGACAGTCCGCCGATCCGCGCCACATTGTGCGAGTGTACCTTTTGCACGCCATGGAAATCGGCATCCAGCGCAGGACCGTGCAGCCGCGCCTCCTTGATGACCAATAAGGTCAGCAGGGCTGAAGCGACAAAGCTTACAAGGAAAGAAAACATGTATCGTAAATCGGTCGTGTTCCGGCAATGCCGCACTGCAGCAACGGGCGTTATCTGCATGCCAACCAGCGATTGTACCGGATTAATAAACGGAAACTCGAAAATCGGGTCCAGGCTGGGGCATTTGCCGGGGCGGCGGGAAAGGCGCGGATTTTACCGCCGCGCAATGCGTTGCCCCAAATCAATTACCATTGGAAACAACTTGGCAAGGCAGCGCGGTGCGGCGGTGGCGAAGGTCAGCCCAGGCACAGGCGCAGCGCTTCGCGCCACCCGGGCAATAGCACGAAGCGTTCTTGCAGGCGGCTGGTGTCGAGCGCGGAAAACTGCGGCCGGGGAGCCGGCAGCGGATACTGGTCGGTGGTGATCGGCACCAGCCGGCACGCAATGCCGGCCTCTTCCAGGATGGCTTGCGTAAAGCCGCACCAGGTGGTGCGGCCCTGGCTGGCGAGGTGGTACAGCCCGCCGTTCGCGTCCCACCAGGGCTGGCCGCCGGCGCGCGCCTGGGCCAGGATCAGCGCCGTGGTATCGGCGATGGTGCGGCTCCACGTGGGCGCGCCATGCTGGTCGTCGACGATGCGCAATTCCTCGCGCTCCTTCGCCAGGCGCAGCACCGTCAGCAGGAAGTTCTTGCCGCGCATGCCGTACACCCAGCTGGTGCGGAAGATCAGGTGCGGCACGCCCGATGCGGCGATGGCCCGTTCACCTTCCAGCTTGCTGGCGCCATATACGTTCAGCGGGCCGGCCGGATCGTCTTCGCGCCGTGGCTGCGCTTCGTGGCCGGAAAATACGTAGTCGGTCGAGTAATGCACCAGCGCCGCGCCCAAGGCCTTCGCTTCGGCCGCCATCACGGCCGGCGCCTCGGCATTGATGCGGTACGCCAGTTCCGTGTCGCTTTCAGCCTTGTCCACCGCCGTATAGGCGGCCGGGTTGACGATCAGCTGCGGCCGCACGGCGCGGATCACGCCGCGCACCTGGTCCAGGTCGGCCAGGTCCATGCGGGTGCGGTCGACCGCGACCACTTCGCCCAGCCCCTGCAGGCTGCGTTCGAGCTCGTAGCCGACCTGGCCGGTACTCCCGGTGAGAAGTATTTTCATGGGCGGATTTTCATGCGAGGGTTTTCATGCGAGGGTTTTCATGCGCTGACTTTATTCGAATACATCCGCTTCGGCCAGCGGCAAGCCTTTCTGGTCCTTCGCCGACAGCAGCGGCATGCCATCGACCGGCCACTCGATGCCGATGGCCGGATCGTTCCACAGCAGCGAGCGCTCGTGCGCCGGCGCATAGTAATCGGTGGTCTTGTACAGGAACTCGGCGAATTCGCTGGTGACGGCGAAGCCATGCGCGAAGCCCGGTGGAATCCAGAACTGGCGCTTGTTCTCGGCCGACAGTTCCAGGCCATGCCAGCGGCCGAACGTGGGCGAACTCTTGCGCAGGTCGACCGCCACGTCGAACACGCTGCCGGCCGTCACGCGCACCAGCTTGCCCTGCGCCTGCTGGATCTGATAGTGCAGGCCGCGCAGCACGCCGCGCGCCGAGCGTGAGTGGTTATCCTGCACGAAGGGCAATTGCACGCCGGTCAGCTCGGCGAAGCGCTGGGCATTGAAACTCTCGTAGAAAAAGCCCCGCTCGTCACCGAACACGGCAGGCTCGATGACCAGCAGGCCTTCGATCGGGGTAGGTATCACTTTCATCGCGGGATCACCTTGTCCTGCAGGATCTGTAGCAGATATTGGCCGTAGCCGTTTTTCTTCAGCGGCTCGGCGAGGCGGCGCAGTTGGCCGGCATCGATATAGCCCTTGCGGTAGGCGATTTCTTCCGGACAGGCCACCTTCAGGCCCTGCCGCTTCTCGATCGTGGCGATGAACTGGGAAGCGTCGAGCAGCGAGTCGTGCGTGCCCGTGTCAAGCCATGCCATGCCGCGGCCCATCAGTTCCACGCGCAGGTGGCCCTGGTCCAGGTACGCCTTGTTCACGTCGGTGATCTCCAGCTCGCCGCGGGCCGATGGCTCGATCGCGGCGGCGATGTCGCACACCCGGTTGTCGTAGAAATACAGGCCGGTTACCGCGTAGTTCGACTTCGGCACCGCCGGCTTTTCCTCGATGCTGACGGCCTGCCGGTTGGCGTCGAACTCGACGACACCGTAGCGTTCCGGATCATGCACGTGGTAGGCGAACACGGTCGCCCCGTCCGGCTGGCTGGCGGCGCTGCGCAGCAGCGCGTCGAGATCGTTGCCGTAGTAGATGTTATCGCCCAGGATCAGCGCCGAGGGCGCGTCGCCGACGAACTCGCGGCCGATGATGAAGGCCTGCGCCAGGCCGTCCGGCGACGGCTGCACCGCGTAGGACAGCTGCAGGCCCCACTGGCTGCCATCGCCCAGCAGGTCGCGAAAGCGCGGCGTATCCTGCGGCGTCGAAATGATCAGGATCTCCCGCATCCCGGCCAGCATCAGCGTGGTCAGGGGGTGGTAGATCATCGGCTTGTCGTAGATCGGCAGCAGCTGCTTCGACACGCTGGTGGTCACCGGGTACAGCCGGGTGCCGGAACCGCCGGCCAGGATGATGCCCTTGCGCTGCCTGATCGGATCGATCTGCCTGGAATCCGTCTCCTTGGGCGTATCGGCCTGCCTGCTGGTGTCGACGCTCATGGTGCGCTGCTCCCCTGCGCTTCGCGGTTGAAGTAATTGGTCTCGAGCCACTTGGCATAGGCGCCGGACTGCACGTCCGCCACCCAGTCCGGGTGGTCCAGGTACCACTGGACGGTCTTGCGGATCCCGGTCGCGAACGTCTCGGCGGGCTTCCAGCCCAGCTCCCGTTCCAGCTTGCGGGCATCGATCGCGTAGCGGCGGTCGTGGCCCGGGCGGTCCGCCACGTAGGCGATCTGCGCGCGGTAGCTGGTGCCGTCGGACTTCGGCTTCAGGCTGTCGAGGATGTCGCACAGCGTATGCACCACATCCAGGTTGGCCATCTCGTTCCAGCCGCCCACGTTGTACACTTCGCCCAGTTTGCCGTCGGCCAGCACGCGGCGGATCGCCGCGCAATGGTCGGACACGTACAGCCAGTCGCGGACCTGCTGGCCATCGCCATACACGGGCAGCGGCTTGCCGGCCTGCGCGTTGGCGATCATCAGGGGGATCAGCTTCTCGGGGAAGTGGTAAGGGCCGTAGTTGTTCGAGCAGTTCGTCGTCAGCGTCGGGAAACCGTAGGTGTGGTGATACGAACGCACCAGGTGGTCGGACGCCGCCTTCGACGCCGAGTACGGGCTGTTCGGCGCATAGGCGGTGGTTTCGGAAAACGGGGGATCCTGCGGGCCCAGGGTGCCGTACACCTCGTCGGTGGAAACGTGCAGGAAGCGGAACGCGGTCTTCTCCGCTTCGGGCAGGCCGCTCCAGTAGGCGCGTGCCGCTTCCAGCAGCGCGAACGTGCCGTTGATGTTGGTCTGGATGAATTCCGCCGGTCCATGGATCGACCGGTCGACGTGGCTCTCGGCCGCGAAGTGCACGATGGCGCGCGGCTGGTGGTCGCGCAGCAGTGCCAGCACCTGCTCGCCGTCGCAGATATCGCCGCGCACGAACACGTGGCGCGCGTCATCTTTCAGGGATGCCAGGTTGCTCAGGTTGCCGGCATACGTCAGCTTGTCGAAGTTGAGCACCGGCTCATCCGATTGCGCAAGCCAGTCCAGCACGAAGTTCGAGCCGATGAACCCGGCCCCGCCTGTGACGAAAATCATTTAGTATCCCTGTCGAGAAGATTATTTTTTGATAAGGCCGATTGTAATGGCAAAGGGCTCCGCTGCCTAAGAATTACAGCTACCCCATGACAGCTGCTCCATGACAGCTGCTCGATGACAGCGGCCCATGACAGCGGCCCCATTACAGCGGTCTGGCAATGGAGTGCAAGGCAGTATGAGGACTTATGCGATCGGCGACCTGCAAGGGTGTCACGCCGAAACTGTTGCGCTGGTCGAGCGTATCCTGGAGCGCGAGCGCGGCAATGATCCGCCGGCGATCCTGTTCTGTGGTGACCTGATCAACCGCGGCCCCGATTCGCTGTCGACCCTGCGCTACGTGCAGGCGCTGGCGCAGGGCAGCGGCGGGCGCATCGATGCCGTGCTGGGCAACCATGACCTGCACCTGCTGGCCGTCGCCAACGGCATCCGGCCGGAATCGGGCTCCGACACGCTCGATACCATCCTCGCCGCGCCGGACCGCGAAGCGCTGCTGCACTGGCTGCGCGAACGCCCGCTGGCGCTGTTCACGAAGCATCACCTGCTGGTACACGGCGGCGTGCTGCCGCAATGGTGCGCGGCGCAAACGATCGCGCTGGCCGGCGAAGTGGCGGCGGCGCTGCGCAGCGCGGAGTGGACCGGCTTCCTGGCCGACATGTACGGCAACCAGCCGGACCGCTGGGACGACGACCTGCGCGGCACGGCGCGGCTGCGCTGCATCGTCAACGCGCTGACGCGCATGCGCTTCTGCAGCGCCGAAGGCGAGATGGATTTCAAGCTGAAGGAAAGTGCCACCGTCGATCCCGCCACCGGACTGATGCCGTGGTTCGAGGTGCCGGGCCGGCGCACGCGGGACGTGACCGTGGTATTCGGCCACTGGTCGGCGCTGGGCCTGCGCATCACGCCGGACTACATCGCGCTCGACAGCGGCTGCGTGTGGGGCGGCCAGCTGTCGGCCGTGTGCCTCGACGACCGGGAACTGCTGCAGGTGCCGTGCCCCGAATTCCAGCGTGCCAAGGGCAAGGCTCAAGACCGGTAGCCAGGCAGGGCGAGCCACACGCATGGAAAGCGGAGCCTCGCTTGATGCCGTCAAGTCAAGCGTCATCCGGCACATTGAAAACGCATGCATTCACCCCAACAGCGAAGGGCTGGGGTCAGACCCGCCGGGTCTGACCCCGGAACTTGCCCTTGGGGTGGCTTTACCTAACGGCACCAGAACCTGTCACCGGTTTTCAGGTCTGCCAATCGGAACCCGTCAGCGGTTTTTTTGCATCCTCGCCGGAGTCTTCGCCGGCATCGGGCGCGGGTTCCTCGCCTGGCGGGGCGGGAATCTTCAGCGCCTCGCGGATCGCCTGGTAGGAGCGCTCGGCCAGGTCGCGCCGGCCCACGCCCTCGCTCTTCATCGAACGCAGAATCGTGACGCGGGCGTGGATCGCCTTGCCGGACAGGATCGCCAGCACGCTCTGCACGAAGGTCATGTCGCCGATGAATTCCACCGAGGGATGCGGCTGGCGCTGGTGGTCGATATAGCGGATCGCGTAGGGCTGCACGCGCGCCCCGGCATCGACCGCCGCCTCGAACAGGTTGGCATGGAACGGCAGCAGCGTGCCTTGCGGCGCCGTGGTCCCTTCCGGGAAGAAGGCCACGCGCTCGCCCCGTTTCAGCGCATTGACCAGCCCTTCGAAGGCGCGGCGCAGGTCGCGCCGGTTGCCGCGCGCGATGAACACGGTGCCGGCCTGCTCGACCAGCCAGCCGGCCAGCGGCCAGGCGCGGATCTCGGCTTTTGCCACGAAGCGGCAGGGATACAGGGCGTTGAGCACGAAGATGTCCAGCCACGACACGTGATTGGCCACCACCAGTGCCTGGGCACGCGGTGGCGCGCTGCCCGCCGTGATCTGCACATGCACGTTGCAGATGCCCAGCAGGTGGCGCGACCAGCGGCGGATGTGGATCTCGCGCGCCTCGCGGTCGATCCACGGGAAGAACAGCGCGCAGATCGCCATCCCCGACAGCAGATGGAACACGAGCCGCGCGATGCGCAGGGCGAGAATCATCGACTCAGGCGGCTTTCCGTTCGTAGGCGACCTGGCCGGCCACGATCGTGGCCTTCACCTGGCCCGGCATTTCATAGCCGAGGAACGGCGTGTGCTTGCCCTGGCTGGCCAGCGCGGCGCCTTCGACCAGCCAGCGTTCGGCCGGATCGAACAGCACCACGTCGGCCGCGGCGCCCACGCGCAGGTGGCCCGCATCCAGCCCCGCCACGCGCGCCGGGTCGGATGTGACCCGCTGCAAGGCCTTGAACAGGTGGTTGTTGCCGCCCAGCGTTTCGCTCCACTTCAGGGCCAGCGACAGCAGCAGTTCCAGGCCGGTGGCGCCCGGCGACGCCTCGGCGAACGGCAGCAGCTTTTCATCGTCGTCGACCGGCGTGTGGTCCGAGCAGATCGCGTCGATGGTGCCATCGGCGAGCGCCGCGCGGATCGCATCGCGGTCGCGCTGCGAGCGCAGCGGCGGCGTCAGGCGCGCGTTCGGGTCGAAGAAGTTGATGTCGGCATCGGTCAGGTGCACGTGGTGTGCGCCCACGTCGCAGGTGACCGGCAAGCCTTCGGCCTTGGCCGCGCGCACCAGTTCGAGGCCGGCGGCGGACGACAGGCGGCACAGGTGCACCCTGGCGCCGGTGGAGCGCACCAATTCGAAGATCGTGTGCAGCGCGATGGTTTCCGCCATTACCGGCACGCCGGACAGGCCCATGCGCGAAGCCAGCGGCCCGCTGTGCGCCACGCCGCCCTTGCCGATGTAGGCATCCTGCGGGCGCAGCCATACCGTATAGCCGAACGTCTTCGCGTATTGCAGCGCGCGCAGCAGCACATTGGTATCCGTGACCGGCATTTCGGCCTGCGCGAAGCCGATGCAGCCAGCTTCGGTCAGTTCGGCCATTTCCGTCAGCGCCTCGCCTTTCAGGCCCATCGTCAGCGCACCGAGCGGATGCACGTGGGCGCCGTTGCGGCCGCGCGCGCGGTGCTTCAGCATTTCCACCAGGCCCGGCTCATCGAGCACGGGGTCGGTATCGGGCGGGCACACCAGGCTCGTTACCCCGCCCTGCAGGGCGGCCTGCATTTCCGATTCCAGCGTGGCCTTGTATTCGTAGCCCGGTTCGCGCAGGCGCGCCGCCAGGTCGACCAGGCCGGGCGCCACCACCAGGCCGCTCGCATCGAGCGTGCGCGCCGCCGTGAAGCCTGCCGGCGCCGCACCCAGCGCGGCTACCTTGCCATCGACGATGTACAGGTCCTGCACCGCGTCGACGCCGTTGGCCGGGTCGATCACGCGGCCGTTCTTGATATGAAGATTGCTCATCCTGATGCTTATCCTTGAGTCCCTGCGACAATGCTCATCACGGCCATCCGCACCGCGATCCCGAACGTGACCTGCGGCAGGATCACCGCCTGCGGGCCATCCGCCACCGCCGAGTCGATTTCCACGCCGCGGTTCATCGGGCCCGGGTGCATCACGATCGCCTCGGGCGCGGCCAGGGCCAGGCGCTCCGGCGTCAGGCCGTAGCTCTTGAAGTATTCCTGCGCCGACGGCAGCAGCGCGCCGCTCATCCGTTCATTCTGCAGGCGCAGCATGATGATCACGTCGACGTCCTTCAGGCCTTCGTCCATGTTGGTGAAGGTGCGCACGCCCAGCTGTTCCAGGCCGCCCGGCAGCAGCGTGTGCGGGCCGATCGCGCGGATCTCCGGCACGCCCAGCGTGGTCAGCGCGTGGATGTCCGAACGGGCCACGCGGCTGTGCAGGATATCGCCGACGATCGCCACGCGCAGGTTGGTGAAGTCCTTCTTGTAGTGCCGGATGGTGTACATGTCCAGCAGGCCCTGCGTGGGATGCGCGTGGCGGCCGTCGCCCGCGTTCACCACGTGCACGTGGTTCTGCTTCGTGTCCTGCAGGTGCTTGGCGATCAGGTACGGCGCGCCGGACTGCGAATGGCGCACCACGAACATGTCGGCATGCATCGCGGCCAGGTTGTCGATGGTATCGAGCAGCGATTCGCCCTTGCTGGCCGACGATGCGGAGATGTTCAGGTTGATCACGTCCGCCGACAGGCGTTTCGAGGCGATCTCGAACGTGGTGCGGGTGCGCGTGGAATTCTCGAAGAACAGGTTGAACACGCTCTTGCCGCGCAACAGCGGCACTTTCTTCACTTCGCGGTCGGACACGCTGACGAAGGAACTGGCGGTATCGAGGATCTGGTTGATGATGGCCTTCGGCAGGCCTTCGGTGGACAGCAGGTGCTGCAGTTCACCGTGTTTGTTCAGTTGCGGATTGAGCATTTTTTGTTGTCACGCATTGTCTTGTTCGATGGTCAGATGGAAGCGCCCGTCGTCCGCCTGCTTCAGGCGCAGCGCCTGGCCCGGTTCGACGCGGGTATGCGCCGCCACGAAATCGGCGGCCACCGGCAACTGGCGCCCGCCCCGGTCCACCAGCGCCGCCAGCAGGATGCGCGCCGGGCGGCCATAGTCGAACAGTTCGTTGATGGCGGCGCGCGTGGTGCGGCCCGTGTACAGCACGTCGTCGACCAGCAGGATGGTGGCGCCGGCCACCTCGAAACCGATGCTGGTCGGCTTCACTTCGGCCGGCAGGCCCTTCTTCGCGTAATCGTCGCGGTAGAAGGAAACGTCGAGCACGCCGCAGCGTTCGCTCATGCCGAGATCGCGGGCGAGGCGCTCGGCGATCCAGGCGCCGCCGGAATGGATGCCGACGATGGCCGGCTCGTGCGCACCGGCGAGGCCGGTCTTCACCTGGTCCAGCAGCGCGGCGTACAGCGCCTCGGCATCCAGGGCGGTGGGGTCAGTAATGGACATATTAATAGGGATGTTGGTCGAAATACTGTTGCAGGATGACGGCGGCGGCGCGGTCGTCGATGACCTCGCCGCGCTTCTGCGACAGCACCGCGGAAGAGTAGCGTTCGTCAACGAGCTCGACGGGGATGTCGAAGCGGCCATGCAACTGGTTGGCGAAGCGGCGGCAGCGCGCCGTCATCTCGTGCTCGGCGCCGTCCGGATGCAGCGGCAGCCCGACGATCAATCGGGTCGGGCCCCACTTGTCGATCAGGGTCTTGATTTCCGCGAAGCGGGATTGATTGTCGATGGACTTGATAACGGCCAGCGGGCTGGCCTGGCCGATCATGGTATTACCCATCGCCACGCCGATACGCTTGATGCCGAAGTCGAAGCCAAACACGGTTTGCGGCACTGTTACGGGTGCATCTTCCACCTTATGCATGACCCGCTTCGGACGTGAGCATCAACGGATCGATGCCCAGCAGTTTCATGGCGGCCACGTAGCGTTCCTCGATCGGCACTTCGAACAGCACGGCGGGATCGGCGTTCACGGTCAGCCAGCCGTTGCGGCTGATTTCGTCTTCCAGCTGGCCCGGGCTCCAGCCCGAGTAGCCGATCGACACCAGCATGCGCTGCGGGCCGGCCCCCTTGGCAACGGCTTCCAGCACGTCGATCGACGTGGTGAACGCCACCTCGTCCGTGACCGTCAGCGACGATGAATAGCGTGCCCCCGGGGTATGCAGCACGAAGCCGCGATCGTCCTGCACGGGGCCGCCGAACATGATCGGCTTGCTCGTCATGTTGCCGCCGCCGCCCGTCACTTCCAGGTCGATGCGCTCGAACAGCACGTCCATCGTCATGTCGGTCGGCTTGTTGATGACCACGCCGAGCACGCCGTTCTCGTTGTGCTCGCAGACGTACACGACGGTGCCGCCGAACACGGGATCCTGCATCGACGGCATCGCGATCAGGAAATGGTTCGCCAGGTTCAGCGCGGGCGTCGCGGAAGTGTCCTTCGTTTCCATCTCGTGCAGCGGGGACCCGCTTTCCTGTAACAGCCCGGGCACAGGTAGCGGTTTGCTCACTTTGCTCTTCTTCATAAGCTGCTCTCTTTGCTGGACCGTGGTTTCGGTAATGTTGCTGAATTCTTTAATGACGAGCGGAAACTCGCCGCCACATCGACAGTTTACTATGAATTGCCGGATCGGCCATCCAAACCAGGGTGGCGCTCTGTAAACTGATGGTAAGCAATAATTTGCAACGCACTCTTGAGCTAAAACATGCCACAAAGCAATTCCACCGCACCCGGCGCCCTCGTGTGGTTCCGGCGCGACCTCCGCAGCTTCGATCACGCCGCCCTGCACCACGCCCTGCTGGCGGGTACCCCCGTCTACTGTGCCTTCATTTTCGACAGCCCGATCCTGGAGGGCTTGCCACGCGATGACCGCCGCGTGGCGTTCATTCATGCATCGCTGGGCGAACTCGCGGCCGAGCTGGAAGCGCTTGGCGGGCACCTGCTGGTGCGCCATGGCGATGCCCGCGCCGAGATCCCGGCACTGGCCGCCGAGCTCGGCGTGGCCGCCGTGTACGCCAACGAGGATTACGATCCGGCCGCCATCGCCCGCGACGAAGCGGTGGCCGAAACGCTGGCGGTGGCTGGGCGCGCGTTGAAACTGTTCAAGGATCACGTGATCTTCGCCAGGAGCGAAGTGCTGTCGCAGGCCGGCAAGCCGCTCGGCGTGTTTACGCCCTACAAGAACGCCTGGAAAAAACGCCTGGAAGCGCAGCCCGACGCGCTGGCGCCCTGGCCGGTCGATCCGCACGCGGCGGCGCTGGCGCCCGGCCGCTCGCAGTTGCCATCGCTGCAAGAGATCGGCTTCGATGGCGCCAACCTGGCTGCGGCCGGCATCACCCCCGGCATGAGCGGCGGTGCCGCGCTGTTCGACGCCTTCCTGCCGAGCCTGGCCGACTACGGCACCGGGCGCGACTATCCGGCGCGCGACGGCACGTCGCGCCTGTCGCTGCACCTGCGCTTCGGCACGGTGTCGATCCGCCACCTGGTGCGCACGGTACTGCAACTGTCGGCGCGCGGACAGGCCGGCGAAGGCGGCGCCACGTGGCTGTCCGAACTGGTGTGGCGCGACTTCTACCAGATGATCCTGTACCACCACCCGCATGTGGTGCACGCCTCGTTCAAGCCGGTGTACGACAAGGTCGACTGGGAAACCGGCCCGGCAGCCGAGGAACTGTTCGCCGCCTGGTGCGCAGGCCGCACCGGCTACCCGCTGGTCGACGCGGCGATGGCACAGCTCAATACCACCGGTTTCATGCACAACCGGCTGCGGATGGTGACGGCCAGCTTCCTGTGCAAGGACCTGGGCATCGACTGGCGGCGCGGCGAAGCCTATTTCGCCCTGAAACTGAACGACTACGAACTGGCGTCCAATAACGGCGGCTGGCAGTGGGCGGCCTCGAGCGGCTGCGATGCCCAGCCGTTCTTCCGCATCTTCAATCCCGTCACGCAGTCCGAGCGCTTCGACCAGCAGGGCGACTTCATCCGCCAGTTCGTGCCCCGGCTCGCCAGGCTGTCCGCCAAGGCGATCCATGCGCCGTGGCTGCATGGCGGCGTGGATGGCTATCCGGCACCGATCGTCGACCATGCCGAGGCGCGGCAGCGCACCCTGGAACGCTACGAGGTAGTGAAGGCGCGCGGCTGACCGGCCGGCAGGGCACGGTGAACCGGAAGCGGCCTGCCGGGCCCGTGGATATATACCGATACACGTCAACCGGTGAGCGGCTGCCGCCGTTGTAAGAGGATGACCGTCGGTCTTGATGCACGGTTTCACCGGAGCACACCATGACCGAGGCACACATGACCGGAGCACCCCATGCTACGCCGTGATGCCGGACTCGCGGCGCTGGTCGACGCTGCGATCATCCTGAGGGAAGTCTTCCACCTCTCCTACGCGGAGGCGCTGTTATCCTCGGGCGATGTCCCGCGTGACGTCATCGAACGGGTCTTGAAAGGCAGTCCTTCGGAACGCCGGATCATGCACTGGCGGGACAGCCACGGTTCGGACCAGATATTCTGACGACCGCGCCGGCGCGCAACAGCACCGCCGAGCTGGCGGGACGATCACGCGATCACTCCTTCTTTCAATTACTCGACCACGAGGGCCGGCGAAGGCCTTCTTTTCGCGGAGCCCAGCACACGGGCCGTGATCCAGATCGGAATGCCGGCATTGCGCAGGTACTCAGCGGCGGCGTCCGTCCCGAGCATGGTCTTGAACACCAGTGCGACCTCGATCCGCTGCGAGGTGAGCAGGTCCCCGCGCTGGTCCGCCGCCAACGGGTCCTGCTCGGCGCCATGGATGGACGCGCGGCGGGTCGCGTAGCGGCGATCCTTCCGGCGCAACCGCCCTTCCTTGCCCTTCAAGATCCTGTCGATGACGGATCCCGGCACGTTTTCACGGATCAGTATCCAGTACGCGCGATCGGAGCCGAGCACCTTGTTGATGTGGATGGCGGCTTCGACATAGGCGGCATGGACATAATTCTTGCGGCGGCAGTTTTTATATGCGTCATCCATGACCGGATGGCTTCCTTTCGCTTGCGGCTGCTCGGCAATATCACCAGGTCCCCTGAATACCCTCGATACGTTGTCGAAACACGCGATCCGGCCCGGCGGAGCGTCCGGATCAGCTGTGTGGCGCTGCTCCTTCCTGGCATGGATGCAAACGCTCCGAATAGCGTAGCACGTCACAAGCAAAATTTCACGCAGTCCCTGCCACCTGCTTACTCACCGCTCGCCCGACTCTCCCCGCGCCGGCAACAGGCCGGCGATCGCGCCCAGCAGTACGGTCTGCTGGTACGGCTTGCCGAAATACGCGTTGACGCCCAGCTGCAGGGCCAGGTTGCGGTGCTTGTCGGCACTGCGCGAGGTGATCATGATGATCGGGATCTCATGCGTGGCCGGATCGGCGCGCACGTGGCGCGTCAGGTCGAAGCCATCCATGCGCGGCATTTCGATGTCGACCAGCATCAGGTCCGGCCGGTGCGCGGCGATCTGCTCGAGCGCGTCGACGCCATCCTTGGCCAGCAGCACGGTATAGCCTTCGCGCTCCAGCAGCCGCTGGGTCACCTTGCGCACGGTCAGCGAATCGTCGACCACCATGATGGTGCCGGCCGCCGCGTGCACGGCCGGGATCGGCGCCTGCAAGCCGGGGTGCTGGGCCAGGTGCTGGGCCAGCACGACGGGATTGAGGATCAGCACGATCTCGCCCGAGCCCAGCACGGTGGCGCCGGCAATGCCGGGAACGTGCGCCAGTTGCGGCCCGGTGTTCTTGACCACCACTTCGCGGTTGCCGAGCACTTCGTCGACCCGCAGAGCCAGGCGGTCGGTGCCGGCATGCAGCGCCAGTACGGGCACCGTGCGCTGGGCCAGCGGCTGTGCGCGCGCATCGCCCAGCAGCGCCGGCAGGTAGTGCAGCGCCAGCGGCTGGCCGGCCACGTCGACGCGGCCGGCGGCTTCGTCCAGTGCCGCGGCCTTCACCTGCAGCACCTGCTCCACCAGCGCCGCCGGCACGGCCTACGTGCAGCCGCCGCCCGCGACCCGCACGCTGTGCGTCACGCCCAGGGTCAGCGGCAGGTGGATCGTGAAACGGGTGCCCTTGCCTGGCTCGGTGTGGGTGTCGATGCGGCCGCCCAGGGCCTGTGCTTCGGAACGCACCACGTCCATGCCCACGCCGCGGCCGGCCAGTTCGGTCAGCGCGTCCGCGGTGGAAAAGCCCGGCTCGAAAATCAGGCTGGCCACCGCGGCGTCGGCAGTTTCCCCATCGCCCAGCAAGCCGCGTTCGCGCGCCCTGGCCCGGATGCGTTCGAGGTCGAGGCCGGCGCCATCGTCGGAAAACGCCAGCACGATCTCGTTGCCCTGCTGGCTGGCCTGCACCACCACCTCGCCCGTTTCCGCCTTGCCGGCGGCACTGCGCGCTTCGCGCGTTTCGATACCGTGCACGATCGCGTTGCGCAGCAGGTGTTCGAACGGCCCGGCCATCCGTTCTAGCACGCTGCGGTCCATCTCCACGGCACCGCCGCGGATATCGAGGTTGACGCGCTTGTCCAGTTCCTTGGCGCCCTGCCGCGCCACCCGGTACAGCCGCTCGGCGATACTGGCGAACGGCACCATCCGCACGCGCAGGAGGTCGCGCTGCAGTTCGCGCGTCATGCGCGCCTGCTGCGCCAGGTCGTCGGTGGCGCCGTTTACCGACTGCAGCAGTCCGGCATGGAACGAGGCCACGTCGTCGACGCTCTCGGCCATCATCCGCGTCAATTCCTGCAGGCGCGTATAACGGTCGAATTCGAGCGGGTCGAATTCGCGTTCGCTCGACACCGACAGGCGCGACGCGATGTGCGATTCGGCCTGCATTTCCACTTCGCGCAATTGCTGCCGCAGCTTGCCCAGGTTGTCCTCGAAGTCGCCCAGCGCGGTGCGCAGCGCACCCATTTCGTTTTCAAGGCGCGAGCGGGTGATCGCCACCTCGCCGGCCTGGTTGACGAGGCGGTCGAGGATATCGGCGCGCACGCGCACCAGCGGCGCCTGGGCCGCGCTTGCGGAAGTCTCGGCCGGCGCCGCGACCGGCACGTCCGCCGCCGCGGCGCCGGCCGTTTCAGGCGGATGCTGCAACTGCTCGAACAGCAGCAGCGCGTGGTCGTAATGGGCCAGCAAGTCGTCGAACGCCGCCGGCGCCGGATTGCTCATGCCTTCGACATGGGTTTCCATCTCGTGCGCATGCTGCCCGAGGCGCATCGCGCCCGCCATCCGCGCGCTGCCCTTGAGGGTGTGCAGCACGCGCTGCAGCGTGGCCGGGTGGGCGGTATCGGCCGGCGCATGCTGCCAGGCGCGCAGCGCGGCGCCGACCTGGGGCAGCAGGTCTGCGCCTTCCTCGAGGAACACGGGCAGCAGGTCCGGATCGAGTTCGTCGGCCACGGCCGGGATGTCCGGCCGCGCTTCGAGCAGCGCCAGCACCTGCACGTCGGGCTCGGCGGCATCCTGTTCCACTGGCTCCGCGGCCTGCCCGGCTGCTTCCGCCGGTTCCACGGCTTCCAGTGGTTCGGCCGGTTCGACGGCTTCCAGTGTTTCCACCGGCTCCATGGCCTCCACCGCTTCCACGTCTTCCACCTCGGGCACCGCGGCTTCCGCCGCTGTTTCCACGGAGGGTTCGGGCGGCGCGACCGGTACCTGCTGCGGTACCGCCGCCTGCGTGAGCGGCGGCTCGGCGAAGGCGTCGTCGAACGCGGCATCGAACAGGTCGTCGATCGAGTCATCCTGCGTGGCCAGTTGCGGCCGCAGCGGCAGCGGCGCGCCGCGCTCCGGCACCGGCGGCGGGTCGGCAAGCAGCGCGTGGTAGGTGTCGGTGAACAGCAGGTCGAGCCGGGCCACCAGTTCGTCCACCGGCGCCGGTGCCGCCAGCATGCCGTCCAGCCGTGCCGCCACGTCCGGCGCGGCGGCATGGGCACGGGCCAGTTCGTCGCGCAGGCGCTCCAGCGCGGCGATCAGTTCCGGCTGGTCGGGCGGCATGGTGCCGCCGGCGAAGCTGTCCAGCATGCCGCGCACGCGGCCGATGACCAGGTCGAACAGGTCGTGGTGGGCCGGATCGTGCAGCACCGCGGGCGCGGCCTGCAGCGTGGTCTCCAGCGCCACGGCCAGTTCGCGCAGCGCCTTGAAGCCCACCGTGCCCGACGTGCCGGCCAGCGTGTGGGCCAGGTGCAGCGCGTCCGGATCCAGCTCGCCCTGGCGGCGCCACGTGCCGAAGTCGCGCGCCAGCGCCGCCGCCAGCGCGGTGGCTTCGGCCACGTAGATGTCGAACAGCGCCGCCGGTACGGCCAGCCGGCCAACGAAGCGCATGCCCTGGTCGGCCGGCGCGGCTGCCTCGGCTGCATTGTCGGGCGCGGCCGCCCCCGCTGCCGTTGCCGGCTCAGCTTCGGTCGCCGGCCCGGCCGCACGCTCGCCAACCGCGATTTCACTGGCCACGTCGTCGCTGGCCACGTCGTCGCTGACCGCATCGTCGCTGATAGCAGTATCAATGACGGCATCATCGCTGGCCGCGGTGTCGCTGATCACATGGTCACTAACCGGATGGTCATCGACCACATGGTCATCGGCCGCCGTGTCGCCGGCGGCATTTTCATCGGTCACGTACGGCTCCGCCGGCGGCGGCTCGACGGTGGGTTCGGCGCGTCCGGCCGCGCGATCCGGCGACATGAACGGCTGACCGTCCAGTACCTGCATGGCCGCCGCCACCAGCGGTGCGGCACTGCGCGGCGAAATTCCCCGGGCCACCAGCTCGGCGACCCAGGCATTGAGTTCGGCCGCCGTCCATGCCAGCAGGCCGGCCAGCGCCGCATCGGCGGCGCGGCCATCGGCCACCCGCACGTTCAGCACTTTCTCCAGCGCGCCCGCCGCGTCGGCGAACTGGTTCAGTCCCACCATGCGGCCGCTGCCCTTGAGCGTGTGGAACGAGCGGCGCAGCGATACCAGGCTTTCCGGCGTTCCGGCATCCGGCCCGGCCAGCACGCCGCCCATATGGGCCAGCACTTCCTGCGCCTCGCCGATGAAGATCTCCAGCAGTTCTTCCTCGATGGCCGCGTCGCTCGCGCCCGAAACCGCGGCAAGCGTGGCCGATGGCGCCGGCTCGGCCGGTGCCGGCACTTCCTCGTCGAGCACGGGGATCGATTCGGGTCCGGCGATCTTGCGCAGCGGCACCGCGCGGAACGTGCCCTGCGCGGCATCGAACGCAAAACGCTCGCGCGCCCCGGTGGCGTTCTGCGCCAGCATGTCGACGAAGAAGCCGAGCGCACCGACGTTGTGCGCGATGCGATCGAGCTGGGCCGCCTCGCCGGCGCCCGGGCCGGCGGCAAGTCCGGCGACCTGCCCGCGCACCTGCGCCACGGCGGCCTGCGCATCCGGCTGGTCGGTAATGGCCAGGGCGCCCTCCAGCTGGTGCAGCACGCCGTCCAGCGCGGCCAGTTGCGGCCGGGCCGCCGGGTCGGCGGCGAATTCATCCAGCTCGCGCTCCACGTCGTGCAGCGCCACCTTCATCTGCTGCGCCAGCGCCACCACCGTGTCATCCTGCCGCAGGCGCTGCGCCAGGCCCTGCTGCCACTGCGCCGGCTCCGGCGGTTGCTGCCCCGCCGCCAGCGCCGCCAGCCGCGTACCGATGGTGGCCGCGCTGGCCGCGAAATCGTCCGGCAGGTGGCGGACCTGGTCCAGGCCGTGGCTGGCGAACAGCAGCGCCGTGGCCATTTCCAGGCCCAGCGCTTCGTTGCGCCCGACATCGGCCACCGCGGCCAGCTGCCGCATCAGGTTGGCCAGCGGCGTCACGCCCAGCTTGTCGCCGGCGGCCGCCACCAGCGCCACCGCCTGGCTGAACTCGGCCTGGGCGGCAGTGTCGCCCGCTTCCAGCCGCTGCCAGGCGGCGCGGGCACCTTCCAGGCCTTCGCGCGCGCGGGCCAGCGCTTCCGGAT
This sequence comes from Pseudoduganella sp. SL102, assembly GCF_027856995.1. Classification (NCBI taxonomy): domain Bacteria; kingdom Pseudomonadati; phylum Pseudomonadota; class Betaproteobacteria; order Burkholderiales; family Oxalobacteraceae; genus Pseudoduganella; species Pseudoduganella sp. SL102. The sequence continues at coordinate 6,805,873 of NZ_CP115554.1, forward strand.
CGATCCGGCAATAACGCTCGGTCGCGTAATCGGGCGGCACCAAGCCGTCGAGCGCGAAGCCGGTGCGCAGCGCGCGCCCCAGCGGCGCCAGGTGCTCCGGTTCCGCCGCGGCGAGGAAGAACAGCGCGTCGCGCAATACCGTGTCGGGGGTTTCCGGCGCCCCTTGCGCCAGCCGGCGCATTTGCAGGTTGGCCGCGCCGAACAGCTGCTTGATGTACACGCCGTACACGCCGCCGGGCACGTGGCCGGCCACCACCAGTTCCGCGAACGCCTGCAACGCCAGCCAGAAAACGCGGCCGCGGCCGGCCTGGGCCGCGGCCACCTCGGCGATCACCTCGGCCAGGGGCTGCGCCTGCGCCGGATCGCCGGACTTCAGGTACGGCAGCAGGGCGCGCTCGAACCGTTGCCGCAACGCGGCGTAGTCCACGGGCCCGCCCGCGTCATCTCCGCCATCCGCCGCCGGCAGCGCGGGTTCGCGCGCCAGGTCGGGGAAGAACAGGTCGGCCGGGTGGATGCGGGGCGCGCCCAGCATTTCCTGCACCGCCGCGTAATACGGGAACAGGCGCACCGGCTGCAGCGGCCCGCCGTCCAGCAATTCCTCCAGGTACTCGACGAGCGCGCCATACAGCCGGCCGATCGCCTGCACATGGTCGGCGCTGCACTTCACGCTGCCATCCTTGAAGCGGTCCAGCGCTTCCTCGGCCAGCCGGGTGATCGCCGCCACGCCCTCCACGTCCACCATCTGCAGCGCGCCGTGCGCCTGGTGCAGGTGCGACTTGGCCAGCCGCAGCGCGGTGGCCTGGTCTTCCGGCTCCAGGCCGCCGGCCTCGAACAGCGCCGTGCGCGAGCGGCCCAGCGCCTCGCGGATCTCGCCCATCACCCACGACAGCGGGCCGGGATCGAAGGAGTTGGTCGGGAAATCGGTCTGGCTCATGGTCTCGCTGCTTGTTCAGGTTGTTGGGTTGCCGATGCGGAAACGCGACACGGAATCCTTCAGCTGCTGGGCCAGCGCGGACAGCTGGCGCACCGATTGCGCCGTCTGCTGCGTGCCGGCTTGCGCCTGTTCCGTGGCTTGCAGGATATGGCCGATGTGCTCTGCCACGCCGCTGGCCGATGCGGCCTGCGTGCCGGTGGCGTGCGACATGCCCTCGATCAGCTCGGCCAGTTGCCGCGACACGCGCTCGATGTCGTCCAGCGCGGCGCCGGCCGCGTCGGACAGCCGCGCGCCTTCCACCACGCCATGGGTGGAGCGTTCCATCGCCGCCACCGCATCGTGCGTGTCGGCCTGGATGGTGCGCACCAGCGCGCCGATCTGCTTGGCACTGTCGGCCGACCGTTCCGCCAGCCGCTGCACTTCCTCGGCCACCACGGAAAAGCCGCGCCCGGCCTCGCCGGCGGAAGCGGCCTGGATCGCCGCGTTCAGCGCCAGCACGTTGGTCTGCCCGGTAATGTCGGAAATCAGTTCCGTGATCTCGCCGATCTGCTGCGACGATTCGCCCAGCCGCTTGATGCGCTTGCTGGTTTCCTGGATCTGCTCGCGGATGCCGTTCATGCCGGCGATCGCATCCTGCACCGCGGCGGCGCCCTGCCGCGCCGCGGCCACCGAGCGGCGCGCCACGTCCGCCGACTCGGCCGCGGACTTCGACACGTCCGTGATCTCGGCCGCCATGCGCAACACCGTCGCGCTGGTATCGCGGATCTCGCGGGCCTGCTGCTGCGACGCGGACAGCAGCGCGGTGGAAATATCCTGCGCCTGGCTCGACGCCGCCGTGACCTGCTCGGCCGTCGCCGTCACGCGGCCCACCAGGCCGCGCAATTCCTCGACCGTGTAGTTGACGGAGTCGGCGATCGCGCCCGTGATGTCCTCGGAAACGGTGGCCTGCACGGTCAGGTCGCCATCGGCCACCTCCTGCAGCTCGTTCATCAGGCGCAGGATCGCGGCCTGGTTTTGCGTATTGGCCGCCCTGGCTTCCTCCTCCTGCCGCTGCGCCTGCAGCCGCTGCTCCTCGGCCTGCTGGCGGCGGCGCTCGGCGCCGCGCGTGCGGTTGTACGAATCCTGCAGCAGCACGCGGCCGATCGCGGCCCCCGTCAGCAGCGTCAGCATGCCGCCCGCCACCATCAGCCAGAAGGTCCAGTTCAACGACTCCTGCGCGGCGCGATAGCCGTCCAGCAGGCGCGCCAGGCTTTCGCGCAGGCTCTCGTTCTGGCTGAAAATCAGCCGCTCGGCAGTGCGCGCGGCCAGCAGCCTGTCGAGCCGGCCCAGGATCGCGCCCGCCCCGGCCTGGTATTGCTCGAAGCCGGCCCGCAGCGCGGCGAGGCGTTCGCGCACGTCCGGCTCGCGCACGGCGGCAATGCCGGCCACGGCGCCGCCGCCATCCGATCCACTATTTGCGCCATTCAGCAGGGCATCGACGATGGCGCGGAAGGCGGTGATGTCGCGTCCCAGCTGGAATGCCGTTTCCGAACGGATGCCGCCCGCCGCGGTGAATTCGGCCGTGCCAAGGCTCATCCGCTGGGTCAGCATCGTCAGCCGGCCCAGGGCGGCGATCTCGCGCGCGCCAGCTCCCCGCTGCAGGCGCAGCGCGGCGATTTCATCGGCCTGCGCCAGCAGCTGCGGCGCCAGCACGTTCAATGCGCGCAGCGATTTTTCGACACCGGCCAGGTCTTCCCGGTGGCGCAGGATGGTATCGGCCGCCTTCGCCGTGGCGGCCCACTTGGCGCGCGCATCGGCGATCGCTGCCTCCAGGTTGCCAGGGGCGGCGGCCACACTGCGGCCCCGGTAGCTGCCGCCACTGCCCAGCAGCGCCAGGTCGCTGTCCAGCTCGCGCCGGCTGTCGCCCAGCTGGCGGAACGCCTCTTCGTGGCCCTGCAAGGCATTCGGCGCGGCCTTGCCGATCCGTTGCGAGTGCATCAGCGCATCGCCGGCTACTTGCGTGGCGGCGGCGCCGGCCGCGCTGTGCCGTGCATTCAGCGCCACCAGGGCGGCGGAAAGCGCCAGCACGACGGCCAGCGTGGTGACGAGGAAACTGAGCTGGCGCTGCGGCGGCAGGTGGCCGATCAGCGGCAGCCGCGCCGGTGCCGGCAGCTCCGCCGCGCTGGAAGTGCCGCCGCGGCGCAGCGCATCGCGCAGGCGCAGCGGCCGGTCGGTCGCTGCGCCATCCGCGAACTGCGAGTCGCCGTCGGCGAACCGGGAGTCAGGCGGGGAATCGGCGGGCGGCTCCTGCCGGCGGGGCCGTGAAAACCTGAATCGCATCGTATCCTTTCTCATCGGGGCTAGCGGCCCGCGGGCAGCCCCGCCTGCGGGCTTGCATGCAGGCTCACCTGTAAAAAACGCGGCTCGCGCGCCAGTCCGGCCAGGTCCAGCCGGGTCCATGGCTGGCCATCGCCGTCGACGTACCGCTCGGCACACCAGCCGGGTGCCGCCGCGTCGCTGCCGTCGGCCCGCATGTCGGCCAGCCGGCGCAGGCCCAGCACGCGGTTGGCCAGCAGCGCGCACGGCAGGCCGAGGCTGGCGGCGAAGGTCAGCAGGCGGGTATCCGGGCCGGCGGCATGCGTGCCATGGTCGGCATGCGTGCCGGGGCCATCGCCCAGGTAGGCCGCCAGGTCGACCACGCCGAGGAGGTTGCCGCGCACATTGGCCAGGCCCAGGTACCACGGCTGCGTCAGCGGCACCGGCGTGATGGAGTGGCTGGGCACGATCTCGCCCATCTGTGTCAGGTCCAGCAGGCAGTGGCGCGCGCCGACCAGCACGCCCAGCTCGCGCGCGGCCGCCGTGCCCGTGCCCTGCGCCGCCTGCATCCGCTCCAGCAGCTGGACCTGGTACTGGCGCAGCCGGCTGCGGCGTTCGCCGGTATCCGAAACCGCGTCCTCCATCAGCCCAGCGCTGCGATCTTGGCCAGCAGTTCGGCGGCGCTGACCGGCTTGACGAGATAATCCTTGGCGCCCTGGCGCAAGCCCCAGATGCGGTCGGTTTCCTGGTTCTTCGACGAGCAGATGATCACCGGCACATGCTGCAGTTCAGGGTCGCGGGCGATCGAGCGCGTGACCTGGAAGCCGTTCGCGCCCGGCATCACCACGTCCATCAGGATCAGTTCCGGCCGGTCGGCGCGGATGCGCGCCAGCGCCTCTTCGCCGCTCTCGGCGGTGGTGACCGCGTAGCCATTGCGGGCCAGGATATCGGACAGGTAGTAGCGCTCGGTCGGGGAATCGTCGACGATGAGGATCTTGTGGATGGCCATGGCTTGCTTTCTCATGGACGCCCGGGACCGGCATGCTCGCGCACCGCGGCCAGCAGGCTGTCCTTGCTGAAGGGTTTGGTGAGGTAGGCGGCCGAGCCGACCATCGCGCCGCGCGCCCGGTCGAACAGGCCATCCCTGGACGACAGCATCAGCACGGGCGTGGCATGGAACTTCGCGCTCTTCTTGATCAGCGCGCAGGTCTGGTAACCGTCCAGCCGGGGCATCAGGATGTCGCAGAAGATCAGGGCCGGCTGGTGGTCGATGATCTTGGCCAGCGCATCGAAGCCATCCTCGGCCAGCACCACCTGGTAGCCCGCCCCGCTCAGGAAGATCTCGGCGGACCGGCGGATCGTGCTGCTGTCATCGATCACCATGATGGTCAAACCGGTCGCTTGCGGCGTTGTCGTCATATATTGTGTCCACCCATTTCCACTACGATAGCACAGCGAAAAATGCGGGGGCGGACGGTAAATCTTTACAGCAACCAATGTTCACTGCTACCGGTTGCAATCTGCTTTTCCTACGGGCGCCTCGGGGCCTCGAGAAACCGTAATGAGCGACGTCAGACCTGGTTGAGGAACGGAGCTGTACTCAGGTACAGCGAGTACCGGAGACCAGCGGCTGGCGTTGCGCAATAGGCTTGTCGAGGTCCCATCAGATCATGACCATTTCGAAGTCGTCTTTTCTAGCCCCGCACTCCGGACACGTCCAGTTCATCGGCACATCTTCCCAGCGGGTACCCGGCGCAATGCCCTCTTCCGGCAGGCCGGCTTCTTCATCGTAGATCCAGCCGCAGATCAGGCACATCCAGCTCTTGAACTCTCCTGCACTATTTTGCCGGGCGTTATTTTCCAGCTTGTTTTCTACCTTATTTTCCACATTAATGCTGCTCACGTTCTGCCACCCTCAATCAAGTAAAATGCCGAATCGGGTATCTTAATCTACTGGCCGTGCAAAACCAAACATCACCCCTCATCCTGACATTCGGCGTGGCCGATCCGATCGGCGCAGTGGGCGTGCATTCCGATATCGGCGTGTTCGCCGCGCTGGGATGCCAGGGCCTGTCGGTCACCACCGCATTACTCATCGGCGACAGCGCCCGCGTGGAAGACCAGCAGCATGTGGAACCGGACTGGGTATCCGACCAGGCCCGCGTCGTGCTGGAAGACGTGCAGGTGGCGGCGTTCAAGATCGGCGCCGTCGACCAGATGGAACACATTTCATCGATCGCCGAAGTAGTGTCCGATTATCCGGATGCGCCGCTGATCCTCGACCCGTTCGGCTCGCAATTGCCACCCCTGTCCGAACAGACCGACCCGGAGGAACTGCTGACGGTGCTGCGCCAGCTGCTGGTGCCGCAGGCCACGCTGCTGATGCTGTCGCAGGTGGAACTGGGGCGCATGGCCGAAACGTGGCGCGACCTGTCCAATGGCGAAACCATGGGCGACGATGCCCAGCACCTGATCGACCTGGGCTGCGAATACGTGCTGGTGACGGGGACCCCGGCCGGCACGTCGCGCGCCGAATCGGGCCTGCGCGCCAACACGCTGTATGGCGATGGCGGCGTGATCCGCCACGATCGCTGGCAGCACCTGCCCGGCCCGTTCGTCGGCGCTGGCTGCGTGCTGTCGGGCGCCATCGCCGCCTACATGGCGCAAGGCCTGGCGCTGCCGCAGGCCGTCGACCTTGCCCAGCAATACACTTTCGGCGCCCTGCGCCACGCCCAGCGCTACGGCATGGGCCGGCTGGTGCCGAACCGCTTCCACGCGGTGACGCAAACGATAAAGGATACGCAATGACGATCTCGCAAAACGATGTGCTGTTCGAACGCGCGCAGAAGACCACGCCGGGCGGCGTCAATTCGCCGGTGCGCGCCTTCCGCTCCGTAGGCGGCACCCCGCGCTTCATCACCCGTGCCGAAGGCCCGTATTTCTGGGATGCCGACGGCAAGCGCTACATCGACTACATCGGTTCCTGGGGCCCAGCCATCGTCGGTCACGCCCACCCGCAGGTGGTCAAGGCCGTGCAGGAAGCGGCCACGCGCGGCCTGTCGTTCGGCGCGCCGACCCAGGGTGAAGTGGAAATGGCGGAAGAAATCGCCCGCCTGGTGCCGTCGATCGAGCAGGTGCGCCTGGTCTCGTCCGGCACCGAAGCGACGATGAGCGCGCTGCGCCTGGCGCGCGGCGCCACCGGCCGCGACAAGATCGTCAAGTTCGAAGGCTGCTACCACGGCCATGCCGATTCGCTGCTGGTGAAGGCCGGCAGCGGCCTGCTCACGTTCGGCAATCCCACCTCCGCCGGCGTGCCGGAAGATTTCGTCAAGCACACGCTGGTGCTGGACTATAACGACGTGCCCGGCATCGAGGAAGCGTTCGCCGAATATGGCGACGAGATCGCCTGCGTGATCGTCGAACCGGTGGCCGGCAACATGAACCTGATCAAGGCATCGCCCGAGTTCCTGCAGGCGCTGCGCGACCTGTGCACCGAACATGGCGCGCTGCTGATCTTCGATGAAGTGATGTGCGGCTTCCGCGTCGGCCTGGCCGGCGCCCAGGGCCTGTACGGCATCACCCCGGACCTGACCGCGCTGGGCAAGGTGATCGGCGGCGGCTTGCCGGTGGCCGCGTTCGGCGGCAGCGCCGAGTTGATGAGCAAGATGTCGCCGGTCGGCGCCGTCTACCAGGCCGGCACGCTGTCCGGCAACCCGATCGCCGTCGCCGCCGGCATGACGACCCTGAAGCTGATCCAGGAAGCCGGTTTCTACGAGCGCCTGACGGCCACCGCGAAACGCCTGGCCGAAGGCTTGACCGACGCCGCGTTCCAGGAAGGCGTGACCTTCTGCGCCGATTACCAGGGCGGCATGTTCGGCCTGTACTTCAGCGCCGAGCCGCCGCGCAACTACGCCGAGATGATGGCCGGCGACCGCGCGAAATTCAACGAGTTCTTCCACGCGATGCTCGATGAAGGCGTGTATTTCGCCCCTGCCGCATTCGAAGCCGGCTTCGTCTCCGCCGCCCACGATGACGCGGTCATCGACGACACCATCGAAGCGGCCCGGCGGGTGTTCGCGCGGCTGAAATAAGCGCCGGTCTCGGCCATGGAAAAAGGACGGGTAACCGTCCTTTTTTACTTGGTGCAATCCCATGCGGCACAACATTTCCAGCAGCCAGGGTCTGCCCCCGATCCCGGGAAATGTTTCCTGAAACCGGGGTCTGACCCCAATCCCGGGAAATGTTTCCTGAAACCGGGGTCTGACCCCGGTTCCTGGAAATATCCTTGGGATCTGCGCGGCACTCGATCCTGAAGACTTTTAAAACCGACAATCTTCCGACATTTCGATGACATCCGATCTTTAGAATCCGTTGCATTCGAGATCACAGGAGACGTCATGCAAACACAAGCCACCAGCCGGCAGGAACAGGCCGCTCGCGCCGGTATCGTCTGGATCAAGCTCGCCGTGCTGTACCTGCTCATCGGCGTGGCGCTGGGCATTGCCATGGGCGCCAGCCGCGACTTCACGCTGCGCCCCGTGCATGCACACGTCAACCTGCTGGGCTGGACCACGCTGGCGCTGTCCGGGATTATCTACACGCTGTTCCCGCAAGCCGGCACCACGCTGCTGGCGCGCGTCCACTTCTGGCTGCTGAACCTGGCGTTGCCTGTCATGATGGGCTCGCTGGCCTATGTGCTGTCGACGGGCGACGCGAGTGTCGTGGCGATGCTGGTGATTGCCGAAATCACCGCGGCGATCTCGATCGTGGCATTGGCCGCCAATATCTTCATGAACCTGCAAGTCAGCAAGGACGTGGCAGGGGAATGCCAGCCCGATAAAAAAGCGGCCGCGGCCTGATGCCGTTCGGTTAAGTCCACCCCAAGTGCAAATTCTGGGGTCAGACCCGGCGGGTCTGACCCCAGCCCTTCGCTGTTGGGGTAAATGCATGCGCTTCCAATGTGCTGGATGACGCTTGACTTAACGGCGTTACGGCCGAGGCCGCTTTTTCACCGTGTCACCGTCCTATTTCAGCCAGCCCCGGTGCCGGAAATACAGGAACGGCGCAATCGCGCTGGTGATCATCAGGCCCCAGGCCCAGGGATAGCCCAGCGTCCATTTCAGTTCCGGCATGAAGTCGAAGTTCATGCCATACACGCTGGCGATCAGGGTCGGCGGCAGGAAGGCCACGCTGGCCACCGAGAAGATCTTGATGATCTTGTTCTGGTTGATGTTGATGAAGCCGACCGTGGCGTCCATCAGGAAGTTGATCTTGTCGAACAGGAACGAGGTGTGGCCGTCGAGCGATTCGATGTCGCGCAGGATCTGCCGGGCTTCCTCGAACTGCTCGGAATTGAGCAGGCGCCCGCGCATCAGGAAGCTGACGGCGCGCCGCGTATCCATCATGTTGCGGCGGATCCGGCCATTCAAGTCTTCCTCGTGGGCGATGGCGGACAGCGCGTCGGCCGCGTCCTTGTCGGTGAATTCTTCCTGCAGCACGCGGAACGATACTTCTTCCAGGTTCTTGTAGATGCCTTCCAGCGCGTCGGCGGAATATTCGGCGTCGGTGGCGTACAGGTCGAGCAGCACGTCCATGTAGTCGACGATCGAGCCGGGGCGCGAGCGGGCGCGCATGCGCACCAGGCGGAACACCGGCAAGTCGTCGGTGTGCACGGAGAACAGCATCTTGCGCGCCAGGATGAAGGCGACGGTGACGATGCGCGACGGGCCATCGTCTTCTTCCAGCAGGAAGTCGGTGCGCAGGTGCAGGTCGCCGTTTTCCGCTTCGTAGTAGCGGGCCGACGCTTCGATATCCTTGACTTCGTCTTCGCCCGGCAAGGTCACGCCGTAGATGGCCTTGACCCAGGCACGCTCGTCATCGTCCGGGTCGGTCAGGTCGACCCATACCGGTGCCACTTGTTCAAGGTCTTCGCGCGTTTCGATGGGAACCTGGTTCAGCCGGCCATTTTGTAGAACGAAGACATTGATCATAGGCACTCTCAGCCGACTGGGATTCTGGACACTTGCAGGACGCAAAATTAAAACAGCGCAAGTGTACAGGCAAAGCCCCGGCCGGGACCAGACCGGAGGACCACTTTTTACCCATGGAACCGATAATTGCGGTGTATCGGGCACCGATCGCGGCGCGGGGCTGGGGAAGCGCTACGGCAGCTCGGCCGAATTCATGCGCCGCAGGATGATCTGGGTGCGCCGGTTCAGGTAGCGCGTATCGCGGTGCGCATCGTAATAGCGGGGATTGGGCAGCATCACCGCCAGCCGCGCCGCCTGCGCCGCACCGAGTTTCGCCGCGGGCACCTTGTAATAGTGGCGTGCCGCCGCCTCCGCGCCATACACGCCGCGGCCGAACTCCACCACGTTCAGGTAGATCTCGAAGATCCGCCGCTTGTCCATCATGGTTTCCAGCATGTACGCGATGATCAGTTCCTGGCCCTTGCGCAGGTAGCTGCGCGAGCCGGACAGGAACAGGTTCTTGGCCAGCTGCTGCGTGATCGTGGAGCCGCCGTGCGTGACCTTCTTGCGTTTTTCATTACGCTCGTAGGCCTTTTCCAGCGCCTCCCAGTCGACGCCGTCGTGGTCTGAGAAATTGGCATCCTCGGAAGCGATGACGGCCCGCTTCAGGTTGTTCGAGATGCGCTCGTACGGCACCCATTTCTGGACGATCTTCGCATCCGGATTCTTTTCCTGCATGGCCGACAGCTGCTGGCGCATGAATGCCGTCATGCCCGGCTCGTGGTCGCGCCACCACCAGATCTGCGCGGCGAAATACAGCTGCACGGCGATGAACAGGACGACGGGAACGATGAACAGCCACTTGACGAATGCCCAGCGGCCCAGGGGCTTGCGCGCTTTTTTCATGTGCATTTCTTATTGTTCAACACGACGCAGGAAGCTTCACCAGCGCAGGAAGCATCGCCGGCATCAGATGTCCGATCGACACATGCCACCGTGTCAACGCAGGCGTGCCAGCAGCTCCGCGGTGTCCGGCCGCACGCCGCGCCAGCCCAGGAAGGCTTCGGCGGCCTGCTCCACCAGCATGCCCAGGCCATCGCGCACGGTCGCGCCATGGCTGGCGGCGAAGCGCATGAAGACGGTCGGTTCCTGCCCGTACATCATATCCAATGCCAGCGAGCCCTGGTGGAATACCGATGGCGCCACCGGCGGCAGGTCGGCCTGCAGGCTGGCCGACGTGGCGTTGATGACGATGTCGAAGCTGCCGGCGATGTCGGCAAAGCCGCAGGCGGCCACCACGCCCGCGCCGCCCAGCGGCGCGAATTGCTGGACCAGCGCCTCGGCGGTGGCCACGGTGCGGTTGGCGATCACCAGCGCGGCCGGGCGATGCTCCAGGATCGGCAGCACGGCACCGCGCGCGGCACCGCCCGCGCCCAGCAGCAGCACGCGCTTGCCGGTGATCGGCACGCCCGCGTTGACGGTGATGTCGGCCACCAGGCCGGCGCCGTCGGTGTTGTCGCCGGTGATGCCGTGTTCATCGAACAGCAGCGTGTTGACGGCGCCCGCGGCCTGCGCGCGCACCGTCAGCGCGCTGGCCAGCCGGCACGCCTCGAGCTTGAACGGCACCGTCACGTTGGCGCCCTTGCCGCCTTCGGCGATGAAGGCATGGACCGCCTCGGCAAAACCATCCAGCGGCGCCAGGCGTTTTTCATACGTCAGCCGCTGGCCCGTGGCCGCGGCGAACGCGGCGTGGATGACGGGCGATTTGCTGTGGGCGATCGGATTGCCGAACACGCAGTATTTGTCGACGCCGGAGTTGATGCCGGAGTCGCCGCCGATGCGGTCCAGGGCCGTGCCGTCCACACTGTTATTGTCCACGCTGCTATTGTCCACGCTGTCATTGTCCATTTTATTTTGCTCCACCGAGTTGGGCTTCGAGTTTTTGTTCGCGGGTGAATTTGAACCGGGTGATGATGACCCACAGGTCGTCGCGGTCGTTCGACAGCATGTTGGGCGGGAACTTGCCGAACGGCGCGGCGCGGCGCACGATGGCGATCGCCGCCTGGTCCAGCGCCGGATTGCCGGAACTGGTCTGCACCGTGATGCCGCCCTCCTTGGTATACAGCGTGCCATCCTGGAAGATCGGGATCGACAGCACCAGCTCGCCATACAGCTTGCGGCCGTTCACCTGCGGGAAGTTCAGCGTGCCCACCTCTTCCACCTTGCGCTGGAAGGTCTTGTAGTACATCGCATAGCCCACCTGCTGGGTGCTGGGCGTGATGTAGGTGCGGCGCGGGCGCTTGTTCTGGTCTTCGATGGTTTGCGCGATCTCGGCCGCCATGCGGGCGATCGCCCTGCTGCTTTCGATCAGCTCGGCACCGGTGGGCGTGGGATCGGGCTTGCTGTTCTCGGTGACGGGCGCGGCGCGGTACGGCGTGGTCTTCACCTGCGTCAGCAGCTTCTTCTGCACTTCTTCCAGCTGCTCGATGCGGCGGCGCGAGGCTTCGATGCTGTCGCCATCGGCCACCCGGCGCATGTCCGGCAGCGGCGACTTCGAGCGGCCCTGGTCGGCCATGCCGCCGCCATCCAGGTTGGCCTGCGCCAGCGCCTCGGCCTTCAGCGGCCGGTTGGCGTGCTTGGCATTGACGAGGATGACTTCCAGCGTCGGATCGGTGGGCGCCAGCTTGAATTCCTGCGGCGCCACGAAACGCACCGCCAGCAGCGCCGCATGGGCGAGCACCGAGACGGCCAGGGCGATCGCGAGGAACCGGTTTTCTTGTAAATACTTCACGCAGAGAAGGAAAAAGCGTCGGCGAAATGCATCATTCTACCCGCTGAAACCACCGGCGTTACCAGTGGCGGCAGTGAAAACCAGTGCCCCGCACCTTTTCGCGGCCATGCCCCGAAAAAATGTCCGACACCAGGCTCCTCCACCGTTCCGGTTCAGCCAGCGGCGGGCGGGACGGCGGCGGCTTCGGCCACTTCCACCTTCTCGTCGGCGGGCTGGTCGGGATCGGCGACCAGTTCCGGCACGGTCTCGCCGACCAGCGCCTTGTCCGCGTCGCCTTCCTCTTCTTCTTCCTCGAAGTCGACGGCGGCCGGCGCGGCTTCCTCGATTTCCAGCAGGCGCGTCTCGATCGTCAGGTCCACTTCATCCCAGCGGATCACGTCCAGCTTGACGGCCGCGCCGCGCGGCGCCGACGGCATGCCCGGCAGGCGGATCACCAGCGGGATGTCGGTCAGGCGCAGCACTTCATCCTTCAGCACCACGGCATCGACCTGGTGCTTGTCTTCCTGGCCGAGCCAGCGCAGGCACCAGTAGCGTTCCATATTGGCCTGGAAGTCGGCATAGGCGGCATACGCGGCGTCGAACGCCGAGACGATGGCGAACAGGTTGGCATCCTTGTGCTTGAACGGCGCAACGAGGGGGGCCATCACGCCCTTCTCGGCCACGGCCAGGATCTGCCACTGGTTGACCAGGTCCGTGTAGCGGCGCAGCGGCGACGTGCTCCAGGCATACTGGTCGACACCGAGGCCTTCGTGCGGCGCGGCATGCGTCAGCATGCGCACCTGCATCTTGGCATTCCAGCCGCCCACGCCGCGGCCCTGGCTGCGGTAGATGCCGGGCACGCCGTGGTCGTGCATCAGCTTGCCCCAGGTGCTGTTGGCGAAGATCATCATCTCGGCCACGATCTTGTCCAGCGGGGCGCCGCGCTTGCGGCGCGTGATCGTGACGACATCGTCCTCGACATAGAAATTGAAGTCGACGCGGTTGTTCTGCTCCGGCTTCAGCCCGAACGCCTCGCGCTTGGCCATGCGGCCCGCTTCCAGGTGCTGCGCCCACGCCCACAGCAAGGTCAGCTCGGCCTTGCGCGGGTAGTCACCCTCGCCACTGGCCAGCGTCTGTTCATTCACCACGTCATCGAGATCGTTGTGGCGCAGGTTGTTCGCGATGGGCACCATCTCGGCGCGCGTCTCGGTCGAGATCACGGTCCAGTCGGCGGGATCGAGCGTGGCGTACAGCGACAGCGCCGGGCACGTCTTGCCCTCGGCCAGCGTGTAGGCCTCGACCACGGAATCCGGCAGCATGGTGATCTTGTCGCCCGGCATATAGACAGTGGACAGGCGCGCGCGGGCGATCTTGTCGATCGCATCGTCCGGGCGGATGGCCAGGCCCGGCGCGGCGATGTGGATGCCGATGCGCACCTTGCCATCGTCCAGGTGGACGATCGACATGGCATCGTCGATCTCGGTCGTGGTCACGTCGTCGATCGAGAATGCCTCGACCGCGGCGACCGGCAGGCCGGCCGGCGGCGGCGGCACCGCCACGTCCGGGAAGCCATGCCCGCGCGGGAACGATTCGAACAGGAAGCGGGCCATGTGCAGGTCCTTGGCCGAACCGATGCCGCCCACCGCCAGCATCAGGCGTGCCGGCGTGGTGTGCAGCTCGTTGCAGGCCGCTTCCAGCGCCTTGTATTCGATGGTGTTCTTGTCCGGCTTGAACAGCAGCTGCTGCACGATGCCCGCCATGGAAGGCGGCAGCTTGTTCGCCTTCAGCTCGTCCACATAGCCCTGCTGGACGATGGCCTGCTGCTTCTTCTTCTCGATGCCGGCCAGCGCTGCCTTCAGGGTCTGCTCGGGCGCAGCCTTGTAGCGCCCGCGGCCCTTCTTATGAAAATATACGGGCGCCGTATGGAGCGCCAGGATCAGCCCCGCCGCCTCGGCGGGCAGCGGCGCATGGCCGAAGTACTCGGCGCCCAGCTCCGCGAACCCGAATTCTTCCTGGCCAGCCACCTCCCACAGGAAATCCAGGTCGACATCGGCCGCCACCGCGCGCGCCTGCTCCATCAGCTCGTCGGGCGCAGGCTTGTCATACTGCAGCAGCACATCCTTGGCTTTCACCTTGCTGCGCTTGCCGCTGGCCATCTCCACCTGGTAAGCCTCGCCGGCGGTGGACAGCACTTGTCCGACCTTGAAATCGCCGGATTCTTCAAAAAAGACATTCATTGTTCATCTCGTGTTGGAGGTTTTCGGCACCAGCGCCGCGACCTGGGGGAGGAATACCTCGGTCACCAGCAGCGTGCCCTGGCGCCGCCGGTACAGGCAGCGCCGTGCATACAGCAAAAGTTCGTCGGGAACGGCGATTCCCTGTCCCGCCAGCGCGGCGCGGGCACGGCGCGCCAGCGGATGGCTGCCGCGCAGCCGCGCATATTCGAGCGGGCCACGCGCCACCATCGGGTCGCCGAACAGGGTAGTGCCCAGCGACCGTTCGCCCAGCGCGGAAAACAGCGGCCAGTCGGCGGCGTCCGCGCTCATCGGCACCACCGTGTGCGCGAACACCACGGGCGTATTATCACACCGCAGCAGCACTTCCCGTTCCCAGCAGCGGCCGCGCCCGTTGCCGATGCGGGGCAGGCCCAGCGCGCCGGATTCGTCGGCCAGGCATTGCGCGGGACGCTGGCGCAGCACCTGCACCCGGAAGGTTCCGGCATGGGCTTTCAGCCGGGCCGTCAGCGAACCGCCCGACGTGAGCCAGCACGCCAGCGCCGCCGGCGCGTTCACGGCCAGCACATGCCGGTACCAGTTGGCCCGGCGCAGCGAGCGTTCCCTCATCCGGCCCCGATTCCGCAGAAGGCCAGCACTTCGTCGACGTAGTCCGCGAACTCGGCGATGCCGTGGTCGGAACCGTCGATCACGTGCTGCCGGGCGCCCGGGTAGTGCGCCACCATGTCGCGCCAGTCCAGCACTTCGTCGCCGGTGGCCGCCAGCAGGTAGTAGCGTTCCGGCCGGGTGATGGCGGGCACCGCCAGTTCTCCCAGCTCGGCGATGTACTCGCGCTTGAACTCGAACGGCTCGCCGCTGTGGAACATGGTGGTCATGCCCACGTATTTCTCCAGGTCGCGCAGCGGCGTGACGGCGGGATTGAGCAGCGCGGCGCGGCAGCCCAGCTGCTCGGCCATCCACGTGGCGTAATAGCCGCCCAGCGACGAGCCGACGATGGCCAGCTCATTGGCCACCTGATCCCGGGGCAGCCCGGCCACCAGTGCCATGGCTTGCTGCATCGCCAGCTGCGGCGATGCGGGCAACTGCGGCGCCAGGTAGTCGGCGGCGCGGCCCAGCTGCGCCATCCGCTCGCCCAGCAGCCGGCCCTTCATCGACAGCGGCGACGAGCGGAAGCCGTGCAGATAAAGGATCTTTACCGCGGCGGTCATCCTTCAGGCCTTCAGTGCCTGCAGCGCATCGAGCAGCTTGCCGTGCACGCCGCCGAAGCCGCCATTGCTCATGACGACGACATGGTCGCCCGGCCGCGCCTGGCCGACGATGGCTTTCACCATCAGGTCGATATCCTCGTAGCCGGCGGCCTTCGAACCCATCGGCGCCAGCGTGGTGGCCAGGCTCCAGCCCAGTGCCTTTTCGCTGCCGAAGCCGAACACGAAGTCGGCCTCGCGCAGGCTGGCCGGCAGCGCATCCTTCATCGCGCCCAGCTTCATCGTGTTCGAGCGCGGCTCCAGCACGGCCAGGATGCGCGTATCGGCACCCAGCTTCTGGCGCAGGCCGCCCACGGTGGTGGCGATCGCGGTCGGGTGATGGGCGAAATCGTCGTACACCGTCACACCGTTCACCACGCCGCGCACTTCCATCCGGCGCTTGACGCTCTCGAACGATTCCAGCGACTTGGCCGCCTGGGCGACCGGCACGCCGACATTGCGGGCGGCGGCGATCGCGGCCAGCGCGTTGTAGCGGTTGTGGCGCCCGGTCAGCTTCCAGTTGATCAGCGCTTCGAACTTGCCGTTGAACAGCACGTCGAAGCTGCCGTCCGGATGTTCCTTCAACGTCCAGTTGGCATTGCCGTCATTGCCGAAGCTTTCCTTTTCGCTCCAGCAGCCGCGCCGGATCACGCGCTGCAGCGACTCTTCGTCGCCGTTGACGATCACGCGGCCGATGCCCGGCACGGTACGCACCAGGTGGTGGAACTGGGTTTCGATCGCGCCGATATCGGGGAAGATGTCGGCATGGTCGTATTCCAGGTTGTTCAGGATCGCCGTCTTGGCGTGGTAGTGCACGAACTTGCTGCGCTTGTCGAAGAAGGCCGTGTCGTATTCATCCGCCTCGATGACGAAGAACGCCGAATCGCCGCTCTTGCCGGCGGTTTGGCCCTGCAATCGCGCGGAAATGCCAAAGTTCATCGGCACGCCGCCGATCAGGAAGCCCGGCGCGTAGCCGGCATCTTCCAGGATCCACGCCAGCATCGACGAGGTGGTGGTCTTGCCGTGCGTGCCGGCCACCGCCAGCACCCATTTGTCACGCAGGATGTGCTCGCCGATCCACTGCGGGCCGGACACATACGGCAGGCTGCGGTTGAGGATTTCCTCGACCAGCGGATTGCCCCGCGAAACCACGTTGCCGATCACGTACAGGTCCGGGTTCAGCTTCACCTGGTCCGCATCGAAACCCTGGATCAGTTCGATACCCTGGGCTTCCAGCTGGGTGCTCATCGGCGGGTAGACGTTGGCGTCGCAGCCGGTCACCTTGTGGCCGGCTTCCTTGGCGAGCACGGCGAGGCCGCCCATGAAGGTGCCGCAAATGCCGAGGATGTGAATGTGCATGGGGATCGTGCTCCGTGGTGCTGCGTGGTCAAAGGCGCGATTTTACCCGACGCGCTGGCTTTCGCCGGTTCAGAGTATCATTCCGGCCATGATGCCGAACCATGAAGCCAACGACCAGGTCGCGCTCCTGCGCGCCGAAATCGCCGCCGCCGCCGCCAGGATGGTTGCCCAGGATGGCGCCGACTACGGGACGGCGAAGCGCAAGGCGGCCCGCCGCATCCTCGGCGATGCGCAGGCCAATTCGCTGCGCGATGCGCTCCCGGACGATGCGCAGATCGAGGAAGAGGTGCGCCAGTACCATGCGCTGTTCAACGCCGCCACGCAGCCGGCCCGCCTGCTGAAGCTGCGCCTCATCGCGCTGGAAGTGATGGAACGGCTGGCCGAGTACCAGCCTTTCCTGACCGGCCCTGTATTGAATGGCAGCGCCGGCGAACATGACGACATCCGCCTGCAACTGTTCGCCGACAGCGCGAAGGAGGTGCAGATCTTCCTGCTGAATAAGAACGTCAATATAGAGATCTCGGAAAGCGAGCATTTCAAGGGACCGCGCCACGACCCGGTCGAGACCGTGAGCTTCCTGTGGCATGGCGAAGGCGTGCATGCGGAACTGTATGAACAGCAGGACCTGCGCGGCGCCAGAAAGAAAAAGAACGAACAAAAAGCCGGCGATCGCCCGGCGCGGGCCGACATCGACGAGCTGCGCGCGCTGATCGCCACCGAACACCCTGAACACGGAAACGCATGAAGACATCCCACCTGCTGGCCTGCGGCGCCATCGCCGTCGTATTCGGCGCCATCGGCGCCTGGGTCGGCATCAACAAGAAAGCCCCGCCACCGCCCATTACCTCCACCGTCCCGCCCGGGCAAGCCGCGGCCGGCAGCGCCGTCGTCGATGCCCTGCTGGCGCGCACCATGGCCGATGCCCAGGGCACGCAGCAGCCGCTGGCGCAATGGAAAGGCAAGCCGCTGCTGGTGAATTTCTGGGCCACCTGGTGTGCGCCGTGCGTGAAGGAAATGCCGGAACTGTCGGCGCTGCAAACCAGCGGCAAGTACAAGAACCTGCAGGTGATCGGCATCGGCATCGACTCGCCCACCAACATCGCCGAATTCACGAAGAAGTTCCCGATCGCCTACCCGCTGTACGTGGATGGCGTGGCCGGCACCGAGCTGTCGCGCCAGTTCGGCAATGCCCAGGGCGGCTTGCCGTTCACGGTGCTGATCGGCGCCGATGGCCAGGTGAAGAAGACCTATCTCGGCCTGCTGAAGTTCGACCAGCTGCACCAGGATCTGGCAGCGCTGTGAGCGCTGCCGGCACTGCCCGCACCACCACTCCGGTAACGACTCAGTTTACTGTTTGGCAAGTTCTTTTTTCTTGCCAAATAGTCGCGTCAGGCGGCAAAATGCGGAACTTTCGCTGGACTAAGGTCACAACATGGCAAAACACCTGCTGCTGCTGAACGGCCCCAATCTGAACCTGTTGGGTACCCGCGAGCCCGGAATCTATGGGGCGACGACACTGGCACAGGTGGAACAGGCGGCACGGGACCAGGCCGCCTCGGCGGGCGCGCAGCTGCATGCCTTCCAGAGCAACCATGAAGGCGCGCTGATCGACCGCATCCATGCCGCGCGCGACGAAGGGGTGGACTTCATCGTCATCAATCCCGGCGGGTATACCCACACCAGCGTGGCCCTGCGCGATGCGCTGGCCGGCGTGGCGATCCCGTTCGTCGAAGTCCATATATCGAATATTTATCAGCGCGAAAGCTTTCGCCACCACTCATTTCTCAGCGCGATTGCCAAGGGAACGATTTGCGGACTCGGCACCGAGGGATACCGCTTTGCCATCGACTTTGCACTAAGAAGCAGTTAATCTACGCGATCTGCGCGCTATTTACAGCGTAGTCGCTTATGTGCCAGCTTATTTGGCTTAACATGGCAGCCGCGCCAATTTCACAAAACAAGATTAGACGGGAGTCTCAGATGGATCTACGCAAGCTCAAGACTTTGATTGACTTGGTTGCCGAATCGGATATTGCAGAACTCGAAGTGACCGAAGGCGAGAGCAAGGTGCGCATCGTCAAGTCGTCCGCCATGCCGCAAAACCAGGTCGTGATGATGCCGCAGGGCGGCGCGCCGACCCACTACATGCCTGCCGCCGCGCCGGCTCCGGCGCCTGCCGCCGCACCGGCCGTGCCGGCCGCCGCCGCCGAGCCGACCGGCCACATCGTCAAGTCGCCGATGGTCGGCACGTTCTACCGTTCTTCCGCACCGGGCAGCGCGCCGTTCGTCGAAGTGGGCGCGACCGTGAAGGAAGGCGATACGCTGTGCATCATCGAAGCGATGAAGCTGCTGAACGAGATCGATGCGGACAAATCCGGCACGATCACCCAGGTTCTCGTCGAGAACGGCCAGCCGGTCGAATTCGGCCAGCCGCTGTTCGTCATCGGCTGATCCATAGGCCGATGAGGGCCGGCGCGTGCCGGTCCGGCGGCCCAGCCGCCACGTTAGCTCCCTCTCCCAGGACACCCGGCATGCCCGGGTGTTCGCAAACATAGAACTAGCCATGTTTGAAAAAATCCTCATTGCCAATCGTGGTGAAATCGCGCTGCGTATCCAGCGCGCCTGCCGCGAGATGGGCATCAAGACGGTCGTCGTGCACTCCGAAGCCGACAAGGACGCGAAATACGTCAAACTGGCCGATGAATCCGTCTGCATCGGCCCGGCTTCGTCGAGCCTGTCCTACCTGAACATGCCCGCCATCATCAGCGCGGCCGAAGTCACCGACGCCGAGGCGATCCACCCCGGCTATGGCTTCCTGTCCGAAAACGCCGATTTCGCCGAACGTGTCGAAAAATCCGGCTTCGTGTTCATCGGCCCCCGTTCCGACTCGATCCGCCTGATGGGCGACAAGGTCTCGGCCAAGCAGGCGATGATCAAGGCGGGCGTGCCCTGCGTGCCCGGTTCCGACGGCGCGTTGCCGGAAGATCCGAAGGCGATCGTGCAGATTGCCCGCAAGGTCGGCTATCCGGTCATCATCAAGGCGGCTGGCGGCGGCGGTGGCCGCGGCATGCGCGTGGTGCATACCGAAGCGGCGCTGCTCAATGCGGTGACGATGACGAAGAGCGAAGCCGGTGCCGCCTTCGGCAATCCGGAAGTCTATATGGAGAAATACCTGGAGAATCCGCGCCACGTGGAAATCCAGATCCTCGCCGACGAACACAAGAACGCCGTATGGCTGGGCGAGCGCGACTGCTCCATGCAGCGCCGCCACCAGAAGGTGATCGAGGAAGCGCCGGCCCCCGGCATTCCACGCAAGCTGATCGAGAAGATCGGCGACCGCTGCGCCGAAGCCTGCCGCAAGATCGGCTACCGCGGCGCGGGCACCTTTGAATTCCTGTATGAAAACGGCGAGTTCTACTTCATCGAGATGAACACCCGCGTGCAGGTGGAACACCCGGTGACGGAGATGATCACCGGCATCGATATCGTGCAGGAACAGATCCGCATCGCCTGCGGCGAGCGCCTGCGCTTCCGCCAGCGCGACGTGATGCTGTCCGGCCACGCGATCGAGTGCCGCATCAACGCCGAGGACCCGTTCAAGTTCACGCCGTCGCCGGGCCGCATCACGTCGTGGCATGCCCCGGGCGGCCCTGGCGTGCGTGTCGACTCCCATTCGTATGCGGGTTACTATGTACCGCCGCACTACGATTCGATGATCGGCAAGGTGATCACCTATGGCGCCACGCGCGAGCAGGCGATCCGCCGCATGCAGATCGCGCTGTCGGAAATGGTGGTCGAGGGCATCCTCACCAACATCCCGCTGCACCGCGAGCTGATGGTCGATGCCCGCTTCATCGAAGGCGGCACCAACATCCATTACCTGGAACAGAAACTGGCGGAAATGCCGAAGGCGGGTGCATGAGCTGGAACGAAATCGTCATCGAAGTCGCCCGCGAGCATGCCGAGGCGCTGTCGGACGCGCTGATGGAAGCGGGCGCGCTGTCCGTTTCCGTCGAGGATGCGGACGAAGGCACCGAAGCGGAACAGCCGCTGTTCGGCGAACCGGGCATGGAGCCGAAGGAAGCGGCGTGGGAACACAGCCGCGTGGTGGCCCTGGCCGACGTCGATGCCGATCACTCGTTCATCGTGGCCGCAGCGGCCCGCGCCGTGGGCCTGAAGGCCCTGCCGGCCTACACCACGCGCAGCGTGGCCGACGAAGACTGGGTGCGCCTGACGCAATCGCAGTTCGAGCCGATCCACATCGGCAAGAACATCTGGGTCGTGCCGAGCTGGCACGAGGCGCCGGACCCTGCCGCGCTGATCCTGGAACTCGATCCGGGCCTGGCATTCGGCACCGGCAGCCACCCGACCACGCGCTTGTGCATGGAATGGCTGGAAGCCCATCCGGCGCCCGGCAAGACGGTGCTCGATTACGGCTGCGGTTCCGGCATCCTGGCAATGGTGGCTCGCAAGCTGGGCGCCGAAAAGGTCGCCGGCGTCGATATCGACCCGCAGGCGATCGACTCGGCGCGCGACAACGCCGCCCGCAACCAGGTACAGGACATCGAATACTTCGTGCCGGAAGACTTCGCGCAATCGGCTTATGCCAGCGCGCAGTTCGACATCGTCGTCGCGAACATCCTGTCGTCGCCGCTGAAACTGATGGCGCCGATGCTGTCGGGCCGCGTGGCCGGCGGCGGCGCGCTGGTGCTGTCCGGCGTGCTGGCACGCCAGGCCGAGGAAGTGGCCGCCGCGTACGCGCCGTTCATCCAGCTGTCCGTCTGGGCCGAGCACGAGGGCTGGGTCGCCCTGTACGGCCGCAAGGGTGCCGAAACCGCCCCTCCTTCTCGCCAAGGGTAACGCTGCACGCATGGCGCTCGCCACCAAATGCCCCCACTGCCATACCGTGTTCAGGGTCGCCCTGGACCAGTTGAAGCTGCGTGGGGGCATCGTGCGTTGTGGGGCCTGTAACGAGATCTTCGACGGCAATGCGGCGCTCGTGGAGCCCGCGGCGCCCTTCGCCATGACGCCCGTTGCGCCCATGGCGGCTACTCCCTCATCCGCGCCTGCCGCGCCGAAGCTGGACCTGGAGCTGGACCTCGATGACGTGGCGGTCCACGTACGGGAAGCCGAGCCGGAACCGGCGGCGGAACCGGCGCATGGACCTGAACCCGAGTTGGAGCCAGAACCTGAGCCTGAGCCTGAGCCTGAGCCGGAACCTGAGCCGGCGCCCGAGCCCGCATCAGCCGACAGCCACCGCCGCGAACCCGCGTTCGACATGCCGTCCGAGCACATCGTGGCGGTCGCGCTGGATGACCTGCACCATTTCGACGACGAACCCGGCGACGACCCCGAACCGGTCGTCCCGTCCCCTGCATCGAGGAACAGCGCCAGCGATGCAGCCAACGAGGCCGCCGAACGCGCGTCCGACGATGCTTCCGCTGCCGACCTGCTGGCGGCCGCGCCGGAAAGTGCGCTGCTGGCCGCCGGCGCCGGTGGTGCCACTGCCCTTCCCGATGACGCCGACGGGCACGAAGAAGAACCGGAATTCGTCCGCCAGGCGGCGCGCCGCGAGCGCTCGCGCCACCTGGCACGGCTGGCGATGATGGCGGGCATCCCGCTGCTGGCGTTCGTGCTGCTGGGCCAGGGCGTCTACTCCTTGCGCAATCGGCTGGCCGCCGACTATCCGGCCATGAAACCGGCGCTGCAGGCGCTGTGCGGCCCGCTGGGCTGCACGGTCGAGCTGCCGCGCCAGATCGATGCGCTGGCGATCGAACAGGGCGAGCTGCAGACGCTGGCACCCGACACGTACAGCTTCGTCACCGTGCTGCGCAACCAGTCGCGCTCCGTGCAGGCCTGGCCGCACATCGAACTGGTATTGAACGACACGGCCGACAAGCCCGTGCTGCGCCGCGTGTTCGCGCCGCGCGACTACCTGGGCAAGGCTGCGCTGGCCCAGGGCTTCCGCCCGCGCAGCGAGCAGTCCGTCAAGCTGTACTTCGAGCTGGACCGGCTGCGCGCCTCCGGCTACCACATCGCCATTTTCTACCCCTGAAGACTCCCATGAACCAGACTTCCCTGATCTGTGGCTCGCTCGCCATCGACATCATCATGCAATACGAAGGCCGCTTCGGCGACACGCTGCTGGCCGACCAGCTGCACAAGGTGAACGTATCGTTCCTGGTGCCGACCATGCGCACCGAGTTCGGCGGCTGCTCCGGCAACATCGCCTACAACCTGAAACTGCTCGGCGGCGATCCCCGCATCGTCGGCGTGATGGGCCAGGATTGCGCCGCCTACCTGGAGCGCCTGCAAAAGCTCGGCATCAGCACGCAGAACATCCTGATCAAGAAGGATGCGTACAACGCCCAGTGCTTCGTCACGGCCGACTCGGACAATAACCAGATCAACGCCTTCCACCCGGGCGCCATGTCGTTCGCGCACGAGAACGACATCGAAGCGGCCGGCCCGGCGCGCATCGCCATCATCTCGCCGGACGGCCACCTGGGCATGCTCAAGCACGCCGAGGTCCTGGCGCGCCTGGGCATCCCGTTCGTCTTCGACCCGGGCCAGCAACTGCCGATGTTCACGCCCGAGCAGCTGCACAAGTTCATCGACCAGGCCACCTACGTGACCTGCAACGACTACGAGATCGAGCTGCTGATGGACCGTACCGGCCTGGCGCTGGACGACATCGCCGCCCGCGTGGAAGCGCTGATCGTTACGCGCGGGGAGAAGGGTTCGGAGATCTACACGGCGGGCCAGCGCATCGACATCCCGGCCGTGGAAGCGGCCGTGCTGGACCCCACCGGCTGCGGCGACGCCTACCGCGCCGGCCTGCTGTACGGCCTGTCGCACGACCTGGGCTGGGAAACCACCGGCCGGCTGGCCAGCCTGCTGGGCGCGATCAAGATCGCCCACAAGGGCGCGCAGAACCACTGGTTCACGCGGGAAGAGATCGCGGACCGGTTCGAGCAGGCGTTCGGGTACCGGTTCTAGAGGTTGCTAATGGCGGTGGCGTACAGTTGTCTGTCCCTGATGTCGCCTGGTTAAGCGTTACCCGACACATTGAAAGTGCATGCATTCACCCCAACAGCGAAGGGCTGGGGTCAGGGAGGAATGCTGGCATGCATGCCAGCATCGTTCCGCAGGCGCGAAGCAGGCTTCGCGAAACCCCTGCTACACCCCGCCGGGTATCTGACCCCTGAATTTGCACTTGGGGTGGGCTTATCTAAGCGGCATAAGGATCAGTCCCTCGATCTGCGATGTCGGCTCCGCTCCCTGCCAACAACTGGCTGGGACAGACCCCTTAAACGCGACCGCCATCAGCGACATCGAGCTTCCACCCCACCCCAAAACAAAAAAGGCGCCGCGGCGCCTTTTTCATTGGCTCATCAACACCTCACCGGAACAGCATGTCCAGCACGAGCTGGGCGATCTGCAGCAGCACCAGCGCGACCAGCAGCGACAGGTCGAGGTTGCCCACCAGCGGCACCACGCGCCGCACGGGCTTGAGGATCGGCTCGTTCAGGGCGCGCACGAACGGCGCCAGCGGCGCGTGCGGGTTGACCCAGCTGAAGATCGCCTCGACGACCAGCAGGATCATGAAGCCATACAGGATCCACTGCAGGAAGCGGTGCAGCGCCATCAGCATGATGAGGTCGAACGGGTAGCCGGCGAACCAGCGCACCGACGTGGCCAGCACCACGATCAGGAAGGCGCCGAGCAGGCTGGCCCAGTCGTAGCCGCCCACGCCGGGCACGAGGCGGCGCATGGGGCGCACCAGCCAGTCCGACAGCTGGAACGTAAATTGCGCCACCGACGAAGGCGGACGCACGCGTGTCGCCTGCATCCAGAACCGCAGCAGCAGCACCCCGCCGAGCAGGACGGCAACGGTATCGACGATCAGCATCACAATACTAAGCACGAGCATTCTCCATAAAAAAACCGCCGTGCGATTGTCTCACACAGCGGTATTCTCGCCCATCAGGCCGCTAATCGGATCCGCTCAGTGGATACGCATCACTGGATGCGCTCACTGGACACAATTTGCGGATACGACGAGCGGCCGCGATCGGCGACCGGGACGGGCGGCCGGCATGGCCGGCACGCCCGTCGCCGATCAGGAAGGACGGGTGCTGGTCGGGAACGGCCATGCGGCCGCCGGTGCCAGCGTCGTCTTCGCCGATGGTACGGAAGCGGCGGCCGGAACAGCGGCCGGTGCTGCCGCCGGCGTGTCCTTCTTCGCTGCCGAATCCTTCTTCGCTGCGGCCTTCTTCGGCGCAGCGGCTTTCTTCGCTACTGGTTGTTCCGCGGGCTTGTCGGCCGTAGTCGCTGCCGGGGCGGTAGCCGGCGCGGCCTCAGGCTTTTTTGCTGCGGTCTTCTTCGCGGCTGGCTTGGCGGCTGGCTTGGCGGCTGCCTTCGTTGCGGCCGGCTTGGCTGCCGGAGCTGCCGACTTGGCTGCCGCCTTGGCGGCGGGCTTCGCTGCTGCGCCCTTGGCTGCAGGCTTGGCGGCTGCACCCTTGGCTGCTGGCTTGGCGGCAGCGGTCTTGGTGGCGGCGGCCTTTTTCGCTGCAGGCTTGGCTGCCGGCTTGGCGGCGGCGGTCTTGGTTGCGGCCTTCTTCGCTGCAGGCTTGGCGGCCGGCTTGGCGGCGGCGGTCTTGCCAGCGGCTTTCTTGGCTGCAGGCTTGGCGGCCGGCTTGGCGGCGGTCTTGCCAGCGGCTTTCTTGGCTGCAGGCTTGGCTGCCGGCTTGGCGGCGGCCTTCTTGGCTGCAGGCTTGGCTGCCGGCTTGGCAGCGGCCTTCGTCGCGGTCTTCTTGGCTGCAGGCTTGGCTGCCGGCTTCGCAGCGGCCTTCGTCGCGGCTTTCTTGGCTGCCGGCTTCGCGGCGGTGGCCTTGGTTGCCGACTTCTTCGCTGCCGGCTTGGCGGCGGCCGTCGTCGATTTCTTCGCTGCCGTCGACTTGGTTGCCGTCGTCGACTTCTTCGCTGCCGTCGACTTCGCTGCCGTCGACTTGGTTGCCGTCGACTTCGCTGCCGTGGACTTGGCCGCGGTCGACTTGGTTGCGGTGGTGGACTTCTTCGCTGCGGCCGGCTTTGCCGCTGCCGTGGTCTTCTTCGCCGCCGCCGGCTTCGCAGCCGCCGTGGTCTTCTTCGCTGCAGCAGGCTTTGCCGCGGCGGTCGTCTTCTTCGCCGCAGCAGGCTTGGCAGCCGCGGTGGTTTTCTTCGCAGCGGCAGCCGGCTTGGCGGCTGCAGCTTTCTTGGCAGGAGCGGCAGCGGCCTTGGTGGCGGCTGGCTTCTTCGTATCGGTCTTCTTGGTGGCGGTAGCCATTTTATTTCTCCTTCATCCGGGATGAAAATACGCACATAGTTGAAACCCGTCCGGCATACCCGTCGGCATGGCGGGCGAATTATTCATCGGCACAAGCATTTCGATGTTTGCGCTAATGAATTCGGCACCCGGCTGAACTGCTGCAGCTCCTCACGACTGCAGCACTTCAGCCATTCGACCAGCGTCACCGTCCGGTACGTTGTCGTTCGTACCCTGCCTCGTGCCTCATGCACGGGGCGCGGCGCCGGTCTCAAAATTCTTGTTCTTCGTGTCTCCGGTATCGGGCGCATACCCAGCTCCGACCCTTTGCATCCGCTCACATCGTGCCTGGCTCTCAAAGAAAAAACCGCCCGGCCTGACGATGTTCAGGCGAGGCGGCCTACCAGTTAACCATGTGGTTGTCGTGCATATCTGTGCGAACTTTTGTCCTGTTGTTCTTTGCCGCGGTGCTTGATTGCGCTCTTGGCTTTTTCGGGAATCGCAGCTTCGAGACACACTCGAAAAACACTGCTTGCAAATACCCTTGTTTTCAAGCTCGTAAAGTACACGAAAACCTTTGTGATGTGCAACCGGCACGCATGCTTTTCGCAGTGTTTTTTTACTGGGCTGCGCGAGGTAGCGCACATAGCCGAGCGCACCTCGCGCGCCGCGCGTCATCGCGCAGCCTCGCTGCGTGGCCAGCGAAAGAACATACCGCTTCGCATAGCGCCTTTACCTAAAGGCGCTATGCGAAGCGACACGACGCCGCCACATGCATGAGCCGGCATGCGCGCGACGCGCGATGGCTGCTTCGCCGACGCGCCACATGGATGACGCCGCACGAAAAAAAAGTGCGCGCCCATGCACACGCAATGGTGTGCGCTCCCCCGAAAGAGCCATCCCGCGGCGTCCGCGCGCGACGCGACGCAGCCCCTCCGCATATCGAAAGACGCGCCAGGCATATCGACGCTGCACGCCACTTCGCCTTCCACGCACTGCTGCCGCGCTAAGAAATCACCGCGCTGATCGAAGGCCTCGTTGCCGCGATGGTCGCGATCACGGCCGGCCCGGCGGCACGCAAGCACCTGCTGGACACGGCGGCGCGGCGCACCCCGGCACCGTTCGGCGGCCTCGCACCGGAAGGCTTCACGCTGTCCGATCCGGCGGCATCGCGCAGCGAAGGCGCCGCATTTGCGGGCCCGCCAGGCCATACCCTTCTTCATATGGATGAGCGCTAAAAATTGATTGGCCAGTGGCAGCCGTTACGGTTATGTTGGGCTCCCCACATCGACCGCCTCCACGGATTGCCGACATGCCGACTCTGTTCTCCCTGCGCCTCGCCGCCACCTTCGCCCTGTCCTCTACCCTGATCGTCGCACCCGCGATGGCCCAGCTTCAAGCGCGGCCCGCGACCGGGCTGTCGACCGCGACCTGGACGCCGGACAACGGCAACGGCACCTTCACGAACCCGCTGTTCTACGACGAGTTCTCCGACCCGGACATGATCCGCGTCGGCGAGTACTTCTACCTGACCGGCACCACCATGCATGCGATGCCGGGCCTGCCGGTGCTGCGTTCGAAGGACCTGGTGAACTGGGAGTTCATGAGCTACGCAACGCCGAAGCTCGACTTCGGCCCCGCCTACCGGCTCGAAGATGGCAAGGGGATCTATGGCCGGGGCATCTGGGCGCCCAGTTTCCGCTTCCACGACGGCACCTTCTACATCTTCAGCAACGTGAACGGCCGCGGCACGCAGATCTACACGGCCACCGACCCGAAGGGCCCGTGGACGCACCGCGAGATGAAGCGCAGCCTGCACGACCTGTCGGTGCTGTTCGACGACGACGGCAAGGTCTACGTGGTGTGGGATCACCAGGAAATGAAGATGGCCCAGCTCACCGCCGACCTCACCGACCTGGTGCCGGGCACCGAGAAAGTCCTCTTCAGGAAGGACCAGGGCATGGGTGAAGGCGCCCACCTCCTGAAGATCGACGGCAAGTACTACATCCTCAGCGCGAACTACGCCGGCGGCTTCCGCATGCCGGCCGCGCGCGCCGACCACCCGTTCGGACCGTGGGAGGTGAACCATTCGATCAGCACCAACGAAGGCTTCGGCCTGGCCCAGGGTAACCGGCTGAAGAAGAACGAGGCACCGTTCGAGGCGGTACCGGGCGACCCGAAGCGCCACGACGCCACCGCGATCCACCAGGGCGGCATCATCCTGACGCCGGCCGGCGAATGGTGGGGCTACTCGATGATGGACTACAACTCGGTGGGGCGCCTGCTGTCGCTGTCGCCGGTGACGTGGCAGGATGGCTGGCCCTACTTCGGCCTGCCGGGCAACCTGGGCCGCAATCCGCGCACCTGGGTGAAGCCGAAGACGGACGCGCCGCAACCCGTCGCGGTGCCGTTCCAGCGCAGCGACGACTTTTCAGGCACCGCGCTGAAGCCGGTCTGGCAGTGGAACCACGTGCCGGTGGATGGCAAGTGGTCGCTGGCCGAGCGGCCGGGTTACCTGCGGCTGCATGCGCTGCCGGCGAAGTCGTTCTGGGAAGCGAAGAACAGCCTGACGCAGCGCGCCATCGGGCCGAAGTCGTCGCCCACCGTCGCGCTGGACGTCGCGGGACTGAAGGAGGGCGACGTGGCCGGCCTGGCCCTGCTGAACCTGCCGTATGCGACGCTGGGGGTGGAGAAGACCGCCGCCGGCCTGTCGATCGCCGTGTTCGACCAGGCGAGGAATGCGACGCAGCGCGTGCCGGTCAAGCTCGATGCCAAAGCCGCGCGTGTCTGGCTGCGCGCCGATGCCGACTTCCTGACGGAGAAGGCGCGCTTTTCGTACTCGGTCGATGGCAGGAAATTCGTGCCGCTCGGCGACGAGTTCACGATGATCTTCCAGCTCGTGACCTTCCAGGGCGTGCGCTACGCCCTCTTCAACTACAACACCGCGGGCACCGAAGGCGGGGTGGCCGACTTCGACAGCATCGATGTTTACCAGCCCTACCCGCACGGCCTGATGCGCGCGATCCCGCTCGGGAAGACGATCCGGCTGACCTCTTTTGGTGCGAAGACGGGGTTGCAAGCCGGCGGCGGCCGCCTGTCGGTCGGCGCACCTTCCGCGTTCGCCGTGCAGGACATGCAGCTGGGCCGGGTGGCGCTGCGGTCCGGCAAGCAGTACCTCACGGTGGGTCCGGATGGCGCGGTGTCGCTGGCCGATGGCGCGCCGGGCGCGGCGCAAAGCTTCCAGTGGATCGAGACGCCGACCGGGGAGCTGGTGCTGATGTCGATCGCGAACAACCGCTTCCTGCGCATCGATCCAGCGTCGCGGTCGATCGCGGCGGATAGCCCGGGGCCGCTGACGGAGAGCGGGGATGGGACGCGGTTTATCTGGGCGCGGTGAGTTGGGTGGTTTGAGCTGAACGACCTGCGCCGAGCGCAGGGAGTCAGATAATCGCGCGTTATAGGGAACGCCAACCTGTCGAGGTTGGCGTTCTTTGATGAAGGACTCTACCCGGCAGGTCCATCGCTAAGGGTTGCGATCTTCCCTGTCCAACCTTCGCAAGGCGCGACGCAGCCGCCAATTCTCCCCGATCAAGCATATCGATGCCACCGTCAGCAGCACGTCGAACGCATCCTGGCTCAAGTAGTGCCAGAAGGCCCACGCTGCGAAGGAGCTTGCCAGCGCAGTGACGATGAGCAGGACACAGTCGCGGTAACCTTCAGGCATCGTCGTTCCTTGTTCTCGATATGGGTGGGGCAGCCGTCACTATCGTTCATCAAGAGTGAACTGCTGCAAAGGCGTCATCGCCTTCCTCCTCCGTCAGCCCCGACGCCTGGAGGAAAATAGTAGGACCCCACGGGGGCACCCGGCACCTTGACGCGGAACTTCAGTCCGTCAAGGAGTTTGTCCCACAGGGCGATTGCTTCTGCATCGCTCAGTGACGACTTCGCCGCTGCGCCAACCAGGTTATCGGCGACCTTCGTGTACATGCGGGCACTGAATTCCGCCGGGTTCGCGACATCCTTTGGCGTGCCAATGGAACACCATTCGAAGTCATGCGTGCCGTCTGCGCGCCTCACTAACGATTCCTCGCCCTGCCAATGCTGGACAGCGCGCCTCCCTTCGCGTAGTACTGTGCGATCGGGATAACGGCTGCCCTGGATCTCCTGAGCGCCCCGGATACGCGCCAGCAGCCCCAGCTCTTCGCGCTTCATCCTGTCGAAATCGTCTTTCTTGAGGTCACTGTACGCGTCCTTGTTGGAACTGATCGAGAACGTGACATCGGGAAGGGTGGGAATGTAGAGCCCTGCGTTCACCATTTCCTGATCGTTGTAGAGATCGCTGGCCATGAAGGCCTTCTCGATGCAATAGCCTTGGGACGTCGGGACCTCGTCATCTTCCCTCAGACTCAAGCTACGGGCTTGGGCCGCTTGTCTTCTCGCCACTAAATCCTGAGTTTCACGATCCCCCAAGGAATCGCCAAGAACAAAGATTAAATCATTCTTCACGATATAAGTGTCAAAGTATAAGGCATTATATTCTTTTGCAACCTCATCTTCGTAATACCGGATTTGCAAGCTACTCTCCACTGGCCCGCTTCCATTGTAGATCACTTCATAACTACTATATTTCCTCTTTAACATCGCGATATCTTCAACTATTTGTGCTCTTGCCTTGAGCAAGTCGCCTTCGATAATTCTGATCCGGGATGGAAAGGATGCTTCGCCCCACAGAAGTTCGGAATCCTCGGGAACTTGCAACGCATATCGACCAAAACATGCCAGCTTAGTTCGGTCGAACGTTTTTTTGAGTATCATATTGCTTTTAGAATTACGAGGCATCGCGCTCTCCTGACCCGACTGATTTGGTGTACATGCCAAAATAAATCCAGCGCAGGCCAACTGCACCAGCATAGATAAAGCATCTGTAGTACTCGCCCATCTATTACTTGGCCCAGTGCGCTTTTTTTGCGATCTGCACGATAGAGTAAAGAAGTGAAACAAGTACCTGCGGCTCGGAAAAACTCGCTTGATGCTCATAATCTCCTCCATCTCTGCCGTGAATATACTGGATCGCTTTTATATGCTGAGCGGAACGTGCTGATGGCACCGTCTCATCGCCGCTCGCGTTGGGTTGCTGTAGTGAAATTTTTATCAACCGTGATCCTGCCTGGACGGTTAATCCGCCTCTACCATTCTCCGATACTAATATCCACTTATCTGGAGGGGGTAGATTCTTGAGGGTGCCTCCATAGACGTCGGGTTCGGATATCTTCAGGATCACTTCGCCGTAGCAGCTTTTACTGGACGAGTCGCAGTAGCTTGCAAAACTGGCATTTGGATGAAAAGTGCTGCTGATCGCCTGCGTGAAACGGTAGGCCTTCACTAGCCGCATCATTACGTTTCGAATCCCGCCTCCATTAGTTTCCTTTACGTTGCCCAAGTTGACCCAATCGGGATTGATAAGCCGCCACCATATTGGTGCAGATTGCAAATAGATGCCTTGAAGCGAACTGTCATCAACACGTGGCCAGCTCGACACGAGCCGGTTAGCGTAGTCATGTAATCTCAACCATTCCTTTCCGTACATCTCGCTTGGCAAAAGCTCAAGCGGTCCAGGGGCGTTCGCCAGGATCGCCGTAGCATCCGCCCCGTGCAGCCCGAATAGCCGAGCCTGAACATCGGCGAATGGCGAGTTTCCCTCCCTGAAGCCGAAGCGCATACGTTTATAAGTGGCGGCAGCACCCGTCACAGGCATCGCGCTATGGTACATACCGAGCACTTTGACGGTTTGATCCGCAAGCAGATTCCCGTAGTCCGGGTGAATGAGCGCACGTGCCAGCAAGCCACCCATACTGTGCGTGACAACGATGACCTCATCGCACTTGAATCCGCGAGCGACGTATCCCTTGACCAGACCTCTGATTCGCTCTGCTATGACTCTGGCGCATTCGCCATTACTCTTCAAGAAGTTATAGCCCATGGCATGAACCGGATACCAGCACGGTGCGATCATTTTCAGGTCGGCTTCGGTAATCGCAGCGCCGGACTTTCCGCCGAAGGCGGTTGGCGGTTGTAACAGCAGATGGCTGAGACCACGGTTCGCCGCAGCCAGCAAAGGCTTGCCATCTTCCGAGGTCGAATGTTTGCGCCAGCGAAACTGGATTTCGCCGTCGCGGACGATATTGTTGAGGAACGCTTCCGTCGTTTTCAGCATCTCGGAATATGGCCCGGTGAAAAATAGTTCACTCCACCCGCGCCAGCGCGCTACCTGTGCAGCCGATTGCTGCTTCTTTGGTACCTGCCCCGGCTTGGTTGTACCGGCAGCCTTCCAGGGCTGGCCAAGCAGCGGTGGAATCGGCGCCAGGGTGTCAGGTACGTTTTGGTGGCGAGCATCCGATGCCAGGGTTTCTTTTCCCTCGGGGTCGAATCGGTCTTTGCTCTCTGTATAGTGGTAATACTCGACCTCGGTTTCGTTCGGGTCGAAATTCAGCTGGCGCTCTGCGGGAGAAGCGTTTCTAAGCCAGCCGCCATAGCCGGTTTCGGTAAGAATTTGCGACGCCCCCGACTTGGTGATCAGGTCATCCGGCCGCCAGCTACGATTATCGTCACGTTTCAGTTTTGCCTGCCTCGCCTTGCTCAATCGCAAATTACTGCCCATCACTCCAGGCAGAAAAATGACTGGTATGACCTTGCCTGGCGGGACACATACGTCATGGCGCACCTTGTCGCAGATTTCCGTCATGTGCACGTTGTATTCGGCCCATCCGCCCACCCCTTGCGTAAAATGACCTCGGTGGTTGCCTCGCTCATTCAAGTCGTCGTCCATGCTCATAGCAGCGCTCCTCAATTTTCCCCAAAAGCAACATCGGCCAAGGAAATATAGTCATTCGTGAGGAGTCGAGCATTGCGTCGACGCAATTTCAGGTCAGGCTCTACGCTGACACAGGGGCATACATTGCCGCGCAAAAGAAAAAGGCCTGTCTCTCGACAGGCCTCCATATAGAACGTATTACTTCAAGCTGAACATCAATCCCAGTTCAGCGCCCCACCCGTCTGGTACTCGGTCACGCGCGTCTCGAAGAAGTTGCGTTCCTTCTTCAGGTCGATCATCTCGCTCATCCACGGGAACGGGTTCTCGTCCTGGTCGAACATCGGCTCCAGGCCGATCTGCACGGCGCGGCGGTTGGCGATGAAGCGCAGGTAGCCCTTGAACATGGCCGCGTTCAGGCCCAGCACGCCGCGTGGCATCGTGTCTTCGGCGTAGCGGTACTCCAGTTCCACGGCTTCCTGGAACAGCGCCTTGATTTCGTCGCGGAACTGCGGGGTCCACAGCAGCGGGTTTTCCAGCTTGATCGTGTTGATCAGGTCGATGCCGAAATTGCAGTGCATCGATTCGTCGCGCAGGATGTACTGGTACTGCTCGGCGGCGCCGGTCATCTTGTTCTGGCGGCCCAGCGCCAGGATCTGCGTGAAGCCCACGTAGAAGAACAGGCCTTCCATCAGGCAGGCGAACACGATCAGCGATTTCAGCAGCTTCTGGTCGCTTTCGATCGTGCCGGTGGTGAAGGCCGGGTCGGTCAGCGTATCGATGAACGGGATCAGGAACTGGTCCTTGTCGCGGATCGACTTCACTTCGTTGTAGGCGTTGAAGATTTCCTGCTCGTCCAGGCCCAGCGATTCCACGATGTACTGGTAGGCGTGCGTGTGGATGGCTTCCTCGAACGCCTGGCGCAGCAGGTACTGGCGGCATTCCGGCGCCGTGATGTGGCGGTAGGTGCCCAGCACGATGTTGTTGGCGGCCAGCGAGTCGGCCGTCACGAAGAAGCCCAGGTTGCGCTTGACCAGGCGGCGCTCGTCTTCCGACAGGCCGTTCGGGTTCTTCCACAGCTCGATGTCGCGCTGCATGTTCACTTCCTGCGGCATCCAGTGGTTGGCGCAGCCGGCCAGGTACTTGTCCCAGGCCCACTTGTACTTGAACGGCACCAGCTGGTTGACGTCCGTCTTGCCGTTGATGATGCGCTTGTCCTCGGCGTGCACGCGGTGCGAGATCTGCTCGGCGGTGGCTTCCGGCTCGGCGGCGCCCTGGCCGCTCTGGCCCATCACAGGAGCGGCGGCAGGTTTCACCACGTCATCTTCCCAGTTCAGCATAGTGTTTTCCTTTGTTTGTGATGGAAACCGCCCCGGGCGGTTTCCTGTCTATATCAGATGGCGACTCGGCGGCGCCGAGTCAAGAAGCTGTCGGCAACCTTATTGGCAGGCTTCGCACTCTTCGAAGCCCGCATCGCCCGGACGGAGGTAGCACGCGGCACCTTCCTGCACTTCCTGCACCGTGGTCGGCGCGGTGTGCGTCGGCACGGCCGTGCCGGCGGCGGCGGTCGCAGAACCGGCAGCAGCGGCCGAGGTCGAGTCGATGGCGGCCGGCGACACGGCGTTCAGCGCGCCCGTCTTCGAGGTCGACTTCTCCATGTGCGAAGCGGCGATCGTGCGCAGGTAATACGTGGTCTTCAGGCCGCGCAGCCATGCCAGCTTGTACGTCTCGTCCAGCTTCTTGCCGGATGCGCCGGCCATGTAGATGTTCAGCGACTGGGCCTGGTCGATCCACTTCTGGCGGCGCGACGCGGCTTCCACCAGCCAGGTCGGCGACACTTCGAAGGCCGTGGCGTAGATGTCGCGCAGGTCTTGCGGCACGCGGTCGATCTTGGACAGCGAACCGTCGAAGTACTTCAGGTCGGCGATCATCACCTCGTCCCACAGGTCGCGCGCCTTCAGGTCGCGCACCAGGTAGGCATTGATCTCGGTGAACTCGCCGGACAGGTTCGACTTCACGTACAGGTTCTGGAACGTCGGTTCGATGCAGGCCGAGACGCCGATGATGTTCGAAATGGTCGCGGTCGGGGCGATCGCCACGCAGTTCGAGTTGCGCATGCCGAACTGCTTGATGCGCTCGCGCAGCGGGGTCCAGTCCATCGACGACGACATGTCCTGCTCCAGGTAGCCGCCGCGCTCTTCGAGCAGCAGCTTCACGGAGTCTTGCGGCAGGATGCCGCGGTCCCACAGCGAACCCTTGTACGAGGCGTACTGGCCGCGCTCTTCGGCCAGCTCGGTCGAGGCGTAGTAGGCGTAGTAGCAAACCGCTTCCATCGACGTATCGGCGAAGTTCACCGCCTCTTGCGAAGCGTACGGCACGCGCATCATGTGCAGGCAGTCCTGGAAGCCCATCACGCCCATGCCCACCGGACGGTGGCGCATGTTCGCGTTGCGCGCCTTGTCGACGGCGTAGTAGTTGATGTCGATGACGTTGTCCAGCATGCGCATCGCGGTGCGGATGGTCTTTTGCAGCTTCACATGGTCGAGCTTGCCCTCTTTCATGTGCGCCGGCAGGTTCACGGAACCCAGGTTGCAGACGGCGATCTCGTCCGGGCCGGTGTTCAGCGTGATCTCGGTGCACAGGTTCGAGCTGTGCACCACGCCCACGTGCTGCTGCGGCGAACGGATGTTGCACGGATCCTTGAAGGTGATCCACGGGTGGCCCGTCTCGAACAGCATCGACAGCATCTTGCGCCACAGGTCCAGCGCGGCGATCTTCTTGAACACGCGGATTTCGCCGCGGGCCGCCGCGGCTTCATAGCCGAGGTAGGCTTCTTCGAAGGCCTTGCCGACCTTATCGTGCAGGTCCGGCGTTTCGGACGGCGAGAACAGCGTCCAGTCGCCCTTTTCCATCACGCGCTTCATGAACATGTCGGGAATCCAGTTCGCCGTGTTCATGTCGTGCGTGCGGCGGCGGTCGTCGCCGGTGTTCTTGCGCAGGTCGAGGAATTCCTCGATGTCCATGTGCCAGGTTTCCAGGTAGGCGCACACGGCGCCCTTGCGCTTGCCGCCCTGGTTCACGGCCACGGCCGTGTCGTTGACCACTTTCAGGAACGGCACCACGCCCTGAGACTTGCCGTTGGTGCCCTTGATGTGGGCGCCCAGTGCGCGCACCGGCGTCCAGTCGTTGCCCAGGCCGCCCGCGAATTTCGCCAGCAGCGCGTTTTCCTTGATGGCGTCGTAGATGCCTTCCAGGTCGTCGGAGACGGTGGTCAGGTAGCACGACGACAGCTGCGAGCGCAGCGTGCCGGAGTTGAACAGCGTCGGCGTCGACGACATGAAGTCGAACGAGGACAGCAGGTTGTAGAACTCGATCGCGCGCGCTTCGCGGTTTTCCTCGTTCAGCGCCAGGCCCATCGCCACGCGCATGTAGAACGCCTGCGGCATTTCGATGCGCACGTCGCGGATGTGCAGGAAGTAGCGGTCATACAGCGTTTGCAGGCCGATGTAGCCGAACTGCAGGTCGCGGTCGGCGACCAGCGCCTTGGCCAGCTTCTGCAGGTCGAACTCGGCCAGCTTCGGGTCAAGCAGCTCGGCGGCGATGCCCTTGGCCACGTATTGCGGGAAGTACTCCACGTAGGCCGCGGCGGCTTGCGCCTGCGGGGTTTCCTTGCCGAAGACTTCGCGGCGGATCACGTGCAGCAGGATGCGGGCGGTAACTTGCGTGTAGGCCGGGTCCTTTTCCATCAGCGCGCGGGCAGCCAGGATGGCGGACTTGTACAGCTCTTCGACGGGCACGCCGTCGTACAGGTTGCGGAACGTCTCGGAGAGGATGGCGTCGGCATCGACGTGCTTTTCCAGGCCGGAGCAGGCGGCATCGATCAGGTCGCGCACTTCCTGCACCACCAGCGGGCGGCGCTGGCCATTCTCGGTCACATGCAGTTCCGGCTCGGCGATGCCGGCGGCGCCCGCGGCGGCCTTCTTGGCACGGCGCTCTTCCATCTGCTTGGCGCGGTACAGCACATAGGCCTTGGCCACGTCGTGCTCGCCGGAGCGCATCAGGGCCAGTTCCACCTGGTCCTGCACGTCTTCGATATGGAACGTGCCGCCGGAAGGCTGGCGGCGCACCAGGGCATTCACCACGTTGTCCGTCAGCTGTTCGGCCAGGTCGCGGATACGCGCGGACGCTGCGGCCGGGCCGCCCTTGTCCGTCTGCACGGCCAGGAAGGCCTTGGTCATCGCGACCTTGATCTTCGATGGCTCGAAGGCCACGACGGCGCCGTTACGGCGGATGATGCGGTAGTCGCCCATGGCTGCTGCGGTGGCCAGGCCGCTGGCCGGCTGCGCTGCGGCGGCTGGAACTTGCTGGGCGGACTGCGTGGTGATGTCTTGGTTCGATTGCATGTGTATTCAGCTCCCGATTAGTTGTTCGGAACAAATTCTTTCGCCACAAAAAAACGAGATAAGAATGGCAATGCCGGGGCCCTCGAAACAGATGTTCGAATGACTCTCCGGTTGCCGGTTCTTGCCCGGTGGCTCATGTGTGGTGCGGTATCGGGTGTGGGCCCTGGCGCTATCGAAGAGATGCCTGATCACAACAAAGTTATCAACGCAGTTATCAACTGGGTTATCAACTGAGTTATCAACCGAAATCGCCAAGTTACCCACCAGGTTATCCACCTGAGCACTAGATTTAGTGCACCACACAATCTATGACACTAATTGTAGTGAGCGAGGATGCGCGCGACAAGCGTTACGACCGGATATTTTTGCCAGAATGCCTAATAATTCTATTGACTTTTGAAGCCTTCGATAAGAACAGGCGTTCTTTGGTAAGCAAGCGCTAACCGCGCAAATGTGCTAGCCATGCAAGCTTGCCCAAGCTTTCAGCAATGGTCGCCACGACGCCTCCCCGGGTTGCTTTATGATACCGCCAGCGGTGCCCGCCAGCTTCGAAGCAACGAGTGCCGGACATTTCCCCGCATGCATTCGCCGGGAAAAATGCCGGCCCCCGGTCCCGGCCCGGCAGGCAAACACCGGTGTCCGGCACCAGGCTTCCAGGTACGTCTGGTTTACCCCTCGGGCTCCTGGATGCCCAGTTTCTGCATCTGGTAGCGCAACTGCCGGAAGCTGATCCCGAGCAGTTGCGCGGCCTGGGTGCGGTTGTACTGGGTCTGGTCGAGGGCGCGCACGATGATCTCGCGCTCCACCCGCTCGAGGTACGCGGGCAGGTTCGACGGCAGCACGGAAAGGTCGGGCAATGGCGGCATCCGTTCGCCGGCCGGTGCCGGTGCGGGGGACACCAGCGGTACCGGGGCCTCGACCGGAACCGAAGCGGCCGGCGCGGGCGCCGGAGTCGCCGCCTGGGGTTCGGCCAGCCTGGCCCCCTTCAGCGCCAGGTCGGCCACGCCGATCACGCCATCGTTGGAAAACGCCAGCGCCCGTTCCAGGATGTTTTCCAGTTCGCGCACGTTGCCGGGAAAGCTGTAGCCGCGCAGCGCATCGAGCACGCCCGGCCCCAGGGTGGCCGGCGGGCCGCCCGGCGCGCTCAGCCGGGCCAGGATCGCGTCGGTCAGCACCGGCAGGTCGTCGAGCCGCTCGCGCAGCGGCGGCAGCGACAGCTCGATCACGTTCAGCCGGTAGAACAGGTCCTGGCGGAACTTGCCCTGCTCCACGCAGCGCGCCAGGTCCTGGTGCGTGGCGCTGACGATGCGCACATCCACCGGTTCCTCGGCGGTGGCGCCGATCTTGCGCACGCGCCGCTCCTGGATCGCGCGCAGCAGCTTGACCTGCATCGGCAGCGGCAGGTCCGCCACCTCGTCGAGCATCAGCGTGCCGCCGTTGGCGGCCTGGAAGAAGCCGTCGCGCTCGTCCGCTGCGCCCGTGAACGCGCCCTTGCGGTAGCCGAAGAATTCCGCCTCCATCAGCGCCTCGGGAATCGCGCCGCAGTTCACGGCGATGAACGGCTTGTCGGCGCGCGCGCCCTGCGCATGGATTTCGCGGGCGGCCAGTTCCTTGCCGGACCCCGATTCTCCCGTGATGGCGATCGGCGCCATCGAGCGCGCCAGCCGGGCGATCTGCGCGCGCAGGGCCTGCATCGCCGCCGACTGCCCCTTCAGGCGGCTGTCCACCGTGCTCGGCACCGCCGGCCCGGAAGGCACATTCAGCTTCAGTGCCGACTGCACCATCATGCGCAGCTGGTCGAGCTGCAGCGGCTTCGTCACGTAATCGAAGGCGCCCGCCTTCAGCGCCACCACGGCGTTTTCCGCGCTGCCGAACGCGGTCACCACGGCCACCGGCAGGTTGCGGCCGCTGGCGGCGATCTCGCGCACCAGGTCCAGGCCCAGGCCATCGGGCAGGCGCATGTCCGTCAGCACCAGGTCGTACTCGTGGGCGCCCAGCTGGGCGCGCGCGCTGCGCAGGTCGGCCGCGCCATCCACGTCCAGGCCCATCTTGAGCAGCGTGATTTCCAGCAGGTCGCGCAGGTCGTCTTCGTCATCGACCACCAGTACGCGGGGGGAGGTACTCATGTCGGCTCTTCTTCTCTTGACGGGTGCGCGAACGTGATGACGAACCGGCCGGAAGACAGCGGCGCGGCCACCGGCCCGGCATCGAGGCGGTATTCGTAGTCCAGCATCGCCTCGTTGTTCAGGCACAGCTCGCGCGCCAGGTACAGCCCCAGCCCCGTGCCCTTCGACGAGGTAGTGTAGAACGGTTCGAACAGGTGGGCCCGCACCTCAGGGGAGATGCCGGGGCCGTCGTCCTGCACGTGCAGTTCCGTCGGGCGGCCCGGCACCTGCACCACGAACAGCCGGATCGACGACGGCTGCCGGCTGGCATAGCGGATCGCATTGCCGAGCAGGTTGAGGAGCACTTCGCGCAGGTGCAGCGGATCGAAGCGCACCGTCACGTCGCGCACCCGGGCCACGTCGAGCACCTGC
This sequence comes from Pseudoduganella sp. SL102, assembly GCF_027856995.1. Classification (NCBI taxonomy): domain Bacteria; kingdom Pseudomonadati; phylum Pseudomonadota; class Betaproteobacteria; order Burkholderiales; family Oxalobacteraceae; genus Pseudoduganella; species Pseudoduganella sp. SL102. Next base: position 6,845,733 of record NZ_CP115554.1, read on the forward strand.
GGATCGAGCCGGTGTGTTTCGTCGAATTCGGCCTTCAGCTCGGCGACCAGCGCGGCCAGCGCCAGCGGCTCGTCGTGCACGTGCGCCTTGCGCGACAGTTGCAGGATGTCTTCCACCATCCGGTTCACGCGCGCCACGTTGTCGCCGATGATCTTCAGCAGCCGGGCATGCACCGGCGTATCCAAGTCCTCGGCCAGCAGCGAGTTGGCATGGCCGATCGCGGACAGCGGGTTGCGCACCTCATGCGCGATGCTGGCGGTGAGCCGGCCCATCGACGCCAGCTTCAGCTGCTGCGCCTGGTTTTCGATGGCCGTCACATCCTGCAGGAAGATCACGTTGCGCTCGGTGCCCAGTGCCATCGTGTCGGCGGCCGCGAAACGCACTTTCAGGTGCGCTGCCAGGTCGGCCCGCACGCTCCACGCCGTGGTCGGGTCCTGCAGTGCGGGATCGGTGTACGGCTTGACGGTCACGTAGACGGTATGGCGGGCCGGGTCGGCGCGCCAGTCCTCGTAGGCTTGCGCGACCGGATGCAGCGAGGGCATCGCGCCCAGCCGCAGCCCCAGCGCGCCGGACAGGCCGAGCATCTGGCGCGCCGCCGGGTTGCCGGCCAACAGTTCGCCATTCGGCCCGACCACCACGATGCCATCGCCCGCCTGCGACATCACCAGCCGGTTGACGGCCTGCTGCACGCCGATCTCGATGCCGCGCTGTACCGCCAGCTCTTCCTGGTTGATCAGCCGCGCCGCCATGCGGTTCACCACCAGCACGGCGGCAAAGAAGGCCGCGCCATACAGGCCGGCCTGCAGCACGGCCTTGTCGCCATCGCCTTCCAGCGCCCGCCAGATACTGTCGGCCAGCATGAACAGCGACGCCAGCGAGGCCCAGAACAGGGCCAGCACCAGCGGCGCAAGGATCGCGCACCCGGCCAGCGGGAACAGGTACAGAATGCCCAGGCCGCTGCGCACGCCGCCACCCGCTGTATACAACAGCGAGATGACGACCAGGTCGCAGGTGACCTGGGACAGCAGCTGGAGCATGAACCGGCGGCGCCACCAGGCCGCCGTGAGCGCGAACAGGACCGCCAGGAACAGGTAGAACGCGCAGGTTTGCGCGTACAGGAAGCCGCCGGTCGATGGCAGGCCGCGGCTGTCGAAGCTCAGGTAGGCGAGCAGCACCAGCGCAATGACGACGCGCGTGGCGTTGAGCGTTTGCAGCGAGCGCCAGAACGTGTCGCGGGCCGCCGGGGACAGCGCCGGCAACGCGCCGGCCGCCTGCGCCCCCGCACTGAATCCCCTGTCGATCACCTGTCGATCACCTGTCGATCACCTGTGTTCCGGCCGTTGCGCGGACCGCCGGTTCATTTCAGCGGCGCGTGCGCGGGGCTGCAGTAATCGCGCCCGTTGGCGGGCACGTTCTCCGATGCCGGGAAATGCACGCCGCAATGGGCGCAGCACAGCATGGCTTCGGGCGGTGTCACCTGCCGCGAAGTCGAAGCATTCGCCTGGCGCTGCTGCTCGCGCTGTTGCTGCTCCCACTGCTGCTGCTGCCGCCGCTGCGACGCCTTCAGCTTGGAACGGATGGCGAAATACACCAGCAGCGCAAGCGCCAGCCAGAACAGGATACGTGTCATGCGAAACCTCGGTGTAGCACTACTTCCAGAACAAAACGGCTGCCGACGTAGGCCAGCAGCAGCGTGGCGAATCCCGCCAGCGTGAACGACAGCGCCGTCTTGCCGCGCCAGCCGCGAAAGTGCCGGCCGGCCAGCAGCGCCGCGAACAGTACCCACGACAGCAGCGTGAACACGGATTTATGGTCCCATTTCAGCGCCTGGCCGAACAGCTGCTCGGAAAAGACGATACCGGACAGGACAGTGAGGCTGAGCAGCGCGAAGCCGAAGCCGATCAGGCGGAACAGCAGCTTTTCCATCGTCAGCAGCGCCGGCAACTGGTCCAGCGCGGCGGACAGGAACGTGACTTGTTCGCTGCGGGTGTGCAGCCGCGATTCCTGCAAGGCCATCAGCACGGCATGGAAGGCGGCGATCGTCAGCGTGCTGTAGGCCAGCGTGGCGATCGCGATATGCCAGCCGAACATCGGCGAGCGCCCTGCCAGCGCTATCAGCGCGCCGGGGAACAGGGCCTGCAGCGCGCAGGCGATGGCGGCGCACGGCATCACCATGCGGCGCAAGCCATCCAGCGAGAAATTGCGGTTCTCGATCCAGTAGGCGCCCACCGAGATCCACAGGGCGGACGACAGCATCGCCGCGAAGCCGAGGCGCAGCGAGCCAGGCACCACCACATCCATCCACAGGCCCGCGCCATGCACCAGCCAGGCCAGCGCCGTGCCGGCGGCAATCGGCCTGGCCTTCGCGGCAGGCAACAGGGCGCACACGATGTACAGCAGCGCGGCTGCGATCAAGAGAATGGTCTGCATCCGCGCAGTTTACACTAACGCGGCCATGCCGACCGGTGGGCAAAAGCGCCGAAGTCCGGTGTCTGACACCATTTTCCAAGGGAAAATGGTAAGACACCGGTTTTCCTGGAGCCTGCCGATCGCGCCGATCATGCGAAAACCGGTGTCGGACAATTTTTCTGGAAACACCATCCAGAAAAAATGTCCGACACCAGGGCCAACGCTAATCCACCGCCGCCAGCCGCAGCTCGTCGTGGTGATGCCGCTGCTGCTCTTCCATCACCAGCTGCCCCAGCTCGCGCTTCAAGCCATTGAAATCGGCGCCGGCGGGGTCGCGCAGGCGCGGCAGGTCGACCAGGATGTCGCGCTTGATCGTGCCGGGCCGGTAGGTCATCACCACGATGCGGTCGGCCAGGTAGATCGCTTCCTCGATCGAATGGGTGACGAAGATGATCGTCTTCTTCAGTTCGGACCAGATGCGCAGCAGCTCGTCCTGCAGGTTGCGGCGGGTGAGCGCGTCGAGCGCGCCGAACGGTTCGTCCATCAGCATGATCGGCGAATCGAGGGCCAGCACGCGGGCGATCGCCACGCGCTGGCGCATCCCGCCGGAAAGGTCCTTCGGATAGCGCTGCCGGAAGTCCGCCAGCGACAGCATCGCCAGCAGCTTGTCGACGGTGGCGCGGATCGCCGCTTTCGGCTGGCCCTTGATTTCCAGGCCGAAGGCGATGTTGTCCTCGACCGTCATCCACGGGAACAGCGCATATTCCTGGAACACCATGCCCCGCTCGGGGCCGGGCGCGGTGACCGGCTGGCCGTCGGCCGTGATGGTGCCGGTGGAAGGCAGCGCGAAGCCGGCCACCGCGTTCAGCAAGGTCGACTTGCCGCAGCCGGAAGGGCCCAGCAGGCAGACGAACTGGCCGCGCGGGATGGCCAGCTCGATATCCTGCAAAGCCACGACTTCGCGCCCGCCACCGGTGGCGAACACCTTGCTCACGCCCGATACGACGATGTGCGCATCGTTCTTTTCCAGGTCCATGTCAGTTCTCCAGGCCGCGGTGCCAGCGCAGCAGGTGGTTGTTAAGGCGGTTCACGCCCACGTCGATGGCCAGCCCGATCACGCCGATGGTCAGCATGCCGGCAATGATCTTGTCGGACCAGAAGTACTCGCGTGCCTCGGTAATGCGGAACCCCAGCCCGTTGCTGACGGCGATCATCTCGGCCACGATGACGACGATGAACGCCGTGCCGATGCCGATGCGCACGCCCGACAGGATATACGGCACGGCCGCCGGCAGCATCACGCGCAGGAACAGCGTGCTGCCCGAGGCGCCCAGGTTGCGCGCCGCGCGGATATAGATGCCGTCGACCTGGCGCACCCCGGCGATCGTGTTCATCAGCACCGGGAAGAACGCGCCCAGCGCGATGAGGAACACGGCCGGCGGGTTGCCCAGGCCGAACCACAGGATCGACAGCGGAATATAGGCGATCGGCGGAATCGGCCGCAGCAGCTGCACCAGGGGATTGAGCCAGGCATACACGCGCGGGCTGGCGCCCATCGACAGGCCGATCGGCAGCGCCAGCCCGGCACCGATCAGGAAACCGACCGCCACTCTATATAGAGAGCCCAGCGAATCGTGGATCAGCTCCCCGGAAAAGGCCCACGCCAGCCACGATTGCGTGGCCGGGTCGTGCGGCTGCAGCGGCAGCAGGTACTCGACCCACTTCGTCACCACCGCCCAGGGCGACGGCAGCACCTGGGGATTGACCCACCCCATGCTGGAAAACAGCTGCCATGCGGCGATCAGGACCACCGGCACCACCATGCCGATGCCGGCTTCCCGCCAGTCGATGCGCGCCATGCCGCCCCCTTACTTGATGCCGAGGCTCTTGCGGGCCCCCTCCAGCAGGTCGGTCTTGACCCAGTCCTTTGCCACCGGCGGCCGGCTCATGCGGCCGACGCCGGTCTTCACCATCACGTCGGTCGTGGTCTGGATGTGTTCCACCGAAATGTCGTGCACATAGGGTGAATTGCCGATCGCGTCCTCGAAATCGTCCTTGGTGATCTGCCCCTTGAACACCACTTCGCGCACATATTTTTCGGCCACGGCCTTGTTGTCGATGAAGGTCCTGGTCGCTTCGACGAAGCAGCGCATGAATTTCTCGGCCACCGGCCGGCGCTCCTTGTAGAATTTTTCCGTCATCACCATGGTGCGCACTGGCTCGCCGATCGGCGTGTTGTACGGCTTCATGATCTCGTTGCCGAAGCCCTTGTTGATGGCTTGCGAGGACTGGGGTTCGGATTGCATCATCGCGTCGATGTTCTTGCCCAGCAGCGCCTGGTTCAGGTCGGCGTAGGCCAGGAACACCAGGCGCACGTCCTTGCCCGGCTGGTCGGAAGCGGTGAGCCCGGCCTGCTGCAGCTCGGCCAGCAGCAGCACTTCCTGGATGCCGCCGCGCGTGACGCCCACGCGCTTGCCTTTCAGGTCCCTGATCGACTTCATGGCCAGGTCGGTGCGGCCGACCAGCCGCGCGCCGCCCTTGGCGAAGCCGGCCACCACGTAGATCGGCGCCCCGCCGGCGCGGCCGGAGATGGCCGCCTCGGACGCCGTGGCGCCCACGTCGAGTTCACCGGCAATGATTGCCTGCATCACGTCCAGCCCCTTGGCGAACACGTGCTCCTCGACCTTGATGCCGCACTTCGGCGCGATTTCCTTGATATAGGAAACCGCCCCGTAGTGGGCGAACTTCAGGTTGCCCAGCCTGACCACGTCCTGCGCCTGCGCACCCTGGACCGCGCCGAGCGCCATGCCCGCCGTTACCACCATTGCCACCATCGACTTCAGCTTCATCCGCGTCTCCCCGATTGTTTGAACAGCGGGGCCATCATAGCAAGCCCTGCCGTTCGAACGCGAGGAATTCATTGCTTGTAGCGACCATGCTGGCGCACGCGCGCCAGCCGTTCGGCCGTATCGGGATGGCTGGACAGGTAGGCTGGCACCTGGATGCCTTCCTCCTGCAGGCCCTGCAGCGCTGAAAACACTTTCTCCATGTGCGCCAGCGGCAAGCCGTTCCTCTCCAGCAGCGCGACGGCGTAATCGTCGGCCTCGCGTTCCGCATCGCGTGAATAATGCAGGTCCAGCGCCAGCGCCGGCAGGCCGGCCACCAGCGAGCTGGCGTCGCCGGAGATCAGCAGGCTGGCTGCGGCAACGATGGAACCCTGGATCAGCCGCCGTGTCAGGTGGCGGCCATGCAGGTGGCCCAGTTCGTGCGCCAGCGTGGCCATCACGGCGCCATCGTCACCGAGCAATTCCACCATCTCGTCGGTCATCACGATGTGGCCGGAGGGCAGCGCAAACGCGTTCGGGCCGATGCGGCTCTTGCGGAACACCAGTTGCCACGCAGGCGCCGGCCCGCCGGCCAGTCCGTCGGTCGTGCCCGGCGGCACCAGCTGCGCGAAGCGCGCCGCCAGTTCGCCGCGCCGCACCGCGGGCAGCCGGCTCGGCGAGAACACGTGCCGGTCCAGCAGCGCCAGCGTGCCCTTGCCCATCTGGCGCTCGACCGCTACGGGCAGGTTGTGCGCCAGCAGGTCGGCGCCGGCCGGCAGCACGAACAGGTAGCCCAGCACCAGCACGCAGCTCGTGACGCACAGCGCCACCAGCGTGCCGCGCCAGCTTTGCTGTGCACGCACCACCATGCTGTCGCGGTGGCCGGTGGCGTGCAGCAGCGTGTCGAGCGCCGCCTGGTCGTCCGCCTCGAAGGTGGCTTCGTCGGGGAACGTCAGCTTGCGCGGTGCATGGGCGATCCGCTCGGCCACGCGCATCTCCCTCAGCGGCGTGCTGCGTTCGACGTCGCCCTCCAGGTGCACGGCGCCGTCGCGCACGGCCAGCGTGACACGGTGCGCGCGCGACGTGGTGCCATCGAAATAGCTGCCGGCCAGGCCCGTCTCCATGCCTTACAGCGCCAGGTCGAAGTCGGCCAGGTCGGCCGCGCCGTCGCCGATGGCGCTGACCTGCGCCTGCTGGCCGGCCACGAAGTCGTCCAGGTTGCCATTGACGATCAGCGAGGTGCATTCCAGGCGGTACTTCATGGCGCGCACGGTGGCGAACGGTATGAACAGGCCCAGCGTGAAGATGATCGCCAGCAGGTTGGTGATGTAGATGCCGGCAATGCGCGTGACCCGCATCGTGGAGCGGAAGGCATGGTCGCCCAGTTGCGTATGGTTCCAGACCAGGTTCTGCAGCACCGTCATGAATACCCAGCCAGCGCACAGGATGAAGGGGTAAAGGACCAGCGGACCGAATACGACCATGGCGATCCAGTCGGCCTTGAAAGATGTCGTCAGCACGATCGCGACCACGGCGACCGCCGCCACGCAGACAGCGAACAGCCCCAGGTAGGCCTTGTAGAAACTGCCCACTGCCGCGTCGAACGAGAACGGCGCATTGCCGAAGCGGCTGCTGGTGTGCTGGAAGCGCTTGACCCGCTGGTGCGCGAACGGATACAGCAGGCCCAGGGTGAGCACGCCGAGCAGTGGCAGCACCAGGAAATACAGGTAGGCTTCTTTCGCCGTGCCGCCGAAGCCGAAGCGGATGCCGCGGTAGCTGCTGTTATACAGCGCGAACTGCAGGCTTTTCCACAGCAGCCATGGCATCACCGCCCACATCAACGCCACCATGGCGAAACCGGCCACCGGCGACAGCTTGAACGCCAGGCTGTAGCCGCCAATCAGCAGGCCGGCGATGGCGCGCCCCTTCAGGATCGCGAGCGGCTTGGCATGGTACTCGAAGCCGCCGCCGGCCAGCCGCGTGTTGGCGTAAAAATACTGGTTGCGCCGCACCTTGGCCCAGGCCGTATAGATGCCCAGCGTGACGACCGACAGGAACAGGTTGACGATCCAGATCCGGAAATACTCGCTGCCCGAGGCGGTGAAGGCAAAGCCCTCTTCCCGGCTTTCCGGGTCTACCTGCCGTACCGCTGCACCGCCGCTATGTATGCTGCTCATGATGCTCCCCATGATGGTGAGATTGAAGTGAACGAGCACGATGCAGGCGCCTTGAATAGTTGTCAATCAGAAATGACAAATGTTCTCATGGAGTGTGCACGGCTGTGACAATTGGAGAGCATCGCCGGCTTCCCCGCGCCGGACCCGCGCCCTCCGCACTCATGTAAAATGGCACGGTTTCCGGGCAGCTGCCCGCCTCTCTTACTGATCACCCGACATGCTAGACAATCTGACTCAACGCCTCGCCAAGGTCGTCAAGACCATGCGCGGCGAGGCCCGCCTGACCGAAGCCAACACCGCCGAGATGCTGCGCGAAGTACGCCTTGCCCTGCTCGAGGCCGACGTGGCGCTGCCCGCGGTGCGCGAATTCATCGGCAAGGTGAAGGAAAAAGCGCTGGGCGAGGAAGTGGTGGGTTCGCTGTCGCCGGGCCAGGCGCTGGTGGGCGTGGTGCAGCGCGAGCTGGGTGCGCTGATGGGCGCCGACCTCGGCCCCGAAGCGGCGCAACTGAGCTTCGCGCAGCAGCCGCCGGCGATCATCCTGATGGCCGGCCTGCAGGGTGTGGGTAAAACCACCACCGTCGGCAAGCTGGCCAAGTACCTGCGCGAGCAGAAGAAGAAAAAAGTGCTGACCGTCTCGGCCGACGTGTACCGCCCCGCGGCGATCGCGCAGCTGCAGTCCGTGACCGGCCAGGCCGGCGCCGACTTCTTCCCGTCCACCGCGCAGGACAAGCCGGTGGACATCGCCCTCTCCGCGCTGGACTGGGCGAAGAAGCATTACCACGACGTGCTGATCATCGACACCGCCGGCCGCCTGGGCATCGACGAAGAGATGATGAAGGAAATCGCCGCCGTGCACGGCGCGGTGAAGCCGGTCGAGACGCTGTTCGTGGTCGACGCCATGCTGGGCCAGGATGCGATCAACACGGCCAAGGCCTTCAACGACGCGCTGCCGCTGACCGGCATCGTGCTGACCAAGCTCGATGGCGATTCACGCGGCGGCGCGGCGCTGTCCGTGCGCCATATCACCGGCAAGCCGATCAAGTTCGCCGGCGTGTCCGAAAAACTCGACGGCCTGGAAGCGTTCGATCCGGCGCGGATGGCCAACCGTATCCTCGGCATGGGCGACATCCTCGCGCTGGTGGAAGAAGCGCGCAAGGGCGTCGATGCGAAAGCGGCGGCGGACCTGGCCGCGAAGGTCAAGGCGGGCGGCAAGTTCGATATGAACGACTTCAAGGCGCAGCTGGGCCAAATGAAGAAGATGGGCGGCATGGCCGGCCTGGTCGACAAGCTGCCGGCGCAGTTCCAGCAGGCGGCCGGCAACGCCAACATGGACCAGGCGGAAAAGCAGGTGCGCCGCATGGTCGGCATCATCGATTCGATGACGCCGGCCGAACGCGCCAAGCCCGACCTGATCAAGGCGGCCCGCAAGCGCCGCATCGCAGCCGGCGCCGGCGTGCAGGTGCAGGAAGTCAATCGCATGCTGAACCAGTTCGAGCAGATGCAGACGATGATGAAAAAACTGCAGGGCGGCGGCCTGATGAAGATGATGCGCTCCATGAAGGGCATGATGCCGGGCATGCGCTAATCGGCCTGCGCTGAAACGCGGCCATGGCGGCGGCGCGGCGACTTGCCGTACCTGAGTACTGTCTGCGTCGCCGCGCCTTGCCCTGACCACGTTGCAGCACAGTCCCGGCGACTGTGTTCCGCGCCCGCAAAGCCTGATACCACGGGCGTTTCTTCCTTCTAACCGCCCTGTGCGCAAGCCCAGCGGCGGTTTTTGCCATTATTAACCTTTCTTTACGTGCCGTTTCCCACAAATAAGACGAAAAACGCTTGCATCCTTGTAAAAAGCCCACCAATATTAGCCGTGCGATTGTAGTGCGCAAATTTCCCTGTGTTTGTTAAGGAGGCTCGAATATGGCAACAGCCAAGAAATCCACGGCAGCACCTGCCAAGAAAGCCGCGACCAAAGCGGCTCCGGCAAAGAAGGCCGCCGCTCCAGCGAAAGCTGCAGCCAAGCCGGCAGCGAAAAAGGCAGAACCCGCAGCACGCAAGCCCAATGCAGCATTCATGAAAGAGATGACTCCGTCCGCACAGCTGTCTCCGGTAGTTGGCGCCTCCCCGCTGCCACGCACGGAAGTCACGAAGAAAGTCTGGGAATACATCAAGAAGCACAACCTGCAGGACGCTGCCAACCGCCGCATGATCAACGCGGACGACAAGCTGAAAGCTGTCTTCGGCGGCAAGGCCCAGGTTTCCATGTTTGAAATGACGAAGCTGATTTCCGATCACCTGAGCTGACCATGTACCGGCCAGCCCGGTTGTAATCGCCCCGGCGTGAAAACACCGGGGCATTTTTTTTGGCGCTGTTCGCTTTAAACAGGCATCGTCGCTGAGCAGGCCTTGTCACTAAGCAGGCTTTGTCGTTGCGTTTGGCGCTGTTCGCCTTCAGCGCCGCTTTCCAGGCCGCTTCTTTGCTCCGGCTGATGACAACTTGCATTTAATAAGTTGCCAAAAAGCTTATTTTTATCGATGATGGCATCCCCACAAGACAAAGGAGATGCCGTGTCCAGCCAAGTTTCCGCCCCCATCGACGTTGCCCAGCCGCCCACGCTGTCGGTTGGCGATATCCAGGTCGACCGCTCCACCCATTTCGCTACGTTCACCATCACGCTGGACCGGGCCATCACCCAGCCATTCAGTGTCGACTACGACACCATCAACGGCAGCGCGTATGCCGGCGTGCGCGGCGATTACATGGCCAAGGCCGGCACGCTGCATTTCGCCGCCGGGCAAACCACGCAGGTCGTGTCAATCCCGCTGGCCGCCGCGGACGCGCAGGGCGCCGAATGGTTCGGCCTGCGGCTCGGCGCGTTGCATGGCCCGGGCGCCCGCACGGTGACGGTCGGCGACGCGGTCGGCCAGGCCCTGCTGGGCGGCCAGGAGGCCGCTACCCTGTCGCCCTACCTGCGCATCGCGGACGTGGTGACCGACGAAGGCAAGGGCTACCTGGAGTTCGTGGCAACGCTGAGTGCGCCGAGCGCCGGCGCGGTCAGCTTCAGCTACAAGGCTTATGCGGCGGACAATCCCGGCCAGTTGGTCGCCGAGTCCAGGGTAACGATTCCCGCCGGCGCGACCCAGCATGTGATCCGCCTGCCCATCGCGGACGATACCGGCGTCCGCGATGCCCGCAACATCGTGCTCGAGACTTCCGCCGTGTCGGGCGCCCGCGCCGAACGTTCCGGTGCCACCGGGACGGTGCTCGACAACGACATGATGGCAAACGGCATCGTCAAGTCGCTGCTTTCCGTGGGCACGGTATCGGTCGATGAAACGGCGGGGCTGGTGACTTTCGCGGTCACGCTCGACAAGCCGGTGGACGCGCCCGTCTCGGTGCGCTATGCCACCGGGGATGGCAGCGCCGTTGCCGATCCGCTCGGCGGCGACTACCAGGCCGGGTGGGGCACCGTGCATTTCGCCGCGGGCGAGCAGGTCAAGTACGTGACCGTTGCGCTGCGCGACGATGCGCTGGCCGAACAGGCCGAGATGTTCCAGCTGCACCTTGCCACCAATCCCACCGGGCCCGGCGCCGGGTTCGTGGTGGTCAGCACGACGCCCGGCGAAGCGTGGATCGGCCGCAGCGACCTGCCGGCGGCCAGCACGCCGGCGCTGACCGCCGGCAGCGTGACGGTGGGCGGCAACGAAGGCTATGCCGAGTTCACGCTGACCCTGTCGGCAGCCGCGCCGGAACGCGTGAGCGCCGGACTGGTATTGCTGGATGCGCAGACGAAGGCGACGGTCCGCTTCGTCGGCAGCGTCGAATTCGAACCGGGCACCACGCTGCAGACGGTGCGCGTGCCGGTCGGCGAGGGCTCGCCCTTCGTGGCGGACAAGGCTTACGAGCTGGCGCTCGCCACCCCGCACAACCTGTCGACCGCGGCGGGTGCGACGCTGGCCAGCTTCACCGTCACCGAAGGCGACCCTTCCATCAGCAGGATTCCGGCCGCGTCCGTGCGCGACGTCACCGTCGATGAAGCCCATGGCACGGCCACGTTCAGCGTGGTACTGGACCGCCCGGCCACGTCGCCGCTGACGTTCTCCTGGCATACCGCGGACGGCACCGCGCGCGCCGGCAGCGATTATGTCGCCGCCAGGGGCGTGGTGACATTCGGCGCGGGTGACGTGGTACAGCGCGTCACGGTGCCACTGGTGCAGGACCACGCGGCGGAGGGGGCGACGGAAACCTTCCAGCTGGTCATCGAACTGCCCGACGGCAGCATCGACGCATCGATCCGCGACAACTCGGGAAGCGCCTTCATCCGCGACAGCGGCGGCACGGCGCAAAGCTACACGATCGCCGCCCGTGCTGCCGTGGCCAGCGAGAATGGCTGGGCGGAGTTCGACGTGACCGGCAGCGCGATGAAGGGCGGGCCGGAGCTGACCTACACGATCAGCGGCATCGATGCGGACCGCGTGGCCGGGGGCCTGGAGGGCACGGTCACGCTGGGCGCGGATGGCAAGGCCCTGCTGCGCGTGCACCTGCTGGACGACCTGTCGGCCAATCCGGATGCGACACTGAAGGTCACGCTCGGTTCCGGCGCAAGCGCCGCGGTGACCGTGGTCGACACGCTGCCACTGAGCGGCACTCCCGGCAACGACCGCTTCACGCTGCCGCTGCATCGCGATGACCGCTTCGATGGCGGCACGGGGCTCGACACCGTGCTGGTGGGCGGCGTGCGCGAACAGTTCGACCTGGCCAGCTTCGAAGGTGGCTGGCACCTGCGCAATGCGGCGACAGGCACCACGATCACGCTGGTGGACGTGGAGCGCATCGAATTCCAGAACGGCGCGGTGGCGCTCGACCTCGACGGCCATGCCGGCCAGGCGTACCGGCTGTACCAGGCGGCGTTCGACCGCCTGCCGGACCAGGAAGGGCTGGGCTTCTGGATCGCGGGCCTGGACAACGGCGCCACGCTGGCGGATGTGGCGGCCCAGTTCGTGGGTTCCGCCGAGTTCGCCCAACACTATGGCGCGAACCTGGGCGATGCCGCCTTCGTCACGGCGCTGTACGCCAACGTGCTGCACCGCGCGCCGGATGTCGGCGGCGAGGCATTCTGGCTGGGTGCGCTGCAAAAAGGCGTGTCGCGCGCCAGCGTGCTGGTGGAATTCAGCGAGTCGGCCGAGCACCGCGCTTCCCTGGTGGCCTCGGCGCAGGACGGCATCGAGTTCCAGGTATTCGGCTGACAAGCCGGCATGACAGGAAGAGCAACAGAAGAAACGCCGGCGGTTTCCGCATGACAGGAACCGCCGGCGGTACCGGCTCAGCGCCAGTTATTCCAGGCTTTGAGCACCGCGTTCGGGTAGGCCGGCTTGCCGCGGCTGCCGTTGTAGCGCCCCAGCGCCAGGAACAGGTCGCCCCGTTCCATGTCGATGTACATGCGCAGGATCGCGCAGCCATAGCGCAGGTTGGTCTGCATGTTGAACAGCTTGCGGCGGTCGCGGTCGCCGATCACGTTGGTCCAGAACGGCATCACCTGCATGTAGCCGCGCGCGCCCACGATCGACACGGCGTACTTGCGGTACGCCGACTCCACCTGGATCAGCCCCAGCACGAGCGAAGGCTCGAGGCCGGCGCGGCGCGCCTCGTACCACACGGTTTCCAGGAATTCGCGGCGATGCATCTCGTCGGGCAGCTTGCGCGCCAGGCGCCCTGACATGTCGGCCAGCCAGGCCTCGTAGCGCGCCTGGTCGGCCGGATTGGTGAACGCGGGCTTGGGTGGACGGGCATCGAGGATCGCGTTGGACAGCGCCAGCCGCACCGAGTCGGCCAGCGATTCCTCTTTCTGGTTGCCGGCAAAGCCGAAAGGCGCGCACAGCACGCCGGTGGCGAAGGCCACCGTGTGCCACCAGCGCAAGGGGCGCGCCCACCAGCGGCGCCTTTCCCGGCCCACCTTCATTATTGCTGCACTCGGGCCTTGATGAAGGCCACGATGTCCGCCACCGGCACGCTGGTGGCCTCGGTATCGCGGCGGCCCTGGTATTCCAGGTTGCCATCCTTCAGGCCACGGTCGCCGATCACCACGCGGTGCGGCACGCCGATCAGTTCCCAGTCGGCGAACATGGCGCCCGGGCGCAGGCCGCGGTCGTCGACGATCACGTCGATGCCGGCCGCCAGGGCCGCCGCGTACAGCTTCTCGGTCTCTTCCTTCACCAGTTCGCTGCGGTCGTAACCCATCGGGCACAGCACCAGCTCGAACGGCGCGATCGAGGTCGGCCAGATGATGCCCTTGTCGTCGAAGTTCTGCTCGATCGCCGCGCCCAGGATGCGCGTCACGCCGATGCCGTAGCAACCCATCTGCAGCGGTGCCGGCTTGCCGTTTTCATCGAGGAAGGTGGCGTTCATCGCCGCCGAGTACGCAGTACCCAGCTGGAACACGTGGCCTACTTCGATGCCGCGCTCGATCGCCAGCGTGCCCTTGCCATCCGGCGAGGGATCGCCCTCGACCACGTTGCGCAGGTCGGCGGTGACGTGCGGCTCGGCCACGTCGCGGCCCCAGTTGGCGCCCGTGAAGTGGAAATCTTCCTCGTTCGCACCGGTGACGAAGTCGGCCATGTTGGCCACGGTCCGGTCGGCTACCACCGTGACCGGGGCCTTGGTGCCGATCGGGCCCAGGTAACCCGGCTTGCAGCCGTACACTTCGGCGATTTCCGCTTCGGTGGAGAAGCGGTAGGCACCCTGCAGGCCCGGCACTTTCGCCGCCTTGATCTCGTTGAGCTCATGGTCGCCGCGCAGCAGCAGCATGAAATACTGTTTATCCAGTTTGCCGTCGGTCTCGGTTTCCACCGTCAGCGCGATCGTCTTCACCGTCTTCGACAGGTCGATGCCCAGCAGTTTCGCCACGTCCTCGCACTTGGCCGCCTTCGGCGTGGCCGTCTTCACCAGCTCGGCGGAAGGCGCGGCGCGCGTGCCCGACGCTACCGCCTCGGCCGCTTCCATATTGGCCGCGTAGTCGGAGGTGGGGCAATACACCAGCGCATCTTCGCCGGTGCTGGCGATCACGTGGAATTCATGGGAACCGGTACCGCCGATGGCGCCGTTGTCGGCCGCCACGGCACGGAACTTCAGGCCGAAGCGCGTGAAGATCTTCGTGTACGCATCGAACATGACCTGATAGGACTTTTGCATGCCTTCCAGGTCGCGGTCGAACGAGTACGCATCCTTCATCGTGAATTCACGGCCGCGCATCAGGCCGAAGCGGGGACGGCGCTCGTCGCGGAACTTGGTCTGGATGTGGTAAAAATTCAACGGCAGCTGGCGGTACGACTTGATCTCGCTGCGCACCACGTCGGTGATCACTTCCTCGGACGTGGGCTGGATCGCGAACTCGCGGCCATGCCGGTCCTTTACGCGCATCAGTTCCGGCCCCATCTTGTCCCAGCGGCCGGTTTCCTGCCACAGCTCGGCCGGCTGGACCAGCGGCATCAGCAGCTCGATGGCGCCGGCGCGGTTCATCTCCTCGCGCACGATCGCCTCGACCTTGCGGATCACCTTCAGGCCCATCGGCATGTACGTGTAGATGCCCGAGCCCAGCCGCTTGATCATGCCGGCCCGCATCATCAGTTTGTGGCTGACGATTTCGGCGTCGGAAGGCGCCTCTTTGAGTGTGGAAATAAAAAACCGTGACGCACGCATATCTGTGAATTCTTTTCAAAAAGAGAGGGTTATAATCAACCTAATTTTAAAGGATTAGCTGGCTGATGCATCCATCATTTATACAATCTGCGCAACTGCGTGGCCAACCGCGCGTTCAACGGCGCGCCAGGCCGCGGCCTTCAACCGCGGTCGCGCCGGCTGCTTCCCTACCCGGGGGGCGCTGCCGGCACGCGGAATCATGGGCAAAAATGTAAGAAGATAGGTGGGGGCTGCGTCGGCACGCAGAAAGTTTGAGGTGCACTATGCTCGATCGGGAAGGGTTCCGCCCCAACGTCGGCATCATCCTGCTCAACTCGCATAACGAGGTGTGGTGGGGCAAGCGGGTGCGCGAGCACTCATGGCAATTTCCGCAAGGAGGAATCAAGTACGGCGAAACACCCGAGCAGGCAATGTATCGGGAGTTGCAGGAAGAAATCGGCTTGCGCCCGGAACACGTGAAAATCGTGGGCCGCACGCGCGACTGGCTGCGTTACGAGGTACCGGACCATTTCATCAAGCGCGAGATCCGCGGCCATTACCGTGGCCAGAAGCAGATCTGGTTCTTGCTGCGCATGTGCGCGCGCGACAATGAAGTGAACCTGCGCCTGACCGACCACCCTGAATTCGACGCCTGGCGCTGGCACGAATACTGGGTGCCGCTGGACGTGGTCATCGAGTTCAAGCGCGAGGTGTACCAGCGCGCGCTGCAGGAATTATCCAGGTTCCTCACCTGGCCCGCGCACGGCGAACGCCGCCATTCGTCGCGCTACCTGCGCCAGCCGCATGGCCGCGGCCAGCAGGGCCAGCGGCCCCAGCAGCAGACGGTGGCGGCGCCGCCACAGGAGTTGGTCGGTTGCGACGGCGCGGCGCTGGCGACGTCCGGCAAGCGCTGACGTTCGCCGATCCGGCGCCGCCGGATGCACTGGTGTCGGACATCCTGCCTCCGGCAGGGTGTCCGACACCGTTTTTCGTCGCCCGCCACCAGCGCGTGTTTCTTCATCGGCAGGTATCGGCTGCTTTCCACCGCCCGGCACCGGCAAGCGTTTCTTTGTACAATGTGCGCCTCCCCGCACAATGCACGCCTTCCGCCAGCCATGTTCACCCCCTCCTCCCACGACGTCCGCCGTTTCTTCTGCGAAGTGTTCCGCAAGGACCGCGCCCATGAAATCCTGACCCCGCTCGAAGCGATGGCGCTGGACTGGGTGCGGCTGCATCCCGAGTACGATACGGCGCTGGCCGACGTGGATGCGGCACTGGCCCGCGATTACTCGGTGGAAGGCGGCGAAGCCAATCCCTTCCTGCACCTGGCGATGCACCTGTCGATTTCCGAGCAGGTCTCGATCGATTCTCCGCGCGGCATCCGCGCCGCCTACGAAGCGTTGTCGAAAAAGCGCGATTCCACGCACGAGGCGCAGCATGAAATCATGGAATGCCTGGGGGAGATGATCTGGAAGTCGCAGCGCAGCGGGCTGCCGCCGGACGGGGATGCGTACATCGACGCCGTGAAGCGCCGCGTGCAGCAGTGAAAGTTGCCTGGAAAATGGGGTCGTCCTGATGCCACTCGCTAAGCGTCATCCGGCACATTGAAAGCGCATGCGTTCACCCCAACCGCGAAAGGCTGGGGTCAGACCCGGCGGGTCTGACCCCGGATTTTGCACTGGGGTGGCATTATCTAAAAGGCATCAGGGTCTGCCCCTGAGTTTGCTGATTCTCGTTCAGCGCTTGATGACCATCGAGCCCGGCAGGCTGTGGAAATACGCCGCCAGGTCTTCGATATCCTTGTTCGACAGGGGCTTCACCAGCCCGCCCATGATCGGGTTGTTGCGGCCGTTCGGGCCGTCGCCGCGCTTGTAGGCGACCAGCGCATGGGCCAGGTAATCCTTGTGCTGGCCGGCCAGCTTCGGATAGCTCGGATCGATCGGCGAGTTGTAATCCTTGCCATGGCAGGTGGCGCAGGCGTACTTGTCGGCCAGGGCCTTGCCGTTGTTGATGTTGCCGCCGGCGGCGGAGACCGCGGCGGAGGCGATGCAGCAGGCCACGGCGAGCAGGGTTTTCTTCATCGTGGTCCTCATTTCTGCTTGGCGTAATAGGCGGCGATGTCGGCGATGTCCTGGTCGGACAGGCTGACGGCGATGCCCTTCATCGACGGGTGCTTGCGGTCACCTTTCTGGTAAGCCTTGAGCGCCGCTTCGATGTACCTGGCATTCTGGCCGCCGATCTTCGGCACCTGGAACACTTCGGGGAACGTGGCCTTGTAGCCCGGGATGGCGTGGCAGCCGATGCACATTTCGATCTTGGCTGGCGCGGCGGCCGGGTTGCCGACGACGTCCGCGGCGACGGCGACCTGGGTTGCCTGCGTGGCGCCGGCAAGCAGGCATACTGCTATGAGTCTATTCATGGGTGGCTAGTCGAATCCAAAAGAGTAATTGGAGGGGACTCATTCTCGTCGCGGTCTCCGTGTCCCCTTGCTGCTTGCATAAATACTTGCTTTTCGTGCTACCAGCGGCCGATTCTAGCGCAGCTGTTTCCGGTCGTCCACCACGATTCCAGTACGTTCTGGCATGCTCGGAACTACCGTATACTGGCTTTTTTCGTCCGCTACGGAAAGCTTTTCCATGACCGTCTCCCACCAGACCCCACGATTCGACGGCTCCGCCCAGTATGTTGCCACCGCCGACCTGAAACTTGCCGTGAACGCGGCCCTCACGCTGCAGCGCCCGCTGCTCGTGAAAGGCGAGCCGGGCACCGGCAAGACCATGCTGGCCGAGGAAGTCGCCGCCGCGCTGGACCGCCCACTGTTGCAATGGCACGTCAAGTCGACCACCAAGGCGCAGCAGGGGCTGTACGAATACGACGCCGTTTCGCGCCTGCGCGATTCCCAGCTGGGCGACGAACGGGTGCGCGACATCCACAACTACATCGTCAAGGGCGTGCTGTGGCAGGCCTTCACCGCGCCGGAACCGGTGGTGCTGCTGATCGACGAGATCGACAAGGCCGACATCGAATTTCCCAACGACCTGCTGCGCGAACTGGACCGGATGGAATTCTACGTGTACGAGACGCGGGAGATGGTGGTGGCGAAGCACCGCCCGCTGGTCATCATCACATCGAACAACGAAAAGGAATTGCCGGATGCCTTCCTGCGCCGCTGCTTCTTCCACTACATCGCCTTCCCGGACAAGGATACGATGGAAGCCATCGTCAAGGTGCACTTCCCGCACCTGAAGCAGGAATTGCTGGCGCAGGCGCTGCGGACGTTCTATGAAGTGCGCGATGTCTCCGGCCTGAAGAAGAAGCCGTCCACCTCCGAATTCCTCGACTGGCTGAAACTGCTGCTGGCCGAGGATATCCCGCCCGAGGCGCTGCGCAGCAACGACAGCAAGGCGATCGTGCCGCCGCTGCACGGCGCGCTGCTGAAGAACGAGCAGGACGTGCACCTGTTCGAGCGCCTGGTGTTCATGGCGAGGACCAACCGGTGATCGACGTCCGCCCCGTCACGCTGGAGTTCAATGGCGTGCGCCTGGAGCCGCTCGAGCAACGCCACGCCGACGGCTTGCGCGCGGCCGCCCGCGACGGCGAGCTGTGGAAGCTGCGCATCACCTCCGTGCCGGAGCCGGACAACGTGGCGGCCTACATCGCCACCGCGCTCGAGATGCGCCCTGCCCGGCTGGCCTTCGCCGTGCTCGATGCCGCCACCGGCGAAATCCTGGGTACCACCAGCTACCACGACATCGTACCCGCCATCGACCGGCTCGAGATCGGCTACACGTGGTATGCGAAAAGCCGCCAGCGCAGCCACGTCAACACCAGCTGCAAGCGCATGCTGCTGGCGCATGCCTTCGACACGCTGGGCTGCGCCGTGGTGGGCCTGCGCACCGACAACTTCAACCATGCCTCGCAGGCCGCCATCGAACGGCTCGGCGCAAAGAAGGACGGCGTGCTGCGCCACCATGGGATCCGGCGCGACGGCACCGTGCGCGACACGGTCATGTACAGTATCGTGCGCGGCGAATGGCCGGAAATCCGCGCGCACGTCGACTATCTATTGCAACGTCCGCAACGTCCGCAACCTCCACGCCCATGCTGATCGACTTCTTCTTCACGCTGAAGGACGCGAAAATCCCCGTCACCATCAAGGAATTCCTCACCTTGCTGGAAGCGATGGAGCGCGGCGTCGTCACGCAATCGTTCGACGATTTCTACTACCTCGCGCGCCTGGCGCTGGTGAAGGACGAAGCCCACTACGACCGCTTCGACCGCGCCTTCGCCCAGTATTTCAAGGGTATCGACGGTGCGTTCGACGGCAAGGCATCGATCCCGCTGGACTGGCTGCTGCAGCGCATGAAGCGCGAACTGACCGACGAGCAGAAGGCCTCGCTGGAAAAATTCGGCTACGACAAGCTGATGGACCGGCTGGCCGAACTGCTGAAGGAGCAGAAGGAACGCCACGAAGGCGGCGGCAAGTGGATCGGCACCGGCGGCACCTCGCCGTTCGGCAACGGGGGCACCAACCCGGAAGGGGTTCGCATCGGCGGCAAGGGCGGCGGTCGCACGGCCGTCAAGGTGTGGGACCAGCGCACCTACAAGGACTACGACGCCGACAAGGAGCTGGGCACCCGCAACATCAAGGTGGCCCTGCGCCGGCTGCGCCGCTTCGCGCGCGATGGCGCCCAGCAGGAACTGGCGCTGGACCAGACCATCCGCGCCACCGCCAACAATGCCGGCTGGCTCGATATCCGCATGCAGCCGGAACGCCGCAACAACGTGAAGGTGCTGATGCTGTTCGACGTGGGCGGCACGATGGACGACCACATCGAGCGCACCGAGGAACTGTTTTCCGCCGCGAAGTCGGAGTTCAAGAACATGGAGTTCTTCTACTTCCACAACTGCGTCT
This sequence comes from Pseudoduganella sp. SL102, assembly GCF_027856995.1. NCBI lineage: Bacteria > Pseudomonadati > Pseudomonadota > Betaproteobacteria > Burkholderiales > Oxalobacteraceae > Pseudoduganella > Pseudoduganella sp. SL102. The sequence goes on from NZ_CP115554.1 coordinate 6,865,731, forward strand.
ACGACTACCTGTGGAAGAACAACCGGCGCCGCAATGCCGAGCGCTTCCCCACCTGGGACGTGCTGCGCAAGTACCCGCCCGACACCAAGCTGATCTTCGTCGGCGACGCCACCATGAGCCCCTACGAGATCCTGCAGGCCGGCGGCTCGGTCGAATACAACAACGAGGAAGCCGGTGCCGAATGGCTGGCCCGTTTCACGCACGCCTTCCCGAAGTTCGCCTGGCTGAACCCGGAGCCGGAACAGTACTGGCAGTACCGGCAATCGATCGCGATCATCGGCCAGCTGATGAACGGGCGCATGTTCCCGGTCACCCTGGACGGGCTGGAGCGGGCGATGCGGGTGCTGAGCAAGTAGGGTATCGGCCGCCAGGCGCCGGCGGCGATCCGGTTAGCGGCATTCATCCCGCCGGCGCCGAGTTCCTCCCCGATTCACGGGCATTCGTCGCATGGGCGAAATCATCCTCTCGCCCGCCGCTAGAATGGCGGGGCAAGTCCAACACGAGGATTCCGATGAGCTCTCCCGCTTACCCGCCATTCAACGCGCCGCCCGTGCCGAAGATTACGCACGAGCGCCGCCTGGTGCGCCGCTACCTGCTGCAGTCGGCGCTGCGCTTCAACGCCGGTTCGCTGCTGTTCGTGTCGCTGGCGATCGCGCTGCTGCCTCTCGGGATGGATATCGGCACGCCTGCGCCGGGCGAAGCGGGAGTCCGCAAGCTGGATCCGTACATCGTCGGCGGTGTCGTGCTGGCGATCATGGCCTGGCTCGCACTGTTGTCCAGCGGGATCGCCCGCGGCTTTCTTTCCCGGCTGGGCGACCAGGGCACGGCGCTGTCCGCCGAGTGGATCGCATCCACGGTGACGCGCCGCATCGATGCCCCGTTCAATCCCTACACCACCTTCGACCTGTGCACCGAAACCCTGTCGGGACTGGCGCTCGGCACCGCGCTGGGCTACGCCGGGCCGCCGGCGTTCTCCCATGACCCGTTCAAGGGCCGGATCGTGCTGGGCCGCTGGCGTCCGCCGGTACTGGGACGCCATGTCGAGGTGAGGGTCTCGACCGAGCTGGGTCCCAGCTGCCGCATCGAGCTGCGCAGCCGCCCGGGCCTGGCCTGGTTCGCGATCCAGCAGGGCCAGTCGCTGAAGGCCGCCGAGACGGTGTGCGCCCACCTGCGCCAGCACCTCGAACGCCACGCGGCCGTGCTGGAAGCGGCGCGGCGCGAACGCGAGCTGGAACGCACCTCGCTGCAGGCGCGCCTGTCGGCCCTGCAGGCCCAGGTCGAGCCGCACTTCCTGTTCAATACCCTGGCCAACCTGAAGTACCTGATCCGCACCGACCAGCAGGCCGCCCAGGAAATGCTCGACCACCTGGTCGGCTACCTGCAGAACGCACTGCCGGACATGCGCTCGGTATCCTCGACGCTGGGCCGTGAAATGGACCTGGCCAGCGACTACCTGGCGGTGATGCGTATCCGCATGGGCGAACGGCTGCGCTTCGACGTCGCCGTGGACGACGACTTGCGCAGCCTGCCGTTTCCGCCGGCGATGCTGATCTCGCTGGTGGAAAACGCCGTCAAGCACGGCCTGGAGCGGGCCAGCCGGCCGGGCCTGATCACCGTCGGCGCGCAGCGCGAGCACAAGGGGGATGGCGAGCTGCTGTGCGTGTCCGTGGTCGATGACGGCGTCGGCCTCACCGAACAGGCCGGCCAAGGCACGGGCCTGGCGAACATCGCCGAACGCCTGGCGCTGCTGTACGGGCGCGCGGCCAGCCTGTCCGTGGAGCCCGGCGGCGGACAAGGCGAAGCACGGGGTGTGAAGGCCGTGCTGGCGGTGCCCGTGGCAGGAAAGGACGCCTGATGCCGACCGCCCTGATCGTCGAAGACGAACCGCTGCTGCGGGCGGAACTGGCGGACCAGCTGCGCGGCCTGTGGCCCGAACTGCGGATCGCCGGCCACGCCGAGAACGGCATCGACGCGGTGGCGCGCATCGACGCCTTGAAACCGGACATCGTGTTCCTGGACATCCAGATGCCCGGCCTGAACGGCCTGGAAGTGGCGCGCCACATTCCCGAATCCTGCCAGGTGGTGTTCGTCACGGCCTACGCGGAACATGCGCTGGCCGCCTTCGATGCCGGCGCATCCGACTACCTGGTCAAGCCATTGACCACCACGCGCCTGCTGCGGACGATCCGCCGCCTGAAGTCGCGCGCGGTCGCAAATCCGCCGCCGGCCGTGTGGGAAAAGCTGTTCGAACGGGATACCGCGCCGGTGTACCTCAAGTGGATCAAGGCATCGAGCGGCAATACGGTGCGGCTGGTGATGGTGAGCGAAGTGCTGTACTTCCAGTCGGACGAGAAGTACACCCGGGTGGTGACGGAGAAAGGCGATGCGCTGATCCGGCTGCCGCTGAAGACCCTGCTCGAGCAGCTGGACCCGCAGCAGTTCGCGCAGATCCACCGCAGCGCCATCGTCAACCTCCAGGCAGTCGACCGGATCGAACGCAATGATCCCGAGGGGCGCGGCGCCGGCCTGGAGGTGATCCTGAAGGGCCGGGCCGAGCGCCTGGCCGTCAGCGAAGCCTTTACCCGGCAGTTCCGCCAGATGTAGCCGGGCCGGGTAATGCCGGGCCGCCACCCGGCGCAGCGATGTCCAGTTTGCTGCCCGCGAGCTCGCAGCCGACGGTTATCCGGTCATCAAAATTAGTCTGAATGAAGCAGCTGGATGGCCTGTGGACTAGGCCGCCGATCGCGCACGCCTGTTCGATCGGCACGACACATTGTTATCAACCAGGAGGAGAAAAAATGAAGAAGAAATGGATCGTCATACCGTCGTTGCTGGTGCTGGCCGTGGTCGGCGTAGTGGCTGCAGCAGGTGCGACCCAGCCCATGTGGCGGCCGCTTTGGGAGCGGGTCAATCCACCGCCGAAGGTGGTGGTCGATCGCGCGATGCGGACGAAAGCGCTCGATACGCTGGTGGCGAAGCTGAACGAGAACTATATCTTCCCCGACAAGGCCAAGGAGATCGAAAAAGTGCTGCGCCAGCGCCAGCAGGAGGGCAAGTACGATGGCATTACGGAGGGCGAACAGCTGGCAAGACAGCTGACGGAAGATATTCACGGCGTCGTGAAGGACCTGCACATGGCGGTGGTATCCAGCCCCGGGATGGTTCCGCCCGACGACGCGCTCGGACCTCCTCCCAGCACGCGTGCCGAGTGGGAGGAGCGCGCCCCTCTACCCATGCGCCTGTTCGCCCGTGTGTCGGACCTTGGCGTGGAAAAGGTGGATCACCTGGGCCCGAGGGTGGGCTACCTGAAGCTCTCCGCATTCCATCCTCATTTCCTGGTGGAGGAAAAGTTTGCCGCGGCGATGGACAAACTGGCCGACACCGATGGCCTCATCATCGACCTGCGCGAAAACGGCGGTGGCGCACCGGACTCGGTGGCCTTGCTGGTCAGCTATTTCGTCGACGGGCGGACCCGCCTCAACGATATCTGGGACCGCAAGACCGGCGTCGCCAAACAGTTCTGGTCGGTGGACAAGCCTGGCGGCAAGCGCTATGGCGGCAAGAAGCCGGTGATGATCCTGGCCGGCCCAGGCACGATGTCCGCCGGCGAAGACTTCGCCTACACGATGCAGGCACTGAAACGCGCCACGGTGATCGGCGAGCGGACCTGGGGCGGAGCCCACCCGGCGCGCCCCTATCGGCTTGGCGACCACTTTTTCGCCGTGATCCCTGACGCGCGCAGCATCAGCCCGATCACCCGGAGCAACTGGGAAGGCACGGGCGTCATCCCGGATATTCCGGCGGCACCCGACAAGGCGCTGGCGATGGCCGAGGACCTGCTGCGGCGCCGCCTTCAGGGCTCCGCCCCGCTGGCCGCGGCGGGACACTGACGGCTCCGCCGCACTTCCCGGCGCTACCCTCGCCGCCAGCCGCGACGCGCTGTTATCCCGCGTGGTTCGCGGCTGATCCGACAACGGTCAGAATACCTTCGATACGGTCAGCAACACTGCATCCCGCCCCGTAAACTTGCCGTTGACGGGCGAAGCATAGGCGGCCTTGCCCGCGTTGGTCCCCACGTAAGCCACGGCCACGGTAACGATGCCGATGTCCTTCGTCACGCCGGCCTTCCAGTCCGTGTAGCTGGAGGCATCGTGGTTGCGCACTTCCTGCCGGCCGGCATGCAGGTTGACGGTCCAGCCGCCGCCCACGTCGTGGTTGACCGACGCATCCAGGTAGCCGCTGTGCCGGCTGTCGGCAAAGCCGAACAGGTTGGTCGCCGCATGCGAGTACTTCAGCGTGGCGGGGCCGTAGCCCAGCTGCCCGTAGAACTCCAGCGTGTCGGCATCCGGATGCAGGCCGTTCGAGGGATAGCCATAGCCCAGTACGCCGATATCGTACGTGACACCGTTCGCGAGCTCGCCGCGCTTGCCGGCGTAGACGTCGATCTCCACGCTGCCGTCGCCGCCCGCATCCTTCGTCCATTTGATCGTCGAGGCCCAGGCCCCCACGTAGACGCCGCCGTCCGTCCAGTCGGCGCCGCCCTGCAGTGCCGGTTGCAGCCGGGTCTGCGAAATGCCCCGGTAGCGGTAGTCGGATACGCCGGCCACGTTGTACGTGACCTGCGCCGAAGCGCCGGTCGCAAACAGGACGGCAAGGGAGATGCCTGAAAACAGTCGTTTCATGGTGTCTTTCAAAAATTGAGGGTGAGTGCGGCCTTCGCCGGCACGCGCGGGCGTGGCGGCGCAGCTGGCCTGTGCTGCGAAGTAAAGTTGCCAGCCAGTGCTGGCCGGGCGCTAGCCGGGGGCGAGCAGCAGCCGGTAGCCGACCGCCGTCTCGGTCAGCAGGTGTGCCGGCTGGGCGGGATCGCGCTCCAGCTTCTGGCGCAGGTGGCCCATGTAAATGCGCAGGTAATGGCCGTTGTCGGCGTTCGACGGTCCCCATACTTCGCGCAGCAGCTGGGGATTGGTCACCACGCGGCCGGCATTGTTGACCAGTACCGCCAGCAGCCGGTACTCGGTCGGCGTCAGGTGCACCATCTGCCCGCCGCGGGTGACCATGCGCGCCGGCAGGTCCACCTTCACGTCGCCGAACTGCACCACGCCGCCGGCATCCTGTTCCGGCGCGCGGCGGCGGCGCTGCAGCGCGCGCACGCGGGCCAGCAGCTCGCCGACACCGAACGGCTTGGTCAGGTAATCGTCGGCACCGGCATCGAGCGCGTGGATCTTCTGCTCTTCGGCGACGCGGGCCGACAGCACGATCACGGGCACCGGCGACCATTTGCGCAGGTCGGCGATCAGGTCGACGCCATCGCCGTCGGGCAGGCCCAGGTCGAGGATCACCAGGTCGGGGCGGCGGGTACCGGCGTCGATCAGGCCGCGCTGCATCGTCGCCGCCTCCTGCACGTGCCAGCCCTCTTCCTCCAGCGCCATGCGCACAAAACGGCGAATCTGCGGTTCATCCTCGACCAGCAGCGCGGTCGGCGTCGGCCCGTCCGCCAGCTTGCTGGTCGGCTTATTGGCCACCTTGTCGGTCAACTTATCGGTCAATTTGTCGCTCATCCAGTGGTTCCTCCGGCAGCGCGGGCGGGGTCCCCAGCGGCAGCGTGAAGACCAGGGCCGCGCCCCCGTCCCCGCCGCGCCGCGCGGAGATCGCGCCGCCGTGCGCCTCGATGATCGCGCGGCAGATCGCCAGCCCCAGCCCCACGCCGGGCTTGGCGGATTCGCGTTCGCCGCGCGTGAATTTTTCAAAGATCGCTTCTTCCTGGCCGGCCGGCAGGCCGGGGCCATCGTCGGCCACGGTGACTTCCAGGCTGCCGCGAAAGACCCGCGCGGACAGCGTGATCGTACTGCCGGCCGGCGTATATTTCGCCGCGTTTTCCAGCAGGTTGCCGAGTACCCGCTCGACCAGCACGGCGTCGTAGCGCACCAGCGGCAGGTCGGCCGGCAAGGCCGTGGCAATGCGGTGCCCGGCCAGCAGCGTGCGGCTGGCGCGCAGCGCGCTGCCCACCGTTTCCTCCAGCGCCTGCCATTGCAGGTTCAGGTGCACGGCGCCGCTTTCGATGCGCGCCATGTCGAGCAGGTTCGCCACCAGGGTGCTCATGCGCACCGTTTCTTCCTGCAGCGCGCGCGCCAGGTCCATCTGCATGGTGGACAGGGCCGGTTTCGACATCGCCAGCGACTCGGCCAGCCCCACCAGCGACGTCAGCGGCGTGCGCAGGTCGTGCGACAGCGCCGCCAGCAGCGAATTGCGCAGCCGCTCCGATTCCATCTGCACCAGCGCTTCCTGCGCCACATCGATGTAGTGCACCCGCTCCAGCGCGATCGCGGCCAGCGCGGCGAACGTGTCGAGATGGCGGCGCTGTTCGGGGATCAGCAGCCAGCGGCGCTCTTCCGGCTGCAGCGCCAGCACGCCACGGGTGCGCATCGGCGCGACCAGCGGCAGGTAGAACCAGGGCGACGCCGGCAGCGTGCCCGTGCCGATGCCGGCCGCCTCGGCATGGTCGAATGCCCACTGGCCGATGGCCGGATCGGGCGAATCCGCACCTTCGGCGGACGCCGGCGGCACGGCCGCTTCCAGGCGCCCTTCGGCATCCGGCAGCAGCAGTGCCACGCGCGCGCGAAACGCCTGCGCCAGCGTGCGCTGCGTGATCTCGACCACCTGCTCCCCCTGCAGCACGCCGGTCAGCTCGCGCGCATATTCATAGAGCGCACGCACGCGCTCCTCGCGGTGCGACGCCACCCGCGCCTGGAAGCGCAGGTTGGCGGTCAGGTGGCTGGTGATCAGGCCCACCACCAGCATGACGCCGAACGTGATCAGGTACTGGACATCGCTGACGGCGAACGAGAACGTGGGCTGCACGAACAGGAAATCGAATGCGGCCACGCTGGCGAAGCTGCACAGCACGGCCGGCCCGCGGCCCAGCCGGAACGCCACCACCAGCACGGCGAGCAGGAACAGCATCGCGATGTTGGTGACTTCGAGTGCGCCCGCCAGCGGCAGGCCCGCCAGCGCGACGGTGCCGCTGGCGGCCAGCGCCAGCACGTAGCGCCCGTACCCAGCCTGCCCCGAAAAACGGTGACAGTCACCATTTTTTCTGGAACTTCCGTTGCCCGTAAATTGGTGACTGTCACCGTTTTTGGAGAAACTTTGCTCGGCGGAAGCGACTTCGACAATGTCCAGCGCCGGAGCGGCGGCGGCGATGCGCCGCTGGTGCGGCGTGCGCCACGGCCAGGCGGGTGCGGCACGGCCCAGCACCACCCTTGGGATATTCTGCGCCAGCGCATAGCGGGCAATGGCGGCGCCGATGTCGTCGCCGGCCAGCACGGCCGTGGTGGCGCCCAGGTCCTGCGCCAGTTTCAGCACCTGCAGGATCTTCTCGCGCCGCGCGGCCGGCAGGCGTTGCAGCGCCGGCGTTTCCACGTACACCGCATGCCAGTCCGTGTTCAGCTGGCTCGCCAGCCGGGCCGCGCTGCGCACTACCTGTTCGCCATCCGCTCCAGTGCCCACGCAGGCCAGCAGCGCCACGCCCGACTGCCACAGCGGGCTGATGGCCTGTTCCACGCGGTAGGCCTGCACATCGCCGCCGATGCGGTCGGCGGTGCGGCGCAGCGCCAGTTCGCGCAGCGCGATCAGGTTCCCCTTGCGGAAGAAATTGCGGGCGGCGCGCCCGGCCTGCTCGCCCTGGTAGACCTTGCCCCGCCTGAGCCGGTCGAGCAGTTCATCGGCTGGCACGTCCACCAGCACGACTTCGGCGGCCCGGTCGAACACCGTGTCGGGCAGCGTTTCCGCCACGCGGATGCCGGTGATGCCGCCGACCACGTCGTTCAGGCTTTCCAGGTGCTGCACGTTCACCGTGGTGAACACGTCGATGCCCGCGTCCAGCAATTCCTCCACATCCTGCCAGCGCTTCGGGTGCCGCGAGCCGGGCGCGTTCGAGTGGGCCAGTTCGTCCACCAGGATCAGGCCGGGGCGGCACGCCAGCGCGCCGTCGAGATCGAACTCGGGCAGCATCCTGCCGCGCCAGGCCACCTGCTTCGGCGGCAGCACCTCCAGGCCGTCGAGCAGCGCCGCCGTCTCGCCGCGGCCATGCGTTTCGGCGATGCCCACCAGCGGCCGCACGCCCTCGGCCTGCAGCTTGCGGGCGGCCGACAGCATCGCGTAAGTCTTGCCCACGCCGGCCGAAGCGCCGAAGTAGATGCGCAGCCGGCCGCGCGCGTCGCGCTGTTCGCCGGCTTGCACCCGGGCCAGCAGGGCGTCCGGGTCGGGGCGTTGGCTGTCGATGGGAATCATGCGGCGCAGTGTAGACGATTACGGCGCAGCGGGCGCAAGGCGGTCGAGCGCCAGGTTCAGCGCCAGTACGTTGACCCTGGGTTCGCCGAGGAAGCCGGACAGCGGCCGCTCGGCGTGATCCTCGATCAGGGCCGCCACGCCGGCCGGGGCGATGCCGCGAGCGCGCGCCACGCGGCCGGCCTGGTAGCGCGCCGCCGCCAGGCTGATCTCCGGATCCAGGCCGCTGGCGGACGCGGTGACCAGGTCGACCGGCACCGGCGCCGTATTGCCCGGGTCGGCCGCGCGCAATGCCGCGATGCGGCCCTTGACGGCATCGTGCAGTGCAGGGTTCGTGGGGCCCAGGTTCGAGCCCGCCGAAGCGGCGCCGTGGTTCGGCGCCGGGCTGGTGGCCGACGGCCGTCCCCAGAAGTAGCGCGGCGACGTGAACGCCTGGCCGATCAGGCGCGAGCCGACGGCCTGGCCGTCGCGGACGACGACACTGCCGGCGGCCTGGCCCGGCCAGGCCAGCTTGCCGATGCCCGTGACCACGGCGGGATAGACGATCCCGCACAGCAGCGTCAGCGTGGCGAAGATGGTGGCGGCGGGGCGGAGATGGGAAATCATGGGGGTTCCTTTCAGACGTCGTTCAGGCGAAGTGCAGCGCGGCCAGCGCCATGTCGATCAGCTTGATGCCGATGAACGGCAGCACCAGGCCGCCCAGGCCATACACGAGCAGGTTGCGGCGCAACAGCACGGCGGCGCCCAGCGCCCGGTACTTCACGCCCCGCAAGGCCAGCGGGATCAGGAACACGATGATCAGCGCGTTGAAGATCACGGCGGACATGATGGCCGAGCCGGGGCTGGCCAGGCCCATCACGTTCAGGCTGTTCAATTGCGGATAGGTGCCCACGAACGCCGCCGGGATGATGGCGAAGTACTTGGCCACGTCGTTGGCGATGGAAAAGGTGGTCAGCGCGCCGCGCGTCATCAGCATCTGCTTGCCGATCTCCACGATTTCCAGCAGCTTGGTCGGATTCGAATCCAGGTCGACCATGTTGCCCGCTTCCTTGGCCGCCTGGGTACCCGTGTTCATCGCCACCGCCACGTCGGCCTGGGCCAGCGCCGGCGCGTCGTTGGTGCCGTCGCCCGTCATCGCCACCAGCCGGCCCTCGGCCTGCTGGTGGCGGATCAGCTTCAGCTTGTCCTCGGGCGTCGCTTCGGCGAGGAAATCGTCGACGCCCGCCTCGGCGGCGATGGCCGCCGCCGTCAGCCTGTTGTCGCCGGTGATCATCACGGTACGGATGCCCATCTTGCGCAGTTCGGCAAAGCGCTCGCGGATGCCGGCCTTGACGATATCCTTCAGCTCGACCACGCCCAGCACCCGCCCGCTGTCGACCACCACCAGCGGCGTGCTGCCGCGGCGCGCCACGTCGTCCGCCAGGCGCGCCACCTCGGCCGGCCAGTGGCCGCCCTGCCGCTCGACATGCCTGCGCATCGTATCGGCGGCGCCCTTGCGCAACTGCCGCTCGCCGATATCCACGCCGCTCATGCGCGTCTGCGCCGTGAATTCCACGAATACCATGTCCTCTTCGGCTCCCGCGGCAACCAGCTCATGCGCTCGTTCGTCCATCGCAAACCGCTGGCGCGCCAGCACGACGATGCTGCGCCCTTCCGGCGTCTGGTCGGCCAGCGAGGCCAGGTTCGCCGCACTGGCCAGCTGTTCTTCCGTCACGCCGGGCGCCGGCAGGAACGCGGCCGCCTGGCGGTTGCCGTGCGTGATCGTGCCGGTTTTATCCAGCAACAGCACGTCGACATCGCCGGCCGCCTCCACCGCCCGGCCGGAAGTGGCGATCACGTTCGCCGCCATCATGCGGCTCATGCCGGCCACGCCGATGGCCGACAGCAGGCCGCCGATCGTGGTGGGGATCAGGCACACGAGCAGGGCGATCAGCACCGTCACCGACACTGGCGCGCCGCTGCCGGAAGCCTGCACGGCGAACAGCGAGAACGGCAGCAGGGTCACGGTCACCACCAGGAACACGATGGTCAGCGCGACCAGCAGGATGGTCAGTGCGATCTCGTTCGGCGTCTTCTGACGTTTGGCGCCCTCCACCATCGAGATCATGCGGTCGATGAACGCCTCGCCGGGATTGACGGCGACGCGCACCACCAGCCAGTCCGACAGGACCCGGGTGCCGCCCGTCACCGAGGAAAAATCGCCGCCCGATTCGCGGATCACCGGCGCCGATTCGCCGGTGATCGCGCTTTCATCGACGGATGCGACGCCTTCGATCACCTCGCCATCGGCGGGCACGACGTCGCCCGCCTCGACCAGTACCGTCATGCCCTTGCGCAGGTCGCTGGCCGGTACCGGCAGCCAGCTGGTGCCGTATGCCGGAGTGGCCAGTTTCTTCGCCGTGACCTGCTGTTTCAGCGCACGCAGCGATGCCGCCTGCGCCTTGCTGCGGCCCTCGGCCAGTGCCTCGGCGAAGTTGGCGAACAATACGGTGAACCACAGCCACACCGCGATGGCGGCGATGAATCCGGGGCTGGCTTCGCCGCTGCCGGTGGCGGCCTGCGCGGCCAGCAGCGTGGTGGCGATGCTGCCCACGTAGACGACGAACATGACCGGGCTGCGGAGCTGCACGCGCGGGTGCAGCTTGCGCAGCGCATCCAGCGCGGCGGCTCCCGACAGCCGGCGGTCGAACAGGGTGCTATCCATGAAAACCTCTTAGTGGAAAAGTTGCAGGTGCTCGACGACCGGGCCGAGCGCCAGCGCGGGCACGTAGTTCAGCACACCCACCAGCAGCACGACGCCGATCAGCAGTGTCACGAACAGCGCGCCATGGGTCGGCATCGTGCCGGCCGTGACGGGCAGCCGCGCCTTGCCGGCCAGCGAACCGGCGATCGCCAGCACCGGCACGATCACGCCGAAGCGGCCGAACCACATGGCGATCGCCAGCATCGTGTTGAAGAACGGCGTATTGGCGGACAAGCCGGCAAACGCGCTGCCGTTGTTGTTGGCGGCGGAACTGAAGGCATACAGGATCTCGGAGAAACCGTGCGCGCCGGGATTGGCGATGCCCGCCGTGCCGGCCTCCGCCACCACCGCGACGGCGGTACCGGACAACACCAGCAGCGGCGTGACGAGAATGGCGATCGACGTCATCTTCATCTCGTAGGGGCCGATCTTCTTGCCCAGGTATTCCGGCGTGCGGCCGATCATCAGGCCGGCGATGAACACCGCCAGGATCGCGAACACCAGCATGCCGTACAGCCCGGAGCCGACGCCGCCGAAGATCACTTCGCCGAACTGCATCAGCAGCAACGGCACGGCGCCGCCCAGCGGCATCAGCGAATCGTGCATCGCGTTCACGGCGCCGCAGGAGGCGGCCGTGGTCACGGCCACGAACAGCGCCGATCCCTTCACCCCGAAGCGGGTTTCCTTGCCTTCCATATTGCCGCCCGACTGCAGCGCGCCGGCCGCCTGGTCCACGCCAAGTGCCTGCAGCGCGGGGTGCGCGGCCTGCTCGGCGGCGAACACCGCGAGCGTCATCAGCACGAACACCACCGTCATCGCCGCCAGCACGGCCCAGCCCTGGCGGATATCGCCCACCATGCGGCCGAACGCAAAGCACAGCGCGGCGGGAATCAGGAAGATCGCGAGCAGCTCGATGAAATTGCTCAGCGCCGTCGGGTTCTCGAACGGGTGCGCGGAATTGGCGTTGAAGAAGCCGCCGCCGTTGGTGCCCAGCAGCTTGATCGCTTCCTGCGAGGCGACCGGGCCCATCGCCAGCGTCTGCACACCGCCTTCCAGCGTGGCGACGGCGCGGTAGGCGTCGAAGTTCTGGATCACGCCCTGGCTCATCAGCAGCACGGCCAGCAGCAGCGACAGCGGCAGCAGCACGTACAGCGTGGCGCGGGTCGCGTCGACCCAGAAATTGCCGATGGAACCCGTGGCGCGGGCCGCGAATGCCCGGATCAGCGCGAACACCACGGCGATGCCGGTGGCGGCCGAGAAGAAATTCTGGCCGGCCAGCGCCACCATCTGGGTCAGGTAGCTCATGGTCTGCTCCCCCGCGTAGCCCTGCCAGTTGGTGTTGGCGACGAAGCTGACGGCCGTGTTGAACGACGAATCCGGGCTCACGCCGGGCAGCGACTGCGGATTCAGGGGCAGCCACCCCTGCAGGCGCTGCACGGCATACACGAACAGCGTGCCCAGCGCGTTGAAGACGATCAGCGCGGTGGCATAGGCTTGCCAGCCCATGGTCCGGTCGGCCGGCACGCCGGCGGCGCGATACAGCGCTCCTTCGAACCGGTGCAGCCAGCCCAGGCCCCGGATCGGGCCATCGCCCTCGCCCACCCGGGCCAGGAAGGCGCCCAGCGGCCAGGCCAGCGCCAGCAGCACGAGCAGGAAGGCGCCCAGCAGGATCAGCGATGGGGTCGTCACAGCGCCTCCGCCTTCAGGAGCGCCACCAGCAGGTAGACGAACAGGGCGGCGGCAGTGGCGGCGCCGGCCACGTACACGACTTCGGTAGGGTTCACGGCCGGCTCCCCAGGCGGGCGCACCCCGCCGCCATGCCCCATGCCAGCGCGGCAAACGCGCCGATCAGTGCCAAAAACACGCTATCCATCGCTTTCCTTCCAGCTGTTGTCATGGAAGGCAGGTTATCGACGGGGGTCTAAAAACGGGGTAAAGACTTGCCGCCCCCGTGTAAACAAGGTATAAAAACGCCTTTTTACTGTATATTCATACAGCATTTGTATAATGTGTCCCACCCGGCGGCACCGTGTCGATGCGAGAGCGCTTGCTTTCCGGCCCGGCGCCTCGGCTAGAATGCCGGACTATCCGCTACCGCGTCCACCATCCGTTTCAGCTTCAATTACGCAATTTGCAAGTATGGCCACCAAAAAACCAGTTTCCGACTACAGCGAATCATCGATCCGCGTCCTGAAGGGCCTCGAACCCGTCAAGCAGCGTCCCGGCATGTATACCCGGACGGAAAATCCGCTGCACATCATCCAGGAGGTGATCGACAACGCATCCGATGAGGCGCTGGGCGGCCATTGCCGGAACATCGTCGTCACGCAGAACGGCGATGGCAGCATCACCGTCGAGGACGACGGCCGCGGCATCCCGGTCGGCCTGCACCCGGAAGAAAACGTGCCCACCGTGGAAATCGTGTTCACCCGGCTGCACGCCGGCGGCAAGTTCGACAAGGGCTCGGGCGGCGCGTACGCGTTTTCCGGCGGCCTGCACGGCGTCGGCGTGTCCGTCACCAACGCGCTGTCGAAGCGCCTGGAAATCAATGTCTGGCGCAAGGACGACAAGGGCAACGGCTACCACACCATCGTGTTCGAGAACGGCGACCTGGTGCAGCCGCTGGCCTCCGGCCCGGCGCCCAAGGATGGCAAGAAGTCCGGCACCCGCGTCACCGCCTGGCCCGATCCGAAGTATTTCGACTCGCCGCTGATTTCCCAGGTCGAGCTGCAGCGCCTGCTGCGCTCGAAGGCGGTGCTGCTGCCGGGCGTGACCGTCACGCTGAAGAATGCCAAGACGGGCGACGTGCAGACGTGGCAATACAACGACGGCTTGCGCGGCTACCTGATGGAAGCGCTGGCCCAGACCGGCAACGGCGAAACCTGGGTGCCCCTGTTCGAGGGCGAGCAGTTCGCCGGCCCGGACGCGGAAGGCTTCGCGGAAGGCGAAGGCGCCTCGTGGGTGGTGGCATGGACGGAGGAAGGCGCCATCATGCGCGAATCCTACGTGAACCTGATTCCCACGCCGAATGGCGGCACGCATGAATCCGGCTTGCGCGAAGGCTTGTTCGGCGCGATGAAGAACTTCGTCGAACTGCACTCATTGTTGCCGAAAGGCGTAAAACTGCTGCCGGAGGACGTGTTCGCGCGTGCCTCGTTCGTGCTGTCGGCGAAGGTGCTCGACCCGCAATTCCAGGGCCAGATCAAGGAACGCCTGAACTCGCGCGACGCGGTGCGCCTGGTCTCCACGTTCAGCAAGCCGGCGCTGGAACTGTGGCTGAACCAGCACATCGACTGGGGCAAGAAGCTGGCCGACCTGGTCATCAAGCAGGCCCAGTCGCGCCTGCGCTCGGCGCAGAAGGTGGAGAAGAAGAAATCGTCCGGCGTGGCCGTGTTGCCGGGCAAGCTGACCGATTGCGAATCGACCGACGTGTCGCGCACCGAACTGTTCCTGGTCGAGGGCGACTCGGCGGGCGGCTCGGCGAAGATGGGCCGCGACAAGGAATTCCAGGCCATCCTGCCGCTGCGCGGCAAGGTGCTGAACTCGTGGGAAACCGACCGCGACCGCCTGTTCGCCAACAACGAGATCCACGACATCGCGGTGGCGATCGGCGTCGACCCGCACAGCTTCAGCGACACGCCGGACCTGTCGAACCTGCGCTACGGGAAAATCTGCATCCTGTCGGACGCCGACGTCGACGGCTCGCACATCCAGGTACTGCTGCTCACGCTGTTCTTCCGCCACTTCCCGGCGCTGATCCAGAACGGCAATATCTGCGTGGCGCGCCCGCCGCTGTACCGCGTGGATGCGCCGGCGCGCGGCAAGAAGCCGATCCAGAAACTGTATGCGCTCGATGACGGCGAACTGACCGCGATCGAGGACAAGCTGCGCAAGGATGGCCTGAAGGATGGCAGCTGGAGCATTTCCCGCTTCAAGGGCCTGGGCGAGATGAACGCCGAGCAGCTGTGGGAAACCACCATGAATCCCGATACGCGGCGCCTGCTGCCGGTGGCGCTGGGCGATTTCGCGCATACCGAGGCGGCGGCCCGCTTCAACATGCTGATGGGCAAAGGCGAAGCCGCCGCCCGCCGCGCATGGATCGAGGAACACGGCAACGAAGTCGAAGCAGATATCTAAAATAGTGAAGAAGCACCATGAGCCAAGCAAACCTCTTTGACGCACCGCCGCCGGACGATCCGGCCAATGGCGGCAACGACGGCAACGGCGGCGAATCGCTGACCCTGTCCACCTTTGCCGAACGCGCCTACCTCGACTACGCGATTTCCGTGGTCAAGGGCCGCGCCCTGCCCGACGTGTGCGACGGCCAGAAGCCGGTGCAGCGCCGCATCCTGTATTCGATGAACGAACTGGGGCTGAACGCCACGGCGAAGCCCCGCAAGTCCGCCACCGTGGTCGGCGACGTGCTGGGCAAGCTGCACCCGCACGGCGACCAGTCGGTGTACGACGCGCTGGTACGCATGGCGCAGGACTTCTCGCTGCGCTACCCGCTGATCGATGGCCAGGGCAACTTCGGCTCGCGCGACGGCGACGGCGCCGCGGCGATGCGTTATACCGAAGCGCGCCTGACGCCGATTGCGAAACTGCTGCTCGATGAGATCGACCACGGCACCGTGGACTTCATCCCGAACTATGACGGTTCGACGGAAGAACCGGCGCTGCTGCCGGCGCGCCTGCCGATGGCGCTGCTGAACGGCGCTTCCGGCATCGCCGTCGGCATGGCCACCGAGATCCCGTCGCACAACCTGCGCGAAGTGGCCGCGGCCACCGTGGCGCTGATCCGCAACCCGAAACTGTCGCACGCCGAGCTGATGGAAATGATGCCGGGCCCGGACTTCCCGGGCGGCGGCCAGCTGATCACGCCACAGGCGCAGATCGCCGACATGTACGCCTCCGGCCGCGGCAGCATGAAGGTGCGGGCACGCTGGAAGATCGAGGAATTGGCGCGCGGCCAGTGGCAGGCCGTCGTGTACGAACTGCCGCCGGGAACGTCGGCACAGAAGGTGCTGGAAGAAATCGAGGAATTGACCAACCCGAAGGTCAAGCTGGGCAAGAAGGCGCTGTCGCCGGAACAGCTGGCGCTGAAGCAGCAGATCCTCGGCGCGCTGGACACGATCCGCGACGAATCGGGCCGCGCCGCGCCGGTGCGCCTGGTATTCGAGCCGAAATCGAAGAACCAGGACCAGAACGAATTCATGCTGATGCTGCTGGCGCACACGTCGCTGGAAACATCGGCGCCGATGAACCTGGTGATGATCGGCGGCGATGGCCGTCCGCGCCAGAAGGGCCTGACCGAGATCCTCACGGAGTGGATCGCCTTCCGCTTCGCGACTGTCACGCGCCGCACGCAGCACCGCCTGGCCAAGGTCGACGACCGCATCCATATCCTGGAAGGCCGCGAAACGATCCTGCTGAACATCGACGAGGTGATCCACATCATCCGCAATGCGGACGAACCGAAGCAGGCGCTGATCGCCCGCTTCAACCTGTCCGACCGGCAGGCCGAGGATATCCTGGAAATCCGGCTGCGCCAGCTGGCGCGCCTGGAAGCGATCAAGATCCAGCAGGAACTGGCCGAACTGCGCAAGGAAAAGGGCACGTTGCAGGACCTGCTCGACAATCCTTCGTCGATGAAGCGGCTGATCATCCGCGAGATCGAAGCCGACGCCAAGCAGTACGGCGATGCGCGCCGCACGCTGATCGAGGAAGCGCAGCGCGCCACCGTCGAACAGAAGATCGTCGACGAACCGGTCACCGTGATCATTTCGCAGAAGGGCTGGGTGCGCGCGCGCACCGGCATCGGCCATGACCGCGGCCAGTTCACGTTCAAGGCCGGCGATGCGCTGCACGATGCGATCGAATGCCGCACCGTCGACACCCTGCTCGGCTTCGGCGACAACGGCCGCGTGTACTCGGTGCCGGTGGCCGCGTTGCCGAACGCGCGCGGCGACGGCGTGCCGATCACCACGCTGGTCGACCTGTCCGGCGGCGCGCGCCTGCTGCACTACTTCGCCGGTCCCGCGTCGACGCAGCTGCTGATGGCCTCCGACGCCGGCTTCGGCTTCGTCACCAAGGCGGGCGACATGGTCAGCCGCCAGAAGAGCGGCAAGTCGTTCCTCACGCTGGACGATGGCGCCAAGCCGCTGGCACCCACCGTGGTGCTGCCCGAGGCCAGCGCGATCGCCGTGGTGTCCGAGAAGGCGCGCCTGCTGGTGTTCGGCATGGACGAGATGAAGGTACTGTCGAACGGCGGCCGCGGCGTGACGCTGATGGAACTGGAGCCGAAGGAAAAACTGGTGGCCGCCTGCGCCATCACGCAGAAAGGCGTGACCGTCATCGGCATCGGCAACGCGCAAAAGGTCAAGGAAGAGCGGATGACGCCGAACGCGCTGGCCGAGGGCGAGCACTTCGGCAAGCGCGCGAAGAAGGGCAAGCCGATGCCGACCCGGATCAAGCCGACCGGGTTGCTGGCGAACTGATGTCGGGCGCGTGCTCTGCTGCGCGGCCGATACTGAAAAGCCCGGGATGATTCCCGGGCTTTTTTACGCCCGCCAGCGCATTGGTGTCGGCATCGCATGGGAAAACCGGCGGCCCCTGGGGTCAGACCCCCATCACCGCTACCGACAGGGCTCGCTGCCAACGGTGACGGGGGTCTGACCCCGGCACTTGCTGTCCGTGTGTTTTGTGCGCTGCTGCGCGGCCGATACCCAAAAACCCGCGGCGCCAGCACTGGTTTCGGACACTTTTTCCGGACGATTTTCCCGGAAAAGGTGTCCGAAACCGGTCTTCCCTTCCGGTGTCGGCATCGCATGGGAAAACCGGCGGCCCCTGGGGTCAGACCCCCATCACCGCTACCGACAGGGCTCGCTGCCAGCGGCAACGGGGGTCTGACCCCGGCACTTGCTGTCCGTGTGTTTGTGCGCTGCTGGGCGGCCGATACCCAAAAACCCGCGGCGCCAGCGCTGGTGTCGGACACTTTTTCCGGACGATTTTCCCGGAAAAGGTGTCCAACACCGGTCTTCCCTTCCGGCGTCGGCATTGCATGCGAAACCGGCGGCCCCTGGGGTCAGACCCCCATCACCGCTACCGACAGGGCTCGCTGCCAACGGTGACGGGGGTCTGCCCCCGGCACTTGCTGTCCGTGTGTTTTGTGCGCTGCTGCGCGGCCGATACCCAAAAACCCGCGGCGCCAGCGCTGGTGTCGGACACTTTTTCCGGACGATTCTCCCGGAAAAAATGTCCGACACCGGTCTTCCCTTCCGGCGTCGGCATTGCATGCGAAACCGGCGGCCCCTGGGGTCAGACCCCCATCACCGCTACCGACAGGGCTCGCTGCCAACGGTGACGGGGGTCTGACCCCGGCACTTGCTGCCGGCCCTTGGGGTCTGACCCCGGCACTTGCTGTTCCTGTGTTTCAAGCGGCCGACCGCAGCAGCGGCCGCGGTGCCGTCCGCGCCAGGTATTGCTGCGCCGCCGCGTACCCTGCCTCGTAGCGCCCCGCCACGCTGTGCCGGGAGAAATCGTGGTCGCCACCGGCCGGCGCCGGCGTGGCGGCGATCACGTGCAGGTTCTTCAGCGCGCGCAGGCGCATCAGCCAGGCAAATGCCGGCAGCGATTCCACGGCCGTGCCGGCCGCCACCGTCTCCAGCTTGTCGAGCATCGCCACGAAGCCGTCGAGCTTGGCATCGCCGCCATACTGCGCCCAGAAGCGGTTCTGGTATTGCAGCGCGATCGTGCGCGTCTGCACTTCCTGCATGGTGGCCGGCGTTGGCTGGCCATCGGTGGGGAACAGGTCGACGACGAAGATCGGCAGCGAGCCGATTTCTTCCGGTTCCAGCAGGTTCAGCAGCGAATCGATCGGCGTGTTGGAGAACAGCCCGCCATCCCAGTAATCGGTGCCGTCGATGCGGGTGGCCGGAAAGCCCGGCGGCAGGCTGCCGCTGGCGACGACATGGGATGGCGTGAGCTTCGTGCGCACCGCCCTGTGGTGGCAGCTGTCCACGTGCGCGCCATGGGCCACGTGGTTGGAGAACGTGGTTTGCCCGCCCGTGTGCAGGCTGGTGGCCGTCACGCCGAAGCGGATGTGCGCGGGATCGTTGAGCTGCTCGAAGTCCAGGTGGGCCGCCAGCGTGGCCAGCATCGGCGCCGTGGTGCAGAAGCTGGTCCAGCCGGCCAGGTTCCAGTAATCGGTACGGGACAGCCAGAAGTTCGGATTGCCCAGCAGTGACAGGTCGGCCTGCTTGTCAGCCGGCAGGAACGGCACGGTGGGCAGTGTGATCGCCTGCCACATCTTCTTCAGGCTGGCGGCGATATCGCCATCCTTCGCGCCGGCGATCGACGCCGCGTTGATCGCACCGATCGACACACCGGTGACCGCCCTCGGATACCAGCCTTCCTCGACCAGCGCCGTGACCACGCCATACTCGAACGCCCCCAGCGCACCGCCACCTTGCAGGATCAATGCCATCGGCTTTTTCATGAACTCCTCCGTACGAACAGATCAAGAGAAGTTCCAGATTGCCGGGCGGACGCGAGGCGGTGTTGATCCGCGTCAATGGCTCACGGAAAGCAACAGCGGCGCAGGAACCGCCGATAGCGTTCGCGGATTCCGCGGGATGTCGGGAACGAACACCGGTGTCCGACACCGGGGCGCTGCTGCCACTGGCTGCATCGCATGCCGCTCACTGAACGGCAAAACGCCTGGGGCCGTGTCGTTCAACACGGCCCCAGGCGTTCTTTACTGCGCTGCCGGCTTAGTGCTTGGCAGCTTCCTTCTTCACGTCGGCATTGGCCTTGGCGATGGCTTCGTTGGTCTTGGCGGCGGCCAGCGCTTTTTCCTTGTCGGCTTCAGCCACTTCCTCGGCTACCTTGGCATCGGCCTTGGCGATTTTCTTGGCGGCCGTGGCATCGGCGGCGGCGATCTTCTTGTCGGCCTTGGCTTCGGCCTTCAGGCGGTCTTCCGGATCGGCGTCGGCCACTTTTTCACCGGCCTTCAGGTGTTCCTTGTTGGCCTTTTCCTGGGCCTTGGCGACCTTTTCATTGGCCTTCGACTGGGCTTTCGCTACATCTTCATCCGCGTTGGCCACTTTCTTGGCCTGCTTTTGCTGTGCCTTGGCGATGTCCTGCTGGGCTTCGGCCTGGGCCTTGGCGACATCGTTCGACTGGGCGTAGGCGGTGGTTGCAAAGACGCCGGCGATCAGGGTTGCGAGCAGTTTGTTCATGATAGACACCTTTCCAGTGGTTTTATCGGAGTACGTTGTTGTACGTTGTTGAATGCGTTTTGTTCTGTCACGGGATCAGAATAAAGTTTCCAACCGATATCCACTGTGCGGTATCGAACCTAGTAACATTTTGTTATCTTTCTTACTTTCTTCCCGGTCGCGAGTAGAGGTCGATGGTCTGCCCCACCGCCTCCGCGCACACGGCGCAGAAGGCTTCGCTGCGGTCGAACATCAGGCATTGCTGCTGCGAGCGGTAGTAACCCTTGGCCTCGTAGTTGGCGCCCTCGAACGCGCCCACCGTCTTCGCGTGGGGCGCCTGCGAGAACAGGCGCCCGGTCCAGGCGAGATCTTCGGCGAACAGCTTGCTCATCTCGGCTTCGGGCCGGTTGTCCTTGCGCAGCCGGGCGCGCACCTTCTGGTACTCGCGCGAATGGGCTTCGTAGGCGTCCTTCGGCCACGGCGTCGGCAGCGGCGTGCCGGGCTTGACGAAGTGCCGCCATTTCACATTGGCCGGATCGTGCAGCGCCGTCACGTTCGGCTCCCACGGCTCCGGGCGCCCGGCGCTCGCCTGGTAAGCCACCGGCGACGTGTAGTACTCGTCCGCCAGCCCGGCGAAGTGGTGGCCGAACTCGTGCACGAACAGGTAGTTGGCCCAGTCGTTGTTGGCCGCCGCCGTGCTGAACTGGCCGTAGATGCCGCCACCGCCGTAGGTATCGTTGTTGACGAGGATCTCGATGAACTCGTAGGGCGCGTGCTGGGCGATGTCGCGCAGCGCGCGGTTATCGGTGGTCAGCACATAGCGCTCGCTGCCGAAGATGTCGTAGCGGGTGTTCAGCGCCGAAGCGTGATGGGTGTTCGTCGACGGCCGGCTGACGCCCGGCTCCTCGGTCGGCACGGCCAGGCCCCACACGTTGAAGTCCTGCGCGCGTTCCTTGAACGGCGACACGGTGAACAGGTAGTCGGCCAGGCGCTTCGCGGTCTGCTCGAACTTCTTCAGCTCGGCGCGCGTGTAGCCGTCGCCAAGGATCAGCAGGTCGACCTTCTGCGGCGATGGCCCGCTGACCCGGAGCGGGATCGGCTGCGCCGGTGCCGGCGGCTGCTTGCGCACCACGTCGAGCGCATCGGTGTCGACGTCGGCCGTCCACACGATCGAGAACTGGTTGCGCTCGTCCCGTTTCAGGATGCGCACCTTGACCGGGGCGTCGGGTTTCGGAAAGCGCACCGATTCGCCGAACGCGCGCGTCGCCTTGCCCGCCTCGTCGGTCGTCTTCCATTCGCCGAACACGGTCGAAAAACCGCGCGAGTACAGCAGCTTGCCCGTCTTCGCATCGACCACTTCCACCTTGTTGATGCCGCGGTCGGTGTCGTCCAGCGTGCGCGTCATGTCGCCCGGCCAGGGCAGCGGTTCGATCACCACGCGGTCCAGCGCGTAGTGCTCCGACAGCGCATTGCCGCTGTGGAGATAGTCGACGCGCACGGTGGCGGGTTGGGCGGCAAAGGCCGTGCCGGCGCAGGTGAGACAGGCCAGGCCGGCGAGGAAAAACGCGCGCATACAAGCTCCTGTAAACAAATGTGGCGGCCATTGTAACCGCGGCACCGGCAGTCCTTGCCCGCCCGGACAAAGCAGGATAACCTGCAGTTACCACCTCCCAGCCACCGAGCGCCGTGCCCTACGACACCCCGAAAGATCCGGACCAGATTCCGGATTACCTGCACGGCCTGCTGCTCGCCGCCGCCCGCCGCGATGCGCAAGCATTCCGCACGCTGTACGACGCCACCGCGCCACGGCTGTTCGGCTTTGCCCTGCGCATCCTGCACAAGCGCGAACTGGCCGAGGAAGCGCTGCAGGATGGCTACGTCGCCATCTGGCATGCCGCCGCCACCTACCAGGCCGCGCTGGCCGCGCCGATGACATGGATGGCCACCATCGTGCGCAACAAGGCGCTCGACATCCGGCGCCGCCAGGACCATCCGGTCGAAATCGATGCGGAAGGTTTCGACAGCGATATCGTCGCCGCGCTGGCCACGGCCGGTCCCGGCCCGGAAGATGCGCTGCAACGCTCGGCCGAGGCGCAGGCGCTGGCGCGCTGCATGGCCACGCTGGAACGCCGCCACCAGCAAGCCATCGGCCTGGCGTTCTTCCATGACCTGACCCACGGCGAAGTGGCGCAGCAGCTGGCACTGCCGCTCGGCACCGTGAAGACCTGGATCCGCCGCGGCCTGGACCGGCTGAAGACGTGCCTGGCCCGGGGGGAGGCGCCATGAACCACCGCGACCATCCCGACCTGTGCGACCGCCTGGCCGCCGAATACGTGCTCGGCACGCTGCAGGGTGGCGCGCGGCGCCGCTTCGAAGGCTGGCTGCATGGCGACGCGGCCCTGCGCCGCACGGTGGCCGAATGGCGCGACCGGCTGGTGCCGCTGGCCGAATTCGCGCCGCCGCAGGAGCCGCCGGCCCGCGTATGGCGCGGCATCGCCCAGCGCCTGCGCCTGGAGGATGGCGCGGCGCGGCCGTGGTACCGCGAGGCGCTGCAATGGTGGCGCATGCTGGCTGGCGCTTCCACCGCGGCGGCCGTGGCGCTGGCGGTGGTGCTTGCCGTGCAGGAGCCGGCGCCAAGCATCGACACCTTCGCCGCGCTGACGGACGACAGCGCGCGGGCGGCGGTGCTGGTCACGGCGGACCGCCGCAACAAGGTGATCGCCATCCGCGCGGTGAGCGGCACGCCGGTGCCTGGCGACCGCACGCTGCAGCTGTGGGCCATCACGCAGGCCGGCACGCCGCGTTCGCTGGGCATCCTCGACGAACGGGGCAGCGCCGCGATCGCGCTCAGCGACCGGGCGCTGGGGCCGGATGTCGCGGTGCTGGCCGTCAGCCTGGAGCCGAAGGGCGGCTCGCCGAACCCGAACGCGCCTACCGGGCCGGTACTGTACAAGGGGGCCTGGGTGCGCGTGCTGTGATCAGAACGCGTGGCTGAGCGTGAGCCGCACGGTGCGCGGTTCGACGGGGTGGAAATGCATGTCGTCGCGCCCGGGTAGTCCGGCCCGCGCCTCGCCGGGCAGGCGGGAAGCGTAGTAATACTCGATGTCGCTGGCCTGCCGGTCGAACAGGTTGAACACGTCCAGCGCAAGCCGAGTGTGCTGGCCGAAGCGGTAGCCGATGCGTGCCGCGGCCAGCGTGGACGGTCGCGAGCGCACGCTGCCGTCCTCCACCAGCGCACGCGGCCCCAGGTACCGCACGTCGAAGCCGGCCGACCAGCGTCCGCCGGCCTGCGCGTAGCGCACGTCCAGCGTCGCCATCCGTTCCAGCGCGCCGGGCACCCGGTCGCCCTCCTCCGCCGGCTGCGTGTAGCGGGCCCGGGAGACGGCCAAGTCCAGGTCGGCCCGCCATGGCCCGCGCTTCAGTTGCGTGTTCCACTCGATGCCTCGCCGCCGGCTGGCGCGGCTCGGCTCCGTGATGCCGGCATCGCCCACGTAGACCAGCTCCGAAGCGCTGGCCAGGCGCCACGCCGTCAGCGATGTCTCCAGCCCCGGCGCCAGCTCGCTGCGCAGGCCGAGCTCCATGCCGCGCGTGCGCACCAGCGGCGTCACGCCATCCACCACGCCCCGCGCATCGTTGCTGTGGAAGCCATGGCCGGCATTGAAGAACAGTTCCGCGCCGTGCCACGGCGCGGCGATGACGGCCAGCTTCGGCGTGGCGATCGTGGCATCGGCGCGGCGCCCGTCGACATCGAAGCGGTAGGCGTCGCCGCGCAGTCCGGTGACCGTGCGCAGCCACGGCGTCCACTGCACCGAGCTCTCGGCGAACACGCCCGCGCTGCTCTCCTTTATCCGGTCTTCGCGCACGGTGGCGATGGTGCGGCGTGCCACGGTCGTGTACAGCCCGACTGGCGACACCCGGTCGCTGCGCACCTGCACGCCGGCGCGGTTGTCCAGTTCCAGCCCGGCCAGCGTGCCGCGCCACGCATACTCCGCATCGCCGCCCAGCATCAGGCGCCGCTCGCTCTGGCGGAACTGGTCGCCGTCGTCCGGCCGGTCCAGCGCGTAGGTGAAATTGCTGTACAGGTCGAGCGCCGAGCGCACCGCCCAAGCGTTCAGTTCGACGCGGCCGCCGCCCCACGGACCCTGCCGGCCGGCGGACAGGCTGTAGCGCGAGGCCCGGCCGCCATCGCTGGCATCGAGGCTGCCGAAGCGGCCGACCTGCGCCACGGCGCGCAGCGGGATCTGGTCCGTCGCCCGCCAGCGGTTGCGGTAGGCCATGGCCGTCACGTGCCAGCCATCTTCGGCGCCGCCTTCCCCGCTTCCGCCGCTCCAGCGCAGCACGCCGGAGAAGCGGCGCACGTCTTCCGGAACGGTCCAGGGCCCGTCGTTGCGCTGTACCTCGAGGCCATACAGCAGCCTGTCCGCTGAAGTACCGCCCGCTGTGGTTCCGGCCAGCACCGCGCGCCGGTAGCCATGCTGGCCCGCCGTGATGCTGGCGGTATCCGGCACGGCATCGGCCAGCCCGATGCGCGCGCTGCCCGCCGAAGCGAAATCGCCGTCGCCGGCGGCATATGGCCCCTTGCGGTAGTCGATGCGCCGCACCAGCTCGGGCATCACGAAGTTCAGGTCCGAGTATCCCTGGCCGTGCGCATGGCTGCGCATGTTGACGGGCATGCCGTCGACGAAGGTGGCGAAATCGGTGCCGTGGTCGAGGTTGAAACCGCGCAGGAAATACTGGTTGGCCTTGCCGTCGCCGCTGTGCTGGGTGACGGCGAGGCCCGGCACGAACTCCAGCAGCTCGCCGGTGCGCAGCAGCGGCCGGGCCGCGATTTCCGCCGCGCCCACGCTGCCGGCGCTGGCGGCATCGGCGCCGCCAGCGCGCTGGCCGGTGACCTGGACCACGGCCATGCCGGGTTCGGCGGCTGCGCAACAGGTCGCCGCGAGCAGGCCGCCCGCGGTGAAAATGGTTCGCCACATGTCAGGCTCCGGGTGCAAGGAAGTTCGCTGCGAGCAGGTCGACGGCGCTGACATCGAAAGCGCGCTCGCCCAGCCAGACCGCGGCAATCACGGCGATCGCCAGCGAGCCGCCCGGCAGCAGCACGCGGCGATAGACGTGCGTGGCGCGCAGTGCGAACGCCAGCGGCAGGACCACGGCCACGATGGCCAGCTGGCCCAGCTCCACGCCCAGGTTGAAGCCGGACAGCGACGCCGCCAGCGCCCCGCGTGGCAAGCCCAGGTCGGCCAGCACGCCGGCGAAACCGAAGCCGTGCACCAGGCCGAACAGCAATGCCGCCGCCCAGCGCGGGCCCGGGATCACGGGCCACACATTGTTCAGGGCGGCCACCACGACGGAAGCGGCGATCGCCGATTCGACCCAGCGTGCCGGCGGCGCGACCACGCCCAGCGCGGCCAGTGCCAGCGTCAGCGAATGGGCCAGCGTGAACGCCGTCACCGTCTTCAGCACGTCGGTGGCGGCGCCCCGGAATGCCGGCACGTGCCGCCAGCCGCCCTCGCGCCGCACCAGCACGGCCGGCAGCAGCAGCGAGACGAGGAACAGCACGTGGTCGTAGCCGATCCAGATATGCCAGGCACCGTGGCGTACGTAATCGAAGAACTGGCGAAGCGCCTGGCTGGCCGTGTGTTCCCGCGCCAGCGGCACGGTCTGCACCGGCCGCTCGCCGCCAAGGATGGCGGTGCGGGCCATCTCGCCCTTTTTGCCCGCGCCGATGCGCAGCAGTCCGCGGTGCTGCGCATCGACATCGCCGAACAGCCGGTACGCGACGGTCAGTTCCTTCGGCGTGGCGGCGCACGTGCCGCGCAACGGCAGCACCGTGTAGGCACCATCGGTGTGGTGGTCGACCTGCTGGGGGCCGGCGGTGAGCGTGCACGGCACACCGCCGGCGGCGATGCTGAGCCGGGACAGCGCATAGGCCTCGATCGTGCCATGCCGGGCGCGCAGCTCGTCCCACGTCAGCCGGCCATCGCCGTCGCCATCGAGGCCCACGGCCATGTCGAGGTCGCGCAGCGCGATATCCCAGTGCCCTTCGATGCGGCTGCCATCCACGCGCAATACCAGGTAGCTGTCGCTGGGCTTGTGCGCGAAGGCCGGCAGCGCCTGCAGCAGCAGGAGCGGCAGCAGGAGATGAGAAAGAAGATGGAGCAAAAGCGGGAGCCTGGAGGGGGCGGCGAGAGTTGTCATGATGCCGTCTCCGCCAGCCGCGCGACGGTCACGTCCTGCAGCCCCTGCTCGCGGATCCAGCGCAGCACCGGCTGCAGCGCCGTCCGGTCGCGCGCCGCCAGCCCGGCTTCCAGCAGCAGGCGAGTATCGGCCAGCTCCTTCTGCACCTGCCAGTTGCGCTGCGCCAGCGCCAGGGCAGCCCGGGCATCGCCGAGCACGTGCAGCGTGAAGCGGGCCTGTTCGCGCAGGTGCACCGTGTCGCCGCGCAGCGCGGCGGCATCGAAACGGGCCTGCAGCTCGGCGCGCACCGGCGCCAGCGCCTCCTGCCTGCCCAGCGCGCGCAGCGCCAGCGCATGGCGCAGCAGCAGCGCGTCGTTGCGGTGATGGTCGCGCAGCAATGCCGGCACGTCGGCCGCGCGCCCCCGGTCCAGCAGGAAGTCGGCGTAGGCGCCCAGCAGGTAGCTGTCGGTGGGTGCCGCGCGCAACGCGGCGGCGAAGCGCTGCTGCGCCAACGGCACGTCGCCGCGCCGCGCCGCGAATTCCGCCAGCATGGTCAGTGCCCATGTCCGGGTGTCCGGCGCGGCATCGCCTCCACGCTCCAGGCCGAGGGCGAGCAGCCGTTCCGCGCCGCGCATCCGGCCCGTGTTGGCGCCGGCCACGGCCAGGCAGGCAAAGGTCTCCAGCTGGCCGGTCAGCGACGACAGCCTGGCGCAGCTGGCGACCGCGCCGGCGCTGTCGCCCTGCACCGCCTGTACCGTGGCCAGTGTCAGCCAGGCCTGGACGGCGCGCGGTTCGCTGGCCACGATGCGGCGCAGCTCGGCCTGGGCCTCGGTGAAATGGTGGCCGTTCTGCAGCAGCGTGGCGCGCAGCAGCCGTACCTCGTTCGGCGCGTCCGGCCGGCCCCACCAGGGCGCCAGCACCGCCTGGGCTTGCCCGTAATAGCGCGGGTCTGCGCTGCCGCGGCCCAGCGCCACGTAGCGCCGCGCCAGCGCCACCGCGGGCGCCGGGTCGCGCGGCGCCGCCGCCACGGCGGCCCGCAACGTGCGCAGGCCATCGTCCTGCCGCGGCAGTTCGGCGATGATTTCGTTGCCGGAGGCCGGCGTGCGCGGCGCCGCCGCCCCTTGCATCAGGGGCATCAAGGGCAGCAGCGCCAGCGCCGCGATAGCAAGGGGGCGTTTCACGGCGCGCCCCGGCTCAGTTCAGCACCTGCGGTTCCCGGTCGTCGACCGGGCTTGCCCCGCTCTCGACCGCGACCGGCTCGCCATCGGCATCGCGGCCGAGCAGGCCCTGCACGCTGGTGACGAAGGCATCGGCCCCGGCCACGGGGCCGGGGGCGGGAGGAGGAGCGGCCGGGCCCGCGCCGGCCGGCGAATCACCACTGCCGCCACCGCAACCGACAAGCAGCAGGGCCGCCACGAAACAAGCCGTCTTCATGGTGCTCTCCTTATGGCCGCGACGCGACCGATTGCGGCGAACCGGCGATCGGCGTGGTCAGGTAGGGGAACGCCGCGTCGAACGCGCCGTCATCCAGGTAGGCACCATCGGTGAAGCGGATCGCGCCGGAGGGCGCCTGGGCCGGCGCGCAGCCCAGGTTCAGCGTGCACAGCTTGCCCATCGCCACGCGCAGTTCGATATCGACCACGTCGTCGCCGGGCCGGCGGCCGTTCGGGAAGCCGGCATTGTCGCCGTCGATCACGCCAAGCCGTTTTTGCGCCCCTTTCGGTACCGGCGCGATGGCCGTGTTCAGCCGCAGCATCTCGGACGGCGTCACTTTCACGGGCTGGTTCAGGCCCGGCACGCCCGTCAGGAACACGGTCACCAGGTCATTGCGAGGGAAGTTCGTGGGCGCTTTCACGCCAGCGCTCGCGAACAGCGTTTCCACCAGGGCCGGCAAGGTGGGATTGGTCACGTAGTCGAGGAACTGCGTGTCGCCGTTGGGGCGGCTGTGGTTGAAGCGGTCCTTGTCCTTCAGGCCGATCACCACTTCGTTCACCAGCGGCATGCCCAGGCGCGACACCTGGGTCCAGGCGCCGCCCTCCTTGGTAGTACTGTTCAGGTTATTCGGCACCGGATTGATCAGCCTCGCCTGCGGCAAGCTGGCCGTGGTCCAGGCGCCGATGACGGGATCGGCGCCGCCGGCGGCCACCAGGCAGCTGGCCGCCACTTCCATGGCGATCGTCGTCACGTTCTTGTCGGCCAGGTCGTCGCGCGCGCTGCGCTCGGCGTTCGCGTCGAATTCCACCGCCGGCGACTTGTAGTTGACCAGGTCGAACGTTTCACCCAGGTTCACGGCGAACGGATCCTTGCGCTGGCCCACGAACATCCGCGCCGGCGTGTCGCAGCCCGGAATCGTCACGTCGACCACGTGCCGCCCCGCATAGCCGGCATAGTCGGGAATCGCCTTGTTGCCGATATTGTCGACCGGCTTGTCGAACACCTTCGCGCCGCTGGGGTTGCCGACGCGGTCCCGCGTGCCGGTACGCCGGTCGCCCCGCACCACGGTCACCGAGTAGGTTTCCCGCACGTTCAGGCCTGGCGGATTGACGTCGCTGATGGCCCCGCCATTGATGATCAGCGGAATCGGTACTTTCTTGCCGCCGACAACGAAGGCGTCGTTGCGGCTGGTATTGGCGAAGCGGAACTGGAACGTGATGTCTTCCTTGGCGTCGCCGTTGTTGTCGACGTGGATCTCGTACAGCGCATTGGGATCCAGCTGGAAGTAGTTCGGCCCGCCATAGGCGTCCTGCAGCGGCAGGTAGTTGGCCACCAGCGTGACGAATTTCTCGCGGCCGGGCTCGTAACTGCGGAACATGTAGAAGTCCGTCGCATCGGCGCGCGGCATGCCGGCGATGAACGGCGCTTCGCGGTGACTCGATGCCTGCGCCGGCAAGGACAGCAGCGCCAGTGCGAACGGCAGTGTAACGGGTAACGAACGTTGAATCAGGTTGACCACGATATTCCCCTTTATGTAGTGGAGACAGCGTGGCCTTATACGCACCGGCGCGCCGGGCGGATTCAATTATTTTTAATTTATTGTTTCATGCTCAGCAATACAATCGCCGGCGTGATTCAGCGGTACTTGTAGAGTGGCCTGGGGATATCGATCGGCCGGATGTCGAGCCGCACGTTGAGCACCGAATAGGCCTCGACCGTATTGGAAATGTAGCCGACCGTCTCCGGCGTCTTGGTGAAGCGGAATTCGAAGCCCACTTCCGGCGCCGTCGAGCGCGGGTTGCCGCTGGCGATGCCGATCGCCTCGCTCTGGTCGCTGTCGATCAGCCGCTCCATGATGTTGACGACGGCCTTGTTGCCGAGGATATCGTTGCTGTACACGGGACCGCGCAGCGCGGTACGGGCGGGGTCCATCCGGCCGCCGGCCTTGTCCGGCGACGGCGTGAAGCTTTGCGTGATGATGTTGAACTTGTCGCCCCGGTCGAGGTAACTGATGCGCACATTGCTGACATTGAAATCGGGCCGGCTGGTGTCGGTGACCGCCAGCGACAGGTCCATCAGCAGCGCTCCCGTGTAGCCGATGACTTCCACTTCGCGCTGGGCATTGATGACCATCGCGCTATCCTCGTCCACCCCCAGCCCCAGCTTGTAGTTCTTGGCCAGCATGACGGGGATCATCCGGGCGAAGCGGCCACGCACCAGCAGGTGCTGGTCGACGAACACGTCGTCGCCGATGAAGCCCAGGCCCGGGGCGATCTCCTGCCCGTCCTTGACGCCGCCGCGCAGCATCGCCAGGATCGCGTCGGGCCGGTAGAACATGGTGCTGCTCATGATGGCCGCGCCGGCGCTGGTGCCGGCCACCACGCCGCCGCGGCGGTACAGGTCCCAGATCGCCTCGAGCGCCAGGGTGCGCGTGCCGTTCTCGCGGATCAGCGCCTGCGTGATGCGGGCCTGGTCGCCACCGGCGAAGTACACGCCATCGGCCTTGCGGATCTTTTCCGCCAGCGCCGCATCGTCCGCCGCCTTGCGGTAGTCGCTGTTGGCCAGCCGCTGGGCCACCGGCACCGCGAATGGCTCGGCGCCGTATTTCTTCAGGTAGGCGATACTGGTGGCGGCGGCCCGCTCCGGGTTGCCCGATGCCGAGGGAAAGACGGCGATGCGGGCGCCCTTGCCGCCCGCCAGGCCGACGATCTTCTGCCACACATCGGCATTGTCGGCCCGCAGGCCGCCGCCGATGATCACCAGCGAACCCTTGGCCGCCGGCAGCGGCGCGCGCGACGCCGCCGGTTCCTCGGGCACCGGCGCCAGGGTCTGCGCCGTGGCTGCCGGGCTGGCCAGCGCTGCAATCATGACGCAAGCCGTGGCGAAACGCGTGGCGAGGCTCGCGGCGAGGTTTGGCTTCAAACCTGGCTTGAACCTTGGCTTGAACCTTGGCTTGAAACCTGGCTTGAAATCTGGCTTGAAGCCCGGCTTGGACATCGGCTCTCCTTATTTGAACGCGTAATTCACGCTGGCATAGAAGCGGCGGCCGCGCGGGTCCGTGTACGTAGGGTCGTAGCCTGACAGGAAGTGGTACGCCTGGTTCGAGTACGGCGGGCTGCGGTCGAACATATTCTGCACCCCCGCGCGCACTTTCAGCGCACGGCTCGCCTGCCAGGCGGCGGACATGTCCCACAGCGAGTAGGACGTCACGTGGTTCGGTTCCACCACGCTGCCGTCATCGATGTTGATCGCCGAATTCTGGTCTTCGTACGACGACGAGAAGGTATTCGACAGGCTGGCCGAGAACGGCCCCTTCTCCCAGTCGAACGTGATGGTGTGGCGCCAGCGCTGCACCACGCCGTCGGTGACGAAGCGGCCAAGGTTGCTGATGAACGGGTCGCCCGGCGCGGTCTGGATCTTCGAATCGATCACATAGGTGCCCGACAGCCGGCCGCCGAAGCGCCCGGCCGGCGTATCGACACCGTGCAGGTCGACCACCAGGTCGATGCCGCTGGCAACCTGCGCGCCGCGGTTCTCCTTGAACAGGTCGATGTACTCGATTTCATTGTCTTCGTCACGATGCACCAGGTCGCCATATTTTTCCAGGTTGGACAGGATGATGTCGTCGCCGATCTCGCTGATCAGGTTGGTGCGCCTGATCTTCCAGTAATCGATGCTGGTGGTGATGTTGCGGGTCGGTTCCAGCACCGCCCCGATCGAGTACTGGCGGCTGCGTTCCGGTTTCAGGCCAGGATTGCTGTAGCGCCGCGTATCCCAGTTGTTCGCGCAATCGGCGTAGTTGTAATCGAGTTCGGCGCACAGCACGGGATCGGGCAGCGTGGCCGTGACGCTGTAGACGGTGGGACGGTGCAGGTCGGTCATCGACGGTGCGCGGAAGCCGCGGCCCGCCGAAGCGCGCAGCATCGCCCATTTCACCGGCGTGTACGACAGGCCAAGCTTCGGGCTGAAGGCGCGGCCCACCGCTTCGTAATGGTCGTAGCGCGCCGAGAGCTGCGCCTGCCACTCTTTCGCGAACGGTGCCTGCAGCTCGCCGAACAGGGCGGCCACCTTGCGGCTGTCGTGCGTGGCGCGCCCGCCTTCCGGGGCGGGATCGTCGTTGATGTTGTCCGTCAGGAGCAGTTCGGATGGCGTGAAGTCGGTCTTCTCGCGGCGCCATTCGCCGCCCACCGCCATCGCCAGGTCGCCGCCGGGCAGCGCCATCAGCGTGCGCGTGGCCTTGAAGTCCACCGAATCCATCACGCCCCTGGCATGGCGCACCACGTCGTTGACCTGGATGCTTTCCAGGTACGCCCTCCCTTCCGCGCCCGATGGCCCGAACGGATTGATCAGGCCGGCCGAGATGCCTTCGATCAGTTCGTTGTACAGCACATAGCCGTGCGTGTCCCGGTCCTTCACGGTGTTCACGCTATGGTTGTAGGCCACGTCGTAATCCCATTTGCCGAAGGTGCCGTTCACGCCCACCACGTAGCGCTGGCCGATGCTCGTCAGCTCGCTGGTGCGGTTGCCCGCCTCCAGCAGGCGCATGCGCAGCTGCAGCATGCGGTCGCCATCTTCCGAATTTTCCAGCCCGGTCCCGGCCAGCGCCGGCACCAGGCTGTAGTCGATGTCGCCGGTGACGCGGGTCGACGAGCCCACGTAGCTGGTGCGTGCCCGGCTCAGCATCACTTCGCCGTACAGCTGGTGGCCGCCGCCCAGGTCCAGCACGCCGCGTGACAGGAAGCTTTGCTTGGCCGACTTCGGGTACAGCTCCGTGTCGCGCATGTAGTCGTAGGTGCAGGCATCGATGCCGCCGGTGCCATCGGGCAGGTACAGGTTGGCCGGCGAATTGCATTGCGGGATCGACAGGTTGATGGTCTGGTTCGTCAGCTCGCGTCCGCCCACCGTGAAGCCGATCGAATTCAGGTAATCGCGCTGGTCCCGCGACAGCCGGATGTTCGCCGGGCTGGTGTAGCCGGACAGCAGGTGGCCCAGCCGCTCGGGAATGCGCAGCCCGCCGATGAATTCGCGCTGCGACGAACGCAGCGCCTCGGTTTCCTGCGCATCGAAGGTGGCGAACACGTTGTAGCCATCCTTCTGCAGGTCGCCGATGCCGCCGCTGATCGTGGCCTGCCGCTTGGCCGCGCCGCCTTCGTCGGTGCCGCCGCCATAGGCACCGAGCTCGATGCCCTGGAAATCCTTGCGCGTGATGAAGTTGATCACGCCGCCGATCGCATCGGTGCCGTACAGCGCCGATGCGCCATCGAGCAGCACTTCGACGCGGGCCAGCGCCGCGGCCGGGATGTTGTTCAGGTCCACGCCGGTATCGTCGCCGGGGGATGCGAAGTTGGCCATGCGCCGGCCATTGAGCAGGACCAGCGTGGACGAGGTGCCGATGCCGCGCAGGTTGGCGCTGTTCATGCCGCGCTGGTCGACGCCGCCCACATTGATCGACACGCCGTCCGTCAGCCCGCCCACGTTGGCGGAAATGCGCGTCATCAGCTCCGCCGCGGTGGTCACGCCGGCCTTGTCGATTTCCGCGCGCGTGACCACCTGCACGGGCAGCGGTGTTTCCGATTCAATCTGCTTGATCGCCGAACCGGTGATTTCCACGCGCGGCACGCTGTTCCCGATGGCCGGGTCCTGCGCCCATGCGGCTTGCACCGCCAACGCCATGACGGCGCCGGCGGCCAGCCGCCCATGCAGGCAATGACGAACTTTATTTTGTGTTTTCTGGTGGTGAGGCTTGCCCATCGTTCCCGCTCTCCGATCGATCATGTTTTTCTGCCAAAATTGACATTCGCGCGCTAATGTACGCAGGTCGGCGGCAAAACTCAAACGTGCTCGGGGTGGGCGTGGTGCACAAACGTCGTTCAAGGTATCGGCGCCGCATCCATCCGCGCCGGGCTTTCGATCACTTCAGGTAGCGCTCCGGCAGCGGATTGCCATCCGTCTCGGCCTGCCACACGAGCGACTGCACCCACCAGCGCTTGCCGTCGTTGACCAGCTGGATGCTGTTGATCCCGCGCTGGAACGGCCTGGCCTCCTCTTTCGCATGGCGCGATTCGTAGGTGGAGAACACGTGGGCGATCTGGCCGAACTGCTCGCTCTTGCGCGCCAGTTCCGATTCGAAGAAGCCCTCCTTGGCGAACAGCGGCGTGACTCGGGCGATGTAGTCGTCCACCGACAGCACGCGGGTAGTGAACACGCCTTCCCGGTTCCGGCCATGCACGATCATCTTGCCATCGGGGCGGAACAGCGCGCGCAGGCGGTCCCAGTCGCGCGCCTTGCCGGCCGGGCCGGAGATCGTGTCGTACAGCGCGGCGATCACGGAATCGACGCTGGCCACGTCGGCAACGATGGCGGAAGCAGGGCTGGAAGGGCTGGTAACAGGGCTGGAAGCGGCGGCGGCGGGCGAGGCGGCCGGGGGTGCCGCCCTGGCCGCGGCGGGCTGCGCAACCGCGCTTGCGGCCATGCCGGCCGAAGCGGCGGACAACACGAACATCGCGATCGACTTCTTCATCGTGGGCTCCTGTACTCAAAAACACAACAATAGCACCGGCCGACAAAAGGACGGAAGGGCGCCAACGTTGGCTATAATCGCCGGATTACCTGGACCTCCCT
This sequence comes from Pseudoduganella sp. SL102, assembly GCF_027856995.1. Taxonomy (NCBI): domain Bacteria; kingdom Pseudomonadati; phylum Pseudomonadota; class Betaproteobacteria; order Burkholderiales; family Oxalobacteraceae; genus Pseudoduganella; species Pseudoduganella sp. SL102. Next base: position 6,900,210 of record NZ_CP115554.1, read on the forward strand.
AATCATGACTGAACAACTCTCCAAAAAAGGCGAGGCCTGGTCGGCCCGCTTCTCCGAACCCGTTTCCGATCTCGTCAAGCGTTACACCGCCTCGGTATTCTTCGACAAGCGCATGTGGAAAGCCGACATCGAAGGCTCGCTGGCCCACGCTGAAATGCTGGCCGCGCAGGGCATCATCCCCACCGCCGACCTGGAAGCGATCCGTGGCGGCATGGCGCAGATCACCGCGGAGATCGAAGGCGGCCAGTTCGAATGGCTGCTGGACCTGGAAGACGTGCACCTGAACATCGAGAAGCGCCTGACCGAACTGGCCGGCGATGCCGGCAAGCGCCTGCACACGGGCCGTTCGCGCAACGACCAGGTGGCCACCGATATCCGCCTGTACGTGCGCTCGGCCATCGACGACATCACCGCCCTGCTGACCCAGCTGCGCAGCGCCCTGGTGGACCTGGCCGAACAGCACGCGGAGACGATCCTGCCGGGCTTCACGCACATGCAGGTGGCCCAGCCGATCACCTTCGGCCACCACATGCTGGCCTATGTCGAGATGTTCGGCCGCGATGCCGAGCGCATGGCCGACTGCCGCAAGCGTGTCAACCGCCTGCCGCTGGGCGCCGCGGCGCTGGCCGGCACCACCTTCCCGATCGACCGCCTGCGCGTGGCGCAGAGCCTGGGCTTCGACGACGTCTGCCACAACTCGCTGGACGCCGTGTCGGACCGCGACTTCGCCATCGAATTCACGGCCGCCGCCTCGCTGATCATGACGCACGTGTCGCGCATGTCGGAAGAACTGGTGATCTGGATGAGCCCCCGTGTCGGCTTCATCGACATCGCCGACCGCTTCTGCACCGGCTCCTCGATCATGCCGCAGAAGAAGAACCCGGACGTGCCGGAACTGGCGCGCGGCAAGACCGGCCGCGTGTACGGCCACCTGATGGGCCTTCTCACGCTGATGAAGGGCCAGCCGCTGGCCTACAACAAGGACAACCAGGAAGACAAGGAGCCGCTGTTCGACACCGTCGACACCGTGGTCGACACGCTGCGCATCTTCGCCGACATGGCCGGCGGCATCACCGTCAAGCCGGAAGCCATGCGGGCCGCCGCGCTGCAGGGCTATGCCACCGCGACCGACCTGGCCGACTACCTGGTCAAGAAAGGCCTGCCGTTCCGCGATGCGCACGAAGCCGTCGCGCATGCGGTGCGCACCTGCGTGGACGCGAACTGCGACCTGGCCGACCTGTCGCTGGAGCAGCTGCGCGCGTTTTCCCCGCTGGTCGGCGAAGACGTGTTCGAGGTGCTGACCCTGGAAGGTTCCGTGGCCGCGCGCGACCACGTGGGCGGCACCGCGCCGAACCAGGTACGCGCCGCGATCGCGCGCGTGCGTGCGCAACTGGCCGGTAACTGACCGATGGCCGGCAAGCAGACCACCCGGGGAGTCACGGCCATGTAAGCGATCGCCCTCGTCACCGCATCACCTAAGCATCTTGGGCGCCAGAGCAGCGCCCGCTAATAAAAGCAAAGGAGACAACGATGTTGATGGCAATATCCCGGGCAATCGATGAACTGAACGACAGGATCGCGGCGGCGGTGTCATGGGCCCTGCTTGCCGCGGTGCTGGTCTGCGCGGCCAACGCGCTGATCCGCTATACGTTCAATGCCAGTTCCAATGCTTGGCTGGAGATCCAGTGGTACCTGTTCGCCGCGGTCTTCATGCTGGCCGCGCCGCACACGCTGCGGCGCGACGAGCATGTCCGCATCGACGTGGTCGTCGGCCGCTTTTCCCGCCGCACCCAGGTCTGGATCGACCTGTTCGGCTTCTTCCTCTTCCTCCTGCCCATCTGCTGCGTGATCCTGTACTACGGGATTCCCTTCGCCTATGAATCGGTGCGCAGCGCCGAGATGTCCAGCAATTCCGGCGGCCTGATCGTGTGGCCGGCCAAGATCCTCGTACCGGTCGGCTTCGCGCTGATGATCCTGCAGGGAGTGTCCGAAATCATCAAGCGCATCGAGTACCTGCTCGGGCGGCTCGACGAGCGCGCCTTCGTCAAGCAGGCACCGACGCCGCAGCAGGAAATCGACGCCATCAAGCAAGCCAACCGGATCGACTGAGGAAGCACGGGACATGGAAGCATTCATCATCGCCAATATCGCGCCGATCATGTTCGGCACCCTCGTGCTGTTCCTGCTGTGCGGTTTCCCGGTGGCCTTCGCGCTCGCCGCCAACGGCCTGTTCTTCGGTTTCGTGGGCATCGAGCTGGGCCTGCTGAAACCGGAACTGCTGCAGGCGCTGCCGAACCGGATCTTCGGCATCATGGCCAACGACACGCTGCTGGCCATCCCCTTCTTCACGCTGATGGGCCTGATCCTGGAACGCTCCGGCATGGCCGAGGACCTGCTCGACACGATCGGCCAGCTGTTCGGCCCGATCCGCGGCGGCGTCGCCTTCGCCGTGATCTTCGTCGGCGCGCTGCTGGCCGCCACCACCGGCGTGGTCGCCGCCTCGGTGATCTCGATGGGGCTGATCTCGCTGCCCGTGATGCTGCGCTATGGCTACGACAGGCGGCTGGCCTCGGGCGTGATCGCCGCTTCCGGCACGCTGGCCCAGATCATCCCGCCATCGCTGGTGCTGATCGTGATGGCCGACCAGCTGGGCCGCTCGGTGGGCGACATGTACAAGGCCGCGTTCATCCCCGGCCTGCTGCTGACGGCGATGTATGCCGGCTACGTGGCGGCGGTCGCGATCTTCCAGCCGCACAAGGCGCCGGCCCTGCCGCTGGAGGCGCGCAACCTGCGCGAACCGAACGGCGATTCGGGCGTGCGCTCGCTGCTGGTGCTGCTGGTGACTGCGGTGGCGGCATTTTACGCCTTTGCTTCCTGGTACGAGCTGCACCACCCGGAGGCGCACCGCGATGAAGTGGGCATCTTCGCCGCCGCGCTGGGCATCGTCGGCGCGTTCCTGTTCGCGCTGGCCAACCGCTACCTGAAACTGGGGCTGCTGTCGCGCATGGCCGAGAAGGTGGTGTTCGTGCTGATCCCGCCGCTGGCGCTGATCTTCCTCGTGCTGGGCACCATCTTCATCGGCCTGGCCACGCCGACCGAGGGCGGCGGCATGGGCGCCGTGGGCGCCCTGGTGCTGGCGCTGATGAACCGGCGCCTGACCTGGCCCCTGCTGAAGCAGGCAATGATGTCGACCACGCGGCTGTCGTGCTTCGTGATCTTCATCCTGATCGGCTCCACCGTGTTCGCGCTCGTGTTCCGTGGCGTGAACGGCGACCTGTGGGTCGAACACCTGCTGACCAGCCTGCCCGGCGGCTCGACCGGCTTCCTGATCGCCGTGAACATCCTGTTCTTCGTGCTGGCGTTCTTCCTCGATTTCTTCGAACTGGCCTTCATCCTCGTGCCGCTGGTCGGCCCGGTGGCGGAAAAGCTGGGCATCGACCTGATCTGGTTCGGCGTGCTGCTGGGCGTGAACATGCAGACTTCGTTCATGCACCCGCCGTTCGGCTTCGCGCTGTTCTACCTGCGCTCGGTGGCGCCGAAGGCGGTGAAGACGTCCGACATCTACTGGGGCGCGATTCCCTTCGTGTGCATCCAGGTGCTGATGGTCGTGCTGATCATCGCCTTCCCGAAACTGGTGTCCGTGGAAACCCGTACCGACATGACCGAGGAAGTCGAACTGAAGATCGACGCCCCTGCCGACTACGGCTCCCCTGCGGAAGAACCGGCGGAAGGCGAGGCGCCGCAACTGAACTTCTCGACGGACGAGCCGGAGAAGAAGTAGCGTGCCGCTGGCGGAAAAACGGTGACAGTCACCATTTGTTTTGCAACATTTCCTGGAAAATGGTGACAGTCACCGTTTTTGACATTTCCTGGAAAATGGTGACAGTCACCGTTTTTGATGCAACTAGTGCTGCACGAGGCTGGCCAGCACGGCGAATGCGGCGCCGGTGTGCTGCCGCTCGAGGATCAGCGTCAGCTCCGTGTGCGTGGAAATCAGGTTGACGAGGTTGACCTTGTCCCACGCCAGCTTCTTCAGGATCGCGTGGTAGATGCCGGGGGTGCGGTGCGAGTCGGCGGTCAGCTGCAGCGTGACGGCGTCGAGGTTTTCCAGCCGCGCCAGCAGGCATTCGCCGTCGAACACGGCTTCCACCAGCGGGATCAGCGGGCGGCTGCAGATCACCATCGCTTCGTTGACGCCGCGCGTGGCGGTCAGGAACATGTCGCCGCGGCGGCCGGCCTGCGCCAGCAGTTCGCGGTGGCAGTGGTCGATGCGCGGCGATTCGCGCCACGTCAGTTCGACGAGGTCGGTGCGCGCGGTCAGTTGCCCGGTGCGCCGGGCCAGCAGGATTTCCCGGGTATCGTCGCAGCCCTGCCCCGGCAGGCGCTCGGCCAGGCGCCGCAGCGCCATCACCACGGCCGCCTGGCCGACAGGTTTCCACAGGTCGCTCTCGAGCTGCGGCTGCAGCTGGCGCGCCAGTTCCGACAGGTTGATGAGGCCACGGCGCAAGCCCTCGCTGAGGAAGGGCGACTCCATGACGATGCGTTCTACTCTGGTAGCGATGGACAGCATGGCTCCACACCCGCGAGGGCGCTCCTTGAAATGGCATGCGCGGTGCCACCGCCGGACATGGCGGATCGCACGAACGCGCGGAAAGTGAAAGGAAGCGGCGAAGGCCTAAGCGGGTGGCGGGAGCGGGGGCGGGCGGCGAGGAGCCAGGGTGAAGCGGCGGTGTGATGGCATGGTCATGGTTGTGCGTCCCTGAATGTGCTCAGCGCTTACTGATGATGTGTACCTTCCCGGTGCGCTGTTATCGTTGGCCCGGCAGGCATGCGTGGCTTGCCGGTGCTGTGGGTAGTGTAAAGCGAATTGTTGCGCAGGCGTGAAAAAGCACGCCACAATTCGCGACCGTTGCATGGCGCCGACAAGGGCGCCAATCGTGCGCCGCGGCACGTACGTTCGTGCCTGAAAGAATGTCCCATTCTTAACAAACGGGAGCTCAGCGACTCATTTCGGAAGATTTTTGACATGCGATGTGCCGGTTGCATAGTGTCGCGTTCACCCGCGGTCACAGCGGGCCTGTCACTCACATTGGAGAAGAAATGAACCTTCGCTTGAGCATCCTGGCGGCCGCAATCGCCATCCTTCCCTTCGGCGGCGCCGCGGCGCAATCTCGCGGCATCCTGCCCGACAGCCTGATGGCCGCGCCGGCCCAGGAAATGACTGCCGCCGCCAGGGCCGGCCTGGAAAACCGGCTGGCGTCGCGCCGTGCCGCCGCGGGCCTCGATGAAGACCATGGCTTCAAGGTGGGCCGCCAGCATCCCGGCACGCAAGGCACGCGTATCGTGCGCGCGCAGCATACGTGGAAGGGCCTGCGGGTATTCGGTTCGGAATCCGTGGTGGTCACCGACGACGATGGCGAGATCGTTAGCGAATCGGCCTCCAGCCGCCGCGAAGGCCTCGACGGTTCGCGCGCCACGGCGGCCAGTGCGCAGCCGGCACCGGACGTGGCGCCGGCGATCTCGAAGGAAGACGCCATCGCCAGCGTGGTACGCCGCGTCGCGCCGGTGGGCAAGCACCGCTGGAAGCCGGAAGCGGAACTGCTGATCTACCCGGTGATGAAGACCGTGCGCGTGCCGGGCGCGGAAAAGAAATCCGAGGCGGCACTGAACGCGCTGGATGTGGAAGAAGTGGTCGAGCGCTATGCGCTGGCCTACCTGGTGCAGACACGCATGGCCGTCAACAAGAAGCTGGTGTACCGCGACAGCATCGTCGACGCGCACACGGGCGAGCTGATCGCCGAATGGGATGCGCTGCAAACGGTGGCCGGCACCGGCAAGAGCCAGTACAACGGCACGGTGCCGATCAATACCACGCTGTCGGGCAGCACGTACCAGATGCTCGACGGTTCGCGCGGCACCGGCGGCCGTTACGGCGGCATGGCGATCACGAACGCGAACCACAGCCCGGAAACGAATCCGAACCCGGGCAGCATCTACACGAACACCACGAACACCTGGGGCGATGGCCAGCAGTACATCAACGGCGGCAGCACGACGAATGCCAACGGGCAGACCGCGGCCGTGAATGCGCTGTGGGGCCTGATGAACACCTACGACGCGATGAAGAACGTGCTGGGCTGGCAAAGCCTGGATGGCAACGACACGTCGACCTACATCGCCGTCCACGTCGACAACCAGTACGACAACGCCTTCTTCGAGCCAGGCTGCAAGTGCATGTACATCGGCGATGGCGGCAGCACGTTCTACAACCTGGGTTCGATCGACGTGATCGGCCACGAGATGCACCACGGCGTGACGGACGCCACGTCGAACCTGATCTACTCGGGCGAATCGGGCGGCTTGAACGAATCGTCGTCCGACATCGGTGGCGAGATGACGGAAGCCTACGCGCGCGCCGGCGGGACGGGCAGCGTGATCCCCGCCACCGGCAACGATTGGGTGATGGGCCGCGAGATCAGCCGCTCCGGCCAGCCGCTGCGCTACCTGTACAAGCCGAGCAAGGATGGCAGCAGCCCGAACGCGTGGACGTCGTCGCTGAGGAACCTGAACGTGCACTACAGCTCCGGGCCGAACAACCGCATGTTCTATTTCCTGTCGCAGGGTTCCAACGCTACCAGCAGCAGCGAGTACTACAGCGCCTACCTGACGCAGCAGCCGCGGGCGATGACGGGCATCGGCAACGACAAGGCCTTCCGCATCTGGTTCAAGGCGAATACGACGAAGCTCACGTCGTCGTCCAACTACGCCGATGCGCGCGCCAAGATGATCGCCTCGGCCGAGGAACTGTATGGCGCCGGCAGCCGCGAAGCCATCGCCGTGAAGCGCGCCTATGCGGCGATCAACGTGGGCACGGACGTGGCCGAAAGCGGCGGCGGCGGCACCTCGCTGGCGATCGCCACGCAGCCGGCCGGCATGACCGTCTCCGCCGGCGGCACCGCGCGCTTCACCGTCTCGGCAACCGGCGGTACCGCGCCGTACAGCTACCGCTGGTACCGCAACAATGCGCTGGTCAGCGGCGCCACGTCCGCCGCGTATTCGTTCACCGCGCAGGCCACCGACAATGGCGCCGTGTTCAAGGCCACCGTGACCGACTCGGCCTCCACGCCGGCCACCGTCACGTCGGGCAATGCCACGCTGACCGTCAGCGGCACCGGTGGCGGCGGCACGGGCAGCGAACGGGTGACCAACGGCGGCTTCGAATCGGGCGCCACCGGCTGGGCCGGCAGCACTGGCGCCATCGGCACCTTCTCCGGGCAGACGGCGTACGAAGGCAGCCGCTACGCCTGGCTGGGCGGCAACGGCCGGACGACGACCGAAACGCTGACGCAGGACATATCGATCCCGGCGACCGCCACCGCCGCCTCGCTGACGTTCGCGCTGCACATCGACACGGCCGAATCGGGCTCCACTGTCTATGACCGGTTGGCCGTCACCGTGAAGAACACGTCCGGCACCACGCTCGGCACCTTGGCCACCTACTCGAACGCCAACGCCGCCGCCGGCTACCAGGTGCGCACCTTCAGCCTTGCCGCCTACAAGGGCCAGACGGTGCGGCTGTCGTTCGCGGCGACCGAGGACAGCTCGCTGCAAACCTCGTTCGTGGTCGACAAGGTGAGTGTGGTAACCCAGTAATAGTTTCCTGAAACTGCCATCAAGTCGGGGGGTAGCAGGGGTTTCGCGGAGCATGCTCCGCGCCTGCGAAACGGTGCAGGCTTGCAAGCCTGCACTCCTCCCAGTCCCATAGGAGGGACAGTCCCCCTGGGAGGGACAGTCCCCATCTTTTTTACAACAGTTCTGCAAGGCACTGCTAAGATGCCCGCTTCTTTTCGAGGAGGGAACATGGGCATCGGAGGAAACACCATCGAACAGGCACTGGCGGCGCTGTCGAACATGACAGCGGGCGCAGTGGCCATCGGGCGCGAGGAACACGTGGCGCGCATCGCCAGGGCGCAGGCGTTCATGCGCGCGCAGGGCATCGCGGCACTGTGGCTGAACGCGGGCACGAACCTGCTGTATTTCACCGGCATGAAGTGGCACCCGAGCGAGCGGATGGTGGGCGCGGTCCTGCCGGCAGAGGGCGCGCTGGCCTACCTGGCGCCGGCCTTCGAGGAAGCCACGCTGCGGGATTTCATGGTGGTCGATGGACCGATCCACACATGGCACGAGCATGAAAACCCGTGCGCCCTGTTCGTCGACACCCTGCGGGCGCTGGGCATCGAGCCGGGTGCACGCATCGGCATCGATGAAAGCACGCCCTTCTTCACGTCGGACGGCATCCGCCAGCAAGCCCCGGGCTACCTGCTGGAGAATGCACGGACGGTGACGGCTCACTGCCGCACCCGCAAGTCGCCGGCCGAGATCGCGCTGATGCAGCGCGCCAAGGACATGACGCTGGCCGTGCACGTGGCCACCGCCAGCATCCTGCGCGAAGGCATCACGACCAGGGAAGTGGCCGACTTCATCGATCTTGCGCACCGCAAGGTGGGCGCGCCGGCCGGCTCATATTTTGTCATCGTGCTGTTCGGCGAAGCCACGGCCTTCCCGCACGGCGTGTCGTACGTGCAGACGCTGAAGGACGGCGACACGGTGCTGGTCGATACCGGCTGCAAGCTGCACGACTATATTTCCGACATCACGCGCACCTACGTGTTCGGTACGCCGAGCGAGCGCCAGCGGACCGTGTGGAATGCGGAGAAGGCTGCGCAGCAGGCCGCGTTCGATGCGGCGCAGCTGGGCGTGCCGTGCGAGGAAGTCGATGCGGCGGCGCGCCGCTCGCTGGCGGCGGCCGGCTTCGGCCCCGGCTACGCCCTGCCCGGCCTGCCGCACCGCACGGGCCACGGCATCGGCCTGGATATCCATGAATGGCCGTACCTGGTGGGCGGCGACAAGACCCCGCTGGACGTGGGCATGTGCTTCTCGAACGAACCGATGATCTGCGTGCCGGGCGAATTCGGCATCCGCCACGAAGACCACTTCTACATGACGGAAAACGGGCCGCGCTGGTTTACCCGGCCGGCCCGCTCGATTGACAACCCCTTCGACGATCCGTCCGGTCTACAGGGCCAGTGACCGGTCCTTCATGCGGTGGAAGACGCAATGCGGCAGCGCCGCGTCGAAATCGCCATCCGGCCGCTGGCGCAAGGTGACCCGGTTCGCATCCCACCGGCGCCAGCGCGGCGCCTTGTGGACGAACAGCGCTTCATTGCCGGCGCCGTCGCTTGCGATGAATCCCAGGTCAGCCAGCTGGGCCAGCAATGCCGTACGCGCTCCCGCCGGCACCACGCCATGCACGGGCCGGTACTGCTGGACTCCCATCACGATGCCTGTCGTCGTTCCGGTCACGACGGGAAGCACGAAGTTGGCATAACCAAGCCAATGGCCCGCCAGCAGCAGGCCGCCGATCACGGTCAGCAGGAGCATGCCCAGGATGGCCAGGTCACGGCCGGTGGCGTACGGATAAATCCCGGCCCGCTCCTTGCGGAACAAGGCGTTGGCCGGATAGCTGGAGCAGGTGGTAGCAGTCATCCTTGCATCATACTATCTTCGGCCACGCCGAAAGCTCACCAATCCTCACGTCACGGTCACGCCTTCTTCGACACCAGCGTCAGGATGTCGTAACTGGCCACCAGCTCGTCGTGCTGGTTGGTCACCTGCACATCCCACGCCACCACGCCCTGCCCCACGCCCTTGTCGTCGGTGCGGTTCCGGTCCACCTTGCGCTTGCAGGTGAGCCGTGCGCGAATGGTGTCGCCGATGGCAACCGGTGTGATGAAGCGCAGGTTGTCGAGGCCATAGTTGGCCAGCACCGGGCCGGGCGCCGGCGAGACGAACAGCCCGGCCGCCGCCGACAGCACGAAGTAGCCGTGGGCGATGCGCTTGCCGAACTGGGTCTCCTTCGCGGCGATGTCGTCGAAGTGCATGTAGAAGTAGTCGCCCGAGACGCCGCCGAAATTGACGATGTCGGCTTCGCTGACGGTGCGGCGGTGCGTCAGCAGCGAGTCGCCCACCTGCAGGTCCTCGAAATGCCGGCGGAATGGATGCACCTCGGATTCGCGCACCGCGCCACCGCGCACGTATTCCCCGGTGATGGCCGACAGCATCGTCGGCGACCCCTGCACGGCCGTGCGCTGCAGGAAATGCTTGACGGCGCGGATGCCGCCCAGCTCCTCGCCGCCGCCGGCACGCCCCGGGGCGCCGTGATTCAGTTGCGGCAGCGGCGAACCGTGGCCGGTCGAATCGACCGACGCCTCGCGCTCCAGCACCAGCACGCGGCCATGGTGCGAAGCCGCCACCGGCACCGCATGGGCGGCGATCTTCGGATCCTTCGTCACCAGCGTGGACACCAGGCTGCCCTTGCCTTTCGCGGCCAGGGCCAGAGCTTCGTCGATCCCCTCGTACGTCATCAGGGTGCTGACCGGGCCGAACGCCTCCACGTCGTGCACGGCGTCGTTGTCCATCGCATTGCGGCACATCACCAGCGTGGGCGCGAAGAATGCCCCATCGTGCACGCCATCGCCGACGAGCTTCAGCTCGCCGCCGTGCAGCAGCTCGTTCCCGGCCAGCAGCCGCTCGACCTGTGCCGCCACGTCGCGCTGCTGGTCCTTCGATGCCAGCGCGCCCATGCGCACGCCATCGACCGACGGGTCGCCGACGGTGATTTTCGACAGCCGGTCGCGCAGCCGTTCGGCCACGGACTCGGCCTGCGTGCGCGGCACGATGATGCGCCGGATCGCCGTGCACTTCTGCCCCGCCTTGCCGGTCATCTCGCGCGCCACTTCCTTGACGAACAGGTCGAACTCCGGGTCATCCGGCGTCACGTCGGGCGCCAGGATCGCGCAATTGAGCGAATCGGCTTCCGCCGTGAACGGTACGGAATTGGCGATCAGGTTGCGGTTCGAGCGCAGCTTCTGCGCCGTATCGGCCGACCCGGTGAAGGTGACGGCATCGAAGCCGGTCAACCGGTCCAGCAGGTCGCCGGTACTGCCGATCACCAGTTGCAGCGCGCCGTCCGGCAGCAGGCCGGATTCATGCATCATCCGCACCAGCGCTTCCGTGAGGTAGCTGGTCGCGGTGGCCGGCTTGCCGATGCAGGGCATGGCGGCCAGGAAGCTGGGCGCGAATTTCTCCAGCAGGCCCCAGATGGGGAAATTGAAGGCGTTGATGTGCACCGCGACGCCGCCGCGCGGCACCAGGATGTGCGTGCCCGAGAAGCCGCCGCGCTTGCCCAGCGCCATCGCCGGGCCTTCGTGCAGCACGTTCGACGACGGCAGTTCGCGGCTGCCGATGCTGGCATACGCGAACAGCGTGCCGATGCCGCCCTCCACGTCGACCCAGCTGTCCGGCCGCGTGGCGCCGGTGAAGCGCGAAATCTCGTACAGCTGCTCCTTGCGTTCCATCAGGTACAGCGCCAGCGCCTTCAGGCGCGCCGCGCGCTGCTGGAAGTCCAGCGCCATCAGCGCCGGGATGCCGGTCTTGCGGCCATAGTCCAGCACTTCGCCGAAATCGATCGATTCGGCATGCGTGTGGTAGATCAGGCTGTTGTTCAGCGCGCTGTGCAGCGGCTGGTGCGCTTCCCTGCCGTGCCAGCGGCCGCCGATGAAGCTTTGCAAAGTACCCATGTCCGTCTCCTGTCAGCTTGTTTTCTTGTGTACGTGCAGCGGCACCGAACTATCCCATGCGATGCGCCGGCGGTCCGGCTCGGGCTCGGTGAATGCCTCGACCTCGCGCATGGTGTCGCGCGAACGCACCGCCAGCTCGTGGTATTGCGCGGTACCGATGTTCTTCCACGCGATTTCCTCATCCGTGACCTCGCGGACGATCCGCGCCGGCATCCCCATCGCCATGCTGCGCGGCGGGATCGCCATGTTGGCCTTCACGAAGCTCATCGCCGCCACGATGCTCTCGCTGCCGACCACCGCGTTATCCATCACGACGGCGTTCATGCCCACCAGCGCATTGCGCCCGATCCGGCAGCCGTGCAGCACGGCGCCGTGGCCGATGTGGCCGTCCGCTTCGACCACCGTGTCGCAGTTGGCGAAGCCATGCATCACGCAGCCATCCTGCACGTTCGACCCTTCTTCCAGGACGATCCGCCCGAAGTCGCCGCGCAGCGATGCCAGCGGCCCGACGTAGCAGCGCGGGCCGACGATCACGTCGCCGACCAGCACCGCGCTCGGGTGCACATAGGCCGTCGGATGCACCACCGGCCGCACGCCATTGATTTCATAGACTTTCACGACGCTGTTCACCATGGCCGCTCACACCCGTTCGATGACCAGCGCGATGCCCTGCCCCACCCCGATGCACATGGTGCACAGCGCGTAGCGGCCGCCGGTGCGCTCGAGCTGGTTGACGGCCGCGGTGACCAGCCGCGCGCCGGAAGCACCCAGCGGATGGCCGATGGCGATCGCGCCGCCGTTCGGGTTCACGTGCGGCGCGTCGTCGGCCAGGCCGAGGTCGCGTGTCACGGCCAGGCCTTGCGCCGCGAACGCTTCATTCAGTTCGATGACGTCCATCTGCCCGATCGTGAGGCCCAGCCGCGCCAGCAGCTTCTTCGATGCCGGTGCCGGCCCGAAGCCCATGATGCGCGGCGCCAGCCCGGCCACGGCCATGCCCAGCACCTTCGCGCGCGGCGTCAGGCCATATTGTTCGACCGCCTCGCGCGACGCCAGCAGCAGCGCGCCGGCACCGTCGTTGACGCCGGAGGCATTGCCGGCCGTGACGGTGCCGTCGGGCCGCACCACGCCCTTCAGCTTGGCCAGCTTGTCCAGCGTGGTGTCGGGCCGCGGATGCTCGTCCGTATCGAACACCGTCGATTCGCCCTTCTTCGAGTGCAGCGTGACCGGCACGATCTCGGCATTGAACACGCCGGCGGCATGGCCGGCGGCCCAGCGCTGCTGGCTGCGCAGCGCGAACGCATCCTGGTCGGCGCGGTTCACGCCGAATTCCTGTGCCACGTTTTCCGCCGTCTCCGGCATGCTGTCGATGCCGTGCAGTTCCTTCATCTTCGGATTGACGAAGCGCCAGCCGATCGTCGTATCCTCGATCTTCGCGGTGCGCGAGAACGCGCTGTCGGCCTTGCCCATCACGAACGGCGCGCGCGTCATGCTTTCCACGCCGCCGGCGATGACCAGGTGCGCCTCGCCCGCGCGGATCGCCCGCGCCGCGCTGCCCACGGCATCCAGGCTGGAACCGCACAGCCGGTTGATGGTGTTGCCCGGCACGTCGGGCGGCAGGCCGGCCAGCAGCGCGGCCATGCGGCCCACGTTGCGGTTGTCCTCGCCGGCCTGGTTGGCGCAGCCGAACAGCACGTCGTCGACGCTCTGCCAGTCCACGCCGGGATTGCGTTCGATCAGCGCGCGGATGGGGATGGCGGCCAGGTCGTCGGCCCGCACATTGGCGAGCGCGCCGCCGAAGCGGCCGAACGGCGTGCGGACCGCATCGATGATGTAAGCCGGGTGTTGGTCGAAATCCGTCATGGTCAGTTCCTCGGTCGTTTGTCGATCACGCGGCGCGCCTTGCCCGTCAGCGTGCGCTCGATGCCGTCGGGCGCCACCACGCTGACGCGGGTCGACACGCCGACATGGGTCTTGATGCAGTGTTCCAGCTCATTTGCCAACTGCTGGCTGAGTGCTTCGGCCTCGCCGCCGGGCGTTCCCGGGCGCAGCTCGGCCACCACATCGAGCCTGTCCAGGTGTCCGTCGCGCGTGACGACCAGCTGGTACTGCGGCGCCAGCTTCGGCATTTTCAGGATCAGTTCCTCGATCTGGGTAGGAAAGACGTTGACGCCGCGGATGATCAGCATGTCGTCCGAGCGGCCGGTGATCTTGCCCATCCGGCGCATCGCGCGGGAGGTCGGCGGCAGTAACCGCGTGAGGTCTCTCGTCCTGTAGCGGATCACCGGCATCGCTTCCTTGGTCAGCGACGTGAAGACCAGCTCGCCCTCGGCGCCGTCCGGCAGCACCTCGCCCGTTTCCGGGTCGATGATCTCCGGATAGAAATGGTCTTCCCAGATGGTCGGGCCATCCTTGCTTTCGATGCATTCGCTGGCCACCCCGGGCCCCATCACTTCCGACAGCCCGTAGATGTCCACCGCATCGATGCCGGCGCGCGCCTCGATCTCGCGGCGCATCGCATCGGTCCACGGTTCGGCGCCGAAGATGCCCACCTTCAGCGACGAAGCGGCCGGATCGATGCCCTGCTTCTGGAATTCCTCGATGATGTTCAACATGTACGACGGCGTGACCATGATGATCGACGGCCCGAAGTCGCGGATCAGCTGCACCTGCTTTTCGGTCTGCCCGCCGGACATGGGAATCACCGTGCAGCCGAGCCGCTCGGCGCCGTAGTGCGCGCCCAGGCCGCCGGTGAACAGGCCGTAGCCGTACGAGATGTGCACCATGTCCCCGGCGCGCCCGCCGGCGGCGCGGATCGAGCGGGCTACCACATCGGCCCACGTGTCGATATCGTTCTGCGTGTAGCCGACCACGGTCGCCTTGCCGGTGGTGCCGCTCGACGCATGGATGCGCACCACTTTCTCGCGCGGCACGGCGAACAGGCCGAACGGATAATTGTCGCGCAGCGTCTTCTTGTCCGTGAACGGGAACTTCGCCAGGTCGGCCAGCGAACGGAGTTCTTCCGGATGCACGCCATGCGCATCGAAGGCGGCGCGGTAGTGCGGCACGTTGTCGTACGCGTGCCGCAGGGTTTTCTTCAGGCGTTGCAGCTGCAATGCCTGCAGCTCGTCGCGGCTGGCGCGCTCGATCGGCTCCAGGTCCGCCGGCGCGGGAATAGATTGAACCATTGTCTCCTCCAGTTTGATGCCGAAACTCGTGGCTTGGACTCAGACGACCGTGCCGCCCACCCGGTGCGACTTGCCCCGGAACGTGGCGACCAGCCGGCCATCCTGGTTGACGACGTCGACGTCGTAGATGCCGGTCTTGCCGGCCAGTGCCCGCTCGACCGCTTCCGCGGTGAGCAGGTCATCGTGGCGCCCCGGCGCCAGGTAATCGATGGTGCAGCCGGCCCCCACGGTGTTGTGGTTATGGCTGTTGCAGGCAAAGGCGAACGCGCTGTCCGCCAGGGCGAAGATGAAGCCGCCGTGGCAGGTGCGGTGCCCGTTCAGCATGTCGGCGCGCACGCGCATCGACATGCGTGCATAGCCGGGGCGGATCTCGTCGAGCGTCATGCCCAGGCCCTGGCTGGCGGGATCGCGGTCGAACATCGCCGCGCCGGCCGCTTCGGCAAGCGCTTGCGCCTCCAGCCCGGCTGGCAGGGAGGATGAATCATTCGGCATGGATCGCCTTCCTGCCGGCCTGGCGGCGGCGCAGCAGCGGCGACACGCGGTAGCGGTCTTCCCCATACGTGGCGGCCAGGTTGTCGAGCACCGTGACGATGTGGCCGACACCCACCTCATCCGCCCAGGCCAATGGCCCGCGCGGGTAGTTGACGCCCTTCTGCATCGCCATGTCCACGGCGCGCGCGCTGCACACGCCCTGGTGGACGGTATCGGCCGCTTCGTTGGCCAGCATCGCCACCGTGCGCATCACGGCCAGCCCGGGCACGTCGTCCAGTCGGGTCACGGCGAAGCCGGCGGCCTGGAACAGCGCCACGGCGGATTGGTAGGCTGCCTCGCCGCACTGGTCGGCGCGCGCCACGGCGATGCGGGGGGCATTGGCGGCATCCAGCACGAGATCGAAGACCACCGTGTCGTCATGCCGGTTGGCGCGGGCCCGGGCGGTGGCGCTGCGGCCATCCGTCAGGTAGATCGCCGCGCCGTTGCAGTGGAAGGCCGGCGCCTCGCCATGCTGGTGCCCTTCCATGGACGTGCGGCGGGTGACGTGCAGGCCATGCGCCTCGAAGCGCGCCAGCATCGGCGCCGTCTGCTCGCCGCCGGCGCCCGCTTCCAGGCTGTAGCCCACGTATTCCGGCCGCGGGCAAAGCGGCTCGCTTTTCGGCTGCGGCGGCACGGCGTTGTCGCCATAGCGGTAGAAGCCGCGGCCCGACTTGCGGCCAAGGAAACCGGCATCGACCATTTCGCGCTGCAGCACGGAAGGCGTGAAGCGCGGGTCGCCATAGTACGCGTCGAAGACGGACTTCGTGACGGCATAGTTGACGTCGTGGCCGATCAGGTCCATCAGTTCGAAAGGCCCCATGCGGAAGCCGCCCGCCTCGCGCATCACCGCGTCCAGCGTGGCCGTGTCGGCGGCGCCTTCGTTCAGCAGGCGCCACGCTTCGGCATAGTAGGGCCGCGCCACGCGGTTGACGATGAAGCCGGGCGTGGAGCGCGCATGCACCGGGCTCTTGCCCCATGCGGCGGCGGTATCGTGCACCGCCTGCGCCACCGCGCGGTCGGTGGCGAGGCCGCTGACGACTTCGACCAGCGCCATCAGCGGCACCGGATTGAAGAAATGCATGCCCACCAGGCGCTCCGGCCGGCGCAGCGGCGCGCCCAGCGCGGTCACCGAGATCGACGACGTATTGGTGGCCAGGATCGCCTCGTCGGCAACGATGCCTTCCAGCTCGGCGAACAGTGCGCGCTTGGCGTCGAGCTGCTCGACGATCGCCTCGATCACGAGCGCGGCATCGGCCAGGTCCCGCAGCGAGCTCGCCGCCTGCAGCCGGCCGCGCGCGGCTTCCGCTTCGGCGGCGCTCATCCTGCCTTTCGCGGCCAGCTTGCCGAACGTGCCGGCGATGTCGTCGATGGCCCGGTTCACGGCCTCGGGGCGGGCGTCGTACAGCTTCACGGTGTGCCCGGCGGCGGCGGCCACCTGGGCGATGCCGGCGCCCATGGCGCCGCTGCCGACGACGGCAACGATGGAATCGGTGGTGAGCGCGGCCATCATTCCCCCGTGAAGTGCGGCGTGCGCTTGGCCACGAAGGCATCGACGCCTTCGCGGTAGTCGTGGCTGTTGCCCAGCTCGCGCATCATGTCGGTTTCCAGCTTCAGCTGGGCGTGCAGGCCGTTGCAGGCGCTGAGCTGCATGGCCCGTTTCGTGAACGCCAGGCCCTTGGTGGGGGCGCAGGCGAAATGCTGGGCCATGGCGATCGCCTCGGCCATCAGCGCATCGTCCGGCAGCGCCTTCCAGATCAGGCCCCACTCCTCGGCACGGTCGGCACTGAGCTTGTCACCCAGCATGGCCAGGCCCATCGCGCGCGCCGGTCCGACCAGCCGCGGCAGGTGCCAGGTGCCGCCCGTGTCGGGGATCAGCCCCAGCTTGCAGAACGACTGGATGAACGATGCCGATTTCGCCGCCAGCACGATGTCGCAGGCCAGCGCCAGGTTGGCGCCGGCTCCGGCCGCCACGCCGTTGACGGCGCAGATCACCGGCATCGGCAACTCCTTGATCGCCATGACCAGCGGCGCATAGTATTTTTCCACCGATTCGCCCAGGTCGACGGGTTCGCCGCCGGGCGACACGGCGCGGTCCGACAGGTCCTGGCCGGCGCAGAAACCGCGGCCGGCGCCGGTCAGCACCAGCACGCGCACGCTCTTGTCGGCGCGGATCCGCTCGAAGGCATCGCGCACCTCGAGGTGCATCGCCTGGGTAAAGCTGTTCAGTTTGTCGGGGCGATTCAGGGTCAGCGTGGCGACGCCGGCCTCGATGCCGAACAGGATGTTCTGGTAAGTCATTGCTTGTCTCCTTTTTAACCCAGGGGCAGATGCTGGGGTCGGATCCGTCGGGGTGGAGCAGGGGTTTCGCGGAGCACGCTCTGCGCCTGCGTAACGGTGCTGGCATGCATGCCAGCACTCGCTCCTGACCCCGGCTCTTGGTCTTGGGTTGTGGTTCGGGTTGCGGGCTCGCTTACTCGGCCTGGTCGAAATCGATCACCACCCGGTCCGTGGCCGGGAAGCTCTGGCAGCTCAGCACGAAGCCGCGCGCGATCTCGTAGTCTTCCAGCGCATAGTTGACATCCATGTCCACCTTGCCGTCGACGACCTTGCAGCGGCAGGTGGAACAGACGCCGCCCTTGCATGAATAGCGCATTTCCAGCCCGGCGCGCAGGCCGGCGTCGAGGATCGATTCCTTGTCCTTCTCCATCGTGAACGTGGCGGCATTGCCGTCCTGGATCACGGTGACTTCGGTCAGGTGCTGGGCCGCCTGGGCGTCCAGCTGGGCGCGCGGCACGTGCCGGTGCTTCGGGATCGATGCGGCGAACAGTTCGATCTTGATGGCCGATTTCGGCATGCCCGCTTCCTGCAGCGCTTCGGAAACGCCGTGGAGCATGTCTTCCGGGCCGCACAGGAAGGCCGCGTCGTAGTCGGCGATGTCGATCCACTGCCGCAGGAACTGCTGGGTCTTTTCCTTCGTGATGCGGCCGTTGAACAGTTCGATATCCTGCTGCTCGCGGCTCATCACGTAGACGATGTTCAGGCGTTCCAGGTACAGGTCCTTCAGTTCCATCAGCTCGTTCCTGAAGATCACCGACGACGACGAACGGTTGCCGTAGACCAGCGTGAAACGGCTGCGCGGCTCCGTCATCAGGGTGGTCTTGAGGATCGACAGGACCGGCGTGATGCCGCTGCCGGCGGCGAACGCCAGGTAATGCCGCTCGCTGTCGGCCTGCAGCGGCACGTTGAAGTGGCCCATCGGCGGCATGACGTCGATGACGGCGCCAGGCTTGATCGATTCGTTGGCCCAGCAGGAAAACATGCCGCCGGGCGTGCGCTTGATGGCCACGCGCAGCGCGCCGTCCTGCACGGCCGAGCAGATCGAGTAGGAGCGGCGCACGTCTTCGTCGCCGATCCTGGCGCGCAGGGTCAGGTGCTGGCCCTGCTGGTAGCGGAAGTCGCCGGCCAGTTCGGGCGGCACGGCAAACGTGACGGCGATGCAGTCGCGCGTTTCCTGGTGCACGCGGGCGACGGTCAGCGGGTGGAATTTGCTCATCTGTTTTACCCCGGTCAATGGCACTTGAAGTAGTCGAACGGTTCATGGCACGCGCGGCACCGGTACAGCGCCTTGCAGGGCGTAGAACCGAACTGGCTCGTGAGTTCGGTATGCGTGGAACCGCAATGGGGGCATGCGATTGCCGGCGCGGTGACCGCCCGCCGTGATACCGCGGCGGCCAGGCCGCCACGCAGGTTGGAAATGTCGATCACCTGCTGCGCCGGCGGGGCGATGCCATAGCCATGCAGCTTGCGCTTGCCTTCCTCGCTGAGCCAGTCCGTAGTCCACGCCGGCGACAGGCGCGTAACGATGCGGACATCGTCGACGCCGCGCGCGTGCAGCGCTTCGCGCACCGCTGCCTCGATCACGTGAGTGGCCGGGCAACCGGAATACGTCGGCGTAAGGGTGACAGCGACAGCGTCATCATTGACTTCGACGGCGCGCACGATGCCGAGATCGACGATCGAGATCACGGGGATCTCGGGGTCGGCGACATCGGCAAGCCACGTCCATACGGTGGCTTCATCGAACGAGGTGGCAATCATGGTGTTCACCGCGTTTCTACCATTGTGCGCCGGGATAGGCGCGCTGGAGGAATTGCATCTCGGCCAGCAGGTAGCCCAGGTGCTCGCTGTGCCGCCCCGTCTTGCCGCCCTTCTGCATCCACGCATCCGGCGACGGCATCGCCAGCGTGGCCTCGGCGAAGATGGCACCCACGTGGGCCAGCCATTGCTCGCGCAGCCCGGCGGCGGGCGGCGCGATGCCGGCGGCCACCATCTGTTCGTCCACGGCGTCGTAGTTGAACATCTCGCCGGTGTACATCCACAGCTCGTCCGCGGCGGTCTGCGTATATTCATGGCTGAGCGCCGTGCCGTCGCCGAGACGCACCACCAGGTCGCCGCTGCGCCGCAGGTGGTAGGTGATTTCCTTCAGCGATTTCTCGGCGATTTCAGCGATGCGCGGGTCCGACGACTGCACCAGCGCGCCGACCAGGAAGTAGTGCCACGTATCGAAATAGAACTGGCGCACCAGGGTGTGCGCGTAATTGCCGTTCGGCTGTTCGACCAGCAGCACGTTGTGGAACTCGTGTGCATCGCGCAGGTAGGCCAGCGCATCCTCGTCGCGGCCGCGGCCTTCGAGTTCGCCTGCATAAGTGAACCACAGGCGGGCCTGGCCCAGCAGGTCGAGCGCCACGTTGGTGAGCGCCATGTCTTCTTCCAGTGCCGGGCCCTTGCCGCACAGTTCGGACAGGCGCTGGCTCAGCACCAGGGCGTTGTCGCCCAGGCGCAGAAGGTATTGGACCAGATGAGGTACTTTCGCGTCCATGGCGTGCCTTACAGGTTCTTCACTTCTTCCGGCATCGGGAAGAAGGTGGGGTGGCGGTATACCTTGCTGTTGGCGGGCTCGAACAGCGCGCCCTTGTCGAACGGGCTGCTGGCGACGATGTCCGCCGCGCGCACCACCCAGATCGACACGCCTTCGTTGCGCCGCGTGTACACGTCGCGGGCATTGTTGACGGCCATTTCCGCATCCGGCGCGTGCAGGCTGCCCACGTGCTTGTGGGCCAGGCCGTGCTGGCTGCGGATGAATACTTCCCACAGGGGCCATTCCTTGCTCATGCTTGTCTCCGTGTTGTGTGATTGCCAGGCCGCTGCCTGAGCAGCTTCCCCAGGCCGCTGCCCTAGGCTGCCGCCTTGTCCTGAGCGTGCTTTTCCGCGTGCGCCACCAGCGCATCGCGGAACCACTGGCCGTCGTCCCAGGCTTTCACGCGGGTGCGCAGGCGCTCGCGATTGCACGGGCCATTGCCTTTCAATACCTCGTGGAATTCCTGCCAGTCGATCTCGCCGAAATCGTAGTGGCCGCGCTCCTCGTTCCATTTCAGGTCGGGATCGGGAATCGTCAGCCCGAGGAATTCGGCTTGCGGCACGGTCTGGTCGACCATGCGCTGGCGCAGTTCGTCGTTGGAGAACAGCTTGATGCGCCATTGGGAAGATTGCGCGCTGTTGACGGAGTTCGCATCCGACGGGCCGAACATCATCAGCGACGGCCACCACCAGCGGTTCAGCGCATCCTGCGCCATCGCCTTCTGCTCGGGCGTGCCGCGGCACAGGGCCAGCATGATGTCGTAGCCCTGGCGGGCATGGAACGACTCTTCCTTGCAGACGCGGATCATGGCCCGCGAATACGGCCCGTACGAGCAGCGGCACAGCGGGATCTGGTTGATGATCGCGGAACCGTCGACGAGCCAGCCGATGGCGCCCATGTCGGCCCACGACAGCGTGGGGTAGTTGAAGATGCTTGAATACTTGGCCTTGCCCGAGTGCAGGGCCTGCAGCAGTTCGTCGCGCGAGACGCCCAGCGTTTCGGCCGCGCTGTACAGGTACAGGCCATGGCCCGCTTCATCCTGGATCTTGGCCAGCAGGATCGACTTGCGCTTCAGCGTGGGCGCGCGGGTGACCCAGTTCCCTTCCGGCAACTGGCCGACGATTTCCGAGTGGGCGTGCTGGGAAATTTGCCGGATCAGCGTCTTGCGGTAGGCCTCCGGCATCCAGTCCTTCGGCTCGATCTTGATGCCGTCGTCGATGCGCGCCTGGAAGGCACGCTCCTGTTCACTCATGGACTCGGCTGTCTGTACGTTCTTCAGCCCGGTCTCCACCATCTGTGCATACATGGTTGTCTCCTCCTGTTGCATCGCTCACAGTCATAATACGATACACAATTTTATTTGCAAGATGTTTTTGTGTGTCATATTGATTTTCCGTATCTTGTTCGGCTGCGTACAATGGCGGCATGAACAATGATTCGACCAATGCGGACCTGGACAAGTGGATCGACCGCTTCCTGGCCGAGGAGCCGCCCCGCTCGAAATCGCTGGTGATGACGGTGTTCGGCGACGCGATTGTGCCGCACGGCGGCCTGGCGTGGCTGGGCAGCCTGATCGACTTGCTGGCGCCGTTCGGCGTGAACGACCGGCTGCTGCGCACTTCCGTATTCCGGCTGGCGCAGGAAGGCTGGCTGGTCTCACAGCGCGACGGGCGGCGCAGCCACTACACGATCACGCCAGAGGCGGCGCAGCGCTTCGCGCGCGCCTTTAGGCGCGTGTACGCGGCACCGAACGTGCACTGGCATGGCAGCTGGACCTTCGTGCTGGGCACCAATGGGCTCACCACAGCCGAGCGCGCGGCGCTGCGCAAGGAATTGCTGTGGGAGGGCTACAGCGTGGTGGCGCCGGGCATCGCGGGCCACCCGGCTGGTGACGCCGAAGCGCTGGACGACCTGCTGGGCCGGCTCGACATGCGCGGCAAGGTGTATGTGGTGCAGGCCGCGCAGCTGCCCGGCGTGCAGGGCAAACCGCTGGCGGACCTGATTGCCGAGGGCTGGGACCTGCGGCAGGTGGCGGCCGGCTACCAGCGCTTCATCGACCAGTTCGCGCCGCTGCGCGCGATGCTGTCCGGCGACGTCACGCCCGAGCGGGCCTTCGTCGTGCGTACGCTGCTGATCCATGCGTACCGGCGCGTGCAGCTGCACGATCCGCAGCTGCCGGTGGAACTGTTGCCCGAGCCGTGGCCGGGCGCCGCCGCGTATGAACTGGCGCGCGAGCTGTATCTCCTGACCCATGTTCCCGCCGGCGAACATGTGCTGGAGGCGTTGCGGCGCGAGCAGCCGGATGTGGCCGACGCGGGGCCGGTGTTTTTCGAGCGGTTCGGCGGCTTGCGCGGGCCGGACTAGGCGCGCGGCCAGGAGAGCGGCCGCTCGCCAAAGGTCCCCACGTGGCGCCGGTCAACCGGCGGTACTGACGACATTGCCGTCGGGGTCGCGGAGCGAAGTCTTCTGGACGATCCACGACACGGTCGGCAAGTGGTCCAGCTGGTAACGCCCTTCCTGGGGACGCAGGATGCTGGCAAACTCCTGTGAGCACGCGGGTGTCATGGTGATCGTCACGCTGTCGTTGTCCACGGTGACGCTGCATGCTTCGCCCGGCTCGAACTGCAGGTGCCAGTCGCGGCCTGCAAGCACGAAGGGCCGTTCGAATGGAATCCGCAGCGGCAGCAGCGCGCGCAGTTCGTCTACCTGGCGCGCACCGAACGTTATTTCGGTCAGTGTCGCGCGCAAGAGGCGCTTTTGCTGCACGACGTCCAGCACGTCCGTGTACAAGGCGCCGCACCCGGAACCGTCGCGCTTTAACCCGGCCTCGACTTCGGCGGCCAGGGACGGAACGTCCAGCAGCGAGCCGCGTTCCAGGTCCGTGATCCATAGCGGCATATGGGGCAGGAAGGTATCGAGCAGATACTGCGGCGACCACTGCTTGGCCGCATACTCTTCTTCCTGGGTGAGGCCAACCACCTGGATGAATTCAAGGCGTCCATTCGGGGTCTCGATGGCAGGCAGCTCGGGATCGTTCGCCATTGCCATGGAGCAGATCCGGGTGGCGGTGTCGAGGGCGATCGGACCATTGGCCGTCATCCATTCGCCCGGCCTGAAGACGTTTCCGGTATTGAAGACATAGCGCGCCAGATTCTGCAGCAGCGAAAACACCCACCTCGGCGCTTCGGTGGCACCTTCCGCGGCTCGCAAGCGGAACGTCAGCTCGAAACCGTAGCCGCTCACCTCTTCGTCTTCTTCCTCCTTGTCATACAGTTCCGAGAAGCCGTATGTCACGTAATGCCAATGCGGCACTGGGTGCGCGCGGTAATAAGCACTAATGCCGTCCAGCGGGTCTGGCCCGCCCAGCCGGTAGCCGATGAGCGTGCCCATATGCTGGGGCTTCTGGTCGCCATACAGTGGCGCGAGGGCGGCTTCGATGGCGTCCCAGCCGGCCGTGTTGACGTCGTCCTCGGAGTCGGTCGGATAGTCGTTCATGAGCGCTTTGGGTGATCGTGATGGAAGCCAACGCCTGCCCGGATTCGGGCCGCCGGGGTTTGCGCATCGGCATGCGGGCGGAAGGGATCGATTTTTGCTGGTATAGGCTTGCTCAATTTGCGGACCCGGTTGCAGAACAAGGAAGAAACGCTTCCGGCCGAACGCTGGGCGGAGCCATACGTTCTTGCAAAAAGCGACATCGCTTTGCGCACGATAAGAGGACTTCTACAATTTCGCAAACTCAAGGATTTCTTGCCCCATCAACAAGCAGTCAGGTTTTATCCTGGCGAAGATCAGATGCATACGGTACCGCCCCTTATAAACATGGCCCCATACTTCCAGAACATCAAAAATTTGATTTTTGTTGGCGGGGTTCCTGATAGGCGCAAGGACTTTTATTTTTTCATCTACCCCGATACGATCGTCTGGTCCAACATGAAACTCCAGAAGACGTTCTGCTTGCTTTGTTGCGGCAGCTGCGCATGGATGAACAGGTGCGGCATATGAGCTCTCCAGTAAAAGTATCAAAGGCAGCAACAGTAAATTCTTCATTTTTTTCTCAAAGGGACAGGATTTGGGTTGAAGGAGTGGCCGTTCGCTCCTGACCATGCTCGGCCGTCCAATGTACGGCAGCTTTCGCCGATTGAATCCGCCCCCTCAAGCGCACGAAACAAGGGTGTTCGGAAGACGGTGTGACATCACTCTTTCCGGTGGAAGTCCATGATCCAGTTGGTCTCCCAGGTCTTGCCATCATCCGTGGAAAATGCCTGGTCCCAGCGCAGTTCGTCCGGCCCGATGCGGCGCCAGATGAATCGGACAGTGACCGGAATGTTTCCGTGAAAATCGTTGGCGAGAAATGTACCGACGCCATCCTTGAACCCGCCGACGACAGGCACGTCGAGCCGGCCGGGGAAACGCCCGTCGAGCCACCAGATCGACCATTGTTTCGTGGCCGCGTCGTAGGAGCGCAGCGCGATGGCGCGCACTTCCTGGTCGGGGAAGCGCAGGATGTTGTCCTCGACGTTGCCGAACCCGCCCAGGATCTTGCGGGTGGACATGGCCCCGTCGAACTCGAGCCATTCCTCGCAGTGGGCCAGGCGCTCCTTGAGGC
This sequence comes from Pseudoduganella sp. SL102, assembly GCF_027856995.1. Taxonomy (NCBI): domain Bacteria; kingdom Pseudomonadati; phylum Pseudomonadota; class Betaproteobacteria; order Burkholderiales; family Oxalobacteraceae; genus Pseudoduganella; species Pseudoduganella sp. SL102. Next base: position 6,925,089 of record NZ_CP115554.1, read on the forward strand.
GCCGATGCCTGACATGCCAGTCGCCGATGACGAAATCGAAATCGGCCGGTGCGCCAGCCAGTAGTTCAAGTGCCATGGTGTTCCCAGAATCGTGACGGTTGAGAAGGGTCGCATGGCAGACCGCGGGACCGCAACTATGGCGCAGTATCATTGGTGGCAAATTAACAACAAGACATACCGTTGTCATATTTTCACCGGGAACGAAAAGTAGAATGGCGGAACCTTCGCCCGGTGCGCTTGCCCGGCCCGTTCCTGCTCTTTCCAAAGAAGAATTCGATGCGTTTCGCGTTTACTGCACTGCTCGCAGCAACCCTTTTCTCCACCTGCGCCGCCGCGACCGGCGTGGATATCCTCCCCACCGCCAAGCCGGTGAACGCCCGCGTGATGCAGCTGGGCGTCACGAGGCAGATTGCCGGGATCACCGACCGCTTCAGCGCCGCGGTGGCAAGGCAGCCGGAATGGTTCGTCGCCTATGTCAAGGAACACCAGAATGCCAAGGGCGCGATCCCGTACCACGCGAACATGGGCATCAGCCGGGATGAATACCGGAAAATGGTCGAATCATCGACATCGATGAAGCTGATGCAGACGGGTACGGTGAAGCTGTCCGTCACCAGGCAAGCCGATGGTGGCCTTCGCGTGCAGACCGCGCCGCCCATGCCGGGCCTGGATGGCATCGTCATCGAGCCTGGCGGCCAGGGTGTGAAGACGCGCTATGCCCGGCTGGCCGAGCCGAGCCAGGTCGATAACCGCAATGCCAATGGCCCTACCGGGCGCTGGAGCGGAACGCAATGGGAGCATAAAGCCCGGACGGACACCCATTCTCTCGCCGTCACGCTGGCACTCGGCAAGAGGCCCGAGCATGGCGACGGCATCCTCTACCTCGACGTGCGGGATGTCGGCGAAGGCAAGAAGGACATCTTCTACGAGATCCTGCTGTTTCCGGTCGGGCGGTAGCCGGCCGGCAGAGGGACTCAGCCCACCGGTATCACGAACGCCCTGAGCTCGGCCAGCTTGCCATCGCGCAGGCGCCACACGTCGCAGTAGGCGTTCCGCACCGTTTTGCCCGCCTCGTCCCGGCTGTCGATATCGCCGATCGCCACCACCAGGTCGCCATCGGCCACCAGTTCGCGCACGGTGAACGCCGGCGGCTGCACATATTCCTTCGCCATCCAGGCGCGCACCGCCGCCTTGCCGTGCAGCGTTTCGGCGCCCACCGTGGACCAGACGACATCGTCCACGCAGTGGGACAGGAAGCCTTCGTTGTCGCCGGCCTTCACCGCCGCATTCGCCTGTTGCAGCACACGCTTGTTCGCATCGGACATTGGCACCCTCCTCGTGGTCGTTTGTGCGAATCTATCACGCCTGGCGAGCGCCAAGGGATGCGGGAGCGTTGCGAAAACGGGGTAGCTGTGTCGCAGTTTGCTCAGGTGCGTACCGCGCCGCGCGCCGTTCCATGCAGCCAGATGAAGAGGGCCGTCGCGGCGCCGCCACCGGCCAGTTGCGCCAGCACGAAGGCCGGTGCGTCGGCCAGGCGCAGCACGCCCGCTTCGCCGAAGGCCCTGGCCAGCGTCATCGCCGGGTTCATGAAGGCCGAGGATGAACTGAACCAGCAGGCCGCCATCACATAGGCCGACACGGCGAATGGCGCCACCACCGGGCGGGCCCGGCCGCAGCCGATGAACACGCACAGCAAGCCGAAGGTGGCGATGCATTCGCCCAGCCACTGGCCGCCGCCGGTGTGCGCCTGCTGCGTGGCCATCGTCAGGTCCAGCCCGTACATGCCGTGCACGGCCGCCACGCCGGCCAGCGCCCCTGCCGCCTGGACCGCGATGTAGGGCGCCACGTGGTCGGCACGCAGCGTGCCGCGCCATGCTTCGCACAGCGTCAGCACCGGATTGAACAGGCCGCCGGAAATGGTGCCGAAGGTGAGGATCAGCACGGCCAGCCCGGTGGCGCCGACCAGCGCGCTGACCAGCAGCGCCATCGCCGCGTCGCCGCCGGCGAGACGCTGCGCGGCAATGCCGGCACCGCTGCCGATCGCCAGCAGCAGGGCTGTACCGATGAACTCGGCCGCCAGACGCTTTGCAAGAGCCATCGCACACCTTCCCGGAATACGGATTGAAAACGCGTACTCTAGGGCAACGCGAGGGGCGCGGCTATCCGGGCAAGGCTATATTCAGTATGTAGCGGCAGTGCGGTAATGGTTGCCTGCCGCCCCGCCCCCGCCTGCTAGGCGCCCGCCGCCGCGATGGTCTGGACGAACTGCGATACCCCGTCGAGGTTGAACAGTTCGACCGTCATCGCCCTGGTCCGCGGATCGATATTGACCTCCCCGAAGAACTGGTAGCCGGCAAACGGCGACGACGCCTGGATCGGCGGCGCCTTCGAGAACACCACGCTCGGGCCGAAGGTCCTGTCGAGCACGCCGGGGCCGAAGCTGCCGGCGTTCATCGGGCCGGCGACGAATTCCCAGAAGGGCGAAAAATTCGTGAACTGGGCCTTGGCCGGATCGTAATAGTGGGCCGCGCAGTAGTGGACGTCGGTGGTGATCCAGACCACGTTGGGGACGTCCCTGATCGCGCTGAGCAGCCGGGCCATTTCCAGTTCGCGGCCCAGCGGGACGCCGTCGTTGCCGTTGGCCAGCGCCTCCCACAAGGCATTGCCCTGGCCATCCTTGCCGTCGCCGACATTCAGGCCGATGGGCATGTCGGCGGAAATCACCTTCCACGTCGCTGTCGACGCTTTCAGCCCGGCGACCAGCCATTCCACCTGTTCGGTGCCGAGGAATGCCGAGCTGGCGTCTTCCACGGCTTGCAGGTTGGTGCTGTTCGGGCCGCGGTAGCTGCGCATGTCCACCACGAAGACGTCCAGCAGCGGGCCATGCGACATGCTGCGGTAGATGCGCTGCGGCTCGCTCTGCTTGTAATAGCGCATCGGCGCATATTCGAGGAAGGCGCGGCGGCCGCGCTCCGTAAGCGTGGCGATGCTTTTCTCGGTGTAGCGCGCGTCGCCCGACAGGTTCTTGGCGGCGCTGTAGTTGTTGGTCACTTCGTGATCGTCCCATTGCCACACCTGCGGCACCTGGGCGGCGAACTTGCGGAAGTTCTCGTCCATCAGGTTGTATGCATGGCGGCCGCGGAATTCCTTCAGCGTTTCCGCCACCTTGCTGACTTCTTCCGTGACCACGTTGCGCCAGACCTGGCCGTTTTCCGCCTTGACCTCGGCCTGGATCGGGCCGTCGGCATACACCGTGTCGCCGTTGTGGATGAAGAAGTCCGGATCGCGCACGCGCATCGCCTCGTAGATCTTCATGCCGCCGAAGCTGGTGTTGATGCCCCAGCCCTGGCCGCACTGGTCGCCGCTCCAGTGGAACCGCACGGCCTTCGTGCCATCGGCGGGCGTGGTCCTGAACTGCCCCGACAGGGTTTCGCTTTCGATCTTCGAATTGTCGGGATCCACATAGCGCACGCGCACGAAGATGGTCTGCCCCTGGGGCAAGCCGCCCAGGTCGACACGGGTGGTGAAATCGGTGGCTTCGCTGGCGTACGGGCCGGCGATGCGGCTGGCGTTGGCGAAACGGTCGCTGGTATCGTATTCGACGATCATCTGTGCATTGCGGTCGCTGCGGCTCCAGATGATGGCCCGGTTATCCGTGATGTCGCCGAACTGTATCCCCGACGGCATCTTCGGCCGCTCTTTTTCGCTGGCGCCGATGGCCGCGCTGCTGCCCCCGCAGCCTTGCAGCAGCAGGGAACTCCCTAACGCCGAACTGCCCGCCAGGAGGCTACTGCGAGACAGGAAACGGCGACGCGAAATGGATGAAGTCATGCTTGCTCCGGTAATCTGTGAGCGGGCAAGTGTAGGTTGCCGATATGACATGACGATGAAAACGCGCCTCGCGCGGCGGACGAGGCACGAGGTGATCAGTGGCCGCCGGCATGCGCCCAGCCTTACCCCGCTTCGGTGGCCGCTTTCTGCCCGAAGGTGCGGCGCCAGTCCCGCGGGCTCACCTGGAAGCGCTTCTTGAAGTGCTGCCGCAATGCCAGGGGTGTCTGGAAGCCGGTGAATTCGGAAATCCGCTCGATCGGCATGGCGGTGGTCTCGAGCAGCTCGCGGCTTTGCTGCAGGCGCTCGTTGACCAGCCAGTCGCCCAGCGTCATGCCGGTCGCCTTGTGGAAGCGCCGGGTAAACGTGCGGCGGCTGGTCGCGGCCATGGCCGCCAGGTCATCGATGCTGTGCTGCTTGCCCAGGTTTTCCCGCAAGTAGTCGAGCAGGCGGTTGACCCGCGAATCCTCGGTGGAGGCAGCCACCGGTTGCTCGATGAACTGCGCCTGCCCGCCTTCCCGATGCGGCGGAATGACCATGGTGCGGGCCACCTTGTTGGCGATCTTGGCGCCGTGGCAGGCCCGTACCAGGTAGAGACAACAGTCGAGTCCGGCTCCGGTACCGGCCGAGGTGATCAGGCGGTCCTCGTCGACATACAGCGCGTTCATGTCGAGCTTTACGCGCGGGAAGCGCAGGCTGAAATCCTTCTCGGCCATCCAGTGCGTGGAGGCGCGCCTGCCGTCGAGGAGCCCGGCGTAGGCCAGCACATACGCGCCGTAGCAAAGCCCGACGACGTACGCGCCGCGGGCGTGGGCGCGCGCCAGCGCCGCCACCAGTTCCGGGTCCGGACGCGCGTCCAGGTCGTGCCACCCTGGCACCACCACGATGTCCGCCGTATCGGCCAGTTCCAGGCCGCCATCCGGCTGTATCGTCATGGCACGCTCCGCGGACAGCGGCCGGGCACCCGGCGAGACGATCCGCAAATCGAACAGCGGGCCTTCCGGCATCGCCGCCGTGAAGACGAGGTAAGGCACGGAGAAGTGGAAAGGACTGAAGTCCGGATAAGCGACGAGCGCGACCACCGGCGTTTTCGTTGTCATGGAAGAAGTACCTCGTGTTGTGGCCCGAAACCATCGGTAATTGGCGTGCGGGTCAATATTAGCGCCAACGCCCCGCCGTCACAATGCTGCTATCCCACACCAACTACGGAGCAGTACATGCAACGATCGACAACTTTGGCCCTCCTGCTTTCCCTGACCCTGGGCGCGGCGAGCATCGGGACCCACGCGGCCCCGGATACCGTCCCCAAGACCGGGCAACAGGCTGTCCAGGTACAGCAAATCCGCAATGCCACGGCGAAGATCCACTACGCGGGCAAGACCTTCCTGCTCGATCCCTTCCTGGCCAGGAAAGGCACTTATCCAGGCTTCCCGGGCACCTTCAACAGCCAGCTGCGCAACCCGCTGGTGGAACTGCCGATGCCGCCACGGGATATCCTGCAAGGGGTGGATGCGGTGATCGTCAGCCATACCCACCTCGACCACTGGGACGGTGGCGACCACCAGTTCATCCCGAAGGCAATGCCGCTGTTCGTCCAGGATGAGCGCGATGCCAAGCTGATTCGCAGCCAGGGCTACACGGATGTGCGCATCCTCGGCGAAGGTACCCTGTTCGAAGGCGTGCGGCTGACGCGGACCGGCGGCCAGCATGGCACGGATGAAATGTACTCGAACAGGCAACTGGCCGAGGGACTGGGCAAGGCGATGGGCATCGTCTTCCAGGCGCCCGGCGTGAAAACCGTCTATGTCGCGGGCGATACGATCTGGCACAGCGAAGTCGACCAGGCGCTGGCCAGGTTCAAGCCCGACGTGATCCTCCTGAACGCCGGCGATGCCCGCATGGTGGGCGTCAAGGGTGCGATCATCATGGGCAAGGACGATGTGCTGCACGCCTATCAGCGCATGCCGAACGCGACCATCGTCGCGACCCACCTGGATGCGATCAACCATATGACGCTGAGCCGCAAGGAGTTGCAGGAACACGTCACGCAGCACGGCATCCAGGACCGCGTCCGCATTCCGGCCGATGGCGATATCCTGAAGTTCTGATAGCTACGCTGCACGATGTGCCTGTTCGGCGCCGCACCAGCTCCCCACGGCGCCCGGGCACGCGGTTTCGACAGGCACGCGCCTGTCCCAATATTCAATCCAAGGAAGGAAATCCCATGAGCAAGAGAGCCGTCGTCGTCGTCGACCTCCAGAACGAATATCTGCCCGCCGGCAAACTGCCGCTGGAAGGCATCCACGATGCGCTGAACAATGCCGCACGCGTGATCGCCGATGCTAGGACCAGGGGCGAGCTGGTGGTCAACGTCCGCCATGAATCCGCCGATGCGCAAGCGCCGTACTTCCAGCGCGGTACGGATGGCGTGAAGATCCACGAAGCCGTGGCGCCGCTGGAAGGCGAACCCGTCATCGTCAAGAACTTCCCGAATTCCTTCCTGAAGACCCCGCTGAAGGAGATGCTCGACGAGAACGGGATCGAGGAAGTGACCGTCGTCGGTGCCATGAGCCACATGTGCATCGACGCCACCGCGCGCGCCGCGTCGGACTTCGGCTACAAGACCAGGGTCGTGCACGATGCCTGCGCCACGCGCGAGCTCGAGTTCAATGGCTCGACCGTACCGGCGGCGCAGGTGCACACCGCGCTGATGTCGGCACTCGCGTTCGGCTATGCGTCCGTGCTCAGTACCGACGAGTACCTGGCCAGCTGACAGGCTGCCAGCCGGTTCGTGCGGCCTGGCTGGGCATGGCGGTGGCTGGGCGTGAATACCGTGCATGAGTATGCGCTGGCGAAACTTGCGGGCCAATCCCGAGCGCATCACGTTGCTATTTCTGAGTTGAGAATATGTATCTTTTTCGGAGACACTCGTATCCCATTTGGATACGGATGTCTCATTTTATGATACATTCAAGCATGCTTGCCAATTTTCTGCTCGGTCCTCTCCGCACTCGCATCCTTTCGGCCTTGCTGTTGCATCCCGATACGGCTTGGCACGTGCGCGAGCTGGCGCGCCAGCTCGATGCACTGCCGGGCACTATCAACCGGGAACTAATCAGGTTGGAGGAAGTCGGAATCTTGTCGAAGCAGCGTATCGGAAACCAGGTCCACTATCGTGCCAACCGGGATTGTCCAGTGTTTGCGGAGCTTGCCGGCCTGTTGCGCAAGACCTCGGGGATGGCCACTGTTCTGGCCGACGCTCTTCATCCCCTGGCTGACCGCATCCAGTGTGCGCTGGTATTCGGTTCGGTGGCGCGGGGAGAAGAGACTGCCCACTCCGATGTGGACGTGCTGGTCTTCGGTGATATCGGATTTGCCGACGTTGTGGAAGTCCTTCATCCAGCCCAGGAAGCGGTACAGCGTGAAATCAACCCTGTGGTGTACCGGGCAGATGACTTTCGCGCCAAGTACGCGGCCAACAATACGTGGGCGCATGAGGTGGTCAACAAACCCAAGCTCTTCTTGATCGGGAATGGCGATGACTTTGCAAAACTTGTTGGCCATCCGGAGCCTCGTTGAATTCAACGCCCAGCGCGAAGACATCCAGCGAATCTTGACGGCAGCCGAACGCAACCTTGCCGATGCGGCCGTTACCGCCATCAGCGATGAGAACCGCTTCGATGCCGCGTACAAATGCGTGATGCAGTGCGCAATGGCGAGCCTCATGGCCAATGGCTATCGTACTTCGACCAGCAAGCCCGGCCATCATCAAACCGCGATTCAGGCACTCACCCTGTCGGTCGGCCTCGATGCCAGGACTGTCGTGGTACTGGATAGCCTGCGCAAGCAACGCAACATCAACGACTATGATGGCGAGCCCATCAGCCCGACCGCGGTCGAGGAATGCCAGCGGCAGGCTCATGCCCTGCTGGCCCATGTTCGGGCATGGCTGGCCGAGCACCGGCCAGATTTATACTGAAGGTAAGGTCAGCATCGCCTTCCACTCGGGGCCTCTCACTTGCGCGCCGCGGCGATCAGGTAGTTCTGCATGGCCGCCTCGGCCACCGAAGCCCACTGGTTCTGGTCGTGCCGGAACTTCTTCCACGGCTCGTAGATCTTGCGGAATTTCGCGTTCTTCGCGGCTTCCTCTTCCATCACGGTGGTGGATTGCTTGAACGCCGCATCCATCACATCCTTGCTGAAGTGGTGCAGTTTCGCGCCGTTCTTCAGCAGCCGGGCCAGCGCGGCGGGGTTGCGGGCGTCGTAGTCGGCCTGCATGCGCACGTGGCATTCATAGGCGGCCGCCTCCAGCGCGGCCTGGAATTGCTTCGGCAGCTTGTCCCACTGCCCGCTGTTCACGTAGAGCGACAGCTGCGGCCCGGTTTCCCACCAGCCCGGCGTGTAGTAGTGCGGCGCGACGCGCACCAGGCCGAGCTTTTCATCGTCGTAGGGGCCGACCCATTCGGCGGCGTCGATCGTGCCTTTTTCCAGCGCGGCATACACGTCGCCGGCGGCGATCTGCTGGGGCACCACGCCCATCCGCTCCATCACGCGGCCGGCGAAACCGGCCACGCGCATCTTCAGGCCCCGCATGTCCGCCACCGAGCGGATTTCCTTGCGGTACCAGCCGCCCATCTGCACGCCGGTGTTCCCGCCCATGAAGTTGACGATGCCATAGCCGCGGTAGAACTCGCGCAGCAGTTCGCGCCCGCCGCCCTGGTCGAACCACGCCGTCTGCTGGCGGGACGTGAGCCCGAACGGCACGGCGCAATCGAACGCGAAAGTGGGGTCCTTGCCGAAGTAGTAGTAGGCCGGCGTGTGGCCCATTTCAACGGTGCCGGCCTGCACCGCGTCCATCACCTGCAGGCCGGGCACGATTTCGCCGGCGGCGAACTGGCGGATCTGCAGCTTGCCGCCGGTGAGCTGGGCCACCCGTTTCACGAAGTTTTCGGCCGAGCCGTAGATGGTGTCCAGCGTTTTCGGGAAGCTCGACGCCAGCCGCCAGCTGACGGTGGGCTGGGCCTGGGCAAGGGCCGGCGCGGCAAGCGAGGCGGTACCCGCCACGGCGGCGGAACTGGTCAGGAAGGAACGGCGCTGCATCGACGGACTCCTTGTGAATGGACGAGCCATTGTAGCCCCGCCAGCCGGTGCGCGGCACGCCCGGGGCTGCGTTGGCCACACAAAAGCCGTATCATGGCGGGCTCGCGCCACAAGGCGCCCCAATCCACAACAGGGACACACAATGTCTATCAAGATCAGCAGCCAGTTCGACGCTGGCGCCATCGATGTCGTCAGCGTTACCAGCGCCGGCGACATCGACCTCAATATCCGCAAGGATTCCCATGCCGACATCACCCAGTGGTTCTACTTCCGCGTGCAGGGCGCGGCGGGCGTGCCGCTGACGGTGCGCTTCCTGAACGCCGGCAAGGCCGCCTACCCGGATGGCTGGAAGGACTACCAGGCCGTGGCCAGCTACGACCGCGACACGTGGTTCCGCGTGCCCACCAGCTACGACGGCGAAGTCATGACCATCGAGCACGCGCCCGAATACGACAGCGTGTACTACGCCTACTTCGAGCCGTATTCGTGGGAACGCCACCTGTCGCTGCTGGACAATGCCCAGCTGTCGCCGCTGGCCGAACTGGTCGACCTGGGCTCCACCGTCGATGGCCGCGACCTGAACATGCTGGTCATCGGCGACCCGGACGCGCCGAAGAAGGTGTGGGTCATCGCGCGCCAGCACCCGGGCGAAACGATGGCCGAGTGGTTCGTGGAAGGCATGGTCGAAGCGCTGCTCGACCCGTCCGACCCGTTCGCCAGCCAGTGCCTGAAAGAGGCCGTGTTCTACGTGGTGCCGAACATGAACCCGGACGGCTCGGTGCGCGGCAACCTGCGCACCAACGCGGCCGGCGCGAACCTGAACCGCGAGTGGAATACGCCGACGATGGAGCGCAGCCCGGAAGTGTTCCTGGTCAAGCAGGCGATGCAGGAAACCGGTTGCGACCTGTTCCTGGACGTGCATGGCGACGAAGGCCTGCCTTACGTGTTCGTGGCCGGCAGCGATTCGCTGGAAAACTTCACGCCGGAACAGAAGGCCGAGCAGGATGCCTTCATCGCCGACTTCAAGGTCGCCAGCCCGGACTTCCAGAGCGAATTCGGCTACCCGGACGCGCCTTTCACGCCGCAAGTGCTGACCATGGGTTCGCCGCACATCACCCACCTGTTCGGCTGCCTGTCGCTGACCCTGGAACTGCCGTTCAAGGACAACGCCAACGACCCGGATCCGGTCAACGGCTGGAACGGCGCGCGCTCGATGAAGCTGGGTGCCGCGGTGCTGCAGCCGGTGCTGGCCGCACTGCGCCGGTAATTCCGCCATCTGGTTTGCCGCCAGGTTCGCGAGCGGCCTGGCCGGGAGCATTCAGTTCCCGGCGCAGCGCCGCGAAGGCTTCCGGCATCCACGGACGCGCGGCCAGCAGGAACGTCATCGACTGCCGCGCCTCGTACGGCAGCCGCGCATCGGCCTGGTGCTGCTGCGAAAAGTCGTCCGCCACCTGGCGCAGCCGTTCCAGCAGCGCCACGGTGGACGCCGGCGACAGCATCACGCTCACCAGCCGCAGCATCTCGCCTTCGCCGTCGAAGTGCGCATCGAGGTAGTCGGCGGCCGCTTCGCGCCGGAACCAGGTCTGGATCGGGCCGTCCGGAATCCAGTCGAAGGTGCGCGCCACCAGCAGTTTCACCCGGTTATTCGGCTTCAGCACGAGGAAGCCGATCTTGTCGAGCCGCAGCAGGTACTTCACGGTTTCGGCCTCGGTCAGCGCGAACATGGCCACCAGTTCATCGACCGGCACGCCATTGAGCGCCGCCACCGCCACCAGCAGCAGCTTCGGGTCGCCGATCAATTCTTCTTCCTGCGCATAGCTCAGTTGCGCGATCAGCCGTGGCGCTTCCAGCGCGGAGCGGGTCAGGTCGAGCAGTTCGAGGCCCGCCGCGGCCAGCACTTCATCGAGGCGCTGCAGGGTAAAGCTGCGCTGCGCGAACATGCGCTTCACGCTGGCTTCCGACATGCCGATGCGCCGCGCCAGTTCCGCATACGTGATGCCGCGCGCCTTCAGCTCGCGCTTCAATCCATCCACCAGCATCATGCTGCTCGACATACTCTCCCCCCTTGATAGTATCGCTTTACGATACTTTAACAGCAACGGCCCGCCACTGTGGACGTGGCACTTGCCGCGCCGTCCGCCACGGCCGATGATGCGTGCACCTTCACTTATACGGAACGCATCATGAAAAGCCTGCTGCTCGCCACCCTGCTCTCGTTTGCCTGCGCCACCGGCCAGGCCGCGGACGCGTCCAGCCCATCCGGGGCCATCGGCGACGCTTCGGGCTTCGTGGCGGCCGGCTCGCTGGTATCGGTCGTCATCGCCGGCAGCGTCGTCGTGGTGGCGGTGGACAAGGCCGCCGACGGCATCGACCTCGTGCTGGAAAGCGTGAAGGATGGCAGCCGCGCCACCGTGCGCCTGTCCGGCAAGGCGGCCGAAGGCTTGTCGGTGGCTGCCGGCACCGTGGTCAACGTGTCGGCGACGGCCACCGGCCACCTGCTGGTCGCATCGGGCAAGGTGATCGCCTTCATCCCCAATGAAGCCGGCAAGGCGCTGCTGCGCACCGAACGCGCTTCCTGAGCCGCTGGCTGCGGTTTGCCGGAGCCATTGCCCAACCGACCCAGGCGCGCCATCATGGCGAGCCGATCACCGCCAAGGAATATTGATGAAGAAAATCCTGCTCCCCCTTGCACTGGCCGCGTCGCTGCTGGGCACGCTGCCCACAGCGCAAGCCGCCCCTTCGGAAGCCTCGATGGTCAGCGGGCTGGCCTCCGGCTATGTCGTGCTGGGATCCGTCTTCGTGGCAGGAGCTTCCGGCGCCACCATCGTCGAGAGTGTCAAGGACATCGGTGATGGCGTGGAACTCGTGCTGACCAACACGTCCAACGCCAGCAAGGCCACGGTGCGCCTGTCCGGCAACGCCGCGCGGCAGCTGTCCGTGGCGGCCGGCACGACGCTCGACGTGGTGGCCACGGGATCGGGCCACATGCTGGTCTTCTCCGGCAAGGTGCTGGCCTTCATTCCGAACGAACTGGGCAAGGCGCTGCTGCATCACTCGGAGGTGAAATGATGGCGGGCAAAGCGATGCGGCGGCTGCTGGTTGCCGCCTGCCTTGTCGTGGCGGCGCCCGCGTGGGCCGGGCGCTCGTGCGAGGAAACGCCGATGTCGGTGGCCGAGACCGTGAAGTCCATGGACCTCGCGCAGCGCACCTTCGAGGCGCTCGATGCCAGCGGCAGCCAGGTGGCGCTCGTGTCGCGGGCCGGCCAGGACCTGAGCAAGTATGGGCTGCACTATTCGCACATGGGCATCGTGGTGCGCGACCACCCGGCCGGGCGCTGGACCGTCGTGCATGAACTGAACGAGTGCGGCACGGCCGCCTCGGCACTGTACAACGAAGGCCTGGGCAACTTCTTCCTGTCCGGCCTGTTCCGCCACGACGCCCAGGTGGTCATCCCCGGCCCCGAAGCGCAGGCGCGGCTGGCCCAGCTGGTCACCACCCGCACCGCGCGCCGCCTGCACGATGCCGACTACAACATGCTGTCTTACGCCTGGTCGACGCGCTACCAGAACTCGAACCAGTGGGTGCTTGAAACGTATGCCGCCGCCAGCGCGCCGGCCGGCCAGGTGGAAACGCGCGAGGAGGCGCAGGCCTGGCTGAAGCAGACCGGCTTCGCGCCGATCACGGTCTACGTACCCAGCGTCAAGCGCCTGGGCGGGCGCATGTTCCGCGCCAACGTGGCGTTCGACGACCATCCGTTCGGCCGCCGCATGGCGGGCCAGATCGACACCATCACCACCGATGCGATCGTGCGCTACGTGCAGGCGGTGGATCCGGCGGCGAAGGTGATCACGGTCGAATGACAGACGGCCTCGCGTTGCCTTAGATCAGCACCGGCGGCCACGGCGGGCAGGATCATGGCGGCTCCCCAACCGCTGGAGTATCGCCATGACTCGCCTGCCTGCCCGGTTCCGTGTTCTTTCCGTTGCCCTGTCCATTGTCCTGTCCTGCTCCACCGCCCTCACTCACACTCCCGCCCTTGCCCAATCCGGGCTGTCGCACAGTGTCGGGGAAATTTCCGGCGTCGTCGTTCTCGGTTCGCTGATCGCCGGCAGCGTCGTCGTGGCCAGCTCGCAAAGAATGGGCGAGGATCTTGTGCTGGTGGTGGAGAGGATGGGCAATGCCAGTCGCTCGACGGTGCGCCTGTCCGGCGCGGCCGCCACCAGCCTTTCCGTCGCGGCCGGCACGGTGGTGGACGTCGTTGCCACCTCCACGGGGCATGCGCTGGTCCTGTCGGGCAAGGTCCTCGCCTTCATTCCCAATGAGCTGGGCGAAGTCCTGTTGCATCGCTCCAGGGTGCCGCAATGAAGGCGCTGGTGCCGATGGTGGCGGCCGCGCTGCTGCTGGCCGCGCCGTTCGCACTGGCGGGCCGCAGTTGCGAGGAGGCCCCGCTGCCGCTGGAAGAAGTGACGACGACGATGAAGCTGGCACAGCGCACGCTGAAGGCGCTCGATGACAGCGGCGCGGCCGTGGCCATGATTTCCCGCGCCGGGCAAGACTTGAGCAAGTATGGCCTGGTGTACTCGCACATGGCTTTCGTGGTGCGCGATCATGCGGAAGGCCGCTGGACCGTCGTGCACGAGCTGAACGACTGCGGCACGGCCGGCTCGGACCTGTGGCATGAAGGCATCGGCAATTTCCTGCTGATCGGCCTGCACCGCCACGCGACGCACGTGCTGGTTCCCGGGGCGGATGTGCAGGCCCGGCTGGTAGCACTGCTCGGCACGCGCACGCCGCGCCGCCTGCACGAGCCCCGCTACAGCATGCTGGCCTATGCGTTCTCGACCCGCTACCAGAACTCCAACCAGTGGGTACTGGAAACGCTCGCGGCGGCCAACGCCCCGCCGGGCAAGGTGGAAACGCGGGCGGAGGCGCAGCAATGGCTGAAAGGTGCCGGTTTTGCGCCGCTGACGATCGAGGTGCCGATGTTCACGCGGCTGGGCGGCCGGATGTTCCGCGCCAACGTGATGTTCGACGACCACCCGTTCGACCGCCGCATGGCGGGGCAGATCGACACCATCACCACCGATGCGATCGTGCGCTTCGTGCGTGCATCGGATAGCGCCGCGAGGGTGTTCGTCGTCGATTGACGGCTCCTGGGCCTGATTCGATCACATCCCGGTGACAGGCTCACATTCCGGGAAAAAACCGGTGACAGGCTCCGATTCTCCAGAAAGTTTCCGGAAAATTGGAGCCTGTCCCTAATGCCGCTAAGTCAAGCGTTATCCGACACATTGGAAGCGCATACATTCACCCCAACAGCGAAGGGCTGGGGTCAGGGAGGAATGCTGGCATGCATGCCAGCATCGTTCCGCAGGCGCGAAGCAGGCTTCGCGAAACCCCTGCTACACCCGCCGGGGCGTAGCCGGGGTTTCAAGGAGCATCGCTCCTTGCCGGCGTAGCGGTACTGGCCTACCAGCCAGTACTCCACCCTGACCCCGGAATTGCACTTGGGGTGGGCTTATCAAGCGACATTAGAGCCTGTGCACGGTTTTACTACGACACTCCGCCCTCAATTGCGCAGGTTGATACCCACCATCAGGCGCCGGCCCGGGTACGAGTAGTCGTTGATGCTCGGCGTGCCGTCGGCGAAGGCGGCATACTTGCCCTGGCTGTTCGAGGTGGTTTCCTTGCCCAGGTTGCGGCCCTCGGCGAAGATCTCGATCGAGTCGTTGATGCGGTAGGCGATCTTGGCGTCGATGAAGCGGTTGGCATCGCGGAAGTTCGGCGAGCCGGGGTTGTACGGCTGCACGCCGATCCGGCTGCCACCACCGGCGCTCGGGTAGTTGTTCACCGAGTTCGCGCCGCAGGCGGCGATGCAGGTGAAGTACTCGGCGACGGCCTGCACCGCCACGCGGGCCGACAGCTTGCCGTCGTCATACCACAGCGACCAGTTGTACGAGTACTTCGACTCGCGGGCCGGCGGCAGCGGATCGCCCGTGATCAGGTCCACCACGTTGACGGCCGACGTGGCCGAGCGCAGCTTGGTGTAGTTCAGGTCCAGGCCGAAGTAGCGGAAGTGCCAGGGCAGGAACGTGAACGCCGTCTTGGACGAGAACTCGTAGCCCTTGCGGGTGGTGGCGGCGCCGTTTTCCCACGTGTTGTAGCTGAAGTCCACATCATCGAGCGCCGTGCCGGTTTGCGGATCGACCAGGTTGGAACCCTGGAACACCTTCATGCCGCTGACGCCGGCCACCTGCGCCGGACCGATCTTGCCCTTCTGGCGGAACGCCGTGACGGAGAACATCGAGTCGATGTTCGGATACCATTCCACGGACAGGTTCTGGTTGCGGTTCGACTGCGGCCGCAGCGCCGGATTGCCCACCGTGCCCGAGCAGCGCATGTCCGAGTCGTCGCTGCCGGACACCAGCGCGCGCGTTGCGTCGAACGTGCAGGTACCCGATGGAAGCAGCGAACCGACGCCCGGGCGCGCCACGGACTTCGACTGGTGCCAGCGCACCACCCACTGGTTCGGCACCACCCACAGTGCCAGGTTCCAGATCGGCAGGTAGTCGGTGTCGCTGGCCTCCATCGTGGTGGCGCGCGTGATCGAGGTCGTGGCCGTACCGCCGGCGACGTTCGGGTTCTGTGGATCGAAATTGGCCGTCGGGACGATCGACGTGAAGGTCATGTTGCCCGTGCCTTCGACCCGGGTATTGACGACGCGAACGCCGGCATTGCCGTCGAGCTCCATGCCGAACGGCAGCGGGCGTTCGGAAAACGGCACGTGGTCGAGCGCGAAGTCGGTCATGATGTAGCCGGACCTGGTGCGCTCGCGGAACTTGCTCACCGGTTGCTGGTACACCTTGCCATCCGTGCCCACGCATTCCTTCACGCAGTTGTAGTTCACGTTCGGCGATCCGACCATGCCGAACACCTTCTCCACGTCGATCTCGGTCCAGCCGTTGATCAGTTCGGCCGGGCGGTCCTTGGCACCGGCAAAGAACTGGGTGGTGGCTTTCTGCATCGATTGCGCGATGATGTCCTGGAACTGCGCCGGCGTCAGCACGGTCTGGCCCGACTGGATCGTCGCGGCGCCATACGAATTGCTCGGTACGAAACCGTACTGGCATGGCTTGCCGCCCGCGCCCAGCGAGCCTGGCGTGTCCTGGCAGGCGACGAAGGTGCTGCGCACGTTCGCCGACGGCACCAGGATCGCGCGCTGGTAACCCGGCTTGCCGTAATCCCCCACCGCCGACTGTGCTTCGTAGCCGCCGGCGCCCCAGCTGTTGCCGGAAGTATCGCGGAAATTGAAGCCGGTCTTCAGGCGCGTCAGGAACGGCACTTCGCCGGGCAGCGAGTACGTCAGGTCCAGCTTCGCGGTGCGTTCGCTGGTGTCGCTGATCTTCGGCGTGAACGTGATCTGCGGTGCCTGCGACTGCAAGGGCTGCTGGTCGATCGTATAGGCCGGCACGCCATTGAAGACATTGCCGGCCGCCTTCACCTCGGTCAGGGGCGCTGCCGCCGGGCGCACGGTGGCATATTGCGCCGGCGTGGCCGCGGACGGGTTGCCTTGCGGGAAAGCGTAGGTCCACAGGCCGTTGGGCAGTACCGACAGCGTCGCGGGCCCGTAGTTGTAGGTGAAGGTGGTGCGCTTGTCGCCCTTGGTGAAATCGGACCTGGCATCGCCCGCCATGAACTCGGCCAGCAGCCCGCCCCGGCGGAAGGTGCCGCCCAGCTGCAGGTAGCGGCTGCTGGTTTCCATGATGTTGTGGATCTGGTCCGTGCTCATGTTGCCGTCGGCGATCGTGAACCCGGTCACATGGTGGTTGGCGTCGACCGTGACGGAGCGGGGATCGACGTTGACCACCGCGTTCGTCCATGGAAAGTTCTCGCGGCGCCAGGTCGGCGTGTCGTAGCTGTGGTAGCCGGAACCGGCCACCGGCAAGAGCGTGCCGGCCGCCTTGTCTTCGGTATAGGCGGCGCCGCTGTAGGTGGGGCTGGCCGTCGATGTGGGATTGACGGACAGGCCGCCCAGGCCGTAGGTCAGGAAATTGTCGTCCACGCGGCGGCGCTGGTAGCTGCCCTTGCCGAACACGGTCAGTTCGTCGGTCAGCTTGAAGTCCAGCCGCAGGTCGAACGAACGGCGCTTGTCGATCTGCCGCTTCTGCACGTAGCGCAGCTGCAGGGGCGTGTAATCGTTCCACTGGTTCAGGCACGTCAGCAGTTCATTGCCGCGCTGGTTGATCGCGCCGGTGCGCGTGTTGCCTTCCTTGATCGAATTGACCTCGGCCGGCGTCAGGTTGGGGAACGCCGCGTAGCAGTCCGCCTTGCTTTGTGCCGCCGCCGAGCGCTGGATCAGTTCGAGCGGCGAGGCGGCGTTGAAGAACCCGCTCCCCGCGGCCAGTTGGCTCTGCAGGAATGGCCGGGTGGCGCTGGCGTTGTCGAGGTCGACGGTAGACGGATTGAATGCGAACGTCTTCTCCGGCGAGTTGTCGAAGTCGATGGCGCGGGCATAGCCGGCGTTGTTGCTGGTCACTTGCGCCGAGTGCCCTTCGTTGCGCAACTGCGAAGCGGAACCGTTGAACACCACGCCGAGGCGGCCGTTCAGGAACTGGTTCGCCAGCACTAGGTTGCCGTCGGGCGTCCAGTCCTTGTTCAGCGAATTCTGCGACCCGGCCAGGCGCAGCGAATAGAACGGCTTCTTGAAGTCCAGGCCGGTGCGGGTCTTGATGATGACGCCGCCGCCCAGCGAGCCTTCCGTCATGTCGGCGGTGGCACCCTTGACGATGTCCACGCTCTTGATCAGGTCGGCCGAGATCTCGCGCAGCTCCACGCCTCGGCCACTGCCGCCGCCATTCAGGTCGGTGCCGCCGCCGGCCTGCACGCCCTGGCCGTCGATCTCCACGCGGGTAACGTCCGGCGAATTGCCGCGCACGGCCACGCTGGTGCCTTCGCCAAAGTCGCCGCGCTCCACGGCGATGCCGGCGATGCGCGAAATCGCTTCGGCCACGTTGCGATCGGGGAAGGCCCCCACGTCTTCCGCGACGATCGAGTCCATCGCGGTGGCGGCGTTCTTCTTGCGCTCGATGCCCGACTGCTGCGATGCGCGGGTGGCCACCACCTGCACTTTCTGGATCGGCTCGGCCGACGCCCCGGCCGCGCCCTGCTGCGCCAGGGCCGGTGCGCTGCCCGCCATCGACGCCAGCGCCAGCGAGACGGCCGCGCTCAGCGTGCTGAGCCGGATTGGCTTGTTGGTGAAACTATGCATTCGCTACTCCACTTTTTTAATTGAATTCTTGCTCTTGATTACGTGGGTATATTTAAGCGGCTTATTGCAGCGTTACATTGGCCGCCCGGCCATCACTCAGCAAGTTGATCAAATTAAAAAGTTGCGAACGCAGCATAAGAATGGCTTCGATTCACTGGCAGGCGGGATAATGGGAAACTGGAATCGTTATCAGTCGGCGAAATGCGCAGTATTGTGCGCTATCGCTCAGCAAGGTGATCGAAGTGACGGTATTTTGCAGTGCACCATTGCGCAATCGACCGCCAGTTGGTCACCGTTGTATAAAACCAAATACGCATATCCAAGTTGGTGGCGTAAAACGGCGGAGGTATTCCAGACCGCCAAAAACCTATAGCGTTTGAATATAGCGAGCCAAAACAAAAAGCCGGCGGTGGTCGACCACGCCGGCTTCATATAACCTCGGAGTATCTTATTTTTCTATCTGGATATTATTTTCCGCGCCCCGCATTGATCAGGTAATTCTGGATCGGCGCCTCGGCCACCGAGGCCCACTGGTTCTGGTCCTGGCGGAATCTTTTCCACGGGTCGTAGATCTTGCGGAACTTGGCGTTCTTCGAGGCTTCCTCTTCCATCACGGCGGTGGAAGTCTTGAAACAGGCATCCATCACATCGCGCGGATAGGTACGCAGCTTGACGCCGTTCTTCAGCAGCCGGGCCAGCGCGGTGGGGTTCTTCACGTCGTATTCGGCCTGCATCGACACATGCGCCTCGTAGCTGGCCACCTCGATGGCGGCCTGGTACTCCTTGGGCAGTTTTTCCCATTCCTTGATGTTCACGTAGAACGTGAACGAGGCCGACGGCTCCCACCAGCCGGGCGCATAGTAGAACGGCGCCACCTTGAAGAAGCCCAGCTTTTCATCGTCGTACGGGCCGACCCATTCGGCCGCATCGATCGTGCCTTTTTCCAGCGCCGGGTAGATGTCGCCGCCGGCCAGCTGCTGCGGCACCACGCCCAGCCGTTCCAGCACCTTGCCGGCAAAGCCGGCCACGCGCATCTTGGTGCCCTTCAGGTCGGCCACCGACTTGATCTCCTTGCGGAACCAGCCGCCCATCTGCGTGCCGGAATTCCCGCCCAGGAAATTGATGATGTTGTAGTCCTTGAAGAACGCGCGCATCAGTTCGCGGCCGCCACCCTGGTCGTACCAGGCGGTGTGCTGGCGCGACGTGAGGCCGAACGGCACCGCGCAATCGAAGGAAAACGTGGAATCCTTGCCGAAGTAGTAGTACGAGGCGCTGTGGCCGCACTCCACGGTGCCGGCCTGTACGGCATCGAGCACCTGCAGGCCCGGCACGATTTCTCCGGCCGCGAACGAGCGGATGGTGAACTTGCCGTTGGTGAGCTGGGAAATGCGCTTGGTAAAGGTATCCGAAGCGCCGAAGATCGTGTCCAGCGACTTGGGGAAGCTGGAGGCGAGGCGCCAGGAAATGGTGGGCTGGGACTGCGCCAGGGCGGGAGCGGCGATGATGCCCGCACCTGCGCCCGCGGCAGCCTTCGCAATGAAGCGTCGACGTTCCATACGGTCTCCTGAGTTTTTTATAGCGTAGGAAAAACGTTACTGCTCAGGACAGTGTAGGGAAACGCCGATGGCGTGGCAACTGTTCAGTTGCCGGCGACGACCATCTTTTCGATCAGGATGGAACCCGTCTGTTTGGTGCCACGGATCAGCACGTCGTTGCCGATGCCGACGATCTGGCGGAACATTTCCTTCATGTTGCCGGCGATGGTGATTTCCTCGACCGGATACTGGATGATGCCGTTCTCGACCCAGAAACCGGAGGCGCCGCGCGAGTAATCGCCCGTCACGTAGTTGGTGCCCTGCCCCATCAGTTCGGTGACCAGCAGGCCGGTGCCCATTTTCTTCAGCATGCCGGCGAAGTCGTCTTCCGGCCGGGTGAGATTCGACGTGAGCGACAGGTTGTGCGAGCCGCCGGCGTTGCCGGTGGTCTGCATGCCCAGCTTGCGGGCCGTGTAGGTGGACAGGAAATAGCCCTGCAGCACGCCATCCTTGACGACATCGCGGTATTGCGTGCGCACGCCTTCCTCATCGAACGGCGCCGAACCGATGCCGCCCGGTACGTGCGGATCTTCGCTGACCTGCACGTGTTCCGGGAATACCTGCTGGCCCAGCGTATCGAGCAGGAAGGTGGACTTGCGGTACAGCGCGCCGCCCGACGTGGCTTGCACGAATGCGCCCAGCAGGCCGGCGGCCAGCGGTGCCTCGAACAGCACCGGGCAGGTGCGCGTGGTGATCTGGCGCGCGTTCAGCCGCGCCAGCGCCCGCTCGGCGGCATAGCGGCCGATGGCTTCCGGCGTGGCCAGCTTCTTCGGATCGCGCACCGAGCTGTACCAGTCGTCGCGCTGCATGTGGGCGCCCTTGCCGGCGATCGGCGTGGCCGAGATGGTGTGCCGCGAATACGGGTAGCCGCCGATGAAGCCGCGCGAGTTGGCCGACACGAAGTGCGACTGCTGCACGTGCACGCCGGCGCCTTCGCTGTTGGTCACGCGGGGATCGACCTGGAATGCGGCGGCCTCGGCGCGCTGCGCCAGCACCACTGCTTCCTCGGTGCTGATGGGCCACGGGTAGAACAGCTGCAGGTCGCGCGGGTCGCGTTCGAGCAGGTGTTCCTCCGCCAGCCCGGCCGCTTCGTCGT
Source organism: Pseudoduganella sp. SL102 (assembly GCF_027856995.1). NCBI lineage: Bacteria > Pseudomonadati > Pseudomonadota > Betaproteobacteria > Burkholderiales > Oxalobacteraceae > Pseudoduganella > Pseudoduganella sp. SL102. The sequence continues at coordinate 6,945,976 of NZ_CP115554.1, forward strand.
CCGCCGTGAAGCGGGCGATGTTGTAGGCCGCTTCCACGGTGGCGCGCAGCGATGCGGTGGAAAAATCCGACGTCGATGCATTGCCGCGCTTCTGGCCGACGAAGACGGTGACACCGAGGCCCTTGTCCTTGTTCTGCTCGATCGTCTCGATCTTGCCCTTGCGAACCGACACCGACAGGCCGCTACCTTCGCTGATCTCGACGGCGGCATCGGTGCCGCCGGTCTCGCGCGCATAACTCAATACGTCTCGCGCGATCTGTTTCAACTGGTCCTGGCTGTGGGTGAAATGCGATTCGCTCATAGGGTGTTTTGGTCGGCTAATCTTTAAAACAGTTATCATAGCAGCCGTTTACCGTTTTTACAGGCGCGCCTGAAGTGGCGCGTTTTTCATCATGCCAAATGCAAACCGCGGGGCCGTCGGCTTCGATTCCTCCGAGTTCCAGGAAAAATACGAGCGTCCCTCCAAGACCGAAATGAAACGCCAGTCCGACGCGCTGCAAGCCCTGGGCCTCGAACTGGTGGAACAGCCGCGCGACCGCGTGAAGCGCGTGCCGATGCCGGAGGACGTGAAGGATGCCATTCTGGAATGCCAGAACATCAAGAATCACGAAGGCCGCCGCCGCCAGCTGCAATTCGTCGGCAAGAAGATGCGCACGCTGACCGAAGAGGAAGTGGCCATCATCCAGCGCACCATCGAAGGCTGGAAAGGCGCGTCGAAGGCCGATACGGCCGCGCTGCATGCGCTGGAGCGCCGCCGCGACAAGCTGCTGGCCGACGACCAGGCACTGACCACCCTGCTGGCCGAGCACCAGGAACTGGATGCCCAGCACCTGCGCGCGCTGATCCGCAATGCGCGCAAGGAACAGGCCGAGAACAAGCCGCCGAAGGCGTACCGCGAAATCTTCCAGCTGCTCAAGGAACTGGACGCCAAGACGCGCGGCGCGGCCAAGGCGGCTGCCGATGCCGACGCCGATGCCGAGGATGAGGACGATGACGAACGGGACGAATGACCAGGTGAGCCGGGAGCCGGCCGAGCTCGTGATCGGACTGGTGTCGGTGTCGGACCGCGCCAGCGGCGGCGTCTACCAGGACGCCGGCATCCCCGCGCTGGAAGAGTGGCTGCGCAGCGCGATCACCACGCCGTTCCGCGTCGAGACGCGCCTGATCCCGGACGAGTGCGCCACCATCGAAGCCACGCTGGTCGAACTGGTCGATACGGTGAAATGCCACCTGGTGCTGACCACCGGCGGCACCGGCCCGGCCCGCCGCGACGTGACGCCCGAAGCCACGCTGGCCATCGGTACCAAGGAAATGCCGGGCTTCGGCGAGCAGATGCGGCAGATCAGCCTGCATTTCGTGCCGACCGCGATCCTGTCGCGGCAGGTCGCCGTGATCCGCGAGATACCCGACGTGTCGCCACCTCATGCCGCGCTGGTGATGAACCTGCCCGGCCAGCCGAAGTCCATCAAGGAAACGCTGGAAGGCTTGAAGGACGACGCCGGCAACCAGGTCGCCGCCGGCATCTTCGCCGCCGTGCCCTACTGCATCGACCTGATCGGCGGCCCGTATATCGAAACCGACGGCGCCGTGTGCAAGGCGTTCCGGCCGAAGTCGGCACTGCGCAATCCACCCGACAACAAGGCGGCGGCCACGCCCCTGCAATGACGAGGACATCCATGATCGACGTACTGCCCAATATCGAAGTTTCCACCAACGACAACCCGCAGGTCGCGATCATCTGGATGCACGGCCTGGGCGCGGACGGCAACGACTTCGTGCCGTTCGTGAAGGAACTGAACCTGTCCGGCCTGCCGGGCATCCGCTTCATCTTCCCGCACGCGAACACCATGCCGGTGACCATCAACGGCGGCTATGTGATGCGCTCGTGGTACGACATCGCCCATACCGACCTGGGCCGCCAGGAAGACGAAAAAGGCCTGCGCGCCTCGCAGGCGCAGGTGGAAGCCCTGATCGCCCGGGAAAAATCGCGCGGCATCCCGGCCAGCCGCATCATCCTGGGCGGCTTCTCGCAAGGCTGCGCGATGACCCTGCAGACCGGGTTGCGCCACCAGGAAAAGCTGGCCGGGCTGCTGTGCCTGTCCGGCTACGTGCCGATGGCCGACAAGGTGGCCGCCGAGCGCAGCCCCGCCAACCAGGACACCCCGATCTTCCTCGTGCACGGCCGGCTCGACCCGGTGATCCCGATCGCCCGCGCCACCGCCTCGCGCGACCTGCTGCAATCGCTGGGCTACCAGGTCGAGTGGCACGACTACTACATGCAGCACTCCGTATGCCCGGAAGAAGTGAACGACATCTCCGGCTGGCTGCACAAGATCCTGAAGTAAGACTGTTGCGGCAAAAACGGTGACAGGCACCGATTAAACCGGAACGACTGTTGCAGCAAAAACGGTGACAGGCACCATTTACATCGCAACGACTGTTGCAAGAAAAATGGTGACTGTCACCGTTTTTAGAAAAATGGTGACTGCCACCGTTTTTCGCCGCCGTATTTCACATCACTCCGGCAGTGGCGCGGCCGGGGATGGTGGCGCCGCCGTTTGCGCGGCGTTCATCACCATCGCCAGGAACGTGTAGTAGCCACACAATCCCATCAGGTCCGTGACGCCGTGCTCGCCGAACCGGCGCAGCGCGGCGCCGTACGTGGCGTCGGACACCCGCCTGTCCCGCTGCAGCTCCATGCAAAAGTCGAACACCGCCTGCTCGTCCGGTGCCAGGCCGGCTGGCGCGCGGCGCTGCGCGATGGCGTCGACGATGCCCGTTGCAATGCCCGCTTCCACCGCGATGGGCGCATGGATCGCCCACTCCACCTGCTGGTTCCAGTGCCGCGCGGCGACCAGGATCGCCAGTTCGGCCAGCCGCGGGCCCAGCGCGCTGCGGTAGCGCAGGTATTCGCCCATCCGCTGCGCATGCTGCATCAGTTCGGGACTGCGCAGCAGCGGCACGAAGGGACCGTACAGCGCGCCGCGCGGACCGTCGATGACGGCCTGGGCGGCGACGTGTTGTTCCGGCGTCATATGTTCCGGCGCAATCGGGGGCAGGCGATCTGTCATGTGGGAAATACTCGCTGAAGGCACGAGATAAATCAATACCACGGTGTTTCCTCAAGGCTACTGTCGCCAGGACAAGCCACCACGACGAGGACACCATGAGCAAGATGATCCACCGGAACCTGCGCCATACGCCACCCACCGCCGTGTGCGCGTTCGGCATGTACCTGCGCGACAGCAAAGGCAATACGTACCTGGATGCGAGCGGCGGCGCGGCCGTGTCGTCGCTGGGCCATGGCCACCCGGACGTGCTGGCCGCGATGGGCGCGCAGATGAAAACGACGGCCTACGCGCACTCGGGCTTCTTTACCACCGACGTGGCCGAGGAACTGGCGCAGCGCCTGGCCACCGATGCACCGGGCGACCTGAACAACGTGTACCTGGTGTCTGGCGGTTCCGAGGCGGTGGAATCGGCGCTGAAGATGGCGCGCCAGTACTTCGTCGAGAATGGCGAACACGAACGCCGCATCTTCATCGCCCGCCAGCAAAGCTACCACGGCAATACGCTGGGCGCGCTGGCCCTGGGCGGCAACGAGGCGCGGCGCAGGCAGTTCGAACCGCTGCTGATGGACGTGGCGCGCGTGTCGCCATGCCATGAATACCGCTATCGCCCGGCCGGGCAGGAAGTCGCCGAATACACCGCCGGCCTGCTCGCCGAACTGGAACAGGCCATCCTCGACGTGGGCCCGCACAGCATCATCGGTTTCTGCGCCGAACCCGTGGTGGGCGCCACGCTGGGCGCCGTGCCGCCCACGCCCGGCTACTTCAAGGGCGTGCGCGCGCTGTGCGACAAGTACGGCATCCTGTTCATCGCCGACGAAGTCATGTGCGGCATGGGCCGTACCGGCACGCTGTACGCCATCGAGCAGGATGGCGTGGTACCGGACCTGGTCGCGCTGGGCAAGGGCCTGGCCGCCGGCTACCAGCCGATCGGCGCCGTGCTGGCGCGCGACCACGTGGTGGAACGGCTGCGCGGCGGCAGCGGCGTCTTCCAGCACGGGCACACGTACAACGCCCACCCGGTGGCGGCGGCCGCCGCGCTGGCCGTGCAGAAGATCATCAAGCGCGACTGCCTGCTGGGCGCGGCCACCGTGCGCGGCACCACGCTGCGGCGCATGCTGCGCGATGCGTTCGGTACGCATCCGCACGTGGGCGACATTCGCGGCCGCGGCTTGCTGGTGGGGCTGGAACTGGTGCAGGACCGCGAAACGAAGCGCCCGTTCGACCCGGACCTGAAGCTGTTCGCGGCGGTGAAGGAGCAGGCGATGGACTGCGGGCTGATGGTGTACCCGATGGGCGGCACGGCCGACGGCAGGCGCGGCGACCATATCCTGCTGGCGCCGCCGTTCATCGCCACCGAGGCGGACCTGGCGCAGATCGTCAGCCGCCTGTCGGATGCGCTGGGGCGGGCCCTGGCGGCGATCCGGCCGGCTTGATCAGAACTGCTGGAACCCGATCACGTCCTGCTGCTGCTCGCCCAGCCCGGCGATGCCGAGCCGCAGCAGGTCGCCCTTCTTCAGGAAGCGCTTGCGCGCCATGCCCACGCCGGGCGGCGTGCCGGTGGCGATGATGTCGCCCGGTTCCAGCGTCATGAATTGCGACAGGTACGCGACGATCTGCGGCACCTTGAAAATCATCGTCGACGTGTTCCCCGTCTGCATGCGCTTGCCGTTCACTTCCAGGTACAGGTCGAGGTCGTTGACGTCCCATACTTCATCGCGCGTGACGAGCCACGGGCCGACCGGGCCGAACGTGTCGCAGCCCTTGCCCTTGTCCCACTGGCCGCCCCGTTCGAGCTGGAACTCGCGCTCGGAGACATCGTTCACCACGCAGTAGCCGGCCACGTATTTCTCGGCATCGGCTTCGCTGACATGGCGCGCGCGGGTGCCGATGACGACGCCCAGTTCCACTTCCCAGTCCGTCTTCTTCGAGCCCTTGGGCAGCATCACCGGATCGTCCGGGCCGGACAGGCTGGTGATCGCCTTCATGAACACGATCGGTTCCTTCGGCACCGGCAAGTTCGATTCGGCCGCGTGGTCCGCGTAATTGAGGCCGATGCCGATGAACTTGCCCACCTTCCCCACCGGCACGCCGAAGCGCGGATTGCCGCGCACCAGCGGCAGCGTGTCGTGCGGGACCTTGGCGATCTTCTTCAATACCTTGTCCGACAGATTGGCGCCGGCGAGGTCGCCGATCACGCCCGACAGGTCGCGCAGCCTGCCTTCATCATCGATCAGGCCCGGCTTTTCCTTGCCGACGCGCCCATAACGAACCAGTTTCATTTTCTCTCCTACTCATGATGCGGCGAAAGCGGGCCAGCAGCCTGCGCTTCCGGTCAAAGCGGAGATTCTACAGGGTTCGCGAGAAGCGGCCTGCGCCGGCGCCGGAAGAAGCGGACGATGCCTGGCAATTGCAGCACTACCAGCAGCAGGAACGCGGCCCGGTAGGCGGCGCCCGGATAGCGCTGCGCGGCGTCCGGCGGCCACAGGTCGACGACCAGGCCGAAGCCCGCCTGCACGAGGAAGGCACCGGTGAAGATCAACAGGTTCAGGCACGTCGCGGCACGTCCCGCGAGTGCCGGCGGCAGCGCCCGCGCGACGATCGTGTACTCGATGCCGGTGACGGTGCCCACCAGTGCGAACAGCACGGACAGCATCGCACAGCAGGAAAATGAAGCAGGCGAAGCCGCGGGCTGCCAGGCCACCACGAAGCCGCACTGCACCGCGACGAACAGCGCGACGCCGATGCCGGCCACCGTGATCGGTTCCGCACCGCGCCGGCCCGCCCATTCGGTCACGGTGCCCACGGCGATCGCGCCGAAGATCACGGCGGCCATGCCGATGGACAGCAGCCATGCCACGTCCTGTTCGGAGCACCGCCCCGCGTCCGTCAGCCAGCGCCCGATCCACAAGCCCTGGATGCCGAAGAACACCGCGTGCGGCACCAGCACCAGCGACGCTGTCTCGCGGAATGCCGGGTGGCGGAACACCTCGGCGAGGTCCGCCATGCCGAAGGGCTGCCGCGGCGCGGCCGGCTGCGCGGGCGCCAGCAGCAGCACCAGCAGCGCCACGCCCACGCAGCACAGCGCCAATATGATGAACAGCGCGCGCCAGTCCGCGTGCTGCAGGAACAGGGTGACCGGCAGCGTGGACGAGGCCGCGCCCAGGCCGCCGGCGGCGATCAGGTAGCCCTGCACCGACGGCATGCGTTCCGGCGCGACCCACATGGCGATCGCCTTCACCGTGGCCATGAAGCAGCCGGCCAGGCCGAGCCCCATCACCGTGCGCGCCGCCAGCAGCTGCGCGAAGCCGGTGCCGGACGCGAAGGCGAACGTGCCCGCGGCGGCCAGCAGCAGCATCGGCACCTGCACCCGGCGCGGCCCGAAGCGGTCCAGCGCGACCCCGACCGGCAACTGGGCCAGCGCGAACGCCAGGAAGTAGGCGCTGGTGAGCAGTCCCATGTCGCCCGGCGTCAGCGCCGCCGTGTCCACCAGCTGCGGCGCCAGCACCGCGTTCACCGTGCGCAACAGGCAGGACAGGTAATGCCCCAGCGCGAAAGGCAGGAGCGCGAGACACAGCATGGCCGGCCCGGACAGCCGCGCGCCAGGCACGCGGGCCATCGGCGCCGTGCAGGCGGGCGCGGGATGGAGATCAGGCGCGGATACGGACGCGGGTGCGGCCATGGTCAGGCGGCGTTGCCCTGCGAGGTGCACGAGCGCGCGCTGGTGATCGGGATCACCTTGCGCTGCGGCGGCACGTGCAGCGCCTGCGGCGCGTCGTCGGTCTCGAAGAAGAATTTCTCCTTGCCGAAGGCGGGCTTCAAGTGATCGAGCCAGGTGGCGTTCTCGTCGTACTTGGCGAAGAAGGGCTTCTTCACCCAGTCCGGATTGCGCGCCTGCAGGAACTGCAGCGCGAACAGCTTTTCGCCGTTGATGGTCACCACGCCATCGATCGCGACCTTGCCGGGGAAGGCGCTCATCGACGGGCCGCGCACCGTGCGCGCCAGGCCGGAGACCATCTGGTAAGCCTGCTGGAAGATCTCGTGCGCGCGTGCCAGCGGCAGCTGGAAGTATTCGCTCGGCCCGGTGTCGCGCTCCACGAACATGTAGTACGGGATCGCGCCCAGGCGCACGCCGGTGCGCCACAGTTCGGCCCAGCTGTGCGGATCTTCGTTGATGTGGCGGATCAGCGGACCCTGCATGCGCAGCGTGGCGCCGGTGCCGACGATGCGCTTGACGGCTTTCTGGGCGATGTCCTGGCGCAGTTCCACGGCGTGGTTGTAGTGCCCCATGATCGCCAGGTTCTTGCCGCTCGCCACCACCTTCTCGAACAGGCGCAGCAGGTCGTCCGCATCCTTGTCGGTGACGAAGCGCTGTGGCCAGTACGCCACGGATTTCGTGCCGATGCGGATGTTCTGGATATGCGCCATGTCCGGCGCCAGCAGCGGCTCGATGAATTCGGCCAGCGAGCGGGTATTCATGACCATCGGGTCGCCGCCGGTGATCAGCACGTCCGTCACTTCCTCGTGCGCCTTCAGGTACGACACCAGTTCCGTGGTTTCCCGGGCATCGAATTTCATGTCGTCCATGCCGACGAACTGCGGCCAGCGGAAGCAGAAGGTGCAGTAGGCATGGCAGGTCTGGCCCGCGCTGGGGAAGAACAGCACGGTTTCCTTGTACTTGTGCTGCAGTCCCTTCAGCACGTGGTCGTTCACGCGCGGCACATTGTGCGTCATCTGGCCGGCCGGGTGCGGGTTCATGCGCATGCGGATCTTGTGGACCAGCGCGGCGATCGCTGCGTCGTCCTGCTTCACCATCACGAGGTCGCGCAGCTGGCGGTACTCGTCCACCGGCAGCATGTCGCGGTGCGGGAACACCAGGCGGTAGATGGGATCGTCCGGGACGTTGGCCCAGTCGATCAGGTTCTCCATCACATATTCGTTGGTGCGGAACGGCAGCACGTGTGAGACCACCTGCACGGCTTCCTGCTGGTCCGGCGGCAGCCATTGCCACTGGCGGGCCTGGCGGATGCTCTGGCGGGTGTAGGGCTTGAATTTTTGCGGGGCGAAATCGGTCGTCATTGTGGGTGCTCCGTTTGATTGCTCCGGGTTAAAGGAAACCACATCGTAGACATGCCCCAACTGATCATGTTGCAGTAAATCAATATCCGCACGGAAAATCTTCGTCGCGTTTTCTGACACCTTGCGCTAGCGCAATTTCTCGCCGGCAGCATCGGCGCACAATGGTTTGACCTTAACCAACCACGGGAGCTCCCCATGAAACAAGTACTGATCCGCAGCATGGCCTACCTCGCATTTGCCAGTGTCAGCGCCTTCGTCTTCGCCGCCCAGCCGACCGAGAAGGATGCGATCGCCATGGCCGAACGCGGCGCCGCATTCATGAAGGCCAGCGGCAAGGAAGCGCTGATGAAGAAGCTGGCCGCCAAGGACCCGGAATTCGTGCAGGGCGAGCTGTATGTGGACATGCGCGACATCAACACGGGCATCGTGATCGCCCATCCGATCAACCCGTCGATCGTCGGCAAGAACCTGACCGACGTGCCGGACGCCAGCGGCAAGGTGTATCGCCGCGAGATCATCCAGCTGGCCGCCAGGGATGGCAAGGGCTGGGTCGACTACATGTACAAGAACCCGGTCAGCGGCAAGATCGAACCGAAGACGACGTACATCCTGCGCGTCGGCGACGTGGTGCTGGAAGCCGGCATCTACAAGAAATAAAGACGCCGCCCACGGGTCGCGCGCCACGCATCCTTTCTTTACCTCATTGATCCAAGCTTCACTCATCCAAGCTTCATTCATCCATCATCCCTGGCGGGAGCAGTCATGTTGAACAAATTACGAATCGGTCCCAAACTGTTGCTGGCGCCCAGCGTCGTGCTGATCTTGCTGGTGGCCATCACGGCCTGCGCCTGGATCGGCATGGTGCGCCAGAACGCATCGCTGGAAAACCTGGTGCAGGTGCGCGCCGCGCGCCTGAAGGCCACGGCGGACATCGCCGGCGAAGCCAAGTTCGCCCATGCCAACATCTACCAGTTGCTGGCATGGGTCAACGGCAGCTTCGCGAAAACGCGGCTGGACGAGCTGACGGACCGCATCCACTCCCGCCACCGCAGCATCGAACAGCAGCTGGTGCAGCTGGCGCGCGTGTCCGACGCCGAAGAGCGCAAGCTGGTCGACGCCTCCAGCCAGGCGCTGATCGCCTATCGCAAGGGTGTGCTGGAAACCATCGAGATGGCCCAGATGGACCAGTCGATCGCCACCAATGCGATGCAGAAGGCGGAGCGCCAGTTCGTGCTGCTCGAAGAAGACCTGCAGCGGCTGGCGGCGCTGGAAAAATCGCTGTCGGAAACGGCGCACGCGGCGGCCAAGGCGGAGTTCCGCCAGCTGGGCATCGCGATGGCGGCCTTGTGCGTGCTGTCGGTAGCGCTGTCATTGCTGGTATCGATGCTGGTGCGCACCGCGCTGCTGCGCGATATCCGCTCGATCGCCGACGTGGTGCGCAGCCTGGCCGCGGGCCGGCTCACCTCCGCCAAGCCGAATGCCGGCCGCGACGAGATCGCGGAAACGGCGCGCGTGCTGGACCAGAGCATCGCCAACCTGAACCAGACCTTGCGCACGATACGCGGCGCGGTGCAGTCGATCGGTACCGCTTCCCATGAAATCGCGGTGGGCAACCTGGACCTGTCCAGCCGAACCGAGCAGCAGGCCGGCTCGCTGGAGGAAACGGCCAGCGCGATGGCCAGCCTGACGACGGCCGTGCGCCAGAACGCCGAGAATGCCCGCGAAGCGTGCCGGCTGGCGGCCACCGCCACCTCGATGGCGGAAAAAGGCGGCGATGCCGTGTCGCAGGCCGTGACGACGATGGAATCGATCCGCTCCAGCTCTCGCAAGATCGTGGAAATCACCGGCGTGATCGACAGCATCTCGTTCCAGACCAATATCCTGGCGCTGAACGCGGCCGTGGAGGCGGCCCGGGCAGGCGAGCAGGGGCGCGGCTTCGCCGTGGTGGCCAGCGAGGTGCGCACGCTGGCGGCCCGCTCGGCGGCGGCGGCCAAGGAAATCAAGGAACTGATCGCCAGGTCGGTGTCCACGATCGACGACGGCGCCGCGTCCGTCAGCCTGGCCGGCCGCAGCATGGGCGATATCGTGTCATCGGTGCAGCAGGTGAACCACATCATCGGCCGCATCAGCGCGGCCAGCGCGGAACAGGCGCAGGGCATCGCCGAGGTCAACCAGGCGGTCGGCCAGATCGACGACGTCACGCAGCAGAACGCGGCCCTGGTCGAACAGGCCGCCGCCGCCGCCGAAAGCCTGCAGGAACAGGCGGTCAGCCTGTCGCGCGCGGTGAACGTGTTCGAGCTGGATGCGGCACGCGACCAGCCGGCCCGGGCGCTCCCCGCGAGCGCCCACGATGACGAACGCCGGGCGGCGGACAGCGCGATGCGCGGGCTGCGGCTGCAGGCGCCGGTGCACGGCAGCGATCGCCACCGGCAGCGCGGCTGACAGGGGCACGGCGAGCGGCTGGGGCGTTACGGGCGGAACGGCTTGCTCAGGTATGGCGAGCGGGCCACGCCGAAGCGCCACGGCGTGTCCATCGCCTTCGAGATGCCGATGCGGGGACCGGCGGCGACCGGCAACGCCATCGCCTCGGCATCGCGCGGCAGCAGGTGGAACGGCGGCAGCGCCAGCGGCTTGCCGTTGTGCTCGCGCGTGATGCCCAGCGCCTGGCAGACCCGGCCGGGACCGGAAGCCAGCAGCCGCGGATCCTGCAAGCCGCGGCGCGCCGCCATCGTCTCGATCCCGTGCAAGGGTTCGATCGCGCGGATCAGCACACCGGCGCCATGGCCCTCTTCCCGGCACACGAAGTTGAGGCACCAGTGGATACCGTACGAGCGGTACACATAGGCATGCGCCGGCGGACCGAACATCGCGGCGTTGCGTTCGGTCGGCCCGTTATAGGTGTGGGAAGCGGGATCTTCGCGGTCGTAGGCTTCGGTTTCGACGATCCGGCCGCCCACGCCATCGACCAGCACGGTCACCCCGATCAGCAGCCGCGCCACCTCGTGCGATGGTGCATTGAAGTCAATTCCAGCAAGAAAAGTCGTCATGCGGAGATTGTAGCGCCGCGCCGCGCAAGCCCGCGCCGGGCTCGGCACTCTTGCCGGATCGGCAAGTGCAATCTGTTCGTTTCGCTATCAATCCGGCGCGGATGGGCAACATTCACGGGAGAACACGATAAAAAATCGGTGCAAAATGATATTGCCGTACCGAAACAAGCGATAATGGCACGTTCGTTGACTTTCGCCGCAGTTCCATTACAACCATGACCGCCACCACCACTCCTGCCAGGGAAGCCGCCGTCGAAGACGCCCTGCTGCGTTCGATCCGCATTCCCCCTCGCCCGAGTCTGCTGGTGGACCTGCAGGCCGAGCTGGCCGATGACGATCCTTCGCCGCGCCGCATCGCCCGCATCATCGGCAACGACGTGGGCATGTCCGGCGCACTGCTGAAGCTGGCCAATTCGCCGTTCTTCGGCGCCGCCCGCAAGGCCAAGTCGGTCGAGCAGGCGATCAATTTCCTGGGCATCAACCAGTGCGCGGCCTTGCTGACGGGCCTGCTGGCACGGCAGGCGATCGATGGCGGCAGCGGCGCCCTGAACCAGTTCTGGGACACCAGCGCGCGGCGCGCCGAGTCGCTGGTGTTCATCGCCCGCCGGTTGCGCATCGCCCCGGCGGACATCGCCCACACGTTCGGCCTGTTCTGCGACATCGGCGTGCCGCTGCTGATGGACCGTTTCGCCGGCTACGCCGACACGCTGGCGATCGCCGGGCGCGACACGCTGCGCCGCTTCACCGACGTGGAAGACGCGCTGCACAGCACCAACCATGCCGCCATCGGCTGCCTGCTGGCACGCAACTGGGGCCTGTCGCCGGACGTTTCCTGGGCCATCCTGCACCACCACGACTACGCGGTGCTGGACGACGACGCCACCGACGACGCGATCCGCTCGCTGGTGGCCGCCTCGGTGCTGGCCGAACGGGGCATTGCGCGCTACCATGGCAACCGCGATTCCCTGGAGTGGGAAAAAGGCGGCGAACCGGCCTGCCGCCACCTGGGCCTGGATGCCGGGGAGGCGGAAGACCTGCTCGAGGAATTGCACGACACTTTCCACATCGATCACTGACGATGCCCGCTCCGGGTATCGGGAAACCCATGCCCAAGAATAAAAAACCCGTTCCCCGCAAGTCCGCCATCCCCGCCGAAGAAAAAGAGGAAGTCCAGGTCGCCGCCCTGTGCGCGCTGGCGCTCGAGCTGGCCGAACAGGAAGACAGCGACACGCAGGCCGACGCGCTGCGCCAGAAGGAAGCGGAGTTCCAGCGCCTGCTGCGGCGCTACCTGAACGGCAACCACGACGACCTGCTGTACGGCGCCATCGACCTGGCCAGCCACGAGGATATCGGCGCCTGGCGGCTGCTGCGCGGCGCCGTCGAGGAAGCGGCGGCGTCCCTGCAGATCCGCCGCATGAATGGACCGGACCCTGCACCGGCACTGGAAATCGATGTCTTCGCGATTCCCGTCTTCGTCGGCAGCACGGGCGGCCTGGTGGAAGCGGAAGGATTCCAGGACGACGAGGCCTACCAGGCGCTGCTCGACAGCATGAAGCAGGCCGGCCTGGAAAGCCCGAAGGCCAAGCTGGTACTGGTCCGCCATGCGTACGACGCGGCCGAGGCCAGCGCCATCACCTACAGCCAGCTGCACGCGATGGCGCGCGAAGCGTCCGCCGTGCTGGGCAACAAGAAGGTGGCCGAGGCGCCGGCGCTGGAACGCAGCATCACCGGCTGGAGCGGCACCGCGTTCGGGCCGGACGATGCGGCGGTGGAACTGCGCTTCCTGGTCGGCTTCTCGCAAAAGCACGCCGACGATCCGTTCTACGCCGTGCCGGCCGACGAGGCGCAGGCCGATGCGTGGTTCGAGGCCCGGATGGAACGCTACCGCCGCTGGACCGAGGAAGCCGCGCCGCTGGTGCGGCGCCTGCTCGCGCCGGCCGGCCGGCCGTTGCAGCTGAACTTCCTGTACCAGGACCTGTTCTTCGGCGCGCGCCAGCAGGGCCTGGCGGAACAGGCGATGCTGGCGCTGATGGCCACGCTGGGCGCCGCGCTCGACGGGCACGGCGGCCCGTTCCGCGCCGTCGTCGGCCCGGCCGATGTGCAGGGCGACATGGTGCTGCGCGTGCAGCTGTTGGGCGGTGACGGCGCCGTGGTGGCCAGCGGCGAACGGCCGCTGGAACTGGGCAGCGACCTGGCCGTGGAAGTCGACGACGTGCGCGATGCGCTGGTCACGCTGGGCGTGGAAGACGTGGCGGTAGCTTCCCGCTTCGATGCGCAGGGCAACGCCATCGACCCGCGCCCGCTCCCATAAGTCCGGCACTACCACCAGGTCCTGCGGCACCATCCGGCACCCGGGACTCGTTTCCACTTCGGCTACACTGCACGCTTCTTGTGTTGACCGAACGAAGGAAACGATGTCCCGTCCCCTGCCCGCGCCGCTCGGCGCCCTTGCCCTCTCCCTCGCTGTTCCCCTCGTCCTTGCCTTCGGCGGCGTCCAGGCTGCCGGGCTGGCCGCCCACGACGACGCACCGGCCAAGGAAGCCAAGAGCGACCTGGCCGAACGCTACACCAAGTACGAATACCGCATTCCCATGCGCGATGGCGTGAAGCTGTTCACCGTGGTCTACGTGCCGAAGGATACCGGCCGCAGCTATCCCTTCCTGATGCAGCGCACGCCGTACAGCGCGGGCGTGTACGCGGGCGAGCAGCTGCGCTACGGCGTGAACTTCATGCCGAAGCAGATCGGTCCGTCGAAGGAATTCGAGGAAAGCGGCTACATCTTCGTCAAGCAGGATGTGCGGGGCCGCTTCATGTCCGAGGGCAGATGGCAGGAAATGACGCCGCACGCCAAGGCGCAGCGCCTGGCGGGCGAAGGCAACGAATCGCAGGACATGCACGACACCGTCGAGTGGCTGCTGAAGAACGTGCCGAACAATAACGGCAAGGTCGGCATCCTCGGCATCAGCTACCCTGGCTTCTATACGTCGGCCAGCATCATCGATTCGCACCCGGCCATCAAGGCCGCGTCGCCGCAGGCGCCGATCACCGACCTGTACATGGGCGACGACGCCTACCACGGCGGCGCCTTCATGCTGGCCGCCAACTTCGACTTCTATGCCGCGTTTACCGAGGAACCGAACCCGACACCGCTGCCGAAAACCTGGAGCGACTTCGACTACGGCGTGCCGGACGGCTACGATTACTTCCTGCAGCGGCTGACGCTGGCGAACATCGCGTCGAGCCTGTCGGACCGGCAGCGCACGCTGTTCGCGCCGATGATCGAGCACACCACCTACGACGACTTCTGGAAGAGCCGCAATATCGCGCCGCACCTGAAGAACGTGAAGGCCGCCGTGCTGACGGTGGGCGGCTGGTACGACGCGGAAGACCTGCAAGGGCCGTTCACGACCTACCACGCCATCAAGAAACATAACCCGTCCACGTTCAACGGCCTGGTGGTGGGCCCGTGGGTGCACGGCGGCTGGGCCGGCGGCGACGGCAAGAGCCTGGGCCGCGTCCAGTTCGATGCCAATACGAGCGACTACTTCCGCAAGCAGATCCAGTATCCGTTCTTCGAGCAGCACCTGAAGGGTGTCAAGCCGGCCAGGGCGATCGCCGAGGTGACCGCCTTTGAAACGGGCACCAACGTGTGGCGCCAGTACACCGCATGGCCGCCGCAGGCGGCGAAACCGCGCATCCTGTACTTCGGCGCGAACGGCGGGCTGGGCTGGCAAAAGCCCGCCACGGCGGCCGACCGCGACAGCGGCTACGACGAATACGTCAGCGACCCGAAGAAGCCGGTGCCGTTCGTCGGCTACCCGGCCACCGGCGTGCCGAAGGAATACATGGTGTCGGACCAGCGCTTCGCCGCCACCCGGCCGGACGTGCTCGTCTACCAGACCGAACCGCTGGAAGACGACGTGACGATCGCCGGCCCCGTCACGCCGAAGCTGTTCGTGTCCACCAGCGGCACGGATGCCGACTGGGTGGTCAAGCTGATCGACGTCTATCCGAACGAGTATCCGGGCGGCGACGAGGAGCGCCAGCGCGGCAAGGATGTCCCGGCGCCGAAGCTGGCCATGGCCGGCTACCAGCAGCTGGTGCGCGGCAATCCGCTGCGCGGCAAGTTCCGCAGCAGCTTCGAGCGGGCCGAGCCATTCGTGCCGGGCAAGGTCGAGGCGGTCAATTTCCACCTGGGCGACGTGCACCACACGTTCCGCCGCGGGCACCGCATCATGGTGCAGGTGCAAAGCTCGTGGTTCCCGCTGGTCGACCTGAATCCGCAGACGTTTACCGATATCCCGACGGCCAAGCCGGAGGATTTCAGGAAGGCCACGCAGCGCGTCTACCATGCGCCGGAAACGCCTTCCGGCCTGCAGTTGCTGGTGATGCCGTCCCGCTGACGGCGCGGCTTTGACAAGCGAAACGGCGGGGAGGATACTGGCCTGATCGGAGGGCCGCCATGTCTACTTGTCCGCTCGTTTCCCTGCCGGCTGATTTGCACGCTGATCTGCACGCTGATCCGCACGCCGATCGGCCGGCATCCCTGCTCCGCATCGCGCTATCGGCGCTGGCCCTGCTGATGGCGTTCCTGCTGTCCGGTTGCGCAACGGCGCCCGCCCCCGAGGAGGCGCCGGGCGAGCTGTTCGCCGATCACCTGTTCGGCCCGTCCACCGCCACGCTGACCGAAGCGGAAATCTTCGGGCTGACGCCGGCCATGAAAGCCTATGTCAAGGAAGTGCAGCGCCACCGCCGGGGCCGCGAAATCCGCCGCGCCCTGTTCGAAGCGCTGTACCAGCGCGACGGGCTGCAGCTCGAATACGATTCGGCGCTGACGCGCACCGCCGCGCAGGCCTTCGCGGCGCGCCAGGGCAATTGCCTGTCGCTGGTCATCATGACAGCGGCGCTGGCCAGCGAGATGAACATTCCCGTCGTGTTCCAGGACATGCCCGTCGACGATGCGTGGAGCCGCAGCGGCGACCTGTACTTCAACAGCGGCCACGTCAACCTGAAACTGGGCCGTATCCTGCGCGAGAGCGTGTCTTCCTACGACAGCGCCACCTACATGGTGGTCGACTTCCAGCCGCCGCCCGATCGCCGGCCCGTGGAAGGCAATCCGATCAGCCGCCAGACGGTGGTGGCGATGTTCATGAACAACCGCGCCGCCGAGGCGCTGGCCCGCGACCGCTTCGACGAAGCCTACTGGTGGTCGCGCCACGCGATCGTGGCCGACCCCTCGCTGCTGTACGCCTACAACACGCTGGCCGTGGTGTACCGCCGCCATGGCAATCCGGCGATGGCCGAACGCACGCTGCGCTGGGCGCTGGATCGGGAGCCGAAGAGCACGATGGTGTTGAACAACCTGGCCCAGCTGCTCGATGCCGAAGGCCGCAAGGCCGAAGCCACCGTGATGCGCGAACGGCTGGCCCGGCTGCAACCGGTCACGCCGTTCTATTACTTCAACCTGGGCCGCACCGCGATGGCGATGGGCGACTGGCAGCGCGCCCGCCAGCTATTCGAACGCGAATTGCAGCGCGACCCGGATTACCACGAGTTCCACGCCTGGCTGGCGGCCGCGCTGCGGCAGCTGGGCGATCACCGCCGTGCCGACCAGCACATCAAGCGGGCCATGGCGACCAGCACGACCCGCACCGACCATGCGCTGTATGCGGCCAAGCTGGACCGCCTGCGCGCCCATGCGGCGCCCACGCCTTCCCACTGAGGGCGGGGCCTAGCTCCAGGCAACACCCCTAGCGAAAACGCAACAACATGCGCGACGCCCAGCCGTGTTTGGCGGTAGACTGGGCTCATGAGTACTTCGCGAAAAGTTGCCGCCGCTGTCGGCGTAGTTGGTTTCCTTTGGGCAGGCATGGTTTCCGCAATCGCGGCCGGCCAGCGCAAGCTGCTGGTTAATCCCACGCTCGTGCGCGAGGTGCAGAGTCCGCGCAGCAGTGCGCACCGCACGCGCGCCGTGGTGCTGCACGCGCACGACGGCACCCGCCTGGCCGGCTGGCTGATGACACCGAACACGCCAGGGCCGCACCCGGCCGTGGTGTACTTCGGCGGCCGCTCGGAAGAGGTGTCGTGGGTAGTGCGCGATGCCGGCAACCTGTTTCCCGGCATGGCCGTGCTGGCGATGAATTAC
Organism: Pseudoduganella sp. SL102; assembly: GCF_027856995.1. Classification (NCBI taxonomy): domain Bacteria; kingdom Pseudomonadati; phylum Pseudomonadota; class Betaproteobacteria; order Burkholderiales; family Oxalobacteraceae; genus Pseudoduganella; species Pseudoduganella sp. SL102. The sequence goes on from NZ_CP115554.1 coordinate 6,963,315, forward strand.
CGCGGCTACGGCGATTCGCGCGGCGAACCGGGCGAAGAGCACATGGTCGAGGACGGCTGCATGCTGTTCGACTGGCTGTGCGGCCGCCGCAACGTGGACAAGGGGCGCGTTGCCGTGATCGGCCGCAGCCTCGGTTCCGGCGTGGCGGTGCAGGTCGCCAAGGAACGGCCGGCGCACTCGGTAGTGCTGATCACGCCCTACGACTCGATCCTGGCGCTGGCCCAGCGCCGCTTCCGTGGCGTGCCCGTCAGCTACCTGCTGCGCCACCGCTTCGAATCGATCAAGTACGCGTCGCTGCTGTCGGCCCCTACCTATGTGCTGCGCGCCGCCAGCGACGACGTGGTGCCGCACATGCACACCGACGTGCTCGTATCGAAACTGCTGCGCGTGCACATGGACGAGACGATTCCCGAATCGGATCACATGAACATTCCCTACCTGCCGGCCACGCAGCAAAAGATCGCCCACTTCCTCACCACGCAGTTCACCCTCACCCAGCCGCTGCAGCCGGTGCCGGACGATACGCCGACGGCGGCCTGATCACTTCGCTGGAAAACCGCGCTCGAAGCCGATAAACCGCACCGGCACAGGGCCGGTCAGCCACACGCCGTTGTCGGACCGGTGGAACACCTGCCCATGCGCATGGAGTTCCCCGGCGCGGACTTCCAGCACGACCGGCACGCCATAGCGCGCGCCCACCCTGAGCGCCGTTTCGCGCTCCGTTGAGAGGTGCACGTGCTGCCGCGAGCCCGGCCGCAGCCCCGACTGGCGGATCGACGCGACGAAGCGGCTGGCCGTGCCGTGGTACAGCACGGCGGGCGGCACCGCCGGGGCCAGTTCCAGGTCCACCGAACGCAAGGAATGGCCCTGGCTGGCCCGGATCCGCGTGCCGTCCTCGCTGAACGCAAAGCGCTGCTTGTCGTTGCTGGCGACCACTTCGCGCAGGGTGTCCAGCGTGAGCGGGGTACCGTGGCGCGTGGCCTTGTCCAGCAGTTCGGCCACGTCGGCCCAGCCGTTCCGGTCCAGGGCCAGGCCGATCGTATCGGGCGCGTGGCGCAGGATCAGGGACAGGAAACGGCTGGTGCGTTCGTGGGCAGGCTTGGCAGGCATCGGTGGCAACTCCGGAGGTCGATGCCCCGATGATAGCCGAGCCCCGATCCTCTAGGGAACCGCGCAGCCGTTGTGCGCCGCCTTGCCGGCAAAGCGGTCGGCAAACCAGCCCGGCAGGCGCGCCGCCGCCTCGGGCACCACGGCCGAATGGTCGAGCCCTTCGAACAGGTGGTAGTCGACCACGTTGCCGGCACTGCACAGCGCGGTGCGCTCGCGCAGCGTGAGGTTTGGCGGCGTGGTCGTGTCCGCGCTGCCCTGGTAGATGGCGAACGGCATGGTGCCTTTCGGCGCGAAGTCGTCCACCGCGGTCATCGCATTCCACCACGGCGAACCCGGCACCATCGCATCGGGCTGGTAGGCATCCTGCACGCCGGCCGCGGCGCTCCACACGTCGAAACAGCCATTGGCCAGCACGGGCAGTTGCTCCATCGCCTCCGGCGCGAGGAAGTCGCGGTAGCGCAGCTCGGGGAAGGAAGCCTGGATGCCGGGCAGCGTGGAGATCACGTAGCCGGCGTTTTCCGCCGTCGTCATCGAGTTCAGCGTCAGCTCGCGGATGCGCACGGCCGGTGCGACCAGCGCGGCGCCCAGGCCGGTGAATTCGGGCGCATAGGCGGCGGCGATGCTTTCCGCCCACATCGTGGTTTGCCCGCCCTGCGACCACCCGTACATCACATAGCGGTTCGACGCCCGCGCGCCGGGGAAATTGCGGGCCACTCGCAGCATGTCCAGCGATGCCCGCGCATTCGGCTGGCCCGCCATGTAGAACGCCTGCCCGGGAAGGCCCAGGCCGGGATAGTCGCTCATCACGACCACATACCCGCGCGCTAGCAGCGCCGCAAGGGCCGGCACGCGATCGTGACCGCCCTCCTTCGTGCTGCGGCGCGACGGCGCGCAGGCATCGGCCAGCCCCGCCGTTTCATGGTTCCACAGCACCACGTCGCGCTGCGCTTCGCCAGCTCCCCGCGGCAGGTAGATTTCGCCGGACACATAGGCCAGCCGCCCCGGCGCGGTTTCGGATACGTAGACGACGTTCCAGCCGGTTGCCCCCTTCGGCGCATCGGTGCGCTTTTGCACCTGGACGATGTCCCCTGCCTGCCGGCCGGACGGCGGCGTTCCATAGACGTTCCAGAAATCGGTGCCGGCTACGACCGGCATGCGGGTATCGGCGCCCGCCGCGCCGGCGGCAAGCGGCACGGACAGCAGCAGCAGGCGCAGGCATCGATGCATCGTCGTGATGAGGTTCATTCGGGTCTCCTGTATGGTATCTTTGAATATCAGGTAGTCTGATATTAGATCCATCTTACGGCGGACCATCCGTGCCGGGACCTCCGCAGATGCGGAGGGCAGCACCAGGCAATCACGCAGAAAAGCGGGGGAAACCATGGAACAGGGCTGGACCACGGGGCTGCGCGCCGGCGGCGACCTGCCGCTGGCGCTGCACGCGTCATTCAGCGGCTGCCTGCTGGAACTGCAGGCGCTGGCAAGGCAGGCCGGCGCGGACGTGCTGGTGCGCGAGGCATTGCTGGCGTGGCGCCGGGTGGTGCCGTTCGATACCGGCTGGTGGGGCGAAGTGGCGAACGATCCTCCCCGTAACATCGTGCACGGCAGTATCGGCTTGGCCGACTCGTTCGCCAGCGAGTGGAACAGCGTGATCGCGGCATCCGACACGTTCGCGCAGGGTTCCATGGCGCAGCCCGGCACGGTATTCCGTGCCAGCGGCGGCTACCGGGGACCACCCGGGGCCATCGCCGATTTCATCGACCGCCACGGGCTGCAGGCGATCATGGCGATCACCGTGGACTTGCCCGGCAGCGGCGTGCAGTTCTTCATCGCGCTGTACCGCGGCGATCCGCACGACGGCTTCGGCGATGTGGAAGGCGCGCTGTTCGCCGAGTTTACCCGGCATCTCGTTCAAGCGTGGAGGTACCGGCTGGCGGACCTGCGCATGGCGGGGCCGCTGGACGCGCTGGCGTTGAGCGATGCCAGCGGCCGCCTGTGCCACGTGGGCCGACAGGTGGCCGAGCTGCTGCGGCGGCATTGCGGGGATTGGTGCGGAACGGTGTTGCCGCCCGCATTGATGGCGGCGCTGGATGGGGCGCCGCGCTGTATTCGGTTTGCCGGAGCGAGGTTATCGGTCGGACCGGCAGGCGATCTGGTCGCCATCAGGATGGTGCACGGGGCCTCGGCACTGAGGCCGCGCGAGCTGAGCGCCGCGCTGCTGTTTGCACAAGGCCTGTCCTACAAGGAAGTTGCACGTGCGCTGGCGTTGTCGCCGGCCACGGTGCGTACGTACCTGAAGTCCGCCTACGCGGGCCTGCAGGTGACGAACAAGATGGAGCTGGTTGCTGCGCTCAGGCTGTATGCCTGAGTAGTACGCGCTGAGGAATACAAGCTAAGTAATACAGGCCGAGTAATACGGCTGAGTAGCACAGGCTGTACTGCGATCAGCGGCGGCGTGCCTGGTGCGTTGGCGCTGGGCCACGCTTTTCGATGTGACGGAACGTGATACGACCCTTGTTCAGGTCATACGGCGACATTTCCAACGTCACACGGTCACCCGCGATGATGCGGATGTGGTTTTTCTTCATTTTGCCGGAGGTGTAAGCGATCAGCTTGTGACCGTTGTCGAGATCGACGCGGAAGCGCATTTCCGGCAGGATTTCCGTGACGAGACCATTCATTTCGATCAGTTCTTCTTTAGCCATATTCCCTTTCGATGATGTCCGCATGGCGCGGACGGATGCTGCGGTAATGGATGAGCAACGGTAAAGTACGCCCTCCGTTGCCAATGCGAGATACGTAGATGAGGGCGCATTGGGGAAAAAAAAGCCCGCTTGCTGCGGGCTTCGTTTCAATGTGCTACCAATGCTTGTATCGCTGTTTCAGCCCATGCTATCTGCGTGGTGCGAAACTCCGGGGCGCCCGGGCTATCTGCCTGGTGCGGCCGGCGTGTAAATCCGACAAAGTCTGGAACGACAACCCTGCAGGCGGCATTTCTTGCCCAGCCGCGTCACAGCTTTACACTTGCCTGTTCGCGTCGCCTGCTTCGATCGATGCATATAAATGCACCGACAAACAAAGTATAGCATAAGTTGGTTTGTGCGGCGCACAAAATTATGCGAAGAAATTTTTGGTCCCCGTCATGCCCGATAGCGGGGCGTTGCGGGGGGCTGCGCCAACGACGGTAGTTATTTGGCGGACAACGCATTTACGCGATTTGATGCCTAAGCTATATCCTGTGCAAACCCGCTTCCTCACCGGAGAATCCCGTGCCCATCAAAGTCATTGACAGTTATGAGGTCGAGTTCACGGGGGAAGCACTGGAAGGCACGGCACAATGGGGCGCGTACGTGTCGATCTCCGTACCTTCGGCCAACCCCATGCACATGACCGCACTCCACCCAAAGCGGCGCGTGTCGGCCGACCTCGCGCTGATGGACCAGCAGGCAGCCGAGGCGGAAGCGGAACGCGTGGCGATGACGATCCTGGAGGGACTACGCGGCTAGATGACATGGCTGCGTCACTTCGTCGCCTGGGTCAACTGCCGCCAGCTGTCCAGCTTTTGCTCGAACGTCATCCCCGCATTGGCCGGCGATGACGATGGCAGCACCACGGTCCGGTACCCGGCGGCGGCGAACTGCGGGGCGAACTTGCCGGAGGCCTGGCCGTTGAAGCCCACGGTTTCCAGCTCCGGGCACAGCTGGTGCAGCCGGTCGAAGTCGTTGGCGGCCGGCTTGCGGATCGCCGAATCGAGGCTGCCTTCCCGCTCGCAGGCGCCGAGCACATCCCACAGGCCGATGCGGTGCGCCAGCAAGCGCGGCAGGCGCTCGCCATACGGCAGGGAAACCAGGTCCTCTTCCACGAGTGCGGACACCAGCCGCCAGAAGTGGTTGCGCGGGTGCGCGTAATACTGCTGCGCCGCCAGCGACGCGGCGCCGGGAAAGCTGCCGAGTACCAGGATGCGGATGCCGGGATCGATCACCGGCGCCAGGCCGGTCAATAGCGGTAGGGAAGCCATGCGCCGGATTGTAACGCCGCTCGCTAGAATAGCCCGACAGGAGGGAGCCCATGAGCGAATCGAAGAGCATCGACGACGGGACGCTGCACAGCGCGACGTTGCATGCCGGGACATTACCTGGCGCGACATTGCATGAGGAGATCGTGCATCACGGACAGGCCACCCCGCGGATGGCCGGCGACACCACGCCGGGTGGCCGGACGATCGACACCTTGCTGGCCCGCTACGCCGAAAGCCACCGCGATCCGACCAATGAGCGGATCCATTTCGTGTGCGTGCCGGTGATCGCGCTTTCGCTGCTGGGTCTGTTGTGGTCGGCGCATCCGCTGGCCGCGGCCGCAGTCGCTACCGCGGCGCTGGCCTATTACTGGAAGCTGTCGCGGCCCTTCGCGGCCGGGATGCTGGTGATGGCACTGGTCATGCTGGGGATCCTGGCGGCGCTGCCGCCGATCGCGGTGCTGCCGCTGTCGATCGTGATGTTCGTGCTGGCGTGGCTGGGGCAATTCATCGGGCACCTGATCGAGGGAAAGAAGCCCTCGTTCCTAGACGATCTCCGCTTCCTGCTGGTCGGGCCGCTGTTCGTGCTGGGATTCCTGTACCGGCGCTTCCGCGTCGCGTATTGAGTCGAGGCGTCACAACGGCGACGCCAGCCGCAGGATGATCACCTGCGACAGCGCCCCCTCGCCGCATGTAATCAGGAGCGCCGCCAGGGCGCCGATGTAACCCAGCAGCGTGATCACTTTCAGCTTCAGTATCCAGTTCATGGCGGGGTCATGGGTGAGTTGGGTGTTCCATCCTAATGGCGTTTTTTTCACTTCCGTTGCCGTCTTTATCTCGGTTGAGACCACTCAAGTGGCGCGGGTGTGACAGCAACACCCGCGCCTTCAAGATGCTCTAGGGCAAGACCTGGCAAACGCCCTATACTGGCGCAATGCCTACTCCCGTTCTTTTCGTTATCGCCTGCCTGATCTGGGGGTCCACGTTCTGGGCCATCACGCTGCAGCTGGGCGACGTGCCGCCATCCGTTTCCGTGGTCTACCGTTTTGCCATCGCCTCGGCTGTGCTGTTCGCCTGGTGCAAGCTGCGCGGCGACAGCCTGCGGCTCTCCTGGCGCGCGCAGCGCTGGACCATCCTGCAAGGCTGCGCCACGTTCGGCCTCAGCTACATCTGCACCTACAGTTCCGAGCAGTACCTCGTATCGGCGCTGGTCGCCGTGCTGTTCGCGCTGATGGTGTTCTGGAACCCGATCCTGAACCGCATGATCCTCGGCACGCCCCTGTCGTGGCGCACGTGGGTGGCGGGAACCATCTCCGTGGTCGGCGTGATCCTGCTGTTCTGGCAATCGATCGGCGGGGCCGTGCGCGATATCCTCGCCGGCGGCCAGGGCCACTTCCTGCTGGGCCTCACGCTGGCGCTGGTCGCGACGCTGGCGAGCACGGTCGGCAACGTGCTCGTGGTGAAGGTCCGCGAACACGATGCGAACGTGCTGCTGACGATGGCCTGGGGCATGCTGTGGGGCACGCTGCTGGTGGCGGGGTGGGTGGTGGCGACCGGCCAGCCCTTCGTGCTGCCGCCAACGGCGCGCTACTGGGGCGGGCTGCTTTACCTGTCGCTGTTCGGTTCCGTGATCGCGTTTGCCTGCTACTTCACGCTGATCGACCGGCTGGGCTCGGGCAAGGCCGTGTATATCGGCGTGGTCACGCCGGTGATTTCGGTGCTGCTGTCGATCCGCCTTGAAAACTTCCGCCCCGGCGTCATCGAATGCCTTGGTATGCTGCTGTGCCTGGCCAGCGTGGCGTGGGCGCTGATCGCGCCCGCCCCGGCACCGGCACCTGCGCTGGCAACGGCTGCAGACATCGAACCCGAACTTGAATTACTGAAGAAAGCCTCATGAGCGCACTGCATATCCGCCCTGCCCGCCCCGACGACGTGGCCCCGATCCTCGCGATGATCCGCGAACTGGCCGTGTTTGAAAAACTGGAACACATGGTGATCGCCGACGAAGCGATGCTGCACGACGCGCTGTTCGGCGCGCGGCCGCCCTGCGAGGCGATCGTGGGCGAGGAAACCGGTGCCGGCGAGACGGGCGAAGTCGTCACGTTCGCGCTGTTCTTCCACAACTTCTCCACCTTCCTCGGCCGCAAGGGCCTGTACCTGGAAGACCTGTACGTCAAGCAGGACCGCCGCGGCCACGGCTACGGCAAGCGCATGCTGTCGGCACTGGCCGCGCTGGCTGTCGAGCGGCAGTGCGGACGCTTCGAATGGTCGGTACTGGACTGGAACGCCAACGCGATCGCGTTCTACGAAAAGATGGGCGCCGCCGTGCTGCCCGACTGGCGCATCTGCCGGGTCACCGGCGATGCGCTGACCGCGCTGGCATCGAACGATTGATCGGAAAGAATGGCCGGGACAAAGGCGCTGTTCGCGTTAAGTAGCCTTGCCGTTAATCACGGAACTTTCTTGCATGCCGAGCGCGACAAAAGAGCTGATCAGCTAGTCTGACGCCACGGCAATGTGCAACCATTGGCGCAGCGCCGTCAGCTCGGCGGCATCGAGCACGCGCTGCCAGCCGGTGTAATTGGCGAGATAGCGGCTGGCCACGCCATTGAATCGCCGCAGCCAGGTCTTGAAGCGGCTATGCCATCCATTGACGCCTTGGATATGGAGTGCACCGCGTGCCCGAATACCGGCACGCACGTTGATCGCTTCGTGCGTGATGCCGGCCTGCTTTGCAAATGCCTGGTAGGCCTTGGCCGAATCGCTGACGAGTAGTACATCGGGCGCCAGCACGGGCTTCAGGTGTTTCATCAGCTGGCCAGCAGTGACCGGGCCGCGGCCCGTCACGAAGTCACACGTTTGCCGGTTGCGGTCACGGGCAACGAGGATGCAGTCCAGCTCGCTGCTGATGCCGCGCCGGCTGGCCTTGCCGCCGCGTTTGCGGGGCGGGCGGTTCAGATGCCGGGAGCCTTTTTGTGATTCCAGCTGATAGGTTTCGTCAGCCTCGACGATGCCGGAAAGCTGCGGACGTGGTGCCCGGAGCACGGCGGCGATGAACCGGTGGCGCCATCGAAAGCTGGTCGACTTGGCCACCGCGACGCGCCTGGCTGCCGAACGCACGGGGATCGACTCGATCAGGCATCGAAAGTATTGCAGCCACTTGTCGCGCAGGCGCAGGCGGGCAAGCGGTGTGCCGGTCAGGGCGTTAAAGCTGCGCCGGCACGCCACGCAGCGATAGCGCTGCAAGCCACTAGCCTGTCCGCAACGGTGAGACTTCTCGCGGCCGCAATGCGGACACGGCGGCTTTCCGGCGGCTTCCTCGATCAGGCGATGACACTGCCCTGGTTGCTCGACGCAGGCAAGAAGGCCCTGCAGCAACGCGACCTGATCTTCTGAAAGCGGTTGCTGCATCAACGCTTCGATCAGTACGCGAATCTCCGCCGTGTCCATGTCGCCTCCTGATATACATGAAGTATCTCAACAGGAAGTCAGACCGTGATTCCGGCGGGAAGTTCCCCCAATTAGCGCGCACAGCGCCGGACAAAAAGAAGCCACGCGGCACTCGGCGGCGTGGCGTAACCCAGTTGTCAGTTGGGAGGGAGGGTGAATCAACGGATTCAATATAGTCCCCCGCTCCCGGCCATTGCCCGGGCTTTTACAAATGCTTACGGGATGCGGGCAAACGCTTACTTCTTGCCTGCAACGACAAGGCGCCGCTCGATCAGCTCGAACAAACCCTGCGTCAGCAGTGCCAGCGCCGCGGCGGGCAGCGCGCCGGCCAGCAGCATCGTGTTGTCGTTCAGCGCCAGCCCCGTGGTGATCCGCTCACCGTAGCCGCCGGCGCCGATGAAGGCGGCGATGGTGGCGGTGCCCACGCTCATCACGGCCGCCGTCTTCACCCCCGCCAGGATGACCGGCAGCGCCAGCGGCAGGTCGACATGCCACAGGCGCTGGCGCGACGTGAGCCCCAGCGCCAGTGCCGCCTGCCGCAAGCCCGGCGCGATGCCGAGGATGCCGGTGCAGGTGTTGCGCACGATGGGCAGCAGCGCATACACGAACAGCGCCACCAGCGCCGGCACGATGCCGATCGTACCCAGCAGCGGAATCAGCATCGCCAGCAGGGCCAGCGACGGCACCGTCTGCAACACCCCCGTCACCGCCAGCACCGGCTGGCGCAGCCGCGGCTGGAAGGCGGCCAGCACGCCCAGCGGAATGCCGGCGATGGCGGCCAGCAGCACGGACAGCGCGACGAGCAGCACATGCTGCCCCGTCAGCCTGGCCAGGTCCGGGCCGAACAGCACGCCCGCCAGGGACCGCCGGGCGGCGGCCGGCTCCGGCGTGCCAACACCCTTGCCGCCGGCCTTGTCACCTCCCTGCCGCGCCAGCCAGCGCCGCGCCACTTCCGCGAACGCCTGCCCTTCCAGCTCGGCGGCGGCATTCATGCCGATCATGTCGCGTTCGGTGATCTTCCCTTCCAGCCCCTGGATGGCTTGCCACGCCTGCGGAAAACGCTGCGCGGCATCGAGGCGATACAGCAGCACGGCATCGTAGCGGGGGAAGTAGGCGCGGTCGTCGCGCAGCACCGTCACGCCGTAGCGGGCGATCTTCGCATCGGTGGAATAGATGTCGATGACATCCACCTGCCGCGCCGCCAATGCCTCGTACGCGATGCCGTGGTCGAGACCGCGGGGCTGCTGTGGCAGGCCGTAGCGGCGCGCCAGGCCCGGCCAGCCATCGCCCCGGCCGATGAATTCATGAGAGAGGCCGAAGCGCAGCGCGGGCTGGCGTGCCAGGTCGGACAGCGTGGCGATGCCGGCGTCGCCCCGCACCGCCAGCGCATAAGTATTGTTGAAGCCCAGCGGCACGGCGATGCCGAAGCCCATTGCCGCCAGCTCGCGGCGCATCTGCTCCAGGCTCGATGGCTGCTTGTCCTGCGTGCCGCGTTTCAGGATTTCCTGGTCGATCGTGCCCACGTATTCGGGGTACAGGTCGATGCTGCCATTCTTCAGCGCCGCCAGCACGATGGCTGTATTGCCGAGTCCCTGGCGGTGTTCGACCTTCGCTTGCGGTGCGGCCGTCTGCGCCACCACCTCGGCCAGGATATAGGATTCCGTGAAGCGCTTGGAGCCGATGCGCAGCGTGCCGTCATCGGCCCGGGCCAGCGAACCGCACAGCAGCGACCAGGCTGCCAGGACAACGACGACAGCGGCCCTCACGCAGCGGCCACCGGTGTCCGCCATACCCCGCCATTGACCACCGCCGCGCAGGGATTGAAGCCGATCGCATAGCACAGGTCCGCCGGACGGGCGATGCGCCACAGCGCGAAGTCGGCGCGCTTGCCCACTTCCAGCGTGCCGATGTCGCCATGCAGGCCTAGCGCGCGGGCGGCGTGGACCGTGGCCCCGGCCAGCGCTTCGCGCGGCGTAAGGCGCCACAGGGTGCAAGCCATGTTCAGTGCCAGCAGCAGGGATGTCATCGGTGAAGTTCCCGGGTTGTTGTCGGTGGCGACCGCCATCGGCACCCCGGCCGCGCGCAAGGCGGCGACCGGCGGTGGCGTATTATCCCGCAGAAAGTAATACGCCCCCGGCAGCAGCACGGCGACCGTGCCGCTGGCCGCCATCGCGGCGATCCCCGCTTCGCCCAGGTGCTCCAGGTGATCGGCGGACAGCCCCCGGTAGCGCGCCACCAGTTCGGCGCCGCCCTGGTCCGACAATTGTTCCGCATGCAGTTTCACCGGCAGCCCCGCCTGGCGGGCGGCCTCGAACACGCGTTCCGTCTGCGCCGCGGTAAAGCCGATGCGCTCGCAGAAGGCATCCACCGCGTCCACCAGCCCTTCGCGGGCGAGTGCGGGAATCATCGCGCACACCGCGTCGATATAGCCGTCGGCCCGGCCGGCATATTCCGGCGGCAGCGCATGGGCGCCAAGGAACGTGGTGGCGACGCGCACCGGCAGCTCGCCGGCCACGCGGCGCGCCACACGCAGCATCTTCGCTTCGTTTTCCAGGTCGAGGCCATAGCCGGACTTGATTTCCAGCGTCGTCACGCCTTCGGCCAGCAGGCTGCGGATGCGCGGCAGGCTTTGCGCCAGCAGGGTCTCCTCGTCCGCCGCGCGCGTGGCGCGCACGGTGGACATGATGCCGCCGCCCGCATGGGCGATGTCTTCATAGGTGGCGCCGTTCAGGCGCGCCTCGAACTCGTCGCTGCGGTTGCCGGCGTGGACGATGTGCGTGTGGCAGTCGATCAATCCCGGCGTGAGCCAGCAGCCATGCCCGTCGCGCACTTGCGCCGCGCTGCCGTGCTCGGCCGCTTCGGTGCGCGGCCCCAGCCAGGCGATGCGGCCATCGCGCACGGCGATCGCGCCATCGGGGACCGTGCCGTATTCGCCGCCCTCTCCCGCTACGCCCGCCGTGCCGGTAAGGGCGGCAAGGGTGGCAAGGTGGACATTCTCGATCAGCAGGTCCCATCCACTCATTGCCAGGTGGTTCCTTCCTCGTCTTCCTCGGGAATGATGTCGACGATGTAGACGGTGGCCTGCGGCGCTTCCAGGACCCAGTTCTCGTCGCGGTCGAGCACCACGGCATCGAAGCGCACCATGGACATGCGTTCGCGCTCGCTGTGCACGGTGAGCGTGTCGCCGTCGGCCAGGAACAGCACGGTCAGGGCGCTGCGCCGCTCCAGCTCGGAGTAATCGCGGAACACGCGGCGCTCCACCTGGTGCGAACAGCGGTCACGCCGCGTCATCACATTGAAGTCCACGGTGGGGATGCCGTCCACGGTGGCGGAAACCGGCATCTCGCCGGGGAACGCCACCACCGGTTCGCGGTCGCTGAGCGCCACCCGGCGTTCGTTGCCCACGTCGAGCACCACGCTGCCGCCATCGACCAGCGACAGCGTGCGGTCGACGCCGGGAAAGGTGGAAAACGGGCCGCTCTGGGCAATCGTCGCCAGGCTGATGCGGAAGTCGAAATCGTCCAGGGTGGCGCCGGGCGGCGACGCCAGGATCTCGGTGGTGCACCCGCCGCCATTCTTCCAGGGCGTGGGATGCAGGCTTGCATACTGTATCAGCGTGGTCATGATCGCAGCTCGCGCAGGTTGGTCAACGTTTCCTTGAAGCGCGCGGCGATGGCCGCCTGCGCCACGTGCTGCCCGCCGCGGACCACCCACTGCCCGCCGGCCAGCACATCCTTCAACAGGTTGTCGTTGCCGCTGAAGATGAAGCCGTTCAGCAGCTCGGGCGGCGCGGACACGTTCGGATGCGCCTCGTCCAGTACCAGCAGGTCGGCGCTGTAGCCGGGCGCCAGCGCGCCCACCCGCCTTCCCGCGGCCTGCGCGCCCCCGGCCAGGGCGGCGCGCCAGAGATGGTCGCCGACACGGCGCTCATCCGTTGCTCTCATTGCGTGCGTTGCAACGGCCACGTTGCGCCGCTGCCCCGCCAGCCGCTGGCCATATTCGAGCCAGCGCAGTTCTTCCACCGTGCCTGTGGACACGTGGCTGTCGCTGCCGATGCCGAACCGGCCGCCCGCCGCGAGGAACGGGGCGAGCGGGAACAGGCCGTCGCCCAGGTTCGCTTCCGTCGTGGGGCACAGCCCGGCGACGGCGCCGCTGGCGGCAATCGCCGCCACTTCATCATCGGCCAGGTGCGTGGCATGCACAAGACACCAGCGCTCATCGACCGCCAGATTATCGTACAGATACTGCACGGGGCGGCGCCCGCCATGGTCGACACATTGCCGCACTTCGGCCACCTGCTCGGCGATATGGATGTGCACCGGCCGCTCCGGCGGCAGCGCCGCCAGCAGTTCGCGGATCTGCGCCATCGAGGCGGCGCGCAGCGAATGCGGGGCCACGCCCACTTCGACCATCGTGTCGCGCAGCGGTTCCAGGGCCGCCACGATCGCCAGCACGTCCGCCGGGCCGGAGCGGAAGCGGCGCTGTTCATCGCGCAGCGCCGCGTCGCCGAAACCGGCGTAGCTGTAGAGCACGGGCAGCATGGTGATGCCGATGCCGGCGTGGCGGGCGGCGGCGATCACGCGCCGCGCGGTCTCGGCCACGTCCGGATACAACGCGCCATCGGGCGCGCGGTGCACATAATGGAATTCGCACACCGACGTGTAGCCATGGCGCAGGCATTCGGCGAACAGCTGGGCGGCGATGGCTTCCATCTGCTCGGGCGTGATGCCCAGCGCGAAGCGGTACATCAGGTCGCGCCAGGTCCAGAAGCTGTCCCCGGTGGATCCCGGGTCGTCCCCGGCGATTTCCGTCAGTCCCGACAGCGCGCGCTGGAAGCTGTGCGAGTGCAGGTTGATCATGCCGGGCAACACATATTCCGCCGTCTCGATAGGGGCGGTGGCGGCCGCGCGACTGGCGGCCAGCGCGCCGGCATCGGCGCTCACCGCCGTAAAGCGGCCATCGCCGTCCCATTCCAGCAGCACGTCGCGCCGCCAGCCGTCCGGCAACAGCGCGTGGCGTGCGAACAGGGCCGTCACGCCGTGCTCCCCTCGCCGGCCCATGCCGCCGCCGCGCCCAGCATCCGCCGCAGCAGCGGCTGCACCTGCCCGGCCAGGTCGGCGCGCCAGGCAAAGGGCGCGGTCTCGTTCATGTAGGTGCTCTGGCACATTTCCAGCTGCAAGGCATGGATGCCCGCCTCGGGCCTGCCATGGATGCGCGTGATGTGGCCACCCTTGAAGCGGCCGTTGACGGCGATCGTGTAGCGGCCATCGGCCCGCGCGGCGCCGGTCACGGCTTCCATCAGCGCGGGGGCGCAGCTGGCGCCATCCGCGCTGCCGAAATTGAGGTCCGGCAGCTTGCCCTCGAAGAAGCGCGGGACCACCGACGCGATCGAGTGCGCTTCCCACAGCACCACCCTGCCATGCAGGCGCAGAAGCCGGTCCAGCTCGGCTTGCAAGGCTTCGTGGTACGGCTGCCAGTACAGCGCGAGGCGGCGCCGCACTTCCGCGTCGTCCGGCGCCCGGCCCGGCTGGTACAGCGGTTCGCGGGCGAAGGTGTCGAGCGGGCACAGGCCGGTGGTGTCCTGGCCCGGATACAGGTTGGCGTTGTCGGCCGGGCGGTTCAGGTCGATCACATAGCGCGACCAGTGCGCCGCCAGCGTCGATGCCCCCAGCTCCCGGGCGAAACCGTACAGCTCGCGCAGGTGCCAGTCGGTGTCCGCCTTCAGCAGGGCCGCCGGCGTCATGGCGGCGGCGATATCGTCCGGGATGGCGGTGCCCACGTGGGGCATCGACACCAGCAGCGGGAGCGTGCCCGCCTCGGCATGGTAGTTGGCGCTGTCGGTCTGCAAGCGGGCCTCCTCAGGGATGCAGCGGGGTAAACAGCTGGCGGCAGTCGGCGGACAGGGCGCCCTCCAGCACCAGCCGTTTCGCCGCCTCGATATCGGGTGCGAAGTAACGGTCCGCATCGTAGAACGGCACCTGCCGGCGCAACTGGGCATGCACGTGTTCCAGGTGCGGCGATGTCTTCAGGGGCCGGTGGAAATCGATGCCCTGGGCGGCCGCCAGCAGCTCGATGCCGACGATGGCCGCCGTATTGTGCGCCATCTCGTCGAGCCGGCGCGCCGCGAACGTGGCCATGCTCACGTGATCTTCCTGGTTGGCGGAGGTGGGCAGGCTGTCCACGCTGGCCGGGTGCGCCAGCGACTTGTTTTCCGAGGCCAGCGCGGCGGCCGTCACGTGCGCGATCATGAAGCCGGAATTGACGCCCGGTTCGCGCACCAGGAACGGCGGCAGGCCGGACAGCGTGGCATCGATCAGCAGCGCGATGCGGCGTTCGGCGATGCTGCCGATTTCCGCGATGGCCAGTGCCAGCGTATCGGCCGCGAACGCCACCGGCTCGGCATGGAAATTGCCGCCGGAAACGATCGTGACGGTATCGCCGGTATCGCCGCTTTCCCGGAACAGCAGCGGATTGTCGGTGACGGCGTTCGCCTCGATCAGCAGGGTGCGGGTGGCATTGCCGATCAGGTCCATGCAGGCGCCCATCACTTGCGGCTGGCAGCGCAGGCAGTAAGGGTCCTGCACCCGTTCGTCGCCCAGCAGGTGCGAGGCGCGGATCGCGCTGCCCGCCACCAGCTGCCGGTAGATCGCCGCGGCCGCGATCTGGCCCGGCTGGCCGCGCACCTCGTGCACGCGGGCGTCGAACGGCGCATCGCTGCCCTTGGCGGCATCGAGGGACAGCGAACCGGTGACGATGCCCGCTTCCAGCAGCCGCTCGGCCATGAACAGGCCGTGCAGCGCCAGCGCGGTGGAGGCCTGGGTGCCGTTGATCAGCGCCAGCCCCTCCTTCGGCGCCAGGACCACGGGCGCGATGCCGGCCGCGGCGAGCGCCTCGTGCGCCTCCATCAGCTCGCCCTTCACGCGCACCGGCCCCACGCCCAGCAGCGCCAGCGTCATGTGCGCCAGCGGCGCCAGGTCGCCGGAGGCGCCGACCGAGCCCTTGACGGGGATGGCCGGCATGATGCCGGCGTTGTACAGGGCCACCAGCGTGTCGATGACGCTGGCGCGGATGCCGGAAAAACCCCGCGCCAGGCTGCCGATCTTCGTCAGCATCAGCAGGCGCACCACATGGTCGGCCATCAGCTCGCCGGTCCCCACGGAATGCGACAGGATCAGGTTGCGCTGCAGCTGCTCCAGCTGGTCGTCCGGAATACGGGTCCTCGCCAGCAGGCCGAAGCCGGTATTGATGCCGTAGGCGGCGTCGCCTTTTTGCACGATCGCCTGCACGGCCCGGGCGGCGGCATCGATCTGCGGATACGCTTCGGGCGCCAGCGCGATCGGGCCATGGGCCATCCACGCCGAACGCAGGTCGGCCAGGGCCAGCCGGCCGGGAATCAGGATCAGGGTCGGTGTCGGGGTCGAGGTCGAGGTCGAGGTCGGGGTCATCTTTTCAACAGTCATGATTGCTTCAGCATGGGCAGGTTGAGGCCATTGCGCTGCGCGCAGGCGATCGCGGAATCGTAGCCGGCATCGGCGTGGCGCATCACGCCGGAGCCGCTGTCGTTGACGAGCACGCGCGCCAGCCGGGCCGCGGCGGCCTCGGTGCCATCGGCCACGATCACGACGCCGGCATGCTGCGAGTATCCCATGCCCACGCCGCCGCCGTGGTGCAGCGAGACCCAGGTGGCGCCGCCGGCCGTGTTCAGCAGCGCATTCAGCAGCGGCCAGTCGGACACCGCGTCGCTGCCATCCTTCATGCTTTCCGTTTCGCGGTTCGGGCTGGCCACGGAGCCCGTATCGAGGTGGTCGCGGCCGATCACGATGGGCGCCTTCAGTTCGCCGTTCTTCACCATCTCGTTGAAGGCCAGGCCGGCGAGGTGCCGCTCGCCCAGGCCCAGCCAGCAGATCCGCGCCGGCAAGCCCTGGAAGGCGATGCGTTCGCGCGCCATGTCCAGCCAGCGGTGCACGTTGGCGTGGTGGGGGAACAGTTCCTTGATCTTGGCATCGGTCTTGTAGATATCTTCCGGATCGCCGGACAGTGCCACCCACCGGAACGGCCCGCGCCCTTCGCAGAATTGCGGCCGGATGTAGGCCGGCACGAAACCGGGGAAGCCGAAGGCATCCTGCACGCCCTCGTCGAGCGCCACCTGGCGGATGTTGTTGCCATAGTCGACCACGCGCGCGCCCAGCGCCTGGAAGTCCAGCATCGCCTTCACGTGCACCGCGCAGGATGCCGCCGCGGCAGCTTTCAGTCCGGCGTGCCGCGCAGGTTCGGCACGCGCCGCCTGCCAGTCCGCCACGCTCCAGCCCTGCGGCAGGTAGCCGTTGATCAGGTCATGCGCGGAAGTCTGGTCGGTCACCAGGTCCGGCACCAGCCCGCCCCCGCGGGCGCGCCGCACCAGTTCCGGCAGCACGTCGGCGGCATTGCCGAGCAGGCCGATCGAGATCGCCTCGCCCCGCTCCTTGTGGGTACGCACCATGTCCAGCGCTTCGTCGATGGTGGCGGCCTGCTTGTCCAGGTAGCGCGTGCGCAGCCGGAAATCGATGCTGCTCTGCTGGCACTCGACGGTCAGCGACACGGCGCCCGCCATGGTGGCGGCCAGCGGCTGCGCGCCGCCCATGCCGCCCAGGCCGGCGGTGAGCAGCCAGCGCCCGCGCAGGTCGCCGCCGAAATGCTGGCGGCTCGCCTCGGCGAACGTTTCGTACGTGCCCTGCACGATGCCCTGCGTGCCGATGTAGATCCAGCTGCCGGCCGTCATCTGGCCATACATGAACAGGCCCTTCCGATCGAGCTCGTTGAAATGTTCCCAGTTGGCCCATTTCGGCACCAGGTTCGAATTGGCGATCAGCACGCGCGGCGCATCGGCATGGGTGCGGAACACGCCGACCGGCTTGCCGGACTGGATCAGCAGCGTTTCTTCCTCGCCCAGTTCCTTCAAGGCGCCCAGGATCGCATCGAAGCATGCCCAGTCGCGCGCGGCGCGGCCGATGCCGCCGTAGACCACCAGCGCCTGCGGGTTCTCGGCCACTTCCCTGTCGAGATTGTTCTGGATCATCCGGTACGCCGCTTCGGCGCCCCAGGTCTTGCATGTCTTGTCCGGGCCGCGCGGGGCGCGGATGTCGCGGGTGGAATCGAAGCGCGGGTCGTTCATGGCGTCTCCAGGAAGTTGGCGGATCAGGGTTGGCGGATCAAGGTTTAAGGATTCCTACAGCATAGGTTGTCTATACAACCTTGGTCAAATGGTTTTTCGACGGCGCCGCTCGCCGGGCAGGCGTTTCGGGACGCCATGTCGCCCGGAACACCGCGATTGGCCGCCAAAGTCAAGTGGTTTCCACGCCGCGCCGTGTGCGTGTGCACGGCGGTGAGAATCAGTTAGAATTTTTACAACTTTCGGCCGCTAGAATGGCGACTCACTTCCAAGGAGCTTCCATGCGTTTGCCGCTATGCCGCACCCTGACCGCCGCCGTTTGCCTGGCATTTGGATCCACAGCGCTCGCCCTGCCGGGTACCATCAAGACGGAACGTCCGCGCCTGTATGCAACCAAGGGCGATCTCGAACTGCTCGCCAGCCGCTTGCCGGCCGGACCGCTGCCGCCGAAGAAAGGCACCCTTCGGTTCAAGATCAAGCCAGCGCTGAAAGCCGCCGGCGACCCGGTCGACGGTGTGCTGTTCGGTTCGGGCGGCCCGGGCGACACGCTCCGCGTGCGCCACCTCGATTCCAGCGACGCCGCGGCCGGCCAGCGCGAAGTCGTCCTGCAGGTGAGTTTCTCGAAGGCTGGCTCGACGAGCTATTACGCGCACACGGCTATCCGGCTGCAGCCCGATGTCGAAGCCACGGTGGCCATCAGCTACGACACCGTGCTGAAGAAGGTGACCATCACCTCCAGTGGCACGGTCAATCCCATCGGGTATAACCATGGGGCGTTCAACTGGATTCCCGGCAACCAGGACTTCCACGCCACGGCCCGCAAGGGCGATGTCGTGACCGGGATGACGATGACCGACGATGCCACTGGCCAGGTCGCTTGGAGCCGGCCGGTCGTCGACTATGAACTGGGCCGGGGCCGTACCGCCCTGCTGGAGCACGCCACCGGCATGGCGACGACCATCGCCAACTGCGCCGTGACGCCGAACCCGCCGGTGAATGCCGAATCGATCTGCGACGTGGCGACCGCCGGCCGCAACAAGATCCTCGACACGGCGAGGACGCTGGCCCTGGCTTCCCGCCTGAAGACCGACCCGGCCTACGCCACCGCGGCAAACCGCTATGTCGACATGATCCTCGCGATCAAGGACCACCAGCCGTGGGGCCTGGCGGCGGGTACCGAATGGTCGATGAACGCGCGCATCGGCGCACTCGGTGTGCTGTACGACTGGTTCTACAATGAATTGAGCGAGGCAAAACGCACCGCCATGCGCGCGGCGATCGTGCAGACGATCCGCACCGATATTCCGCCCTATCCGGGCCCCGGGCCGGCGCCATCCGGTTATCCGAACGCGTCGTTCGACCTGATCGGAATGATCTGCGGAACGGCCGTGGGCGTGACCGCGGCAGGCACGGCACTCGACTGCAAGGGCGCGCCCGACGTGGCGCGCTTTTATATCACCGGCCACCATTTCAGTGCGCAGACCGGTACCGCGCTGGGCCTGCTCGCCATCGCCCAGGACAGCGCCACCAAGGACAACCTGAACGTGCTGCCGATGATCGACCGCATCTATACGCACCTGACGGCAGGCGTCATTCCCGCGCGGGAGTATATTTCCGGCGACGGCGGCCACCACGCCCTGTTTGCGTACGGCGGCGCCGGCGAGATGATCGAACGCATGGTCATGTGGCAGCGCGCCATCGCCCCCGCGTCGGGCCAGCAGATCGCCCAGGCGCAATTCACGGACAAGGTGATCCGGCCGTACATCTACGGGCTGCGCAAGGACGGCGCGTTCCCGGCCAGCGGCGATAATTATGAATTCGGTCCCGGCGAAAGAGCCCTTGGCTACATGGCGGTTGCCGCGGCCACGCGCGGCGATGCGGTCGCTTCCGCGTTCTATCGGCAGCAGGTAAAACCGCGGCGCTGGGGCCCCGACCTGGTCTGGGATGCCCTGATGTTCCCCGGCAAGCATGCCACGCCGGCGGCCACCAACACCTGGCCGCTGTCGGCACGCTACCAGGTCGCCGGCAATGTCCTCATGCGCGACAGCTGGGACTACGCCAATGCGACGCTGCTCGACTTCAAGTCCACTTCGTTCATCAGCGAGAACCACCATCACCTGGACCAGAACGGCTTCTCGGTGTTCCGCCATGCTCCGCTGCTGCTCGATACCGGCGCCTACGATGCCTACAATTCGACGCACTGGGAAAACTACTATCGCCGCACCATCGCCCACAACACGGTCGTCGTCTTCGATCCCAAGGAAACCTTCTACCGGGGCCCGAGGCTGCTGAGCAATGACGGCGGCCAGTGGATCAAGCCAGGCGTGCAGCACTATCCCACCCTGCCCGAAATCAGGAAAGGCGGCACAAACCACCTCGATGGCATCACCCACTACCACGAGGACAAGGATGGGCGCTATGCCTTCGTGACCGGCAATGCCAGCAAGGCCTACTCCGCGAAGCTGGACCAGAATGAAGGCTTCCTGCGCAGCATCGTCTACCTTCGACCGGAGAATCCCGGCGACAGGACATCGATCGTCGTGTTCGACCGCATCCGCACTGCCGGCACGCTGGCCGCAACTTCGCTGCTGCATACGGCCGCCATGCCGGAAACGGCGGCCATCAAGGGAATTGGCAGGGCCGACCCCGGCAGGATCGCGCTCGCCCCCACGGCCGACAACCAGCCTTTGTTGGTGCGCAACGGGCAAGGCATGATGACGGTGGAGCCATTGTTGCCGAGGAACGCGCGGATCACGCTGGCGGGCGGGCTGGATGGCGACGAATGCCCGCAAGTCATGCAGGACGAGGCGCAGACGGAAGTGCCCAAGGATTGCCGGTTCACGGCGCGCTACGGCACGGAAAACGATGGTTATACCTGGACCAACTTCGGGCCCAACACGAAGATCGACAAGAAGAACCGGAGCGACTTCGGCGAATGGCGCATCGAGATCGCGGCGGTGCCGGCCGGGCAGCCCGCGCCATCCAGTCACCAGTATTTCCTCAACGTGCTGCATGTCGAGGACAACGACCCGTTCGCGGACCCTGCCGCGAATACGTCGAAACTCCTCGACAGCAGCGACAACAGCGCCGCCGCGGCCGAAGTCTCGCCGGGTACCGTGGTCGTGTTCGCGAAAAGCGCCCTGCCGCCGGACTCCCTGCGCTGGAAGGCGCCGCAGGGCTGGAAGGGCTCGGTGCTGGTCGCCGGCCTGAAGGCGAATCATGCCTACCTGCGGAAGTACGACACCAGCAAGCAGGAATTCGTCCTGACCGTTCTCGGTGCCGGCACCATGCCGGGCAGCACCAACAGCCAGGGCCTGCTGGAGTTCACCCTGCCCTGACGCGCGCCAGGCCTAATGCCGCTTGGATAAGCCACCCCAAGTGCAAATTCCGGGGTCAGACCCGTCGGGTCTCGTATCTTGAGCGTACCGACAATTCAGTGGATACTTCCGCTGCAGTTCCGGCCAGGCAAGGTCACACCGCTCGGGATTAAGGCTTCGAGCCTGTGGGTCAGATAGGTGGCCTTGCCTGTTTTTTCATTGAAGTCCGTACGGTATCTTGGGACGGCGTTCTTACGCTAAGCCCGCATACGAGAGAGGAAATGATGGAAATGGCAGTAACCCCGGTAGTTGGCGTTGATGTGAGTAAGAAGAAGCTCGATATTGTTCTGCTGGTCAGTGGCAAAGCGAAATCGAAGACGCTCAGCAATACGCCGGAGGGTTACCAGGAACTGGTTCAATGGTTGGTCAAGCAGAAGGTCTCTCCAGACAGCGCTCACGTGTGTCTGGAAGCGACCGGTGTCTATAGCGAGCCGCTTGCTCTGTGGTTGCACGATGCGGGCATTATGGTGAGCGTCATCAATCCAGGCTGCATCAAAGGTTTTGGGCAGTCCGAAAACATCCGCAACAAAAACGATCAAATTGACGCCGGGCTGATCGCCCGATTCTGTGCTGCGAAGAGGCCGCCAGTTTGGGTGCCACCTCCAAAGGAACAGCGTGAACTCAAGGGTTTGAGCGATCGGCTGCTTGCGCTCAAGGACATCAGGCAACAGGAAAAGAACCGGATGGAAGCTCATGATTTTGCCGGTCAGGCCGACTTGGTGAAAAACGTCGATGAGCACGTGCAATGGCTCGATCAAAAGATCACCGAGCTGGAAAAGGAGATCGACGATCACATCGACAGGCATCCTGGCCTGAAACATGACGCCGATCTGATGCGCAGTATTCCGGGCATTGGCAGCACTACGATAGCTAAGGTCCTGGGCCACATTGGTGACATTAGGCGCTTCGGATCGGCCAAGGCACTTGCGGCATTTATTGGAGTCAGTCCAAAGCAAAAAAGCTCTGGAACATCAGTGCGCGGTCGGACAAGCATGAGCAAGATCGGCAACAATGATCTGCGTAGTGCACTGTACATGCCTGGCATGGTCGCCAAGCGGTACAACACCTTGCTGAAGACCTTTGCCGAGCGCCTGAGCGCCAATGGCATGGCTCCCAAGGCCGTCACCGGCGCCGTCATGCGCAAGCTGGTTCATCTGATTTACGGCGTGGTTTGCTCTGGCAAGCCATTCGACCCGAATTTTTTGAATTCGGGCCTTGCAAAACAAGACGGTATCTGACCCCAGTCCTTCGCTGTTGGGGTAAATGCATGCGCTCCCAACGGGTCGGGTAACGCTTAATTTAGCGGCATTGGCGCCCGGTCCCGGATCCTCACCCGGCGCGGATGAAATCGATGAAAGCCCGCAGCGGCGCCGGCACGAGGCGCCGGCCGGGGTAGTACAGGAACGGGCCGGAAAAGCCCGGCCACCACGGTTCCAGCACGGGTTCCAGGTCGCCACGGGCGAGGTAGGGCCGCAGCCAGTCCTCGAACAGGTACACGATGCCGGTACCGGCCACCGCCGCGGCCACCGCCAGGTCGGCCCCGGCGCCCAGCCGCACGCGCAGCGGCCCCCTGCGGATCGATGCGCACGGTTTCGCCGTCGCGCGCGAATTCCCACTCATTGACTACACCACTGCCCGCACCACTGGCAAAGTAGCCCGCCAGGCAGGCGTGCCCCAGCAGCTCGCGGGGATGCGCGGGGCGCCCCGCGCGGTCCAGGTAGGCCGGCGACGCGGCGGCGGCGAAACGCTGCACGCGCGGGCCGATGGGCACGGCGATCATGTCCTGTTCGAGCCGCTCCTCGTAGCGGATGCCGGCATCGAAGCCGGCCGCCAGCATGTCGACGAAGCTGTCCTCGACGGCGACGTCGACCACGATGTCCGGATACGCGGCCGCGAAGCGCGGCAGGATCGACGGCAGGACCAGCCGCGCCGCGGCCAGCGGCACGTTCAGGCGCAGGGTGCCGGTGGGCCGGTCGCGAAAGGCGTTGACCACGTCGAGCGCCACCTGCACTTCGTTCAATGCCGGCGCCAGGCGCTCCAGCAGGCTGCGGCCCGCCTCGGTGGGTACCACGCTGCGCGTGCTGCGGTTCAGCAGGCGCACGCCCAGGCGCGCTTCGAGCCGCCGCACCGCCTCGCTGAGGCCGGACGCGCTGACGCCGGCCAGGCGCGCGGCATCGCGGAATCCACCGGCGCGCGCCACGGTGACGAACGCGTTCAGGTCCCCCAGGTCGACTTTCATGTGCCGCCACCTCCTGTTTGTGTGCGCTTTATTGTCAATTCATTGTGCGATTTTTCGTACAACCCATCCACACTTTACCGGATTGTCGCGCAGGCGGCACGGCCCTATCCTTCGTTCATACCTACCCACCAAGGAGAACGGCATGTCGAACACCCCTCACACGACCTGGCAACTGGGCGACCGCACGGTCAAGCGCCTCGGCTACGGCGCCATGCAGCTGGCCGGCCCGGGCGTCTTCGGCCCGCCGAAGGATCTTGAGGCGGCCCGCACGGTGCTGCGCGCCGCGGTGGCGGGCGGTGTCGATCACATCGACACGTCCGATTTCTACGGACCGCACATCACCAACCAGCTGATCCGCGAAGCGCTGCATCCCTACCCGGCCAACGTGACCATCGTGACGAAGATCGGCGCGCGCCGCGACAGCCAGGGCAACTGGCTGCCGGCCTTCTCGCGCGAGGAACTGACGCAGGCGGTGCACGACAACCTGCGCAACCTGGGCCTGGAAGCGCTGGAAGTGGTGAACCTGCGGGCGATGTTCAGCGTCCACGGCCCGGCCGAAGGCTCGCTGGAAGAGCCGCTGGCCGTGCTGGCCGGGCTGCGCGAACAGGGGCTGGTGCGCCATATCGGCTTGTCCAACGTGACGGCCACGCAGGTGCGCGAGGCACGCCGCATGGTGCCGGTGGCCTGCGTGCAGAACCATTACAACCTGGTCCACCGGGGCGACGACGCGCTGATCGAGGAATTGGCCGCCGATGGCATCGCCTACGTGCCGTTCTTCCCGCTCGGCGGCTTTTCGCCGCTGCAGTCGGACACGCTGTCGGCCGTGGCGGCACGGCTCGATGCGACGCCGATGGCGGTGGCCATCGCCTGGCTGCTGCAGCGGTCGCCGAACATCCTGGTGATCCCGGGCACGTCATCGGTCACCCACCTGCGGCAGAACCTGGCCGCCGCATCGCTGGCGCTGCCGGCCGACGCGGTGGCGGAGCTGGACCGTATAGCCGCTATCGCTTGAAGACCTGCCGCCCGCCCAGCCACGTTTCCAGCACGCCGATGCGGCCGATCCGCGCCGGCGGCACCGTGAACAGGTCGCCGTCGGTCACGATGAAATCGGCCCACTTGCCCGGTTCCAGCGAACCGATCACGTTTTCCTGCCGGGCCGCGTAGGCCGCATCGAGCGTGAAGCAGCGCAGCGCCTCCTTGACGCTCATGGCCTGCTCGGGATACCAGCCTTGCGGCGGCCGGTCCTGCATGTCCTGCCGCGTGACGGCGGCGTGCATGCCCTGGAACGGATTGGGCGACTCGATCGGGAAATCGGACCCGCAGGCGATGCGCGAGCCCTGCTTCAGGAAAGTACGCCACGCGTAGGCGCCACGGATGCGCTCCTTGCCCACGCGCTGCTCGGCCATGTTCTGGTCCGACGTGGCGTGCGTGGGCTGCATCGAAGGAATGATGCCCAGTTCGGCGAAGCGGGGGATGTCGGCCGGCGATACCACCTGGGCGTGCTCGATCCGGTGGCGCAGGCCGGCGGCCGGGTACTGCTTCAACAGCGCCGCGTAGCCGTCCAGGATCTGCCGGTTGCCGGCATCGCCGATCGCATGCACGTTGACCTGGTAGCCGGCCTTCATGGCCTTGGCCATCCTGGCCCGCATCGCGGCATCGTCATGGAACAGCAGGCCGTGCGTGTGCGGGGCGTCGCTGTAGGGCGCCATCAGCGCGGCGCCGCGGCTGCCCAGCGCGCCGTCGGCGAACAGTTTCACGGACGACAGCGCATACAGGTCGCCGGCATGGCTCTTCAGCGGGCCGGCGGCGGCCAGCCGGTCGAAGTCCTCCCCGGTATCGCCGATCATCGCGTACACGCGGGTGGTCAGCTTGCCGGCATCGGCATAGGCGCGGTACAGCCGGTCCTCGGCCACGCCGATGCCCGCGTCGTGCACGCTCGTCAGGCCGGCGCCCCGCAGCACCGCCAGCGCGCCATCGAGCGCGGCGCGCGACTCGGCCTCGGTGGGCCGCGGCAGCACGCGGTTCGCCAGGTCCATCGCCGCATCGACCAGGATGCCCGTGGCATTGCCCTCCGCATCGCGTTCGATCTTGCCGCCGGCCGGGTCCTTCGTGTCTTTCGTGATGCCGGCCAGCGCCAGCGCGCGGCTGTTGACCCATACCGCATGGCCGTCGACGCGGCGCATCAGTGCGGGACGGTCCGCCACCGCCGCGTCGAGCTCCGCGGCGGTGGGAAAGCGGCCCAGCTTCCACGTCTCCTGGTTCCAGCCATTGCCGACCACCCAGCCGCGCCGCGGGTTGGCTTTGGCGAAGGCGGCGATCGTTTTCACCGCGCCATCCAGGCTGGTGGAACTGTACAGCTCCGCGCCGGTGGCGATCTCCCCAAGGCCGAACACGTGGCCGTGCGCATCGATCAGCCCCGGCAACACCGTCCGGCCCTTCATGTCGACATGGGTGAAGCCTTGGGCCTTGGCCGCGACCTCGCGCGCCGTGCCAACGGCCACGATGCGGCCATTCGCATCGAATGCCATCGACTGGAAGCGCAGCAGCCGGTCTTTCGCATCGAGTGTGTAGCCGTTGGCGTTGTCGATCACGGTGCCGGGCGCGGCATGGGCCTGCAGGGCGAGAGCGAGGGCGGGAAGAAGGAGCAGTCGCATGGCGATCCTTTGGGGTGCGAAAGCCCGGAGTGTAGCGAAGATTTCCTATGTTGCGTCGTGAAAGATGATGCCCAGCGTATGGCGGCTGCCACTGCGCAGCCGCGACACGCCGTGCCGCATGTTGACGCGGTAGACGCCGCGCGTGCCATGCACCGGACGGTGATGCACAGGGAAGATCACGCAGTCGCCCTGCTCCAGCGGCACGACCTCGGCGCGCGACTGCATGCGCGGGCGCTGTTCGGTCAGCACGAATTCGCCGCCGGTGAAGTCGGTGCCGGGCCGCGACAGCAGCAGCGCGGCCTGCAGCGGAAACACATGTTCGCCATACAGGTCC
This sequence comes from Pseudoduganella sp. SL102, assembly GCF_027856995.1. Classification (NCBI taxonomy): domain Bacteria; kingdom Pseudomonadati; phylum Pseudomonadota; class Betaproteobacteria; order Burkholderiales; family Oxalobacteraceae; genus Pseudoduganella; species Pseudoduganella sp. SL102. The sequence goes on from NZ_CP115554.1 coordinate 6,989,642, forward strand.
TGGTGCAGGCAGTTGTAGTCGCCTTCGCCGTAGCGCAGCAGCAGCGGCGTGGGCCGGAGCTGCCCGGCGGCGTGGCAGCGCGCCAGGTACTCCGCATGGCGGGAAGGATAGCGCTCGTCGATGCCGAGCGCCGCATGCCAGCGGTTCGCGATCGCCGCCAGCGGCCCATACAGCGCGGTGCGCAGCGCCTGCACGGGATCCGGCAACGGGTAGCGGAAATACTGGTACTCGCCGCGGCCGAAGCCGTGCCGCGCCATCACGATGCGGCTGCGGAACTGGCCGGCGTCGTCGTAGGCGGCCGCCAGGGATGCGCAATCGTCCGGCGCCAGCAGCCCGGCCACCCGCGCGCAGCCGAAGGCGTCCAGTTCCTCCTCGACGCGTTGCCAGTCGGGGGTCATTCGCGCCCCTCGCGCACGGTTTCCCGGTCCAGCAGGGCCTGCTTGCGTTCGACACCCCAGCGGTAGCCGGAAATCGTGCCATCGTTGCGCACCACGCGGTGGCAGGGAATCGCCACCGCGATCGCGTTGGCGGCGCAGGCCCCGGCCACGGCACGCACGCTCTTCGGCGCGCCGACCAGCGCCGCCAGCTCCGTGTAGCTGACCTTGCGGCCCGCCGGGATGGTGCGCAGCGCCTGCCACACGCGCTGCTGGAAGGCGGTGCCCCGCACGTCCAGCGGCAGGTCGAGGCCCGTTTCCGGCGCCTCGACCAGGCCGATCACCTGTGCCACCACGGCTTCATAGTCGGCTTCGGCGCCCACCAGGTCGGCGTTCGGGAAACGGTCCTGCAGGTCGCGCGCGAGCGCCGCGGGATCGTCGCCCATCAGGATCGCGCAGATGCCGACATCGGTGCTGGCGACGAGGATCGCGCCCAGCGAGCATTGCGCGATGGCGAAGCGGATGGTGGCGCCGCTGCCGCCGCGGCGGAAGGCGGTGGGGGTCATGCCCAGCGATTCGCGCGAGGTGGCGTAGAAGCGGCCGCTCGAGTTGTAGCCGGCCGCGTAGATCGCCTCCGTTACCGACGGCTGTTGCGCCGCGCCGGCCAGGTGCTCGCGCACGCGCTGCTTGCGCCGCGCCGTGGCATAGGCCTTCGGCGTGATGCCCGTCTGCGCCTTGAAGATGCGGTGCAGGTGGAAGCGGCTGATGCCGCTGGCGGCGGCCAGCGTAGCCAGGTCGGGTTCCTCGTCCGCCGCGTCGATCAGCCGGCAGACCTCGGCCACCAGGGCGGCGTGGCGTTCGGCCAGCGCCGGGCCGTCGGGCTTGCAGCGAAGGCAAGGCCGGAAGCCGGCGCGCTCGGCGTCGGCGGGCCCGGCGTGGAAGGCAACGTTGGCGCGCAGCGCCGGCCGGGCCCCGCACGAGGGCCGGCAGTACACGCCGGTGGTGCGCACGGAATACACGAAGAGGCCATCGGCGGCCGCTGCGCGCTCCCGCACGGCGGCCCAGCGGGCGTCGTCGGTAGCGAAGTCGGGTGCCGGGTCGGCGGTGGCGGCGGATGCGGAAGTAAGATTGTCCATGGCGGCTCCAGGCAAACATTGTATGCCGCCATGGTAGGCGGCGCTCGTGCGGCAGGCACCCCGCCGCTTGCTTTTGAATTCGGTAAGGCCCTAGAATGCCGCGACCATGGCAGCAGAGGAGCAGGACTTGGAAGCACGGCACGATGCAGCAGGCACCCCCATCTTCCAGCGGATCAAGGATTTCCTGGTGGCGCAGATCGCCGCCGGGCACTGGAAGGAAGGCGACGTGATCCCCTCCGAGCAGGCGCTGGTGAAGCAGTTCGGCGTCTCGCGGATGACCGTCAACCGCGCCGTGCGCGAGCTGACGGCGGAAGCCGTGCTGACCCGCCGCCAGGGCTCCGGCACCTTCGTGGCGCCGCAGAAGGTGCAGGCCACGCTGCTGGAGATCCGCAGCATCGCCGACGAGATCCGCGCCCGCGGCCACACGCACCGCAGCACGCTGCAGCGGCTCGAGCAGGGCCCCGCCCAGGAATTGCTGGCCAAGGGCTTCGAGCTGCCGGCCGCGCACCTGCTGTTTCATTCGATCATCGTTCATTACGAGAACGGCGTGCCGATCCAGGTGGAAGACCGCTGGGTCAACCCGCTGGTGGCGCCCGACTACATGGCCCAGGATTTCACCCGCGTGACGCCCAGCGAATACCTGCTGGCGACCGCGCCGCTGCAGGCCGCCACGTACAGCCTGGAAGCGCTGGCGGCGCCGCGCGACATCGCCGACATGCTGGCGATGGAAGCGCGCCAGCCCTGCCTCGTGCTGCGCCGGCGCACGCGCTCGGCCGGCAAGGTGGCCTCGCTCGTGACGATGTGGCATCCGGGCCACCGTTACCAGTTCGCCGGCAGCGTCGCGACGGGTGCACACGCCTGAGTTTGCCGCTCGGTGTTGTATATTCCCTCTTCATTCCCTGTTCGCCCGTCCCTGTCCGGCCATCCAGGCCGACTTCACGAAAGGAAGCCGTTGCCGCTCCACGCCACCCGTTCCGCACGCCGCCGCCTGTTGCGCCTGGCAGCAGCCCTGCTGCTGTGCGCATGCGGTCCGGCATGGGGGCTGGATCGGGTCAATGTCCAGCTGAAGTGGCGCCACCAGTTCCAGTTCGCCGGCTATTACGCCGCGCAGTACAAGGGTTTCTACCGGGATGAAGGGCTGGCGGTATCGCTGCTCGAGGCACAGCCGGGGAGCGACCCGGTACAGGCCGTGCTGTCCGGCCGCGCCCAGTATGGCGTGGGCAACAGCAGCCTGCTGCTGCACCGCGCGGCGGGCCGGCCGGTGGTGGTGCTGGCCTCGATCTTCCAGCATTCGGCCGCCGCGCTGGTGGTGCGCCGCACGCCGGACGGCAGCCCGCTGCACTGGACCGGCGCCCGCGTGATGCTGGCACCCGGCAACGACGACGAATTGCAGGCCTACCTGCTGCGGCAGGGTGTCAAGCTGGCCGACCTGAAACTGCTGCCGCACAGCCAGCGGCTCGAGGATCTGCTGGAAGGCAAGGTCGACGCGATGTCGGGCTACATCACGGACGTGCCGTACACGCTGGACCGCCTGGGCGCGCCGTACGAGATGCTGGTGCCGCGCGCGGCCGGGATCGACTTCTATGGCGACAACCTGTTCACCACCGAGCAGGAATTGCGCGAACACCCGGAACGGGCCCGCGCGATGCGCGCCGCCACGCTGCGCGGCTGGCGCTATGCGATGGCGCATCCCGAGGAAATCGTCGACCTGATCCGCGCCCGCTATCCGCAGGGCCACTCGCGCGAACACCTGATGCACGAGGCACGCCAGACCGCCAGGCTGCTGGAGCAGCCGCTGGTCGAACCCGGCTACAGCAATCCGGTGCGCTGGCAAGCGATCGTGAATACCTACATCACCCTGGGCATGCTGCCGCGCAGCGTGCCGCTCGATGGTTTCCTGTACCGCGAACCGCCGCCGCGGCCGCGCTGGCCGTGGATTGCCGGCGGCGCGCTGGCGGCACTGCTGGCCGCCGCGGCCATCTGGCGGCTGCGCGGCGCGCGCGTGCAGCCCCTGCCGGAGCCTGCCGGGACGGTGTCCGGGCTGGCCGCCGAAGATGCGCTGGAGGCGGCCTGCGAAGCGGCCTGGGAGTGGCATCCGCAAAGCAATGAGGTGCGCCTGTCGCCGCGCGCCGGCGAACTGCTCGGCCATGGCGTGGACGGCTTCGCGCCGCGCGACCGCGATGCCTGGCTGCAGCACGTGCACCCGGACGACCGCCTGCAGCTGATGCACGAACTGTCGCGCATCGCCCTCGATCCCGTCGACCAGACGCTGCTGGTGCACGAATGCCGGATGCGCTGCCGCGACGGCAGTTTCCGCTGGATCGTGGTGCGCGGCCGCGTGACCGAGCACGCCGGTGCGCTGGCCATGCTGGCGCGCGGCACGCTGGGGCCCGTGTGCGACCGCGCGGTGGCCGAGCGGGAGCGCCTGTCCGCCGTGCTGGAGGCCATGCCGGGCGGGATTTTGGTGGCGGACCGCACCGGCCGCGTGAAGCAGGTCAACCGCGCCGCCGCCGCCTGCTTCGGCTACCAGCCGGGCGACATGGCCGGGCTGTCGATGGAACTGCTGGTGCCGGAAGTGATGCGCAGCGCACCCGGGCTGCCGCGCGAACTGTTCTCGCGCCCGAACCTGCCGGGCCGCGTGCTGACGGCACGGCGCGGCGATGGCGCCCACTTCCCCGCCATGGTGCACCTGGCGCCGATCGAGATGGCCGGCCAGGGCCTGTCGGTGGTCTCGGTGCGCGACATGACGCGCCGCCAGCGCACCGAACAGGCGCTGCATGCCAGTTCCGAGCGCTACCGGCTGATCGTGCAGACCGCCACCGAAGGCATCTGGATGCTCGATGCCGGCAACCGCACCTCGTTCGTCAATCCCACCATGGCGCGCATGCTGGGCTATGAGCCCGACGAGATGCTGGGCCGCCCGATGAGCGCCTTCCTCGACGACGAAAGCGTGGCCCAGCAGGCGCGGCAGAACCAGCGCCGCCGCCCCGGCGAGGCCGAACAGGGCGATGCGCGCTTCTACCGCAAGGATGGCTCGTCGATGTGGGGGCTGGTGTCGACCACGCAGATCCATGCCGACGATGGCGTGTACACGGGCACGCTGGCGATGATCACCGACATCACGGACCGGCGCCTGGCCGAGGTGGCGCTGCGCAATTCGAGCCAGCGCATGGCTTCCGTGTTCAATGCCGTCACCAATGGCCTGGTGGTGCTGAACGGCGAAGGCGTGATCCTCGAATGCAATGCGGCGGCGGCCCGCATGCTGGGGCCGGCGGCGGCCAGCGGCGCACGGCTGTGGCCCGGCACGCACGAGGATGGCCAGCCGTTCGTGGCCGACCAGCACCCCGTGCTGCGGGCGCTGGCCACCGGCCGCTCGGTGCGCGACGTGGTGATGGGGGTCACGGGCGACAACGGCGGTACCTGCTGGCTGTCGGTGAACGCCGAACCGATGCGCGACGAACTGGGTGCCGCGACGATGGCCGTGGCCAGCCTGACCGACATCACCGAGCGCAAGAACAGCGCCGACGCGCTGCGCCAGGGCGAGCAGCGGCTGCAGGAAATCATCCAGATGATGCCGATCGGGCTGTTCCTGAAAGGCCCCGACCGCCGCATGCTGCTGATGAATCCCGCCTGCGAGCGCCAGTTCGGCTACACCATGGCCGACCTGCACAACGGCACGTACGCGCACCTGCACACGCCGAAGGAAGTGGCGGAATTCGCCCGGCGCGACCGCGAGGCCTTTGCGCGCGGCGAGCAGATCGACTACGAGGAAACGCTGTTCAACCCGGCGCTGCGCCAGCACCTGACGCTGCGCACGTTCAAGAAGCCCGTGTTCGACGAGCATGGCGAGCCGGTGTACCTGATCTGCATGTCGATCGACATCACCGAGGGCAAGCGCCAGGAACAGGCGCTGCGCGAACTGAACGAGCACCTCGAGGAACGCGTGGCGCAGCGTACCGAGCAGCTGGACCAGGCCAAGCAGGTTGCCGAGGAAGCCAGCCAGGCCAAGGGCCAGTTCCTGGCCAACATGAGCCACGAGATCCGCACGCCGATGAATGGCGTGATCGGCATGGCGCACCTGGCGCTGAAGACCGATCTCGACCCGCGGCAGCGCGATTACCTGGAAAAGATCCGCTTTGCCGGCGAACACCTGCTGGGCATCATCGACGATATCCTCGACATCTCGAAGATCGAGGCCGGCAAGCTGGAGATCGAGCAGGCCGAGTTCCCGCTGGACCAGGTGATCGAGACGCTGACCACCGTGGTGGCGCCGAAGGCGGCCGCCAAGGACCTGCGCCTGGACATCGACGTCGATCCGGACGTGCCGCCCGTGCTGCGCGGCGATTCGCTGCGGCTGGGCCAGGTACTGATCAACTACGCCAACAACGCGATCAAGTTCAGCGAGCGCGGCACGATCGGCCTGCGCGTGCGCCGCCTGGGCGGCAGCGACACCCACTGCCTGCTGCGCTTCGAGGTCAGCGACGAAGGCATCGGCATGACGGAACAGGAAATGGGCAAGCTGTTCCAGTCGTTCCAGCAGGCCGACACGTCCACCACGCGCGCCTATGGCGGCACCGGCCTCGGCCTGGCCATCTGCAAGGAGCTGGCGCAACTGATGGGAGGCGAGGTCGGTGTCACGAGCGTGCCCGACGCCGGCAGCACGTTCTGGCTCACCGCGCAGCTGGGCGTCGGCAGCGCGCGGACCGATGCGCTGCCGCCGGTGCCGGCCGCCGAAGCGGCGTCGCTGAAAGGCGCCCATATCCTCCTGGTGGAAGACAATACGTTCAACCAGCAGATCGGCCTGGAGATGCTGGAAGAAGCGGGCGCGGCGGTCAGGCTGGCCGGCAATGGCGCCGAAGCGCTGGCGGAACTGGCAGAATCGCGCTTCGACTGCGTGCTGATGGATGTGCAGATGCCGGTGATGGATGGCTTGGAGGCGACCCGCCGGATCCGCGCCGACGCGCGCCTGGCCGGCCTGCGCGTGCTGGCGATGACGGCCACCGCCACCAGCGACGAGCGCGAACGCTGCCTGGCGGCCGGCATGGACGACTTCATCGCCAAGCCGATCCAGCCGGCGCTGCTGGTGCGCACGGTGGCGGCGTGGCTGCCGGCGCGGCGCGCGCTGGATGCCGGCAACGATGGCGATGGCGATGGCGATGGCGATGGCAACGGTGCCGGCGATGGCGATGGCGCGGGCGCCGCGCCGCGCCGCCCGCATGGCACGCTGGTGGGCGACCCGGCCGTCGTCGACCTGTCGGTGCTGGCCCAGGTGCTGGGCTACCAGCCCGACAAGATCCGCAATTTCGCCGTCAAGTTCCTGCAAGCGGCCGAGGCGGGACTGGCGGAACTGGATGAGGCGCTGGCCGCCGGCGACATCGGCCGCGTACGTGAACTGGGCCATCGGCTGAAGGCGGCCGCGCGCACCGTGGGTGCGTTCGGCATGGGCGAACTGTGCGAGCGCATGGAGACGCTGCCAGCGGCCGGCCCGGCGGCGGAGCGGGGTGCCTGGGCGCTGATCGGGCAATACCGCCCGCTGCTGGGGCAGATCAGGGAACACATCTTGAACCATACGACGATTGGCGACCATTGACATGAACCACCCGCTGCGCATCCTGCTGCTGGACGATGACGTCTTCATGCTGGAACTGCTGACGGAAATGATCGGTAGCCTGGGTTATCCCCACGTGCACGCCGATACCGACGCCCGGAGCGCGCTGAAGGCGCTGCCGACATTCCGGCCGGACCTGCTGATCTGCGACCTGTCGCTGCCGGAAATGGATGGCATCGAGTTCCTGCGCACCGTGGCCGAGAAGGGTTTCACGGGCAGCGTGGTGCTGCTTTCCGGCATGGACAGCGGCATCCTGCGCGCGGCGCGCACGCTGGCGGCGGCCCAGGGACTGACGATCCTGGGCGCCTTCAGCAAGCCGCTGGCGCGCACCGCGCTGGCCGAGCTGCTGGCGGCGGCCGGCGCCAGGTCCGCACCGCTACACGGCGACAGAAAATAGGTTATTATTTGATCCATCCCCGCTTGATTCCCTCTTGCAAGTCTCGTTATCCGACTTGGCTGAAGCGCAGTTGATACCTTGGTTGATACTTTAGTTGATACGCTAGTTGATGTTTTTCATTGATACTTTCGTTGATACGCGGTTGATACGCGGTTGATACTGAGCAGATATTCGATCGATGTTTTTGATCGATGCCTCGATCGATGCTGTGATTGATAATGTGACTTGACATTGAATTGTTGCGCGACGGCTCCATCTCCCTGTCAATGGGCTGGTGGGTCTCAAGGCTGAGGCACCGGGCGCGCCAGGCGAACTTAATCTGATCCCGAAAGGGGAAAACAACATGAGCGAAAACATCAAACACATTACCGACGCGTCGTTCGAAGCCGACGTGCTGAAATCCGACCGCCCCGTGCTGGTGGACTTCTGGGCCGAGTGGTGCGGTCCGTGCAAGAGCATTGCACCGATCCTGGAAGAAGTGGCCAAGGAATATGACGGCAAGCTGACCATCGCCAAGCTGGACGTGGACGCGAACCAGACCGTGCCGGGCAAGTTCGGCATCCGCGGCATTCCCACGCTGATCCTGTTCAAGAACGGCGTGCCGGCTGCCCAGAAAGTAGGCGCGATGGCAAAAGGCCAGCTGACCTCTTTCATCGACAGCAATATTTGAGTAATATAGGTGGTGCTGCGCCCGCAGCACCACCTGCCTGGCCGGGTCCGAGGCATCCGCCCCCCGAGAATATAGAGTCCACGCAGTTCCCTCCCCTACCTTACTTTCCCGTCACGGGACACTCAAACACCTATGCATCTATCTGAATTAAAGGCCTTGCACGTTTCGGCGCTGCTGGAAATGGCCATCAGTCTGGATATCGACAATGCGGCCCGCCTGCGCAAGCAGGAGCTGATGTTCGCGATCCTGAAGAAGCGCGCCAAGTCCGGCGAGCAGATCTTCGGCGATGGCGCCCTGGAAGTGCTGCCGGACGGTTTCGGCTTCCTGCGTTCGCCAGACGCCAGCTACATGGCGTCCACCGACGACATCTATATCTCGCCGTCGCAGATCCGGCGCTTCAACCTGCATACCGGTGACTCGATCGAGGGCGAAGTGCGCACGCCGAAGGATGGCGAACGCTATTTCGCGCTGGTCAAGGTGGACAAGGTCAACGGCGAATCGCCGGAAGCCTCGAAGCACCGCATCCTGTTTGAGAACCTGACGCCGCTGCACCCGAACGAGCCGCTGCGCCTGGAGCGCGAGATGAACGGCGCCGAGAACATCACCGGCCGCATCGTCGACCTGATCGCGCCGATCGGCAAGGGCCAGCGCGGCCTGCTGGTGGCGTCGCCGAAGTCCGGCAAGTCCGTGATGCTGCAGCACATCGCGCACGCCATCACGGCCAACCACCCGGACGTGACGCTGATCGTGCTGCTGATCGACGAACGCCCGGAAGAAGTGACGGAAATGCAGCGCTCGGTGCGCGGCGAAGTCGTCGCCTCCACCTTCGACGAACCGGCCACCCGCCACGTGCAGGTTGCCGAGATGGTCATGGAAAAGGCCAAGCGCCTGGTCGAGATGAAGAAGGACGTGGTCATCCTGCTGGACTCGATCACCCGCCTGGCCCGCGCCTACAACACCGTGATCCCGGCTTCGGGCAAGGTGCTGACCGGCGGCGTGGACGCCAACGCGCTGCAGCGCCCGAAACGCTTCTTCGGCGCCGCCCGCAATATCGAGGAAGGCGGCTCGCTGACGATCATCGCCACCGCGCTGATCGAAACCGGCTCGCGCATGGATGACGTGATCTACGAGGAATTCAAGGGCACCGGCAACATGGAAGTGCACCTGGAGCGCCGCCTGGCCGAGAAGCGCGTCTACCCGGCGATCAACCTGAACAAATCCGGCACCCGCCGCGAGGAACTGCTGATCAAGCCGAACGAGCTGCAGAAGATCTGGATCCTGCGCAAGCTGCTGTACTCGATGGACGAGATCGAAGCGATGGAGTTCATCCTCGACAAGATGCGCGCCACGAAGACCAATACCGAGTTCTTCGACATGATGAGGCGCGGCGGCTAACGCCCCCCGAAACCGGAGCCTGGCGCTCCGGTTTTTTTTGCGCATATCCCGTCAGATCCTGGGGTCAGCCCCCCGACACCGCTGGCGGCCGAGCTTGCCGCCAACGGCGTTGGGGGTCTGACCCCGATTCCTGCCTTTGGTTTCTCAACCGCCATTTCCACCCAAGCAAATCCTGGGGTCAGACCCCCGACACCGCTGGCGGCCGAGCTTGCCGCTAACAGCGTTGGGGGTCTGACCCCGGCAACTGTTGCTGGGAAAAACATCTTCGCTAGCCCGCGTCCGCAAAATTCCGGTATAATCCCCGGCTGTTTTTAACCCCGGCAAGTGGGCGGCAATCGGGTCGAGAAGCTGTTGGACCGCCGAAGTGCTGTTTGGCTACCAAACTTTAGAGAGTAAGCACCATGAAACAAGATACCCATCCGGATTACCGCGAAGTCGTCTTCCACGACCTGTCCTGCGACTTCAAGTTCGTGACCCGTTCCACGATCCAGACCCGCGACAAGATCACCCTCGACGGCAAGGAATACCCGCTGGTCAAGATCGAAGTCTCGTCGGAATCGCACCCGTTCTTCACGGGCCAGCACAAGATCGTCGACACCGCCGGTCGCGTGGAAAAGTTCCGCCAGAAGTTCGGCAAGGTCGGTTCCAAGACCGCCGTCTCGCAGGGCTAATCGCCTCGTGCGCGAAAAAAGGCAGCTGCGGCTGCCTTTTTTTATTGTTATCGCCGATACTCCTGTTTCCAACGTCAGCAATACCGATTAATGAAGCCAGTCCGCCTTCCCGCCTCTGCCGTCCTCGCCCTGCCCCGCTGGGCCCTGATCGCCCTGGCCATGCTGTACATCCTGCCGGGCGTGATCGGACGGGAACCGTGGAAGAACGACGATGCCGCCAGCTTCGGCATCATGTGGACGATGGCGCACGGCACCTGGCAGGACTGGCTGTGGCCGAACATCGCCGGCATGTCGATGCCGGAAGAAGGCCCGCTGATGTTCTGGCTGGGCGCGCTGTGCATCAAGCTGTTCGGCGGCCTGTTCGGTGATGTGCTGGCGGCCCGCATCGCCACCATCGGGGTATTCCTGCTGGGCGCGCTGTCGCTGTGGTATGCCACGTTCAACCTGGGCCGGCGCCCCGAGGCGCAGCCGCTGAAGCTGGCCTTCGGCGGCCAGCCCGAGCCGGACGACTTCGGCCGCACGCTGGCCGATGCCGCGCTGCTGATCTATCTCGGCTGCCTGGGCTTCCTGCAGCACGGCCATGAAACCACGGCCGAGCCGCTGCTGACGGCGCTGCTCGCACTCACGCTGTACCGCTCGATACGCTACATGGAAAAGCCGTGCTGGCGCAATGCCGCGCTGATCGGCCTGGCGCTGGGCCTGATGACGCTGGCCCGCGGCTGGGTGCCGCCCGCCTTCGTGCTGGTGGCCCTGTTCATCTGCACGCGCTTCCTGGCGATCCCGGCCGGCAAGGCGCTGCCGCACTTGCTGGCTTCGCTCGGCGTGGCGTGCGCCGTCACGCTGCCGTGGCTGGTGCCGGCGTTTGCTGCGCGGCCGTATGGCCAGGCGCCGCTGGTGGCCTGGAATACGTGGAACATGGCGCAGCTGGCGCTGCCGAGCCTGCGCCCGCTGCAGATCTTCTTCCGCGACGGCGTGTGGTTCTTCTGGCCCGCCTGGCCGTTCGCCCTGTGGGCCGCCTACGCGTGGCGCCGGCAGAACGACCTGCTGCACATCGTGGTGCCGACCACCTTCGTCACCGTGTCGATGATCATGCTGCTGATGCACCCGGCGCCGGAACATGCCCAATTGCTGATGCTGGTGCCGCCGCTGGCCATCATGGCCGCGTTCGGCCTGCTGACGGTGCAGCGTGGCGCGATCAACGCGATCGACTGGTTTTCCGTGATGGTGCTGACGCTGTGCGCGGCCATGCTGTGGCTGTTCTGGTATGCCCAGCTGACGGGCTGGCCGCCGAAACCCGCCCGCAACGTGCTGCGCCTGGTGCCGGGCTATGTGCCGGAAGTGAACTGGCTGGCGCTGATCGTGGCGGCCGCCGCCACCCTGGGGTGGTTCCTGCTGGTGCACTGGCGCGTGTCGCGCCGGCCGTCGGTGCTGTGGCGCGCCGTGGTGCTGTCCTCGGGCGGCGTGATCCTGATCTGGATCCTGTGGATGACGCTGTTCCTGCCGCTCACCAACTACAACAAGAGCTATGCCACGGTGGCACGCCAGGCCGCGGCCGTACTGCCGCCCGATACCGATTGCGTGACCAGCAACGCCGGCCCGGCCCAGCGCGCCTCGTTCGCCTACTTCGGCAAGCTGCCGTTCAACAGCGTAGATCACGCGCAGTGCCGCGTGCTGCTGTGGCAGGACTACACGCGCGGCGTGCGGCGCGACCCGCCCGGCAACTGGACGCTGCTGTGGGAAGGCCGCCGCGTCAGCGAGCGCAGCGAGCGTTTCCGGCTGTTCCGCCGCGACACGCCGTGACCGGCATGCGCACCACGCTGGCAGGTGCCGCGCTGGCCGTTGCCGGCACCTTCGGCCTCGCCCTTGCCCTTGGCGCCGGCCAGCCGGCCATGGCGGCCGCCACGTCCGCCACGTCCTCCGCCGCCGCACCGGTTGCCTGGCCGCGCCTCGCCATCACGGGCGAACATACGCCGCCCACCAGCATGCTGGTCGACGGCAAACCCGCCGGGCGCCAGACCGACAAGGTGCGCGAAATGCTCGAGCGGGTCGGCGTGCCGCACACCATCGACTTGCTGCCCTGGAAACGCGCCTACATGAAGGCGCAGCGCAATCCGCTGACCTGCGTGTATTCCACCACCCGCACCGCCGAGCGCGAAGCCGGCTTCAAGTGGGTGGGCCCGATCGTGCAATCGGACTGGGTGCTGATGGCGCGCGCCGACCGCCCCTTGCGGCTGCGCACGCTGGAAGATGCGCGCCCCCTGCGCATCGGCACCTACGCCGGCGACGCGCGCGACGAATTCCTGCGCAGCCGCGGCTTCACTGTCGAGGCCGTGCAGGACGATGCCGTCAATCCGGAAAAGCTGCTGCTGAACCGGATCGACCTGTGGGCCGTGGCATCGCGGCCGGAACTGGACACCATGCGGCGGCTGGGCCGCGATGGCCAGCTGGTGCCGGTACTGGTGTTCAACCGCGTGGGCCTGTACCTGGCCTGCCATCCCAGCGTGCCGGACCGGCTGGTGGCGCGCATGAACGCCATGCTCGACACGATGCGCCGGGACGGTTCGCTGGACCGCATCGACCGCCGCTACGATGGACGGATCAACAACGGCATGCGCACGGGTAAAAACAGCGGACAAAACACAGAAAAAAACGCAGAAAAAAACGCTGGGAAACAGCCTTTGTAAATCAGGCTAGACAGACCGGAATCAGCCGTTGCCTTGCTGTTGCATCTGGGGATTTTTTCTTCAGGAAACTAAAGACAAAGCTTGTGGAGCCCGGTATAGTCCACATATACGCTACGTTGCCGCTCGGCATTAAAGACCGTCCACAGGTCATCAGATACAAGCTGCCGCCCAGGCAGCGCCCGTGCCCCGCCCAACGACACCTCCGGCAGTGCCCCATTCGCGTGCCGGATTTCCAGCTGGTGCTGATGTGCCCCACAACCGCATATCGAGCCCCGGTGAACGACAATCATCCGTGTATCAGTAACAGTCGAGTCTGCCTACATGTTCAATCTCTACAAACTTCAGCTTGCGCTCAAGAACACCTGGGTGCGCCTCGCCCTCGTCGTGCTGGCTGTCGCGGCCGTCGTTTTCGCCGTTATCCGGACCGAAGTCGCGCAAGACACGAGCCCGGTCGTCCGTTCGCAGAACATCTCGGAAATCACGGCCCTGGTTGGCCAGCGTGCGCGGCTCGATTACCTGCTGATCGCCCGTCCGCTGTCGGATTCGCCGCGTTATATCTACAAGTTCAAGGATTCTTCGCAGTTGCACGTGGTGAAGGTGCCCAGCACTTCCCACCTGAGCCTGGAGCGCGAAGTGCTGCTGCGTAATGGCCTGCCGTACGCGATCGCCAAGGAAGACTACCTGTCCAAGCACAAGGCCGTGCTGCTGGACGATGGCGGCACGATGGCGGGCGTGACGGCTTTCGTGCAACGCCACGCATTCGACATCTTCCTCGTGGTACTGCTGCTGTTCGTGCTGAAGTTCGGCATCCCCGGCATGGGCGGCGCTTCCGCTTCCGTGATCACCCCGGACAAGCTGAAGGGTTCGATGGACGACCTGATCGGCATGGAAGACATCAAGCAGGAAGTGCTGCACCTGGAAGACATGATCCGCAACCGCGCCGTCTACAAGCAGCACAACATCGACAAGCCGTTCAACGTGATGCTGACGGGCCCTGCCGGTACCGGCAAGACCAAGCTGGCCGGCTACCTGGCCAAGCGCCTGGGCTACCCGCTGATCTCGGCTTCCGGCTCGGCGCTGGAGTCGGGCTACATCGGTGGCGGCTCCAAGTCGCTGAACGCGCTGTACCGCAAGGCTGCCGCCCGCGGCAACTGCATCATCTTCCTCGACGAAGCGCAGGCGCTGTTCATGCCCCGCGGCCGCGGCGAGAAGAAGTGGGAAGACGATACCGCCAATACCCTGCTGGGCCTGCTGGACGGCGTGAAAAGCGACGAAGGCAAGGGCGTGATCTGGGTGGTGGCATCGAACTTCGACGACAACAATTCGCAGATGGATGAAGCGATGCTGCGCCGCTTCTCCGTGAAGATCAACTTCCGCCTGCCGAACAAGCAGGAACGCAAGGAACTGCTGAGCTCGTTCCTGAAGCGCAAGGAAGACGGCCTGGTGGACTGGAACGACATGAACCTGGACCAGATCGCTGAAATCACCCAGAACCTGTCGCCGGCCCTGCTGGAAACCGTGGTCGACCGCGCTTCACTGCTGTCGATCCAGGACAAGACGGTGATCAATACCGACCTGATGTTCCGCGCCTTCGAGCGTGCCACGATCGGCCTGACCGACCGCGCCACCACGGCCGAGAAGACCCGCCAGCGCGAGCGGATTGCCTTGCACGAACTGGGCCACTTCTTCATGCAGATCGATCCCTACCTGCGTGCCGGCCTGACGCTGGACGAAGTGAAGGAAAAATCGCACCTGCTGAAAATCAGCACGGAATCGGTCTCGAAGCTGAACGCCCTGGGCTATGTATTGTCCGCCGGTGACGACATGTCGCTGCGCACGCTGGAAGAACTGGAACGCGACGTGATGCAGCTGTACGGCGGCGTTGCGGCGGAAGAGCTGTTCTACGGCGCCCGCGGCATCTCGGTGGGCAGCCAGAACGATATCCAGAAAGCGACCTCGATGCTGCACACGATGGTCAACAGCCTGTCGATGTATTCCCGTTCCAAGCTGGACTACAGCCAGTTCAAGAACGAGATGAGCGGCGAGCACACGCTGGTGCAGGTGGAAGCCAAGGCCGACGAGCTGTACAGCGAGACGCTGAAATCGATCGGCGATTACCGCGACGTGATGGAATCGCTGAAGGACGTGCTGATGGAACGCTACGTGCTCACCAAGGACGACGTGTTCAAGCTGCTGCATGAACGCCTCGATCCGGTACCGCTGCGCCTGGCAGCCTGAGACCGGCACCTCCCCCAATGACAAAAGGCCCGCTGATGCGGGCCTTTTTCCGTTGATGCTCATCGCATCAGCGGCGCGCGATCATCTGCACATTGGTCAGGTTGGCGGCCACGCGGGCAGCCGGCAGCCGCTCGAAACCGTTGATGGTGACTTCGTCGCCATGGTCGCGGAAGCTCAGCTCGGCACCGCTGTCGGTCACGAAGGCGCCGGGGCCAATCGCACGCAGCCGGGTGGACACCATGCGCTGGGCGGTACCGTCGGCACGTTGCTGCGAGCGATACGAGTCTTTCAATTGCACGAAATAGTGATTGCCGCGCTGGGTGAACTGGGCCACCTGGCCATTGCTCAGGACGTAGGTATTGGCGAACTCGTCGAACTCGCCGATTCCCAGCGTGTACGACTGGCGCGGCGCGGTGACGGCGACGCTGGCCTGGTCCGGCTGGGCCGGCGCTTGTGCCTGGGCCGAGAATGGTGCCAGGATGCTGAGGGCGAGTGCTGCTGCGCCGATAAACGATTTGTTCATGTGAATCTCCGAAGTGGTTTGCCAGGTGGTCACCGCCTCTTCTGTAATGTGCGGCGACCTATGCAAGGTAACAAAGACAACTTCGGGAGGGCAGCGAGAAGCGATGAAACGTCGAATATGCGGGATGAAACGCATTCGCCCCCGTCTGGAACGGCTTTCATCCGGGCACCATGTCGGGCTAACTTGACGCGAACTGCGCAGTTGCCATTCCGCTCCGCCGCGCGGTCGGGATCGCGCACCGGGTCGCTGCAAAGCGGCTCGGATCGTGCGTAGAACTGCCTTTTGCGGCTCCGCGGCGGTCCATGCCCACCTGCTCTACAGCGGCGCCCTCGCGCTCCCCGCACAAAAATGACTCTTGGTAAGTTTTGTTTTGGTAGCGTGACAATTGGCGAGAATGATTGCATTAATTACATGTTATTCTGCCAACTTACCCATCCACTAATTACTCAGGAAGAGTCATGTTGAACAAGAATAAGGTTGCGCTGGCGTTGGCATCGGCAATGTTTGCAGGCAGTGCATTCGCAGCACCCGTGGTACTGGATTTCGAAGGTATCGGCACTCAGGCGCAGATCCTGGATTTCTACAATGGTGGCACGGATAGCGAAGGGAACAGCGGCACCAATTACGGCATTTCCTTCGGTCCCGACGCGCTGGGCCTGATCGACGAGGACGCGGGCGGCACCGGCAATATCGCCAACGAACCTTCCGGCGAAACCGTGATGTTCTTCCTGACCGGCAGCGCCATCCTGAACAATGCCGCAGGATTCGACACCGGCTTCTCGTTCTATTATTCGGCGGCATATGCCGCCAGCGTGGACGTGTATTCCGGCTTGAACGCGACCGGCACCCTGCTGGGCACGATCCACCTGTCGGCGCAGCACACCAGCAATTGCGTGGGCGATCCGTACGGCCAGTATTGCAACTACACGGCGGCTGGCTTGAGCTTCGAGGGCGAAGCCCGTTCGATCGATTTTTCCGGTACCGCCAATTACGTCGTCTTCGACAACATCACCTTCGGCGCGGCCACTCCGCCTCCTCCGGTACCTGAACCCGGCACGTACGCCATGCTGGGCCTGGGCCTGGCCGGCATGGCCGCGTACCGCCGCCTGGCGAATCGCAAGGCTTGATCGTCCATCCAGCGCCGCGCAGGCGGTGCCGCTACTGACGGCACCGCCTGCCAACGGGAAGTCTCGTTTCCCGAACGGGGATCCAGTCCATGCGACTGGACACCCCGGAAAAACCTGATACCTTCCTCTGCAGGATCACCATCTGCAACCCTTTCAGGTGCAGCCGCCGCGCAGCCAGCGATGCCTGTCGTGCAGCATGCGGCTGAGCCCGTTGTCTCTTCACCCAGCCAGCTCACCTCTTCCACCAAACCGGTACCGAAGTCCTGGCGAGTAATGGCGGATGCAGCTTGCCAAAATATAGTTAATGAGATTCATTCTCATCTATAATAAGCAACCAACTTCGCTCACCGCCAACACCGACGACACCCATGCCGGCCGCTTCTTCCACCCACGCGCCTGCCGGACTGCCCGCACAGGTGCAGCAGCTGTATGCCGGGCACCACCAGTGGCTGCTCGGCTGGCTGTCGCGCAAGCTCGGCTGCACCTTCCATGCCGCCGACCTGGCCCACGACACGTTCGTGCGCCTGCTGTCCAGCGAGCGAGCGGTGGCGATCGACGAGCCGCGCGCCTTCCTCACCACGGTGGCGAAGCGGCTGCTGCTGAACCACTACCGCCGTGAACAGATCGAACGGGCTTACCTGGAGACCCTGGCCGCCCTGCCCGAAGCGCTCGCCCCGTCGCCGGAAGAGCGCGCGATGGTGCTGGAAGCGCTGTGCGCGATCGACCGGTTGCTGGACGGCCTGCCGGCACCGGTCCGGCAGGCGTTCCTGTATGCGCAGCTGGAGGGCATGCCCCAGGCCGAGATCGCCCAGCGCCTGAATGTGTCGCAGACAACGGTCAAGCGCTACCTGGTGCGCGCGATGACGCAGTGCTACTTCGCCGGCGCGGCCAACTGATGGCGCTGGACATTCCCGTTCCGCCCCAGGTGGCGCCGGCGATCGCCCGCCGTGCGGTCGAGTGGCTGGTCGAACTGCAGGCCGGCACGCCCAGCACGGACCTGCGCAACGCATGGCAACGCTGGCGCGCCGCCCACCCCGACCATGAGCGGGCATGGCGCCATGTCGAGAGCGCCCATGCGCACTGGCAAGGCGTGGCATCGCCGATGGCGTCCGCGACGGCCCAGGCAGTGCTGGCCAAGCCCGGCTCGCCTGGGCGCAGGCACGCTGTCAAGACGCTCGCGCTGCTGGTGTTCACAGGCAGCGGGCTGGCCACCGGCGCGGCGACGGCACCGTGGGATAACTGGCTGGCGGACGAGCGAACCGGCATCGGCGAACGCCGCACGCTGCGGCTGGCGGAGGGCAGCACGGTCATCATGAACGGCGACAGTGCGCTCGACATCGACGGCCACCTGCATCGCCTGCGCCTGGCCGCCGGCGAAATCCTGGCATCCATGCCCAGTGCGCGCACGCTGCCGCTCACCGTGGAAACCGCGCATGGCACGCTGCGCGCCCTCGGCGCCCGTTTCGCGGTGCGCCTGCTGGCCAACGCCTCGCGCATCGCGGTGTTCGATGGCACGGTCGACCTGTTCGCGGCGGACGGAGCGCACATGCGGCTGCATGCCGGCCAGGGCACCAGGATCGGCCACGGCGGCATCGCACGGCCCGTCGCGGCGGACGAAGCCCTGACCGCATGGGCCGACGGCATGCTGATCGGCGGCCACATGCGGCTGGATGAATTCCTTGCCGAGCTGGCGCGCTACCGGCGCGGCACCATCCATTGCGACCCGGCCGTGGCAGGCCTGCGCGTGGCCGGCACCTTTCCACTGGCCAACACGGACCGGGTGCTGCGCGCCATCGCCGGGGTACTGCCCATCGAGGTCGTTCATTTCACGCGCTACTACGTGGTGGTGCGTCCGCGCCAATGATGTCCGGCGCCGCCGCGAAAAAATAACTCCCGCAAGGTGGTCTGTCTGGCCGGCTCGCGTGTCAAGGGTATGAATACCCCTGTTTACTTCGACCCGAGAACACCATGCATGACTATTCCCCGCTGGCGCGCGCGCGCCTGCACCTGACCACGCTGGCGCATGCGCTGGCCCTTGCCTTGCTTGCACCCGCTTGTGGCGCGCTGGCCGCCGGGGCGCCCGCCACCGCGGAAACGCGGCGGCAATACGACTTGCCCGCCGGCCCGCTCGATCCCGCGCTGAACCGCCTTGGCCGCGAGACGGGCATCCTGCTTGCCTACCCCGCCAACCTGACCACCGGCCTGCACACCGAGGGCGTGCGCGGCGCCTACACCGTGGCCGAGGCACTGGCCAGGCTGCTGCGCGGTACCGGCATCGTGGCGGTGGCGGGAGCGGACGGCGGCTACACGCTGACCCGGCAGTCTCCTGCCGGCAGCGTCCAGGAAAGCGGCGCGTCGCGCGTCATGCCCAGCGTGATCGTCGACGGCCTGCGCGAAACGGCGGACGGCCCCGGCACCGGCTATGTGGCGCGGCGCAGTGCCGGCGCCACCAAGTTCGACGTGCCCGTCACCGAAATCCCGCAATCGATCTCGATCGTCACGGCTGACCAGCTGGCCACGCTGAAGCCGGTCAGCCTCGGCGAAGCGATGGCGTACACGCCGGGCATCGTCGTCGATCCCGGCTACACCAATTCCTTCGACGTGTTCTACAGCCGCGGCTTTCGCCTGTCCGACACCAGCGGCGGGATCTATCGGGACGGCCTGAAATTCGGCGGCGCCGGCTGGGCCTCGGGCCAGCAGGAAGTGTATGGCCTGGAGCGGCTGGAACTGATCAAGGGCGCCGCGTCGGTGCTGTATGGCGCGGCCGCCCCGGGCGGCGTGCTCAATACCGTGACCAAGCGGCCCACGGCCGGCATGGTCAACGAAGTGCGCGCCTCGGCTGGCTCGCGGGGCCGGCGCGAGGCGGCCGCCGATCTCGGTGGCGCGATCGGCCCGGCATGGAACTGGCGCGTCACGGCGCTGGCACGCAACGACGAGACACAGGTCGACCATGTGCCCAACAACGGCCGCTACTTCGCGCCGGCCGTGAAGTGGCAGCCGTCGGCCGCCACCTCGCTGACGCTGCTGGCCCATGTACACGACCGCCGCACCGCCTACCAGTATTCGCTGCCCGCCGAGGGCACCCTGATCGCCTCGCCGTACGGCAGGCTGCCGCGCGGCCGCTTCGTCGGCGAGCCGGAGTTCGACCGCCAGGATGCGCGGCAGTACGGCGCCGCCCTGCTGTTCGAGCACGCCTTTTCGGACAGTACGCGGCTGCGCCACGCCACGCGCTACCTGAAATCGGAGAACCACGTGCAGTTCATCGGCCTGGACGGCGCTCTGGCCGACGATCCACGCCGGCAGGCACGCACCGCCTACGACGAGTGGGAGCGCACGCGCGGCATTTCCAGCGACACCTCGATCGAACAGCGCTGGCAGGGCCTCGGCATGACACACACGCTGCTCGCCGGCTTCGACTACGCGCGCCACAAGCCGGAGAGCCAGTGGTCGCTGGCGGCGGTGGCACCGCTCGACCTGTTCGCGCCGGTATATGGCGCGCGGCCGGAAGCCATGACGCTGGTGCCTTCCTACAGCACGCGCGCCATCGCCACCCGCAAGGGCATCTACGTGCAGGACCAGGCCAAGCTGGGCGAGCGCTGGGTATTCCTGCTGGGTGCGCGGCACGACTGGGCCAGCGATGCCCGCTCCCCGCTCGGCGGCACGCCAAGCTGGTCGACTGAACGCACCGAGGCAACCACGGGCCGAGCGGGCGCGGTGTACCAGGCCGGCAACGGCTTCGCGCCGTTCGCCAGTTTCAGCCAGTCGTTCGAGCCGCAGGCAGGCGTCGACGTCGTGGGCAACCGTTTCAAGCCGACCCGCGGCGAACAGGCGGAGCTGGGGCTGCGGTGGGAAGTGCCGTCCACCGGCGTGCTGCTGTCGGCCACGGTCTATACGCTCACGCAGCAGAACGTGATGACCAGCGATCCGCGCATGCCGGCGGTCCGCATGCAGACCGGCGAAGTGAAGTCCGAGGGCGCGGAGTTCGAGGCGAAAGGCCGCGTCGCCAGGCACGTCGACCTGATCGCTTCCTATGCCTATACGAACGCCCGCACCACGCGCAGCCTGCGGCCCACCGATATCGGCCTGCGCCAGCCTTCGGTGCCGCGCCAGCAGGCTGCCCTGTGGAGCGACGTGGCACTCGCCGCATTCGGCTGGCCGAAGTTGCGGGCCGGCCTGGGCGTGCGCCATACCGGATCGATGAGCGATGTGCAGGGCACCAATGCGCGCGTGCCATCCACCACCACGGTCGATGCGCTGCTCGCGTGGGAAACCGGCCAGTGGCGCACCGCCCTCAATTTCTCCAACCTGACCGACCGCGACTCGCTCACCTGCAGCTACGCAAGCTGCCTGTACGGTGAAGGACGCCGCGTCACGGCCACCATCGGCTACCTCTGGTGATGCGCGCCGCGCTGGTCCTCGCCCACCGCTACGTGGGCCTCCTGCTGGCGGGCTTCCTGCTGCTGGCGGGCGTGACCGGCAGCGTGCTGGCCTGGTACGAAGAGCTGGACGCGGCGGTCAATCCCCGCCTGTCCCACGTGGCGCCGCCAGGCGATGGCGCGGTGCCGCCCGATCCGCTGCGGCTGCGCGAACTGGTCGCCGAAGCCCTGCCGGCGGCCCGCGTGGATTTCGTGCCGCTGCTGCGCAGGCCGGGCGAGGCGGTGTTCTTCCTCGTCGCGCCGAAGCCTGGCGCGCTACTGGAGAACGACCAGGTCTTCGTGAATCCCCATTCAGGCGAACTGCTGGGCGGCAGGCGCTGGGGCGATATCGGCCAGGGCAGCACGAACCTGCTGCCTTTCATCTACCGGCTGCATTATTCGCTGGCCCTGGATACGGCAGGCACCACGCTGCTGGGCATCGTCGCGCTGCTGTGGGCGATCGATTGCTGGGTCGGTGCCGTGCTGACGTTTCCGGCCCGCCGGCACCGTTCAGGCAAGCCCTGGCTGGCGCGCTGGTGGCCGGCCTGGCAGGTGCGCCGCGGCACCAGCGCCTACAAGCTGCAGGTCGACCTGCACCGCGCCGGCGGCCTCTGGCCCTGGGCGATGCTGTTCATCATCGCCTGGAGCAGTGTCGGGTTCAACCTCCAGGTCGTCTACGACCCGGTCATGCGCGCCATGTTCGCGCACCAGCCGGCGGAAGACCTGCTGCCGCGCCGCGCCACGCCGCAGGCGCAACCGGGCATGAGCTGGGAAGCCGCCTTGGCCAATGGCCGCCGCCTGATGCGCGACGCGGCGGCCGCGCGCGGTGCCACGGTGCTGGAAGAAACGCTGCTGCGCTACGACCCGGGAACCGCCACGTTCCGCTACGTGGTGAAGAGCAGTGCCGATATCCGCGACCGCTATGGCAGCACCGCCGTGGTGTTCGATGCGAACACCGGCGAGCCCCGCTTCCACTGGTGGCCGACAGGCGGCGCCGCCGGCGATACCATCAGGACATGGATCACCAGCCTGCATCTCGCGGCGCTGTGGGGCATGCCGTTCAAGGCGTTCATGTGCGTGCTGGGCCTCGCTGTGGCGGTGCTCTCCGTAACCGGCGTGGTCATCTGGCAGCGCAAACGGCAGGGGCGGCGCGCCACGCAGGCCAAGCCCTCGCCAGCGGGCATCAGCAATGCGCGCTAGTTGCGCCGCTCGTTATCACATCGGCAAGATACCGGCGGCGGCGTGCAGGGTGTCGGCGGCGTGCAGGGCGGCGTGCAGGGTTGCTCCTGCTGGGCAAATCAGTGATAATGCACGGCGCGTTGCCGGGATGGCGGAATAGGTAGACGCACGGGACTCAAAATCCCGCGCCGCAAGGCGTACCGGTTCGATTCCGGTTCCCGGCACCAAGAACGAATACAAGAAAGTCCAGCAGCATCCAGAACCCGCATGCCTACCAGGTATCGCGGGTTTTTTGTTGTCCAGCAGTATCCAAGGCGGTAGCATGACAGCCAGCACAAATACCGTCATTTTTGACGGTATCTGGCGATACCGACATTTGAGATACCGACAGAAGACAAGATGGCACTTACCGACACATTCGTCCGACAGGTGAAAGCAAGCAGCGAGGCCGGGAACAAGCACGCCGATGGCGGCGGTATGTACTTGTTCGTCAAGGGCGGCGGGAAATACTGGCGCATGGACTACCGCTTCCTCGACAAGCGTAAAACGCTGGCGCTGGGCGTCTATCCCGACGTCTCCCTCGCCAAGGCCCGCAAACGGCGGGACGAAGCGCGCGAACTGCTGGCGGACGGAATCGACCCCGGCCAGCACAAGCGTGACAAGAAGCTCGAACAGGTCATTGCGGCAACCAACACTTTCGAGACGGTGGCCCGTCAGTGGCTCGCCAAGACTGCGGCGAACCGGGCAGCGATCACCCAAGAGAAAGTAACGGCTTGGTTGGAGCACAACGTATTCCCGTTCATCGGCAGCAAACCTATCAGCACCATCGGCCCGCGCGACGTGCTTGCCGCCGTCCGGCTTATTGAGGAGCGCGGCGCGTTCGATTCGGCGCACCGGGTCAAGCAGATTTGCGGCCAGGTTTTCCGGTTCGCCGTTGCCGAGGGCGTCGCCGAGCGCGACGTCACCGCAGACCTGCGCGGCGCACTGGCGGCTGTCCCGAAAGGCCACTATGCCGCCATCACCGAACCGCGAGAGTTAGGCGAATTGATGCGTTCGATCCATGGCTATGCGGGCCATCCGTACACCGTTGCGGCACTCAAGCTGTCGCCCCTGCTGTTCGTTCGGCCTGGGGAACTGCGCGCGGCGGAGTGGGCCGAGATCGACCTCGACGCGGCCGAATGGCGGATTCCCGGCGCCAAGATGAAGATGCGGATCGATCACATCGTACCGCTCGCAACGCAAGCGGTAGAGCTGCTACGTGCCGTTCACAAGCTGAGCGGCCACGGACGCTACGTCTTCCCCAGTATCCGAACCGGTGAGCGATGCATGAGCGAGAACACGATTAATGCCGCGTTGCGCGGCTTGGGCTACAGCAAAGAGGTAATGACGGCACACGGCTTCCGTGCGACCGCGCGAACCATACTTGACGAAGTGCTGAGTGAACGGGTTGACCTGATCGAGCACCAGCTCGCCCACGCGGTACGTGACCCTAACGGCCGCGCCTATAACCGGACCTCGCATCTTCCTGCCCGGCGGGAGATGATGCAGCGCTGGGCCGACTACCTTGACGTGCTCAGGCAAGGCGGAGACGTCGTGCCCGCTGTATTTGGCAGAAAAGCAGCATGAAGATTGACCTCAAAAAAATGGCCGTGGAAATGGCACTTGCGAAACGGCGCCATAAGCACCAAGAAGAGTTGGAGGCCATCAGAGATGCGCACTTGGCGGAGGTGCGAACGATAAAATTCTCAGCACTGGCAAAATCGAAGAAAAAGCCGAGGAAAACTAGCCGGGACGAGGTGTATTTAGCAGCAATTAGAACCGCTAGAACGGCAGATGACCCGCACAGTATTCTTGACGCACTTCGCAAACTAGCGCGCGAGCCACGCCCTTACCCACAATTGCTGGATCATGTCGCCGATGAAAAGCTATTCAAGTGGGAAGCCGGTGCAGATCAACCACCGGATATGCAGTCCGAAAAGGATGCGTTAGCTTCCATAAGGCGGCATCTAACCAAACGATCGCAATAAGGCGCATTAAGAAGCGTCAAGGTGCAATATATGGCGGTATTCATTTGACTCTCGTATCGTTCGCATCGATCCACAGCACACCGCAGTGGAAACTAGCGAAAGACTCCAGACCATGTATACAACCCTTTCTTCCCTCCCGTCTGTAACGGGTGACAGCATCCTCCGGCTTCCCCAAATTAAGGCGCGTTGTGGCCTTTCTCGCGCCAGCATCTACGCTGGCGTGAAAAACGGCACCTTTCCAGCTCCCGTCAAGCTGGGCGAGCGCGCCGTAGGTTGGCTTGCTTCTTCTATCGACGCGTGGATTCAATCGCGGGCGCAATCCGTCCGTCCGGGAGCATCGGCATGAACGCGAAGCACGTCCATAATCCGCTAAGCGCAGAGCATTTCCATGCCGTCGATTCTGCCACCTGCAAACAGACGATTGCCGAGTCGCAGCTCGAATACTCCATCGACATGGGAAGCATGACGGTGCATCATGGCACACGCTACGGCTCGCCGATTGTTATCGTGGAACACCATAATCAACGAGCTGACGAACTGTCCGGCATCTGGTTCGACGAGGGGCAGCAATGATCCATCGTATTGACCTTGATGACGACACCTCCGAACTGTTGCAAGCGCATTCCAACCTGACCGGACTGACCGTCAGCGGCCTGATCGACCGGCTGTTGAGTATTCACCTCCCTGAACTGCATGAGGTGCTGGCGCTGGCCGCCACATGCCCGGAATTGCGTGACGAAGCCGCAAATCTTATCGTCAGCTTCGGCCCAGAGCCGTTGGAGGCAGGAATCAAGCGCATCGCTCCCGCCGACTACCGCACGCTGGGCGAACAGTTCGAACGCGAGATGAGGGCGCCCGGTACCGCACGGGTTACGCATTGATGGCAGGCCAAAGCCTCGTAGCAGATGCTGCGCAGGGCTTTGCGCCACTCGGCCCACTGCTGCGTGCTGTCGGACCTTCAAAGCTTTACGAAGCGCGGCGGCGAGTGCTGAGTTTGCGCCGCGACGAACTGCTCGATCACTACCGCCTGGCGTTCGCGGCGGGCCAGCGCATGCGCGCATTCTTGATGGCGGAAGGGCTGGCGCTGCGAGGCGTGCCGCCGTTTGTAATACATGATGGCTTGACGTCGGGTAGCCTGGACGTCAATCAGCGTTACGGCTTGTTTCTGATCGATCTAGTGTGGCTTCGCCACCAGTACCCGGAACATGCTGACGTGGTGCGATATCAGCGCGGGAAGGCGATGTTGACCGGCGCCGAGGCAGTGTTCCATAGGGAGGCGGAGTTTGCGTTCTATCGAGGCATTCGCCCAGCTTGGAAGCTGGTTGGCTCCCTCTCGCTCACCGAGCGTCAGCAGTGGGATTGCGCGTGGCTGCGTTCTGCTCCGATCAAGAGGCGCGCGGCGGCGACCAATGCGGCGAGCGGCAGCGTGCGCGAGGCATTGCAGCGTGAGCTGCGCAAAGTGCGGCGGACAGCCACGTTCGGCGAAGCCGAAGCAGAGGCCGCGATACATCGCCGTCATGCGTTGTGGCTCTGCTCCCGTATTGGCAGCACTGTTGGCCCAACGGAAGTGGCAGAGCGTTACGAGCAATTGACGGGTCTGTCGATCACTCGCCAAGCGGCAGCGCAACAGCTAGAAAAAGTACGCGCGGCTGTGGGGAAAATCGAGATGAGTTCGGGCCTGCAAGCGAGATGACTAAGGGGGGCATAGACCCTTTTCGAGAACGTAGTTCTCGATTGGCTCTGTCACCCCTCAACGCGCGTGCTATGCCCCGAGAAATACATCCTCTGACCCATGACGGATAGAGATGGCTTTTCCGGAAATCGACCCATGACGCCGTCATGGGTCAACTCTTCACCGCTGTCACGGGTGTTTTCACACCGAGAGAGAGAAAACGCGCAAGCAAAGCGCAAACGAAATCGATCCTAATTCCAATCAACACTCCTTCGCAATAACTCACAACACTCTATGGACTTTTCACTTCTATCTCGGCACGGCAGCCGGGTAGGGTATATCTAAAGGAATTCACAGCAATATGCAACACGTTTCACTTGAACAAGCAACTGACCTTCTCAGCGTTATGACCGTCAACCAAACCGTAGACAGTGGCTTCGCTATTTCCCATTACGGCAACATCGGAGGGCGCCCGACGATCATCATCTACCCATGCTGGAATAACGGCGACTGTTACGTCGTCCAGTAACCGCGAAAGCAGGGCCACAGGAAAGCGGACACCCGTCTTCCTTCGCGCTTGCGTGGTCAGTTACTAGTAATTGATCTTACCAAAAGACGAAGTCCTAGATATAAGCGCAGTCCGCTATGCGTTACCGTTCATCGTTTGGGGCGTGTAAACGCGAAACCTTATAGGGCCTTTGAAAAACCTCCATAAAATCATTTACTTTCACCGCCACGGGAAGAACCTTGAAAGCCTAAGTTTGCACATTCGACGTTTTTTAAGCGCGTTAACCGACAGCGCGCATTACGAATTTACTTCTGGACATTGCAGCGACAAAAGTTACACGCAACAGCCGGAGCAGGGATATAAAACACGCCTACTTCGCTTCTTGCGAATTTATCCGAAGCTTCGCATCAAGTTCATTCCATTTTTTTTCTACTTTTTCATAGTGTACAGCTGGAATGTTCGGGAAGGCACTTCTAATGAAAACGTCAACCATCCATTCGTTATATTGCTCGCTATTTTTTTTCATAAAGAATTCTTCTATTCCTGTAGCGCTGAGCACGGCCACCATTTCCTCAAATTCCTGGCATGACACGACCGTTATAGGGGAAGATACCATTATGGCCTTTTCAAGCCCCTCCCTCTCCAACAGCGCTTCCAACTCGGCATTAAACTTATCTTTGATCGGCGGCCCGAAAAGAATCCAATCCTCCAAAGTAACGATTACTGGGTAGGATTTCCTATCGTTTTTATCCCAGTGAGGCAGGCCGTTCTGAGCCTCGATCATATTCTTGTATAATTGCACTCCAGCCTGTGCGAGCACATTCAGTTGTCTTCGCAATGCATCTTCAGCAGAAAGCTGTATAGCATCGAGAGTCATTCTCTTTGTCTTGCACTCGATAAATATATTAGAAAAACCATCAGTCACAATCCAGTCAGTTCCGTGCTTTAGATTTCCGTCCATGTGGTAAGGTGTTTCACCAACAATCGTAAATCGGCCTTCCTGCAAAGTAGACTCCAACAGCTCACCAATATATCCTTCAAATGCAGAACCGTAGTGATTTCCGAAATTCTTGAAATCTTTCAAATCATAAAATAGACCATGCCCTAATCTTCCCCAAATAAAAGATGGCATTGGGCAATATAGCCGCTCCGGATGAGCATGCTCAAGAATAATGAATGGTGTTGCTGAAACTGCGTTCCAAGTGTACTCCCAATTATCGTCGTACCGCTCTAACGCCTTTAGTTTCTCTTTAATTTCTCTGATTGGAGATGACAGCTTTCGGAAGAATTGGCCAGACTGCTCAGATGATATCCCAAAGGTTTCCAGTTCTTGGGTAGCGAGGAATCCTGGCTGTGACTGCAAACTGGCAGTAGCATAAAGAGCTAGATAATAGCACTCAACAATGGGCACCCCAAACTCTTCCACGATGAATTTATTAAGCTCTTCTTTTCCATATATTTGAGCATATCGCAGGATATAGGAGGCTCGTTCGTTCCTTCTATTCAAAGACCATTGAGTGTGTACTAGGGGATGCAAGTCATCCACAACCTGGTCCGGATTCCCTCTATCTATCCTGCCCTGAGCAATGAAGCCCTGGATATCTCTAATCGCATTCATGCTCGAAGCCAGAGTCCCATAGGTAAATTCAACTCCCCCAAACTCCTGGCAGTTAAGAATTACTTCGCGGGTAAGTGTGGAAAGCTGGTGTAGATGGACAAACTTCTTTATGTTTTGCCCGCCATGCAGCTGGGGACTTAACGGCCGCTTGTTCATGATATTCTGGGAATACGCCCATATTGCCATCAACGCACTGCGCAAGTTAACTTTTGATAACAGGTTTCTTAATGGCTTATATTTATGGTACATTGTTTCTTTTCAATTCTGATATTTCAGATTTATAGTCAACATGTAGCGATGCAGCACATCCAGATATCTCTATGTACGCGTCACGCGAAGAGCTTGGCGATGGCATTGGGTCGATGAAAGCGCATTTGAGTGGATACACTGCTGCTGCAGATTGCTCATCCGTTATGAACGACTGGCCGCATACAGAGCTGTTCCTCACTTATGTTCACCCATCTATCGAAGACCCGTCGAGAGTTTTTGTTCCGTACTGTTAGTTCAGTCACCGGTGACTGAACTAAAACAACAGTGGAGGCATAACGCTTGACGGGCGGAGGGTGAAGTCTTAGTAATTTCACCGCCCGCTGATGGCCCTGCCTTCCTCAACTTCCGACCGGAAAAGACCCCTCCTTATAGAATCCGGGGTGGCCGCAAATGCTCATCCTTACACATAGCTGTAGCTGGAACGCACCATTCCTGTTCTTCCATCTTTCCCCGGAGACGGCTTGAGGTTAATCTGAGGGGACGAGGTTCCTCGGGAGGGCGCTGTAATGGAAAGCATTCTGCACTGGTGGCCATGGATAGTGATAGTCGCAGGCATATCGCTGCTTTTCTGGACATATCATCGTCAACGAAAGCTGGCGGCGCTAGAAGAGGAATTCCGAGCTACCTTGGAGTACCCGCTTCCTACTGAATGCCGTGGGTATCTGCCATTCGGGGAAGACGATGTAGAGGCGCCAGCCGCAAGCCAGATCTCCCCACCCGAAGAAGGCCCTCATCGTTACGCGCCAAGCGTGTCTCATCAAGTGGTCATGTCGATAATAGTCACGCTGGCAATACTTGCAGCTGCTCTGTACGTGGTGCTTGCGCAGCAGGCATATTCTGATGCTCATCAGAAATGGGCATTTGGCGCCATTGGAACCATCGTCGGATATTGGCTGAAGAAGTGACCAGTACGTTCCTGCCCTAATTTCCGACCGGACAGATCCATCTATCTGCTTAGCGTAAGCTCATCCTCAACACCAAAGTTTTCCTTCATAAACGCTTGGGCCTCTTCCCGCGTAGCGACGACATGCTCGTAAGTGTGGGCCACGGTCTCCAACTTGATGACGACTTTCTGGCTGAACGTTGCAAGGCTACAAGTGACTGAGCGCACGTGATCACGGTTGAGAAAGAAAGTCGCTCGTCCACCTGGAACGGGCAAATTGATCAGCTTCATCGTTGGTGGACTCCTGAAAGCGGCTGAGTGTAACCCACGGGGTGTCTTTTGACCATGTCGATGGACTGCGTTTGCCCGATTGCAAACGCGTGATTGCAAACGCTCCATCAAAAACTTGATGTCGTTGATTCGGCGCGCCGCGCAGGCTACTATCTTTTCTCGCCAGCGCAGCTGGCTCAACAAGGATATGCAATGCGAGACCCAAGGGACGTTGGCAACAAAGTGTACACAGTGATCGGCGACCTCATGCTTAAGTATGCAGGAGAGCACCATCCACACATGGTCATGTGCGGGCAATGCGCGGAAGAGAAATCGAAGGACATCGTCGCCACCGGACCGTGGGCAACAGCCGAATGTGAAATTTGCGACTATCATTCCGAAGCTTAAAATCATGAAGATCGAGATCGAAATTCCAGACACTCCAGAACTGGAGGGCATTCCTGACGATGATATGGCGCGCATTATCGACGAGGCAGTTCGTGGCTTGCACCTGTACGAGTACAGTGGTGAAGATGTGGATCTGACCGACGCCCGCGCTCGCGTTACCGAAAGCGCGTGGACGCGGAAGCCAGCCGGATCATTCCGTCAATGGCTGAGGACGCAGAAAAACCGGGATGACATCGTCGGTGATCTGGCGAGGGATGTTCTTGACGACAGCAAGGCGCCGTCTGGCCGACTCTCGAAAGGAGAGTGGCGTGATTACCTTGGAGGCCGGGACCACCTTGTCAACGCGTTGGATGAAGCTTGGGCGCAATTTGCCGCTCTCACTGCCAAAAACCCTAACCCCAAGCTCTGACAGCTCGCAAAATTTCGACAATATCGGTTGATCTCAACGTGCTTGCTCAGGCCTGCGCGCCGAGATCAATGGTACACACCCGATATCGACACGTATAAATCATGAAATCTTTCGTTTGGCCGAAAGACGGTGCATCGCGTTACACTGGCCGCGCTGCAATATTGTGAACTACGTTGTCGGTGACTTGATATGGAACACGCATAAGTTTTACGTCCCTAAAGTCGCCTGGATTGCGGGTGATCAAAGTGCGCCCGGTCACGTTCGCGGTCGCCATGATAATGGCATCAGGTGTTTTCAGCTTGTCGCCTGTGCCAGCCTTCTTTCTGGTAATGCTCATCTTCCGAAGTCTAACGCTCTCCTTAATGATACTGTCGTCAGTATGGAGGATATAGATCGGCAAGTTGCTGACAACCTCTTCAAATTCCACGAGCTGTGACGAGGTTAAACCCACTGCCACCTCTGCCCATGTGATGGCGCTAATGGCGATGTTTGCGTGATAAGCGATCTCAACTTCAGCTACCCCGATACCGTTAAAAAGGTCAATGAGAATATTACTATCCAGTAACACTAATCCCATTCAGCACGTTCCCTGAGCTGATATTCCACGCCGTCCGTAATTTCCCCTCCATCCCTTTTCAACATTCCACGGACCTTTTTCAACACCTGTCTACGACGTTCTTCATCTGGATCAACCGAGTACGACAGTGAGTGAGCCTTAGCATAAGAAGGTTCTGATGAGTGAGCTTTAGCATAAGAGGGTGCTGACTTAACTGCATGGCAGAACTTCGACACTGCCGAATTTAAAATAGCGTCGTATGAACTTGACAAATAGTTCAAACGCAAAATATCGACTTTCTTCGCAAATTGCGGCTCGATTCGGCACAACGCTTGATTAGAGAAAGACGCCTCAATTGCTTTAGTAAGGGCGAACTCGTCGAACTTGTACCCCGAAGCGATAGCCTCCAGCGAGCTCGCTTGGCTCACCAATTGTTGAAGCGATAGAAGGCGCTTGAACTTCTCAAGTTCAGCCAAGTCCCACCCATGACCGCCGTTTTGGTGACTCTTGAGGATCGGTTTGTAAGCTTTCATGGTCGTTCTCCCGGCTCGCGGCACTTTACTCAAGTTTGATACATCAGTTTAACGCAAGTAGGCGGGCGTGTCGCTGGATGCATGAGTGTTGCTAACTGGAAAGCCAATTCAGTTGCCTTAAATATAATATCTTGTCGGCAAAATGTATTGCCTCAAAATCGCATTCAAGGGAAAACATGGCCGTCGTTGGACTGCTCAATCAGAAGGGCGGCGTCGGCAAGACCACGCTCGCCATCGCACTCACCGCATGCTTCGCCCAGCTCGGATTCCGCGTGCTGCTCGTTGATATGGACCTGCAGGGCAGCGCCTTGGACTGGGCTGCCGCGCACCAAGGCGACCCGCTGTTCACCGTCGTGGGCTTGCCGCGGGCGTCCGTCCACAAGGACATCGCCCAGATCGGCGCTGGGGCGTTGCAAGAGCACCACAGGGTAGTCCCTTTGTAAATTCACGGCACTTTTGTCGGTATCTTTCTATACCGGAATCGCAGAACGTAGCATC
The DNA here is from genome assembly GCF_027856995.1 of Pseudoduganella sp. SL102. Lineage (NCBI taxonomy): Bacteria > Pseudomonadati > Pseudomonadota > Betaproteobacteria > Burkholderiales > Oxalobacteraceae > Pseudoduganella > Pseudoduganella sp. SL102. The sequence continues at coordinate 7,021,711 of NZ_CP115554.1, forward strand.
TATGCGGCTTACAGACCAGCTTTTGATTCCGGTTCCCGCACCACCCTTTGGTATCACTCGGCATTAAAAAACTCTGAACCCGCATGTTTTCAAGACATTGCGGGTTTTTTGTTGCCTCACGCTGTCTTTCCAGCTGGGCACCAAGAGGCGATCCTCAATCCCTGCCTCCCGCGGCGCACCGGCGGTACAAGGCCGGGATCGATCACCCTACCGCTCGGCGCGCATCCGCTTGAAGGCCCCCGTCGGCACTTCCCGCGGCACGTCCCGCGTATCGATGTCGAGCTGCGTGACGGTGCCGGCGCCCGTGGCCGGGTTCAGCAGGTGCACGCCGCCGAGGTAGTGCTTGCCCTGCTCCAAGCCGGTCCAGCTGACGCCCACCTGGTACGAGCCGCCCTGTGCCACGGCGGCCGGCAGCGCCAGCTTGACGCTGCCCCTGGTATCCCTGGGAATCGCCGTGGCATACGACAGCGTGAAGCTGGTGCTGCTGCCGTTCTTGAGCTGGTAACCCAGCACGCAGATCTTCGCCACGCCCATGCCGGGCTTGACCAGCGTGACGCTCTCGTTCGAATCGGCGTGGCCGCTGTAGCCGACCAGCTGGTTGTACTGGTCCAGCACGGCCAGGTCCAGGTCGTTGTCGGCGCCGCCTTCGGTGTCCCGGTTGGCGATCTCGAACCGCGCGATGACGGTATTGTTCGGGATGCCGATCGACACCGCCTTCACGCCCGCGCCGCGCGCCTTGCAGGCATTCACCACATCGTCCATCGATTCGATCGAGCCGGCGGGCGCCTGGGTCACGGTCTGCGCCAGGCGGGTGTATTCGCGCATCCCGCCCCGCTCCGCCGTCATGACACCATCGAAGCCCGCCTGCACGTCGATCTGGCGGGTGCCGCTGGTGCTGGTGGCGGAGACCACCGCCGGGGCTTCCACGCCGCTGTTATAGCGCGCCTGCAATGGGCTGCGCACCTTGCGCTCGCCATCCTCCCACACCAGTTCGCCCAGCTTCCATGCGCCGTGCGCGGCATCGGTGCGCGCCAGGCTGACGGAGTAGCTGCCGGTCTCGCCCGGCGCAAGCTGCAGCGTGGCCGGCGTGACCGTCACATCGAAACCATCGAGGCTGGTGCTGGCGTTGTAGAGCGCGGTCGTGTCGCCGACGTTGGTGACACGGCGGGTGACGGTCTGGTTGCCGACGACGCCGGGCAGCGCGATGGAGGCCAGGTTCAGCGCATGGCCGGGCAGGCTGCCTTGCCCGCAATCGACGGTTTCGCCGCTGGCGCCGCATACATAGCGCTGGTAGTCGGCGGGGGTGATGTCGTACACCAGGCCGGGATCGGCGGAGACATTCGGCACCACCAGGCCGGCGCCCTGGCCCCACGGCAGCGTGCCGTCCATGTCGCCTTCGAGCGATGTCGGCAGCACGGTGCGGGCGCTGGTCATCAGCGCCGACTTGATGGCGGCCGGCGACCAGCCGGCATGCCGCTGCTTCAGCAGCGCGGCGATGCCGGCCACGTGCGGCGTGGCCATCGAGGTGCCGGACATGTACATCGACAGGCTGTGGGCCCGCCCGGTGCCCGTCACGACGGCGCCGCGCTGCGCGGGGCTCAGGCTGGGCGAGATGCCGGCCAGGATATCGACGCCCGGGGCGGTCATGTCGGGTTTCATCACGCCGGGATCGAAAACGTTCGGGCCGCGCGAGGAAAAGTCGGCCAGCGCAGGGCCGTACATCTGCGTCAGCTCGCTGGCCGACAGCGCGGCGCGGGCGCCGGCCGTGCCCGCGTAGGCGTAGATCGCTTCGCCGTCCGCCTGGCCGACATAGATGGTGGGCAGGCTGTACAGGCTGAGCGTGGGACCGGAACCGTTGTCCAGCAAGATCACGCCCGCGCCGCCGGCGGCCTTCACCACGTCGACCTGCCGGGCCGGTTCGATGAAGCCGCGCGAGCACGCCACGATCTTGCCGGCCACCTTGGCGGGGTCGAGCTGCACGGCACCGGCTTCCTCCGCGCCGAAACACTGCTGCGCAAACGAGCTGTCGCCGCCCGCCACCACGGCGGCGCCAGCGCGGATCACCGGCGTCGCGGGCAGCACCTTCGCGTTGAGCGAGCTGCCGTGGAAGACCTGGCCGCTGGCCAGCGTGACCGCGGCGGTGTGCGTCCGGTCATGGGTGGCGGCGGCCACCGTGGCGAGCCACGGCCCCATGTGGTTCACAGTGTTGCCGGGACCGTAGTTACCGCCGGCGGCAGCCACGAACACGCCGGCCGTCACCGCATGGCGGAACGCCTGTTCAACGGGCTCCAGCGGGCTCAGGCCGCCCGTGATCGAGTAGTTCAGCACGTCGACGCCGTCGGTCACCGCGGCCTCGATGGCGGCGATGCTGTCGCTGTCGTAGCACGTGTTGCCCACCTCGGCGTTGGTCGGCCGGAAGCTCCAGCACACCTTGTACGCGGCGATGCGCGCACGCGGCGCGATGCCGCTGCGCAGGGCCAGCATGTCCCCGTTCGGTGCGAGGGCCGGCACGTTGGCGTTGCCGGCCGCCGTGGTCGACGTGTGGGTGCCATGCCCGCCCATGCCGGCCGGTCCGCCCAGCGAATCGCGCGGCGACTGGAATTCGGTCCAGTGCAGCGCGTTGCCGCTGGCCCGGAACCCACCGTCGAAGTAACGCGCACCGATCAGCTTGTTATTGCACTGCGCTTCCGTGAAGCCTTCGCCAGCCTGGCAGGCGCCTTTCCAGCGCGCGGGCGGCGCACCGTATGCCAGGGTGGCGCCGCCGTCGAAGGTGGGCCGGCCCTTGCTGTCGACCCGGTCGGCGTACGACAGGTTTTCCGGCCACACTCCGGTGTCGATCACGCCGACGATGATGTCTTCGCCGGCCTGCTCGCTGCCGCCGAGCTGCTCCCACAGGCCGCCCGGCTGGTCGAGGCCGAGGAAGGCCGGCGTGTAGTTGGTAATCACGCGCTGGCGCTGGTCGGGCACGATGCGCAGCGTCTTGCCGCTGGCTTTCAGCGTGCGCACTTCGGCATCGGTGAGGCGCGCGGCAAAGCCGTTGAACACCACCTGGTACTGGTGCGTGATCGCGGCGGCCGGCAGGAGGGCCTTGACCTGGTCCTGCCTGCCGCTGAGGTAACCCTGGTATTGGCGCGCAGGCGTGCTGGAGACATCGAGCCGCTGGCCGGTGGCGACCATGGTCGCGCGCAGCCCGGTGATGTCGCCCCGATAGCTGGCGACCGGCGGTTCGGCCAGCTGGACGATGTAGGCCCGGCGCAGCTCGGCGGCATGGGCCACATGGACGCATGCCAACGCTGGTAGCGCTCCCATCAACAGCCGTAAAAATCGGTGTTTCCGAACCCTGGATTTCGTCATTGCAGCACCCTCCCCGTGTGGTTTGCGTTACTTCCTGACCAATAGTCGACAGGCGAATATAGCAACCTCGCCGGCAACAAGGTATGGAATTTTCGGCAAAAAAATGCTTCCGTTAACAAATTCCAACGGAATAAGGGAAACGTTCCCATCGCGTTCCGATCAATATCCCGGCGATAAAATGCGGCTTCGACGATGCAATTTCATTCTGCAGAGCTGGCTGGAACGGCGGCAAAAAACGCGGCTTTTTTACCCGCTGTAAAAATAAAAAAAATGCACCGGGTGATGGACAAGCCGCAAGATCCTCAGCATATTTGACTTCATGACAACCCGAGGAGGTTCAATGAAATTTGTCGCTTCCCATGCGGCGGCGGCCGTTTGCCTTGCAGTTGCAGCCGGTCCCGCGCTTGCTGACGCGTTCAGCACCCTGGCAGTCAACCACGTCACCGTGACGGTGATCGACCTCGATCCGAACGATGGCATCGCAGCCGGTATCTCGTTCCTGCCCGACCCGGCAATGTACATGGGAGGCGCCCTCGTGCGTGGCGAGGCGCTGAACTATCGCGACAGCATCAACGAGCCGGGGGCCCAGTACAAATCGTATTTCAACCGTGGCGCCTGGCCGGCCACCAATGTGGCGGGCAACGTGCATACCGACCTGGCGACGCAGGCCGGCAGCGTGACCGGCTCCAGCGAAGGGGTCGGGTTCACCGCTGCGGACATGTCTGGTAGCGCTCACAGCGGCGCCGGCCAGCGCTCGCATTTCTGGGGCTATGCCAGCCTGCCCGGCAGCCCGAGCGGCCTGCTCGACTTCACGCTGACCGCCAACACGAAAGTGGTGTTTTCACTGGATGCGTCGATGAGCGCCAGCACCACCATCGCCGCGCCATGGCAGGGCAACAGCGAAAGCGCCTCGGCCATGCTGAAGCTGTTCGCCGGCGGCCTGGCGGCGGATGGCGTGACGCCGCTGGAAGACCTGGCCGAGCAAGGCATCAGCGTGCTGGCGGGCGAATCGGACAGCTGGAGCGGCGTACTGTCGGCAAGCTTCAGCAACCTGGGCGACGCGAGTACCCAGGGCGTGTTCGGCGCCAACGCCACGATCCAGGGCGACGCCGTGCTGGCAGCCGTGCCGGAACCGTCGACCTACGGGATGCTGCTGGGCGGGCTGGGGCTGATCGGCGTGCTGGCTCGCCGCCGCCACCGTGCCGGATGAAGCCTGCTCACCGGAGCTCACGGACCATGCTCCACTGAACGCAGCTCACTGAACGCAGCTCACTGAACGCAGCTCACTACGGAGAACCCATGAAGCGCTTTGCAATACATACGCTGGCCCTGGCCTGCATGGCGGCGGTGGCCGGCCCCGCGCTGGCGGATGCCAGCAGCAGTGCGACTTTCGGCAACCTGGTCATCACGCTGACCGACCTGGATACCGGCGACGGCATCGCACCGTCGCTCACCTTCAACCTGAACGGTCCCTCGTTCATCGACAGCCGGGCCGAGGGCTTCGGCGAAGTGTCGGAGAGCTACCAGTTCCAGAACTACGCGCCGCAGCAGGGCGGCCTGTTCACGGGCGAGACGCACTCCGCGTGGTCGTCTTCCGTGGGCAGCATCATGACCGCGAATAACGTGGCGGGGTTCACGTGGATGTCCGCGGAAGGCGCGGCGCACAGTGCCCTCGATGCCTACGGCACGTATCGCGCCGCGTCCATCGGCGCGACGCCCGAGAATACCTTTACGCTGTCCGCCAACACGGCGGTCACCTTCAGCGTCGTCGCGGACATGCACGCCCGCACCTCCATGGGCTACAACCTGGAAGCCGACATGGCCGAGTATGCGACATCCCATGCCCTGCTGAACGTGGGCGGGATGGTAAATGGCACGTTCGTGACGGATGCGCAGGAACGCTATATCGATGCCGGCTTCGACGTCCTCGACGACAACACCGTGGTCGGTGTCAGCAACAGCTGGGACGGCGTGCTGTCGGCCAGCTTCGCCAACACGGGTGGCGCCGAGACCAGCGGATTTCTCCAGACCTTCGTCATCGTGGAAGGCTATTCGTCGGTGTGGGATGGCGTGACGCCGGTACCGGAACCCGGCACCTATGCCATGCTGCTGGGCGGTCTCGCCTTGCTGGGCGTGGCGGCACGCCGCCGCAAGGCATGACAGGCCGCGCCTGCGTGCTCCGCCGGCACACTCGAGGCGCAAGACGACGGTCCAGCCACAGCATGCTCTGGTAAGCTGCCGCGTCATCGATCTCAGGGAGAACCACATGAAAACCTGTTCGCTTGCACTGGCATTGCTGGCGATGTGCTCCGGCGTTGCCGCGCAGGAGGCGCCGAGCGGCGAGGCTTTGGGCAATCCGGAAATGGAAGGGCTGGTGGCGGCGTGCGCCAAGGCGGTGGAGCAGCGGGCCGCGGCCTATCGCGCGCTGCTCGATGAGCCGCTCAGCTGCGGCACCCGCCTGGCCAAAGGTCCCCTGCTGGCACGTTCGTCCGAACAGTACCGGGCGCGCGTGGACCAGGCATCGCGGCGGATCGTGCAGGAGTCGCGCGCCGATCACCAGGGAATCCGCGGCGCATGCGAATCCATGGCGCTCGCCTGCATCGACCGGCATCCCGGCCTGTCGCCCGCACAGAAGATGACGGCGATGCAGGCCATCGCAGTCGATGGCGCCAACTAGGCAGCCGCTGGTTCATCTCATCGAGCGGCCCGGCCGGAGGAGCATATCGATGCTTCCTCAGGGAGCCAGCAGCGAGAACGCCGTCTGCCGCGCGAACTCCTCTTCCCGCCGGCGGAGGTAGCCAAGGAGGTTGTCCCAGTCCCTGCCCGGCACGTGCTCGACGAAGCGGCGCGGCCGGGCCGTTGCGAAGCTGTCGCCTTTGTCCCAGTGGTATTCGAGCGATAGCTGGTGTCCCTCCGGTATCCACCGCATCCGGCCATTCACCCGCTTCGGCGCGTGCAGCGGCCGCGCCACGAGGAATGCCAGCTCGGCGCGCTGCCAGATGCCGAGAAAGGCGTTGCGCGCATCGACGATGTACAGCGCGCCATCCACCAGCTCCGCGATCGGCAGCCAGTGCACGGGTGCATCCGGAAACTGGTAGTACGGGCGGGCTTTTGCTTCGTTCATGCCATCCGCTTGCATGGCGCTCAATCGGCCTGCCTGCGCAGGAAAGCTGGAATGCCGTTGCCGGCCAGGGGATCGCCAGCGTGGTACGCGTCCGTGGCGATGCGCTGCACCAGCTTGCCGACCGCGCGGCGCCGCCCCCAGCCGAACAGCCTGCGGCGCCAGCGCCGCGCGAACCGCTCCGTTCCCATGAGCGCTTGCAGTGCCTCGATGAAGGCCCGGACGATGTCCGCCTCGCCATTTCCTTGCGCAGCAATGCGCCGCAGCTTTGCAAGCACTTCGCCGGGCAGCCCGCCAGCAATATCGTCCAGGGAAGCGGGATATCCGCGTGTGCCGGCATGCGCGCTTGCAAACGCCTTGAGCGTGTCGCGGTGGGTGTACGTGAAGTCGAGCATGGCCTTCACCTGCTCGCTTGCCGACTCGCGCCGCCACACGGCAGGCGAATGCCGGGCTGCCTTGGAACCGGAAGAATCGCGCTCGGCACGTGCTTGCGCCGCACGCTGGATGCCGCCCGGGTCTTGCTGCCAGCCGTCGTCAGCCTGCTTGCGCAGGAAAGCCGGCATGTCGTAGGTCTCCGAACCATCCTTCCTGGCAGTACCGGCACGTTTCGCCGGTTGTCCCACGCCCGCGAATCCGGCAGGCGCCATCTGCGGCACGACCCGCAGCTCCGGCAGCTCCGTGGCACGCTGCGCGGCCTCGCGCCGGTGCGCCACGACCAGGCTGGTCTTCTCCGTCACCAGCTGGTATTTCAACGCCAGCTGGAGCTGCGCAGCATCGTCGGCGCCGCGCAGGCGCGCCGCGGCAGCCACGCGCGCAAGCGTATCGCCCATGCCATCCGCGAGCGCACCGATGCCGACGCTTTCGCGATGGCGGACGCCATCCTGGTTCCAGCTGATCTCCGCCTCGGCGGGTACGCCGGTGCCGAAGCCGGCAAAGACGTGAACGGTGCCGCCGCTGAAGACCGCGCCATCCGGATCGACCTGCCATGCGTGCGGGGCATCCCAGCCGACGGCAAGATCCTGCACGCCGGGCTGGCGCATGCGGTGGACCATGCGCACGATGGCGGCTTCGATCTCGCTGGCCGTCGCAACCAGCTCGCAGGCGCCGCCCGTGCGCGTGGCCAGTTCATGGAGCAGGCTGGAAGCGGGTGCGGCGCCGATGCCGATCGCGAAGATGCGCTGGCCCGCCAGGTGCGCGCGCTGGATCAGTTTCCCGGCATCCCACACATGGCCATCGGTGATGAGCAGCACGTCCGCATCGCCAGGCTGGGCCAATGCAAAAGTCGACTCGAGCGCATCGCCGATTGCCGTTCCACCCAGGTTCGCATGGGTGCGCGCGATCCACGCCGCCGCATGCCGCAGGGCCTGTGCTGTCGCCGGTGTCAGCACTTCCGTCTCATGGACCACCGTGCCACCGAACCTGCTGAAGGAAAACCGGTCGTCCGGCTCCAGGTGCGAGAGAATCTCGTGCAGCGCCCGGCGCGCACTGGCGATGCTGTCGCCGTTCATCGATGCGGAGCAGTCGACCAGGATCTTCATCGATAGCGGCCGGCGCGCGGCCCGGTCCTCCAGCGCGGGACAGAAGCTCGCCAGGATGACGGTGCCATCGCCGTCACGGCCAACCGCCGACAGCGGCCTGCCTTGCAGTTCGTCGGCGACGAAGACTACATCGCGGTCGAGGAAAGCGCTGGAAGCCAGGCTGATCTCGGCGTAGCCCTCGCCCCGGCGCATGGCGACCGGATGGGTGGGCGACTGCAGGCGCCCTTCGCCCACCGCGCCATGAAGCCTGACCTGGACGGACAGGACATGCCCGGCCAGCACGTCATGCACGGGAACCTGGTGATGCCGCAGTCCTGCCGCGGCGGGACTTCCGTAGCGTGGCGCAATCACCGACGGCACCACGATCCGCACCTGCCCCTGCTCGAAGGACAGCAGCACCGCATAGCGCAAACGCACAGTCGCCGTTTCGCCAGGAAGCATGTTGCCGGCATTGACGGTGTACAGCCCTTCGCTGCCGCGCTCCAGCATGAACGCGGCGTCGCCCTGCTCGATCGCTGCTTCATACTGCTGCCCGGCAGACGCCTTCGGCGCGACTTCCGCATGCAGCACCCTGTCGCCGATCGCCACTTCCATGCCCAGGATGACGGCGCGCCACGGCACGGGGAACGTATACACCGCCTCGATGGCGGACTTGCCGGGGTTCTCATAGTGCTGCTCGACGCGCATTTCAAGCAACAGGCCGTGCAGGTCGCCGGTCACCGCGACGGACTTCAGCACGGGGTGAAGGGAATTCGCCATCAGTCGTTCTCCGATCGGTTCAGTTTTTCAAACGCGGCCATCACCTCGGCAAGGAAGGTGCGTACCTGTTCGGGCCGCAGATTCGCCCGCTCCGGATTGAGCGTGACCTCGACGCCATCGGCCACCACGATGTGGCTCCACACTTCCAGCGTGCCCGGCCCTCGCGGCCGGGCCGGCACCGGCTGGTCGCCGCTCGCGAACAGTTCGCGCACCCGTTCCAGCGACAGCCCCGCTTGCGTCCATTTGCGGATCTTCAGGCACTGGTCGAGGTGGCGCGGGCCATAGCGTGCCGCGCGGGTTTCACCTTCGGGCCGGTCGACCAGGCCGATCTGCATGTAGTAGCGCACGGTGCGCTTGTTCAGGTCGGTGAGCGAACAGAGCTCGTCGAGGGTGTAGGTGGAGTCTTCCATGGTGTCGGCGTGGCGGTCCGCGATTTATTGACACCATATTAGCACACTAGCACTGACAATATAAATGACGGAACTTGTACCAAGCGAGGATCGATCAGTGGACAGCCAACGCACCGACACCTAGAATGGATATTTTTAAATCGCAATTTAAGTTGCAAAGAAGAAACTATGAGCAGCCTAAAACGACTCTTGAAAGCAGCCGTCCTTCTTACAATCCTGGGCTTGGGCATGGCTTATTTTTACCGGTCCCATATGAACTCAAATGAAGCCGCTGAGAAGATGAGACGGGCAACCTTGGAAACCGATGAGGCAATAAAGAAATTTGTCCTTCAGGACGGTGCCGACAGCGAATGGTTTACCGAGCTAGTCAAGGATAACCGGGCTTTCGATACTGTTCTGACCGCGGAGCTTCAGGAGTACTGGCTGGCCCAAAGGCCCATTCTTTTCGAAGGAAAGATCATTGACGTATCGCGCAACTTGGACGGCTCGTATGAGCTATTCGTGGAATACACATCGGACAACAGGCGGCCCGACTTTTTCGCCAACGTATTTCAACTGAAAATTCAATGTCCACGATCAAAGATCGATAAATTGCTTGAATGGCGCTCGAAGAATCCAGGAAACATGCACGGCAGACTAGCGGTAACTGCTAGCATCCAGTCAATCGATTCAAATGTCGCCAGAGAAATCCATGTCGATAGTGAAAGCGGCAGCAGTTACAATGTTTCGCCCCTTGTCCAGTTAGGGCGCGGTGTATGTCTGAGCCTGTTGCCCATCCCCGATGAGATACGCAACTAAATGAGCATCAGGGAACTGCGGAGTTAACAAGGACGCCGGGCCTGCCGTGAGAATTTGAAGTGTACAGTGGGCGCGTTTTCTCAGGGCTTAGATCATCTCCATGAGAACAGATTTTCCCGGTTAGGCGCCTCATTTGGCCGAGCGACGTTTCATGCACATTCGGGCGAGGCACCTGCATCCTGCTGCATGCGCGGCATACACTGGATTACACTCCGATATGCGTTGCAAGTTCAGCCGATCGGCGCGACGCCTGAAGTTCTGTTCGAATCCATCGTCCACCCCTGCTTGAATCTCATTCATTCCGCCGACATGATTAAATCCCTCTTCGATAAACAAGACAACTCTTCCCAATATTCGTCTTCGCTGAACGAGAACTGGACAGCCCTGGAAGCCTGGCTGGGTAAAAACTGGCCGGAAGGCCTGCAAGACCTCAATCCGCCAGCGAGCGCGGAGGAAATCGAAGCGCTCGAGGCTGCGCTCGGCGTTCGCCTTCCCGGCGATTTTGTCGATTTCCTGAAGGTGCACAACGGCCAGAAAGGAAATGCCGGCGGCCTGTTCGACAACTCGGAATTCCTTTCCACCGGCGCCATACTCGAGCAATGGACGGTGTGGAAGGATCTTCTCGATTCCGGCGAATTCCAGGGCATCGAATCGGAACCGGAGAGCGGTATCCGGAATGACTGGTGGCACGCCAGGTGGATACCATTTACCCACAATGGCGGCGGCGATCATTACTGCCTGGATCTTGCCCCCGCCCCCGGCGGGGTCGACGGGCAGGTCATCACCATGTGGCACGACATGGGTACCAGGCAAGTGGAAGCAGCGGGAATCCGGCCTTGGTTCGCAAGATATGTCGATGCGGTGCTGGCCGGGAAATATGCGTACTCGGAAGATTTCGACGGGCTCGTGGACATCGACTTCGCATGATCATCACACTGGCCATCCCGGGGGTTCCCACTGGATAGCCCTCCATGGGGCCCATGGATCATGCCATTTACCATTTCCTCCTGTTTCCGATGCCCCACCTGTTTCCACGTTTCGCCCCTGACATCCGTCACCTCGACCTGCCGCTCATCGACGGCCACGCCCGCATTCCGCCTGCCTTCCTGCTGGACCGGGACGGGCCGTTCGAGGTCAACTACATTCCGTTCGAGTCGGTCAACCTTGCCGCGCGCGTCGTGCTCGTCGGCCTGACACCCGGCTTCGTCCAATGGCGCAATGCGGTCGCCGAGGCCCAGGTCCAGCTACGCGGTGGTGCCAGTGCCGACGAGGCGCTATCCTCTGCGAAGCGGGCCGGCGCCTTCAGCGGCCCCATCCGCCCTAACCTGGTTGCCCTGCTCGACCGCATCGGCCTGCACCGCTGGCTGGGCTTGCCCGGCTGCGCCACGCTGTTCGGCCAGCATGCCCATCTGCTGCACCTCACTTCGCTGCTGCGCCACCCGGTGAGCAGGGGTGGCAAGGACTACAGCGGCACGCCGGCGCCGATCGCGCACCGCTTCCTGCGGCGGCAGATCACCGAATACTTCGCGCAGGAAGCGGCCCTGTTTCCCGATGCCGTCTTTATCCCGCTCGGCCCGGCAGTCGCCAATGGCCTGCACTGGCTGGCCAAGGAGGGCGTGCTCCAGCCCGCGCAGATCCTCGATGGCTTGCCCCACCCTTCCGGTGCCAATGCCGAGCGGATCGCTTATTTCCTTGGCCGAAAAGAGCGGAGCACGCTGTCCGCCAGGACCGATCCGGTGCGGCTCGACAGCGCCCGCGAAGCGCTTGCACAAAAGCTCGAGCGGCTGTGCCAGGGAGCTGGCCCGGTCGCTTGAAGCGGCCGTGGCCGACTACCGTCGAAAAGCTCGCATGGCGCTCACGCCGCGCCGGCGAAAACCACTGTCCTCGCCGCCGGGAACTGGTGTTCGCTCACCAGTGCCGCGATGCCCGCGGCGATTTTCCGGCCGCCTTCGGACGACGGCTCGATCGGCGACGATGCGGCGTAATCGCCGGGCATCGCGCAGATCAGGCGCAGGTCGAGCACGGGGATGCCGCGCAGCACGGCTTCGCGCAGGATGACGTCGTTGAACAGCGCGAGTGCGCCGCGCAATCCCGGCGACAGCCCGGGTACCCCGTCGTAGATGGTGGACACGGCATATGGGATGCCGCACGCCGACACCAGATCGAGCATCGCACGGTAATCGCGCCGGAAGCCGGCCTGCCATGCGGCAAGCAGTTCGGCGGCTTCCAGCACGGTCGCTGCCGGGGTCTGCATGGCGCCGACCAGGCCAAGCACGTCGTTGCCACCGCAACTGATCACCAGGTGGGTGGGCGCCCTTTCCTTCCGCAAGGTGGCAATCCGCCCGACCTGCGCCGGCATGTCCGCCAGCACGCTGCCATCCTGCGCGCACAGTGACGCCTCATGCCCGGCACCGAGCCGGCGCCGCAATTGCTCGATGACCTGCGTACCCGGCGGAACATACGAGCCGTTATCGAAAATCGAATCTCCCAACAATACGACGTGTGCCATGTTCGTGAACCCTGGTTCGTGAAAACCACGATATTGCCACCGCGGCGCGACAGGCCACGCCGCATTGCGGCCACGTGCATGGAGAGTGCCGTCAGCCCTGGGGGGCCATCCACACCAGGTTCCACAAGTGCCCATCGATATCCTCGAAGCCCTGGTCGTACATGAAACCGTGGTCCTCGGGCGGATGCGGCGTGCGCCCGCCCGCCGCGACAGCCCTGGCGATCAGGCTGTCCACTTCCTCGCGGCTCTCGCAGCTCAGGCAGATGATGACCTCGTTGGCCTCCTTCGCCTGCACAAGCGGCTTGTCGATCAGCGACCTGAAGAAGGCTTCGGTCATCAGCATGGCGTGGATGCTGCCGTCGACGATGTTCATGAACGCCGCCTGGTCGCTGGAATACTGCGCATTGAAGGAAAAGCCCAGGCCGGAAAAGAAGGCTTTGGATTTGTCGAGGTCCTTGACCGCCAGGTTGAAGATGATCTGTCTGTTCATGACGACTCCCATGGGAATGTGGATCGGATGGTGGGTCCTGCATGCTGACGACGAATCATGGCGCCTGGAATCGACAGGCGCGCCGATTATTTTTTATGGCGCTGTTCGCGTTGAGTAGCTTTGCCGTTGAGCACGAAACTTTCTTGCATGCCGAGCGCGACAAAAGAGCTGATCAGCTAGTCTGACGCCACGGCAATGTGCAACCATTGGCGCGGCGCCGTCAGCTCGGCGGCATCGAGCACGCGCTGCCAGCCGGTGTAATTGGCGAGATAGCGGCTGGCAATACCATTGAATCGCCGCAGCCAGGTCTTGTAGCGGCTATGCCATCCGTTGACACCCTGGATATGGAGTGCGCCGCGCACCCGGATGCCGGCACGCACATTGATCGCTTCGTGCGTGATGCCGGCCTGCTTCGCAAATGCCTGGTACGCCTTGGCCGCATCGGTCACGAGCAACACATCGGGCGCCAGCACAGGCTTCAGGTGTTTCATCAGCTGGCTGGCGCTGACCGGGCCGCGGCCTGTGACGAAGTCACAGGTTTGCCGGTTGCGGTCACGGGCAACGAGGATGCAGTCCAGCTCGCTGCTGATGCCGCGCCGGCTGGCCTTCCCGCCGCGTTTGCGGGGCGGGCGATCCAGGTGGCGCGAGCCCTTCTGTGATTCCAGATGGTAGGTTTCATCGGCCTCGACGATGCCAGACAGCTGCGGACGGGGCGCCCGGAGCATGGCGGCGATGAAACGGTGACGCCATCGAAAACTAGTCGACTTGGCCACCGCGACGCGGCTGGCCGCCGAGCGCACAGGGGTCGACTCGATCAGGCATTGAAAGTATTGCAGCCACTTGTCGCGCAGGCGCAGACGGGCAAGCGGTGTGCCGGTCAGGGCGTTATAGCTGCGCCGGCATGCCACGCAGCGATAGCGCTGCAAGCCACTAGCCTGCCCGCAACGGTGAGACTTCTCGCGGCCGCAATGCGGACACGGCGGCTTTCCGGCGGCTTCCTCGATGAGGCGATGACACTGCCCTGGTTGCTCGACGCAGGCAAGAAAGCCCTGCAGCAATGCGACCTGATCTTCTGAAAGCTGTTGCTGCATCAACGCTTCGATCAGTACTCGAACCTCCGCCGTGCCCATGTCGCCTCCTGATATACATGAAGTATCTCAACAGGAAGTCAGACCGTGATTCCGGCGGGAAGTTCTCTTAATTACCGCTCACAGCGCCTTTTTTATCGCCGGCAGCATGAAATACATGGACAGGCGCCGCATCTGCCGCCACAGGCGCGCTGGGGCAGGCGCCAGCGCAAACGCCCCGCCCCAGGGCATCGTCGATGACTGGGGCGTGCGCTGCTTGCCGGATGCGTGGGCGGGTCCTGGACAGGAACCCGCGCCCCCACGGCAAGCTCAGTCGATCATGCCCAGCCGATCATGCCCAGCCGATCAGGAACGGCGGCGTGCTGCCGCGCCGAGCATCAGCAGGCCAACGCCCAGCATGGCATAAGTCGACGGTTCCGGAACCGGCAGGGGCCCGGCGAAAGCCTGGCCGGCAGCTTGCACCGTCAGGGTCCCGGTCCAGTCGGTGCCGTAGATATTACTGAAGGAAACCGATGCGGTGCCGGCCTTGTCGGGCACGCTGTAGGTCGCGGCTTCGATCCAGCTGCTGTCGAAGTGATCGTGGGATGTGCCACTGTCAAACAACTCCATTCGGGTGGTGGAACTTGCATACGTGCCTTCGCCCGGTTCCGTTCTGCCCGTGTGCAACTCATAGTCCGAATAGAACGTGACGGCGGTTCCGGCGGACACCGTAAAGTCGAAATAGGACAAGGCATACGCCGCGTTCGCCTGGCCGACAGCGTCGTCGGCGCCGTCGGCGTGCACCGTTGCCGACAGTACCGTGTTCCCGAACGACGTGCCTGGCTCGAAGCTGGCGGCCGTGTTGTCCGCACCGTCGGTCCAGCTTCCCGCCACCGGTGCCGATCCATCGCCGAAATGCCGGAATACGATGCCATCGTGGTACCCCATTACATCGACGAATCCCGATGTCCAGGTCAGGTTGGCAGCGATACCGTCATCCGGTGTCAGGTCGGTCAGGGTGTAGCGCAGGTTCGAGACGGTGGCCAAAGAAAATGACGTATCGGCGGCCAGCGTGGAAGACGCGGCGGACAGCAAGGCGATGGCGCCGAGCAGGCGGACACTGCGCAGCGCCCGGGGGACAACGGTGTAGTGACGGTTCATGGCATCTCCGATGGGTCAGGGAATGCCACTCTAGCAAAGAACACGAATTATTGTCTTATAAACAATCACTTGCGAGTTGAAAGCCATCGCTTTCCCGCGCCCCGCGGCAAGAATGAAGCTCACATTGCAACCAGGCGTGCTTGGGGGTATCGGTACGCCCAGGCCCTCAGGCATCCGCGCATCTTGCCAGGGCGTGCGGGATAAGCGGTGTGTATCAGTATGTATCCATCAACGGCCGGGATACGAACGGCCATGTTTCGCATACGCGCCGACATGCCCCATACACATGGCGGTGGCCTACTGGGAGTACGCCAACTCACCCAGAAAAGGAAACGCCATGAAAACCATCCACTCCCTGATTTCCAGCCTCGTCCTGGTAGCCGCCGCCTCGATGGCGGCCACCGCCCACGCCCAGGTCGCCGGCCTTGGCCGGGTCGACCTGCTGAAAGAAGACATCGTCGTGCCGGGCAAGGAACTGGTGCAGGTACGGGTGGACTTCGCCCCGGGTGTCAAGGCGCCGCGCCACTCGCATCCCGGCGAGGAAATCGCCTATGTACTGGAAGGTACGCTGGAATACCAGATCGATGGCCAGCCGCCGGTGACGCTGAAGGCGGGGCAGACGCTGTTCATCCCGGCCGGCGCCGTGCACTCGGCGCACAACGTGGGCAGCGGCGAATCGAAGGAACTGGCCACGTACATCGTGGAGAAAAGCAAGCCGCTGGTGACGCTGGCGAAATAAGGCGGGGCAGTCGAGGCTACGCCGGCTTTCCTCCGCGTGCTCCCGGCTGGCATATGGCGGGGTTGTTCCAGCCTGGCCTTTGACGGTAGAGTATCGACTCGCCGTGCCGGCCATCCCGGGCCATGATCCCAGCCCATGATTCCGGCCCATGATCCAGGCCCATGCACCGCGCCACAAGCACAGGCAGCATCCACCCGGAGGAGCGCACTTGACGTACTTGACGCAGATGACGCACATGACGGAAACGACGCACACGGCGCCGATGCCGCAATCGGGCACGACGCTGGAGTTCGTTACCAGGAAAAACTTCGAAGCGGTGATGAATATCGAGTTGCCGCCGCACCAGGCCCAGTTCGTCGCCAGCAATGCCTTTTCGCTCGCGCAGGCCAGTTTTTATCCGAACTCGCGGCCCAGGGCGATCCATCACGACGGGCAGCTCGCCGGCTTTCTTCTTTACGGCATCAATACCAACGACGAACCCGGCTGCTACGGCATCTTCCGCCTGATGGTCGACCCGAAGTTCCAGAGCCGGGGCGTTGGCCGCCGCGCGATGGAACTGCTGCTGCAAGAGCTGCGCGCGCAGCCGGACTTGCGCCGCATTACGATCTGCTACATGCCCGGCAATGAAGTAGGCAAACGTTTCTATGCCTCGCTGGGCTTCGTGGAAGTGGGCCTGGACGACGAGGGCGAAATGATCGCGGAGATCAGGCCGGCTGTTCGCGGTTCCCGGGGTTCCCCTTGATCAGCGCATAACCTGCTTCGCGGTCGGGCAGCACGCCGGCATGCACCAGCCGGGCCACGATGCCGCCATCGGTGCGCCCCAGCCGCGCGGCGATCTGGCCGATCGGCATGCCCGCTTCGAATTGCTGCAGGAGGATGTCGGCATCGTCGGCCGACCATTTCTTGCCCACGTTCGGCAGCACCACGCCATTGCGCATCACCGGTGCGCGGCGTGCCGGGCGGGAAAGTTCCGCGGCAAGCACGCCTTGCAAGGCCTGGCGTGCGATGAACAGCGCGCGGATCACTTCCGGTGCGGCGCAGGCATCGCCTTCGCGCAGGGATTCGCCGGTGCGGGGATCGGTACCCAGCGCCAGCTGTTCGAGGATGGTGGATGCCTGTTCCGGGCTCATGATGTGCCTTTCTCCAAGAGGTTCATGGGCCATCTTAGCCGTGGGGACGCGCGCCGGCGGGCCATCGGAACCAACACCTGGAACGGCTCAACGGCAGGCGGTTTTACCGGAACTTGCGGTACAGGCGGGCTGATGGGGCGACAGGCACACTATGAGGGCACAGGCAGGCTCTGAAGGCACAGGCAGGCCGATGACGCCAAGCCGGCCCATGAGACGGCAATTCAGCGCGCGCCCTCCGCCTGCCTGACCACCGCCCGCGCATTGAACGCGATCACCGCCCCGGCCAGCGACAGCCCGCCCAGTGCCACCGCGATGTTCGTGTGGGCGGCCACCCAGCCGATCACGGGCGGCCCCATCAGGAAACCCGTGTAGCCGACGGTGGCCGCCGTGGCTACGCCGCCGCCGGCGGACATGCCCGGCGTGCGTGCAGCGGCCGCGAAGATGAGCGGCACCACGTTGGCGGCGCCGAGCCCGACCAGCGCGAAGCCGACCGCCGCCACCGCGTAATGCGTGCCGAGCACGGCGATCAACAGGCCCAGCAGGATGGCCACGCCGCCGGACACCATCACGTTGGCGGCGCCGAAGCGCACTGTGAGCCGGTCGCCGGCGAAGCGGCACGCGGCCATCGCGATCGAGAAGGCCGAATAGCCGATGGCTGCCGAGGCCGGCGTGGCACCGGTGCGTTCCGTCAGCAGCAGCGCGCTCCAGTCGACCAGCGCGCCCTCCACCGCCATGCACAGCAGCGCCAGCAACCCCAGGAACAGGGCCGGGCCGCGCGGCAACGCAAAGTGGGACGTGTGCGCGGCCGACGCGGGCCCCGTCATCACCCGCCGCATCACCACCAGCGTGGCCGCAACGATGACGGCGCTGGTTGCCAGGGCGCCGGAACCGTCGCCGAAACCGCCCTGTATCAGCAGCCCGCCCAGCGCGGCGCCCACCAGGCCACCCAGGCTGAAGAAGGCGTGGAACGACGACATGGTGGGAACGCCGCGGGCGATTTCCACCTCGCTGGCGTTGGCGTTCATCGCCACGTCCAGCGCGCCGTTGCTGGCGCCAAAGGCGAATGCCGCGAAAAACACGCCGACGGGGTGGCTGGCGCAGATCAGCACGGCCGTCATCACGGCAAACGCGAACGCGGAGGCCAGCGTGGCGCGCCGCGAGCCCCAGCGCGTGGACAGCCAGCCGGCCAGCGGCATCGATGCCATGGCGCCGGCGGCGATGGTCAGCAGCAGCATGCCCAGCACGCCGGTGTCGAGCCCGGCGCGGGCCTGGACCACGGGCACGTGCGCCGCCCACAGGCCGATGCCGGTGCCGTTCAGCAGGAAAATCGTCGAGATGGCCCAGCGTGCCGCGGTAACGGTACGGTCGGTGCGGTCGGTCATGGCTTACCTTTCAGCGAGGAGGAGATCGGGGCCGCCTTCGCGGCGCAGCGTGGCGAGCAGATCGGCGGGAGCATCGGCTTCGAGGACGACATGGTCCAGGTCGGCCGCGGTGCCGATGGTGAATGGCGCCGACGCGGTCAGGCGGTCGTTCAGCACCGCCGCGGCACGGCGCGCGCTGCCGGCCAGCATGGCGCGTTTCAGTACCGCCTCCTCGTCGTTGGTGGCGCCCAGCCGGTCGGGCGCCAGGCTGCACAGGCCCACGATGCACAGGTCGGCACACAGCGCCTGGATGTCGGCCAGCGTGCGGGCACCGAGCACGGCGCCACAGTGGGCGGAATATGTCCCGCCCAGCAAGATCACGCGGGTGCGGCGGAATTCGCCCAGGGCCAGGGCGATCTGCGGGCTGTTGGTGACGATCGCCGCCGCACAGCCATCGTCGAGCTGCCGGGCCAATGCCAGGTTGGTCGAGCCGGCGTCGATCAGCACCGTGTCGAGCGGCTTCAGCAATGGCCGCAAGGCTTGCCCCAGCAATGCCTTGCGCTGCTGGTCGGTGCCTTCGCGCTGGGTAAAGCTGGCTTCGCCGCCGCGCCGCACCGCGCCGCCATGCACGCGCCGCAGCAGGCCGGCCAGGTCGAGATCGCGCAGGTCGCGCCGCACCGTGTCTTCGGAGATATCGAAACGGCGCGCCAGTTCGGCCGCCAGGACTTTCCCTTCCTCGTCGACAGCTTCCAGTATCAGGCGCCGCCGTTCTTCCGCTAATTGCATGAATCCTCCGTGTTTTGCGCAATCTTAAATCAAAAACGCAAAAACACGTAAACAAACGCAGAAACATGCATCCGCGATTGTTCAGCGATCTTTATAGGGGGCCGCACGCAAGGTATCAGGGCGGGGATCGGGCGAGCTGGTGTCGATCTCGCACAGCCACGATTGCGCGTATTCGACCGTTTCACCGTGGCGGTTTCGGATGCGTTCGAAGCCTGTCAGCGTGAAGCGGTTATCGCCGCACCACAGGATGCGGGGGTCGATGAGGGTTTCGCGGATCACCTGGGAATCGTGCTCCATCAGGCGGGCCAGCTTGACGGGACGGCGCAGGCCCTGGTCATCCGTATCGAGGATGCGCAGGTCGCCGAAGCGCGGCGCGGCACGGTCGCCCAGCACGCGGCTCGGCAGCGACACGCCGCCCATGCGCAATTTCACCATCTTGATTCTCATACTTGCCCACCAGAAAAATACTGTGTTTTTATACAGTATATCAGGGGCGGGCCGGGACGCCGTTTTTTTGGCCGTCCCGTTTGGAATCCTGCTGGCGGGCGGCTTACGGAGGCAGCACCGTACCGCCGCCCAGCCGTTGCACTTCTTCCACGGCCTTCTGCGCGTTTTCCTTCGACAGGATCACGCGCTTGCCGTCGCGGTCGGCGTTCTTGCGGGGAATCAGGCTGCCGGTCGGCGTGTAGGCGTCTTCGAAGACGGGTTCCTCGCCACCCTGCCCTGGCGCCGCGCAGGCGGACAGCAATACGGCGGCCGCCAGCAGTGCGATTCTCATGGCGCCTCGCTCAATCACGGCCGCTGCCCGCGGCATTGCCCATCGCCTGTGCATCGTGGACCATCCTGCCCGCATCGTCGCGCGACAATACGAGGGTCTTGCCGTCCCGGTCGACCTTCTTGCGCGGAATATTGCTGCCGGTGGGGACGTAGCTGGTTTCTTCGCTGAACGTGTTGACTTGGTCGCCAGGCTGGGGAGCGGCGCATGCCGCCAGCAGGACGGCAGCGCTCAGGATGGCATATCGCATGGAATCCTCCTTGTGTCGAATCGTCCAGCGTAGCACCGCATCCCACGGCTGTGCCGGCTTGAAATATGCAAAAGACAATTTCCCGACAATTCGAGACACGTTGCAAAGTCATCATACAACCGGCCGGGCGCCAGGCGCGTGCTGGTATAATCGGCACTTCTCGAGGACACCCATGCGCATGACCGATACCACCGCCACTCCCGCCGCGCCGAAGAAGCGCCACCGCAATCTCGCCCAGGGCGTGGTGGAAAGCATTGGCGCAAGCATCCGGGAAGGCATCCTCAAGACGGGCGAAAAACTGCCGACGGAATCGGTGATCATGGAGCTGCATGGCGTCAGCCGGACCGTGGTGCGCGAAGCGATCTCGCACCTGCAGGCGGCCGGACTGGTGGAAACACGCCACGGCATCGGCACCTTCGTGCTGGAACCGCCGGCACAGCCACTGCTGATCTCGCCCGATACGATCCAGACCATCGAAGACGTGCTGGCCATCCTGGAACTGCGCATCAGCCTGGAAACCGAGGCGGCCTGGCTGGCGGCCGCGCGGCGCACCGATGCGCAAGTGCGCGACATGGCCGAAGCGCTGCAGCGCATCCTGCAGGGCGGCTCGATCGAGGCGGACATGCAGTTCCACATGCTGATCGCACAAGCCACCGGCAACCGCTATTTCGTCGACATCCTCACGCACCTGGGCACCACGATCATCCCGCGCGCGCGCCTCAACTCGGCGCAGCTGTCGCACGACGAACCGTCGGCCTACCTGCAGCGCGTGAACCGCGAGCACGAAGACATCTTCCATGCCATCGAGCGCAAGGATCCGGAAGGCGCCCGTGCCGCCATGCGCACCCACCTGTCCAACAGCCGCGAACGGCTGCGCAAGGCGCAGGAAGAAAGCACCGCAGGCTGAGCATAGCCAGCGGAACGCTTGCATAAAACCGGTGTCAGGCTCCTCCCGCAAGCCGGGAAGTGCCTGACACCCAACCCCACGCAACAACCCTTTCAAAACGCTTGCCCCGCTTTCGATATGGTTGTACGATGTCATACAACGATGGCGAGCCATCAGAACCCCTTACCTGTTGTTCCACTCATCAAAGAAGCGAGACACTCATGCAACCGTTAGAACTCCAAAAAATCCTGAACCATGGCCTGCTGTCGTTCCCGGTCACGGACTTCGACCAGGAAGGCAACTTCCGCGCGGATACGTACGCGAAGCGCCTGGAGTGGCTGGCTCCGTACGGCGCATCGGCGCTGTTCGCCGCCGGCGGCACGGGTGAGTTCTTCTCGCTGACCCCGAACGAATATGGCGACGTGATCAAGACCGCCGTCGATACCTGCCGCGGCGTGGTGCCGATCCTGGCCGGTGCCGGTGGCCCGACCCGCCAGGCGATCGCCTACGCACAGGAAGCGGAAAAAATCGGCGCGCAAGGCATCCTGCTGCTGCCGCACTACCTGACCGAAGCCAGCCAGGACGGCCTGGTGCGTCACGTGGAAGAAGTCTGCAAATCCGTCGATTTCGGCGTGGTCGTGTACAACCGCGGCGCCTGCCGCCTGACCGCCGACTCGCTGGAAAAGCTGGCCGACCGTAACCCGAACCTGATCGGCTTCAAGGATGGCATCGGCGACATCGAACTGATGATGTCGATCTGGCGCCGCCTGGGCGACCGCTTCAGCTACCTGGGCGGCCTGCCGACCGCGGAGATTTATGCGGCCGCGTACAAAGCGCTCGGAGTCCCTGTATACTCGTCGGCTGTCTTCAACTTCATGCCGAAGCTGGCGATGGACTTCTATCACGCAGTCGCCAACGATGACCGCGCGACCCAGAACCGTCTGATCGACGAATTCTTCCTGCCTTACCTGGCCATCCGCAACCGCAAGGCCGGCTATGCAGTGTCGATCGTCAAGGCCGGCGCGAAGATTGCAGGCTACGACGCCGGTCCGGTGCGCGCACCGCTGACCGACCTGAACGAAGAAGAATTCGCGATGCTGGAAAAACTGATGCGAGCACAAGGCCCGCAGTAAAAGGAGAGCACATGCAGCAGATTAAAGGTGAAATGATCATTGGCCGCTCGACCGTGAGCGGCAAGGAAGGCTCCGTCAAGGCCATCGATCCGTCGCGCAACGAACAGATCGAACCGGCTTTCGGCCTGGCTTCCCAAGCCGAGCTGGACCTGGCTTGCAAGCTGGCGTGGGAGGCGTTCGATCGCTACCGCGAAACGACGCCGGAACAGCGTGCCAAGTTCCTGGAAACGATCGCTGACCGCATCATGGACCTGGGCGCGACCCTGGTCGAACGTGCGATGCAGGAAACGGGTCTGCCGCAGGCCCGCCTGGAAGGCGAGCGTGGCCGCACCTGCAATCAGCTGCGCCTGTTCGCAAAAGTCGTGCGTGACGGCCGCTACCTGAGCGCCACGCTGGACTCCGCCCTGCCGGACCGTGCCCCGGCACCGCGCCCGGACATCCGCCTGCGCAAGATCGGCCTGGGCCCGGTTGCCGTGTTCGGCGCCAGCAACTTCCCGCTGGCCTTCTCCGTGGCCGGTGGCGACACCGCGTCCGCGCTGGCAGCGGGTTGCCCGGTCATCGTCAAGGCGCACTCGGCTCACCTGGGTACCTCCGAACTGGTGGCAAAAGCCGTGCAGCAAGCCGCCATCGACTGCGACATGCCGGAAGGCGTGTTCTCGATGCTGATCGGCTCGGGCCAGACCATCGGCCAGAACCTGGTCAGCAACCCTGTCATCAAGGCCGTGGGCTTCACCGGTTCGCGCGCCGGCGGCGTGGCACTGATGAAGACCGCCGCTGCCCGTGAAGAGCCGATCCCAGTGTATGCGGAGATGAGCTCGATCAACCCGGTGTTCATCCTGGAAGGCGCGCTGAACGCCAACGAAAAGCTGCCGCAGCAATTCGCCGATTCGCTGACCCTGGGCGCAGGCCAGTTCTGCACCAACCCGGGCCTGCTGATCGCGATCGACTCGCCGGCACTGGACAAGTTCCTGGAAGGCGTGAAAGTCGCGCTGGCCGCCAAGGGTGCCGCCACGATGCTGACTCCTGGCATCCACTCCGCCTACAACAAGGGCGTGGCGCAACTGGCCGGCATCGAAGGCGTGAAGCTGGTTGGCCAGGGCAAGACGAGCGAAGTGCCGTGCGGCGCCGTTGCTGCACTGTACGAAACCTCGGGCGAACACTTCCTGGCCAAGCCGGAACTGGAAGGCGAGATCTTTGGCCCGACGTCGCTGCTGATCCGGGTCAAGGACGAAGCCCAACTGGTAGCGGTAGCAGAGCACGTGGAAGGTCAGCTGACCGCCGCCGTGCACGCCAACGGCGCCGACATCGCCGTGGCGAAGAAACTGCTGCCGACGCTGGAGCGCAAGGCTGGCCGTATCCTGTTCAACGGCTTCGGCACCGGCGTGGAAGTGTCGCACGCCATGGTGCACGGCGGCCCGTTCCCGTCCACGTCCGACAGCCGCTCCACCTCGGTGGGCGCATCCGCGATCGATCGCTTCCTGCGCCCGGTCTCGTACCAGGACGTGCCGGCCGAGCTGCTGCCGGCCGCGCTGGACAGCGCCAATTCGCTGGGCATCCCGCGCGTCGTTGACGGCGAGCTGGTGCTGAAGTAATGGCGAACCCGTCGATCGAACGTATCGACGGCGTGCATTGCACGACGGGCGAAAGCCCGGCGTGGGATGCCGCTGCCCGGGCGTGGTACTGGGTCGACATTCCCGCGAAACGCGTCTGGCGGCTCGCTGCCGCCGGCAAGGCGCGCTCGTGGGACCTGCCCGAGATGGCTGGCTGCGTGGCACCCCGTGCCCGTGGCGGCCTGATCGCCGGCATGGAAACCGGCATGTATGACGTCGACCTGTTCGACAACGGCACGGTGGCCACCACGCTGCTGGGCAAGCCGGCCGATCTCGGCGCGGGCATGCGCTTCAACGATGGCCGTACCGACCGCCAGGGCCGCTTCTGGAGCGGCACCATGTTCATGGACATGGCTGCCGCGAAGGACATCGGGCAGCTGTACCGCTACGATGGCAACGGCCTGTCGCAACCGGTGGTGTCGGGCCTGCTGACGCAGAACGGCCTGTCGTGGTCGCCGGATGGCAAGACGATGTACCTGTCCGATTCGCATCCGAAGAGCCGCCTGATCTGGGCCTTCGACTACGACACCGCCACGGGGATCCCGTCGAACCGCCGCGTGTTCGCCAACCTGGCCGATCATGTGGGCCGTCCCGATGGCGCAGTGGTCGATGCCGATGGCTGCTACTGGATCTGCGCGAACGATGCCGGCGCCCTGCTCCGCTTCACGCCTGCCGGCAAGCTGGACCGCCGCATCGACGTGCCGTTCGCGAAACCGTCGATGTGCACGTTCGGCGGCGCCGATTTGCGGACGATGATCGTGACTTCGATCGTTTCCGGCAAGCCGGAAGATGCCGAATGGGGTGGCAGTGTCATCCTGCTGAATCCCGGTGTGCAGGGGTTGGCGGACGCTTCGTGCGCGTTCTGATGTAATTCGTTTCAACCGTTGTAAAGAAGGGCCCGTGTCCATGGACTGGACACGGGCCCTTTTGTTTTTTTGGTTCCACTGCACCGGAATGCCAGCATTGCCTGGTGCTTGCAGTTGTAATGGTGATGAGCTTCGATGCCGCCCTGTTGCAATGGTGACCGGACGGGCCCGGGACTATTCCTGCACACCCGATTTTCTCCGCTCGCGACGTCGCGCATAGCTGATCAATGCTACGCAAATAACGCCGTGTACGCCACTGCTGGCAGCAGCAACCAGCAGGCAACTCCAGATATCCTTTACGGGCGGAACGAGAAGAATGAAGAGCGCAATCGACAAGAAGAACGACAGGAATGTGATGACAAAAATCTTGCGGCCACTCCACGGGTATCGCGCCGCACACTCACTCAGGACACCGCCGAGAAAACCTCCGAATTCCACCATGAGACTCATCTTTCCCTCCAGTAAAGTTACTCCGCGTTAGCGATTGGCTAAAGCGGTCATCTTTACTGTCTGGCTGAACTCCGTATTGCGATAGGCCATCACGCGGTGCCGGCGCGGCCGATGGCTCTTCGTGCGGGCTGCTGCGAACTGCACTGTCATTGGCGAATGCTGTTAAGTTAAGGCGACGTGACTATTCGAGTCGGCGTTAGGGTACTTGGTGTCGGACATTTTTCCGGGCGCCTCATCCGGAAAATGTGTCGGACACCGGTTTTTAGCTCAGGAATCGGCAACATCTTGCGCAAACCAGTGTCCGCCCAGAAGCCGGTGGCCGTAAAGGAGCGATGGCATATATGCCAATACTGCTTGGCAGGCGCAAAGCATGCTTCGCGAAGCACCTGCCAAGCCACCGATACGGCAGCGCCGCGAACCGCATCGAATTCCGCTAACTTAATGGCATTCACGTCATTCGCTGTTTTTCCATTTCTCAGCAAAAATTTCCCAATATACTTATTTCGCAGGATTATTACGCCTGAACCATCGGCAATCACCTGCAAAAATAAATACTTCGGGTATCAATCCGATAAAAACAATCCGTGTTATTCTGCCGGCCGCCACACCCGCAGGACCGTTTCCATCGCAGTTTTCCTCGCATCACTTTCAGTAACCAATATCAACTGAGGATTCCATGTCGAAAAAAAACCTGATTGCCGCAATACTCTTCCCGCTCGCTTTTGCTTCCTCCGCCAGCGCGGCGGAACGCACGTTCGAGCTGACTTACCAGGGCTTCTTCGCAGAACACGACAATGCGTTCGATGCGGAGAAGATCCTGGAAGTGGAAATCACGGTCGACGACCGCAATGGCGACGGCAGCTATTCGCATGACGAGCTGGTCGCCTTATTGTCCGGCAACATCCAGAATCACGATGGGTTTTGCGGGTTCATGAGCTGTGTCACCGCATTCAGCTGGACGCCCGGCAGCGAGCCCAGCTATTTCGCTAGCTACGCCTGGAATAACACTGTCGATTTCACGCAGAGCACCATCCACAGCGGTGTGGAATTCACGGAATTCTTTACCAGCAATTTCGGCCTGAACTACGACTACACATGGAAATGGACGGATGCCACGCAGAGCACCGTCACGGAAATCACGGCCGTGCCGGAGCCGGCGACCTGCGGCATGCTGCTGATCGGCCTGGCGGGCATCGCTGTTGCCGCGCGGCGCCGGCGGCGCTGAGATTCGCACGCAGGAAATCGCGAAGCCAAGGTGACGCTTTGCAGCCCTTGGCAATGTTCTCGCCCTCTATTCATCCATCCCCGTCGAGGATTCCATGCTGAAAAAAATGATGACGGCCGCGGCATTGGCCGCCTGCGCCCATGCCGGCGCGGCCGAACGGGTTTTTGAAGTGGTCTATCAAGGTTTTTATGCGGAGCATGACGCGGTATTCGAGGCCGACACCACGCTCGAAGTACTGATCACGGTAAATGACCTCGACGGCGACGGTAGCTATTCGCACGAGGAACTGGTATCGCTGGAATCCGGTAACATCAATTACTACGGCTTTTGCGGCGCAATCACGTGCGTTACCGCTTTCGGCTGGGACGCTGGTGGCGAGCCCCGTTATTTCGCCAGCTATACCAACCAGAATGGCTTAGACTATACGTCCAGCACCATTTATGCGGGCAAGAGCTTTACCGATTTCTACCAGAGCAGCTTCGGCTTTCGCTACGATTACGAGTGGACCTGGACCGATGCCACGACCACGACGATCACCGACGTGACGCCAGTCCCGGAACCCGCGCAATACGGGATGCTGGCCGCCGGCCTGGCTGGCATGCTGGCACTGGGGCGACGCCGACGCGGCTGAGCATGCTTTCGCCGGCGCCAGCCGTGTCGCCCGGCCGGGCAATCAGGCCGACGCCCACTTCCCTTCATACACGGGCCGGCCCTCGTCGAACTGCAAGGTGGCCCGGATCGAGCGCAAGGCGGTGATCGGTGCCAGCGTGCAGTCGAGCTGCGCCAGCAGCGCCTTGCCGACGGCATCCAGCAAGGCTTGCGGTCGGCCGGGGGCGATCCGCAGCACCAGGTAGAGGAAGGCGCGGTCGGGGGCGCCGTCGGCCACGGCGGCGTACGGCGCGGGATAGGCCAGCACGCGGGTGCCGGTCAGCGGGAAGACGGAATTGCCGGTCTCGTCCTGGAATTGCGTCAGCGTGCGGCACAGCACGTTGCACAGCGCCTGCATGTCGACGTGGCCGTCGAGATTGCCGGTGTATTCGATTCTCAAGTGTGGCATGCGGTGAT
Organism: Pseudoduganella sp. SL102; assembly: GCF_027856995.1. Lineage (NCBI taxonomy): Bacteria > Pseudomonadati > Pseudomonadota > Betaproteobacteria > Burkholderiales > Oxalobacteraceae > Pseudoduganella > Pseudoduganella sp. SL102. Next base: position 7,049,194 of record NZ_CP115554.1, read on the forward strand.
TCTTCTGGTCAGAAAAACGCCATCGTAAACGGTTCTTCGTCCGCGCATTGCAAGTTCACCGGACGCTCCAACGGCCAGTCATTCCGGCAGCCAATAAATCTTTCAAAAGAATCGGAGCCTGTCACCGGTTTTCAAAAGAATCGGAGCCTGTCACCGGTTTTCGGGAATCTCTGCAATAAAAATGGTGACTGTCACCGTTTTTCGGGGAATGTTGCTGGTGGCAGTGCGGTGCTTAATTTCTGCTGGTGGTGGAGCCGCGCAGGATCAGTTGCGGTTCGATCAGCGTGAACGGTTCGGTCGGACGGCCGGCGATCGTGTCGAGCAGCTTTTCCATGGCCGCCACGCCCATCCGCTCGCTGTGCAGGTCCACCGTGGTCAGTGGTGGCGAGGTGTAGTTGCCGTAGACGATATTGTCGACACCGGCCACGGAGATATCGGCCGGAATGCGGAAGCCCAGCGTCTGCGCCGCCTTCATGAAGCCGAGCGCCATCAGGTCGTTGTAGCACACCAGCGCATCCGGGTGCTCGGCGCCCAGCATCATTTCCGCGCACAGCCGCTCGCCTTCGTGCGCGGACGGCGTGGCGGCATCGTAGACCGCCAGTTCCAGCCCGTGCGCGGCCAGGCATTCCTTCACGCCGCCCATGCGCTCCTCGTCGCGGCGCGAGCGGGAAAAGCCCATGTAGGCAAAGCGCTTGTGCCCCAGCGTGACGAGGTGGCGCGTCATCATGTAGGCGCCGCGGTGGTCGTCGCTGGCCACCGTCGGCAGCGTGAGGCGCGGCAGCCGGCCGAAGAATACCAGCGGCTTGTCGAGGCCGGCCAGCCATTCCAGCTCGGCATCCGGCATGCGCGAAAAGATGATCAGGCCGTCCACGCGGCGCGACAGCGCTTCCAGCAACGGCCGCTCGCGGTCCGGGTTTTCTTCCGTATCCACCAGCAGCACCGTGTAGCCGTGCGCCTGCGCCACCCGGTTGGCGCCCTTGACGATGCTGGTGAAGTGGGGGTTGCTGACGTCCAGCACGGACAGCCCGACGGTTTTCGTCTTCCCCGTGATCATCGACTGCGCCAGCGGGTTCGAGCGGTAGCCCAGCTGGCCGATCACGTCAGCGATGCGGGCTTCCACCGGCGGCGAAAAGCGCTGCGTGCCGTTGATGAACTTGGAAATGGTGGCGGTTGAAACGCCGGCGGCGGCAGCCACGTCGCGAATGGTCGGGATGGGTTTTTTCATGATGGGGTCGCCAGGGGTGCCGGCGATCTTAACCCGGCGCCCGGCAGGAAAGCAATCGGCGGAAATGCGTTTGTAAAACGTTTAACTTCTTTCGCATGATAACGCGTTCCAGCGCACGGCAGTACTCCCGGTCGGCAGAAAGCGGCGTCAGCCAGGATTTCCGGATGCATCAGCCAGGAATCCTGGCCGATGCCGGCACATCATTGGCTGCTGGCCGGCATGCAGGCGCCCGGCGCGGCACCCGCCGCGACCGCCGAGAAGCGGAACGTCGTCACCGACTTGAATTCCTGCCCCGGATACAGCGCCGTGCTCGGGAACGAAGGATGGTTCGGGCTGTCGGGCAGGTGCTGGGTCTCGAAGGCGAAACCGTCATGCTGGCGGTAAGGACGGCCGCTGCTGCCCCGCTCCGTGCCGTTGAAGCCATTGCCCGTGTAGAACTGGGCAGAGGGTTCGGTGGTGAGGATTTCCAGGCGCCGCCCGCTGGCCGTCTCGTCGATCACGGCGACCCGTGCCAGCGTGCCGGCCGGCTGGTCGAATACATAGCTGTGATCGAACCCGCGCGGCGGTGCCAGCGTGCCGGCGGGCTGCGCCAGCAAGGGTGTGATGTCGGTGGGCCGGCGCAGGTCCAGCGGGGTGCCGGCCACCGGCGCCAGTTCGCCGCTCGGCAGCCGCTGGTCGTCCGTCACCGCGTAGCGCTGCGCGGCGATGCAGAAGCGGTGCGTCTGCAAGCCGCCGCTGCCGGCGCCGGCCAGGTTGAAATAGCCGTGGTTGGTGAGGTTGAGGACGGTAGGCTTGTCGGTGCGCGCCGCGTACTCGATCGAGAATTCGTCGCTTGCCCGCTGCAACCGGTAAGTGACGTCGATCGTCAGCGTGCCGGGGAAGCGCTGGTCGCCGTCCGGGCTGACCAGCGTGTAGACGGAACCGAGCGAGTCCTGGTCGGCGAAATCGCGCCGTTTCCACACCCGCTTCTCGTAGCCGTCGGGGCCGCCGTGGATGGTCATGCCGCGGGCGTTCGGGATCAGTTCGACGGTCTTGCCATCGAGCGTATAGCGGGCATTGGCGATGCGGCCGGCATAGCGCCCGATGACGGCCGCATGCTTGGTTTTCGAGCGTTCGTAGGTGGCGAGGTCGGGCTGGTCGAGGATCACGTTGGCGCGGCGGCCAGTGCGGTCGGCCACCGTGGCGCCGGTGATCGTGGCGCCGTAGTCGATAGTCGACAGCGTCATGCCGCGCTTGTTGGTTAGCGTGACCTGTTCGATGGCCTGGCCGGTGGCCAGCGTGCCGAAGGGCCGCACCTGGATACCGGAGGGCGTGGCGGGTCGGCCTTCGCCTGCCGCGGCGCCGGCCCATGCCAGCGCCAGTGCGGCCATCGTGATGGATGGACGGATCATGGGTCCCTTGTTACAGGTCGGTGATTTCCTTGTGGTGCGGCACCAGCGCCTTCATCAGGAACCAGGCCAGCAGGTAAGCCACCGCGCACAGCGTGAACATGATCATGTAGCCGGTGGACAGGCTGCCCTGCGCGCCGTAGTAGTCGAACAGCCAGCCGCCCAGCTTGGACACGGCCACGCCGCCCAGGCCGCCGGCCATGCCGCCGATGCCCACCACGGAAGCCACGGTCCGCTGCGGGAACATGTCGGACACGGTGGTGAACAGGTTGGCCGACCAGGCCTGGTGCGCCGAGGCGCCGATGCCGATCAGGATGACGGGGACCCAGAAGCTGATCGAGCCCAGCGGCTGTGCGGCCAGCACCACCAGCGGGAACAGCGCGATCACCAGCATCGCCTTCATGCGGCCGTCATACGGCGAATAGCCGCGGTTCATGAAGTAGGCAGGGAAATAACCGCCGCCGATACTGCCGAACATCGTCATGCTGTACAGCACGGCCAGCGGGACCACGATATCGCCGGGACCCATCTGGTATTCGGCAGCCAGGTATTTCGGCAGCCAGAACAGGAAGAACCACCAGATGCCGTCGGTCAGGAACTTGCCGCCGGCGAACGCCCAGGTCTGGCGATACGTCAGCAGCTTGGTCCAGGGCACCTTCTTGGCACCGACCGGTGCCGCCGCGGTGGCGCCGGTGCCGGAATCGCTGCGCACATAGGCCAGTTCGTCCTCCGACAGTTTCTTCTCCGGCGAGTCGAACATCAGGTGCCAGAAGATCATCCAGACGAAGCCGATGGCGCCGATGGCGATGAACGCCGCCTGCCAGCCCCAGTAGATGGCGATCGGCGGCACCGTCAGCGGTGCCAGGATCGCGCCCACGTTGGCCCCGGAGTTGAAGATGCCGGTCGCGAAGGCACGTTCCTTTTTCGGGAAGAACTCAGCGGTGGCCTTGATCGCGGCCGGGAAGTTGCCCGCCTCGCCGACCGCCAGCACGGCGCGCGAGATGATGAAGCCGACGATGGAAGCCGGTGCGGCCACCATGCCCAGCGCACCCATCGCGGTGCCGACCGCATTGCCCATCGGTACCGAGTAGGCGTGCAGGATGGCGCCGCCGGACCAGATGGCGATCGCCCACAGGTAGGCTTTCTTGGTGCCGAGCTTGTCCACGATCGGGCCGGCGAACACCATCGACAGCGCGTAGACGAACTGGAAAGCGGCGGTGATATTGGCGTAGTCCGAGTTGGACCAGTTGAATTCCTTCGAGAGCTGCGGCGCCAGCAGGGAGAGTACCTGGCGGTCAAGATAGTTGACGGTGGTGGCAAAGAACAGCAGCGCGCAGATGGTCCAACGGTATTTACCGGCGGGTGCGGCGGCGCGCTGGCCAGCGCCTTGCTGGCTTACGGGCTCGTTCAGCTTCATAGGGATCACTTGTGTAGGTTATCGTTTGATCTCTCTCGGTCTCCAGCGAGATCAGCAGCACCAGGCGCGGGGCCTTAGTTGTATGTCATCGTACAACCTAACAAGGCGTTAAGCAAGCAAAAGTCCCCGCATTTTCACTCATTGGCCTGACCACTTTCGTCATGCTTGCCACCGGGTTTGCCGTCTGGTCTGGAACCCATCGACGGCCGGGACCGGCCCTGAGGATTCCGGAATGCGCCGGCTGGCCATTACTTCTTTGCAAGCGAACCGGTAACAATAAAACACGGGTCCCGATAGAAGCAAGGCAACGCTGTCGCCACCACGCAACATCACTCCCCGGCGCGGCGCGCTGGAACCACATCTGACCCGCGCAAGTCCTTAATTTCCAAAGGGAAATTGTGCTACTGTACGGAAACTTCCAGTTAGCCTGCCACCATGAATCTATCCGCGCTGATCACCCTGTTCTCGCCGTCGGCCGACCCGTCGCTGCTGCAGTACGGCATCTATGACGCACGGCTGGTCGCGCTGTCGGTCCTGATCGCCATCTTCGCTTCATGGATGGGCCTGTACATTGCCGGCCACCAAGGCGCCACGCAGACCAGGGGCCTGCGCACCGCCGCACTGCTGTCCGGCAGCCTGGCGCTCGGCGCCGGCATCTGGGCCATGCACTTCATCGGCATGCTGGCGTTCGACGTCTGCACCGGTACCCGGTACGAGCCGCTGCTGACCGGTCTGTCGCTGCTGCCGGGCATGGCCGCGTCGGCGGTGGCCCTGTCGATCACCCGGCGCGACCGCCTCACGCGCGGCACGCTGCTGCTGGGCGGCGTGCTGGTGGGCGCGGGTATCGGCGCCATGCACTACAGCGGCATGGCGGCCATGCAAACGGCGCTGACGCTGCGCTACGACCCGTGGATGTTCGCCCTGTCGATCGTGGTCGCGGTGGTGCTGGCAACGGTCGCGCTGGGCGTGCGCTTCGGCTTGCGCGTGCGCGCCCGGCACCTGTCGTCGCGCCAGCGGCTGGGCATCAGCGCCGTCGTGATGGGCTGCGCGATCGCCGGCATGCACTACACCGGCATGGCGGCGGCGCGCTTCATCGGCACGCCGCCCGCCGTCGCGCTGCCGGACGACACCGACGAGATGGCCCTCTCCGTCAGCGTGATCACGGTGCTGTTCACGCTGGCGGTGATGGCCGTGCAGGGCCTGCTGCGCTACCGCCAGATGTATCTCAGCCTGCTGCAGAGCGAAAGCTCGATGCACGCGCTGCTGACGACGACCGTCGATGGCGTCGTCACCATCGACCAGCAGGGCATCATCCGCGAATTCAATGCATCGGCCGAGCGCATCTTCGGCTGGCGCCGCGACGAGATCGTGGGCCAGCCCGCCAGCATGCTGATGGCGGATCGGGAAGCGTCCGAACGGGACGGCCTGCTGCACCGTATCCGCAGCGGTGACATGCGCCCCGAGCGTACCGGCGAGGAAGTGATGGCCCGCCGCAAGGATGGCTCCGAAGTGCCGATCCGCAAGGCGCTGGGCCATGCAAAACTGATCAAGCGGAACCTGTATGTGCTGTTCGTTACCGATATCAGCGAGCGGCGCGCCATCATGCAGGCGTTGCGCGACAGCGAGCGGCAGTTCCGCTCCCTGATCGGCAACATTCCCGGTATCTCGTTCCGCTGCCGGGTGGAAGCGGGCTACCCGCTGGAATTCATCAGCGACGGCGTGGAATGGGTCAGCGGCTACCCGGTGTCGGATTTCATCGGGCCGGACAAGACCCGTACCTTCGCCGAACTGATTTCGCCGGCCGACAAGGCGCGCGTGCTGGCCATCTTCAACCTGTGCGCATCGAACGGGCTGCCGTTCACGGTCGAACACCGTATCCGGCACGCGGACGGCAGCTGGCGCTGGGTATGGGCGCACGGCGCGCTGGTACGCAACGACGACGGCACGCCATGCTGGCTCGATGGCGTGGTGCTCGACACCACCGAACGGCGCCAGATGGAAGAAGACCTGCGGCAGGCCAAGGAAAAGGCCGAGCAGGCCGCGGCGGCCCGCGCCACCTTCGTGGCCAACATGAGCCACGAGATCCGCACACCGATGAATTCGATCCTGGGCTTTACCGACGTGCTGCTCGATACCGAGCTGAAGCCGGAACAGCGCGGCCACCTGGACACGGTGCGCAATGCCGGCCGCGCGCTGCTGCGCCTGTTGAACGAGATCCTCGATACCGCCAAGCTGGAAAAAGGCGCGGTGGAGCTGGAACTGGCCGACTTCAACCTGCTGGCGCTGATCGACGAACTGTCGTCGACCTATAACACGACGGCGCGTGCCAAGGGGCTGGCGCTGAACATCGCCTTCGCCCCCGACCTGTCGCCCTGGCTGCACGGCGATGAGCTGCGCATGCGCCAGGTGCTGACCAACCTGCTGGACAACGCCATCAAGTTCACCGCCGCCGGCGGCGTCACGCTGTCCGCGGCGCGGGAAGGCGACAAGCTGCGCATCGCCGTGAAGGATACCGGCATCGGCATCGCGGCGGACCGCCTGGCCGCGATCTTCGATCCCTTCACCCAGGCCGATGCCTCGATGACGCGCCGCTTCGGCGGCACCGGCCTTGGCACCACCATCAGCAAGCAGCTGGTCGAGCTGATGGGCGGACGCATCTGGGCCGAAAGCACGCCCGGCGAAGGCACCACGTTCCACGTGGTCCTGCCGCTGGTGCCGGCGCTAGCGCCGCAACAGGCTCTCGCGCCGCGCCAGCGCCAGCGCGTGGCCTACGAGCTGCCGCCGCTGCGCGTGCTGGCCGCCGACGACGTGGCCCAGAACCTCGAACTGCTGGCGCTGCTGATGGGCAAGCGCGGCCACACGCTGACGCCCGCCCACGATGGCGGCCACGCGGCCGAGCTGGCGGCGCGGCAGGATTTCGACGTGATCCTGATGGACGTGCAGATGCCGAACGTGGATGGCCTGGCCGCCACGCGGATGATCCGCGAAGAGGCGGCCCGCAACGGCCGCCCGCGCGTGCCCGTGGTGGCGATGACGGCCAGCGTGCTGGAAGCGCACCGCAAGGCCAGCACTGCGGCGGGCATGGATGGTTTCGCGTCCAAGCCGGTGGACTGGTATGCGCTGTCGCACGAGATCGCCCGCGTGCTGGGCCTGCAGCCGGTATGCGCCGTGGAACCGCTGCAGAAAGCCAGTGCCGCGCAGGTCCTGAACCGCGCCGCCGGCGCGCAGCGCTGGGGCGGCAATGCCGGGCAACACCAGCTGGCGCTGTGCCGCTTCGACCTGGACCATGCGCTGAGCGCGCGCCAGCTGGCGGCGCTGCACGAAACCGGCGACAGCGCGGGCCTGCAGGCCCAGGCGCACCGGGTGCGCGGCGTGGCCGCCAACCTGGGCCTGGAACAGCTGGCGGCCACGCTGGCCGGGATCGAGAAGGCCGCCACGGCTGGCCGCGATGAACTGGCAGCGAGCGTGCCGCCGCTGCTGGCGCGTTATGCGGAAGAACTCGACCAGGCGCTGGAAGCCGTGCGCACGCAGGCCTGCCCCGATCCCGAAGCGCCGCCCTGCGTCGCGGCACCCGCCGGCGTGGCGGCGCCGTTCGATGCCGCCGCGGTGCGCGTGGCGGCGGATGCGCTGCAACGCTCGCTGGCGCGCGGCGCGCTCGACGATGCCGCACTGGCCAGCCTGTCGCAGGCGATGCACGGCCACGTGCCGCCCGCCACGCTGGCGCCGCTGCAGATGGCGATCGACGACTTCGACTTTACCTTGGCCGAGACCAGGCTGGCGACGATGCTGGAAACGGTTCTTGGCACCGATATGGAAACCACCCCATGAAACAGAATGCCAGACTGCCACTGATCCTTGCCGTGGACGACGAGGCAAGCAACCTGCAACTGCTGCGCCAGATCCTGCAGGACCATTACCGTCTCCTGTTCGCGAAGGACGGCGCCCGCGCGCTGGAACTGGCGCGCCAGGAACATCCCGACCTGATCCTGCTCGACGTGATGATGCCCGGCATGACCGGCCACGAAGCGTGCCGCACGCTGAAGGCCGACCCGGCCACCGCGGCGATCCCGGTCATCTTCGTGACCGCGCTGTCCGACCAGGACGACGAGGTGCGCGGCTTCGACATGGGCGCGGTGGACTACATCACCAAGCCGGTCAGCGCGCCGATCGTGCGGGCACGGGTGCGCACGCACCTGTCGCTGGTGCGGATGGATGAACTGAAGGATAGCCGCCTGCAGATCGTGCAGCGCCTCGGCCTGGCGTCCGAGTACAAGGACAACGAGACCGGCATGCACGTGATCCGCATGAGCCACTATGCGCGCCTGCTGGGCATCGCTGCGGGCATGAGCGAGGCGCAGGCCGACGACCTGCTGCACGCCGCGCCGATGCACGACGTGGGCAAGATCGGCATCCCCGACCGCATCCTGCAAAAGCCCGGCCCGCTCGACCCGGACGAATGGGCCATCATGAAATCGCACGCCACGATCGGCGCCGACATCATCGGCGACCACCCGCACGGCATGCTGAAGCTGGCGCGCAATATCGCCCTGTCGCACCACGAGAAATGGGATGGCAGCGGCTATCCGGGCGGCCTGGCAGGCGAGGCGATCCCGCTCGAAGGCCGCATCTGCGCGATCGCCGACGTGTTCGATGCGCTGACGTCTGAGCGCCCGTACAAGAAGGCCTGGCTGGTGCAGGACGCCGTGGAATTCCTGCTCAAGCAGCGCGGCGCGCACTTCGACCCGCGCCTGGTGGACCTGTTCGTGGAACAGTTGCCGGCGATTTTGGCGATCAAGGAGAAGTGGGCGGAGACGCCGCTTGGGGCGGCGGCCTGATGTTCGTGGAGGACGTGGCGTGTGGCCGGAATTGGGGCTGGTATTGAAACGTTGAGCGCAGCGGAAAACCGGTGTCCAAATTAATGCCGTTAAGTAAGCATTGCCTGACACATTGAAAGCGCAAGCATTCACCCCAACAGCGAAGGGCTGGGGTCAGACCCGCCGGGGTGCAGCAGGGGTTTCGCGAAGCCTGCTTCGCGCCTGCGGAACGGTGCTGGCATGCATGCCAGCATTCCCCCCTGACCCCGGAATCTGCACTTGGGGTGGCTTGCCTAAGCAGCACTGGTGTCCGACACCGGTTTTCATCTCATGCGGTGCTGATTCAAGCGGTGGCGATTCAAGCGGTGGCGATTCGAGTGCTAGTCGCGATGCCGCGACAGAAACTGGTGAACTCCCACCATCGCCCCGTTGTTGCGCTGCACGTTCGGGAATTTGCAGACCGTGACAGTGGCAGGGAGTCCGGTATCCATATTAGCGACGCCTCAGCTTGCTGCATTGATCCAAGTCAAACGACTCGCCGCTATGTAGATTTTTTTGCAACATCACAATACAGCTCGGCATAATCGGCGGCCATTTTTTCCGACGTAAACAGCGCGGCATAGCGCTCGCCGGCACGCTGCCCCATTGCCTGCGCCAGCGCCGGATCTTCCCACAGCGTGCGCATCGCATTGCCGAACGCGGCCGGGTCGCTGGGCGGTACCACCAGGCCCGTCTCGCCATCGATATTGATGTAGCTGGTGCCCGTGCCGATCTCGCTGGAGATCATCGGCTTGCCGAACATGGCCCCTTCCAGCAGCGAAATGCCGAATGCCTCGGAACGCAGGTGCGAGGGAAATGCCAGCGCATAGCACAGCGTCAGCAGCGCCACCTTGTCCTGCTCGTCGACGGCGCCGAGGAAACGCACGTGCTTCAGGCCGAGGCGCCGCGCGTGTTCCCTCAACTCGTTCTCGATCGGCCCGGCGCCGACGATCACCACCGGGTATTCGCAGCGCGCCAGCGCGTCGAGCAGGATGTGCAGGCCCTTGTAGTAGCGCAGCACGCCGACGAACAGGAAGAAGCGTTCGCCCACTTCGGCGCTCCAGTGCGCCAGCCGTTCGGGCGTGGGCCGCGGATAGGTGCCGCGGTCCAGGCCGAACGGGATCGCCCGCACCTTGTCGCCATAGCGGCGCAGCACGTCGGACGAAGCAAAGTAGTTCGGCGAGGTGGCGACGATGCCGTCCACATTGGCCAGGAAGCGGTGCATCAGCGGCGAATACAGCTTCAGCAGGGTTTTCTGCCGCACGATGTCGGAATGGTAGGTGACCACCGACGGTTTCTTCACCCGCGCGAGGAAGTGCGCCAGGTCGCCGAACGGCCACGGGAAGTGGTAGTGCACCACGTCGGCCGTGCGCGCCAGTTCCGCCAGCCTGCGGATGGCGGCAAACGACATGGCGTTCGAGGCGATCTCGATATCCTGCGGCACGCGGTGCACCACATGGCCGTCGATCTCCATGCGCGCCGGGCCGCCGTTGCGCGTCAGCGTCAGCACGTCATTGGTGATGCCCAGGCGCGCCGTGCCCACGCACATCTGGCGGATCGCCTGTTCCACGCCGCCCCACGAATCGGGGTAATACGTCTTGTAGAAATGCAGGACGCGCATCGTCAGCCCTTCAGCACCGATTCATACACGGCGGCCGTCTTGCGCGCCGTTTCGCGCCATGTCAGCTGCACCGCGCGCGCCCTGCCGGCAGCGATGCAGCGCCGCCGCAAGGCTTCGTCGCGCGCCAGTTCCAGCATCGCCGCGCCGATTGCGCCGACCGACAGCGGATCGACATCGATCGCCGCGCCGCCCGTCACTTCCGGCACCGACGTGGCGTTCGATGCCACCACCGGCACGCCGGAGGCGAACGCCTCCACCACCGGGATGCCGAAGCCTTCATACAGCGACGGGAACACGAAGACGCCCGCCCCCGCGTACACATGGCGCAGTGCCTCGCTGCTGGTCAGGCGGCTGAGCCACACCACGTTTTCGCCGCGCTGCTGCGCGGCCTTGACCTGGTCGACCAGCTCGTTGCTGCGCGCCCCCGCCGCGCCCACGATCACCAGCTGGCGCAGCGAGCGCACGCTGGCCGGCAGGCCGAGATAGGCCTGCAGCAGCGCACCGATGTTCTTGCGCGGCTGCAGCGTGCCGACGGTGAGGAAATACCCGGGGCGCAGGCCATGCTCCGCCAGCGTGGCAGCGACCAGGGCCGGGTCGGGCGCATCGAGCCATTCCTCGTCGACACCGCACGGCACCACGCTGATGCGGCGCTCGTCGACCCCGAAGCACTGCACCAGTTCGGCGATCGTGTAGCGGGTGTGGGCGATCACGTGATCGGCCTTGCGCGCGGCCTTCGCCTGCAGCCAGTTCTTCACGCCGCGCAGGCGGGGGTTGCACCATTCGGGGTGCGAGATCGGCAGCGCGTCGTGCAGCGTGGCGACGATCGGCCGGTCGATCCGCACGATGCGGTAATCGGTCGCGTGGAATAGGTCGACGTCGAGGTGATCGCGCGCGCCGGGCAATGAGCTGGGGAAAACCAGGTCGCGCAGGGTCGCCAGCGGGAATGGGCGCGGCATCGGGCGGCCGACCGACAGCCGCGCCGCCGGGCCGAACGAGCGGGCGTCGACGGCCACGCCGGCACGCGGCAGCTCGCGCAGCAGTGCACGGCTGTAAATGCCGATTCCGTCGAGGTGGCCGCCGGTCAGGGCAGGTTCGGTGGTGGTGGCGGAAAGGCCGACTTTCAGTGTCACGCCTCGTACATCCAGCGCAAGGTGTGCTCCAGCGGCGGCGGATCGATCGCGCCGACCACGGCCTGCAGGCGCGTGTTGTCGCCGGTCAGGCGCACCACTTCATTGGCGCGCACGAAGGCCGGGTTGACGTGCACGTCGATCCGGTAGCCGGCGATGGCGCCCATCATGTCGAGCGCCTCGCCCAGCGAATAAGCCTTGCCGGAGCAGATGTTGAAGGTCTTGCCGATGGCGGCCGGCCCCGCGGCGAGCAGGTGGCGGTAGCTGGCGGCCACCACGCGCACGTCGGAAAAATCGCGCCAGACCTGCAGGTTGCCCAGCTCGATGCGCGCCTCGCGGCGGCGGAAATGCGCGACGATCTTCGGCAGCAGGAAGTTCTCGGCCTGGCCCACGCCGGTGTAGTTGAAGGGCCGCACGAAGATCAGCGGCAGCCGGTCCATCCACAGGCGCGCCATGTATTCCATGGCCAGCTTGCTGACGGCGTAGTCGTTGGCGGGAGCGGCCGGCGTCTCCTCGCCGATCACGCCGGCGTCGGCATTGCCGTAGATATTGGCGGACGATGCCAGCAGCACGGCCGACGGCTTCTTCGGCGCGGTCGCCAGCGCTTCGAGCAGGTTGCGCGTGCCCATCACGTTGACGCGGTAGATCTGCTCGACATCGCTGTGCGCGACGAAGGCGATGGCGGCCAGGTGCACCACCACGTCCGGCTGCAGCGAATGCACGGCGGCAGCCAGCGCGGCACGGTCGGCCAGGTCGACGGCCACCGTTTCCGGCCCGTGTTCGCTGCCCGGGCTGGCCAGGCCGAACACTTCGTATCCGGCGGTGCGCAGTTCCTGTGCCACGTAGCGCCCGGTGAAGCCGGCGATACCGGTCACCAGTGCGCGCTTGCCGGCGCCCTCGCGCGTGGGGGACAGCAACTGCAGTGCCGCGGCCATGTCAGAACGAGAAGCCGGCGGTGTTGCGGCGCAGGTCGGCCTCGACCATCATCTGGCACAGCTGTTCCAGCGTGGTCTTCGGTTCCCAGCCCAGTTCGGTCCTTGCCTTGCTGGCATCGCCGATCAGCAGGTCCACTTCGGCCGGGCGGTAGAATTTCGGGCTCACGCGCACCAGCACCTTGCCGGTCTGCGCGTCATGGCCCGTTTCGTTTTCCGCGCTGCCCTGCCATTCGATCGCGATGTCGACGGCCTTGAAGGCCATCGTCACGAAATCGCGCACGGTCTCGGTGCGGTTGGTGGCCAGCACATAGGTATCCGGCTGGTCGGCCTGCAGGATGCGCCACATGCCTTCCACGTATTCCTTGGCGAAGCCCCAGTCGCGCTTGGCATCCATATTGCCCAGTTCCAGCACGTCGAGCTTGCCCAGCTTGATCTTGGCGACCGAGTCGGTGATCTTGCGGGTGACGAATTCGCGCCCGCGCAGCGGCGATTCGTGGTTGAACAGGATGCCGGAGGAGCCGAAGATGCCGTACGACTCGCGGTAGTTCACGGTCATCCAGTGTGCATACAGCTTGGCCACGCCATACGGGCTGCGCGGATAGAACGGCGTGTCTTCCTTCTGCGGAATGGCCTGTACCTTGCCGAACATTTCCGAGGTGGATGCCTGGTAGAAGCGGATCTTCGGATCGACGATGCGGATCGCCTCGAGCAGGTTGACGGCGCCGATACCCGTGATCTCGGCCGTCGTCACCGGCTGCTCGAACGAGACGCCGACGAAGCTTTGCGCCGCCAGGTTGTAGATTTCATGGAAGCGGCCGTTCTGCAGCAGGCGGATCGACGACGACAGGTCGGTCAGGTCGTGCTCGACCAGCTTCAGGTTCGGGTGGTTCTGGATGCCCAGCTCTTCGATGCGCCAGAAGTTGACGGAGCTGGTGCGGCGGAACGTGCCGGTGACTTCATACCCCTTCTCGAGCAGCAGTTGCGCGAGGTATGCGCCGTCCTGACCGGAAATGCCCGTGACCAGGGCGCGTTTCATGTTTTGCATAATGATCGGGTGTCGAGAAGGTTGAAAGAAGCCCGATATTGTAACAGAGGCATGACAATGACCCGCCCGCAGGCGCAGGCGGATTACATCAATTACATCTTGTTACAGCGAAACATTTCGCCGGCGCCGGCTGGCCAGTGCGACCACCGCGAGCCCGGCTGGCAACAGCAGCATGGCCGAGGGTTCGGGCACCGGTGGCGGCGGACTGATCGTGAAGGTGGTTTCCGCGGTCCACGCGAAGCGCTCTTCCCACGAGGTGAACGGACCGTAGCGGCCACTGCCAAAGCTGACCCCGGTATTCACCCCGCCATACCACCCGCTTTCGAATTCGTCGGTGCCGGAGTAGCCGACGGCAAAATCCAGGTTCCCGTTCAGGGCGTAGGTAAAGCGGACGACCCCGCAGCCAAGATAGGGGCTGGGGTCAGCCACGCAGCCATTTCCGCCAGGAGCGATATAGGTCTGGTTATAGGTCGACAGCATCGTCAGTTCGTCAGCGGAGATGACGCCGTCGTGATTGCCGTCCGCGCCGGAGAACGAGCCGGTCAGGCGCTCTTCCGCCAGGAACTCGCCGGTCGCGGTATCGATGAACCCCTGGTACGCAAACTGCCAAGTGGTCTCCTGAGCATGGGCGCAGGCAGCACCCGCCGCCAGCACGGCGGCACACATCCAGTCTTTTCGCATTGTTTCCTCCAGGATGAAAGAAATGAAGATGACATTGCCGATGACCCGGCAGGTCATTCTTGCAAAAAAAACAGTGCTTGGGTGGGAGTGCAGATTGGAAGGACTGACCGGCCAGCGCTGGCGCGAGACGGAGGAAACATCCCGCCTGCGGATGGCTCAGTAACCGATCCCGCGCGCCATCATCGCGGCCGCAATCGGGATCAGCGCGAACACATGGATCTCGGCCAGCTTGCGCCGGCGCACGGCGCCCAAGTCATCGGCCGGCGGCGTGAATGCCGCATCGGCCTTCAGCGATTTCTGCCAGGCCAGGATGCGCACGGTCGGCTTGATCGACAGGACGCCGACCACGGCGAATGCACCCACTTTCACCCAGAAGACCGGATTGTCGACATAGAACGCCGCGCCTTTCGCGCCGTGGAAGACCCGGCCAAACCCGGCCACGAGGATCGCCAGCGCCAGTGCACCGTACACCGTATCGAAGCGCCCCAGCAATTTCACGGTATGTGGCGACATCGCCGCGGGCCGCAGCAATGCCAGCTCCGCCGCGAGCACGGCGGCGATACCGAACACGATCAGGTGGTGGACGATGGCAAGGATGAGGTCGCTCATGGTGGCGACAATGTAGCGCCAGCACCCAGCCAATGTCAAAGCCCGGCCTGTTGTAAAAATGTCTTTCCCAACATTGGGGACAGTCCCCGATTTTTAACAACAGTTTTCCCGCGAGCCAGAGTTTTGTCGGCAATCCGACTTTTCATCAGCGAGTGGCGAATGGGTACAAGGCCCGCATTCGCAGCCGATGTAGAAACAACAAGAAGGTTGCCAAAAAATGGGGACTGTCCCCGGTTCAGGGAAATGTTTCCGGGAGGGGGAGCTGCGCTGGTCCAGGCGAAAAAAAAAGCCGCCTTGCGGCGGCTTTGCGGGGAGTCGACCCGGTAATCAGTTGTTGCGCTGGGCGACCACGTCGACCACGCACAGCGCCGTCATGTTGACGATGCGGCGCACGGTGGCCGATGGCGTCAGGATGTGCACCGGCGCGGCGCAGCCCAGCAGGATCGGGCCGATCGCGATGCCGTTGCCGGCCGCCGTCTTCACCAGGTTGTAGGCGATGTTGGCGGACTCGATGTTCGGCGCCACCAGCAGGTTCGCGTCGCGCTGCAAGGTGGAATCCGGCATCAGCTTCTTGCGCAGCTTCGAGTCGAGTGCGGTGTCGCCGTGCATCTCGCCATCGACTTCCAGGTCCGGCGCGCGTTCCTTGATCAGGGCCAGCGCGGCGCGCATCTTCTGCGCGGACTCGTTGTTGGACGAGCCGAAGTTCGAGTGCGACAGCAGCGCGGCCGATGGCTGCAGGCCGAAGCGGCGCATCTCTTCGGCGGCCATGATGGTGATCTCGGCCAGCTGTTCGGCGGTCGGGTTTTCGTTGACGTGCGTATCGACCATCACCAGTTGCCGCTCCGGCAGCACCAGCACGTTCATCGCCGCGTACACATTGGCGCCCGGGCGCTTGCCCAGCACCTGGTCGATGTAGTGCAGGTGCAGCTGGGTGGTGCCGAAGGTGCCGCAGATCATGCCGTCGGCATCGCCCTTCTTGATCATCATCGCGCCGATCAGGCTGTGGCGGCGGCGCATTTCCAGCTTGGCGTATTCCTCCGTCACGCCCTTGCGCTTGGCGAGGTTGTAATACGACGTCCAGTAATCGCGGTAGCGGTCGTCGTAATCGGGGTTGATCACGTCGAAGTCCACGCCCTGCTTCAGGCGCAGGCCGAATTTCTGGATGCGCGATTCCAGCACGGCCGGGCGGCCGACCAGGATCGGGCGCGCCAGGCGCTCGTCGACCACCACCTGCACGGCACGCAGCACGCGCTCTTCCTCGCCCTCGGCGTAGACGATGCGCTTGGTGTCCGGGCTGGTGATCTTGGCCTGCGCGAACAGCGGCTTCATGAACGTGCCGCTGCGGTAGACGAATTGCTGCAGGCTGTCGGCGTAGGCTTCCAGGTCCTTGATCGGACGCGTGGCAACGCCGGACTCCTCGGCGGCCTTGGCCACCGCCGGCGCGATCTTGATCAGCAGGCGCGGGTCGAACGGCATCGGGATCAGGTACTCGGGGCCGAACGACAGGTTGGTGAAGCCATACGTGGTGGCCACCACGTCCGACTGCTCGGCGTGCGCCAGGTCGGCGATCGCGTGCACCACGGCGATCTCCATTTCACGCGTGATCGTGCTGGCGCCGCAATCGAGCGCGCCGCGGAAGATGTACGGGAAGCACAGCACGTTATTGACCTGGTTCGGGTAATCCGAACGGCCGGTGCAGATGACGGCGTCGTCGCGCACGGCTTTCACGTCTTCCGGCAGGATTTCCGGGTTCGGGTTGGCCAGCGCCAGGATGATCGGGCGTGCCGCCATGCGCTTGACCATGTCCTGCTTGAGCACGCCACCGGCGGACAGGCCCAGGAAGATGTCGGCATCGCCGATCACTTCGCCCAGCGTGCGCGCCGTGGTGTCACGGGCGAAGCGTTCCTTGTCCGGGTCCATCAGTTCGGTGCGGCCCTGGTAGACCACGCCGGCCAGGTCGGTCACGAAAATGTTCTCGATCGGGAAGCCCAGGTCGACGATCAGGTCCAGGCAGGCCAGCGCGGCCGCGCCGGCGCCGGACACCACCAGCTTGCATTCCTTGATGTTCTTGCCGACCAGGTTGATGCCGTTCAGGATCGCCGCGCCGACGATGATCGCGGTGCCGTGCTGGTCGTCGTGGAAGACGGGAATCTTCATCCGCTTGCGCAGTTCGCGCTCAATGTAGAAGCATTCCGGCGCCTTGATGTCTTCCAGGTTCACGCCGCCGAACGTGGGTTCCAGTGCGGCGATGATGTCGATCAGCTTGTCCGGATCCTGTTCGTTGATTTCGATATCGAACACGTCGATGCCGGCGAACTTCTTGAACAGCACGCCCTTGCCTTCCATGACCGGCTTGGATGCCAGCGCGCCGATATTGCCCAGGCCCAGCACGGCGGTGCCGTTCGAGATCACGGCCACCAGGTTGCCGCGCGCCGTGTACTTGTAGGCGGCCGCCGGATCGACGACGATTTCCTCGCAGGGCGCGGCCACGCCCGGCGAATACGCCAGGGCCAGGTCGCGCTGGTTCGTCAATGTCTTGGTCGGGGTCACACTGATCTTGCCCGGCCGCGGATACTCGTGATACTCGAGCGCCGCCAGACGCAGTTGTTGCCGCAATTCCTCTTTCTTGTCAGATGACGAATCCATTGCTGCTGCCTTCCTGTGCTGTCTGAAATCCTTTGATTCTAGCAGACCGCATTCCCGGCCAAAGTAGGTATTTTTACCAACGGTTCTGTCAAGACCAAATTTTATATGGTACGTATCGGTGAAATCCCCTTTTCCTATTGGCATGCCCATGCAAGGGAGCCCGGCCAGCTTCGGGTTTACCGGCAGTACGTTCAGTAAATATCCACGACATCGAGTACAGCCGCTGCCCCAAGGCGGCGGCTAGCGGCTTGAAATTAACAAAGAATTAACAAAAATCTTTACACCTGGCAAATTGCCTTCTAGACTACGCGCATCTCAATCCCTGGAAAGGCCTCGGCATGCGTGCCCTGTTCTGGCGTACGTGTTCCCGCGTGGCGGGCGTGGTGTTTCCGGTCTCCACGATAGCGCTGTTCTTCACGCCGCAAAAGTCCGAATGGGAGCTGGCCTTGTCGGCCACCGCCCTCACGGCTGGCGGCGCATGGATCTATGCGCGCGGCCGGCCGCGGCGCATCATGGCGCGGGCATTGCGCCGTCGTTAACCAGGATGCCTGTGCCGGGCGTCCGTCGCCGGCAGCCGCTTCCAGGACATTGCATGCCGTTACAATGGCGGCATGCTCTCCGAATTCGACCTGATCAAACAGTATTTCGTGCGCCCCGCGCGCGCCGCCAAGGCCCAGCTGGGCATCGGCGACGATTGCGCGCTGCTGGGCCTCGCGCCCGGCCGGTCGTTCGCGATCTCTTCCGACATGCTGGTGGAAGGCCGCCATTTCTTCGCCGGCGAGGATCCGTACCGCCTCGGCCATAAAAGCCTGGCCGTGAACCTGTCCGACCTGGCGGCGATGGGCGCGCAGCCGGCCGGCTTCACGCTGGCGCTGGCCCTGCCCGCCGCCGACCGCGACTGGCTGGCCGGCTTTTCCGCCGGGCTGTTCGCGCTGGCCGATGCGCACGACTGCGAACTGATCGGTGGCGACACCACCAAGGGCCCGCTCAATATCTGCATCACCGTGTTCGGCGAAGTGGCGCAAGGCCAGGCGCTGCGCCGCGACGCGGCCCAGCCGGGCGACGATATCTGGGTGTCCGGCACGCTGGGCGATGCGCGCCTGGCCCTGGCCGGCCTGCGCGGCGAAGTGGCGCTCGCGCCGGAGGCGCAGCAACTGGCCGGGACGCGCCTGCATCTGCCTACCCCGCGCGTGGCGCTGGGCCGCCTGCTGGCCGAGCGCGGCCTGGCACGCGCCGCGATCGACATTTCCGACGGCCTGGTGGGCGACCTCGGCCACATCCTGGAGCGCTCCGGCGTCGGCGCCACGATCGATATCGATGCGCTGCCCGCCGGCCCTGCCCTGGCCATGTCCCCAGCCGCCCAGGACGTCACGCTGCGCCGCGCCTGCACGGCCGCCGGCGGCGACGATTACGAACTGTGCTTCACTGCCGCGCCGGCGCAGCGGGCCGCCATCCTGGCCGCCGGCGCGGCGTGCGGCACGCCGGTCACGCGCGTCGGCCGCATCGACGCCTCGCCCGGCCTGCAACTGACGGATGGCCAGGGCGCGCCGCTCGAACTGCGGCTGGCGGGCTTCGATCACTTCGGCACCGGCAAGTAGCGCCGGCTGCGTTGGCAAACAGCGCCGGAAATTTGCGCCGCCCCGTCAGCGGCCCGGTAGCGCCGTGTGGTCCCCGGCCTGGCCGGCCTGCTTGCCGCTGCCGTGCATCAGCCAGTAATGGTGGAAGGCCAGGCGGATGTTGTCGCGCAGTTGCACGTCGTCCCAGGGCTTGGTGTAGAAGCGGTAGATCGCCCCCCGGTTGATCGAATCGAGCATCGCTTCCAGTCCCGTGTAGCCGGACAGGATGATGCGGATCGTGTCCGGGTACATGTCCTTTACCTTGCTGAGGAATTCGGTACCGCTCATCACCGGCATGCGCTGGTCGCACACGATCACCTGCACCGGGTGCAGCGCCAGCAGGTCGAAGCCCTCGGTGGGCGAGGAAGCCGTCAGGATCCGGTAGCCGTCGCGCCGGAACAGCCGGTGCAGCGACGACAGCACGTTGACGTCGTCATCGACGATCAGCAGCGTTTGCGGCGGCTCGGTGGCCAGGTTCGGATCCGGCGGCAGCGACTTGCCGCCCACCACCAGCTGGCCGAACGACAGCACGTTCAGGCCGCGGCTGAAGAAGAAGCCCTGCACCTCGTCGCAGCGGTTGCGGCGCAGGAACTCCAGCTGCGGCCGCGTTTCCACGCCTTCCGCCACCACCCGCAACTTCAGGCTGTGGGCCATGCTGATGATGGCCAGCGCGATCGCCGCGTCGTTCGGGTTGGTAACGATATTGCGCACGAAGGCGATGTCGATCTTCAGCTTGTCGATCGGGAAGCGCTGCAGGTAGGCCAGCGAGGAATAGCCGGTGCCGAAATCGTCGATCGCCACCTTCACGCCGAGCAGGCGCAGCTTGGTCAGCACGTCGATCGTGCGCTCGGCGTTCGACATCAGCGCCGTTTCCGTCAGTTCCAGTTCCAGCAGGTCGGGCGGCACGCCGTGGCGCTGCAGCGCTTCCTTCACCTCCTGTTCCAGGTCGCCTTCGATGAACTGGCGCGACGCCACGTTGACCGCCACGTTCACCGGCCCCACCGGCGAGGCCATCCACTCGGCGATCTGCCGGCAGGCCGCGTCGATGATCCAGTTGCCGGTCCGGACGATCAGGCCGGTATCTTCCAGCACGCCGACGAATTCGGCCGGGTACACGGTGCCGTGCCCGGGCCGGTTCCAGCGCAGCAGCGCCTCCGCGCCCGATACCCGGCCCGTCAGCAGGTTCACCTTCGGCTGGTAATGCAGTTCCAGTTCGTCCTGGTCGAGCGCGCGGCGCAGCGCCATTTCCAGGTCGAGCCGCGCCAGCACCTGCACGTTCATGCCCGCCGTGAAGAAGCGGTAGGCATCGCTGCCCGCCTCCTTCGCCTGGCTCATCGCCGTGTTGGCATACTTCACCAGCGTTTCCGGATCGGCCGCGTCGTCCGGATACACGGCGATGCCGATCGAGGCCGTCATCGTGGCCTGGTGCCCGCCCAGCTGGAACGGCGAGCGGAGCGCCTCGCGCACCTCGTTCGCCACCAGCACCGCATCCTGCTGGTCGCGCTGCATCGTCAGGATCAGGCCGAATTCGTCGCCGCCCAGCCGGCCCACGGTGTCGCGGATGCGCGCCGATTGCACCAGCCGGCCGGCGAACTCGCGCAGCAGTTCGTCGCCCATCGCCGCGCCCAGCGAATCGTTGATGTTCTTGAAGCGGTCCAGGCCGATGAACAGCACGACGATGCGCCATTCCTTGTCGCGCGCCAGGTCGATCGCATCGCCCAGCGTACGGTAGAACAGCTTGCGGTTGGGCAGGCCGGTCAGGCTGTCGTAGTGGGCCGCGTGCTGCAGGCGCTCCTCGGCCACGCGCCGCTCGGAAATGTCGCGCGCCACGCAGATCAGCGTGCGCTGAAGATCGGCGGACTGCGCGGAAGACTGCGCGGTACCCTGCGTACCGTCATGCTGCGCCAGCCCGCCCTGCTGTACCTGCCAATAGATTTCCACCGGCACCGTGGCATGGTCGTGGCGCAGCAGCTCGGTTTCCAGCAGCACCGGCGCGCGCGCGTCCGCGTCGGCACCGGGCGCCGCGTCGGCGTGCTCGCGCAGCGACTCCTGGCTGCCCAGGCCGATGCGCGCCGGATCCTGCGCCATCAGTTGCTGGCGCGTATAGCCCAGCATGCGGGCGGCGCCGTCGTTGACGTCGACGAAGCGCATCGATTGCGGTTCGATCAGGAAGATCGCGTCGGCCGTCGCATCCATGGCGGTGCGGAAGCGCTGCAGGTCGGCGGTGCGCTCGCGCACGGTGCGTTCCAGGACGATGTTGTGGAACCTGGCTTCGCGCTGCATCAGCCGCACTTCGATCAGGTTGCGGATCCGCGTCAGCACTTCGACCGGGTCGAACGGCTTGCTGACGAAGTCGCGCGCGCCGGCGTCCAGCGCGGCCTGCTTCTTGTCCGGCTCGGCGGTCACCACCAGCACCGGCAGGTAGCCGTCCGGCTCGAGCGGACGCAAGGCAGCCATCACGGCAAAGCCGTCCATGCCGGGCATCTGCAGGTCGAGGATGATGATGTCGTAGTTGTATTGCTCGTGCCACCCCGCCACCACGCGCGGATCGGTGGTGGAACTGACGTGCGTGTAGCCCGTCGACTGCAGCAGGTATTCCAGCAGCTGCACGTTGACGGGCTGGTCGTCGACGATCAGGATGCTCGCGTTCTGGATATCGGCCCGGCTGATCATGACTCCTCCTTCTTTTCCCTGAGCAGCTGGGCCTGCCGCTCGCCGGTAGCGTGGTCATTGCCACGGTCGTTGCCACGGTCGTTGCCGCCGTCGCCCGCGGTGCCGGTCCGGCCGAGCGCGGCAGGCGTACCGAGCGTGCTCAGCGTGCTATTGATCGCTTCCGTGAACTCGTCGATATTGATCGGCTTGATCAGGTAGCGGAAGAATCCTGCCGCAATTCCCCGTTCCACGTCGCGCGGCATCGCGTTGGCTGTCAGGGCGATGGCCGGAATGCCGGCGGTGCGCGGGTCGGAACGCAACAGGCGCAGCACTTCGAAGCCGTCCATGCCCGGCAGGTTGATGTCGAGCAGGATCATGTCCGGCAGGTGGGCTCGCGCCAGTTCCAGGCCCAGCTGGCCATCCGGCGCCGACAGCAGGCGCAGCTCGGGCCGGAAGCGGATGATTTCCTGTACCAGCTTCAGGTTGGCCGGGTTGTCTTCCACGTACAGCAGGGTGACGCTGTCGCGCGCCGGCGCGGCCATGCCGGGCGGCGGCGCGGCCGCGACAGGGGTCGCCGGCACCGGCACCGGCTCGGTGGTCTTCAGCTCGACCCAGAACATGCTGCCCACCCCGGGGCTGCTGGTGACGCCGATCGTGCCGCCCATCAGCTCGACGAGGCGCTTGGTGACGACCAGGCCGATGCCGCTGCCCTCTTCCACGCCGGCTTCCTGGCCCAGCCGGTTGAACGGCTGGAACAGCATGCGCACCTGCTCCGGCCGCAGGCCCATGCCGGTGTCCTGCACCGACACGCGCAGCAGCCCGGGCCCGGAGGCGGCACAGTCGATCACCACCGCGCCGCCTTCGCGGTTGTACTTGATGGCGTTCGAGAGCAGGTTCAGCAGCACCTGCTTGAGCCGCGTGCGGTCGGCCGTCACATTGGTGGTGCAGCGTTCCGGGAACAGCAGGCGGATGCCGCGCTCGGTGGCCAGCGGCGCCATCATCGCCTCGCACTCGCGCAGCATTTCAGGCAGCGCCACCGGCTCCATCGACAGCGCCACCGCGCCCGATTCGATCTTGGCCAGGTCGAGGATTTCGTTGATCAGCGTGAGCAGGTGCCGGCCGGACTTCAGGATGTGCTGGGCGAATTCCTTCTTTTGCGCCAGCGTCGAGGGCAGCTTGTCGGACGTGAGGATCTGCGCGAAGCCCAGGATCGCGTTCAGCGGCGTGCGCAGTTCATGGCTCATCGACGACAGGAACGCCGACTTGGCCTGGTTCGCGCTCTTGGCTTCCTCCATCGCCATGGCCAGCTCGCGGTTGGCCATTTCCAGCTGCAGCGTGCGTTCGTGCACGCGCTGCTCCAGTTCCTGGTTCAGCCGCATGACTTCCTGCTGCGCCTCGCGCCGGCGCTCCGATTCGCGGGCGATTTCCCGGTTCGAGGTTTCCAGCTCGCGCTTGCGGCCCTCGATATCGGCCAGCATCTGGTTGAACGAACCGGCCAGCTCGGCCACTTCATCCTCGCCCAGCCGCTCGGCGCGGCGCGACACGTCGCCGGTGGCGATCACGTCGCGCGCCACGTCGGCGATCGACAGGATCGGCCGGGTGATCACGTCGTTGAGCCGCCGGGTCACCAGCCACGCGCAGATCAGCGCCAGCAGGCCGGCGACGATGCCGATCACGATATAGTCGAGGAAGCGCGCCAGCACTTCATAGTCGGCGCGCAGGTATACGGTGCCCAGCAGTTCGCCGTTGTCGGCGATGGGCTTGAACAGGTACAGCTTGCCATCCTCGATGCGGAAGCCTTCCGGCCCCGGCGCCGCCGGCACGGTGCCCTGCTCGCCCTGCGCCGCGTAGCGCGCCACCAGCCGGCCGCCCGCGTCGTAGATGGCGCCCGCTTCGACCTGCGGGCGCAGCCGCAGCAGCGCCAGGTTTTCATGCGCCAGCCGCTCGTCGTCGAACGACAGCGCGGGCGCGCTCATGTGGCCGATCAGCTCGGCCTGGGTGGTCATGTCGTCGGTGATCGTCTGCTCATAGACGTGCAGGTCGTAGGCGACGATGGTGCCGATCGAGACCAGCACGGTCGGCAGCATCACCAGCGCGATCACGCCGAGCAGCTTGGTGCGCAGCGAGCGCAGCGCGATCATGATGCCACTCCCGGCCGCACGTGCACCTGCCTGCGCTCCTGCCCACGCTCTTCCTCACCATCCTGCACGCGATAGGCCGCCGCCAGCAGCCGCGCGCTGATGCGCAGCCGGGCCGCGGCGGCGGCCTTCAGCGACACTTCGAAGCGCACCCGTTCGCCGGCCACGAGGAAATTGATGACGCTGCCCATGCCATGTACCTGGTCGCTGTCCGATACCGTGAGGATCGGCAGGTCGCGGCAGCCGTCGAGCATGCCCTGCGCCGCAGCCCGGTCCCGCGCGCCGACAAACGCGATGTGCGGCGCGCGCTCGCCGCCCATCGCACTGTCCTTCTTTAATTTCACCACCTGCAGCGCGCGGCCGTTGATGGTGCGGCCGCTCACCGTGCGTTCCAGCGGCGCGGCCAGCTCGTCCGCGCCATGCAGGCCGATCACGAGCGGGCTGTCGGCACGCACGAACGCCTGCGCCGGCCATTCGACGAAACCGCCGAACCGGTACAGGAAGGCGGCCTTGACCTGGCGTTCCAGTTCGCCATCGGCCCGCGCCGCGGGCATGGCCGCGGCAAGCGCGGCGGCCAGCCATTGCCTCCGGGTGAGCATTCCAGGTTCCACGTTGCCGCGCCCGTGTGATTGATTGGCCCTATTCTATCGTCCAGTTCCCGGCCGCGCCGCAACTTTGGCTGGCGCCCCATGCCGCAAACACGGGCCCGACAATTTTTTCCCGCGCGCGTGGCCGGCAATCGATACCGCGCGCTAGAATGGACCCGGACATTCTTTGCCGAAGGAGCTACAAGTGAGTACGGACATCAACGAACTGGCCGCCCAGGTGGGCCGTGCCTTGCAGGACAAGGAATTGCTTCTGGTTACTGCCGAATCGTGCACCGGGGGCGGCGTGTCGCAGGCGATCACCGAGATCGCCGGCTCGACCGGCTGGTTCGATTGCGGTTTCGTCTGCTATTCGAATGCGTCGAAGACGGAGTTGCTGGAAGTGCCGGCCGCGCTGATCGCGCAGTTCGGCAGCGTCAGCGAGGAAGTCGCGGCGGCCATGGCACAGGGCGCGCTGGCCAACAGCAATGCCCACCTGGCCGTGTCCACCACGGGCATCGCCGGCCCCACCGGCGCGGTGCCGGGCAAGCCGGTCGGTACCGTCTGTTTCGGCTGGGCCAATGGCGACTCGGTGCATACCGAGCGGCTGGTGTTTTCCGGCGACCGCCGCGCCGTGCGCGAGCAGACCGTGGTGCACGCGCTGCAGGGCTTGCTGCGCTTCGTGAACTAGCCTTTATCCGGGAAGAGCCCCGATCCCGCCGCGTGGCCAACGCCGCGCAGCGGTTCAGCGCATGAACCCGTAATCCTCGACCGTGGTATCCGGCACGCCGGCCAGTTGCGCGATCAGCGTCAGCTCGCCGGCCGACACCGCCGCGTCGGCCTGCGCCGAGACAAAGCGGTACAGCGCCGTCGACGTGCCGTTGCCGATCGCGAACAGGGCGCCCTGGCCCACCGCGTAGGCGGCGTCGGCCGAACCGACCAGGGCAGCGGCGCCGGCCAGCGACAGTGGGCCCGCGGCGCCGCTGACGATGACCAGTTCCGCCTCCGTACCAAAGCGCTCGCCGGCGGCGATGGCCACCGCATGCTCGAGCGCGGCATCGTCGTCGCCGATGCCGCGTACCGACACGTCCACCAGCAGGCGATCGGTATGCACGGCGAAATCGGCGACAGTATCGATACCGCCACCCGCGCTGCCGCCGTCGCTGCGCAGCACGAAGGTATCGTGGCCGGCACCACCCGTCAGCGTATCGCTGCCCAGCCCGCCCGCCAGCGTGTCGTCGCCATCGCCGCCCAGCAGGCGATCGGCGCCGCGGCCACCGCCGATCCAGTTGTCCAGTGCATTGCCGGTGCCGGTGAAGGCGCTGCTACCCGTGTAGTCGAGCCGCTCGATGTCCGCCGCCATCGTCCAGCGCGCCAATGCCGTGCGCACCGTATCGAAGCCGGCGCCAGCCATTTCCACCACCTGGTCGCCAGCGGTGTCGACGACATACCTGTCGTCGCCCACGCCGCCCTCCAGCGTATCGCTGCCGCTGCCGCCGGCCAGCAAGTCGTCGCCCTCCCCGCCCAGCAGGGAATCGCTGCCGGCGCCGCCATCGAGGCTGTCGTCGCCGGCCGCCCCGGCCAGGGTATTCGCCGCGGCATTGCCGGTCAGTACATTGGCGGCGGCATTGCCCGTGATGCTGCCCGCCACCCGCGACGTGATCGCCGCATGTTCGACGCCATCGGCCAGCGCATGGACAAAGCCGGCGGTGGCGATGGCGATCCCGTCGGTGTCGGTGCCGGCGCCGGGCGCCTCGACGATCACGTCGCCCGCCGCGCCCACCACGTAGAGATCGTCGCCGTCCAGGCCGGCCATGGTGTCGTTGCCGGCCAGGCCATCGATCGTATCGGCGCCCGTGGTACCCGTCAGCATGTCGTCGCCGGTACTGACCAGGCCCACCTGCAGCTCGGCCAGCGTCGCCGCCACGCCGGCAAATTCAAACGATTCCGTATGGCGCACGAGGATGATCTCGCCCGTTGCCGTATCCACCAGCCGCAAGTCGTCCGCCGCCGGCCGCGACCGGGCATAGCCGGACAGCGCCTTCGCGAATACCGCCGTGTCGTCGCCGGCGCCGCCATCGAGCGTGTCGCTGCCGGTGCCGCCTTCGAGGCGGTCATCGCCGTCGCCGCCGGCCAGGCTGTCCTTGCCGGCGCCGCCGCGCAGCGTGTCGTTGCCGCCGGCGCCGGCCAGAACGTCGTTGCCGGTGTTGCCGTCGATAGCATTGTCCAGCCCGTTGCCGGTGAGGCGATATGCCAGGCCGGCCTGCGTGCCGGCCAGGTCCTCGACATGCTGCGCCAGGGTCCAGCTGGCCAGCACCGTCTGCACGGTATCGCGGCCGCCGCCGTCCGTCTCGGTGACGATGTCGCCGGCCACATCGATGACGTAGCGGTCATCGCCCGCGCCACCGGCCAGCGTGTCCAGCCCGGCGCCGCCGGCCAGCGTGTCGTCGCCGGCGCCGCCGTCGAGCCGGTCGTTGCCGGCGCCACCGTCGAGGCTGTCGTCACCCTCCAGGCCGGCCAGCGTATTGGCCGCGGCGTTGCCCGCCAGCCGGTTGCCGCTGTCGTTGCCGGTGACCGCGACCGCGCCGGTGCCCGTGACGATGGCGTGCTCGACATGCTGCGCCAGCGTGTAGAGGCCTTTCGCCAGCGCCACGCGCACGGTATCGGTGCCGCCGCCGGTGGCTTCGGCGACGACGTCGCCGGCCGCATCGACCACGTAGGTATCGTCGCCGCCCAGGCCGGTCATCGTGTCGTCGCCCAGCTTGCCGTCGAGCGTGTCGGCGCCGGCGGTACCGGGCAGCACGTCGGCGCCGTTGCTGACGATGCCCGCCACCACGTCGGCCAGCGCCATGGTGGTGCCGGCGAAGTCGACGAACTCCACGTTGCGCAGCGTGACCACGTGGCCGGACAAGCCGGCCAGGCCGGTCAGCACGACGCTGGCCGCGTTCGGGCGCGTGACGAGGTAGTCGCCGGCGGTGCCGGCCAGCCAGGCGGTGTCGCTGCCGGCACCGCCATCGAGCATGTCCCGGCCGCCTTCGCCGGACAACGCATCGTCGCCATCGCCGCCCAGCAGGCTGTCGTTGCCCAGGCCGCCGTGCAGCACATCGTCGCCGGCCAGGCCGGACAAGGTATCGTTGCCGCCGCCGCCCGTGACCAGGTTGGCCGCGCCGTTGCCGGTGCCGCCGAACCCGCCGCGGCCCGTGAAGGCCAGGTCTTCCACGTTGGCGGCCAGCACCAGCCGCGCCAGCGTGGTGTCGACGCGATCGTGCCCGCCGCCGGCCTGCTCGGCGATCACGACGCCGCTCGCGCCGATCCCGTACAGGTCGTCGCCATCGCCGCCGGCCAGGGTGTCCCGGCCGCTGGCGGACAGCAGCGTGTCGTTGCCGGCACCGCCGTCGAGGCTGTCGTTGCCGATGCCGCCATCGAGGCTGTCGTCGCCGGCCAGCCCGGCGAGCGTGTCGTTGCCGCCCAGGCCTTGCAGCGTGTCGGCCGTGGCGCCGCCGGTCAGCAGGTCGGCCAGCGCCGTGCCGGTGGCGCCGGCACTGCCCGCCGCCTCGTCGAAGCTCCAGGCGACACCGTCGAACAGGATGGTTTCGATATTGCGCAGCACGACCGAGACGCCAGTGGCGTTGTCGGTCAAACGGAGGTCGGTGGCGTCCAGGCGCACGCGCGTGGTGGCGTCGAAGCGCACCGCCAGCACGGCGGTATCGGTGCCGGTGCCGCCATCGATGGTATCGGCGCCGCCGCCGCCGGCCAGGGTGTCGTTGCCGGCGCCGCCATCGAGCAGGTCGGCGCCCAGGCCGCCCGTGATGCTGTTCGCCAGCGCATTGCCGGTGCCCGCGAAGCCGGCCGCGCCGCCGCTGTAGCGCAGCGTCTCGATGCCGCCGCCCAGCGCATAGGCGGCCAGCGTGGTCCACACGGTGTCGTTGCCGCCAGACGCGCTTTCGACCACCACGTCGCCCTGGCTGCCGACCACGTAGTCATCGTCGCCGGCGCCGCCCGACATGAAGTCGTTGCCGCTGCCGCCGTCCAGCCGGTCGTTGCCGGCGCCACCGCGCAGGCTGTCGTTGCCGGCGCCGCCGGTGATGCTGTCCCGCCCGGCGCCGCCATACACATCGTCGATCCCGGCGCCGCCCGTGATGGTGTCGCCCAGGTCGTTGCCGATGATCGTCGAGCCGCCGTCGCCGGCGCGCGCGGCGTGCACTTCCACGCCATATGCGATCGACACGTTGCGCAGGCCCGCGGCGGTCTCGCTGAATGCGCCTTCGTTCAGGTCGATCAGCGTGGCGGCCGTGCAGGTGGAAAAATCGAATGTGTTGACGCCGCCGGCATCCCAGATGCATGACGGGGCGGCCGCCCTACCGAAGGTGTAGACGTCGTCGCCGGTACGGTAGGCCGTGTTGGCGCCATACAGGTACTGGATCGCCAGCACGTCGTACAGCATGGGCGTGACCGCGAACTTGCCGTTGATGCCGGTGCTGCTGCCCTCGTAGTACGACATCAGCGTGTAGTCGGCGTTGTCCGTGGCGAGCGGCAGGTACGGGCCGGGCGCGCCGCCACCGCCCGCGTTGTAGTTGCCGGGGTGTTTCAGTCCCAGCGAATGGCCCAGTTCGTGGATCAGCACATAGGCGCCATAGCTGCCCGGCGTGAAGATCCGGTTGTACGACTGGTCGTTCAGGTACAGCGCCGAGACGCCGCCCGGATTCGGATAGTAGGCGTAGGCGCCGCTCGTATCGCCCTGGTCGTTCACACCCATCAGCAGCCGGCCGCCGGTCGCCACTTCGACGAAGGTGACATTGGCCACCGCGGACCAGGTGCCCATTGCCACGCGCGCGGCATCCTGCTGCCCCGTGGTCATCGGCACGAAGCCATGGCGGTCATCGGCGCTGGCGCTGGCCGGCGGCGTGGCCAGGAAGGAGTAGGTCAGCGTCAGCGCCATCTCCGGTCGAGCGTTCCAGCTCGTGTAGGCGAGCGCGTCGATAGCGTTTATTCCACTGTCCTGCATAAGTCTTTCCATAAGGCATCTTGCCAGCCGCCGATCATAACACTTTTGCGTTACGGAAACATCGTCGCGGCTTGCGCCGTTGTTCGGGTGCGACTAATATGTGAACACCTATTCAAATGTTATCGATGAGATTGCCCGTGATGCGCCAGACGAGATGAACCAGATTTCCATCCATGAAGAGTCGGTGGCCCAGCTGGCCGACCTGTTCCACCTCCTGGGCGATCCCACCCGCCTGCGCATCGTGCTTGCCTGCGTGGCCGCGCCGATCGCCGTCAGCGAGATCGCCGCAACGCTGGAGCTTTCCAGCTCGCTGGTCAGCCACCACCTGCGCCTGCTGCGCGCCGCCCGCATCGTCAAGGCCGAGCGCCAGGGCAAGCAGGTGTTTTATTCGACCGCCGATGCGCACATCAGCGGTGTCCTGCGCGACATGCTCGAGCATATCGCCGAACCCTCCACCGGAAACGACGTATGAGCGGCCACCACCACCACCATGACCACGGGCACGGGCACGGGCACGGGCATGGTCACCATCACCACCATGGCGCCCCGGCCGACCATGGCCGCGCATTCGCCATCGCGATCACGCTGAACGCGCTGTTCGTGGCCGTGGAATTCAGCTACGGCTTCCTGGCCAATTCCACGGCGCTGATGGCCGATGCGGGGCATAACCTGTCGGACGTGCTGGGCCTGATGCTGGCCTGGGGCGCCGCGATCCTGGCCAAGCGGGAGCCATCCTCCCGCTATACCTACGGGCTGCGCAGCAGTTCGATGCTGGCCGCGCTGTTCAACGGCATGCTGCTGATGGTGGCCTGCGGCGCCATCGCGTGGGAAGCCGTGCTGCAGCTGATCGATCCGGTGCCGGTGCATGGCAGCACGGTGTCGGTGGTGGCCGGCATCGGCATCCTCGTCAACGGCATCTCGGCGTGGCTGTTCATGAAGGGCAGCAAGGACGACCTGAATATCCGCGGCGCCTACCTGCACCTGGCGGCCGATGCCGCGATCTCGCTCGGCGTGCTGGTGTCAGGCCTGGTCGTGATGTTCACCGGCTGGATCCGGCTCGACCCGCTGGTCAGCCTGGGTATCGTGGTGATGATCGTGGCCGGCACCTGGTCGCTGCTGAAGGAATCGCTGCGGATGATGATGGCGGCGGTGCCGGACAACGTCGATTCAGGCAAGGTGGAACAGTTCCTGCGCACCCGGCCCGGCGTGACGGACGTGCACGACATGCATATCTGGTCGATGAGCACGACGGAAACGGCGCTGACCGCGCACCTGGTCATGCCGGACGGCTACCCCGGCGACGTGGCGATGGATGGCATCGCGCGCGGGCTGCGCGAGCAGTTCGCGATCCACCACAGCACCTTGCAGACGGAGCTGGGCACGACGGCGCATGCCTGCTGCCTGGCGCCGGATGCACAAGAGAATGAGCACGAGCACGAGCACGGACACGGGCATGAGCACGGGCAGGCGCACGAGGATGGCGATCATGGGCATGGGGATCACGACCGTGAGGATGACGGCCACGACCACGGCCACGACCACGATCATGACCACGCACAGGGACATGCCCACAACCATGGCCATGACCATGACCACGACCCGGGTCGCGGCCACGGCCACGCTCACCCTCACTGATCGGCCAGCCCCGCGAACAGCTGCGTGCTCAGGTACCGCTCGCCGAACGAGGGAATGATCGTCACGATCAGCTTGCCTTCATTTTCCGGCCGGCGCGCCACCTGCACGGCGGCCCACAGCGCGGCACCGGCCGAGATGCCCACCAGCAGGCCTTCCTCGCGCGCGGCACGGCGCGCGAAGTCGAAGGCGTCCTCGTTCTTCACGGCGACCACTTCGCTGTAGACATGGGTGTTCAATACCGCCGGCACGAAGCCGGCGCCGATGCCCTGCAGCGGGTGCGGCCCCTTGGTGCCTTTCGACAGGATCGGCGACGCTTCCGGTTCCACGGCAATGCACTGGAACGATGGCTTGCGTTCCCGGATCACCTCGCCCACGCCGGTGATCGTGCCGCCGGTCCCCACGCCGGCCACGAGGATGTCGGCGCGGCCATCCGTGTCGCGCCAGATTTCCTCGGCGGTGGTACGGCGGTGGATCTCGGGATTGGCGGGATTGTTGAATTGCTGCGGCATCAGGTAGCGCGGATCGGCGTGCGCCATTTCCTCGGCGCGGCGGATCGCGCCGACCATGCCTTCGGCGCCCGGCGTGAGCACCAGCTCGGCGCCATACGCGCGCAGCAGCGTGCGCCGTTCGCGGCTCATGGTTTCCGGCATCACCAGCGTGCACTTGTAGCCGCGCGCCGCGCAGACCATCGCCAGCGCGATGCCGGTATTGCCGCTGGTCGGTTCGAGGATCACCGTATCGGGCCTGATCAGGCCGGCCTGTTCGGCCGCCGCGATCATCGACAGCCCGATGCGGTCCTTCACGCTGTGGGCGGGATTGTAGAACTCCAGCTTGGCCAGGATCTGCGCCGGGGCGCCTTGTGCCAGCCGGTTTATGCGCACCAGCGGCGTATTGCCGATCAGCGCAGTGACATCATTCGCAACGTTCATGAAGGGTCTCCGCATCAACAATGGGAGAACCCAGTGTACCGCCGCGAATTACTTCACGTCGAGCAGTTCGACGTCGAAGATCAGTGCCGAGTTGGCCGGGATGCCCGGCATGGCGCGCGCGCCGTAAGCCAGGTTCGACGGGATGATCAGCGTGCGCTTGCCGCCGATCTTCATGCCGGCCACGCCCTGCTCCCAGCCCTTGATGACCTGGCCGGCGCCGAGGCGGAACTCGAGCGGTTCACCGCGGTCGCGCGAGGAATCGAACTTGCGGCCCTTGTGGCCGCGCGCCATCGGACGGTACAGCCAGCCCGTGTAGTGGACCGACACGGTGCCGCCGGTGACCGCTTCACGGCCGGTTCCAACCTTGCTGTCGTTGACGATCAGCTGTTCCGCGGCGGGGCCGATCGTGGCGGAGCCGGGCACCACCGGGCCGGCGGGCGCTTCCTGGGCGGCAGGAGGCGCTTCCTGCGCGGCGCCCGGTTGTGCGGGTTGTGCGGGTTGTGCCGGTTGCGCCGGTTGTTCCGGCGCGGCGGACGGGGTCTGGGCATGCGCGAACGAGGCGGCGCACAGCAGGAGGGACAGCACTGGAGCGGACAGACGGGTCATCATGTATTCTTTCTGTACTGGGTTTTGAGGCGGCAACATGATAGCAAATGAACCTGAAGACCGGCCAAACGCCGGCGCCACGCGCAAGCTTTTCTTTGCCCTGTGGCCGGATGAGGCGGCGCGCGCCGCATTGGCCGCGCTGCAGGCACCCGTCGCGGGAAGGCGCACGCCGCCCGCCAAGCTGCACCTGACACTGGCCTTCCTCGGCCAGGTACCGGCCGATGCCGTGCCTGCGCTGCTCGCCATCCGCGACCGGCTCGCCGTACCGCCGTTGCGGCTCGCGATCGACTGCTACGGCTACTTCGCGCGGCCGCGCATCGCCTGGGCCGGCATGACGCAGGTGCCGGCCGCACTCGTGGCGCTGCATGACGAGCTGGTGCGGGAACTGGAAGCGGCCGGCTTTTCCGCCGCCACGCATGGCGCGTTCAAGCCGCACGTGACCCTGGCGCGGGAGGCGAAACAGGCGCCGCCCGAGGTGCCGGCAGCGCCGGTGGAGTGGGCCGTGGACCGTGCCGTGCTGGTGGAATCGCTGCCGGACGGGCGCTACGTGCCGGTGGAGCGCCAGCAGGTGTCCGCTACTACTCCGGCTGGCCCACCGGCAGATCCGCCGGCGCCTCTTCTTCCGCCAGCTTCCTGAGCACATGCCCGGCGGCCACCATGCCGAACGTGGCCGTCACCACCATCGCCGAACCGAACCCCGCGCAGTTGATGCCGGTGAGGCCCGCCTTGGCGGGCGGCGCATCGTCCGGATCGACTTCGCACACGTCGCCCGTCTCGGGAAACTTCAGCGGCTCCATCGAGAACACGGCATCCACGCCCAGCTTGTTCTTGCCGTTCGGCGGATAGTGGAACTGGCTGCGCAGCCGGCGCCGCACCTTCTTCAGCAGCGGTTCCTGTTCCGTCCTGGCCAGGTCGCGCACCTCGATCTTGGTAGGGTCGGTCTGGCCGCCGGCACTGCCGATCATGATCAGGCGGATGCCGCGCGTGCGGCAGTAGTGCACCAGCGCCGTCTTCGCCTGCGTGTTGTCCATGGCGTCGATCACGTAGTCGTAATCGTGGCCGCCGATCATTTCCTCGAGGTTGTCGGGCGTGACGAAGTCCTCGATCTCGGTCACCTGGCAATACGGATTGATCTGGGCGATGCGCTGGCGCAGCGCGGTGACCTTGGCCATGCCCACGGTGCCGGTGAGCGCCTGGATCTGGCGGTTGATGTTC
The DNA here is from genome assembly GCF_027856995.1 of Pseudoduganella sp. SL102. NCBI lineage: Bacteria > Pseudomonadati > Pseudomonadota > Betaproteobacteria > Burkholderiales > Oxalobacteraceae > Pseudoduganella > Pseudoduganella sp. SL102. The sequence goes on from NZ_CP115554.1 coordinate 7,083,121, forward strand.
GATTCGGCAACGTTGTCCAGGTCGATCAGCGTGAGGCGGCCGATGGCGCTGCGCGCCAGCGCCTCGACGATCCACGAACCGACGCCGCCGACGCCGATCACGCAGACATGCGCGGCGCGGTACCGTTCCAGGGCCGCCGCCCCGTACAGCCGGGCGATGCCGCCGAAACGCCGGTCGAAGTCGACGTCGTGTTCGTCAATGATGTTCTCGTCACTGATGTGTTCGTCAATGATGTGCTCGCCGGGGCCTGGAGAAGATGGGATGATGTCGTTCATCCGCCCATTTTAACGGACGCGGCCCGAAGGATTATTCTACAATCCGTCGTTCCGAACCAAGGATGCCGCCATGACAGATCTCCTCCTCGCCCCCGCCCCCGGCTTCGACCAGCCGATCGCCATGCTGAAGCATTGCCACGACAAGATCCGCAAGCAGCTGGCGACCTTGCAAAACCTGCTGACCCACCTGCCGCAGCATGGCGCGGACGCGGCGGCGCAACAGGCGGCGCAGGCGGTGCAGAAATACTTCAACACGGCGGCCCCCCTGCACCATGCCGACGAGGAAGTCGACCTGCTGCCGATGCTGGACGCGACAGCCAGCGGCGCCGACCTGGAAACGGTGCGCCGGCTGCGTCCCGAGATCCTGGCCCAGCACCAGCAGATGGACGAGGCGTGGCATCTGCTCGATGGCCAGCTCGACAAGATCGCCAACGGCTCCGGCACCGAACTCTCGGCCGATGCCGTGAACACCTTCGTGCGCATGTACACGGGGCACATGGAAACGGAAGAAGGCCATATCGCGCCGATGGCGAAACGCCTGTTCAGCCCGGAACAGATGGCCGTGCTGGGCGAATCGATGGGACGCCGGCGCGGCATCGAGCCGACTGTCCTCGCCAAAGGCAGCACGGCGGTGGGCGGCATCGCGCTGGCCGACCTGCGCATGGATTACGGGCGCGCCAGCCTTGCCGAGGACGACACGCTGGCCGATCCCGTGGCGCAGTTCGGCAAATGGTTCGAGGAGGCCATGAAGGCGCAGGTGAACGAGCCCAACGCGATGAGCGTGGCCACGGTGGGCAGCGACGGCAAGCCATCGTCCCGCATCGTGCTGATCAAGCAGTTCGATGCGCGCGGTTTTACCTGGTACACCAATTACGAGAGCCAGAAAGGCCAGCAGCTGGCACAGAATCCCCATGCCGCCCTGCTGTTCTTCTGGCCCGAACTGGAGCGCCAGGTGCGCATCGAGGGGCGCGTGGAGCGCACCTCGGCGGTGGAAAGCGACACGTATTTCCATAGCCGCCCCCTGAAGAGCCAGCTGTCGGCGATCGCCTCGATGCAAAGCGCGCCGATCGCCAGCCGGGCCGACATGGAAGCGAATTTCGCGGCCGTGGAAGCGCGCCTGCAGGCCAGTCCTGATGGCGGCGCGCAGGCGGAAGGCAAGCCGCAACGGCCGGCGCACTGGGGCGGATATCGCCTGGTGCCCGAACGGATCGAGTTCTGGCAGGGGCGCGCCTCGCGCTTCCATGACCGGATCGTGTATACGCTGCAGGCGGATGGGCGCTGGAGCAAGGGCAGGATCCAGCCCTGACCTACTCGAAACGAACTACCGCCCGGCGGGGCCGTCGAATTGGCGTGGCCCCGAGCGATCGTGTTCCTGCAAGCGTGCTTGACTCTGCAACCGCCTATTTCAGCCGCGCGCTGTGCATCTTGCGGAACTTGGCCACCTTCGGGCCCACCACGAAGGCGCAATAGCCCTGCAGCGGATGCTGGGCAAAGTAGTTCTGGTGATAGTCCTCGGCCTTGAAGTAAGGCTGTGCCGGCGACAGTTCGGTCACGATGGGCGCGTCCCACACATGGGCCATTTCGGCGATCACCTGCCGCGCGGTCGCTTCCTGCTCCGGCGACTGGAAATACACCACCGAGCGGTATTGCGTGCCCACGTCGTTGCCCTGGCGGTTGAGCGTGGTGGGATCGTGGATCGTGAAGAAGATCTCCAGGATGTCGCGGTAGCTGATCACGTCGGGATCGAATTCCAGGCGCACCACTTCCGCGTGGCCGGTCGTGCCCGCGCACACCTGCTCATAGGTCGGGTTCGGCTGCTGGCCGCCCGTATAACCCGACTCCACCCTGGTGACCCCCTTGACCTCGAGATACACGGCTTCCGTGCACCAGAAACACCCGCCGCCCAGCACGGCGATTTCGCTCTGCGCCATACGATCCTCACTGTTCTCTTGCTGTTCTATGGAGCACTACTGTAAAGCAATTGCGAAAACGTTGCCGCCTGCGGCACTATTTCCCTTCTTGCAGCCTTGCAACCGTTTCCGGCGCCGCGCTCGGCTTGCGCAAACTTTGGCATAATGCCCGGATGAATACCAGTTCCCCACGCGCCGCCTCGCCCGCCTTCGATAGCGGGCATTTCCGGCAGGCGCTGTCGCAATTCGCCACCGGCGTCACCGTCATCACCACCCGGCTGGCGGACGGCACCTTTCGCGGCCTCACGGCCAGCTCGTTCAATTCCGTCTCGCTCGATCCGCCGCTGGTGCTGTGGAGCCTGAAGTCGCAGGCGTCCAGCATGCCGGTCTTCTCGGGCAATTCGCATTACGTGATCAATATCCTGGCCGCCGACCAGGGCCACCTGGCCAAGCTGTTTTCGACGCGCACGGAAGATCCGTTCGGCCAGGTCGAGTTCGAGCTGTCGCGCACCGGCCACCCGGTGCTGAAGGGTTGCACGGCCTGGTTCGAATGCCACAACCGCAGCCGCTATCCGGAAGGCGACCATGTGATCTTCGTCGGCGAAGTGGAGCATTGCGAATTCAACCCGCGCGAGCCGCTCGTGTTCCATGGCGGCCGGCTGGGCGGGCTGCACGTACCGGCAGCCTGAACCCTGCTGCAGGCCCGGGGGAACCGCTAGTGCGCGGCCAGCCGCGCCAGGATGCCGTACAGCGCCTTCGGATGGACCGGCTTGACCAGGTGCTCGTCGAAACCCGCTTCCAGCGCCCGCGCCCGGTCCTGCGGCGTGCCATAGCCGGTGATGGCGACGATGCAGGCCCTGGCCGTTTCCGGTAACTGCCGCAGGCGGCGCACCAGTTCATAGCCGTCCATGCCCGGCAAGCCGATATCGACGAACAGCAGCGCGGGCGGGCTGGCCACCACGGCGCCCAGCGCTTCCCTGGCATCGTTGCACACCGCCACCGAGTGCCCGGCCGCTTCCAGCAGCAGCGCCAGCATCTGCGCGGCGTCCACATTGTCGTCCACCACCATCAGGTGGCGCCGCCGGGCACCGCGCGGCTCCTCGCCGGCATCGGCGCCCGCCACGCCGGCTTCGGGCCGCTCGGCGCGCGGCAGGCATACCGTGAAGCGGCTGCCCTGCCCGGCGCCCGCGCTGTGTGCGCTCACATGGCCGCCCTGCAATTCGATCAGCGTCTTCGCCAGTGCCAGCCCCAGGCCGAGGCCACCCTGCGAGCGGTCGGGCGAACGTTCGGCCTGCGTGAACAGGTCGAATACCTGCGGCAACAGGCCGGGGCCGATGCCGATCCCGCTATCCTCGACGGTGGCGCGCACCTCTCGCGCGTCCGCGGTCACGCGCACGGCCACGCTGCCGCCATCGGGCGTGTAGCGGGCGGCGTTGTTGAGCAGGTTCGACAGCACCTGGATCAGGCGCGTGCGGTCGCCATTGACCCAGGGCCGCTGGTCCGGCAGCTCGACGGTGACGCGGTGCCGCTTGGCCTGCATCAGAGCAGCGGCCTGCTCGACAGCTTCGCCCACCACGGCGCAGAAGTCGAGCGTTTCGCGCCGCAGCGTGACCAGCCCGCGCGTGACCCTGGACACATCGAGCAGGTCGTCGACCAGCTTCGTCATGTGCTCGACCTGCCGCGTGATGACGGCGCTGGTCTTGTCGATACGCGCGGCATCCGGCGTGCCGAGCCGCAGCAGCTCGGCCGCCGCGGCGATCGGCGCCAGCGGGTTGCGCAGTTCGTGCGCCAGCATGGCCAGGAATTCATCCTTGCGTGAATTGGCTTCCCGCAGCGCGCGCATCGCCAGCACGGCGGCGGTGACGTCGCTGCCTTCGACGAAGATGCCGGAGACGGTGCCCCGATGGTCGCGGATCGGCTGGTAGATGAAGTTGACGAAACGTTCTTCGAGCTCGCTGTCCGGCCGGCGCCGCAGCAATACCGGCATCTCGTGGCCGACGTGCGGCTCGCCGGTGCGGTAGACATCGTCCAGCAGCGCGATGAAGCCCTGGTCGCGCACTTCCGGCAGCACCTCGGCGACGGCCCGCCCGACGATGTCGTCGCGCCCCACCAGCCGCAGATAGGCATCGTTGGCGATCTCGAACACGTGGTCCGGCCCGAGTACCACCGCGAGAATGCCGGGCGCCTGCTGGAACAGCCGCCGCATGCGCCCGATTTCCTCGGCGCGGTGGCGCTCCGACAGCACCTGCTCGGTGGTTTCCGTGCAGGCGCAGAACACCCCCGCCACGCTGCCATCCTCGTCGCGCATCGGCGAATACGAGAAGGTGAACCAGGTGTCCTCGTCGTAGCCCTTGCGGTGCATCGTCAGCAGCAGGTTCTCGTGGTAGGTGGCGCGGCCGGCCATCGCTTCGTCGACAATGGGCGAGATATCGTGCCAGATGTCGGCCCACACCTCGTGGAACGGCCGGCCCAGCGCCTGCGGGTGCTTGCGGCCGAGGACATCCACGTAGGCATCGTTGTACAGGAACGCCAGTTGCGGGCCCCACGCGGCGAACATCGGGAAGGCCGAATTGAGCATCAGCCCGACCACGGTGCGCAGCGCCAGCGGCCAGTGTTCCGGCGGCCCCAGTGGCGAGGTGGACCAGTCATGGCCGCGCATCAGCGCGCCGACGGCGCCGCCCTCGGCCAGGAACGCTGCGGGTGTGCGGGGCATGCTGGAGCTCTCCTTGAAACTCATGTGTGGCGAGTATAGCGAAGCGGGCCGCCGCGCGGCGCCGCCGTTCCGGCACGTAAAAAAGCCGGCACGCGGCCGGCTTCCCGGGGGCATGGTGCCCGGCTCAGAACTTGAACGTGACGCCCAGGTTGACCGCCACCGGATCGAGCTTCATCGCCTGCGTCTGGCCGGTCGAATAGGTGGCCGTGGTGCGCAGCCTGGTCTTGATCACGCCGCCGTCGAGCGACCAGCGCTCGTTGAGCCGGAAGCTGGCGCCCAGCTGGGCGCTCGCCGCCCATTTCGACTCCAGCGAGAACGTGGCGGCCGGGCCGCCCGTGTTCAGCACGGCCGTCAGCTGCGCCGAGCCCCGCTCGCGGCGGAAGTAGGCATAAGTGATGCCGAGGCCCACGTACGGGCGGAACACGGCATCCGGCCCGAACAGGCGGTATTGCGCGAACAGCGTGGGCGGCAGCACGTCCACCGTGCCCAGCTGCCCCGTGCCGGCAATCGCGTCGGCGCCGAACAGCTTGTGGCGGTACGGCGCGCCCATGTCCAGCTCGGCGGCGATGTTGTCGGTGATGAAGTAGGCCAGGTTCAGGATCGGCTTGGAATCCGTGCCCACGTCGGCCTTGGTGTTCGGCAGCGCCGGGGCGGACACGTTGCCGCTCTCCACTTTCGGCGTGATCTTGTTGAAGCCGGCCTTGACGGTCCAGTCGCCCCGGGCCTGCGCCGCGGCGTTCGGGACGGCGCCCAGCATGGCGACGAGGGTGCTGCCCAGGGCCAGCAGCTTGACGGCGGTAGTGGTCTTGTTCATGTGATTTCTCCGTGCGGCCTACAGCCAGCCCTTGGTCACCAGCGAGCGCGACACGAAGCGTGCCAGCAGCAGGTTGTTGAACGGCGTCGGGTGCACTTCATCGGCATACGAGTAATGGCTGACATCGCCGGACTCCAGGCTCGCGGCGGTGCAGCCCAGCGAGCTGCCCAGAGGGTTCTTCGGCGACTCCAGGTCGCAGGCCGGCTCGGTGACATTGGTCAGGCCGTACGGTCCCGGATTGGTGGCCTGGTCATGGCTGACGGCGTACACATCCACGATCACCACCTTGCTCTCGCTGCCCAGGGCGGACACCAGCTGGGCATTGAACGCCTGCACCATCTTGTCGATCAGCGCGCGGACATTGGCATCGCGCGCCCGGCCGGCCGGCGTGCTGGCCACGTCCGGCAGGTTGTTGACGACGACGTAGCCGGCGCCATTGCCGAGGATCTGCGACTTGACCAGCGTGGCCAGCTCGGCGCCGGCGGTGGCCAGCGCGGCGACCATGGCCGGGGCTTGCGCGGCCACGTAATCGGCGCCCGCTTGCGCGCCGGCCGTGCCGGCTGCCTTGGTGGCCGCCTCGACGATCGTGGCGAGGCTGGCCGGCGCCTTCGTATTGCCGGCCTGGACCGCCGCGGTCACGGCGGCCTGCACGATCGACGCCTGCGTGCTGCCGCTGCGCGCACTCTCGGTGGCGATGGCCAGGCCGATCGCCGGACCGGCGGTGGCCGGATTGGTGGCGCCGGCCGCCAGCTGGGTGGCCAGGCTGGTGCCGAAGGCTTGCTGGCCCGCCGCGGTACCGGCCGCCGTGGCGGCGCTGGAAAGCTGGGCCAGGTTGACGAGGACATCGTTGCCGCCGGCCATCACGAAGACCACTTCGTCGCCCTTGAACTTGCCGCCGGTTTTCGCCAGGTGGTTCTTGACCTGGGTGACCACGGGCACGGTCAGCGCGCCGAGCGGGCTGCCTGTCAGCTTGTGGCCGGCGCCGACCGGGTTGGTCACCCGCGCCCCGCCCTGCGCATAACTGAAGCACTCCGCATGGTTGGTGACGGGCACCGAGAAGCCCAGCGCGGCATCGCCGTCGAGGCCGGTCTGGGCCGGGCATGGGGCCGGCAGGCCGAACTGGGCCGCCATCAGCTCGGTCCAGTTCTTGCCGGTCAGTGCAGCGTTGGCCGCCGTGCTGTCGCCATTGATCGTGTATTTGCCGCCGCCCAGTGCCTTCACGCCACCGACGTTGTACGTGCCAAGATCGGACAGGCTGTCGCCGAAACTCACCTGCGACGCGAACTTGACCTTGTTGACCTGGGCACCGGGCTGCGGGTCGCCGCTGTTGCCGCCGCAGGCCGCAAGGATGGCGCCGGCCATCACGGCAAGCGCGAGTTTCATGTGTCGCATGGAGTCTCCCTGGATCTAATTGTTATCTGAAGCGTTATCTTTTTAATAGCACGTATGTACTATTCACAATCCAGCTAATATGCCAGCCCCGGTCCTGGTAGCACAAGGGTAATTTGGCAAAAACAACACTGCCGGGGTGGTCACTCCGCCGTCAGGAAACGGTCGATGATGCCGGCCGAGCCGAAGGCGGCGCGCCGCAGGCGGTCGTTGATGCCGAGCCACGCATCGTGCTGCGGCGGGGTTTCGACGAGGATCAGTTCGACATCGGCGCGGTCCATCGTGCGCAGCGCCGCGTACAGGCCGAAGGCATAACCGGCGGGCTCGTTCGGCAGCAACTCCTGCGCACTGGCCTGCACCAGCATCGGCGAATAGCGGATCACGGCGACATGGCGGCCACGGCCGGCCAGCGTCGTCAGCAGGCTGGGCAGCCGCGCGGTATCGGCCAGCGCCACCGGGGCCTTCGGCGCGTAATGCGATTCCAGCGTGCCCGAGGCGCGCGGCGCGGCGGCATCCGGCGCGGCCGGCATGGCGCCGATCACGGCGGCGATCTCGGCGGCGCCGATATGGCCGGGGCGCAGCAGCACCGGGCCATGCGTGGCCAGCCGCGACAGGTCGACGATCGTCGATTCGATGCCGACCTGGCTGGCACCGCCATCGAGCACCGTCATCGCACCGGCGCCGAATTCCTCATTGAACTCGTCCCGCACATGCTGCGCGGTGGTCGGGCTGACATTGCCGAACTTGTTGGCCGACGGCGCGGCGACACCGCCCTTGCCGCCCTTGAACGCGGCCAGCAGCGCCATCGCCACCGGGTGCGACGGGCAGCGGATGCCCACCGTGTCCTGCCCGCCGGAGACGGCATCGGGGATGTGCGCATGGCGCTTGACGATCATCGTCAGCGGTCCCGGCCAGAAAGCCCGGGCCAGCTTGCGGGCTTCGTCCGGCACGTCGGCCGCCCAGTAATCGAGGTCGGCGCCCGGCGCCACGTGCACGATCACCGGGTGATCCTGCGGCCGGCCCTTGGCCGCGTAGATGGCGGCCACCGCGGCCGGGTTTTCCGCATCCGCACCGAGGCCGTACACGGTCTCGGTGGGAAATGCCACCAGAGCGCCCGCTTCCAGGCGCGCGGCGGCGTCGAGGATCGCCTGTTCCGTCACGGTGCGATACCCAGGATGCGGCAGGCGGCGTCCAGTTGCCGCTGTGCTTCCGCCAGCGTGGGCGCAACGAAGGTGACATGGCCCATCTTGCGGCCCGGGCGGGGATCGTCCTTGCCGTACAGGTGCAGGCAGGCGCCGGGCAGCGCGACGACCTTGTCCCACGCCGGTTCGCTTTCGCTTTCGCCGTCGAACCACACGTCGCCCAGGATGTTCAGCATCACGGCCGGCGAATGCTGGCGCACGTCGCCCAGCGGCAATTTCGCCATCGCCCGCACCTGCTGGGCGAACTGGCTCGTCACGCAGGCGTCGATCGTGTAGTGCCCGCTGTTGTGCGGCCGTGGCGCCATCTCGTTGACCACCAGCGTGCCATCGGTGAGCACGAAGAACTCGATGCACAGCACGCCCACGTAGCCCAGTTCGGCCACGATGGCGCGCGCCGCGTCCTGCGCCTTGCGAGCGCTATCGGCGGATACATTCGGCCCCGGCACCGTCGTCGTGAACAGGATGCCGTCGCGGTGCACGTTCTCGGCGATCGGGTAGACCACCGATTCGCCATCGGCACCGCGCGCCGTCAGCACGGAGACTTCATACGCCAGCGGCAGCATCTTCTCGAGCAGGCAGGTGACTTCGCCCATGCCTTCGAACGCGGCACGCACTTCGTCACGGCTCTTCACGCGCACCTGGCCCTTGCCGTCGTAGCCCATGCGCACGGTCTTCAGGATGCCGGGCAGCAGGTTGTCGTCGATCGCGTCGATATCCTCGAACGACGCGATGACCTTGTGCGGCGCCGGCATCACGCCCGATTTCGGCGCGCACGCCACGAAGAACGATTTCTCGGCAATACGGTCCTGCGCGACGGACACGCCATGGGCGTTGGGTGCCACGAACACGGCTTGCGCCAGGCGCGACAGGCTGTCCGCCGGCACGTTCTCGAACTCGGTGGTGACGGCCACGCATTGCGCGGCCAGCGCATCGAGGCCGGCGGCATCCTCATAGGCAGCATTGACCAGCCGCTGGGCAACTTGCCCGGCCGGACAGTCGTCGGACGGTTCCAGCACGGCCACCTGGTAGCCCATGCTCTGGGCAGCTTGCGCAAACATGCGGCCGAGCTGGCCGCCGCCCATCACGCCCAGCCAGGCGGCCGGGGATGCGGTGGGCAAGAAAGACTTCATATTACTCATTGACTGGCAGGATCATGGCTTTCGCGGCAGCCGTCTGCTGGGTGCGGAACGCTTCCAGCTGGGCGGCCAGGGCATCGTCGGTGGTGGCGATGATGGCGATGGCGGTCAGGGCGGCATTGGCGGCACCCGCCTCGCCGATGGCAAACGTCGACACGGGCACGCCTTTCGGCATCTGCACGATCGACAGCAGCGAATCCTCGCCGCGCAGGTATTTCGACGGCACGGGCACGCCCAGCACCGGCACCACGGTCTTGGCCGCCACCATGCCCGGCAGGTGCGCGGCGCCGCCGGCACCGGCGATGATCGCGCGCAGGCCGCGCGAACGGGCCGTTTCGGCATAGGTGAACATTTCGTCCGGCATGCGGTGCGCGGAAATCACCTGCGCCTCGAACGGAATGTTGAACTGTTTCAGCATCGACACGGCATGCTGCATCACGTCCCAGTCCGAGGACGAGCCCATGATGACGCCGACCAGCGGCTTGGCGTTCGGCTGTTGATTCTGGTCGGCAGCCATCACGCGACCTTCAGCTTCTCGCCCGTCAGGCGTTCGATGGCTTCGAAGTACTTGGCTTGCGTCTTCTCGATGACCTCGGCCGGCAGCGCCGGCGCCGGCGGCGTTTTCTTCCACTCGGTCAGCGTTTCCAGGTAATCGCGCACGAACTGCTTGTCGTACGACGGCGGCGACATGCCCGGCGCATACGAATCGGCCGGCCAGAAGCGCGACGAATCGGCCGTCAGCACTTCATCCATCAGGTGCAGCACGCCGTTGTCGTCCAGGCCGAATTCGAACTTGGTGTCGGCGATGATGATGCCGCGCGTTGCCGCGTAATCGGCAGCCGTTTTGTACAGTTCGATGGAGATGTCGCGCATTTTCGCGGCCAGTTCGGCGCCGATGCGCTGTTCCATCTCGGCAAAGCTGATGTTCTCGTCATGCTCGCCCAGGTCGGCCTTGGCGGCCGGCGTGAAGAGCGGCTCGGCCAGCTTGTCGGCCTGGCGCAGGCCGGCCGGCAGTTCGATACCGCACACGCTGCCGGTGGCCTGATAATCCTTCCAGCCCGAACCGATGATGTAGCCGCGCACCACGGCTTCCACCAGGATCGGCTTGAGGCGCTTGGCCACCACGGCACGGCCCTTCACCTGTTCCACTTCTTCCGGCGCCACGACCGATTCCGGCGCCACGCCGGTCAGGTGGTTCGGCACGATGTGGCCGAGTTTCTCGAACCAGAAATCGCTCATCTGGTTCAATACCATGCCCTTGCCCGGGATCGGCTCGTTCATCACGACGTCGAAGGCGGACAGGCGGTCGGTGGTGACGATCAGGATCTTGTCGTCGCCAACGGCATAGTTATCGCGGACCTTGCCGTGGCCGAGCAATGGCAGGGAAGAAATGGAGGTCTGGTAAAGGCTTTTCATAGGGGCGATCTTGAATAATTGCCAAGCGATCGGCAATCAATAAGCTATAAAGCGAAACCGGCGGGGAGGAGAAATCTCCCGCCCGCCGATCGAGAGTCTTCGAGTCGAATGACTCGAAGGACAGGATTTTACTTCACAATTTGCGCCAGTTCACCGGCCTTGTAGCGTTCCGCCATCTTTTCCAGGGGAATTGGCTTGATTTGCGACGCGCGGCCTTCGCAGCCGAACGACAGGAAACGGGCCTTCACGACTTCTTCCGCGGCCAGGCGCGCCGGCTTCAGGTAGTCGCGTGGATCGAACTTGGACGGGTTCTGGAACATGAACTTGCGGATCGCCGCCGTCATCGCCAGGCGGATGTCCGTGTCGATGTTGATCTTGCGAACACCGTGGCGGATGCCTTCCTGGATTTCCTCGACGGGCACGCCGTAGGTTTCCTTCATGTCGCCGCCGAATTCGCGGATGATCGCCAGCAGTTCCTGCGGCACCGACGAGGAACCGTGCATCACCAGGTGCGTATTCGGAATACGCGCGTGGATTTCCTTGATGCGGTCGATCGCGAGGATGTCGCCGGTAGGCTTGCGGGTGAACTTGTAGGCGCCGTGCGAGGTGCCGATGGCGATGGCCAGCGCGTCGCACTGGGTGCGCTCGACGAAGTCGGCGGCCTGGGCTACGTCGGTCAGCAGCTGTTCGCGGGTCATCGTGCCATCCGCGCCGTGGCCGTCTTCCTTGTCGCCCTTCATCGTTTCGAGCGAGCCCAGCACGCCCAGCTCCGCTTCGACGGTTACGCCGATCGAGTGCGCGAACTTGACGACTTCACGCGACACTTCCACGTTGTAGTCGTACGACGCCACCGACTTGCCGTCGGCTTCCAGCGAACCGTCCATCATCACGGACGAGAAGCCGGAACGGATCGCGGCCATGCACACCGCCGGCGACTGGCCGTGGTCCTGGTGCATCACCACCGGGATGTGCGGATAGGCTTCGATCGCCGCGTCGATCAGGTGGCGCAGGAAGGCTTCGCCGGCATATTTGCGGGCGCCGGCCGACGCCTGCATGATCACCGGGCTGTTGACGGCATCGGCGGCGGCCATGATGGCCTGCACCTGCTCCAGGTTGTTGACGTTGAATGCCGGCAAGCCATAGCCATTTTCAGCGGCATGGTCCAGCAGTTGACGCATGGATACGAGGGACATGGTAGTACTCCAATCAAATAAAAACCTTTGCGGCCGCGCGCGGGCTCCCCTGGCCCCGGCGCGCCGGCCTGAATCCTATGAAAACTCGCCCACCTTGACGATCTTGAGGGCGTTGGTGCCACCCACCTGGCCCATCGGCTCGCCCCAGGTGACGACGATCATGTCGCCCTTCTTGGCGATACCGTATTCGACCAGCAGGTCTTCGGCCTGTTTCAGCACTTCGCGGCTGGTGCCCTGCTGCAGCAGGTAGTGCGCGCGCACGTTGCGGTAGATCGATACCTTGCGCTGCGTGAGCACGCTCGGCGTCAGGGCGAAGATCGGCGTATCGATGTTGTGGCGGCTCATCCACAGCGGCGTGGAGCCCGACTCGGTCAGCGCCACGATCGCCTTCACGTGCAGGTGGTGCGCGGTAAACAGCGCGCCGTAGGCGATCGACTGGTCGATGCGGGTGAAGCGCGCGTTGAGGAAATCGGCATCGAGCTTGTTGTACTCGGACTGCTCGGCATCCACGCACACGGCCGCCATCATTTCCACGGTTTCGATCGGGTAGCGGCCGGACGCCGTTTCAGCGGACGTCATCACGGCATCGGTGCCATCCAGCACGGCATTGGCCACGTCGGACACTTCGGCGCGGGTCGGCACGGCGTTGAAGATCATCGATTCCATCATCTGCGTGGCGGTGATGGCGAACTTGTTCGATTCGCGCGCCATGCGGATCATGCGCTTCTGCAGCGCGGGCACGGCGGCATTGCCCACTTCCACGGCCAGGTCGCCACGGGCGACCATGATGCCGTCGGAGGCGTTGAGGATTTCCTGCAGCGCCGGAATCGCTTCCGCGCGCTCGATCTTGGCGATCATCTGCGGCTTGTGGCCGTACGGCTCGCCGGCGATATTGGCCAGCTGGCGCGCCATGGCCATGTCGGTGGCGCTTTTCGGGAACGAGATGGCCAGGTAGTCGGCCTGGAAGCTCATCGCGGTCTTGATGTCTTCCATGTCCTTCGCGGTCAGGGCCGGCGCGGTCAGGCCGCCGCCCTGGCGGTTGATGCCCTTGTTGTTCGACAGTTCGCCGCCGATCTTCACCGTGGTGAAGATTTCATGGCCGACGATCTTGTCGACCACCAGCACGATCAGGCCGTCGTTCAGCAGCAGTACATCCTTGCCGCGCAGGTCGTTCGGCAGCGCCTTGTAGTCGAGGCCCACGCGTTCCTGGTTGCCCAGTTCGCCGTTCTCGCCCCATTTCGCATCGAGGATGAACTTGTCGCCATTGACCAGGTCGATCTTGCCGCCTTCGAATTTGCCGACGCGGATCTTCGGGCCCTGCATGTCGGCCATGATCGCCACTTCCCGTCCGCACTCCGCCGCCGCCTGCCGCACGAGGTTGGCGCGATCGATGTGGTCCTGCGCCTTGCCGTGCGAGAAATTCAGCCGCACCACGTCCACGCCCGCCCGGATCATGCGGATCAGGACGTTCAGGTCGGTGGAAGCGGGGCCGATGGTTGCGACGATTTTGGTGCCACGGGACATTGAGGGTTCCTCGAAGAAAAGATCGTTCAAAGAGAAAAGCGCAGCGACGGTGCGCTGCGCTTCTTCATTTACTGGCCGGACCGCTCGGCTGAGCGGGAGGCCAGGATTTCCACTGCCGGGAGAGTCTTGCCTTCGAGGAATTCCAGGAAGGCACCACCGCCCGTGGAGATATAACCAATTTTATCGGTAATGGCGTATTTTGCAATCGCCGCCAGTGTATCGCCACCGCCGGCGATCGAGAAGGCCTTCGAGTCGGCAATGGCCAGCGCCAGCGTTTTCGTGCCTTCGCCGAACTGGTCGAACTCGAACACGCCGACCGGGCCGTTCCACACGATGGTGCCGGCCGCGGCGATCTGGCCGGCCAGCTGCTGCGCGGTTTTCGGGCCGATATCGAGGATCATGTCGTCATCGGCGACGTCCGCGACATCCTTGACGGTGGCCGTGGCGGTGGCCGAGAACTCCTTGGCGCAGACCACGTCGACCGGGATCGGCACCTGCGCGCCGCGCTTGGCCATCATGTCGATGATCGACTTGGCTTCCTCGACCAGGTCCGGCTCGGCCAGCGACTTGCCGATCTTCAGGCCGGCGGCCAGCATGAACGTGTTGGCGATGCCGCCGCCCACGACGAGGTTGTCGACCTTGTCGGCCAGCGATTTCAGGATCGACAGCTTGGACGAGACCTTCGAGCCGGCGACGATGGCCAGCAGCGGGCGGGCCGGCGCACCCAGCGCCTTGCCCAGCGCATCGAGTTCGGCGGCCAGCAGCGGGCCGGCCGCGGCGACCGGCGCGAACTTGGCGATGCCGTGCGTGGACGCTTCGGCGCGGTGGGCGGTGCCGAACGCGTCGTTCACATAGACGTCGCACAGTTTCGCCATCTTCTGCGCCAGTTCATCGGCGTTTTTCTTTTCGCCCTTGTTGACACGGACGTTTTCCAGCAGCACGACCTGGCCATCCTGCAGGCTCTCCAGGCCGGCGCCGTCGACCCACTGCTGTTTCAGTTCGACCGGCTGGCCGAGCAGTTCGGCGAGGCGCGCGGCGACCGGCGCCAGGCTGTCTTCCTGCTTGAACTCGCCTTCGGTCGGGCGGCCCAGGTGGGACGTGACCATGACCTTCGCGCCAGCCTTGACGGCGGCCTGGATCGCCGGAACGGAAGCGCGGATGCGCGTATCTTCGGTGATATTGCCGGCATCATCCTGCGGCACGTTGAGGTCGGCGCGGATGAACACCCGCTTGCCTTGCAGCGCGTTTTGCGCGATCAGATCCTGGAGACGAATGAAGGACATGGGTTCGGAAGGGACAAGTGGTAGAAAGAACACTATTTTACCGCATGCCCGCCGCCCGCCGGCCTTATGAATAAGAATGCAACAAGCCCGGCAACAAGCGCAAGGCCGTGAAGAACAGCATGCCGACGATGATCGTCTCGAGCATGCGGCGGCGCCAGGCGAACCACGCCACCGAGGCGATGCCGGCGATCAGCCGCGCATTGCCCAGGTCGAACTGCACGGTACCACCGCCATCGAGCAGCAGGTCCGGCGCGATGATGGCCGCCAGCGCGCACGATGGCGCATAGCGCAGCATCTCCTGCACGCGCGGGGGGATCGTGACCTTGTGGCCCACCAGCCAGAAGCCGCTGCGCGTGAGCGCGGTGGCGATCGCCAGCGACACGATGACGATCCAGATTTCCAGGTCAGACATGGTTGGCCTCGCCGTTTTCTTTCCGTTTTGCCCGGCGCCGGTCGCCGGTTTCCTCGACCACCATCGCCGTCACCATCCCCACCACCACCGCGGCCAGCAGCCCCAGCTTGTAGGGCAGGTCGGCTGCCAGCACGGACACGGCGGCCGCCACCAGCACGCCGCACAGCGCCGGCATGCTGGCCACCATCGGCACCAGGATGCAGACGATGGCCAGCGTGCCGGCGAAGCCCAGCCCCCATTCGGTGGGCACCGCATTGCCGAGGAAGATGCCGATGATCGAGCCGATCTGCCATGCCGCGCAATTCGGGTACAGCAAGCCTTTCAGGAAGGACACCTTGCCCGGCGCCGGTTCCGGATCGGGGTAACGCTGAAGATACAGGGCCACCGAGATATCGCCCGACACGAAGCCGAGGCCGAGGCGCTTGTGCCACGGCAGCGAGGCGAAGTGCGGCGCCAGCAGGACCGAGAAAATGACAAAGCGCAGGTTGATCACGAGCGCAGTCACGAAGATCACCCAGATGGGCGCATTGGCGGCGATCAGCGGCAGTGCGGCAAGCTGGGCCGAACCCGCAAAGACCAGCAGCGTCATGCCCAGCGCCTGCGGGATCGACAGGCCGGATTTGATCATGGCCACGCCCACCACGACGCCCCATGCGCCGATGCCGAACAGCGTCGGCAGGCCGGTGCGGAAACCGTCGCGCCAGGCGGCGGGGTCATGGGTGGCAAAGTCTTGGTCGCTCATGCTCGGGCTATTGCTCAGTCTGTTTTGCTCGGTTTGCCAAGTGTTGCATGATTGCCACACATCGCAAACTTGCCGGCGGCCCGGGCTGCAATTGAAATGAAAGTTACTCGGAATGCGCGCGACATTGTACTGGCGATTCTTGCAGCATGCCCGAATCCGTTAAAATCGTGCTTTTTGAACCCCGGAGCACCACAAGATGACCCAAGCCACCACGCCAGTCGAACTCGAAGGTAAGGACCTGCCGGCATACTGCCCGAACCCGGCGATGCCGCTGTGGTCCTCGCACCCGCGCGTGTTCCTGGATTTCGCCAAGAACCAGGAAGCGAAGTGCCCCTACTGCGGCACCACGTACCGCCTGAAGCCGGGCACGGTGGTCGGCCACCATTGAATATGACGAGAATCGTCCCGATACTGCGTTACAAATGAGCACAAGGCGTTGAGCCTTGCGCCTATTTGCGCCTTGTCTCGAAACGATTTCGCCACATTCAGCCTATCCAACGGGCGGAGGCACCATGAAGAAGAAGCAGCATAACGGCAGCCCCGCCGAAGTCGAAGCGGCCTTCTACGATGCACTGAACCGCGGCGACGTGGATGCCGTGATGGCGCTGTGGGCCGATGACGAGGAAATCGTCTGCGTCCACCCGCATGGCGCCCGGCTGATCGGCCACCGCGCGATCCGCGCCTCGTGGGAAATGCTGCTGGAACCGGGCAGCCTGCAAATCCATCCTTCGCAGCTGCATGAAATGCACAACCTGATGAGCGCGGTGCACACCGTGGTCGAAGGCGCCACCGCCGCTGCCGGCGAACCGCAGCACCTGGTGGCCACCAACGTCTATGTGAAAACGCCGAAGGGCTGGCGCATGGCCGCCCACCACGTTTCCGCCGCCCCCGGCCCCGTGCCCGCCGATCCGCCCAGCCCGGTATTGCACTAAAAATGGGGACGGACCCCATTTTTCGGGAAATGTTGCCCGAAAAATGGAGCCTGTCACTGAAATTGTTTAGATAAGGCCACCCCAAGTGCAAATTCCGGGGTCAGACCCGGCGGGTCTGACCCCAGCCCTTCGCTGTTGGGGTGAATGCATGTGCTTTCAATGTAGCTTATTTGGCATGAGAGCCTGTCACCGTTTTTTCCCACGCCATGGACTACCCCGCTCCCCTCTGGCTCCCCAACGGCCACTTCCAGACGATCTACCCGGCCAAGTGCATCCCGAAACCGGTGGTGCCGTTTCGCCGCGAGCGCTGGGATACGCCGGATGGCGATTTCATCGACGTCGATTTCATCGATGGCGCGCCGGGCCAGCCGTTCGTCGTGCTGTTTCATGGCCTGGAGGGCTCGTCCGACAGCCATTATTGCCGCGCGCTGGGCAAGGAATTGCTTGACCGCGGCTGGTCCGGCGCGATCCCCCACTTCCGCGGCTGTTCGGGTGAAGCGAACCTGGCGCCCCGCTTCTACCATTCCGGCGACGCCGCCGAAGTGGACTGGGTGCTGCGCCGCCTCCACCGCCGCGCGACCGGCAAGTTCTACGCCTGCGGTGTCTCGCTGGGCGGCAACGCCTTGCTGCGCTGGCTGGGGGAATCGCAGCATGCGGCGGAATTCGTCGAAGCGGCGGTGGCCGTGTCCGCGCCGCTCGACCTGGCGCGTGGCGGCGAGGCGCTGGGGCGCGGCTTCAACCGCCTTTATCAACGCATGTTCCTGCAGACGCTGAAACCGAAGTGCGCCGCCAAGCTGGCCTATTTCCCCGGCCTGTTCGACCGCGATGCGATGCTGGCCGCGCGCGACCTCTACACCTTCGACAACGTGGTCACGGCGCCATTGCATGGCTATCGCGACACCGACGATTACTGGAACCGCGCCAGCGCCAAGCACGTGCTGGGCGACATCACCGTGCCCACCCTCGTGCTGAACGCGCTGAACGATCCCTTCCTGCCCGGCGTCCACTTGCCGCGCCGGGCCTCGCCCCACGTGGTGCTCGATTATCCGGAAGAAGGCGGCCACGTGGGCTTTGCCACCGGCCGCATGCCGGGCACGCTGCAGTGGCTGCCGCGCCGGATGATCCACTTCCTGGAGGGCGGCCACAGCATCGGCGCGCCGCAAAGCGCGCCGTTGTGCGAGGCTTGAGCCATGGATGACATCGTTAAACAGGCCATGGCCAGATGGCCCAACGTGCCGCATTGCTACGGCTGGCTGGCGCTCGATGCGCGCGGCAACTGGCGCATGCGCGACGAGCAGGCACAGCGCCTCGGACTGCCCGGCGACAAATTGACGAATGCGGCGCTGGTCGGCTTCATCGTCCGGAATTACCAGCGCGATGACCGCGGTTGCTGGTATTTCCAGAATGGCCCGCAGCGCGTCTACGTGAACCTGGAAGCCACGCCGTTCATCGCCCGCACCGACCCCGCCAACGGCTTCGTGCTGCATACCGGCGCGCCGCTGGAACACGTCGAAGCGGCGTTCATCACGGAGGCGGGTGAATTGATCCTGCAGGCGCGAGACATCGTCGCCCAGCTGGACGACCGGGACGTGGCCCAGGCGCTGGGCGCCGTCGGCATGGCGGGCAAGCCGCTCGGCGACGACGCCCTGCTGGCCTGGCTGGAAGGCGGCACGCTGGCCGCCCCGGCCACGCTGAAGGTCAGCGGCAGTGACGTGCCGCTGCGGAAAATGGATCGCGACGCGCTAGCGGATCGGTTCGGCTTCCGGAAAGTTCCCACCCCGGCCGGCTGACGGCGCATTCCTCGTCCGCCTTGTTCAGGTCCTTGCGGCCGAACGGATCGTCCTTGGCCGTGCCCGTCCCTGTCCCTATTCCTGTCCCGGACCCCGCCACCGGGCCGGCGCTGACACGGAACGATGCGCCGCCGAAGTCCTTGTCCTTGCTTTTTTCGCCCATCGCCTCGCGCCGCCGGGCCTGCCACTCGCGCTCGCGCGCATCGATCACGGCCTGTTCGTAGAACGACGCATCGGACGATTTGCGCGCCAGCTGCAGCTGGTCGAGCGCGGCCATCGTGCCGCCCAGCAGCGCATACGATTCGGCCAGCGCGATGTGCTGCAGCGCGATCTTGCCCATCTTCGAATACGCCTGCGCCAGCAGGTCCTGCAATTCCGGCTCGCTGCGGTATTGCTGGATCTGGTCACGCAGGAAGCGCTCGGCCTGTTCCGGCTTGCCGCCCTTGATCAGCGCATCGGCATATTGCCAGGCGATGCCGCGGGACAGCGGATACCTGGCATGCGCTTCCTGGCCTTCGGCGATGGCCTGGGCCAGCACCTCGGGATTCTTTTCCTGGTCGACCTTGATCTCCAGCGACGTGTACGCCAGGATGCTTTCCGACAGCCCCTTCGGCAGCGGCGAGCTGAACGCACCGGCCGCAGGCGGCCGCTCGATTGTCGCGCGGGCCTTGTCGAGCCAGGCTTGCGCGCCCTTGTGGTCGTCACGCTGCAAGGCCAGGAAAGCCATGCCGTACTGGCCGGCGGCGATCTCGTGGCGGCTTTGCTGCGCCATCTGGTTGCGGAAGAATTCCTCCGACTGGGCATAGCCCTTGGTCGATTTGTCCTGCAACACGCGGGCGCGCGAGCGGACCAGGAAGAAGTCCAGCGCATCCACGCGCTGCCGGTAAGGAGTCTCGCGGATGCGCGCCTGGATGTCGGCGATCCGCTCGGTCGTCAGCGGGTGGCTCATCAGCCAGGGCATCGACGTGTCGTACATCTTGGTCGCATTCTGCATGCGCTGGAAGAAGGCCACCATGCCGGAGGTTTCATAGCCGGCCGCGCCCATGATCTGGAAGCCTACCCGGTCCGCCTCGCGCTCGGCCTCGCGGCCGAAGTTCAGCTGGCGCTGGATCGCCACGCCCTGCCCGCCCATCATCACGCCCATCGCCGCATCCGGGCTGTCCTTGGCGACCAGCGCCGCCAAAACCATCGCCGCGAGCGGGATCAGCGCATCGGTTTTCTGCTCGCCCAGCTGGCGGGCGATGTGCCGCTGCGCCACGTGCCCGATCTCGTGCGACAGCACGGAAGCCAGTTCCGATTCCGACTGCGCGGCCAGCAGCAGCGCCGAATGCACGCCAATGAAACCGCCCGGCAGCGCGAACGCGTTCAGCATCGGATCGCGCACGGCAAAGAAGAAGTAATCGTAGTTCGCTTCGCCGCGCGAGCCCGGCCGGGCCGTGACCAGCGTATTGCCCAGGTTGTTCAGGTAATCGATGATGGGTGGATCGTCGAGATAATCGCGGTTGAAGCGGATATCGCGCATGATTTCCTCGCCCAGCTTGCGCTCGATGACAGGCGACAGCGCCTCGCGCGACGTATCGCCCAGGCTGGGCAGGCTCGGCACGTTGGTCGGCGCCTGCGCTCGGGCCGGGGCCGTGACCGCCAGGAACGCGACGGACGCGGCCAGCGATACAGCGAGGGACAGCAGGCAGCGGCGGGGAAATCGCATGGCGTTCACGGTGCTATGATACCTTTTCATTCAGTAACCTCAGTATTCTCCGCATGTCCGAACCTACTCCAGAACTGACCCATTTCGACAGCGCCGGCCAGGCCCACATGGTCGATGTCGGCGCCAAGGCCGAAACCCACCGCATTGCCATCGCCACCGGCACGATCCGGATGAAGCCGGAAACGCTGGCCATCATTCTATCGGGAACTGCCAAGAAAGGTGATGTGCTGGGCATTGCCCGCATCGCCGCCATCATGGGAGCCAAGCGCACCAGCGACCTGGTGCCCCTGTGCCACCCGCTGGCGCTGACCCGCGTGACCGTGGATTTCGAGACCGACGAAGCCGCTTCCTCGGTGCATTGCCGCGCGCAGGTGGAAACGTACGGGAAAACGGGCGTCGAGATGGAAGCGCTGACCGCCGTGCAGGTCGGGCTGCTGACGATCTACGACATGTGCAAGGCGGCGGACCGGGGCATGGTGATGGGCGAGATCCGCGTGCGGGAGAAGCATGGCGGGAAGTCGGGGGACTGGTCGGCGACCAGTTGACCTTGGCGATGACGACTTGACATTCCAAAATGTAAGTTTTGTCCTACATCAACAACCATATCCGTTAGCCAAAGTTCTATAATCATCGGTCACTTTCCATCTGGAACAACCGATGACTGGCACCGCAGCGCCTGAAGCAACGCCTCAGCAATTCACTTTCGAGCAGATGAACCTGCAGGTCGGCATGCGGCTGCAGGTCATTACCCATCGGGCGCTGCGCCCGGCGCAGAATTTCTCCAACGTGATCGGATGGGTCAAGGATGAGTACCTGATCATCAAGATTCCGTTCGAACAGGGCGCGCCGATCGCGCTGGGCGAAGGCGACAAGCTGACGCTGCGCGTGTTTTCCGGCGTGAACGTGTGCTCGTTCAACGCCATCGTCGAGCGCATCTTTGGCCGGCCGCTGCTGTATGCGCACGTGACGTTTCCCAAGCAGATCCAGGGGACCAGCCTGCGCATGGCGATGCGGGTGAAGGTCGATATTCCGGCACAGGTCAAGACGGCCGCGGGATTCGAACAGGTCGGCTTCCTCGTGAACCTCAGCGTTTCCGGGGCACTGATGCATACGAAAAAGCCGATTCCCGAGGAAGTGGAACCCGTGGCCGTGCAATTCACCCTGCTGACGGAGCCGGACAAGCGGCAGGTGATCATCACCGCCAAAGCCTCGATCCGCAACGTGAACGCCGCGGAGCCGTGGCCCGACGGCAGGCCCCGCTATGCCTACGGGATGCAGTTCATCGACCTCGATCCGGCGCACTACATGATGCTGCAGAATTTGACCTACCAGGCGTTGATTACGGATCGGCAGAAGATCGTGTGAATCCGATTGGTAAAGCAAAAAGCCCGGCGATGCCGGGCTTTTTGCTTGTGCTAGCTGAACCAAGGATCAGTTCTTCACGTAGCCCTTGGTCAGGCAGGCGCCCGAGTAGGCCCAGGTCAAGCGCGCAGTACCGGAAGAGGCATCGGCACCGCCCGCAACGCTTGGGGACAACACACACGTGTCCGTCGAAGCGATGCCTTTTACTGCGTTCGGGGTGGCCGTGATTTGACCGTCTGCTACAGCCAGGCTGTTGAACACGCTGCCAGTAGCAGTCGTAGTCGGCGTAGTCGGCAGGTTGCTTGCTGCGCCACCGTTGGTAGCTGCATCCATGTCAGCCAGTGCCACGCCATTCTGGAATGCTTCTTCAACGGCCAGTTTGTACGGGCTCATCTGGCTAACCACGTCGGTGTACGCAGCGCGCTTCACGTAGTTCTGGTAAGCCGGAATTGCCACGGCTGCCAGGATGCCGATGATCGCCACGACGATCATCAATTCGATCAGGGTGAAACCGGCTTGGGCTTTCTGGTTCATGGATTTCATGGTGTTGCTCCTTCAGGTAGAAACGAAACGGGTTGAGATGATTGATGTAGAGCAATCCCCGTGCCAGCCCGGTTTGTGCTGTTTCCAGGCCGAAAAAAGCCATTTATGGCAGTTCCAAGCGGAAATAGTGACAAATTTCGTCACTTCAAGGTTCGTAGATTGTCAGGTGCAAGGATCGTCATCTGACGAATTTTGTCAGCCCAGCCGGAAAGCCATCCGTGTGCCGGAGAGATCCAGCACGTCGCCGTCGGCAAGTGCGTGGGGCAGCTTGCCGAGCGGTGCGCCGTTCAGCAGCGGCACGCGATCGCCATCGGCATGGAGAGCGGCATAGCCGGCTTCGGTCCGGTTGATCGTCACCACTTGGATGCCGGCGCGGCCGAGACTGGTCTGTGGCTTGTCCAGCGCGAGCAGGCGGCCGGCGTTGCTGCCGTTCAGGACCTCGATGCGGGCGGGCGGGATGGCTGCCGGCATGGCGGGGATGCCGCTGATGGGCCGGATGCCGTCCGCCACGAAGTCGATGCTGTACTTGGCCAGCTTGATCGTATCGCCATGTTGCAGGAAGTGCTTGCCGACGCGGTGGCCGTTGACGAACGTGCCATTTGTCGAATACAGGTCTTCCAGGAAGGAATCGTCGAGGATCGTGATGATGGCCGCATGTTCGCCGCTCACGGTCTGGTGCTCGAGCACGATGTCGTTATGGCGGTGGCGGCCGAGCGTCATGCGCTCCTTGGTGAGCTGCACGGTTTGCTCCAGCACGCCTTCGCGCGAGATCAGGATCTTCGCCAACGCATCGCCTCCATGTGGACTGTTGTAGAAATTCCGGGGACTGTTGTAAAAACGCTGGGGACTGTCCCTGCGGAGGGGACTGTCCCCGGTGTTGCTTTACGACCAGCTCAGCCGTACCGGTACCAAGCGGCGCACAAAAAATAACGGGGGCCGCAGCCCCCGTCATTATCGTGCAATGGCTGCTATTACAGCATTGCCTTCAGCAGCTTGGCCATCTCGGACGGGTTCTTCGTCACGGTGATGCCGCACTCTTCCATGATTGCCAGCTTGGCTTCGGCGGTGTCGGCACCGCCGGAGATCAGCGCGCCGGCGTGGCCCATGCGCTTGCCCGGAGGAGCGGTGACACCGGCGATGAAGCCGACGACCGGCTTCTTCATGTTGTCCTTGATCCAGCGTGCAGCGTTGGCTTCGTCAGGACCGCCGATTTCGCCGATCATGATGACCGCGTCGGTATCCGGATCTTCGTTGAACATGCGCATCACGTCGATGTGCTTCAGGCCGTTGATCGGGTCACCGCCGATGCCCACGGCCGACGACTGGCCCAGGCCCAGTGCGGTCAGCTGGCCCACGGCTTCGTACGTCAGCGTGCCCGAACGGGACACGACGCCGATACGGCCTTTCTTGTGGATGTGGCCCGGCATGATGCCGATCTTGATTTCGTCCGGGGTGATCAGGCCAGGGCAGTTCGGGCCCAGCAGCAGGGTCTTCGAACCGGCCTTGGCCATGCGATCCTTGATTTCCATCATGTCGCGGACAGGAATGCCTTCGGTGATGCAAATCGCCAGTTCCAGCTCGGCTTCAACGGCTTCCCAGATCGCGGCGGCGGCGCCTGCCGGCGGCACGTAGATCACGGAAACGGTGGCACCGGTTTCCGATGCCGCTTCCTTGACGGTTGCGTAGATAGGAATGCCTTCGAAGTCTTCGCCGGCTTTCTTCGGGTTCACGCCTGCCACGAAGGCTTCACGGCCGTTCGCGTAGTCGCGGCAACCGCGGGTATGGAACTGGCCGGTCTTGCCGGTGATGCCCTGGGTGATGACTTTGGTGTCTTTGTTGATCAGAATAGACATGTTGGTTCCTTAATTAAGCTTGACCGGCAGCAGCGGCAACAACGCTCTTCGCTGCGTCTTCCATGGTGTCGGCGGCGATGATCGGCAGGCCGGAGTCGGCCAGCATCTTCTTGCCCAGGTCTTCGTTGGTGCCCTTCATGCGGACGACCAGCGGTACCTGCAGCTGCACGGCCTTCGATGCGGTGATCACGCCTTCGGCGATCACGTCGCAACGCATGATGCCGCCGAAGATGTTCACCAGGATCGCCTTCAGGCCCGGGTTCTTCAGCATGATCTTGAAGGCTTCGGTCACTTTCTCGGCCGTTGCGCCACCGCCCACGTCCAGGAAGTTGGCTGGCTCGCCGCCGAACAGCTTGATGGTGTCCATGGTGGCCATGGCCAGGCCGGCGCCGTTCACCAGGCAGCCGATATTGCCGTCCAGGGAGATGTAGGCCAGGTCGAACTTCGATGCTTCGACTTCAGCCGGATCTTCTTCGTCCAGGTCGCGATAGGCGACGATTTCCGGGTGACGGAACAGGGCGTTGGAGTCGAAGTTGAACTTCGCGTCCAGGGCGATGACCTTGCCTTCGCCGGTCAGGATCAGCGGGTTGATTTCAGCCAGCGATGCATCGGTGTCCCAGTAGGCTTTGTACAGGCCTTGCAGGTTGGCGCGGGCATCGGCGATCGAGCCTTCCGGCACGCCGATCTTGCGGGCGACGTCGTCGGCATCCGCATCGGTCAGGCCCACGGCCGGGTCGATGATCACGTTGTGGATCTTTTCCGGATGCGATTCGGCCACTTCTTCAATGTCCATGCCGCCTTCGGAGGAAGCCATCAGCACCACGCGCTGCGAAACGCGGTCGGTCACCAGCGAAACGTACAGTTCCTTCTTGATGTCGGCGCCTTCTTCGATCATCAGACGGCGAACTTTCTGGCCTTCCGGGCCAGTCTGGTGGGTCACCAGTTGCATGCCCATGATCTGTTCGGAGTATTCCTTGACCTGCTCCAGCGACTTGGCGACTTTCACGCCACCGCCTTTGCCACGGCCACCGGCGTGGATCTGCGCCTTGACCACCCAGACCGGGCCGCCCAGCGTTTCGGCAGCTTTCACTGCTTCTTCCACGGACATGCACGGAATGCCGCGCGGAACCGTCACTCCGAACTTCCGGAGGATTTCTTTGCCTTGATACTCATGGATTTTCATGCTGGCTTCCCTTCTGATGCTGAATTTGAAATGGGTTTGAAAAGTTGCTGCTACTTCAGTCGTGCGGCACCTGAGCTGTGATGGCGGCATGAACCGCCCAGCGTGGGGTCGATACCGGGCAATTGCGCGTCCTTGCGGGGATGGCAATTGTCAAGCGGGTACGTTTGCTATGCGGGTGCGTGGCGCTGGCGGCAACCGGGATCCTGGAAGCCAGCAGAGTGTCGTTGACTGAGATGTCGGTGGAACGGGTGACGAAATCCCATGGTGCACCCATGTGCGCGAACGCCTGGATGTCCATGGCGCGCTGTGGGGAAGGCGCACTCTTGAGAGGATTTGACAGAGACATAACACCGATGCCGCTCGCGCGGCCAAATTAGTAAGCAGCCATGTACTGATTTCGTACGTTGCCGCAGCTTCTACGGACAACCACCGCACCCGCGGTGCTGCATAAAACTACAAAAGTGTAGCACACCGCTGGGGCACTGGATAGCAATGTGATCGTACAACTTCCAGCGTAAAGAGGGGCGCCGCGCGGGATCGCGGTGGCAGGACGTGGCGCCGGAAGCGTTGCAGTGAATAAAGTTATTTCCTGAAAATGGGGCGCAACTGGGGTTTCAAGCAGCACAGCTTGCCAGCGTAGCGGTACAGCCACGCATGGCTGTACTTCTCCCGCTCCCATCTTCCGGGAAATGTTGCAAAAGAATTGGAGCCTGTCACCGTTTTTCGGGCAACAAAAAACTACCCGGCAGCTGCTCTATTATTGGGTGAAATATCGAAAAACGGTGACAGGCACCATTTTCCGGGAAATGTTGCAAAAAAATTGGAGCCTGTCACCGTTTTTGGGGCAACAAAAAAGCAGCCCGGGAGCTGCTCTGCATTGTATGAATCGTTGTGTGAATATCAGATATTTCCAAACTCGTCGTCGGGGTCGTAGCCCTTCATGGCGGCGCGGACGGCTTTCTGGGAAAAGCCGCGCTGGATGAGGAAGCGCATCTGCTTGCTGCGCTCTTCGGCGTCCTCGGCGAGCTTGCCGTGGAACTTGCGCCGCCACACCTCGCAGCAGCGCGCCACTTCATCTTCGGCCAGGCCGGCCTTCAGGTCCTGCAACGCTTCACCCTTGACGCCATGGCTTTGCAGTTCGGCCAGGATGCGGCTGTTGCCGTAGCGGGCCGAACGGCGGTGGATCAGCGATTCGGAAAAGCGCTCTTCGGACAGCCACTTGTTTTTTTCCAGCCAGTCGAGCAAGGCATCGATGTCGTCGCCCTCTTCCGCATGGCGCGCCAGCTTGCGGGCCAGTTCCAGGCGGCTGTGCTCGCGGGTGGACAGCAGGCGCAGGGCGCGGGCTTTCAGGCTGGGGGGTGGTGCGCGCATCGGGACGGGATTGGCGGGTGGGCAGGAGAAAAGCGGACAGTATAAAAAACATCGCCACCGCCGCAAAGCGGTCGGTGGCGATGAAGAGCTTTGGTCGGTGGCGATGAAGAGCTTTGGTCGGTGGCGATGAAGAGCTTTTACAAGCCCAGGATCAGTCGATCGACTGAAGCGCCGGGCGGCCAGGCCGGGGCCGAAGCCCGCGGCCAGCCGGGATTACTCGACGGCCTTCAGTTTCGGCGCTACTACTTCGCCTTCGGTCGGCGGCAGTTCGCGCACGCCCAGCGAAGCACGCACCTTGTTCTCGATCTCGCGGGCCAGTGCCGGGCGTTCGCGCAGGAACGTACGGGCATTGTCCTTGCCTTGACCGATGCGCTCGCCGCCGTAGCTGTACCACGAGCCGGACTTCTCGACGATCTTCGCTTCCACGCCCAGGTCGATGATCTCGCCTTCGCGGGAGGTGCCTTCGCCATACAGGATGTCGAAGTGCGCTTCCTTGAACGGCGGCGCGATCTTGTTCTTGACGACCTTCACCTTCGTTTCGTTACCGATCACCTCGTCGCCGGACTTGATCGAGCCGGTGCGGCGGATGTCCAGGCGCACGGAGGCGTAGAACTTCAGCGCATTACCACCGGTGGTGGTTTCCGGCGAACCGAACATCACGCCGATCTTCATGCGGATCTGGTTGATGAAGATGACCAGCGTGTTGGTGCGGTTGATCGTGCCGGTCAGCTTGCGCAGCGCCTGGGACATCAGGCGGGCCTGCAGGCCCGGCAGCGAATCGCCCATGTCGCCTTCGATCTCGGCGCGCGGCGTCAGTGCCGCCACGGAGTCGATGACGATCATGTCGACGGAACCGGAGCGCACCAGCGCATCGCAGATTTCCAGGGCCTGTTCGCCCGTGTCCGGCTGCGAAATCAGCAGCTCGTGCAGGTTCACGCCCAGCTTTTGCGCATAGGTGACGTCCAGCGCGTGTTCGGCATCGATGAACGCGCAGGTGCCGCCGAGCTTTTGCATTTCGGCGATGGTCTGCAGCGTCAGCGTGGTTTTACCGGACGATTCCGGGCCGTAGATCTCGACCACGCGGCCACGCGGCAAGCCACCCACGCCGAGCGCGATATCCAGGCCCAGCGAGCCGGTGGACACGGTCTGGACTTCTTCCAGCGGGGCGGACGAATCCATCCGCATGACGGAACCCTTGCCGAACTGTTTTTCAATCTGAGCCAGCGCCGCGGCAAGCGCTTTGGCTTTTTCGGAGGCAGGTACTGCCGCTTTCTTGTCGTCCATGATTTCCTTGACCTTTAACTGTTCAATGATTCCGAATATTCCTGTGTGTACCGATCCGGTACAAGCAGTACTGTATATGTATCCAGTGGTTTGTGCAAGCGGAATCCAGCGTTTTTACAGTGCTTTTCCAATGGCCGTCGCACATTGAGTACAATGAAATTGCCTCAATGCCCGATTGCCAACATGCGTATTTTACTAGCCGAAGATGACAGCGTCCTGGCGGACGGACTCACGCGCTCGCTGCGCCAGTCCGGCTATGCCATCGACTGCGTGAAGAACGGGCAGGAAGCCGACACCGCCCTGTCCACGCAGGAATTCGACCTGCTGATCCTGGACCTCGGCCTGCCGAAGCTGCCCGGCCTCGAAGTGCTGCGCCGGCTGCGTTCGCGCGGCTCGCTGCTGCCGGTGCTGATCCTCACGGCGGCCGATTCGGTCGAACAGCGTGTCACCGGCCTGGACCTGGGCGCCGACGACTACATGGCCAAGCCGTTCGCGCTGTCCGAGCTGGAGGCGCGCGTGCGGGCCCTCACCCGGCGCGGCCAGGGCGGCGGTTCCACCGTCGTCAAGCACGGCCCGCTCACCTACGACCAGGTGGGCCGCAGCGCCTACATCAACGACCAGATGCTGGACCTGTCGGCGCGCGAACTGGGCTTGCTGGAAGTCCTGCTGGCCCGCACCGGCCGCCTCGTGTCGAAGGAACAGCTGGTCGATCACCTGTGCGAATGGGGCGAGGAAGTCAGCAACAACGCCATCGAAGTCTACGTGCACCGCCTGCGCAAGAAGATCGAGGTGGGCGGCGTGCGCATCGCCACCGTGCGCGGCCTCGGCTACTGTCTCGAAAAATTCTCCAGCGCCGCCGCGGCCGAACCGAAGTGAATTCGCCGGCGGACCGCTCCGATGCGGCGTGGAGCCCTGCCCTCGAGGAAGAAGAGGAGATCCAGCACTCGCTGTTCGGCGAGATCCTGGACTGGATGCTGGCCCCGCTGCTGCTGCTGTGGCCGATGAGCATCGCCATCACCTACCTGGTGGCGAAATCGATCGCCAACCAGCCGTTCGACAATGCGCTGGAAGACGCCGTCACCGTGCTGTCGCAGCAGGTGCGCGAAGTCAACGGAATGACTCGCCTGACCGCGGGTTTGCCTGGTCCTGCGCGCGACATCCTGCGCGCCGACGACGTCGACAGCGTCTACTTCCAGATCCTCGGTCCGCAGGGCCGCCATCTCGACGGCGACCGCGACCTGCCCCGCCCCGCCCCGCAAGCGGAAGAGGACATGGCATCCCCCGGCGCCGTGCACTTCCGCAATGCCAACCTGCACGGCACGCCCATCCGCGTCGCCTACGCCTATGTGAACCTGGAAGAAGACGGCGAACGCCCGCCCCGGCTGGCGCTGGTGCAGCTGGCCGAGACGCTGGAAAAGCGCGCCAGGCTCGCCAACGAGATCATCAAGGGCGTGATCCTGCCCCAGTTCATCATCCTGCCGGTGGTGCTGGCGCTGGTCTGGTTCGCCCTGTCGCGCGGGCTGCTGCCGCTGGCCGAGCTGCAGGAGCGCATCCGCGCCCGGCCGATCGACGACCTGTCGCCGATCGCGCCCAACCAGGTGCCGGAAGAGATCACGCCGCTGGTGCGCTCGCTCAACGAGATGCTGGCGCGGCTGTCGCAATCGATCGAAATGCAGAAGCGCTTCATCGCCGATGCGGCGCACCAGATGAAGACGCCGCTGGCCGGCATGCGCATGCAGTCGGAGCTGGCGCTGCGCCAGACCGACCAGCATGAAATCCACCGCTCGCTGGAACAGCTGGCGAAAAGCTCGGAGGCCGCCACGCGCCTGGTCAACCAGCTGCTGGCGCTGGCGCGCGCGGAAAACCAGCCACAGTCGGGCAGCGCGTTCGCCGCGCTCGACCTGGCCGACGTGGCGCGCAACGCCGTGCGCGACTGGGTGCCGGCATCGTTCAACTACCGCATCGACCTGGGCTACGAAGGGCCGGATGCCCCCGTGCTCATCGACGGCAACGCCGTGATGCTGCGCGAGCTGCTGTCGAACCTGATCGACAATGCACTGCGCTACACGCCGCAGGGCGGCAGCGTGACGGTGCGCCTGCGTGCCGAGGAGGCGCCCGTGCTCGAAGTCGAGGACACCGGCCCCGGCATCCCGCCGGCCGAGCGGCAGCACGTGTTCGAGCGCTTCTACCGGATCCTGGGCAGCAGCGCCGAAGGCAGCGGCCTGGGGCTGGCCATCGTGCGCGAGATCGCCCAGCAGCATGGCGCCGAGGTCGACGTCTTCAGCAACCCGCGCGCCAGCCACCCGAAATATCCCGGCAGCCTGTTCCGGCTGACGTTCCCGGCGCGCCCCGCCGACAAAGCCCCGGAAGAGGAGCCGCCGTTCTATGGCTGACATGCCTGGACATCCTGGCCCGGCCGACATGGCCGACCGCGACGGCGCCTACTGGCGCGGCACGCGCCGCCTGACCGCGATCCTGCTGGCGGCCTGGATCGCCACCAGTTTCCTGGCCGTGTTCTACGCCCGCGAACTGGCCGACCTGACCCTCTTCGGCTGGCCGCTGTCGTTCTACCTGGCGGCCCAGGGCGCCTCGCTGGTCTACCTCGCCATCATCGGCGTCTACGCCTGGCGCATGCGCCGGCTCGACCGCCGCCACGGGGAACAGCCGTGAAGCGCACCTTCCGGCAGCGCCTGACCCGCTACTACCTGGTCTTCACCGCCTGCTTCGCCGCGTTCCTGCTGTCGCTGGCGATGCTGGAAAGCGAAGGCATGCCGCGCGTGTGGATCGGCTACATGTTCATGTTCGCCACCATCGTGCTGTATGCCTCCATCGGGCTGGTCTCGCGCACCTCCAGCGTTGCCGAATACTACGTGGCCGGTCGGCGCGTGCCGGCGCTGTTCAACGGCATGGCCACGGCGGCCGACTGGATCTCGGCCGCCAGCTTCATCAGCCTGGCCGGCACGCTGTACCTGAACGGCTTCGACGGCCTGGCCTTCGTGATGGGCTGGACCGGCGGCTACTGCCTGGTGGCGCTGCTGATCGCGCCCTACCTGCGCAGGTTCGGCCAGTACACGATTCCCGATTTCCTCGCCGAGCGCTATGGCGGGCCGTCCAACGGCCGCGCGGTCCGGCTGTGCGCGGTGGCCGCCACCATCCTCATCTCGTTTACCTACGTGGTGGCGCAGATCTATGCCGTGGGGCTGATCGCCTCGCGCTTCACGGGCGTCGATTTCTCGGTCGGCATCTTCCTCGGCCTGGCCAGCGTGCTGGTCTGCTCTTTCCTGGGCGGCATGCGCGCCATCACGTGGACGCAGGTGGCGCAGTACATCATCATCGTCGCCGCCTTCCTGATCCCGGCCATGTGGCTGTCCGCGAAGCACAGCGGCAATCCGATCCCGCAGGTGGCCTATGGCAAGCTGCTGCCGCAACTGTCGGCGCGCGAAGCCGCACTGGCCGCCGACCCCAGGGAAACGGCCGTGCGCGATGTATTCCGCGAACGCGCCGCGCAATACCAGCAGCGCCTGGACGGCCTGCCCACCTCGTGGGAAACCGGGCGCGCCGAACTGCAGCATGCCCTCGACAACGTCCGCCTGCGCAACGCCTCGCTGCTGGAAATCCGCGCCGCCGAGCGTGCGCTGATCGCCTACCCGAAGAGTGCCGACGATGCCGTGGCCATCTGGAACGCGGCGCGCAATGACAACCTGCGGCGCGCGCGGCCGCTGACGCCGCACGCGGTACCGTTCCCGGGCGCCACGCAGGAACAGTCGGACATCAAGCGCCGCAACTTCATCGCGCTGGCGTTCTGCCTGATGCTGGGCACCGCCGCGCTGCCGCACATCCTGATGCGCTCGTACACCACGCCGTCGGTCGACGAAACCCGCGTCTCCGTGTTCTGGACGCTGTTCTTCATCCTGCTGATCTACCTGACCATCCCCGCGCTGGCGGTACTCGTCAAATACGACATCTACAGCGCGCTGGTCGGCAGCCATTTTTCCGAGCTGCCCACCTGGGTGTCGTACTGGGCCAGCGTGGACCGGGCCAACCCGCTGATCAGCATCACCGACATCAATGGCGACGGCCTCGTGCAGCTGGCCGAGATCGCCATCGACGGCGACGTGCTGGTGCTGGCCACGCCGGAAATCGCCGGGCTGCCCTACGTGATTTCCGGCCTGGTGGCGGCCGGCGGCCTGGCCGCGGCCCTGTCCACGGCCGATGGCCTGCTGCTGGCCATCTCCAACGCCCTGTCGCACGATGTGTACTACAAGATCGTCGACCCGAAGGCATCCACGCAAAAACGCGTGACGATCTCGAAGCTGATCCTGCTCGGCGTGGCCTTCGTGGCCGCCTATTCCGCTTCGTCGAAACCGGGCGATATCCTGTCGCTGGTGGGCGCCGCGTTCTCGCTGGCCGCCTCCACGCTGTTCCCGGCGCTCGTGATGGGAGTCTTCTGGCGCCGCGCCAACCGCTGGGGCGCGCTGGCCGGCATGGCTACCGGCTTCCTGGTCTGCCAGTTCTACATGGTGCGCACCAATCCCACGCTGGGCGGCAGCGCGGCCGCCCAATGGTTCGACATCGCACCGATCTCGGCCGCCGTGTTCGGCGTGCCGGCCGGGCTCGCGGCGCTGGCCCTGGTCAGCCTGCTGACACCGCCGCCGGCACCGCGGCAGGCGGCGCTGGTGCGCCACATCCGCACGCCGGAAATTAATGAAATTAAATAAAAATTGATCATGTGACATTTGGTGAGAAAGCTGGAACGGGACGCATGATAAGTTCGCTGACTTACTGTTATTACCGACTTTCATGCCGACTTCCGCTCTCCTGGCCGGGGCCCTGCTGGCTGCCGCCCTGCTGCTGCCCGGCCGCGCCGCCGCCGCGCCACCGCCCGTGCAAGACTTCTTCGACAACGCCGAATTCGGCGGCGCGCAACTGTCGCCCAACGGACGCCACCTGGCCGCCAAGGTCACTGCGGCGGAGGGCGGCCGCGACAGGCTGGCCGTCGTCGACCTGGCCACGCTGGACGCCAAGGTGGTGGCCTCGTTCGCGGACGGCGACATCGGCCACTTCCAGTGGGTCAGCGACAACCGGCTGCTGTTCGACAGCACCGACAAGGACCTGGCACCGGGCGAAGTCAATGCCGCGCCCGGGCTCTACGCGGTCGATCGCGACGGCAAGAACTTCCGCCCGCTGGCGGAGCGGCGCGGCCGCTTCGTCCGCACCGGCGACGGCGACAAGCTGCTGCCCTGGCATACCTACATGCTGCCGCAGCCGGGCGCGCAGGATTCGGACAGCGCCTATGTGCGCAGCGTCCATTTCGAAACCAGCGGCGCCGTGCTGGCGATCGAGCTGCTGCGCCTCGACACGCGTACCGGCCGCACCACCGAAGTGACGGAACCGGGCCATGTGCTGAACTGGATGCTCGATGCGCGGGGCGAACCGCGCATGGCGGTCACGCTGGAAGAGGGAAAGCACACCATCTGGCTGCTGGAAAAAGACAAGTGGCGCGTGGTCACCACGTTCGATGGCTATGTCGATTCCAGCGGCGGCTTCGAGCCGCTGGAATTCGCTGCCGATGGCCGGCTGTACGTGGCGGCCCGCCGCAACGGCGACCGGCGCGCCGTCCACGTGTTCGATCCGGCCACCGGCAAGGTGGGCGACCAGGCGCTGTTCGCCCTCGACAGGCACGATTTCTCCGGCCACCTGATCCAGGTGGCCGGCAAGCTGGCCGGCATCCGCTACAAGGGCGATTCGGAAGATACCTTGTGGCTCGATCCCGAACTGAAGGCGCTGCAGGCCACCATCGACGCGAAGCTGCCCGGCAATGTCAACCTGGTCGAGGTGCCGCGCCGGCCGGAAACGCCGTTCGTGCTGGTCACGACCTACTCGGACCGGCAGCCGAAGGTCTTCCTGCTGTACAACCGCGAAACGGGCAAGTTCAGCCCCGTCGGCAAGGCGCATCCCCGCATCCAGGCGCGGCAGATGGGCACGCAGGAAAACGTGCTGTACACGGCGCGCGACGGCTTGCCGATCCCGGGGCTGCTGACGCTGCCGGCAGGCGCGAGCCGCCAGGGCAAATTGCCGATGGTGGTCCTGGTGCACGGCGGCCCGTGGGTGCGCGGCACGGAATGGGGCTCGTCGGCCCACGCCCAGTTCCTCGCCTCGCGCGGCTATGCGGTGCTGGAACCGGAATTTCGCGGCAGCACCGGCTATGGCGCACGCCACTTCTCCGCCGGGCTGAAACAGTGGGGCCTGGCGATGCAGGACGACGTGGCCGATGGCGCGCGCTGGGCCATCGCACAAGGCATCGCCGATCCGCAGCGCATCTGCATCGCCGGCGCCAGTTACGGCGGCTATGCCACGCTGATGGGCCTGATCCGCGACCCGGACCTGTACCGCTGCGGCGTGGCATGGGCCGGTGTGGCCGACCTGCGGCTGATGTACGGCAGCTGGCTGCACGGTTCCGATGTCCCGAAGCAGTACATGCGCTACGGCATGCCGCAACTGATCGGCGACCTGGAAAAGGATGCCGCGCAACTGAGCGCCACGTCACCGGTGGAACAGGCGGCCCGCCTGCGCCAGCCGCTGCTGCTGGCCCATGGCAGCGCGGACCGGCGCGTGCCGCGCGCCCACGGCGTACGCTTCCGCGACGCCGTGAGCGCCACCAACAAGGCGGTCGAATGGGTCGAGTACGAAGACGAGGGCCACGGCTGGACGCTGCCGAAGAACCGCTTCGATTTCTGGACCCGCGTCGAGAAATTCCTCGACCGGCACATCGGCACCGGGGCGCCGAAATAACCTTGCCGGTATAACGGGTGTGACATTCCGAGAGAAAACAGCGGTGGCCGGCATGCTATGTTGCCGGCTTTGCCAAACTCGTCATTCATCTCCCACCGGACATGCCTTTGAAATCGCCGCACCGTTCCCTGCTGTCGCATCTCTCCCTCCTCTTGCTGGCCGCCAGCCTGCTGACCGGCGCCCACGCGGCGCCCGCCGCCCCGCCGCCGGTGGCCGACTTCTTCGGCCCGTCCTCGTTCGGCGGCGCGCAACTGTCGCCCAATGGCCAGCACGTCGCCGCCAAGGTACCCGGCCCGAGCGGGCGCGACCGGCTGGTCGTCGTCGAACTGGCCACCTCGAAGGCGCAGGTGGTGGCCGAGTTTTCCGATGGCGACGTCGGTGACTTCCAGTGGGTCAATGACGGCCGGCTGCTGTTCGACAGTACCGACAAGGACGTCGGCGCGGGCGACGTGAACGCCGCGCCGGGCCTGTTCGCGGTGGACCGGGACGGCAAGAACTTCCGCCAGCTGGCGCAGCGCCGTTCCAGCTTCATCACCACGCCGGCCGCGGCGAAGCTGCTGCCCTGGCATACCTACATGCTGCCGCAGCGGGGCGCGCAGGATTCGGACGCCGTCTACGTGCGCAGCGTGAGCTTCGAGCCGGGTGGCGCGGTGCGCTCGGAGCAGCTGCTGCGGCTGGACACGCGCACCGGCCGCAGCACCGGCGTGCCGATGCCCGGCAGCGTGCAGCAGTGGGTGCTCGACGCGCGCGGCGAACCGCGCATGGCCATCACGCTGGCGGACGGCAAGAGCACGATCTGGCTGCGCGAAGAAGACAAGGCAGGCGACGCCAGGGGCGACACGGCGAGCGGCAAGTGGCGCGCCATCACCACCTTCGATGCCTGGGTATCCAGCGCGGGCGGCTTCACGCCGCTCGACTTCGATGCCGACGGCCGCCTGTACGTGGCGGCGCGCCACCGCAGCGACAAGATCGCCATCCACACGTTCGACCTGGCGGCCGGCAAGGTCGATCCGGTGCCGCGCTTTGCGGTCCAGCGCTACGATTTCTCGGGCCACCTGATCCGCAGCGGCGACAAGCTGGTCGGCGTGCGCTACCTGGGCGACACGTACGCCACCGAATGGCTCGATGCCGACATGAAGGCGCTGCAGGAAAAGGTCGATGCGCTGCTGCCCGGCCTGGTCAACCTGATCTCGCTGCCGCGCCGGCCCGAAGCGCCGTTCGTGCTGGTCACCACGTATTCGGACATGCAGCCGCGCACCTACTTCGTCTACAACCGCGATACGGGCAAGCTGGACCTGCTCGGCCAGTCGCAGCCGAAGCTCGATGCCACGAAGATGGGCCGCCAGCACCTGGTCAGCTACCCGGCGCGCGATGGCTTGCCGATCCCGGCCCTGCTGACGCTGCCGCATGGCGCGAAAAGTACCGACAAGCTGCCGATGGTGGTGCTGGTGCACGGCGGCCCGTGGGTACGGGGAGCGGTGTGGGAATGGTCCGCCGATACGCAATTCCTGGCTTCGCGCGGCTATGCGGTGCTGGAGCCGGATTTCCGCGGCAGCACCGGCCATGGCGCGAAACACCTCACGGCCGGCTTCAGGCAATGGGGCCGCGCCATGCAGGACGACGTGGCCGACGGCACCCGCTGGGCCATCGCGCAGGGCGTGGCCGATCCGGCGCGCATCTGCATCGCCGGCGCCAGCTACGGGGGCTATGCCACGCTGATGGGCCTGATCAAGGACCCCGACCTGTACCGCTGCGGCATCAACTGGGTGGGCGTCACCGACATCAAGCTGATGTACGGCGGCAGCTGGTTCCACAGCTCCGACCTGCCGGCCCAGTACATCCGCTACGGCATGCCGCGCCTGATCGGCGACCTGGACAAGGAAGCGGACCAGCTGATGGCCGTCTCGCCCGTCGAGCAGGCCAGCCGGCTGCGCCAGCCGCTGCTGATGGCCTATGGCGGCGCCGACCGCCGCGTGCCGCGCGCCCACGGCACCCGCTTCCGCGACGCCGTTGCCGCCACCAACCAGGACGTCGAATGGATCGAGTATCCGGAAGAAGGCCACGGCTGGCGGCTGCCCAAGAACCGCATCGACTTCTGGAGCCGTGTCGAGAAATTCCTCGACCGGCACATCGGGCCCGGCGTACAAAAACAGGACAATTGACGACAGAATCGCGATGACGCCCGGCCGATAATGGGCTTTTCCATGCCGGGGGGCGCCATGGCCACGAAACTGATCCTGAACGGGCGCCGCATGTCGGTCGACGCGGCGCCCGACATGCCGCTGCTGTGGGCGCTGCGCGACGTGCTGGGCATGACAGGCACCAGGTTCGGCTGCGGCGCCGGCCAGTGCGGCGCCTGCACGGTGATCGTCGACCGCGCCGCCGTGCGCGCGTGCAGTGTCGCGCTGGGCGACCTGGCCGGCAAGCAGGTACGCACCATCGAAGGCCTGGCCGATCCGAAGACGCGCCGGCTGCACCGGGTGCAGCAAGCCTGGGTGGACTGCAACGTGGCCCAGTGCGGCTACTGCCAGGCCGGCCAGATCATGAGCGCCGTGGCGCTGCTCGAGACCCATCCCCAGCCCTCCGATGCCCAGGTCACGCAAGCCATGAACGGCAACCTGTGCCGCTGCGGTACCTACCCGCGCGTGCGCGCCGCGATCGCCCAGGCTGCGGGAGGCAAGGCATGATGAAGCGCAGCGCGGGCATGACACGGCGTAATGCCGTGAAGCTGATGGCGCTGGCCGGCGGCGGGCTCCTGCTGGAAGGCTTCCTGCCCGCCGCGCGCGGCAAGACAACCGGCGCCAGCGCCGGCGCGCATGTCGGGTATTTCCTGCGCATCCCGCCGGAAGGTCCGATGGAATTCGCGCTGACGCAGCATGAAATGGGGCAAGGCGTGGGTACCAGCCTGGCGATGATCTTCGCGCAGGAGCTGGGGGTGCCGATGGCCGCGCTGCGCGTGGTGCCGGTGGCCGAGACGGGCGGGCGCTACGTGCTGTCCGGCACTGGCGGCAGCAACTCCGTCAAGGACAGCTGGCTGCCGTTGCGGCGCGGTGCGGCCCTGGCGCGGCAGGCGCTGGTGGCCGCCGCCGCACGGCGCTGGCAGTGCGACAGCGCCGCGTGCACCGTGCAGGCGGGGCATGTCATGGGCCCGTTGCCGGCACAGCGCCTGTCGTTCGGCGCGCTGGCCGCGGAAGCCGCCGCCGATGCGCCGCCGGACCGGGAAGCCTTCCGCAAGCTGGCACCGCCACTGCGCGAGGCACCCGCGCCAGGTGGCAGCCATCCGAATGTGTTCGCCGAAGCGATCGTGCGCGGCGAGCAGCCATACGGCATCGATACCGCCATCCCCGGCATGCTGCATGCCAGCGTGGAGCGCTCGCCCCGGCTGGGCGGCAAGGTCAGGTCGTTCGACGCGTCGCGCGCGCTGCGCGTGCCGGGCGTGCGCGCCGTGGTGCTGATCGAAGGCCACGTGGCGCCGGCCCGGAACGTGGTGCCGCCCGCGCCCTATTACTCCAGCAAGGATGGCGTGGCTGTCATCGCCACGTCCACCTGGGCGGCGCTGCAGGGGCGGCGCGCGCTGACGGTCGAGTGGCAGGCGCCGGCCGGCCCCGCATACGACAGCGCGGCCTGGGAAGCCCACGCCGCCGGCTTGCTGGACGATGCCGTTGTGCTCGGCGAACAGGGTAGCGCGGCCGAAGGCGGCAGGGAAATGGCGGCGGAATATGTGTACCCGTTCCAGGCCCACGCCTGCATGGAACCGATGAATTGCATGGCGCACCACACCAGCAGCCGGATCGACGTATGGGTGGGCGCGCAATCGCCGAACGGCTGGCGCGATGGCCTGGCCGAGCTGTTCAAGCTGCCGCAAAAGGACGTGGTGGTGCACCCGTGCTTTTCCGGCGGCGGCTTCGGGCGGCGCTTCTACATGGATACGGCGATCGAGGCCGTGCGCATCTCGGCCGCGGCCGGCCACGTTCCCGTGAAGGTGACGTGGACGCGCGAGGACGACCTGCGCCACGATCATTTCCACCCGTATGCGCACAGCCGGTTGCGCGCCCGCCTGGACGCCGATGGCACGCTGGCCGCCTGGCACCACGACGAGGCGCGCGCCTACTTCGCCAGCGCGCGCGGCGAGATCCCATGGTTCGGCTACGATGCCGGCCACGTGCGCTATGCCTTCGCCAACGCCCAGAGCGGCAGCCCGCTGCAGGGCGGCGCGTGGCGCTCGGTGGTGGCGAACCACTGGGCCTTCGCGCAGGAATGCTTCATCGACGAGCTGGCCCATGCGGCGGCGCGCGACCCGGTGCAATTTCGGCTGGCGCTGCTGGCCGGCGGCGCGGACAAGCCGGCGGGCGATCGCTACAAGGTCAGCCAGGCGCGCCTGCGCAGGGTGGTGGAGCGGGCCGCGCAACTGGCAGGATGGGGCGATGCCCTTTCCGCGGCGGCGGGCACGGGAACGCGCACGGGAACGCGTGCGACAGCGGACATGGCAACCGGCCGCGGTTTCGCCGTGTATCCCTACCTGCACGGCGACAGCTACTGCGCGATGGTGATCGACGTGGCGGTGCGCGGCACGCAATTCCAGATCACCCGCGTGGTGGCGGTGGTCGATTGCGGCCTCGTGGTCAACGCCGATGGCGCGCGCCAGCAGGTCGAAGGGGGGATCGCCTGGGGCCTGTCGGCCGCGCTGCACGGCGGCATCCGGCTGGCCGACGGCGCCGTGGCGAACGCGAATTTCCATGACACGCCCGTCTTGCGGCACGCCGACATGCCGCGCCGGATCGAAGTGCACTTCGTGCAGGAACCGGGCGCCGCGCCCTGCGGCCTGGGCGAGATCGCCCCGCCGCTGGTGGCGCCGGCGCTATGCAACGCGCTGTTCGCCGCCACCGGCCAGCGTATCCGGCGGCTGCCGGTGGCGCTGGCCTGAGCATCCGCCGGCGCTCAGTTGCTGCTGCTCGGTTGCTGCTGCTCAGTTGCTGACGATCACCCGCTTCTTCAGCGCCGGGTCGGCGGCGATCTCGGCGGCCGTGAACGGCAGCGTGATCCACTCGCCCCGCGAGAAGCGCTGCGTCTGGTCGGCGTGGTGCGGCGACGCCGGATCGGCCGATTGCGAATAGGCCAGCAGCGCCTGGGCACGCGGGCCATCGGCGCCGAAGCCCACCACCTGCACATAGGTGGTGCCGCCGCGCACTTCGAAGCGGCCATCGTGCGGCTCGGCCACCACGTCGATCGTGTTGAAGATGCCCAGCGCGCCTTCGCCGCCGTGGATCGGCACGGCCGGTCCACCGCGCCGGCTCACCTGGAAATCCCGCAGCCTGGCATCGGCGGGAATCCCCGCGCTCTCGAATAGCCCGACCACGCCGGCCAGGCTGTCGGCCAGCTGCTGCGCGATGGCCGGATCGCGGTAGTTCAGGCCGCGCGGCGTATGGACCGGATCGTCCGGGTCGAACGGCACGCTCCATGCTCCGGGCGTGGCGAGCGTGTCGAGCATCGTTGCCGTGAAATACGGCAGGCCGACCCCGGCATCCAGGCCGGCGTCCCCCGTCCACGCCGCCAGGCCGGCACAGCCGGTTGCCAGCT
Organism: Pseudoduganella sp. SL102; assembly: GCF_027856995.1. Classification (NCBI taxonomy): domain Bacteria; kingdom Pseudomonadati; phylum Pseudomonadota; class Betaproteobacteria; order Burkholderiales; family Oxalobacteraceae; genus Pseudoduganella; species Pseudoduganella sp. SL102. Next base: position 7,123,525 of record NZ_CP115554.1, read on the forward strand.
CGGCCGTGGCACCCGCCGTGCCGCACCACGCCAGCAGATCGGGCAGCAGGAGCGGCGCCAGGTACACCTTGTTGTCCAGTGCCATCTCCTGCAGGTCGGCGGGCGTCAGCTTGCCCTTGCCCAGCCGCGCCGCCAGTTCGCTCAGCGCCAGCCGCGTGCGGGCGCCCTGCTCTTCGCTGTCGCGCGATACCAGCGCGGGGAAGCCCGCCAGGGGCGCGGCCGGGTTGCTGAGCCACGCGCTGTCGTTCGCGTTATGCACATAGTCGCGGCGCTCCAGCACGGGCAGCCGGCTGGCCGGCACGGTCCCGGGCTGCGGCGCACCCGGCTCGTTGCGCCAGGCGCAGGCGGCGCGGCTGCCATCGAGGACATACAAGCCCGCTTTCGCCAGCTCGGCCAGTTCGGGCACCACGCAGCCGGCCAGCGCATCGTCCGGCAGGTTGGCGATGGGAGAGACGTTCATCATCAGCGTATTGCCGGCGCGGTCGGCGGCGATCGTGTTATTCCATGGATTGCCCGCCAGGCGCAGGTTGGCGTCCTTCAGCTCCGCCAGCGATTTCGACAGGTTCATCCGGTACCACTGCGCCACCACGCGGTGGTTGACGGCATTGGCGTCGCGCAGCACGTAGGCGGTGGTGCTGGTCCACGCCAGGCCCTCCGGATGCGAGAACAACGGCCCGTCTTCGGTGCTGTACAGCGTGCGGCTGCGCGTTCCCATGCTGCCGTCGGGATTCTTCACCGGCACGGTGATCGTGCGCCGCAGCATCGGCCGCGACTGGCCATCGACGATGTAGCGGGTGGGATCCTGCCTGTCCAGCTGCAAGGCGTAGACGGTGGCGTGGGCCGAGGTATCCGTGGTGTGCGTCCAGGCGAAGTCGCGCGTGAAGCCGATGCCGACGGCGGGCAGGCCGGGCAGTGTCGCGCCCATCACGTCCATCTTCCCCGGGATCGTCAGGTGCAGCTGGTAGAAGCGCTGCGCGTCACCCCAGGGCAGGTGCGGCTGGCCCAGCAGCATGCCGCCGCCATCGGCGCTGGCCTCGCGGCCGATGGCGACGGCATTGCTGGCGGTCAGGCGTGGCGGCGGCAACCGGGCCGGCTGCCGCGTTCGCGCCGCTGCCGGCGCCGGCGTGCTCCCCTGCCCGGGCGGCTGGGTGGCGCCGATATGGCCGATCCAGCCCATGGCCGTCATGCCGGTGCGGCGCATCAGGCGGATCAGGTCCAGCTCCGTCATTGGCCGTACCCAGCTGCCGTTGCGGCACGCCTGCGGCAATCCGGCCACGCCGCGCTCCGCCAGGTAGTGGTTGAAGCCCGCCGCATAGCCGCGCATCAGCGCCTGCACCTCGGCGGGCTGCGCCTGCCAGGCTTCCTGCACGATCGCATCGTCGTTCCATTGCCGGAAGAAGAAGTCGGAATCGAGGTTGTTCACCGCGAAATCCGGGTTCTCGGAGGACGCCAGGTCGGGCCCGAAATGGCGCGAACGGTCGCCGTTCACGGTGGCGATCTCGCTGGCCAGCAGGCACGCGTTGTCCTCGGCGTAGGCATAGCCGATGCCGAAGCCCAGCCCGGCCTCGTCCTTTGCTTCGATATGGGGAATGCCGTACGAGGTGCGCTGGATGGTGGCCTGGTAGCGCGGCTGCGCGGCCGGGGGATGGTTGCCGTTGTTGTGGTTGTTGTTGTGGTTGTTGTTGTCGTTGCTGCCGCAGGCGGCCAGCAGGGACAGGGCGGCCAGTGCCGCCACGTTCGGTTTGCAAGTCATGGATGGCTCCGCTGAAGTGTGGTGCGGATACTGTGCCCGCGGCCCATGAAGGCGACCTGACGGTTCGGTGAAGATTCGATGAAGAGGCCACCACGCGGAGCGGCAAGCGGAGTAAGCTGGCGCCTGACCCGACGATCAACGACAGGAGGTTCTCGCATGGGCTCCGGCAAAATTCTGGTGGCACAGGGAGGCGGCCCCACCGCCGTCATCAACCAGTCGCTGGTGGGCGTGGCGCTGGAAGCGCGGCGCTTCCGCGACGTGACGCGGGTGTACGGCGCGCTGCACGGCGTGCGCGGCATCGTCGACGAACAGTTCGTCGACCTCACGCAGGAAACCAGCCATAACCTGGAACTGGTGGCGGCCACGCCATCGTCCGCGCTCGGCTCGACGCGCGACAAGCCGGACGTGAAGTATTGCGCCGAAATCTTCAACGTGCTGCGCGCGCACGAGATCGAGCATTTCTTCTACATCGGCGGCAACGATTCCTCCGACACCGTGCGGATCGTCAGCGAACAGGCCCGCGCCGCCGGCTACCCGCTGCGGGCGATCCACATCCCGAAGACCATCGACAACGACCTGGTGGGCAGCGACCACACGCCCGGGTTCCCGTCCGCCGCGCGCTTCGTGGCGCAGGCCTTCGCGGGCGCCAACCTCGACAACGCTTCGCTGCCCGGCGTGTATGTCGGCGTGGTGATGGGCCGGCATGCCGGCTTCCTCACGGCCGCCTCGGCGCTGGGCAAGAAATTCCCCGATGACGGGCCGCACCTGATCTACCTGCCCGAGCGCACCTTCTCGATCGAAGCGTTCCTGGCGGACGTGAAGGCCACGTACGAGCGGCACGGCCGCTGCGTGATCGCGGTCTCGGAAGGCATCCATGACGCCAGCGGCGAGCCGATCGCCACGCTGCTGGCCAAGGATGTGGAACGGGATGCGCACGGCAACGTGCAACTGTCCGGCACCGGCGCGCTGGCCGACCTGCTGTGCGACGAGATCAAGGCGAAGCTCCGGATCAAGCGCGTGCGCGGCGATACCTTCGGCTACCTGCAGCGCTCGTTCATCGGCTGCGTGTCCGACGTCGACCAGCGCGAAGCGCGCGAGGTGGGCGAAAAGGCCGTGCAATACGCGTTCTGGGGCGACCGCGACGGCTCCGTGGCGATCCGCCGCACCGGCTTCTATTCGGCCGACTACGCGCTGCTGCCGCTGTCCGACGTGGCGGGCAAGACGCGCACGATGGAAGACGAATTCATCGCCCCCTCCGGCACCGACGTCACCGACGCGTTCCGGCTGTACTTGCGGCCATTGCTGGGGTCGGGCATGCCGGATGCGTTCCGGCTGCGCTGCGCGCGGGTGGCAAAGATCCTGAAACCATAAGAAGGTCCGGTCAGCCAGCGGAAGACTGGCTCAGCATCTGGCTGGAGAAGGCGAGGAAATCGTCGAGATGATCCCGGATGATCGCCACCGTGATCGGCAGCTGCAGCGTCTGATAGTCGTGTACCGCGATATTGCGGAAGCCGACCATCTTCTGCATCTGGCCCGACAATGCCGGATCGATCCAGCCGCCGTCGGCCAGCAAGCGGAACACGTCGCGCGAGCTCTGCGGAATGCCGAGCCGCTCGCGCCGGATCACGTGCTGGCCACAATCCAGTGCGGCTTCACATGCGCGCTGGATGTTCAGGATCGCCGCGTCCTGGCGGGTGAAGTCCGTTGCGAAGGTGGTCGGGTCCTTTGCATATTCGTCACGCGCACGCGCCACGCAACGCTCGATCGTCGCAGCCTTGTTCAGGATGACGTCATCAGGTCCCGGGGTTGCCATACACTTTTCCTTCGCGGCGGATGTCCGCCAGCAGGCCGGCGCGCGCCGTATCGAGTTCCGTCTTGTCGCTGAGGATTGCGCTCTCGTACAGGATGCCTTGCGCATCCCGCTGCCACAGCAGGCGACCTTCCGTGATCACCTGGTACTGCATGACCGTGGAGGCGGCGCGCAGGTCGAGAAGATCGACGTCGCGGTCGGCGACCGTTGCCAGCTTCTGCCCGATATCCCACAAGCCCAAGGGGTCGGCCTTGCCGGCCACGAGCACCGCAAGGTCGACATCGCTCTGCGCGTCGGCATGGCCACTGGCCTGGCTGCCGAACAGCCACACGCCCAGCAGGTCGGGCAACTCCGCCTGCAAAAAGGCGACGATGCGCTCTTCCGGCAGGCGGGCATTCATCGCGTTACACCACGATCGTCTGGTGCTCGCCCTCGGCACGGGCGCGGATGGTGCCGATGCGCGACACGGTCTCGCCGGCGGCGGTCAGCTGGGCGATCGCGGCATCCGCATTGTCGGCGGAGACGATCACGGTCATGCCGATGCCGCAGTTGAACACGCGGTGCATTTCGGCGTCGGCCACGCCGCCGTGCTGCTGCAGCCACTGGAACAGCGGCGGCATCGTCCAGGACTTGCCATCCAGTTCGGCCGTCAGGTGATCCTGCAGCACGCGCGGGATGTTTTCCACCAGGCCGCCACCGGTGATGTGCACCAGGCCCTTCACTTCCATCGATTCCATCAGCGCCAGCAGCGGTTTCACGTAGATGCGGGTCGGCGCCATCAGCACGTCGGCCAGCTTGCGGCCGTGGAAGTCGGCGTCCAGGTCCGGCTTGGCCACTTCGATGATCTTGCGCACCAGCGAGTAACCGTTCGAGTGCGCGCCGGACGATGCCAGGCCCAGCACCACGTCGCCCGGGGCGATCTTGGTGCCGTCGATCAGCTTCGACTTTTCCACGGCGCCCACGGCGAAGCCGGCCAGGTCGTATTCGCCGGCCGGGTACATGCTCGGCATCTCGGCCGTTTCACCGCCGATCAGCGCGCAGCCGGCCTGTTCGCAGCCTTGCGCGATGCCCTTGATGACGTCGGTCGCGGTGGGCACGTCCAGCTTGCCGCAGGCGAAATAGTCGAGGAAGAACAGCGGCTCGGCGCCCTGCACCAGGATATCGTTGACGCTCATCGCCACCAGGTCGATGCCGACCGTGTCGTGGCGGTTCAGCTCGAACGCCAGCTTCAGCTTGGTGCCCACGCCATCCGTGCCGGACACCAGCACCGGTTCCTTGTACTTCTTGCTGATCTCGAACAGCGCGCCGAAACCGCCGATGCCACCCATCACGCCTTCGCGCAGGGTGCGCTTGGCGAAGGGCTTGATCGCTTCGACTAAGGCATCGCCTGCGTCGATGTCGACGCCTGCGTCACGGTAGGACAGGGATACGTTGGAAGGTTGGCTCATGGTGTATTTCGCGGCGGAGGCGGTAGAATAGATAGGATACGTAGAAGGCAATTGCGGCATTTTCGCCATCAAGTCCGCGAAAAGTCGTCAAATTCGTGCCATCAAGTCCGCTATTTTAGCAAAACGTTCCCACCAAATCCCCAACTTTCGCCTCCATGCCCCTTCCGCCGACCGCACAACGAGAACAAACGGTATCCCGGGCGGCGCAATGGCAGGACACGTTCGCCTTGCCGGGCATCACCTTGCACTTTTATATAATGCAGGGTGTGATGAGCGAAAAAATGATCGAAATGACAAGGAACCCGGGGCGGCAGCCATGAAACAGCTGGTGCTGGACCTCGGGGCCGAGCCGGTCCACACGCTCGAATCGTTCGAGGTGGGCCGCAATGCCGAGGTGGCGGCGCTGATGCGCCAGTTCGCCGGCCGCAGCTCGCGCGAACATTTCGCTTACCTGTGGGGTGAAGTGGGGGCCGGCAAGACCCACCTGCTTCGCGCCCTGGCCGCCACGGAGCGGGCACGCTACATCTCGCCGTTTTCGATCGAATCCGAATTCGTGTATTCCCCCGAGGTCGACCTGTACCTGCTGGACGATTGCGAAAAGCTGTCGCCGGTGGCGCAGATCGACGCGTTCGCGCTGTTCAACGAGATCCGCGCCAACGGTGCCTGGATGGTGTGCAGCGGCGCCGTGCCGCCGGCCGTGCTGCCGGTGCGCGAGGACTTGCGCACGCGGATGGGCTGGGGCCTGATCTACCAGCTGCACGGCCTGTCGGACGACGAGAAGGTGGCGGCGCTGTCCCAGGCCGCGGCCAGCCGCGGCTTGACGCTGTCGCCGGGCGTGTTACCCTATTTGCTGTCCCATTTCAGGCGCGACATGCGCTCGCTGTCCTCGATGCTGGACTCGCTCGACCAATATTCCCTGGAAACCCAGCGTCCGATCACCCTGCCGCTGCTGCGCGAGTGGCTGCAGGCGGAAAAAGATTGAAGCGCCATTGAAAGCCCCCATGAACCTGGCCCTTTTCGACCTCGACCACACCCTGCTGCCCATCGATTCCGACTACGAGTGGGGGCAGTTCCTGTGCCGCCAGGGCGCCGTCGATGCCGCCGCCTTTGCGCATCGCAACGACCAGTTCTTCGCCCAGTACCAGGCCGGCACCCTGGATCCGGTGGAATACCTGGAGTTCGCGCTGGGCACGCTGGCCACGTTCGAACCGGAGCGGCTGGCCGCGCTGCAGCAGCAGTTCATGGCCGAGGTGATCGAACCGAACATCACGCCCGCGGCACGCGCGCTGCTCCAGCGGCACCTCGACGCCGGCGACATGGTGGCCATCGTCACGGCCACCAATCACTTCGTCACCGCGCCGATCGCGAAAGCGTTCGGCGTCGATCACCTGATCGCGGCAATGCCGGAAATCGTCGATGGCCGCATCACCGGCCGCCTCGCCGGCAAGCCCACGCAGGGCGAGGGCAAGATCCTGCATACCAGGGCATGGCTGGACCAGATGGGGAAAACGCTCGAGCATTTCGACAGCGTGTATTTCTACAGCGACTCGCACAACGACCTGCCGCTGCTGTCGATCGTCTCGCATCCGGTCGCCACCAACCCGAATGCCGTCCTGACCCGCCACGCCAACGAGCGCGGCTGGGCTTTACTCCAACTATTCAATGATTAAGAAATTCATCCGCAAGATCCTGGGCGTCAAGGATGCCCACAACAGCAGCGAACCTGAAATCCTGGGCCCGGAGCAGCACGGCATCGACCCGAAAATGGTGTCGTCGAACGCGGTCCGCGTCACGTCCACGCTGCAGGAAGCGGGCTTCGAGGCCTTCGTGGTGGGCGGCGCCGTGCGCGACCTGCTGCTGGGCGTGAAGCCCAAGGACTTCGACATCGCCACCAACGCCACGCCCGAGCAGGTCAAGAAGCTGTTCCGCCGCGCCTTCATCATCGGCCGCCGCTTCCAGATCGTGCACGTGATGTTCGGGCAGGACCTGCTGGAAGTGACCACCTTCCGCGGCAGCGCCATCGACAACGCGCCGAAGGATGAACACGGCCGCGTGCTGCGCGACAATACCTTCGGCAGCCAGGCCGAGGATGCGGAGCGCCGCGACTTCACCATCAACGCCATGTACTACAACCCGGCCACCCAGCAGGTGCTCGATTACCACGGCGGTATCCGCGATATCCGCGCCAAGCTGCTGCGCATCATCGGCCAGCCGGAAACGCGCTACCGGGAAGACCCGGTGCGCATGCTGCGCGTGGTGCGCTTCGCCGCCAAGCTGAGATTCGAGATCGAGCCGACCACCAATGCGCCGATCGCCGTGATGGCGCCGCTGATCAACAACGTGCCGGCCGCCCGCGTGTTCGACGAGATGCTCAAGCTCCTGATGAGCGGCAGCGCCCTGGCGTGCCTGCTGCAGCTGCGCAAGGCCGGCCTGCACCATGGCCTGCTGCCGCTGCTGGACGTGGTGCTCGAGCAGCCGCTGGGCTTCAAGTTCGTGACGCTGGCGCTGGAAGCGACGGACAAGCGCATCGCTTCCGGCAAGACCGTGTCGCCGGGCTTCCTGTTCGCCTCGCTGCTGTGGCACCAGGTGCTGGAAAAGTGGAATGCCTACCAGGCCTCCGGCGAATTCCCGATCCCCGCGCTGCACATTGCCGCGGACGAAGTGCTGGAATCGCAGACCGAGAAGCTGGCGCTGCAGCGCAAGATCGGTTCCGACATGCGCGACATCTGGGCCATGCAGCCGCGCTTCGAGCGCCGCAACGGCAAGAATCCGTACAAGCTGCTGGAACACGTGCGCTTCCGCGCCGGCTACGATTTCCTGCTGCTGCGCTGCGCTTCCGGCGAGATCGAGCAGGAGCTGGGCGACTGGTGGAGCGCGTTCTACGAAGCCGACGAAACGGTCCGCGCCGAGATGGTGACGGCCATTTCCAGCGGCGGTGCGGCGAGCAAGCGCAAGCGCGCACCACGCCGCGGCACGCGCCATGAGGAAGGCGCCGAAGCCGTGGAAGCCGCCGACGACGACGGCTTCGAAGGCGACGAGTTGCATGCCGAAGGCGAACACGAAGGCGACACGGCGGCGGCCCCGAAGCGCCGCCGCCGCGGCCCGCGCCGCAAGCGCGGCGAAGGCGGCGCGCCGGACACGGCCCCGACCACGCCCACCATCGACTGATGGCAGCGGAAGCGTTGGAAGCGTTCATCGGCATCGGCGCCAATCTGGGCGACGCGCGCGCCAACGCGATCGATGCCATCGCACGGCTGCGGCGCGTGCCCGGGATCGTCGTCACCGCCGTTTCCGGCCTGTACCGCACGGCGCCGGTCGATTCCTCCGGCGACGACTACATCAACGCCGTGGCCCGCATCGACACCACGCTGGCGCCGCACGCGCTGCTGGAGGCGCTGTTCGCGATCGAGCGGGAGCACGGCCGCGAACGCCCCTACCGCAACGCGCCGCGCACGCTGGACCTCGACCTGCTGCTGTATGGCGCCGACATCATCGACACCCCCACGCTGGCCGTGCCGCATCCGCGCATGACGCAGCGCGCGTTCGTGCTGGCGCCGCTGCTGGAAATCGCGCCGGACGTTGCCGTCCCCGGCCTCGGCGCCGCCGCATCGTTCGCGCCGGACGTTGCCGGCCAGCGCATCGAACGCCTCGACTGAGCCGCCATGCAGATTCCCGTCATCGTGCAGACCGCCGGCCTGCTGACCCTGTCGAACATCTTCATGACGGTCGCCTGGTACGGCCACCTGAAGAATTTCTCCACCAAGGCCTGGTACGTGGCGGCCTTCGCCAGCTGGGGCATCGCGCTGTTCGAATACCTGCTGCAGGTGCCGGCCAACCGGATCGGCTACACGCAATACAGCCTGGCGCAGCTGAAGATCATGCAGGAAGTGATCACGCTCTCCGTGTTCGTACCCTTCGCCATGATCTACATGAACGAGCCGTTCAAGACCGACTACATCTGGGCGGGCCTGTGCCTGGTCGGCGCCGTGTATTTCATCTTCCGGTCCTGAAGCCGCCTGGTAAAGCTGCTCCCCGGGGCCCACTTCTGCACGGTCGTTCGCTTGGGGTTTAGAATACGCGCCGTAACGATTTTATTAGAGGACTTCCATGTCTGGTTATCTGCAGGGTAGTGATTTGTCCGGCGCCGCACAGGGTGCTGCAAAAGCGACAAGCGGCACGCCGGCACCGGCAAAAGCGGTGGCGAACAAGGCCGTCACGATTCCCTCGCTGGGCGCACTGCGCGCCGCCGGCGAAAAAATCTCCATGCTGACGTGCTACGACGCCAGCTTTGCCGCGCTGATGGACAAGAGCGGCGTTGAAATCCTGCTGATCGGCGATTCGCTGGGCATGGTCTGCAATGGCCACTCGTCCACGCTGCCCGTCACCGTGCAAGAAGTGGCCTACCACACGGCCGCCGTGGCGCGCGGTGCGAAGTCCGCGATGATCATGGCCGACCTGCCGTTCGGCAGCTACGGCACGCCGGAACAGGCCCTGGCCAGCTGCGTGCAGCTGATGCAGGCCGGCGCCCACATCGTCAAGATCGAAGGCGCCGGCTGGCTGGCCGACACGGTGCGCTTCCTCGTCGAGCGCGGCGTGCCGGTATGCGCCCATATCGGCCTGACGCCCCAGTTCGTGCACCAGCTGGGCGGCTACAAGGTGCAGGGCAAGACCGTGGAAAGCGCCGATGCGCTGAAGGCCGATGCCTTGAAACTGCAGGCCGCCGGCGCCTCGATCGTACTGCTCGAAGCCGTGCCATCCACCGTCGGCAAGGCCGTCACCGAAGCGCTGACGATCCCCACCATCGGCATCGGCGCCGGCCCCGACTGCTCCGGCCAGGTGCTGGTGATGCACGACCTGCTGGGCGTATTCCCCGGCCGCAAGGCCCGCTTCGTGCGCAACTTCATGGATGGCCAGCCGACCATCGAAGCGGCCTTCACCGCCTACGTTGCCGCCGTCAAGGATGGCAGCTTCCCCGCGCTCGAGCACTGCTTCTAAGCGAAGTTGCCCGGTAAATGGGCGGTCCGCCGAGGCCTGTCACCGTTGTTGAAAACCGGTGACAGGGTCCAACGCCGCTTGGATAGCCCACCCCAAGTGCAGAGTCCGGGGTCAGAGAGGAGTACTGGCTGGCAGGCCAGTACCGCTACGCCGGCAAGGAGCGATGCTCCTTGAAACCCCGGCTACGCCCCGCCGGGGTGAAGCAGGGGTTTCGCGAAGCGTGCTTCGCGCCTGCGGAACGATGCTGGCATGCATGCCAGCATTCCTTCCTGACCCCAGCCCTTCGCTGTTGGGGTGAACGCATGCGCTTTCAATGTGCCGGGTAACGCGCTCAACTTAACGGCTGTGACAGGCTCCTAATATCTGGAACCTCCATCGTCTTCCTGCAGCGTTCTTCACGGCACGAAGACCAGCCGCGTGCCGTGGCTCGCCTCGCACCACGCCTGCTCCACGCCACTGAGCGGCGCGACCCTGGCGTCGATGCGGAAGGTGCCGCGGACGATCTCCGTTGCCAGCGCGGGCAGCTCGCTGAGGATCGCGCGGTGCGATACCGAACCGTGCCCGCTCCCCACGATCTCGACATTGGCGCCACGCAGCAGCGCACCCGGCAGCGGCGCGATATCGCCGGCCATGGAGCCGATGTGCAGCCACGTGATCGGTGCGCCGCGGTCCTTTCGCCGCCGCAGTACCGTTTCCATGATGAGAACGGCCGGCTCGCCCCACACGAAATCGAGCACCACGTCCACCTCGGCGGCAAGCTCGCCCAGCCGCGCATCGCCGAGGGTCACGCAAGCGGTGGCGCCGAGTTCGCGCAGCCTGGCCAGCCTGCCTTCGTCGCGGCCGGCCGCGATCACCTGCTCCGCGCCCAGGTGCCGGGCGACCTGCACCGCCATGTTCCCCGAACTGCCGGTGGCCCCGAGGATCAGCACGCTCTGGACCGCCTGGAACGGCACGCGGCAGCGCAGCGCGAGCCAGGACGCCATCGCCGGATTCATCGCGGCGGCGATGGTGACGGGGTCGCAATCGCCAGGCAACTCGATACTGTCGGCCAGCGCGATCACGGTCTTGTCGGCCATCGTGCCCATCCGGTCCGGCGCCTGGACGAAGTAGCGCAGCTTGCCTTCCGTGCCGCGCCCCACCCCGTCGACACCGGCCACCAGCGGCGGCCGGCCGGTGCTCGAGTAATGCGCCCCCGCGGCCCGCCCGCGGGTGATGTGGTGCAGGCCGGCGGCCAGGACCTCGACCAGCATTTCGCCGGGCATTTCCGGCACGGGTTCGCCGATCTCGGTGTAGCGCGGCGGATGGTCGAACGATGTGATGACGGCAGCTTTCAAGGGATTCTCCCGGTGGATGATGCGTACGATAAAAGTTCGGAAAGTTCGTATTACGATCTAATATTGAGTCGCATTGCGAACTATGTCAAGATACGATCACGATGACAAAGCAGAAATCCACGAATCCGGGAACCCAGCCCGGGAAAGACCTGGCGGACGCGCTGGTGCCGGCCGCCTTCGCGACCATGGCCGTGCTGAACAGAATCGGTGCCGAACATGACCTGTCGCTCACACTGATGCGGGTACTCGGCATCCTGTCCGACCGGCGTCCCCGCATGGTGGAGCTGGCCGACTACCTGGGGCTGGAGAAGCAGACGATGTCGGGACTTATCGCCCGGGCGGAAAAGCGCGGCCTGGTGGGCCGCGCACCGAACGTGCAAGATGGCAGGGCTACCGACGTGTTCCTGACCGAAGAGGGAGCCAGCCTGTTCGGCCAGCTGCACGGCCAGATGCTGGAGGCGCTGGCGCCGCTCACCGGGGGGCTCGGCGCGGCGGACCAGCAACGGCTGACGGAACTGCTCGAGCGCATGCTGGCGGCCCGGCAGCGATGATGCCTGGCGTCGCGCCAGCCGTCACCGCGTGGCCCGCATGGACTGGATGGACTGGATGCGCCGGCCGGACGACCGGGCCTACACCTGGATCCAGGTAGTCTTCAACTCCGTGTACTTGTCGAACGCATGCAGCGATTTGTCGCGGCCGTTGCCGGATTGCTTGTAGCCGCCGAACGGCACGGTGATGTCGTCGTTGTCGTACTGGTTGACGTGCACGGTGCCGGCGCGCAGCGCGCGCGAGGTCCGGATGGCCTTCGACAGGTCCGCCGTCCACACGGCCGCGTGCAAGCCGTACGGGGTAGCATTGGCCTGCTTCACCGCGTCGTCGAGCGAGGTAAAGCTCAGCACGGACAGCACCGGGCCGAAGATCTCTTCGCGGGCGATGCTCATGCCGGCATCGACGCCATCGAAGATCGTCGGCGCCACGTAATAGCCGCCGCTGTCGAGCCGCACGCGTTCGCCGCCGGCCAGCAGCCGCGCGCCGGCCTGCTTGCCTTCGCCGATGTATTTCATGATCGTGGCCAGCTGGATCTCGTCGACGATGGCACCCATCACCGTGTTCGCATCGAGCGGGTCGCCCGGCGTGAAGTCCGGCACCATGGCCAGCGCCTTGTCGAGGAAACGCTCGCGGATCGGCTCTTCCACGAACAGGCGCGACGGCGCATTGCAGCTCTCGCCCTGGTTGAAGAAGATCGAGCCGATCGAGGCCGCCACGGCCGCATCCAGGTCCGGGCAGTCGGCGCAGACGATGTTGGCGGACTTGCCGCCCAGTTCCGTCCACGCGCGCTTCAGGTTGGTCTGCCCCGCCATCTGCACGATCTGCTTGCCCACGCGGGTCGAGCCCGTGAACGCGATGCAGTCGACATCCATGTGCAGCGCCAGCGCACTGCCCGCTTCGTTGCCATAGCCGGGCAGCACGTTGAACACGCCGGGCGGAATGCCCGCCTCCAGCGCCAGTTCGGCCAGCCGCAATGCCGTCAGCGGTGATTTTTCCGAAGGCTTGAGCACCACGCTGTTGCCCGCCGCCAGCGCCGGCGCGATCTTCCACGACGCCATCAGCATCGGATAATTCCACGGCACGATCGCGCCGACAACGCCGACCGGCTCGCGCGTGACCAGCGCCAGGCTGTCGGCCGGCGTGGGCGCGATCTCGCCATACAGCTTGTCGATCGCTTCGCCATACCAGCGGATGCAGTTCGCCGCCCCTGCCAGGTCGACAGCCAGGCTGTACTTGACCGGCTTGCCCATGTCGAGCGTTTCCAGCAGCGCCAGTTCGTCGCGGTGCTGCAGCATCAGGTCGGCGAACTTCACCAGGATGCGCTTGCGCGCCGCGGGGGCCATGCCGGCCCAGCGGCCATCCTCGAACGCCGCGCGCGCCGCGGCGACGGCCACTTCCACATCTTCCGGACCGCAGCGGGCGACCGGGCCGAGATCGCGGCCATCGACCGGCGAGCGGTTGCCGAATTGCTGGCCGGTGCTCGACCAGGTGCGCTGGCCGCCGATGAAGGCGCGGCCGTCGATGTGCAGCGCGCGGGCGCGCTCGTGCCAGCTGGCGGAATCGTTCATGGCTGTCTCCTTGAAGTGTCCGCCGATTCTACCGCCCCGTATCGTCCCCGATCGCCCCTTAGCGTCCCTTCTCGTCCACGCGATCGACAAGGAATTAACTATCAGATCGATAGTGACAATGAATTTCCATAATGACAGGCCGATCGATAGTATAAGCCTTCCTTAAACATTAGATTTGATAGGTAGAGTATATGGAGTTCATGGCTTCCAGGCCAGGCCGCGCACTGCTGTGCGCCATGGCCATCGTTTCCGCGCTGACGTCGCTGTCGACCGGCGCCCATGCCCAAACGCTGACGAAAGACAATGGCGCCCCCGTCGGCGACAACCAGAACAGCCAGACGGCCGGCCGCGGCGGCCCGACGCTGCTGCAGGACGTGCACCTGGTGCAAAAGCTGCAGCGCTTCGACCGCGAGCGGATTCCCGAGCGCGTGGTGCACGCGACCGGCACCGGTGCCCACGGCACCTTTACCACCACCGACGACCTGTCCGACCTGACCAGGGCAAAGCTGTTCGCCCAGGGCACGGTCACGCCCGTGTTCGTGCGCTTCTCCACCGTGATCCCGGGCCGTTCGGGCGCCGAGACCACGCGCGACCCGCGCGGTTTCGCCACCAAGTTCTATACGCAGGAAGGTAACTGGGACCTGGTCGGCAACAACCTGCCGATCTTCTTCATCCGTGACGCGATCAAGTTTCCCGACATGATCCACGCACTGAAGCCGGATCCCGTGACCAACGTGCAGGAACCGGAACGCGTGTTCGACTTCTTCTCGCACGTGCCGGAAGCCACGGCGATGCTGACCCGCGTGTACTCGAACTGGGGCACGCCGGCCAACTACCGCCAGATGAACGGCAGCAGCGTGCATGCGCTGAAGCTGGTCAACGCCAAGGGCGACTACGTGTACGCCAAGTTCGCCTGGAAATCGCGCCAGGGCGAGCGCAACCTGCGCCCGCAGGAAATTCCCGCCATCCAGGGCAAGAGCACCAGCCATGCCACGGTGGACCTGTATGAGTCGATCAATGCGGGCAAGTTCCCGACCTGGGACCTGACGGTGCAGGTGCTGAAACCGCAAGACCTCGACAAGTTCGCCTTCGATCCGCTGGACGCCACCAAGACCTGGCCGGACATCCCCGAGCGCAAGGTGGGCACGATGGTGCTGAACAAGGTGCCGGACAACTTCTTCGAGGCCACCGAGCAGGTCGCGATGGCGCCGGGTAACCTGGTGCCGGGCATCGAGGCTTCGGAAGACCGCATGCTGCAGGGTCGCCTGTTCTCGTACGTGGACACGCAATTCCACCGCCTGGGCGCGAACTTCCAGTCGCTGCCGATCAACAAGCCGCTGGTCCCGGTGCGCAACCACCAGCAGGATGGCGCGATGAACATCGACGGCCGCAAGGGCACGGTGAACTACCAGCCGAGCCGCATCGCCAACCTGGCCGAAGACCCGAATGCCCGCGGCAGCAATCTGCCGCTGGCCGGCACCACGCAGCAGCAGCGCATCGCGAAAACGCTGAACTTCCAGCAGGCCGGCGATTACTACCGCGCACTCTCGGCACAGGACAAGAATGACCTGATCGCCAACCTGTCCGGCGACCTGAAGCGCGTGAAGAACCAGGCCAGCCTGTACACCATGCTGTCGCACTTCCACAAGGCCGATGCCGACTACGGCAAGCGCCTGGCGAAGGCGGTAGGTGCCGATGGCGCCAGGGTGGCCGAACTGGCCGCGGCGCTGAAGGAATAAGCGTACAGGAATGGCGCCGGGTGGCTTCGATGACCTGGCGCCGCCTGGCAACGGCACAGCCTTACCGCGCCAGCCGTTTTTTCCCGAGCACGGCCGCGGCCGCGAGCCCGGCAACCGCCAGCAATGGCAGGCTGCCGGGCTCGGGCACTTCCAGGCCGAACCGCTGCGAGAATACCAGCAGCGACACCGTGTGGGCCCGGTCGGTCGCCCATACCAGCGCATCCTTGTGGATCCATAGCTCGGCCTGCGACGGGAAGCCCGCAGCTTGCACCGCCGGAACCGCCCCGAGTGGGAAATACCAGTCCGCGGAGTTGCCGTTCCATGGCGCGCCGGGCAACGCCACCGGGCCGGCGATGTCCGGGCTGACGGCGGCATCGCCGACATGGACGCCACGGTTTTCCAGCCGCATGTCGATCGCGTTGCCCTGCGTGGCCAGCACCGCGCCAGCCCGTGCGGGATCCAGCGCGGCCGCGCGAAAGCGCATCCGCAGGCCGGCGAAGGCCGGTGCGCCGCCGCCCTCGCCCCGTACCGTCAACGCGCCGCCCCCCACCTCGAACCTCAGCCAGGTCCCGGCAGCGGGCCCGCCGGCAAGCGCGGTCACGTCGATCGCCGCGGGATCGAAAATGCGCAGCGGATCCGACGCGCGGAAGCTGGCGCTGAAGTTCGTGAACGCCAGGCCGCCTGCGCCCAGCGTGCCGCCGGAAAGCAGCGTGGACAGCGGTATCGCCTGCGCACTCTCCGCCACGCTGGCGGACAGCACCGTTGCCCCGATCAACTGCCAGACCTGTTTCATGATGGGCTCCTTGGGAAAGTGGGACCGCCGGCCGGCTGGCCGTGCGGCTCGCCAGACTGCATGCTTTGGATACTTTGATCTCGCATAAGCCATGCCACGTCCACCACGCCCCGCACCGCCTCGGCGCCCGGCAGGACGCGTCAAGTTTCCCGACGACCGGCGCCGGGCCGGCTGTTCCCCCTTACAACATCCGGCGGCCAATCGCCCGTAAAGTTGCTGCCGCGGCCGCATCCTGCCTTTATAATCCGGGATTTTCCGCCCGCATTTTTCCGCCCCCGAAAGTTCCAAACGCATGAACACCACCCTGATCATTTTCGTCGCGCTCTATCTCCTGGGAACGCTGGGCCTCGGCATGTGGGCGGGCACGCGGATCAAGAACACGAGCGACTTCGCCGTCGCCGGCCGCAGCCTGCCGCTGATCATGGTCATCACGACAACTTTCGCCACCTGGTTCGGCGCCGAGACCGTGATGGGCGTGCCGGCGAAATTCGTGCAGGGCGGCCTGAACGCGGTGATCGAAGACCCGTTCGGCGCCGGCACCTGCCTGATCCTGGTCGGCCTGTTCTTCGCCACCAAACTGTATAAACTGAATTTGCTGACGATCGGCGACTACTACCGCCAGCGCTACGGCAAGGGCATCGAGGTATTCTGCTCGGTGGCGATCATCCTCAGCTACCTGGGCTGGGTGGCGGCGCAGATCACCGCGCTGGGCCTCGTGTTCACGGTGCTGACGAACGGCGCGCTGGCGCCGGCCGCAGGCATGGTGATCGGCACGCTGGCCGTGCTGATCTACGTGGTGGTCGGCGGCTTCCTGGCGGTGGCGGTGACCGACTTCATCCAGATGATCGTGCTGGTGGTGGGCATGACGATCATCGCGTTCTTCGCGGCCGACCTGGCCGGCGGCGCCGGCAACGTGCTGGACATGGCGCAGCGTGCCGACCTGTGGCGCCTGCTGCCGGAGCCCACCTTCACCGATATCGTGTTCTTCTTCGCCGCCGCGATCACCATGATGTTCGGCAGCATTCCGCAGCAGGACGTGTTCCAGCGCGTGATGTCCGCCAAGGATGCGCCCACCGCCCGCACCGGCGCGGTGATCGGCGGCGCCAGCTACATCATTTTCGGTTTCGTGCCGATGTTCATCGTGGCGGCGGCGGTCGTGGTGATGGGCGACAGCGCGATGGAACTGGCCAAGAACGACTACCAGCGCCTGCTGCCCACCTTCGTGATGACGAAGATGCCGCTGGTGATGCAGATCCTGTTCTTCGGCGCGCTGCTGTCGGCCATCAAGAGCACCTCGTCGGCCACCCTGCTGGCGCCATCGACGAGCTTCGTGGAAAACATCCTGAAGAACCTGCGCCCCGGCATGAGCGACAAGCAGCAGCTGCTGGCAATGCGCGTCACGATCGTGATCTTCGCCGCGCTGGTGCTGGCGTACGCGATCGCCATGCAGGGCACGTCGATCTATGAACTGGTGTCGTCCGCCTACCAGGTGACGCTGGTGGGCGCCTTCATTCCGCTGGTGATGGGGCTGTACTGGCGCCGCGCCACCACGCAGGGTGCGATCCTGTCGATCGGTGCCGGCATCCTGGTGTGGGTGCTGTTCTTCCCGCAGATATCAAGCTGGGGCGAAGCGTTCCCGGGCCAGCTGGCCGGCCTGCTGGCCGCGCTGGCCGGCATGATCATCGGTTCGCTGGCGCCGCAGGTGCTCAAGAACCGGCAGGAGGCAGCCGTCCACGTGCCGCGTGCCGCCTCCTGAAATGTCAGCTAGATTGCCGCCGCCGGCTACGTCCAGCGAACAAAAGTAACGATGCCCCGGTCATCCACATCAGGTAGGCCTCTGGCTCCGGGACGGACGAAACGACACGGAACGAAGTGACGTTTCCAGACGCTATAAGATAGCCCTGAGTGCTATTATAAACATAAGTAATATTACTGTCTGGCAGAAAACCAGTCCATTGGTCGGGCGCAGGCAGGTACCCGTTCAGGGGTCGGTAAGGGTCATCGACGAAGATGAAATATGCTGTCGATCCCGCAGAACTACTATCCGGTGCACCGTAGGCGTATCCCCCAATGCGCAACTCGCTTCCTTCCCATGTTTCGAGACGGAGGTCCTGATCCAATGTCACGAGCTCGGGATTGTTTTCGAATTGGAACGCCAAACTGAAATTTTCCCAGAGAAGAAATCCATTCGGGCCGTCGGTATACATGAGCTGTGTGGTGTCATAAGTGAAGTACCCGGTGACAGTCTCGCCAACCGATATATCGAACCCGTGGTCGTCAGAGCTCTCTACTTGAAAAGAATTTTCTTTAATATTGCTGACTTGCATCTTGTATTCAATGGTGACGGGAGCTGCAATGGCTTGCCCTCCCAAACATCCAAAAGCTAATGCAACGAGAGCGAAGATTTTTTTCATAAAAGCCTTAATTCAGGTGAGTGAATAACCACACGATAAACTGCGATAAATTTTACTTATTTATCAACGCTTAATTCTCGTGAATTGTCACAGCTCCCGGATTATGCTTCACTGCGGATTTGAGCGCCGGCAGCTAGTCGCTCGGCTCAGCTCAGCCAGCCCCGCTCCATCACGTCGGCCAGCGTCAGGTCCAGGCAGAAGCGGATCTTCTGGATCATCTCGTCGACCTGGTCGCGTGTCATCACCAGCGGCGGCGCGATGATCATCCGGTCGCCGACGGCGCGCATGATCACGCCGTTCTCGAACATGTGCGCGCGGCACAGCATGCCCGCGCCCAGCGCCGGATCGAACTTCACCTGCTGATGCACGTTGGCGGCCTTGCGCCGGACCAGCGTGAGCCCGGCCACGAAGCCCAGGCTGTCGGCCATGCCGACCAGCGGATGCGCGGCCAGGCTGGCGAAGCGCTGCTGCAGGTAAGGGCCGGTATCGTTCGCCACGCGGTCCACCAGCCCTTCTTCCTCGAGGATGCGGATGTTTTCCAGCGCGGCCACGCAGGCCACCGGGTGCCCGGAATAAGTGAAGCCGTGATTGAAGTCGCCGCCCTTGATCAGGACATCCGCCACGCGGTCGCCCACCAGCACGCCGCCCAGCGGCACGTAGCCGGACGTGACGCCCTTCGCGAACGTGATCAGGTCCGGCCGCATGCCGTACAGGTCGGAGGCGAACCAGGTGCCCAGCCGGCCGAAGCCGGTGATCACCTCGTCGGCGATCAGCAGCACGTCGTACTTGTCGCAGATGCGGCGGATCTCGGGCCAGTACGTGGCCGGCGGGATGATGACGCCACCGGCACCCTGGACCGGTTCGCCGATGAAGGCGGCCACCTTGTCCGGCCCCAGCTCCCTGATGCGCTCTTCCAGCCAGCCCGCCGCATGGATGCCGAATTCCTCCGGCGTCATGCCGGCGCCGTAGTCGGCGTAATGGGGCTGCTCGATGTGGACGATGCCGGGAATCGGCAGCCCGCCCTGCACGTGCATGCCGCTCATGCCGCCCAGCGATGCCCCCGCCATGGTGCTGCCGTGGTAGGCATTGTGGCGGCTGATGATCACCGTGCGTTCCGGCTGCCCGGCCAGGTCCCAGTAGCGGCGCACCATGCGCACGTTGGTGTCGTTCGCTTCCGAGCCGGAACCCGTGAAGAACACGTGGTTGAAGCCGGCGGGCGCGATCTTCGCCAGCTTCGCGGCCAGCTGCACGGCCGGGATCGTGGTGGTGTTGAAGAAGCTGTTATAGAACGGCAGCGTATCCATCTGCCGCGCCACGGCCTCGGTGATGCTGCGGCGGCCATAGCCCACGTTCACGCACCACAGGCCCGACATCGCGTCGAGCGCCTTGCGCCCGTCCGAATCCCACAGGTAGATGCCGTCGCCGCGCACCATCACGCGCGCGCCCTTTTGCGCCAGCGCCGCGTGGTCCGTGAATGGATGCAGGTAGTGGGCGGTGTCGAGCCGCTGCAAGCCCTTGGTGTCCGGCAGTTCCGGCACGATCGGGGTGGTGGTCATGGTTGCCTCCTGGTGAAGGCGCGGTCACGCGGGCCACGCGACAGCCGGCCATGCGGCCGGCGAAAGTTTGCGCTGGCGGGAAAACGCCAGCGATTCAGTATAAACCGTTTACATGACCGGGAGCCAGACCCGCTGCCCCCGGTTCTGCCAGCGCATACCTTGCTGCGAAACGTGGGTCCTCAAACGTGCAGCAGCAAATGCTCCCGTTCCCAGGGACTGATGACGGTCATGAATTCCTGGTGCTCGAGGTCCTTGATGGCAGCATACACGTCGATGAAGCGCTCGCCCAGTACCCCGCGCAGCTTTTCTTCCCTGCGCAGCAGGCCCAGTGCTTCCGGCAGCCCTTGCGGCAGCTCGTACTTCATTTCATACGCGCTGCCATGGGTGATTTCGGTGGGTTCGAGATGTTCGGTCATGCCGAGGTAGCCGGCGGCCAGCGTGACGGCCAGCGCCAAGTAGGGATTGGCGTCAGAGCCGATGATGCGGTTTTCCACGCGGCGGTCCTGGATGCCCGACTCTGGCACGCGGAAGCCCACGGTGCGGTTGTCCACGCCCCACTGGATATTGATCGGCGCCGCCGTGTGGCGCACCAGCCGGCGGTACGAGTTCACATACGGCGCCACGATCGCCAGCGCGGATGGCATGTAGCGCTGCAGGCCGCCGATGTACTGCTTGAACAGCGCCGACGGCGAACCGTCCTCGTTCGAGAAGATGTTCCAGCCGGTTTTCGCGTCGACCACGCTCTGGTGGATATGCATCGCCGAACCGGGTTCGCCAGCCATCGGCTTGGCCATGAAGGTGGCGTACATATTGTGCTTCAGCGCCGCCTCGCGCAGCGTGCGCTTGAAGAAGAATACCTTGTCGGCCAGGCCGAGCGGCTCGCCGTGCAGGAAGTTGATTTCCATCTGGCCGGCGCCGATCTCGTGGATCAGCGTGTCGACGTCGAGCCCCATCAGGTCGCAGTAATCGTAGATGTCCTCGAACAGCGGATCGAATTCATTGACGGCGTCGATGCTGTACACCTGGCGCGACGTTTCGGCGCGGCCGCTGCGGCCCACCGGCGCCTTCAGCGGCAGGTCGGGATCGGAGATCTTGGCGGTCAGGTAGAACTCCAGCTCGGGTGCCACCACCGGCTTCCAGCCCTTGTCCTCGTACAGCTTGAGCACGCGGCGCAGCACCGAGCGCGGCGCGAAATCGACCAGGCGCCCATCGGCGAAATAGCAGTCGTGGATCACCTGCGCGGTGGGATCGGTGGCCCATGGCACCATCGTGATCGTGCCGGGATCCGCCTTCAGGATCATGTCGCGATCGATGTTCGAGATCGCGCGGTCGTAGGCCGGATCGTCGGTGGGGGAATTGCCGGTCACGGTCATGCCGAGGATCGCCTCGGGGATGCGCATGCCGCGCTCCTGTGTAAACTTCACGCGCGGCAGGATCTTGCCACGGGCGACGCCGGTCAGGTCCGGTACCAGGCATTCGATTTCGGTGACCCGTTTTTCGTTGAGCCACTCGTCCATGTCGGTGTAACTGAAATTCTCGCGGATAGCCACGGCTTTACTCCTTCCTTGCTCAGTAAGTCATGACACGGCCGGGTGCGGGCCGCGTCCCTCAACTTCACATGGAAGCGCAGCTATGGGATTCCGCCCGCCCAGGCCTCGTAGGTAGTCATCAGCCCCGCTCCTGGCGACGCGCCTGGAATTCGCGGCAAGCGTTGCCGAATGCCAGGAACATCTTCATGGAGTCGGGGTTTTCCGTGATGCGCCACTCGGGGTGCCATTGCACCGCCAGCGTGAAGCCATGCGCCGCATCCACGGTATAAGCTTCCACCAGCCCGTCGTGCGCCACCGCTTCCACGGTCACGCCGGGGGCCAGCTGGTCGATTCCCTGGCCATGCAGGGAATTGACGGTAATTTCCTCCGGGTTGCCCAGCATTTCGGCAAACTTGCCCCCTTTCGTCAGGTAGATCGGGTGCGCGGGACCGTACTGCACTTCCAGCGAATCGTCTTCCCTGTCGCGGTGATCCATCATGCCCGGCAATTCCTGCACGGCCTGGTGCAGCGTGCCGCCCAGCGCCACGTTGATCTCCTGGAAGCCCCGGCAGATGCCCAGCAGCGGAATCCCGCGCTTGATGGCGGCGCGGATCAGCGGCAGCGTGGTGGCATCGCGCGCCGCGTCCAGCGGCAGGGCCGGATTCCGGATCGGCTGGCCGTACAGGTCGGAATGCACGTTCGACGCCGAACCGGTCAGCATGATGCCGTCCGCCACGTGCAGCACCGCTTCCATGTCCGTCAGCTCGGCCAGCGCGGGCAGGATCAATGGCATGCAACGCGCGCCGAGGACGACGGCGTTCACATACTTGTTCTGTGCGGCATGATTCGGAAAATGCCCGATTTGCCGGGTACACGCTGGAACGAGGACGATGGGACGGCGCATATGCAACTCCGCAAACGATGACGACCGATGTTTTTAATGTAACACAAAGTGAACTATTCGATTGTTCGGTCGCGTACACAATCGAGGGAAACTCAGCAATAAGTGGCGGCAATAAGCGTTGGCAATAAGCGTTGGCAGGAAGCCCGGCAACAAGCTCGGCAATACAGGGGGCTCCCTGCTCAGCCGTGCAATTCCCCCAGCAATTCCGGATGCCGGTCCAGCAGCTTCAGCAGCCTTACCGTCGACGGATGCGGATGCGCCCTGCCGGCCTCGTAGCGCGCCATGTCGCCGCTGCCCGTGCCGAGCACGTCGTCGGCCTCGCGTGGGTCGAGCTTGAGTTTCCTGCGCACGGCGGCGATGTAGGCTGGATCGACCAGTTCGTCATCCACGCGGCGGTGGAAGGCGGCCACGAGGTCGTCGTAGCGTTCCACGGCCGCACGGTCGAGCGTCACGCCGCCGCACTGGGCGCAGTGGTAGCCGGCTACCGAAGGGATCGTGGTATGGCGGTCCTTGTAGGTGTAGGACACGCTGTGCGTATCGTGCGCCGGGTCCGGCGCACCGCAGTCGGGGCATTTCTCCATGATGGCGATTTCCTGGAAAGCTTGTCAGTCCAGGCAATTCTAGCCGCGCGGATAAGAAAATGGCGACACGGGACAAACGCCATATGGGCATGACGTTTGGCACAGCGGTTGTTTCCTATCGGAGCAAGCGCCCACCTAGGCTGGCCGTAGGTATAACAACTGGCCAGAAGCGGCTTACGATTCTGATGGGATCACGTAACGTTCTAATATTTTTATGGCTGGACGGAAAAAACTAAGTCATTTTCGAACAGCAATAAAGGCCGTGATTTCGCTCCGCTGGCCTGAAAGAAGTGCGCCTGGAAGCATGCAGGTGGCCGGCGTCGGGCCAGGGATAGCCGTTGATTTCCTTTAATGTCCCATCGTGACATGGCCGCAGCCAAGCTTCATCTACAAGCGAATGTCTGGGCGCGAGGAGCGAGATGGTCGAGATGTATAAAAGAGGAGACAACGCAGCCACCGACCAGATCGATAGTTGCCACTTACCGTCGCGATCACTGTACTCCAGTCGAGTGCGCTGTAACATCGTCGAGCGGGCCGCAATACAATCAAGCGATTGGCTCGACCAATGCTGGAGATTCAAGGGATTCTTAGTAGCGTAGTTCCTGGCAGAAAAATGACGCGCTCGCCCAATAGAGAATGGGCGAACCATCGTCTGGTTATTTTACTTTATTGAGTCTGATACCCATTGGTCCGGATATCGTATTTTCATCGATGATTGTCATAACCATTGATACTCCAGGGGCAGCCGGAGAGGATAATTTGATTTCCTTTCCATCACGCTCATAGTCAAGCTCTTGCTCCATAGACAATAGCTTGGAAATTACTTTTCCGTTCGACTTAAATGTATAGCTCGCTACAGCAAAACCATTTTGATCGCTGGCGTAGGTTCCTTCAAGTCCAGAACCACAGCCTGCCACAATAACGGCACAGAGGATAGATAGTACAAAGCTAAAGGCCTTCAAAACAATTCCTTCTTACAGATGTATATGATGCGTATCAAAAACGCAAGCAAAATGGGTATTTAACTCAATGCACCACACAACCTAGGCGCCTTGAGCTTATCACCCATAACTGCCTGTCCAATTCAGGGAAAAATCGACTTCTTACTGCATTTCGCTTGATAACGACGCGAATAAGCCAATTTTTTAGTAGCGACCGTCGTACGGCTCGAAGAATCGCGTACGAACGCGTTGAAGCATTATGGCATCGATATCTTTCAACCCCTCTTCGCCATACAGTTTTTTCAGAGTAGAGAGGTCACTTGTTGCAGGTGGAGTAAACGGAATGGAGTCTTCACGCACAATCCTAGGCGTTCCATTCACCTTGATGCCCACACTGGCTAGCAATTCCTTAAGAAAGCGCTCTTCCTCTACCAACATGTGGCTGTTCACATTGCAATCCTGTCTTCGAATGCCAGTCACTGTCCGATTAACCCAAAATTTCTTCCAGGACTCTGCAGGATTTTCGGAACAGTAGATATCTGCTGCCGCCTTCCAAAGTGCCTCGCTTTTAGCACTTCGATTCGGTCGACTATCTAGCGCGCTTGGCAAGATATAAAAGGTCGTATTGAAATTTTTGCTATGCAATGCAAGATTTTTTTCCATGGCGCCGCAGTAGCCGCAATCCAACGCAGACGCAAGAAACATTTTTCGTCCGCCACCATTCCCATATTGCACTTTGACCAACCTGTCATAGCGGATATTCTGAACGAGCGCTAGACGCAGGAATGCCAGATCATCCTGCGATATGGACTTCCCATGGACATCTTCCCATCCATTCACGTCACCGGTAATTTCCCCATTTTCGGTAAAATAGCCAAGAAATGCGCCTGAACGTTTGACTACGACGCGATAAATACCATGAACAAGGGTTTCCCTCGCTTCAAGCTCGGCCAGAGAGTGATTTGTCGTATATCCTGCAGCTACAATACGCTTCTGGTAGCTTTCCAACATTGACTTAGGCGTTGCCGACACGCCATGCGAAAAGAACAGGGCAAGCATGCTGACTACTATTGCCCTACCAAGATATCCATTCAAAGCAGATTCAATCATATATTTATAGAGACACAGCTTCCGTTAAACGGCTGCTTAATTTAGATTCCGAGCTGTTACAGTTTGAAAAAATCGACACTACAATCAAATCATATCAGGGAGGGCGCTTCCATCCTGAAGCTTCAACTGCACCTTGACGGCCTGAAATTTCACGACGCCTGAGTTCATGTCAGCATCTTGTGCATACAGGAAGATCTTGGCTTTGCCATTTGCATTATATTTCTCTACCAGCCCCTCAATCATGCGGGCTTGATCGTCTGAGGCAGCCTTGTACTTTGAAAAAGCTTCTCCGTTCGTCACTCCCAATTTGTAAGACGAACTATCGGCGAAGTAGAGGTAGCTCTTTCCGGCTGGAACGCCATTTATAGGAAAAGATTTCGACGCCATATCGATATGACTCATGCGGAAATCTGTATCAATAACAACATACCGATTATCTTTGTAGAATCCAATTTGCTGATCGATTTTCGGCTTCAAGCTCTGAAGTATCTCTTCTTTTTTAAAGGCATTCGTAGTGTTGCGATAATCACCAGAAATAATTCCAGCCAATTTTTCGTAATCAACTGGCATCCCTGAAATAGCATAATAAAGATACGCTAACTGGGTTCCAGAGTCGATTTCAGTGTACTTGTCATCAGCCATGGCTTTATCAGCCTGAGGAAGTTTTATTTCCGGAGATGCGGCTTTAGCTAGAGCATTTGTCGTGACCTCTGCCTTGCCGCTCGCTTTTTCAGCATCATTCGCGGAACCAGGATGCTCAGACTTGCCGCAAGCACTCAGGGCTAGTGCGAAAGTCGCAAAAATCGTGAATTTCGTAGCATTTTTCATTTTTAATCCCATTTAAAATTTGTTATAAAGTCGGCAGTTTATTATTTACTGGTTCAAGTATGATTACGCAGCATACAAGCCCATGGATTTTTGGACCTGCTCCCGATTCGCCATGGCGATACTCGGTGCTTCATACCGAGATTGATTGGGAGCTTGCGTTTGACCAGCGACATCTTTCTCGCACCGGTAGCAATCCGAACCCAGCATTGGCTCCAAGGACCTGCGCGCGCCTCTACGATTGAACAACCAGGAATGCGCTAGCCGACCGGCTTTCCGAGTATAAATTAGAATTGTCGCTGTAGCAACGATTATTTAATTTATGCAATTTTTGTTAGCACCCTTCGGTGACACTGTCTGAAAAGGCCGGCACAGGCTAGTCAATCACGACAAGCCGGCGTTAAAGGCATTTATCGATCGATACCGCCACACATGAGGGGTCGAGCCGATCTGTAAGGTGGATGCGGAAAACGCCGTCTGGCTACAGGCAACACCTGCGCAGCAATGTAACGCTGCCTTTGCTGCGCATGAGTTGAACGTAGTGACTGGCTGGGCATCCAGATCGAGCGTGCATGGCACGCAAATCTGCACGGGTACAAGGCGACAAGACATGGCGCCAATTGCGCCGTGAGGGAACCACTGTGGCTCGGTGCCTGGGGTAGCGCCCATCACGTAAGGCCGGCCTGCGAGACGTCATGCGCAACAAGGGCCGTCGACGGCCTAGCCCGGCGTATCGTCGGCTGGCGCGCAAGCAGCTCGACCCGAACCGATTCGTGCTCAATGTGCTAGAGCAGTCGCTGGAATGGATGTCACGGTTTCATCACCACGCCTGCTCGGACCACTCGGCCATATAACGCCAGCGGGAGCTGAGCGAACTATTCCAAGACCTGAGCGGTCAAGCCATCGTGGCCTGACTCACCAACCGGCTTTTACGAAAGCCGGGCGATTCACACGACACAGGGTACAAGTCCAGGCTTGTAGCCCCTCTTTGAAACGCATCGCGCAAGATCCGCAGCACAAACTGCTAAGTAGAATTGATGCTGAGTCACCACAGGAATAACGCAGTTGGCATCTTCCCTAGCGGCTCGCCATCGTTAGCGATGTTGGGGCCGTGATAGTTGAACAGAATGACAAAGCTGTCTTGCAGTGCGTTACCAGAATCGCTTCTTCCCTCGTGGCGCCGAACTTCGACGGAAGCCTGATTCGGGACGCCTATGTCCTAAACGAAATGGCAAGTTTTTTTCATAATTCAGTAGTGGCTTCTGCATGCCACTCGCCCGCAGACGATCCTGCAGCGCCTCAGGCAGGCACCCGCACCTCGACCAGCAACTGCCGTATCTCCGGCACGCACGAGCCGCAGTTGCCGCCCGCCTTCACGCAGGCGGTCACCTCCCCCGTGGTCTTCAGGTCATGCTCGCGGATGGCGTTGCAGATCGTGTTGCGCCCCACGCCGAAGCACGAGCACACGGTCGGCCCGGTATCGGCGCCCTGGGCCAGCGGGCGCCCCGCCAGCACGCCGGCGCGCTCGGCATCGGCCAGCGTTTCGGTCGAGAACAGCCCGGCCAGCCAGGCACGTTCGGGCAAGTCCGGGCGCGGCGACACGAAGATGCACTGGGCGATGCGGTCGTCGACGATATGCACGGCGCGATACACGCCGGCGCTGCGGTCGGCATACTCGAGCCAGTCCGCATCGTCGTCGTCGACGCCCAGCAAGCCGCGCGCCCACGTGCCGAAATCGGTGATGCGGTTGCGGCCGGCCATTTCATAGCGGGTGAAACCGGCGCCCTGCGCCCGCGTCCAGTACGCCACCTGGTCCAGGCCCAGCGGCGTGCGCGACAGCACGAAGCCATGCCATTGCACGGGGAAGCGGTCGACCATCACCGGAGTGTGCTTGAATTCCGGCTCGCCGGACACGGGATCGACCACCGGGTTCACGACGGCGCCGACGCGGGCGTCCGACGCCGTTTGCCCGTTCCAGTGGATCGGCACGAACACGCTGCCGCGGGCGATGCCGCCGCCGTGCCGCACCCGCGCCACCATGCTGCCCCATTGCGACGAGATGCGCGCCAGTTCACCGTCGCGCACGCCGCACAGCAGCGCATCCTGCGGGTGCAGGTCGACGAACGATTCCGGCGTGTGCTCGGCCAGCTTGGGCGCTCGGCCGGTGCGCGTCATCGTGTGCCACTGGTCGCGCACGCGGCCCGTGTTCAGCACCAGCGGATATTCGCCGCCAGCCGTGTTGACGGGCAGGCGCGGCACCGTCGGCACGAAGCGGGCGCGCCCGTCCGGGAACGAGAAACGCCGGTCGTCGAACACGCGGCGCCCGATCGGCCACTGCACGGGCTGCAGGGCGTCGTAAGCGGCGCGGTCGAGCGAGGCCAGCGCGCCGATGTCGAACACGCGCGGCAGGGCATCCGGTGCGTTGCGCCAGGCCGACAGGCGCGCATGCTCGGCGAAGATGTCCGACTGGTGCTGGAAATCGAAGCCGCTGTAGCCCAGCCGTTGCGCGAAGTCACACAGGATCTTCCAGTCGCCCCGCGCCTCGCCCGGCGCCGGCAGGAAGCCCCGCTGGCGCGAGATGCGGCGCTCGGAATTGGTCACCGTGCCATCCTTCTCGGCCCAGGCCAGCGCCGGCAGCAGCACGTGGGCGAAGGCGTTGGTGTCGGTGTCCAGCACCACGTCGGAAGCGATCACCAGTTCGGCTTTCGACAGCGCGCGGCGCACCTGGTCCGCATCCGGCAGGCTGACCATCGGGTTGGTGGCGATGATCCACACGGCCTTGACCTTGCCGGACTCGATCGCCTGGAACAGGTCCACGGCCTTCAGCCCGGGCTTGTCGGCGATGCGCGGCGAATCCCAGAATTCGCGCACGGCGGCGCGGTGTTCCGGCTTGTCCAGGTCCAGGTGGGCCGCCAGCATGTTGGCCAGGCCGCCCACTTCGCGCCCGCCCATCGCGTTCGGCTGGCCGGTGATCGAGAACGGGCCCATGCCCGGCTTGCCGATGCGGCCCGTGACCAGGTGGCAGTTGATGATCGCGTTCACCTTGTCGGTCCCGGCGGACGACTGGTTCACGCCCATCGAGAAGCCGGTAATCACCTTCGACGTGGCGGCAAACGATTCGTAGAACGCCAGCACGTCTTCGAGCGGCAGCCGGCAGGCTTTCGCCACCGCCTCGGGGGTGATGTCGGCAGCTTCCAGTGCCTCGTTCAGGCCGCGCGTGTGGTTGGCGATGAAGGCAGCGTCCACCGCCTCGCCGCGCGACAGGAAGGCCAGCAGGCCGTTGAACAGCCACACATCGGTGCCCGGCTTCACGGGCAGGTGCAGGTCGGCCAGCTCGCAGGTAGCGGTACGGCGCGGGTCGATGACGACCAGCTTCATGTCCGGCCGGGCTTCCTTCGCGCGCGTGATGCGCTGGAACAGGATCGGGTGGCACCACGCCAGGTTCGATCCGACCAGCACGATCATGTCGGCGCTTTCCAGGTCGTCGTAGTTGACCGGCACCAGGTCTTCGCCGAATGCCCGCTTGTGGCCCGCCACGGCGGACGACATGCATAGCCGCGAATTGGTATCGATGTTGGCGCTGCCGACGTAGCCCTTCATCAGTTTGTTCGCGACGTAATAGTCTTCCGTCAGCAACTGGCCGGACACATACAGGGCCACCGAATCCGGCCCGTGCTCGTCGACGATCGCGCGCCATTGGCCGGCGGCGCGGTCCAGCGCCTCGTCCCAGGAAACCTGCCGCAGCGTGCCGCCTGGCTGTCCACCTTCGCGAACCTGCGGATGCAGCAGCCTGCCCTCCAGGCCCAGCGTCTCGCCGAGCGCCGAGCCCTTCACGCACAGCCGGCCGAAGTTCGATGGGTGATCCACGTCGCCGGACACGGTGGCGGATTGCGGCCCCTGGGGCACGGCCTTGACGCCGCAGCCGACGCCGCAATAAGGACAGGTGGTGGCGATGGACAAGTGTTGCTGGGACAGGTTCACGATGGTTCCAATTCTCGAATTTATGCTGCCAGCGCGGGGCCGAACAGCAGCTGGTGGCGCATCGCGCTGATGTCGGCGCCGCGCTGGATCAGGTCGAAGTACCACGGCCCGTCCTGCACGTCGCCGTACAGCACGGCGCCGACCAGGCATGGCCCGTCCAGCACCAGCCGCTTGTAGACGCCGCGGCGCGCATCGCGCAGCACCAGGTCTTCGCTGCCTTCGGCGCCGATGAAGTCGCCGACCGAATACAGCTCGATGCCGGTCACCTTGAGGCGCGTGGGCGATGCCTGCTGCACATAGCGGCGGTGGCCCGCGCCGGCCAGGTGGGCGGCGCAGACCTTGGCCTGCTCCCAGATCGGCGCGACCAGGCCGAACGTGGCGCGGCGGTGCTGCACGCATTCGCCGACGGCGTACACGCGCGGATCGTACGACTGCAGCGTGTCGTCGACCACGATGGCCCGCTCGCAATGCAGGCCGGCCGATTTCGCCAGTTCGATGTTGGGGCGCACGCCGGCCGTCATGACCACCAGGTCCGCCGGGATCTCGGTGCCATCCTTGAAGCGCACGGCCGTTACGCGGTCCGGGCCGACGATCTCGGCGGTCTGCGCTTCCAGCATGAACTTCAGGCCGCGTGCCTCCAGCGCGCGCTGCAGCAGTTGCGCGGCAGGCTTGTCGAGCTGCTGGTTCATCAGCGCATCGGTCACGTGCACCACCGTGACCGCCATGCCCTGCTTGAGCAGGCCGTTGGCCGCCTCCAGCCCCAGCAGGCCGCCGCCGATCACGACGGCATGCGTGTGGTCGCGGGAAGCGGAGAGCATGCTTTCGACATCGGCGATGTCGCGGAACGCCAGCACGCCGGGCAGCTCGTGGCCCGGCACGGGAATGATGAACGGCTTCGACCCGGTGGCGATCAGCAGGCGGTCGTAGCGCACCTCGTGGCCGGACTGCGCCCGCACGATGCGGCGGCGGCGGTCGATGTGCACCACCGGGTCGCCGGCGTGCAGCGTGATGCCGTTCGCTTCGTACCACTCGCGCGTGTTGAGCATGATGTCGTCGACCGACTTCTCGCCGGCCAGCACGGGTGACAGCAGGATGCGGTTGTAGTTGCCGTGCGGTTCGGCGCCGAACACGGTGATGTCGTACAGGTCCGGCGCCAGGGCGAGCAACTCCTCGACCGTGCGCATGCCGGCCATGCCGTTGCCGACGACGACCAGGGCGGGCTTCATGGTGTCGTCCTCAAGCCCCGACCCATACCTTGCCGCCCTCGATGCGCGCCGGCCAGGTCGGCACCGAGTTTTCCGGCGCTTCCAGGCATTCGCCCGTCTGCAGGTCGAAATGGTGCTTGTAGATCGGCGAGGCGACGACGATGCGCTCGCCCAGGCTGCCCACCAGGCCGCGCGACAGCACGGACGCTTCCGAATTCGGATCGTAGTTGCCGATCGCGAACACGCGGATGTCGTTCCCCTGGTTCAGGCGGAACACGGCGACCTGCTCGTTGTTCAGCAGGGCGCACACGCCGGTGTTCGGCACGATGTCTTCCACGCCGCAAATCGCGGTCCAGTTGGCGGCTTCGTTGTCACGTTTCATGTTGGCTCCTAGTCAGCTGTTCAAGAGATTGTTCACGCGGCTTTGATGGGGATGACGCGTTTCTTTTCCTGCACGGTAGCGGGCCGGATCTGGCCGCGCTCTTCGATGAACACCACGTTCTCGTCCTTCTTTTCGCTGTTGACGAAATGGCGGAAGCGGGCGCGCGTTTCCGGGTTGTTCACGGCTTCCTTCCACTCGCAAATATAGGTATCGACCACGCGCTGCATGTCGGCTTCCAGTTCGGCGGCCAGTTCGAGCTTGTCGTTGATGACCACGTCCTGCAGGTATTCCAGGCCGCCTTCCAGGTTGTCGCGCCACGTGCTGGTGCGCTGCAGGCGGTCGGCCGTGCGGCTGTAGAACATCAGGAAGCGGTCGACGTACTTGATCAGCGTTTCCTTGTCGAGGTCGGAGGCGAACAGTTCGGCGTGGCGCGGCTTCATGCCGCCGTTGCCGCACACGTACAGGTTCCAGCCCTTTTCGGTGGCGATGATGCCGACGTCCTTGCCCTGCGCCTCGGCGCACTCGCGGGTGCAGCCGGATACGCCGAACTTGATCTTGTGCGGCGTGCGCAGGCCCTTGTAGCGGTTCTCCAGCTCGATGGCCAGGCCGACGCTGTCGTCCACGCCGTAGCGGCACCAGGTGGAACCCACGCACGACTTCACGGTGCGCAGCGACTTGCCGTAGGCGTGGCCGGTCTCGAAGCCGGCGGCGATCAGTTCTTCCCAGATCGACGGCAGTTCGTCGACGCGGGCACCGAACAGGTCGACGCGCTGGCCGCCGGTGATCTTGGTGTACAGGCCGTATTTCTTGGCCACCTGGCCGACGGCGATCAGGCCATCGGGCGTCACTTCGCCGCCCGGCATGCGCGGCACCACCGAGTACGTGCCGTCCTTCTGGATGTTGCCCAGGTAGTAGTCGTTGGTGTCCTGCAGGCTGGCGTGTTCCTTCTTCAGCACGAAATCGTTCCAGCACGTGGCCAGGATCGAGCCGGCCAGCGGCTTGCAAACGTCGCAACCGAGGCCCTTGCCGTGCTGGGCCAGCAGTTCGTCGAAGGTCTTGATATTGCCGGCGCGGATGATGTGGAACAGTTCCTGGCGCGAGTGCGGGAAGTGTTCGCAGACATGGTTGTTGACGTCCATGCCCTGCTTCTTCATCTCGGCCTTCATCACCTGCGTGACCAGCGGCACGCAGCCGCCGCACGAGGTACCGGCGTTGGTGCAGCTCTTCAGCGCGCCGATCGACATGGCGCCATCGGCCACCGCGGCGCAGATCGCGCCCTTGGTCACGTTGTTGCACGAGCAGATCTGCGCGGCGTCCGGCAGCGAATCCACGCCCAGGCCCGGCTTGGCCTTGCCGTCGGACTGCGGCAGGATCAGGAATTCCGGCGATTCCGGCAGTTCGATCCGGTTCAGCATCATCTGCAGCAGCGTGCCGTATTCGCCGGCATCGCCGACCATCACGCCGCCCAGCAGGTACTTGCCGCAATCGGACACGACGATCTTCTTGTAGACCTGCTTGCGCTCGTCGGTGAACTGGTAGCTGCGCGCGCCTTCCACCTTGCCGTGCGGGTCGCCGATGGAGGCCACGTCCACGCCCATCAGTTTCAGCTTGGTGCTCATGTCGGCGCCATTGAATTCGGCCGACTGGCCGGCCAGCTGTTTCGCCACCACGCGGGCCATGTCGTAGCCAGGAGCCACCAGGCCGTAGATCATGCCGTTCCACAGCGCGCATTCGCCGATCGCGAACACGTGCGGATCGGAGGTGCGGCACTGGTTGTCGATCGTGATGCCGCCGCGCGGGCCGATGGCCAGGCCGGCTTCCTTGGCCAGCTGGTCGCGCGGGCGGATCCCGGCACTAAAGACGATCATGTCCACGTCGAGGTGCGTGCCGTCGGCGAACTGCATGCGGTGCGCACCTTCCTCGCCGTCGACGATGGCGGTGGTGTTCTTGCCGGTATGCACCGTGACGCCCAGTTCGGCGATCTTGTTGCGCAGGATGCGGCCACCGCCGTCATCGACCTGCACGGCCATCAGGCGCGGCGCGAATTCGACCACGTGCGTGATCAGGCCCATGTCGCGCAGCGCCTTCGCGCATTCCAGGCCCAGCAGGCCGCCGCCGATGACGACGCCGGTCTTCAGGCGGGCACCCGCTTCGGCCATGCCTTCCAGGTCCTCGATGGTGCGGTAGACGAAGCAGTCCTTGCGGTCGCGGCCATCGATCGGCGGCACGAATGGGTAAGAACCCGTGGCCATCACCAGCTTGTCGTAGGGCAGTACGTCACCGGTGCTGGCGGTGACCGTCTTCGCCGCCAGGTCGATCGACTCGGCGCGTGCGTTCAGGCGCAGCACCATGTCGGAGCGGTCGAAGAAGCCCGGCCTGACCAGGGAAAGATCGTCCGCGCTCTTGCCGCTGAAGAATTCCGACAGGTGCACGCGGTCATAGGCCGGGCGCGGTTCTTCGCACAGCACCGTGACCTGCATGTCGGCGACGGGATTTTCCGCCAGGCTTTCGAGGAATTTGTGGCCAACCATGCCATGACCGATGACGACGATTTTCATGTTTTGCTCCGTGACTCAGTAATCAGTATTCAGTAATCAGCAATTGCGCTTGCTGTTGGGATCAGGCGGCGGCGCGGGCCAGCGCGTGTTCTTCATTGGTGGCGGCCGAGAAGCGCAGCGCGATCGCGCAGACTGCGGAAATCAGCACCAGGAAGCCCAGGATCGACAGCGTCTGCTGCGTGCTGCCCACGCCCTTCATCAGGAAACCGGCGGCGACCGCACCGACATTGCCGCCGGCGCCGATGATGCCGGTGACGCCGCCCAGCGCGCGCTTGTCGATGAACGGCACCAGCGCGTAGGTCGCGCCGCAGGCCATGTGCACGCACATGCCGAAGGACAGCATGGCGAAGATGGCCACCGTGGCGGTATCGGCCTTGGCGAACCAGATCAGGCCGGCGCCTTCGCCCAGCATCAGGATGAACAGCAGCGTGACGCGGGCATTGAGGCTGCCGCGCAGTGCCATCTTGTCGGACACGAAACCGCCCAGGGCACGGGCGAACAGTGCCAGCAGGCCGAAGCTGCCGGCGGCCAGGCCCGCCTGTTTCAGCGACATGTCGAACTGGTCGACGTAGTAGGTGGCCGCCACGTTGTGGATGAACAGTTCCACGCCGAAGCATGCGCCGTAGGTGATGAACAGCAGCCATACGCGGTAGTTCGCGGCGGCCAGCTTGAAGCTGTCCCAGCCGCCTTTTTTACCGCCTTCGATTTCGATGCCGGCCTTGCGCAGCTCGGCGTAGTTGCCTTGCGGGCAGTCCTGCGTGAATTTCCAGTACAGCGCGCCCACGATGATCATCAGCACACCCGGCACGATCAGCGCCAGGCGCCAGCCCATGGTTTCCGACACGCCCAGCATCAGGATCGCGGCCATGATCAGCGGCATGGTCGCTTGCGTGACGCCGCCGCCGGCGTTGCCCCAGCCGGCCGTGGCGGCGTTGGCGGTGCCGACCACGCGCGGGCCGAACATCACCGACGTGTGGTACTGCGTGATGACGAAGCTGGCGCCGATCGCGCCGATCAGCATGCGGAAGAACAGGAAGCTTTCGTAGCTTTGCGAAGCGGCCACGCCGAACACGGGGATCGAGCCGAACACCAGCAGCGCGGTGTGGGCCTTGCGCGGGCCGTAGCGGTCGCACATCGGACCGATGATCATGCGCACCAGGATCGTGATCGCCACCGCGGCGATATTGATGTTGGCGATCTGGCCAGCCGTCAGGCCGAATTCGCCCTTGATGACGGGCATCAGCGGGGCACAGGCGAACCAGGCGAAGAAGCAGGCGAAGAACGCCATCCACGCCAGGTGGAACGCACGCATCTGTGGCGTGGCGAACGAGAAGAGCTTGATGCTGTCAGCTTTGCGGGTCACGTTGCTGGTCATTTTTTCATCCCTGTTATCGGAAGCTACAAGCAAAAAAAAGCGCCCGAGCAGTTCTCGCGGAAACGTGTTTCGTGAAACATGTTTCGTGAGTCTGCCCGGACGCCGTTGTCCTGATGCCGCCCCGCCATTGGGACGACTATGCAATGTTCAGGAGATCGCCTTTGACCTCTTGCCCTGTACTTTGCAAGAGGCGTGCCAGCTTTTCTTCAGAGGCTTTTCAGAGGGGCGCAGGGGCTGCGCGAACCTTGCGGGGCGGGGAGAATGGAAAAAGGCGGGGCGGCATGCAAGCTGGCGGTGCAGTGCCGCCCGCTTATGGTGCAGCGCAATGTCAATTTCGCATGTGGACCGGGAAGGAAGCCGCATAGGCTTCGGGGTCGGTGCCGTCCCAGACGTGGCCGTCGACCAGCGTCGAGCTGCGCAGGACCTCCGACGGTACGGCCACGCCGGCCATTTCAGCCGCTTCGCGATACAGGCGCAGCTGGGTGACCGACTGCGCCACCGCCAGGTAATCCGGATCGGCTTTCAGCAGGCCCCAGCGGCGGAACTGCGTCATGAACCACATGCCGTCCGACAGCCAAGGATAGTTTGCCTGGCCATCCTGGTGGAAGCACATCGGGTGTTCATCCCGCCACGCGTGGCCGGCGCCGTCGTCGTAGCGGCCCAGCATGCGGGGCAGGATCGCCGCCTTGCCGGTATTTATATAAGGTACGGCGGCAATGATCTCGGCGGTGGCACGGCGGTTTTCATCGCTGGCATCGATCCACCTGCCCGCCTCCAGGACGGCCGCGACCAGCGCGCGGCACGTGTTCGGGTGGGCGCGCACGAATTCCAGCGACGCGCCGAGCACCTTTTCCGGATGATCCGGCCAGATCTGCTGGCTGGTCGTGGCGGTGACGCCGACGCCGTCCAGCACCGCCTGGTGACCCCACGGATCGCCGGCGCAGAAGCCGTCCATGTGGCCCTCGACGAGGTTGTAGACCATCTGCGACGGCGGCACGGTGATCGCCCGCACGTCCTTCATCGGGTGGATGCCGTGTGCGGCCAGCCAGTAATACAGCCACATCGCATGGGTACCGGTCGGGAAGGTCTGGGCGAACACGTACTGGCGGCTGTTTTCGTCCACGTTACGCGCCATCAGGGCGGCCAGCGAGGCGCCATCCGTGGCGCCCTGCTCCGCCAGGCGGCGCGACAGCGTGATGGCCTGGCCATTGCGGTTCAGGTTCATCAGCACGGCCATGTCACGCGGCTGGGCGCCGATGCCCAGCTGGGTGCCGTAGACCAGGCCATACAGCGCGTGGGCCGCATCGAGTTCGCCGGTCATCAGCTTGTCGCGCACGCCGGCCCACGAGGTTTCTCGCGACAGCGCGATGCGGATGCCGTGCTTTTCGTCGAAGCCCAGCATGGCCGCCATGACGACCGGCGCGCAGTCGGTCAGCGGGTTGAATCCTATGTTGACGGTTGTCTTTTCGATTTGCATGACTGCTCCAGCGGGGCGGCACTGCGTGCTCAACCCAGCAAGTCCTCCACGTCCAGTATCCGCTGGGCGATCTCGGCCAGCTTCAGTTTCTTGTTCATCGCCATCGTCCGCAGGCGCTGGTAGGCCTGGTCCTCCGTCATGCCGTGGCGGCTCATCAGCAGCCCCTTGGCGCGGTCCACCACCTTGCGCTCGGCCAGTTTGAGCTTGGTGTCCTGCAGTTCGTCCAGCAGCCTCTGCTCCTTGCGGAAGCGCGCCAGCGCCACCGAGAGCACCGGCTTGATGCGTTCCGGCTTCAGGCCGGCCACGATGTAGGCCGATACGCCCGCCTCCATCGCGGCATCCATCGACGACTGCTTGTCGTCCTCGGTAAACATGACGATCGGGCGGCGTTCGTCGCGGGTGGCCACGACGATGTGCTCCAGCACGTCGCGCGCATCCGATTCAGCATCGACGATGATCATGTCCGGCTGCAGCCGGGCGATTTCTTCCGGCAGGTGGAAGTCGGCCGGCAGCGATGCCACCAGGTCGTAGCCCGCTTCCATCAGGCCGGCATGCAGCGCGGCGGCGCGCAACGAAGCGTCGCTTTCGTGGGGAGGGTGAACTAAAACGATGCGGAGATGGCGGCTCATGCCCTATTGCAGAGCAAGAATTGTGCCTGAACGTTGAATAAACTCGTTACGGTCCAGCCCGTGTCAGGGGGGTGTAGCAGGGAATTCGCGAAGCATGCTTCGCGCCTGCGGAACGGTGCGGCCATGCAGGGCCGCACTCCTCTACACGGGAATTCGCGAAGCATGCTTCGCGCCTGCGGAACGGTGCGGCCATGCAGGGCCGCACTCCTTCCAGGCACCCTGACACGGGCTCAGCTATTGGAGCGCATGCCCCAGCGTTGTACCGTCGTGCGCTCCAGGGCGGCGAACAGCAGGTGTTCGACGGCGAGGCCGATCAGGATCACGGCGGCGAGGCCGGCAAATACCTTGTCGGTGTACAGCTCGTTGCGGTTCTGGAAGATGTACCAGCCCAGGCCGCCCTTGCCGGACGAGGCGCCGAACACCAGCTCGGCGGCGATCAGCGTGCGCCATGCGAAAGCCCAGCCGATCTTCAGCCCGGAGACGATTGCCGGCAGCGCGGCGGGTACCAGGATCTGGATGACGAACGGCAGCCCGGCCAGCCCGTAATTGCGGCCCGCCATCCGCAGCGTGGGCGGCACCGACTGGAAGCCGGCATAGGTGCCCAGCGCCAGCGGCCACAGCACCGCATGCACGATGACGAAGACCAGGCTGGCGTTGCCAAGGCCCAGCCACAGCATGGCCAGCGGCAGCAGCGCGATGGCCGGCAGCGGGTTGAACATGGCGACCAGCGTTTCCAGCAGGTCGCGGCCCAGCCGCGTGGACACCGCCAGCGCGGTGAGCACGAAGGCCAGCGCGATGCCGGCGACATAGCCCTGCACCAGCACGGCCAGCGACACTTCCACCTTCTCGATCAATTCGCCGCTGGCGATACCGTCGACGAAGGCGCGCGCCGTCTGCAGGAAGGTGGGCAGCAGCAGGTCGTTGTCCTGCCAGCGCGCGGCCAGTTCCCAGAGCAGCGCCAGCACGGCCAGCACCACGGCCTTGCGCAGCCAGCCCTGCTGCCACAGGCGCTGCGCGGCCGGCAGGGGGCGCTGCAGCGACGCCGGCGCGGCCGGAGCCAGGTCATACTGGAATTCCTGGCGGATGGGCGGTTCGAGCGTGCTCACAGGGCGATCCTTTCCGCTTCCTCCGCCGGCTCGGCCTGGGGTGCCGCGCCGAACAGCAGGTGATGGATGCGCTGCGCGGCGTGCTGGAAGTCGGCGCTGCCGCCACTGTGCAGCCCGAACTGGTGGCTGTTCAATTCGGCGCGCACGCGGCCCGGATGCGGCGACAGCAGCAGGATGCGGTTGCCGACCACGAGGGCCTCCTCGATCGAGTGCGTCACGAAGAGCAGCGTGAACGGCGATTCCTCCCACAGCTTCGTCAGCTCTTCCTGCATGGCGCGCCGCGTGAGGGCGTCGAGCGCGGCGAACGGTTCATCCATCAGCAGCACGGCAGGCTGCATGGCCAGCGCGCGGGCAATCGCCACGCGCTGCTTCATGCCGCCGGACAGCGTGTGCGGATAGGCGTTTTCGAAACGCTCCAGGCCCACCCGGGCAATCCAGTGCCGCGCCCGTTCCCTGGCTTCGGCGCGGCCGCAGCTTTTCGATGCCAGCAGCGGGAACGTGACGTTTTCCAGCACCGTCTTCCACGGCGGCAGCTGGTCGAATTCCTGGAACACGCAGATGCGGTCCGGCCCCGGCTTCGTGATCGGCTTGCCGCCCAGCGTGATCGAGCCGGCCGCCAGCGTGATGAATCCGCCGACCGCCTTCAGCAGCGAGGACTTGCCGCAGCCCGATGGCCCCAGCAGCACGAAGCGGTCGCCGCCGAACACGTCGAAGTCGACATCCTGCGTGGCGCGCACCGCATGGCCACCGCTGCGGTATTCGAGGGTAACGCCGCGGGCGCGCAACAGCGCCTCGGCGGGCGAAGGTGGCCGAACGACCTGCAGCGGTGCCATGTCAGCTCCCCTTCGCCACCAGCGGCTCTTCGAAGAAATAATCGCGCCAGGTCGCCGGCTTGTTCTTCACGGCTCCCACGCGGTGCATGAACTGGGCGATCTTCAGCGTGTTCTGCGGCGCGATGTTGAATTGCACCTCGGGATTCTTGAAGATCTTCACGAGCAGGGCACGGTCGATATTGCTCTTGTTGGCTTTCAGGTAGATGTCGGCCGCGCCTTCCGGGTTCTTCGCCGCGTAGTCGGCCGCCTCGGCAAGCGCCTGCACGAAGGAACGCAGCGTCTTCGGGTTCTCCTTGCGGTATTTCTCGGTGGCGTACAGCAGCGTGGCCGATGCCGGGCCGCCCAGTACGTCATACGATTTCAGGATCACGCGCGCATTCGGGTTCTGCGCCAGCTCCTGTTCCTGGAACGGCGGCGTGGCGAAGTGGCCGCTGATCTCGGTGCCGTTCGAGATGATGGCCGTGGCGGCATCCGGATGCGGCAGTGTCTGCGTGAACTTGTCGAGCCGGGCGAATTCCTTGTCGCCCCATTTCTGCGCCGCGGCCAGCTGCAGGATGCGCGACTGCACGGAGACCGTGACGGCGGGCAGCGCGATGCGGTCGTTCCCGGTGAAGTCCGCGATCGATTTCACTTTCGGGTTGTTGGTGATCAGGTAGTACGGGAAGCTGCCCAGCGATGCCACGCCCTTTACGTTCTGCCGGCCCCGGGTGCGGTCCCAGACGGTGATCAGCGGGCCGACGCCAGCCCCGGCAATATCGATACTGCCTGCCAGCAGCGCATCGTTGATGGCGGCGCCACCCGACAACTGCTTCCATTCGACCTTCACGTCCACGCCATTCTGCTTGCCGTATTTCTCGATGAGCTTTTGCTCCTGGGCGATGTTCAGGATCAGGAACGGCACGCCGAATTGCTGGGCGATGCGGATGGTGCCTTCGGCCTGGGCTCCGGTGGCGAGAACCAGCGCGAGCGCGCCGGCGGCGATATTCAATGCTTTCATCAATTTTCCAGAATGGTTGGTCGGCCACCGCGGCGGCCTGTCACGTGGGTGTGCAGGAACATTTCAAAAAAACCGGTGACAGGCTCCAATTTCGCGGAAACATTTCAAAAGAAATGGTGACTGTCACCGTTTTTGCGGAAACATTTCAAAAGAAATGGTGACTGTCACCGGTTTTAAGAAAAAAGAATCGGAGCCTGTCACCGGTTTTTCAGTAAGGCACGTCGCCTTCGATGGTGGTGCGGTACAGCTTGCGGCGCTGGTCGGCCGGACAGCCGGCGGCCAGGTGCATCAGCGAGCGGTTGTCCCAGAACACCATGTCATGGGGCCGCCATTCGTGGCGGCACACGTGCGCGGGCTTCACGCTATGGGCGAACAGCTCTTTCAGCAGCGCGTCGCTGGCATCCTCGGGAATGCCGACGATGCGCGTGGTGAAATGCTCGCTGACGAACAGCGCCTGCCGCCCCGTTTCGGGGTGCGTGCGCACCACCGGGTGCACCACCGGTTTCACTTCATCGATCTGCGCCTGCGTGAGGTTCGGGCGCCATGGGCTGCGCCGCTGCAGTTCGGCATACTGCTTCAGGTAGCTGTGCTCGGCCCTGGCGTAGCGGATCTCGCGCTTCACTGCCTCCGGCAGCGTGTCGTAGGCCAGGTGCATGTTGGCGAACAGCGTGTCGCCGCCTTTGGCCGGCAGCTCCTGTGCATGCAGCATCGAGCCCAGGCTGGGCCTTTCCTTGTAGGACAGGTCGGAATGCCAGAAATGGCCGGCGTCGCCCAGGCCGACCGGCTTGCCGTCTTCGACGATATTCGAAACGACGAGGACTTCCGGGTGCCCCGCCAGCTGGAAATTTCTCAGCACATGGATTTGCAAGGGCCCGAACAGGCGGGAAAAATTCACCTGCTGTTGCGGCGTGATGCGTTGGTCCCGGAACACCAGCACGTGGTGCTCCAGGTGGGCGGCATGCAGCTGCAACAAGGCCTTGCGGGAGAGCGGCTGTGCCAGGTCGAGGCCAATCACTTCAGCGCCAAGGGGACCTTCGAACGGGCGAATGTGCAGCGATGCTTCACGTGAAGTTTCTGCATTTACCGCGGCATTCTTGACAGCACTTGGTACTGCGGCACTCAGGACTGCGGACATGTGATGCGCTCCAGCTGACGGGGTCGGAAGCTCGTCCGGCACCGCGCTTTCCACGGCCACGGCACCAGTCGAGTGAAGCCAGTCTATGCCGCGCGCATCATGATGAAAACGAATGCTTTTTGATATCGATATGCGGTTTGCATCAGCCGGGCGTCGCGCCGCCGGCCAGTTGCTGCGCCGTTTTCAGCGCCTCCACGATCGCCGCGAATGCCGCCTGGCGCGACTCGCGGTCGGGCACCCGCAACGCATACGCGGGGTGGTAGGTGACGACGACCCAGCGCCCTTCGTGCTCGAACGGCGCGCCCATGTAATCCTTCATCGTCACGCTGCCGGTCTGCAGGACCGATTTCAACGCGGTGCTGCCGAGCGCCACCAGCACGTCCGGCGCGACCGTTTCAAGTTCCGTCTCGAGCCAGTAGCGGCAGGCCATCACTTCCTTTTGCGCGGGCGTCTTGTGCAGACGGCGCTTGCCGCGCGGCTCCCACTTGAAGTGCTTGACGGCGTTGGTGACATACACGGTGCGCCGGTCCAGGCCCGCTGCATCCATCGCCTTGTCCAGCAGGTCGCCGGCCGGGCCGACGAAAGGCTTGCCGGCCAGGTCTTCCTGGTCGCCGGGCTGCTCGCCCACCAGCATGATCTTCGCGCGCCGCGCGCCCTGCCCGGCCACGGCCTGCGTGGCGTTCTGCCACAGGTCGCAGCGGCGGCACTCGTCCAGCGAACTGGGTTGCTGGCGCTCGGGCGCCGCCTTTTCCGGGGCGATGGGAATCGTGGTGCCGCCGCGCTTGCCGACGGTATCGAGCTGCCCCACCTTGCGGGCACCGGCGGCGGCCTGCGTGACCATGTGCGGCACCACGGCCGCTTCGGGCAGGTTCTTCCAGAACCGCTGGCGGATGTGGTTGTGCATGATGTCCGCATTCAGGCGGGCCGGATTGAAGATGCTGCGGTAGTAGGTGAGCCACAGGGATTCGCCGGCATCGTCGAAGTCCGCCGCGCTGCGCGCCAAAGCCTCGCCTGTGTGAAGGGTGGCGCCATCCCACAGCACGGTGGCGTCGGGCGTGGCGATCATCCAGCTGGTCTTGCCCATGCGTTTCGCGAAGTGCTGCGCGACCTGGGGCAACACGTCGTGCGCGGGCTCGAACCAGGCAACGAAACGCGGCGCCCCCGCTTCTTCGGGACGCTCGCGAAAGCGCAGGTAGGCATGCATGTCGTGTTCTTCGTGCCGCACCGCGCGGACCATGCCGGCAAGGCGTGCACCGTCTTCATCCGCCATCGAAATGACCTCGTGTTCGCCAGCGTGCCAGCGCCACAGCACGCGGTAAAGGAAGGCCCAGCGGTCGTGGGCGCGATAGCAGGCGGCGCCTTGCAGCATCTCCATCAGTCTGCGGGAGATACGCGGCTGCGCACCGGCTGGAAGATTCAGGGGCGGCGGGTCCGATCGCTCATCGGGGTTATGAGTTTCCTCACTGGCCAACTTACTTGCTGATTCAATTGCCGACTCGGTTACTGCCTTGCTGCGTACTTCAGTTGCTACTACGCTTGCTACTTCAGTTGCCACTTCACTTGCTACTTCAGTTGCTACTTCAGTTGCCACTTCACTTGCTACTTCAGTTGCTACTTCACTTGCCACTTCACTTGCTACTTCAGTTGCCACTTCACTTGCTACTTCAGTTGCTACCTTGCTGCGTACTTCAACTTCATCGACTACTTTGCTACCCGAGTCATTCAGCATACCTACAGCCATTGGAGGCATTGCACTCAGCAGGTCTCCGCCGCCTTCCTGCAAAACCCATTGTACGTATTCGGGCGGAATGCGGCGCACGATCAGGGCCCGCGCGGCGGCGCGCCATTCGCCGAACGAAGTGACCACCACCGGCTGGCCGGACAGCACGCGTGCCACCACATCCACCTGGCCGCCTGTCATGCGGCCTGCAGTTCCGGGAACAATGCCATCTGCTGCGGCACGTCGGCCATGGCCCGGCGCAGCGTATCGGACGACGTGGTATCGCGCGCCGGCCGGTAGTCGGCGGTGACGATGAATGGCGCCACTTTCTTCATGCTGCAGCGCAGGCGCGCAAGGTCGGCCCAGCGCACTTGCCGCATGCGGCGCAGCTCGACGATGCGCTGCGCATTGCGGATACCGATGCCGGGGATGCGCGCGATCATCTGCGGCTCGGCGCGGTTCAGGTCCATCGGGAAGTGTTCGCGGTGCGCCAGTGCCCAGGCCAGCTTCGGGTCGATGTCGAGCGACAGGTTGCCCGACGCGGGCAGCAGTTCCTTCGCCTGGAAGCCGTAGCTGCGCAACAGGAAGTCCGCCTGGTACAGCCGGTGCTCGCGCAGCAGCGGCGGCGGCGCCAGCGGCACGCTCTTCGGGCTTTCCGGGATCGGGCTGAAGGCGCTGTAGTAGACGCGCTTGAGCTTGTAGCTGCCGTACAGCGTTTCCGCCGTGGTGAGGATGCGCGCGTCGTCGCTCGCATCGGCGCCCACGATCATCTGCGTGCTCTGCCCCGCCGGCGCGAATGCCGGCGCGCGTGGCTCCGCTTCCTTCTCGTCCAGCTTCAGGCGGATATTGCCCATCGCCAGCTTGATGGTGTGGACGTTTTTCTCGGGCGCCAGTTTCTGTACGCTGTCCTGCGTGGGCAGTTCGATGTTGACGGACAGCCGGTCGGCATAGCGGCCGGCCGCCTCGATCAGCGCCGGGTCGGCATCGGGAATCGTCTTCAGGTGGATGTAGCCGCGAAACTGGTGCACTTCACGCAGCTCGCGCGCGACGGCGACCAGCTGTTCCATCGTGTAGTCGGCGGACTGGATGATGCCGGAGCTGAGGAACAGGCCGTCGATGTAGTTGCGCAGGTAGAAGTCGACGGTGAGCTTGACCACTTCCTGCACGGTGAAGCGGGCGCGCGGCACGTTCGATGTGCGGCGGTTGACGCAGTACTGGCAATCGTAAACGCAGAAATTGGTCAGCAGGATCTTCAGCAGCGACACGCAGCGGCCATCCGGCGTATAGCTGTGGCAGATGCCCATGCCGTTGGTGGCACCCAGGCCATCCTTGCCCTCCGACGAACGCTTCGGCGCACCACTGCTGGCGCACGATGCATCGTATTTCGCCGCATCGGCCAGGATTTCAAGTTTGTCGTTCAGCTCCATGATCGGCACCCAACTGTACAGATATACAGTATACCGAAGTCCTGTTCAGGACACCGTACGGGCGT
The DNA here is from genome assembly GCF_027856995.1 of Pseudoduganella sp. SL102. Classification (NCBI taxonomy): domain Bacteria; kingdom Pseudomonadati; phylum Pseudomonadota; class Betaproteobacteria; order Burkholderiales; family Oxalobacteraceae; genus Pseudoduganella; species Pseudoduganella sp. SL102. The sequence continues at coordinate 7,168,264 of NZ_CP115554.1, forward strand.
GCCAAAAAGCGGGTCAGGCGCGGTTCAAGGTTCAGGAACCAAAAAATAGGGACGGTCCGGTGCTCCGGTCCGTCCCTGATTTGCCTTGGTGCTTTGCGGCGCGTTACGCGGCGCTGTAGTTGTTGGACAGCCGGTCTTTCAGCTTTTCCTGCAGTTCGGAGAATTGCGTGATCGTCATGCCCAGATCGTGCAGGTGCCCGTCGTTGATGCCGTAGACCCAGCCATGCACGGTCACCTGCTGGCCGCGGTCCCACGCGTCGCGCAGGATGGTGGTGGAACTGACGTTGACGACCTGCTCGACCACGTTCAGCTCGACCAGCTTTTCGCTGCGCACGCGTTCGTCGAGCACGGTGCCGAGGTAGCGTTCATGTTTCTGGCTCACATCCGCCACATGGCGCAGCCAGTTGTCGACCAGGCCCACGCGGGCGCCGGTCAGCGCGGCGTGCACGCCCTTGCAGCCATAGTGGCCCACGATGATCACGTGCTTCACCTTCAGCACTTCGATCGCGAACTGCAGCACGGAGAGGCAGTTCAGGTCGGAGTGGACGACGACGTTGGCGATGTTACGGTGCACGAACACATCGCCCGGCAGCAGGCCAAGCAGTTCGTTGGCGGGCACGCGGCTGTCGGAACAGCCGATCCACAGGTATTCGGGAGAAGCCTGGTTGGCCAGGCGCTGGAAGAATTCCGGGTCGCGCGCGACCATCGAATCGGCCCAGCGGCGGTTGTTGTTCAGCAGTTCCCGCAGGTCGGAGGGCTTGGTATCGTTCATGATGCTCCTTTCAGACGTGACAAGGCCGCCGGTTGCAGGCCTCACAACGCGGCGGCCGTAGATACAAATGCCAGTTTACCCGATTAATGCCCGGTCGGCCGAACGTACTTTTTTGGTAGCGGTCCCGAGATTTGTTCTACTTACGTGCGTCTCGGGGCCTCGAGAAACCGTAATGAGCGACGTCAGACCTGGTTGAGGAACGGAGCTGTACTCAGGTACAGCCGGTCCGCCGCTGCGGAGTACCGGAGACCAGCGGCTGGCGTTGCGCAATAGGTTTATCGAGGTCCTACCAATCATTCGAAGAAGTCTTTTACCTTGTCCATCCAGGTTTTCGACTGCGGGCTGTGCTTCGAGCCGCCCTCGGTGGTGGCGCGTTCGAACTCGCGCAGCAGTTCCTTCTGCTTGTCGGTCAGCTTGACCGGCGTTTCCACGGCCACGTGGCAGAACAGGTCGCCCGGATAGCCGGAGCGCACGCCCTTCACGCCCTTGCCCTTCAGGCGGAAGGTTTTACCGGATTGCGTTCCTTCGGGAACGGTGAACGATACTTTGCCGGACAGCGTGGGCACTTCGATTTCGCCACCCAGGGCCGCCTTGGCGAACGAGATCGGCATTTCGCAGTGCAGGTCGTCGCCTTCGCGCTGGAACACAGCGTGCGCCTTGATGTGGATTTCCACATACAGGTCGCCCGGCGGCCCGCCATTGGTACCCGGTTCGCCGTTGCCGGACGAGCGGATGCGCATGCCGTTGTCGATGCCCGCCGGGATCTTCACTTCCAGCGTCTTGTTGCGCTTGATGCGGCCGGCGCCCGAGCACGTGGGGCACGGTTCCGGGATGATCTTGCCGGTACCGTGGCACTTCGGGCAGGTTTGCTGGATGCTGAAGAAGCCCTGCTGCATGCGCACCTGGCCATGGCCGCCGCACGTGGAGCAGGTGACCGGCGACGTACCCGGCTTGGCGCCCGAGCCGTGGCAGGAGTCGCACTTGTCCCATGCCGGCACGCGGATCGTCGTGTCGAAGCCGTGGGCGGCCTGCTCCAGTGTGATCTCGAGGTTGTAGCGCAGGTCCGCGCCGCGGTAGACCTGGGGTCCGCCGCCGCGCCGGCCGCCACCGCCGCCGAAGATGTCGCCAAAGATGTCGCCGAACGCATCGCCGAAGCCGCCTGCGCCACCGAAGCCGCCACCGCCCATGTTCGGATCCACGCCGGCGTGACCATAGCGGTCATACGCCTCGCGCTTTTCCGGATTGGTCAGCATCTCGTAGGCTTCCTTGACTTCCTTGAACTTCTCTTCCGCCTCTTTGTTGTCCGGGTTGCGGTCCGGGTGGTACTTCATCGCAAGCTTGCGATAAGCCTTCTTGATCTCTTCTTCGGAGGCATTTTTTGCCAGGCCGAGAATCTCGTAAAAATCACGCTTTGCCATATGCAGGCACCTAACTGAACTGAATAGAAGGGGGACTGTATCAGGCGGCCGGGGTTACCGCCACCTGACGCCACCGCCCAGTGACCACTGCGACGTTGGCGTTGCGAAACAACCTCAAAACCCTGCCGATTATGCAAAAACGCCGAGCGGGCCACCGTACTACGGCCGCTCCGCTCGGCGGAGCCGGGAACGCCGTCGTCAGGCGTGTTCCCGGCCGGTCTTGACGGCTCGCGCCGGCTTACTTGTTGTCTTTGACTTCTTTGAAGTCGGCGTCGACAACGTCATCCTGCTGCGCGCGGTTGTCCGCGCCGCCGCCCTGCTGGCCGCCCGGAGCCTGCTGGCCCGCGTCCGCACCGCCGGCTGCTGCCTGCTGCGCCTGCATGTCGGCGTACATCTTCTCGCCCAGCTTCTGCGCGGCTTCGGTCAGCGCAGCCACCTTGGAGTCGATGGTCGCCTTGTCGCCGGACTTGATCTCGCCTTCCAGGTCGGTGATGGCCGCTTCGATCTTGGCCTTCTCGTCGGCACCCAGCTTGTCGCCGTATTCGGTCAGCGACTTCTTGGTGGAGTGCACCAGCGCGTCGGCCTGGTTGCGCGACTCGGCCAGTTCCTTCACTTTCTTGTCTTCTTCGGCATTCAGCTCGGCGTCCTTCACCATCTTCTGGATTTCCTCTTCCGACAGACCGGAGTTGGCCTTGATGGTGATCTTGTTTTCCTTGCCGGTGGCCTTGTCTTTCGCGCCCACGTGCAGGATGCCGTTGGCGTCGATGTCGAAGGTCACTTCGATCTGCGGCGTGCCGCGCGATGCCGGCGGGATGCCTTCCAGGTTGAACTCGCCCAGCGCCTTGTTGCCGGCGGCGATTTCACGCTCGCCCTGGTAGACCTTGATGGTCACCGCAGGCTGGTTGTCGTCGGCCGTCGAGAACACTTGCGAGAACTTGGTCGGGATCGTGGTGTTCTTGTGGATCATCTTCGTCATCACGCCGCCCAGCGTTTCGATACCCAGCGACAGCGGGGTCACGTCCAGCAGCAGCAGGTCCTTGCGGTCGCCCGACAGCACGGCGCCCTGGATCGCGGCACCCACGGCCACGGCTTCATCCGGGTTGACGTCCTTGCGCGGATCCTTGCCGAAGAACTCCTTCACTTTTTCCTGCACCTTCGGCATGCGGGTCATGCCGCCGACCAGGATGATGTCGTCGATGTCGGAGACCTTCACGCCGGCATCCTTGATGGCGGTGCGGCACGGCTCGATCGTCGCGGCGATCAGTTCCTCGACCAGCGATTCCAGCTTGGCGCGGGTGATCTTCAGGTTCAGGTGGACCGGCGCGCCGTTCGCCATGGCGATGTACGGCTCGTTGATCTCGGTCTGCTGCGACGACGACAGTTCGATCTTCGCGCGCTCGGCCGAAGCCTTGATGCGCTGCAGGGCGATCGGGTCCTTCTTCAGGTCCAGGCCGTTGATCTTCTTGAATTCTTCGATGATGTAGTCGATCACGCGCTGGTCGAAGTCTTCGCCGCCCAGGAACGTGTCGCCGTTGGTCGACAGCACTTCGAACTGCTTCTCGCCATCCACGTCGGCGATCTCGATGATCGACACGTCGAACGTGCCGCCGCCCAGGTCATACACGGCGATCTTGCGGTCGCCCTTGTCGGTCTTGTCCAGGCCGAACGCCAGCGCGGCCGCGGTCGGCTCGTTGATGATGCGCTTCACGTCCAGGCCGGCGATGCGGCCGGCATCCTTGGTGGCCTGGCGCTGCGAGTCGTTGAAGTAGGCCGGCACGGTGATCACGGCTTCGGTGACTTCCTCGCCCAGGTAATCCTCGGCGGTCTTCTTCATCTTGCGCAGCACTTCGGCGGAGATCTGCGGCGGCGCCAGTTTCTTGTCGCGCACGCTGATCCAGGCATCGCCGTTGTCGGCCTTGTTGATCGAGTAAGGCATCAGGCCGATGTCCTTCTGCACTTCCTTCTCGTCGAACTTGCGGCCGATCAGGCGCTTCACGGCGAACAGCGTGTTCTTCGGGTTGGTGACCGCCTGGCGCTTGGCCGGCGCACCGACCAGGATCTCGCCATCTTCCTGGTAAGCGATGATGGAAGGCGTCGTACGCGCGCCTTCGGCGTTCTCGATGACCTTCGGCTGGCCATTTTCCATGATGGCGACGCAGGAGTTGGTGGTGCCCAGGTCGATACCGATCATTTTGCCCATGGTTTGTTCTTCCTCGTAACGGATTAGTTTCTGAATAAGTCTTATATGCGGAAAAGCTTCTTACTTTTCAAGTGCTTGCGATCACTTCGGCTGGGCAGCCGTGACGATGGCGGGACGCAGCAGGCGATCCGCGATCGTGTAACCCTTTTGCAGTACAGCAACGACGGTATTGGCTTCCTGCTCGGCGGGCACCATGGCGACGGCCTGGTGGCGGTTCGGGTCCAGCTTGTCGCCCGCGGCAGGCACGACTTCGAGCAGCTTGTTGCGTTCAAACGCGGAGGTCAGCTGCTTCAGCGTCATTTCCACGCCCTCCTTCAGCGACTCGACGGATGGCGTTTCCACTTTCAGCGCCATTTCCAGGCTGTCCTTCACCGGCAGCAGTGCCTCGGCAAAGCTCTCCACGGCGAACTTGTGGGCCTTGGCCACGTCTTCCTGGGCGCGGCGGCGGATATTGTCGGCTTCGGCCTTGGCGCGCATGAAGGCGTCGTGCATTTCGGCCAGCTTGGCTTCCGTGGCGGACAGCTGCTCTTCCAGGCTAGGATTGGCTGCGGACTCGGAAGGAGCCTGCTGCTGCGAAGGCTGCTGCGGAGCCTGTTGCTGCGCCTGGGCTGCCTGCTGCACGTCCTCGGGATTCTGGCTGGCCTGGTTTTCCTGGTCTTGCATCGTTTGACTCCTGAAATCGTGTTTGTTTGACATTGCTCTTGCTGCACTGGCCGAATCTGGGGCTATTCCCATGTCATTTCAAGGGGAATTCTGCACCGGGCGCGCGGCACTGTTCGGACAGCGCTTGACAAGAAGCCGGCAAATCATGGCCGGACAAGCCGGCCAGCCTGTTATTTTAACAGGCTGGCACTCCTCGTCCGCAAGTGCTAACAACGTGCGGGAACCGCAATGTTGCGCGATTGCAGCTGACGACGGACCGCTCGGAAAATTATTCGCCGGCGCCCAGGGCGATGGCGCGGTCGCGGCCGATGGCGGCATCGTGCTGGCGCATGGCGCGCTGCGATGGCGACACCATGGCCGGCCAGCCGATCATGTGCTGCTCGGCAACCTGGGCCAGTGCGGCGATCCAGGCCGGGCTTTCGTTCAGGCAGGGGATGTAGTGGAATTCCTTGCCGCCGGCGCTAAGGAAGTCATGGCGCACTTCCATGGCGATTTCTTCCAGGGTTTCCAGGCAGTCGCTGGTGAAGCCAGGGCAGATCACGTCGATGCTGCGCACGCCTTCGCGGGCCAGCTTCTGCACCGTGGGCGCGGTGTACGGCTGCAGCCATTCGGCCTTGCCGAAGCGGGACTGGAAAGTAACGATGTAGTCGTCTTCGCGCAATTTCAGCGCGGCGGCCAGCAGGCGCGCCGTCTTGTGGCATTCGCAGTGATACGGGTCGCCCAGCATCAGTGTGCGCTTGGGCACGCCGTGGAAACTCATCACCAGCTTTTCCGCCCGGCCATGGTGTTCCCAGTGCGACAGCACGTTCTGGCGCAGCGCCTCGATATAGGCTTCGTGGTCGTGGTAGTTCTTCACCAGCCGCAGTTCGGGGATATTGCGGATCTTCCGGTAGTGCTTGAACACGGCATCCCAGATCGAACCGGTGGTGGTGCCGGAATACTGCGGGTAGGCGGGCAGCACCACGATGCGGTCGCAGCCATCGGCCTTCAGCCGGGCCAGCACGTCCGGCAGCGCCGGTGTGCCATAGCGCATCGCCATCGCCACCGTCACATCCTGGTGCCCGCGGGCCTGCAGCGCCTCGTGCAGCAGCATCGCCTGGTTTTGCGTGTGGATGCGCAGCGGCGAGCCGTCTTCCGTCCAGATCGACGCGTATTTCTTGGCCGACTGGCCGGAACGGAACGGCAGGATCACGCCGTGCAGGATGAACCACCAGAGCGCCCTGGGAATCTCGACCACGCGCGGATCGGATAAAAACTGCTTCAGGTAACGGCGCACCGCGCCCCGCGTGGGCGCATCGGGCGTGCCGAGGTTGACCAGCACGACCGCGCTGCCGCTGACGGTACCGTGCTGGTGGGGAGGTTCTTTCGCGAAAGCCATGGAATCGTTCTATCAATCAGGGTAGACCCCGATTATATGCGGCCCGCCGCGCCGCCGCTGCCGGCCGCGTGCCGATACTGCCGGGCTCGCGCCCGAAAGAAGAGCGGTCCCATGGCGGGCACCAGCCGGGCGGCCGTGGCCGAAACGATCAGGAGGCCAGCAACTCGCGGGCGTGCTTGCGCGTGGTGGCGGTAATCTCGAGGCCACCCAGCATGCGGGCGACTTCCTCGACGCGGGCCTTGGCATCGAGCACTTCGATGCGCGAAGCGGTCTTGCCGTTGGCCAGCGTGCTTTTCGCCACCTGGAAGTGGCTGTTGCCCTGGCTGGCCACCTGCGGCAGGTGGGTCACGCACAGTACCTGCCGCTCCTGGCCCAGGCGCTTCAGCAGCCGACCCACCACTTCGGCGACACCGCCGCCGATGCCGCTGTCGACCTCGTCGAAGATCAGCGTGGGCACGGTGGTCGCGTTCGATGTGATGACCGAAATGGCGAGCGAGATACGCGCCAGTTCGCCGCCGGACGCCACCTTGGCCAGCGGCCGTGGCGCCACGCCGGCGTGGCCGGCGACCAGGAACTCCACCTGTTCGAGGCCCTTGGCCGACGGTTCGCACGGATGCAGTGCCACCTCGAAGCGCCCGCCTGTCATGTTCAGGTCCTGCATCGCCCGGGTGACCGCATCGCTCAAGGCCCGCGCCGCGGTGGCCCGCGTGGCGGACAGCTTGCGGGCCACCGCCAGGTACTCTTCCTTCAGCTTCGCTTCCTGCTTGCGCAAGCCTTCGATGTCGGTGGCATCGGCCAGCTGGTTCAGCTGCGCGGCCAGGCGGGCGTGTTCGGCCGGCAGGTCATCGGGGTCGACGCGGAACTTGCGGGCCGAGGAATGCAGCGCTTCCATCCGCGCATCCACTTCGCGCAGGCGATCCGGGTCCAGCTCAACCTTGTCGAGGTAGGTGTTCAGCGCATAGGCCGATTCCTGCAGCTGGATGCGGGCCGATTCGATCAGGTCGACGATCGGCTGCATTTCGGCATCCACGGACACCAGCTTGGCCAGCTTCTGGTTCAGCGACGACAGTTGCGACACGATCGGCTGCTCGTCCGACTCGGAAATGGCGGCGAGCGCTTCCTGCGCGCCTTCGAGCAGGCTGGCCGCGTGCGACAGCCGGCTGTGCTCGTTGCCGATCTCGGCCCATTCGCCCGGCTTCGGCGCCAGCTTGTCCAGTTCGCCGACCTGCCATTCCAGGCGCTCGCGTTCGAGCAGGACGTTGGCGGCGTTGGTTTCGAATTCCTCCAGCTGTTTCGCCAGCGCGCGCCAGGCCTTGTAGGCGATGGCCACTTCCTTGCCGTTCGCGCTGGCCTGGCTGTCGAGCAGTTCGCGCTGCGCATCCGTCTTGAGCAGCGACTGGTGGGCATGCTGGCCGTGGATATCCACCAGCAGGTCGCCCAGCTCGCGCAGCTGGGCCGCCGTGGCGGCGATGCCGTTGATGTAGGCCTTCGAGCGGCCGGCGTTGTCGATCACGCGGCGCAGCAGCGCGCCGCCATCCTCGGAGGCGCACTCGTTCGCTTCCAGCCATTGCCGCGCCGCGTCGGTGAGGGCGAAATCGGCCGTGATGTCGGCCTTGGCCGCGCCTTCGCGCACCACGCTCGCATCGCCCCGCCCGCCCAGCGCGAGGGTAAGCGCATCGATCAGGATCGACTTGCCGGCGCCTGTTTCGCCCGTGAACACCGTGAAGCCGGCGGAAAATTCCAGTTCGATGGAATCGACAATGACGAAATCGCGGATGGACAATGTACGCAGCATAGGTCTCGCAGAAGGCCTTCTTGTTAGATTTTTCCGTCCGTGGACGGGTACTCGTTCCAGTGCAGTTTTTCGCGCAGCGTGTTGTAGTAGCTCCAGCCTTCCGGATGCAGGAAGGTGATCGCGTGCGGCGAACGGCGGATGTGGATGCGGTCTTGCGGCATCAGGCTGGCGAACGTCTGCATGTCGAAGTTCACGGTGATGTCGCGCCCGCGGTTGATCTCGATGACGATCTCGCTGGAATCGGGCAGCACGATCGGGCGGTTCGACAGCGCGTGCGGCGCGATCGGCACCAGCACGATGCCGCCCAGCGTGGGGTGCAGCAGCGGCCCGCCGGCCGACAGCGCGTAGGCGGTGGAGCCGGTGGGGGTGGAAACGATCAGGCCGTCCGAACGCTGGTTGTACATGAAGTGATCGTCGACATCGACGCGCAGTTCCACCATGCCGGACCCGGCGCCGCGCGCCACCACCACGTCGTTGACGGCCAGGCCGACATGGATCGCCTTGCCGTCGCGCAGCACGCGCCCTTCCAGCAGGGTGCGGCGCTCGGCCTTGTGCGTGCCGGCCAGGATGCGGCCCAGCACGGGCAGCATGCCTTCCAGCGGGATATCGGTCATGAAGCCGAGCCGGCCCTGGTTGATGCCGATCAGCGGCACCTCGAACGGCGCCAGCTGGCGGGCGATGCCCAGCATGGTGCCGTCGCCGCCCATCACGATCGCGCAATCGCATTTTTCGCCGATGCCCTGCGCGCTCATCGCGGGGATCTCGGGCATGTTCAGGTGGGCGGCCGTATCCGTTTCAAACACGACGCTGAAGCCGCCGTCGCGCAGGAAAGCGAGAACATCGCGCACGGAATCTTCGATGCCGGCCGTGTTGGGCCGGACGACCAGCGCGATCGTGTTGTACATGGCAGGGGTGGCGGGCATAAGGAGCTCTTCGATGGGGCAGACGGTGGGCCAGGTTCATGCACCCGCGGATTGCATCAGTGAAAGCAGCAGTGAAAGCATCAGTGGAAGCATCACTGCAAGCATCACTGCAAACATCACAGGACACATCGCAGACGCGTCACAAGATACCTCACAGAGGCAAACCGCGCGGCACGGCGAAGGGTAACCCATTTCAATGCCGTTTCGCCATGCAAGCCACGCTATGCAACCAAGTGCGATCGTTTTTACGATCTTTTTTACGATCGTTTTCCTGATCGCTTCACCATCTCTCCGCAAACAAAGTACGCTCACGATTACTGTACGTTTAACCAGTATAAGCTGCGCTGATCACTTGTGCAAGATCAGGGCGCCATGGCCACGCCGAGGAACGCCGCTGCCACGATCGCCACCACCACCGACAGCAGGTGCAGCGCCATCAGCACCGCCCAGCGCCACGCGGTGCCGAACAGGCCCTTGCGGTAGACACGCTGCATGGCCCACGGCAGGTAGCCGATCAGCCAGCAGAACAGCACGAACTTGATGAACCCGTCCGGCATCGGCAGGAAGATGGAAAATACCGCGAAGGCGAACGCGTTGGCATGCAGCGCGAACAGCAGGTGTTCGCCATAACGCCGGCCGGTGCCCAGGTACAGCCCCTTGAGGTACAGCGCGAACACCGGCATCAGGAAGAACATCGCGTACGGCGCGTAACGGAAGAAGCCGTCCTTCAGCAGGCGCGCCTTGTCCTGCGGGCCGAGGGCATCGAAGCGGTCGACCGTGCGCCGCACGGCGGGTGCCCAGCGGTCCACGTCCGGCGCCAGCGCGTCGCCCAGCCGGATCGGCGCGTCGTCTTCCACGGCTTGCACCGCCTTGCCTGGCCCGGCGCTGGCGGTGGCCGCGGCTGGTGCCGACGGCTCCATTTCACTGTAGATGTTTGCGTTCGAAAATTTGACCAGCGCGAAGAACAGGATCGACAGCGTCAGGTAAACCCGCAGCGGTTCCACGTAGCGCCGGCGCCGCCCTGCCAGGTATTCGTTCGTCAGCCCGCCGGGCTGGAACAGCAGCCGCATGAAGGTACCCCACAGCTTGCCTTCCAGCGCCACGTAATGGGTGATGAATTCGTGGGCGAACTCGGCAAGGCTCGGCATGTGCAGCCGCGTTTCCTGCCCACAGTGGGCGCAGTAATTGCCGGACACGGCGGTGCCGCAGTTGCGGCAGTCGGCGGGCACCGCATGGTGATCGGGTGCGTGGTTCGGAACAGGTTTCAAACGATGGCTTTCGGTGGCGATCCAGCCCTCCATGCTAACGATTCCATGCCGGAATTGCACCGGATATGCACTACGGCAATGGCATTCCTGCAACAGTCCAAGCGGGCGACCGTGATTGAAGGTAACCGATAAGATGAGATTCAGTTAAGAAATTGGAGAATGGCATCATGAACGACTCGAGGGAACCGAATACGAAGGACCGCCAGGTCAACACCAACGTGCACATCGAAGACGATGCCGGCAAGCGCCTGCCGCACGAGCGCGACCAGTCGCCCGAGGGGGCGCAGCACCAGAAGGAACGCACGCGCATCGAGCAGGCCGGGCGCGACATCGATGCCGGCCTGGTCGACACCGACGAGTACGGGCGCGACGCCGGCATCCAGAAACCGGCCCCGGCCGGCGAATCGGCCGAAGCGGACCCGCTGCCGGTGATCAAGCGCGATTGAGCAGGAAGCACCGAGCACGAACCACTGAGCACGAACCACTGACCAGGCGGCCGGGCCAGCGCGATTGAGCGGGCCCGGCTGATGTACCCCACAACCGTCCACAAGCGATAACACGTCATGAAACCGATCCTCGTCCTCGGCGCCTTGCTGGCCAGCGGTGCCGCGCTGGCCCAGAACGCCCAATACCCGGCCGGCTGGGGCCCCAATCCCCAGTTGCCGGCACCGGAAAAATCGCTGATCCCGACCGTGAACGTGGCGCCCACCGATGTGTGGCGGGAAAACGAAAAACCGGTCGCCGCGGCCGGCTTCACGGTCACGGCCTACGCGCGCAACCTGGACCATCCGCGCTGGCTCTACGTGCTGCCCAACGGCGACGTGCTGGTGGCCGAGACCAATGCGCCGCCGAAGCCCGAGGACAGCAAGGGCGTCAAGGGCGCGATCATGAAGCACATGCAGAAGAAGGCCGGCGCCGTCACGCCGTCGGCCAACCGCATCACGCTGCTGCGCGGCGTGGATGCGAACGGCGCGGCGCAGCAGCGCCACGTCTTCCTGAAGAACCTGAGCTCGCCGTTCGGCATGGTCCTGGTGGGCAAGGATTTCTATGTGGCGAACTCGGATGCCGTGGTGCGCTTCCCCTATGAGGAAGGGAAGACGGCGATCGCGGCGACGGGCGCAAAGGTGATGAGCCTGCCAGCCGGCCCGCTGAACCACCACTGGACGAAGAACATCACCGCCAGCCCGGATGGCAAGTTCCTGTACATGACGGTGGGCTCCAATTCAAACGTCGCCGAAAACGGCATGGACAAGGAAGAAGGCCGCGCCGCGATCTGGCAGCTGGAGCGCGCCACCGGCAAGTCGCGCCTGTTCGCCACGGGCTTGCGCAACCCGAACGGCATGGCCTGGGAACCGAAGACGAAAACGCTGTGGACCGTCGTCAACGAACGCGACGAACTGGGCAACGACCTGGTGCCGGACTACCTGACCTCGGTGCAGGATGGCGGCTTCTACGGCTGGCCCTACAGCTGGTTCGGCCAGCATGTGGACACCCGCGTCAAGGAACAGCGACCGGACCTCGTGGCGAAGGCGATCGTGCCGGATTACGCGCTGGGCGGCCATACGGCTTCGCTGGGCCTGGAATTCTATGAAGGCAAGCTGTTCCCGGCCAGCTACCACGGCGGCGCCTTCATCGGCCAGCACGGCTCGTGGAACCGCAAGCCGCACAGCGGCTACAAGGTGGTGTTCGTACCATTCGCGGACGGCAAGCCGTCCGGCCCGCCGCAGGATATCCTCACCGGCTTCCTCAGCAAGGAAGAACGCGCCAAGGGCCGCCCGGTCGGCGTGGCGGTGGCCAAGGATGGCGCGCTGCTGGTCGCGGACGACGTGGGCAACACCATCTGGCGCGTGGTGCCGGCCGCCAAGTAACCCAGTCCCTGCGGCGCGGCAGCCTGTTTCGCTGCCGCTGTTTGCGCTATATTCTTGCTTTTTTAACAAAGCAGGGATGTGATGAACAAACTGATGCGTGCCATTGCGCTGGCCTTGTCGGCCAGCGCTGGCGCCAATGCGGCCGAACCGTGCGAGGCGCTGGCCAAGCACATCGCGTGGGCTCCCCAGGCAAAAGGCAAGGAAGCCTCATCGGCGCAGGCACGCAGCCTGTTCGATGCCGCCAACGCGGGCGACGAAGCCGCGTTCCAGTCGCTGCTGGCCGCGGTTCCCTCCCCGAACGACTACGTGATCGATGGCGACAAGCTGCTGCACCGCTTGCTGAGTCCAGCCCGCACCCTGCGCGAGAACGAAGCGCGCTGGCGCAACCAACATCGCGACGGCAAGGATCCCGCGCACTGGGCCGAGCAGCAGCGCAAGCATGCCGCGCTGTATGCGGCCAAGTCGCGGATGCTGGCGTTGGCGCTGCGTGCCGGCGCCGCCGCGAACGAAGCTGGCCGGGATGGCCTGGCGCCGCTGCACCTTGCCGCCCTGTACGGCAACGCCGACATGGCGCGGCAGCTGGTGGCCGCCGGCGCGGACGTGCGCCAGGTTTCCCGGTCGGACAGCCACGAACCGCTCGAGGTCGCGCTGCAGCAGGACCAGGCAGGCGAACTCGATGGCATCGTCACCGCGGACGAGCGCACGGCAACGTTGCTGGTGCTGCTCGATGCCGGCGCCCCGTTGCCGGGGCAGCGGGTGGGCAAGCTGACCGATTGCCAGCTGAAACAGCGCGGCGAAGCACGCGCTTCCGATAAGCGCCCCGACGCCGATTTCCGGATATGGAATGACTTGCTGGCGCTGACCCGCGGCCGCGCCGTGCTGGACCGGATTGCCGCGCTCGGCACGCGCCCCTATGCCGAAGGCGCCGACACCCTGTTCGCGTTTGCGGCATGGGCCGGCAATGCAGGTGGCGTGTCGTGGCTGAAAGAGAACCTGCCGCGCACCGGCAAGGAGGGCAACGATGCCTGGGCCGAGGGTGCGATGTGGGCGCTGGCGGCGCTCAGGACCGCGCCCCAGGGAACGATGGATGGCGTGCTGGATGCGCTGCTGGTCGAGGGCCTGCCGTGGGAGCAGCACGGGCCTGGCGACGCGCGTTCCTACGGAAGCAGGCAGCGCCATCAGCCCTACACGCCAATCCAGGGCAGGACGCTGCTGGAACATGCGGCCCTGTCCGGCCACACCGACATCGTGCGCCGCCTCGTGAAGCTGGGCGCGCCGGTCGATTCCGGCGCGGGAGCGTTGCGCCAGCTGGTGATGTGGGGTGAGGTGCCGATGCTGCGTACCCTGCTGGAGCTGGGTGCGTCGCCGCTCGGCGACAATGCCGAAGCGCTGCGGCTGGCCATTACTCCGGAGAAATGGCCATACACCGAAGGCTTGCTGGCCGAACGTCCTGTCACGCCGCAGCAGCGTACCGAGATGCTCCGCCTGATGCTGGATACGCTGCACCAGCGCAAGCTGGCCTTGCCGAAGGAAACGCGATTGCTGGACGAGGCGTTGCGGCACGCCGCCAGCGCGGACGGCGCCCGCCTCGCTCGCCTGGTACTGGATGCCGGTGCGACGCCGGACAACCTGGCATTCGACAGTGTGCGCAATGCCCTGCTCTCGCCGGACAAGGTGCTGTTCGGCGAGCTGCTCAGGCGTGGCTTCCTGCGTGCCCGCCCGGACAGCGATGACGAGGCAAGCAAGGAAAAAAGCGCCGTACTGCGCGAGGCCATCCTCGCAGGCCGCGTGGACGTGGTTCCCGCACTGCTGGCGCTGCGGCCCGACCTGGCATGGCGCGGCGAGGACGGCCTGAGCGCAGTGGATGCCGCGCTCAGGCAAGGCGACGTCGCCACCGTCGAAGCGCTGCTGGCTGCCGGAAGCGCCCTGGATGGCGCCTCGCTGGATCACGCGCTGGTCTCCGGCAATGACGGCATGGTGCGCCTGGTTGCTGCCCGCACGGGAAAAAGCGTCGCCGCCACCTGCGTTGCGGATACGGCGACGCTGGCGCGGATCGTGCGCACGGCGGGCGATGGCTGGTGGTCGGCGCTGCGGCAGCAAGGATTTGGCGCAGCGCACTGCCAGGACATGGCGCCCCGCCTGATCGGCATGCTCGCGCAGGATACGGTATCGATGCAGTTCGCCGGCTGGCTGGGTGAGCGGCTGACGAAGCGCCTGGCCGAGCTGCGCACCGGCCAACCCGGCGCCGCGCTCGATCCGCCAACGGCCGAACTGTTGCGCGAGCCCCGCAACGCCTTGCTGGCGAAGGTGCTGCGCGACGCGGGCTGGACCATGCCCGTCCTGCCCCAGGCATCGCCGGAGACGCGCAGCGCCGCGCAACGTGCCGCCGACAAGAAACTGCAAGCGGCACTGCCGGGCGACTACGAGCTGTCGGGACGTGAAATCGCCGGTGGCATCCGGCTGCGCCGCGATGGCACGTTCGAGTACGGCCTGGTGTACGGCGGGGTCGACGAACAGTTGCGGGGGCGCTGGCGGGTGTCGGGTGGCAAGCTGCACCTGGCCAATGCGCCTGTTAACGGGAAGGCCATGACCTACACGCTGGCGGACACGGACGCGGAAGCGGCCACGGCGCCACCGCCGCAGGGACAGCTCGCCGTCGACGTGCATTTCCACGACCGCGCCGTGCCGCTGATGCAGGTCACCGCCCTCGGCGACGCCCCCGCGTTCCAGTATGGCTTTACCGGCGCCAGGAAAACGCGTTCCGCCGATCGCAACAGCTGGCGGGCCGACTGGACCGGGCCTGTACGGCACATCGTGCTGGCGCATGCGGAAATCGACAATGGCCGGCCGTATGTGTTCGACGTCCCGCCGGCGATGGCGCAGCGCACGCGCTTCGTATTCCGGATGCCGGACGCCATACCCAACGCCACGTTCGACCAGGCACTGATCATCAAGGGCGATACGCTCGTGTGGCCGCGCGACGACGGTAACTTCCCATTCAAGCGCAAGCGGCAGGCCCGCGACTGAACCGCCATGCTCCTTCCAACATCAACTGCAATGAAACGATCCCTGATTGCCGCGCTGGCCGCGCTGCTGGCCGCCTGCTCCCGGGAAGAAGCCCCGGCGGCGGCCGCGCAGGCCGCCGCGAAACCTGCCACCACGACGCCAGCGGCACCCACCGCCCGGCCTTCCGGCAAGGCAGGGCTGCACGCGCAACTGATGCACGCCGTTTTTGGCGACGCGTACCGTCCCGGGCGCGGCGACGCGCTGGCGGATTTGCCGGACGAGCAATCGGCCGGCGCGGTCTTTGCCGCCGTCCAGACGGCCGCGGACTCGCTGCGCCTGCCTTCCGGCGACACCGTGCTGGTGGTGGCCGGAGAGCAGGCGGACGACAATGGCGAACCGGCCTCGTCGCACGCAGCGTCGGGCCATCTGAGCTTTTACCTGCTGCGCCCGGACAACGGTGGATGGAAGGTGCTGCGGCGCCAGGAAAACGTGGCACAGCTGGGCTCCCACGGCAGCGTCGGCATGCTGAGCTGGGTCACGCTGCCGGACGGACGGCCGCTGCTGGCCGCGCAGCATGGCGGCACGTGGCAGGGCTATTCGATCACCACGTTGTCGCTGTTCGATCCGGCTGCGGAAAAGATCGCCGACCTCGCCGGCATCGCCCTGCACTCGGACAGCGAAGGCGGCTGCAATCCCGAAGGCGGCCACTGCTGGAACGTCGAGGCCGAATGGCATTTCGAGCCGGCGCCAGCGGGCGGCAAGTATCCCGACCTCGTGCTCGACTTCAAAGGCTACGACATGCCGGAGCGCGAAGGGGCACAGGAATCAGCGGAAGAAGTGCAGGCCTCCGGTGACGGCCAGCATGAAGCCGGGGAGGAGACGCACGAAGCCGCGCGCGAGCGCCGCGCCATCGCCGGCAGTGCGCGGTACCGTTTCGAGCACGACAAATACCAGCTGAAGGAAGGCGCCAACCTGGTGCCGAGCGTGTAGTCCGTGGCCAGCCGATCCCGGCTGGCGCGCAGCGTCGTGACCTGAAAACGCATACAATCACTGCTTTGGTTTTACGGAAAGAACTAGCATGCGCATCCTGCACACCATGCTGCGGGTCGGTGACCTGCAGCGCTCCATCGATTTCTACACCAAGGTGCTCGGCATGAAACTGCTGCGCACCAGCGACAATCCCGAGTACAAGTACACGCTGGCCTTCGTCGGCTATGGCAACAACCCGGACCACGCGGAACTGGAGCTGACGTACAACTACGGCGTCGACAGCTATGACCTGGGCAATGCCTATGGCCATATCGCGATCTCCACCGAGAACATCGTCGAAGCCTGCAATGCCGCAAAGGCCAGCGGCGGCAACGTGACGCGCGAACCGGGCCCCGTGAAGGGCGGCACCACCGTGATCGCGTTCATCACCGACCCGGATGGCTACAAGGTCGAACTGATCGAACGCTCCTTCGATGCCGAAGGCGGCGGACTGCGCTAGGAACCTGCCCGCGCAATGAAAAACGCCGGCCGTGCAATGCACTGGCCGGCGTTTTTTCGTTGGCGCTGGAGAACCGGTGTCTGATACTGACGCCGTTAAGTCAAGCCCACCCCTAGGGCAAATTCCGGGGTCAGACCCGGCGGGTCTGACCCCAGCCCTTCGCCGTTGGGGTACATGCATGCGCTTTCATGTGTCAGTTAATGCTTAACTTAGCGGCATTAATGTCTGACACCGGTGTTCGCCTGCCAACCGTTACCGCCCCATCAACCCGCCAGCAGCGCGTTGATCGGCTCCAGATCTTCCGGCTTCAGCGTGCCCGCCGCCGCCTTCAGCCGCAGGCCGTTCATGATCGTGTCGTAGCGCGCTTTCGACAGGTCGCGCTGGGTGGAGTACAGCTGGCGCTGCGCATTCAGCACGTCGATATTGATCCGCACGCCCACCTGGTAACCCAGCTTGTTCGATTCCAGCGCCGACTGGCTCGATACTTCCGCCGCCTGCAGCGCCCTCACCTGCGCCAGGCCGCTGTTCACGCCCAGGAAAGCCTGCCGGGCGTTCTGCGCGGCGGCGCGCCGGTTCGCTTCCAGGTCGTTCCGCGCGCGCTCTTCCAGCGCGATGGTTTCGCGCACCTTGCTGGTGACGGCAAAGCCGTTGAAGATCGGCACCGTCCACGTCACGCCCACCGAATTGCCGCGGGTGACGCCCTGCACGGGTGCGCTGTTGCGGTTCACGTTCGCCGTCAGGTCCACGGTCGGCAGGTGGCCGGCGCGGTTGCGGGAAATCTCGCGCTTGGCGATTTCCACGTTCAGGCGCTGTGCCGCCACGTTGAAGTTGTCGGCCTCGGCGGCCGAGATCCATGGCTCGATATTGGCCGGCTGCGGCGGCGCGATCGTCACGCCGGCGCGCAGCGTCGACAGGGTTGCCGGCGCGGTGCCGATGATCTGCTGCAGCGCGGAGCGCGCCACTTCCAGCGCGTTGATGGCGGCGAATTCCTGTGCCACCACCAGGTCATACGCGGCCTGCGCTTCGTGCGTGTCGGTGATCGTTTGCGTGCCCACCTCGAAGTTGCGCTTGGCCGATGCCAGCTGCTCGGTGGTGGCGGACTTCTGCGCCTGGGTCGAAGCCAGGTTGTCCTGCGCGGTCAGCACGTCGAAATACGCCTGGGCCACGCGCAGTATCAGGTCCTGCTGCGCCTGGGCGAACTGCACTTCGGCGACCGCCTGCGACAGCTTGCTCTGCTCGTACGACTGCCAGGCGCCATAGTCGAACAGCGGCTGCGACAGCGACAGCGTGTAGAGATTCACGTGCGAATCGGCATCGCGCTTGATGCCGCCCGGCGGCGTCACGGTGTCGTACTGGCGCGAATGATTTCCCTGCAATCCCACCACCGGCAACAACTGGGAACGCCCCTGCGTGATCCGCTCCTGGCCAGCCGTCAGCGTATTCCGCGCGACGGCGTACGTGGCGTCGTTCGCCAGCGCCTGCTGGTAGACTTGGATAAGATCGGCCGCCTGTGCCTGTCCGGTAAGCGTCAATGCGCTGGCGATCAGTACGGCGATAAGGGGTCTCTGCATTACATTCTCCGCGTAAGGTCGAGTAATAAACCGTCGAGTAGCAAGTCGTCGAGTGGTCAAAAGTCTTTGTAAGTGGTCTTGTTGCTTTTCCCGGCCGCCGATCGGGCAATGCTCAATACTTCGGCATCGATTCATCCACCTGCAGTGCCCAGGCATGCACCCCGCCCGTCAGATTCGTCACCTTTGCGAAACCATGCCGCTCCAGGAACGCCGCCACCTGCAGGCTGCGTGCGCCGTGGTGGCAGATGCAGACGATCTCCGCCTCTTCGTCCAGGTCGTCGATGCGGGCCGGGATGGTCTGCATCGGCATCAGGGTGGCACCTTCGATATGGCAGGTGTCGAATTCCCAGTTCTCGCGCACGTCCAGCAGGAACGGGCGCGCGCGCTTGTCATCGGCCAGCCATGCGGCCAGTTCCGGAGCGGTGATCTGTTGCATCGCCAGCCTCAGAACGTGAAGTGCGATGGCGTGACGGCAGCCTGCAGCGGCTTCACGTCGGTTTCGAACAGCTTCTTCGTGTCGTAGCTGGAATCGCCGGTGCGGGTGATCAGGTGCGCGGACATGACGGGCGACTCGCCGATGATGGCCACGATGCGGCCTTCCGGCTTCACCTGCTGCAGCACCGTTTCCGGCAGCACCGGCAGCGCGCCGGCAAATATGATCACGTCGAACGGCGCGCCGTTGCTCCAGCCTTGAGCGCCATTGCCCAGTTCCACGGTCACGTTGGTGACGCCGTTGGCCGCCAGGTTCTTCTGCGCCAGGTCCTTCAGGCCCGGGTCGATTTCAACGGCGGTCACGTGGCGGGCGCGGTGCGCCAGCAGCGCGGCCAGGTAACCGGTACCGGCACCGACCAGCAGCACGTTCTCATGCTTCTTCACGTGCGCGTCCTGCGTGATGCGTGCCTCGATCTTCGGGGTCAGCATCGCGGAACCGCCCGGCAGCGGAATGGAGATGTCGGCAAAAGCCAGGTTCTTGTAGGCTTCCGGTACGAAATTCTCGCGTTTGACGACCATCAACAGATCGAGGATATCGGTGTCCAGCACGTCCCACGGACGAATCTGCTGTTCGATCATATTGAATCGGGCTTGTTCGATATTCATCTTTTAGACTTTGGTGAAGGAATAAGAATCCATCATTTTATCGTTGAACTGGTCTGGACGGGATATTAACGATAACGATGGTATAAGGCTGGAAATTGCGACAGTCTGCAGTTTGGCGGGGTTGAACGAGCGAAATCGTCAGCATTCACACAGGCCGTGCCATGCCGCGTTCGACCAGCCCAAGGTAGGCATCCATGAACGCTTCCTGGTCGACCGGACCGCAGAAGGGATCGAAACTGTGCGCCCACAGCATCAGCATCGTGACGGGCGCGGTCAGCACGCGCGTCATGACCTGCGCATCGACGGGCATGAATTCGCCCCGTTCCACGCCGCGCCGCACGATCGATTCGATCAGGGCATGGCCGCGTTCGACCACTTCCTCATTATAGAAACGGGCTATTTCAGGAAAGTTACCGGCTTCCGCGACCATCAGCTTGGCCAGCCCGGAGGCCCTGGTGGAGGCGACATCGGCCCACCAGCGCCGCAGCATGGTGCGCAGCAGCTCGGCGCACGAGGTGCTGTCGGCGGCGGCGAAGTCGCTCTCCGCCTTGCCGATCACGTCGACGATATTGTGGCGGACCACGGCCTTGAACAGCTCTTCCTTGTTTTCAAAGTAGAGATACAGCGTGCCTTTCGACACGCCGGCGCGGCGGGCCACGTCTTCCAGGCGGGTGGCGGCATAACCGCGGTCCACGAACAGGTCCAGCGCGGCGGCCAGCAGTTCCTGCGGCCGGGCGTCTTTGCGGCGCTCCCAGCGCGGTTTCGTGTCGGATTGCATATGAGGCGGAGAGTGACGGTTGCTGCGGATTGACTACGTGCTTCAGGTGTTGCCCAGGTAATGCCAGGGTGCCTTGAGCGATGCTTGCGCGGTGCTCTGCTGCTGTGCCCTGACTGCTGTGCCCGTACATTACTTACTTGCGGGTCAGTAAATGATAGACCTGCACTATAGCAACGTCAAGGAAACAAGGCCCTCCCTCACGGGCGATGCGTGACCCGGCTGCGCTCGGGGTTGGCGGAAAACTCGGCACCGCGGCGCACCGTTTCCAGCTGGCCGGACGGGAATGCCTGCTCATGCTCGCCATCGTCATCGTTCCAGCGGCAGCGGATAGCGTCGCCACGCACCGCGATGACGATCATTTGCTGGTGCCAGCCGATCGGCCGCACCACGTCGCCGGCTTTCGGTCGCTCTCGATCCATGTTCACCTCCCGTGCCCTCATGCTAATCCAGGTCGCCGCATCGTGACGTACCGAACGGTATTGCCGGGCCGCGCCGACGTATCATCGGGCAAATCTTTTGCCGGGAGAATCTGTTGCCGTCCAGGGATCCGCTCATGCGGCTGCGCCGCATCCGCCGCATCGCAACCTGCCTGCTGGCCGCCATGGCCGGCGTCTTCCTGGCCGCCCGGCTGTTCCAGCCCGAGTACCCGTGGCTGGGCTTCGTGGCCGCCTTTGCCGAGGCGGCGATGGTGGGCGGCCTGGCCGACTGGTTCGCCGTCACCGCGCTGTTCCGCCACCCGCTCGGCCTGCCGATTCCCCATACGGCGATCATCCCCCGCAACAAGGACCGGATCGGCGCCAGCATCGCCGAATTCCTCGAACATAACTTCATCACCCCGGAGGTGGTGCGCAACGAACTGAAGGATGTCGACCTGGCCGGTGTCTGCGCGCGCTGGCTGGCCATGGATGCCAACAACCGCGCGGTGGCCGAACGCATCGTCGGCACCATTCCCGCCGTGCTGAACATGGTCGAAGACCGCGACGCCGCCAGCTTCGTGGGCGGCACGCTGGCTTCGAGCCTGAAGGACGTGAAGCTGGCGCCGCTGGCCGGGCAGGTCCTGTCGGTGCTGGTGGCGAATGGCCAACACGTGCGGCTGCTGCAGAAAGTACTGGGACTCGTGGCCAGCGCGCTGGAAGAAAACCGCGGCTACATCCGGCAGAAGGTGCACGACCACAGCCCGAAATGGATGCCGAAGATGCTCGACGAGAAGTTCTACGAACGGCTGATGGACGGCATCCAGAGCATCCTCGACGACATGGCCAACGAACAGGGCGAATGGCACGGGCGCTTCCACGCGGCCGTCACCGAGCTGATCGCGAAGCTGGAGGAATCGCCCGAATACGAAGCCAGGCTGCGCTCCCTGCTGGCCCGGGGCCTGACGCATCCGCTGTTCCGGGAGTACGTGGCCAGCGTATGGGCCGACCTGCGCACCCGGCTGCTGGCCGCCAGCGAGTCGCCCGAGTCGCGCCTGCTGCTGCGCACGCAAAGCGCACTGCGCATCTTCAGCACCGCGCTGGCGCAGAACGAACCGGTGCGCACGAAACTGAACGACTGGCTGAAAAGCTTCGCCGCCGAGGCGATCGTCGAGCGGCGCAGCCTGATCGTGGCCGTGGTGCAGAAGGTGATCGACAAATGGGATGCCGAGACCATCTCGCAAAAACTGGAACTGCACGTGGGGAGCGATTTGCAGTTCATCCGCATCAACGGCACGCTGGTCGGCGGCGTGGTGGGCGTGCTGCTGTATTCGATTACGCTGCTGCTGGGCGGGCACTAGGCGGCGTACAATAGCCGGTTTTCCGATCTGTTCCCGCCGCTTCCATGAACTGCCGCGACCATTGCGGTGCCTGCTGCACCGCGCCATCCATCACCAGCCCGATTCCCGGCATGCCGAATGGCAAACCGGCCGGCGTCCGCTGCGTGCAGCTCGACGACGACAACCGCTGCCGCGTGTTCGGCAAGCCGGAGCGGCCGGCGTTTTGCGGTGGCTTGCAGCCATCCCTCGAGATGTGCGGTCCGGATCGCGAATACGCGATGGTGTGGCTGGCGGAGCTGGAGCGGGCGACCGCTCCAGCGTAGGACGCTTCACGTCGTCGCCCGCTCCACAATCGTAAACCCCACGTCGCACACCGGTTCGGCCACCACCTCCCCTTCGGCGCGCTGCATGATGTACTGCGCGGCGGTATGCCCGATCAGCGTGCCGTCGACCCGCACGGAGGTCAGCGCGGGGTGCAGTTCGCGCGACATGGCCAGGTCGCCCAAGCCGATGATGGCCAGCTGTTCCGGCACCCGGATACCCTGCGCCTGCGCTTCAGTCAGCACGCCCAGCGCCACCATGTCGGAACTGCAGAAGATCGCGTCCAGCGATAGATCCTTGGCGAGCAGCGCACGCAGGCCCTCGCGGCCGCTGGCGACGGAACTGGGCGCCGGCACCATGTGCGTGGGCACCACCTCCACGCCCAGCGCCTGCGCCGCGTTGGCGAAGGCGTTGTTGCGGCGGATCGCGCGTTCGTCGTTGGCGCTGATGCAGGCCATCTTGCGCCGGCCCCGCGCGTGCAGGAACTGCGCCACGGCGCTGCCCACCTTTTCATGGGAAAAGCCCACCAGCATGTCGACCGGCGTGGGCGTCAGGTCCCATGTCTCGATCACGGGAATGCCGCTGGCCACCAGCCGGCGCCGCGCCAGCGTGGAGTGCATGATCCCGGTGAGGATCACGCCATCCGGGCGGCGCCCGATGATGGTTTCCAGCAGCGCATCCTCGCGCGAGCCATGGTAGCCCGACTGGCCCAGCATCATCTGGTAGCCGTTGGCCGCCAGCGTTTCGGTCAGCGCCTGCACGGTTTCCAGGAACACGGAACCGGTAATGGTCGGCACCACGGCCGCCACCAGCCGCGAGCGGCGCGATGCCAGGCCGCCGGCCAGCAGGTTCGGCACGTAGCCGGTGCGTTCGACGGCATCCTTCACGCGCTGCAGGATTTCGTCCGACACCGCGTCCGGCGTGTTCAGCGCGCGCGATGCGGTGATGGGCGCCACGTTGGCCAGCCGCGCCACGTCGCGCAGCGTCAGCCCGAGGCCCTTGCGGCGGCGGCGCTTGCCGGCCGCGCTGTCTGCATCCTTGTCGTCGGCCATCAGCGCACCAGGCAAGGCCGTTTGCTGTCGAACTGCCAGCCGGGGATCAGGAACTGCATGGCCGCCGCGTCGTTGCGCGCGCCCAGGCCCATGCCCAGGTAGCGCTGGTGCGCCGCCTCCACTTCCACCATGTCCAGCTCCACGCCCAGGCCCGGCTGCTTCGGCACGTCGACCAGGCCGCCGGCGATTTGCAGCGGCTGTTTCGTCAGGCGCTGGCCATCCTGCCAGATCCAGTGCGTGTCGATCGCCGTGATATTGCCCGGCGCCGCCGCTGCCACGTGGGTGAACATCGCCAGCGACACATCGAAGTGGTTGTTCGAATGCGAGCCCCAGGTGAGGCCGAAGGCCTGGCACAGCTGCGCCACGCGCACGGAACCCTGCATCGTCCAGAAGTGCGGATCGGCCAGCGGGATCGTCACCGACTGCAGCGCGATCGCATGGCTCATCTCGCGCCAGTCGGTGGCGATCATGTTGGTGGCCGTCGGCAGGCCGGTGGCGCGGCGGAACTCGGCCATCACCTCGCGGCCGGAATAACCGTTCTCCGGGCCGCACGGGTCTTCCGCGTAGGCCAGCACGTCGCCCTTGTCGCGGCACAGCCGGATGGCATCCTTCAGCAGCCAGCCGCCGTTCGGATCGAGCGTGATGCGCGCTTCCGGGAAGCGTTCGGCCAGCGCCGTTACCGCTTCGATCTCCTCTTCGCCGCGCAGCACGCCGCCCTTCAGCTTGAAGTCGCGGAAGCCATAGCGCTCATAGGCCGCCTCGGCCAGCGCCACCACCGCTTCCGGCGTCAACGCTTCCTCGTGGCGCAGCCGGCTCCAGGCGTCCGGCGCATCCGGCTCGCTGGCATACGGCAAGTCGGTTTTATGCTTGTCGCCGATGTAGAACAGGTAGCCAAGCATCGGCACCTGGTCGCGCTGCCGGCCCTCGCCCAGCAGCGCCGCCACCGGCAGGCCGAGGAACTGGCCCAGCAGGTCGAGCATCGCGCATTCGATCGCCGTCACCGCATGGATCGCCACGCGCAGGTCGAAGGTCTGCACGCCGCGGCCACCGGCATCGCGGCTGGCGAATGCCGCGCGGGCCGCGTTCAGCACCGCGTTGTAGTCGCCCAGCGCGCGGCCGACGATCAGGCCTTGCGCATCTTCCAGCGTCTTGCGGATCGCTTCCCCGCCCGGCACTTCGCCGACGCCCTGCCGGCCCGAACTGTCGGTGAGGATGAGCAGGTTGCGGGTAAAGAACGGCGCATGGGCGCCGGAGAGGTTCAGCAGCATGCTGTCGCGCCCCGCCACGGGGATGACGCGGACGGAGGTGATGACGGGGGTATCGCTCATGATGTCTTTCATTGCAGGTGAAGAGTTGTTTCCAGCCGGATGTCGTCCGAGGCGCTGCCGACCATCAGCTTGAATTCGCCCGGTTCGGCGCCCCATTTCAGGTCACCGTTGAAGAATGACAGCGTGTCGCGGTCAATCGTGAAGGTGACGCGGCGCCGTTCGCCCGGTTGCAGGTGGACCTTGGTGAAGCCTTTCAGTTCCTTGACCGGGCGGACCACCGAAGCGACGGTGTCGCGGATGTACAGCTGCGCGATCTCGGTGCCGGCGACCTTGCCCTTGTTCTGCAGCTCGAACGACAGCGTGGCGGTCTGGCCCGGCCGCAGGATCGTGCGGTCCAGCTGCACGCCCGAGTAGCCGAATTCCGTGTAGCTCTTGCCGTGGCCGAACGCATAGCGCGGCGTGTTCGGCGAATCGATATAGGCCGAGCGGTAGACGATGTCCTTCTCGCTGGTCACCGGGCGGCCCGTGTTGTACTGCGCGTACGAGATCGGGATCTGGCCCAGGTTGCGCGGGAACGTGGCCGGCAGCTTGGCCGACGGGTTGTAGTCGCCGAACAGCACGTCGGCCACCGCGTTGCCGCCCTCGGAACCGGGGAACCATGCATACAGGATGGCATCGGCGTTGTCGGCGATCTCGTTGAAGATCATCGGCCGGCCGGCGAACAGCACGGCCACGACGGGCTTGCCGGTGGCCTTCAGCCGCCGGAACAATTCGGTTTGCTGGCCCGGCAAGCCGATATCGGTGCGCGACTTGGCCTCGCCGCTCATGTCCCAGGTTTCGCCGACGGCCAGCACGATCACGTCCGCCTTGGCGGCCGCGGCGACGGCGGCATCGAATCCTTCCGCCGTGGCGCAGCCCGGTGCGCACGCGGCGGCGTGGCTGATCTGCGCGCCCTGCGCGTGGTTGCGGATGCCGTCGAGGATGGAGACCACCTCGCCGCGCACGTCGGAGACCACCCAGCCGCCTTCCAGGTCGCGGCGCGAATCGGCCAGCGGTCCGATGACGGCGATGCTTTTCGCGTTCTTCGCCAGCGGCAGGATCGCATTGCCATTGATCTTGTCGTTCTTCAGCAGCACCAGCGACTTGCGCGCCACGTCGCGCGCGATGGCGCGGTGCCGGGGATCGGCCAGCACCGCCTGCTCGCGCTGCGCGTCGGAGAAGCGGTAGGGATCGTCGAACAGTCCCATCTCGAACTTCTTGCGCAGGATGCGGCGCACGGCGTCATCGACATGCTTCTGCGCCACCTTGCCATCCTTGACGGCCTGTGCCAGGTGGGCGATGTAGGCTTCCCCTTCCATGTCCATGTCGCTGCCGGCGTTGATCGCCTTCACGGCCGCGTCGGGCAAGTCCTTCGCATAGCCGTGCAGGACCATTTCCTTCACGGAGGCCCAGTCGGACACCACGAACCCCTTGTACTTCCAGGCCCCTTTCAGGATGTCGCGCTGCAGGAATGCGCTGCCGGTGGCGGGCACGCCGTTCAGCGTATTGAACGAGTTCATGAAGGTGGCGACACCCGCGTCGACGGATGCCTTGAACGGCGGCAGGTAGACTTCGTACAGCTGCTGCAGGCTCATGTCCACCGCGTTGTAGTCGCGGCCCGCCACGGCGGCGCCGTACGCGGCGAAGTGCTTGGCGGTGGCCATCACTCGGTCGGTGGCGCCCAGCTTCGGGCCCTGGAAGCCGCGCACGCGGGCGGCGGCGATCTTCGAGCCCAGGTAAGTGTCCTCGCCGGCGCCTTCCATCACACGGCCCCAGCGCGGATCGCGGCCGATGTCCACCATCGGCGCGAAGGTCCAGTGGATGCCGGCCGATGCCGCCTCGCGGGCCGCCACCTGCGCCGATTGTTCGATGGCTTCCAGGTCCCACGACGCCGCTTCGCCGATCGGTACCGGGAACACGGTCTTGTAGCCGTGGATGACGTCCAGGCCGAACAGCAGGGGAATCTTCAGCCGCGATTGCAGCGCCAGCGCCTGCGCTTCGCGGGTATCTTTCGCGCCCTTGATGTTGAGCATCGAGCCGACATTGCCGGCGCGGATTTCCGTGTTCTGGCTGGCGCGCTTGGCCGCCTCCGGCCCGGTGGCCTCGGCACCGGACAGCTGGTGCAGCTGGCCGACCTTTTCCTGCAGGGTCATCTGCTTGAGCAGCGCATCGACCTTGCGGTCGATCGCATCCTGGGCCAGCGCGGGTGCCGCCAGGGGAATGGATGCGGCAATCAGCGCCGCGGCCAGTGCAACGGGTCGTAACGTCATCGACGGTCTCCTGTCAGTTTTGTTGGTTTTGCTGGTTTTGCTTGTTTTGTTGGTATTGCTGCTGCTTCTTGTCGTAGTACGCCTTCAGTGTGTGGAACGCCTGCTTGCGCTTGCCCGTCTGCGAGATCAGGCCCTTGCGGTTCCAGAAGTCCTGGAAATACGGGTGCGGGCGGCGCGGCGAGCGGAAGTCCACCAGCACCCACGGCGTCATGCCGCGCAGGCCGGGGATCGCCTCGAGCATCCTGAACTGGTTCTTGTACAGCTGGTCCTGGTATTCCTCGCTCCAGCGGGTATCGGCATCGCCATGGAAACCGCCCAGCGCATCGGCGCCGAATTCGGTGATCATCACCGGCTTGTCGTACGGGATGTTGAAGTGGAAGTCCAGCATGTCCTTGTTGCTGGCCCAGTACCAGCCGGCATATTCGTTGAAGCTGGCCAGGTCGAGCTTGTCGGCGAGCGGGTCTTCCACCGTCACTTCATTGCCCTTGCGGTGCACTTCCAGCGCGGCGCCGACCAGGCGCGTGTCGTCCAGCGCGCGCACCGTGTCGGCCAGCTTGAACATGAATGCGTTGCGCGGTTCGCTGACCGGCGTCTCGTTCCCGATCGACCAGACCACGACACTGGCGCGGTTCTTGTCGCGCACGACCAGCTCCGTCAACTGCTGTTGGGCGTTCTGCAAGGTGGCCGGGTTTTGCCACGAGATCGTCCAGTAGACGGGCACCTCGGCCCACACCATCAGGCCCATCTCGTCGGCCAGCCGTATCATTTCCTCGCTGTGCGGGTAATGCGCCAGGCGCACGTAGTTGCAGTTCATGTCCTTGGCCCACTGCAGCAGCATGCGCATGTCGCCGCTGCCGCGCAGGCGGCCGGGAATCAGCGGGCTTTCATCGTGGAGGGAGACGCCGCGCCAGAACGTCGATTTGCCGTTCAACAGGATGTCACGGCCCCGGGTCTCGATGGTGCGGAAACCGATGCGGTCGCTGACCTTGTCGCCGCCGGCGGCGATCGTCATGCCGTACAGCTTGGGATCTTCCGGCGACCAGTAGCGCAATGCCTTCACCGGAATGCGGATCGTTGCGCGGCCGTTGGCATCGGTGCGTACCTTCGCCGACAGGTTCGCTTCAGGAATGGTGACGGTGACTTCCTGCTCCTTCCGCGCGCCATCGAGCTGCACGTAGCCCTCGATGCGGCGCGCATCGCCCTTCGCCAGCTGCACCTTGTAGTCGGCGATGTAGGTGGCCGGCACTTCGGCCAGCAGCACGTCGCGCGTGATGCCGCCATAGTTCCACCAGTCGGTGGAAACGGTGGGGATCTCGTCCTGGTGGCGCTTGTTATCGGCCTTGACGACCACCGTGTTCGAGCCGGCGGCGAGCTTGCCGGTGACGTCGAACTGGAATGGCGTGAAGCCGCCCTTGTGGCTGCCCAGCTTTTTCCCGTTCAGGTAGACGTGCGCCTCGTAGTTGACGGCGCCGAAGTAGAGGAAGTAGCGCTTGCCGTCCTTCGGCGCGGCATCGAACTTTTGCCGCATCCATACGGTGCCTTCGTAGAACTCCAGCCTGGCATCCTGCGAGTTCCAGTCGCCGGGAATGGCCAGCGTGGGCGAGCCGTCGAAGCTGTATTCGACGATGTCGCCCTTGTCCTTCGGCTGGCGGTCGTCGTAGTAGCCGCCGCTGCCCTTCTCCGACTCGTCGTACGGTTTGCGGCGGTAATCGTAGTACCCCGTTTCATACGGATCGACGATGTAGTGCCAGCGGCCATCCAGGTTCTGGTGGGTGCGGCCGTAAATGTTTTGTAACGTCTGATTCTGTAGCGGCTGGTTCTGCAACGGCTGGTTCTGTGACGCCTGATTTTGTGGTGCCTGGTCCTGCGGTGTCTCGTGTTGCGGCGACGGGGCGGCGAACGCCCCCGCATGCCATGCCAGCACTGCAACGACGACAGCGGAAAATCGGTTCAGCATCGTGTCTCCATGTAATTGTATAGTCGATTCGCCTATGACCGCTGGTACCGCTACCAACTCTAAAATATAAGCCCGGCGGTCGAGGATGTCAAAATAAAAAAACTGCGCATGGCCGGATCGTCCCGGCCGTGCACTGGTGCCCGGGCAGGAGAGCGCAACAATGCCTCTTCCATCCAGGGTTCCGTGCCTGTAGATGAGAGCGCCAGCGCGATGGCGGATGCCGATGGCGCCAGTGCGTCGTCGATTTTTCAGTGCATCCCTGCCTCCTTCCGTTTCACTCACGGGATGTCGCCACGTGGCGGAAACCGTTTAACACTCGCGCGCGTCACCGTACCGCCAGCCAAGCCACTTGCCTGATTCCGCAAAGCCAATGCCGGATTAAACGTTTTCCCCAAAACGCAACAAATCATCCGCGCAAGATGGATTCGCGTTGTGGCTGGTAGCGGTTTCAATTATTCTAATCCGAAAATTGGAAAGCTTTCCAAGCACGTTCCACAAAACCCACAGGAGACCGCACAATGACGCGACACTTCATCCGGACCGCTACCGCCCTCACCTTCGCCATCGCGCTGCTGCATGCGCCCACCGCGACGGCGGCAGGACAATCCCCATCGGCAGCGCCGCCCCAGGCCGCCCCGCTATCGGCAGCCATTACCCCACAAGCAGTGCTGGCCGCCATGGAGCGCGTGGCCGACTGGCAGCTGGCCAACCCGAGCCGCCACCGTCCCGACGACTGGACCCAGGCCGTCGGCTACACGGGTTTCATGGCGCTGGCCGGCGTGTCGAACGACACCCGCTACCGCGACGCGATGGTGCGCATGGGCGAAAAGAATGGCTGGAAGCTGGGCCCCAACCACTATCACGCGGACGATCACGTGGTAGGCCAGACATACGCCGAACTGTCGATCGCGCTGCGCGATCCGAAGATGATCGCGCCGATGCGTGCGCATTTCGACGACATCCTGGCCAACCCTCGCACCGGTTCCCTGGAATTCACGGTGAAAGGCAACCAGGACCGCTGGTCCTGGTGCGATGCGCTGTTCATGGCCCCGCCGGCATGGCTGCGGCTGTGGTCCATCACCGGCGACAAGCGCTATGTCGATTTCGCCGTGCGCGAATGGTGGGTCACGTCCGACTACCTGTACGACAAGGACGAGCACCTGTACTACCGCGACAGCAACGCGTTCGCGGCGCGCGAAGCCAACGGCAAGAAGGTGTTCTGGGGCCGCGGCAACGGCTGGGTGATGGGAGGCCTGGTGCGGATGCTGCAATACATCCCGGCTGCCCACCCGGCACGCGCGAAGTTCGAGCAGCAGTACCGCGAGATGGCGGCGCGCATCGCCGGGTTGCAGCAAGCCGATGGCCTGTGGCGTTCCAGCCTGCTCGATCCGGCCAGCTATCCGATGAAGGAGTCTTCCGGCTCGGCGCTCTACACCTATGCGCTTGCGTGGGGCGTGAACGCCGGGCTGCTCGACCGCGCCACCTATGAGCCGGCGGTGCGCAAGGCATGGACCGCGCTGGTCGGCAACGTCAACCCGGATGGCCGGCTCACGCACGTGCAGCCGATCGGCCTTGCGCCGAAGGTGTTCGACGAGCAGGCCACCGAAGTCTACGGGGTGGGTGCGTTTCTGCTGGCCGGCAGCGAGGTATACCGGCTCGCCAGGCGATAACCCCGCATGACTGGCACTTAGATCAACTCATTACGCGGGCCTGCCGGTCCGCCGCTGCACAGCCAGGCCTGTCCGCATTCGCCGGACCGGGGCCAGGCCCCCTCACACCCAAAACAAGGAGACAACCATGCTGTGGAAAGAACAACGCACCCCGCTCGCGCTGGCGGCGGCACTGCTGGCGGCTGGCGCCGCCCATGCGCAGGAAGGCGATGGCGGCAAGCTGGAATCGGTCGTCGTCACCGCCAACAAGCGGGTGCAGAACCTGCAGGACGTGCCGGCATCGATCACAGTGCTGGGCGACGCCGTGCTGCAGCGTTCCAATGTGCGCGAGCTGGACGACCTGCCGTCGCTGTCGCCGGCGCTGACACTGTCGTACGGCACGCAGCCGGGCAATTTCAGCATCAACATGCGCGGCGTGGGCACGTTTTCACTGGGGATCGGCGTGGAGGCCGATGTCGCCGTGATCGTCGACGACATCCCGCTCGGCATGCAGGCCAATGCGTTCAAGGACCTGGCCGACGTGCACCGCATCGAGGTGCTGAAAGGCCCGCAAAGCACGCTGTTCGGCAAGAGCTCGATCGCCGGCGCCCTGAACATCACCACCAGGCCGATCGGCGGGCCGGTGAAGACCAGCGCCACGCTGCTGGCCACCAACGACCATGAATGGCGCGCCGGTGTCAGCGTTTCGGGCGCCGTGTCCGACACGTTCCGCATGCGCATCGCCGCCAGCAAGACCGACTACGACGGCACGCTGGACAACCTGACGACCGGCGGGCGGCTCAATGGCAGCAAGGGCGACAACCTGAACGCGAAGTTCGAATGGCAGCCGCTCGACAACCTGACGTTCACGCTGTCGCCGCGCTACAACCGCACCGAGAAGTTCTGCTGCACCACGGCCTTCACGTCGATGACGCCCGGTGGCCTCTACCGCAACGCGCCGCAGCTGCCGCAATCGGTCGTGCTGCGCGACATCCACATCGCGCCGGGCAACCGCGGCGTGCGCAACGACTATCCCACCGGCGGCAAGTTCCGCGACTGGGGCGTGGGCTTCAAGGTCGACTATGGCCTGGCCGCCGGCCACACGCTCAGTTCCATCAGCTCGTACGGCAAGTACCACATGGACGACTACCAGGACAACGACGC
Organism: Pseudoduganella sp. SL102; assembly: GCF_027856995.1. NCBI lineage: Bacteria > Pseudomonadati > Pseudomonadota > Betaproteobacteria > Burkholderiales > Oxalobacteraceae > Pseudoduganella > Pseudoduganella sp. SL102. Next base: position 7,199,964 of record NZ_CP115554.1, read on the forward strand.
CACCGACATCGACATCCTGCAATACCTCACCCTGCAGGATGGCTCGCCGACGGGAATGCACGGCGGCTTGTACCAGTATGGCCAGTTCAACGTGAAGTCGACCACGCAGGAGTTTCGCCTGACGTCGCCGGACAAGGGTACCGTGCGCTACGTGGTCGGCCTCTGGTACGGCAAGAATGACCTGAACCGCGAGCTGGCGAAGGCGCCGCTGATCTTCAACTACGGCACCAACTACGGCGCGGATGCGTGGAACGTGAACAAGGCGGTCTACGGCCAGGGCACGTGGGACCTGCGCCCCGACACGAGCCTGATCGTGGGCGCCCGCTGGAACGACGAGGATACCGGCTACAACTACCGCCGCTACACGGTACCGCCGCAGGCGTTCGCGCTGACCGAGTTCTACACGAAGTCGGACAGCAACAGCAGCAAGACATGGAAGCTCGGCCTGGAACACCGGCTGACGCGCGACGCGATGGTGTATGGCACGGTATCGACGGGCCACAAGGGCGTGGCGTACGACCTCACGTCCGGCTTCACCGCGGCGCTGGCGGCCAAGCCGGCGGTGCCGCCCGAAACGGCGCGCAGCTATGAGCTGGGCTGGAAGCAGAGCCTGTGGGACAACCGGGCGATGTTCTCGATGGCGCTGTTCCGCACCGAGTTCCGCAACTTCCAGCAATCGGCCGGGTTCTTCGACTACGACGGCATTTTCCGCACCGCGCTGAACAGCCTGGGTGGGCTGCGCACCCAGGGGCTGGAGGTGGAAGGTTCGGTCCGGGCGACGCCGCGGCTGCAGCTGAACGGCAGCTTCGCGTACACGGAAGCGACGATCACGGAATTTCGCAACGGCCCGTGCTACAACGTGCTGAACGCGGCCGGCACCGCTGCCACGCCGGGGCCCGGCTGCTTCCAGAGCCCCGAGTTCAACAACACCAATGTGCAGGACCTGGCGGGCAAGACCTTGCCCAACGCGCCGAAAGTAAAGCTGAACCTCGGTGGCCAGTACGACGTGCCGCTGGCGTCGCTGCCGTTCAATGCCTTCATTTCAGGCACCACGCGATTCCAGAGCCGCACGCAGTATTCGCTGAACCAGGATCCGATGACGATCCAGGGTGCCTACGCCATCAGCAACCTGTCGGTCGGGGCAACGGACAAGCGGGGCCGCTGGAAGGCCAGCCTGTTCGTCAACAACCTGTTCGACAAGCGCTATGCCGCGGGGCTGAACAACAGCATCGCCAACGGCACGTGGAGCCCGAAGGCGCCGAACGCGCCGCGCGCGGTGAATACGACGGAATGGCTGCCGCCGCGCGACTGGCACCGGTATTTCGGTGTGCGGGCGAACATGACGTTCTGACGGATCGGTGCCGCCTCACCGGGCGGTCGCCGGCATGCGGGCCGCAGCCGGCAACCCGCCGCGGCCGTCCCATGCCAGCCAGCAGTACGAAATCAGCTGGATCGCCACCAGCGTACCGAGCGGCACGGCCAGCAGCGCCGGGAACGCCAGCACGAGCGTCAGTACGCGCGCCCAATTCTTCGCCTTCGCTGCGCCCCACCCCATCACCGCATGCGGGACGGCCAGCGCGCCCACGCATGCCGGCAAGTGCCAGCCGATTTCCACGCCGAGCAACGGCCCGGCAACCAGCAGCGCACCGCCCGACAGCGCGTAGCAGCCGGCGAAGATGAAGTGGGCGCGGGCGGCCCGGGTATGGTTTCTCATCGTTACCTCCTGGAAGATGAAACGCCATCTTTATCCAAAAGGCAATTTTGTTTATTGATTCATAACATCAGCGCGATGTCCTGGATCGCTGCACTGGTCCATGTTTTCCGGATCGGTATCCCGGCCATGGCAGACCGGACGGCCGCGCTGCGGATGTTGTCGAGGTCGCAACGTGGTAAGCTTCGGCGCGCGCTTTCCGCCTCGTTCCGTACACGTCTCACATCATCACCTCCCTCTACCTTACCCACATCCATGGACATCGTTCTCGCATTGAAGGCCCTGATCATGGGGCTGGTCGAAGGTTTTACCGAATTTTTGCCCATTTCCTCCACTGGCCACCTGATCCTGACGGCGAGCCTGCTGGACTTCACCGGCGAGAAGGTCAAGGTCTTTGAAATCGCGATCCAGGGTGGGGCGATGCTTTCCGTGATCTGGGAATACCGTGTCCGCATCGGCAGCGTCCTGGCCGGCCTGGCGTCCGAGCCGAAAGCACGGCGCTTCATGATGAACGTGCTCATCGGCTTCTTCCCGGCCGCCCTGCTGGGCCTGTTCTTCAGCCGCCTGATCAAGGAAAACCTGTTCGCGCCCGTGCCGGTGGCTGCCGCCTTCATCGTCGGCGGCTTCGTGATCCTGTGGGTGGAGCGCCGCGCGCGCAACAACCCGGTCTCGGTACGGATCCACTCGGTCGACGACATGACGATGGCCGATGCGCTGAAGGTGGGCTGTGCCCAGGCATTCGCGCTGATCCCCGGTACCAGCCGTTCGGGCGCCACCATCATCGGCGGCATGATGCTGGGCCTGTCGCGCAAGGCGGCCACCGAATTCTCGTTCTTCCTGGCCATTCCCACGCTGCTCGGCGCGACCTTCTATTCGCTGTACAAGGAACGCGAACTGCTGTCGGCGGCCGACCTGCCGCTGTTCGGCGTCGGTTCGGTTGCCGCCTTCATTTCCGCCTTCCTGTGCGTCCGGTGGCTGCTGCGTTATATCAGCACGCATGACTTCACCATCTTTGCGTGGTACCGTATAGTGTTCGGCATCGTGGTTCTCGCCACTGCCTACACCGGTACTGTTGCCTGGGTCGACTAAGGTTCCTGACCTGACTGTCGGCCGACCTAAGCGTCGGCTGACCTAAGCGTCGGCTAACCTGAGCGTCGGCTAACCCTGGCGGCAACCCCGGGCCGGACTTCACCCCGGGTTTAAAAGCTTATCAATGGATCAACTGGACATCTCCCAACGCGCCCTTCACCTGCTCGAAACCGTCTTCGGGTATTCGGCCTTCCGCGGCCAGCAGGCAGAAATCGTCGAACAAGTCGCCAACGGCGGCGATGCGCTGGTGCTGATGCCGACCGGCGGCGGCAAGTCGCTGTGCTACCAGATTCCCGCCCTGCTGCGCGATGGCGTGGGCGTGGTGATCTCGCCGCTGATCGCGCTGATGCAGGACCAGGTGGACGCGCTGGCCGAAGTGGGCGTGCGCGCCGCCTTCCTCAATTCCACGCAAACCTGGGAAGAAACCGCGCGGATCGAACGCATGGTGCGCACCGGCCAGCTCGACCTGGTGTACGTGGCGCCCGAGCGGCTGATGACGCAGCGCTGCTTCGACCTGCTGCAGGATTCCAAGATCGCGCTGTTCGCGATCGACGAGGCGCATTGCGTGTCCCAATGGGGCCACGATTTCCGGCCCGAGTACATCAAGCTGTCGGTCTTGCACGAGCAATTCCCCGGCGTGCCGCGCATCGCCCTCACGGCCACGGCGGACCAGCAGACCCGCGCCGAGATCGCGCATCGGCTCGATCTCACCAACGCCGCACAATTCGTCTCGTCGTTCGACCGTCCGAACATCCGCTATTCGATTGTCGAAAAGACCAATGGCCGCAAGCAGCTGCTGGACTTCATCGGCGGCGAGCACAAGGGCGATTCGGGCATCGTCTACTGCCTGTCGCGCAAGAAGGTCGAGGAAACGGCCGAGATGCTGAACGAGAACGGCATCCGCGCGCTGGCCTACCACGCCGGCATGGATCACACGAAGCGCGCGGCCAACCAGGCCCGCTTCCTGCGCGAGGAAAACATCGTGATGGTGGCGACGATCGCCTTCGGCATGGGCATCGACAAGCCGGACGTACGCTTCGTGGCCCACCTCGACCTGCCGAAGAGCATCGAGGGTTATTACCAGGAGACCGGCCGCGCCGGCCGCGACGGCATGCCGGCCAGCGCCTGGATGGCCTACGGCCTGCAGGACGTGGTGCTGCAGCGCCGGATGATCGACGAATCCGAGGCGGACGAGGATTTCAAGCGCGTGCTGGGCTCGAAACTCGATGCGATGCTGGGGCTGTGCGAGACGCTGTCGTGCCGGCGCGTGCGGCTGCTCGATTATTTCGGCGAAGCTTCCACGCCGTGCGGCAATTGCGACACCTGCCTGTTCCCGCCCGTGTCGTTCGACGGCACGGTGCCGGTGCAGAAGCTGCTGTCGACGATCTACCGCGTCGACCAGCGCTTTGCCGCCACCCACGTGATCGAGGTACTGCGCGGCCAGGAAACGGAGCGCATCAAGACCTGGCGGCACGACCAGCTTTCCGTGTTCGGCATCGGCGCCGACCGCAGCGAGCAGGAATGGCGCGCCATCCTGCGGCAGGTGATCGCGCTGGGCCTGGTCTCCGTCGACCACGACCAGTACATGTCGCTGAAACTGACCGATGCGGCCCGCCCCGTGCTGAAGGGCGGCCAGAAAGTGCAGCTGCGGCAGTACGCGAAACCGGTGAAGGTGAAACGCGGGTCCACGCCGAAGGGTTACGTGGAAATGGATCTCGATTCGTCGGAACAGGCGATCTTCGAGCGCCTGCGCACCTGGCGGATGGGCGCCGCGCGCGAGCACAACGTGCCGGCCTACGTCATCTTCGTCGATGCCACGCTGCGCGAAATCGCCAAGGCCAAGCCCACTTCGCTGGACGACCTGCGCGGCGTGTCCGGCGTGGGCGAGAAGAAGCTTGCCTCGTACGGCGAGGACATCGTTCGCCTGATTCGCGACCTGGCCTGATTCAGCCCTGACGCAGCCCGTGATTCAACCCCTGATTCAACCCCTGATTCAGCTCCTGGTTCAGGCCTGATTCAGGCCTGAATCAACCCCTCAGCGCGGCGCGCCACTGGCCCGGCGGCACTCCCGTCGCCGCCCGGAAGCGGTGGCTGAAGTGGGACAGGTCCGCATAGCCGCACGCATCGGCCACCTGCTGCAACGGCAGCGCTCCCGTCTTCAACAACGCTTTCGCGCGATCGATGCGCCGCGCCGCGATCCATGCCGACGGCGGCATGCCGAACGACATGCGGAACATGCGCGCCAGGTGGAACTCCGACAGGCAGGCCAGTTCCGCCAGGCGGCCCAGCGTGACCGGCTCGTGCAGGTGCGCCTCGATCCAGTCCGCCAGCCGGCGCCGCAGGTAGGGTGCCAGTCCCCCTTTCAGGCGCAGGTCGGGTCGCAGCGCCGCCTGGTCGCGCAGCAGCTGCGACAGCGCCTCGTGCGTGATCTCGTTGGCACGCAGCAGCTGGTCGGTGCCGAGCCACGGCGCATCGAGCAGCGACTGGCACAGGTGCGCCAGCGCCGGGTTGTCGAAATAGGTGCGGTCCTGCAGCATCAGCTCGCGCGGCTCGCGGTCCAGCTCCAGCACGGCCCGGCGCGTGAACTGGTCGGGCATGAAGTAGATGTGCATCAGCCGCAGCGAATCGCGCACCATCCAGCCCGACTCGTGCCAGTCCGGCAGCGAGCACAGGCGGCCCGGCGCCCCGAACTGCCCGGGCGCCCCATGACGCTCGACACGGTAGCCCCCGCCCAGGTAGCACGACAGCGTGTGATGGCCGGGCTGGCTGTACGCGGTGAGCTGCTCGTCCGTGTGGCGCTCCCACACCGCCGCCGCCAGGCCATCGCCCAGCCATGCGAAGCGCTCCAGCCGGGCATCGGTGCCGCTCATCGTGCGGAACACCGCGTGCCCCATCGCATCGCGCGGCGCCGCTTCGAGCGCCGCCCGCGCCGCGGGCGCCAGGCGCTCGTCGGGGATCGGGTGGTGGAGGATGCCGGTGTTCATGGCGAAAAGTCTAGCATCCCCGCCCTCCTCCCGCCGCCTCCGCCCCTGAAATGCGCAAGACCAGACAAGCGGCCACGCATTCCACCCCGCAATATTTCCAGAAACCGGGGTCAGACCCCGATTTTTGGCAACTTTTGACAACTCAGTTTTGGTTGTTTCACAACACCGGGGACAGTCCCCAGGTTTTTACACCGGGGACAGTCCCCAGGTTTTTTACAACAGCTTGCGATCGGGAATGAAATGAATGCTCTTCTTTATGTGACCACGGTGCTGATCTGGGGCACCACATGGATCGCGATCAAGCTGCAGCTGGGCGACGTGCCCGCGCCGGTGTCGATCGCGTGGCGGTTCTGGCTGGCGGCGGCGGTGCTGTTGCTGATACTGGTGGTGACGAAGAAACCGGTATGGCCGCCGCGCCGCGCATGGCGCTACCTGGTGGCGCAGGGCACGGCCCTGTTCTGCTGCAATTTCCTGTGCTTTTACTATGCCAGCGCGCACGTGCCGAGCGGACTGGTGGCCGTGGTGTTTTCCACCGCGCCGGTATGGAATGCGATCAACGGCCGGCTGTTCCTGGGGCGGCCGATCCGGGGCATGGTGATGGGCGGCGCGGCGTTGGGCCTGGCCGGCATCGGCCTGCTGTTCCTGCCGCAGATGGCCGGCCACTGGAACGACGGCAACATGCTGGCCGGCCTGGCGCTGGCCCTGCTGGGCACGCTGTGCTTTTCGGCGGGCAACCTGCTGTCGTCGCGGATGCAGGCGCTGGGCCTGACGCCATGGCTGACCAACACGTGGGCCATGTTCATCGGCGCCGCCATCCTCACGCTCGGCGCGCTGGCGCTCGGCATGCCGTTCCGCTTCGAGCCGACCACGCAGTACGTGGGCTCGCTGCTGTACCTGGCGATCCCCGGCTCCGTGATCGGCTTCACGGCCTACCTGCTGCTGGTGGGAAGGATGGGCCCGGACCGCGCCGCGTACTGCACGGTCCTGTTCCCCGTGGTGGCGCTGACGGTGTCGTCGGTCTACGAGGATTACCGCTGGAGCGCCGCCGCCTTTGCCGGGCTGGCACTGGTCATCGCCGGCAACCTGCTGGCCTTCCTGCCGGCCAAAACGAAAACGCCGGCCGCCGTGGGCACGGCGCCGGCGCGTTCATGAGGCAAGGCGGGCTTGCCTGATGCGGGCTTGCTTGATGCGGCTTGCCTGATACGGGCTTACCCGATACAGGCTTGCTTCTTCGTGAACACCAGGTCCCACACACCATGGCCCAGCTTCAGGCCGCGGTTTTCGAACTTGGTCAGCGGGCGGTAGGCCGGCTGCGGCGCGTAGCCCTCGGCCGTGTTCTGCAGCCCTTCCTCGGCGGACAGCACCTCGAGCATCTGCACCGCGTAATCTTCCCAGTCGGTGGCCAGGTGCAGGTAGCCGCCCGGCTGCAGCCGGTCGACCAGGAGCTTCACGAACGGTCCCTGGATCAGGCGCCGCTTGTTGTGGCGCGCCTTATGCCACGGGTCCGGGAAGAACACGTGCACGCCGGCCAGCGTGCCGGCCGGGATCATGTTGTTCAGTACCTCGACCGCATCGTGCTGGATCACGCGCAGGTTGGTGAGCCCTTCCTCGCCGATGAGTTTCAGCAGGCTGCCCACGCCCGGCGTATGCACTTCCACGCCGATGAAATCCTTCTCCGGCATGTGCCTGGCGATATGCGCGGTGGTCTGGCCCATGCCGAAACCGATTTCCAGCACGACCGGCGCGGTGCGCCCGAATGCCGCCGCCGTATCGAGCGGCGCCTTGGCATACTCGATCATGAAGCGCGGCCCCAGGTCGTTCAGCGCACGCTCCTGCGCGGTGGACAGGCGGCCGGCGCGGGTGACGAAGCTCTTGATGCGGCGTTCGGTCGGGTCGTACAGCATGGACCGCGCGGGGCCCTTCGGTGGGGTTTCGGAAGACATGGAACTTTGCTGAAAAAAAGGGCGATTATAGCAGCAGCCTCCGTGCCGGACGCCCCCCGCGGTCTGCTACACTTTTCCCTTGAACACTTTTCTGGAACGGAACATGACGCAAGCATGGCCGCCTCCGGTACAGGCAGTCCAGGCACTGCCGTGTGTACCGGATATTCTCTCCGTCATGGCCGAAATGACAGGCCTGCGCTTCGTCTGCGTCGCGCACGTGACGCCAGCCAGCTGGACCACCTGCGCGGTACTCGACCTGCTCGGCTTCGGCCTGCAGCCGGGCGATCCGCTCGACGTCACCACCACGCTGTGCGACAGCGTGCGCAAGGCCGATGCCGTCATCGTGATCGACCATGTCAGCAAGGACGAGCTGTTCCGCGACCACCCCTGCCCGCGCCAGTATGGCTTCGAAAGCTATATTTCGATCCCCATCTACGACACCGCCGGCGCCTTCTTCGGCACGCTGTGCGGCCTCGATCCAAAGCCGCTGGTGCTGTCCGAATCGAAGACGGTGAAATCGCTGGAACTGTTCGCCCAGCTGATCTCGAAGCAGCTCGAAGCGGAACGCCGCCACGCCGAGCGCATTTCCGAACTGACCGATGAAAAGGCCACCGCCCTGCTGCGCGAAGGGTTCATCGCGGTGCTGGGGCACGATATCCGCACGCCGCTGTCCTCGATCCTCCACGGCGCGCAGATCCTGCAGCAGCGCGGCGGCGACAGCACCACGCTGACGGTGGCCCGCACGATCCAGCGCAGCGGCCAGCGCATCGGCCGCATGATCGACGACGTGCTCGATTTCGTCCGTGGCCGGCTGGGCGGCGGCATCGCGCTGGAGCTGGAGCCGGTGACCGACCTGGCCGAGGCGCTGGCGCAGACCGTCGTCGAGTGCCAGAGCGAATATCCGCAGCGCGCCATCGTCACCGATATCGCCATCCCGGGCACCGTATGGTGCAACCGCGACCGCATGACGCAACTGCTGTCGAACCTGTTGTCGAACGCGCTGCGCTATGGCGAGCCCGGCACGCCGGTGCGCGTCGACGCGCGCGTGGAAGACGGCACCTTCCGGCTGACCGTGGCCAATGAGGGCGAGACGATCGCGCCGGACAAGCTGGGCAAGCTGTTCCAGCCCTACTGGCGCGACGACGACGGCCAGCCGCGGCGCGGCCTCGGCCTGGGCCTGTACATCGCCTCCGAGATCGCCCATGCCCACGGCGGCAAGCTGCACGTGGTCTCGCGCGACCGCCGCACCGCATTCACCTGTTCGGCGCCGGCCGGGCTGCGATAATAGCGGCCCCGCCAATTTCCGGACCGATCCGTGCAACAAGCCCTTCTCATCGCAATCATCCTCGTGGCGCTGCTCGCGCTGTATTTCCTCGTGAAGGGCCGGCCGAAGGCGGCGCCATGGCAGGGGCATCCCACCGGCGGTTCGTACACGCCGGTGCCGGACGGCGAACCGGTGCGGCACTGGTCGGACGGCGGCCGCTTCGAGCTGGAAGTGGTGGGCGAATCGCGCTACCGCGACACGATCCGGGCACTGGCCGGCGAACATGGCGAAGCAAACGCCGATGCACGCCACCCGGCGCTGCTGCTGCCGGATGACGCCAATCCCTACGAGGACAAGGCCGTTGCGGTGTTCGTGTCCGGCAGCATGGTGGGCTACCTGGCGCCGAAGGATGCGCTGACGTTCCGCCAGATGCTGGCGCGCCACGAGATCGACGGCAAGCCCACGTCCACCGACGCCGCGGTGCGCGGCGGCGGCACGTGGGAAGGCAAGCGCCTCGCTTACTCGGTGTGGCTGGATGTATCGCTGAACGGCTGAGCGGCCGGTACAGGTGATACAGGTGATACAGGTGATATAGGTGATATGGGCGGTACGGGCGGCACGGGTGCATCGTGCCGGTGACTGGCGATGTGCTCTTCGAGCCGCCCGCCGTCGATCAGTTCACGCGCCAGTGCGCGCGCCTCGATCTCGGCCGCATGCTCGCGCTTGAACAGCGCCGGCGTTTCAATCACGATGGGCGGCTCGAACGTGCGGCCCGTGTAGCGGTGCGCCTTGACATGAATGCAGCCGCGATAGCGTCCGGATTCTTCCGCCACCTCGACGCTGTAGACGTAACCCTTCACCCAGATATCTTCGGTCATGCTACTTCAACAATATGAAAGGGCGGATGCTAGCACGCGCGACCAGGGCCGCGCGCACGCTTGCTGACAGTAATTGCGGCGCTCAGGCAGGCTTGCCCAGGTGCTCGCGCACGGCCTTGACGCTGGTCCCGGCATCCTTCACCGCCTGGCGCAATTCATCCGCGGACAAGCCCAGTTCCTTCGTCCAGTAACGCAGTTCCCACTCTTCGTTGACGTTGATGCGGCTGCGATCCTGCGGGCCGCGCTCTTGCAGATTGTCCGACATGATGTTCTCCTTCGATGCATGAAATGAAGCAGGGAAATGACGCACGACATGCTGAAGCACGGCATGCGTCGTTCATGAAAGGATCGCGCGCGGTGCATTACCGGTCGGTTAGCTGACGCACCTTGCGGCAAGTTCAGTTCTCGCAGTTCCAGTGGTCCAGCGGGCGGATATGCAGGCGGAACTCCTGCTGGTCCGGATAGGCGCGCAGCAGTTCCAGCGGAGCACGGCGGCAGCTGGCCCATTCGCGCACCCGCTCTTCCGCCTCCTTCGACGCGTTCGCGCCCAGCACGATGCCCGTCAGCGCTTCCGGCTCGAACTCCACCGGCCCGGGCCCCTCGTAGCGCACCGCGCGCCATTCGCCTTCATACAGCCAGTGCCGGCTCTTCATCAGGAAAGTCTTGGCGGCCATGTCCTCGTCGCGATCGCGAAATGGATTAATCAGCTCACGGCGCTGCTCGTAGCCGATCGGGCGCGCATCGCGCAGGAAGGCGGCGCGCGCATCGAAGCGCAGGCAGATGCCCTTGTGGCAATCGGCATAGTGCGACCACATCAGGATATGGTCGCGCTCGGAGGAGAGGCACAGCACGCCGACTTCCTCGGCCAGGATGCGCGAATGCAGTTGCTGGATCCTTTGCTGCCCCTGCGGCGTGCGCAGGTCGGTGGCGGGATCGGCCAGGATCTTTTCCAGCTCTTCCTCGCAAGCCCGTTCCGTCAGCTGCGGCATCTGCTTGCTGCACATGCGGCGGTAATACGCCTTCATCTCGTCGAACGGCGCATCGAAGGTGAACGCAGGCCGCGAATCGAAGGGATCGTTGAATGTGCATGGCGGCGCGAAGTAGATCGTGTTGTCGCACACGATCTGCCGCGTGAACTCGATATCGCATTCGCTGGCGAATGGCCGGTATTTGTACAGGTACTCCGGGTGCACGGTCCTTCCTCCCGCTGTGATGCCGCATGCCGAAATCTTAGCGAAACGGGCGGGACGGAGCGCACGGCCCCGCGGCTGGCGTGCTGTAACGAACCCTAAGCCAGCGCGGTTAACCGAAAATCAGGCGCGATCAGAACTTGGCACGCACGCCGAACACGATGCCGCGGCCGGCCAGCGGCGCGATATCCTTCAGCACCGATGTCGACACGCGGATCTCGTCGTTCAGCAGGTTCTTCGCCAGCAGGAAATACGTGAGGTCCAGGGCGCCGGCTTTCTGTGTATAGGACAAGTTGGCGTTCAGCTGGTTGTAGCTGTCCGTAGGCGTGCCTTCGAACGACGCTAGCCGGTCCTGCCCGCGCGCGTGCACCAGCGACAGGCCGGCGCGCAGCGCATCCATCTTGTAGCCGACCGATGCGCCGATGCGGTCGGCCGGCTGCAGCGGCAGGCTGCCGGCGGCATCGAGCTTGCCGCGCGACGTGTCGGCAAACACGCGCCCCGACCAGCCGGCGCCATGCTCGTTGACCGTCAGCTCGGCCTCGGCGCCTCGGATCGTGGCATTGCCCTGCTCGAAGATCCGTTCGCGCAGGTCGCTGCCCGGGTTGCCCTCTTCATCCACCAGCACGCCGGTCACGTTCCCGTAGATGAAATCGTCGACCTTGTTGCGGTACAGGTTGGCCTTCCAGCGCACCAGGCCAGCCGTCTTCTGTACCGACAGCTCGACGTTGCGCGACACTTCCTTCCGGAAGTCGGGATTGCCGATGTCGAACGTCACGGTCGCGTCGTGCGGGCCATGCGAATACAGCTCCTCGGTGGCCGGCGCGCGCTGCGCATACGAGTACGTGACGCCGGCGGCATAGCCCGGCATGAACGGCCACTGCGCACCCACCGAGCCGGACTTCAGGCCGAACGAGCGGTCCAGCCCCGTGACGGGCTGGCGCTTCACGTGCTCGAGCCGCGCCCCGGCGGACAGGCGCACCGGCCCCAGGTCTTTTTCCTCGACGAGGAAGCCGGCCTGCGACGTGGACCGCGTGACAGGTACCGTATCCGGCCCGCCCTCCGCCGACAGGGCGGAGAAATGCGTGTTCTCGGTCTGCAGGCCGAAGGTGCCCCGCCAGCCGCCCACCGGCAGGTGCGACAGTTCCGCCCGGGTTTCCGTCGAGCGGTTGTCGAAGATCACTTCGGGCGCATCGTCCTCGCCCAGTTCCGCGTGTTCATAGCTTGTATGGCCTGCCTTGAATTTCAGGTTCTCGAACCCCGCGAACGGCGCCTTCACCACGCCTTCGATGTCGTAGCGCGTCTGCTCCTGGTCGATGCGCGACCCCTCGGCGCTGGGGATGCCGTACAAGTTCGTCAGGTGCGACACCGAAGCGCCGGCATAGCCCCAGTCATCGACATACGAACCGCCGAGGCCCACGTTGCGCTCCCGCGTAAAGGAGTTGGCGAGGCGGCCGGAACCCGAGTCCGGGTCGCCAATCGAACGCGTGCCGGGGATCTTGTAGTCATCGGCGTTGCGCCAGTTGCCGTCGGCATGCAGCGCGAACTTGCCCACCGAACCGTCGATCGTGCCGGACGCGTTCTTGCCCGTATCGACGGTGCTGTAGCGCGCCTCGGCCTGCCCGGTCAGTTTCGGTTCCAGCGTGGTGGGAATGCGTTCGTTGACGACGTTGACCAGCCCGCCAATGGCGCCGGACCCGTACAGCAGCGCGGCCGGCCCGCGCAGGATCTCGATCTGGCGCGCCACGGCGCCTTCGGCCGCCACCGCGTGATCGTTGGACAGGCCCGACACGTCCGACACGGCCATGCCGTTCTCCAGCATCTTCACGCGCGGGCCTTCCATGCCGCGGATGATCGGGCGCGATGCGCCGGCGCCCAACGCCGAAGCGGAGACGCCCAGCTCCTGCGACAGCGTTTCGCCCAGCGAACTGCCGGCCTTGTCGCGCAGTTCGTCGCCCTGCAGCACCTTGGCCGGGGTGAGGATCTGGTCGCCCTCCGTGCTGCGGAATGGATTGGCGGTGACGACTACCTGCTGGACCTGGCCGGTGCCCTGCGGATCGGCGCCCTGCGGTTCGGCGCTGCTGGTATCGGCGTGCGCGGTGGAAGAGATGGCGGCCAGGATGGCACTGGCCAGCAGCGTTTTTTGGGTGTTCATGATGCGTACCTCGGATATCGGGAATGACGAGCCGCCGCCGCGCACATGGAGTACGCGGCGGCGAAAATTGCTATTACGGGTGCTGGTCAGGCCCGGGGCGGGGCGCGCGGCTGGAAGGCGCGGACGATCTTGCTGCTGGCCGGCCGCGCGGACGGTTCTTCCAGCGAAAGATAGCCGCTGCCGGCTACCTTGAAGTGGTACGTCGGCACGCCGAACGCGTGCGCGAACTGGTCGGCCGAGAGGCATTGCGCGCACAGGTGATCCGTTGCCGCCGGCGGAGCGCCATCCTGGTCGCGCAACTGCTCGGTGGCGCTGCGCTGGACGTGCGTATAGCCGTGTGCCAGCGCCAGTTGCTGGGAAACCAGCAACAGCAGCGACAACAACAACTGGACGATGACGCGCGGGGACATGCGGCTGTTCGGGGAACTTTCGGTTGGCTGGGCCGCGGCTCGGGAATCCGGCCGGCAGCGTGGCTGCGAACATGGAGATCTGGAGCGGGTGAAGGGGATCGAACCCTCGTCTTAAGCTTGGGAAGCTCCTGCTCTACCATTGAGCTACACCCGCGTGCCGCACATTCTACGCGGGATTAACGGGCGCTGACAATATTGCAGGCTTAACGCAAGGCGCTGCCGGAGTGCGGCGCTCGCGGCATGCGGCGCCCTCGGATTTCCCCGCAAACGCTCCAGACCGGCAGATGGGGCGTGGCTCCTCAATCCGGGTCTTGACCTGGTGCATTGCACTCTTCGTCGAAATACCATGACAGGAAAGCGTTGAAGGACCTCCACCGAGCCGGAACCCTGCCCTTGACGAAATCGTCGTATTCGCAAAGATCGAAATCATGCACCGTCCCATCCTCTCGATCGAACAAATACATGCCTTCACTCTCATCCGATGTCAGGGCAAGAAATTTCTCCGGAAACCGATATCGATCTCGAACGTAATCCGTTTGGTCGGGAATAGCGGGAATCTGCGGGCCTTCAATGTCCAGCAATTCGGCCACAGCGCGGGGACTGATGAAGTTCCCCTGGTAAGTCAGATAGAACTCGCCGAATTCGGTGCTGGCATCCACGCCGAGGCGGCGCAGCATATGCAACGCCGATGGACGATCATTGCGCAGCACATCGCCTGTCTCTTTCGCCAGGAATGCTCTTACTCGTACCGGGATCATTTCCGACTCCTCGCCATTTTTCCGGGCTTTCTATCACTGGCGCAGTTCACGCATTTACCGGGGAGAAGATCGAACTGAGTATAGGCCGGGAGCAATGGGACCTGCGTGATACCGTGTGTACGTTTCAAAGAGTATCAGGTCACCTGGGAAAAAAATTTCCCCTCCACGTCTTTTGTATCAGGCAGATACAAGTAAGCGACTGCATCGGATAACCCGAAAATGTCGGCATGCCGGCTGGGAAAATCTGAGCTGCTCAGTTGTAGGATATAGTTGAAGCCATCGAGATCCATCTCTTCATTCTGCAGGAAAGTTGGCTTGCCTCCGATACGCGATCCGCAGTCCGCGTCATCCGTAACAGCCTCGCCTGTATCCATTCGATACGCCGCGATAGCATACGGCTGGCATATCTCCTGCCCGGCGGGGTGCTGAATCACCCTTGTCGTTCCTGAATCGATCACGGCAAGCTCTTCCGGGTGACCATGGTAGTTGATCTGATCCAGGAAGTAGTCGGCTTCCGAATAGTATGAGAAAACCGAAGTGAACATCCCTGACGAGAGCCGAACCCCGGTATGTTGTGCCAGGAAAGTGTTGGGAATCGAAGCGACCAGCATCAATAGCGTTCCATCCGGAGCAACGGGCCATTCTGCAACCCCGCCAATCAGTGCGCCGCCACCGATGCGCGCTTCGAAAGGGTCGGTCGATTCATTGGTGAAAAGCAGACGCTTTGTCATATCTCCACATCCAAGAGTATCTGTACTTCATGCAACTCAATCCGAAGTACGCACATTATTCACGTGCCGATGCGGCACGAACACGATAAATATCCATCTGGAGATTCACCTTCCAAACGCGAGGGAAAGTCATCTTTGTACTGGCCTCCCACAGTCTACCGTGTCCGCAAGGCCATCAGGCCCCGACTCAGCTACGTTTCCTACGCCATCCGTCGGCACTCAGCGACAGTGCCGACGCCAGGAAATAGAATGCGCCAAACCCCGCATAGCCTGCGAGGCTCACGATCGATGGCATCGTGGGCAACTGCGCCTGGTAGATGAAGAACGTACCGGCGAGCGCGGATTGCGCGCCGCTCACGGCCATGGCCCATTGTGCCCCATGGCTTTTCCAGCGCCGCACCGCCGTGCCGAACTGGAGCAGGCCGGACAGGATAGCCCAGGCACCGAACACGCCCAAGGCGCCGTGCATGTCGGGCCATGTGACGGCCAGCGCCAGCGCTACGGCAAAACTGACGACGACATTCAGCAACTGGGTACGGTTCGCAGCCAGCCCGCCGCTGCGCCTGCTGTCGATCAAGTTGGCAACAGCATCCCAGGCTGGATACGCGACCAGCAGCACCGCACTGGCTGCTGCCGAAGAGGGTGCAATCGCGAGGACCGCGATGATCCACGTGATCGAGAAGGCGGCGCGGATAAAGTAATAGCGCTTGAGCCAGCCTTCGTGCGCGGCAGGGTGGAATATGGTGTCATTCATGTTGCTGCTCCCATCGTTAAGAATCCGGTTATCTGCCTACTAGTTGGTAGGTAGATCGATCAAAAAAATCGGCAGCGCAGATCGGCAGCTCATGAGAACTGGCTGGGCATGCGGTGCCGGTTACTACTCCGTCTCGACGCAGCAAGCGGCCTATGCAGAGGGCCTATGACTCCGTCGAGTAGCGGGCCAGCTGGCTTTCCGCCACCGTGGCGAAGACGGCGACATCGCCGTAGGCCCGGGCGGAGAGCATCGCCCCATGAATGCTTGCCATGAGAACCTCCGCCTCGACTTGCGGGCCATTCACGGACCGGACGGTTCCCTCGCGCATCCCCTGCTCCAGCACCGATGCCATCCACCCCGACAGAAAGCGGAAATACGCGCGTACTTCCACCGCGATTTCCGCTGGCAGGACCGGCAACTCCCCGGCCAGCAGTGCGCAGATACAAAACGGCGCACTCAGGTCGCTGATGCACTGTTCCCAGTACCCCACATACGCGCGCAGCTGTCCCATGGCATCGGGAATGGCGTGACGTAGATTGCCGAGCCCTTCTTCGGTTGCCTGGCGGTGCTGCACGACGAGCGCCTTGACCAGGTCGGCCTTGTTCGGGAAATGGTGATGGATGCTGGCTTTTCGTATGCCGACCACATCTGCGATGTCCGCATAGCTGAAAGCGTTGTAGCCGCCTGCGACGATGAGGCCGCGCGCGCACGCCAGGATTTCTTCGGAAGTGTTCGACAATTTGGCCATGGACGAAGCCTACCTTCTGGTAGGTTGGCTGTCAACTGGCTGTTATCCGCGCAGCGGTGGCACCCGGATCCGAATGCGCCAACTACATTTATATATGTAGTCGCGGTACATCATGGCATTTCGGTGACTGTAGGGAAAATACAACTTCTGACGACAGCAGGGGTGATAAGCCGCGTTTACCGTTTACGACACGTGTATTTTTGATACAGTTTCGTCAACCTGTTTATCTAGTTTTAGTACAACCGGTCGAACCGCCAGTAGAGCGTGTCCAAAGCAGCACTTTTCAAAAACCATTGGAGACATCAATGCACGACCAAGTATCGTCCCGCAGTTCGCTTGCCTGCTTCCCGCTGCATCCCATTGCCACCGCCTGCGCAGTGCTCCTGTCGTTATCGAGTATCCCGGCAATGGCCCAGGATGCCGTTGCCGCAGCCGCCGCGCCAGCCACTACCACGAGCACCGGAGACGGCAGCATCGCCACGGTGAAGGTCTCGGGCATCCGCCGTGGCATCGAGGATGCCATCTCCGTGAAGAAAGACGCCACGTCCATCGTGGAATCGATTTCCGCCGAGGACATCGGCAAGCTACCCGACACGAGCATCGCGGAATCCATCGCGCGCCTGCCGGGCCTGGCCGCCCAGCGCGTGGCGGGACGGGCACAGGTGATCAGCGTGCGCGGCCTGTCGCCCGACTTCGCTACCACCCTGCTGAACGGCCGCGAGCAGGTGAGCACGGGCGACAACCGCAGCGTGGAGTTCGACCAGTACCCGTCGGAGCTGCTGAGCGCGGTCACCGTGCACAAGACGCCGGATGCCGGCCTGGTGGGCCAGGGCCTGTCCGGCACGATCGACATGCAGACCGTGCGGCCGCTGTCGTTCCCAGGGCGCACCATTTCGTTCAACGTGCGGGGCGAGAAAAACTCGCTGGGCAAGATCGCCGATGCGAAGGACCATGGCCACCGCGTCAGCGCCAGCTACATCGATCAATTCGCCAACCGCACCATCGGCGTGGCATTGGGCGTGGCGAACATGGAGTCGCCGATCCTGGACAATGAAACCGGCACCTACGAACCGTTCGACCAGACGCGCATTTCCGGCGTGCCGGCCGGCACCTACGTCACGGCCGGTGTCAAGGCGCTGGCGAAAAGCGGCCGCCTGACCCGCACCGGCGTGATCGGCGTGCTGGAATACCGCCCGAGCCGCATGTGGACCAGTACCCTCGATGTTTTCGCATCGAACTTCAAGCAGGTCGACACGAACAACCAGTTCGAAGTCAACCTGGGCGGCTTCAACGGCAACAACAACCCGATCGGCTTCAACTACGCGAGCACCAATATCGTCGACAACACGCTGATCGGCGGGACCGCCACGGGTGCCTATCCCCTGGTGCGCGGCCAGCATAATCACCGCGAAGACCGGATCCGCACCGCCGGCTGGGGCAACCGCTTCAATTTCGGTGACTGGTCGCTGGTCGTCGATGCCAACTATTCGCAGGCCAAGCGCGACGAGACCTACCTGGAGAACAACCTGCAATTGCAGACCGCGGATGGCGGCGCGTTCAACGATCCGCTGATGACGGTCGGCTGGCGCACCGGCCAGTTCGCACACCTGTCCGGCCAGCTCGACTACAGCAACCCGGCCATCCTGCATACAGGCAATTCGATCTATGGCTATGGCAAGACCTACTCGCCGCACCTGAAGGACCGGCTGGCGAGCCTGAAGGTAGCGGCCAACCTGCCGGCGCCGGCGGCAATTGAAAACTACCTTTCCGGCTTCGACGTCGGCGTCAACTACAGCGACCGCACCAAGACCAAGCGCCAGCCCGAAGGCCAGCTGTTCGCCAAGGGCACGCCGACGATTTCCAGCGACCTGCTGCACGCACCGGTCGACCTGGGATTTGCCGGCGCCGGCATCGTGCCATCCTGGAATGTGCCGGCGGTGATCGCCAAGTACTTCGACCCGATCAACTACAGCCTGGCAAACAATGCCGGCACGATCAGCCGGGCGTGGGACGTCACGGAGAAAATCACGACAGCCTTCGCCCGCGCCAATATCGACAGCGAGATCGGCGGCTATCCGGTGCGCGGCAATATCGGCGCGCAGATCATCCGCACCGACCAGTCGTCGGAATCGCTGTACGCCGATGCGGCAGGCGTGGCCCACCCGATCGAAAGCGGCAAGAAGTACACCGACGTGCTGCCGAGCATGAACCTGGCGATCAGCCTGGACGACAGCCAGACCCTGCGCTTCTCGCTGGCGAAGCAGATCGCCCGCCCGCGCGTGGACCAGCTCAATGCGGGCTTCAATTTCAGCGTTGCCAGCGGAACTCGCCTGCCGAATGGCAGTGGCGGCAACAGCAAGCTCGATCCATGGCGCGCCAAGGCATTCGACGTCTCGTATGAAAAGTATTTCGACAAGAAGGGCTATGTCGCGCTGGCCGGTTTCTACAAGAAACTGGACACCTACATCTACACCTTCTCGGAAACGCGCGATTTCTCGCAATTCACGCCGGGCACGAACGCCATTTCCAACTTCGGGCAGTACACCACGTCGTACAACGGCGATGGCGGCATCCTGAAAGGTGCCGAACTGACCGTGTCGGTGCCGCTGGAACTGCTGACGCCGGCGCTGGATGGCTTTGGCGTGCTGGCCAGCTCCTCCTGGACGGAAAGCGGCATCGACATCAAGGAAGTCAATTCCGCGATCGGCAAGATCCAGCTGCCGGGCCTGTCCCGCAATGTCTCGAACATCACGCTCTACTATGAAAAGGCGGGATTCTCGACGCGCGTCAGCGGCCGCCGCCGTTCCGATTATGTGGGCGAGATCGGCAATTTCGCCGGTGACCGCCAGCTGCGCTTCGTGCACGACGCCCCGACGGTGGACGCGCAGGTGGGCTACACCTTCAACGACGGCCGCTACAAGGGCCTGGGTCTGCTGTTGCAGGTGAATAACCTGAACAATGCCGCGTATGAAACCTATGCGAACCGCAAGGATCGCCAGCTGGAATATGCCAAGTATGGCCGCACCGTGCTGTTCGGTGTGAACTACAAGTTCTGACGGACACCCATCGTCCAAGGACGCCGGCGCGACAGTGCCGGTCTTGGTCCTGCGGGCTTGCTGCCTGCAGGGCCATTTTTTTTTGCGCTTGGGAGTGCTCTTCGCGATGGTTCACGCAAGGGAGATGCGGCAGCGCGATGTGGTTCTATACAGTTTTCGGTGGAATCGGCATCGGTGCCATGCGAGCCAGTGTCAGTTCTTGAACCTTGAAAGCGCCAGATCAGCTGGCTTTCGAAGCCATTGCAGACCAGGGCCAGCGCAGCGTAGCGACGTTGCCGTCATTCGCAGCTATCCAAGCATGGGCCGACGATGGATGCTGCCGTCGCAATGTTTCACGCTGGAGTACCGGCTTCAAATCAAAGCTGGGAAGGGGCAGGACTGCAACATGACGAGTGACCTTGGATTGATCGCGAGCTAGAAGTTCGAGAAAACGACCAGCTTTCCTTCAGGATACCGTCCATCCCATCCGCAAGGAAACCCGTCGTGCAGATATACATCCAGAATAGCCTTCCAGATATCGGGAAAATACTCATTGGAATAGCAGTTCAGTATTATTCTCATATCCCGGATCATCAGTTCATGCAGCAGGCAGGGTCCTTGTGTGAGTCTTATATCGGCACCGTTGAAGTTCTTTGCTTCGATGCCAAAGTACCTGTTCTTGTGCAGATTGTGGTCGATCCAGCTGCTCCAGTCAAAACTCTCCGGGAACACCGCTTCTGAATCTGTAACTGTCTCCCATTCGTCGAAATCATCAAATGAATCATCCGACGCATATTTAAACGCTGCTTTACCATCCTGAATAATTAATTTATTCGATCCATCTCCACAATATGGTTTCGTGAAGTAAGCATCTCTGTCCAAATATTCAATGAATGGCGCGGCTACTACAACCAGATCTTTCCAGTGTTTCCTCATGTACACCCCAAAAGTGCCACACAATCTAGTGCGATTTCGTTTGGCAAGTAAGCATCACGCAACACTTCGACCATCGCGCCGTCGTCCGCACTTACGCAGCAGCGCTTCGTCAAGCACGCATGGTCGTGCCGTCTCGATAGTGATGCCACCGCCATCACGCACGCCAGGCAAGACTGTGGCAACGGTCGCGGGACAGGTCGAGGAGGTTTCGGCATGGCGTTCACACCATCGTTACTCTGCGGCGGCAGTCCCGGCACTGAAGATAGATTACAGGTGCTGCCGTCTCGCCAGGTCAGCGTGAACTGCGTGTCATATCGCGGCGCGCGGATCACACCCTCGCCGCAGAGGGCGTGCTGCTCGCCGGGTGTCAGCGTCGCTTGCAAAGTGCGATGTTACTGGCTTCCTGATAGACCAGGCTCCTGCGCTGCGACAAAGGGAGCGTGCAAGCGGCCAACTCAACCGCGCGCCCAGTGGATTAACGGATGACGTTCGCCCAGTCCACTATTTTCCCTGCAAGATACTTATCTTCCGATTGCTTTTCCTTTTCGGAAGAAACTCTCGTATCTGCTTCAATCTCATCTTCTTCCGAATCGCTGAGTACCATTGCAAGCCCTCCCAAAGCGTTCAGATAGTCGTTTGCAGCCTCGTATCGGAACGACTCAAGCGCCTCTTCCAATATGTGCTGGACCGACAAAGAATGCCCTTCCTGCAGATACAATATCAGGCAAGACAAAGCGTAATAAACCCGGTTGACTAAAGATTCTTCAAACCCAGCATCTTGCTCATCGACTATCAATCGCTCTATTTTTCGATCGATTTCTGTCAGTGCAACCCTGTTTTTTTGCCCTCGTAACACGAGCCAAAGATCATCGACAAACAGCGAAATCTCAGCAGGCACGGTTAACTTTCTGGATTCCAGATTCAACAGAAGCCTGCCGATGCACTTGAGTGCCACATATAACTCTGTTTCTCTGAATATCATTGTTTTCTCGATGAGTAGGCAAGCAGTAGGCAGGCGGCATCTGCTTCTAAATCTGCTTGCGCATGGCAGTTCCGCGAAATAAGAAACAAGCGTCTCACACCAATCAAGGTTTTTCTGGTTAAAGCGACTCGCCATCATAAAAAATCTTTATGATATACGGTTTCTTTACTTAAGTAGGACGTCCTTTTCGTAACTTCCAACTCCGTTACGCAAGAACTCAACTCCCCTTATTCCCGCACTCTTGCAAGCTTGCATAAAGTCTTCCGAAACAACAATGGTTTGCGGATCCTCTTTGCATCTAACAATTTTGTGATCATTTAAACTATTATCAATGAATTCAAACCGAGTAAATTTAATGGGGCCATCGGGGCAACTCTTGAGAAGCGGCTTGTAGATCGACTTTTCCATATCGACGCATGAAACTAGGTTAGCAATATTCCCAATACAAAATCCATTCATTTTCTCACCATTTACATAAACAGATGCCTCTATAATCTGTACATCGCCAGCGGCCAAATTCCGCATCAAGTCAGCGAACTTGGCGCTTATAAAATCCCCGCCATCTGACATAAGAAAATCAAAACCGAGAAACCGGGCGATGCTGATTTTTTTATCCAAAGTAAATAGAGGCGGCCGCTTTGGTTGGTCGACAGCCTCCCCGGATTGGAATGATAGATAGCTCGGCGAGTTATCATGGTCGTATTTGAACCAGTAGCTATCCGGATAGTCATCACTAACCGACAAAACGTAGTACATCGCAATTCCCCTATGGAAACACGAAACCTGAGCTCATCAAGACATTATTCAGGATAATGTCAGGGCTTCAAGGTTCGTCGAGCTGGCCTGCAGCCGGCACCGGCAGGCGCAGCGCGCGGCCGCTGGCTCCGTGGCACGTTTCTGAGTGCAGGTAGATAGAACACTGGTATAGGGCATGGCACAGCGCGGCCCTAAATTCGCTGTGTAACGCGTCCAGTATCAGACGGGCACTCGACACTTGGTTGCCCCACATTTTAATCTTACCTCATATAAGTTATGTTAACTAACGAAAGGTCCTTCAAACAGTAAACATACGTGACGCCCATTCCATTCTTAAAAATTCCACGGTGCGCAACTTCAAAAGGAACCCCATCAATTAAATATTCTGGATCCGGCAAGAAAGAAATGGCGGCATATGATTCATCCTCATTAACTTCGACCAAAATTTCATAATCTTCCAAGGACCAATTGCCGCTCGATAATTTATTGAATTCATTAATAGCCAGCGGGAATATGGGAAGGAGCTTGGCTCTGAAAGAGAAGTCACCTGGATATCCTGATATTAAATGTTGCCATTTTTCTTTTTCAGAAGACATGGGATCCTCGCGTGACCGTGTGTTTTTGAAATGTCCACCAAGCGCTCATAAATAGGATTGATAGCACTTGCCGCCCAGCACGAACGTGTCGGCGCTGCCGTCGCGCCAGGTCAGCGTGAACTGCGTTTGGCTGTCGCGGCGCAGCATGAAGCCTCCGCTGCGGTGGTCGTGCTGCTGGCCTGGGCCAGCGCCGGCAGGCGCCGCGCGGCCGCTGGCTTCGCTGTAGACGGTGCCCTGCGCGCAAGCGAAAAGCGAACTGGTATAGGGCGTGGCCAGCGTGCGCCCAGCAGCCTCCAGTCCTTCGTTTCCGCCATCACCCTCAGCGCATCAGTAAGCTTGTTCAGCTTAGCTTCGCGCCCATGGTCGGCAGATAGGCATTGATCCTGAAAATTTACGTCTGGTTCGAGACGCTAGCATCATGAGAAAATCGGAAGGATGTTTCGAGATACCAATACGGAATAATTTCAAAATTCGATAAATGCGCCATTATCAATGTAGAAATTAAACGCATCAAATAGGTCAGTTACCGTGGGATCTTCAATTTGTGCCTCTGCATTAGAAACAATATCTTCGATTCCAGCTGCATCTAGCGTTTCCACCCACCCTTCTTTCTTAACAAAATCTGGTATATGATCCTCAGAATCGGGATCAGCATCCTTGTCTTCTTCCACAAGAACTCCTTCTGTATCCAAAGACCAAGGCTTCGGCGGCAAATAAAACCACCCACTGTATTCATTTTTCTGCAAAAGGATATCTCGAATTTTTACTCTTTCGCTCATATTATAACCCTCAGTTAGGTGGCACATCCATTGGAGCTTTTAAAACCGTCGCTTGCTTAGGTGTAAAGTAGACTGAACCGGTCCAGGAGCTTGGTGGATCTTGCGTGACATACCGGGCCGTGTCGGGATCGTAATACCTATGGCGATTACAGAAGAGCCTAGTTTCCGTATCCTCGTATTGGCCTTGAAACCTCAGTGGCTTCGCGTACTTGGCTCTCGCTATTCGTAATCCCTAACTCCATTACGCAAAAATGCAACGCCTTTTATCCCAGAACTTATGCACGCTTGCTTAAAATCTTCCGAGACAACAATGGTCAAAGGGCTTTCTTTAGACCGCATAATTTTGTGTGAACCTAAACTATTTTCAATGAATTCATATCTAGTAAATTTTTTCGGCCCTTCTGGATCGCTTTTGATAAGTGGCCTATAAGTTGATCTCTCCATATCAACACAAGCAACTAGATTCACAATATTCCCGATATAGTATTCAGCTATTTTTTTGCCATATATATATACATCAGCCTCAATAATCTGCACATCATCTCCGGCAATATTTAGCATTAAATTAGCGAACTTCGCACTTATAAAATAGCCTCCGTCTGACACCAAAAAATCAAAATCCATCAATCGGTCGACGCTGATTTTCTTATTTATCCTAAATACGGGCTGCGCGCTTAATTCCTCAACCATCATCCCTGATTGAAACGAGAGATAGCTTGGTGAATTATCATGATCGTACTCGAACCAATACCTCTCTGGATAATCATCATTAACCGATAAGACGTAATACATTTAAAGTCCTCCTATTGCAAAAAAGAACTGTAGCGTTTTGATTCTTTTTCAGTATGATCTCACGACGCGTCGATTGAGCCCGCTTTTCCGCTATTAGGTCTTCTATGGCGCTCTTGCACTGTGCTTTCCCCCACCGCTTTCTTAACCATTCATATCGATACTGAAGAGTTCCTCTACTATTTCTATACTGCATACAGGATACGACCTTCTATGTACGGTTCGGGTAGCATGATTTTTTTCATCGCAAGGTAGCCAAAATGATCTTTTTTCGGTCACGAATGGCTATGCGCGTCTCCATCGGAGGGACGTTTGCATTTCACCCAGGCGATGCGCTTAAAATGTTGCTTTCACCTAAAAAAATTATGTTAACTCAGCTATCAATTTTCTCACAGCGTCTTTTGCTTCTGACACATCTGCAGCTTCCCTTATAGCAACGGGATCACTCCAATTCCCATTTTTCACCGCTACAATATAGAATTTTCCCTTCGGTATGAAAGAAGGCCGCCAACCGATGTCGATCAAAACCCCATTTGGGAATCTAATCTGCAGCATATCTTCCTTTAGGAAATCGACATGATCTTTGGCTTTGAACGCGTCAGGCAAATGTGATATATCATCATATTCCACAATACCCTGCCCGATATTAATCCCCCAAAACATCTCGGCCTCTCTTTATCAAGCTACTGTATTACTGCTTACGAAAAGAAATCCATGAATAAGGCCTTGACTACATTCAATTTCGACGAAATTTGTTGCCTTTCCTCCACTGGCACCCACTACAGAAGGCAATGCAATTACTTTCCACGTGTTTTTTCCACGCGCCAGTAGGCGGTGTTCGTACCCCTGGGTACGCGACTGGCCAACGATATTGAACTGCTCGACAAGGTCGCAGCGCAGCGGCAGTGCGTCGAAGGAGCCGGAAGCCGCCCCGGCAGGCGGCAGCGCATCCACCTCGTAGCGATAGCGCACATGACACACGCGGGTGCCATCGGCAAGTACTTGGTCGACCTGGCCGATGCGCGGCGCGGCGGCCAGGTCCTGCTCGATCTCGACTGACAGGTAAGCGTCGCGCAGCGCTTCGATCATCATGCCATCGTCCGTGCGCACGCGCAGCTGCACTTCGCCGGGGCGTGCCTGGTGGTGCCGCTCGATGGTGATGCCGGTGCCATCGCGCTCGGCGCGCCGGTGAGGTGGAAACGCTGGGTGAGCGCCGATGCGCGGGGCTTCAGCATGGCGTTCACGCCTAGTAGCATGCGGCAACTAGTCGTCGCCGCGCAGCACGAACGTGTCGGTGCTGCCGTCGCGCCAGGTCAACGTGAAGTGCGTGTCGCTGTCGCGGCGTAGCACAAAACCTTCGGCGCGGTGGTCATGCTGCTGGCCCGGCGCCAGTGCCGGCAGGCGCAGCGCGCGGCCGCTGGCTTCGTGATAGACCGTGCCTTGCGGGCAGGTGGACAGCGAGCTGGTATAGGGCGTGGCCCAGCGCGCCACCGGCTAGCTCCAGCCTTTCGTTTCCGAACGCAGCAGAAATCTGCGAGCTTACAAATTCCTCCGGAGAATATCTATCCGTTAGTTCTAATCAATAGGATTATTCGAAAAAACAACCAATTTTCCGTCCGGATAGCGCCCATCCCACCCGCAGGGAAAGCCATTATTTAGATAAACGTTCAAAATATCCCTCCATATGTTCGGGAAAAAGTCATTCGAATAGCAGTTCAATATAATTTTTATGTCTCGACTCATTAATTCACGCAAGAGGCACACCCCGCCTTGTGCCCATTTACCATCGGCGTTGCAGAAATCCTTTGACTCAAAAGAAAAATAGTTGTTCTTCCTTAAATTGTGACTTACCCAACTGCTCCACTCAAAACTGTCTGGAAAAACCGCATCTGAATCCGTTACAGTTTCCCAACCATCAAAGTTATCGAACGATTCATCTGAAGCGTAGTTGAACGCAAGACTGGCGTCCTCAATAATTAACTTACCGGATCGATCACCAAAGTATGCGCTATCGAAATAACGATCGCGCTCTAGGAATTCAATGAAAGGAGCGGCACTTATGACTAGATCATTCCAGTGTTTTTTCATTTTGACCTGTTCGGCCAGGCGGCTCGCCGCGTCGTAGTGGTAGCGCGACGTGAATCCCGAGCATGCAATATAGGACGCCGCGAGCCCGTATAGTGCCGCGTCGCCTAAGCACTTCTCGATTATCCGCGGCATATTGAGCACAGTATCTGATAAATTTCGGCTATGGGGATTACACAAAACCGTTTCGCACGACTGCTTTTTAGCTGAATTACGTCGTTTGCGCGAAAAATAAACCATTTGGCGTTTCGCCGGGGCTCAAGTATAAATATGCGACAGCATCAGACAAGGCAAATATCCCAGTAAATTTCGAAGGAAAGTCTGCCCCCATTAGCTGCAAAACATATTCCATTTCACCTAAATCAAGCTCTTCATTCTGCAGAAATAGTGGCTCACCTCCCATACGCGACCCGCTGTCCACCTCATCAGGAACTGACACGCCCAAATCAATTCTATGCGGAGGAATAAAAGACGTTTGATGTATTTCCTGCCCAGGGGGATGCTGAATAACTTTCGTATAACCAGACCTTATCGTAGCTAGCTCATCGGCATCTCCGTGATAGGTAATTAGATCCAAGAAATAATCTTTTTCGGAATAGCATGAGAAGATTGATGTATAAAGATTTTCAGGAATCTCTATACCAGTATTTTTCTTAATGAAACTATTAGGAATGGACGCGACGAGCATTAGCGGAGCGCCGTCTGGGGAAACTGGCCAATCCTCGATACCGCCAATCAATGCACCGCCTCCGACGCGAGGATCATGCGGATCATTAGAAGGCTTTGATAAAATTATTCGCTTGCCCATGTTGATTCTCCTTATTCCGAAATGCAATCAGTCGGACACACTCTACAGTTCCCCTTTTTTCGCAAGAATTCTTCTGACTGCTTACGCAGCCTCCTTGCACGACTAGCAGGAACTCCAACTTTCCTCATCCCACCTTGGGTGATGTCGAGCTCACGCTTTGTGTCCGGATGGAATTCATTAGGCCCCAATCCTTGAGCTTGCCTAATTCTTAACTCGTGATGATGCGCGCCACCTACGCCACGTGAATCTCTCTGAGGACCTCTAGTATGGTGATCAAGGTCTAATGCTATTGAGGGATTATCGCCATCTCGACAACCCTTACTAGCTAGTCCTTTCTGAACTAAATATTCATGCCGAACTAATTCATGAGCTTGCAACCATTGGAATGGTACCGGAACCATATCCACACCAAGCGACGGTTTGGAAATTGGCAAAAAAAATGGTCTTACAGTCACCTATCGCTCTTTAACAAAGATCACGCATCTTATCAGTGACAATATCAAATTTCTTATAAAGATCTGAACGTGCCGGCTCAGAGTGACCATCTGCAGACGAGTAAAGCGCGGTAGACATGTCAAGCATAACCGCGACCAACTCCTTCGGCAGACTCTTATCGTCGTAAAATTCTTTTGCAAGACCGTCAATTGCCTTCACAACAGAATCGATTAATTCATCTTTGGGTATCCGGCCTTCACGCAATGTCATAAATAACCGTTCACTTAGGTCAAAAAATTCTTCTAATAAGGTGTTCATAATTCTTTCTATAGTATTCGAATTGCGCTTGGAGGCACACTTCCAACAATAAGGACTTCCTGAGACTTATTTGCCCACGCTCTCGACGTTTTACCCTGAGAGGCCCACATGGGCTTGATACGTCGGTAATCAGCACTAACCGATAAAACGTAATACATTGCAATTCCGCTATCGCAAACACGTACTGGCCAGATCAGCGTGAAGTGCGTGCGCGGTTGCGGTCGCGGCGCAGGATGAAGCCTTCACTGCGGTGGTCGTGCTGCTGGCCCGGCGCAGCGCGCGGCCGTAGGCTTCTTTGTAGATGGTGCTTTGTGGGCAAGTGGACAGCGAACTGGTATAGAGCGTGGCCAGTCGTGGGCATCCTTGTCGTTACCGCCACCTGCCTTGGCCGGCAGCTCGGCGGGCTGCGAGATCGAACCGGCTTGCCCTTTTCGGAAGATATTTGAACGCTCTCCGATCAGGCGCTTGCTGAGGGCAAAGTCCTCGACGGCGCTGGCCGCCATGTCCGGGAATTTATCTCTTGCATACTATTGAATGAATTCCATAGAAACTATGCATTTAATATGTGTAAAAAAACGGCATTTGGTCAGTTTCAGCAATGTAGTCGTCCTCGTCACTATCTTGCATCGAGACTTATTTCAGCTATTTAAGACCAAGTAAAAAATCATTAAAGCTATTTGCAATATACGTAATGTTCTCTAAATATGGTTGTTTTTCCCCATCAGCTTCTAGCTCATGATTCCAAAAGTATATATTCCCAAAATCGCCTCCGGCGCCAACCTTCATTATATAAAGATTTCCCGCCGGGTCATTGGCAACGGGGAGCATATCTTGAGGCATCCTATTTTTATATAAATCCAAGTTGTGATCAACAGTATATGCAACCACCGGATTAACAAGGGCAAAAAGGCTTTGAACAACTTTTTTCCCAAGCGATGGGATCTTTATTAGTGACCTGTCAGGAATTCCTCCGTTTTGCCTTAGCAGAAATTCCTTGTAATCCGAAGGCAGTGTGAAGCCAATTTTTTTCTCAAATTCACCTATGTTTTCCGCAGTTGGCAACTTCACATTAGCAGCTGCGAGCATTTGCTTTTTCTGCCTTTTATCATACTTCAATCCTAATCTTCCTAGTTGATCAAGCTTCTCCTGAGTCATACCAAACGATTCAAATTTGATTTCCATAATTTTCAATATTAGTTATCGGACCCTGCATCCTGCTAAGGATGCTCCTCCAGTGTGTTTTACGGCATCATGAATATCTTTCGGTATCAACTGCAATTTACCGTTTTCTTGATGGTGGTGCCACGTGAACCCTTTTGGAGCCTTATCACCCCATTCATTGTTTTTCCCGAATGTAGCTTCGTTTGCCTTTCTAAAATCGACGCTGTCACCTTTGAATTTTCGAACATACACAGTAGTTGCAGCATACCGCGAAAAATCAGGGAACCCAAGCATATTAAATGGTACTCCATGTGGATATTTTCCGCGAACATTTGCGGGGAGGTCGTTGCCTTTCATCACCTTACCCGCAAAGCACGAATTTATAGGCATACGCCCATTGGCAAGAGGACGCGCGTGATTCCCCGCAAAAGTCTCGTATGTTTGTTTAGGATTTAGACGTTTCCGCAGGCCTAATGGGTCAATCCAAATCACCGGATCCGGAGTATATAAATAGTTATTCGTTCCTCCAGACAAGCCAATAGGATCTTGCGTTGCATATCGTCCAGAATCGGGATCATAATAGCGATGAAAATTGTAATGTAATGAAGTTTCAGAGTCATGATATTGCCCCTGGAACCTCAGTGGTTGCTCCACCATATTTCGTGCTTGCTTTGATACCTGCCCCCATACACGATAATGCACAGCCCATCTGACAAAGCTACGTTCATCGAATAACTCCAGCGGCGTCCCCAAGTGGTCGCACTGGTAATACAAAGTCACATCGCGACTTGCCACGGTATCGGCATCACTGAGCCGCGATTGCCAATGCCTTAGGTGCTGTTGCTCACGATCCTTACTCTGCTGCTCCCGCCACACATAGACGTGCGAATCCGGCACTTTCTCTACGGCAGACAGTCGCCAATCACCAATGTCCCCCATATGCGTAGAAGATGGCAAATAGGTGTCAACACCACCCAACGACTCCACCCGCACCAACGGCACAAAACTCTCCGGCTCATACACATACGTCACCGTCTTGTCAGCGACGATCTCCTGCACCATCACATCGCCATCCCACACGAACAGGGTGAGCTTGCCAGTGTGCGCCTGGCCAACAGGGGGCGGCTCCTCCCCACTCCCCCACCGCTGCTCATCGACCCGCTTTGCAATCCGCCTCCCGAACGCATCGTAGCTGTACCGCGCAACCACCCGAGAGTTCGGGAAGGTACGAATAGCCGTGGTCAGCCGATTGTCAGCGTCATACGAAAACGTCAGCACGCCCTCTTCGTTGGCCGTTGCGGTAAGGCGCGGCCGCTTGACGATGGTATTGCCCTGCACATCGTATTCATACGCATACCCCATGTACTGCAACAGCAGGTTATGCGTCACCTTGGCCAAGCGCGCCGGAGGCCGAGTGCCAGGCGAAGGCTGCTCATCGAGCTCCCGCATGACCTTGCGCGTATCGATCGGAGCAGATGCAGAACCAGATGCAGCCGCCGGCCCCGGATCAAGCAAATTGCCAGCCGGATCAAACGCAAACGTCTCGGTCAATCCAGGCTGCACGGCCGACAGCAACTGCCCCAGCGGATCGTAGGTATAGCGGATGCTCCCGCGCACCTTGTCATCAATATGCACCAGGTTGCCGGCTGCATCGTATTCATAGTGCCGCTCG
The DNA here is from genome assembly GCF_027856995.1 of Pseudoduganella sp. SL102. Taxonomy (NCBI): domain Bacteria; kingdom Pseudomonadati; phylum Pseudomonadota; class Betaproteobacteria; order Burkholderiales; family Oxalobacteraceae; genus Pseudoduganella; species Pseudoduganella sp. SL102. The sequence goes on from NZ_CP115554.1 coordinate 7,230,928, forward strand.
CGCAGGCGGTCGTGGCCACGGTCGAGCGTAAAACTGCTCAGGCGCGACTGCGGATCGTAGCTGCGGCGCTCCGTCAACCGTTCGCGGCCGCTGCCCAGCTCGCGCACGGTCTCGCGGTGCAAGTGATCCCGCTCCAGATCCACCAGCGTCCTCCCCTGCCACAGCGTGCCATGCCAGTGCCCGCTGCCGTAGCGCAGGATGTCGATGCGCCGGCCATTGGGCAGGATGGTCTGGATGCGGTTGCCCAGTTCGTCGTACGCATGCGTCATCGTGAACGCGGCAATGGGTTCGACTTCCTGTCCAGGCAATAGTGCCGGCCCGGGCGAATAGGCCGCGCGTTCGTCGATCAGTTGCCCGACCGGGTCGTACATGAAGCGGTGCTCGGCCTCGCGCGTAGAAGTGGCGATCAGGCGGCCCAGCGCATCGTAGGCGTAGCGCACGGCGCCATCGGCATTGCTCTTGGCCAGCAGGCGACCGAGGGCATCGCGTGCGAAATCCACGCGCACGCCAGCGGATTCGCTGGCCACCAAATGGCCGGCGTTGCTGTAGACGTACTTCGTGACCTTGCCGTCGAAACCGGTCTCGCTGGTCAGGCGGCCTTCGGCGTCGTAGGTGAAGAAGTACGATTCGTCGTTGCCGTTGACGAGTTCCGTCACGCGCAGTGCCTTGTCGTAGCGATACCCCAGCGTCTGTTCCTTGGCATCGATGCGCTCCACCAGCAGCCCGTGGCCGTCGTAGCGGTAGCGCATGCGCTGGCCCTTGCCGTCGATGTGCGCCAGCAGGTTGCTATCGGCGTCGTATTCAAATCCTTCCGTGGTTCCGTCCGGATGGACGACTTCGACGACGCGGCCCATCGTGTCGTAGCGGTAGCGCGTGGTGTTGCCCATCGCGTCGACCTGCTCGGCCAGGCGGCTCGCCGCGTCGTAGTGGTAGCGCGACGTGAAGCCCGAGCAGTCGGTGTATGAGGCGAGGCGGCCGGCGCTGTCGTAGGCCAGGCGTTTATTTCCGCCTTTGGCATCGGTCACCGTGTCGAGCCGGCCCTTGTCGTCGTAGGCATAGCCGGTGTGCCGGCCCAGTGCATCGGTGCGTTCGACGAGTCGGCCGGCCGTATCGTAACGGCTGTGCGTGGCGTGGCCCAGGGCATCTGTCACCGTGACCGGCAGGTTGTCGGGGCCGTAGCCGATGCGCGTGACGTGGCCCTGCGCATCGGTGACGGTGGTCAGATTGCCGGCGGCATCGTAGCCGTAGCGCGTTTCCGCGCGGTCGGCGTCGATGTCGGCCAGCAGCATGCCGTGGCGGTCCCATTCGCGACGGCCCAGCGGGCGCGCGCTGCCGTCCGGGCCGACGCGGCGCACGGAGGTGGCGAGCCAGCTGGCGTTGAAGGTGTATTCGAGCACGCCGCCGTCCGGCTCCGTCACGCGGGTGGTGTCTTCGTCCAGGTAGGCGATGGCCACTTCGTTGCGGCCGTCCGCCGTGGTGGTGCGTACGGCGCGCGCCTGGTAGCTGTTGTGCAGGCCGACCGGATTGCGCTCTGCGAGCCGCGCGTCGTCCAGCCCGATGCCGGCCCAGCGTTCGCGCAAGGCGGCAAGGCTGATCCAATGCAGGCCGTGGGCGAAACCGGAATACGTGGTGTAGCGCACCAGCAGGTGGTGTTTATACGCATAGGTGCGCGACTGGCCGGCGATGTTGAACTGCTCGACCAGGTCACAGCGCACTGGCAGTGCGTCGAACGAACCGGCGGCCGTATCGGCGGGCGGCACCACCGGCACGTCGGCCTCGTAGCGATAGCGCACGTGACACACACGGGTACCGTCGGCGAATACCTGGTCGACCTGGCCGATGCGTGGCGCGGCCGGGCGGTCCGCTTCCAGCTCGGCGGGGAGCCATGCGTCGCGCAGCGCTTCGATGACCATGCCATCGTCGGTGCGCACGCGCAGCAGCACTTCGTCTGGGCGTGCCTGCTGGAAGCGCTCGATGGTGATGCCCGTGCCATCACGCTCGGCGCGGCGGGTCAGGTAAAAGCGCCGGGTGCGCACCGGGTCACGGGGCTTCAGCATGGCGTTCACGCCATCGTAGCCATGCGGCAGCCAGCCGTCACCACCCAGCACGAACGTGTCGGTGCTGCCGTCGCGCCAGGTCAGCGTGAAGTGCGTGTCGCTGTCGCGGCGTAGCACAAAACCTTCCGCGCGGTGGTCATGCTGCTGGCCCGGCGCCAGTGCCGGCAGGCGCAGCGCGCGGCCGCTGGCTTCGTGGTAGACCGTGCCTTGCGGGCAGGTGGACAGCGAACTGGTATAGGGCGTGGCCCAGCGTGCGCCCAGCAAGCCCCAGTCCTCCGTTTCCGAGCCGGAGCGATACGTGCGGGTCCAGTCCAGCGGCGTGGGGCCGTCCAGCACGAAATCGGTCTGCGGCAGGATCTCCTCGCCGGTACCGAAGTGCACCGGGTGCGCGCTCTTGACGGCCTTGCCGCCGGGGGCGCCATCCTTCGGGCAGCAGTCGGAAGGCTTGTCGTTTTTCGGCTCTTTCTTTTGCTTGGTCTTGCCGCCGTCGTGGCCATCCTTGTCGTTGCCGCCGCCCGCCTTGGCCGGGGGTTTCGCCGGCGGCGGAGTCGATCCCGGCGTGGCTTTCTTCGGCAGCCATTTCTTGATCCAACCGCCGACGACGGGAATCTTCTTCAGGGCCAGGTTCTCGACCGCGCTCACCGCCATGCCGCTCGCCATCCCCGCCACGTCGGGCGTCTTGCCGGTCAGGATGAAGTCCGCCGCACTGTCCAGCACCGTGGCCGCGCTATCGGCCGCGTAGCCGGTGCCGCCTACCACGACGCTGGTGGCGCCACCCGCCGCGGCGGCCGTTTCCATCGCAGCGGCCACCGGCAGGCCCACGCCGGTGGCGCCCACGGCCACCCCGGCAACGCCGGTTGCCGCGCTGGCCATGGCGATGTCGCCGCTGACGTCCATCGCATCCTGCCCGAACTCGTGCATGTCGGCGGACACATTGTCCTTGTAGTACTGGGCCGCGTCCTTCGCGCCTTCCTTCAGCCAGTCGCCAAGGCGCTGCAGGCGGCTGCGCGGCGCCTGCACGCCCCGCTCGTAGATGCGGCCGATCGTGTTGCGGTTGTTCATCCACACGAAGCGCGATTCCTGCACCGTTTGCGTGCCGTTGGCGCCTTTGGTGGAGCTGTTGCCCAGGCTCTCCACCTTCTTCAGGTTGGTGCCGCTCTTGATGCCGCCGACCGTGCCCCGCTCGTCGCCTTTCACCGCCGGGATGAAGCTGCGCCCATGCAGGAAGGCTGGTTCGCCGTGCGTCTTCACGTTGGCCGACACGGCTTGCGCATCGGCGAATTCGCCGGTGATCGTGTACGGGATCGGCACGACGGTGCTGCCGACCGGGGTCTTGCAGATGTCGGGAAGCGTGCTGACGCAGTAGAAGCGCTTGGATTTCGTGACTGTTTCGTGGGCCATGGCGGTCTGGGAAATCAGGCGGGAACGGCGGGCTGGGTGTCGCCGGCGGTGGCGGCCGGCTCGTTCCAGAGCGCCAGGCGGTCCAGCTGTTCCGGCGTATGGGCATGCAGCAGGCGGGCGTCGGCGAACCGGCCATCGGCAACCAGGCAAAGCCGCCAGGTCAGTTCGACGGTGCCGGCCAGCGTGTCGATCACTACCGTATCGATGGCGAGCGGCATGGCGGCGACGGCGCCGTCCTCGCCAGCCGCCAGCGCGAACAGCGCTTGCGCCGGCAGGGTGAACGCCAGCACGCTGTTGCCGTCGCCATCGATCCGCACGGATGGCGCATCGTGCGGCAGCATGTTGACGAGCACGAAGCGCTCCTTGCCGGTGAGATGGTCGCATTGCTGGTCGGCCGGGGCGCCGTTCCAGTAGGCGAAGTCGAAGTCCGGCGGCAGGCGGGGCACATCGTCGGCATCCCACGCCGCGTTGCCGTCCACCGTGCCGGCGAGCTCCCGGCGCGGCAGCCATGCCCGGCCGACGAAGCCGAAACCGGCCGGCGTCAACCCGGCCTTGCCGCGGCAGGCCGCCCAGAACAGGTCGGCCGTGAAGGGCGCGCCGGGATAGCCGACCTGCGGCGCCGGAAGACTGGCTGGATTGGCGGCGTCCAGGTACCACGCGGGCGCGAAGCCCCGGCCCGCCGGGTTGGCCTGGCACGCGTCGTGGGCGGCCGGGGCAACCTCCATGTGCCCGTACTGCGCCTGCTGCGCGGCACTCAGGCGCCAGCGCTGCGGCACCCGTTCCGCGGCTGCGCTGTTGCCTTCCACGATGACCTGGCCGCCCTGGGCAACTTCATACCGCACCGGCACGCGCAGCGCGGGCGCGGGCTGGGTGAGCTTCCATGGGCTCGATCCGATCGCGCCCAGCGTGGCAGGCCGCAGCAGGCCAAGTGCTTTCGTGCGCCGGCGCAGCTCGCGGCTTCCCGTCACCTGCAGCACCTTGTCGATGAGCCGCCGGCCGGGAACCACTTGCCGTGCCGCCTGCTCGGCCTGGGCGCGCCAGCGCTGCTGGGCCGCCGGCGACACGGGCTGGAAAGGATTGAGCGGGCGAGGCGGTTCCGGCGCCGGCAACGGCTGGTCCGGGTATTGCACCCGCAGCGCGACCGGGAACGATGCCGCCGCACGGCCTGCCGGCGCGCAGGCATCGCCGACGACGATGACGTCACAGCGCGGCTTATAGGGTGCCAGGTCGCTTTCCGCGCGCACGCTGCAATCGACGTCGTCGTCGTAGTGGCGGTCCTGCTGGTGCAGCGGCGCCGGGGAATCGAGCGGCACCAGCGTGGCCAGTCCATCGCTGCCGCACGGGCCGAGCGTGTAGCCGGTCTTGGCGGCGATCACGTGGAATGGCACGTCATGCTGGTCCAGCGTATCGAAGTGCAGGGCATCGAAATCCGTGTCGTTCCTGAACCGCAGGGACGGAAAATCCGGGAGGGCCGCCATGTCAGCCCTGCGGGTTGATGTCGACATCGTCGCCATGCACCTCGACCTTCTTCGAGCCGCGAATGATGACTTCCTTGCCCGAGATTTCGATGCGGCCATCGTTGCGCATCACGAAGGTGCTGTCGCCGACTTCGATCCTGAATTCCTCGCCAGCCGTAAACAAGATCTTCTGGCCTACCACCACCGTCTTCGACAGGCCCACCTCTTCCGCCTGCATCAGCGCGACGGTCGTGTTCATGCCCGCCCCCACCGAGGTCTGGTAGGCGCCGCCGATCGTGAGCATCTTGGCCAGCGCCACCGTTTCAGTCTTGACCTTGCCGATCACCACGTGGCGGCTGCCGCCGATGCTGACGTTTTCGTCCGCGCCCACGTCTTCCGTGCGGTTTTCGCCGATGCTGATGGTTTCATTCTTCGCCACGTCCTCGGTCCGGTTGGCGCCGATACTGATCTTTTCGTTGCGGCCCACCTGCTCGGTGCGGTCGCGCTTGATATGGCTGTTCTCGTCGCGGTCGATGGTCTTGCGGCGGTCGTTGCCCACCCATTTGTCCTCGTCATGCTCGACCTCGGTCAGCTGGTCCTTTTCAGCATGCAGCCACAGCTGCTCCGAGCCTTTCTTGTCCTCGAAGCGGATGGCGTTGGCGTTCTCGTAGGCGCCGCCCGGCGTGGAACGCGACAGGATGCCGCTCTGTGTCTTGTTGGCGGGCAGCGGCCACGGTGGCATGGTGTCGGCGTTGGGCACCATGCCGGTCAGGAGCGGGCGGTCCGGATTCCCGTCGAGGAACTGGATGATGACTTCCGAGCCGATGCGGGGCACCGATGTCATGCCGAAGTTCGCGCCGGACCACGCGGTGGCAACGCGCACCCAGGCCGAGCTCTTGTCATCGAACTGGCCCACGCGGTCCCAGTGAAACTGGACACGCACGCGGCCATACTCGTCGGTATAGATTTCCTCGCCCGGTGGCCCCACGACGATGGCCGTCTGCAGGCCGTAGATCTTCGGTTCGGTGCTGTTGTAGCCGCGGCCGGGGCGCCATGGCACCCGGATGCGGCTGCAGCTGATCCGGTTGGCATAGTGGGATGGCGCATCGGAACCGTCTTGCAGGTTGTTGCTCGCGGTGTGATGCGCTTCCACGATGAGGAAGTCCATGTCCGCCCCGAGTTCGGCATCGAAGTGGGTGCTCAGGGTGAACTTGCGGCCGGGCTGCGCGGTGCGATCGTTGCCGAACCCCTCGAAGGATTTACCGTTCGCCTCGATCTCCTCGGAGCGGATGCGCGCCTGGGCCTCGCCGTCCGCGCGATCCTTGAAGCCGAACGCTCCGGCATAGGCATAGGATTCCATGCGCAGCACGTCGCCCTGTTCATTGATCGAGGGCAGGTCGACCGCGACCGGGCGCGGCTTCTTGAAATCAAAGCTCGACAGGGCCACGCTGGCGGGGACCAGGCGGCGTATCGAGGTCCATCCCGCCAGGCCGTCATCCTCGTTGCTGCCCGCTTCGCTCTGGAAGGGAATATCGGTCCGGGCGCCTTCGATGGGCGGAGATTGCACGGAATCGTCCGACAGCACCAGGGTGTGCCCATCGGCGCTGTGCTCATACCGGTAATGCCAGCCCAGCTGCTCCCACCGGCGGTGCAGGTAGTTGTAATCGGATTCGTCGTACTGGCAGGCGAACGTCACTTCCGGATCGTCGCCGGTGATCTGCAATTGCGCGGTGGCCACCGGGTAATCGGCAAGGATCTCCTGCGTCTGCTCGGCAACCGTCATGTTGTGGAACAGGTAGTTGTCGCGCCGCAGCCGCAGGTAGGCCATCCATGGCATCAGCACCATGTGGTAGAACACCAGTCCGCCATCGCTGCCATCGCGGCGGAATTCGAACACGTAGCCGTTGAAGTAGCGGAGACTGCCGTCTTCGCGCACCAGCTCGACCGTTGCCATCTTGCCCTGCACATCCTTCAGGGCGATATTGGCATCGTTCGAAATCACTTCCACCACGAAGCGGAAATCGCGCGACAGGCCTTCCGTGGCGTCGAGCCGGTTGGCCAGCATCAGGGCATCCGGCCCGTCGGCGTTGGGGAAATCCAGGCGCAACAGGCGGTTGTGCTGGCGCAGCCTGCTCAACAGCTGGAATCCGGCGCCAAGTGCTCCGTTAACGTTCGTATCCATCGTGTCATGAATGTCCGGTTTGCCGCGCAGCGTGGACCGATTCGAGAAAGCACGCTGGCGCGTATGTTCAAAGGTGCAGGGCGTTCAAAAGTACAGTGTGTTTGGAAATACAGTGCGTTCGGAAAATGCAGCCGGGTGGTGCTCGAAGGCGTTCCGGGTAAAACTGCCTGGGGTGGCTGGATACATCGGCCGCTCTGGAACCGGGTGTAACGAATTCATCCGCGTTATTATCCAGATAATACGGAGAAAAGTCGATTTATAATCGCGCGCCCTGCCAGGTGCAAGCGACTTCGCGGCTGGCGATTTGAAAGCCGATTCATGGATGCTAGTAATAGCCATGGCATGGCGTGCGATCCGCGCCGGCGGTTATGCTCGATTATCTCCAGCGCATGGCGGCACGTTACCACCTTGCTGCGGACACTTGAGATTAATCAAGGATGTACCGCATTCTCATTGGCGGCATATTATTTAACCGCGGGGAAATTATCTGTTCTGCTCAGCATTACTAATCGGGCACTGATTTAGCGACTATCCCCAGGTTTATTCGCGTGCGGGAATACCGGCATACCAAGCAGGCCCGCGGAGCCCGCCGGTAATCATGAAATAGCATGGGTTGACATGAGCCGCGCACCGGCGTGCGGCCGGTGCGTGTCAGCATGCTTATTCCGGCTGTTCCAGCACATACCCCTTGGCCTGCAGCTCGGCCAGGTAACTGTGCTTGCCCAGGATGAACCGGAGCGGCAGCACGGCGAACGTGCTCTTGTTAGTGCCCAGCGCCTTTTCCGCGGCGCCGATCCAGGTGGCGCGCATCTTGCCGTCGATGTCGCCGAGGCCCCGCTCCTGCATCACCTTGCTGTTCTGCACCGCGTTCAGGCATGCCGCTTCCTGCTCCGAGAAATCGAGGCCGCGGATCGCATCGATATCGCCTTTCGACCAGGCGTTGGCGCGGGCGCGGAGCGCATCGAGGTCGGTTTCAAAGCGGTCGACCGTTTTCGTGAAGCAGGCCACGTCTTCCAGCGGGGTCTTCTTGAATTCGCGGATCGCCTTGACCGGGCTGTCCAGCTCCATCTTCACCGTGGCCCACGTGACTTTCACCTTGTTCTGCTCGGCGATCTGGACCACCTTCTTCGTCAGGTCCATCTGCTTCGACAGCCCGGCGGCGGACATGGCCTTCTCCGACAGCTCGCCGGCGGCGAACAGCGGGCGCTTGCGCTCGAAATCGTCGTCGTCCTTCAGGTATTTCTTGCGCAAGGCAAGCCAGCGCTGGTGCGTTTCCGGGGGCACCAGGTCGCCCAGCACCTTGCCGTCCGGGTTATCTTCCATGCCGATCATGAATGGCAGGACGGTCAGGCTGCGGAACCAGCCCATGCCCAGGTTGGCGCTCGGCGCGGTAATCAGTTCCTGCGATTGGGCGATGATCTTTTCCACCTGCTGCGAACGCCATTCCATGTTCTTCGGCAGCGGGCCGTAGATGCCGAACACCCACATCACGTGATCGTCCTTCGACACCTTCCACAGGCCCGGGCCGGGTTTCTGGCCGACGACGAGGATCTGTTCCGGCGGCGCCCCGGGTGCGGCGGCAGTGCCGGCGACAGGCTCGGTGGCGGGCTGCGGCGGCTCGGTCTGCGCCCAGGCGGATGCGGTCAGCAGGGAAAGGCACAGTACGGGAACGACAGCGGAAACGGCACGACGGGACATGAAGGACTCCTTGGACTTGTTATAGGCACCCGGGCGCTTTCATCGCGATGCGAAAGCTGGCCCATCGTATTGCAATTTCACAAAGGAATCCAGCGTGGCAAAATGCCTGCACCTACAAGGAGACCGAAGGAGACCGAATGACGAATCGCCGCACCGCCCTGCTGTCCGCCCCCCTGTCCTTCCTGCTGGCCGCCGCCGCCGCCGCCCAGAGCTACGAATCCCCCGGCATCGAACACAACATGCCCGTCTTCGCTCCCGCGCTGAAGGCGAAGATGACGTATCCGATGGCATGGTCGCCGGCCGTGAAGGACCTGAAAGCGTGGCGCGAGAAGGGCCGTGCCAAAGTGTGGGAAGCCACGCTGCAGCAGCCCGACCGCACGCCGTTCAAGGCCGAAGTCATCGCCGAGGAAGATCGCGGCAGCTACGTGGCGCGGCAGGTGGTGTTCAACCTGACCGGCATGAGCCGCGTGCGCGCGCTGCTGCTGGTGCCGAAGTCCGCCGGCAGGCATCCGGCGACGCTGATGCTGCACGATCACGGCGGCAAGTTCGACATCGGCAAGGAAAAGATGATCGAGCCTTTCGGTACGGTGAACGCGGCCGATGGGGCGAAACATGCTTCCGCCAAGGCCTGGGCCGACAAGCACTTTTCCGGCCGCTGGCCGGGCGATGCGCTGGCCGCCCGCGGCTACGTGGTGCTGTGCACGGATGCCGTGGGCTGGGGCGACCGCGGCCCGCTGACAGGCGAACAGCAGCAGGCGCTGGCCTCGAACTTCTTCAACCTGGGCAGCTCGATGTCCGGCAACATGGCGCTGGAAGATGTCCGTGCGGCCGAGTTCCTGGCGTCGCTGCCGGAAGTGGACACGAAGCGCGTGGCCGCATTGGGCTTCTCGATGGGCGCCTTCCGTGTATGGCAGGTGGGCGCGCTGTCGGACGCGGTCACCGCCGTCATCGCCTCGAACTGGATGGCCACCACGGAAGGCCTGATGGTCCCCGGCAGCAACCAGCTGCGCGGCTCGTCCGCCTTCCAGATGATGCATCCGGGCCTGCTGCGCTACCTCGATCATCCGGACGTGGCCAGCCTTGCCGCGCCGAAGCCCACGCTGTTCTTCGCCGGCGAAACGGACAAGCTGTTCCCCGTGGCCGCGGTGCGCGCGGCGTATGCGAAGATGGGCAAGGTGTGGCAGGCCCATGGCGCGGCGGACAAGTTCGAGGCGATCGTGCGGCCGGGCGGCCATGAATTCCCGAAGGAAGCGCAGGACCACGCGTACGACTGGCTGGACCGGCAGTTCGGCAAACGGTGAAGCGGCCGGGCGCGCCGGATCACTGGCGCAGCAGTTCGAGGATCATCCTCGGCGCCGAGTTGGCCTGGGCCAGCATGGCGAAGCCGGCCTGCTGCAGGATCTGGGCGCGCGTGAGCTTCGAGGCTTCGGCGGCATAGTCGGTATCCATGATGCGCGAGCGCGCCGCGGCCAGGTTTTCCGAGGCCATCATGGCATTGCCGTAGGCGTACGTGAACCGGTTCTGCATCGCGCCCAGCCTGGCGCGCTGCTGGTTGAGGAACTCCAGCTTGCCGTCGATGTACTGCAGCGCCGCGGTGGCGTCGGCATGGCTGCCCATGTCGATGTCGGCATCTTCGCTGGTGAGCATGGCGCCGATCGAGAAATCGATGGTGTCGCCGGCGCGGTCGCTGGCCTGCACCGCGCCGGCGAACGAGCCATCGAGCAGCGCGATGCCGTTGAAGCGTGTCTCGGCCACGATGCGCCGGTTTTCCAGCACCAGCTGGCTGGCTTCGATCTGGATCGCCTGGCGGTCGCTGGCGTTGTTGGTGTCGTTGGCCGCCTGCACGGCCAGTTCGCGGATGCGCTGGTAATTGTTGCCCAGCTCGCCGATCGCCCCCTCGGCCGTCTGCGCCACCGAGATCCCGTCGTTCAGGTTGCGGCCAGCCTGGGAAAGGCCGCGCAGCTGCGCCGACATGCGCTGCGCGGATCGCCAGACCCGCCGGATCATCCTTCGCCGAATTGATGCGCAAGCCACTGGACAGGCGCTGCAGCGACGTCGCGATGTCGGCCGACGAGCGCGCCAGCGCCCGCTGGACGAACAGCGAATCCATATTGGTGTTCAAGATCATTGCCATGCCGGCACCATTGACTTATGAGGAATAAAAGTTTCCTCTACTCATCAATTACGGCAGGCAAATCAAGAACTTCATCACTAACTGTCACACGGCATCAAATTTAATTGCCGAGCCTGTGTCGTGGGTCGGATTGTAGAAGTTGCAAATGTCAGGGGGGCATTGCAGGGGTTTCAAAGAGCACCGCTCTTTGCCTGCAATGCGGTGATGCCTTGCAAGGCATCACTCCTCCCAGGCACGCTGACACGGGCTCGACCGCAGTGGTGGATGTTGTGCCGAGGCGAAGACTGGCTTCGCACAGGGGGCCGCATGGCGACGTGCAATGGGATCAAGGCACGCTGGCGCAAGGTCCACTGAGTGCTACTGCCGAGCCCGTGTCATGGGGTCAGGCACGCTGACACGAGCTCGACTGGGGTGCTATTGCAGAGGCTGTGTCAGGGTGTCAGGCACGATGACACGGGCTCGACTGCGGTGGAGGTGGAGGAGGCAGTGCCGAGGCGCAGGCTGGCTTCGCGCAGGTAGCGCGTGGCGCCGGGTTCGCCGTTGCGTTCGGCGAGCTGGAACCATTGCAGGGCCTGGGCCATGTCGGCCGGGGTGCCCTGGCCGGCGAAGTACATCAGGCCCACGTTCAGCTGGGCGCGGGCGTGGCCCTGCAGTGCGGCCTGGCGGTACCAGTCGAAGGCGAGGGCGAAGTCGCGCGGTACGCCCAGGCCATTGTCGTAGCGGAGCGCGAGCGTGAATTGCGCCAGCGTGTGGCCCTGGCCGGCCGCCTTGGCGTACCAGGCGTTCGCGCGCATCACATCCGGCGCGGGGCTGTCGTCGCGGTCGTGCAGCACGCCGAGGTTGTACTGGGCGGCGGCGTAGTCCTGTTCGGCCGCGCGGCCGTACCAGTGCATCGCTTCGGCCAGGTCGCGCGGCACGCCCTGCCCCGTTTCGTAGCGCAGGCCCAGGTCGAACTGGGCGCGCACGTGGCCCTGGCCGGCCGCCTTGCGGTACCAGTCGATCGCCGCGCCGGCATCGCGCGGCACGCCGTTGCCCTCGCCGGCTCCCGTCTCATGCAGCTGGCCCAGGTGGTACTGCGCGGCCGGGAAGCCCTGCTCGGCCGCCTTGCCGTACCAGTGCGCCGCTTCGGCCGGGTCGCGCGGTACGCCCTGCCCCAGCTCGTAGCGCTGGCCCAGGTTGTCCTGCGCGGCGGCGTGGCCCAGGGCGGCGGCGCGCCGGTACCATTCAAGCGCCTGCCGCCCGTCGCGCGGCACGCCCAGGCCGTTGTCGTGGATCAGGGCCAGGTTGAACTGCGAGCTCGCATGGCCCTGTTCCGCCGCCGCTCGGTACCAGCGCACGGCTTCGGCGCTGTCCTGCGCGACGCCGTCGCCCTTCTCGTGGCGCAGTGCCAGGTTGAACTGCGCCGCCGCGTGGCCCTGCTCGGCCGCCTTGCGGTACCAGCCGATGGCCGCTTCCACGTCGCGCGCGACGCCCTGGCCGTTTTCGTAGCGCTGCCCCAGGTTGAACTGGGCGCGCGCATAGCCCTGCCCGGCGGCCTTGCGGTACCAGGCGATCGCCTGCACATAATCCTGCGGCACGCCCTTGCCCGTGTCGTACATCATGCCGAGGTTGTTCTGGGCGCCGGCATCGCCCTGCTCGGCGGCCTTGCCGAACCAGTGGCGCGCTGCGTCGGTATCCTGGTCGATGCCGTGGCCCTTGGCGTACAGCCAGCCCAGGTTGTACTGCGCGGCGGGATATCCCTGTTCGGCGGCCAGACGGTACCAGCGTGCCGCTTCGGCCAGGTCGATGTCGACACCCTGGCCCTTCTGGTACATCACGCCCAGGTTGTATTGCGCCTGCTCGAGCCCCCCGTTGGCGGCCTGGCGATACCACGCCAGCGCCATCTCGTAGCTTTGCGGTACGCCATCGCCATTGAAGTAGCGGAAGCCCAGCGCGTGCTGGGCATGCGCGACGCCGTCTTCCGCCAGCGCCCGGATATGCGCGAGATCCCCCATGCGCGGTCAGTCCTGCAACGCGAGCGGCAGCGGTTCGTGTTCCGGCAAGCCTTGCCGTTGTTTCAGCACGCCGATGAAGCCCGCCAGCGATACCGGCCGGTAGTACAGGTAGCCCTGCATCGTGGTGCAGCCGTTGGCCTGCAGGTAGCGCGCCTGCGCCGCCGTTTCCACGCCTTCGGCCACCAGGTGCAGCCCGAGCCCGCGGGCGATCGAGATGATAGCCAGGATCACCGGATAATGGCCATCCTCGTCGTGGATCTCCTTGACGAAGCTCTGGTCGACCTTGATCGTGTGGATCGGGAAGCGGTGCAGGTAAGCCAGCGACGAGTAGCCGGTGCCGAAATCGTCGATCGCCACCGACACGCCCAGCTGGCACAATTTGTTGAGCTGCTCGATCGCATATTGCGGATTGCGGATGCAGATGTTCTCGGTGATCTCCACCTCGATCTGGGCCGGCGATATGCCGTTGCGCGCCAGCGTGCCGCGCATCTTCTCGAAGAAGTCGCCCCGGTCCAGGTATTGCGGCGACAGGTTCAGCGACAGGCGCAGGCTGTCGCCGCCGGCCGCGTTCCAGGCCAGCAGGTCGCGGCACAGGGCGCCCAGCATCCAGTCCGACAGCGGCAGCATCAGGCCGTTTTCCTCGGCGAACGGCAGGAACTCGCCGGCCGACAGCAGGCCGCGCTCCGGGTGGTTCCACCGCATCAGGCCTTCGGCGCCGACGATGCGGCCGGTGGTCAGGTCCACCTGCGGCTGGTAGTACATCTCCAGCTCGCCGTTCTCCAGCGCGCGGCGCAGCGCCTGCTCCAGCGCGATCTTCTGGTGCGACATGTCCAGCATCGACCGGTGGTAGAAGCTGTGGCCGTTCTTGCCCAGCGCCTTGACCTGGTACATGGCGATGTCGGCATGGCGCAGCAGCTCGTCGATCGTCTCGCCATCGGCCGGGTAGACCGCGATGCCGATCGATGCCGAGATGTGCACCACGTGGCCATCGAGGTCGAACGGCTGCTGCAGCGCATCGATGAACTTCTCGGCCACGCCCTTGGCGTCGTCGCGGTCGCGCAGCTCGGGCAGCACGATGGTGAATTCGTCGCCACCCTGGCGCGCCAGCGTGTCGCCGCGGCGCAGGCAGCCCTTCAGGCGACTCGCGGCCTGCTGCAGCAGCTCGTCGCCCTTCACGTGGCCCAGCGTATCGTTGACCAGCTTGAAGCGGTCCAGGTCGATGAACATCACGGCCAGTTCCGTCATCTTGCGCTTGGCCTGGATCACGGCCAGGCCCAGGCGGTCCTTGAACAGCATGCGGTTCGGCAGGTCCGTCAGGATATCGTGGTAGGCCTGGTAGGAGATCATCTCCTCGGCGCGCTTGCGGTCCGTGATGTCGCGCGCCACGCCGTAGGTGCCGAAGAATTCGCGGCGCCGCTCGCCACGGGGCGTATTCTCGGGCACATGCATGCCGATCGCATTCAGCGAGATCGTCATCAGCGTGTTGTTGAAGGTGCGCTCGCCGTTGGCCGCGCCGTGCGCGGTATTGCACTTGAGCCGCAGCTCCACGTTGCGCGACGCGCGCTCGTCCACGCGGCGCTCATTGAACACGTAGCGCGCGCGGTCCAGGTCTTCGTCGTGCACCACGAACGAATAATGGCGGCCGATCAGTTCCTCGCGCGTGAAGCCCAGCAGCTGGTAGGCGCGGTCGTTGACGAACGTGAAGCGGCCTTCGTGGTCGAGCGTGTAGATGATGTCCGGCGAGCTGTCCACCAGGTAGCGGTACATCTTCTCGGACGTTTCCAGGCGCTGCGCGATGCGCTGGTTGTCGCCGGCCAGGCGGCGCTTCTGCAGCGCATTCTCCACCGTCTTCAGCAATTCCTCGCGGCTGTACGGCTTGCGCAGGTAATCGTAGGCGCCCCGCTTGAGCGCGCCGATCGCGGCGTCGATGCCGACCTCGCCGCTCATCACGATCACGTCGCAGTCGTAGTCGCGCGCGTTGATCACGTCCATGATCTCGTGCCCGCCGATGTCGGGCAGGCGCAGGTCGAGCAGCACCAGGTCGAAGCGCATGGCATCGAGGTGCACCAGCGCCTCGCTGCCGCTGGCGGCGGTGACCAGCTGGAAGTCGCGGTCGCGCAGCAGCTCGTACAACGAGGACAGCAGGCGCGGCTCGTCGTCGACGAGCAGCAGGCGGGGCAGGCAGGTGGCGGCGCCACCCCGGCCCGGGTCGTCGTTCACGTTCATTCTTGCCTTGCGTCCGTAGTGGCGTCCGTTGTGCCGGCGGTCGGTGCCGCCAGTCGGGGTTTACTGCCGCGCGCCGGCAGCAGGATTTCAAAGCTGGTGCCGGCCGCGCCGCTGCGGCAGGCGATCAGCCCGTTCAGTTTCTGCACCAGGCCATGCACGATCGACAGGCCCAGGCCGTGATGGCGGCCTTCCTTGGCGCTCTTCACTTCCGAGAACAGGTTGGCCAGCATCTCCGGCGCCAGGCCCGGCCCGGTGTCGGCCACCACCAGCTCCACGTACAGCCGGCGCTCGCGCACCACGTGCCCGCGGTTGGCGATCTCGATCCGTCCGCCGTCCGGCATGGCCTCGACGGCGTTCTTCACGAGGTTGACGAGGATCTGCTTGAGCAGGTTGGCATCGCCATCGATCTCGTTCGGGTCTTGCTGCATGCGCACCATCACCTGCACGGCGGCGGGGATGAAGCCGGTGGCGCGGAAAACGCGCAGCACGTCGTCCACCACGCGCGCAATATCGACTGGCACAGCGGGAGCGGAGACAGACGCGGGACCGGGAGCGGCCACCACCCCGTCCGCGGCGGGCGGCGCCACCTCGGTGAGGCCATTGATCAATTGGCCCACGCGGTCGATCTCCTCGTTGAGCACCGACATTTCCGCCACCACCGGTTCGCGGCGGGCCAGCTTGTCGTCGAGCACGGACAGGTAGTTCTTGATGATCGACAGCGGGTTGTTCACCTCGTGCACCACGCGGCGCGACGCTTCGCGGTATTCCTGCGCCACGTGCGCGATGCGGCGCTGCGCCTCGCCCTGCTCCGCGCCGGCCGCCTCCAGCGCCGCCGCGGCCTGGCCGCCGAACGCCAGCAGGAAGCGCTCGCGCTTCTGCAGCACGGGCAGCTGCCAGCTGGCCACCCCGCCGAGCAGCACGCCGGTGCAATGCTGGCCGGCGACGAGCGGCACGCATACCATCGCCTCGGTGCCGAGGATGCGCAACAACTGTTCTTCGGCGATGCCGAGCGGCTGCGCGCCGGGTGCCAGCAGCGCGACCTGGCGTGCCGCGGCGGCTCCGGCGATCGCGCCGCCGCGGCCCAGCGGAATCGAGAAGCCGGCCAGGCGCCCCTGCTGCTCGCCGGCGGGCACGCCCACCAGCGACTGCCCGGCGGGGTCCTGCATCAGCACGATGGTGGTGCCCAGGTCGAACAGGATGCGTGCCGAGCGCGTGACCGCTCCCAGCAAGGCCGTTTCATCCGGCTGGCGCGCGAACGCCTGGCCCATTTCGGAGACCAGCATCATGTTGCGCATCTCTTCCTGCAAGCGTGCCTGGACCGGGTCCGCCAGCGCCACCGGCAGCACGGCGGGCGGCGCCGGCACGTCGTCGGCACCCGCCAGGTCGATGCCGAGGCAGTCGGCCGCCTTCTGCACCTGGCGCGCGGCCCCCTGCACGATCGCGTCGAGCTCGCGCGCGTCGATGCCGCAATAGCCGGCCATGGTGGCGATCGCGCCGCCGGCTTCCGGGTGGTGCACCAGCAGGTGGGCCAGCCGCACGATGCGGATCAGCGCATGCGCCGGCTCCAGCCGCTCGATCGGCTCGTGGTGATACAGCACGCTGTCGGCCAGGAAGGAATCCAGGTTCCAGCGCTCGATCAGCCAGGCGCCCGCCTCGGCATGCGTGATCTGCAGCGTGCGCTGTTCGACGGCGCACAGGTCGGCATCGTCGCGCGCCATGAAGTTCACGCCGTATTCGCGCGGCGCGGCGGCCAGCAGCGCCAGCCGGCCCACGTTGTGCAGCAGGCCCGCCAGGTAGGCTTCTTCCAGTTGCGGATAGCCGGTGGCCCGGGCGATGTCCCGCGCCACCACCGCGGCGCCCAGCGCATGCTTCCAGAAGCCGCGCAGGTCGGCGCTGCCGGAATGGGGAAAGCTGTTGAAGGTCTGGAATACGGATTCGCTGATCACGAGCGTCTTGATCATGTCCGTGCCGAGCGAAACGAGGGATTGCTCCAGGCCGGGGGCGCGGCTGCCGCGATGATAGGCGGAGCTGTTCGCGACGGCCAGGACCTTGCCCGTCATCCCGGCATCCTTGGCGATCAGCGCGGCCAGCTCCGGCATGCCGGCGTGATCCGACTGCAGCATCTCGATCAGCTTGATCAAGATCTGCGGCATGGCCGGCAACCGCGCGAGCAGCAGGCGATTGCGAATGTCGTGGTCTGGTGGGTGCATCGTGGTACTGCCGCAGTGAACGTCTTCCCGGAAAGGCGGTCCTGCCCGGAAACGGCACGCCACCTGTAGCTTTACGATGTCGACAATTGTGTTGACAAATATTTACTATATGCAATAACAGTTTATCGTAGCATAGTTTGCTACTGACTTGCATGAAAACAACTTCTAAACGACCGTGCGCTTCCCTTGATGTTGCTACGCGGCATCAACGACCAGCGAGCGCCGGACCACGCGTGCCACCAGCCACAAACCCAGTGCCGAGGACGTGAACGCCAGCTGCCCGATGGCCAGCCACAGCACCGAGCCGGCCAGTGCTGGCGCTACCACGCCTGCCACGATGGCACCGGCCAGCGTGGTTTCAAAGGACTGGCAGGACGCCACGGTGCCGCGGATATGGGGGAACAGGTCCAGCGCCATCAGCGTGGCGGCCGGCCCCACCACCGACATGCCGAAGGTGTAGAAGAACAGCGGCAGCACGCTCCACGGCACCGATGGCGGCATGAACACGTGGTACAGCACGTTGACGCTGGCGGCCGTGATGAGGAAGGCGAAACCGATGGCGATCTGGCGCTCGAAGGTGATCTTGCCGGCCAGCCGGTTGGCGAACAGCGCGCCGGTGAAGATGCCGGACACGGAAGGAATGAACAGCCAGCCGAACTGGTCCGGCCCCAGGTGCAGCTGCTTCGGCAGGAATTCCGGGGCCGCCGTGATGAACACGAACAGCCCGGCGAAGTTCAGCGCCACGATCAGCGACTTCAGGTGGAACAGCGGCGAGCCGAGGATCTGCCGGTAGCTGCCCCACAGGAAGCGCGGATTGAACGGCTGGCGCTTGTGCAGCGGCAGCGTTTCCGGCAACCGCCGCCAGCAGACGATGAACAGCCCGACCGAGAACACGGTGAGCACGAGGAAGATCGCGCGCCAGTCGAACCACTTGACGATGTAGCCGCCCATGATGGGCGCCAGCGCGGGGGCGATGGCGAAGATCATCGTGACCAGCGACAGCAGCCGGGCCGCCTCGGCATCGTGGTACAGGTCGCGGATGATGGCGCGGCCCACGACGACGCCGGCGCCGGCCGAGATCCCCTGCAGGATGCGGAAGAACCACAGGTACTGGACGCTATGGACGGCGGCGCAGCCGACCGTGCCGATCGCGAACAGGATCAGCGACACGAGGATAACGTTGCGGCGGCCGAACGCATCGGACAGCGCGCCATGCCACAGCACCATGCCGGCGAACGCCAGCATGTAGGCCGTCAGGCTTTGCTGCACTTCGATCGGCGTGGCGCCCAGCGACTGGCCGATCTCGGGGAACGCGGGCAGGTAGGCGTCGATGCAGAACGGGCCCAGCATCGACAGCGCCGCCAGCACGATCGCCAGCCCGGCATGGCTCAGCGGGCGGGTGTGCGGCTTCTTGCGTGGCGGGACGGGCGGGACCGGGTCGGGTGGGAGATCGGCGGGGGTGTCTGGGAGCATGGGTCAGGGCACTTTTTCTTTGGTAACGCGTGCTTAACCCAGAGGCAGAGGCCGGGGTCAGACCCGGCGGGGTAAGCAGGGGTTTCGCGAAGCATGCTTCGCGCCTGTGGAACGGTGCTGGCATGCAGGCCAGCACTCCTTCCTGCCCCCGGCCTCTGCATCTGGGTGGAGCAGCCGCCCCGGCATGCTAGCCGGTTTCGGTCACTCTTCGCTTTTCGGAATCGCTTCCTCGCGCCGGTTGAAGCCGGCCACCATGTCGAAGCGGAACAGCCGGCATTCCAGCGCGCCGTTGAAGAATGGCGTCTTGCGCGATTCCTTCAGGCGCAGCAGCTTCGGCAGGTTCAGGTCGGCCGTGAACAGGTAGGCCGTCCAGCCGGCGAAGCGCTGCTTCAGCGTCTTCGACAGGTCGGCGTAGAACGACTTGGCCAGGTCGTCTTCGGGCATCGTGCTGTCGCCGCGCACGCCGATCCGCTCGCCGTACGGAGGATTCGTCAGCAGGATGCCGGGGCCGGTCTTCTCGATCGACACCGGCGGCTGCACCTGCTGCGCCTCGATCTGCTTCAGCGGCACCTCGAACAGGATACCGGCGCTCTTCAGATTATGGCGCGTCATTGCCACCATGTCGCCGGAGATGTCGGAACCGAAGATGGTCGGTTCGGCGGGCAGCGGGTTCGCCTTGATGGCCGCCTTCATGTCCTGCCACGGGGCCGGGTCGAAGTCGTGGAACTTCTCGAACGCGAACCTGCGGCGCGCGCCGGGCGGCACGCCCTGCACCATCTGCGCCGCTTCGCACAGGATCGTGCCGGAGCCGCACATGGGGTCGAACAGCGGCATTCCCGGCTTCCAGCCGGAGACGCGCAGCAGGCCGGCGGCCAGGTTCTCGCGCAGCGGCGCGTCGCCCGTCTCGGTGCGCCAGCCGCGCTTGAACAGCGCTTCGCCGGAGGTGTCGAGGTAGATGGTGAACTGGCGCTGGTCGAGGAATCCCGCGATGCGCATGTCCGGCTCGCGCGTGTTGACCGACGGGCGCTTGTTGTACATGTCGCGGAAGCGGTCGCACACGGCATCCTTGATCTTCAGCGTGATGAACTCGATGCTCTTCAGCGGCGACTTGATCGCCGTGACATCGACGCGGATCGTGTGCTCCACGCCGAACCACTCTTCCCATGGCTGCGCGAGCACGAGGTCGTAGATGTCGTTCTCGTTCTGGTAATGGCATACGCCCATGCGCATCAGCACGCGCGAGGCGATGCGCGAGTGCAGGTTGACGCGGTAGGC
The DNA here is from genome assembly GCF_027856995.1 of Pseudoduganella sp. SL102. Classification (NCBI taxonomy): domain Bacteria; kingdom Pseudomonadati; phylum Pseudomonadota; class Betaproteobacteria; order Burkholderiales; family Oxalobacteraceae; genus Pseudoduganella; species Pseudoduganella sp. SL102. The sequence continues at coordinate 7,251,035 of NZ_CP115554.1, forward strand.
GTCATACAGGTCGCCCGAGCAGTGGACGCCGCCGGGCACCTGGTTGTGCACCTTCAGCGTGGGGCTTTTGGTGGTTTGCGCGATCTCGAGGAGTTCCTCGGCCAGCGCCGCCTCCATGCCGCGCGGGCATGGGCAGAAATATGAAGTGGTCATCGGTGTACCTTTGTCCGTTGGAAAAACAATTACTTTGCGCCAGCGAGTTGCGGACGCCTGACTTGACCCCAAGGCAGAACCTGGGGTCAGACCCGTCGGGTCTGACCCCGGCAGTTGCCGTTGGGTGAAAATGAATACCGGTCCGCCTCTCAGAACGGCTTCACGACCACCAGGATCACGATCGCCACGAGCAGCAGCACGGGCACTTCGTTGAACCAGCGGTAGAACACGTGGCCGCGCGTGTTCACGCCGCGCTCGAACTTCTTCAGCAGCGAGCCGCAGGCGTGGTGGTAGCCCAGCACGAGCACCACGAAGGTCAGCTTGGCGTGCAGCCAGCCGGGCAGCTTCATGCCGTCCGGCGAGCGGTATTGCATCCAGGTGAGCACCAGCCCGAACACGAGCGCGGCGACCGCCAGCATCGTCATGAACCGGAACAGCTTGCGGGCCATCAGCAGCAGGCGCTCGGTCGTCGGGCCCGGGGTTTCCTGCGCCAGGTTGACGAAGATGCGCGGCAGGTAGAACAGGCCGGCGAACCAGGAGGTGACGAAGATGATGTGCAGCGCCTTGATCCAGAGCATGGCGATCCTTTTTGGTCATCATAATGAGGGGCTTGGCAGGTTTTCGCGGAGTATTCTACGCGCCTGCAAAGCGGCGATGGCATGCAAGCCATCGCCTGCCCAGGCCAAGGGACTTTCCCCTTGGTTACGCTCGTACTTCGCCGTGGCCGAACACCACGTACTTCAGCGACGTCAGCCCCTCCAGCCCGACCGGACCGCGCGCATGCAGCTTGTCGTTCGAGATGCCGATCTCGGCGCCCAGGCCGTACTCGAAGCCGTCGGCGAAGCGGGTCGATGCGTTGACCATCACCGATGCGGAATCGACTTCGCGCAGGAAGCGCATCGCGGCGCTGTAGTCCTCGGTGACGATGGCCTCGGTGTGCTTCGACGACCAGGTATTGATGTGGTCCATCGCCGCATCGATGCCGTCGACGACGCGTACCGCCAGGATCGGCGCCAGGTATTCGGTGGCCCAGTCCTGTTCGGTCGCGTGCGCCAGGTGCGGGTACTGCGCAGCCGACAATATCGCGAACGCTTCGTCGTCGGCGCGCAGTTCGACCTGCTCCGCCAGGTACCGCTTCGCCAGCTCCGGCAGCACGGCAGGCGCGATGGTGCGCTCGACCAGCAGCGTTTCCATCGTGTTGCAGGTGCCGTAGCGGTGGCACTTGGCATTGAAGCCGATGTCCAGCGCCTTCTGCAGGTCGGCCCTGGCGTCGATGTACACATGGCAGATGCCGTCCAGGTGCTTGATCATCGGCACGGTGGCTTCTTCCATCAGCCGGGCGATCAGGCCCTTGCCGCCGCGCGGCACGATCACGTCCACGTATTGCGGCATGGTGATCAGCGCGCCCACGGCAGCGCGGTCGGTGGTGTCCACCACCTGCACGCCGTCTTCCGGCAGGCCGGCATCGATCAGTCCCTGCTTGACGATCTTCGCCAGCGCGCGGTTGCAATGGATCGCTTCCGAGCCGCCGCGCAGGATGGTGGCGTTGCCGCTCTTGATGCACAGGCCTGCCGCATCCACGGTCACGTTCGGCCGGGCTTCGTAGATGATGCCGATGACGCCCAGCGGCACGCGCATCTGGCCCACCTGGATGCCGGTCGGGCGCGTTTTCATGTTCGAGATCTCGCCCACCGGGTCCGGCAGCGCGACGATCTGGCGCAAGCCTTCGACCATCGTGCCGATCGCCTTGTCCGACAGGGTCAGGCGGTCGACCATCGCCGCGGCGAGGCCGTTGGCGCGGGCCGCTTCCAGGTCCAGCGCATTGGCGGCGCGCAGTGCTTCGGCTTCGCGCTCGATCGCATCGGCGATCAGCGACAGCGCCTTGTTGCGGGTGGCACTGTCGGCGCGCGCCATCGCGCGCGAGGCGGCGCGGGCACGCTGGCCCAGCGCTTCCATGTACTGTTTCACTTCCGTGCTCATGTTGTTTATCCTCGTGCTACCTTCAGCGCCAGCTGCAGCATGGCATCCCACTGGTCGCCGGCATACGCCTTGGCGCGCAAGCCCTTGACCATCCTGTCGACCTGGGCGGCCTGCCGCAGCGCATCTTCCAGCGTTGCCAGCGAAACGCGGCGCAGGGCCGGTTCCATCATCCGCTCGCGCGGTCCCCAGATACGGTATTCCTTCAGCAGCGCCGCCAGCGGCCGGCCCTGCGCCATCCCTGCCTTCAATTTTAGCAGCGTGCGGATCTCTTCCGAGACGGCCCACAGCACCAGCGGCAGCGCCTCGCCCTCGCCCTTCAAGCCTTCCAGCATGCGTGCCAGCCGGGCCGGATCGCCCAGCAGCATCGCTTCGGACAGCTTGAACACGTCGTAGCGCGCCACGTTCAGCACGGCGTCGTGCACCTGCTCGTACGTCAGTTTCCCGGGCTCGTGCAGCAAGCCCAGTTTCTGGATTTCCTGGTGCGCCGCCAGCAGGTTGCCCTCGACGCGGTCGGCGATGAAATCCAGGCTTTGCCGGTCCGCGCTCTGCCCCTGCATGGACAGGCGCAGCGAAATCCAGTTCGGCAGCTGGGCGCGCTCGATGTTCGGGATCTCGATGTACACCGCGGCCGACTGCAGGGCCGATACCCAGGCTGCCTTCGCGGTCTGCCAGTCCAGCTTGGGCAGCGTGATCAGCGTGAGGTTGTCCGGCGACAGGTTCTTCACGTAAGCCTGCAGCGCCGCGCCGCCATCCTTGCCCGGCTTGCCGGTGGGGATGCGCAGCTCGATCAGCTTCTTGTCGCCGAACAGCGAGAGTTCCTGGTTGGCGGCCAGCAGCTCGCCCCACTTGAAGCTGCGTTCCACCGTGAGCACGTCGCGTTCGGTGAACCCTTGCGCGCGCGCAGTCCGGCGGATCTTGTCGGCCGCTTCCAGCGCCAGCAGGTGCTCGTCGCTGGTGATCACGTACAGCGGCGCCAGGGACTTGGCCAGGTGGCCGTCCAGCGCGTCAGCCCGCAGTTGCATGCTATTCCTGGCGGGTCGGCAGTGCCGGCTCGGTTGCCTTCTCGGCCGGCGCGGAGGCCGGCTGCACCGTGGTCGGCGTGCCGGCCGGCGCGGCCACCGAACCCGGCGATACCACGCCCGGCAGCGTCAGCGGGCTGACGGTGCTGGTCGGCGTGGCATCGGGACGCGACGGCTTGATGGCCGCCATCCGGCGCATCATCTGCTGCACCAGGTCCTTCTGCATGTCGCGGTACAGCTGGGCTTCTTCCTGCTCCTTCGCCAGCAGCTGGGTTTCGCTGAACGTGATCGGGCGGGTCAGCGTGATCTGCGTGGGGCCCAGCAGTTCGCGGCCGGTCCGGTCCTTCACGCGGAACAGGATGTTATAGGCCAGCAGGTATTCGCTGACGCGGCCGGCGCTGTTCAGCGACAGGATCGACTTGCTGCGCGTTTTTTCCGGGTCGGTGATGACCTCGATCGTCGCATCGGCCGACTGCGGGTCGCTGGCGACGGTGGTGTTGCCGTTGACGCGGATATTGCGCTTCAGGTCGATGGCCAGCGGCGACGACTCCGGCAGGCCCACGTACATCGACGTGAACGGCAGCGTGTAGTTGCCGCCCGAGCCGCGCAGGTGGAAGCCGCAGCCGCTCAGCGCCAGGCCCGTGCTGGCCAGCGCGGCGGCCAGCACCGTGTTCCGGATGATTCCCTTCAGAGTCGTCATATGCCTTACACCACGATGTTGACCAGCTTGCCGGGCACCACGATGACCTTCTTCGGCGTGCCTTCGATGAACTTCTGCACGCTTTCCTCGGCCAGCGCGGCGGCTTCGATGGCGGCCTTGTCGGCCGCCTTCGGCACCTTCACGGAACCGCGCAGCTTGCCGTTCACCTGGATCATCATCTCGATCTCGGACTGTTCCAGCGCGGCCGGGTCGACCTGCGGCCAGGCCGTATCGAGGATGTCCTTGCTGGCGGCGGCATAGCCCAGCTCCGACCACAGCGCATGCGTGATGTGCGGCGCGACCGGGTTCAGCAGGCGCAGGAAGATCGACAGGCCTTCGGAAATCACGGCCGACGATTCGGCGCTGTCATCGAGCTTGGCCGATTCCAGCGTGTTCAGCATCTTCATGCAGGCCGATACCACGGTGTTGTACTGGATGCGCTTCAGGTCGTAGTCGGCCTGCTGCAGCACCTTGTGCAGTTCGCGGCGCAGCGTCTTGCCGGCGTCCGTCGTGGCCGTTGCGGTGAGCACGGCATTGGCGGCCGCCACGCGGTCCTTCTGCGCGTAGGCATAGGCCCAGACACGGCGCAGGAAGCGGTTGGCACCTTCCACGCCGCTGCCCGACCATTCCAGCGTCTGCTCCGGCGGCGAGGCGAACATGGTGAACAGGCGTGCCGTATCGGCGCCGTACTGCTCGATCTGCGCCTGCGGATCGATGCCGTTGTTCTTCGACTTCGACATCTTTTCCGTGCCGCCGATCTGCACCGGCTGGCCATCGGCCTTCAGCAGCGCGGAGACCGGGCGGCCCTTGTCGTCCGTGGTCAGTTCCACGTCGGCCGGGTTGAACCACGTCTTCTTGCCGTTCGCTTCCTCGCGGTAGTACGTTTCGTTCAGCACCATGCCCTGGGTCAGCAGGTTGACGAACGGCTCGTCGAATTTCACCAGGCCGAAGTCGCGCATGACTTTCGTCCAGAAGCGCGCGTACAGCAGGTGCAGCACGGCGTGCTCGATGCCGCCGATGTACTGGTCCATCGGCATCCAGTAGTCGTTGCGCGCATCGACCATCGACTCCGAACCGGGCGACGTATATTTCATGTAATACCAGCTCGAATCGACGAAGGTATCCATCGTGTCCGTCTCGCGGCGCGCGGGCTTGCCGCACTTCGGGCAGTCGCACTTCAGGAAGGCTTCATGCTTGTTCAGCGGGTTGCCCGTACCGTCCGGCACGCAGTCTTCCGGCAGCACCACCGGCAAGTCTTTTTCCGGCACCGGCACGGCGCCGCAATCGGCGCAGTTGATCATCGGGATCGGCGTGCCCCAGTAGCGCTGGCGCGAAATGCCCCAGTCGCGAAGGCGGAACGTGACCTTCTTCTCGCCCAGGCCCAGCGCGGCCAGGTCGGCGGCGACGGCATCCACGGCCTCGGCGTAGTGCAGGCCGTCGTACTTGCCGGAATTGGTGACGATGGAAACGGCCTTGTCGCCGTACCATTCCTGCCATTCGGCGGTCGAGTATTCCTTGTTCTCGGCGGTGGTGATCACCTGCTTGATCGGCAGGCTGTACTTGTTGGCGAACGCGAAATCGCGCTCGTCGTGCGCGGGCACGCCCATCACGGCGCCGTCGCCGTAGGTGATCAGCACGTAGTTGCCGACCCAGACTTCCACCTGTTCATTGGTGAGCGGGTGCGTGACGAACAGGCCGGTGGGCATGCCCTTCTTTTCCATCGTGGCCATGTCGGCCTCGATCACGGAGCCCATCTTGCACTCGGCGATGAAGGCCTGGAGCTCGGGGTTGTTCTTCGCCGCATGCGTGGCCAGCGGGTGCTCGGCCGCGACCGCGCAGAACGTGACGCCCATGATCGTGTCCGGCCGCGTGGTGAACACGTACATCTTGCCGTCGCCGATCAGCTGGCCGTCATCGCCCGCGATGGTGTGCGGGAAGGCGAAGCGCACGCCGGTCGACTTGCCGATCCAGTTCGACTGCATGATGCGCACGCGCTCGGGCCAGCCCGGCAGCTTGTTGTCGACGAAGTCCAGCAGCTCTTCGGCATAGTCGGTGATGCGCGCGTAGTACATCGGGATCTCGCGCTTTTCGATCAGCGCGCCGGAACGCCAGCCGCGGCCATCGACCACCTGCTCGTTGGCCAGCACGGTCTGGTCGACCGGATCCCAGTTCACGGTACCCGTCTTCTTGTAGATGATGCCTTTTTCCAGCATCTTCAGGAACATCCACTGGTTCCACTTGTAGTACTCGGGCTTGCAGGCCGTCATCTCGCGCGACCAGTCGATGGCCAGGCCCATCATTTCCATCTGCGAGCGCATGTGGGCGATGTTCGAGTACGTCCATTGCGCCGGCGGCACGTTGTTGGCCATGGCCGCGTTTTCCGCCGGCATGCCGAACGCATCCCAGCCCATCGGCATCAGCACGTTGTAGCCGTTCATCCGCAGGTAGCGGTACATCACATCATTGATCGTATAGTTGCGCACGTGACCCATGTGCAGCTTGCCGGACGGGTAAGGCAGCATCGAGCAGGCGTAGTACTTGCCTTTCGGGAAACGCGGGTCGTTTTCGACGGCTTTATAGGCGTCGATGGCTTTCCAGTGCGCTTGCGCGGCTTTTTCAACGTCGGCGGGACTATATTTGTCTTGCATGATGGATGCAGAATGAGGAGATGGTGAAATGGATATGAACCGGACATTATACAAGCTCAAGATGCCCGGGTTCATGATGTGCAAGTTGCGGCTGCGCGGGAGCACGCCATGATTTACCGGGAGTATCCGCCGCATCCCGCATTGCGGGCGCACGTGGCGTGCCTGTGGACGGCGCGCGTGGCCGCACCGGTATCGGCGGCCGCGCCGCATGTCCACCGCGTGCTGCCGGACAATTGCGTGGATATCCTGTGGCAGGACGATGGCCGGCAGGCGTATGCGGTAGGCATGATGAGCGCCTCGTTCGTGGTGCCGGCGGCCCGGCCGGTGCGCACGGTGGCGGTGCGGTTCAGGCCCGGGGCGGCCGGAGCGTTCCTCGGCGCGCCCCTGCACCCGTTGACGGATACGCGGGCGCAACTGGCCGACCTGTGGGGCCGTTCGCCGGCCGACCGCCTCGACGATGCGCTGTGGACCGACGACCTGACCGACCGGCAGCGCATCGCGCTGGTCGAGCGCGAATTGATGCGGCGGCTGGCAGTGGCCGATGGTGCGCCGGCGGTTTCGCTCGGCCTGCGGGCCGTCGCCGCGCTCGAAGCCTCGCATGGCGCGCTGCCGGTGGAAGCGCTGGCTGACACGCTGCGCGTCGCGCGCCAGCACCTCGCCCTGCAGTTCCGCCAGCAGGTGGGCATCGCGCCCAAGCTGTTTGCCCGGATCTGCCGGTTCCGCCGCGCGCTGGAACTGCTGCGCGATCCATCGCGCAATGGCGACCTTGCCTCGCTGGCCGCCGACTGCGGCTACTTCGACCAGTCGCACCTGGTCCGGGACTTCCGCGATTTCGCCGGCAGCACGCCCACCCTCGAACGGCATGGCTGAACCTGGTCCAGCAACGCTGCCTGCCGCTGCCTCCTGGCTCATGGTTCGTGGCGCGAATTTTTTCCCGGCAGCGCCAATCTGCGCTATCGTTCATTTCGTTACTGATAACAAGTAAAATCCCATGACAGCAATCCTTCGGGCATTGGCACTGGCCGGCTGCACCGTGCTTCCCGCCATGGCGCCGGCCACCGAAGCGCCCGCCCCCATCCCCGCCTCCAGCTTCTTTCAAAAGTCCGCCACCACCGGTGCCCGCCTGTCGCCCAACGGACGCTTCGTCGCGATCCGGATGGTGGCGCCACATGGCCGCACCGTCCTGGTCGTGTTCGACGCGATCGAGCGTAAATCGACACCGGTCTCCAGCTTCGGCAATGCCGATGTCGACATGTTCACCTGGCTCAGCGACAACCGCCTGGCCTTTACCCTGATCAATGTCGATCACGGCGGCAGTATCGGCAAACCCGGCGTGTTCGCGGCCGACCGCGACGGCCAGAACCGGATAGGCCTGTCGGAAACCCTGGTCCGCAAGCGTTCGTTCGCCGAGGACGATGTGGGCGATAACAACCTGCGTTCGAACTTCACCGTCCAAGGCTTCCCGCCCAAGCATGGGGAATATGTGCAGGCGGTTGAAATCACCGATAACCGGGAGACGCTGAAGCGTATCGATGCCCGCACCGGCGTGCACCACAAGATCAACGCGCCATACGGCACCTATCGCTCGCTGATCGATGTCGACGGCATCACCCGCGTCGCGACCGCCCGGCGCGAAGGCCGTCACGTGACGTTCTATCTCGACAAGGGCGAGTGGCGCCAGATCGACAGCCGGGACGAACGTGACGCCGCCAGCTTCGAGCCGCTGCTCCACGTGGACGATACCCTGTATGTCAGCGCTCGGAACGGCAGCGACGAAGCCGCCATCTATCGGTACGACCTGGCAAAGAACACCCTCGAGGCGAAGTCGCTGGTCAGCGCTCCCGGTTTCGACACGAGCGGCGAGGCCATCGTCAGCGACACGACATTGCTGGGCTTCAGGTTCACGACCGATGCCGACGTCACCGTCTGGCACGACGAACGGATGAAGGCGATCCAGCAGGAAGTCGACGCGCTGCTGCCGGGCATGGTGAACAATATCTCGCGCGGCCGCGCCAGCGAAACACCGTTCGTGCTGATCGATACCTATGCCGATGTGCAGAACCACACGTACATCCTCTACAACACCGAGACCAAACAGCGGATCGCGCTGGGCGGTGCCACGCCAGGTATCGATCCCGCCAGGATGGCGTCGATGACGCTGGAGCGCTACAAGGCGCGCGACGGCCGGCAGATTCCCGTTTTCCTGACCTTGCCCAAGGTCGCCGTGCCGAAGCGCCTGCCGACCGTCGTGCTGGTCGGCGCCGACCCGCACAAGCGCAGTGGCCATTGGCTCTGGAATGCCGAGGTCCAGTTCCTCGCTTCGCGCGGCTATGCCGTGCTGCAGCCCGAGCCGCGCGGTGTGAAAGGATTCGGTCGTGCCCATGCCGAAGCCGGCATCGGCCAATCCGGCCGTGCCGTGCAGGACGACATCGCCGATGCGGTGAAATGGGCCGTGGCGTCCGGCCATGCGGACCCGGCGCGGGTGTGTATCGCTGGAACCGGCTATGGCGGCTATGCCGCCATGATGGCCCTGCTGAGGGACGCCGATACCTTCCAGTGCGGCATCAGCTGGTCCGGCATGACGACCTATGGGAAAAATCCGGACGATGCGAGACTGAAGGACATCAGGCGCCCCGCCCTGCTGGCCTACGGTACCGATGACGAAGCCGTGGGCTATGCGGAAGGACTGCGCTTCTACAAAGCGCTGAAGGCCGGCAACCCGCGGGCGGAGTGGCTGGAATACACGTCGAGCGTCGACGACTGGAAAACCCGGAAGAACCGCATCGACCTGTGGCAACGCATCGAGGATTTCCTGGCAAGGCAGATCGGCAACAAGTGAAGGACGACGCGGCGCCTCGGCGCCGGCCGCCCGCGCCTTCCATTTTTCCAATCCATTGCCGTTCCCCGATGGCATGATGGCGCGATCGACAACCCGAAGGAGAACGCCATGATCAAGGGACTGCGCACCGCCATCTATCCCGTGAAAGACCTGCCCGCCGCCAAGGCCTGGTACAGCGAAGTGTTCGGCGCCGCGCCGTACTTCGACCAGCCGTTCTACGTGGGCTTCGCCATCGGCGGTTTCGAACTGGGATTGACGCCGGATGGCGAGCCGGGCAAGGCCGGCGTGGAAGTCTACTGGGGCGTCGACGACATCGAGGCCGAAGTCGCCCGCATCCTCGGCCTGGGCGCCAGCACGCACTCGGCCATCCAGGATGTGGGCGACGGCATCAGGGTGGCCGAACTGGCGGATCCGTTCGGCAACGTGCTGGCCCTCATCCATAACCCCCATTTCGATCCGCAAGCCGTGCGCTGAGCGGACCCGGCGATATACGTTCGATACATGGAACGTACATCGAACGTATATCGATTGCCCGAGCTGTGGTAATATGCGTTCCATATATGGACCGTATATTGAGGACAACATGGGCATCGTAAAAATCTCCGACCAGATGCATGAGAACCTGCGCATCGCCAGCGGCGCACTGAGCCGCTCGATCAATGCGCAGGCCGAGCACTGGCTGCGCATCGGCCTGCTGGCCGAAACCAATCCCGACCTGAACTACAGCGACCTGTGCCAGCTGCTGCTGCGCGGCGAGACCGGCCAGGGCCCTCTTCGGCTGACGCCGGTAAAAGGAGAGGCGCTGCACGATGCGTAAGAAGAACAGCGATGCCATCCTGATCAAGTCGCCGGAACAGGTGGAACTGTCGCGCGTCGCCGGCCAGCTGGCGGCCGATGTGCTGACCATGATCGGCCCGCACGTGAAGCCGGGCGTGAGCACCGAAGACCTGGACAAGCTGTGCAACGACTACATCGTCAACGTGCTGCAGGTGATCCCGGCCAACGTGGGCTATGCCGGCTTCACGAAGACCGTCTGCACCTCCGTCAACGAAGTGGTATGCCATGGCATTCCTTCGCCGAAGAAGGTGCTGAAGGACGGCGACATCATCAACATCGACGTGGCCGTGATCAAGGATGGCTGGTTCGGCGACACGAGCCGCATGTACTACGTGGGCAACCCCGGCAAGGCGGCCCGCAAGCTGTGCGAAGTGACGTACGACGCCATGTGGGCCGGCATCCGCGCCGTGAAGCCGGGCGCCACGCTGGGCGACGTGGGCCATGCGATCCAGGCGGTGGCGGAAAGCGCCGGCTTCTCGGTGGTCCGCGACTATTGCGGCCACGGCATCGGCATGGTGTACCACGAAGACCCGCAGGTGCTGCATTATGGCCGCCCCGGCATGGGCCTGAAGCTGGAGCCGGGCATGATCTTCACGATCGAGCCGATGATCAACGCCGGCAAGCACCAGACCCGCGCGCTGCCGGATGGCTGGACCGTGGTGACCGCCGACCGCTCGCTGTCGGCGCAGTGGGAACACATGGTGACCGTGACGGCCACCGGCTTCGACGTGCTGACCCTGGCGCCGGGCGAGAAGGCGCAGTAACCCGCACCTCGGGCCGCTGTCCAGCGGCCCGAGGCCAGCTTCCACAATTCAGCTTGTACAAGTCAGCTTGTACAAGCCAGCTTCCCGAGCCTGCGGCGCCGGTCGGCTTCCACGGGTCTGCATGCACCCCTCAGCGGCCGTAGGTCGCCGTCACCGCCGCGCTGCCCAGCCGGTTCGCGTTGATCATGTAGCCGATCAGCGCGGCCGATGCGTCGGGGGGCACGTCGAGCTTGTCCACCTTCAGCGCATGCACCGTGAACACGTAGCGGTGGGCCTTGTCGCCAGGCGGCGGGCAGGCGCCGCCGAATGCCATCGTGCCGAAATCCGTGCGCCCATGCCGGGCTCCCGCCGGCAATCCATCCGGCCGCCCCGCCCCACTCTCGAGCGCCCGCACGGTCGCGGCAAGGTCATACACGACCCAGTGCCACCAGCCGCTGCCGGTCGGCGCGTCCGGGTCGTAGGCCGTCACGGCAAAGCTTTTCGTGCCGGCGGGCGGGTCGGTCCAGGCCAGGTGCGGCGACAGGTTCGCGCCGTCGCAGCCGAAGCCGCGGTAGACCTGCGCGGCCGGCAGCGCGCCGCCATTCGTGAAATCCCTGCTGCGCAATTCCAGCGCCTGGGCGGCGCCGCCCAGCAGCAGCCAGGCGCAGAGGATCGTGGTCGATGTTTTCATGATGCTCTCCAATGGATACGGAAGCATCAGGATGCCGCGGCGTGCCCGCGCCATGCGCTCAATGATCAGCGTGAATCGCTCAACCTGAATCGCTCAACCTGAATCGCTCAACCCGGATCGTTCAACCCGCATCGCTCAACCTGAAACGCTCGACGTTCCGGGAACGCTCCGCGATGCGGCGGGGGTGCGGTCCGGGCCCGGCGCCGCGTTCGAGATGGCGACGGGGTCGACGCCGAAGCGCGCCTCGAACTGCCGTGCAAAACTGGGCAGCGAACGGTAGCCGCACGCCAGGGCGATGGCGCGCAGCGGGCGGCGCGTGGTCTGCAGCAGTGCCAGCGCGTGGTGCAGCCGGGCATCGCGCAGCACGATGCGCAGCGACGTGCCTTCATCGGCCAGCCGGCGCCGCAGCGTGGCCCCGCTCATGTGCAGGCTTTCCTCCAGATCGGCCGAGCACCAGTCGCGGCCTGGCGCCGCGCCCACGACCAGTCGCACGCGCGCCGCCACCGACAGGTCTTGAGCCAGCCGGAACTGGTCGTCGCCATGGCGGTGCAGCGCCAGCAACACGCCAAGCAGCGCGTGATCCAGGGTGCCGGGATCGGCGCCTCCGCACTGCGCGGCGAGCAGGTGCGCCAGTTCGGCATGCAGCGCCGCCAGGGCACCGCAGGAGTGGTTGGGGCCGGGTACGGGCGGCGGCGCATGCGCATCGAGCAGGGTGCGCGCGAGGCCGATCACGCGCCAGGGAAAGGCAATGCACCAGGCCTGGTAATCGCCGTGTTCGGGAATGTTCTGTACCGTGCAGCGCAGCGCGCGGTGGATCATCAGGTAGCGCCCCGGGCCCAGTTCGGCCGCGGTCTGCCCCTCTGCAAGGATCTTCCTGCCCGCCAGCGGAATCATCAGCGCGGGCTGGTCGATATCCATGGCACGCAGCCGGTAGCGCCGCGGTGCGACGATGACGAGTTCGGGACGGCCGGCCAGCGCTTCGGCCAGCCATGCCGGAATGCCGTCGCCGCTGGCGCCCATGGCCGCCCTACTTCAGCACGAGCTTGAGCGCCGGCTTTTCGCCGTAATCCTCGTAGCGCTCGTTGATGCCGCCGATGCAGAAGGCGATTTCCTCGAGCAGGTCCGGCACCGCGGCCTTCATCGCCGCCGAACCGGTGATGGCGATTTCCAGGACTTCGTTCGGCTTGAGCCGGAACTTCGTCATGCCCTCTTCATCGCGCAGGTAGGACAGGGCGTCGATCCACGAATCCATCGTGGGCGCCACATGGTCGTTGAAACCGAATGCCGCGCGGCTGGCGGCGTGAAAACTTGCTTCGTCGCGGATCGCCGCGCCGTCCAGGGTGATGCTGGCCATTATTCATTTTCCTTCGGGTCGGTGACGAAGACCAGCTTCGTCAAGCCTTCCTGCTGTGCCGCCGCCATCAGTTGCGCCACCGCTTCGTAGCGGGTGGCGCGGTCGGCGCGCAGTTGCAGTTCGGGTTGCGGGTCGCGCCGCGCAGCGCCGGCCAGGCGCGGCTGCAGCTCGGCCGGCTGCACGGCTTCCTCGTTCCAGTACACGGTGCCGGCGGCATCGATGGAAATCCGCACGGCGTCGGCCGGCTGCGGCGCGCCGGATGCCTGGGCCTTCGGCAGGTCGAGCTTCACCGCGTGCGTAAACATCGGTGCGGCGAGGATGAAGATCACCAGCAGCACCAGCATCACGTCCACCATCGGCGTGACGTTGATGTCGGCCATCGATTCCTTTTGCCGGTGATGGTTGAAGCCGCCGAATGCCATTGCCAAGCTCCGTTCAGTGCTTCGCCGCGTCCTGGGTCAGGTACGCGTGCAGGTCGTAGGCGAACGCGTCGAGCTCGGAGAGCGTCAGGCGGTTGACCCGGTTGAAGCCGTTATAGGCCAGCACGGCGGGGATCGCCACCATCAGGCCCACGCCGGTCATGATCAGCGCTTCGCCGACGGGGCCGGCCACCTTGTCGATTTCCACGGCACCGGACGAGGACACGGCCGCCAGCGCATGATAGATGCCCCATACGGTGCCCAGCAGGCCGACGAACGGCGCGGTGGAAGCGATCGACGCCAGCAATGTCAGGCCCGATTCGAGCCGCACCGTGGAGCGGTGGATCGCATCGCGCAACAGCCGCGTGACCTGCTCGGAACCGGCCCACCGCGGTGCCGAGGGAATTGCCCTTGCCCTCGGGCGCCGGGACCGTGCACTGCTCGGCCAGCGCCAGGTAGATGCCTTCCGCGTCACCCGCCGAGACCACCGCCACGCCGTCGGCCAGCGTGGGCGCATCCCAGAACCGCTGCACCACGCGGGCGCTGCGGCGCACCCGCCAGGACATCAGCCCTTTCGACAGGATGAAGAACCAGCTCGCCAGCGACATCGCCAGCAGCAGCCAGGCGATGGCGTGGCTGATCGCGTCGCCGCGTTCCCAGTATCCTGCGAAGGTGAAGTGTTCCATCGCGCCGGCGCGGGATCAGGTATTCAGGCCCAGCACGTCGTACATGTCGAACAGGCCGGTGGCCTTGTCGGCCAGGAAGCGCGAGGCGCGCAACGAGCCTTGCGCATAGCCGGCGCGGCTGCTGGACTTGTGGCTGATCTCGATGCGCTCGCCGGTGCCGGCGAACAGCACGGTGTGGTCGCCGATGATGTCGCCGCCGCGGATGGTGGCGAAGCCGATCGTCGACGGATCGCGCTCGCCGGTCACGCCTTCGCGGCCGTACACGGCGCATTCCTTCAGGTCGCGGCCCAGCGCGTCGGCGATCACTTCGCCCATCTTCAGTGCGGTGCCGGACGGCGCGTCGACCTTGTGGCGGTGGTGCGCTTCGATGATCTCGATGTCGTAGCCGGTGGACAGGCTTTTCGCGGCCAGTTCCAGCAGCTTGAGCGTGACATTGACGCCCACGCTCATGTTCGGCGCGAACACGATCGCCGTTTTTTCGGCGGCAGCCTTCAGCGCGGCCTTGCCGGCATCGTCGAAGCCCGTGGTGCCGATCACCAGCTTGACGCCGTGCGCGGCGCAGTATTCGGCGTGCGCCAGCGTGCCTTCGGGGCGGGTGAAGTCGATCAGCACGTCCGCGCCGCGCAAGCCTTCGGCCAGGTCGGCGGTGACGATCGCGCCGGATGCCTTGCCCAGGAACGCCGCGGCATCCTGGCCCAGGCCGTCGCTGCCGGCGATGCCGAGCGCGCCGGACAGGCGCAGGTCATCGGCATTCAGCACGGCTTCCACCAGCATGCGGCCCATGCGGCCGCCGGCGCCGGCAATGGCGATGTTCAGTGTGGTCATAGGGTTATCCTGTGTTGTTCTTGTTGGCGTGCTTTTTCGCTGGCTTTACTGGCCGGCCGGCGGCGTGCTGATCTCGACCGGGTTGCGGTTGCCCGAATCCTGGCCGCTCGGCAGCGGCGCGCGCTGCGCGGCCGGCTGGTTCTCGCTGTTGCGCTTTTCGTCTTTCTGGAATTGCTTGATCGGGCCGGCGATCCGGGCGATGTATTCGCGTTCGGTCGGCAGCTCGCCGCCTTCGAACTTTTCCAGCTTGCCTTCCTTGTCGAAATGCAGGACCACGCTGCTCGTGGTCAGCTCGCCGTCGCCGCGCGCGAAGCGGAACGGATAATCCCAGCGGTTCTCGTGGAAGATGTCGTTCAGCAATGGGGAACCCATGATGAAGCGCACCTGGTCGCGCGTCATGCCCGGTTTCAGTTGCGCCAGCATTTCCTTCGAGACGAAGTTGCCTTGCTGGATATCGGGACGGTACGGCGAGAAGAACCACATGAAGCGCTGGATCTGCGATGCCTTGGTGGTCACGGCGCCGTTGGCCGGATCGACGACGGGGTTGGCCTGCTGTGCCACCTGCGCGCCTTCTTTCGGCCCCAGCACGGTCTTGCCGGCACAGCCGCCCAGTGCGAGCGCCACGCAGGCAGCCGCTGCCAGCAGGGGTACGCGGGATTTCAGCTGATTCATCTCTGGCAAGACAGCAGGCGGGACGGACGACGGTGACGCTTGGGTGACGCGCATAAGTGACCTCAAATCGATTGAGCGGAAGTGCCGAAACGCTATATCATAAAGCACTCCAGCCTAAACCGACTACCGAACATGAGTAACAGCCCCACCGACCTTAAGGCCAGCGGCCTGAAGGCCACCCTGCCGCGCCTGAAGATTCTCGACATCTTCCAGAACAGTTCCGTGCGTCACCTGACGGCCGAAGATGTCTACAAGATCTTGCTGGCCGACAATATGGACGTCGGTCTCGCCACCGTTTATCGCGTGTTGACGCAGTTCGAACAGGCCGGCCTGTTGAACCGCAATCACTTTGAAAGCGGCAAGGCGATCTTCGAACTGAACCAGGGTTCCCACCACGACCACCTCGTGTGCCTCGATTGCGGCCGCGTCGAGGAATTCGTCGACGAGGAAATCGAAGCCCGCCAGCAGCGCATCGCCGCCGAACGCGGCTTCAGGATCGCCGAGCATGCGCTGGCGATCTATGGCAGCTGCACGAAGGAGAATTGCCCGCACCGGCATTAATGCCTGACAGCAAAACGGCCCGCGAGGGCCGTTTTTTTCATGCGGCGCGACTATGCACCGGGGACAGACTGAGATGTCCCGGGTTACGTAGACGCTTCAATTAAGCATCTGATGCTGTTTTTCGATTTCGATCGGGCTGCGGTACCCCAGCGTTTGATGGGGCCGCCGCAGATTGTAGTACAGCTCGATGTAGTCGGATATTTGAGTGATCGCTTCGGCCCGTGTCGTAAAGATGATGTGGCGGGTTTTTTCGTTCTTCACTGTGGAGAAAAAGCTCTCCGCCACAGCGTTGTCATGACAGTTTCCACGTCGGCTCATACTTGGGATTAAGTCGTTCGTCTCGAGCACGTTCCGATACTCCTTTGAGCCATAAACTGAGCCTTGATCGGTATGGCATATTAGTCCTGGTGCCGGCCGGCGCTGCACGATCGCCATCTGGAGCGCGGCAATCGGCAGCATTGCATCTTGACGAGGGCTCATGGCCCAGCCAACGATCCGGCGAGCAAACAGGTCAAGAACAATGGCCAGATGTAGCCAGCCTTCGCGGGTGTGGATGGTAGTGATGTCACTGACCCATGCCTTGTTCGGTAAGGGCACGGTGAAAACTCGGTCGAGCAAGTTAGGGGCCGGTGGCTCTGTGTGCTGATGGGCACGCATGACGCGAAACTTTGCCTTGCGCAGTGCCTCAATGCCCTCAAGTTTGCGTAATCGCGCAACGCGATGCTTGCCACACTCTACGCCATCGCTGTTCAGTTGGTGCCACGTCTTCACCGCTCCCAAAGCCTGGTGACTCGAGTCGTGCAGGCACCGAATTTTCTCACGTAGTGAGAGATCCTCCTGGCTACGTCGGCTAGGTGGCCGGCGGCGCCAGGCATAAAAGCCGCTGCGACTAATCTCCAGCACGCGGCACAGCGCTTTCACAGGGAAGTGATTGCGGAGTTCTTCAATGGCGGCGTACTTCACTGCTTCTGTCGCTTCAAGTACGCGTCGAACTTTTTTAGGATGGCCAGCTCCTCCTGGGCGCGAGCCAACTGATGCTTTAATTGCACGATCTCACTTTCTTCACTCGCCGGCTTACGCCCTCGCGAACTGAAGCTGGCCTCCGGCCCCTTTTGCTCTAGGGCCTTGGCCCATTTATAGAGCTGATTGCGCCTGACGCCCAGCTCCAGTGCCAGCGCTTCCGCCGTCTGTTTGCCATCGTTAAGACGAGCAACAGCGGCA
This sequence comes from Pseudoduganella sp. SL102, assembly GCF_027856995.1. Lineage (NCBI taxonomy): Bacteria > Pseudomonadati > Pseudomonadota > Betaproteobacteria > Burkholderiales > Oxalobacteraceae > Pseudoduganella > Pseudoduganella sp. SL102. The sequence goes on from NZ_CP115554.1 coordinate 7,268,383, forward strand.
AGCTTGAATTGTTTGGTGTAAACAGAACGACGCTGCCGTTCGGCGGCAGCATCTTCAGATGGGGATTTTTCTGGCTTGGTTGTCATGGATTCCTCTGAGACGTATTGTCTCTTGTTTAGGATGTCCACGAAACCCGGTACACCTCAGACCCTATGCCGTTAAGTTAAGCGTCACGCAACACATGGAAAGCACATGCATTCACCCCAACAGCGAAGGGCTGGTCAGGGAGGAGTACCGGCATGCATGCCGGTACCGCTACGCAGGCGAGGAGCAGCGCTCCTCGAAACCCCTGCTCTGCCCCGCCGGGGTGTAGCAGGGGTTTCGCGAAGCCTGCTTCGCGCCTGCGCAACGGTCCTGGCATGCATGCCAGGACTCCCTTCTGACCCCGGAATTTGCACTTGGGGTGAGCTTCGATTAGTTCTGGCTGAGCGCGTTCGACAGCAGCCGCGACGTGATGTCCACGATCGGGATCACCCGTTCGTACGCCATCCTGGTCGGCCCGATCACGCCGAGCGTGCCGACGATGCGGCCATTGGCTTCGTACGGCGCGGTGACCACGCTCATGTCGTCCAGCGGCACCAGGGTCGATTCGCCCCCGATGAAGATCTGCACGCCGGAAGCCTTCGAGGACACGTCCAGCAACTGCATCAGGCCGGTCTTTTGCTCGAACATGTCGAACATCTGGCGCAGCGACGTCATGTTCGACGACAGGTCGCTGACCGACAGCAGGTTGCGTTCGCCGGAAATCACCATGTCCTCGCCGGCTTCGGCCATCGCTTCGCTGCCCGCCTCCACCGCGGCCTGCATCAGGCGGCCCATGTCGTCGCGCAGCTGGCGCAGCTCGCCCTGCATGCGCGTGCGCACCTCGTCGAACGCCAGGCCGCTGTAATGCTGGTTGATGAAGTTGGCGGACTGCTGCAACTGGGACGGCGTGTAGTCGACGTCCGTCAGCAGCAGGCGGTTCTGCACATCGCCGCCGGGCGCCACGATTACCAGCAGGATGCGTTTCTCGCCCAGGCGCAGGAATTCGATCTGCCGGAACGCCGATTCGCGGCGCGGGCTCATCACCACGCCGGCGAACTGGGACAGCGACGACAGCATTTGCGCCGCGGTGGCGATCAGTTTTTGCGGCGGCTGCGCCTGCGGGCGCAACCTGGATTCGACATCGCGCTCGTCGATCGGCTGCACGGTCAGCAGCGTGTCGACGAAGATGCGGTAGCCGCGCGGCGTGGGCACGCGCCCGGCGGATGTGTGCGGACTGGCGACATAACCGAGTTCTTCCAGGTCGGCCATGATGTTGCGGATCGTGGCCGGCGACAGGTCAAGGCCGGAAATCTTCGACAGCGCACGCGAGCCGACAGGCTGGCCGTCGGCGATATAGCGCTCTACGAGGGCTTTGAGCAGGGTTTGGGCACGGGTATCGAGTTGCATGATCGGTTCACAGGCTAGGCTTTCATTATGCACCGCGGGGCGCGCGCCGGGAATTCAATCGGCTAACTGTTGTTCCAGCCACGCAATCAGCTCGCCCACGTCGCGGCAGATCGCGTCGGGCACGATGCCCGCTTCCAGGTGGGCCGTGCTGCCCGTGCGGTTCATCCACACCGCCCGCAGGCCCGCCTTTTGCGCGCCTTCCACGTCGAGGCGCAGGTCGTCGCCCACGTAGACGGTTTCGCCGGGCGCCACGCCGAGCGCTTCGCACGCCGCCAGGAAGATGCCGGGGTCGGGTTTCGCCTTGCCGAAACGGCTGGCCGCCAGCGATACCTTGAAATGGTGGGCGAGACCGATGACTTCAAGGTCCGCATTGCCGTTCGAGACCGAACCGAGGGTGACTTTCTCGGCCAGGCGATGCAGGCCGGGCAGCACGTCGTGGTACAGCTCCACGGTGTTGCGGGCCGCCGTGAAATGCTTGATCGCCCCGTCGAGCCGGGCCAGGTCTTCGTCCACGTGCCGGAACGCCGCTTCGAGCGCGGCGCGGCGCAGGCCGATCAGGTCCAGGTGGTGTTCCGGCTTTTCCGCCAGCAGCGCCATGCGCTGTTCCCGCAATTGTTCGATCGTGAAGGCCTGCGCCACCTTCGGCGCGTGTTCGGCAAGCCAGGCATGCAGGCCCCGTTCCGCTTCGGCGATCACCGGGCCGATCGGCCACAGCGTATCGTCCAGGTCGAACAGGATGGCTTTGGGTCGTGCGATGTCGTTCATGGCGCCATTGTCGCATGGCCCGGCCCGAAAGGCCCGGCATGCTGTCGCATTGGTATTTACTTGGTGCTAAATTAGCGGACTGACATCGAACCGGGGTCATCATGCGTCTGCTGCCTGTTACATCGCTCCTGCCTGCCTCGCTTGCCGCCGCCCTCCTCGCTGGCTGCGCCACCACCGCGCCGCTGCCGCCGGACGTGCTCTCCAGCTACGTGGTCCTGGGCGAGGAAGGCGCCGCCACGGCCCGCGTGATCACCGTCGCCGCGGCCTGCCCCACGCTGGACGTGGATGGCAGGCCGGTGCCGATGTCGGTCCGCGCCGCCCCGGCCACGATCGCGCAGCGGCCGACCGCATCGGGGCCCGCCGATTCGAAGCCGTCGGCGTTTCCCGTGCTCGCCTGCGAGGCGCCGCTGCCGGCGGGTACCCAGCGGGCTGCGCTGGCCGGCACCCCGCTGCCGCTGCCACAGCACGAGGCGCGGCGCATCGTCGTCATCGGCGACACGGGCTGCCGCCTGAAGAAGGCCGATCATGCCTTGGCAGGCGTGTAACGATCCGGAGCAATTCCCCTTCGCCGGCGTGGCGGCGGCGGCGGCCCGCTGGCAGCCGGACCTCGTGGTCCACGTGGGCGACTACCACTATCGCGAGAATCCTTGCCCGGACGGCAACGCCGGCTGTGCCGGCAGCCCGTGGGGTTATGGCTGGGATACCTGGCGCGAGGATTTCTTCCTGCCTGCCGAACCCCTGCTGCGGGCCGCCCCGTGGGTGGTGGTGCGCGGCAACCATGAAAGCTGCACCCGGGCCGGCCAGGGCTGGTGGCGCTTCCTCGATCCCCGCCCGCTGCAGGCCGGCCGCGACTGCAATGTGCCGGCCGACGACGCCATCGGCAACTACAGCGATCCGTATGCGGTGCCGCTGGGGGGCGACGCGCAATTGCTCGTGGTGGACACGGCCGCCACGTCGTGGCGCGGCCTGCAACCGGGCGACACCGGCTTTGCCCGCTACCGCGACGCCTATCTGCAGGCTGAAACGCTGTCGCGGCGCACCACCTGGAACCTGCTGGCGAACCACCACCCGGTGCTCGGCTTCGGCGCCAGCCTCGACAAGGCCAGCCAGCTGCGCCTGGAACTGGGCGACGCGGGCTTGCAGCAAAGCTTCGGCTCGGTCAATCCGCTGCTGCTGCCGCCCCGCGTGCAGGCGCTGCTGTCCGGCCACGTGCATATGTGGCAACAGGCCAGCTTCAAGACCAGCCATCCGAGCCAGTTCGTGGCCGGTTTCTCCGGCACGATGGAGGACGTGGTGCCGCTGCCGGAAGAGGTATCCGCCATCCAGCCGGCGCCCGGCGCCGTGATCGCCCATTTCAGCGCCTGGCAGGGCGGCTTCGGCTTCATGACGATGGAACGCACCGGGCCGGATACCTGGCAGGTGGCGGTGCACGACCGCGGCGGCAATGTGCGCAACCGCTGCCAGTTGCAGGGGCGTGTATCGTCCTGCGCCGTCGCGCGCGTGCCGTGAAGGCGCGGCGATGACACAGGTCGTTACAAGGAATTAGCGCCTCCGGGCTTGCCAAATGGACTAAAATAGGCGCCGCTTCCGGCTCAGTACGCGCCGCTTCCGGCCCGGCCGTGCCGCTGCCGGGTCAGCCGCCGCCCGGCATCCGCCCCGATCAATTTGGAGATTGTTATTGTTATGAAGAGTATGTATGCGCGCGCAACCGCAGGCGCGCTGTGCGCCGCGATGCTGGCCGGCTGCGGCGGTGACGACAACGGCAACCTGACGCTGCTGGTGACGGTCGAAGGCCTGGCCAAGCCTGGCCTGGTCCTGAAGAACGGCGACCAGACCGTGTCCGTCGCCGCGGGCAGTTCCCAGGTCTATTTCCCGAACCTGATCGCCGAGGATTCCACGATCAACATCGAAGTCCAGACCCAGCCTACCGCCGCCGAATGCCGCGTGGACGAAGCTTCGGGCAAGAATATCAAGGCCAATTACTACACCGCGCTGCGGCCGAGGGTCATTTGCGAAACCAACAGCTACCAGCTGGGCGGCACCGTGACCGGCCTGACGCAGGACCAGCTGGTGCTGGCGCTCGGTAACATGACCGTCACGATCCGTCCCAACACCGGCCCCGACTTTGTCTTCCCCGGAAAGGTATTCGACGGCGCCGCCTACGGCGTGACGGTGCTGCAGCAACCCGAGGGACTGGCCTGCACCGTGGACAACCCCACCGGCACGATGCCGTCGGGCGACAAGCTGAATCTCGCGGTCTCGTGCGTTCCGCGCGCTTCCTGATCACCGCCACTTACTGGAGAACTAGATGAAAGCAACATACCTGGGCACGGCGGTGCTGGCAGCGGTCATGGCGTTGGCAGGCTGCGGCGGCAAGTCGGAATTCACGATCACCGGCGCGTTCTATGATGCGAAAGGCAACAAGGTGCCGCTGTCAAATCCGGGCCTGCAACTGGCCAATGGCGACGACGTGATCTCGGTACCGGTCGGCGCCACCGACTTCAGCTTCCCGCGCACGGTCGAATACGGCAGCAACTACAACGTGGTGATCAAGACCCAGCCGCAGCACATGACCTGCAATCCGCCCAGCACGGCGGGTACCGCCGGCCGCATGGAAGCGGTCACCGTGGCGCTCAACTGCACCCAGAACCGTTACTCGGTCGTGGTGTCCGTCAAGGGCCTGACCGGCGCCAACCTGCAGCTCATCAACGGCTCGACCGTGCTGCCGGTGACGGTAGCTTCGCCAACGGCCAGCTTCGACAACATTGCTGTCGGCGATCCGTATGGCGTGACGATCTTTAACCAGCCGGACGGCCAGACTTGCACGATCGCCAATGGCGCCGGCATCATGGGCGATGCGATCCGTGCCGACGCCCTGGTGACCTGCGAAAAGAACCCGTGATATTCACAGTGGGAATGATGGGCATTCTTAAAATAAAGTGGATCAATATGCGGCAGCGCATCATAATCACTCCCGTCTCCTCCACTTCTTTCTGAGAATTGGATTTAGCCGGCTCCCAGAGCCGGCTTTTTTTTTGCCCGCGTTTTTGCTTGCGGTCCTTCAGGATCGGCGGCGCCGGTGCAGGGCAAGCAGGCCCAGGCCGCCCAGTGCCAGCAAGAGCGAAGACGGTTCCGGCACTGCCGATACCTGGGCCAGTCCATTCGATGCCACCACGCTGACGCCGCCCGGAATGCCGTTGACCTGGGGCACCAGCGCGAACTCGACCAGGCTGCCCGCATCGCCGATATAGCCAGTCAGGTCGGCGTTGTACAGCGTGGCGGCAAACAGCGACGCGTCGATGTTCTCCGTGGTGGCGAAGGCGCCGTCGAAGCGGATATCGAAGCTGAACAATCCTCCCAACTGGACGTATTGGGTCAGGTAATCGCCGCCGTCCTGGTTGCCCAGCACCACGCCGGCCGGCATCGTGCCAGTCACGCCGGGCGACGCATCGAACACGGCGCCGAACTCGCCGTTGAAATTATCCAGGATGGCGCGGGCCGGCGTGGCCCCGGCGTTGGCCAGGAAGGTAAAGTCCAGCAAGGCCTGGCCGGTGAAGGCGCGGGTATCGACGCTGACGTGGTAGAGCGCCGCGCTGGCGGCGTGGCTGAACAGCAGGGCCAGCGTGGCCAGGCAAAAACTCAAACGATGCTTCAGGTTTTTCATCATGCGTTGCCTCGCTTTCAGAAGTAGCCGACGTAGACGGCATTGGTGTAGCTGATGGCCAGCTTGCCGGGATTGCTGTAGACCAGCGGTACCGTGACCGAGGCGCCGGGGGCGATGTCGTCGGCCGCGAGCGTAATGTACGGTGCACCGTCGCGGGTGCCGCTGGCATTGTCGAGGGCGACACCGGCCGGGAGCTGGTCCAGCACCAGCTGGAACGGACCAGCCAGCGCGGCGCCGCCGGTGTTGGTGAGGGTGATGGCGGCGCTGTACTTGCCGGTGATGCGGTTCCAGGCGAGGCCCGAGCGCAGCAGCGAAAAACTCGACGTGACGTCCAGGTTCGCCCCGTCGATCGCCACCTTGCCCGAGCCGGCCGTGGCCAGGTTGTGCATCTTGACCTCCTGGAACGATGCGCCCGGCCGGTAGTCGTACGCTGGCGTCCAGCCCAGCTCATTGGTATAAGGCCCCACCGTGAAGCCGCTGCTGGCCGCCGCGGCCACCACCTTGGCCCAGTTGTTCTCCAGCGCCGCCCTGGCCGCCGCCTCCAGCGCCGCGGAAGCGGGAACGCCATTGATCCACGAGCCCACGTCCTTGAACTGGTAGCCGTTCAGGTTCGACATGACTTTCGCGGCGCCGGCCTCCGGACCGCTGATCTCGAACGCATTCGATTCGGACAGGATCTTCGATTCCGCACCCATGCCGATGAAGTAGCCGAGGCGGTATTTCGCTGTCGCGGAAGTGTCGCCCCGGTAGTAATTGTTGTAGACGTGGATGCGGCCGAAGCGGGCGCGCGGCGCGCGCTGGGCAATGTTGTCCCACACATTGTTATGGAAGGTGATGCGGTTGAAGTCGCGTTCCTTGGCGCCGTTCCCGTCGCCCGAACCGCCCACCATATTGGTCTTGTCGTGATTCTTGAAGACGTTGTACGACAGGGTGACGTAGTCGCTGCTGTCCTCGATGTCGATCAGGCCGTCGAAGCGGTTGACGTGCGACGTGACGCCGTTGATGGTGACGATCTCCTCGGCGGGGGTGCCGTCGCTCAGCGTGCAATGGTCGATCCACAGCTGCTTGCCGGTCACCACGGAGATGGCCTTGTAGCGGGAATCCCAGGCGCTCTTGCCGTCCCAGCTGGGCGTCAGGTCCTGCGGCGCCTGGAATTCCAGGTTGCGGATGATGATGTTGGGCGTGGCGTTGATCGAGAAATAGCCATCGACCACCCTGGCATCGCGGCCCACGCCGACGATGGTGGTGTTGGACGGGATGATGAACTGGATCTGCGCTTTCTGGAGGTTGCGCAGCGTGCTGCGCGCCGAGCTCAGTGCCGAGATCCGCGCGCGCAGGGCGATCGCTTCCGGGTCGCCCTGCGCCACCCTGGCGTTCAGGTCGGCCATGAAGGCCGTGTCCAGGCTTTGCAGGTACAGGTTGAAGTCCCACTTGGCGGCGGTGGCGTTGAGCGATTTGTAGTAGGCCTCGTCGGCCAGCCTGCCGTTGCCCAGGTCGGTGCCGTAGATGGTGCCGACGATCCGGATGATCTTCGGCTCCAGCTTGGCCGCGGCGGGATCGGTGGCATAGGTGGGGCTGTTGGTGTTCGCCAGCGCCGCATTCAGTTCGGCCCAGTTGCGCACGACATAGATATTGCTGGCCGGCGCACCGGCACCGCCCGTGGTGCCCGCCCCTTGCGATGCCCAGCCGGTGGCCGCGGCGGCATGCAGGTTCGCATCCATGTTCCGTGCCGGCGCGGCTTGCAGCGCCGCGTCCTGCCGGGCCATTGCCGCCATCGTCACGCTGCCGCCCTGCCCGGCGACGGATTCGCCGCCCGCCTGCCCCCCGCACCCCTGCATCAACAGCGCCGCGGCCACCATTCCCAGCGCCGCCCGGCACGGCATGGCCGCTCCGCTGTCCCCACTACGTCGTGTCTCCATTTTTCGCCTCCTTCAAGGTCATATTGGTCAGGCCAGTATAGATTTGGCTCGACCAAAAATGGATCACCCGCAGTGTCTTTTATTTAATAAAATCACGACAATGATTGCAAACGTTTTCACTACCGCTGGTTCAGGCATGCCCCAATAACCGGTGACAGGCTCCGATTCCTTTGCAACATTTCCCGAAAACCGGTGACAGGCTCCGATTCTTTTGCAACGTTTCCTGGAAAACGGTGACAGGCTCCGATTCTTTTGCAATGTTTCCGGAAAAGCGGAACCTGTGAAAAACGGAGCCTGTCACCGATTCTTTTGCAACGTTTCCTGGAAAATGGTGACTGTCACCGTTTTTCTGGCAACGGCGCGCCAAGAAAAAACCGCCGGCACCTTTCGGTCACCGGCGGTTTCGCGGGGTTACGCAGCGATCAGAACTTGTATGCCAGCCCGATGTTGTAGCGCCGGCCGTATTCCATCACGTTCTGCACGTACTGGTTGCCGCCCTGCTTGTGGATCACGCGCTGGTTGGTGATGTTGTCCAGCCCCAGGTGCAGTTGCAGTTGCGGCGTCAGGTATTTCGAGATGTTGGCGGAGACGTAGGTCTCTTCGGCATTCTCGACCAGGTAGCCGGCGTTCCAGCGCGGCATGCGCACGAACGGGCTGTGGTAGTTGGCCTGCAGGCGCGCCTCGAAGCCGTTTTTCTCGTACCACAGCGTGACACCGCCATTGCGCCGCATCAGGCCCACCATCGGGAAATCGCCGGTGAACTCCTTGATGCTGCTTTCGTTGTACGAGAAGTTGGCCGACATGCCCAGGCCGTCGAACGGTGCCGGGAGCATCGTGAAGGCCTGCTGGTAAGCCAGTTCCAGCCCGCGCACATAGCCGCCGTCGCCGTTGATCGAGCGGGTGATGGTGGCCTGGCGGCCGTCGATCGTGGTGGTGTCGCTGGTGATGCCGATGTAGCTGCCCACCTTCTTGTAGAACAGCCCGGCCGACAGCAGCGAGCCTTGTTCAAAGTACCACTGGTACGACAGGTCGGCCTGGTTGGCCATCATCGGCAGCAGGCCCGGATTGCCGGCGCTGCCCGTCAGCGGCTGGCTCGAACCCGGCGTGGTGTCGATCGACAGCGAGCGCGATGCACGCATCTCGTCCATCGGCGCACGCGACATGGCACGCGCCAGCGAGAAGCGCAGCTGGTGTTCCTGCGCCTCGTCCAGGTTGAGGATCAGGTTCGCGCTCGGCAGCGCCTTGGTGTACGACGCGCCGCCTTCCAGCGCCGTGGGCGCCGCGCCGTTGCGCGACTCCATGCCGTAGCCGGTCTGCCTGGTATGCACCACGCGCAGGCCCACGTTGCCGCGGTATTTCAGGCCGAACATCTCGCCATCCAGGTCGCCCTGGGCATACACGGCGCTGCTGCGCTCCTTCACGCGCCAGCCGGCCAGCAGGTCGTTGGTGGTCTGCGCACGGCCGTCCGGCGACAGCGCGCCCGCGCCGAACAGCGAACCCACGGTGCCGTCGAAGTCGTTCAGCATCAGGGCCGGGAAGTAGCCTTCCGCACGGATCGTCTCGAACGACGACGCCGGCAGCGCCGTGGCCGTGGTGGCCAGGTTCCAGGTGGTCTGGTGGAACGACTTCTCACGGTCCGAGAAGCGCGCGCCGAACTTGATCCGGCTGACCGGGCCCAGTTCGACCGGGCTCCAGGCCGACAGCTGGGCCGAGTTCAGCTTGTCGTCGACGTGGCCGTCGGCGTCGATGTACAGCGCCGGGGCGCCGAAGATCGCCGCGTTGCCGGTGTCCTGCGTGAACGAATACTCCTGGTGCTCGTTGCCCGTGAAGGCCCAGCTCAGCGTGCCCGGGGCGCTGGTCTGGCGCACGTCGGCCCACTGGCTGTCGCGGTCGGCGCGGGAGACGGCGACGTCGGCATCGATCTTCCAGTCGCCCACGTTGAACTTGCCGTTCAGGCCACCGGCGAAATTGCTCATGTTCTGGAACCAGCGCGTGCTGTGCGTCGACACGGTGACGTCGCGCACGGTGGCGCCGACCACGTAGCCGTCGCGGATGTCCAGGTTCGAGAAGTTCGGCGTCTGCCAGCCATCCCAGTTGCCGATATCGCCGGTCCAGTGCTGCACGCTGGGCTCGTGGATCTTGTTCTTGGCGTAATAGAGGTCGGCGGTGATCTGCGCGTCGGGGTTCAGCTTCCACTCCACCTTGCCCAGCACGCTGGCGCGCTCGTTGGTGCCGCGCTTGATCTCGTCCTCGAAGCCCCAGGGCGTCCTGTCGACGCTGCCGTCGCCGTTCATGTCGACGGAATTGTTCTCGTTGAATGCCCAGTGGTTCTTGCGCTTCTCGATCGACGGCTGCTTCTGGTAGCTGGCCGCCAGCGCCACGCCGACGCTGCCGCCGGCCAGCTGGTCAATGTAGATGCCGCCCAGGCGGGGGCGCCATGCCTTGGCGTCGACATCGTTGGCCAGCGGGTAGAACAGCGCATCGGCCTTGACGGACAATTGCCGGCCCTTGTACTTCAGCGGCTGCACTGTCTGCAGGTCGATCGAGGTGGCCACGCCGCCTTCGATCAGGTCGGCGTTCTGGGTCTTGTAGACCACCGCGCCGGACAGCGACTCGGACGGGAATTGCTCGAAGCGCACCGCGCGGTTCGGTTCGGACGATGCCAGCTCGCGGCCATTGAGCGTGGCGCCGATGAAGCGCTCGCCAATGCCGCGCGCGACGATCTGGCTGGCGTTGCCGCGATCCAGGCCGGCGGCCAGGCCCGGCAGGCGGGCCAGCGATTCGGCGATCGTCGTGTCGGGCAGCTTGCCGATGTCTTCCGAGGACACCACCTCGACGATGCTGTTGGAATTTTCCTTGACGGACAGGGCGCTGCGCACCGATGCGCGGATGCCGGTCACGGTAACCTGCTGCACGGCGGTATCGCCGCCGGCCGCTGCCGGCTCGGGCTGGGGCGCCTGCTGCGCAAAGGCGGCGGACGTGGTGGCGACGGCGGCAGGGACGAGGAACAGCGCGCGCACCAGGGCGCCGATGGGGGTGAGCTTCATGGAGTCTCCGTATCGTTATTATCGAAAAGTGCCGCCGGCCCAGCCGCGCTGGTCGATCGATCAACTTCTTGATAAAAATTTTATGTGGCTGAAATGGTTATCAGCCAATGAAGAATTACGGAAGACGTATATGAAAAAGATATAGATCGGTGAAACACGGGGCCAAGTCCTTGTATCCATAAGGAAAATAGCCACATGCAAGGAACGTCGGGAAGTTGGTTACATGCGTCAATCCGTTGCGCCGTTGTAACGCAATGGCAACATGCCCAAGCCGGATATTGCCTTCCGGTTACTGGGCGGGGGCTTGTGCCGGGTGCAGGCTGTTCGCCAGCGCGACGTAGGCTTCCATCGGCACGGTCTCCGGGCGGGTACCCGGATCGATGCCGGCATCGGCGATCTGCTGCTCGGTGAACATCCCCGCCAGGCAGTTGCGGATCACCTTGCGGCGCTGCGAGAAGGCCTTGGCCACCACGGCCTCCAGCGTGGCTTTGTCGCACGGCAGCGGGTCGGCGATGGGGATCATCCGCACGATCGCCGAATCCACCTTCGGCGGCGGATCGAACGCTTCGGGCGGCACGATGAACATCAGCGCCATGCGGTAGCGCCATTGCAGCATCACGGACAGCCGGCCAAACGCCTTGGTGCCCGGCTCGGCCACCATGCGCTCGACCACTTCCTTCTGCAGCATGAAGTGCTGGTCTTCGATGTGCGGCGCGAACTCGGCCAGGTGGAACAGCAGCGGGCTGGAGATGTTGTACGGCAGGTTGCCGACGACACGCAGCTTGCGCCCTTCCGGCACGGGGATCGCGCCGAAATCGAACTTCAGCGCATCGCCGGAGTGGATCGTCAGCTTGTCGCGCGGGAAGCTCTTTTCCAGGCGCGCCACCAGGTCGCGGTCCAGCTCCACCACGTGCATGTGCGGCAGCGACTTCAGCAGCAGATCCGTCATCGCCGCCAGGCCGGGGCCGATCTCCACCATCGTATCGCCGGCCTGGGGAGCGATGGCTGTGATGATGTCGCCGAGGACACTGTCATCGTGCAAAAAATTCTGGCCGAAGCGCTTGCGGGCAATATGTTTCATATATTCGTGTAAAAGTTTCCGAAAACCGGGGTCAGACCCCGATTTTTGGAAATTAATTGCCAAGAAACGGGGTCTGGAGAGGCACGGCGCCATGCATGGCATCAGCCGCCCGGCAGGCTCGGAGTGTACTCCGCAAAAGCCCTGCCTCGCCCCGGTCTTGAGAAATGTTTTAGTTGCCGCGGCTGGCGTTGGCCATGTCGAGGGCGGCGGAGATCGCCTGCTCCATGCTGCCGCAGTCGGCGTGGCCCAGGCCGCGGGCGGCCAGGTCAAGGGCGGTGCCGTGGTCGACCGAGGTGCGGATCAGCGGCAGGCCCAGCGTGACGTTGATGCCGCGGCCGAAGGTGGCGTATTTCAGCACCGGCAAGCCCTGGTCGTGGTACATCGCCAGCACGCAGTCGGCGTCCTGCAGGTACCTCGGCTGGAACAGCGTGTCGGCCGGATACGGGCCGCGCGCATCGATGCCGCGTGCGCGCGCCGCTTCCAGCGCGGGCGCGATGACGTCGATTTCCTCGCGCCCCAGGTAGCCGTTCTCGCCCGCATGCGGGTTCAGGCCGGTGACGAGGATGCGCGGCGCGGCGATACCGAATTTCGCCTTCAGGTCGCGGTCGATGATGTCCAGCGTGGTGCCCAGGCCGGTGACCGTCAGCGCCGCCGGCACATCCTTCAGCGCCAGGTGGGTCGTCGCCAGCGCCACCCGCAACTGCAGCAGCCCGGGCACATCCTGCGGTGCACCGGCCAGCATCATCACCACCTGTGCGGTGCCGGTGCGGTCGGCGAAATATTCGGTGTGGCCGGAGAACGGCACGCCGGCATCGTTGATCGTGCTTTTCTGCAGCGGCGCCGTGGCCACCGCCTCGAACCAGCCGGCCTTGATGCCTTCGATCGACGCATCGAGCGTGGCCAGCACGGCGCGGCCGTTCTCGCTGTCGAGCTTGCCCGGCACCACGTGTGCGCTCAGCGGGATGTCGATCACGGACAAGCGGTCCGGCCCGAAGTGCGGCAAGCCGCCGTTACGCACCGCCATCAGCGACAGCGCGCTGACGCGGATTTCCGGGTCGATCGCGTGCGCCGTCATGGCCAGGAAGGCGGCATCGCCCAGCAGCACGCAATTGACGCGATCGCGCATCGCCCAAGCCGCGCGCAGCGAAATTTCCGGGCCGATGCCGGCAGGTTCGCCGGTGGTGATCGCGATCGCGGGACGAACGCCCGGGCGGCGCGCTGGCAGCGTAACGCTCATCGGCCGGCCTTACTTGCCGGCTTCGGCGCGCAGGTCTTCGCTGCGGTATTCCACGTAGGCGCGGTCACGCACCTCGCGCTGGAAATCTTCCGCCGCCTCGACCATCTTGCGCTCGCGCAGCGCCATGCGTGCCTCGTTGCGCTTCTTCTCCTTCGACATGTCTTCCGACTTGCGCTCCACCACCTGGATCAGGTGGTAGCCGAAGGCCGTCTCGACCGGGCCGGACACTTCACCCGGCTTCAGCTCGTTCATCGCCTTCTCGAATTCCGGCAGCGTGTCGCCCGGGTACAGCCAGCCCAGGTCGCCACCCTTCTTGCCCGATTCGTCCGTCGAATACAGCCGTGCCAGTTCCTCGAACGAAGCCGACTTGTTGTCCAGCTTTGCCTTCATCTCGGCCAGCTTGCGCTTGGCGTCCTCGGCGCTGTTGGCCGGCGTGACCTTCAGCAGGATGTGCCGCGCATGGGTCTGTTCCACGGCCGCCTCGGCCTGTGCCTGGGCCAGCGTGCGCTTGTCCACCAGCTTCAGGATGTGGAAACCCGTCACGCTGCGGATGATCGGCGTCACCTGCCCCGGCTGCAGCTTTTCCAGCGCCTGGGCGAACACCGGCGGAATCCGGTCGGTCGGACGCCAGCCCACGACACCGCCCTGCAGCGCGTCGGCCGCGTCGGAATAGGTGGCCGCCACCTTGGCGAAATCGCCGCCGGTGCGCAGCTGGCGCATCACGTCGTCGGCGCGCTGCTGGCGCTGGGCGATCACGTCCGGCGTGGCGTTCTCGGGAATGCGCACCATGATCTGGGAGATGTTCACCTCCTGCTGCTCGGCGGCCGCCGCCTCTTGCGCGGCCAGGAAGCTGTCCACTTCCGCTTCCGAGATCTGGATCTTGGCATCCACCTCATGCTCGCGCAGGCGGGTGGTGATGATCTCCTCGCGGATCTCCTCGCGGAAGCTGGCGAACGACGTGCCATCCTTCTCGATCTGGTCGCGCAGCTGCTGCACCGACAACTTTTGCTGTTCGGCGATGCGGGCGATCGCGCGGTCGAGCATCGTGTCGTCCACGCGCACGCCCATTTCCTTGGCCATCTGCAGCTGGGCGCGCTCGACGATCATGCGCTCGACGATCTGCCGCTGCAGCGCGGCGGCATCCGGCAACTGCACGTTCTGCTGCTTCATCCGCTGCATGATGACGCCCACGCGCTCGGCCAGCTCGCGCTTGGTGATGACGTCTTCATTGACGACCACGGCGATCGAATCGATTTCCGGGTTCTTGGACTGACCCGGCGGCGTGAAGCCCTTCGGCTGCGCCGGCGCGGCTGCCGGTGCCGCGGCGGGAGCAGCAGGCTTCGCGTCCTGCGCCGTGGCTACGCCGCCGGCAGTGGCGCACAGCAGCAGTGCCGCAAGGGTGATCGGGGTGATCGGGTGCTTACTGAACATATTGCAAACGCTTTTCAGGTCAGGTGGAAAATGATGAAGGATAGCAGGTGAGCGCCGCGGAAAGTGTAACAGCAAGCGATGGCGACCAACAGGTCGCCATCGGCCACTCTAATATCGCCGTCAGCGACGCCCACGCCGCCGTCCGCCGCCCGGCCCTTAGCGGCGATACCCCGGATTGAGCTGCTGGTAGCCCGGAATGCTGTTCTTCAGCACTTCCAGCGGATTGCCGACACCGAACTTGGACAAGCCGTTCAGTTCGAGCTGGAAGAACATCTGCGTCGTCGTCTCGTTGGTGGTCGTCACGAAGCGCTGCGCGCCCATGCGGAACACCCAGCATTCGCAGTTGTATTCCAGGCCGATCAGGCTTTCCAGGATCCGGTGGTCCTGCAGCGAATAACTCATGCGGCCCACGCCGAACCAGCGGTTCGAGATCGGCCACTGGGTGGAAAAGTCGACGTTCTTGAAGCTGTCGCGCAGGAAGCGGTAGCCGGCGTTGAACACCTTGCGCGGGCCGGGCTGGAATTGCACGTTCAGGTTCGAGCTGACCACGCGCTTGTCGCCCTGGTTGTACTGCACCGCGCTGTCCACGCCCCAGGTCTCGGAGATGCGGCCGGCCGCGGCCAGCAGCAGGTCGGAGCGGCCCGTGCTGACGGGCTGCGCATTCGTCAGCTGCACGCGCTGGTCGTTGAAGTAGAAGCGCTGGCCGAATGCCAGGCGCAGGCGCTCGGCGCCCGACTCCTCCAGGAAGCGCGACACGATCGCCGCCGTGACCTGGTTCGCATCGCCGACGCGGTCCGAACCCACGAAGCGGTTCTCGGAGAACAGCTGGGTAAAGTTGAACGTGGCGTCGGCCGTGTCGAACACGGGAATGTCGGTCTGGTCGCGGTACGGCGTGTACACGTAGAACAGGCGCGGTTCCAGCGTCTGCGTGACGGCGCGGCCGAACAGTTTGGTGCTGCGCTCGAATTCCAGGCCCGAGTCCAGCGAGAACGTGGGGATGGCTTTCGTCACCGAGCGGGCTTCGTCCTCGCCGAATTTGTCGAGCTGGTAGGCACTGGCATTGAGCATCAGCTTGGGCGTGATGAAGTAGCTGGGACTGATGATCGGATAGCTGATCTGCGGCTGCACCACCATCCGGTCGCCGTTGATCCGGGCGTCGTTCACGCAGGCGATGCCGCCGATATTGGCGCCCGGGCAGATGGTCTCGGTCGCGTAGTGGAAGCGGGTCGCCTCGGCATCCACCGACCAGTCGAAGCCGCCGACATCGTACTGCCCGGCGTGGAAATTCACCGCCGGCAGGCGGTCGTACGGGCGCGGCGTGACCGTCCTGGTATCCGGATCCTGCAGCACCTGGTACTTCTGCACGCGCGCCGTCAGGCTCCAGATTTCGCCACGGTAGTCGGTGCGCGCTTCCTTCAGCAGCTGGCGCTCGGCACTGCCGGCCACCGTCTTCGAGAAGTCGGTCGGGTAATCCTCGTCCGACGCGGCGCGCACGTTCCAGCCATACGACCAGTCCTTGGCCAGCGCCTGCGAGTGCTGCGACTGGATCTGCCAGCGGTCGATGTCCTTTTCCTTGTCGTTGCGCAGGTATTCGACGAAGGTGCGGCCTTCGTAGCTGCCGGCCGCGGTCTCGCCGATGTAGCGCCCCACGGCACCCAGTTGCAGGCCGCGCCGGCTGATGTAGTGCGGCGACACGGTCAGGTCGCGGTTCGGCGCGATATTGAAGTAATACGGCAGCGTCAGTTCGGCCCCGCCCCGCGAGCTGAATCCTGGCGTGGCCGGCAGCCAGCCCGAGCGGCGTTCGCCCGACAGCGAGAAGGAAATGCCCGGCGTGCCGATCAGCGGCACATCCTTGAAATACACCACCGTGGGACCGGCCACGCCCACGTCGCGGCCCTGGTCCAGCGTCAGCGTACTCGAACGCACGTACCAGTCCGGGTTCGGCCCTTCGCAGGTGCTGTAGGTGCCGTTGACCACCTTGGCGCGGTCTTCGGACAGGAAGTCGATGCGCTGCGCCTTGCCCTGCGCGTTGTTCATCTCCAGCTTGTAGGTGGGCTGCAGCATGTACCCCACCCCGGTCTCGGTATTGAGCCGGAATTCTTCGGCCGTGTAATAGTCGCCGAAGCGCCACAGGCGCACGTTGCTCTTCGCCTCCAGCTCGGATTCCACCTGGCGGTAGCAGGCGGAATCGGCCGTCACGCGCATCTTGTCCTGGACCACTTCCACGTCGCGGGTGAGGATCAGCTCCCGCTCGGGCCGTCCGTTGATCTCCTCGGCACGGATCGTGACAGGGGCATCCGGATCGTCGGCACGGGGCGCACCCGCGCCGGCAGTTACACCAGAACCTGGCTGGGTCTGGGCATGGGATGGTGCCGCGCAGGCGGCGATCAGGGCGGAGATGGCATACGCCCAGCGTTTCTTGAAGGGTGGGGCCAGGCTCATGAAGGGCAGGATACGCGAAGCACTATAAAGAACACCATGCAGGCGATTTTTTGAATTGAATCCCTTATTATATGGGATTCCTTTGTCAACATCCGGTTTGCTCGGGCCGTACTTCATGTCTTTATTGCATACATTCTCTTCCAGCGACGCGTCCGCGGACGGCGACGCGCGCCTGCTCCAACTGAAAACCTGGCTGCAGGGCCTGGGCACCGTGGACGCCGCCTCGGCCCGTCCCGCATCGGCCGACGCCAGCTTCCGGCGCTACTTCCGGGTCGACGTCCTGCCCGCCGCGCAGGCACAGTACGGTGCCACGCTGGTGGCGATGGACGCGCCACCGGAACGCGAGAATACCGCAGCGTTCGTGAAAGTGGATGCACTGCTGGCCGAGGCCGGCGTTTCCGTGCCGGCGATCCATGCGCAGGACCTCGGCCAGGGCTTCCTGCTGCTGTCCGACCTGGGCACCACCACTTACCTGCAGGCGCTGAACCACGACAATGCCGCCACGCTGTATGCCGAGGCGCTGTCCGCGCTGGTCGCCATCCAGCTGCGCAGCCAGCCGGGCGTGCTGCCTGAATTCGACCGCGAGTTCATGCTGCGGGAAATGAACATCTTCCCCGAGTGGTATATCGGCAAGCACCTGAACACCACGCTGACGCAAGCGCAGGCGGCCGAGCTGCAGAAAGTGTTCGACCACATCATCGCCACCTGCATGGCGCAGCCGCGGGTGTTCATGCACCGCGACTTCCATTCGCGCAACCTGATGTGGATGGACGAGAAGAATCCCGGCATCCTCGACTTCCAGGACGCCGTGTACGGCCCGATCACGTACGACGCGGCTTCGCTGCTGCGCGACGCCTACGTGTCGTGGGACGAGGAACTGGTGCTGGACTGGGTGATCCGCTACTGGCAGCACGCGAAGGCGGCGGGCCTGCCCGTCAACAAGGATTTCGACGCGTTCTACAAGGATTTCGAATACATGGCGCTGCAGCGGCACCTGAAGATCCTGGGCCTGTTCTGCCGCCTGAACTACCGCGACGGCAAGCCCAATTACCTGGGCGACCTGCCCACGGTGATGGAATATGTGCGCCATGCCGCCAACCGCTACCGCGAGCTCAAGCCGCTGGTCAAGCTGCTGGATGCGCTGGAAAACCGCCAGCCGGCCGTCGGCTACACGTTCTGAGGGCGCCATGAAAGCCATGATCTTCGCCGCCGGCCGCGGCGAGCGTATGCGCCCGCTGACGGACACCTGCCCCAAGCCGCTGCTGAAGGTGCGCGGCCGGCCCCTGGTCGAGTGGCACGTGCTGAACCTGGTGCGCGGCGGGCTGACCGAGATCGTCATCAACCACGCCCATCTCGGCCACATGATCGAGGAGTACCTGGGCGACGGCAGCCGCTTCGGCGCCACCATCCGGTATTCCGCGGAAGGGCAGGCGCTGGAAACGGCGGGCGGCATCGCCAACGCGCGTCACCTGCTGGGCGAGCAGCCGTTCCTGGCGATTTCCGGCGATATCTGGTGCCCGCATTTCGATTTCAGCGAAGTGACGGATGTCTTGCACGACAATGACCTGTGGGGCAAGCCGCATGCCGCGGACCAGCGCGACATCGCCTGGATCTGGCTCGTGAAGAACCCGCCGTTCCATCCCAGGGGCGACTTCGGCCTGGACCTGTACACGGTGACCACCACCGGGAGTCCGACGTGGACGTTCGCCAATATCGGCGTGTACCGCCCCGAGATGTTCGACGGCATCCAGCCGGGCCAGCACGCCGGCCTGGGCAACCTGCTGCGCGAATACGCCGGCAAGGGCCAGCTGGGCGGCGAAGTCTATGAAGGCGACTGGGACAATATCGGCACCCCGCAGCAGCTCGACGCATTGAACGCCCCGTTCGGAGCCGGGCGGCCATGAGCGCCGCCGGTGGCAAGTTCGCCGCGCGGCGCGCCGGCCTGCTGGCGCGGCTGGAGCCGGGCAGCGTGGTCTACCTCGCCACCGCGCCGGAAAGCGTGCGCAATGGCGACAGCGATTACCCGTACCGCCACGACAGCAGTTTTTATTACCTGACCGGCTTTCCCGAGCCGGAAAGCGCGCTGGTTCTCGTCGCCGCATCCGGCGACCAGCCGGCGCGCGCCATCCTGTTCTGCCGCGAAAAGAACGTCGAGCGCGAAATCTGGGATGGCCTGCGCCATGGGCCGGAAGCGGCGCAGGCCGAATTCGGTGTCGATGCCGCGTACCCGATCGCCATGCTCGACGAGAAAATGGCCGGGCTGCTGGCCGGCGCCCCGGCGCTGTATTGCCGGCTGGCGCGCGACGAAGGACTGGACGGGCAGTTGCGCCGCTGGTTCGACGGGGTGCGGGCCAGGGGCCGCACCGGCATCGTCGCGCCGCCGGCGTTGCGCGACCTGGTGCCGCTGGTCGATGAAATGCGCGTCGTCAAGGATGCCGGCGAACAGGCCACCATGCTGCGCGCCGGGCAGATCTCGGCCGCGGCGCACCGCCGCGCCATGCGGGCCGCGCGCGGTGGCGTCTTCGAATACGAGCTGGAAGCGGAACTGCTGTACGAGTTCCGCAAGAGCGGCGCGCAGTTCCCGGCCTACACGCCGATCGTCGCCTCGGGCGCCAACAGCTGCATACTGCATTACAACAGCAACGACCGGCAAACCCGCGACGGCGACCTGGTGCTGATCGACGCCGGCTGCGAGCTCGATGGCTATGCATCGGACATCACGCGCACCTTTCCCGTCAACGGCCGCTTCAGCGCGCCGCAGCGCGAACTGTACGACATCGTGCTGGCCGCGCAGGCGGCAGCCTTCGAGGCGATCCGGCCGGGCAACACGTTCCACGCGGCGCACGATGCCGCCGTGCGCGTGCTGGCGCAAGGCATGCTCGATACCGGCCTGCTGAACCGGGACACCGCGGGCAGCCTGGACGACGTGATCGCCAACAAGGCCTACACGGCGTTCTACATGCACGGCACCAGCCACTGGCTGGGCATGGACGTGCACGACACCGGCGCCTACCGCCTCACCGACCATCCGGACAAGCCCTCGCGCCCCCTGGCCGAAGGCATGGTGCTGACGGTGGAACCGGGCATCTACGTGCGCCCCGCGCCGGGCGTGCCGGAACAGTACTGGAACATCGGCATCCGCATCGAGGACGACGTGGTGGTCGCAGCCGGCGCGCCCCGCGTGCTGACGGACGAGGTACCGAAAACGGTGGACGATATCGAGCGCCTGATGGCGGAGGGATCATGAGCGAAGCAACGGGCGCCGGCCTGGCGCAGGCCGACTACGACGTGGCGATCTGCGGCGCCGGCCCGGCCGGCATGGCGCTGGCGGCCCTGCTGGTGCAGCGCGGCATGCCGGCTTCGCGCATCGCGCTGGTCGACGCGAAATCGCTGGACGCGGCGCGCGGCGATCCGCGCACGCTGGCGCTGTCCTGGGGCAGCCGGCAGATCCTCGGGCAGGTCGGCGCCTGGCCGGTGCCGGCCACCGGCATCCATGAGATCCACGTGTCGCGCAAGGGAACGTTCGGCCGCAGCATGATCACGCGCGACGAACACCGCGTGCCGGCGCTGGGCTACGTGACGCGCTACGGCGACCTGGTCACCGTGCTGGCCGGCGTGGTCGAACGGCTGGGCATCGCCTCGCTGCGGCCCATGCGTGTCACCGCTCTGGACGAAGCGGCCGGCGGCGTGCGCCTGGCGCTGGACGATGGCCGCAGCGATGGCCGGACGATATCGGCCGCGATCGCGGTGCAGGCCGAGGGCGGCCTGTTCGGCGCGCAGGCGGACAAGCAGGCCATGCGCGACTATGGCCAGACAGCCATCATCGCCCAGGTGGAAGCCAGCGCGCCCATCGCGCACCGCGCCTACGAACGTTTCACGGATGAAGGCCCGCTGGCGATGCTGCCGCAGGACGATGGCGAAACGCGCGGATACTCGATGGTCTGGTGCGTGCGCCCGGAAACCGCGCAGGAACTGCTGTCGCTGGACGATGCCGCCTTCCTGGCCCGGCTGAACGGTACCTTCGGCGAACGGCTGGGACGCTTCACGCACGCCACCCGGCGCCTCGCCTTCCCGCTCGGCCTGAACGCCGGCGTGACCGGCACCGCGCGCACCACGGCGATCGGCAACGCGGCGCAAACGCTGCACCCGGTGGCCGGCCAGGGCCTGAACCTGGGGCTGCGCGACGCCACCGTGCTGGCCCGGCTGCTGGCCCGCGGCGCCACGCCCGAAGCCCTCGCCGAATTCGCCGCGCTGCGCCGCCAGGACCGCGACGTCACCGTGCGGCTGACCGACACGATGGCGCGCATCTTCGCCAACACTTCACCGCTGCAGCCGGTCCTCGGCCTGTCGCTGGCCGCCATCGACCTGTTCAGCCCTGCGCGCTCCGTACTGGCCGAGCTGATGATGTACGGCCGTCGGTAAGTCAAGCATTCCCGCTTAGATTAGACTACCCCAAGTGCAAATTCCGGGGTCAGACCCGGCGGGTCTGACCCCAGCCCTTCGCTGTTGGGGTGAATGCATGTGCTTTCAATGTGTCGTGTAACGCTTTTCCAAGCCACCTCAGGACTTGCCCCTGTTTTTTACTGCCTGTGCAAATCCGCGTACTTCAGCCCGAAATACAGGATGAACGCATAGCACGCCGCCGGCACCACGAACGACACCTGCACGCCCATCGCATCGGCCACCGCCCCCTGCGCGAACGGCACCAGGGCGCCGCCCACGATGGCCATGCACAGCAGCCCGGAAGCCTGGCCGGTCTGCTTGCCCAGGCCGTGCAGCGCCATGCTGAAGATGGTGGGGAACATGATGGAATTGCAAAGCCCCACGGCGATGATGGCGAACATCGCCACCTTGCCGCCGCCCAGCACCGCGATGGCGATCAGCACGATACTGGCGGCGGCATTGAACGCCAGCGCCTTGCCGGGGCTGACCTTGCGCATCACTGCGAAGCCGATGAAGCGGCCGACCATCGCGCCGCCCCAGTACAGGCTGACGTAGTGCGCCGCCTGCGCGGCCGTCATGCCGCCGATCTTCGGATCTTCCAGGAAGTTGATCAGGAAGCTGCCGATCGATACCTCGCCACCCACGTACAGGAAGATGCCCAGCGTGCCCAGCACCAGGTGCCTGTGGGCGAACAGGTCGCCGAAGCGTCCTTGTTCCGCGTCGCCCGCCGCATCGACGATCTTCGGCAAACGCGCCAGCGCGAACAGCACGGCCAGCAGCAACAGCGTGCCGGCCAGTACCAGGTACGGCCCCTGCACGCTGGCCGCTTCGCGCGCCCGGTACGCCAGCTGTTCGGCGGTCGGCAGCGCGGCAAGCTCGCCGGCACTCAGCATGCCGCCGGACAGGATCAGCATGCCGCCCAGCGTCGGCGCCACCGTCGTGCCCAGCGAGTTGAATGCCTGCGTCAGCGTCAGCCGGCTGGACGCCGTGCGCGGATCGCCCAGCACCGTCACATACGGATTGGCGGCCACTTGCAGCACCGTGATGCCGCCGGCCAGCACGAAGAAGGCGAACAGGAACACGCCATAGCCGGACGTGGCGGCCGGGTAGAACAGCGCGCAGCCGATGGCCGCGACGACAAGGCCCGCCACCGCGCCGCGCTGGTAGCCGAGCCGCCGGATCAGCATCCCGGCCGGCAGGGACACCAGCAGGTAGGCACCGAAGAAGCAGAACTGCACCAGCATCGCCTGCACATAGGTCAGCGTGTACACCGCCTTCAGGTGCGGGATCAGCACGTCGTTCATCGACGTCAGCAAGCCCCACATGAAGAACAGGATCGTGACGACCACCAGCGGCCCGGTGTTGCCTGTCTTGCCGGCCGCCCCTGTGCCCGAATCTGTGCCCGCTTTTGTGCCAGACTTCGGCGGCAGCGCCGCGGCCTGCGAATAGTGTTCCATCCTGCCTCCTCAGTTCGCGCAGCGCACCGCGTCCGCATCCTTCGCGGCCCCGCCGATGACCTGGATGTTGGCGAACGCCGCCACCAGTCCGCCCTGCGCCTGCACACGGAAAGGCGTGTCCACCTTGCCCAGGTCGGCGCCCTTGAAACAGGCCAGCGGGATCTTGACGGTCTTCTTGCCCTGCCCCGCCAGGCGGGTGAATTCGCCGGCCATGTCGACCGACGACGTGCCGATCGACACCTGCACCGGCCCTTGCGGAGCCTGCGTGACGATCGTGTCGAACGCCAGCACGCCATCCTTCGCCGCATAAGACGGCAATGCGCGCGGCGCGGCGGCGCGTGCCTCGATGGCGCCAGGTCCCGTCCACGTCACCTTCCGGGCATCCTGCTGCGTATTCACCTGGGCCACTTCCACTTTCAGCGTCGGCAGCGCATGCGTCGCATTCAGGTCCGCGCCCAGCGCCTTGCGTTCGCCGCCGCTCTGCACGTACAGCGGGAAGGTGGCACGGTCGGACTGGTTGAAGACCGGGAACGCATTGGTCTTGCCGCACGGCGCCGTGCTGTTGTCCTCGGCCAGCCGGCCCACCTTCTTCGCCTTGCCGTACTCCAGGCCGTAGCCGTAGGCGAACAGCGGCGCATAGTTCCTGTCGCCCACGTTCAGCGGTGCCTGGCACGGGCCCTTCGGCCACGAGAACGACAGCTTGCCGGTGAACGGCGCATTGACCTTGCCGTCGGCGCCGCGCAGCAGCACGTCGGCCACGCCCTTGCCTTCGGAACCCGGCAGCCAGGCGGCCACGAAACTGTCCGACAGGTTCAGCAAATCGTTGGCGTACAGGGGGCGGCCGGTGACGAATACCGTCACCACCGGCTTGCCCTTGCCCGCCACCGCCTTCAGCACGGCCAGGTCTTCCGGATAGCGGCCGCTGTGGCGCAGGTTGCCGGCCGGCCCGATGTCGCCATCGCCTTCGGCATACGGCCCCTCGCCGATCACGGCCACCACCACGTCGTAATCGGCCACGTTGACGCCCGCCGCATCGGCGCTGAACGTCACGTTCGGCGCCGCTTCCTTCAGGCCGGCCAGGATCGTGTCGCCATTGGGGAAATCGCTGTTCTTGTTGTCGGTGCCCTGCCATGTCAGGGTCCAGCCGCCGCTCTGGTTGGCCATGTTGTCGGCGCTCTTGCCGACCACCAGGATCTTCCTGTCCCGCGCCAGCGGCAGCAGATTGCCGTCGTTCTTCAGCAGCACGAGCGATTCCTGCACCAGCTTGCGGGCCAGTTCGCGGGCCTGCATCGATCCCATCTTGCCGGCATGGACCGACGCCGATGGCTTCTGCAGGTTGGCGCGCAGTTTCACGCGCAGGATGCGGGTCACGGCATCGTCGATGCGGGCCATCGGGATCGTGCCATCCTTCACCTGCTGCACCGTGTTGGCGATGAAGCTCTTCCAGTCGTCCGGCACCATCACCATGTCGATGCCGGCGTTGATCGCCTGCGGGCAGCTGTCGTTGCGGCAGCCCGGCACTTCGGCGATGCCGTTCCAGTCGGTGACGACAAAACCGTCGAAGCCCATCTTCTGCTTGAGGACTTCCGTCAGCAGTTCCTTGTTGCCGTGCATTTTGCCGTAGGTCTTGTTGGCGGCGACATCGGTCCAGCTGTTGTACGACGCCATCACGGTCTGCGCACCCGCTTCCAGCGCCGGGTAGTAGCCGGCCATGTGGATGTTCATCATTTCGGATTTCGTCGACTGGTTCACGCCACGGTCCTTGCCCTGGTCGGTACCGCCATCGCCCACGTAGTGCTTGGCGGTGGCGACGACGTTGGCGTCGTCCTTCAGCGTCCCCTGCAAGCCCTTCACGTACTCGCCGGCATAGTCGGCCACGATCTTCGGATCTTCCGAAAAGCTTTCATACGTGCGGCCCCAGCGGTCGTCGCGCACCACGGCCAGCGTGGGTGCGAACACCCAGTTGATGCCCGTCGCGCGCACGGCCCTGGCGACCGCCGCAGCCATCTCGCCGACCCGCTTCGGATCGCGCGCCGCGCCCAGGCCGATATTGTGCGGGAACAGCGTGGCGCCCAGCACGTTGCTGTTGCCATGCATGGCATCGATGCCCCAGATGACAGGGATCTTGTGCCGCATGTCGGTCGACATCGACGCATCGTAGAACGCATCGGCCAGCTTCACCCAGTCGGCCGGGGTGGCGTACTTGCTGCCGTTCGGCCAGCTGCCGCCGCCGTTCAGCACGGAGCCCAGGTAGTACTTGCGCACATCTTCCGGCCTGGTCGTCTTGATCTCGGACTGCGTCATCTGGCCGACCTTCTGTTCCAGCGTCATGCCGGCCACGATGTCCTTCACCCGCGCTTCCAGCTGCGCATCGGGCGCCACCGCGCTCTTCAGCTGCGGCCAGTCCGACAATGGGGCCTGCGGTGCGGGGGCAGCCATGACACTGGCGGTCAGCAGCTGCGCGGCAGCGGCCAGGATGGTCAAGCGTCGCTTCATCATATCTCCGTGTCGTTTTCTGGTAATCAAAGCTTGTAAAGGTTAAAGCTTGTAAAGTTCAAAGTTTGTAGTTCAGGCCGAGCAGCATCTGCCGGCCGTACGTGGTGTAGCGTTCCGGCGCATAGGCGCCGCTGGCGAAGGGGTCGCCCTGGCGCGTCTGGTACGGTTCGTTGTTCAGGTTATTCACCTGCAGCAGGAACGACAGGCCCTTGTACGGCCCCTGCTCGATCGCGTAGCCGATCTGGAAATCGATCTGCTTCTCGGCCAGGATTTCACTGAACGAGCGTTGCGCGAACAGGCCGGTGACTTCGCCCCGGTAGGCGGAGCGGTAGCGCTGGCTCACGCGGGTCGAGAAGCCGTGCTTCTCGTAGTACAGCGTGATGTTGCGCACCACGCCGGACAGGCCGGGCAACTTTTCCTTCGTGCCCGGGCCGTTCGGGTGGATCGAGCTTTCCGTGCCGGATACGCTGGCGATCAGGCCGATGCCGTCGAGCGGGTCCCAGAACATGCCGCCTTCCAGCGAGCCGGAAAGTTCCACGCCGCGCACCATGCCGCCGGCGCCGTTGGCCGGGCGGTTCAGGGTACCGATGTTGGTGATCGGTTCCACCGTCGAGGGATTCGGGAAGCCGGTGAAGTCGTGGGCGGTCTGCTGGTTGTAGATGTACGTCTTGAGCTTCTTGTAGAAGTAGGCGCCGGCGATGTAGCTGCGCTTGCCGAAGTATTTTTCCATCGACAGGTCATAGGAATTCGCGCGCCACGGTTCCAGCTGCGGATTGCCGCCGCTGCCGCTCCATTCGAACGTGGTCTGGCTGACGCCGCCGGCCACGCCGGCCCGCATGTCGGACATCTGCGGGCGCGCCAGCGTCTTCGCGGCGCCGAAACGCACGGTCCACGCATCGCTCCAGCGGCCCAGGTCGAAAATCAGGTTCATGCTGGGCAGGTAGTCGGTATAGCTGGCGCCGCCGCTGATTGCCTTCAGCTGCCCGCCGACGACGGCCACGCCACGCGATTCCTGGTTCACGTGCACCGCCTGAACGCCCATGTTGCCGCGCAGCGGCACCGGACCCAGCTCCGTGTCGATGCCCACCTTGGCGAATCCCGTCGAGGTCTTTTCCGTCACGCCCCAGTCCTGCAGCGCCTGGTCGTCCGGCCGCGCCGGCTGCCGGTCGTAGTACTTGCCCAGCACGCCCATCACGTCGTAGCTGATCACGGCGGGAATGCCGCCGAACGCCAGCGAGGTGGAAGGCCGCAGCAGGTCTTGCGACACCAGGGCCGGGGCGCGGCCATTCTTCAGGAAGTAGTAATGGTTGGTGTCGCCGTGTTCCTTTTCGCGCTTGCTGAAATACAGGCCGCCTTCCACGTAGCGCAGGAAGCCCTCCAGGTCGCGCTTGGCGCCCAGCTTCAGCGCACCCAGCTTGTCTTCCACGCGGGGCTGGTGCAGGTCGGCATCCTTGCCCCAGCCGCCCACGTCGGCCAGCCGCATCAGGTTCGCGTTGGTGAAATCGACCGACGGCGTGAACACCGGCAGGCCCGCGCCGACCGGGATGCTGAACTTGAAGTTGTTGTCGGTGATGCCCGAGTTCGCAGGGCCGAGGCCCGCATAGGTTTCCAGCACCTGCTCGCGGCGTTTCGCATGCGAGTACGACAGGTCGCCCTCGAACGACCATCGATCGAGCTTGTAGCGGTTGTTCCAGCCGAAGGCGGCCAGCTTGTCCTTGCGCTCGTTGTAGTCGTTGCGCAGGATCGGTTCCAGGTTCACCAGCGTGCCGCCGGTCAGCAGCCGCGTGCCGCCGATGGTGTCGATGACGGGATCGCGGTAGGCGATATTGCTCCACTGGTGGGAATTCCACATGGCGCCGCGCATCGTGGTCTTCTGGTCGAACTGCGAGTAGTACAGGTCCAGCGCGGAACGGAAATTCCGGTCCGGCCGGTATTCCAGCACGGCCATCAGGCCATCGCGCACCATCTCGCGCGAGGTGGCGGTGACTTCGGCACCCTTCAGCGCGATCACGTCCTGGTTGGCCGGCCCCAGGTTGTTCTCGGCGCCCCACCACCATGACTTGTATTCCTTTTGCTGGCCCGGCGCATCGAGGTGCGCGAAGCCCACGGCCACGCCGACGGTATTGTTCAGGAACTGGTCGACATAGGAGATCGACAGGCGGCCGCCGCGGTCGGAGACGCCCTCGTTGAGCTTGCCATTGGAATTCTTTTCGCCGCGGACGTTGATGGCGATCGTGCGGCCCGGCATGTCCAGCGGCCGGACCGTCTGCAGGTCCACCGTGCCGGACAGGCCCTGCCCCATCAGCGACACTTCCGGCGTCTTGTACACGGTGACGCCGTTGATCAGCTCCGATGGATACTGGTCGTATTCGGCGCCGCGGTTGTTGCTGGTGGAGACTTGCTCGCGGCCGTTCAGCAGGGTGCCGGAAAAGTCCGGCGCCAGGCCGCGGATCGAGATGACTTGCGCGCGGCCTTCCACGCGCTGCGCCGTCAGGCCGGCCAGGCGCGCGATCGATTCGGCGATCGACATGTCGGGCAGCTTGCCGATGTCCTCGGCCGTCACGGCTTCGACGATCGAATCGGCATCGCGCTTGATGGCGATCGAGTTCTCGATGCTGCGGCGCATGCCGGTCACGACCACCGATGGCACGACGCCTTCGGTGGCCGCCGTTTCGCCGGTCGCCGTGGCGGTTTGCTGCGCGCCTGCGCCGGTGGCGAGCAGCAGCGCGGCAGCGGCGATCGCGGCGGCCATGGGAGTCAGGCAGAACGCCTGTCGTTGCGGGAAGTGTGTCATCTCGTGGTCTCCATTGTCGTTATCAGCCCTCCGGTTTTCCCGGCTTCCGGACTGGTTTATATCGCTTCCATCCACCTGATTGGAAACGTTACCAATTTGTCCGGCAATTATCGCGGCGGGCTGATTTTCTTGTCAACGGAACTTCACGCTTGTGGGAATTTCGACACGGCCGGGGTACCGCCCAGGAAGGCCCGGTACCACTTGCCGCTGTCCTTGAGGATGCGCTGCTGGGTGGCGAAATCGACGTAGGTAAGGCCGAAGCGGCGCGTGTAGCCTTCCGCCCATTCGAAGTTGTCGAGCAGGCTCCAGGCGAAGTAGCCGGCCACCGGCACGCCTTGCGCGATGGTGTCCTTCAGCGCGGCAAGGTGCCGCGCCAGGTACGACGTGCGCTGTGCATCGTGCACCTGCCCGTCTTCCACCGCGTCGTCGTAGCACGAGCCGTTTTCCGTCACGTAGATCGCCTTCGGCCTGTATTCCGCGTGGATGCGTTCGAGCAGCCGCGCCATGCCTTCCGGCGCCACTTCCCAGCCGAACGCCGTGCGTTCCACGCCCTCGCGGTGCACCACCCGCGCGTGC
Organism: Pseudoduganella sp. SL102; assembly: GCF_027856995.1. Classification (NCBI taxonomy): domain Bacteria; kingdom Pseudomonadati; phylum Pseudomonadota; class Betaproteobacteria; order Burkholderiales; family Oxalobacteraceae; genus Pseudoduganella; species Pseudoduganella sp. SL102. The sequence continues at coordinate 7,297,166 of NZ_CP115554.1, forward strand.
AGCGGCCCTTCGCCCGGCGCGGCCGCGATCACTTCGGGGAAGTAGTAGTTCAGTCCCGTGAAGTCGGTCGGCGCGGCGATCGCTTCCAGGTCGCCGGCCTCGATGCGCGGCGCCGCATCGCGCACAGCCTCCAGCACGTCGCGCGGATAGCCCTTGCCGAACAGCGGGTCGAGGAACCAGCGGTTGCGCAAGCCATCGTGCCGGTTCGCGGCGGCGATATCCTCGGGGCTGTCGGTGGCAGGCCGGATCGGATGCAGGCTCAGTGCCGCGCCGACGCGGGCACCGGGCACGTTGGCGCGGATGACGGGTACCGCCAGGCCGTGCGACAGCAGCACATGGTGGCTGGCCTGCAGCGCCGACGCCACGTCGCGGATGCCCGGCGCATGCATGCCATCCATGTGCCCGTGCATCGCCGTGCACCATGGCTCGTTGTGCGTGATCCATTGCGGCACGCGATCGCCCAGCCGGCGCGTGACGGCATCCACGTAGTCGGTGAAATGGTGGACGATGTCGCGCGCCATCCAGCCGCCACGGTCCTGCAGCGCCTGCGGCAAGTCCCAGTGGTACAGCGTGGGCCACGGCTGCAGGCCGCGCGCCAGCATGCCGTCGACCAGGCGGTCGTAGAAGTCGAGGCCTTTCGTGTTCGGCGCGCCGCCGGCGCCGAAGATGCGCGGCCAGGCGATCGAGAAACGGTAGGCGTTGGTGCCGAGGCCGCGCGCGATGTCGAGGTCTTCCGGCCAGCGGTGGTAGTGGTCGCAGGCGATGGCGCCGCTGGAACCGTCGCGGATGCGGCCCGGCTGGGCACTGAAGGTATCCCAGATCGAGTCGACGCGGCCATCTTCATGGCGGGCCCCTTCGATCTGGTAGGAAGACGTGGAAGTACCCCAGATGAAATCGGCGGGGAAGCCGCCGCGCGCCAGCGCGGTGTCGTGTACGTTATTGGTCATGGATTTCTCGGATGTCGCGGGGAGTCGAAGTGGTGAGCCAGCGCAGCAGTGGCTCGTGCAGTGCATAGGGTTGCGTGCCGAACGAACGGAACAGCGCTTCGATGTCGGCTTTCGGCGCGCTGGTGAACACGATCGGCGCTTTCGCAGCCGGCGGTGCAACGGCCGCAACAGCCGCAACAGCCGCATTGGTCACGAAGCCCCACTTGCCGTTGCCCTGCCCGCCCTGCTGCGTGACGACCTTCCACGACCATGCGGTGGCGGCCCAGCCGTACTTCGCATAGGTGTCGAACGAGGCGCGCGCGACCTGGCCGCCCAGCTCCAGGCCCATCATGGCCCATGGCTGCATCTCGCCGATGAAGAACGCGGTGTCCAGCCGGCGCAGCCGCTCATCCCATTTGCATACCGTGTCGCCTTCGCCGGGAGCGCACGCGAGCCAGTCGCGGTGCACTTTCAGGCCGGGCTTGCCCCAGCCGAAGTGGCCGGGATACGGGTGCATTTCAAAGGCCACGTTGCGCATGCCGTGATCGGCGGGCTTGCCATACGCATCGATGCCGTTCTTGCTGTGGCCGGGCAGGATGATCACGTGGTTCGGATCGACGGCGCGGATCGCCTGGTACAGCCGGCGCACATTGGCCGCCATGGTGTCCGGATCGGTGCCCCACGGTTCATTGAGCACGCTGTAGCCGGCCACGGCGCCGCGGTCCCGGTAGCGCGTGGCGATCTGCCGCCACAGCCATTCGGTGCGCGCCTGGTTGTCCGGCACGCTCCAGTATTCGTTGCGGCCGGCGCAGCCGCTGTGGTGCTCGATGCCCTGGCTGCCGGCGGCGCCGTGCAGGTCGAGCACCACGTACATGCCGCGCTTCTCGGCCTGGTCGATCGCGTCGTCGAGGTAGCGCCATGCGTCGGCGCGCAGGGTACGCGGCTTCTTTTCGTCCTCGATCACGCTGTGGATGAACGGCAGCCGCACCACGTTCAGGCCATGCCGCTGCATCAGGTCCCAGTCGCGGGTGGTGATCCAGTTCTCGCGGAACACCTTGAACAGCCGCTCCCGTTCCGCATGGCCGAAGCGCCTGTCCAGCACCGCCTCGAGCGTGCACTGGTCTTCGACGCCGCTGGACTTGTCGAGCTCCATCATCCAGAACTCGTTGATCAGCCAGTTGCCCAGGTTGGTACCGCGCAGGATCGCCTGCCGGCCGTCGGCGCCGACCCACTTCGTGCCTTCGGTGTGCAGCATCGGCAGTGGCGCCCAGGCCGGCGCGCCTTGCGCCGCCGGCATCAGCGCGGCCGTGGCGATCAGCGCCGCCATCATGTGCTTTCGCATCGTCTCCTCCAGTTCCTGCATGAATGAAAATGACATTGAAACAGCATGGAAAGCTTTCCATATCGTCACGAAAAAATGGCGCGCAAAATGACGCGCCAAACCGGCACGCCGCCCCGCCCGCCATCTCCTATTTGCCGCGTTTGCGCACCTTGGGCGCCGGCGCCGGCCCCAGCGAGGCGCGATGCGTGACACTGATCGGGTAGCGCCGCGCCACCGGCCGGTCGCCATCGTAGCAACGGTTCAGCAGCGCGTTCAGGCCCGCCTTCACCACGTCGCGCCACGGAATGTGCACGGACGTGAGCCGCGGCGCGGAAAACTCGGCGCTGGGCGTGTCGTCGTAGCCGAGCACCGATACGTCGCGCGGGACGGCGATGCCGGCTTCCTGGAAGTGCGACAGCGCCCCCACGGCCATCTCGTCGTTGGCGCAAAACAGCGCCGTGAAGGCGTATTTCGATGCCAGCAATTCCCTGGCGCAGGCGAACCCGCCTTCCGGCGAAAAGTCGCTCGCGGCGATCCACAGCCCGCCGGTATCGATGCCGGCCTTCTTCAGCGCCTTGAGGAAGCCGTCGACGCGCTCCACGTTGTCCGGCGCGTCCGCCGGGCCGGAGATCACGGCGATCTGGCGGTGCCCTTGCGCCAGCAGCGTTTCCGCGGCCAGCGCGCCTCCCTTGCGGTGGTCGACCTGGAAGGCCTGTTCGCCCAGCCCACTGGTGGCGTTGTTGACGACCACGATGTTGGCGCCCCGCGCGCCCAGCGCCGCGATATCCTCGTCGCCAAGGATGTTGCTCATCGAGATGATGCCGTCGCAGCCGCGCTCCAGCAGGAACTCGATGCCTTCGACCGCCTGGCGCAACGCGTCACCCTGTCCCACGCCGAACGCCACCACCATGTGCAGGCCGTTGGCGCGCAGCTCGATGTCGATCATCTGCAGGATCGGCGTGTAGAACGTGCCTTTCAGGATCGGGATATACACGCCGATCATCTTCGAATAGCCGGACAGCAGCGCGCGCGCCGCGTGCGAGGGCCGGAAATCCAGCGCTTCGATCGCCGCGCGCACCTTGGCCTGCGTGGCCGGCGATACCGCGCCCTTGCCGCTGACCACGCGCGATGCCGTGCCGAGTCCCACGCCCGCCAGCCGGGCCACGTCCTTGATGGTTGCCACTACGTTTTCCTATCGTGCTGTAATCACGCAAGCATACTGTATTGCCCGCCCCCGCTCACGGTTGGCGCCAGGCGAAGGTCGCCACGCTCCGTGCCGGCAGGTCGTAGGCGAACGACCTGCCGGCACGGCCGCGCTGGCGCACGGCGAAGCGGCGCGGCGCATCGGCCGAATTGACGACCAGCAGCGCCAGCGTGCCATCCGCGTTGCGGAAGGCCACCGTGTCCAGGTCCGCATAGCCGCTGCTGGACCACACGCGCCGCGCGCCGGGCCGCACGAAGCGGCTGGCATGGGCCAGCGCATAGTATTCGACGTTGCGCGTGACTTCGCCGGTGCGCGAATCGATCGTGACCACGCCGCGGCAGTTGCCGCAGCCGCCCAGGTGCGGCCCGCCGTTCTCGTCCAGCGCCAGGTTCCACAGCAGCACGCCCCTGGCCCAGCCGCGCGTGGTGCCGATCACCAGCGTGCGCGTGAAGTACATCAGGTTGTTCGACCAGTCCGGCGCCCAGCCGCCGCCCGAGCACTCGGTGAACCAGGTTTCCTTGTCCGGCCATGTGTCGTGCAGCGCGGCCTGCACGCGCACGTCGCCGCCATAGCAGTGCCAGGCCACGCCGGCCACGTACCTGGCGGCCACCGGATCGCGCAGCACGGCGGCCGGGGAGCCGGGCTCATCCCAGTTGTGGTCCCAGTCGAGGATGCGCACGCCCGGGTGCTCCTTCGCCAGTAGAGGGCCGAGATGGCTGCCAATGAACGCGGCGCGCTTGCCGGGATCGACGCGCATGCCGGGATAGTCCTTCGGTTCGAAATGGGGCTCGTTCTGCAGCGTGAGCGCGAAGATCGGCACGCCTTCGGCGCGGTAGGCGGCGACGTATTTCGACAGGTAGGCGGCGAACGGCGCGAATGCCTCGGGCTTCAGCGTGCCCTGGATGAGGCTGTCCGTGCTTTTCATCCATCCCGGCGCGCTCCACGGCGACGCCATCACCTTCAGTTGCGGGTTGATCGCCAGCGCGGCCTTCACCACCGGCAGCACGTCGGCGCGGTTCGGTTCGATCGAGAAGCGCGCCAGGCCGGGATCGGTTTCGCCGGGCGGCATGTCGTCGAAGCTGTAGTGCGTGCGCGAGAAGTCGGAGGCGCCGATCGTCAGGCGCGTGAACGACAAGCCCAGCCCCGCAGGTGGCGCGCCGAACAGCTCGGCCAACAGGGCTTCGCGCTGCGGCGCGGTCATCCTCTGCTGGATCAGGTGGGCCGAGGCGTCGGTGATCGACGCGCCGAACCCGGTGACCTGCTGGAAGCGGCGGGCCGGATCGACATCGACGATGAGCGGCTCGCCGGGCGCCTTGCCGAACTTCGTATCCGGGCCGCGCTGCATCAGCCGCGACTGGTCGCCGCTGGTGATCCATGCCTGCACCGTTTGCGCCTGCGCGCCGGCCGCGCACAAGGCCAGCAACGGCGCAAGCAGCGACACTGTCGGCCAGTGCCTCGAAGTTGAACCTGCCATGCCTTCCTCCCCTATGACGGCGCCAGATGGAAACGTTACCATTCTGGCGAAATCATACAGGAATTCGTTTCGCGCCACCAAAAAAAATCGGCGCTGGCGGCAGCATGTGCCGGCAGCGCCAACGTCTGGCGGGAATGCTGGAAAACTAGCCGACCGCCTTCACCATCTCCTCAATGATCTTCTTGGCGTCGCCGAACACCATCATCGTCTTGTCCATGTAGAACAGCTCGTTGTCCAGGCCCGCGTATCCGGACGCCATCGAGCGCTTGTTGACGATCACGGTCTTGGCCTTGAAGGCTTCCAGGATCGGCATGCCGGCGATGGGCGATTTCGGGTCCTTGGCGGCGGGGTTGACGACGTCGTTGGCGCCCAGGATCAGCGCTACGTCGGCCTGGGCGAATTCGCCGTTGATGTCCTCCATCTCGAACACCTGGTCGTACGGCACCTCGGCTTCAGCCAGCAGCACGTTCATGTGGCCCGGCATGCGGCCCGCCACCGGGTGGATCGCATACTTGACGGTCACGCCATGCTCGGTGAGCTTTTCCACCAGCTCCTTCAGCGCGTGCTGGGCGCGCGCCACGGCCAGCCCGTAGCCGGGCACGATGATCACGGTTTCCGCATTGCTCATCAGGAAAGACGCGTCGTCGGCCGAGCCGGATTTCACCGGCCGCGCCACCTGGGCGCCGCCGCCGCCGGCCGCCGTCGCCTCGCCGCCGAAGCCGCCCAGGATCACGTTGAAGAACGAGCGGTTCATCGCCTTGCACATGATGTACGACAGGATCGCGCCCGACGAGCCGACCAGGGAACCGGCGATGATCAGCATCGAATTATTCAGCGAAAAGCCGATGCCGGCCGCCGCCCAGCCGGAGTAGCTGTTCAGCATGGAGACCACCACGGGCATGTCCGCCCCGCCGATCGGGATGATGATCAGCACGCCCAGCACGAAGGCGATCGCCGTCATGATCACGAACGGCGTCCATGCCGGCTCCACGCCATCGGCGAACACAAAGGCCAGGCCCAGCGCGACCATCACCAGCGCCAGTATCAGGTTCAGCACGTGCTGGCCGGCGAACACCACTGGGGCGCCCTGGAACAGCCGGAACTTGTACTTGCCGGCCAGCTTGCCGAAGGCGATGACGGAACCGGAGAACGTGATGGCGCCGACGAAGGTGCCGATGAACAGTTCGATGCGGTTCCCCAGCGGCAGCGCCTCGCCCGGCGCGGCGATGTTGAAGGCCTGCGGTTCCGATACCGCGGCCACGGCGATGCAGACCGCGGCGAGGCCGATCAGCGAGTGCATCGCCGCCACCAATTCCGGCATCTTCGTCATCTCGACGGTTTTCGCGAGATATGCGCCGATCGCGCCGCCGACGATGACGCCCAGGGCAACCAGGCCGAAGCCCATGCCGCCCCCGCCGTTGCCGGCGTTCGCGCTGTCGGCCTGCAGTTTCGCGATCAGCGCGATCGTCGTCAGCACGGCGATCGCCATGCCCGCCATGCCGAAGGCGTTGCCGCGCCGCGCGCTGGCGGGAGACGACAGGCCCTTGAGCGCCTGGATGAAGCACACGGAAGCGACGAGGTACAGCATCGTCACCAGGTTCATGGAGATGAAGGCCATCACTTGCCCCCTTCCTTCTTGTCCTTCTTCCGGAACATTTCGAGCATGCGGCGCGTGACGAGGAAGCCGCCGAACACGTTGACGGCCGCCAGCGCCACCGCCACGGTGCCGGCGACCTGGCCGATGAGGCCTTCGGTCAGCCCGGCGGCCAGCATGGCGCCGACGATGACGATCGCCGAGATCGCGTTGGTGACGGCCATCAGCGGCGTATGCAGCGCCGGCGTCACGTTCCAGACGACGTGGTAGCCCACGTAGATGGCCAGCACGAAGATGATCAAATTGGTGATGGTGTGACTCACTTCCACGACGGTCTCCTTGATTCGATGATGGTGTGACTCACTTCCACGGCGGTCTCCCTGTTTCGATGTTGGTGTGGCTCACTTCCACGATGGCGTGGCTCACGCACACGGCGCGCCCTTATTTCCTGAGCGCTTCTCCGCCATGCGCCACCAGCGTGGCCTTGATGATCTCGTCCTCGCGGTCGATCGCCAGCCGGTCGTCCTTGTCGATGATCAGCTTGAGGAAGTCGAGCACGTTGCGGGCATACAGCGCCGAGGCGTCGGCCGCCACCAGGCAAGCCAGGTTCGGTTCGCCGACGATGTGCACGCCATGCTTGACCACCGTGCGGCCCAGCTCCGAGAGCGGGCAGTTGCCGCCCTGCTCCACCGCCAGGTCGACGATCACGGAACCCGGTTTCATGGCCCGCACGGTTTCTTCCGAAATCAGCACCGGCGCCTTGCGGCCGGGGATCAGCGCGGTGGTGATGACGATGTCCGCCGCCTTCGCGCGCTCGTGCACCAGTTCCCCCTGGCGGCGCATCCAGTCGGCCGGCATCGGCCGCGCATAGCCGCCCACGCCCTGGGCGATTTCCTTTTCCTCGTCGGTGAGGAAAGGCACGTCGATGAATTTCGCGCCGAGCGACTCGACCTGCTCCTTGACGGGCGGGCGGACGTCGGAAGCCTCGATCACGGCGCCCAGCCGCTTGGCCGTGGCGATCGCCTGCAGGCCGGCCACGCCGACACCCATGATCAGCACGCGCGCGGCCTTCACGGTGCCGGCGGCCGTCATCAGCATCGGCATGAAGCGCTGGTAGGTATTGGCCGCCACCATCACGGCCTTGTAGCCGGCGATGTTGGCCTGGGACGACAGCACGTCCATCGACTGGGCCCGGGTGATGCGCGGCACGGCCTCCAGTGCGAAGGCGGACAGGCCGGCGCCGGCCATGGCCTCGATGTTGCCGGTATCGAATGGGTTGAGCATGCCGATCAGCACCGAGCCCGATCGCATCAGGGCCCGTTCGCCGTCATCCGGCGCGCGCACCTTCAGCACGATGTCGCTGCCGTAGGCTTCGGCCGCGCCGGCGATCGTGGCGCCGGCAGCGGCATAGGCATCGTCGGGAATGGAAGCGGCCATGCCGGCCCCCGATTGGACGACCAGCTGGTGCTTGCCTGCGAGTTTCTTGACCGTTTCGGGCGTCGCGGCGACGCGTGTTTCGCCCGGCCGCGTTTCGACCGGTATTCCTATCCTCATGAAACGCCTCCGGTGTTATAGATAGAGTGAGAGTGCGAGACTGACTGCAGGTTGAATCGGGACTGGCTCAACACTAGCACGGAAATCTTGTCGAATAATCTTTTTCATAAGTCAACGTCGGCTTACCGACAACAAGTGTCGTGCGGTGTCACGCGGCAGTCACATGTGTCCTGGCGGAACAGGCTAAAATACCGGCTCTTTCAAGGATGACCCCCATGCCGCGTACCTGGAAACCCAATGTGACCGTTGCCGCCGTCATCGAACGCGATGGCAAGTTCTTGCTGATCGAAGAAGAAACCAGCGACGGCATCCGCCTGAACCAGCCAGCCGGCCACCTGGACCCGCTCGAATCGCTGGAACAAGCCGTGGTGCGTGAAACGCTCGAGGAAACCGGCTACGACTTCACGCCGACGGCGCTGGTGGGCATGTACATGTCGCGCTACCGCTCGGCACGCACCGGCGAACTGGTGACCTACCTGCGCTTTGCGTTCTGCGGCGAGCCTGGGGAATTTCACCCGGAGCGCCCGCTGGACGACGGCATCCTGCGCACGATGTGGCTGACGCGCGACGAAATCGCCGCGTGCCGCGAGCGTCATCGCAGCCCGCTGCTGATGACGTGCGTCGACGAATACCTGGCGGGCAAGCGCGCGCCGCTTGAACTGCTGCATACACATGTCTCGGTCTACGAGGAAGTGTAATCACAACGGATTGATGAAATGAGCAAGAAAAAAGTCGTGATCGGCATGTCCGGCGGCGTGGACTCCTCGGTGTCGGCATGGCTGCTGAAGGAACAGGGCTATGAAGTGGTGGGCCTGTTCATGAAGAACTGGGAAGACGACGACGATTCCGAATACTGTTCCACCCGCCAGGACTGGATCGACGCGGCCAGCGTGGCCGACGTGGTGGGCGTGGACATCGAAGCCGTGAACTTCGCCGCCGAGTACAAGGACCGCGTCTTCGCCGAATTCCTGCGCGAGTACCAGGCTGGCCGCACGCCGAATCCGGACGTGCTGTGCAACGCCGAAATCAAGTTCAAGGCCTTCCTCGACCATGCCATGCTGCTGGGCGCCGACCTGATCGCCACCGGCCACTATGCGCGCGTGCGGCACAATGCCGCCACCGGCACGCATGAACTGCTGAAAGCGGTCGACCACACGAAGGACCAGAGCTATTTCCTGCACCGCCTGAACCAGGCGCAGCTCTCGAAGACACTGTTTCCCCTGGGCGAGATCCCCAAGACGGAAGTGCGCCAGATCGCCGAGAAGCTGAAGCTGCCGAATGCGGCCAAGAAGGATTCGACCGGCATCTGCTTCATCGGCGAGCGGCCGTTCCGCGAATTCCTGAACCGCTACCTGTCGTACAAGCCGGGACCGATGAAGACGCCGGACGGCAAGGTCGTCGGCGAGCACGTCGGCCTGTCGTTCTACACGCTGGGCCAGCGCAAGGGCATCGGCATCGGCGGCGTGAAGAGCTACCAGAGGGAAGACGGCAGCAGCGACGCGTGGTACGTGGCCCGCAAGGACGTGGCGACCAACACGCTGTGGGTGGTGCAGGGCCACGATCACCCGTGGCTGCTGTCGCCGGACCTGGCGGCGGACCAGGCCAGCTGGATCGCCGGCGTGCCGCCCGAGGCAGGCCGCATCGCCGCCAAGACGCGCTACCGCCAGGCCGACGTGGCCTGCGACGTGGCGCCTGCCGGTGCCAGCGAATTCGCGCTGTCGTTCATGGACCCGCAATGGGCCGTGACGCCGGGGCAGTCGGCCGTGCTGTACGACGGCGACGTGTGCCTGGGCGGCGGCATCATCGCCGGGCCGCGGGGCGCCTGATTTTGGAGGTGCCACAGGCTGCCGCTTCAACCCAACGGCAGATTCCGGGGTCAGACCCAGCGGGTCTGACCCCAGGGCTTGCACCTGGGGTTGTACTTTTGCGTCGCTAGCGCGCGGGCTTCAGTCCGTTACTCCGCCGCCGGCTCCTGCCCGCCGCTTTCTTCCTGCGCCTTCTGCTGGCGCTTCACCATCGCGATCACGGTATTGCGGATCGTCTTCAGCACGGTCCCCGCGTTGAACGGCTTGACGATGAAGCCGTTGATGCCCATCGCGTGCGCCTTCTGCACGGTGGCGGCGTCGAACTCGCTGGAAACCATGAAGATCAGCGCCTTCGGCCATTGCCGGCGCATGGCTTCCACGCCGGGCACATCCTGCTCGATCTGGTCGCGGTTGATGCAGACGATCTGCGGGTTGAACTTGATCAGCAGCGCGGTGCCCGCCGCGCAGGTGTGCGCCTGGCCGACCACGTCGTAGCCGCCATCCATCAGCACTGTATTGAGCAGGCCGCGTGCGACCGCGCTGCCATCGATGATCACTGCCTTCAGCATTGTCGTTCTTTCCTTCTCATTGCCGTTCCTTCACTGCTCCCTCACCGCTCCCAGGCCAGCATATTCCAGCTCACGCCGACCGTGACGTCCGTCTTCAGCTCCACGAGCTGGCGGGAAAGATACAGCATCTCCCGTTCCTTGCGCAGCGCCTCGCCGACCGCATCCTTCAGGATGCCGGCGCCGGCCATGATCGCATCCAGCGAGCCATAGGTGCGCAACAGCTTCGCCGCCGTCTTCAACCCCACCTTCGAGACGCCGGGAATGCTGTCCGTGGCGTCGCCCATCAGCGCGAGCAGGTCCGGCAGCTGGGCGGGCGGCACGCCCCACTTGTTCTCCACCCAGGCGTGGTCGTGCCATTCGCTCTTGAAGTGGTCCCACACGCGGGCGCCATGGGCGATCAGGCAGTGCAGGTCCTTGTCCGTGGTGGCCACGACAGCCTCGCCCCGGTTCTGGCCGAGCCAGCGCATGACGACCGTGCCGATCACATCGTCCGCCTCCACGCCGGGCAGCGAGACAGGACGCAGCCCGAACGTTTCCAGCCTCGCATAAAAGCCCGGCAGCGCCTCGCGCAGCGGGGCCGGCATCGGCGCACGCGATTCGCGGTAGCCGCCGTACAGCACATGCCGCCAGGTGCTCCCGCCGAAGTCGAAGGCCGGCAGCACATGCGTGGGTTCGTGGCCGTTGATCAGCGTGCGGAAGGAATTCAGGGCATGGCGCAGCGCGATCTCGGCCTTCAGGTCGGAGTCGGGCTCCGGGCTGGCTTCGTACACGCGCCGCACGATGTTCAGGCCGTCGATGGCAAGCAGGCGTCCCATGGCAAAATTCCGATTCTACCGCACGCCTCAGCGCAGCAGTTCATATGGCCCACCCTGTTCCAGCGCCCGCTGGTAGGCGGGCCGCGCATGGATGCGTTCGAGGAAAGCCGCCAGCTTCGGGTGGCTGGCCGCATCGAGGCCGCCGCGCGACGCCGCCGCTTCGAGGGGAAAGCTCATCTGGATATCGGCCGCGCTGAACGCATCGCCGGCAAACCACTCGTGCCGGCCCAGTTCGCCCTCCAGGTAATCGAGGTGCTGGCGGATCTGCGGCAGGATGTAGGTGCTCTTCACCTTTTGCGCGATGCCGCGGGCGATCGGCTTCACGAAGAACGGCGCGGGCGCCGTTTCCACCCGGTCGAAGATCAGCTTCATCAGCAGCGGCGGCATCATCGACCCTTCCGCGTAGTGCAGGAAATACGTCCAGCGGCGCTTTTCCGGCGTGCGCGCCGGCGGCCGCAGGCGGCCCTGCCGAGTTTCGCTCCCACGCGGTTCGCAATCATCATACTGATCCATCAGGTACTCGATGATCGCGCCGGATTCGGCCACCGTGCAGTCGCCATCGACGATCACCGGCGACTTGCCCAGCGGGTGCACCGCTTTCAGTTCCGGTGGCGCCAGCATCGTGCGGGCATCGCGCTGGTAGCGTACGACCTGGTAAGGCAGGCCCAGTTCCTCCAGCAGCCACAGCACGCGCTGCGAGCGGGAATTATTCAGGTGGTGGACAGTGATCATGTGTGGCCTGGTTGCCGAAAACCGCCAGCTTAGCACTTCCATGCAGCACGGAAGCCACATCTAGCGCTACCAAGAATGCGAATGATAACAATTCTCGTTTACATACTTTGCCACAATTGCTAGACTCGACAGTCTTTACAAAAACTTACACGGACCTGTCGAGAAATGACCCAGATTAAGAGTCGTAAGCACCCTTCCCGTTTGCAGATGAGCACTGTACTGGCCTCGCTGCTGCTGCCGGCCGCCGCCGCGCACGCGGCCGATCCGCAGGAAAAGCAGATGGCCGAAGTGGTTGCCGAGGCAAGCAAAGAAAACGACTTCAAGGCGGAACGGGCGTCCTCGCCGAAATACACGGAAAAGCTGGTGGATACGCCCCAGACCATCACCGTGATCAAGAAGGAACTGTTCCAGCAGCAGAACGCCACCACGCTGACCGAGGCGCTGCGCAACACGCCGGGCGTGGGCACGTTCTTCCTGGGCGAAAACGGCAATACGAACACGGGTGACGCGATCTTCCTGCGCGGTTTCGACACCTCCACCAGCATCCACGTCGATGGCGTGCGCGATATCGGTTCGATCTCGCGCGACGTCTTCAACATCGAACAGATCGACGTGCTGAAAGGCCCGGCCGGCACCGATACGGGCCGCGGCGCGCCGACCGGTTCGGTCAACCTGCAATCGAAGCAGGCCAACCTGGAAAACGCGGTGTCCGGTTCGCTGACCGGCGGCAGCGGCAGCCAGAAGCGCGCCACGGCCGATGTCAACCGCGTGCTGAACACGGAGAACGGCATCGCCTTCCGCCTCAACGTGATGGCGCAGGATTCGGGCAGTGCCGCGCGCGACGTGGTGAAGAACAAGCGCTGGGGCGTGGCGCCGACGATCGCCTTCGGCCTGGGCGGCAAGACCCGCGCGCACCTGTCCTACCTGCACATCAAGCAGGACAACGTTCCCGACGGCGGCGTGCCTACCATCGGCCTGCCCGGCTACACCAGCCCGGACAGCCGCAACGCCAACCCGGCATTGCGCCGCGAATTCCTGAACAGCGCGCCGATGGTCGATCCGGAAGGCTTCTATGGCCACGTGACGGACCACGACGACGTGACGGCCGACATGGCCACCGTGCGCATCGACCACGACTTCTCGCCGAACCTGCGCCTGCAGAACACCTCCCGCTACGGCAAGACCAGGCAGGACTACCTGCTGACCTCGTTCATGGCGAACGCCACCAGCACGAATGCCAACGGTGTCACGACGCCGTCCAACCTGATCACGCCGGACCCGGCCGATCCGTCGACCTGGCTGCTGAAGCGCACCACACGCACGTTCAAGGATGTCGAGAACCGCATCGTTGCCAACCAGACCGTGATGACGTGGGACGTGACCGCTGGCGGCCTCCAGCACACGGTCGTGGGCGGCCTGGAATTCATCGACGAGAAGCAGAACTCGTACAGCCGCGCCGGCGGCGGCGCGCTGACCGATACGCCGCTGTATGCGCCGAACCCGGGTGCCCCGATCACGGGTCTGGCACCGGTGCGCACGGGCGCCGGCGCCCAGGGCGGCACCGACACGCAGGCACTGTACCTGTTCGACACCATCAAGATCGGCGAGCAGTGGATCGTCAACGGCGGCGTGCGCGTGGACCACTACAACTTCGACTACGTCGCCATCACGCTGGCCAACAACGTGTTCGTGCCGACGGTGCTGAGCGACAGCGATACGCTGACGACCGGCAAGCTGTCGGTGCTGTACAAGCCGACCGCCAACAGCAGCGTGTACGCCACCGTGGCCAGTTCGAAGCAGCCGCCGGGCGGCGCCACGTTCAGCCTGTCCACCGCCGCGAGCAGCGCCGCCAATCCGGTATGGGATCCGCAGGAAACGGTCACCAAGGAAATCGGCACCAAGTGGGACCTGCTGGAGCAGAAGCTGGCCTTCACCGCCGCGCTGTACCGCACCGACGTGAAGAATGAAGTCGAGCAGGATCCGACCGATGCGAACGTGTATTACCAGACCGGCAAGAAGCGCGTCGAGGGCATCGAGCTGGGCGTGCAGGGCCAGATCACGCCGAACTGGATGGTCAGCGCCGGCTACACCCACATGAAGACCAGCGTGGAAGCGGGCCGCGCGGTGACGGCCAGCGGCGAGGATGCGCTGAACTACACGCCGAAGAACGCCTTCACGAGCTGGACCACCTACAGCTTCCCGTTCGGCCTGACGATCGGTGGCGGCGTGCGCCACAACGGCAAGCTGCTGCGCGGCACCGACGGCTCGGTGGGCACGCCGGCCTATGCCAAGGGCTACTGGGTGGCGGACGCGATGGCATCGTATGCCCTCACGAAAAACGTCGACCTGCGCCTGAACGTGTACAACCTGGCGGACGAGGAATACGTGGCGTCCATCAACAAGAGCGGCTACCGCTACATTCCGGGCAACCCGCGCTCGGCCAGCCTGACGGCGAACTTCCGCTTCTGATTTTTGCCGGCAGTACAGAGTTTCATCGCTTTATCCTTCAGACCTTGCGCCACCTTCGGGTGGCGTTTTTTTGCGTGGTTCGACAGTGGTCGAGCGGGCATGGTCGTCCTGCGATGGCGTTCGCGCGCTGGTGTCGGACACCTTCAGGTGTCCGACACAATTGGAGTTAAGTTAACCGTCATCCAACACATCGAAAGCGCACGCGTTCACCCAGCAGCGAAGGCTGGGGTCGGACCCGCTGGGTCTGACCCCGGAATTTGCCCTTGGGTCGCCTGACCTGATGGCCGGTGTCCGACACCAGCACGCGGGCGCCCATGAAAAAACCCGGGACGCACCCGGGTTTCTCATTCAGGCAGCATCGCAATCAGCGCTGCACGTTCAGCATGATCACGCGCCGCGTGGCGCCGCCGTCGTTCGAGGTATCGATGGGGGCCGGCGTGGTGTCGCACGAGCCGCACGACCCGCAGCCGCTGCCGCAGTCCGACTGCACCTTGAACAGTTTCGCCAGCCTGTCCTGGTCGAAGCCTTTCTTCGACAGCGCGTACACCATCCGCTGCCGCAACGCGGCGGGCAGCCATTTCCGGCACGCCTGCAGCAAGGCGGCGATGACGATCAGCGTAACGATCAGTTCCTGCCACATGGCGAACTCCTCATGCCCCCATCAGGCGGGCGGTCTGGTAAACGATGAACGAAGCGGCGTAGGCCAGGCCGAACATGTAGCCGGCCATCATCAGCGCATAGCGGGTGTGGCCCGTTTCGCGCTTGACCACCGACAGCGTGGCCAGGCACTGCGGCGCGTACACATACCACGTCAGCAGCGACAGCGCGGTGGCCATCGACCACGTGCTGGCCAGCAGCGGCGCCAGCGCCGTGGCGACTTCGTCGCCGGTCTGGGACAGCGCATACACGGTGCCCAGCGCGCCCACGGCCACTTCGCGCGCGGCCATGCCCGGCACCAGCGCGATGCAGATCTGCCAGTTGAAGCCGATCGGCGCGAAGACGAATTCCAGCGCGCGCCCGATCATGCCGGCCACGCTGTAGTAGATCGGCGGCTGGGTGGCGCCTTCCGGCGCGCCGGGGAAGCTCGACAGCGCCCACAGCAGGATCGTCAGCGTCAGGATCAGCGTACCCACGCGCAGCAGGAAGATCTTGGCGCGTTCCCACAGGCCGATGGCCAGGTTGCGCAGGTTCGGCAGGTGGTAGTTCGGCAGTTCCATCATCAGCGCATGCTTGCGCTGGGCGCCCATGGTGCGCTTCATGACCCACGCCACCGCCATGCCCGAGACGATGCCGGCGAAGTACAGCACGAACAGCACCAGGCCTTGCAGGTTGAACAGGCCGGCCACTTCGCGGTCCGGGATGAAGGCGGCGATCAGCAGCGCATACACGGGCAGGCGCGCCGAGCAGGTCATCAGCGGTGCGATCATGATCGTCACCAGCCGGTCGCGCGGGTTCTGGATCGTGCGCGCGGCCATCACGCCGGGGATCGCGCAGGCGAACGACGACAGCAGCGGAATGAAGGCGCGGCCCGACAGGCCCACGCCGCCCATCAGCCGGTCGAGCAGGAAAGCCGCGCGCGGCAGGTAGCCGCAATCCTCCAGCACGAGGATGAAGAAGAACAGGATCAGGATCTGCGGCAGGAACACGATCACGCCGCCGACGCCGGCGATGACGCCATCGACCAGCAGGCTGCGCAGCACGCCTTCGGCCATCACGCCCTGCACGGCTTCGCCGACGGCGCCGAAGAAGCCTTCGATCATGCCCATCGGTGCCTCGGCCCAGCTGAACACGGCCTGGAAGATCAGGAACATCAGCACGGCCAGGATGACCGGGCCGGCGAACGGGTTCAGTACCACGTTGTCGATCTTGTCCGTGCTGCTGTCGCTGCCCTGGATATTGTTGGTGGCCACGGAAAGGATGCGGCGCACTTCGCGCTGGGTATCCTCGACCGATACCGCCTCGATGGCGGCCAGCGGCCGCGCCTTCGTGGCGGGCACGGGCCCCAGTTCATCCAGCGCGCGCAGCAGCGACTTCTCGCCGCCGCCCTGCACCGCCACCGTCTCGACGACGGTCATGCCCAGTTCCCGCGCCAGCTTTTCGGCATCGATCGTGACGCCGCGGCGCCGTGCCACGTCCATCATGTTCAGGCACAGGATCATGGGCAGGCCGAGGCGCTGCACTTCCAGCACCAGCCGCAGGTTCAGGCGCAGGTTGGTGGCATCGACCACGCACACCACCAGGTCGGGTGGCGTTTCGCCGGCGCGCAGGCCGGCCACCACGTCGCGCGTGATTTCCTCATCGGGCGTCTGCGCCTTCAGGCTGTACGCGCCCGGCAGGTCGAGCACGCGGAAGGCATGCCCTTCGGGGGACGTGAAATGCCCTTCCTTGCGGTCGATCGTCACGCCCGCGTAGTTCGCCACCTTCTGGCGCGCGCCCGTCAGGCGGTTGAACAGCGCCGTCTTGCCGCAGTTCGGATTGCCCAGCAAAGCAATCATCGGCGCACGGCTCACGGCCTGCGCCACTTTCTCGGTAACACCCATGCTATCTAGAACCTCGTAATCAGAGCTGCACTGCGGCGGGCTGTACTGCGTCGGGCTGGACTGAGTCGGGCTGGACCGCAACCAGGGCCGCTTCGAAGCGGCGCAACGCAAAGGTCGAGTTGCCGACCCGGACCGCCAGCGGCTCGCCGCCCGGCATGCCGCGCTTGAGCATGCGGATTTTTTCGCCGGGCACGAAGCCCAGTTCCATCAGGCGGCGCGCGAGGTCGGCGCCATCCTCGTGATCGGCCGGATTCCCCGGCGCGACGCGCACCACCGTGCCACTTTTCCCGGTCGCCAGCGCGTCCAGATTGATCGGGGAGGGGGCAGAAGTCATGGCAGTTCTCTGAGGAAAATCAATCTGTTCATTATAGAGGCTAATGCGAATGGTTTGTATTTGCAGGTAACGCTTGCATTGTACGCGGTGTTGCGGCAAAATAGGAAACGTAATGATAATGATTCTCATTAAGAAGACGGCAAGATTGGCAGAGTAACCACCCATCGATAGCGACGGGTTCCCGGCCCCTCTTTTTGCCCCCTTTCTTGATGAGACCGCCGTGGGGCGGTTTCCGTCAAACCAGCCAGAAGGTGTTTCAATGATCGTCTGCATCTGCAACAACATCTCCGATCGCGAAATCCGTCAAGCCATCGACCTTGGTATCAGCACCATGGACGGGCTGCGCGAGGCACTGGGTGTTTCCACGTGCTGCGGGAATTGCCTGGACTATGCCGTTGAAGTGCTGAATGAACACGTGGCCGCGCCGCTCCAGGAAACGGTTCTGAAGCGCCCCACCCTCACTACCTGAGGAATACCATGCAAACCCTGCCCGGCCTTTCCCGGCCAGGCGTGCCGCCGCTCGGGCTGGATTTTCAGAGCCCGCGCCGGCCTACGTCCACTCCGCCTGCCGCGGCGATCGCGGCACCCCAGGACTTCACTCTCGGCAGCAGCCGTAACAGGTCCGGCAAGATCGCCATCATCGTCGCCCTGCACCTGGCCGGTTTCTGGGCCATGCAGAATGGCATGGTGATGGATGCGGTGAAGAAGATGCCGCAGATCGTCGACGTGACCTTCGTCGCACCACCCGCCCCGCCGGCACCGCCCGCGCCGCCGAAGGTGGTCGAAGTGGCCATCAAGCCGCCGCCCGTGTTCACGCCGGTGATTCCGCAGCTGCCGATCGTCATCGAAAACACGATCACCGTGCCGCCGGCACCGGTGAAGCCCGCCGAAGCCGCGCCGACCGTGGCCGCCGCGCCCGCGCCACCCGCGCCGCCGGTAGCGGCGCCGCCGGCTCCCGCCGCGCCGAAGCTGGTCACGGGCGTGGAATACGTCAGGCCGCCGCAGGTGATCTACCCATCGATCTCCAGGCGCCTGGGCGAAACGGGTGTCGTCACGCTGCGCGTGCTGGTCGGCGAGAAAGGCAACCCGGAACAGGTGACGGTGCAGAAAACGTCCGGTTCCGCCAACCTCGACGAAGCCGGCCGCCAGGCTGCGCTGCGCAGCCTGTTCAAGCCTTACATGGAAGATGGCAAGGCGGTGCCGGTGTATGTGCTGGTGCCGATCAACTTCAAGCTGTCGTAAGCGTTCGAGCGATGAAAAAAGGGGACAGGCCGCAGGCCTGTCCCCTTTTTGCTTTCTGGCTGGCGTCGGCCCCTGATGTCCAGCCACCTGCACCGCCGCATCGGGAAAAAACCGGTGTCTGGCACTTTTCCTGATGAAGCGCCCAGGAATAATGTCCGACACCAGCTGCTCTATGTCTCCGCCCACATCCGCAACAGGTTGTGATAGTGCCCGGTCAGCCCGACGGTGGCGGCGCTGTCGCCATGGGCGGCGCGCAGGGCCTGGATGTTCTGGTCCAGCTCGAACAGCATGGTGCGTTTCCAGTCGTCGCGCACCATGCTTTGCGTCCACAGGAACGAGGCCAGCCGTTCGCCGCGGGTCACCGGTTCCACGCGGTGCACGGTGGTCGACGGATACAGGATCGCATCGCCGGCCGGCAGCTTGACCTCGTGCGTGCCATACGCATCCGTGACGACCAGCTCGCCGCCATCGTACTCATCGGGATCGGACAGGAAGACCGTGGTCGACACGTCCGCCCGCAGGGGCGCCGCACCGGGCGACGCCACGCGGATGGCGCCGTCGATATGGTCGCCATACGTTTCGCCGCCGGCATAGCCGTTGAAGTACGGCGGCAGGATCCGCAGCGGCAAGGCCGCCGCGAAGAACAGCGGATTGGCCGTCAGGGCGCGGGCAACGATATTGCCCAGCTCGACGGCCAGCGGACCACCTTCCGCCAGCTGGCGGTTGCGCTTGACTGCAGCCCCCTGCGAGCCGACGCTGGCGCGCCCGTCGATCCAGTCGGCCTGCGCGAGGCGGTCGCGGAACTGTCGGACTTGCTCGGGCGTCAGCACGCCGGGGATGTGCAGTATCACGCCGCTATCCTCAGTACTTGAAACTGGCGGTCAGCGACGCGCTGCGGCCGGCCCCCACGCCCGCATAGTGCGGCGACGAGACCTTGTCGAAGTACAGCTTGTCCGACAGGTTCTGCACATTCAGCTGCAGGCTGATGTTCGGGTTGAGGATGTAGTTCGCCATCGCGTCGAAGCGGGTATAGCCCGGCGCCCACTTGTTGTTGTTGACGTTGGCGTACACCTTCGACATCGAGGTCAGGCCGCCGCCCACCGTCAGGTTCGGCAGCACCTTGTAGGTGGTCCACAGCGAGGCGCTGTGCTTCGGCGTGGTCGGGAACACGTTGCCGTTGAACGGCGACGGGACCCACACGGCCGGCGCACCGTTCGGCGCCGTGTTCGTGAAGCCGTTGTCGTCGACGCGGCCATCGAGCCACGTATAGCCGCCGAACACCTGCCAGGCATTGGTGATGCTGCCCGAAGCGCCCAGCTCGAAGCCGCGCACGCTCTTCTCGCCGACGTTCTGCGTGGTGCCGTCCGGCGCCGTCACGCGGGCGTTGTTCATGTCGCTCCTGAACAGCGCGGCGGACAGCGACAGGCGGCGCGCCAGCACTTCCCACTTGGTGCCCAGTTCGAAGTTGCGGCTTTCCTGCGGCTTCAGGTACTGGACGGCGACCGACAGGCCATCCAGGCCGTCGCCGGCATCGTTGCCGGGTGGCGTGGACGAGGTGCCGTACGACAGGTACACGCTGCTGTTCGCGGCCGGCTTCCAGACCAGGCCCGCCTGGTAGTTGGTGAACGTGGCGTTGGCCTCGGCATGCACGGCAGGCGTGGTTTTGCCGTTCAGCGTGTATTGCGGTGTATCGAGCACGGAGCGGTAGTCGTCCCAGCGCACGCCCACGTTCAGCAGCCACTGCGGCGTGAACTCGATGGTGTCGATCGCATACACGGCGCGGGTGTTGGTGCGGATGCCCGATTTCGCCGGCGACAGCGCGCGTTCGTAGACCCATGGATCGTTCGCGTTGGCGCCCACCAGCGGCGCGCAGTTGTAGCCCGTTGCCGCGCCGGACGTTGCGCACGTGGTGTTTTTCGTCAGCAGGTTGTCGGTACCCGGCGTGAAGAGGTAGGTGCCGCGGTCGGTGTCCTCGCGAGAGAACTCGATGCCGGTGCTGAAGTTGTGCTTGAGGGTGCCGGTACGGACTTCGCCGGACAGCGCGGTGCTGTTGGCCAGCGTTTCCGTTTCCGTCACGCGCGTATTGGCGCGGCGCCACACGGTGCCGTACAGGACCACGTTGCCCTTCGAATCGTCCGGCTGGGTCCACACGTAATCCTGGCTGGTCTTGCCGTAGCGCGTCACATTGCGCAGCGTGAGGCCGTTGCCGAAGTCGTGCTTGACGTCGACCGTGGCGATATCGGTCTCGGTGTCGCGGAAATCGCGGTTGGTCAGCCCCCAGAAGCTGTCGCGCGGCACGGACAGCGGCGTACCGTTGCCGTTCTTTGCCACGTTGGGGCCGCTGCCGATGGGATTGTTGAACGGGATGCCGGTATCGGGCAGCTCGCTCGATTCCATGTGGTAGTAGGACAGGTTGACCTGGGTCGGGCCCGACAGGCCGAAGCCGATCGTGGGCGCGATGCCCCAGCGGTCGCCGCCCACGGGGCCGCGGCCCGGCACGTCGTTCTCATGGCCCATCACGGACAGGCGGAACGCCGAATCGGTGCCGATCTGGCGGTTGATGTCGGCCGTCACGCGCTTGTAGTTGTCGGTGCCGAAGCCCACGCTGCCGTTGTAGAAGTTGTCCAGCTTGGCCGTCTTGCTGACGATGTTGACGCCGCCGCCGGCCGAGGAACGGCCGCCGTAGGCGGAGTTCGGGCCCTTGACGACTTCGACCTGCTCGATCGCGAACACTTCGCGCGATTGCGAGCCGCTGTCGCGGATGCCGTCGATATACGTGTCGGTCTGGGCGTTGTAGCCGCGGATGAACAGGTTGTCGCCCACCGGGTTGCCGCCTTCGGCCGCGCCCATCGTGATGCCGGGCACCGTGCGCAGCGCATCGGCCAGCGACGTCGCGCCGGTCTGGGCGATCACTTCGCTCGGCACGACGGTCACCGATTTCGGGGTGTCGAGCAGCGGCGCCGTGAACTTGTCGGATGCGGAACGCTGCGGAATCTGGAATTCGTTGTTGGCGGCGCGGCCGGTGACGGTCACTTCCGGCATCTTGCTGTCGCCTTGCTGGGCGACCGGCTCGGCGCTGGCGGCATTGACTTCAGCATGCAGTGCGAGCGGCATCGCCAGGGTGGCGATGGCGGCGAGCGTGGCTGGCGAATGCTTGCGGCTCTTGATGAACGACATGTTTTCCTTATTGTTGCGTTGACATAAAACGTGAATGATAATGGTTTTCATTTGCTTTCGCAACGCCATTTACACCATTTTGACCACGAATGCAAGTGGTTTGCCTTGGGTTTGTAGCTTTTCTGTGGCAGAATGTCACGACTGATAATCACCAAGAAAAGGTTTCCCCATGAAGGGCGATAAAGACGTGATCCGGCTGCTGAATGCACAGCTGACGAACGAGCTCACCGCGATCAACCAGTACTTCCTGCACGCGAAGATGTACCGCCACTGGGGCTTTGCCAAGCTGGCGAAGAAGGAATACGAGGAATCGATCGGCGAGATGAAGCATGCCGACAAGCTGATCGACCGCATCCTGATGCTGGACGGCCTGCCGAACCTGCAGGCGCTGCACAAGCTGCTGATCGGTGAAAACACCCAGGAAATGCTGGAAGCGGACCTGAAGCTGGAACGCGGCGCCCAGGTCACGGTCAAGGAAGGCATTGCCCAGGCGGAAAAAGTGGGCGACTACGTGTCGCGCGACCTGCTGCTGGAAATCCTGGAAGATACCGAGGAACACATCGACTTCCTGGAAACCCAGCTGGACCTGATCGGCAAGGTCGGCATCCAGAACTACCTGCAGACGCAGATGGCGGCCGCCGACGAGGCGCACTGATCTTCACGCCGGCCCGGGCGCCCGCCCCGGCCGGCTTTTACGCTCCCCCGTTCATCCATTCACTGGTTCACGCGTCGACTTGCTCCACGCGTCGACTTGCTCCACGCGCGGATTTGCTCCACGAGTCGACCTGCTTCACGCGTCGACCGATTCGCGCGACCACTCATCGAGCCAGCGGGCGTAGCACGACAGGTCCTGCGGCACCGCGCCCGCATAGCCGCAGGAAGCCGCCGCGAACGCGTTCGCGCGCGCCAGGGTCCGTTCCATCGTCCAGCCGCGCAGCCGGCCCAGCAGGAACACCGCATTGAACGCATCACCCGCCCCCACCGAATCGACGAAGCAATCGCTGCTGCCCGTGCCATGGTCGGCCAGGTGCGCGCCATCGGCGGACAGGTACAGCGCGCCGCGCGCGCCCATCGTGACCACCAGCGCGGACAGCGAGAAGTTGTGCATCATCGCGCGGCACTCGGTATCGACCGAGATGCATTCCATGTTGACCGTGTCCGGGCAGGTGTGGCAGTACCACTTGAACAGCTGCTGCAGCTCTTCTTCGTTGACCTTGACGATATCGGCCTGCTGCAGCGAATCGAACACGATGGCTTCGTCCACGTGGCCGGCGCGCAGGTTCAGGTCGAGGAAGCGTACCGCTTCGGTCTGCTCCAGCAAGCCGTGGAGGGCGGCACGCGACACCGGGTCGCGCTGCGCCAGCGTGCCGAAACAGAAGATGCCGGGACGGGCCGCCTGCACGGCGGCCAGCGCGGCAACGCCGTCGATGCGGTCATAGGCCTGGTCGGGCATGATCGTGAAGCGGTGGCTGCCGTCGGACCCCACTTCCACGCGCACGCTGCCGGTCGGCTCGCCGGTACCCGTCTGCAGGCCCGCGCCGGACATGCCGTAGCGCGTGAATTCGTTGCGGATCAGGGCGCCGTTGTCGTCCGTGCCGATCCGGGTGACCATCGTGACGGGCAGGCCGAAGCCGGCCAGGTGCCGGGCGAGGTTGAACGGCGCGCCGCCGATCACCCGCCGGGTGCTGAAATCGTCCACCAGTGCTTCGCCGAAAACCGCTACAGATTGTTCCATGGCCGCCCCGCTTGATCGTGACGCCACAGTGTAGCGCAATGGTTACGGGGCAGCTCGCGCGGTTACGCCTGCGGCACCGTATCCCGGAACGAAGCCCGCTCGTGCAGCTTGTCGTGCAGCCGCGCCAGGTTCGGATGCGGGGTGCGCCAGTCGATCTCGGGGAAGCGCAGGTCGAACCAGCCGAGCGCGCAGCCCACGGCCACGTCCGCCAGCGAATAATGGGTGCCGGTGCACCACGGCGAATCGCCGAGACGGTCGGACAGCGAAGCCAGGCCGCGCGTGACCTTCAGCAGGTGCCGGTCGATGAAGGGGGCGCTCTGCAACTCGGGCGGGCGCTGCGTGCGCTCGAGGCGCACCACCACGCCGGCATCGATCACGCCATCGGCCAGGGCTTCCCAGTTCTTCACGTCCGCCCGTTCGCGGCCATTCGGCGGCAGCAGCTTGCACACCGGCGTCAGGGTATCGAGGTATTCGGCGATCACGCGCGAGTCGTACATCACGTAACCGTCTTCCATGACCAGGCAGGGCACCTTGCCGAGGGGGTTGACGAGATGGATGCCGGTATCCGGGCCCCACACGTTTTCCAGCTGGATCTGGTAATCGAGCTTTTTTTCCGCGAGCACGACGCGCACCTTGCGCACATAGGGACTGGCGAGCGAACCGATCAGTTTCATGGGAAAGTACCGGGTGGGAGTGTGACCCAGTATAACATTGCGCCCAGCGGTTCTGTGACCAACCCGGTGGCTTCCCGGCGCCGCGGCGCGTGATCAAAACGCGGGCACGGCGATGGTAAAATCGCTGTTTTTCCTGCCTCCCTCTTCACCATGACCACTCCATACTCCACGCTGTCGGCCCTCTCCCCGCTGGATGGGCGCTATGCGTCCAAGACCGACAAGCTGCGCCCCATCCTGTCCGAAGCCGGCTTCATGCACCACCGCGTGAAGGTCGAGATCGCGTGGCTGCAGGCGCTGTCGCAGGCCGGTTTTGCCGAGATCCAGCCCTTCCCGGCACAGGCCACGGCGCTGCTCGACAAGCTGGCCGCCGACTTCTCGGAAACCGACGCGGCGCGCATCAAGGAAATCGAAGCCGTCACGAACCATGACGTGAAGGCTGTCGAGTACTGGCTGAAGGAGCAGGTGAAGGACGTGCCGGAACTGGTGGCCGCTTCCGAATTCATCCACTTCGCCTGCACCTCGGAAGACATCAACAACACGTCGCACGGCATGATGCTGAAGGCCGCGCGCGATGGCGTGATGGTGCCGGCCCTGAACGGCGTGATCGCCCGGCTGAAGGAAATCGCTCACGTGAATGCCGAGGTGCCGATGCTGTCGCGCACGCACGGCCAGACGGCCAGCCCGACCACGCTGGGCAAGGAATTCGCCAACGTGGTGGCCCGCCTGGAGCGCGCCGTCGAGCGTATCGCCGGCGTGGAAATCCTCGGCAAGATGAATGGCGCCGTCGGCAACTACAACGCCCACCTGTCCGCCTACCCGTCGTTCGACTGGCCGGCGTTCTCGAAGAACGTGATCGAACAGCGCCTGGGCCTGGCGTTCAACCCGTACACGATCCAGATCGAGCCGCACGACTACATGGCCGAACTGTTCGACGCCTTCGCCCGTGCCAACACGATCCTGCTGGACCTGAACCGCGATATCTGGACCTACGTATCGCTGGGCTACTTCAAGCAGAAGCTGAAGGCCGGCGAGATCGGTTCCTCGACCATGCCGCACAAGGTCAACCCGATCGACTTCGAGAACTCGGAAGGCAACCTGGGCCTGGCCAACGCCGTGCTGAAGCACCTGTCGGAAAAACTGCCGGTCTCGCGCATGCAGCGCGACCTGACCGATTCGACGGTGCTCCGCAATATCGGCGTGGGCCTGGGCTACACGCTGCTGGCCTATGACAGCTGCCTGCGCGGCCTGAACAAGCTGGAAGTGAACCCGGCGCGCCTGGCGGCCGACCTGGACGCGAGCTGGGAAGTGCTGGCCGAGCCGGTGCAGACCGTGATGCGCCGCTACGGCATCGAGAACCCGTACGAACAGCTGAAGGAACTCACGCGCGGCAAGGGCATCACCCGGGAAGCGCTGCAGGAATTCATTGGCAAGCTGGCCATTCCGCAGGAAGCAAAGGACCTGCTGCTGGCGATGACGCCGGCCAATTACACGGGGATCGCGGCGCAGCTGGCCAAGGCGATCTAAAACCAGGGCAGGCCTGCTGGATTCTTTGCTTTTAAGGATCCTCTCACCATCGGCCCCTATGACGGCAGCTCCTTATCCTGTAGGGTAAGGGCTGCCGTTTTTGCTCGTCAGCAGAGTTTTCGTTTCTTTGCTACAGTGACGCATCGTTAGTTCTAATACGTACTAAATAAGAGGATGCCTGATGGAACGCTACACGAGGACCGCGATGGCGCTGCACTGGCTGATCGCGCTGCTGATCATCGCCGCCTTCACGATGGGGCTGGTGATGGTCGACATCCCCGGCTTCACGCCCACCAAGCTGAAATACTATTCGTGGCATAAATGGCTGGGCGTAACCGTGCTGGCCCTGGCCGCGCTGCGCCTGCTGTGGCGCCACCGGAACCGCCCGCCGGCCCATGCTGCCGGCATGGTGCCTTGGCAGTCGAAAGCCGCGGACGTGACCCATATCCTGCTGTACGTGCTGATGTTCGCCGTGCCCCTGTCCGGCTACCTGTACACCACGGCGGCCGGCGTGCCGGTGGTCTACCTGGGCCTGTGGCAGGTGCCCGCCGCGTTCGAGGCCGATACCGCGCTGAAGGCCGCGCTGAAGCCCGTCCACTACTGGCTGACCATGGCCATGGCGGCGCTTGTCGCGATGCACGTGGCGGCCGCGCTGAAACACCATTTCATCGATCGGGACGATGTCCTGAAACGCATGCTTCCCTAAACCTTCGGAGCCCCATTCATGAAGACGTATTTCCAACCGATCCTGCTCGCTTCCCTGGTCGCCGTGTCGCTGACGGCCGGCGCCGCCGTGCTGAAGACCGATCCGGCCAAGAGCACCGTGTCCGCCACCTTCAAGCAGATGAACGTGCCGGTCGAATCGAAGTTCAAGAAGCACAGCGTGGTCATCGACTACGACGCCGCGAAACCGGACGCGTCGAAGGCCACCGTCGAGGTGGACACCGCCAGCCTGGACATGGGCGACCCCGAGTACAACCGTGAAGTGGCGAAGAAGGAATGGTTCAACTCGGCCCAGTTCCCGAAAGCCACCTTCGTCTCCACGTCGATCAAGAGCGCCGGTGCCGGCAAGCTGAACGTGAGCGGCAAGCTGACGATCAAGGGCAAGGCGGCCGACGTCACCTTCCCCGTCACCGTGAAGACCGAAGGCGGCAAGCAGGTGTTCGACGGCGCGGTGCCGATCAAGCGCCTCACCTACAACATCGGCGAAGGCGAGTGGAAGGACACCAGCATGGTGGCCGATGAAGTGACGATCAAGTTCCACGTCGTTTCACAGTAATCCCGCAGTAATCCGCAGTAATCCAGCAGTAAGCTCGCAGTAATCGTCCAATAAGCCGTACCGCACCTGCTGCACCTCATCCACCGAAGGAGACCGCATGAAATCCACGCTGTTCGTTGCACTGCTGGCCATGGCCGGCCTGGCCAACGCCGCCACCTACAACATCGACCCGAGCCATACGTACCCCAGCTTCGAGGCGGATCACAAGGGCCTGTCGCTGTGGCGCGGCAAGTTCAACAACACGAAGGGCACGATCACGATGGACCGCGCGGCCAAGACCGGCAGCCTGGACATCACGATCGATACCACGTCGATCGACTTCGGCCACGACAAGATGAACTCGCACGCGAAATCGCCGGACATCTTCAACGTCGAGAAATTCCCGACCGCCACCTATAAAGGCAAGTCGTTCAAGTTCAACGGCGACCAGCTGGTGGGCGTCGATGGCGAACTGACGCTGAACGGCGTGACCAAGCCGGTCGAGCTGAAGGTGGACCGCTTCAAGTGCGTGCAGGACGCGCGGCTGAAGCGCGAAGTGTGCGGCGCCAACGCCACGGCCGAATTCAAGCGCACCGACTTCGGCATCAACTTCGGCACCCCGAACTTCGCGCCGGAAGTGAAGCTGGCGATCCAGGTCGAGGCGATCGCCGCCGAATAAGCCGGCCCGCCTCCCCCGAAGCCCCGCCGCGTGCGGGGTTTTTTGTTGCCTGAAAATCGGTGACTGGCTCCAGTTAATTTGCAACATTTCCCGGAAAATGGTGCCTGTCACCGATTTATCTGCAACATTTCCCGGAAAATGGTGCCTGTCACCGATTTTCCTCCCATCGTCATCTTTTGTTGACGCCATCGAAATCGTCAACTAAGATTGACGCATGATCGATACCCAATCCCTCCCCCGTCCCGACGATCCCGCCGAAGCGCTGGCGGCGGTCGTGGCCCTGCGCCTGGCCGCGGACAAGCTCGAACGCCAGGCCGTGGCGGCCGCCATCGCCCAGGGCTGGTCGTGGAGCCAGGTGGCCGATGCGCTGGGCGTATCCAAGCAGGCGGCGCACAAGCGCCTTGCGCCCTTGATTCAATCCTAGAAAGGAACCTCATGCTGCAGCGTCTGAAACAGCGCATCGCCGACATGCGCACCATCAAAACCCTCAGCGAGGGAGCCGAACGGCATGCCAATGCGATGGGCGAACGCGAGCCCGGCCCCGAGCACTTCCTGCTGGCGGCGCTCGACCTGCCCGATGGACTCGCCCAGCGCGCCTTTGTACGCGCCGGTGCCGATCCTGCCCGGCTGCGCGCCGGCATCGCGGCTGCCCATGGCGCCGCGCTGGCGGCTGCCGGCGCCGACCCGGCCTTGCTGGCCGGCGAGGCGCCGGTGCCACCGGGAACCGGCGCTTACCGTGCAAAAGGGTCGATGGAAACGGTGATGCGGTCGCTGGCCGACTGGCCGCGCGCGGCGGGTGAACCGCTGACGGGGGCGCATGTGGCGGCCGTGGTCGCCTCCAGCACGCAAGGCACGGCGGCGCGGGCGCTGAAGGCGATCGGTATCGATGCGGCAATGCTGGCGGCCGCCGCCCGCGCCGAACTCGACGAAGCGGCGCGCCGGGTGGCGTAACAGACCCGATTTGCCCCGATGTGTTGTGCGGGCAGCGTGTATCTGTTGTTCCAGGCTGCCTTTCCCACGGCCGAGCCTTGCTTCCCGCCCGCTGCCGTCGTACATTTTGGTGATAAAAATTGCATAACAATTTGCCAAAACGGGAAAGCCATGGGGATGCGCCATCAAAACAATTTCAACCTGCTGCGCCTGCTGCTAGCGTTGCTCGTGCTGGTGTCGCACGCGCCCGAACTGCAGGATGGCGACCGCCACCGCGAACTGCTCACGCAGCTGTTCCACACGCTGTCGTTCGGCGAACTGGCGGTGGACGGCTTTTTCCTGCTGAGCGGCTACCTGATCGTGCAAAGCTGGGATCTCGATCCCGTGCCCGCCCAGTTCCTGCGCAAGCGCGTGCTGCGCATCTACCCGGGGTTCATCGTCGCCAGCCTGGTGTGCGTCTACATCGTGGCGCCGCTCGGCGCGGATGCCGCAAGCTACTTCAGGGAATTGTCCACCAGTACGGTCGCGCTGTGCCTGGCCGTGCTGCACGGGCCGATCACCCCGCCCGTCTTCGAGGGCCTGCCTGAACCGCAGGTGAACGGCTCGATGTGGACGATCATGCGCGAATTCGCCTGCTACCTGGCGGTCATGCTGCTGGGCGTTGCCGGCGGCATCCGGCGCCGGAGCGTGTGGCTGGCCCTGACCGTGACGGGCTTTGCCGCCTACCTGTATGCATCGTTCGGCCTGCCCCTGCCCTTCGCGCCGCTGGGCCTGCTGCTGAACGATCCGATCGTTCGGCTGGGTTCGCTGTTCTTTGCCGGTGGCTGCTTCTACCTGTACCGGGATTGCTACCGCTTCACCCGCCGCGGCGCGCTGCTGTCCGCCGTGGCGCTGCTGGCATTGATGTTTTCGCGCCGCTATGCGGAACTGGGGCTGGCCATGTTCGGCGGCTACCTGCTGTTCTACTTTGCCTTCCGCCCCATGTGGCTGACCGAAGCCTTCAACAAGCTGCCGGACATTTCCTATGGGGTCTACCTGTACGGCTGGCCGGTGCAGACACTGCTGGTGGCCTACCTGCCGCTCGGTTCGCCCTGGCTGAAGCTGGTGCTGGCGTGCCTGATCATCCTGCCGGTGAGCGTGCTGAGCTGCTATCTCGTGGAACAACCGTTGTTGAGGCTGAAGAACGCGCGGCGCCGGGTGACGGCCGCCAGCGCGGGCACCTGAAAAAAAAGGCCGGGAAATTCCCGGCCTTTTCATTCGGCGTGCCCCGATCGGGCTCACGCCGTCAGCATCTCATGTCGACGACTTATCCAACCTCTTTATTTGCCGTCTTTATCCCAGTCGCCCGGCAGCTTGCGCTCCACGCGATCCCAGGCCGAGCGGGTGGCGCTCTTCGCTTCGTTCCACGACAGGCGGGAACTGCCCTTGCTGCGTTCCCACTCGTTTTGCAGGTTCGCCTCGTTGGTGTTCCAGTCGCCCCGGTAGTTGGCGCGGCCGTTGTAGCCCAGCGAATAAGCCGGATCGTAGTCGTTGAACTGGTACGCCGGGTTGTAGTAGGACTCGTTGCGGTGCTGCTGTTCCCAGTAGGTTTTTTCCTCGGCCGGATTGACCAGGCCGCCGACACCCTTGCCGGTCATGCCGCCGGCCAGTGCGCCGATGGCGCCGCCCGCTGCCATGCCGACCGGACCGGCCGCCGCACCCAGCGCCATGCCGGCCATCGCACCGCCGCCGGCGCCCACGCCGGTCGCCAGGTGGTGGTCGCTCAGGTCGTCGCCCGATTTCGGATTCACCACTTCGGCCGCGCCCTTGCCAGCCAGGCCGCCGGCGATACCGCCGACCACGGCACCCGCCGCCATGCCGATCGGGCCGCCAGGCGTGCCGGCCGCCAGGCCAGCCGCCGCGCCGCCCGCCGCACCGAGGCCGGTGCCGATCACGTGCTGGCCAGCACTGTCTTTCCAGCTCGATTCGATATGTGCGGCATCCTCATCCGAGCGGGCGTTCACGCCCATCACGATGCCGCCCTGTTTCAGGCCTTCTTCATAGTGCTGCACGCGCTCTTCCGGAATGCCGGCACCGATCAGCGCGCCCAGCAGGCCGCCGGTCAGGCCGCCGGCACCCGCGCCGGCCAGCGCCGCCGCCAGCGGACCGGCCACCACCACGCCCAGGCCCGGCAGCACCAGCGTGGTACCCACCGCGGCCACGGCCGCCAGTGCGGCACCGATCGCGCCGCCCACGCCGGCACCGATGCCCGCGCCTTCGGCAGCTTTGCTGCCCAGCTCGGTTTCAACCTGCTCGCCGCCGCTGAAGTAGCGCTTGCGGGTGTCATCGGACATCAGCACATTGATATCGTCCTTGCTGTAGCCACGCGAGGTGGCATGGTGATAGGCGCGCTCCGCGCTTTCGCGGTCGTTGAACAGACCAGTGACAAGGCGGGAATTCTGGTTCGTCTGGCTCATGTGAGTCTCCTTTGTGTAGGTCGATTGACGATGCCACGATAGGCTTTTCGACAACACTTCTCTGTACGTTTGCGCACCAAGACAAGCTTTGCCTCCAACCGCGCCGGGAGCGTACGCTGGCGCACGGACTGCGAACATCGCCCGCCCTTACACTTTTTATCACGGCAGGGCTGGAACGGCCCGGTCTCTTTTCTCAACGATATATAGGGGAACGAGCATGAACTTCATCATCTGGATCGTTATCGGCGGCATCATTGGCTGGCTCGCCAGCCTTGTCATGAAAACGGACGCCCAACAAGGGATGTTCCTCAACGTAGTGGTCGGCATCATCGGTGCCTTGCTCGGCGGCTGGCTGCTGTCGCCACTGTTCGGCACGGGCACCATCAATTCCGACGATTTCAGTCCACTCTCGCTACTGGTGTCGTTCCTCGGCGCCGTGATCCTGCTGGCCATCGTGAACCTCGTCTTCCGCGGACGAGCACGCTAACCGCAGGTGCTGTACAGGAAGCCGGCCCGAGGGCCGGCTTTTTTCATGCCCAGACACCAAATATCATGCGGTTTTGCTACCGAAATTCCTGATTGACGAATCGCAATGCGATGCGGATACTTGCACGCGCCACGTTACCCGCGGCAATCATCGGGACGCCTACAACTACTCCTATACATCGCATGAAAAAATCACTTCTCGCGCTCGCCATCATGAGCATCTCGTCCGCCCACGCCGACGAAGGCATGTGGATGCCGCAACAATTGCCGCAGATCGCCAAGCAGCTGAAGGCCGCCGGCCTGAAACTCGACCCGAACACCCTGACGCGCCTGACCGAATTCCCGGCCGGCGCCATCGTCAGCCTGGGCGGCTGCTCGGCATCGTTCGTTTCGCCGCAAGGCCTCGTCGTCACCAACCACCACTGCGTGTACAACAGCGTGGCGCAGAATTCCACGCCGGAACGCGACTTGCTGGCCAACGGTTTCGTGGCCCGCTCGCTGGGCGAGGAATTGCCCGCCGCACCCGGCTCGCGCGTGTTCGTGACGAAGGAAGTGCTGAACGTGACCGACAAGATCGTCACGCCCGAAGTGGCCAAGCTGTCCGGCAAGGCGCGCAGCGATGCGATCGAGAAGAACCAGAAAACACTGGTGGCCGCCTGCGAGGCCGATCCTGGCCATCGCTGCACGGTGTCGTCGTTCTACGGCGGACTGGAGTTCTACCAGATCAAGCAGCTGGAAATCCGCGACGTGCGCCTGGTGCATGTGCCACCGGCCGGCGTGGGCAAGTTCGGCGGCGATACCGACAACTGGATGTGGCCGCGCCACACGGGCGACTACGGTTTCTACCGCGCCTACGTGAGCAAGGATGGCAAGGCCGCCGACTACAGCAAGGACAACGTTCCCTACGTGCCGAAGCACGTGCTGAAGCTGGCCAGGGAAGGCGTGAAGGAAGGCGACTTCGTGATGGCGATGGGCTACCCGGGCCGCACCAACCGCCACCGCCTGCCGTCGGAAGTGCAGTTCACGTTCGACCATGCGTACCCGTCGTTCGTCAAGGCATCCGGCGAAACGCTGGCCATCATCGACCGCGAAACCAAAGGCAACAAGGACCTGGCGCTGAAATACGCCGGCCAGGTCGCCAGCATCAACAACTACTACAAGAACCGCCAGGGCATGATCGATTCGTATGCCAGCAGCGACTTCCTGCAGCGCAAGACCGCCGAGCATGACCAGCTGAAAACCTGGATCAACGCCGACGCGAAGCGCAAGGCCGAATACGCCGAGGACATCGCCAAGGTCGAGCACCTGATCGCCGAGCGCGACGCCGGCGCCAAGCGCGATTTCCACTACGGCTATGGACAACCGCGCCTGCTGACGACGGCACGCACGCTGTACCGCCTGGCCAACGAAACGCAAAAGCCCGATGCCGACCGCAAGTCCGGCTACCAGGTGCGCGACCTGCCGCGCATCAAGTCCGGCGTGGCCGGCCTGGTGCGTACCTTCGATCCGAAGGTGGACAAGGCCATCGCCATGCACCACCTGAAGAACTACCTGGCGCAGCCTGCCGCCGAGCAGAAGGCGGCGTTCAACGCGGCACTGGGTATCCGCGCCGGCATGAGCGATGCGGAGCTGTCCGCAGCGCTGGACAAGCTGTACGCCGGCACGAAGCTGACCGACGCCGCCGAGCGTGACAAGTGGCTGGACAAGAAGCCGGCCGACTTCCAGGGCAGCAGCGATGCCTTCATCAAGGCCGCCGTGGCGCTGTACGAGGCCGACCTGAAAGCCGAAGCGGAAGAAGAAGAGCTGGCCGGCAAGCTGCAGCAGGCTTACGGCAGCTACATGAAGGCCAAGATCGCCTACATGAAATCGAAGGGCCGCGCCGTATATCCGGACGCGAACGGCACGCTGCGCGTCACCTACGGCAACATCGCCGGCCGCGACCATGGCGCCGACGGCAGCACCTGGACCGCGTTCACCACCGTCAAGGGCGTGCTGGCCAAGCACACCGGCACGGGCGAGTTCGATGCGCCGAAAGCGCAGCTGGAGGCGATCAAGGCCAAGGACTTCGGCAAGTATGTCGATCCGAAACTGAAGACGGTACCGGTGAACTTCCTGGCCACGCTGGACATCACCGGCGGCAATTCGGGTTCGGCGGCACTGAACGCGAAGGGCGAACTGGTCGGCCTGGCGTTCGACGGCACGCTCGATTCGATCATCTCGGATTGGGACTTCAACCAGGCCAATACCCGCGATATCCAGGTCGACCTGCGCTACATGCTGTGGAACATGAAGCATGTAGACAAGGCCGATAACCTGCTAAAAGAAATGGGCGCTGATTGAGGGGACCTCGATAAACCTATTGCGCAACGCCAGCTGCTGGTCTGCGGTGCTCGCCGTACGTAAAGTACGACTCCGCGCCTCAACCAGATCTGACGTCGCTCATTACGGTTTCTCGAGGCCCCGACGAGTCCCTGGACCTCAAACACAAGCCAGCTTTGAAAGCCGTGGCTTTTCCATGGTGCAGCCCGTTTTTTCTTGACGGTCCGCAGAGTTCCGGGACCTCGAACACAAGCCACGCCTTGCAAAGGGCGTGGCTTTTTTCATGTCAGCCATTTCAATCCGGCGATGCACAGCGCGATGCCGGCAATGAGCGCCAGCCGGAGCGGCGCGGCACTCTCGCCGTACAGCACGATCCCCGCCATGGCCACGCCGGCGGCACCGATGCCGGTGAACACGGCGAACGCGGTGCCTACTGGCAAATGCCGTAACGCCAAGGTGAGCAGCACGATGGCGCCGTTCGCGCAGGCCAGGCCGACGATGCTGGGCCACAGCCGCGTCCAGCCATCCGCATGCTTCAGGGCGAGGGCCATGGCGACGTCGGCCAGTGCCGCCGCCAGCAACAGCAGCCAGGCCGCCATGTCATGCGCCCTGCGCCGCCAGTGCCACGCGCACCGCCGGGCGCGCGGCGATCTTCGCCAGCCACGCGGTGGTCGCTGGATAGCCGGCCATCGAAATGCCCAGCGTGTCGTGTTCGCGCAGCCAGGGCCAGGCGGCGATATCGGCGATGGAGTAGTCGCCGCCGGCCAGCCAGTCATGGCGGGCCAGCTGCCTTTCGACCACGCCATACAGCCGCCTTGCCTCGCCGCCATAGCGTTGCAACGCCCCTTCGTTCGGCGCTCCATCCGCATGGCGGAAATACCATAACTGTCCCAGCATCGGCCCGATGTGCGCGGCCTGCAGGAACAGCCATTGCAGCACGACGCTGCGGCCTTCCTCCCCGTCCGGCAACAGGCGGCCGGACTTGCCTGCGAGATGGAACAGGATCGCCCCGGATTCGAAGATGGGCAGGCCATCGTCGACGATCAGCGGAATCTTGTGGTTCGGGCTCATGTCGGCGAAGGGCGCCAGGTGCTGTTCGCCGGCCGCGAGATCCACCCGGCGTATTTCGTGCGGCAGGCCCAGTTCGTGAAGCGCGATGGCGATCTTGTGGCCATTCGGCGTGGCGGCCGTGTAGAAGGTAAGCATGGGCATTCTCCTGGAAGTGATGCCGCAGTATGGCTACTGCGAGAACGCATTAGAATTCCCAAATAACGCATAGTGATTGTGCATCCATGCATAACTGGGAAGAGCTGCATACCTTTGTCGCCGTCGTGCGCACCGGCAGCATCGCGGCCGCCGCGCGCGAGCTCAAAGTCAATCATTCGACGGTCTTGCGCCGCCTGGACAGCCTCGAACGCACGCTCGGCGTGCGCCTGTTCGAACGGCTGCAAACGGGCTATGCGCCAACCGCGGCGGGCGAGAACCTGCGCGAGCGCCTGCTGTCCGTGGAAGAGCAGATCGATGCCGCCGCGCGCACGCTGGCGGGGCTCGACGAAGCGCTCTCCGGCCCCATCCGCCTGACCACCACCGATACGCTGTGCCCGCTCCTGGTGCCCGTGCTGCAGCGCTTCCGCGAGCAGCATCCGCACGTGGCGCTGCAGCTGGTGGTCAACACCAGCTTCCTGAACCTCACGCGGCGCGAAGCCGACGTGGCGCTGCGCCCGTCGAACACGCCGCCCGACAGCCTGGTGGGCCGCGAACTCGGCAGCGTGGCCACCGCGCTGTATGCGTCGCGCGATTACCTGGACCGGGCGCAGCGCGAAGGCATCGGCTGCGGCGACTGGGCCAGGCACCAGTGGGTGGGCCTCGACGACAGCCTGGCCCATCTCGCCATCGCGCAGTGGATGGCGGAGCACGTGCCGCCGGCACGCATCGCGTTGCAAGCGGACAGCCTCGTGACGATGGCGGATGCGGTGACGGCGGGCTTCGGCGTGGCGCCGCTGCTCTGCCTTCTGGCGGAGGAACGTACCGGACTGGTGCGGCTGGCGGATCCCGATCGGCGTTTCGACACCCGGCTCTGGTTACTATGCCACCGTGACCTGCGCAACACGGCGCGGGTGCGGGCATTGATGCGCTTCATTCATGCCGAATTGGCGGCATGCCGGCACATCGCGCCTGCTTGAGGTACATTGTATTTTTCACACGCAACTCAGGAGAAAACGCATGGCAAAGAAAGTCGCTGTCCTCGTCGGCAGCCTGCGCAAGGAATCGCTGACCCGCAAATACGCCCAGGCGGTCATCAGCATGCTGCCGCCTTCGCTGGAAGGCGAGCTGGTCGAGCTGGACATGCCGCTGTACAACCAGGACCTGGACGATGCCAACACGCCGGCCGAAGCCTGGACCGCGTTCCGCGACAAGCTCAAGGGCGCCGACGCCGTGCTGTTCTTCACGCCGGAATACAACCGCACGATTTCCGGCGCGCTGAAGAACGCGATCGACGTCGGTTCGCGCCCATGGGGCCACAGCGTATGGGATGGCAAGCCGGCCGCCGTCGTGTCGCAATCGCCGGGCGCCCAAGGCGGCTTCGGCGCCAACCACAACACGCGCCAGGCCGTGGTGTTCCTGAACGTGCCGGTGATGCCGGCGCCGGAACTCTACATCGGCGGTTCGCCCAACTACCTGGGCGAGGACGGCAGCATCAACAACGACCAGACCAGGGAACTGATCGGCAAGTTCGTGGCCGCGTTCGCGCAGTGGGTGGACGCCAACGCGAAGAAGTAAGCCATGAGTAAGTCATGGGCAATAAGTTGCTGGCAGTAAGTTGCTGGCAGTAAGTTGCTGGCAGTACGCCGCTGGCAACAGGCTGCTGGAGGCAAGCTACTGGCAGGTGGGCGAGCCGAAGCGGTAGGACTCGCCGTGCGCCACGGCGTGCGCGGGCACCGGTTCGCGCCGGTCCTGTTCCATCGCCAGCAGCAGCGGCGCGCCGGCCTGGCGCAGCAAGGCCAGCCGGGCCCCCGGGAACCGTTGCGGAATCAGGCCGATCTCGTCGGCCGACAGCTCGCCATGGTTGACCAGCACCCGGCAGGATGGCCCGAAATCCAGCATGGCCGCCAGCCGCGCCGGCCGCATGCCCAGCGGATCGGGCATCGACGTCAGGCGCAGCCGGGTATCGCCCTTGCGGACCGTGATGCCTTCCCAGGTTTCCAGCGGATAGACGCTGTGGATGCCATGGCTGCGCAGGCGTTCGGCGGTGCCCGCCATCGCCACCACCGGCCTTCCGCCCCACTCCGCTCCCGCCACGCCATTCCAGTCCGGATTCGACAGCAGCACGAGGTCGATTCCCGCCATGTCCGACGCCGACAGTGCGCCGTCGGTGCCGGGATCGACCAGGACGGACAGCCCGCGCACGCGCAGCAGCGCGGTGGCGGCGCCGAAGAACCGCACCACGCCGCCGGGCTCCTGGCGCGCCATGCCGGACGGGATCGTGATCCGGTAGCGCGGCACGTCGGCGGCATGCGCCGGGGTGGCGCTCCATAGCACGCTCAATAGCAACAACGGCAACAAGAACACTAACAGGCACGGCAGTAAAGGGCACAGCAGCAAAGGGCACGACGCTGGCGGGATTTTCATGGAGCCTCCGGGGAAACCCCACAGTTACCATGCCGGCCCCGATCGAACGATGAACTGCCGCAAAGGCCGTGCCGGATGGCCCGGCGCCCTGTCAGCGCGCCGCCTTCACGGGCGCGAAGCGGTATGTTTCACCATGCTTCAGGTAACCGACCTTTTCCGCCAGCCCCGCTTCCTGCACTGCTTTCTGGAAATCCGACAGCGGCGACTTGAACACATCGTAATCGTTGTAGTGGATCGGAATCGCCCGGTGCGGCGCGATCAGCTTGAGCATCTTGACGCCCTCCCTGGCATCCATCGTCACCGTCACGATGCCGAGGATGCGGGTGCCGCCCAGGTGCAGCAGCGCCAGGTCCACGCCGGGGAAGCGGCGCGGGATTTCCTCGATGTCGCGATACACCATGGTATCGCCGGAAACATAGATGCGGTAGCGTCCGGCCGCCGAGGAAAAGTCCAGCATCGACCCCATCACCGCCGGCAGCAGCGCCGCCACCGCCACCGGACCATGCCGGCCCGGCATCGCCGTCAGGCGCAGCGTGGTCCCGCCCTTCGTCACCTGCACATCCTGCCAGGTGCCCAGCCCGATCACGGCCGTGAAGCCCAGCGCGCGCAGGTCGTCCGCCGCCGACTCCGTGGTGACGATCGGTGTCGAGCGCTTCAGCTTTTCCCGCACCAGCTTGTCGAAGTGGTCGTCATGCAGGTGCGACAGCAGCACCAGGTCGACCGGCGGCAATGCGTCGAATTCGATCGCCGGATCGGTCTGCCGCTCGGACGTCAGGCCATAGCCCAGGTGCACGTGGTCGCCCTTGTGCAGGAAGTTCGGGTCGGTCAGGATCGTCAGGCCGCCATAGCGGATCAGTACCGTGGCGGTGCCGATGAACTGCACCGAGTGGTCGGCTTGCGGCGCCGGGGTGGCCGCGGGGATGTTCAGCGTGTAGCGCGGCGCGGTGGCCTGCTGCTGTGCCGCGGCAATGCCGCCCAGCGCCAGCGTGAGGATGCACAGTATTTTCGCGGTGAAAGCCATCGTCCTTTCCATCGGTTCCTCCTGTTGAAAACGCCGTTGATAGCACGCTTTCGCGGGCCGCCTCCACACGTTTCCGGGCCGCTGCGGCGCCCTTGCCACAAGGGTTGCGATGCTACAATCGCGGCTCGGCCGCCTACCCGGCGCCGCCGTTCCCGTCAATGCTCCTGAGATCCAGACCATGCACCCCGAATCGCTCGCTTCCATGTTCACGCCTTACGAAAAAGGCAACCAGAACCAGACCACGCTGTGGTCCGACTGCATCGCGTTCTACGAAGAACTGGCGCGCCGCTTTCCGAAGGTGCTGAGCTTCCGGCAGGCAGGCGTGTCCGATGGCGGCATCCCGCTGCACGTGGGCGTGGTGAGCGCGGACGGCGTGTTCGAGCGCGAGGCGATCAAGCGCGCCGGCCGCCCGGTCTACTTCAACAACAACGGCATCCACCCGGGCGAGCCGGAAGGCATCGACGCCTGCATGGCGATCGTGCGCGACTTCTGCTTCGACCCGGCGAAGCTGGCCACGCTGGGCGATACCGTGCTGCTGTTCGTGCCGGTCTATAACGTGGACGGCGCCCTCAATCGCGCGAACACCTCGCGGCCGAACCAGGAAGGCCCGGAACTGTTCGGCTTCCGCGGCAACAGCCGCCACCTGGACCTGAACCGCGACTTCATCAAGTGCGATACGCTGAACGCGCGCTTCTTCAATGAACTGATCACCGCCTGGGACCCGGACGTGATGGTCGACACCCACACGTCGAACGGCGCCGACTACACGTACACGATGACGCTGATCCACACCCAGGCCGACAAGCTGGGTTCCGGTCTCGGTCCCTTCCTGCGCGACACCATGCTGTCGCACATCTACGCGGACATGGAAGCGCGCGGCTGGCCCACCTGCCCGTACGTGAATCCGGTGCGGGAAACGCCGGACGACGGCATCGCCGAATTCCTCGAAGTGCCGCGCTTCTCCACCGGATTCACGGCGCTGCACAACATCATCGGCTTCATGCCGGAAACGCACATGCTGAAGCCGTTCAGGGACCGCTACGAATCGATGCGCACCCTGCTGGACGTGACGCGCGAATTCACGGTGCGGCACGCGGACACCATCCAGCGCCTGCGCCGCGAAGCGAAAGCCGCCCAGCGCCAGCAGAAGGCATGGCCGGTCACCTGGAAGATGGCCGACACGCCATCCACCTTCCGCTTCAAGGGTTACGAAGCGCGCCGCCATGCTAGCGTGCTGGGCAACTACACGCGGCTGTCGTACGACCGCAGCAAGCCCTACGAGAAGGATATCCCGTACTTCAACAGCTTCCTCGCGGACACCGTGGTACAGGTGCCGAAAGCCTATGTGATCCCGCAGGCGTGGCGCGAAGTGGTCGAGCGGCTGCAATGGAACGGCGTGCAGATGACGCGCGTGGCGGAGGAACACCAGGCCGAGGCGCGCTATTACCACATCGGCGAACTGTCGACCCGCGCCACCGCCTACGAGGGCCACATGTTCCATGACGTGGTCGATGTCGAGGCGCGCACCGCTACCTTTACGCTGCACGCCGGCGACTGGATCGTGCCGCTGGACCAGGACAATGCCCGCTACGCCGTCGAAACGCTGGAGCCGCAGGCGCACGACAGCTTCTTCCGCTGGGGTTTCTTCAACTCCGTGCTGGAAAAGAAGGAAGCGATCTCGGACTACGTGTTCGAGGATCTCGCTGTCCAGCTGCTGGAAGAAGAGCCGGCGCTGAAGACCAGGTTCGAAGCGTGGAAGGCCGCCAACCCCGGCCTGCTGTCGAACCAGGAGGCGGTGCTGGACTTCATCCTGCACAATTGCGCGCGGCACGCGGAGCCGGAGTGGCGCCGCTATCCGGTACTGGGGCTGCTGTAACGAAGGCGGGTCCATGTCCGAGTCCTTGCCGCCCTTGCTACATTACGCCTTAAGCCCGCGCACCTTCTTCCACAGTCACTATTTCCACCTCGGCCTGCGCTTCGGCGCGGGCCTGATCGGCATCATCTGGGCCACGCTGGCGTTCGCCGACATGACGACCGCGATGTCGGTCGGTATCGGCGCGCTGTGCACGGCGCTGATGGACATGCCCAGCCCCTTGCGCCACAAGCTCAACGAGATGCTGGCATCGGTGCTGCTGTGCAGCCTGGTGACGCTGGTGGTGAGCCTGTGCGCGCCGTATTTCTGGCTGCTGACCACCGTGCTGGTGCTGCTGTCGTTCTTCGCCAGCATGATGATCGTGTACGGCAAGAAGTCGATGCCCTTGCAGCTCGCCACCCTGTTCATCATGACGATGTCGATGGAGCATCACCTGACACCGTTGCAGGCGCTGGCGCACGCCGGCCTGTTCACGCTGGGCGGCATCGCCTACCTGGCCTACGCGATGGGCATCGCCTGGCTGCTGCGCCACCGCATCAAGCAGCAGGTGCTGGCCGAGGCGCTGTTCGAACTGGCCGCCTACATCGACACCAAGGCCGATTTCTACGACACGCGCTACAACCTGACGGAGCAGTTCAACAAGCTGGTGCGCCAGCAGGCGGCCCTGGCCGACAAGCAGCAGGCTTCGCGCGACCTGATCCTGCGCGCGCACCAGAACCGCAAGGATGCGATCGTGGTGCAGATCCACGTGTGCATGCTGGACCTGTACGAACAGATCCTGTCGACGCACACCGACTATGCGCAGCTGCGCGTGCACCTGGCCGACTCGCCGGCGCTGGAAGCGCTGCGCGGGCTGGCGTTCAAGTGCGCGCGCGACATCGAGTCGGTGGCCTATGCGGTCACGCGCAAGAAGGCGTCGTTCCAGGCCATCAGCTACGAACCGGAACTGGCCGCGATCGAGGCCGAACTGGCCGAACTGATGCGCCGCGTGGCGGCCGGCAAGCCGGCGCAGGAAGCGCTGGCCGTGCTGCGCGCGCAGCGCAACAAGGTGCGCGCCATCATCAACATGGTCGGCGAACTGCACGGCGCCAGCCAGAAGGCCTACGACAGCACGCCGTACTGGCAGGATGCCGACATGCAGCCATTCCTGTCGCAGCAGAAGTACGAGATCGGCGTGCTGCTGTCGCACTTCCGGATGGATTCCCCGGTGTTCCGCTTTTCGCTGCGGGTGGCGATGGCGATCGCCTGCGGCCTGGCGATCGGCACGCTGCTGCCGTATTCGGCGCACAGCTACTGGATCATCCTCACCATCGTGATCATCCTGCGGCCCAGCTTTTCGATGACGGTGCAGCGCCGCAGCGACCGCATCGTCGGCACCGTGATCGGCTGCGTGATCACGGCCGCGATCCTGCTGTTCTTCAACCACCCGGCCGTGATCCTGACCGCCCTAGTGCTGGCCACGATCGCCACGCCCACCTTCGTTTACCTGCGCTACCGGTACACGGCCATCGCCGTGTCGATCATGATCCTGCTGCAGATGAACCTGGCCGCCGGCGGCAACCTGCACACGATCACGGAACGGCTGGTCGACACCTTCATCGGCGCGGCCGTCGCCACCGTGTTCAGCTTCGTGCTGGCCAGCTGGGAGTACCAGAGCCTGCCGAAGCTGATCCAGCAGGTGCTGGTGGCGAACGGGCGCTACATGGAGGCGGCATTCGAGCTGTTGCAGGGCAAGTGCCGCAACGACTTCCCCTACCGGATCCAGCGCAAGGGCCTGATGGACG
Organism: Pseudoduganella sp. SL102; assembly: GCF_027856995.1. Taxonomy (NCBI): domain Bacteria; kingdom Pseudomonadati; phylum Pseudomonadota; class Betaproteobacteria; order Burkholderiales; family Oxalobacteraceae; genus Pseudoduganella; species Pseudoduganella sp. SL102. Next base: position 7,339,291 of record NZ_CP115554.1, read on the forward strand.
CGCTGGCCATGCTGAGCGCCGCGATGGTGCGCATGCTCGACGAACCGGCCAGCAAGCGCCGCGCGGTGGAAGACATCAACCTGTTCATCGTGCAGAACTACCTGCTGGTGGCGCACGTGGCGGCCTTGCGCGCGATCCTGCGCCGGCACGTGAAGGATATCCCGGCGCGCGAGGTGAACCGCATGCTGGCCGCCAGCCACGTGCAGGTCGGCCGCGCGCTGGCCGATGCGCTGGCCAGGCATGGCGTGAAGGTGCCGGTGCCGAGCCTGGAAGAGGACCTGGCGTGGTCGGAGACCATCGCGCCGGCCGGTTCGGTGGACTGGCCCGGCTGGCCCGTGGTGCAGCGGCGGGTACGCCTGCTGCACGCCGACGCGGAAAAGATCCTGGTGCACAGCGAGGCGATCGAGAGGAACGTGATGCAGGCGTGACGGTGGCGCCGCGGCGGCACGGCCACCTGATCCGTGGCCGTTTTGCTATCATTCCGGGTCAAGCGAAAAGTCCGGCCGAGAGCGAACCTGCGAGCGATGTCCAAATCCACTTCCGACGTTTGCCAGGACTGCGGTGCATGCTGCGCGCATTACCGCGTGTCCTTCTACTGGGGCGAGAGCGATGCCCACCCCGGCGGCACCGTGCCGCGCCACATGACCATTCCCATCACGCCGCACCGTATCGCCATGCGCGGCACGGAACAGGCGCCGGTGCGCTGCGTGGCCCTCGACGGTGAAGTGGGCCGCAAGGTGGGCTGCTCGATCTACCCGCTGCGCTCGGCCACCTGCCGTGAATTCAGCGCCTATACGCCGGAATGCGACAAGGCGCGCGGCGCCTACGGGCTGGCGCCGCTGGCCGAGCCGGCCATCGCCAGCTAGAAGATCAAAAGGTCAGAAGGTCAGAAGGTCAAAAGGTCATCCGTGCCTGCACCCAGGCGGTGCGCGGCGCGGCCACCATGCGGCCCAGGTTGCCGTCCACGTTGCGCGTGTAGTAGCGCTTGTCGGCCAGGTTGTTCACGCCGGCCAGCAACTGCACGCCGGGCTTGCCCGGCAGCTTCCAGCCCACCTGGCCATTGACGGTACCGAAACCGGGAATGCGGCCCACGCCGCCGTTGGCGGATTCGGCGATGGTATTTTCCGCGTCCGAGAACTGCCCGCTCTGCGCCGTGGCGGACAGGCCGGCGGAGAAGGCGCCGGTCTCGTAGCGGGCGCCGATCGTGCCGGTGCGGCGCGCGTAGAACGGTACGTCCAGCCCGGCCGTGCTGCCCGATTCCTGGATCGCCTTCGTATAGTTCCAGTTGGCGTAGGCGGACAGGCCTTCCAGCACGCCATCGAAGCGGTAGTCGACGGCGCTCTCGATGCCTTCGTGCCGCGTGGCGCCGATGTTGCGGAAGGTGGCCGGCGTGCTGCCCGGCACCTGCAGGATCTGGTTGTCGAAGCGCAGGCGGTACAGCGTGGCCTCGGCCGTCAGCCCGCGCGCTTTCCAGCGCGCGCCCAGCTCCACGGTCTTGGCCAGTTCGGGCTGCAGCGGATTGGCCGCCGTCTGCGAATTGAGCTGGGTGTTCTGCACCGGGCCGAACGAGGTGCCGTAGTTGGCGAATACCGTCAGTGCGGCATCGACCAGGTAGGCCACGTTCAGCGACGGCAGCGCCTTGTCGTTCGACGTGTCGAAATCGCGGTTGCCGGCGCGCTCGGTGCGCAGCGAATCGATCTTCTCGAAGCGCACGCCGGGCGTGATGCGCCAGGCGCCGTAGGCGATCCGGTCGTCCACGTAGAACGCGTGGGCATCCGTTTCATTGTCGAAGGTGGCGGTGGCGCCCTGTACGCCGGTGGCGACGGCCACCGTGTAGTTGTTGTCGTCGCCCCGTTCGCGCAGGTAGCGGTAGCCGGCCGTCACATCGTGCGTGGTGGCGCCCCATTTCACGCGCTGGGTGTAGCGCGGCTCCACGCCCAGCACCTGGTAGTTGCGCGGCTGGTAGGTGATCGCGGTGCGGCCCGCGTTGATCAGCGCGCTGCTGCGCGAACTTTCGTTGTAATACACCTTCACCTCCGCTTCCTGCATGGCGGAGATGGTGTTCAGGTAGCCGAGGTCGATGCCCTTGCGGTCGCCGTCCCAGTAGTCGGTGGGGCGCGTATTCTGGAAGGGGTTGGCGTCGTACTGCGCGACCGTCAGCCCGCCGGGCGTGTTCGACTTCACGTCGTAGTACGACAGCTTCCCGTAGATCTGAGCACTGCGTTGCGCGCCCGCGCCCAGCCGGTAGCGGAACTTCAATGCGAAGTCGTTGACCTTTTCATCGCTGCCTTCGCGCCAGCCGCTGCCGTCGATGCCGGAATACAGCAGCGCGACACCGAGGCCATTGTCGAGCTGGCTGCCGACGAAGGCGCTGTACTGCGTGCTGTGGCCACCCTCGCCGAAGTGGTTATAGCGGATCGACGCGTCGCCGGCGACACCAGGGGCGTCCGGAATCGAACGGGTGGTGAAGTTGATGATGCCGCCGACGTTCTGCGGGCCATAGCGCACCGCGCCGCCGCCGCGCACCACGTCGATCGCTTCGATGTTGTTCAGGCTGACGGGGGCGAACGACAGCTGCGGCTGGCCATACGGCGCCACCGCCAGCGGCACGCCGTCGAGCAATACCGTGGAGCGCGGCGAGTAGCGGCCCGTGAGCCCGCGCACGCCGATGTTCAGCGAAATGGCGCTGCCGGCGGTGCCGGAGTTGTCCGTGCTTTGCACGCCCGGGATGCGGCGCAGCACGTCGCCGATATTGGCCGCGCCGGTGGCCTCGATATCTTCCTTCTGCACGACGGTGCGCGCGCCGGCGAAGTTCTTGACGCTGTTCTGCAGGCCCGAGCCGAGCCAGTTGCCCGTGACCGTCACGGTTTCCAGGGGCTCGCCGCCCTGTTGCGCGAAGGCGGGAGCGGAAATCGCAAAGGCCGCGCATACAGCGGCGGCGCAGCGGGACAGGCGGAAGACGTGGGAAGGCATGGCGGCTCGACGATGGACAAACGCAAATGGTAACACTTCTCATTTGCAAGTTCGAGCCATGACGCCCTGCCTGCCGCCCCTCGTCCCCTGCTTATTCTCCCTGCCGCAACGCCGCCACAGGCGTCACCCGCATTGCCACGAGGGCGTGACGCAGCGTGGCGCCGAGTGCCGTCAGCGCGCCGATCAGCAGCGCGGCCGGCAATGCCCACCACGCGTAGGCGGTGACCTCGGCAAATCCGGCCAGGTAATGGGCGATGGCGAATCCGGCCGGGGGCAGTGCCAGTGCGGCGGCGGCCAGCAACAGCAGTGCGAACTCGGTGCCGACCAGCAGGCCGATCGCCCGGCCGCCCGCGCCGTGCAGCTTGCGCAGCGCGATTTCACGGCCGCGCCGCTGCACGCTGCCGGCCGCCAGCACGTAGATGCCGAACGCGGCAATACCGGTGGTCACCGCGGTCCCCAGTGTCAGCAGGCGGGCGATGCGCCAGTCGTCGGCGCTGCCATTTTCGTAGACGGCACGGGCCGGCTGTACCCAGACGGACGGCCCGGGGAAATAGCGCGCCATCAGCGGTGCCAGGGTCTTTTCCAGCGTGCCGACGTCCAGGCGGGTGCGCAGCATGACCAGGTTCGCGTTGGCCTGCTCCACCGTGTACACCATGGCCGTCACCGGATAGCGGGAACCCTTGTGGCGCAGCGGCGGTGCGATGCCGGCCACGCGCAGCGCCTTGCTGCCCATCGTGACGACCTGGCCCACTGCGGCAGCTTCGGAAGCGAAACCAAGCGCCCGCGCGGCGGCCCCGTTCAGGATGATGTCGTCCTGTTGCGCCGCCGCCGGGCGCGTGCCATCGAAACCGCTCCCCGCCACCGGCACGATGCCGGTCACGGCGAAGAAGTTCGGGCTGACCAGGCTCATTTCAAAACGCTGCTCCACCCCGGAAGGCCCGCGGAACGCGGTGCTGTTGCGCACCATCGGATAGCCGAACGGCAGGTCGATGGCGGTTGCGCCGGCGATGCCGGGCAGGCGTTCCAGCGCTTCGCGGAACGCCTGCCGCGTGTCGGCAGTGGCTTCCTGGCGCAGGTGGAGCAGCATGAATTCGTCGACCGCGAAGCCCGGGTTGGCCTGCGCGGCGAAGCGGGCCTGCCAGCCGATGGCCAGCGCCAGCGCACACAGGCTGATCGCGGCGGCGAACTGGAATACGGTCAGCGCGCGGCGCAGCCAGGCGCTGCCCGCCGGTTCGCTGTTGGCCCGTCCGGCCAGTGCCCGTGCCGGCAGCACGCGCAGCGCCATGCGCGCCGGCCAGATACCGCATGCCAGGCCGGTCGCCAGCCCGATCGCCAGCGCGGCCAGCAGCGATGCCGGCGACAGGAACGCGGTCAGCGGCCGGTCCATCAGTTCCGAAAACATCGGCAGCAGCAGCCAGGCCAGCAGCAGGCCCAGTCCGGTGGCAGCCAGCGCCATGGCCGCCGATTCGGCCACGAACTGCGTGGCCAGGCGGCCGGCGCTGGCACCCAGCGTCTTGCGCACGGCGATCTCGCGGCCGCGCGCCAGCACGCGCAGGGTAGCCAGGTTGACGTAATTGGTGGCGGCCAGCGCGAGGATCAGCAGCGCCAGCCCGGCCAGGGCCAGCACGCGCGCCTTCGATGCGCGCGGGCCGCCGTGGAAGACCGCGACGTCGGTATCGAAATAGGCGTCGGCCAGCGGCGTGACAGCCACGTCCACCATCGTGCCGCCCACCTTGCGCATGGCCTCCTCTCCCACCATCGCGGCCACCACGCGATTCGCTTCCAGCTGCATCGGCGCGGCGAGCGCCTGCGGCGTGACGCCCGGCGCCCTGGCATACAGCTTGCCCGCCAGCGCCATCCAGTTATGGCGCTCCCGTTCGCGCTCGCCCGGCTTCCACAGCACCGTGCCTTCGCCCACCAGCGCGATATACGGCAGCGTGGTATTGGGCTGCGGTTCGGGCAGCAGCGCCGACACGCGCAACATGCGGCCGTCGACGTCGAGCGTGCGGCCCATTACCGCCGTGGTTCCGAACAGCTCGCGGGCGCCGCGCGGCGTCAGCGCGAGCCCGTCCGGGCGGGCCAGCGTGGCCGGCAGATCGCCCTCCACGGCGCGCACGCCGAACATGGCGGGGAATGTCGCGCTGACTTCGCTGAACTCGATCTCGCGCGGCTTGCCATCCACCTTGACCGTCTTCTTGTGCGGAACCACGTTGCACAGCGTGAGCGGCAAGCCGCTCTTGACCATCACATCGGCGGCCGGCAGCGGCATCTGCTCGATCCACTGCGGCTCGGCCAGCAGCTTCAGCTTGTGCTTGTAGACGTAGACGTTGCGGTTATCCGGCACCGCGCTGTCATAGCTGAACGAGTAATGGACGAACCCCAGCAGCAGGAAGGCGGCGGCCAGTCCCACCGCCAGCCCGAGCAGCATCGCGGCCGTGTGCAGGGGCTGGCGTGCCAGCACCCGCCAGCCAATGCGGAAATCAGGCAAGCGCATGATGGTCTCCATAGTGTTTGTTCCTGTCGACAGTGCAAGCAATATGCCAGGACCTTCCATGGGCAGGGAACGACAAGGCTGTCCGGCGCCGGACATTCGAGGTGTTCGCTAGTGAACAGTATCCGTTTTCTCGAAGATAACTATTCACAATTCGTATGGCTGGCATCACAAACTAAAAGTTTATTTATGGCCGGGGTGTCCCTATACTGCACTGCAACAACCCTTATTTCAGGAGCTAACATGTCTACCGCCCTCATCACCACTCCGGCCACCCGCGGCTATCTGGATAGCGTGGGCCGTGTCGCCATGAATTTCTTCGGCAAGATGCTTGCCTTCGCCCCGTTTGCCGCAGGTGCTTCGCACGGCAGCGCTTCGCAGACTTCCTCGCTGCGCGAACGCGAATCCCTGCTGCGCCTGGCCAAGAAGTTCGACACGCTGTCGCCGAGCCAGGCAGCCGAGCTGCGCAACCTCGCAGGCCGCGACTAATCTACTGCGACTGCTACGCTGCGACTGCCCTGCTCTCGCGCATGATGAAAAAGCCGGCATTGCCGGCTTTTTATTTTCCAGGATGCATTCGGCTTCGCCAATTTACTGGCCACATTGCCCCGGCAACGAATACGTCGCCATGAATTGAATCGCCGTTTTATTCCATGACCCGGCGATGAATACCCGCGGGGTAACGCCTTTCAACGTTTCCTTATTATTTCGCCCCGCGGTGGAGTGCCGCTGGTCAGTGAATTCCCCGCTAATCTCCTGTTTACCTGATCAGTCGATCGGCGGCCGCACGCGAGTATTTTCCAGTCTTCCCCCCAATGACGCTGCTCCTGCAGCAGACGCTTCTAGGGACGCGATAGCTTCGCCATTTCCATTATTACCGTTCCCGGCCACGGTCATGCCGCAGGGTGATGAAATGCCTTTATTTGTTGTGCCATTCATACGATTGGCGAATGGATCACATCACAAATCAAAAGTTCGTTTATTTCCCGGGCAGCCCTACACTGGATGCAACAACGTTAATTCAGGAGACAGCCGCGGCGATATCGCCAGGCTAACTGTCATTAACTTCAGGGGAAAATCTCATGTCCAATAAAATGTTCGCCAACAAGCATTACCTGGGTCTGGTCGCCGCGCTGCTGTTGTCCGGTGCCGCTTCCGCCATCGAAGTCCCGGCCACTCCCGACAGCCGCAATTGCAAGGCGGACTATCCGCGTGCCGCGCTGGCCAATGAAGAGCAAGGCACGGTATCGATGTCGCTGCTCGTGTCCGCCGGTGGCGAAGTCAAGGATTCGCGCATCAACAAGTCCAGCGGTTCCCGGGCGCTCGACAATGCCGCGCTGCGCAAGCTGGCTGCCTGCAAGTTCGCGCCGGGCTCGAAGGACGGCGCGCCGGCCGATACGTGGACCCGGGTCGACTACGCGTGGAAGATCGACTGAAGCGATTCGCCCCCTCTCGTCGAGAGCCGGCATATGCCGGCTTTTTTTCGTTTCATGCAAGACAACCGGGCCGACCTTTATACGATCCAGTGATGGCAGGGTATTCTCGTGCGTTATAAATAGTTGCGATATGGAAACCACAACTATATGGTTTGCGTATGGCGCTCATCACAAATGAAAAGTTTTTTTATTTCTGTGCGCGCCCTATACTGCACTGCATCAACGAACAAATCACTTCAGGAGCTTAGCCATGTCGACCGCCATCATCACCACCACCGCCACCGCAGGTTCCCTGGACAGCACCGGCCGCATCGTGATGAACTGGCTGCGCGGCCTGCTGCGCACCACGCCGGCGGCACTGGCCGAAGTCCAGGGCAGCAAGTCGAAGCCGGACGCGGAACTGCCGTCGTACTACAAGGTCGGCGTGCGCATGTCCCTGCTGCGCTGGGCCGACGAACTGGAAGCGGAAGCGCCGCACGAAGCCGCCAAGCTGCGCGCACGTGCCGCCGCGATCTGATCGTCGAATCCCGTTGCACATGAAAAAAGCCGGCATTGCCGGCTTTTTTACGTCTACATATTCAGGTATTTGTCGAACCACCCGACGATCCGCTTCTTCAGGTCCCGCTGGTGCTCGGGATTGCGGATCGCGTGACCTTCATCCTGGTACACCACGAACGTGGTCGGCACGCCGAGCGCCTTGAGCGCGTGCCAGAACTCCATCGATTGCGCGGCGGGCGTCTCGACATCGCGCTCGCCCACGTAGACCAGGGTCGGCGTCTTCGCATCCTTCACATATTCGATCGGCGACAGCTTGCGGTAGATGGCCGGATCGTCGTACATCGTGGCGCCGAAGAACGGCACCATCCACTGGTCGATGCCGTTCTGGCCGTAGTAGCTGATCCAGTTCGCCACGCCGGCACCGGCCACGGCAGCCTTGAAGCGGTCGCTGTGCGTCACGCCCCACATCGTCATGAAGCCGCCGTACGAGTGGCCCATCAGGCCCAGGCGCGCGGCATCGACCGGCGCCACCCCGGCCGCGGCATCCACGCCGGCCAGGATGTCGCGCAAGTCGCCGCCGCCGAAGTCGCGGCGGTTGGCGCGGGCGAAGTCCTGTCCCTGGCCGAAGCTGCCGCGCGGATTCGGCATGAACACGAAGTAGCCGGCGTCGACCAGCGAGCGCACCACGGAATTGCCCGCTTCGCCGGCCTGGATATAGCGCGGCGTCACGGCCGACGCGGGGCCGCCGTGCACCTGCACGATCATTGGATACCTCTTGCCGGCCACCGGATGCAGCGGGCCCACCAGCCAGCCCTGGTTGGCGAAGCCTTCGTTGGTCCACGCCACGTTCCGCACCGCGACCTGCGCGGCCAGCCGGTCGTTGTCACGCGTGACCTGCCGCGGTTGCGCCAGCGTGCCGGCCACCAGGCGCGGTGCGCTGGCGAAGTCCTCCACCGCGCCGGCAAGCACGCTGCCGTCCGCGCTGAACGACAGCCGGCCATCCGTGCCGCCGGCCGCCGTGACCGGGGCATGCCATTGCTTCGTTGTTTCACCGCTGGCCGCATCGATGGACAGCACCGTCAGCTGGTCGCCCATCAACGCGGAACCGACCAGGCCGTTCTTGCGCCAGGCCAGGCCGTGGAAGGTGCCCTTGAACCCGGGCGTGATGTTCCTGGGTTTGCCGCCGGCCAGCGGCACGGTCCAGATATCGCCGCCGATCGAGCCGAAGTCGCTCATCAGGCCGCCCACGTAGGCCACCGTCTTCCCGTCCGGCGACACGCGCGGCAGGTTCAGCTGCGTGGCCGGCGACGCGATCACGCGCAGCGCGCCGCTGGCGGCATCCACGTAGGCCAGCTTGGCCACCCACCAGTTATTGTCGCCGTTGCCTTTCGCGCCCGTGGCGACGAAGCCCTTGCCGTCCGGCGTCCAGTCGAATTCGTAGATGAAGGTATCGCCCGGCGACAGCAGTTTCACGGTGCCGCCGGCGGCCGGCACGGTGGCGATGCGCTGCGCATCGTCGTCGCTGCCGATCTCGCCGACCAGGCGGGCGCCGGCCGCGGTGGCGCCGGTTTCCTTGCGCGCGCCGACCGTGGCCAGCAGCGCCAGCGTTGCGCCGTCCGGCGACCAGCGTGCCGAATTGGCGTTGCCCTCCACGCTGGCCAGCGCCCGCGTGCCGACATACAGGGTGGCCTTGCCGCCCATGCTGCCGATGAAGGCCACGCGCTTGCCGTCCGGCGACCAGCCGGGGCGGTCGTAGCTGCAGGTCTTGCACGGATCGTATTCGTGCACGATCTTGCCGCTGGCGGCATCGCGCACCACCACCACGGCATGCGGCCGCTGGCCGGGCACGCCAGTGTCGACCGATTCGAGCGCGGCGATGCGTTCGCCGGTGGGCGACAGCGCCACCGCCTTGTAGTCGCGCATGGCCAGGTCGGCCGGCGCCGCCAGGGCAACCGCCCCGGCCGACGTGGCCGCGGCCACGAAACTTGCGAGGGCGATTGCTTTGACCTTCATGTCGATCGACTGCATATCAAACCTTGTTCAGGCGGGCTTGTTCAGCCGGGAATTGCGGATGCCGTAGGCGAAATAGGTGAGCACGGCGGCGGCCATCCAGATCGAGAAGATCACGCGGGTGGTGTGCGACAGGCCCACCATCAGGTACAGGCAGGCCGCGATCGACAGGCCAGGCACCAGGTAGGGACCGAGCGGCACGCGGAAGCCGCCTTTCTTGTAGGTGCCGGCGCGGCGCTCCTTGAGGCGCATGACGGGCACGGCGACCGATACCACGATGAATGCCGTCAGCGTGCCCATGCTGACCATGTCCCACAGGAAGGTGGCGTCCACGAACCCGGCCACGCAGCCCACCACGATGCTGACGATGATCGTGTTCAGCACTGGCGTGGCGGTGCGCTGGCTCACCTTGTGGAATCCCTTCGAGATCAGGCCGTCGCGCGAGATCGCGTAGAGGATCCGCGTCTGGCCATAGATGGTGACGAGCGTGACGGAGAACACGGAAATCACGGCCCCGGCGGACAGCACCAGCGCCGGCCACGCGTGGCCCGTCACGTTCTGCAGGATCACGGCCAGGCCGGCTTCCTGCCCTTCGAACTTGTGTGCCGGCTGCGCGCCCATCGCGGCCACCGCCACCAGCAGGTAGAACACGGTGACGATGCCCAGCGCGGCCAGGATGCCCAGCGGGACATTGCGCTTCGGGTTGTGCACTTCCTCGCCGGCGGTGGCCACGGTATCGAGCCCGATGAACGAGAAGAACACGGTGCCGGCTGCGGCCGTCACGCCCGCCATGCCGAGCAAGCCCTTCTCGCCTTCGCCCTTGAAGAAGGGCGTGAAGTTGGCGGCATCGAAGCCGGTGAAGGCGATGGCAACGAAGAACAGCAGGATCGCCAGCTTGATGATCACCATGATCGCGTTGGTGCGCGCCGATTCCTTCGCACCGCGCACCAGCAGCAGGCAGCACAGCGCCACCAGGATGATCGGCGGCAGGTTGACGTGGCCCCAGTTGAACACCACGCCTTCCGGCGAGGACACGATCATCGGCGTGCGCAGCAAGGTGGGTATCTGCCAGCCGAAGGCATTGGCCAGGAAGTTGTTCAGGTAATCGGACCAGCCGATCGCCGTGGCGCTGGCGGCCAGCCCGTATTCGAGCAGCAGGCAGGCGGCCATGATGAAGGCGAGGAATTCGCCCACCGTCGCATAGGCGAACGAATAGGAAGAACCGGAAGCGGGAATGCGGTACGCCAGTTCGGCGTAGCACAGCGCCGTGAGCCCCGCCGTCAGCGCGGCCAGCAGGAACGACAGGATCACTGCGGGGCCGGCCTTGGGCACCGCCTCGACCATCGTGAAGAAGATGCCGGTGCCGATGGTGGCGCCGACGCCGATCATCGTCAGCGAGAACAGGCCCATCGAGCGGGCCAGGCCGCCGGGAGCGTGGGGCACTTCCATGCCGATGCCCGGCGTGCTTTCCGCGCCCGTATCGGCAGTGGCGACGATCGGCTTGGTACGGGTCAGTTTCTGGACCAGCGTCTGGCTCACAGGCATTCCTTGTTCAGGGTGTCAAAGCCGCAGCGCTCGTGACGCCGGGCAAAGTCGCGATTATAGGGCCAAGTTTCGCGACTTCCCTAAAGGAATTTGGAGTGGAAAAGACAAGTGGTAATAATGTTACGTCAATGAGTTACGACACTCGATTCCGGTAGTGGTTTACGACATCGAGTTATGTCACCGTGTTATGTCACCGTGTTGCGTCATGCGTTACCCCGAGGCGGCCGCGTCAATGGCTTATCGGGTATGCGAGCCGCGCCGCCATCTCCGCCACGCTGTCGAACATCAGCTTCGGTGCGCGGGCGCGCAGCGCTTCCGGCTTGGCATATCCCCAGCCGACCGCGCCGAAGTCCAGGCCCTCGGCATGGGCCGCGTCGATGTCGCACACTTCGTCGCCCACGCACAGCACGCGCTCGCCCGCCACGCCGCTGCGCTGTACCACGCGGCGCAGCCGGCGGCGCTTGCCGAACAGCGCCGCGCCGCATTCGAAGTGGATGAACAGGCGCGCATCGTCGCCCAGCACGGCGCGCACGTTCGCTTCGGAATTGGAGCTCACGATCGCCAGCAGCACGCCATCGGCGGCCGCGCTGCGCAGCGCCTCGCGCATGCCGTCGAACAGGCGGATGCGGCCGATGCTTTGCGCCATCAGCGCGCGGAAATGCATCGCCACCGGCAGCAGCTTCCAGCGCGGCAAACCCACGTGGCGCATGATGTGCGGCAGGTCCGCACCGCGCAGCTCGTCGAGGTGCGCGCGGTCCAGGCGCCGGAAGTGGTGGGCATCCGCCAGCGTGTCGAACACTTCGAGGAAAAAGGGAAAGCTGTCGGCCAGCGTGCCGTCGAAATCGAAGATCAGCAGGTCGTAGCGCATCGTTCCCCTTGTCGTTTAACCCGCTGTCGTCGAGCCCATGTCGTCGAGCCCATGTCGTCGAGCCCTTTGTGCTCGTGCTCCTTGTCCTCGTGCCGGTCAGCGCTGGCCCAGGCGGGTCGGGCCGAACAGCTGCTTCTGGTCGTGCGGCTGGCAGCGCCAGTATTGCGGCGGCGCGTCCACCTGCGCACCCAGCTGCGCGGCGGCGTGCCACGGCCAGCGCGGATCGTACAGGATGCCGCGGGCCAGTGCCACCATGTCGGCCTGGCCGTCCGTGACGATCGCCTCGGCCTGCGCCGCCTCGGTGATCAGGCCCACGCCGATCGTCGGCAAGCCCGTCTCGCGCCGGATGCGTTCGGCAAAGCCGACCTGGTAGCCGGGGCCGACCGGGATCTTCTGCAGCGGCGACACGCCGCCGCTGGAAACATGCATGAAGTCGGTGCCCAGTTGTTTCAGTTCGTTGGCGAACACCACGCTCTGCTCGATATCCCAGCCGCCTTCTACCCAGTCCGACGCCGAGATCCGCATGCCCACCGCCACCTCGCGCGGCACGGCCTCGCGCACCGCCGCAAAGATCTCGAGCGGGAAGCGCATGCGGTTTTCCAGCGAGCCGCCGTATTGGTCGGTACGCTGGTTGGACAGCGGCGACAGGAACTGGTGCAGCAGATAGCCGTGCGCGCCGTGCAGTTCGATCCCTTCGATGCCGAGTTCGTGCACGCGGCGGGCGGCGGCCACGAAGTCTTCCTTCACTTTCGCCAGGCCCGCGTCATCCAGCGCCAGCGGCACGGTTTCATGGTCGGCATGGGGCACGGCCGAAGGCGCCACCGTTCGCCAGCCGCCCTCTTCGATGCTGATGTTGCCGCCGCCTTCCCACGGCACGGCCGACGACGCCTTGCGGCCGGCATGGGCCAGCTGCACGGCCAGCGCGATCGGCGAATGCCTGCGGATGGCCGCCACGATCGGCTGCAGCGCCCGCCGATGGTCGTCCGACCACAAGCCCAGGTCCTGCGCCGAGATGCGGCCTTTCGGCGAGACCGCGGTGGCTTCCAGGATCAGCAGCGCCGCGCCGGACAAGGCGAGATTACCCAGGTGGATCATGTGCCAGTCGGCGGGCAAGCCGTCGACGGCGGAATACTGGCACATCGGCGCGATCGCGATGCGGTTCTTCAGTTGCAGGGGGCCGAGGGTGTACGGAGAAAATAGCTGGCTCATGATGTCCTTTCATCGAAGTAGCCGCGAGTGTAGCCAAGATCGCCACCGTGCGTCGTTACATGTGCTTACTTTTGATACAGGGAAAAGGTAGATCGCTTATTGGTATAAGGATAATCTTGCACGTACCAAATATTTCCGCACAAGCCGGCAAGAACAGGAGGAAGAGATGACGCTGTACCAGAAGATTCCGACCACTTCTTCGCGCATCGATCCGATGATGCTGGTGGCTGCCGCCGGCATCGTGCTGCTCTCCGTCGTGGCGACGGCGATGATCGTGCGCTGGCTGCCGGACGAAGGCCGCACCGGCGATGCCTCGGTTGCGCCACCTGTCCCGGCCACGGCCGCGCGGGCGTCGTCCGCGTCGTCGTCGGCCGACCTGCCGGCCACGCCCGTCACGCGCAAGGTGCGCGACCAGAATTCCCAGGCGCGGGCCACTCAGTTCGCCTCCGCCTGAACCAGGTACCGGTTTCACACGCCCTCTTGAGCCACCTTCGCGGTGGCTTTTTTTACCCCCTGTGCAGGTCAGCCGATCCGCACGACCATCATGCCGGCACGCAGGCCGATACGGACGTCGGGGTTGGGAAACACGACGAATTCCTCATCGTGTTGCACCGTGTAGACGGTGTCGCCGTCGCGGGCGATTTCATCGCCTTGCCGCAGTGGCGTGAAGTTCTGCGTTTCCTTGCCGAAGGCCATCGTGAAGCGATCGGACAGCTTGATGATGTTCTGCGCCACCCGGAAGAGGTGGGGGACCGGGAATGGCGCCTGCGCAGGTGGCTGCCCGCGCAGCAGGCGGTCCAGGGCGGCGGAGGCGGCGGCGAATTGCGCCAGGTCGTTGCGGCCCAGCGTGCCGATGCGCCCCAGTTCCACCGTGCTGCCGGCGGCGCCGTGGTGCTCGGCCGTGTGGTAGCTGTAGGTGCCCGCCGTTTCCCGGTTCAGGATGACGGCGCCGATGCCCGCCTCGCCCAGCCAGCCGATCAACCGCTCGCGCGCCGTTTCCCCGATCAGTTCCGGCACGATCGCGAACGTGGGGTAGTGCGACGCGCGGATCGCCGTGTGCAGGTCGAGGTGCCAGCGCTCGGCGCCGGCATCGGCGAAGAAGGCCGCAGTGGCGGCGATCATCTCGTCCGCCCGCGCCGCCTCGGCGGTGCCGGCCAGGCTGCCCCGCTCGGCGCGGAACATCCGGTTCAGGTCGGCGTCGATGAAGCGCTTGCCGGCGCGGATCGCGCCGATGCTGCCGACGCAGACCATCAGGTCCACCGCCAGCGCGGCCGGTTCCCGCGCCAGCGCATCGAGCAGGTAGGCCGTCAACTCGATCGGCCCCGTTTCATCGCCATGCACGCCGACCGACAGCAGCACCGCCGGCTGGCCGCTGCCCGGGCGGCGGATCGTCAGGATGCCGTCCGCCGGCTCGGCAACCGAAAACCCGGCGCCGCCGAACGCCTGCGCGACGGCCGAGAAGTCCGCTTCCGCCAGGGCCCGCACGGGGGGCGGCAGGCCGTCCTGCAAGGTTTCGTTCATGTCACGCCGCCTTCTGCATGCCGTAACCGCCGGTGTTGACCGCTTCGGACAAGGTCCAGACATCCAGCATCGCCTGTTCCAGGTCGGCCGGTGCGCTGAACACCGGCAGGTTCAGCGACGCGATCACGGCATCGACCGCGCCGCTGCCGTGGCCTGCGGCGCGGGCCAGCACCTGTGCCAGCAAGCGCTGCTGCGTGCGCCGCAACGCCTGCTGCGCATAGCTGCGCAACTGCTCCTGCGAGCGGCTGGTGGCCGGCAGGTGCAGGCCGCGCTCCAGCGCATCGATGCCCGCCTTCGCGCGCAGCGTGGTACCCAGCGCCAGGAACGCCGGCAAGTCCATGCCATCCGGCCGCTGCACCGACAGTGCCGCGAACAGGAAGGCCGACACGCCTTCGATGCCTTCCAGCGCCCTCCATGCCTCGGCGAACCCCGGCTTCAGGTCCGGCACCGCATCGGCCTCGGTGGCCGTGCCGGCCGGCGCGAGGCGGCCGGCCATGCCCGGTTCGGCGAACAGGCGGGACAGTTCGTCGATGCCGCCGCTGCCCTGCAACTGGTCCTTCGGCACCGCCAGCACGCCTTCCAGCACGGCGCGCAGCGCCGAACGGCTGCGCGCATCGACGGCCATCGCCACTTCGCGCGGCACGGCCAGCGCATCGGCATCGAGCGTATCGAATACCGGGTTCAGGTTCAGCGCCGACCATGCCTTGCCCCACGCCAGGATCACGTCCGTCTCGGCCACGCCATGGTCGTGCGCCAGGTTGCGGATCATCAGCGGGCCGCAGCGGTTCACCACCTCGTTGGCCAGCACGGTGGCCAGGATCGCGTTGGCCAGCGGGTGCGCCAGCGGCGAACGGGTGGCCACCAGCAGCTCGGGGAAGTACGGCCGCAGCACGGCTTCGGCCCAGCTTTCCCCGGTCAGCGGCAGCACGCCCAGCAGGCGCTTGTAGCGGTTCTTCACATTGGCGATGACGACGGCCAGTTCCGGTGTCGTCAGGCCGCGGTTATCGCCTTTGCGGCGTGCCAGCTCGGCCACCGACGGCAGCATCTCCAGCTCGCGCGACAGCGCGCCCTCTTCTTCCAGGCTGGCGATCAGCGCCGCATAGCCCTTCTGCACCGTGACATCCGATTGCGCCTGCAGCTCGCGCACCAGCAGGCGTGTCTGCTGCGTGTTGTCGCGCAGGACCAGGCGCACGATATCGTCCGTCATGTCGTTCAGCGTGCGGTTGCGCTGTTCTTCCGTCAGCAGGCCGGCATTGACTTCCACGTCGAGCCAGATCTTCGCGTTCACTTCATGGTCCGAGCAATCCACGCCGGCCGAGTTGTCGATCGCATCGGTGAAGATGCGCCCGCCCGCCAGCGCGAACTCGATGCGGCCGGCCTGCGTGGCGCCCAGGTTGCCGCCCTCGCCCACCACCTTGCAGCGCAATTCGCCGCCATTGACGCGCAGCTGGTCGTTGGCGCGGTCCTTCACCTGCGCATTGGTTTCGGTGGAGGCCTTGATGTAGGTGCCGATGCCGCCGTTGTAGAACAGGTCCACCGGTGCCAGCAGGATGCGGTGCATCAGTTCCTCGGGCGTGAGCGAGGTTTCGGCGATCTGCAGGGCTTCGCGCACCTGCTGCGACAGCTCGATCGTGCGCAGCGAGCGGGCATACACGCCGCCGCCCTCGGAGATCAGGCTCTTGTCGTAATCCTCCCACGAGGAGCGGGGCAGCGCGAACATGCGCTGGCGCTCGGCGAACGAGCGGCCGGTGTCCGGGTTCGGGTCGAGGAAGATGTGGCGATGGTCGAACGCGGCCAGCAGGCGGATCTTGTCCGACAACAGCATGCCGTTGCCGAACACGTCGCCCGACATGTCGCCCACCCCGACCACGGTGAACGGGGTGGTGGCCATGTCGTGGCCCATCTCGTAGAAGTGGCGCTTGACAGCTTCGAACGCGCCCTTCGCCGTGATGCCCAGCTTCTTGTGGTCGTAGCCGTTCGAGCCGCCCGAGGCGAACGCATCGCCCAGCCAGAAACCGCGTTCCACGGCGATGCCGTTGGCGATGTCGGAGAACGAGGCCGTGCCCTTGTCGGCGGCCACCACCAGGTAGGGGTCGTCGTCATCGTAGCGCACGGTATCGGCCGGCGGCACGATCTTGCCCAGCACGCGGTTGTCCGTCACTTCCAGCAGGCTGGCGATGAACATGCGGTACACGGCCTCGCCCTCGGCCGCCACGACTTCGCGCGGCGCGCCGGCCGGCATCTGCTTGCACACGAAGCCGCCCTTGGCACCGGCCGGCACGATCACGGCGTTCTTCACCATCTGCGCCTTCACCAGGCCCAGCACCTCGGTGCGGTAATCCTCCATCCGGTCCGACCAGCGCAGGCCGCCGCGCGCCACCGGGCCGCCGCGCAGGTGCACGCCTTCGAAGCGGCGCGAGAACACGTAGATCTCGCGGTACGGTTTCGGCTCGGGCAGGAAGGCCAGGCGGCCCGTGTCGAACTTGAAGATGACCTTGTCGCGCACGTCCAGCACGTCCGGGTTCTGCAGCTCCGGGCTGGGCTGGAAGTAGTTGGTGCGCACGGTGGCCAGGATCAGGTCGATCAGCGCGGCCAGGATCACTTCCAGGTCGGCATGGTTCACCTGCGGCACGCGGGCCTTCAGCGCCACCAGCTGCTCGCGGGCCGCCGCGCGCTCTTCCTCGCCGCGCCGCGGATCGAAGCGGTGCTCGAACGCGTCGACGATCTCCTTCACCAGGGCAGGCTGGCGGCGCAGGCTTTCGGCGATGTAGCGCACCGAGAACTGCGTGCCGGTCTGGCGCCAGTAGCTCATGTAGGCGCGTACCAGCTGTACCTGGCGCGGATTCAGGCCGCCTTCGACCACCAGGCCGTTCAGGCGGCCATCCTCGATGTCGTCGTTGAACAGCGCGGCGAACAGGTCCTCGGCCACGGCGGCCACCCCTGGCCGCGCCAGCTTCTCGGCCGAAGTGGCATCCACCGCCAGGCTGGTCACGTAGTGGCGCTGGCCGTTGGCCGTCCGGATCGTGTGCGCGCGTTCCCGCTCGATCAGCACGCCGGCGTTGTGCAGCGCGGGCAGGATCGACGACAGCGTCGGCGTCTTGTCCAGCGTGTAGATGCGGATCGTGGCGGGATTGGCCGCCGACGCCAGCTCGATGCGCACCGTGGCGCGGTTCGAGGCGCCGTTGCGCAGGATCGTGTCCAGGTCGTGGAAGGCCACCGCCGGCGGCGTGGCGGCGACGTAGTCGACCGGCAGCGTGGCGCACAGGCGGCGCAAGTCATTGCGCAGGTATTCGTCCGGCACCGCGTCGGCCAGCTCGGAGAAACCTTCGTGCCAGCCATCCAGGATCGACAGCAGCGGGCGCTGCACGTCGCTTTCCAGGTCCAGCGGATAGCGCGCCGCGTGTGCGATCAGGTACAGGCGCGCCAGCGGGCCGTCGGCCACCAGCGTCTGCGAACTCACGTGCGCGGCGCCCGAACTGTCCTGCAGCGCGCGCGACAGGGCCTGCGCAACGCTGGCGCTGTAGCGTTCGCGGGGCAGGTAGACCAGCACGTTCAGGTGGCGCGCATAGACGTCGCGCCGCGCGAACACTTTCGTGCGCGGCTGCTTGTACAGCGAGACCACGGCGCTGCACACTTCGGCCAGCCATTCGGGGTCCGCTTCCAGCGCCTCGGTGCGCGGCAGCGATTCCAGGATCTCGATGAATTTCTCGGCGCGGAAGCCTTCCTGCCGCAGGTTGGCGATCTTCAGCACCTGGGCGATGCGGCCGCGCGCGAACGGCAGGCGTGCCAGCGGCGTGAGCAGCGCGGCACGCGTGAACAGGCCGATGAAGCAGTGTTCGCCGAGCACGTTGCCGCCGGCGTCGGCGGCGCGCACGCCGATGAAGTCCAGCTGCTGGTCGCGGTGCAGCGTGCCGCCCACGTCGGCCTTGACGATCGACAGGATGTGGCCACGGCGGTTCAGCGTATCGAGGTCGCCGGGGATGTTGGCCAGGCAGGTGCCATACACGGGGTGCGCGGTATCCTGCAGCACGCCGATGCGGCTGGGCAGGTCGCGTTCCAGTTCGTGCGTGCCCGGCTTTACGTGGTAGTAGGCATAGCCGTGTACCTCGAAGCCTTCGTCGCGCGCCCAGTGCAGGAAGGCGGCCGCCTCGGCGCCTTCGTCGCCCTGCGCCTGCACGGAATCGGCGACGGTGGTGAAGCGGTTCTTCATCGTCGGCAGGTCGCGCTTGACGACGGCGGCGTCGCGCGCCACCGTTTCGATGCCCTCCTGCAGCTCGCGCAGCGGCGCGTCGGCCAGTTCCTCGGCCAGCAGGCACAGCACGTAGGACTCCAGGTGCGCGGCCGAATCGCCGGCCGCCGTCACGGCGCCAGCGGCATCGCGGGTGACCGGCAGCACGGCATTGAGCACGCCGTTGACCTGCACCTTCTGGCGGCGCAGCACCATCACGATGGAGTCGACCAGGTACGGCATGTCGTCGTTCAGGATCAGCAGCGCCGTGGCGTTGCCGCCGCGGCCATCCGCATACCGCAGGGTGGCGATCTGCGCGCCTGGCCCGGTGCGGCGGGCCGCTGCGGTGAAGCCTTCCACCAGCACCGGCGCGAGGCTGGCGGGCAGCGTGTCGGCCAGGTCTTCATCGTCCAGGGACTTCAGCCAGAGCGCGATCAGCGCGCCGACGGGGGCATTGCCCGCCGCATGGTCCATGGCCCCGGACGTGTTCACGAGTTCCAGCGTTTCACTACGCAGTTGCTGCGGCATCTTTGTCATCTGCTTCTCCAGTTATTCCAGTGTGCGTGATGGGTACTGCGCGCCGGCTCGTGGCTGGCGCATGTGCAATGGGGCCGAGGATCGCTCAGCCCCACTCTTCATTCAATCTGCCAAACTCAATAGAGGCGTCATGTGATGTCTAGCTCAGATCATACAACCCCGGCAAGCCGAGCAGGCGCTCCAGTTCCTCCAGTGCGGCGGCGATCTCGATCGCCAGCGCGGGGTCGGCCAGGTCTTGCGGCGCGAGTTGGTCGCGGTAGTGCCGGTCGACCCACGCCACCAGCGTGTGGTACAGCTCCTCCGTCATGACCACGCCGCCGTGCATCGCGGCCGCTTCCTCGTCCGTCAGCGCCACGCGCAGGCGCAGGCACGCCGGCCCGCCGCCGTTGCGCATGCTCTGGCGCAGGTCGAAGTGCACCAGCTCGTCGATCGGGCCGCCGCTGGCCACCAGGCCTGCCAGGTACTTCGACACGGCGGGGTTTTCCTCGCATTCGCGGGGGATCACCAGGGCCATCCTGCCGTCCGGCTTGGACAGCAGCTGGCTGTTGAACAGGTAGCTCTGCACCGCGTCGGCCACCGGCACCTGGCCGGTCTCGACGCGGATCGGGCGCAGTTCGGCATCGACACCATCCAGCGCCTGGCGCAGCTTGAGCAGCGCGCCCTGCTCGTCGGCGAAGGCTTGCTCGTGGTAGAACAGCACGTCGGCATTGCCGACCGCGATCACGTCGTTGTGGAACACGCCCTGGTCGATCACGGCCGGGTTCTGCTGCACGTAGACCGTGCGCGCTTCCCGCAGCCCGTGCAGCCGCGCCACCGCTTCCGACGCTTCCAGCGTCTGCCGGGCCGGGTAGCGTGTCGGCGCCGGCGCGGCGGGGTCGAATTCGACGCGGCCGTAGACGAACAGTTCGATGGCGTCCGCGCCATGCTCGCGGCACAGGCGCGTGTGGTTGGCCGCGCCCTCGTCGCCGAACGCCGGCGTGGCCGGCAGCGCATCGTGCACGGCGAAATGGCGCTCGTCACGGAAGATCGCGCGCAGCGTGCGGCCCGACTGCACATGCTCGTGCGAGCGGTGCAGCTTGTTGTTCAGGTTGGCCGGCGTGAAGTGCACGCGGCCGTCCAGCGTGTCGCGCGACGGGCTCACGGTGGCCGCGTTGGCCGTCCACATCGGCGATGCCGAATACGCGCTGGCCAGCAGCACCGGCGCTTCCTTGTACGCCCGCGCCAGCACGTCCGCATCGCTGCCGGTGAAGCCCACGCTGCGCAGCAGCCGGAAGTTCGGCCGCGCCTGTGGGGGAAGCACACCCTGCGCGAAGCCGCGCGCGGCCAGCGCACGCATCTTGGCCAGGCCCTGCAGGGCGGCCTGCTTCGGGTTCGAGGCGCTCTTTACGTTGTTGAACGAGGCCACGTTGCCGAACGACAGGCCGGCATAGTTGTGCGACGGGCCGACCAGGCCGTCGAAGTTGAATTCACGCGTGCTCATGGTTCTTTCCCGATTGGTTCTTTCCCCACTTTTTACTCAGAACGCCAGGCCGGGCGACAGCTTGGCGGGCATTTCCAGTGCGCCGTTCTCGATCGAGGCGACCGGGTAGGCGCAGTAATCGGCCGCGTAGTAGGCGCTGGGGCGGTGGTTGCCGGACTTGCCGACCCCGCCGAACGGCGCCGTGCTGGCCGCGCCGGTGGTCGGGCGGTTCCAGTTGACGATGCCGGCGCGGGCGCGCCGCTGGAAGGTCTTCCACAGCGCTTCCTCGTTCGACAGCAGGCCGGCGGCCAGGCCGAATTCGGTGTTGTTGGCGATGCGCAGCGCCTGGTCGAAATCGTCCGTGCGGTACACCTGCAGCAGGGGGCCGAACCATTCCTCGTCCGGGATGCCCTGCGCGTCGGTGACGTCGACGATGCCGGCGGATACGAAGCCGGTGTCCGGCTTGAGCTGCTTCATTTCCAGCAGCAGCTTGCCGCCCTTGCCTACCATGTCATGCTGCGCCTGCACCAGTTTCTCGGCGACAGCGGCCGACACCACGGGGCCCATGAACGGCTGCGGCTCGGCGTGCGATTCGCCCACCTGGATCTTTGCCGCCACCTCGACCAGCCGGCGCAGGAACGCGTCGCCCTGCTCGCCCTTCTGCACCACGAGGCGGCGCGCGCAGGTGCAGCGCTGGCCGGCCGAGATGAAGGCCGACTGGATCGCCATGAACACGGCGGCGTCGATGTCCTGCACATTCCAGACCACCAGCGGGTTGTTGCCGCCCATTTCCAGCGCCAGCAGCTTGCCCGGCTGGCCGCCGAACTGGCGGTGCAGCGCGGCGCCGGTCTGGCTGCTGCCGGTGAACAGCACGCCGTCGATGTCGGCGTTCTGGCCGAGCGCCACGCCGGTATCGCGGCCGCCGTTGACCAGGTTGATGACGCCGGCCGGCACGCCGGCCTGCTCCCACAGTTCCACGGTCTTCATCGCGGTGCGCGGCGCGTATTCGCTGGGCTTGAACACCACGGTGTTCCCGGCGATCAGGGCCGGCACGATGTGACCGTTCGGCAGGTGGCCGGGGAAGTTGTACGGGCCGAACACGCCGAACACGCCATGCGGGCGGTGGCGCAGCACGGCTTCGCCATCGGCCACCTTGTTGTGCACCTCGCCGGTACGGGCGTTGTAGGCCTGGACCGAGATATCGACCTTGTTCGCCATCGTCGTCACTTCGGTGCGCGCTTCCCACATCGGCTTGCCCACTTCCTGCGCGATCAGTTCGGCCAGCGCCTCGTTGTTTTCCTTCAGCAGGTCGCGAAAGCGCGTGGCGATGGCGATGCGCTCTTCCAGCGGCCGCTCGGCCCAGGGCTCGAACGCGGCGCGGGCGGCACTGCAGGCGGCGGCCACGTCCTGCGGCGCGGCGGACTTGCCGCGCCACGTTTCGTTGCCGGTGGCCGGATCGACGGTGATCAGTTCGGCGCCGCTGCCGGCTTGCCAGCGGCCGGCGATGAAGTTGGAGAGCTGGGTGGACGAGGCGTGTTCGGTCATGGTCTTCCTCACTGGTTTTTCTTGACGTTCAGGGGCAGCGTGCGCACGGTGGCGCCGGTGCCGCAATGCAGCAGCTTCTGTTCGGCGGACGACAGGTCGATGCTGCCGTTGACGTTGACCGCCTCGGTGATGATCATCCGGAAGTCGCGCAGCGTGGTGTTCGATACCAGCGTGGGCTCGGTGTTGGCCGGCGCGCAGGCGTGCACCATGTCGTCGTCCGGCGCGATGACGGCCAGCTCGCTGTCGCGCAGCGCGCGCAGTTCCGACACGCGCGCCTGCAGCACCGGGCCGGCGTCGAAGATGTCGACATAGCCTTCGTAGTGCAGGCCTTCCTGTTCCAGCAGGCGGCGCGCCGGCGCGGTGGACTTGTGCACGGCGCCGACGACATCCTGCGCATCCTGCGGCAGGTAGGCGATATACAGCGGCTGGCGCGGCATCAGTTCGGCGATGAACGATTTCTTGCCCAGCGCGGTCAGGTCGTCCACGTGGTGGAAATCCATCTTGAAGAAATGCCGTCCCAGGCCTTCGTAGAACGGCGAGCTGCCATCGTCGGCCTGATAGCCGCGCATCTCGGCGATGATCTTTTCCGTGAACAGGTGCGGGAACTGGGCGATGAACAGGAAGCGGCTTTTCGACAGCAGCTTGCCGTTGTGGCCCACCCGGTAGTCCGGGTGCAGGAACAGCGAGCACAGTTCGGAAGATCCCGTCAGGTCGTTCGACAGGTACAGCGTTTCCATCTTCGTGAACACGTTCAGCTCGCGGCTCGAATGCACCAGCGTGCCGATCCGGTAGTTGTAGAACGGTTCGGTCAGGCCGACGGCGCCCTTGATCGCGCAGACACCGGCCAGCCGGCGGTTCGCGGTGTCTTCCATCACGAACAGGTAGTCGCGCTCTTCCGGCGGGATGGTTTCGGCAAACGAGGCGCACGCGGTGGCCAGGCGGTCGCCCAGCATCTTCATGTCGGGCTTCAGCGTGGTCATGCCGGTGCCGACCTGGCTGGCCAGGTCGAACAGGCCGTCGAGGTCGCCCTCGTGGATGGCGCGTACAACAAGCATGGGTCTCTCCTCAGATGCGTACGCAGGTCACGCTGTCGCCCTCGGCGACGCGCAGGATGTCCTGGATCTCGGGCGACAGCGCCACGGCGTCGCAGCCTTCCAGGTCCGGGCAGGGAATCGCCACGGCGCGGAATGCCGCGCTGTCGTCATTCGACACCGCGTAGTTGAACAGCGGGCCTTCCCTGGTGCGGGCCACGCCGGTGCGCACGCGCAGCTTCTGCGAACTGGTGAAGGTGCGCAGCGCATGCTTGTGGGCCTGCAGGATCGGGCCGCCGTCGAAGATGTCGATGTATTCGTCGGCCTCGAAGCCTTCGGCCGTGAGCAGGTTGAAAGCCAGCTCGCCGGAAGGATGGATCTGGCCCATCGCGGCTTGCGCATCGCCCGGCAGCAGCGGCACGTACACGGGGTAGTGCGGCATCAGCTCGACGATGAGCGTGCGGTTGCGCGCCCCGCCGATGACGCGCTCGGCGTCGAGGAAATCCATCTTGAAGAACTTGCGGCCCACCGCGTTCCAGAACGGCGACTGGCCATCGTCGTCGGTCACGCCGGCCAATGGCACGAAGAAGCGGTCGCCGAAGCGCCGCGGGTGCTGCGCCGCATACAGCAGGCGGGAGCGGGACAGCAGCGCCGCCTCAGGGCCCTTCTGCACTTCCGGCGCAACGTAGAACGACGACAGGTGCGAGTAAGCGGTCAGTTCCGAGCACAGGGTCAGCGCGTGGACACTGTGGCAGATGTTCAGGTCGCGCGAGACCTGCTGGATCACATCGTTGCGGAATGAAAAATAGGTGCCGTTCGAACCGGCCGAGGCGAAGATGGCGGCGGTGCCGCAGATGCGGCGCTCTTCCACCGATTCCAGCACGAACAGGTACGATTCCTCGCTGGGGATGTCGACTTGCGCCGCCATCGATGCCAGCGATCGCTCGACGGCCATGACGATCTTGTCGCGGCTGCGGGGCAGCGTGTGCAATCCGGGGATTGTCACCGCGGCCAGCGATTCGAGCGCGGGGATATCCGCGGTTTCCACCGGTCGGACAACGTACATAGGCACTCCTGGTTTGAATGAAAACGCCGGCACGGTGCATGATCGGCAAATGAGCGGAAATGCACCGCGCCGGCGGCATGGACGACACCGTGAAAAACGGGCTTGCGCCCGCGGAGCTGGTACTGCCGTGCCGCTGTCTTACTTCGCGGCCAGCAGCTTGTCCACGCCCTTGCGCATCAGCGCGATCGCTTCGTCGATCTGCGCGTCGGTGACGATCAGCGCCGGCGCCATGCGCACGACATCCGGGCCGGCGATCAGCACCATCAGGCCTTCGGCCTCGACGGCGCGCTGGATATCCTTCGAGCGGCCCTTGAATTCCTCGCTGACGACGAGGCCCAGCAGCAGGCCGGCGCCGCGCACGGTGGTGAACACCTGCGGGTAGTCGCGGATCAGTTCTTCCAGCTTGCCGATCAGGTACAGGCTGGCTTCCTTCACGCGTGCCAGGAAGGCCGGCTGGTTGATGGTTTCCAGCACCGTCAGCGCCACCGTGGCGGCCAGCGGGTTGCCACCGTACGTGGTGCCGTGCGTGCCGACCGACAGGTTCTTCGCCAGCTCTTCCGTGGTCAGCATCGCGGCGACCGGGAAGCCGTTGCCCAGCGCTTTCGCGGAGGTCAGCACGTCCGGCGTCACGCCATAGCCCATGTAGGCGAACAGCGAGCCGGTACGGCCCATGCCACACTGTACTTCGTCGAAGATCAGCAGGGCGCCGGTCTTGTCGCACAGCGCGCGCAGCTCCTGCAGGTATTCCGGGTTGCCCGGCATCACGCCGCCCTCGCCCTGCACCGGCTCGACGATCACCGCGCACACGTCGTCGCCGATGGCGGCGCGGGCCGCTTCGATGTCGTTGTACGGAATGTGGTCGATCGACGGCGGCAGCGGCTCGAAGCCTTCGGTGTACTTCGGCTGGCCGCCGACGGACACGGTGAACAGCGTGCGGCCGTGGAACGAGTTCAGGCACGACACGATGCGCGACTTGTGCTCGCCGAACCTGGTGTGCGCGTGCTTGCGGGCCAGCTTCAGCGCCGCCTCGTTGGCTTCGGCGCCGGAATTGCAGAAGAACGCGCGGTCGGCGAAGGTGGCTTCCGTGATCGCCAGGCCAAGGCGCAGCACCGGCTCGTTGGTGTAGCCGTTGCCCAGGTGCCAGACGGTGTTGGCCTGGCGGGTCAGCGCCTCGACCACGACCGGGTTGCAGTGGCCCAGCGCCGCGACGGCGATGCCGGAGGTGAAGTCCAGGTAGCGCTTGCCTTCCTGGTCCCACAGGTCCAGGCCCGATGCTCGCACCGGTACCATCTGCGCCGGTGCGTACGTTGGCACCAGGACTTCGTCATAAGTCTGCCGGGTGACAGGGCGAGTGGTAACAGTCGAATCAAGCTTGGCGTTCATTGGCATTCCCCAGGAAAAGAAGAGGTACGGCCGCGGCAAGTCCACGGTAAGTACGCATTTTAAAAGCGGCGATGCTAAAACTCTTTTGAAGATGCGACAAGAATTTTTCTTTTTATATGGTGTCGGACACGGTTCTGGGTGCCTGGTGTCGAAGCCGGCCACACGGCAGCATCGCGCGACAACCGGTGTCAGACACTTTTCCCAAGGGGAAAAATGTCTGACACCAATGCCTCTCACGCGGCGGCGAGTTTTCTCTGCCGCTCTTCGCGCGGGGTATTGCCGAACAGGGTGCCGAACGCGGTGGAAAAGTGCGAGCCGGACGAGAAGCCGCACATCAGCCCCACCTGCACGATGGAGTGGTTGGTTTCCAGCAGCAATTGCCGGGCGCGCTGCAGCCGCAGTTCCAGGTAATAGCGCGATGGCAGGCTGCCCAGGTATTGCTTGAACAGGCGTTCGAGCTGGCGGCGCGACAGGCCGACCAGGTTGGCGATGTCGTCGGTCGACAGCGGTTCCTCGATGTTCGCTTCCATCAACGTCACCGCTTCGGACAATTTCGGCTGCAGCACGCCGAAGCGGGCCTGCAGGGCCACGCGCTGCCGTTCGTCGGCGCTGCGCACGCGGTCGATGCACAGCGCTTCCTTGACGGCGGCACAGGTGCCGCTGCCGAGCAGGTGCTCGATCAAGGTGAGTGCGAAGTCGATGCTGGCCGCGCCGCCGCAGCAGGTAACGTGCCGGCCATCGCATTCGAACAGGTGCGGCGTGAGGATGGCCTGCTCGGCGATCTCGCCGGTATCGCCGTACAGGGCCCAGGGCAGCGCGATGCGCACGCCGGTGGCGTGGCCCGCCGCGGCCAGCCACAGCACGGCGGCGCCGACACCGCCCCAGGTTTCCGCGCTGCGGCAGCGCTCGAGCACCGCGTGCAGCAGCCGGGCGGGCAGCGCCGCCTGCTGCTCGTCCGCGACCAGCAGCGCAACGTGCCACCCGGCGGCACCGGCGGCGGCCACGGCTTCCGGTGTGCGGACATCGAGCACGAATGCCTCGCCCAGCAGGCGCTGCGCCAGCCGCAAGGGCTGGACCAGGCCGGACCAGGTCAGGCTTTCGGCATCGCCGGCATTCACGAGCAGCATGCGCAGCGGCCGTTCGCGGCCGAGCCGGGCGAGGTTAGCGAAGGACATCGGACATGCGGGTGCCAGCGGGTCGAGGGAGACGGAAGACTGCTATGGTAACAGCTCGGGCGCGGGCGCCGGCGGCGGGCGCCCGCTATAATCCGCCCATGGGTGAACGTTATCTGAAAAGTATCCGGCTGCTGGCGGAATGCATGCAGGCCTTCGAGCGCCTGTCCGGCCGCCACGTGCGCGAGAATGGCCTGACGCACGCCCAGTTCGACATCATCGCCACGCTGGGCAACACGCCCGGCATGTCGTACAAGGAGCTGGGCGAGCGCACGCTGATCACGAAAGGCACGCTGACCGGGGTCATCGAACGCCTGGAACAGAAAGGCCTGGTGGCGCGCGAGCGCAGCATGCTCGATGCGCGCAGCTGGTTCATCCGGCTCACGCCGCGCGGCGACCAGACGTTCCAGGACGTGTTCCCCCGCGTGACCTCGCGCGGCGGCGCGGTGTTCGCCCATTACACGGAGGCCGATTACGCGGAACTGGAACGGGTGCTGGCGCGCCTGAAATCCGTGATCGATGCCTCTCCCGAATCCACTCCATCCTGAAAAGACGATGCTGAAAACTACCCTGATCGACGGCTTCACGCCGGCCAAGTTCGACAAAGAGATCGCCGGCAACCTGTTGCTGGAAACCGCCACCGAGGACGAAGTGCGCGCACAGAAATTCCTGATCGGCGTGCGCAACGAGGATGGCGACATCTACCGCCTGATCGGCGCCACCAAGCACAACAGCTTCACCAATGCCGTCGAGGAACTGGAAGACCTGGAACTGACGGATGAGCTGGCGGACATGGACGGCACCACCCACGAAGGTTGCGACGCCATCTTCCGCCAGGAGTAAGGACAGCCGTCCAGGCGCGGTGCGGCGGGTGGAACGCTGCCCGCGAAGGCCTGGCGCGGCGCTTCCACGCAACACCCCGCCGCGGCGCCACCTGCCCACGTGATTTCTTATTTCCACATGGCAATATTGTGGGTATAATTTTTCGATGGACAGAATCGAAGCCTTCAACACGATCGCAGCCCAGGCCGGCCGCGGCGAGCTCGCTTTCCCCGCCAGCGTGGATGCTTCCATCAGGCTCCAGCAGGCACTCGTCGATCCCGACTGCCATGTGGACACCGCCGCGCGCCTGATCGGCGCCGATCCGCTGCTGGCCGCGCGCACCGTGGCCATCGCCAATTCCGTGGCATTCAACCGTTCCGGCACGCCGATTTCCAGCGTGCGCGCGGCCGTGCACCGGCTGGGCGTGCGCACCCTGCAATCGCTGGTGGCGGCCCTGATCGTGCGCCAGCTGGGCAGTGCGCAGCCCGACGCCGGCCTGCGCGCGAAGGCCGATCGCCTGTGGGCGCACACGGCGCACGTGGCCGCGCTGGCCCAGGTGATCGCCCGCCGCGTCACGCACGTGGATCCGGACACGGCACTGTTCGCCGGCATCGTCCACGAGGTGGGCGCGTTCTACCTGCTGTCGCGCGCGGCCGACTTCCCGGGACTGGTGGACGGCATGGTGGAAGAAGCGCCGGACGACTGGATCGCGCATGGCGAAACGACGATCGGCCGTTCCGTGTTCGGCGCGCTGATGGTGCCGGAACACGTGGTGCGCGCCATCGAGGCCATGTGGACCGGCATGCGCGCGCTGCCGCCGGAAACGCTGGGCGACACGCTGCTGCTGGCCGACGACCTGGCACCCGCCCCCTCGCCGATGCATGCGCGGCCCGGCGCGACGACGCCGCAGGCGGCCCGCACCATCGACTTCTCCGTCGGCGACGGCACGCTGCAGGCGATCCTCGACGAGTCGCGCGTCGAAGTGCAATCGCTGCATGCGGTGCTGATGCTGTAGATGCTGTAATCCGCGGCATGCCCCGGATGATGCTGTCGCCCCGCGGCACGGCCCCCTGATCCCGCATTCCGGCGAATTTCGGCGATAATCGGTTTTTTTGCCTTGCCGACAACATGAAGAACCTTCTCCGCGCGCTCGCCGCCGCGTGCTGCTTCGTGGCCGGCGGCGCGCTGGCCCAGGGCGCCTCGATCGCGCTCGAGGGCGCGCCGTATGTGCTGGAAGGAACCGAGGTGCGCACCGTGCGCGCCCGCGAACTGCAGCGCGATTACCAGATCTATGTGAGCCTGCCACCGTCGTATGCCCGCTCCGGGCGCAGCTACCCGGTGGTGTTCGTGACGGACGCTCCTTACGCCTTTCCCCTGACGCGGGCGATCGCCAGCCGGGCCGGCCGCAAGGGGCGCGCGATCGGCGAATTCATCCTGGTGGGCCTCTCCTACGCGAACGGCGATACGCCGGAATACAGCCGCCGCCGCGACTACACGCCAGGCCCGCCCGACGATCCCGACGTGCGCTCCGACATGCCGGGCCGCGAACCGAAGTTCGGCGAGGCGGCCGCGTTCGCCCGCTTCATCGCCAACGACGTGTTCCCGTTCGTGGCGAAGCACTACCGCGCCGACATGCACCGCAAGACCTTCATCGGCCATTCATATGGTTCGCTGCTGGGCCTGGAAATGCTGTTCGGCGAACGGGCGATGTTCGAGAACTATGTGCTGGGCAGCCCGTCGCTGTGGTTCGGCCGGCGCATGATGTTCGAGCGCGAGAAGGCCGTCGCGGCCAGCCGCAGGGATATCCGCGCCAACGTGCTGCTGGCCGTGGGCGAGTACGAAGCGATCCGGCCGGGGCCGCGCTTCAACAAGCGCGAAGACCTGGTGCGCGACATGCGCGCCTTCAAGGCGGCGCTGAAGTCGCGCAATTACCCGGGCCTGAAGGTCGATGCCGACGTGATTCCCGAGGAAGACCATCTCACCGTGGGCCCCGCTGTCATCACGCGCGGCCTGCGCTGGGCGCTGCCGGGCAGCGAAGAGTAGCATCGGTACCGGCGGCGGCCCAGGCATCGAGCCGCCGCCGGCGGTAACGGTTGAACAGGCGGTCCGGGCCGGCGCCATCGGCTGCTTCCCAGCCGGCTGCCTGGCGTGGCTCCGCCTTCGCATCGGTCTCCCGCTCCGCCGCCTCGTGACGCAGTTGCGGCCGCCCCAGCAAAATCTCGTACCTGTCGTTCATCCCCGGCTCCTGTTGCGCGGCGCACCGATGCGCGGGACAAAAAAAATGCCCGCTCGAAAGCGGGCCAAGTCCAAAACTAGGGATGTCCTGAAAGAGACAGTTCCATAGTACTAGTCGGGCCGGCCGCTCTCTGTGCGCCAGTTCACATAACGTACATATTCGTTGGGAAGTATCTTAGCCACGGCCGCTGTCAGTTTTTGTCAGGAGTCGTCGCGGATGCCGTGCTCGGCGCGCCAGTCGCGGATCAGGGCATGGCGCGGCGTGGGATAGCGCTCGGCCAGGGTGGTGGCGTCGCGGATGCGGTCGATGCGGAAATGGCGTTGCGCGGCGCGCAGCTCGCACCAGGCTGCCAGCAGCCGCCGGCCATCCAGGAAGGCCAGCGCGAACGGCCATACGGTACGCTCGGAAGCGCGGCCCTGTTCGTCGCTGTAGCTGATGCGCAGCTTGTGCTGGCGGCGGATCGCTTCGCGGGCCGGGCGCACGAAGGCGTCGTGCTCCGGCGCCGCCGGCGCCAGCGCCAGCGGCACCCACAGGCTGGTTTCCGCCATTTCGTCGCGCAAGTCCTTCGGCGTGGCGGTGGCGATCTTGGCCAGTGCGCTGGCGGCCGCGGCGGCAAGCGCCGCGTCCCCCTGCCGCCGCACCCAGCGCGCGCCCAGGACCAGCGCTTCCAGTTCATCGGCATCGAACATCAGCGGCGGCAGGAAGAAGCCGCTTTTCAGCAGGTAGCCCACGCCGGCGGCGCCCTGGATCGGCGCGCCCAGTTCGGCCAGCGCGGCGATGTCGCGGTAGATCGTGCGCTCGGAAACGCCCAGCCGTTCGGCCAGTACGCCCGCCGTGACAGGATGGCGATTGCCGCGCAGCGCATCCATCAGCTGGAACATCCGGCCAGTGCGGCTCATGCGGTTCTCCGTGTCAAAGCGGCAAGCTTAGCACGCCCCGGTGGCCCGCTGGAGGCCGCATCGGTCATACTACGGGGGTATCGACAGCGCAGCTTCGATTGACAGTGGTTCACGATCTATGGATAAATCCAGCCCAACAACACCATAAACAAAGTAGGATTCCAAGGGTCCTCAAGAGCCCCTCCAGATATGAGCAAATCCCCTTCTACCCGCAGCCGCGCCAGCGGCCGCGTCACGCTGAGCGACGTGGCGGCCCGTGCCGGCGTGGCGCCGATGACGGCCTCGCGCGCGATCAACCAGCCCGACCTGGTCTCTTCGCTGCTGCGCCAGCGTGTCGAGCAGGCCGTGCAGGAACTCGGCTATGTGCCGAACCGCGCCGCCCGCGCCCTCGCCTCGGCGCAATCGAACGTCATCGTGGTGCTCGTGCCCTCGCTGTCGAATACCGTGTTCACCGCCGTCCTGCAGGGGATCCAGGATGCGCTCGATGACGACAACTACCAGCTCCTGATCGGCAACACCCGCTATTCCGACGCCGAGGAGGAAAAGCTGCTCAACGTTTACATGCAGTCGAACCCGGACGGTATCCTGCTGTCCGGCCTGACGCACAGTCCGCGCGTGCAGCAGATGCTGGAAACCTCGCGCGTGCCGGTGGTGTCGATGATGGACCTGTCGTCCGATCCGGACTTGTTGTGCGTGGGCTTTTCGCAGGTGGAGGCGGGCCAGGCGATGACGCGCTACCTGATCGGCAAGGGCAAGAAACGCATCGGCTTCATCGGCGCCCAGCTCGACGAACGCACGCTGCGCCGCGCCGAAGGCTACCGCAAGGCGATGGCCGACGCCGGCCTGGCCGACTCGCGCCTGGAAATCATGGTGCCCGATCCTTCGACGATCGCGCTGGGCGCCGAACTGCTGGGCCGCATGCTGGCCCAGGTGCCCGACTGCGACGCCATCTTCTGCTGCAACGACGACCTCGCGCACGGCGCCATCTACCAGTGCCAGCGCCGCGGCATCGAAGTGCCCGGGCAGCTGGCCATCTGCGGGTTCAACGACCTGCCGGCATCGGCGTGGATGAAGCCGGCGCTGACCACGGTCGGCACGCCGCGCTACAAGATCGGCTTCGAAGCCGCCACCATGCTGCGCGCCGCGATCCGCGGCGAACGGCCCGCCCAGGCGCACCTCGATCTCGGCTTCACGCTGATGGCGCGCGAAAGCGCGTGACGCAGCCAATGGCGGTAGCGCCCTGGTGTCGGACACCGGTTTTTGCAGGAACGGCATGCATCGCCGAAAACCCGTGTCCGACACCAGGAAGCCGGTGACCGACACGGTAACGCAAGCGCTGCCGACGCATCAAATTCCGTTAACTGAACAGCGTCAGGGTAGCTGCCCGATTCGTCCTTGCCTGAGTCCTGGCAGTCGCCACGGTTGAACAATGCGGCCACGTGCAGTAAAATGAAAAATTATGTTAGCGCTATCAGAGGGCGAGATGAGTGAGATGGATGCCCCGCGCTGGGTGGTGATGGGTGTGGCCGGTTGCGGCAAGAGTTCGGTGGGAGCGGCGCTGGCGGAGCGGCTGGGCGTGCGCTATGTGGAGGGTGACAGGTACCACTCGCCGGAAAACGTGGCGAAGATGAGCGCGGGCGTACCGCTGACGGATGGCGACCGCCTGCACTGGCTGGCCAGCCTGCAGGGCGAGATCCGCGAGGCGGCGCAGCGCGGCGAAGGCATCGTGGTGGGCTGTTCGGCGCTGAAGCGCCGCTACCGCGACGTGCTGCGCGAGGGCGTGCGGGGACTGCATTTCGCCCACCTGGACGGCACGCGCGAGCTGATCGCCGAACGGATGAATGCGCGCGTGGGCCACTACATGCCGCTGTCGCTGCTGGACAGCCAGTTCGCCGCGCTGGAACCGCTGCAGCCGGACGAAGCGGGCATCGTGCTCGATATCCGCGAGGATGTGCCGCGGCTGGTCAGCCGCATCGCGCCGGCAGCCTGATTCCAGCCTGATTCCAGCCTGATTCCAGCCTGATCCCAGCCTGCTTCAGGCCATCTTCAAGCCTGATTCGAACCTGATTCAAACTTGACTCCAGCCTGACTCCAGCCTGGTTCCGGGCCGGTTCGGCGCCGGCGGCCAGGCTGGCCCATGGCCCGGCTCATGGCCGGATTCAACACTGATGCAGCCGCCGGCCGTCCGGTCACGCGGCCGGCACCGTCACTTCCAGCCGGTACCTGCGGCCCGCCTCGATGCCGGTCACGCGCGCCGCCGGCAACGGCGTGCCGTCGCAGCGCACGGTCACCTCGGCCACGTCGCCACGCTGCACGCTGACCTCGAACGTCGCGCCACGGAAGCTGCGCACGGCTTTCATGCCGGGCCATGCCGCCGGCAGTTGCGGCGCGATGCGCAGCCCTTCCGCATCGCCTACCAGGCCGCACAGGCCCTCGATCACGCAGCGATAGATCCACGACACCGTCCCGGTATTGAACAGGTGGCTCGAACGCCCGGCCGTGCGCGGATATTCGCGCCACGCGCCGCGGTAATAGTTCGGGATGAACACGGGCAGCTGGCCGCGCCGCAGGTAATCCTCCTGGTCCGGCCCGGGGATCATCTTGCGCATCAGGTCCCATGCCTGCTCGCCGTCGGCACCGTCGTACAGGCTGTAGATGTAGAACGCGGCGGCATGGTTGTAGACGGCGCCGTTCTCGGCCGAGCCGGGATGCTTCTGCGTGACGCGGCCCACGTCTTCGCGCATCTTCGAGAACGGCGGCGCGAACATCTGCACCCCGTACGGGGTATGCAATTGTTCCTCGACCGCGCTGATCATCGATGCCCGCTGCTGCGCGCTGGCCGCGCCGGAGAGCATCGACCAGGCTTGCGGATTGAGCCAGATGCGCCCTTCCCTGTCGTCGGCCACGCCGAACACCACGCCATCGTCGGTGATGCCGCGGGCGAACCAGCGGCCATCCCACAGATGTTCGTTGGCGGCATCGTTCATGGCTTGCGCGCCAGCCCGGAAATGCCGTGCTTTTTCCTCATCCTTATGCTGCGCGCACATGCCGGACCACAGGTTCAGCGCGTAGGCGGCGGCCACCGTCAGCCAGCCGGACACGCCCTTGCCCTTGTAGCCGACCATGTTCATCGGGTCGCACCAGTCGCCCTGCGCGATGTACGACAGGCCCCGCTCGTCGCGCTCCGCCAGCAGCCAGTCCATCGCGCGGCCGATGCGCTGCGCCACCGTGACGCCGTGGCCTTCGCGGTCGAATACCAGCTCGTCGAGCAGGGCCCAGTCGGCGGTCTCGTCCAGGTAAGCCTTCAGGCACACGGGCAGCCACACGCAGTGATCCGTGTGCGGTACCTGGTTGATGTATTTCAGCTCCGCGCCTTCGACGAGCAGGATCCCGTCCGGCATGGCGCCGGTTGCTTCCTGCTGCGACAGCGCATGCAGGAAGGCGCCGCGCGCGGTGGGCGGGTGCACGAAGCTCATGCCCATGTTGTCCTGCAGGTAGTTGCGGGTCTGCGGATCGGTGGTCAGCCGGTTCGAGCCGCCGTGGTAGTACACCTGGCGCGGCAGCCAGTGGTTGACGAAGTTGTCGAACTCCGGGTCCGGCGTTTCCACCGTCACGCAGCCCGCGCCGGCGCCGATGTAGGCCGCATAGGCTTCGCGGGCGGCCGCGAAGCCGGCGGCGGACAGGTACCGCTCGCGCAGCGCGGCGATCTCCGCATCGTCGAACGCGGGACCGAACAGGAAGCGGAACGCTTCGCTGGCATCGGGCCCCAGCGCCAGCCGGTACTGCACGGCGGCCACCGGCGTTTCATAGCGCGCGTCGCCGCCCGCCAGCTCCTCTTCGCGCAAGGCGGATGGCGCATGCAGGCCGCCCTCGCCTTCGAACGCCTCCTGCGCCACTTCCCACGCATCGGGCGTGCGCTCGCACAGGAAGAACGTGCGGTCCTTGAAATCCTTCTGCTTGAAGTAGTCGGCCACCTTCTGGTACGGCGTGACGGACGATGCCACGATGCCGCCGAGGTCGGGGCGGTACTCGGCCGACTGGTTCATCCAGCTCATGTAGCCGATCGTGAAATACGGGTAGATCGACAGGCGGCGCGGCCGCCCGGAAAGGTTGGTGACTTTCAGCGACCACAGCTCGGCCACGTCGTCCACCGGCAGGCCCATGGCCAGCTCGATGCGGATGCCCAGGTTTTCCACGGTCCAGGCCATGTCGCTCTTGCCGGCCGAGAACTCGAAGCGGTCCGGCGCCGCGCGCACCGGTTCGTGCGGCGCGGAGAACAGCTCGCCCGTTTCCTCGTCCTTCACATAGAAGAAGCGGCCCGGGTGGTGCGCGTAGTAGCCCTGCTCCGGCTGCATGAAGGTGCGCGCCTCCAGGTTGGGCGCATACGAATACTTGGCCGGTTCCGGCTGCATGTACTGGGCCACCGCGTAGCCGCGGCAGTTCACCTGGACCATCATCTTCCGGTTCCACAGGAAGCCGGCCGCGCGCGGCATGGCCGTCGGCGACAGCAGGTCGTAGCGCTGGCCGTCAGCGGACGGGCGAAGGGTTTGGGTGTACGGGTGCGTCTGAGGGTGCATCGGGTTCTTCTCCGGAATTGCGGGATGCCGGCTTGCGCGCGGCGAGGTCGGACTGGATGGTGCGCAGCGTGGCGGCATCGAGGTGGTAGCAGCACATCACGCCTACGGCAAGCAGCGCGAAGGCGGCGGGAATCAGCGACATCAGCCACACGATGCCGGCCGTGGAATCCGGGCTTTGCGCGGCGTTCGGTACATAGCCCAGCGTGGTGAACAGCGCGCCGATCACGGCGACCGCCAGCGCGGTGCCCAGCTTCTGCGAGAACGTGGCGGCGGCGAAGGTCATGGCCGTGGCGCGGCGGCCGGTACGCCATTCGTTGTAGTCGGCCGTGTCGGCGTACATCGAGAACGCCAGCGGGGATTTCGGCCCCAGCACCAGGCCCATGCAGGCCTGCAGCACGAACATCAGCCATACCTGGTCCGGCGGAATGAAGAAGTAGGCGGCGGACAGCACGGCCGTGGCGCTCATCAGGATGATCATCAGCTTCTTCTTGTCGATGAAGCGCGTCAGCAGCGGCGACGCGGCGGCGCCCACGGCCGCGGCGAACATGTAGACCGACACGAAAGTGCCCATCTGCTCGGGCTGGCCGACCACATACTTGAAGTAGTAGGCCGCGGTGGTTGTGCGCAGCGTGATCGTGACCATGATGATCAGCGCCAGGAAGAACAGCACCACCCACGGGCCGTTGCGCGACAAATCGCGTACGTCCTGCATCACGTTGGTCTTCTGCTGCGGCGGCGGAGCGATACGCTCGCGCGTGTTGGCGAAGGTGATCACGAACATCACGCAGGCCGCGATGGCCCAAGCCGCCATGGTCAGTTGCCAGCCCCGTTCATCGTCGCCGGCGCCCAAGGCCTTCACCATCGCCGGCGTGGCCGCGGTGACCAGCATGCTGCCACCGAATGCGCAGATGAAGCGCAGGCCGTTGATGGTGGAGCGTTCCTGCGGATCGGCCGACATCACGCCGGACAGCGCGTTGTACGGGATGTTGATGGCCGTGTAGCAGACCATCATCAGCAGGTAGGTGCCATACGCCCAGAACAGGCGGCCATCGCCATCGAGGTCGGGCGTGGTGTAGGTGAGCACCGCGGCGCAGCCGAGCGGTACCGCCATCCACATCAGGTAAGGACGGAACTTGCCGAAGCGGGTCGTGGTGCGGTCGGCCACGGCACCGATCAGGGGATCGGTGAAGGCGTTGATCAGCTTGATCGAGAACATCATCGACGCCGCGGCGGCGGCCGAAATACCGAATACTTCGGTATAGAAAAACAGCAGGAACGTGGCGATGTTGGTCCAGTAAAAATTGAACCCCATGTCGGCGATGCCGTAGCTGATCTTTTCACGCCATGGCAGCGGCGCGCTGGCGGGTTGGCTGGCGGACTGGCTGGCAGGTTTGCCGGCGGATTTGCTGGGGAGATCGTTCATTCGGGAGGCCTGCGAAAAAAAACTGCGCGGGCGGACCGATGTCCACCCGCACAGAAAAAACAGACCGGGAAAGTGTAACCCGGTCCGCCCATCGGACCTTCCTTCATGCTGCCCGGGATGCGCGCGGCGCGGTGGCCGCGGCGGCATTGGCGGGTGGCTCGGTGTGCAGCATGTCGTCTCCTCCTGCATCGCGCGCTGCCTGCATCTCTGCGGATGATCTGGCAGCGCTAACATTATCTTGTCGTAGTCAGCTCGGCGGCGGATTTCGTGATTTCACTTCCCGCTCTGATAGCGCTAACAGATGCAATTAGTGTAATCACGGCGATTTGCGAAGTCAACATATTCGTGCGGCGATTACCGGTGCGACAGAACCGCATCGGCCACGCCTCCTGGCGCGGGTGGCGCGCGCCCACGTGGCATGCATGGTGCCATTGCCACACTTTGACAAACTTTCCGGACACTGAATGCGTATCATTCTCAGTTGCACGCGATTTCGATGTTGCCTATAGTCACGTTCGGAAGGCAGCGGTCGCGGAACAAGTCACCACAACTGGACCAAGAAGATGAATCACACCCTGCAACGCACCCCGCTCGCGGCCGCCCTGTGCCTGGCCTTCCTGACCTCTCCCGCGCTGGCCCAGCAAGCCGCTCCCGAACAGCAGCTCGCCGAGGTGCAGGTCACCGCCACCGCAGAAGAGGAACTGAAACAGGCGCCCGGCGTATCGACGATCACCGCCGCCGACATCGCGGCGCGCCCGCCCGCCAACGACCTTTCCGACATCATCCGCACCATGCCGGGCGTGAACCTGACCGGCAACAGCTCCACCGGCCAGTACGGCAACCACCGCCAGATCGACCTGCGCGGCATGGGCCCGGAAAACACGCTGATCCTGGTGGACGGCAAGCCGGTCACGTCCCGCAACTCGGTGCGGATGGGCCGCAGCGGCGAGCGCAATTCGCGTGGCGACACGAACTGGGTGCCGGCCGAACTGGTCGAGCGCATCGAGGTGCTGCGCGGCCCGGCCGCGGCGCGCTACGGGTCCGGCGCGGCCGGCGGGGTAGTCAACATCATCACGAAGGCGCCGGGCGACAAGCTGTCCGGCTCCGTGACCGCCTATGCGCTGGCGCCCGAACACGGCGAGGAAAGCTCGACGAAGCGGCTCGGCTTCAACCTGTCCGGCCCGCTGGCCGGCAAGTTCTCGTTCCGCGTGTTCGGCAACGTGAACAAGACCGATGCGGACGACCTGTCGATCAACGCCACGCCGGAAAACACGGCCGACGGCGCGATCCCGCCGGCTGGCCGCGAAGGCGTACGCAATCGCGACGTGGGCGGCCTGCTGCGCTGGGACCTGGCGCCGGGCCAGGTGCTGGAACTGGAATCGGGCTTCTCCCGCCAGGGCAACATCTATGCGGGCGACCGCGCGGTGAACAGCACCGGCACCCCGCTGCTGGGCGAGCTGGCCAATGCCGGCGCGGAAACCAATGTGATGATCCGCCGCACCGCCGCGCTGACGCACCGCGGCAAGTGGGACTTCGGCACCTCGAAGCTGTCGCTGCAATGGGAAAACACCGACAATACGCGCCTGAACGAAGGCCTGGCCGGCGGCCCGGAAGGCAGCATCTCGAACGCCACGTCGTGGTCCACGTCGGCGCTGGAGAACTACGTCGTCAATGGTGAAGTGAACATGCCGGGCAAGCTGTTCGGCCTGTCGCAGATGATGACCGTCGGCTTCGACCTGCGCCAGGAAAAGCTGAACGACCCGTACTCGATGACGCAGACGGCCACCGCCATCCCCGGCCTGGCCGCGACGAACCGCGACGGCAAGGCCGATGCCGAAACCTATGCCGTGTACTTGGAAGACAATATCGGCGTGACCAATGAGCTGATGCTGACGCCGGGCCTGCGCTTCGACAAGCACAGCCAGTTCGGCAGCAACTGGAGCCCGAGCCTCAATGCTTCTTATGCGCTGACGCCGACCGTCACGCTCAAGGGCGGCGTGGCGCGCGCGTTCAAGGCGCCGAACCTGTACCAGTCGAATCCGAACTACCTGTACTACACGCGTGGCAACGGCTGCCCCGTCAACAACCCGAACCTGGGCGGCGGCTGCTACCTGCGCGGCAACGACAGCCTGGCAGCGGAAACCTCGGTGAACAAGGAAATCGGCATCGGCTGGAACGATGCCGGCCATAGCGCCAGCGCCACGTACTTCCACAACGACTACCGCAACAAGATCGTCGGCGGCATGGACAGCCTGCTGGGCAACACGTCGGCGAACGGCCGCCTGTTCCAGTGGGAGAACGCGCCGAAGGCGGTGGTGCAAGGTATCGAGGGCAACGTGACGATCCCGTTCGGCACGGGCGTGAAGTTCATCAACAACCTCACGTACATGATCGAGAACGAGAACAAGACCACCGGCGAGCCGCTGTCGGTGATCCCCGAGTTCACGCTGAACACGTCGCTCGACTGGCAGGTGAACGACAAGGTGTCGCTGCTGTTTACCGGCACCTGGTACGGCAAGCAGGAGCCGCGCAAGCTGACCACGCAGGGCGCGCAGGCCACCGGCGACGCGCTGAACACGCTGGACCCGTACAGCGTGTGGGGCGTCAGCGCCGGCTATGCGTTCACGAAGAACCTGCGCCTGCGCGCCGGCATCAACAACCTGTTCGACGAACGCCTGTTCCGCCAGAGCACCAACGGAACGTCCGGCGCG
The DNA here is from genome assembly GCF_027856995.1 of Pseudoduganella sp. SL102. NCBI lineage: Bacteria > Pseudomonadati > Pseudomonadota > Betaproteobacteria > Burkholderiales > Oxalobacteraceae > Pseudoduganella > Pseudoduganella sp. SL102. The sequence goes on from NZ_CP115554.1 coordinate 7,378,931, forward strand.
GCGTCGTACAACGAAGCGGGCCGTTCGCTGTTCGTCAGCCTGACTTCTTCGTTCTGATCCCGCATGGCCGCCTCGCCCGCGCACCGGACGTGCGCGGGCGCTTTCGTCGAGAAGGAACTTTCGTGAACAAGAAAACACCCCTGCCGGCTTCGTACCGATGGCTGGTCGCGTCGCGCAGCGTGGCGGCGATTTTCGGCGGCTACCTGCTGGCCGCCGCCTGGGCCGCGAGCATGAGCCTGTGGCTGCAGAAAACCGGCATGGCCCGCGTGGATGCCGTCAGCACCGCCACCATGTCCTCGTTCGTGGTGCACCTGTGCGCGGCGATCTGGGTGTTCGCCGTGGCGAGCACGCGGCGCGCGTGGCTCGGCGTCGCGCTGCCCGCCGGCTTGCTGGCCGCGCTGGCGTGGCTTGCCAGGGCCGCCGCGGGAGGTGCGGCCTGCGGCCCGACAGCAAGCCGGAAGGCATCCGCCAGTCGATGTCGTGGCTGCACACGTGGACCGGCGTCGTGCTGGGCTGGCTGCTGTACGCGGTCTTCTTCACCGGCACGCTGAGCTACTTCCTCGACGAGGTCAACCTGTGGATGAAGCCGGAGCTGCATGCCTCGGTGCCTGGTGCGGATGCCGCGCAGACCGCGGCGGTGGCGCTGGCCGGCATGCAGAAGCTGGCGCCAAACGCCAATACGTGGACGCTGGAATTGCCGAACGAGCGGCAGACCACCGTCTCGGCCAGCTGGCGCGACAGGAATGCCGCGGCCGGCCGCGCCGGCACCAGGCGCGCCGAACTCGATGCGGCCACCGGCGCGAAGATCGAGGCGCGCGAAACCCGCGGCGGCAGCTTCCTGTACCGCTTCCACTTCGAACTGCATGCGATGGACCGCGTGACGGGCCGCTGGATCGTGGGCATCGCCACCATGTTCATGTTCGTGGCGATCATCAGCGGCGTCATTACGCACAAGAAGATCTTCGCGGAGTTCTTCACCTTCCGGCCGAGGAAGGGCCAGCGCTCGTGGCTGGACGCGCACAATGCGACGGCCGTGCTGGCGCTGCCGTTCCACATCATGATCACCTTCTCCGGCCTGCTGTTGCTGATGGGGACGCTGATGCCATGGGGTGCGGAAAGCGCCTATGGAGGCGACCGGCAAGCCTACAACATGGAGCGCCGCGGCATGGTGCCGGGTGGGCAGCAGGGGCAGCAGGGGCAGGGTGGCGGCGCCGGCCGTGAAGGGAGAGAAGGCGGCGGACGCGAAGGCCGTGGCGGCCGTTCGCGCGATGGCGCCGGCGCTCCCCCCGTCGACCTGGCGGCTGCGATCGTTCCGATGATGGCGCAGGCGCGCGCCGAGTGGCCGGATCACGCGGTGGGCCGCATCACCGTCAACCGTCCGAACAAGCCGGGAACCACGGTGGAACTGCGTGCGCACGGCAGCGACAGCCTGACCACGCGCGGCGCTTCGGCGCGGCTGGTCTTCGATGCCGCCACGGGCAAGATCAGGGAACGCCCGCCGCTGCCCACGCCATCGGCCGCGAGTGCGTTCGGCAACGTGTTCACCAGCGCGCACATGGGCCGCTTCGCCGGGCCGACGGTGCGCTGGCTGCTGTTCCTGTCCGGCGTGGTCGGTACCGCGATGGTGGCGACGGGCCTCGTGCTGTGGGTCGTCAAGCGGGCGCCGGAGCGCAGGAAGCTGGGCCGCACGCCGTTCGGCCACCGGCTGGTGGAAGTGACCAATATCGGCGTCGTCACCGGCCTGGCGCTGGCGACCGGCGCCTACTTCTGGCTGAACCGCCTGCTGCCGGTGGCGATGGCGGAACGGGCGGCGTGGGAGATCGACGGCTTTTTCCTGGCCTGGCTGGCCGCGCTGGTGCATGCGGCGGTGCGGCCACCGCGCGCCGCGTGGAAGGAGCAGTGCATCGCCGTCGCCGCGCTGTTCGTGCTGCTGCCGGTCCTCAACCCGCTGACCGGCGGCCATGGCCTGTCCACCAGCATTCCGCTCGGCCAGGCGGGCATCGTCGGCTTCGACTTCGCCATGCTGGCGATCGCCGCGCTGTTCGGCTGGATCGCCCGGCACCTGGTCCGCAAGGATCGTCCGGCCGCGCAGGCTGCGCAGCCGGCGCAGCCCGTGCTGAAGGAGGTGACGCCATGAATGCACTGGTCGTACTGGCGCTGAGCTACGCGGCGATGGCGGCCGTGTCGCTGTCGATGGAACGCCACCAGGAACAGGTGTACGGCAAGGCATTCCCGGCCATGCCGCTGCGGCTGGGCGGCTGGGCGCTGCTGGCCGTGGCGCTGGTGCCGGCGGTCGCGGCCTGGGGCATGTCGGTCGGCATCCTGGCGTGGCTGGGCTTCCTGACCTTCGGCGCGCTGGGCATCGGCCTCCAGATGACCTACGCGCCCCGGCCGGTGCGGTGGACGGCGCCGGCCGGGGCACTGCTGGGCGCCGTGGCATGGCTGCTGGCATAAGGAGTTTCCGCCCCTGCCGGCAAGCGGCGGCGCTGCTACAATGCTGGTTTGTAAATGAGAATCATCCGCATTGCGGAACAACCCGATGACAGCAGCCGACCATATCCTCGTCGTCGACGACCACCCCGAGATCCGCAGTTCCCTGGCCGCCTACCTGCGGCGCCAGGGGCTGGCGGTAACCACCGCAGAGGATGCGGCGCAGGCCGGCGCGCTGCTGCTGAAGGAGCGCTTCGACTTGATCGTGCTGGACGTGATGATGCCGGGCGAGGATGGCCTGTCGCTGTGCCGGCGCGTCAGCGGCACGCTGGATACGCCGGTGATCCTGCTGACGGCCATGCACACGTCCGCCGACAAGGTGGCGGGCCTGGACAGCGGCGCCGACGATTACGTCGTCAAGCCGTTCGATCCGCCGGAACTGGTGGCGCGGATCCGCACGGTGCTGCGGCGCTGGCGGCGCGCCGCCGGCCCGGTCGGCCATGCCGGCGGCGGCTATGCGTTCGGCGGCTGGTTCCTCGATACCGGCAAGCGCGAACTGTTCGATCCGGAGGGCCAGCCGGCCGTGCTGTCCAGCTCCGAGTACCGCCTGCTGCGGGTACTGGTCGAGCATCCCGGCACGGTGCTGTCGCGCGACCGGCTGATGGACCTGATCGGCGGCGGCGATGCGCTGGCGTTCGACCGGAGCATCGACAGCCAGGTGAGCCGCCTGCGCAAGAAGCTGGAAGCGGATCCGCGCCGCCCCAGCCTGCTCAAGACGGTCTGGGGCAATGGCTACCTGTTCACCGCCACGGTGACCGCCTGCCAGGGCCTGGCGCTGTCGTGACCTGACATGACGGGGATGCTACGGCGCCTGCTGCCGCAGACCATGGCGGGCCAGCTGGTCGGCCTGCTGTTCTGCGGGCTGCTGGCCGCGCACCTGATCGCGCTGCTGGCCACGGCCAGCAATGGTGGCAACGGCACGCTGCACCGGATGTCGCGGCGCTACGTGATGGAAAACGTCACGTCCGCCTACCGGCTCGCGCTGGTGCAGCGCGACGCCGCCTCCGGCAATGCCATGCTGGCGGCGCTGGACACGGCAACGTCGCGCCATCGCATCGGCCCGCGCAGCGCCGTCGCCGATCCCTTGCTGGACGAGGAGGAGCGCTCGCTGCAGGCGGCGCTGCAACGCGAGCTGCGGCTGCCGGCCGACGCCGTGCACGTCTCGCTGGCGCCCGGCACACGGACGGACCAGGACCCCGGCCTGGCCATCGCGCTGCGGCTGCCCGCGGGCTGGTTCAACAGCGCCCAGCGGCCCTTGGCCAACACCCAGTGGTGGTGGAAACCGCTGCGCTTCTCGATCCCCGTCAGTACCTTGCCCGTGCTGGTGATCTGCATCGTCTTCGTGCGGCGCATCGTGCGGCCGATCAAGGCGCTGTCGCAAGGCGCGGAACGGGTCAGCCGGGGGGAATACGAGCCACTGGCGCTGTCCGGCCCGCGCGAGGCGCGCGAGGTGACGGCGTCGTTCAACCTGATGCAGGAACGCCTGACGCGCTACCTGGAAGACCACAAGCGCATGCTCGCCTCGATCAGCCATGACCTGCGCTCGATGGTGACGTCGCTGCGGCTGCGCGCCGAACTGGTCGACGACGACGAGGTGCGCGCCGGCATGCAGCGCACGCTGCGCGACATGGCGGCGATGATCGAGGAAACGCTGCGCTTTTCCCGGGACGACGCCTACGACGAACCGACGATCGGTATCGACCTGGGCGCCATGGCCGGCGAGATCGCGGCCGACCAGGCGGCGCAGGGCCGCGACGTGGCGCTGGTTGGTGCGGCTGCTTCCCCTGCTTCTTCTGCTTCTGCTTCTGCTGCTTCCGATGCTGCTTCCGCCGCCGGGCTGCCCGCCCTGCCCTGCCGCTGCCGGCCGCTGGCGATCCGGCGCGCCCTGACGAACCTCGTCGACAACGCCGTGCGCTATGGCGGCCGCGCGCGCATCGGCGTCTCGCGCACGCAGATCGACGGCGGCCGCGACGCCATCCGCATCACGATCGACGACGACGGTCCGGGCATCCCCGCCGCCCGGCTGGACGACGTGTTCAAGCCGTTCTACCGGCTCGACACCGCGCGCCATCCGGAACTGGGCGGCGTGGGCCTCGGCCTCGCCATCGCCCGCTCCTGCATCGACGCGCACGGCGGCAACGTCACCCTGTCCAACCGCCCCACCGGCGGCCTGCGCGCCACCATCCTGCTGCCCGCCTGACGTATCAAAAGCACCACAAAATGTGTTGTAAAACTTCTGGGGACTGTCCCTCTGGGAGGGACAGTCCCCAGAAGTTTTACAACAGGCGAAAAAAATGCCGCCCGGAGGCGGCATTCGTGGAGCGGCGACGCTTAGACGACGGCGCCGTCGGTCTCGTCCTTTTCCTTGACCGGCTTGATCAGGTCTTCGCGCTTGACGCCCAGCTTCATGGCGACGGCGGCGGCGACGAACACCGAGGAGTAGATGCCGAACAGGATGCCGATGGTCAGCGCGACGGCGAAGTAGTGCAGCGTGGGGCCGCCGAAGAGCAGCATCGACAGCACCATCATCTCCGTGCAGCCGTGGGTGATGATCGTGCGCGACATCGTGCTCGTGATCGCGTTGTCGATCACTTCCTGCACGCTCATCTTGCGCTGCTTGCGGAAGTTCTCGCGGATCCGGTCGAAGATCACCACCGATTCGTTGACCGAGTAGCCCAGCACGGCCAGGATCGCCGCCAGCACCGTCAGCGAGAATTCCCACTGGAAGAAGGCGAAGAAGCCCATGATGATGACCACGTCGTGCAGGTTGGCGATGATCGCCGCCACGGCGTATTTCCACTCGAACCGCACGGCCAGGTAGAGCATCACGCCGACCACCACCATGATCAGCGCGTTGACGCCGTTCTGCGCCAGTTCCTCGCCGACCATCGGGCCGACGAATTCCACGCGCTGCAGCGAGACGAGTTCCTTGCCGGCCGCGTCCACGCAGGACGTGCGGGCATGGTGCTCGCCCTGCGGCGACACCTGGTCGAACTGGCGTACCGCGCCCTTTTCGGCGCGGCACAGTGCCTCGAAGGCGCGTGCCGACGTGGTGTCCGAGCTGGAACCCGGCGTGATCGGCAGGCGGATCAGCACGTCGCTTGCGGTGCCGAACGTGCTGGCTTCGGGATGCTCGAAGCCGGCGCCGCGCAGCGATTCGCGCATGCGTTCCAGGTTGGCCGCCTGCGGGTACTTCACCTCCACCACGGTGCCGCCCTTGAACTCGATCGACAGGTGCAGGCCCTTGGTGACCAGGAAGAACACGGCCGCCACGAACGTCAGCGCCGACACGACGTTGAAGATCGTCGCGTAGCGCATGAACGGGATGTCTCTATGAATGCGGAAAAATTCCATGAAATCCTCTTATTGACCGATGGCCGTTACTTGGCTTCTTTCGGTACCCAGACGGTACCGATCGACAGCGACTGCAGTTTCTTCTTGCGGCCGTACCACAGGTTGACCACGCCGCGCGACACGAAGACGGCGGAGAACATCGAGGTCAGGATGCCCAGGCCGTGCACGATGGCGAAGCCGCGGATCGCACCGGAACCGAACACCAGCAGCGCCAGCGCCACGATCAGCGTCGTCACGTTCGAGTCGAAGATGGTGGCCCAGGCGCGGTCGAAGCCGGCCGAGATGGCGGCCTGCGGCGAAACGCCGGCGCGCAGCTCCTCGCGCACCCGCTCGTTGATCAGCACGTTCGCATCGATCGCCATGCCCAGTGCCAGCGCGATGGCGGCGATACCCGGCAAGGTCAGCGTGATGCCCATCAGCGACAGGATCGCCACCAGCAGCAGCACGTTGATGGCCAGTGCCAGCACGGAGAACACGCCGAACACCATGTAGTAGATGATCATGAAGACGGCGATCGCCAGGAAGCCGTACAGCGTGGCATTGAAGCCCTTGGCGATGTTCTCGGCGCCCAGCTGCGGGCCGACCAGGCGTTCCTCGATGACCTGCATCGGGGCATACAGCGCGCCGGCGCGCAGGAGCAGCGCCAGTTCGGTGGAGTTCTCGACGCTGCCCATGCCGGTGATGCGGAAACGGCTGCCCAGTTCATCCTGGATCGTGGCGACCGACAGGACCTCCGGCTTGCCCTTTTCGAACAGCACGATGGCCATGCCCTTGCCGACGTTGTCGCGGGTGGCTTCGCGCATGCGGCGGCCGCCGTCGCCGTTCAGGTCGAGCGATACGGCCGGCTGCTGGTTTTCATCGAAGGTGGCCGTGGCCGACGAGATGTAGTCGCCGGTGATGATCACATCCTTGTACAGCACCACGGGCACGTTCTTGCCGACGGTGAACAGCTCGGAATTGAACGGGATCGCCGCGCTCAGCTCGGTGCCGCGCGTGACCGACTGGTCTACCAGGCGCACTTCCAGCGTGGCGGTGCGGCCGATGATCGACTTGGCACGGGCCACGTCCTGCACGCCCGGCAGCTGGACGACGATGCGGTCCGCGCCCTGCTGCTGGATGATCGGCTCGGAAACGCCCAGTTCATTGACGCGCTTGGACAGCGTGGCGATGTTCTGCTTCACGCCGTTGTCCAGCGTGGCCTTCAGGGCGGCCGGCTTCATCGACGCGGTCAGCGTCAGGTCGGCGCCGCTGGTGCCGTCGGCGAACTGCAGCTCGTTCATTTCGCCGAGTGCCTTGCGGGCGGCCTGGCGGGTGGCGTCGTCGCGGAATTTCACGATGATCGCGTCGCCCACGCGCTCGATGCCGGCGTGGCGCACGTTCTTGTCGCGCAGCTCGCCGCGGATGGCGGCCTGGAAGCCCTGGATGCGCTTGTTCAGCGCGGCCTTCGTATCCACCTGCATCAGGAAGTGCACGCCGCCGCGCAGGTCGAGGCCCAGGTACATCGGGTGGGCGCCGAGCTTCTGCATCCATGCCGGCGTATTGGCCATCAGGTTGTTGGTGACGATGTAGGCCGGATCTTCCGGGTCGGTATTCAGGCCGCGTTCCAGCGCGAGCCTGGCCTTGAACTGCGTGTCGATATCGGTGAAGCGGGCGCGCACGGAGGGGCTGCTCGAGCCGGCATCGAAGGTGACGCCGGACGTGGGCAGCTTCGCCTCGGCCAGCAGCTGCTCGACGCGGGTGACGATATCGCTATCCACCTTCACCGTGGATTTTCCGCTGGTGATCTGCAGCGCAGGCGATTCGCCCATGTAGTTGGGAGCCGTGTACAGTGCCCCCAGCAGCACGACGATGGCAATGAGGATGTATTTCCAGATGGGATAACGATTCATGATCTTCAGCGTGGTTGGCCGATAACAAAAGCGGGCGGTGATGCCGCCCGCTTCCTGTGCGAGGCTTACAGCCCCTTCAGCGTGCCTTTCGGCAGCAGCGTGGTAACCGAGGCTTTCTGCACCACGATCTCGGTGTTCGGCGCCACTTCCACCGTCACGTAGGCATCGGTCACGCGGGAGACCCGGCCCAGGATGCCGCCGACCGTCACGACTTCGTCGCCCTTGGCGAGTGCGTCCATCATGGCTTTCTGTTCCTTGGCGCGCTTCTGCTGGGGACGGATCATGAGGAAGTACATGACCACGAACATCAGGATCAGCGGAACGAACGTCGAGAGGTTGCTCATCATCGACGCATCGGCGGCGCCGGCGGTTTGAGCATAAGCGTTGGAAATGAACACGGGTGACTCCAATGTAATTAAAAAAAACAGCGCTGTATTCTAGCACTGGCCAAAGTCGCACAGATTGGGGACTTTTACACTAATGCAAGAAGTTCTTGCAGGTTTTGTTTTGGCAGTTTGCAGACTGGCGTTGCTGTTACCCCAACTGCAGATACTGGGGTCAGACCCGCCGGGCCTGACCCCGGGGCTCGCTTTGGGGTGCTGCTTGAACTACCTACACCCCCCTGCTGCGATCGGCATGGAACTGCTTCACCCACTCGGGGAAGCGGTCTTCGTCCAGCGCATCGCGCATCTGCTGCATGATGTCCAGGTAGAAGTGCAGGTTGTGGATGGTGTTCAGCCGTGCCCCCAGGATTTCCTGCGCGCGGTGCAGGTGGTGCAGGTAGGCGCGCGAGAAGTTCCGGCAGGCGTAGCACGAGCAGGTGGCATCGAACGGCTCGGTGTCTTCCTTGTAGCGGGCGTTCTTGATCTTGATGTCGCCGAAGCGGGTGAAGATCCAGCCATTGCGCGCATTGCGGGTCGGCATGACGCAGTCGAACATGTCGACGCCGTTGCTGACGCCGGCCACCAGGTCTTCCGGCGTGCCCACGCCCATCAGGTAGTGCGGCTTGTTGGCCGGCAGGCGCGGGCCGATGTGCTCGAGCACGCGCATCATGTCTTCCTTCGGCTCGCCGACGGACAGGCCGCCGATCGCCAGGCCGGGAAAATCGATCTCTTCCAGGCCGGCCAGCGATTCGTCGCGCAGCGACTCGAACATGCCGCCCTGGACGATGCCGAACAGCGCGTTGGGATTCTCGCCCGCCTTGAACTCGTTCATCGAGCGCTGGGCCCAGCGCAGCGACATGCGCATCGACTTCGCCGCTTCTTCCAGCGTGGCCGGGCGGCCGTCGATTTCATACGGCGTGCATTCGTCGAACTGCATCACGATGTCCGAATTCAGCACGCGCTGGATCTGCATCGAGATCTCGGGTGACAGGAACAGCTTGTCGCCATTGATGGGCGAGTTGAAGTGCACGCCCTCTTCCGTGATCTTGCGCATCTCGCCCAGCGAGAACACCTGGAAGCCGCCGGAGTCGGTCAGGATCGGCTTGTCCCAGCCCATGAACTTGTGCAGGCCGCCGAACTTGCCCGTCACGGCATTGCCGGGCCGCAGCCACAGGTGGAAGGTATTGCCCAGGATGATCTGGGCGCCGATTTCCTTCAGTTCCAGCGGCGACATCGCCTTCACGGAACCGTAGGTGCCGACCGGCATGAAGATCGGCGTCTGCACCACGCCATGGTTCAGTTTCAGCGTGCCGCGGCGCGCCTTCGTCAGACCCGTGGTATCGGTCTTGATCAGTTTGAATTCCAGCATCGTTGGGGTATCCGTTCAGGTATCCGTTGGTTTTCCGTCAGGCCCGGTTGGGCGTCGTCAGCAGCATGGCGTCGCCATAGCTGAAGAAGCGGTATTCGCTGGCGATCGCGTGCGCATAGGCGGCGCGGATCTCGTCGTAACCGGCGAACGCCGAGACCAGCATCAGCAGCGTGGACTTCGGCAGGTGGAAGTTGGTGATCAGGCGCGTGACGGACTTGAAGCGGTAGCCCGGCGTGATGAACAGCGCCGTGTCGGCGCTGCCCGCCTCGATCGTGCCCGACTGCGACGCCGATTCCAGCGCGCGCAGGCTGGTGGTGCCGACGGCGATCACGTCGCGGCCCGCGGCGCGCGCGGCTTTCACCGCGTCGACGGTGGCCTGTGGCATCGTGTACCACTCGGTGTGCATCTTGTGCTCGGCCAGGTTCTCGGTGCGCACCGGCTGGAACGTGCCGGCGCCCACGTGCAGCGTGACATAGGCGAAATTAACGCCCTTGTCCTTCAGTTTCTGCAGCAGCGCCTCATCGAAGTGCAGCCCGGCGGTGGGCGCCGCGACGGCGCCCGGCACCTTGTTGAACACCGTCTGGTAGCGCGTTTCATCCACCTCGCCGGGCGCATGCTCGATGTAGGGCGGCAGCGGCAGGCGGCCGTACTGCTCGATCAGGTCGAACACGTCGGCATCGAACTTCAACGTGAAGAACTCGCCGGCACGCTCGCCCACCGTCACGTCGAAGGCGTCGGCCAGGCGGATCCTCACGCCGGGGCCGGGCGACTTCGACGCGCGGACCTGGGCCAGCACGGTGCGCGTATCGAGCACGCGCTCGACCAGCACCTCGACCTTGCCGCCGCTGTCCTTCACGCCGAAGAAGCGCGCCTTCAGCACGCGCGTATCGTTCATCACCAGCAGGTCGCCGGGCTGCAGCAGGTCGAGGATGTCGGTGAACCTGCGGTCGTGCAGGCGGGTCTCATCCACGTGCAGCAGGCGGGAAGCGCTGCGGTCCGGCAGCGGAAACTGAGCAATGCGCTCGGGGGGCAAGTTAAAATCGAAGTCGGAAAGCGAATACATATCGTGTTCTGGCGGTAGCGCGCACGGATGACGCTGCGCGGGCAATTCCGCTGAAAAAGCATTGGGCAACCTTCTATTGTACGCTACTGCTCCGTAGCCGAGAAAAACGCATCACCCAACCATGGCCGAAACGAAGCAAAGCAAGCCCCCCGTCAAGAAAGCCGCCGCATCCCGGGCTGCCACCGCCGAAAGCAAGCTGGCCAAGCTCGGCCTGCGTACCGACATGGACCTGGTGCTGCACCTGCCCATGCGCTACGAGGACGAGACCGAGGTAATCGACATCCGCACGGCCTGCCTGCGCGGCGGCCAGACGTCGCAGGTCGAGGGCATCGTCACCAAGAACGAGATCACGTACAAGCCGCGCAAGCAGATGATCGTCCACATCGCCGACGACACGGGCGAACTGATGCTGCGCTTCATGAATTTCTATGGCAGCCAGTCCAGGCAGCTGGCGGAAGGCACCCGGGTGCGTGCCCGCGGCGAGCTGAAACACGGCTTCTTCGGCGCCGAGATGGTGCACCCCACGTACAAGGTGGTCAACGCGGGAGCACCGCTGCCGACTTCCCTTACCCCTGTCTATCCATCCGGCGAAGGCCTGTCGCAGTACGTGCTGCGCCGCGCGATCGCCGACGCGATGGGGCGCGTGGACTGGACCGACACGCTGCCGCCGCGGCTGCTGGACAGGCTGCAGCTGCAAGCCTTCGAGCCGGCGGTGAAGCTGCTGCACCACCCGCCCTCGCAGGTGGACGAGTACGCGCTGGCGGAGCGCTCGCATCCGGCCTGGATCCGCATGAAGTTCGACGAGCTGCTGGCCCAGCAGCTGTCGCTGAAGCGCGCACAGGACGCGCGCCGCCAGAAGGGCGCGGCGCCGCTCGAGGCGGTGGGCGCGCTGACCGCGGCATTCCAGAAGGCGCTGCCGTTCCGGCTGACGGGCGCGCAGGCGCGCGTGCTGGAGGAAATCCGCGCCGACCTGCGCCAGCCCTACCCGATGCAGCGCCTGCTGCAGGGCGACGTGGGCAGCGGCAAGACCGTCGTCGCGGCGCTGGCCGCGACGCAGGCCATCGACAGCGGCTTCCAGGCCGCGCTGATGGCGCCCACCGAGATCCTGGCCGAGCAGCACTTCCGCAAGATCGCCGCGTGGATGGAACCGCTGGGCGTGAAGGTGGCGTGGCTGACCGGCAGCCTGAAGAAAAAAGACAAGGCGGCGGCTTCGGCACTGGCCGAGTCGGGCGAGGCGCGGCTGGTGATCGGCACGCACGCGCTGATCCAGGAAACGGTGCAATTCGCCCGGCTGGGCCTCGTCATCGTCGACGAGCAGCACCGCTTCGGCGTGGGCCAGCGCCTCACGCTGCGCAACAAGGGCGCCGACGGGCTGGTGCCGCACCAGCTGATGATGTCCGCCACGCCGATCCCGCGCACGCTGGCGATGACGTACTACGCCGACCTGGAGGTGTCCGTGATCGACGAGCTGCCGCCGGGCCGCACGCCGATCGTCACGCGCGTGATCGACCAGAACCGGCGCGACGAGGTGATCGCGCGGGTGCACGCGGCCGCGCTGGACGGCCGCCAGGTGTACTGGGTATGCCCGCTCATCGAGGAATCGGAAGCGCTGCAATTGCAGACCGCGACGGAAACCTATGAAACGCTGGCCGCGGCGCTGCCGGACCTGCAGGTAGGCCTGGTGCATGGCCGCATGAAGCCGGCCGAGAAGCAGGAGGTGATGGATGCCTTCAGCGCCGGCCGGGTGCACGTGCTGGTGGCCACCACGGTGATCGAAGTGGGCGTGGACGTGCCGAATGCGTCGCTGATGGTGATCGAGCATGCGGAGCGCTTCGGCCTGTCGCAGCTGCACCAGCTGCGCGGGCGCGTGGGCCGTGGCTCGGCGGCCAGCGTGTGCCTGCTGCTGTATCAAAGCCCGCTGGGCCCCGTGGCCAAGCAGCGGCTGGCCACGATGCGGGAAACCACCGACGGCTTCGAGATCGCCCGGCGCGACCTGGAAATCCGCGGCCCCGGCGAATTCCTCGGCGCGCGCCAGTCCGGCCAGGCGATGCTGCGCTTCGCCGACCTGGAAACGGATGGCTGGCTAGTCGACCAGGCGCGCGACGTGGCGCACGCGCTGCTGCACGATCCGGCCGGGCAGCCGGTGGTGGAAGCGCACCTGGAACGGTGGCTGGGCGGGCGCGAAGAGTTCCTGAAGGTGTAGCGGCGCTTCCCGGTCACGCAGGTGGCGCGCAAGCATGCGCGGATAAGTCTTGCAGCTTGCAATCCCTGGCCTATGCTGGATGCAGCGGTGCCAGGAATTTATCCGGAACTCTTCAAGGGGGTCGCGATGCTTCGATTGCCGGTTTCATCGCCACTGAATTCATCGCCACTGAATTCATCTTCACTGAATTCATCACCACTGAATTCGCCACTGGGCTCATCGTCACTGGGCTCATTGTCACTGGGCTCATCGTCACTGGGCTCATTGTCCCTTCGCTCGTTGTCCCTCTGCTGCTCCCTTGCCATGGCCCTGCTGTTTGCCGCCACGGGCGTGCTCGCCGCCCCCGTGATGGTATTCAACGCCAGGTCGGCCACCACGGGCATCGACAATCTCGAACAATGGGTATGGGTCACCACATCGCTGTGGGAAACGGGCGACCACTACAACTTCGGTTACCAGCCGCGCGACGAGGTCGTCATCGATGACGATAACGGCCTCCGGATCACCTACCATTACCTCGACATTACCTATGACGTGGATGCGCACTGGCGCGATTGGGCGATGATCAGTCTCGTCGGCCAGGCGAACGGCGTCCACACCGTGCAGTTCACGGTCGACGGCGTGCTCGATCCCGCACAGGCCTCGCGCCTGGTCGACGGCGAGCTGGCTTTCCAGGCCAGCGTGTTCCTGTCGGGCTTCTACGAGCCCGAGCCGATACCGGGCTATCCCGGCCACATGCAGCCACCACTGCCGCCGGTGTTCACGAACACTTCATCCGCGACGCCCGCCATGCCGCCCATGACAACGCACTTCGGCAGCGGCCGGGAATTTTATGCTGTCGCGGAGGACCTCTTTACCGCCCCGCGCGACCTCGCCGCATACGACTTCTCATACCTGCTTTACGGGAACGAGGATCTGTTGACCAATCAAGTCGATTTCATGCTGTTCGGGCCCGGCTACGACAAGGAAGTCCGCCACAAGTCGTATACCGAACTGATGAGCGTGGAGATCGTCGCGATTCCCGAGCCCGGTATCTGGATGATGCTGCTTGCCGGAGCCGGCGTGCTGACACTGTCGCGCCATTCCCGGTCGGTCATCTTCCGGAACGGCGCGCCGTTCAAGAGCCCATGGCGCTCCGCCTCTTCATCATGCCGGGAATGAATGCCCGAATGAATGCCGGGCATGATTACAACACCCGAGTGCAGGACAGGAAACCGGTCGTGGCCGACCGGAACGTGGGGCCGGCACAACAAAGCACCGATTGTCCTTGCAGGCTGCAACTCATGGCCTATGCTGGTTGACGCAATATAAAAAAAACAATCGACAATCCAGGGGGAAACATGTTTCGACCGATGCGCTCATTGTTCGTGTCACTACCCCTGCTGTTCGCCGCCGCGGGCGCATCCGCCGCCCCGGTGATGACATTTACCGCCGTTTACGCCACCACCGGCATCGACGACACCAGCGCCTCGGTCTACAGCAACGCCAGCTTCCGGGAAACCGGCGAGCGTTTCAATGTCGTCCATACACTGCGCGACGAAGTCGTCATCGAAAACGGCCTGCAGACCACTTCCCACTACCGTGACGTGACCTATGATGTGGCGGGTCACTGGCGCGATGCGGCGCACGTCGATCTCGACGTGACGGCCATCGGCGAGCATACCGCGCAATTCTGGATCATCGGCACGCTGCTTCCCGCGCAGGTGCCGCGCCTGATCGATGGCGCGCCCGGATTCGAGGCCGGCGTGTACCTGAGCGGCGACCATGTCTCCACCGAGGTACCGGAATACCCCGGCCTGCTGCAGCCGCCGCCTCCGCCCGTCTTTGCGGACATGTCGTCCGGCACGCCCGCCGCGCTGCCGGTCTGGGCGAACTACGATCCCTCGGGATCGTTCGACAGCGGCGCAACGCATGCCTTCACAGGCTTGCCCGGCCACTTCCGTTTCGAGTACGAGTACCTGCTGTATGCGAATGCCGGGCTGCAGACCAGCCGCATCGACTTCGCCCTGTTCGGTCCGGGCTATGACCACCAGGTTCTCAACCAGGGTTATACGGAACTGCTGGGCGTCGAGGTGATCGCCGTGCCCGAACCGGCCATCTGGATGCTGCTGCTGGCCGGCGCCGGGGTACTGACACTGTCGCGCCATTCGCGCTCGCAGATTTTCCGGAACGACGAGCTCAAAAACACATGACGATGCGCGTCGCCATGTCGAACATGAACGCCGGTTGCAGGTAGGCGGCAAAGCACGCCGCCAGCACCAGGGCGACCAGGCACCACGCGAGCAGCCGGCGCCAACGCGGATTCCTCATTCCACCTCCTCGTTACATCGGTCACGCAACCACATTTACACAACCACATTCACGCAAGCACATTCACGCAAGCACATTCACGCATCCACGCTCAGGCAACCACGTTCAGGCAACCTTCAGTTGCGGTCGAACCAGCGCCCGCTCGTCGATGGGCAGGTTGGCCAGGCCGGCCAGCACGCCCAGGCCGATCGAAATGGTCCACACCACGTCGTAACTGCCTTGCAGGTCGAACAGGTAGCCGCCCAGCCAGACGCCGAGGAAACTGCCGACCTGGTGCGAGAAGAACACCACGCCGGCCAGCATCGACATGTGGGACAGGCCGAACACGCCGGCGATGATGCCGTTCGTCAGCGGCACCGTGGACAGCCACAGCACGCCCATTGCCGCCGCGAACAAGTACACGGACAGCGGCGACAGCGGCAGCGCGACGAACAGCGTGATCACCGCGGCACGGGCGAAGTAGATGAACGACAGCAGGTAGCGCTTCGGCAGCCGGCCACCCAGCTTGCCCGCCCAGTAAGAGCCGAAGATGTTGAACAGGCCGATCAGCGCCAGTGCCACCACGGCCACCTTGGGATCGGCCACGCCCTTGTCCCTCAGGTACGCCGGCATGTGCACGCCGATGAACACGAGCTGGAAGCCGCACACGAAATAACCGGCCACCAGCAGCAGGAACGAGCGGTTGCCCAGGGCTTCGCCCAGCGCTTCGCGAATCCCTTGCCGATGGCCGGTAGCCGCCGGCGCCACCGGTTCGCGCAGCCGGAATGCCATGGGCACCATCAGGAACACCACGATGGCGGCCAGCAGATACAGCGCGTTTTGCCAGCCGGCCTGCGAGATCAGGGTCTGCTCGATGGGCATCAGCAGGAACTGGCCGAACGAGCTGGCGGCACCGGAAATGCCGAATGCCCACGAGCGTTTTTCTGGCGGTGCAGCACGGCCGATGATGCCGCTGACGGCGCCGAACGCGGTGCAGGCCAGGCCCAGCCCGATCAGCACGCCGGAGCCGGCGATGAACAGGAAAGGATCGGACACCGTGGCCATCCAGACCAGGCCGGCCATGTACGCAAATGCGCCGGCCAGCACGACCCGCATGGTGCCCCAACGGTCGGCCACCATGCCGGCGAACGGCCCGAACGCTCCCCACAGCAGGTTCTGCAGGGCCATCGCCAGCGAATAGGTTTCGCGGCTCCAGCCATTTTCCTGGGAGATGGGCTGCATCCAGAAGCCGAAACCATGGCGCACGCCCATGGCCAGCGTCAGCACGACGCCGGTGGCAAGCAAGATCGTTTTAAGGTCGAGGGAGCGCTGGCTGGTGGACATGGATAAGCCTTTCTGGGTCACCAAAGCAGTGTAACGCAGGATGTTCGTGCTGCATTGCAACACCTTGCATATGCTTCAATGAATAAAGTCGTTGTATTGAATCGAATGCAACATTAGAATGCGAATCAATCTGGACTAATCGTTAAATAAATGCTATCTATCAAAAAATATTTCTTCGTTGCATCTTTAGCGTTTGCCACCCAGGCGCTTGCGGCACCTGCCGCGGAAAACACCGCTTCCACGGCCGCCAGCACCACCCCGGCAATGGCCAGCACCAAGGCGTCGCCGGCAACCGTGCGCCAGGCCCACAAGGCCGCCGACCCGGCCGGGCAATTGCTGGCCGATCGCCCATCCAGCTGGTCCATGCTGCTGGTCGGCGCCGGCGTGCTGCTGCTGCCACGCAAGCGCCGCGTGGACAACAGCGTTCGCTGATCAGCGGTCGGCGTCGTACACGACGCCGATCTGCCGCCGCATCTCGTCCAGCACGCCCATCAGCGCCAGCGTTTCATCGAGCGGCATCACGGGGCTTTCAGTCAGGCCTGCGCGCAGGCAGCGGTTCACTTCGATGATCTCGTGCGCATAGCCGTTGCCGATGCGCGGCAGGCACTGCGTACGCCGGCTCCCGTCGTGCAATTCCACCGTCAATTCTTCCGTGTTGTGGAAGCGGCCGTGCAGGCGCACGAAGCCCTGGCTGCCGCACACCGTGAACTCGGCCGGCGTTCGCGCGGCCAGGCTGGCCGTACCGGCGGCCAGGCAACCGTTCTCGTGCTGCAGCGCGAAGGTGCATTGCAGGTCGACGCCTGTCGGGCCCACCTGGCCCACGGCCTGCACTGCCTTCACGGGCCCGAGGAAGTATGCCGCGATCGACAGCGGATAGATGCCCAGGTCCAGCAATGAGCCGCCGCCCAGCGCGCGATTGAACAACCGGTGCTCGGGGCCGGCGTCGGAGTAGAAGCCCAGGTCGCCCTGCGCGGTGGCCACGGTGCCGATTTCGCCGCTGTCCACGATGCGCTTCGCTTCCAGCACCGCGGGCTGGAAGCGCGTCCACATCGCTTCCATCGCGAACAGCTTTTTCTCGCGCGCCAATGCCACGATGTCTTCCGCTTCGCGGCGGTTGACGGTGAAGGCCTTTTCGACCAGGACGTGCTTGCCGCCGTTCAGGCACATCAGCGCGTTCTCGCGGTGCATCGGATGGGGCGTGGCAACATAGATCGCATCGACATCCGGATCGTCCGCCAGCGCCTGGTAACTGCCGTGGCTCTTCGTCAATTCATGCGAGCCATGCTCGGTGGCGAAACTGGTAGCGCTATCAACACTTCTCGACGCAACGGCCGCGAGCACGGCATCGGGCGTATCCTTCAGCGCGGCGGCAAAGTCCTTGGCAATCCTGCCGGTGCCGAGGATGCCCCAGCGGATGGTTCGTACAGTCATGGTTTCTCCAGGGTGGGTGCGCTCCGCTTGGCGCGGAACACGGTGGTGTCATCATAGAATGCATCGTCCTGCCCGCCCCACCAGCCCGGAATGCCCAGTACCGGCAGCGGCGTGAAATCGGCCTTGCACAAGCCGGTCGTGCGCAGGCGCTCCGCCAGGTGCGCATCGAGCCATGCCTGCTGTGCATTGCGCGGCAACGCGAACCAGCTGGCTGGCGCGGCCACCACCAGTGTATGCGCGGTGATCGCCTTGTAGGGTGCCACCAGCTTTTCCATCAGCGCATGGCCGAACAGCCAGACCTGCGCCTCGCTGCCGAACGCGCCGGCGCGCGCGACGAAGGCTTCGCGCCAGTGGTGGTTGCGCAGCGCGTCGGCCAGCGCGTGGCCTGGTGCGGTATCCGGCACGACGAGCAGGGCCGCATTCTCGTCGAACAGCGTGGCCGCGTCGCGTGCCGGGCCGCGCTCGCCACGGATGCCGTCGCGCGCGATCTGTGCCGCCTGCAAGGCGTTGAGCTCGCGCTTGATGAGCGGGAAACTCAGCCACACCAGGCCGTTGAAGAAATCGTGCATGTTGTCGCGCGTGGGCACGCAGCCGGTGGCGCCGATATGTTCTTCATACGCCGTCCCTTCGGGCAGCGCGGCCTGTGGCACGAAGCGGATCGGCAGGCCGGCGTGGTTGACCAGCTCCAGCGCAGCGGCGCGCGCGCTGAAGGTCCCGATGACGTCGCGCGGATCGACCGCCCCGGCGGCCGCGCGCACCGCGTCATACCATGGCCGGGACCAGTCGACCGCGGGCAGCACCGATGTTACGCCATCCGCCAGTTGATGGTTTCGCCGGCGTTCAGCGGCACCACTTCCTGTTCGCCGAACGGCAGCGACTGCGGCAGCGTCCATTCTTCGCGATTCAGCGTGATCGTGCCCTCGTTCGGCGGCAGGCCATAGAAGGCCGGGCCGTTCAGGCTGGCGAAGGCTTCCAGCTTGTCCAGCGCGCCGGCGCGTTCGAATGCCTCGGCGTACAGCTCCATCGCGTGCAGCGCGGTATAGCAGCCGGCGCAGCCGCAAGCCGACTCCTTGGCGC
Organism: Pseudoduganella sp. SL102; assembly: GCF_027856995.1. Lineage (NCBI taxonomy): Bacteria > Pseudomonadati > Pseudomonadota > Betaproteobacteria > Burkholderiales > Oxalobacteraceae > Pseudoduganella > Pseudoduganella sp. SL102. Next base: position 7,397,823 of record NZ_CP115554.1, read on the forward strand.
CCTGCGCGTGCGGTGCCGAGTCGGTGCCGAGGAAGAAGCGCTCGTCGCCGCTGGTGGCGGCCGTGACGAGCGCCAGGCGGTGCTCTTCGCGCTTGAGCACGGGCAGGCAATAGTAATGGGGCCGGATGCCGCCCTTGAAGATCTCGTTGCGGTTGTACAGCAGGTGGTGCGCGGTGATCGTGGCGGCGATCGGGCCTTCGGCCTCGGCCACGTATTGCGCGGCATCCTTGGTGGTGATGTGCTCGAACACCACGTTCAGCGCCGGGAAGCTCTTGCGCAGCGGGCGCATGACGCGCTCGATGAACACGGCTTCGCGGTCGAACAGGTCGATGTCGCCATCCGTCACTTCGCCATGCACGAGGAACGGCAGGCCGGTTTCCTGCATCACTTCCAGCACCTTGTAGCAGTTGGCCAGGTCCGTGACGCCGGCATCGGAATTGGTGGTGGCACCGGCCGGGTACAGCTTCACCGCATGCACGAAATCGGACTCCGCGGCGCGGCGGATCTCGTCCGGCGACGTGTTGTTGGTGAGGTACAGCGTCATCAGCGGCTCGAACGACAGCTCGGCCGGCAGCGCCGCCAGGATGCGGTCGCGGTAGGCGGCTGCCTGGGCAACGGTGGTGACGGGCGGCTTCAGGTTCGGCATCACGATGGCGCGGCCGAACTGGCGCGCGCTGTGCGGCAGCACGCTGGCCATGGTGGCGCCGTCGCGCAGGTGAAGGTGCCAGTCGTCCGGGCGGATGATGGTCAGGGAAGATGGGGTGTCGAAGGTGGTGGACATGACTAGCCTGGAAGTGCGGTCTCGAAATGCGGCCCGGGGAAGCGATCGCAAAAAATGGAACAGGAATGCGCCATTTTACCTTCTTGCACGCTGCAAGCGCCGCACCAGGGCCGACAAGGCACAGCACATCACGAAGTAGACCACCGCGACGAAGCTGTACATTTCCACCAGCCGCCCGTCGCGCTGGGCGACGCGGGCCGCGGCGCCGACGAAATCGGGCACCGACAGCACGTACACCAGCGACACGTCCTGGAACAGCACGATGGTCTGCGTCAGCAGCACCGGCAGCATGTTGCGCAGGGCCTGCGGCAGCACCACGTAGCCCATGCACTGCCAGTAGCGCATGCCCAGCGCCTGCGCGGCATGCACCTGGCCGCGCGAGATGGCACCGATGCCGCCGCGCATGATCTCGCAGTAGTAGGCTGCCTGGAACAGGGTGAACGTGATCAGCGCGGACCAGAACGCGCCGACGCGCACGGGTTCGTCGGCACCAATCACCCAGGCGGCCAGGTACGGCACGAGAAAATAAAACCAGAAGATCACCAGCACCAGCGGCACCGCGCGGATCAGGTTGACGTAGCCGGCGGCCAGCAGCGCCAGGGGGCGAAAGCCGGACAGCCGGGCCAGCGCCAGCAGCGTGCCGAGCACCACCCCGCCGGCCATGGCCAGTACCGTCAGCCGCAGGGTGAAGGTCATGCCGGTCAGCAGCACGTCCGCCCAGGACCGCCGGATCACGTCGAAGTCGAACTCCATCAGCGCGCTCCCAGCGAACCGGGCAAGGCCAGCCGGCGCTCGAGGACGTTCATGCCGGCGGTGACGGCCAGGTTCACCGCCACGTACAGCACGGTGGCCGCCGCATAGGCTTCGAACACCTGGAACGAGAATTCCTGGATCGCGCGGGCGCTGGCCGTCAGCTCCACCAGGCCGATGGTCAGCGCCACCGAACTGTTCTTGATGATGTTGAGGAATTCGCTCGCCAGCGGGGGAAGAACGATCCGGACTGCCAGCGGCAGCAGCACGTACCGGTACGCTTGCGGACGCGTGAGCCCCAGGGCCAGGGCGGCCTGGGCCTGGCCGCCCGCCAGCGCGTCGACGCCGGCGGCGACCTGCACGGCCACCCGCGCGGACGTGAAGAAACCCAGGCAGATCACGGCGGTGACGAACGGCGCCTGCGGCAGCGCCTTCAGCCAGTCGCCCGCGGCGCGCGGCAGCAGCTCGGGCACCACGAAGAACCACAGGAACATCTGCACCAGCAGCGGCACGTTGCGGAACAGTTCGATATAGGCGCCGGCCGCCATGCGCAGCGGGCGCTGCGGCAGGGTGCGGGCAATGCCGGCCAGCGCGCCCAGCGCCAGCGCCATCACCCAGCCGGCCAGCGACGTGGCCAGCGTCCAGCCCAGGCCGGACAGCAGCATCTGCCAGTAGGTGTTTACGCCATCCGGCGACAGCTCGCCGAATATCGCCCAGTTCCAGTGATAGTCCATCGGACGCCGCGGGGTCAGCCGGTCAGCCGCTCAGCCACTGGCCGGTCAGCGATAGGCGGCGGGGTCGGACGAATCGGTGGGATTGGCCAGCACCTTCTGCAGCTGCGGCGAGATCGGCACGTTCAGGTTGATGCCTTTCGGCGGGACCGGGCTGGTGAACCATTTCGCATACAGGCGCGGAAAATCGGGCGACGCGAAGGCGGCACGCAGTGCCGCATCGACCGCTTCCTTGAACGGTGCGTCGCCGCGGCGCAGCATGATGGCGTACGGCTCGAGCGACAGCGCCTCGGTGCCGATCGCGTAGTCGGCCGGCTGCTTCGAACCGGCCACCTGGGCCGCCAGCAGGATATCGTCGTTCGCCTCGGCATTGGCGCGATTCGTTTCCAGCATCAGGAAGGACTCGGGATGATCCTTGCCGACCACGATGCGCATGCCGAGGTTGCGCTCGCGGTTCAGCGCCGTCATCTGCTTCAGCGTGGTGGTGCCGGCGGTGGCCACCAGCGTCTTGCCCTTCATGTCCGCCAGCGTGCGGATATTGGCCGTCTTGCGCGTCAACAGCCGGTTGGCGATCACGAAGATGGTGGGCGAGAAGGCCACCTGCCGCGCGCGCTCGGCATTGTTGGTGGTGGAGCCGCATTCGAGGTCGATGGTGCCGTTCGCCATCAGCGGGATGCGGTTGCTGGCGGATACCGGCGTTATCTTCACTTCCACCGGCTTGTTCAGGCGCTTCTTCACTTCGTCGACGATCTTCATGCACAGGTCGACCGAGTAGCCGATGAAGCGGCCCTTGTCGTCCAGGTAGGAGAACGGCACCGACCCTTCGCGCACGCCCAGCGTGATGTAGCCATCGCGCGCGATCTTGGCCAGCGTGCCGTTACGCGGTGGCTCCGCCTGCTGCGCGTGCAGCAAGCCGGGTAACGCCAGGAGCAGCAGGACAAACAGCCGGATCGATGCCATGATTTCCTCCCTGGAGAAATACACGTCGCAAAAGAACCAACAGCAAGACCGAACACAGATCGAAGACAGACCGAACACAGGCCGAACACAGGCCGAAACCTTGAAAACTGGCAGGCTGAGCTGACGGGCTGCCGCACGCCCGTGCCGGGACTCAGTGGATGATCCGGGCCAGGAAATCGCGCGCGCGCTCCGAGCGGGGCGCGCCGAAGAATTCTTCCTTGCCGCAATCCTCGACGATGCGGCCCGCATCCATGAACACCACGCGGTTGGCCACGCGGCGCGCGAAACCCATTTCATGGGTGACGACCATCATCGTCATGCCATCCTGCGCCAGGCCGACCATTACGTCCAGCACTTCATTGATCATTTCCGGATCCAGCGCGGAGGTGGGTTCATCGAACAACATCGCGATGGGATCCATCGACAGCGCGCGGGCGATCGCCACGCGCTGCTGCTGGCCGCCGGACAACTGGGCCGGGTATTTGTCCTGCTGCGGCAGCAGGCCGACGCGATCGAGGTATTTCAGGCCCCGTTCATCGGCTTCGTCGCGCGTTCGCTTGAGCACCTTGACCTGGCCAAGCGCCAGGTTTTCGCGCACCGACAGGTGGGGGAACAGTTCGAAATTCTGGAACACCATGCCGATCCTGGCGCGCAATCGCGGCAGGCTGGTATCGGGCGCCGTCACGGACGTGCCATCGACGACGATCTCGCCCCGCTGTATGGGTTCGAGGCCGTTGACGGTCTTGATCAGGGTGGATTTACCGGAGCCGGAAGGGCCGCAGATCACCATCACGTCGCCCCTGTCCACCCGCGTAGTGCAATCGGTGAGCACCTGGAATTGCCCATACCACTTACTGATGTTCTGGATTTCTATCATCGCCATTCGTGCGCTCACAGCCTGCTTGACAGTGTCGGAAGCCCCAAGGATACTGCGCGAAACTTTTCAATTAAATGCCTGATAATTAATCATTTTACGGCAAACCCCGGCCACGGCGCGCACCCCGCGCCGCAAGGCCCAGCATGGAGAGACACAGCTCATGGAGAAAAAGAACCGCCTGACCACCTGGATCCTGGTGGCGCTGGCCCTGGGGATCGTGGCCGGCTACATCCTGAACAGCACGATGCCTGCGTACACGGCGTCGTACTCGGAAACGATGTCGCTGCTCACGACCATGTTCCTCCGCCTGATCAAGATGATCATCGCGCCGCTGGTGTTCTCCACGCTGGTGGTGGGCATCGCGCGCATGGGCGATGCCAGCGAAGTCGGCCGCGTGGGCCTGAAGTCGCTGGCATGGTTCTTCGCCGCCTCGGTGGTGTCGCTGGCGCTGGGCCTCGTGCTGGTCAACATCTTCCGCCCCGGCGATGCGCTGGCGGGCACGCTGGCCAACACAGCCACATCGACCGCCAACCTGGCCACCAGCAGCCTGACGCTGAAGGACTTCATCACCCACCTGATTCCCGTGTCGATCGTGGATGGCATGGCGAAGAACGAGATCCTGCAGATCGTGGTGTTCTCGCTGTTCTTCGGCCTGGGCGCCGCCGCCGTGGGCAAGAAGGCCGAACCGATGGTCGATGCGATCGACGGCGTGGCCCACGTGATGTTGAAGGTGACGGGCTACGTGATGCAGTTCGCGCCGATCGCCGTGTTCGCGGCCGTCTCCGGCATCATCGCCAAGGAAGGCCTGGTCGTGCTGAAGACCTACGGCGTGTTCATGGCCGAGTTCTATTTCGGCATCGCCTTGCTGTGGGGCCTGCTGATGTTCGCCGGCTTCCTCTTCCTCGGCAAGCGCATCTTCGACCTGATGAGGGAAGTGCGCGGCCCGACGATCCTGGCGTTTTCCTGCGCCTCGTCGGAAGCGGCGTTCCCGAAGACGCTGGAAGGGCTGGAACGCTTCGGCGTGCGCAACCGGATCGCCGCGTTCGTGCTGCCGATCGGCTACTCGTTCAACCTCGATGGCTCGATGATGTATTGCACCTTCGCCGCGGTGTTCATCGCCCAGGCTTACGGCATCGAACTGTCGCTGGGCACGCAGATGGCGATGATGGCCGTGCTGATGCTGACGTCGAAAGGCATGGCCGGCGTGCCGCGCGCCTCGCTGGTGGTGATCGCCGCCACGCTGTCGCAATTCAATATCCCGGAAGCGGGCCTGGTGCTGCTGCTGTCGATCGACCACTTCCTGGACATGGCCCGTTCGGCCACCAACGTGATCGGCAACAGCATCGCCACCGCCGTGGTGGCCAAGTGGGAAGGCGAATTGACCCATCCTGCGAAGGACAAGGACCCGGCGCTGGAACCACTGACCTGATTCGCGGCGACCTGATTCGCGGCGAGATGATCAAGGCCGGGCTCGACAGCCCGGCTTTTTTTTGCCTGGTTTTTTCCCTGTGCATCGCCGATGCGTGCGAACGAATACCTTGACAGCCGGGGCAAGACCCGGCGTCGTGCATCCGGGCTTGCCTTGCCGCTCATGGCAGCCTCCGTTGCAGCAGGGATTCGCTATCGCCCAGGCGCGACCAGCGCACGGCCCAGGCACCCGGCACCATCATCAGCAGGCCACAGGCCAGCATCAGCACGGATACCGGTTCCGGCACCGGCATCGGCGCGGCGGCCATGACGGCGGGCGGCGGAAATTCGGCAGGCAGCGGCAGGTCGGTCAGTACGGCGCTCCATGCCAGGTCCGCCCAATCCTCGGCGGGGATGTAGCGGACCGGCTGCGCGGACAGGTGGTGCGGGAAATACTGGGCGAAATACGGTGTGGAGCGAGGCGGGGAATAAGTGGAGGAATAAGCAGAGAAATAAGCGGAGGAATAAGCGGAGAAATAAGCGGGAAGGTAGGCTGTGAAATACGCCAGCTGGTGCGCGGGTACCTGTCCGGGTGGCTGGCCCGGCGCCTGCGCAGTGGCCTGGAGATCGATCAGTTCCACCGCCCGCCCCGGCTGGCAAGCCAGCAGCACCGCAAGCGCAACGACAGTCAGCGCAACGACAGAATGCGCAACTACGGGTCTGGATCGCATGGCGCCTCTCCCATCGGGCCGCGCGCGGTGCGGCCCCGTCCATGCCGAGGCAAGTTATGGGCCAGGCAAATAAAGCTTCTGTGAATCAGCCACTTGCTGCGAAGTCGTCGGTATGCCTCGCAAGGCTGTCAATAGCGCCGACAGTTCATGCCGCGGCATCGGCCGGAGCGTCGGCGCGGGCTTGCTGGCGCGCCCACATCTGCGCATACAGCCCGCCCGCGGCCAGCAAGGCGGGATGATTGCCGCGCTCGACGATGCGGCCATGGTCCAGCACCAGGATCTGGTGCGCATCGGCCACGGTGGACAGGCGGTGGGCGATCACCATCGTCGTGCGGTTTTTCGCGATCTCCTTCAGCTGAGCCTGGATCGCCTGCTCCGCCTTGGAATCGAGCGCGGAGGTGGCTTCGTCGAAGATCAGGATCGCCGGGTTCTTCAGCAGCGTGCGGGCGATGGCCACGCGCTGCTTTTCGCCGCCGGACAGTTTCAGCCCCCGTTCGCCCACCATCGTGCGGTAGCCGTCGGGCAGGCTGTCGATGAAGTCGTGGATCGATGCCGCCCGGGCCGCGGCCACGATCTCGTCATGCGTGGCGCCCGGCTTGCCGTAGGCGATGTTGTATTCGATCGTGTCGTTGAACAGCACGGTATCCTGCGGCACGATGCCGATCGCGTGGCGCAGCGAATCCTGGGTGACCGCACGGATATCCTGGCCGTCGATCGTGATCGCGCCGCCGCCGACTTCGTAGAAGCGGAACAGCAGGCGCGACAGCGTGGACTTGCCGGAACCGCTATGGCCGACGACGGCGGTGGTGGTGCCCGCCTGGATCGTGAAGTCGACGTCGAACAGGATCTGCCGCTTGGCTTCGTAGCTGAAGTCGACATGCGAGAATTTCACCTGAGCGCCGTGCGTGACGAGGGGCCGGGCATCCTTCGCATCGGCCACTTCGCGGTTCTCGTCGAGCAGCGAGAACAGGCGTTCCATGTCGGCCAGGCTCTGCTTGATCTCGCGGTAGATCACGCCCAGGAAATTGAGCGGGATGTACAGCTGGATCATGAAGGCGTTGACCAGCACCAGGTCGCCCAGGGTCATCGTGCCGTCGACGACGCCGACCGTGGCGCGCCACAGGATCAGCGTGACGGCGGTGGCGATGATCGCCGACTGGCCCGTGTTGAGGAAGGACAGCGAGGTTTGCGAGCGCACCGCCGCCGCCTCGTAGTGCTTCAATCCTTCGTCATAGCGCTTGGCTTCGTATTCCTCGTTGCCGAAATACTTGACGGTTTCATAATTGAGCAGCGAATCGATGGCCTTCGTGTTGGCCTTCGAATCCAGGTCGTTCATGGTGCGGCGGAAATGCGTGCGCCAGTTGGTGACGATCACCGTGAAGGCGATGTACAGCACCAGCGCACTGAACGTGATCACCGAGAACCACACGTCGTAGTGCGTGACGAGGTAGGCCAGCACCAGCGTGATCTCGACCAGCGTGGGCAGGATGTTGAACAGCGTGTACGAGATCAGCGAGCCGACGCCGCGCGTGCCCCGCTCGATGTCGCGCGTCATCCCGCCGGTCTGCCGGTTCAGGTGGAAGCGCAGCGACAGCGCGTGCAGGTGGCGGAACACCTGCAGTGCGATGGTGCGTACGGCACGCTGCGTGACGCGGGCGAACAGGAACTCGCGCAGCTCGGTAAACACGGTGGTGGACAGCCGCAGCGCGCCATAGGCGAGCAGCAGCCCGACCGGCAGGATCAGCAGCGCGCGGGGATCGCCGGGCTTCAGCGTCATCGCGTCGACCAGGTGTTTCAGCACGACCGGCACGCCGACGTTGGCCAGCTTGGCGCCCACCAGCGCCAGCAGGGCCAGCAGCACGCGCCATTTGTAGACCAGCAGGTAAGGCAGCAGGGTTTTCAGGGTGGCAAGATCGCTGCGGCCGGGGCGGGCGGGCGGAGGTGGCTCGGAGGAGTAGGCGGAACGGCGCATGACTGGCGGACGGGCTGGTTTACAATCGGAACCCATTGTATCCCCCAACGAGTTTTCATGATGACCACGCCCGACGCCGCTCCCGCTCCTGCTCCTGCTCCTGCTCCCGCCGCCACCTCCGCGCCAAACTGCCTGCCTGTTGGCAAGATGCCGGAACTGCGGGTCATGCCCGCCCCCTCCGATGCGAATGTCTATGGGGACGTGTTCGGCGGCTGGATCATGGCCCAGGTGGACATCGCCGGTTCGCTGCCCGCCACCCGCCGCGCCAACGGCCGCGTGGCGACCATCGCCGTCAATTCCTTTGTATTCAAGAATCCCGTGTTTGTCGGGGACCTGCTGTCCTTCTACGCCGATATCGTGCGGGTAGGCACCACGTCGATCACGGTCAATGTCGAGGTCTACGCGGAACGCAACCGCCTGCAGGCGGACATCGTCAAGGTGACGGAAGCCACGCTCACCTACGTGGCCACCGGCCCGGACCGCAAGCCGCGTCCGGTACCGCCGATCGAATCGCTGATGCACAAGTAAGCGTGGAGCACAGCCGCCGGCAATTGCTGCTGACGGGCGCGCGCGTGGCCGGCCTGGCCGCGCTCGGCCCGGCGCTCGCGTGCGCGGCGGCACCGCGCAACGCGCCCTATCCGTTCACGCTCGGTGTCGCCTCGGGCGCCCCGCTGCCCGACAGCGTGGTGCTGTGGACCCGCATCCTGTTCGACCCGCTCGATGCCCGCAGCACGCCGCCGGTGGCGTTCGCGGTGCGCTGGGAAATCGCCGAGGACGAAGCGTTCCGCCGCATTGCCGCCAGCGGCAGCGCCACCGCCAATCCGGCGCTGGCGCACAGCGTGCACGTGGACGTGAAAGGCCTGCGGCCGGACCGCTGGTACTGGTACCGCTTCATGCTGGACGGTGCCGTGAGCCCCGTTGCGCGCACCCGCACGGCGCCGGCGCCGGGCACCCTGCCCCGCTCGCTGAAAGTGGCCGTGGCCTCGTGCCAGCACTGGGAATTCGGCCACTACGCGGCGCTGCGCCACCTGGCGCAAGCCGTGCCGGACCTGGTCGCCTTCCTGGGCGACTATATCTACGAATGGGGCCAATACAGGCTCGAGCATCCAGACCGGGCCGTGCGCCGCGACGAAAGCTTCACGCTGGACCAGTACCGCGCCCGCTATGCGCAGTACAAGAGCGACCGCGACCTGCAGGCCGCGCACCACGCGGCGCCATGGATCATGACGTGGGACGACCATGAAGTGGCCAACGACTACGGCGCGCTGCGGGATGAATTGCTGACGCCCGATTTCGCGGCGCGCCGCGCGGCCGCCTACCAGGCTTACTGCGAACACCAGCCGCTGCGCTTCACCGCCAGCGGCTTCCGTAACGTGCGGATGTACCAGCGCTACGACTGGGGCGTGCTGGCGCGCTTCCACGTGCTGGACAACCGGCAGTACCGCTCGCCGCAGGCCTGTGCGCGGCCGAACCGCGGCGGCTCCAATTCCGTCTACCGCAACGCCTGCGCGATGCTGGCCGATGGCGGGCGCACGATGCTGGGTTCCGCGCAGGAGAGCTGGCTCCAGGATGGACTGAAGAGCTCCAGGGCGCGCTGGAACGTACTGGCCCAGCAAACCCTGATGGCGCAGTCGTCGCAGGTGGAGATCCGCCGCGCCAGCGACGGCCGCTTCTGGACCGATGGCTGGGATGGCTACCCGGCGGCGCGCCAGCGGCTGCTGGACTCCGTGCGCGCCAGCGGCGCCGCCAATCCGCTGGTGCTGTCGGGCGACGTGCACACCTTCTATGCGGCCGAGCTGCGGCGCGACCCGACCCGGCCCCGCTCCTCGGGCAACCCGGTGGTGGCGACAGAATTCTGCGGCACGTCGGTCACGTCGAGCTCGCGGCCGCAGGCGCGCACCGCGCAGTACGTGGCGATGAACCCGCACATCAAGTACGGGCGCAGCGACCGGCGCGGCTACATGCTGATGGAGATCACGCCGGAACGGACGTCCGTGCTGTTCCAGGGGCTCGACGATGTGCGGAACAAGGCCAGCGGGGTGCAGACGCTGGCCCGGTTCGCGGTGGAGGGTGGCAAGGCGGGGGTGGTGGCGGCCTGAGAAACGTTACCCGACACATTGAAAGCGCATGCATTCACCCCAGCAGCGAAGGGCTAGGGTCAGGGAGGAGTACCGGCATGCATGCCGGTACCGCTACGCAGGCAAGGAGCAGTGCTCCTCGAAACCCCTGCTCCGCCCCGGCGGGGTGCAGCAGGGGTTTCGCGAAGCCTGCTTCGCGCCTGCGGAACGATGCTGGCATGCATGCCAGCATTCCCCCCTGACCCCGGAATTTGCACTTGGGTGGGCTTTATCTAAGCGGCATAGGGGTAGGTCCTCAGGCCGCTTTCTTCTCGTCCCGCAACTGCCGCCGCAGGATCTTGCCCACGTTGGTCTTCGGCAGGTCGTCGCGGAACTCGATGTACTTCGGCTTCTTGTACGCCGTCAGCTCGTGCTTGCAGAATTCCATCAGCGATTCGGCCGTCAGGTTCGGGTCCTTGCGCACCACGAACAGCTTCACGGCTTCGCCGGAATTCTTGTCCGGCACGCCGATGCAGGCGCATTCCAGCACGCCGGGATGCGCGGCCACCACGCCTTCGACTTCGTTCGGATACACGTTGAAGCCCGAGACGATGATCATGTCCTTCTTGCGGTCGACAATCTTCGTGTAGCCCCGCTCGTCCATGATGCCCACGTCGCCGGTCTTGAAGAAGCCGCTGGCCGTCATCGAGCGGGCCGTTTCATCGGGGCGCTGCCAGTAGCCGGCCATCACCTGCGGGCCGCGGATGGCGATTTCGCCGGCCGTGCCGAGCGGCACTTCATTGCCGTCGTCGTCCAGGATGGCCACTTCGGTGGACGGGATCGGCAGGCCGATCGTGCCGGTGAATTCCTTGATGTCGACCCGGTTGGCGGTGGCCACCGGCGACGTTTCGGACAGGCCGTAGCCCTCGATGATCGGCGTGCCGGTCAGCTTCAGCCACTTGTCGGCCACGGCCTTCTGCACGGCCATGCCGCCGCCGTTGCACACCTTGTAGCTGGAAAAGTCGAGTTTCGCGAAATCGGGATTGTTCAGCAGCGCGTTGTACAGCGTGTTCACGGCCGGCAGCACCGTGACGCGGTATTTCGCCAGTTCCTTGACGAAGCCGGGAATGTCGCGCGGATTCGGGATCAGCACGTTCAGGCCGCCCAGGCGCATGCCCATGAAGGCGGAAATCGTCAGCGAATAGATGTGGTACAGCGGCAGCGCGCATACGAAGACCACCTGCTCCTGCTGCGGCCCCATGTGCAGCCACGCCTCGTTCTGCAGCACGTTGGCGACCACGTTTCGGTGCAGCAGCACGGCGCCCTTCGAGACGCCGGTGGTGCCGCCGGTGTACTGCAGGAAGGCGATGTCCTCGTGGCCGATCCGGGCCGGATGCAGCGTCATGCGGCCGCCCTCGGCCAGCACCTGCTTGAAGGTCACGGCGCGCGGCAGCGAGAAGGCCGGCACCATCTTCTTCACGCGGCGCACCACGAAGTTGACGATGGCGCCCTTCACGGTGCCCAGCAGGTCGCCCATGGTGGCCACGATCACGTGCTGCACCGGGGTTTCATGCAGCACCTGCTGCACCGTGTTGGCGAAGTTTTCCAGCACGATGATCGCTTCGGCGCCGGAATCCTTCAGCTGGTGCGCCAGCTCGCGCGGCGTGTACAGCGGGTTGACGTTGACCACCGTGTAGCCGGCGCGCAGGATGCCGGCCATCGCCACCGGATATTGCAGCACGTTGGGCAGCATGATCGCCACGCGGGCACCCTTCTGCAGCCCCTTGCCCTGCAGCCAGGCGCCGAACTTGCGGGACATCTGGTCGACCTGCGCATAGGTGAGGAACTTGTCCATGCAGACGTAGGCCTTGTCATCGGCATACTTGCGGAACGACTCCTCCAGCAGATGCGTCACCGAGGTGTACTGCGAGACGTCGATCTCGGCGGGTACGCCTTCGGGATAGGATTTCAACCAGATTTTTTCCATGCAATGCCTCTTTCGTGTTATTCGGGAATCCCTGATGGGCATTCCTCATGCAGCTTCCTTGGAGCCGGCCAGGACTTCGTCGCGCAGTACGCGCCGCAGGATCTTGCCGACATTGGTCTTCGGGAGTTCGTCGCGGAACTCGATGTATTTCGGCTTCTTGTAGCCGGTCAGGTTTTCCTTGCAGTAGGCCATCAGGACGTCGGCGGTCAGCGCCGGATCCTTGCGCACCACATACAGCTTGACCGCCTCGCCGGAGTGCGCGTCCGGCACGCCGATGCAGGCTACTTCGAGCACGCCGGGATGCGCCGCCACCACCGCCTCGAGTTCGTTCGGATAGACGTTGAAGCCGGAGACGAGGATCATGTCCTTCTTGCGGTCGACAATTTTTACATAACCGCGCTCGTCCATGATGCCCACGTCGCCGGTCTTGAAGTAGCCGCCGGCCGTCATCACCTTGGCGGTCTCCTCCGGCCGGTTCCAGTAGCCGGCCATCACCTGCGGACCGCGGATGGCGATCTCGCCGGGCTGGCCCAGCGGCACTTCGTTGCCGTCGTCATCGAGGATGGTCACCTCCGTCGACGGAATGGGCAAGCCGATCGTGCCGGAAAACGCCGTGCTGTCGGAGCGGTTGCAGGTAGCTACAGGCGCCGTTTCGGACAGGCCGTAGCCTTCGATGATCGCCACGCCGGTGGCCTTCAGCCACTTGTCGTTGACGGCCTGCTGCACCGCCATGCCGCCGCCGTTGGCGATTTTCAGGCCGGAAAAATCGAGATGGTGGAAATCGGGGTGATTGACCAGCGCGTTGTACAGCGTGTTTACCGCCGGCAGCATGTTGAACTTGTACTTGGCCAGTTCCTTGATGAAGCCGCCGATATCGCGCGGGTTCGGGATCAGGATGTTCAGCGCGCCCATGCGCATGCCCCACATCGCGCATGCCGTCAGCGCGAAGATGTGATACAGCGGCAGCGCGCACACGATCGACAGTTCCGCGACGCGCGGTTCCTTGGCCAGGCCCGGCTGCGACCAGGCTTCCACCTGCAGCACGTTGGCGATCACGTTCTTGTGCGTCAGCGTGGCGCCTTTCGAGACCCCGGTGGTGCCGCCGGTGTACTGCAGGAAGGCGGCATCGTCGTGCGCGATGTCGACCGGCGTCAGTTTCATGCCGGACGCGTGCGACAGCGCTTCCTTGAAGCGCACCGCGTTCGGCAGCGAATACGCCGGCACCATCTTCTTCACGCTGCGCACCACGAAGTCGACGACCAGGCCCTTGGCCATGCCCAGCATTTCGCCCATGCTGGCCACGATGATGTGCTTCACGGCCGTGCGGCCCAGCACCTGCTCGAGCGTGTGGGCGAAGTTTTCCAGGATGATGATCGCTTCCGCGCCCGAATCGGCCAGCTGGTGTTCCAGCTCGCGCGGCGTGTACAGCGGATTGACGTTGACCACCGTGTAGCCGGCACGCAGCACGGCGGCCAGCGCGACCGGGTATTGCAGCACGTTCGGCATCATCAGCGCCACGCGCGCGCCCGGCTTCATGCCGCGGCTTTGCAGCCAGGCGCCGATGCGTTTCGAATACGTGTCGAGTTCACCATAGGTGATGAACTTGTCCATGCACACGAAGGCCTTGCGGTCCGCGTATTTCTGGAACGATTCCTCCAGCAGGTGTACCAGCGAGCGGTACTGGTTCGGATCGATTTCGGCGGGAACGCCGGATGGGTACGACTTCAACCAGATCTTGTCCATGCTGTGCCTCTTGTCTCCGTTTTATTGCAGGGCGACCGTGGAACGCCCCGCTGTCATGGGCCGCCGGTTGCACAGGGCCGGTGGGCTGTCGCGGTGTCGACTTCCAGAAAAAAACGAACGCTCGTACTATCTGTGAGCTAAGATGCTATCGACAGGCTGGGCCGTATGCAAGCGCTTTTTGCGCCTCGCCGTGGCGGATCTCCAGCACCGTGCAGCGAACCAGCCTGTGGCGGCGCAGCATCGCAAGGCGGTCCGCCACGCGAGGCTGGCGTCAATGACCGCCGGCCGTTTCAGCCTTTTTTTCTGCCACGACAGTCACCGCGGCGGCGGGCGCCGCGGAACGCGCAAGCTCGGCCAGCCGCTCGCTGCGCTCGACGGACGGCAGGTTGCTCATGCGTTGCACCGCAGCATAAAAACGCGGGAACGTCTTTTCCTTGGCCAGCAACGCCTTGAAGCCAGGCAGGAGATCATTATAGGTGGCGACGGCTGCCAGGTGTGCGTTGGTGAGCTTCTCGGCGAAGAAGCGGTCATAGCCGGCATAGCCGCCCCAGCTTTCCTTCAGCACGGCATATTCCTGGTGCAGGGATGCGAAGATGCGTGCCTTGCCCTCGCGCTTTTTCTTCACGCTGGCCTTGCTGGCATACAGCTCGGCGAGCATCTGGCGATGCTTGACCAGCAGCGCCAGGAACTCCTTGCGGCGCATGCTGTAGCGGACATACGCTTCGCGCATGGCTTCGTTGCCATACAACTCCAGCCAGCGGTCGACGCCCGCTTCCTCGACGGCCGAGGCGAAGGCTTCGTTGAAGCGCGAATCGCCGGGAACATAGACCACCTGGTGGGCCAGTTCATGGAACACCATGCGGGCCAGCTCGGCGTCCGAATAATTGATGAAGGTGGACAGCAGCGGATCGCTGAACCAGCCCAGCGTGGAATACGCGGGCACGCCGCCGACCTGCACGTCGTCGCCTTCCTTGCGCAGTTCCTCCGCATACGCCTGCGCGTCGTCCTTGCTGTAGTAGCCGCGGTAGGCCACGCAGCCGGCGATCGGGAAACACCACTGGATGGGACGCAGGGAAAGTTCGGGCGTGGCGACCACGTTCCACACCACGAAGGGACGGTTCAGGGCCGCGTATTGCTTGTAGCTGGCGTTGTCGGGCAAGCCCAGTTCGCGCACGGCGAACTTGCGGATCGTGACAGCCTTTTCGAGCCGCGCACGCAGTTTCGGTTCTGTGTTGGGGTCGCCCAGCCAGTCATCGATGGGGCGCGAATCGGACCAGAGCGAATACTGGCCTTGCGCCGCCTGGAAGTAATACTTGACCTGGGCGCAACCGGCCAGCAAGGCGGCGCACGAAAGCCCTGCCACGAGGTACCTGGCACGTATGTTTAAACGGGCAATCTTGCGCATGCTTCCTACTCATGAGACACGTTCGACTTGAACCAGTGTATCGTAAAAAGTCGGCGCGCGGCCCATGTCGGTCAGGCGCTGGCTGGTCACCTCATTGGCATTCTTGCCATCGCGCGCGAGCTTTTTCCACCAGATCGACAGGCCCACCACGAGCCCCTTGCGGGCCTTTTCCGTGACCCGCGCCTTGCATACGAACGAGCCACGATCGTTGAAGATGCGCACCATATCGCCGTGGTTGATGGCACGTGTTGCCGCATCGTCAGGATGGATGTCGAGCTGCGGCTCGCCCTCGGTCGCACGCAGGCTTTGCACATTGACGAAGGTGGAGTTCAGGAAATTGCGTGCCGGCGGAGATATCATCGCCAGCGGGTATTTTGCTGCGTGATCGGGGGTAGATGCCGCCGATTCATAGTTTTCGATGTAGGTCGGCAGGGGCTCCAGGCCATCCGCCTGCATCGCTGCCGAAAAGAACTCGCATTTGCCTGAAGGTGTGGGGAATTTGCCATAGGCAAATGGTGCATCCGGCATTTCCAGCTTTTGCCAGCCCTTTTTCTTCAACGACTCCCAGTCGAAATGAACAGCCCTTGCATCATCTTTCCGGAATGCCCGGGATGCCAGTTCGTCATCCGTCTCCGCGAAGCAGGGATCGGTGAAGCCCATGCGGGCCGCCAGCAGCCGGAAGATTTCCGTGTTCGGTTTTGCTTCGCCCAGCGGCGCGATGGCCGGATTGTTGGCCATCATGTACAGGTGGCCGTAAGCCAGGTGCGCATCGGCGTGCTCCAGCTGCGTGGTGGCCGGCAGAACGATGTCGGCGTAGTCGACGGTATCGGTCTGGAACTGTTCCAGCACCACCGTGAACAGGTCTTCGCGCGCGAATCCAGCCTGCACTTTCGACGAGTCCGGCGCCACCGCCACCGGGTTCGAGTTGTAGACGATGACGGCGTCCACGCGCGGGCCGAACGCCGGCGACGCGGGGCGCAGCAGGTCGTCCCCGATGGTCGTCATGTTGATCGTGCGGGGCAGCTTCTTCAGCAGGTCCGGGCGCTGCAGCGCGGGCTTGTTGGTCGGGAACGAACCGGATGTCGACAGCTGGATGCCGCCCGCGGCGTGCCGCCACGCGCCCACCAGGGCCGGCAGGCAGGCGATGTTCCGTACCGCCATGCCACCGCCGCGCACGCGCTGCACGCCGTAGTTGACGCGGATCGCCACGGGCTCGCCGGCCTTCGCCGTCTGGCCGTACAGGCGCGCCAGCTCCAGCACCTGTTCTTCCGGAATGCCGCACGTGGCGGCCGTGCGCGCCGGCGTCCACTCGGCGGCGCGCTCCTTCAGTTGCTCGTAGCCCAGCGTGTACTGCGCGATGTAGTCGCCGTCGACCAGGTTTTCGGCGATCAGCACGTGCATCATGCCCAGCGCCAGCGCGGCATCCGTGCCCGGCATCGGCGCGATGTGCAGGTGGCACTTCTCGGCCGTCAGCGAGCGGTAGGGATCGATCGCCACCAGCTTCGCGCCGCGCCGCTTGGCTTCCTGCGCGCGCATCCAGAAGTGCAGGTTCGAGGCGATCGGGTTGCCGCCCCAGATCAGGATCAGCCTGGCATCCTGGAAGTGTTCGAGATCGGTGCCGATCGAACCGCCGATCGTGTACTTGTAGCCGGTAGCCCCGGCCATCGCGCAGATCGTGCGGTCCAGCAGCGAGGCGCCCAGCTGGTGGAAGAAGCGCGACGACATGGATTCGCCCTGCAGCAGGCCCATCGTGCCGCAGTAGCTGTACGGCAGGATGGCTTCCGGCGCACTCTCCGCCAGCGGTTTCAGGCGCGCGGCGATCTCGTCGAGCGCGGTATCCCAGCTGATGCGCTCGAACTTGCCCTCGCCCTTCCTGCCGACACGGCGCAGCGGGTACAGCAGGCGGTCCGGCGAGTAGGTGCGCTCGGCATAGCGGGACACCTTGGTGCACAGCACGCCGGCCGTGGTCGGGTGATCGGGATCGCCCTTGATCTCGGTGGCGACGCCGTTTTCGACGGTGACGAGGATGGCGCAGGTATCGGGGCAGTCGTGCGGGCAGGCTGCGCGCACTTGGGTGGCGGTCATGGCGGCGATGAAACGGAGAGGAACAATCCGCTATCGTAAACCATCCGGGCGCTCTTGCGGGCCCGCCGCGCGGGTGGCCGCGAAGCCGTTACAAAGGCTACAATGTTCCTTCGCTCATTGGCATGTTACCGGCGTGTTTGGCGTACGCGCCCCTATCCGGGGCGGCAAGAGAATAACTGGAGAGCCAGATGAAACTTGTAGAACCGATCATTGCATTTCAGTCCGAGCTGCAGGACATCCGCCGCGACCTGCATGCCCATCCCGAACTCTCCTACGAGGAAGTGCGCACCGCCGACGTGGTTGCCGCGAAACTGGGCGAATGGGGCATTCCCGTGGTGCGCGGCCTTGGCGTAACGGGCCTGGTGGGCATCATCAAGAACGGCACCTCGGACCGCGCGATCGGCCTGCGCGCCGACATGGATGCGTTGCCGATGCAGGAAGTGAACACCTTCCCGCACGCCTCGCGCCACCCCGGCAAGATGCACGCCTGCGGGCATGACGGCCACACGGCGATGCTGCTGGGCGCGGCCTACCACCTGGCGCGGCAGCGCGATTTCGACGGCACCGTGTATCTCGTGTTCCAGCCGGCCGAGGAAGGCGGCGCCGGCGCCCGCAAGATGATCGAGGATGGCCTGTTCGAACGCTTCCCGATGGAAGCCATCTACGGCATGCACAACTGGCCCGGCTACGCGGCCGGCACGATGAATGTGTGCACGGGGCCGATGATGGCGTCGTCGAACGAATTCCACGTGACGGTGCGCGGCAAGGGCGCGCACGCGGCCCAGCCGCACAAGGGCATCGACCCGGTGATGATCGCCGTGCAGATCGCCCAGGCATGGCAGACCATCATCACGCGCAACAAGAGTCCGCTGGATACGGCCGTGCTGTCGATCACGCAGATCCATGCCGGCAGCGCCACCAACGTGATTCCCGACACGGCGCAGCTGGTGGGCACCGTGCGCACCTTCACCACGCCGGTGCTGGACCTGATCGAGCAGCGCATGCGCACGCTGGCGGAGGGCATTGCCGGCGCATTCGAGGCGGAGGTCGATTTCGCGTTCAAGCGCAACTATCCGCCGCTGGTGAACCACGAGAAGGAAACTGCCTTCGCCGTCGAGGTGATGAAGGCCGTGGTGGGCGAACAGAACGTGGATGCCGATGCCGAGCCGACGATGGGTGCCGAGGACTTCGCCTTCTTCCTGCAGGAAAAGCCCGGCTGCTACATTTTCATCGGCAACGGCGACGGCGATCACCGCACCGGCGGCCACGGCCTGGGCCCGTGCGTGCTGCACAACGGCAGCTACGACTTCAACGACAACCTGCTGCCAGTCGGTGCCAGCTTCTGGGTGCGGCTGGTGGAAACGGCGTTACCGCTGCGCTAGGAACCGGGCTCAGGCCGGCAACTGGTCCGGCGCGTCGCCCACGCGCTGGCCCGGATTCAGGCGCTCCAGCGCCAGCAGCGCGGCCGCATGGTCCGCTTGCGGATACTCGTCCCCGATCGATTCGTAGCGCTCCGTCACCAGGCTGGTGACCGGCAGCGCGATGCCGGCCGCCGCCGCCGCGGCCAGGATGTTGTGCTGGTCTTTCAGTTGCGTGGCGACCTGGCCGCCCGGCAGGAAATTGCGCTCCAGCATGCGCTGGCCGTGCACCTCCAGGATGCGGCTTTCCGCAAAACCACCACGTATCGCCGCCCGCACTGCGGCGGGATCGGCGCCCGCCGCCTGGGCCAGCAATAACGCTTCCGCGACAATATTGATCGTGCCGCCCACGATCAGCTGGTTGCACAGCTTCGAGACCTGGCCCGCGCCGGCCGGGCCGACCCGGGTGACGCGGCCCATCGCTTCGAAGACCGGACGGGCGTATTCGATGTCCGCCTCGGCACCACCGGCCATGATCGCCAGCGTTCCCGCCTGGGCTCCGCCGACGCCGCCGGATACGGGCGCATCCACGAAGCGGCAGCCGGCCGCCACCAGGCGGGCATGGAATTGCTGCGCTTCGGACTGGCGGGTGGAGCTCATGTCGATCCACAGCGTGCCCTGGCGCAGTGCGGGCAATGCGTCATCGATGACGGCACCGACCACCGGGCCGGCTTCCAGCATGGAAATGACGATATCCGCGTCGCGCACGGCATCGGCCAGATGCGGCACGGCAATGGCGCCGTCCGGTGCGAGGCGTTCGGCCTTGCTGAAGGTACGATTCCACGCGCTGACGGGTAAGCCGGCGTGCAGCAACCGGCGGACCATCGGCTCTCCCATCAAGCCGATACCGAGAAAAGTTATTTTCGTAAAGAATGCCACTTTATTATCGCTCCATGTCGTTGCGTATTTATCAAGCAAGATGGCGTCGATTCTACCCTTTAGGTGCCCTTCAGCTTAAATCTGCCGAGCCCGCTACAATATTTGGATTGCCGTATCGCTACGGATACAGCATGTCACTTGAGAGAACAGGCACATGAAAAAAACAATCGCGGCCGTGGCCGCACTGATGGCGGCCCATGCCGCATTCGCGGCCGATGGCCAACTGATCGACGGCGTGTATGGCGAAGCCGCCACCGCCTCGAAAATCCGCATGGCACGCGTGGGCGTGACCAAGGACTGGAACCCGAACTGGAGCTGGTTCGACTCCGGCAACACGCACCTGACCGGCTACTGGGATGCCAGCGCCGGCTACTGGCAGGGCCGCCAGTACAAGAACGTCCCGGGCGACAAGCAGCACATCGTCGATATCGGCTTCACGCCGGTATTCCGCTTCGAGAACAAGAACAAGCTGGGCTTCTATGCCGAAATCGGCATCGGCGCGCACTTGATGTCCGAAACCTATAACAACAACGATGACCGCCTGTCGACGGCATTCCAGTTCGGCGACCACATCGGCATCGGCTATGTGTTCAACAAGAACTGGGAAGTGGCGGTGAAGATGCAGCACTTCTCGAACGGCAGCATCAAGAAGCCGAACAGCGGCGTCGATTACGGCGTGGTGAAGCTGGCTTACCGGTTCTGATCCGGAACCGCCCGGAAGAAGCCCGCCTCGGCGGGCTTTTATTTTTGGCGCAGGCGTTGCAGGAACCCTGGCAGCAGGTTGAACAGCCTGACTTGCAGGTGCAGCTGCCACGGGAAGACGCAGCATGCTTCGCGCCGCGCGATGGCCGCCACGATGCGCCGCACGGCTTGCGCTTCGGTTTGCAGGAACGGCTTGCGGTGCGCATCGCCGCCGTTCAGTTCGCGCAGGCGGGCGGTGTCGACATAACCGGGCACGATGACGGTGACGGCGATGCCGAACGGTTCCAGCGCCTTGCGGAAGGTATCGCAGATCGCGATCGCGGCGCGCTTGCTGGCGCTGTACAGCGAGGCGCCCGGATAGTCCTGCAACAGGCCGGCGATGGAGGCTACGGCGGCCAGGTGCCCATGGCCTTGCCGCCGCATGTGCCGGGCGGCGATATCGAACGCATCGTACAGGCCGCCGACGTTGGTGGCCAGCACCGGCAGCGTGGCTTCCGGATTGGCGGCGATGCCTGCCGCGTCGGTGTACTGGCCGGCGGTAACGACCAGCAGGTCGACCGGGCTGAAAGCGCCGATGGCGCGTTCGAGCGCCGCGCGGTCGGTGATGTCCACGGCCTCGATCCGCACTTGCGGATGACTTGCAAGCGGGTGCCCGTCCAGGCGCGAGGCATCGCGTCCGCACAGGGCCAGCGTGGCGCCCTGCCCGGCATAGTGTTCGGCCAGCGCCTGGCCGATGCCGCGCGTGCCGCCGATGATCATGATCCTTTTCATGGCAGGTGGCGTCCTGTGTAGGCCGCGTGCCCTTTCCGGTAGCCGTACTGCCACTGGGCTTCGACCTGGGCGCGGTAATCGTCGTAGCTGGCGGGCGCGATCAGGCGGAAGCGGTTCTCCCGCCAGCGGACCCGCTTTTTCAAGCCGTGGCCGCGCAGCGCCTGCGCCATGTCCTGTGTATCGATCCACACGTCCGCAGCCTGCCCGTGCACCGCGCGCAGCCGCGCATCGCCATCGATGCCCAGCACCGCGCGCCATGCCGGCGCCACCAGCCAGGGGTCCGGCCGGCCCTTGCGTTCCATCGCCACGCTGGCCGCCAGGCGCCGCGCCAGCTCGATCGGAAACAGGTCGATCACGCCGCCGGTGTAGTGGCTGGCCGCATGCTGGTGGCAGCGGAAGTAAAACATGTCCGACAGCGAGGTGCGGACCGCGTCCTCCAGCGGCATCGCGCTGTCCACTTGCAGGACGGGTGCGATGGCGCCGTCGCTCCAGCGCGGGTCGGCCACGGCAGCGGGAGTTCCATCGGCCAGGGCGGCCACGCGGACATCGCCGAACACGGTTTCCACGAAGAGCGCGCGGGCGCTGCGCGGCTGGCCCACCTCTTCACGGTTGAACAGCAGCTTGCCGCCGACGATCGCCACCGCGGGCGCCGCGTGGCCGGACGCGGGTGGCAATGGCAAGCCGGCAGGCAGCTCGAACAGGTAGTCGTCGAACAGGTCGGGGATGAGCGGCACGGGAGACCGGCGCATCCAGCGCCGCGCCGCGCCGGCCAGCATCGGCAACGGTGCCGCGCGCGCGGTCGATTGCAGGCCGGCGAGGAATGCGTGCACTTGCCGCGACGCCAGCCATTCCTTGCGCGCCGCCGCATCGGGCAGGCGTGCAATAGTGGCAGCCGCCACGGCGCCTCCGCACGTTGCCAGCAGCAGGTCCGGCGCATGGCCGGTGTCCTCGGCTGCCGCGTGGATGCCGAGGTAATAGCCGAAGCGGAAACCGCCACCGGCCAGGACCAGGCAACGCGCGTATTGATGCGTTTTCTCCATGCCCTGCATAATGCCCAAATGCGATTACCACGACAAGGCAAGGCGCCATCGGCGCGGGCACGCGCCGTCCACCTGCTGGGCAACTGGCTGGTGTTCGGCCTGTGCTACCCGCTCAGCCATACGATTGCCGCGCGCCTGCCGGCGCAGCACAGCGTGGCGCTGCCGCTCGATGCCGCCGTGCCGTTCTGGCCATGGATGATCGTTCCCTATGCCAGTTCCTCGCTGTTTTTCGTGCTGGTTTTCCTGCTCGTGCGCAGCGCCGAGGAGCTACGCGTGGCGAGCCGGCGCATGCTGCTGGCAACGGTGACGGCAGCACTGGCGTTCGCTGTCTACCCGGCCCGCTTTACTTCGGCACGCCCTGCCCTCGACAACCCGTTCCTGGCCGCGGCCTACGGCTTTCTCGATATCGTGGACCAGCCCTACAACCAGCTGCCTTCGCTGCACGTGGCTTACTGCCTGCTGTTCTGGCTGGCGTTGCGGCCGCTGGTGCGGGGCTGGCGGCGCCTCGCGCTGGCGGCGTGGCTGATGCTGGTGGCCGCGAGCACGCTGTTCACCTGGCAGCACCATGCGGCCGACGTGCTGGGGGGACTGGCGCTGGGCGCGGCCGTGGCCTGGCTCGTGCGCCCCGGCGCGACCCGTCGTTCGACGGTCGCCTTTTACTACACGATCGCGGCCGGCATCACGCTGCATGCCGGCTGGTTCGTGCTGGGCAGCTGGCTCGCCCTGTATGCCGCCGCATGCTTGCTGCTGGTGGCACTGGCATACGCCCGGCGCGACGCGCGCTTTCTCCGCAAGGACGGTGGGCGCCATTCGCTGGCCGCTTGGCTGCTGTACTGGCCTTACCTGGCCGGGTATCTGCTCACATGGGCGCTGGTTCGCTACCGCGAGCGCGGCCGCGCCGCGTTCACCGAGCTGGCGCCAGGCCTGTTCGTCGGGCGGCGCCTGTCCGCCGCGGAAGCGCGGCGCCTGCCAGACGGTTGCAGCGTGATCGACCTGTCGCCGGAGCTGCCGGAAGCCGCGGCCTTGCGCGGCGCGTGCTATCACCATGCGCCGCTGCTCGACCTGCACGCGCCGCGCCCGTCGCAGGTGCGCGCCGTGCTGGCATTGCTGGCCGAGCAGCACCGGCCCGGCCGCGCAGTGTTCCTTCACTGCGCAATGGGTTACAGTCGCAGCCGTTTCATCGCCCGTCTCTATGCAAGGAAAAACCAACGATGGCTTTCTCGATCTACCAGTTGAAACCGTGCTTCCAGCAATTGCTGCGGCCATTGCTGTCGTCGCTCGCCCGCATCGGCGTGACGCCGAACCAGGTAACGCTGGCGGCGATGTTCCTCTCCTGCGCCTATGGCGCGGCGCTTGTCGCCGCCCCGGATAGCGCGGCCCTGTGGTATGGCTTGCCGGCCTTCCTGCTGTTCCGGATGGCGCTGAACGCCATCGATGGCATGCTCGCCACCGCGACCGGCAACAAGACCAGCCTGGGCGCGGTGCTCAACGAGATGGGTGACCAGGTGTCCGACGCCGCCCTGTATCTGCCGTTCGCGCTGGCGGCCGGGATATCGGCCCCGCTGGTGGTCGGGGTGGTGGTGGCGGCGCTGCTTGCCGAATTTGCCGGCGTGCTGGCGCAGGGCATCGGCGTGGCGCGCCGTTTCGACGGGCCGATGGGCAAGAGCGACCGCGCCTTTGCCCTGGGCGTGATCGCGCTGCTGATCGGTTCGGGCGTGACGCCCGCCTGGAGCAATGGCCTGCTGTGCGTGGTGCTGCTGCTGTGCGCGCTGACGATCGTCAACCGGCTGCGCCAGGCGCTGCGGCTTTGCGTGCCACCGACACGGTGAAGATGCCGTCCACGCCGATCATTGTGGCGATCTTCTCGCCACCGGCCACGCGAACCAGGGCATCCATTTCCGCCTGGGGGCGGGGCCGCATGCGCCACGGTTCGCCACGGTGGCTGGTCAGCGTGCCAGCAATCATTTCCAGCTGCGGGTGCCACGGCTGCGCCGTATAGATCAGGTGCCCTCCCGCACGCAGGCTGGCGAAGACGCCTTCCAGCGAGCGCAGCACCATGGCATTGTCGCTGAACAGTTCATACAGGCCGGACACCACGGCAATATCGTAAGTGCCCTCTTCGCCCGCATAGCTGGCACTGTCAAATGCATCGCGCCGGCGGCAATCCACTTTCGCCTGCAGCTGCAGGCTCGCGGCCAGCGCGCGTGCGCGGTCGACGTTATGCTGCGCATAGTCGCACAGCGTGACTTCGATAGGGCGGTCCTGGAATCGCTTGACGGTTTCCAGCACATAGCGCGCGGAACCGGACGCGATGTCGAGGATACGCAGCGGAGGTTGGGCGCGGTTTGCGGCATGAGCCGGGCCAATAGTCGTGGCGAGGTTCTCGGCCGGATGCGGGACCGGATGCGCGGCGATGCGCTGTGCCAGCAGGTGCTGCAGCTGCACCTTGCGCACGCGGATACCGCGCCAGCCCACCGCGTCGAGATAGCCGCGGTCCATCACCGCGCCGAATATCACCTTCCCGCCAGCGTGGTTGCGATACACATAGTCCAGCGACTCGCCGGAATCGAAGCCGTGCGTAAGCCCCACGCGCATGCCGTCGCTCAGCGGTCCGAGCGCCTTGAGCATGCGGCGCTGCAGGGCATACGACGCACGGGTGAGCGGATTACCGTATTCATTGCGCTGCAGTGCCGCGTAGGCCCGGGCGCTGGCGCTCGCGCTGTCCGCCTGCACGTAATGCGTGGGCGGCAGCGGCTCGCGTGCGTAGCATCCGGCGATGAACTCGCGGCATGCGGCCAGGGCCGCCGACATGTCGCGCTCATAGAGCACGGCGTGATAGCAGTCGCGCAGCTGGACATAGCGTTTCAGCGGCGAGGACAGCCGCTCGAAAAACACTTTTTGCGGCGCTTCATGGACCACGTAATCCTTGTCCGCCGCCAGCATCAGGACGGGAGTGTCGATCGCGGCCGCGTCTTTCACGATGCGCTCCGCGGTATCGGCGAGCTCCAGCAGGATCTGGGCGGAGATGCTCTTGGCGATCAGGGGATCGGCCGCGTAGGCATCGGCTTCCTGCTTCGAATGGGTGAGCATCCCCGGGCGGATATAGCTGGTGACGAACAGGTCGGGCTTGAAGCGGCGCGCGAACCGGAGCGCCGGTCTGGCCAGCGGCACGTACAGCTTGATCTTGAACGCGGCGGCGGCCATGACCAGCCCGCGGATGCGCGGCGCATAGTCATGCAGCCACGTTGCCGCCACTACCGCACCGACGCTGTTCGCGACGACCAGCATGTCTTCGCGCGCGATGCCGTAGCGCTGCGCGATGTGGGCGACGAAAGCATCCAGGTCATCGACCAGCGTGGTGAATCCGGGCGCCGCACCCCGTTCTCCCGGCGAATGGCCGTGGCCACGCGCATCATAGGCGAAAGCCCAGTCATCCCCATGACCGAACTGCTCGACCAGGGGCCCGATGCGTCCCGAATGCTCGTGGCCCCGGTGCAGGAACACGAGGGCGCGCTGGGGGCCGTCGGTGCGCGGCGACTTCGGTTGCCACGCGCGGTAAAACAGGCGGGTGCCATCGCCGGCATCGAAGCCCGCTTCGGACGTGGTCCACGCTGCCGGATGTTCGCTTTTCATGAGGTTGTGCCTTCCATGGTAATGACCAGAATGTACAGCAGTGGCGCGGTGACGACGAGGCTGTCGATCCGGTCGAGAATGCCGCCGTGCCCGGGGATCAGTTGTGAAAAATCCTTGATGCCGAGATAGCGCTTCGCGGCGGAAAACATCAGGTCGCCGGCGAAGCCCCCAACGGACAGGAGCAAGGCATACGCGGCCATCCTGGCGGGTGAGCCAAGCTGGAGGTAGCTGCCCAGGACCAGTGTCAGCAATTGCGAAACGGCCACGCCGCCGGCAAGGCCCTGCCATGTCTTGTTCGGGCTGATCGTGGGCGCGATCTTGTGGCTGCCGAACAGTTTGCCGCCGATGAACTGGCCGATATCGTTGAGGGCGGTAACGATGAACAGGTAAAACAGCCATGCAAGGCTGGCTGCGGGGCCGGCCGGGATGTCGATGAACCGCACGATCGACCACGCTGCCGCGATCGTCAGCCACAATAAAAGATAGACGAGTGACGGTTTGACTGGACGAGCCCGAAAGAAGAGGAATTGCGCAACGATGAGCGCAGGCAGGACGACCGGAAACACCGCGGGTACGAGCAGTTGAAGGGCGGTCGCCGCACTGACGACCAGCGCGGCATTGCGACGGAAATGCGATGACGCCTCATCGGCATACGGCGCCAGTTCACGCACTGCCAGCAGGCAGATCAGCCCTGCCAGCAACCAGGGGCCAAGTGGATACAGCAGCAGTGCGATCGTGACGACAGGGAAGATGCGCCACCATGCGTTGACCTGGTTGCGCAAGCTGCCGGTGGGGGCGGCCAGCCGCTGCACCAGCAGCGAAGTAATGCCGAGCAAGCCATACAGGGCGGTCATGGCGATGCCGATTTGTGAACCGGACGAAAGGAACGGGAGCATGGCGACGCTTATGGGATGACAACCCTTCATTATAGTAAGCGTACGCGTGAGACCGGTTGTCGGCAATCAGGAGCGAGGCCGTGCAGCGCCCGGCGGAGGCATCAGTGAGGTAGCCGGGACTTCGAAGAGCATTAAAACCGGTGACAGGCTCCGATTCTTTTCGAAAGCTTCCAGGAAACCGGTGACAGGCTCCGATTATGTTCGAAAGGTTCTCGAAATCGGAGCCTGTCACTGGTTTCGATAGTGTCCCCAGGAGTGGTGTATGAGAAGTGATTCTCAAGGGGCTGGGTCCCCGATCAGTTAATCACGGCGGAGAGCCGTGCGGGCTGATTGTCGCTCAAGGACAATAATCCTTCAAGCTGCATGTATCGGCGCTGCAAGGACCACTCGTCATTCTGTTCGAGCATCATGGCCCCGACCAAGCGGATGATGGCGGCATCGTTAGGGAATATACCGATGACGTTGGTTCTACGCTTCACCTCGGCGTTCAATCTTTCAAGCGGATTGGTGCTGTGAATTTGGGTCCGATGCGCTTTCGGGAAGGTCATAAACGTCAGTACCTCGTGCTCAGCATCGTCCATCATCGCAGCCAGTTTCGGAAATTTGGCCCGCAGCTGATCGGCAACGATGCGCCACTGTGCACTGGCCGCTTCCGCAGTTTCCTGCACGAAGATCGTGTTGATCATGGCGAGTACGGCTTGTCGCTGGCCCTTTCCAGCATGGGCCAGGGCATTGCGGATGAAGTGGACGCGGCAGCGCTGCCAGCTCGTTTTGAGTACTTTGCTGGCAGCGGCTTTGAGGCCTTCGTGGGCGTCGGAAATGACCAGCTTCACGCCACGTAGGCCGCGACGCGTCAGACCGCGCAGGAAGTCGGTCCAGAAAGGCTCTGCCTCCGAAGGCCCAGTTGCTACGCCAAGAATCTCACGCACACCATCGGTATTGACGGCCACGGCGATTATCACGGCCACGGAAACGACCCGCCCGGCCTGGCGCGACTTCACGTATGTCGCGTCGATCCACAGGTAAGGCCAATCGCCTTCGATCGGCCGATTCAAGAACGTTTGTACGCGCTCGTCGATCTCTTCGCACAGCCGGGAAACCTGACTTTTCGATACCCCGCTCATGCCCATTGCCTTGACCAGCTCATCGACTGAGCGCGTCGAGATCCCCTGGATGTAGGCTTCTTGGATGACTGCAGTGAGCGCCTTTTCGGCAGTGCGCCTTGGCTCGAGAAAGCCGGGGAAGTAGCTGCCACTGCGCAGCTTCGGGATTTTCAGATCAACCTTGCCGGCCCGGGTTTCGTAAGCCCGGTCACGGTAGCCGTTGCGGCTGTTAATGCGCTCATCGCTGCGTTGGCCGTATGCAGCTTGGCAGAGCGCTTCGACATCCATCTCCATAAGCCGCTGCAGGGCGTGCTGCAGCGTTTGACGGATGAAATCTGCTTCTGCCCCCTTTTCGGCGAGCTCGGATAATGCGATAGTGGCGTCGGTCATTGTGGCTCCTACTGTGGTTTTGTTAAGGTCTTCGCAAACCCAACATTACCTCAAGAATCACAATGGCCGCCCTCAAGCTGCCTTCCTAAACGCCAACTCTGGCGAAGTCTTCATACACCACGCTGCGGGACACAATCCTGGTTTCGTTGCAGGTTTCGCCACGAAATCGGAGCCTGTCCCCGGTTTCGCTACAGCTTTCGCGGCGGTTTCGTGGTGAAACCGGAGCCTGTCCCCGGTTTTTTTGGTAACAATCTGGGTGGCCAAAAGCAAAAAACCCCGCCAGCACACGCTAGCGGGGTTTTTCTATGTAACAGCCTGAAGATAACCTACTTTCACACTGGTTGCAGCACTATCATCGGCGCAAAGTCGTTTCACGGTCCTGTTCGGGATGGGAAGGGGTGGGACCGACTTGCTATGGTCATCAGGCATGACTTGTACGCAGTGCCGTCCCCTATGGGGCAACGTCACTGCTCAATCCGGAAGAAGTAAAGCGAGGGTAACTCTCATCAAAGAGTAAATGCGAGGAATCATCATTGATTCATAACCGTCAAGGTTATAGGGACAAGCCGTACGGGCAATTAGTATCAGTTAGCTTAATGCATTACTGCACTTCCACACCTGACCTATCAACGTCCTGGTCTCGAACGACCCTTCAAGGAGCTCAAGGCTCCGGGAAATCTCATCTCAAGGCAAGTTTCCCGCTTAGATGCTTTCAGCGGTTATCTCTTCCGAACTTAGCTACCCGGCAATGCCACTGGCGTGACAACCGGTACACCAGAGGTTCGTCCACTCCGGTCCTCTCGTACTAGGAGCAGCCCCCTTCAAATTTCCAACGCCCACGGCAGATAGGGACCAAACTGTCTCACGACGTTTTAAACCCAGCTCACGTACCACTTTAAATGGCGAACAGCCATACCCTTGGGACCGGCTACAGCCCCAGGATGTGATGAGCCGACATCGAGGTGCCAAACTCCCCCGTCGATATGAACTCTTGGGAGGAATCAGCCTGTTATCCCCAGAGTACCTTTTATCCGTTGAGCGATGGCCCTTCCATACAGAACCACCGGATCACTATGTCCTACTTTCGTACCTGCTCGACTTGTCGGTCTCGCAGTTAAGCACGCTTATGCCATTGCACTATTAGCACGATGTCCGACCGTACCTAGCGTACCTTCGAACTCCTCCGTTACACTTTAGGAGGAGACCGCCCCAGTCAAACTGCCTACCATGCACTGTCCCCGATCCGGATAACGGACCAAGGTTAGAACCTCAAACAAACCAGGGTGGTATTTCAAGGTTGGCTCCACGAGAACTGGCGTCCCCGCTTCAAAGCCTCCCACCTATCCTACACAGATTGGTTCAAAGTCCAATGCAAAGCTACAGTAAAGGTTCATGGGGTCTTTCCGTCTAGCCGCGGGTAGATTGCATCATCACAAACACTTCAACTTCGCTGAGTCTCGGGAGGAGACAGTGTGGCCATCGTTACGCCATTCGTGCAGGTCGGAACTTACCCGACAAGGAATTTCGCTACCTTAGGACCGTTATAGTTACGGCCGCCGTTTACTGGGACTTCAATCAAGAGCTTGCACCCCATCATTTAATCTTCCAGCACCGGGCAGGCGTCACACCCTATACGTCCACTTTCGTGTTTGCAGAGTGCTGTGTTTTTATTAAACAGTCGCAGCCACCATTTTATTGCAACCCTGTCACCCTTCCACAGTAAAGTGGTCAAGCTACTGGGGCGTACCTTTTCCCGAAGTTACGGTACCAATTTGCCGAGTTCCTTCTCCCGAGTTCTCTCAAGCGCCTTAGAATACTCATCTCGCCCACCTGTGTCGGTTTGCGGTACGGTCTCGTATGACTGAAGCTTAGAGGCTTTTCTTGGAACCACTTCCGATTGCTTCGCACCACGTGGGCGCTCGTCCCAGTCCCTTGAATTATGTGCCCGGATTTGCCTAAGCACCTTCTATGAACCAGAAACTGACTATTCCAACAGTCAGACAACCTTCCGCGATCCGTCCCCCCATCGCATCATACGACGGTGCAGGAATATTAACCTGCTTTCCATCAGCTACGCATCTCTGCCTCGCCTTAGGGGCCGACTCACCCTGCTCCGATGAACGTTGAACAGGAAACCTTGGGCTTACGGCGTGCGGGCTTTTCACCCGCATTATCGCTACTCATGTCAGCATTCGCACTTCTGATACCTCCAGCATCCTTTACAAGACACCTTCGCAGGCTTACAGAACGCTCTCCTACCATATGCATAAATGCATATCCGCAGCTTCGGTGACTGGCTTAGCCCCGTTACATCTTCCGCGCAGGACGACTCGATCAGTGAGCTATTACGCTTTCTTTAAATGATGGCTGCTTCTAAGCCAACATCCTGACTGTTTTAGCCTTCCCACTTCGTTTTCCACTTAGCCAATCTTTGGGACCTTAGCTGGCGGTCTGGGTTGTTTCCCTCTTGACACCGGACGTTAGCACCCGATGTCTGTCTCCCAAGCTCGCACTCATCGGTATTCGGAGTTTGCAATGGTTTGGTAAGTCGCGATGACCCCCTAGCCATAACAGTGCTCTACCCCCGATGGTGATACTTGAGGCACTACCTAAATAGTTTTCGGAGAGAACCAGCTATTTCCAAGTTTGTTTAGCCTTTCACCCCTATCCACAGCTCATCCCCTAATTTTTCAACATTAGTGGGTTCGGTCCTCCAGTGCGTGTTACCGCACCTTCAACCTGGCCATGGATAGATCACTTGGTTTCGGGTCTACACCCAGCAACTAGCGCCCTGTTCGGACTCGATTTCTCTGCGGCTCCCCTATTCGGTTAACCTCGCTACTGAATGTAAGTCGCTGACCCATTATACAAAAGGTACGCCGTCACGGAACAAGTCCGCTCCGACTGTTTGTATGCACACGGTTTCAGGATCTATTTCACTCCCCTCCCGGGGTTCTTTTCGCCTTTCCCTCACGGTACTGGTTCACTATCGGTCGATTACGAGTATTTAGCCTTGGAGGATGGTCCCCCCATATTCAGACAGGATTTCTCGTGTCCCGCCCTACTTGTCGCATACTTAGTACCACCGGTCTGATTTCGCGTACGGGGCTATCACCCACTATGGCGCCTATTTCCAGAGGCTTCCACTACCAGTCCGACTATCATATGCAGGCTCTTCCCATTTCGCTCGCCACTACTTTGGGAATCTCGGTTGATTTCTTTTCCTGCAGCTACTTAGATGTTTCAGTTCGCCGCGTTCGCTTCACACACCTATGTATTCAGTGAGTGATGACCTATAAGGCCGGGTTTCCCCATTCGGAAATCTTCGGATCAATGCTCGTTTGTCAGCTCCCCGAAGCTTATCGCAGACTTCTACGTCCTTCATCGCCTGTAATCGCCAAGGCATCCACCATGTGCACTTATTCACTTGTCCCTATAACCTTGACGGCTATAGCGCAAGCATTTACTACTGTGTTTGATGAGTTTTTGTATGCGTTCCTTTCGGAACACTACCCTAAGTGTATTCATTGCTGAATACGCTTAATAAAACTTTACTTCTTCCAGATTGTTAAAGAGCGAAACAGCAGTGATCTCTAAAAGATCAAATTTAAACCGCAGGGCTTAGATTTGATTTCTTAACAGAAGCGATGGTGGAGGATGACGGGATCGAACCGACGACCCCCTGCTTGCAAAGCAGGTGCTCTCCCAGCTGAGCTAATCCCCCGTGTTCGTGGTGGGTCTGGTTGGGCTCGAACCAACGACCCCCGCGTTATCAACACGGTGCTCTAACCAGCTGAGCTACAGACCCGCGCGCTTCTACTGTTTCTCTAACAACAGCCGATAAGTGTGAGCGTTTGATGCACGATCTTGCGATCAGTGCCGACTCTAGAAAGGAGGTGATCCAGCCGCACCTTCCGATACGGCTACCTTGTTACGACTTCACCCCAGTCACGAATCCTACCGTGGTAAGCGCCCTCCTTGCGGTTAAGCTACCTACTTCTGGTAAAACCCGCTCCCATGGTGTGACGGGCGGTGTGTACAAGACCCGGGAACGTATTCACCGCGACATGCTGATCCGCGATTACTAGCGATTCCAACTTCATGCAGTCGAGTTGCAGACTACAATCCGGACTACGATACACTTTCTGGGATTAGCTCCCCCTCGCGGGTTGGCGGCCCTCTGTATGTACCATTGTATGACGTGTGAAGCCCTACCCATAAGGGCCATGAGGACTTGACGTCATCCCCACCTTCCTCCGGTTTGTCACCGGCAGTCTCATTAGAGTGCCCTTTCGTAGCAACTAATGACAAGGGTTGCGCTCGTTGCGGGACTTAACCCAACATCTCACGACACGAGCTGACGACAGCCATGCAGCACCTGTGTTCAGGTTCCCTTTCGGGCACTCCCAGATCTCTCCAGGATTCCTGACATGTCAAGGGTAGGTAAGGTTTTTCGCGTTGCATCGAATTAATCCACATCATCCACCGCTTGTGCGGGTCCCCGTCAATTCCTTTGAGTTTTAATCTTGCGACCGTACTCCCCAGGCGGTCTACTTCACGCGTTAGCTGCGTTACTAAGTCAATTAAGACCCAACAACTAGTAGACATCGTTTAGGGCGTGGACTACCAGGGTATCTAATCCTGTTTGCTCCCCACGCTTTCGTGCATGAGCGTCAGTCTTGACCCAGGGGGCTGCCTTCGCCATCGGTGTTCCTCCACATCTCTACGCATTTCACTGCTACACGTGGAATTCTACCCCCCTCTGCCAAACTCTAGCCTTGCAGTCTCCATCGCCATTCCCAGGTTAAGCCCGGGGATTTCACGACAGACTTACAAAACCGCCTGCGCACGCTTTACGCCCAGTAATTCCGATTAACGCTTGCACCCTACGTATTACCGCGGCTGCTGGCACGTAGTTAGCCGGTGCTTATTCTTCAGGTACCGTCATGAGGCACGGATATTAGCCGTACCCTTTTCTTCCCTGACAAAAGAGCTTTACAACCCGAAGGCCTTCTTCACTCACGCGGCATTGCTGGATCAGGGTTGCCCCCATTGTCCAAAATTCCCCACTGCTGCCTCCCGTAGGAGTCTGGACCGTGTCTCAGTTCCAGTGTGGCTGGTCGTCCTCTCAGACCAGCTACTGATCGTCGCCTTGGTGAGCCTTTACCTCACCAACTAGCTAATCAGATATCGGCCGCTCCAGGAGCACAAGGCCTTGCGGTCCCCTGCTTTCATCCTTGGATCGTATGCGGTATTAGCGTAACTTTCGCTACGTTATCCCCCACTCTTGGGCACGTTCCGATATATTACTCACCCGTTCGCCACTCGCCACCAGGCCGAAGCCCGTGCTGCCGTTCGACTTGCATGTGTAAAGCATGCCGCCAGCGTTCAATCTGAGCCAGGATCAAACTCTTCAGTTTAATCTCTGTTTTCCGATACTGCTATCGGAGGTCACTCACTCAAATAACTGACGAATCATCCGAAGATGATCACGTTTTATTACTTGTGTAAGCGTTTGATGCTATATTTTGAGCATTCCGGACCGAAGTCCGGGAGGCACATCACATCAAACGCCCACACTTATCGACTGTTGATTGTTAAAGAATTCTGCCCTCAGGCGCTTGCTGCAGTTATCGACAAATCGTTGTGTTTGTCAGCAGCAGAGAGATGAGATTATGCGGTGTTTCGTGCAGCTCGTCAACCCCTCGGTTTGTATCGCAATGTTGCGTGAACGATTCAAACTTACCTGCCGCAGCGTTTCGTTTTCACTAGTGCGTTGCGGCAGGGACGGAACTATAGCAAACAGAGAATCTCTTCGCAAGCCCAGCGACGCGATTTTTATCCGCGCGGTATAGTGCTCGACAATCAATGCGAGCCCATCCATGCGACCACCTTCCCTACTGAAGCTTACCGCCGCGTTGTGCGCGGCCTATTCCGCATCCGCCACGGCGACTGAACCATTGGCCGACGTGGTCGTCATTACCGCCAGCCGGATCGAGCATGCCAGCTTTGAATTGCCGGCGGCGATCGACGTCATCGATACCAGCCGTATCCGCGATGCCCAATTGCGGGTCAACGCGTCGGAATCCCTGGTAGCGGTACCTGGCCTGGTGGTGCAGAACCGCCAGAACTATGCACAGGACCTGCAAATCTCCTCGCGCGGCTTCGGCGCCCGCTCGGCCTTTGGTGTACGCGGTGTACGCCTGATTGCGGACGGCATTCCGGCCACCATGCCGGATGGCCAGGGCCAGGCCGCCACCTTCAACCTGGATCGCGCCCAGCGCATCGAAGTACTGCGCGGGCCGTTCTCCGTCTTATACGGAAACCATTCCGGCGGCGTCGTGCAGCTCTTCACGGAAGATGGCAGGGAACCGGCTTCGGCCGAGATGTCGGTCATGGCCGGCAGCGACGGCCAGCGCAAGGTCGACTTGAGCGCGCAGGGGCGCGACGGCAAGATCGGCTATGTTGTCGACGCCTCCCGCTTCGAGACCGACGGCTATCGCGATCACAGCGCGGCACGCCGCGACCAGCAGTTCGCCAAGCTGACCGTGACTCCGGACTCGCGCAGCAAGCTGACCCTGGTGGCCAGCAGCCTTCGCCAGAAGGATACGGAAGACCCGCTCGGCGTGCAGTGGGCGACCTACCAGCGCGATCCGCGCGCCGGCGAGATCGATCCGACCGATACCGAGACACCGAAGCGCACCTACGCAGACCGCTATAACACCCGCAAGAGCATCGACCACCAGCAGGCCGGCGCCAGCTACGACATCTATTTCGGCGAGAACCGGCTGCACCTGATGGCATATGGCGGCAATCGCGAAGTGGTGCAGTACCAATCCTTCTCGCGCGGCTTCCAGGCGCCGGCAACCCATTCCGGCGGCGTGATCGATTTCGACCGCAACTTCCACGGCGTGGCCATCAACTGGACGGACGTCCGGCGCTTCGACCACGGCGTGCTGCGCACCACCGTCGGCCTTGACTACGACCGCTCGACGGACGACCGCAAGGGTTATGAAAACTTCGCCGGCACTCAGCTCGGCGTGAAGGGCGCGTTGCGCCGCGACGAGGAAGATGAGGTCTCGAACGTCGACCCTTATGTGCAAGCTGAATGGCAAAGCGGCCCCTGGCGCCTTACCGCTGGCGTGCGGCACAGCCGCGTAAAGGTGGAGGTCGACGACCGCTTCCTCGACAATGGCAATGACAGCGGCGATCTCACGTTCACCCGCACGACGCCGGTGCTGGGTGCGCTGTACAAGCTCACGCCCGACCTCAACGTCTACGTCAGCGCGGCGCGCGGCTTTGAAACGCCGACATTGAATGAACTGTTCTACTCCGGCACCGGCGACGGGTTCAACTACCAACTGCGCCCGGCGCGCAGCACTCACCTGGAAGCCGGTACCAAGATCCGGGTGACGGAGAACACCCGCGTGGATGCGGCGCTGTTCGAAGTCCGCACACGCGATGAAGTGGTGGTGGACGCTTCCAGCGGCGGGCGCACGAGCTACCGCAACGCCAGCAAGACACTGCGCCAGGGCATCGAGGTATCCGTCGACTCATCCTGGACCGGTGGATTCTCCGCCCGCGCCGCGCTCACCGGCCTGCGTGCCGTCTACGACCAGGCCTTCGGCAACGTGGCCGAGGGCAGCCGGCTGCCAGGTGTCGCGCGCACCACCGCTTACGGCGAACTGGCATGGAAGGACGCCCGCGGCCGCTACGGCGCGGCGCTCGAAGCGCTCGCCAACGGCAAGGTCTATGCCGAGGACACGAACCGGGAAAAAGCCGCGCCGGGTTACGGCCTGCTGAACTTGCGCTTCACGGCCACGCAACCGGTCGGCGGCTGGCGATTGAAGGAATTCGTCCGCCTGAACAACCTGCTCGACAAGGACTACGTGGGGTCGGTCATCGTCGGGGACACGAACAAGCGCTATTACGAGGCAGCACCCGGTCGCAACTGGCAGGCCGGCTTCAGCGCGCAGTATCTGTTCTGACGCCGGACGCAGTGCCAGCCGCGGCACCGCGTCAGGCGCGCCGCTCCACCGTGCAAACGGCATGGCGCTCGCGCTGTTCGAACCTGAACGTCACCGGCAGGAACAGGCTGATGATGTCCGCGTTGGTCCGCGCATGCTGGGATACCCGCTCAACACTGAAGCTGCCGCCGCCGGCCAGGGCCATTGGCAGCATCAGCTGGTCACCCAGGTATTCCCCCACGGCGGCGCCTGAAGCCGGGTAGCGGCGAGCTTCCTGCACCGCGCGCTTGGCCACCGCTTCGGCGCGCAGCATCTTCTCGCCGAAAGCGGTAAACACCTCGGTGACATGGTCATGTTCGACGGTCAGCAGCAATACGTTGCCCGGGCCGTGGCTATCGGGCAGGGCCACGGGCTTCATCTGCTCTTCGGTCCAGCCCATCGCCGTACGCACGCATTCCAGCTCCCGCGTCAGCACACTGTGGTGCACGCCGGCGATCACGCTTTCCGCGTAGCCGCCCTTGCGATCGCCCCGCTCCAGCAAATCGACAGGCCGCCAGGCCGCGACCGGGCTTACCCGCGCTTCCACCATACCGCCACCTGCCGGATAGAAGCCATGCCGCCGCAAGTCGATGGCGAAGTGCGCCCCCATCCTTTCCAGCAAGGGCCGATAGGCTCGCTGCAGGAATTCCACCGGCGGTGCCATCGGATTGTGCGTGCCGCCGGTAATCCTGATGCTCGACGGTTCCCCGGCGTGCAGCAGGGCCGGCAGCAGCGTCTGCAACACGAGCGAACTGCTGCCCGCGCTGCCGATCGCGAATTCGTAATCGCCGCCGCGCAGCCTGCGCGGCACGAAGCACAGCTCGTTCCCTCCGACCGCGACAGGGCCGGTTTCGGCGGCAGCCACCTTGGCGGCGGCATTCACGGCCGCCACGTGTTGCCGCATCAGGCCGGGCCTGGGCCGGCCGGCGCGAATATTCCTGATCCGGAACGGCTGCCCCGTCACCATCGACAACGTCAATGCACTGCGCACGATCTGGCCGCCGCCCTCGCCCAGCGAACCATCTATCTCGATCATCGCTTCATCCTTTCAACCATTAACCCAGTGCTCAGCCCTCGGCATCCAGCTCTCGGCATTCAGCCCTTCACGCATACGACCTGCTTCAGCGTGTGCACCACTTCGACCAGTTCATCCTGGGCCCGCATCACGGCGTCGATATCCTTGTAGGCCATCGGGATCTCATCGATCACACCGCTATCCTTGCGGCATTCGACGCCCTCGGTGGCGCGCTCCTGGTCCGCCAGCGTGAAACGCCGCTTCGCTTCGTTGCGGCTCATCGTGCGGCCGGCGCCGTGGCTGCAGCTGTGGAAGCTTTCCGCATTCCCCTTGCCCCGCACGATGAAGCTGCGCGCGCCCATCGAGCCCGGGATGATACCCAGTTCGCCCGCGCGTGCGGACACCGCGCCCTTGCGGGTGACCAGTACCTCCTTGCCGAAGTGCGTTTCTTTCTGCACGTAGTTGTGGTGGCAGTTGACCGCTTCCACGTGCGTTTCAAACGGCTTCGCGATCACGGTGCGCACCGCGGCGATCAGGTTGCGCATCATGACTTCGCGGTTCATGCGGGCGAACTTTTGCGCCCACCCCACCGCATCCACGTAATCGTCGTAGTGGCTCGTGCCCTCGCGCAGGTAGGCCAGGTCGCTGTCGGGCAGGTTCGCCATGTGCGTGCGCATCTCCCGCTGCGCCAGCTCGATGAAGTGGGTGCCGATGGCATTGCCTACGCCGCGCGAACCGGAGTGCAGCATGAACCATACGGCGCCTTCCTCGTCCAGGCATACCTCGATGAAGTGATTGCCGCCGCCCAGCGTGCCGAGGTGGCGGTGATTGTTCGTGTTCTTCAGCTTCGGCGTTTTCTCGCAGATCGCATCGAATTCGTCCTTCAGCTGCATCCAGCCGGCATCGACCGTGGATGGCGCATCGTGCCAGGATCCCACGTCGCGTCCGCGGTAACCACGCGTCTTCGGCGACATGCCGTGCGGGATGGCCTTTTCGATCGCGCTGCGCAGCGGTCCCAGGTTGTCCGGCAGGTCGCGCGCGTTCAGCGTGGTCTTCGCGGCCATCATCCCGCAACCGATATCGACCCCGACGGCTGCCGGGATGATCGCACCCAGCGTGGGAATCACGCTCCCGATCGTCGATCCCTTGCCCAGGTGGACGTCCGGCATCACCGCGATGTGCTTGTAGATGAACGGCATCCTTGCGGTATTGGCGAGCTGCTCGCGCGCCGCCTGCTCGACAGGCACGCCCTTCGTCCACATTTTCACCGGGCTGCCGCCCTCCACGTCCATCATGTCGTATTGTCCGGTTTTCATTGATTCTCCTTGTTCGGTGCGGGGTTCGATGCGCACAGCTCGGCGAGAACCTGCCGTGCCACGCTGGCCTGCCAGCGCGGGCCGTGCACATGGAAGCGCCATGCGCCACCGTTCGTGCCCCGGCCGACTACCGTCAGCCCGGGCGATTGCCGATCCGGCGCCATGCCGGTCACACTGATCACCCAATCCATGAGTTTCCCCTGTCGTGGCCAGCCACCTCGGCCAGCCTTCTTCCATCTCTTCTGCAATTGGCGTGCCATGCGTGATGAAAATCGCAAGTGGTTGATTTTCCGAGTATTAAGGCTGGCAACGAAAACAGCCAACCGTTAGAATTTATCTTTTCGTATAATGGTTTATAAAATGAAGAAGACGGTCATCATCGGCTTCCTGGGCACCCAGCTGGACGGCGGCAAGGGCAGCGCACGCTGGGAAAAGTGGCGGCCCAGCGTGGCCCTGGCCCAGCATGAAGACCTGGTCGTCGACCGCTTCGAGCTGCTTTACAGCACGCCCGCCCAGGCGCTCGCCAGGCAGCTGAAGGAAGACATCGGCACGGTGTCGCCGGAGACCGTCGTGCAGGCGCACGAACTGCCGCTGCGCGACGCGTGGGATTTCGAAGAGGTCTATGGCTGCCTGTTCGATTTTGCCCGCAGCTATCCTTTCGACACCGACAAGGAGGACTACTGGATCCATATCACCACCGGCACGCACGTGGTCCAGATCTGCCTGTTCCTGATGACCGAGGCACGCTATTTTCCCGGCTGCCTGCTGCAATCCTCGCCACCGCGCCGCCACGGCCTCGGCAGCCCCGGGGAGTACACGCTGATCGACCTGGACCTGTCCCGTTATGACCTGATCGCGCAACGCTTTTCCCATGCCCGTACGGAAGGGGTGGAGCTGTTGAAATCCGGCATTGCCACGCGCAATGCACGCTTCAATCGCATGATCGATGAAATCGAACACGTGGCGGTCCGCTCGCGCGCACCCATGCTGCTGATGGGTCCCACCGGAGCCGGCAAATCCTTCCTGGCACGCCGGATTTTCGAGCTGAAGAAAATCCGCCACCAGCTCAACGGCCGCTTCGTGGAAATCAACTGCGCCACCCTGCATGGCGATGGCGCCGCGTCGACACTGTTCGGCCATGTGAAGGGGGCATTCACCGGGGCCGCGACCGAGCGGCCCGGCTTGCTGCGCACGGCGCACAAGGGCCTGCTGTTCCTCGACGAAATCGGTGAACTGGGATTGGATGAGCAAGCCATGCTGCTCAAGGCGGTGGAGGAGAAACGCTTCCTGCCGGTAGGCGGCGATCTCGAAGTGCAAAGCGATTTCCAGCTCATCGCCGGTACCAACCGCAACCTGGCGCACGAGGTGGCAGCCGGCCGTTTTCGCGAAGACCTGTTCGCCCGCATCAACCTGTGGACCTACTCGCTGCCCAGCCTGGCCGAGCGCCCGGAAGACATCGAACCCAACCTGGATTACCTGCTGGAGCAAGCCGGTGTCGAGATCGGCCAGGTGGCCCGTTTCAACAAGGAGTCGCGTGCCGGGTTCCTGCGCTTCGCGACCTCACCCGGCGCGCGGTGGAAGGGGAATTTCCGTGACCTGTATGCGTCGGTGACACGCATGGCTACCCTGGCCGAGGGTGGCCGTATCACGACATCGGTGGCCGATGCCGAGATCGGCCGCCTGCGTCAGGCATGGCGCGAGCCGGAAGCGCCGGGATGCGGTGTCGTCGACCTGGAGACGCTGCTCGGCCGCGAGCGGATCGCGGCGCTGGACCTGTTCGACAGGCTGCAGCTGGAGGCGGTGGTAGCAGTCTGCGCGGATTGCGCAAGCCTGTCCGATGCCGGCCGCAAGCTGTTTGGCGTGTCGCGCATGGACAAGGCCAAGCCGAACGATGCCGACCGGTTGAAGAAGTACCTGGCACGCCATGGGCTGGCGTGGGACGATGTGCGCGGCCTGCGCGGCCTGCCTTAGGCCGCCATCGTTCTCAGGCCGCCCTTGGCGCTATCGTGCACGTGCTGTACCGCTCCCCGGCCTCGAATGTCACGTGCACCGGCAGGAATTGCGCGATCACTTCCGCATTCGTGATCGCATGCTGCGACACATGATCCAGCGTGTAGCTGCCGCCGCCGGCCAGCGCGAGCGGCAGCATCAGCTGGTCGCCCAGATGTTCGCCCACCGCGGCACCGGAGATCAGGTAACGCCGCGCCTCGAGCACCGCGTCGCCGGCCACGTCCTCGGCGCGCCGGCGCTTCTCGCCCACCGACGAGAACACTTCCGTCACGTGTTCGCTCTCCAGCACGATCACGATCGCATTGCCCGGCCCCTGGTCGTTGGACAGCGGATGCGCGGACAACTGGTCGTCCCGCCAGTGCAGCGCCTTGCCGATGCATTCGAGTTCGCGTTGCGCGACCGAGAGCGGGATCGCCGCCACATAGGCTTCCGCACGTCCCTGATGCAGCGTGCCCCGCTCGGGCAGGTGCAGTTGGCGCAATTGCGCGCAAGGCCAGATGGCGGCGCAGACTTCGCCCCCGCCGTTGGGATAGAACCCGAAGCGCTTCAGCTCGAAGTCGACCTGGGCGCCCATGGCCTGCAACAGGCGCACATAGGCACGTTCGATGAAGTGCGCCGGCGGCGCTTTCGGGTTGTGGGTGCCACCGCTGACCTTCACCACCGAGGGCACATCCGCATGCAGCAGGGCGGGAATCAATGTCTGCATGACCAGCGTGGCGCTGCCGGCGGTACCGATGGCGAATTCGTAGACGCCGCCCTTGATGCAGCGCGGCGTGAATGCCAGTTCGGTGGAGCCCACCTCCGCCTGGCTGACGTCCGCGTTGCATACGGCAACGGCGGCCCGCACCGCCATCAGGTGTTGCCGCATCAAGCCGGGTTTCGGCCGATTGGCGCGGATGTTCCTGATCCGGAACGGCTGCCCCGTGATCATCGACAGCGTCAGCGACGAACGCAGGATCTGTCCGCCGCCCTCTCCTGTTGAGCCATCCAGCTCGATCATCGCATCAGCCCTTCACACAGACGACCTGCTTCAATGTATGCACCACCTCGACCAGGTCGCGCTGGGCGTGCATCACGGCGTCGATATCCTTGTACGCCATCGGGATCTCGTCCACCACGCCTTCGTCCTTGCGGCACTCCACACCCTGGGTGGCGCGCACCTGGTCTTCGCGCGTGAAGCGGCGCTTGGCCTCGCTGCGGCTCATGGTGCGGCCGGCGCCATGGCTGCAGCTGGTGAAGCTGTCTTCATTCCCTTTGCCGCGCACGATGTAGCTGCGCGCGCCCATCGAGCCCGGGATGATGCCCAGCTCCCCGGCCTTGGCCGACACGGCGCCCTTGCGCGTCACCAGCACATCCTGGCCGAAGTGGCGTTCCTTCTGTACGTAGTTGTGGTGGCAGTTGACGGCTTCCACGTGTGTTTCAAAAGGTTTCCTGATGACGCTGCGGACAGCCTTGACCAGGTTCTGCATCATGACCTCGCGGTTCATGCGGGCGAACTTCTGCGCCCAGCCCACCGCTTCCACATAATCGTCGTAATGCTGCGTGCCTTCCTTCAGGTACGCGAGATCGCGGTCCGGCAGGTTGGCCAGGTGGGTGCGCATGTCCTGTTGCGCCAGTTCGATGAAATGCGTGCCGATGGCATTGCCCACGCCGCGCGAACCGGAGTGCAGCATCAGCCAGACGGTGCCTTCCTCGTCGAGGCAGACTTCGATGAAGTGGTTGCCGGTACCGAGCGTGCCGAGGTGCTTGTAGTTGTTGGTATGCCGCAGCTTCGGCGTCTTGGCGCAGATGACATCGAACTCGTCCTTCAACTGCGACCAAGCGATATCGACGGCGGACGGCGGATTCTGCCATGAGCCTTCGTCGCGCCCCTTGAAGCCGCGCGTCTTCGGCGACAGGCCGTGCGGAATCGCCTTCTCGATCGCGCTGCGCAGCGGCCCCAGGTTATCGGGCAGGTCGCTGGCCGTCAGCGTGGTCTTTGCGGCCATCATCCCGCAGCCGATGTCGACGCCCACCGCGGCCGGAATGACGGCGCCCAGCGTGGGGATCACGCTGCCGATCGTCGATCCCTTGCCCAGGTGGACATCGGGCATTACGGCGATGTGCTTGTAAATGAAGGGCATCTTCGCCGTGTTCGCCAGTTGCTCCTTTGCCTCCGGCTCCACAGGCACGCCGTGCGTCCACATCTTGACGGGGCGGCCGCCCTTCACCTCCATGGTGTCGTAATCTGCGCTCATGCTGGTCTCCTGCCGGCATTATGTGCGATCCGGCAGGAGCGGCGCACACGATCAGTAACTGCT
This sequence comes from Pseudoduganella sp. SL102, assembly GCF_027856995.1. Classification (NCBI taxonomy): domain Bacteria; kingdom Pseudomonadati; phylum Pseudomonadota; class Betaproteobacteria; order Burkholderiales; family Oxalobacteraceae; genus Pseudoduganella; species Pseudoduganella sp. SL102. The sequence continues at coordinate 7,440,788 of NZ_CP115554.1, forward strand.
GAGCGGCTTGCCGAATTTGAGGAGCCACAGCCGGCTCGGCCGTTCCGGATCGGTGCCGCGCGCCACATGGATCGTATTCGCGGCGTTGCAGCCAGGCGCACTGGCGGTGGCGATCGTGCCGGCGGCATCGACATTGCACTTGGTGACATCGGCATCGGCCACCGCTTCGCCGGATGGAGCGAAGACCCGGGTTTTCAGGCCGAAGTCGTTGTCGTTGACGATCGCCAGCGTATTGCCGTCGACGACGGCAAGGCCTTCGGCCTTCTCGGCCAGCCAGCCGATCGCATTCAGGTCGAGCAACTGTGTTTTCTTCAGCGGCATCACCTTCGACCAGTCGGCGCCATTGACGGCGGCGCCGGCCATCGAGCTCTTTTCGAGATCCGACGTATCGGCGTTGAACGCGGCGGCGGCGATATCGGTGGCATTGCCGATTTCAACCAGCATCAGTTTGTTGAATACTTTGCCTGACGGATCAGCGCCCTGCTCGATGACGATGAACTTGCCGTTGCCCAGCGCGGCCACGTCGCCCAGCTTGGCGTTGCCGGTACGGCCATCCTGGTAATCGGCGGCCGCGATCGGGTAGGCGTACATCTTCGTTGCCGCGCCGGTTTTCGGATCGAATTCCACCCAGCGGGTGAAGCGCGCGAAGCGCTCGACCTGCTCGTTCTTGCCGGTGACGGCATACAGGGCGCTGCCGTCGCTCAGCGGGCTTTGCAGAAAACCATGCAGCTTGTCCGTGCCGCTGTCCAGCGTCAGGCCTTCCATGCCGCGGTTGGCGCGGCGCCTGGCGAAGATCTTCGGCAAGCCGGTGCCCGGGGCATATTTCGCCAGGATGACGCCGCTGCCTGCGTCGACCTTGACGATGAAGGGGCCGTATTCGTCGGAAACCCACAGCGCATTGCGGGCCTTGTCGAACACCACGGCTTCGCTGTCGATACCGTTCACGTCGAATTTCGCCTTGCCGGCGGCGTCGAACTTCATCGTGTCCATGACCGGAATTTCCGCTGAATTGCCGAGCGAGCCTTCCGGAATCGGCAGGCCGCTGGTGTTCACCGCGGCGGAAGCCTTGAGCGGCATGGACGAGCTCAGCACCGCACCGGATTTGCCGACGGTGATCAGGCCGATCGAGGGCGTGAACGACGGCGACGGGAATATCTTGCTGCCCATCGTTCCGGAACCGCTGAGAGACGGCACGTTAGGCCCATCGCCGTTGGGGCCGCGGTCGGTCAGGCCATAGAACTCCAGGTCGCCGTTGGCGCTGGCGCCCTTGAACGCCAGCGCGGAGCCATACGAGGGCAGGAAACCCAGCGGGAAGTCCTGCTTCACTTTGCCGTTGCCGCCTTCATAGGGAATATGGAACTTGCCGTGGGCCTGGATCTGATAGCGGGTCACGCTGACGTCGACCGTGCCTTGCGTGAATTTTTCGACGACCGGCGCGTTCAGCTTCGATGCCAGCGTATCCTCGAAGTGCTCGCGCACCAGCATGCGGCGGGCGTCGTCGATGGTGCGGGCGGCGTATTTCGTTCCGGCGGAGGCCAGCAGCGCGGCGAGTGCCTTGTCGAAGGCCGCGGGCGCGGCGGTGAAGTCGAGGTTCTTGCCTGCCAGCGCGGTCCGGGCGTCGGCCGTGATCCTGATGCCGTTGGCGGGATCGCCATCGTCGTCCAGCAGTTGCAGTGCCAGCAGGCGGTTGGTGACCTTGCTGTCCTTGACGTCGTCGGCGCCGGCCAGTTGCAGCGGCGTGATCGTTGCGGCGCATGGTGCGCTGCCCAGTGAAACGCCGCCAAGCGTGAAGGCGACCGTGTCGCCTTCGGCGCAAGTGAACTCCCCCTTGCTGCCCGTCATTGCCCGCGCCGCTGTCCCCGCCACGTATTCCGCTCCCTCGACCGCTCCATCGAGGAACAAACCGCTGACCTGGGGTTTGACGGGCGCGGCGGCAGGCGGCGAATCGTTATCGCCACCACAGGCGGCCAGGATGACAGCGAGCGATAACAGGGAAAGACGGGGGAGCTTCATGCGGGCCTCTTCGAATGAAAAGGAGCAGTCTATAAGGATGACGTGACCTGGCGATGACAGGCAGGTGCAGCGGAATCGATGGCGTAGCCGGGACCTCGGAAAGCATCAAAACCGGTGACAGGCTCCGATTATGTTCGAAAGCTTCCTGAAAACCAGTGACAGGCTCCGATTGTTTTCGAAAGCTTTCTGAAAACCAGTGACAGGCTCCGATTGTTTTCGAAAGGTTTCCCGAAATCGGAGCCTGTCACTGGTTTTGCTATCGGTTTCCAGACGAAATCGGAGCCTGTCCCCGGTTTTTGTTTATAACCAAAACAGGTGCTGGAAAGCAAAAAACCCCCGCCAGATCA